>NZ_NIPO01000001.1 GCF_002807015.1 Avrilella dinanensis | reverse complement strand
TCTCGCCTTTCATGTTCAAAGCGGGTGCAAAAGTAATTACCTTTTTTCATTCAACAAAACTTTTTTGTACTTTTTTTTGAAAAAAATTCAAAGTCTTATTCCCTATCCAAAAATCTATAATGTACTTTATCCTAAACCCCCATCTCCTATCCCAAACGAGGACGCAAATATAAAACTCTTTTATCAAATAATGCAAGTGAAATGAGAAGATTTTTATCCCTTTTATTGAAATATATACTCAAGTGGCTACAAACGAACCCGTTGGAAGCGGAAATGTTTTTCACTTATAACAATTTACTTTTTTGTTTAAATCTTTTTCCTTTAATCTTTGACATATATAATGATTCGTCACTAACTTTGTTAGACATAAAAAAACCTAACAAAATGAAGTTATACAAAAAAATATTTGAGAACAACAAGGCGTGGATTGAAAAAAAGAAAACGGTAGATAGTAATTATTTCACTGATTTATCAGAAGGGCAAAGTCCAGAAATATTATATATAGGTTGTAGCGACAGCCGCGTAACTGCCGAAGAAGTTACTGGTGTGGGACCTGGGCAGATGTTCGTACACAGAAATGTAGGCAACATCATTCCGAATAACGATTTGAGTTCTGCTACGGTAATTGATTACGCCGTAAAACACTTGCAGATAAAACATATCGTCATTTGCGGTCACTATTTTTGCGGAGGTGTGAAGGCTGCTATGGAGGCTAAAGATTTGGGCATTTTAAATCCTTGGCTGAGAAATATCCGGGACGTATATCGCCTGCATAAAGAGGAATTGAACAATATCACTGATTCAAACGAAAGATACAAAAGGTTGGTTGAATTGAACGTAAAAGAACAATGTATCAACGTGCTTAAAACTGCGGCGGTGCAAACGTCTTACCTGGAAACCGGCTACCCTACTGTTCACGGCTGGGTGTTTGATGTATCAACCGGAAAACTGATTGATTTAAACATTGATTTCGACCATGAGCTGGAAGAAATCCGGGAGATTTATGACTTAGGAAATCTGAAAAAGTAATTTCATCGTACAAGCAGACTCCTTATACCTTGTATAAATTAAATACTCAATAAAACAATGAACAAGTTCAAAGGGCAGGGAGCTGTTACAAATATTCATAACAGGTTTTCGCAATCTCGTTATGAAGAATCCATTTATCAGGACGAATATGACGATGAGAAAATTCAGACAAAAACCTTAGAGGTTTTCCCTAAAACCATTGTGAATAAGGTAAAAGGAAATTCTCTTCCTTTTGTTTATTCGATGAATCCATATCAGGGTTGTGAGCATGGTTGTTCTTATTGTTATGCCCGACCGACGCATCAATACTGGGGTTACAGTGCGGGGATTGACTTTGAACGTATTGTTTTGGTTAAAAAGAATGCTCCGGAATTATTGGAAAAATGTTTCCAAAAGAAAGGCTATCGCCCCTCGCCTATTATGCTGTCAGGAAATACCGATTGTTACCAGCCCGTAGAAAGACAATATCAATTAACGAGAAAATTACTGCAAATTTGCTTAGACTACCGACATCCTGTGAGTATTATTACAAAGAATGCCTTGATTATGAGAGATTTGGACATCATCAAAGCATTGGCAGAAAAAAACCTGGTTTCGGTGTCACTAAGCATTCCTACTATCAATGAGGATTTGAGGAGAGTGATGGAGCCCCGAACCTCATCGACAAAAAACAAGCTGAAAGCTATTCTGGAATTGTCCTCTGCCGGTGTACCTGTTCACGTGATGATTGCACCGGTTATCCCAAGCCTTAACAGTGCTGAAATCCTGAAAATTGTAAAAACGATTCATGAACATGGTGCAATATCTTTCGGATACACTTTGGTGGCTCTTAATGACGAGGTACACCCTGTTTTTGAAAGCTGGCTCGAAACACATTTTCCGGATAGAAAAAACAAAGTGATTAACCAAATCGCTTCATTGCACGGCGGAAAAGTATCTGAAAAAAACATTGCCAAACGCAACAAGGGCGAAGGAAATTTTGCCGAAATGATTCATCGTACTTTTCAAATTGCAAGGCAAAAATATTTTCCTGAAAAGACAGATTTTCACTTATCTACTACCCTTTTTGACGGAACAAAAGGAGAACAATTACGGTTGTTTTAAAATGACCTATTTCCAAAGGATTTACCATTAATCAAAACCATTCCTTATTTTATTTATTATGGAATAATTATTAGTTTTGTTAGCTTACTAAACTATAAAATACTATTTTTGAAACTTTAATACTAAAAAACGTTTTTCATGAAATCATTAAAAATCATTTCAGATTTATTACCGATTCCGAGTTATACTGTTATTTTTATTTGTTTCTTTCTACCGTTTTTGAACATCAAATGTAGTGGAACAGACTTGGTATCATTCTCCGGAGTAGATTTGGCAATAGGAGTTAATATGGAAGAAAAAATGGAAAGCAGTGAATTTGCAAAAAAGCTAAATTCAGATTTATTTGGAGATACTGAATTAAACGATTTAAGCGAAGATTATTTGAGTGACGAAGATTCGGAAGAAAGCGAGGAAACTACTCCGAAAGAGGAAAAAGAGAAACCTTCTATCCTTGTTTTAGTTCCATTGATTTTTTGCATTATTGGACTGATAGTCAGTTTTTTAAAAATTAAAAACAAAGGAATTTATCAAATTATTCTGTCTTCAATAAGTTTGGCTTGCCTGGTTATTTTTGCTCTTGTTATGAAAAACTCTCCCGAACTGCAATCTCTTAATTCAATGGGAGGTATGAATTCCGGACTGGGAGGTGGTCCTATGATAAGTGTAGAACTTGGAACGGCTTATTTTGTGGTTTGCTTCTTCTTTATTCTATTGCTATCATTTTACAGTTTCGATTTGTATTGGAAGAAAAACCAACAAGAATTACAAAATATGGAATAAACGTAATTGACATATAAAAAAAATCGAGGTAAAATTTATCTCGATTTTTTTTTCTCAATTTAAAACAATAAACCGTTTTTTAGAACGGATATTTATTTTCAGCAATTACTTTACTTGCAATAGTTTCACGAAGTGCAACTACATTCGGCATATTGACGTATTTGGTAAACCTGCGAAGTCCCATAAGCATCATACGCTGTTCATCGCCTTCGGCAAAAGAGATAATTCCCTCTTTTCCTTTGGTGTAAACAATATCAACCGCATTATACAAATATAATTGAGCCATTGCAATCTGCTCTTTTACGTTTTCTGCTCCTTTGGATTTTGCTAATTTTTCAGCACGTAAAATTCCCGATTCTGCCATATAAATTTCAATAAGCATATCCGATGCACACATTAACAACTGCTGATGTTGTTCTAATTCCGTTCCGTATTTCTGAACAGCACTTCCTGCCACCATTAAAACGGCTTTTTTCAGTTTTGAGATAAGTTCTTTTTCTTCCGAAAAAAGTTCAGAATAATCCGGAACATCAAAATCAGGAATGCTCATCAGCTCATCAGCTACTTTCATTGCAGGGCCAAGCAAATCCATGTGTCCTTTCATCGCTTTTTTGATTAACATTCCAACGGAAAGCATACGGTTGATTTCGTTTGTTCCTTCGTAAATTCGGGCAATACGGGCATCTCTCCAAGCACTTTCCATTGGAGTATCTTCCGAGAATCCCATTCCTCCGAAGATTTGAATTCCCTCATCGGTACAATTCTGAATATCTTCCGAAACAGCCACTTTCAAAATGGAACATTCGATAGCAAACTCCTCAACACCTTTCAACTCTGCTTCCTGATGTGAATTTCCGTCTGCCAATCTTGCATTTATTCTTTTTTCAATGTCACCTCCTGCACGATAACAAGCCGATTCCCCCACAAAACAATTCGTAGCTATTTCAGCAATTTTTGCACGGATTGCTCCAAAATTCGCAATCGGTGTTTTGAACTGAACCCTTTCGTTTGCATAATTTACAGCTCCCGAAATCGTACGTCTTTGGGCATCAAGACAGGCAACAGCCAATTTTATACGTCCAACATTCAGGGCATTCATCGCGATTTTAAATCCCTCTCCACGTCCTGCCAGCATATTTTCGACAGGAACAAGCGTATCATTAAAAAACACTTGTCTTGTCGAACTTGCACGAATTCCCAATTTGTGTTCTTCTTCTCCCAAAGTGATTCCGTTCGGATTGTTCGGGTCGTATTCCACGATAAAGCCTGTGATGTTTTTGTCGTCTTCAATTCGTGCAAAAACAATCATCAAAGAACAAAATCCTGCATTGGAAATCCACATTTTCTGCCCATTGATTTTGTAATGCTTTCCGTCTGCTGTAAGCTCGGCTTTTGTTTTTCCCGAATTGGCATCAGAACCAGCTCCAGGTTCGGTCAAACAATACGATCCAAACCATTCTCCCGATGCTAATTTCGGAACGTATTTTTGCTTTTGCTCTTCTGTTCCGTACAAAGTGATTGGCATTGTCCCGATTCCTGTGTGAGCTCCGAAAGCAGTTGAAAACGAACCTGTTGCCCCCGAAATATAATCGCAGGTAAGCATAGTAGAAATAAAAGACATTCCCAAACCTCCGTACTGCTCGGGAACAGCCACTCCCAAAAAGCCTAATTCTCCTGCCTTACGCATAGATTCTTCCGTAAGAGCGTAATCTTTCTTTTCGAATCTTTCTTTGTTAGGCCAAATTTCTCTGTCAACGAACTCTTTAACCGAGTCACGCATCATTACCTGCTCTTCCGAGAAATCCTCGGGTGTGAAAATGTTTTCACTTTTTGTCTCTTTTACGAGGAATTGTCCTCCTCTTGTTATGTCTTCCATATCTTTATAGTTATTTTAAATTTTGAATTACCATCTGTAAATACATATCAATTTTTATTATTTGAAAGTACATTTAATGCCTCTGTTGTTGATTTTACAAAGTTAATCTGTCCTTTTTTGTTACTTTCATAAATAAAGTCGTTAATACTTTTGCTTGAATGTGATGCAAAGTTGCCAACTATTGCTAACTGAACACGATAGTTAGAAAATTTTTGAAGTATTTCCCCTGCTATTCCGTTTTGTAGGTCAAAAAAATCAGGTGTAATGTTTTTTTCCTGAATAATAATTTTGTCAAAGTCTTGATAATATAAATTTCCTAACAAGTCTAATCCATCTTCACTTGCTTTTATGATAATCGTTTCTGATACGATTTCAGCAATTTTAGTGTTGTCTATAATATGACTTTCTATTTTCATAAATTATTTTAATTAGAATATTCTCTTGTGAGGTTTTAACTATTTTGGTAATAATGTTTATAATATATTTAATTTCTTGTAAATAGAAACTAACATCAACCGAAACAAGTTGTGATTCAGACAAAATTTAAAATTCATCATTTACAACAATTCATACACTCCCGCAGCACCTTGTCCTGTTCCGACACACATCGTAACGATTCCGTATTTGTTGTTTCTGCGTTGCATTTCGTCAAAAAGCTGAACGGATAATTTTGCTCCTGTACAACCAAGTGGGTGTCCTAATGCAATCGCTCCTCCGTTTACGTTTACGATGTCGGGATTCAAACCTAATTCTCGGATAACAGCCAAAGACTGCGAGGCAAATGCTTCATTCAGCTCAAAAAGCTCAATATCATTCAGTTGTAATCCTGCCTGTTCAATCGCTTTTGGAATGGCTTTAACAGGACCGATTCCCATAATGCGTGGTTCAACTCCTGCTGCTGCATAACTTACCATTCTGGCAATCGGTTTAAGGTTTAATTCTTTAACCATTTCCTCACTCATAACCATTACAAAAGCCGCTCCGTCTGACATTTGAGAGGAATTTCCTGCTGTTACGCTTCCTCCGTTGGCAAAAACGGGTTTAAGTCTTGCCAATGCTTCAAGGGTTGTATCTGCTCGTGGTCCTTCGTCTTTGGTAACCGTATAAGATTTGGTTTCCTTTTTGCCTTTTTCGTTGATGAACGTCTGCTCAACCGTAATCGGAACAATCTGCTTGTCGAATTTTCCCTCTGCCTGTGCTTTCAGGGCTTTCTGATGTGAATGGAAAGCAAACTCGTCCTGTTCTTCACGGGAAACTTTATACTTTTCGGCTACTGCTTCGGCTGTAAGTCCCATTCCCCAATAGTAATCCTCATTTCCCTCTTTGGCTACTTCGTAATCGGGTGTGGGCTTGTAACCTCCCATCGGGATAAAGCTCATACTTTCTGCTCCTCCTGCAATAATACAGTGTGCCATTCCGCTTTGGATTTTGGCAGTTGCCATTGCAATGGTTTCCAATCCCGATGCACAATAACGGTTTACCGTAACTCCGGGAACGTCAGTAATTTTTAATCCCATTAAAGAAATTAAACGTCCGACATTCAAGCCTTGCTCGGCTTCGGGCATTGCGTTTCCGACCATTACGTCATCAATTCTCGTTTTGTCAAAATCAGGCAGTTCATTCATCAGATATTGAATGGTTTCTGCTGCTAATTCATCAGGTCTTTTAAATCGGAATACTCCTTTTGGTGCTTTTCCGACGGCTGTTCTAAAACCCAAAACTATATAAGCGGTTGTGTTTTTCATAATTCTTTTGTTTTTTCTTTTTATTTCCTAAGGCGTTGCCATTGGGTTAGTTATATATTTCCCTTTCAGGGAAAATCTGTTTTTTATTTTTTAACTTCATTTTCAACAATGGATAATTTCTTCCTTGTTCGTCTTTTTCAGTTCTTTCAAATGTTTCAAATCCGAATTTTTGATAAAATTTCAGTGCTTTTGTATTCTGCTCATTTACATCAACTTTGTCTGCACTTAATTCTTTAACCGCAAAGTTTAATAATTTATATCCAAGTTTTTGTCCAAAATATTTTGGGTCTAAAAAGAGCATTTCAATTTTTTTCTCTGCAATTCCAATAAAACCCGATACGACGTTTTCATTTATCAAACAAAAAACCTGAAAATTATTGAAATTTAGCGTATTGACCAATTCCTTAATTTCTTTAAAATCGGTTGAAGTTAAGAAATCGTGTGTCTCAAGAACTGATTTTTCCCAAACATTCAAAATTTGTTGTTTATATATGTCAGAATATTCAGTTATTTCAAAATTAGGTTTTTCCATTTTTAATTATAAAGCGGTTGTGTTTTTCATAATTTTATTGTTTTGCTGCCCAAATTTCAATTTCGATTTTTATTTCGGGAAGACCTAATGCTTTTACATAACCTATCGTCATTGATGGATAAGTTTGTCCAAACAAAGTTTCCCATTCTGCATATAAAAAATTCCAATTAATTTCTTCCGTAGCCCAGATATTAACCTTTATTACATCATCAGAAGTAAGGTTTTGACTCTCTAAAATCTGTTGAATGTTTTTAAATGTATTATCAACCTGTTCATTCAGATTTTCGGGAATATTTCCGTTATTATCAACCCCGATTTGACCCGAGAAAGTATATAAATCTGAATTTTTCGGAATAATAGTAACGTGTGAATATTTGCCAACAGGTATCGGGATATTTTCAGGATTTAAACGAATGATTTTTTTATTCATAATACTAATTTCTTAAAGGTTTTCCTTTGGTTAACATATATTGAATACGTTCCAATGTTTTCTTTTCGGTACAAAGCGATAAGAAAGCCTCTCTTTCCAAATCCAATAAATACTGCTCACTTACCAAAGTTGCTTCGGATAAATCGCCTCCTGCCATTACATAAGCGAGTTTGTTTGCGATTTTTTGGTCGTGCTCCGAAATGTATTTTCCTACTTTCATTTGGTCTGTTCCAACCAAAAACATTCCGAGAGCCTGTTTTCCGAGAACTTTAATATCGTTGCGTTGTGCAGGTTGTGTATATCCAGATTCTGCCATTAGCAAAGCGTGTTTTTTAGCCTCTGCAATTTGTCGGTCTTTATTCACGACAACCACGTCTTTTCCTTTTTGGAAAATGTTCGTATCATAAGCCTCATAAGCCGAAGTTGCTACTTTTGCCATTCCGATTGTGAGAAAATGCTCCTGTAAAACATTCAGCTCCACGTCATTTTTACGGAACAAATCAGCTGCACGAACGGTCATCTCTTTAGAGCCTCCACCTCCCGGAATTACACCCACTCCGAATTCTACCAATCCGATATAGGTTTCGGCAGCCGCTACAACTTTGTCTGCGTGAAGACAGATTTCGCAACCTCCTCCGAGAGTCATTCCGTGAGGTGCAGCCACGACAGGAATTCCCGAATAACGGATTCTCATCATCGTGTTTTGGAACATTCGGATAGCCATATTCAATTCGTCATATTCCTGCTCGACAGCCAGCATAAATATCATTGCAATATTTGCCCCGACCGAAAAATTAGTTGCCTGATTTCCGATTACCAACCCCTGATAATCCTTTTCAGCCAAATCAATCGCTTTGTTGATTCCCTGCAAAACACCGCTTCCGATAGAGTTCATTTTTGACTTAAACTCAATGTTTAAAATACCGTCTCCAAGGTCTTGGATTTCAGCCTCATTGTTTTTCCAAATAGTTTTAGTTTCCCGAATATTATCCAAAATAATAAAGGCATCTTGTCCCGAAACTTTTTTGTACGATTTTGACGGAATATCATAATAATAGGTAGCTCCGTCTTTAACAGTATAGAAACTTTTAATTCCGTTTGAAATCATTTCGGTAACCCATAAGGCAGGTTTATGGTTTTCAGCTTCCATAAGAGCCAGCGATTTCTCCACTCCGATAGCGTCCCAAATCTCAAAAGGTCCGTTTTCCCAGCCGAAACCTGCTTTCATCGCATCATCAATCTTATACAATTCATCGGAAATTTCGGGAATTCTGTTCGATACATACGAAAACATAGCTGTAAAATTCTTTCTGTAAAATTCTCCCGCTTTGTCCGTTCCTTTTACCAAAACCTTAAATCGGTCAATCGGTTTGTCAATCGTTTTGGTAAGCTCCAAAGTCTGAAAAGAGGCTTTTTTTTGAGGGCGATATTCCAATGTATTCAAATCGAGAGCCAAAATATCCTTATCAACTTTTTTGTAAAACCCTTCTCCTGTTTTACTTCCGAACCAATTATTTTCCAACATCGTTTTGACGAAATCGGGCAATTTAAACAATTCGTGAGCCTCGTCATTCGGGCAGTTTTCGTACAATCCGTTTGCCACGTGAACAAGCGTATCTAATCCAACCACATCAACCGTTCTAAAAGTTGCCGATTTCGGACGACCGATAACAGGTCCTGTCAATTTATCAACTTCTTCAACGGTAAGCCCCATTTCCTTAACCAAATGGAAAAGACTCATAATTCCGAAAATCCCGATGCGGTTTCCGATAAAAGCAGGTGTGTCTTTAGCAATTACAGACGTTTTTCCCAAAAACTTTTCTCCGTATTCATTCAAGAAATCAAGAACTTCTTGAGAAGTATTTTCAGTTGGAATAATCTCAAAAAGTTTTAGATAACGAGCCGGATTGAAAAAGTGCGTTCCACAAAAATGCTTTTGGAAATCTTCACTTCGTCCCTCACTCATAAATTTAATCGGGATTCCCGAAGTATTTGACGTAATCAAAGTTCCCGGTTTGCGGTACTTTTCGATTTGCTCGTAAACGGCTTTTTTGATGTCCAATCTTTCGACTACAACTTCAATAATCCAATCCACGTCTTTGATTTTTTCCAAATCATCGGTTGTGTTTCCCGTTGTAATTCGGGACGCAAATTTCTGATGATAAATAGGCGAAGGACTTGATTTTAAAGCAGTTTGCAGATTTGTGTTTACAATTCTGTTTCGTACAGCCTTACTTTCGATAGTCAGTCCTTTTTTGAGTTCAGCCTCGTTCGGCTCTTTCGGGATAATATCCAAAAGCAACACTTCCACTCCGATATTGGCAAAGTGGCAGGCAATTCCCGAACCCATAATTCCAGATCCGATTACAGCTACTTTTTTGATTAGTCTTTTCATTTTTTTTTAGTTTATTTTGTTTCAAGTTTAAGGTTACAAAGCTTTATAACTTTTCAACTTTCTTACTCTTTAAATTAATATATTTTTTTCTTACTTATTAATGTGTTTATCGTTTCAGATACTTCTTTGAAAATGTTTAGTTTTTCTTCTGAGATATTCTGTTTGATAACCTCGTCAAACCGCAAAACGGTCTGTTTGGATAATTCTCTTTTTTCTTGTCCTAATTTTGTCAGATGAATGATAACTCCTCGCCCGTCTTTTGGATTTTTTTTACGAACAATCAAGCCTTTTTCTTCCATAGATTTAAGTGTTCGAGTCAAGCTCGTTGGCTCCATTCCCATTTTCGGAGCGAGAGCAGTTGAAGAGGTTCCCTCTTTGTCAATGCTCAGCAAAGCGTATCCAATAGACATAGAAGCTCCGTATTTCCCCGCTTCTTCATTATACATTCGGGCGATTGCCTGCCACGTATTTTTGAGTGTATAATCTATAGATTTTTCTTTCATTTTCAAATTTATATGAAACCAAATATACGAAATATATTATGCAAGCATACTATTTACTTGTTAATTTTTAAAATATTTATTTTTCAGCTTAAATTTATTTCTGGCAAAGATTTTGTTATGGCTTAACAAAACTCAAAAACAATATATCATGAGAAAAAAGATTTTCACTTTATGTACACTGGCATTGTCAGTAGTTGCTACTGCTCAGCAAAAGGAAACCAACGATGTTTCTAAAGAAGGAATTACCATTTCCGCCATGGGAGGTTATTCCGAACCGATGTTTTACGGATTATCCTTCGAGAAGGAAAGCGAACTGAAAGCAGCAAAACGCAACACTTCTGTTATTTTTGCGGTTTACATGACTGATTTAGAATACAAAAACAGTCTTTTTGATGAAAACGGAAAAGGTTTCGGAATAGATTTAGGTACAAGAACCTATCTGCAACGCGGAAAGAAAACCGGATTTTACAGTCAAAGCTACCTTTCTTATTCACAAACCCGATTTGACAACAATTTACCCGGAGCAGGTGACGGAAAATACAGTTATTGGAGTTTGATTAACGGCGATTTCGGTTACAAAATTGATGTGGGTTCAGGAATAAGCCTTGATGTTTTCGCTGGATATAACTGGAAATGGGAAGTAAAAGGCAAAAACGGCGTGGACAACAAAGATTTTAATAACTTTGTTTTCAGAGCCGGATTCAAAGCCGGATACCGGTTTTAACTAATTAGCCATGAATTAGTGTAATTCATGGCTAATTCTTTTCTCCTCTTAATCAAACAAGTCATCTTTGTCTAAATTGTTTATTGCTTTTTTTCTCGTCAGCAAAAAAATGATAAAATGACCTACGAGAATAACTCCCCAGATAATAAGAACCACATTCAGGCTGTTGATATTTTTCTCAATATTTCCAAAATTCTTTCGTAATTTGCGTTTAAGTTGTTCATTGTAAATGTTTTGCAGTTAAAACAATTTACTGATTTTCAATCAAATGAACAACTTTTTTGTTTTTTAATTCATAATGCACATTGGGTAATTTTAATAAAATGTGTCACGTTTTATAGAAAACAGGATCTATTATAATAAAAAGAAGTTTTATGAACACACGAATTGACTTAAGCCAGATGCCAAAAGGATTATTGGATGGCATGATGAAAACGGAATTGTATATAATGAAATCAGGACTTGACCTAAAGCTGATTGAATTAGTAAAATACCGAGTTTCACAAATAAACAAATGTGGATACTGCCTGGATATGCACCACAAAGAAGCGTTGGCTCTTGGAGAGACCGAATTAAGGTTGCATACGCTTATTGCCTATAAAGAATGTCCGTATTTTGAAGATTACGAAAAAGTCACATTGGAATTTGCAGAAAATTTGACCTTAGCTCATCAGAAAGAAATCAATGATCACCTTTATGCTTTGCTACAACAACATTTCTCTATAGAACAAATATCTATTCTAACTCTGGTAATTACGCAAATCAATGCCTGGAACAGGATTAATAAAACGATTGGTGCGATACCAGGGACGTATGTCGAAAATACTATTTAAAAGAACTTATGAAACACTTATTTTTTTTAACCGCTATAATTTTTACTATGACAACTCAAGCACAGGAATTTAAAAATCCTTCGTCTCTATTCGATCCCAGTCCATACGGATTTTCTCATATGGTTACCGTTCCGGAAGGCTACAAGCTAATTTTTGTTGCCGGACAAGGTGGCGAAGAAAATACAGAAGGTAAACTGAGTCCCGATTTTAGAAGGCAGCTGGCATTTTCTTTAAAGAATATCAAGGACGCACTTGCCACCGAAAATCTTAACATGAACAACGTGGTTAAATTAACTACTTTGGTCGTGGATCATGATGAGGAGAAATTAAACATCATTGTAGAAGAGTTTAATAAGGTATGGCCAGAGAAAAATTTTCCTATCAACACATTAATACCTGTTCCTAAATTAGCCATAGATGGCATGTTGATAGAAATCGAAGCTTTGGCTGTCAAAAGTCCGAATTAATGAATAAAAACTTGCTGAAATATGTCATTAATGAAGCGTTCATTTATTCTTTTAGCTATATCTTTGATTAATTATCCAAAGCCTAAAACAATACGATCATGATGAGTATTTCCATTGAAAATTATCAGCGTATGCTGTTTCCTTATGCCTATAATGTGTTAGGGACAGTAGAAGATGCTGAAGATGTCATTCAGGACGTAGTCATTCAGTTTTCTAAAGTATCGTCAGGTATCGTAAATAATCCCAAGAATTATCTGATCAAGAGCGTGATCAATCAGGCAATCAAACTAAAACAAAAGCAGAACAAAACGGTTCCGGCTGACGTTTGGTTACCTGAACCTGTGATTACCGATGAGGATTTGCAACATCAGGAAATTTTTAATTTTTCGTTATTGGCAAGAATGGAGCAACTCAATCCCAAAGAACGGGCCGTTTTTATTTTAAAAGAAGGTTTTGGGCACTCACACGAAGAGATCGGAGAAATACTGTCATTGACTACTGAGAATTCCAGAAAAATTTTGAGCAGAGCCAAAGAAAGGTTGAAAGCAATAGGAAACATATCCAAAAGACATTTTCAGCCGGCAGTGTCTGATACAGTAAAGAAATTAATCAATGCCATCAGAAATGACAACACCGAAGAGGTGAAAACATTACTAGCCAAGGATATTCGGTTTTATGCTGACGGTGGTACTAAGGTTAAAGTGGTCGCGAAAGAATGTATAGGTGCTGATCAGGTAAGTAAATTATTAATGTATGTACATCAAACATATAACAGTGCTTTAGAAATTAAATTGACTATGATTAACCATCAGCCCGCAGTGCTATTTATACAAGGTGGTGTGATTGAGTCGTGCCAGATTTTTGACATATATGAAAACAAGATTATCCGGATTGATGCTGTTATCGACCCCGAAAAGCTTAAAATATTAATTTAACATTATATATTATTGATAATAAACAACTTAAAACAAACCCAATATAAATATTTTTAATTATGAAAACAACATCTACATTTTTTAAACTTCTATTTGGAGCACTTTTACTGCTCAATATCGTACTTGTTTCCATACTATCCTATATGCTTTTAAATGACAAGTCAAGCACCTTTATGGAAGCCGAGAAGATAACTATAAAAGACGATACGGGAAATAACAGAATCGTCATTGCAAATACCAAGTGTATTCCTGATCCTATTGTCGGAGGGAAGACTTTTCAGAGGGCTTACAAACCAGCCGGTCTTATTTTTTATGACAAAAATGGAGATGAAAGAGGAGGTTTGGCGATAACTGATAATGAGGAAACCAATTTGAACGCCCTGGCATTTGATTACCAGAATGCAGACGCTATCGGAATTTTGGCACAAGATAATAAGCACGACAATTATTTCAGAGCCGGTTTATTCATCAATGACAAAGATCTTTCGGGCAAACCCGGGCATAACATCGACAGAATCAATCTGATGACAGAAAATGGCAATGCCTCACTGATTATGAAAGACCACAATGAAGTGCCGAGAATTGTTTTAAAAGTCGACAGTTTAGGGAATCCTACCATTCAAATGTTTGACGAGAACGGAAAAACTAAATGGCAAAATTGAAAGATGAACAAACTAAAAATTACCAAAGAAGATGTTATTGAAGCCGAAAACAAACTTTTTTCGGCTCAACTCGTAAGCAATGTAGAGATTTTAGATCAACTATTACACGATGACTTAGTTGCAGTTGCACCAACAGGAGAAATTCTAACGAAGCAAATGGATTTAAATGCTCACAGAGCAAAAACAATGATTATTGAAGAGGCGTCCACGGAAATTAACGACATTAAAATAACAGGCAACACAGCACTTTCAATCGTAACTATGACAGCGAAAGGAAAAATGACGGGAACACCATTAGAAGGAACATTTCGTTATTTTAGGGTTTGGAAACGCTTTGACGATACATTAAAAATCATAGGTGCAAGTTTTATGCAACTACCATAAAACTTTATCCCCCACAAGATTATTCAATAATTCATCCCTATGGCGAACAAGTAAGCATAATTGATAAAATTACCATCCCTATAAAAGCTGTGCTAGCATATTCTGAAAATTCGGTTTACATCAGGAATATACTCCGGAAACAAGCAGATTTTGTAAAATAAAACAAAGAAAAATTATGACACAAAACAGACAAATTGAAATACCATTGAGTAAAAAGAAAATGACTTTAATACTTTTAGGTTCAATTGTTTTCGTTGGACTTGGTATTTGGTTTATAAGCAATCCATCGAAAATCAGCAATCCAATTTTTAGTAACTCTACCCTAATTTCCATCGTAGGATTTGTATCAATTCTGTTTTTCGGACTTATAGCGGTTCTTATATTTCGTAAACTTTCAGACAAAAATGCAGGACTTATTATTAATCATCAGGGAATAATCGATAATTCAAGCGGTGTTTCTGCGGGACTTGTTTTGTGGACAGATATTAAAGAAATCAGAACTATTCAAGTAGCAAACCAAAAATTCCTGATGTTCGTTGTAAAAAATCCTCAAGAATATATAAATAAAATAACTAATCCAATAAAAAGAAAAGGAATGGAAATGAATTATAAAAACTATGGTTCACCCATTAACATTTCGGCAAATTCATTACAAACAAACTTTGACGAGCTATACAACCTACTGACCAAAAAACTAAAAGAACACAAATTCTAAAAACAACCATTTTTTTTAATATCTGCTCGGAAATCCCATACTCAAACCGTTATAAATCTCAAATAAATAAACAAGCTAAATTTCAAACAATTTCACTATTTTTGTAGTTTGTAGAACATACTAAACAAGGAAAACAACTCAATGAGTAATTCCAATTATTATATCGACCGTTCCGATGTTACTTTTGAAGATTATGTGGCTTCGGAAGAAATAAAATCTCATCTCAAATCATTTTTGAACGAACAGCAATTCAAGGATATTTTCAAACAATACCGATTGCCTGTTTCCAACAAATTATTGCTGCATGGCGACAGCGGCTGCGGAAAAACCATGACTGCTAAAGTGGTTGCCAATCATCTCAATAAAAAATTGATTATTGTCAATCTGGCAACGGTGGTGTCTTCCAAGCTTGGGGAAACTTCCAAAAATTTAGAAGTTTTGTTCAAAGAATCGCAATATGAAAGTATGGTTTTACTGCTTGATGAGTTTGATTCGCTCGGGCAAATCCGCGATGCCGACAACAAAGACAACGCAGAAATGAAGCGGGTCGTTAATGCCATCATACAACTCATGGATTATTTTCCGGAAAAATCAATTCTGATAGCCGCTACCAACCGGATTAACGAGATTGACGAAGCACTTCGCCGACGTTTTGAATGGCAGATTAAATTTGAAAAACCACAACCGGAATTGCTCGACGAACTTTATACGGTTTTGAGTAAAAATATTCCGGAAAAATATTTACCCAAAGAAAAATGGTACAATATTTCGTATGCCGAAGCCAAAGATACTTTCTACAAAACAGTCAAACAAAACATCATCAAAGAACATTTACCGCAAGATGAGCAATAAAATGAATTGGCAACAACTGTTGTCCCTGAAAAAATACAACGATAAAAAGGAAAGACCTCGTAACGAAGAAAACGCAACAAGATTGGGTTTTGAAGTCGATTACGACCGGATTATTTTCTCGTCGCCTTTCCGCAGTTTGCAAGACAAAACACAGGTTATTCCACATTCCAAAACTGATTTCGTTCACACACGGCTCACGCACAGCCTTGAAGTATCGGTTGTCGGACGGTCTTTAGGGCGATTGGCAGGACTGGAGTTACTGAAAAAATACCCAGAACTAACTGAAAACGGTTACACACTCAACGATTTCGGGGCGATTGTGGCAGCAGCTTGTTTGTGTCACGACATTGGAAATCCGCCTTTCGGGCACTCGGGCGAAAAAGCTATCGGGGATTTTTTCAAACACGGAAAAGGCAAACAATATCAAAATCAGTTGACTGACAAGCAATGGCAGGATTTGATTGATTTTGAAGGAAATGCCAACGGCTTTCACATTCTGACCAATTCGGGCAAACTCGACGATGGCGGAATGCGGATTTCTTATGCCACTTTGGGCACTTTTATGAAATATCCTAAAGAAAGCCTGCCTAAAAAACCATCAGCGGATATTTCCGATAAAAAATACGGCTTTTTTCAAGCAGATAAATCTAAATTCGAAGATATTGCCCAAACATTAGGACTAATCCAAAAAACAGGCGAAAACATTCGCTATCACAGACACCCACTGGCTTTTCTGGTTGAAGCCGCCGATGATATTTGCTATACCATTATTGATTTTGAAGATGGTATCAACCTTGGCTGGATTCCGGCTGAAATTGGTATTCCGATGCTGGAAAACATCGTTTCCGGACGAATCAAACAAGAAGTTTATGCTCATCTGGACAGTATCAATGAGAAAGTAGCTTATCTACGGGCTTTGTGCGTCGGACATCTTATCAATGAATGTAAAACGATTTTTCTTGCACATGAGGAAGAAATTCTGCGTGGCGAATTCAACCAATCACTGACCGATGCCATTCGGCAAGCCGGCGAGCTGAAAAAAATCATTGACCTTAGTGTGAAGAAAATTTATCAAAGCAACGAGGTTATGGTCAAGGAAATCAAAGGTTACCAAGTTTTACACACTTTACTGGAACGTGCAATTACAGCAGTCGAAAATAAATGTGAGCAAAAAAATACACACATCGACAATCTGTTGCTCAGAATGATTCCTGCCCGATACACCGACACCAACAAACCACTGTATGAACGTTTGCTAAATATTTGCACTTACATTTCACTCCTGACCGACGGAAAGGCGTTGGAAATGTATGAGATGATGAAAAACTAATTCGTTTTAATATTTATTTGCGTTCGGGTTAATGATTTATTTTATCCGCAGATAGATGTTTTTAACGTATATATTGAGTTAATTCGTAATCACAAGCACATTTCCGTTTTGTATCACGCGATAAGGCTTTAACGGATAGTATTTCTCATCTGAATTCTCAGAATCAGGCACAACATTACCGCCAATGAGCAGATAAGTGAGTGCATGTTCGCAGTTGCAGGTTGCCTCCAGACCATTCAACGAAAGAATTGAACAATTTTCTATGTGATGATTAGAACAAGTCGCATCATAAGCCACAAAACCAACCCCTGTATTAACCAGAATAATGCCGTTGATGCCGATACCGTCCCCGCCGATATACACTGCTGCAGCACCGTACTGCAACTGATGAAATTGAGGTAAATCCAAATTAACGTGATAATTAACCGCATAGTCAGGCAGATATGGATTGTAATATTCCCAATCATCTTTTGAACAGCTAAATAACACTATCACAAATAAATAAGCAAAAATCTTTTTCATAGAAAAACGTTTGAAAAACAAATTTATTATTTTAAATTTGTACCGGAAATTATTTAACACGAAATATTAATTCAATCAGAAAACGAAATCCCGTTTGGTGGGATTTTTTCTGTTTATATAACGAAAAAAATATGAGTAAGATATCCTATTACACCGAAGAAGGTTTTAAAAAACTGAAAGACGAATTGGAACAACTAAAGGCGGTTGAACGTCCGAAGGCTTCTCAGGCGATTGCTGATGCGAGAGACAAAGGCGATTTGTCTGAAAATGCTGAATATGATGCTGCGAAAGAAGCTCAGGGCTTATTGGAAATGAAGATTGCCAAAATGGAAGAGCTGCTTGCCAACGCCCGAATCATTGACGAATCACAGCTCGACAACTCCAAAGTATTGGTTTTGTCTAAAGTAAAAATCAGAAATCTGGCTAATAAAATGGAACTGACCTATACGTTGGTTGCTGAAAGTGAAGCAGATTTGAAATCAGGAAAAATTTCCGTAACTTCCCCAATCGGAAAAGGTTTGTTGGGTAAATCGGTAGGCGATACTGCCGAAATAACGGTACCGAACGGAACGATTACATTTGAAATTTTGGAAATCTCAAGAGACTAAACAATGAGCAGTATATTCACAAAAATCATTTCAGGGGAAATTCCTTGTCACAAAGTGGCAGAAAACGATGAATTTATTGCATTTCTGGATATTAACCCGAATGCGAAAGGACATACTTTGTGCGTACCAAAAAAAGAAATCGATAAGATTTTTGATATGGACAAGACAGCTTATTCCCGTTTGATGGATTTTTCTTATGATGTGGCTCAGGCGATAGAAAAAGCTGTTCCGTGCAAACGCGTAGGAATGGCAGTTGTCGGTCTGGAAGTTCCGCACGTTCATGTACATTTGATTCCTTTGCAAAGTATGGACGATATGCGTTTTGAGAAAAAAGAAACGCTCACTCAGGAAGAATTTTCAGCCGTTGCTAAAAGTATTAATGATTGTTTATAAAAAATATTTCGCCACGAATTAACCTCTTTAATCCGTGGCTTTTTTTATCTTTAAAAAGTGAAACGACTTTTCAAAACCCTACTCAACATCATTCCGCGACCGATACTCATCAGAATGAGCTATATCGTTCGCCCGTTGTTGGTCATCTGGCTGAGAGGAAACCGTTACACCGACCCTATTGACGGAAAAAGTTTTCGGAAATTTTTGCCTTATGGTTATGAAAATCAAAGAGAAAATGTGCTGTCGCCAAGCACTTTATCACTGGAAAGGCACCGTTTGCTTTGGTTGTATCTGAAAAATGAAACCGATTTTTTTACAGCTCCGAAAAAAATGTTGCATTTCGCTCCCGAACAGGCTTTTTACCAGCGATTTCGCCAGCAAAAAAACCTGGATTATACCGCAACAGATTTATCTTCCCCATTGGCAGATGTGAAAGCTGATATTTGCAATTTACCTTTTTATGACAACGAATTTGACGTGATTTTTTGTAATCATGTTCTGGAACATATTCCTGACGACACCAAGGCTATGCAGGAATTATTCAGAGTATTGAAATCAGGTGGCTGGGCTGTTTTGCAAATTCCACAGGATTTGTCACGTGAAACAACATTTGAAGATGATTCCATTACCGACCGAAAAGAGCGGGCAAAAATTTTCGGGCAGTATGACCATGTCCGGGTTTATGGCAGAGATTATTTCGACAAATTACAAAATATCGGTTTTGAAGTTCAAGCAATAGATTACACAAAAACCCTCAGTGATTCAGATATCAAGCATTATTGTTTAGCAAAAGGTGAGATTATCCCGGTTGTAAGAAAGCCATAGCTACTCCATCGTTATCCTCGCCAGATAATCATAATTTTCGCCCTCAACAATTAATTCACAGTTAAGCTGATTGGCATCGCAAGCTCTTTTTAAAGTATTGAAATCAAGATACAACCACGGAAAACTTTCCTCATCGTTATTGTATCGAATCGTAAAATCCAATTCGCCGTAATATTTCCCGTCATACGGAATCCATTTACTGCCGTCTTCGTCCTCATCAAATAAGTAAATTAAATCAGAACTATCAATCAGAATTTGTCCGCCTTGATTCAGCAACGATTTGAGTAATTGCAGGTATTCGGAAGTTTGGTTCAAAGTTTGAAAAATGCCTGTGCCATTCATCAGCATCAAAATAGTATCATATTTTTCAGCTATGTCCAACACATTTTTGCAATAAACATTGTTGATTCCTCTGTTTTTACACGCTTCGACCGCATGAGCAGAAATATCTATGGCAGTTAATTCAACTCCTTTTTTCTGTAAATGCAAAGCGTGGCTACCGGCACCGCAACCAACATCAAGCACTTTTCCCTTACACAAATCCAACGCTTTTTGTTCAATTTGGGGCATCTCGTTATAATCACGAAAGAAATAAGCGATTTCCAATTCGTCCCAATCAGTCAGGTTGGTGCATGTATCAATAAAAACGGGCTTTTTCCGGATTTGATAATCCAAAATAGCCCGTCCGAGTAAATCTTTCATATTGTTATCTACTTATCCGAAATCAAATAAAATTATGTTCGGTTTCTAAATAGTTTTTAAGGTAGGAATCCAAATCTTCTTTGGTAAAGAATCTATCCTTGATAGTTTCTACCAACTCTAAAATAAAGTCCTTAAACCGGTCAAACCAATCGGCAATGTACCCAAAAATTTTGACAAACCACTCGTATATTACCTGAGTTCGGTCAATGATTGCGATAATAATATCTGTATAGTTCATTCTGCGAAAAATGTTTTATTCAAATTTAAGGATAATCTTCTGATTTGCGAAGTTTTTTAGTAAAATTCTAACACGCTTTTTTCATCAGAAAAATCGTCCATGCCAGCTTTCTTCTGCCGGCACTTCCCAGTAATTTTCGTATTCTTCAATAGTGTTAACTAAGTTATTGAACACGATGGTTTGTCCGTTTACTGCTTTTGCCTTTGCCATTTTTTTGAAATCAATCAATGGTTTATGAGCAATAAATTCGCCGGTTCTGTATGTTACATTCATTTTATCCAGCAAATCTATACCGTATTTTTGCTCGATTTGCTGAATAACTTTAACCGAAGCATCGATAGAACAACCGGACGCCGCATGATAGTCTGTGTCCACCGCCAACACGATAAAACGATTGTGTCTGATTTCAAACGAGGCTTTCAACGGTGTGCTGTGAGCTGCCCACTCGCCAACAAAATGGGTTAATATATCCGTAATTTCCCCTACCTCCTGGTCGGTCAATTTACGGTTGGACGGATAAATCCATATTCGTGCCTCTTTGGGCATTTCGTTAAATGGTATATACATAATTATAGGTCTTCTGCATTAGCAATTAGTTCTGCGATATCTAAAACTTCTATTTCTTCTTGCTTGTGGTTAAATTTCACTCCGTCTGTCAGCATAGTATTACAAAACGGACACCCGGCAGCAACGATATCGGGTTTTACTTCCATCACATCTTCGGTGCGTTCCATATTGATATCTTTGTTACCTTTTTCCGGTTCTTTGAACATCTGTGCACCACCGGCGCCACAACACAATCCGTTGGCTCTCGAGCGTTTCATTTCTACCAGCTCGGCATCGAGTTTCCGGATTAATTCTCTGGGTGCTTCATAAACCTTGTTGGCTCTTCCGAGGTAGCAAGGGTCGTGAAAAGTAATCCGTTTTCCTTTAAATTTACCACCTTCAATGGACAATTTTCCTTCATCTAAAAGTGATTTCAAAAACTGGGTGTGGTGCACCACTTCATATTTTCCGCCCAATCCGGGATATTCGTTCTTCAACGTATTGAAACAATGTGGACAGGCTGTTACGATTTTCTTTATTTCGTAACCATCAAGCACCTGAATGTTCATCATAGCCTGCATTTGAAATAAAAACTCGTTTCCTGCTCTTTTTGCCGGGTCGCCGGTGCAGCCTTCTTCTGCTCCGAGAACAGCAAATTTCACATCGGTTTTATTGAGAATTTTTACGAACGCTTTGGTAATTTTTTTGGCTCTGTCATCAAAACTGCCCGAACACCCTACCCAAAACAATACGTCGGGTTGCTCTCCTTTTGCCATCATTTCGGCCATAGTGGGTACTATCAAATTTTCTGACATAATTTTTCTTTTTAGTTTTGATTAATTTTCGTCTTTCCAGTTTAATCTGTCCATCTGATTATATGGCCATGGTGCTGCGTTGTTTTCGATATTGGTCATCATATTATTCAATTCGACCGGAGCAGCACTTTGTTCCATAACAAGGAATCTTCTCATATCCATAATAATAGAAAGCGGACTTATCTGCACCGGACATTCCTCCACACAAGCATTACAAGTCGTACATGCCCATAATTCTTCCGGCGTAATATAATCGTTCAATAATGATTTGCCATCATCAACAAATGTACCTTTATTGGCATCTATATTTTTACCAACTTCTTCCAGGCGGTCACGGGTTTTCATCATAATTAAACGCGGTGATAGTTTTTTCCCGGTAATATTTGCCGGGCAAGACGATGTACAACGACCGCATTCGGTGCAAGTATAAGCATTGAGTAGCTGTACCCGGTTCAAATCCATTACATCTGATGCACCGAATTTTGCCGGAACCGAATTTTCGTCCGGAGCGGGAGCTGCGAAAGGGTCAGCATTCGGGTCCATCATCAACTTAACTTCATTGGTTACTGATTCCAGATTATCGAATTGTCCTTCCGGGTTCAAATTGGCAAAATAGGTATTCGGAAAAGCCAATAGAATATGTAAATGCTTGGAAAAATACAGGTAATTCAAAAATGCCAAAACCATCATAAAGTGTCCCCACCACCCTACTCTCTCCAGAATATGCAGCGTTCCTTCACTCAGCGAACCAAATACTGCCGGTCCTAAATGTTGCGAAACCGTAAATCCGAAACTTCCCTGTCCTTCAAAATGGGATTTCCCCATATTATACAGCACTTCATCAGTTCCGTTCATGGTAAAAATACATAGCACCAGAATGATTTCCATTATCAAAATCAGGTTGGCATCTTTTTTCGGCCAGCCGAGCATTTCTTTCATGTTCAAACGTGGCAGTTTCAACAAATTTCTTCGGTATAAAAAAATGATTGTTGCTGTCAATGCCCCAACCGAAAGAATTTCGATGAGGCTAATCATAAAGGTGTAGAAACCTCCGAGTGGCTCTTTGAATATCCGGTGTGTACCGAAAATCCCGTCGATAAAAATCTCGATGAGTTCGATTTGCGTAATCATAAATGCCACATAAATAGCAAGATGCAATAATGCTGGCACAGGTCGGGCAAACATTTTCTTTTGTCCGAATGCTATGAGTAGCACATTTTTCCATCGGTCAGCAGGGCGGTCTGTCCTGTTTACCGATTGTCCGAGCATAATATTGCGGTAGATTTTCCTGGCATTTACAGCGAAAATTCCGAAACCTGCCACAGCCAGAATCACAAAGATAATACTGCTAATGATTTGCATATTTAGAACGTATTTTGTTAATAGTATTTTTGTTGTATTTGTTGTGTGTGTTGTTTATTTTTTAGGTTCTTCGTATGGTCCGGGATTTTTACCAAACACCGAGATATGAATATACCTTTTCGGATTAAGTTTAATATCTTCAATCAGCTGATTCAGTTCTTTTGAGGTACCTTCAAGGTTGTTGTACAGCTGTTCATCATTGATGAGTTTGCCGAGATTACCTTCTCCATTATCAATTTTTGCCATCATGGCACTCAGGCTTTCAGCTGTTTGTTCAAATTTATCCAAAGTTGATTTCAAATCTGCCTGAGCCAGCTGGTCGCTCATAGTTTTCAGATTACCAGACGTTTGTTCAAAATCTGAAACGATTGTCCCGATTTTTTGTTCATTATCACCGACAATTCTGTTGAATCCGCTTGTGATTTGCGTAGCGTTTTTCAACGTTTGGTTGAGTTCTGCCAAGCTGTTGTGCAAGCTGTTTTTCAAATCGTCGTCCAAGGTATTGTTGAGCCCTACAACCAGTTTGTTTACATTATATAGGACAGAATCAAGCTTAATCATAATCGGGTCGGCTTTTCCGGACAACCCGTCCACTATGCCCAATTTGATTCCGGAAACCAGATAATCGCCATTTTTAGCCAGATTAGTATCTGAATAATCCACGATTAATCCGATTTGCTTTCCACCCAGCATTCCCGGCGAATAAATTTCCGCTACTGTTGATGCAGGTATGTCTATCGGGTTATTGATAGATATTTCAACTACAATTTTGGCATTGTCACCTATGGATATTTTATTGACTTTCCCGACAACCATTCCGTTGAGCGTTACGGTAGATGCCTGGGTCAGTCCTTCCACATTTTCATAGGTTACATAAAAGATTCTGTTGTTACCGAACAAATCTTTTCCTTTCAAAAAGTTGTAGCCCCAAATCAGTATTGCCAATGAGCCCAATACCAATAATGCTGTTTTTATTTCTTTAGTTATTTTCAAAGCTTCGTTAATTTAGTTATTTTTTAGTGCTTCCTGAATGGATATTTTCTTACCGTCTTTATATGCCACCAGGAATGAAGTCGGATAATGCTTTTTCGCTTCTGTCAAGGCTTCTTTGGCAACTTCATAATTTTTGGTTCGTCTGTACAAATATTTATACAAACTACCTTCCTGTATCATTGTCACATTCGATAATCCTTTAAAATTAGATGGTACAGTTTCTATTTTTCGGCTACTTGCAGCGATTTGTACCATAAATTCTACTCCTTTAATTGTTTCATCATTCGTATCGTGTACAACTTTAGGTTCTTCCACTACCTCAGGTTTTGGTTGCTCTTTTGTTTTTGGTGCAGGTTCCGGTTCCGAGTTCTGATGAATTTTCTTATAATCAATAATTGCCTGAGCGATAGACTGTGCCAGTTCCTGCTTGCCTCGGTCCGAATCAAGATATTTCCCTTCTTCTGAATTAGATACAAAGCCCAGTTCAATCAACACACTCGGCATAAACACAGAGTGCAACACCCAAAAAGGTGCTTGTTTTACGCCTCTGTTTCTTCTTTTCAAATCATAGGTAAATTTGGTTTGCAAGCGACTTGCTAAATCAATACTTTGGGCGATATATTGGTCTTGCAATAAGGTCAAACCGATAATCGTTTCGGGTTTGTTCGGGTCGAAACCTTCATATTTCATCTGATAATCGTCCTCCAAGGTAATTACGGCATTCTCTCGTTTGGCTACTTCCAGATGCGAGGCGTTTTTACTCGTTCCCATCACGAATGTTTCAGCCCCGACGGCTTCCGTACCGTTGTAGGCATTCGTGTGAACCGATACAAATAAGTCTGCTTTAGCTTTGTTAGCGATTTCACTTCTTTTTCTCAATTCAATAAACACATCAGTTTTTCGGGTATAAATCACTTCGATATCTTTGTGTTTTTCTAAGATTTCGCCAACTCTCAATGCTACATCAAGCACAATTTTTTTCTCTACATACGGTGTACGCACCGCTCCGAAATCTTTTCCTCCGTGCCCAGGATCAAGCACTACTTTAAACTTTTGTGCATGGCTAAGCTGACCGAAAGCCAGAAGAAGTGTAATCAAAAAATACTTTAAACCATTTTGTATCATTGCTCGTTTTGTTTTATTAAATTCTCTGCAAAAATAATTTTTATCAAAAAAAATATACGTAAGTTTGAACACTGAATTTCAAACCTCAGCTACAAAAATACTATTTATACAAATTGCAAACAAAAGTTATATATATCGTTTTACATACTTTTTGTATTTTAGGGTGCGGTTTTTTCATGCACGCACAGGAAATACCGTCAAAAAAAGATTCTATATCCATTGAAAACAAACAAGATAGCCTTTTTATTGAAAGTAATAATATAACTGCCAACGATTCTATTAAAAATCATTCTAAATCAAAACCAAAACAAGGTTTGGAGGCGATTGTTTACCGCGATGCGAAAGATTATGAAAAATTAGACCAAAAAAATAAGACCCTTACTTTATATAACGAAGCGGTTTTCAAGTATCAGGATTTTGAATTAAAAGCCGGAATTATCGTTTATAATTACGAAAAAGAAGAACTTTATGCCGGAAGGATTAAAGATTCTTTAGGAAACTACACTCAATTACCTGAATTTAAACAAGGTGCACAGCAAGCACAACCAGATTCGATTCGGTTTAATATGAACAGTCAGAAAGCCTTTGTCTGGAATACACGGTCAAAATATGACGAATTCAATATCATGGCAGAAAAAACCAAAAAAGAAAATGACTCAACATATTTTCAGGAAAATGTAATATTTACTACTGCCGAGGACATTGAAAATCCTGAATATTATTTCAAAACCCGAAAGCTGAAGCTGGTTCCCAACAAAAAAATCGTTACCGGTGTAACCAATATGGTTATTGCCGACGTGCCGACACCTATCGGATTGCCGTTTGCCTTTTTTCCACTGTCGTCGGGGGCGGTTTCCGGTTTTATTATTCCGAGTTTCGGGGAAAATAACGCACGGGGATATTTCCTTCAAAACGGTGGCTATTATTTTGCATTTAGTGACAAACTCGACGTGACCTTGTCCGGGGATTATTACACCAACGGAAGTTATCGTTTGCAGGGGCAATCGAGTTATGCCAACCGCTATAAATATTCCGGTTATGTGAATTTGAGTTACGAAAATCTCATCGAGGGCGAAATCGGTTTTCCGGATTATTTCAGAGCCCAAAACTACAATATTCAATGGTCACACAGCCAAGACGCCAAAGCCAATCCGACTTCGCGGTTTTCAGCATCGGTCAACCTGGGAAGTAGCAATTATTTCCGGCAATCGATGAATACGCAAAATATGGGTGCGGCACTGAATAATACCATGAGCTCGTCTGTGAGTTATTCCAAAACATTTCAGTCTGTTCCTCAGGTTAATATGACGGTTTCTGCCAATCACAACCAGAATATCAACACACAAAGAATTACCATGTCGCTGCCGAATTTTAATGCCAGCGTGGACAGGATTTATCCTTTTGCCCCGAAAAATGGTAGTAAAAAAGGTATTTTTCAGAATATCAACCTGCAATATAATGTAAGTGCCAGAAATCAAATCAATACAACCGACTCTTTATTTTTCAAAAAACAAATGTTTGACGAAATGAACACCGGAGTCCAACACAGCATTCCAATATCAACCAATTTCAAATTGTTCAGATATTTTTCTGTATCGATGAGTGCCAACTACAACGAAGTTTGGTATCTAAACACCATCAAAAAATACTATGACAGCCAGGAAAATCGGGTTATTGATGAACGAGTGAACGGTTTTGACGCTTTTCGCACTTACAATTTTTCTGCCAATTTAGGAACGACTTTATACGGGACTTTTAATTTTGGCGATGACAAAAAAATACAAGCTATCCGTCACGTGGTGCGTCCTTCGGTTTCTTACACCTACACACCGAGTTTTGAACAATATTACGACAGTTATGCCATTGATGCCAACGGTACAACTATGGAAGAATACACCCGATTCCAGTCCGGCATTTTCGGGTCGCCCGGTCAGCAAATGTCCAATATGATGAGTTTTAGCTTGGGTAATAACTTTGAGGCAAAAGTCCGTGATGATGATTCCCCTGACGGTGAACCCAAAAAAGTGATGTTGCTCAACAACCTGAATCTCGGCACAAGCTATAATATGACCGCCGATTCACTCAAGCTGGCACCCGTCCGAATCAGTACCGGAACGACGATTTTAAACAACAAAATGCAGATTAATCTCGGCACGACGATAGACCCGTATGCGGTTAATAATTCCGGGCAACGTATTGATATGCTTAATATCGACAATGGCGGAAGTTTGTTCCGGCTAACCAGTGCCAACGTGACGGTAAACTATTCTTTATCCAGCACCGACCCGCTTTTCGGAAATCCGGACAAAGACATGAAAACCAAGAAAAATGTACAAAGCGGTGGACGGGCCGACGACTTGTTCGGGCAATCGGTTGATTTGGCAGATAACCGGGTCAGTATGTTTGACCAGGAAGAAACAGAGGAACGAAAACCGGATAAATTTTACAATAATTCCCTACCGTGGAATCTGACTATTGCTTATTCCCTGACCTACAACAATGCAAGGCGGAATAATGAAATCAGTAACAATTCACTGATGTTTTCGGGAAATATTACCCTTTCGCCCGGCTGGATGATTGGTTTTTCGAGCGGTTACGATTTCAAGAACAAAGGTGTTACCTACACCCAGCTGCGGTTTGAACGGGATTTGAAATCATGGCGAATGAATTTTACTTGGATACCAAATGGTTACAATAAACAATGGAACTTTTTCATCGGAATCAGTTCATCTATTTTACAGGATATTAAATACGAAAAACGAAACTCACCAGACAGAATTTACAGATAATCATGAAAAAAGAAATTGTTAATACCACACAGGCACCTGCTCCTATCGGACCTTATAATCAGTCGGTTAAATTTGGTAATATGTTGTTTGTGTCCGGGCAAATTCCGTACGACGAAGCCAATAAACAACTCATCAATACCGGCATTAGTGATGAAACACATCAGGTAATGAAAAACATCGGTTACATATTGCATGAAGCCGGATTTACATTCGACAACGTGGTTAAAGCAACTATCTTCATCAAAGATATGGAAGATTTTTCTGCCATTAACGAAGTGTATGCCCAATATTTTAATCCGGATACTGCTCCTGCAAGAGAATGTGTGCAGGTGGCCCGGCTACCAAGAGATGTGAATATAGAGATTTCTGTGATTTGTGGAAAATAAACACTTGTAGAAATTAAAAAGGACACAAGAATATTCTGTGTCCTTTTAAAATGATATATAAAATTTCTAATTGTTGCCCAATGCAAAATTAAAACCAACGCTAATTGCAACAGGCAACAAAGCGTTATCTATTGAAATTCGACTGTCATTTTTCATGGCGTCATAGTTGTCCATAAATTCTTTGGAACGAAAAGGCACGAATAAACCAACACTTAGTTTGTGTCCTCTACTCCCTAGTTTTATGTCCACGTTTGCTCCGACCGTTGCTCCATAAGACGTCATGTTGTAGTTCGAGGCACCTTCTACAATCGACACCCCATTATAGCCATAAAATGCCATTGGGTTGATAGACAGTTTTTCGTTAAGAAATATTTTGTAAGACACACCCGCGTTCCAACCGGCAGACAACAAGTTATATCCTGCCCCTGCAAAAAAACCTAAGTTTTTTATCGGTAAATATTCGATTTTCGCCCCTGCAATTCCACCATAGTCTAAGCCCATTCCTAATCCTCCATAAAGTTTTGTTGTGTTCTCATCTTGTGCATAGCCGGTTGTTGCCATACACAGCATAGAAAAAATCCCTATGTTACGCCACATTTTTTTCATTACAGTAATAAGTTAGTTTTTAAATTTCTGCAAATGAAAATATAATTATTTGTATTGTCAAATTTTATACAGATTTATTTTTTTACAACCTTATATGTGCCGATTTTATTATCCGATTTTACTTTGACCAGATAATAACCACTGCCCCAAGATGAGGTATCAAAAGAAATAATTTGATTATCAGCTATGTTGTTCTTTTGCATAATGCATTGTCCTAAAGCATTATACACTTCAATGCTGTCTGCAATTGTAAAGCCTTCTGTATGCTCAATAAACAATATATCCATAACCGGATTAGGGTAAAGTGTAACGTTTTCCAGCTTATGTATCGTACTACTTGCAGGTTTATCGGAAAATAATGTCAAAACACGACCATGGTAACTTCCTCCGGAAAATGTTTCGTTCAATGGCTCACCTTGGGTAATGAAATTATCCGCAGACGAATTGTTTTGTGTTACTTCCAATGAAATATACCCATTGGTTATGGGCCAAATCATTGAAGTGGTTTCATTTCCTTCGTAACCATAATAGGTGCCATACAACAATTCACTACCATCACTCGATACAATATGATGGAAAGCATCAGTATTCATTCCGCTATACTTTTCCGGCTGGTAGGCATCTTCAGTGGCATAACCTTGCGTTTCTTCTGTTGTGTCAAATAAATAAATTTGTTCTTGATCATCTACCACAAAATTGCTCACCCGCGTTGGCAGACTCCAGTAATGTGTACCTTCTTCGCCAAACTTGGTAATTACCACATCTGAATCGTCAACTTCCATATAAGGATTCTCATGTAAAGGAAATGCATTATTATCATGCAATATATAAAAATTGTTCCCAGATGTACGCAGTACTTTTAGTACTGAAGATGAGTTGTAACCATCTTTCATGTAAGTCCCCCAATCGCGTGTACCGTCAAAGTTAAACACATTAACAAATGCCCGAAACAAATCATTGGAGCCGTCTTGGTAGGGGTTTTCTATCAGAGCACCTTCGGTACTGAAAAAAGTTGGGTCCACTTCGTGCGGAAATTGCTTTATGACCTGTCCATACACCACCAATTTGTTTTGGGTGACTGCGATTTCTCTAATCCACGTTTGATGATGAGAGAAAAAAGTACGCCAAACCAGCTCGCCATCGCTGTTCAGTTTTACCAATATAGGCGTATAATAATTTTCATCGCTGAGATAATCCTCGGGGTTAGAGACGGATTGAAAAGGTGCGTCGGGTATAACCTCTGTATTGGCAATAGCCGCCGTATAGTACACATTGCCATTACGGTCCACAGCAATTGCCTTTCTTTGGTAACCTCCAATATAATGTGATTCGGCATAAGTACACCAAACCAGCACGCCTTCGGCATCAAACTTGGCTAAAAAACCGTTAGCTTCCGTTTCATCTGCCAAGTCCCAGTCATACGCACTCTTATAAACTCCTGGTGTAGCAAAACCTTCAGATGCCGTAGTATATCCCATAACATATACATTTCCTTGCTCATCATAATCTATATTCATTATAGAAGTATCTGAGTTACTACCAATACTTGCCCACACCTGAGACTCCGTATTAGGCAAATCACTCACCCTAACCTGATTAGAGCTGCACTCAAACAAACGAGCATCGTCTGTCATAAAGCTATTTCCGTATCCTGCCCCCGAGTGAGAATAATCTGTTTTCACGCCCCAATGCTTGTGGTACGCCGGCTGTGCAAATCCGTAAAAAAAGCTAAACACAGCGAGAATAAATAATATATTTTTTTTCATAACTACATAACTTTAAAAAAGCTATCCGAAAAGAAATCACTCTAATCGGACAGCTTTGCATAATATTAATCACTAAATGAAAACCAGTAAATACTTCCTACCTTTACATAATCCACAGTATATGGTGGATTACCGGGCAAAGAATTAAAGACTCCAGAATAAGAGGCTGAGTCTTCGTAATATCCTAATGCATTAACATCTGCCACCATTCCATCAGCAGAAGCGTTGTCTAACCAAAAACGCATACTTATAAACTGGTAACGGTTTACTATTGCATTAGGAGGTTCATTTCCTGCAGGTGGCAAAGGCAAACTCATAGCAGGATTACTAAACGTCACATTTCCACTAAAAGGATAGACATTTAAAAACGGAAATTGAAAATTAAGCATATCTCCATCAGTAATAGTAAACGAATCCATAGGATCTATCACAAAGTAATTAGGGGTCGTAGATATATCAAAGTGACATTCCCCTCCTGGACCTGCTACCATCATGTGTAATATCCTTGCTCTAGCTTGTGAACAATAATTCTCTATCAAAAGCGTAGTTGCTTGTGCTGAAAAAGTTCCTAAAAGAACGGCTAAGGTCAAAATTATTTTTTTCATGATTATCTGTTTTTAACTAATTCAATAAATTTTTTAAATCCTAAATAAGCGGTTTGTTCCTCGGTAGTTTTAAAGATAGGGTCAACGGTTGTATCTTCGGGCATTCCGTGTACATCTATCAATTTTTGTGCTACCGGATAAAGCAACATGGCTTTTTCACTTTCTGAATAACTCTCCCCTGAGCGGGCGATTTCTTGTAATTTTTCCCTAAATTGGGAAACTTCTCTCGGTTCGCTGCCCTTTTTAGCTTGTGCTTGTTTTTGGGCAGTAACCTGTTCTTCAGTTTGGATAATTTCTGTTTCTTCCTGACAAGCTGTAAAAGCAAACATTGCCATACAGAAAACACCATACAAAGTCATTTTTCTTACCGTAATTCATTAATTTTAGTTAAACATTTTTGCTAATATAAACAAAAAACAGCTTTTATTCTAAAAATAATCACAAGAACAGCTTTAAAAACAATTATAATCGCCAAAAAAATCTACTTTTTTTCTTTTTTAAACCCTTCAATTTCTATCTGCTTTTTAGTTTTAATTTGTAATTTTGCAAAGATTGTTTTTTTACTTATGGAAGAAATAAACAAAGTGGTTCACGAAGCCTTTGAAATAATCGAAAAAGGAGGTATTATCCTCTACCCGACCGACACGGTTTGGGGTTTGGGTTGTGATGCAACCAACGAGGAAGCCGTCAGACGAATTTACGAGCTCAAACGACGTGAAGAACAAAAAAGTATGATTGTACTGGTTAATGGCGACCGATTGTTATACCATACCTTCAGCCAGATTCCGGAGGTGGCTTTCGACATCTGGGACAGCACCGACAAACCAACCACACTGATTTTGGATAGTCCGAAAAATGTAGCCAAAAACTTGATTGCTCAGGACGATTCACTCGGGGTAAGAATGGTCAAGAAACCATTTATTTTTAAGCTTATTGAACGAATGAAGAAACCTTTGGTTTCGACCTCAGCCAATATTTCGGGCTTTCCGACACCAAACAGTTTTTCCGAGATTGATTACAGGATTATTTCTGGCGTGGATTATGTCGTTCCGCTCGAACAAGACAAAAAATGCAACAAACCCTCAACAATCATCAAACTGCAAAACGATTTACAAGTAAAAATTATCCGACAATAAACCGTGACGATGCCAAAAAATTATTCCGAAGCCCTACAACTGCCTATATTTAAAATCATTGCTCAAGCTGCCAAAGAAATAGATGTTTCTGCCTATGTAATCGGTGGTTTCGTTAGAGATTTTCTGTTAAAACGCGGGGTTAAAAAAGATATTGACATTGTTGCTGTCGGAAGTGGGATTGATTTGGCACTGAAAGTTTCGGAGCTGATTCCGCACCACCCAAAAGTTCAGGTTTTTAAAAACTACGGCACAGCCATGCTTCGTTTTGATGATATGGACATTGAGTTTGTTGGTGCACGAAAAGAATCCTATCAGTCCGACAGTAGAAAACCGATTGTTGAAAACGGTACATTGGAAGACGACCAAAACCGGCGTGATTTTACCATTAATGCTTTGGCACTTTCACTCAACAAAAATGATTATGGCGATTTGTTGGATCCATTCGACGGAGTAACAGATTTGAAAAACAAAACCATCTGCACACCACTCGACCCGGACATTACTTACTCAGACGATCCATTGCGAATGATGCGTGCCATACGTTTTGCTACCCAACTGAATTTTGAAATCGAACTGAAATCTTTACAATCCATTACCAAAAATGCAGAACGTATTGAGATTATTTCCGGCGAAAGAATTGTTGATGAATTAAATAAAATCTTGCTGACACCTAAGCCTTCTGTCGGATTTTTACTGCTGTATGAAACCGGTTTGCTTGATTTGATTCTGCCCGAACTAACTGCTTTGAACAACGTTGAGGAAGTGGAAGGACATACGCATAAAAACAATTTTTATCATACGTTGGAAGTGGTGGACAATATTTGTCCGAACACCGATGATTTATGGTTGCGGTGGGCAGCATTGCTACACGACATCGGCAAAGCACCTACCAAAAGATTCAACAAGAAAAACGGCTGGACGTTTCACGGACACGAATTTCTGGGCGGAAAAATGGTAAAAAAAATTTTTCAGCGATTACACATGCCATTGAACCACAAGATGCGTTTTGTACAAAAAATGGTTACAATGAGCTCACGTCCGATTGTGATTGCCGAAGACAAAGTAACGGATTCTGCCGTACGTCGTTTGGTTTTTGATGCAGGCGATGATGTCGAAAACTTATTGACCTTATGCGAAGCCGATATTACGACTAAAAATCCAAAGAAATTTAAAAAATATCACAATAATTTTAAAATTGTCCGTCAAAAGATTGTAGAAGTGGAAGAACGTGACCACGTGCGTAACTTCCAACCGCCAATTACAGGCGAGGAAGTGATGGAAATATTCAATCTTCCGCCGTCACGGGAAATCGGACAGATTAAAGATGCAATAAAAGAAGCTATTTTAGAAGGCGAAATTCCAAACGAATACGAAGCTGCGTATCATTTCATGATGAAAAAAGCTGGCGAACTCGGAATCAAAGCTGTAAATCCTAAACTGAATAAATAATATTACAATTAGCGTGATGTTTGTCATGTTATAAACATCTTTACAAATGCTGATTGATAAAAGATTAACTTCGTTCTGTTCGCAAGCTCGAGTCCTACGGAAATCAAAGATTCGACAAAGTCAATGGCAAACGTTGTGTTTAAGGACTTAAAAAGTAATTAATAATATAAAAAATGGAAAATAAATCATTCATTCGCTGGGCAAAAATTTCACTTATTTTGGTTTATCTGGTCATCATTGCCGGAGCCACGGTTCGTATGACTGGTTCGGGAATGGGCTGCCCCGACTGGCCGAAGTGTTTTGGTTATTACATTCCGCCGACTGATGAGCAGGAATTACTTTGGAAACCTGACCATGATTACAAAAAAGGGCAGGTAATTATCAAAGAAGAAAAGTTGTGGGTTGCCAATGAAGATTTTACTTCAGCTGCGGTTTATGAGGAAGCCCATTGGGACGAATATACCAAGCACGATTATGCGGTTTTTAACCCTTACCACACTTGGGTGGAATATATCAATAGATTATGCGGAGCTTTAGCAGGTTTAGGTTGTTTTATCTTATTCCTTAAATCTTTCAGCTATTGGAAACATAAAAAATCGGTTGTTCTTTGGTCTGGAATTGTCTTGTTTTTATTAGGTTTTAACGCGTGGCTTGGGGCAACAGTGGTTTACTCCGTACTGAATCCCGTTAAAATTACCACACACATGATTGCGGCTTTCGTCAATGTGGCGGCACTGCTTTACTTAATACGTATTGCAAAATCAGAAAGAAAATATACAGCCAAATACGACCAATCCTTCTATTTGTTCTCATGGGCTGCATTGATTTTTACATTGATTCAAATCGGATTGGGAACGCAAGTACGTCAGTTTATTGACGAACAAACCCGAAGCGGAATTACTGACGTAATGGTTTGGCTCGAAAATCCGGACGTCACGTTTTACATTCACAGAACATTTTCTTTTGTGGTGTTTTTTGTAAATCTTTATCTATTTTTAAGAAATAAGCGACTTAATTTAGGCAGTTCAAAAATCAACTGGGTAATGCTCATTTTACTGTTGGAAATCCTTACAGGCATAATGATGTATTACATTCATTTCCCGTTTGGTACTCAGGCTGCACATTTGGTACTGGCTGCAATTATGTTTGCCTTACAGTTCAGCATTGTTTTGGAATCAAGGAAAAGAATTAGTTAAAAATACCTTTTCAATAAAATATAAAACCACAAAGACAAAGCATTTATCTTTGTGGTTTTATATTAATATGTCACTTTCTAAATCTGATTTTTCAATATCAAAACGATAACCTAACTGGTTTACCACTTCGATAACCAGTTTTTTGTACCAGTTTTCTGATTTCGGGTGGATATACAACCGTTCAATCATTTGGTTGATGTCGGTTTCTATTTTCACGCCTTCATTCACATGCAAATCAAGGTGCGAAACATCTGTAATAACCCGGATTTCATTTTCGTACTGAAAACTTTTTCGTTTGAACAAAAATGGGAAAAAATCATCGTCAAACGGAATGTGTTCTTTTTTATAGTCGATATAATTTACCTCTCCAATATATTGGTCTGCCTTAGGTTCGGTCAATGATTCTTTCAAACGCCCAACCGTAGATTGGATTGCCAAACCTTCGTTATTCTTGGTAAAAACCTGCCACATGGCATAGCTTTCATACGAATTAGCATGCCAGCTACTGATAACGATATTTTTCCGTTTGGATTTGTACGCGTCCAGATATTCGGGGTTGTCTTCCAGTAATTTTTTGATTTCTTCATAAGTCGGTTCACTGAAAGTGCCTTCGTACTGGTCTTCAAACTTATCCGAACGTGCCATAAATAACTTTTCGGAAATCAATAAATCCAGAAATTTGGATAAATCTAAATATTTCCAAATAATTGTATCCTCCGCAGGAATATGTAATTTTTTGTTTTCTTTAAACATAGTTTTCTTAGCTTTCAGAACGACAAGTTAACAAAAAATCCGGAAATCTTGTGATTGATTCCCGGATTGATTTTATCATGATATCTGCTGATTAGTAATATTTCTGACCGAAATTGAATGTCAGCGAGAATCTCAAAGTACTGTCTAACGGGTTGGTGTTTCCTCCCATGTCGAACAAATACGACACGTCGATATTAATGATATTGTATTTGAAACCCGCTCCAAGTGTAGCAAATCTACGGGCTCCTTTGTCTTCTGCCTCATTAAAATATCCCAGACGGAAAGCAAATGAATCCTGATACCAGTATTCAGCTCCCAAAGCCCAGGTAAATTCTCTCATTTCTTCTCCAAATCCATCAGGTGCATCTCCGAAAGATTTGAAAAGACCTGAAGTCCAACCTGTTTCATTATATTTTCTGTTATTGGCAGACACTTCATCGGGCGTAATTACCCCGTCATTATTCAAATCTTCAGGCACTTGGCGTGACGGAACCAACAATTTAGTCAATTCAATATGTGTAGCAATTTTGTTATGCTCATCTAAAATGAAATCAAATCCACCACCCAATCTCAAATTTGACGGTAGGAAATCCTCTTGTCCTTCGGCATAGGAAATTTTTGGTCCTAAATTTTGCAAATTAAATCCGGCACGTATTTTTCCGTCAAAGCCATCAAACTGCATTTCTTCCGACTCATAAAAACCGGCAATATCCACCGCAAAGCTGTTAGCAGAGGTTTCTCTTTCCTCACTCGACACCAAGTTGGAACTGATATACCTTGCCGCTACTGCTCCTGAAAAATGGTCGCTCAATTTCAATCCGTAAGAAACATCAATTGCAAATTCGTTGGGTTCTTCTGTACCTATCGGGTCGCCTATTTCGTTGGTTTTTTGGATTTCTCCCATACCAAAATATCTCACACTAGCTGCAAAAGCACTACGGTCGTTAAACTTATTGAAATAATTCAACTGAGCCAATGAAATATCGGTCGCCAATTTCGCCATATACGGCGTATAACTGATTGAAAAACCTTGTTGCTGCTTTGAAAAAACATATTTCGCAGGGTTGTATTGTTGCGAAAAAGCGTCCGGCGAACTCGCTGTTCCAATATCTCCCATTCCCGCTGCACGTGCATCAGCACTAATCAATAAAAAAGGAACTCCGGTAGTGATTGCTCTACTCATTTTCTGTTTATACTCCGAAACAGGTGTCTGAGCAAAAGTTGCCTGAGCGGCGAAAGCTGTGATAGCCAATATGGTTAATTTTTTCATTTAATTCTGTGTTTATTCAACAAATATACTATTTATTTTTACTTACAATATAACTAACTTTTCTAATTTTTCGGTTTGATGTCCTGTTAAAGTTGATTTTACCATCAATCGGTAAATATACACGCCTTTTCCGATTTTGTCGCCGAAATCATCACGACCGTCCCAGGTAATTTCTCTGGACAGATTTCCGTCCGAAACTACGGTTTGGTTAATCGTTTTGACGATTTTTCCGGTAACGGTAAATATCTGTACCTGAACCATCAGTAATTCTGTAGGGCGGTTGTGTTCAAACCAAAATTCGGTATAATCCACAAACGGATTAGGATAATTCAACACATTTTTCAACGAAACACCTTCTTCTTTCGCTACCAAAAACTGAATTTCGGCTGAGGCAGGGTTATTGTAAACGTCCCAGACCTTGAATGTGAGCGTATGCAATCCGTTTTCGAGGTCGCTGAAAGGGTATTTGATAAATCCTTTTCTGAAATTATCTGGTTCGGTTTCATAATAATCATTCAAAACAATCGGATTATTCTCGTCGCCGTCCAAAATTGCCACCAAATCGTGTCCGATTCCGCCAGCAGTATTAATTCCGTTTTCATCTTCCATATAAGCAATAAACAACGGCGATTCGTTGGTTATTCCTCCCGACACAAAATTCTCATCATTCATATATAACGTTACCTCAGGCGATTTATTGTCTTCGGCTGCATTTTCATTGATTCCGCCAATCTGAATATCCTTATTATAACCGGTGTAATCGTCTAAATGCTGAGATTGATTTACGGCATAAAAGCTGGCTTTTCCATTACCGATATTGGTTTTAATATCTTTTGGCACAACAAATTCTACTTCAAATTTACCATTGTTTACCGTTGCATTTCCTCTGAAAACCGTTTCGCCCAAGGTTTTGAAATCCATCACATACAACTCTCCGGAACGGTAAACATTGTCATTCCCCAAAGTTTGGCGGTCGATTTCTTTGTCAAAAATCTGTATCGCCAAATCGCCATTGAAGTTACTGATTAGCTGATTGCTTTCGTTGGTTACTTCGCCTGACAATTTGATTTTGTCCAACGCTCGCAAACTTCCGTCAAAATCTTGTATCGGTGTTTCGTTGATATGCGTCAGCTCGACTTTCGGTTTCGGAATAGCCAGTTTTACCGCCGGGTCGCCTAAGAAAAACACAATGGATTTTTCGTTTTGAGAGAACGAATTTTTGGTTTGTCGCAACGCCTCTCCTATAGTAATATCATTGGAAGAAATTCCACCAATATTAAACAAATATTTAGATAATTGTATCGTAAATGTATTGGCATTACTGATACCGATTTTTCTTGTTGTTGCTAGCAATCCCATCACTCCGGCGTTTCTCTTTAACAGCAATAATTCTCCTCCTGAAACATTTTCCGGATTGTCAAACCGGGTAAATTCACAGGTTAATATAGCAAACAACGGATATTTATTCTGATTGTTCATCTTGCCGATATCACTCGGTTCCAGCAACCGCTCGCCCGCCAGCCCTAACTCGTTACCATGCCCAAGATAATTAACCATTAACGCACCAGCATCAAAAGCGTCAAGGAAATCTTTTTTTGCCTGCGGATATCTTGGTCCTCCCGATGCAACTTGCTGCTGATAAGAGTCCGTATATATTTTATTAAAGTTAATATAAGGCTGTGCCTGCTCCAAATCGCTCGCCATAACTTCGAGCGACTCCTGCAAAGAAATATCGGAAGTAGTGTCCACATCATCTGCAAGAGCGATATATTGGTTTTTCCATCGTCCGGTGTTTTCTACCGAATGATATTGGATAATTTTATTGACCACAGCACTCGCATCTACGGTGTTGCTGACCGGAATCCGCCCGACGGCTATATCAATTCCGGAATAGTTTTGTCCGGTAATATACCCTTCTTCTTCGTCCATCAATGCATAAAAATCATCTGTCATAAAACAACTCCAATCATTGTAATTAAATACATTGGCGTTGGTGTTTTGAACTGCATGAAAAACCGGCACTATATTCGTGTTGTTTTCTACTCTGTCGAGGTAGTCGTATGAAGCATCTCCGAAAAGATTCACAAAACGCAACCGGTTGGCAGGATTTGATGCGTTTTGATACACATATCTGATAAAATTCCTGATAGCCACAATATCCTGCTTGCCTGACGAAAATTCTTCATATATCAGATGAACCGGAACTACTTTAACATTCAGGTTATTGTTATTTTTGTGGAACTGTGCCAGCCTGTTGGCTTCATTCAGTAAATTCTGGTGTGTGATGATGAGGTAATCGACATCGCCATCATTAAAAATCGTTCCTTTCAAATTCTGGTTTGCCACTCTGCTGTTTGGCAAAATCACGGGCTGATAAACATCGCCACTTGATAAAGTATGAAACTTTTTGACTTCTCCCAAAGCAGATTTAAACGAAAAATTTGACTGATTGTTAGTCAGATACTGCGGATTATATATATCGGTAACGTCCCAAACTTCGTTAATATCCTGAGCATTTGACAGCTGATATTGAGCCACGCCAATCTGCGATGAGGCATCTTTGACCGAAAAACCAAACTGTTTACCATATCCCTGAAGTTTCTTTTTATAATCAATAGCGATATAATCCAGATAACCGACAGAAGTTGGCACGCCGCCGTTTTGGTATTGCAAAGAAACAGAAGTTTCTGCTCCGTTAATATTGATTTGTTCTGTAAAAGTGGTTTCTCTTGCCGAATAATTGGTACTTTTTGGTCCGATAGTTTGGTTTCCTATCTGACTTCCGTTCAGCGAAAAACGAAACGAGGTTTCTACTGCCGCCGACGCAACAACTTTTGCGGTAAGGGTTGCCGGCTCGGAAGTGTCTGCCTGCTGGGTGTTCAAAATAAAATTCTGTGAACCACTACCCGCAAAATATTCGCCTACCCATCTTCGGCTTAATTTAGCAACATTCGTCAAATCCTGTTCATGAAAAGCCCGCTCGTCAAAAGTAGTATAAGTTACTGTAGCCGCCGCCGATGGTTCTGTCAGTGCCTGCATGCGTTTTCCTGCATTGCCGCCATACGTTATATAATAATAGGTTTCGGTAGTGTACAAATTCAAGTGGCTTCCGTTTTGTTCACTCCAACCTTTATTACCCACACCATAAAACAGAAAATAATCACCATCGTTTATTACACCGTCTTCTTCACCAAAACTTCTGATAGCAATTTCAGGCAAATCAAAATGATGGTTGTCAGCATTGCCCAAAGGCATCATCTGCCCGCCATGACCATATATTTTTATTGTTCTCGGGTCGGTATTTTCAGGAATACCCAATGAAGTCAAAAAAGATTTGTCCAAGCGATAAATACCGGTTTCGTTTATTTTAAACTTAAACCAATCGCCTTGTGCCAATACCGATTGTGTTTGATTCAATGATGAAGTTGCCAGGCTGTTGACCCCCAGACTACGTTTGTAAGAGTAGGTAAAATCGAGCGAAACAACTCTCTGATAACCATTTCCTTGCCTGATAATCGGACTAAAACGAACGCTGGTTTTGATATCACCTCGCCCCGATGCACTTTTTACCTTTATATTTAAGGAGGCAGAAATATTATTCGGGTTGATGTTTTTGTACTTATTAATGTCTATTGTTTCATAACGAACATTGGTTATCTGCACAGAATTTTCATCTGCAAACTGACTGTCCGGAAAAATATCTGCATATTCGATAATCTGCTCGTCATATATATATTGAAAATTTTCAGGTTGAAATACAGGCAGTAATCCTGCTTTATTTTCTTCTGTCTGGTAGTTTTTATCTTCCCATTTCAACGCAACGTGTCTTTGCTGAGCATACAGATTTACAGCGAATAAGACCAATAAACTTAAAAGATATTTCTTACACATAAAAGTAGTCCTTATTTATTATGGAACAAAAATACATTAAAAATAATATGTATGACAACGGAATTAATTTTATCTTAATTGTTGTTTTTAAGTTTTTTTTTAATATTTTTGAACACAGCTATTGTTAATCAAAGCTTAATTATTATATTGCAACGAAATTTATTACCTACTTATAATGATGAAAATAAATAGAATGACAACTATTCGTTTGATGGCAGTTATGGCTGCATCGATAGGCTTGACCAGCTGTAGTAACAATTCCGGTTCAGCGGTATCCACTGCTACCGGTTGGCAAATCAATGGAAGTAAAAGTGGTTTTCAGTACAACACGGCTTATGACGCTTCTCAAACACCTATAGGTATGGTGGAGATTGAAGGCGGAACATTTACAATGGGTCGGGTTCAGGACGACGTAATGGGAGAATGGAACAATATGCCTACGCAGCAGTTTGTTCAATCTTTCTATATGGACGAAACAGAGGTAACCAATTTAATGTACAACGAGTACCTTTATTGGTTGAAAGCTGTTTACCCTCCTTCCGAGCCGCAGTTCAAAAACATTTATTCCGCAGCTCTTCCGGACACATTGGTTTGGATGAACCGTTTAGGTTATGGCGAAACAATGAAAAACAACTACCTGAGACACCCTGCTTATGCAGATTATCCAGTAGTAGGAGTTTCATGGGTTCAGGCCAACGATTTCTCTAAATGGAGAACAGATCGTGTGAATGAATTGAACCTTGAAAGAGCTGGCTACCTTAAAAAAGGGGCAAGAGTAAATGATGCTTATGGTTCTGACAGTTTCTCTACCGACGCTTACATAAATGCACCAAGCAAAGTACATGGCGGGAATGATTCTATCGTTTTCAGAGGGCGTAAAAATAAAGCAAAAGACGGCGACAGAAATGTTTACGCTACACAAAACTTCGGACTGTTCACAGCTGAATACCGACTACCGACAGAGGCTGAGTGGGAATATGCTGCTAATCCAATCAAAGAAGACAGAGAATACAACAATGTAAAAGGACGGAAAAAATATCCTTGGGGTTCTGATAACACAAGATACTCTTCACGAAGAACCAAAGGAGACCATTTGGCTAACTACAAACAAAATCGCGGAGATTATGGTGGTGTTGCCGGGTGGAGAACTGACGATGGAGCCGTTACTACTGCTGTTAAATCATTCCCTGCTAATGATTGGGGATTGTATGACATGGCAGGTAACGTAGCTGAATGGGTTGCTGACGTTTACAGACCAGCTATTGATTCTGACATCAACGATATCAATTACTTCAGAGGAAATGTTTACACAAAAAGAGTTCTTGATGAAGATGGAACTATTCAAATTGTAGATACTACTATCGAATACGACACTTTACCAAACGGAAAACTTCGTCCTAAAGCATTACCGGGACAAGTAGCCACAACCAATGTTTCTGAACAAGATTATTTCCTAAGAAGAAACTTTAATGAGGCTAACAGTACCGATTACAAAGACGGGGATTCTGAAAGAACATTATACAACGCTCCGACAGACGAGTTTACTTATGATGAAAACGGAAACTTTATCCCGAATTATGATAACTCAAGAGGAAAAACCTCATTGGTTACTAACCAATCAAGAGTAATCAAAGGTGGTTCCTGGAAAGACAGAGCATACTGGTTAGACCCTGCAACAAGAAGATTCATGGAAGAATATCAAGCCAGTGACTTCGTAGGATTCAGAAATGCCATGAGCAAATTAGGTTCTACTAAAGACCAAAAGAAAAAACCAAGAGGATAAAAACTCAAATTAATACAGACAAAAGCCCTATCTTATAGGGCTTTTTCTTATTTTTACACCTAGAAATGAGCCATAACCATTATAGCGAATTACATCTGACCGCTTAAAATCAAATAAAAACAAACAGATGAAACTAACCGAGTTACACAAAATATTCAGAGAATCAACAGGTGTTACTACCGATAGTCGTAACATCAAAGAAAACAATATCTTTTTTGCTTTGAAGGGGGATAATTTTGACGGAAATGAATATGCCCAAGAAGTCATTGCAAATGGTGCTAAACTTGTTGTTATTGACAATGAAAAATTTTTTACTGACAAAGACAAAATGCTGTTGGTAGAAGATTCGTTGCAAACATTGCAGGATTTGGCAAAACTACATCGGGAATATATAGGATTACCAATTATTGCCCTGACCGGAAGCAACGGAAAAACAACTACCAAAGAACTGATTCACGTTGTTCTGCAACAAAAATACAATACGCAAGCCACGATTGGAAATCTCAACAACCATATTGGCGTACCGCTGACACTACTTGCTCTTGAAGAAGATACCGACATCGGAATTGTGGAAATGGGTGCTAATCACCAGAAAGAAATCGAACTGCTTTGCTCGATTGCTCAACCTGATTTTGGCTACATAACCAATTTCGGGCGGGCTCATCTGGAAGGTTTTGGCGGATTTGAAGGGGTTATCAAAGGCAAAAGTGAATTGTATGACTATCTTCTGGATAATCAAAAAATGGCTTTCATTAATCAAGATGATGAGTTACAGGTTAAAAAATCTTCTGGTATCAGACAATTCGGATTTTCAGCCAAAAGGGAAAACGAAAACACCGATGTATATTTCAATCATATCGAGGCTCAGCCTATGGCAGCCGTTTCAGTCGGGGATATACAAATCAATTCGCAACTCACAGGTGTGTATAACGCAGTAAATATATGTGCAGCCACTTGTATTGGTACATTTTTCGGCATTAATCTAGATGATATCAAACAAGCCATTGAGAATTACACCCCGACAAACAATCGCTCTCAATGGGTCGATAACGGTTCCAATAAAATCCTTTTAGACGCTTACAATGCCAATCCGAGTAGTATGAAAGCTGCTTTGACCAACTTTTTTCAACTGCAATATACCGATAAATTATTAATTTTGGGTGATATGTTTGAGCTCGGAAATGAAAGCGGTATTGAGCATCAGAGAATTGTCGATTTGGTTACAGAAAATAATACCCCGGCTTATTTTATAGGAAAAGAATTTTATAAACTATGCAATAATGACAATGAAAAAATAAAGTTTTTCGCCGATTTCGAGGACTTAAAAAACTATTTACACGACCATAAAATCGCTAATCAAACCATACTTATCAAAGGTTCGAGAGGAATGCAATTGGAACGAGCTCTTGAATTATTAACATAAAAAATTGCCGATGAAACTTCAACGCCATATTCTGATTACACTTATTTGTTTGATTTACCCTGCATTCGGACTGTTTTCACAGGAAAATAGTGAACCCGGAAAGGACAGTTTATGGAATGATGTGCAAGCCAAAATCGGTTTATTGGAAAGACAACGAGTCCAGGATTCTTTAAAAATTGACATTCTCAGTCAGGAGCTGCAGCATTTAATTATGCTCAGAGGGGATTTTGACAACACTGAAAACGACCAGTCCAAAGTTAATCAGGATTCTGTGCTGAATAAGCAAAAGCTGGATTATATTGAAAAAATCCGGTCGAAAACAGAAGGTGCCCCGGTAGTTTTAGAGAACGATACTTTATTCAGAATTTTTGCCTCATTAGGGCCATATACACCAATTGACAGGGCAAAATCTGCCAATTTAAAAATAAAATCTCTTTATGAAAAAACATTTTTTACTTCGGATTCTCTGAAAATTGAAACCAGTTTTAACACCACAACCATATCCTACGAAGGCGATATTATTCAGGCAATTACCGACATAGACGCACTATGGGCAGGCACGACTATTGAAAATTTGGCAGATGAACATCGGAAAGTAATCAACGATTCGGTTCTGGAATTAAGAAACAAAAATAGTCTGAAAAACAAGGCTATCCGCTTGACAGAATTACTTTTTATTTTTGTTTGCGTTGGTATATTATTATACCTGACTAAACGCTTTTTTAGGTTTATCATTAAAAAAGTAAACAAAAGTGTTACTATTCTTAATCAAGGTATCAAGGTTCGGAATTATGAAATAATCAACAGAAAACAAATACGTAGATCGGTTATTAAAACTTTAAAGCTGATTAAATTTGTATTTTATTTCATTATTTTATTTTTCAGTATTCCGATTGCATTGAGAATATTTCCTGCAACGGAAATCTGGGCAACAGAGCTACAAAAAGTTATTTTGGACCCGCTACAGTCCGCATTTGATTCTTTAGTCGATTATATGCCCAGTCTCATCAAAATTATTATTATAATTGTTGTAGCCAGATTGATTTTAAGGTGGTTGCGGTTTTTATCTATCGAAATAGAAAGAGAATCCTTAACCATTAAAGGTTTCCATCAGGAGTGGGCAAAACCTACTTATGCTATTATCCGGTTTCTGTTTATATTCTTAGTATTAATTCTGATATTTCCTCATTTACCTGGCTCCGGAACAGCGGCTTTTCAAGGTATTTCCGTATTTCTTGGGGTGCTGTTATCACTGGGTTCTTCGTCGGCAATTTCAAATGCGATTGCAGGTATTTTACTGACCTATATGCAACCTTTCAAACCAAACGACTGGATAAAAACCGGAAATATTATTGGACTGGTTATCAAAAAAGATAGCATTGTAACCCGGTTAAAAACCATTAATAATGAAGATGTAACCATTCCTAATTCGACCATACTCACCAATCCGACGATTAATTTTTCTTCTATCGGCAAAACAGACGGTCTGGCTTTGACTGCCATTGTGAAAATACAATATGGCTATGACGAACGGACGGTTTCCAACTTGTTGATTTCTGCCGCATTAAAAACTTCGGGGGTAACAAAACGGATATCTCCTTATGTTTTTCAATTAGAACTCAATGAATACAATGCTTCGTATGAAATCAACGCCATTACTTTTGAGCCGGAAAATATGTTTTTTATCAAATCGGATTTAGTGAAGAATATCCATAACACATTTCTGAAAGAAGGAATACCTTTACAATCCGTACAACCTGTTAAGGTGGAAGTGAAGAAATAGTTTATTCAGATTGTTTCATAATCTCTTCCTGTACTTTTTTACTCAACTGACTAAAAATCAATTCATAAGAATGATTAATAAGTTTTTTGATTTCACTCAAAGGCAAATCCTGATGGGCAAAAACCGTATTCCAATGTTTTTTATTCATGTGATAACCCGGCTGCACCGCCGCGTATTCTTCTCTCAGCTCCAATGCACGCTCAGGGTCACATTTCAGATTAACAGACGGATTACCATTTTCCCAACCGGAAAGTCCTGTGAGCAAAAACATTTTTCCACCAACCTTAAAAACCAATGTATCTTTATCAAAAGGAAAACTTTCTGTCACTCCTCGATAAGCGGTACATATATCATATAAATCCGTGATAGTCATTGTTTTCCAATTTTACCTAAATGTGTATCTTTAAAACCTGTATTGTATTTTAATCCGTACCCCAACATTCGGTCAAAAGCAATATGACAAAACAGCGTCAAGCCTGCAAAACTTAGCCAGCTATTATCTACAAGAATTCCTGTCAGATACAAAATCACCGCCAAAAAACGATAATGAAAAATATTATATAGCACTGCTCCTATCCGATTGCCTCCTAAATATCCCAGCATAGAAACATCTGGCAGAAAAAAGCAAATAGCAAACCATTTCCACGAATGATTTCCCATATCTATCAAGAATATACCTAATAAAAGCAGGGCTAATTCTTCTGTTTTTACAATTTTGTTCATGTTAATTTATATAAAACCGGCTTGCTCGGTGCAGCATCATTTTCAAAAGAAGCAATTTGTAGATTCAGCAAATATTCGCCGTCTTCCACATCGTCAGGTACATACACAAACTCTGTAATTGTTGAATAAAAACGAGCGTCTTCATTGACATGATGCACGTCCTTAACATTCCAGAACGATTTGTGAGCCAATAACTTACCTTCATCTTTTTCTTTATCTACACTTGGCAAATCTATCAAAAGATGTTCAAAACCCATATTTCGCAGCAATGTAGCTGCCTCCTCCGTCAAATAAGGCGGATTGGTATGAGAATAATTTCTACATTTTTTTTCTGCATCATTGGGCAAAGTCCTGATAACGATAGCCTCCGCCCGATTTTTTTTAATTTTCTCCTTGAGCAATCCGGCAGTTATGACTCCATCTTCTTTGATTTTATCAGGTTTTATGCTAATCAATAAACAAGAGAAAAAATATTTTTTCAACGACTGATTAACCGAAAAAAAATCTTCAGTAATATGCCCAAGACACTCAGTGTGTGTGCCGTGGGCATGTGGGTTGAAAAATATATTATTAAAATTCGTCGAAGATTTTCCGGAAGCAACACTCCCGACAAAATCGTCCATTTTGACAGGCTCTATCCGGGGTTGGTCGATATACCACGCAATCGGATTATCTCTCTTTCCACTCAACGGGATAGAAATGTCAATCGGATCGGATAATTTGTCGAGAATTGTTTGCATATTCCTATTGCTTTTTGACGAATTTAGTCAGAATAACGATAGACTGTCCTTCGATTTTCCCTTCGATTTGCTCGGGATTATCCGGCACCAGACGAATGTTTCTTACCGCAGTACCGATTTTTGCATTCAGGCTCGACCCTTTTACATCAAGATCTTTGATTAACGTTACCGTATCACCACCAACCAAGATATTCCCATTACAATCCTGATGCAAACGATTATCGGCATCTTCCATGTGGTCGCCGGTTTCTTTCGCCCAATCTGTATATTCATCTTCCAGATAAAACATTTCCAGTAAATCAGCTGCCCAGGATTCATTTTTGAATCGGTTAAGCATTCTCCAACTCACTACTTTCACTGCCGGAATTTCGCTCCACATACTGCCTGAAAGCACCTGCCAGTGATTGGCATCTAATTGTTCTTTTTTCTCAATTTGGTTAATACATTTTTCACAGCAGTAGATTTCTTTTTCTACATTTCCGCCTCTGGACGAAACGCTGTAAACACTCAAGTTATCTGTATTTTCACAGATTTCACAAGCATTATTGCTTCTGGCTTTTAATTGATTTTCGTTCATAATTCATAAATAAATATCCAACGAAAGTATATATATTTTGTTAATATAGCAATATATCCCGACTTTAAATTACCGGAAAAAAGAAAACAACCACAAAAAACGTATCTTTGCACCGATATATAAACAACATGAGATTACACCGAAATTTAGTTTTGGCTATTCTGGATTCGCTTCACAGTATTTTTAATGAAGACGAATATGCCGATAAAATCATTGCCAAAACCCTAAAAAGAGACAAAAGATGGGGCAGTAAAGACCGAAGTTTTATTGCTGAAACCACTTACGATATTGTTCGCTGGAACAGATTATATGCTGAAATTGCAGAGGTAAAACAGCCTTATAAAAGAGAAGATTTATGGCGAATGTTTGCCGTTTGGGCAACATTACGCGGAATACAACTACCTGATTGGAAGCAATTTGACGGCACACCAACCCGACGAATCAAAGGTCGTTTTGATGAATTGTCTAGAGAACGAAAATTCAGAGAATCTATTCCGGACTGGATAGATGAATTGGGCGAAAAAGAGCTAGGCAATGACTTATGGACCAAAGAGTTGGAAGCACAAAATAAACCTGCGGAAGTCATTTTGCGAGTAAACAGGTTGAAAATCACTCCAAAAGATTTACAGAAACAACTCAAAGCCTTAAGTATCGACACATTTACCGATAAAAATTATCCGGACGCATTGATTTTGACCCAGCGTGTCAATGTTTTTATGACTCCGTTGTTCAAAGAAGGTTTGTTTGAAGTGCAGGACGCTTCCTCTCAACTGGTGGCTCCATTCCTTGATGTTCAGCCCGGAATGCGAGTTGTTGATGCTTGTGCCGGTGCCGGTGGAAAAACTTTGCACATGGCGGCACTCATGGAAAACAAAGGACAAATTATCGCTTTGGATTTGTATGAAAGCAAACAGCGACAGCTCAAACAAAGAGCTAAACGAAACGGTGCTCATAACATCGAATACCGCATTATTGAGAACAATAAAGTAATTAAAAAATTACATGAAAAAGCCGACCGGGTTCTGATTGACGCTCCATGTTCGGGATTGGGTGTACTGAAACGAAATCCGGATACAAAGTGGAAACTTAAACCGGAATTTGTGGATCACATCAAACAAACTCAACAGGAAATTCTGCAAAGTTACTCGAAGATGGTCAAAGCAGGCGGTAAGTTGGTTTATGCAACTTGTTCCATATTACCTTCTGAAAATCAGGAACAAATTAAAAAATTCCTGGCATCAGAATCTGGAAAAGATTTTAACTTTGTGAAAGACAAAAAGGTATTGGCACACCAATCCGGATTTGACGGTTTTTATATGGCATTATTAGAACGAAAATAAACATATTATGAAAAATTTCTATTTTTTACTCTGTTTTTTATTTAGCGGATTATTATTGGCTCAACCTCAATCCTATTATGATGAGATTGATTTTTCCCTGAACGGAACAGACCTAAAATTAGCTTTGGCTGATTTGATTACGGAAACTCACGTCAATCAATTATCCTACAATCAGGTTTGGAATGCTTTAAAAGAAACGGACAAAAATCCCGAAAACAGCAGTCAGGTAATTTTAGTTTACGGCTGGGAAAATACCACAAGCGGGCAACATTCCCGAACAAGAGGTAAAGACAATAACGGAGGAAATAATGGAGAATGGAACAGAGAACATGTGTATGCCAAATCTTTAGGCAGTCCTAATCTCGGGCAATCTGGTCCCGGGGCAGATGCACACCACCTTCGTGCATCAGACGTACAATGGAACAATGCTCGAGGAAGTAAAAAATTTGCTGCTGGCAGCGGAAATTCCGGCAATGTGGGAGCTTACTGGTATCCTGGTGACGAATGGAAAGGCGATGTAGCTCGTATGATGATGTATATGTACGTTCGCTACGGCACACGATGTTTACCTGCGAATGTTGGTGTTGGTTCTTCAGAAAATACTCCTGATGGTATGATTGATTTATTCCTGCAATGGAATGCTGAGGACCCGGTATCTGAAATAGAAGTTCAACGCAATAATTATTTAGGAAATGCCAGTAATTCTTACGGACAAGGCAACAGAAATCCGTTTATTGACAATCCGTATCTGGCAACAAAAATATGGGGAGGTCCTGATGCGGAAGACATTTGGGGAACGTTATCCGACACAAAACATCTATCTATTCCGTTTAACATTTATCCGAATCCAAACAAGTCAAATGTTATCTATATCGAATCGGAGGAAGATATTACTTCTATCGAAATTATGGACATCAACGGTAGGATTTTATCACAGGAAAATAATCCGGTAATATCAGACAATGCTATTGAAATTCATCATTCTTTACAACCCGGAATTTATTTTGTAAAAATAGCCAACGAAAAAGCAGAAAGCACAAAGAAACTGCTTGTGCTTTAATTTTGCACGAACTGAAAAATCAAAATCAGCCACACTTTTCTTTCGATTAATGTGGCTGATTTTTTAAATATCCATCAATAATTATACTTATTCTTCCATCTGTTTTTCAAAAAATCTCGGGTTATTTTTTCCCTTTGATTATCTCCTGGTTCATACAGATTCGTATTGGCAATTTCGTCCGGTAAAAATTCCTGCTCAACAAAATTTCCTGTATAATCATGAGCATATTTATAGTCATCTCCATATCCCAGTTCTTTCATCAACTTTGTCGGAGCATTTCGCAAATGTAAAGGAACAGATAGATTCCCGGTTTGCTTTACAACCTGCTGTGCTTTGCCGATAGCTTCGTAGCTGGCATTACTCTTGGGCGATGTTGCCAGATAAATAGCACACTGGCTCAACAGAATTCTACTCTCTGGGTAACCGATAACCGAAACTGCCTGGAAAATATTATTTGCCATAATCAAAGCAGTCGGGTTTGCCAGTCCGATATCTTCCGAGGCAGAAATCAACATTCTGCGGGCAATAAATTTCAAATCTTCGCCACCTTCAATCATTCGGGCTAACCAATAAACCGCACCGTTCGGGTCGCTGCCTCTGATGGATTTGATAAATGCCGAGACAATATCATAATGCTGTTCACCGGTTTTGTCGTACAACACTGTTTGATTCTGTACCACCTGCATCACATTTTTGTCTGTAATTTGAATAACAGAATTGGTGTCAGATTCTATAACCAGCTCAAGTGTGTTGAGCAACTTGCGTCCGTCGCCACCGGAAAATCGCAACAAAACTGAAGTTTCCAGTAATTCAATATTTTTTTCTTTCAGAAAAACATCGGTTTCAATGGCTCGCTTCAATAGATTTTCTAAATCTTCTTTGGTAAAATGATATAGTGTGTAAACCTGGCAACGCGACAACAAAGCCGGAATAACCTCAAAACTCGGGTTTTCGGTAGTAGCACCAATCAACGTAACCCAACCTTTTTCGACAGCTGCCAACAGCGAATCTTGTTGAGATTTACTAAACCGATGAATCTCATCAATAAACAATATCGGATTTCTTGTTGTGAAAATACCACCGCTATTTTTGGCTTTGTCAATCACTTCACGAACATCTTTCACACCTGAATTAATTGCACTTAGCACAAAAAAAGGTCGCTGGCTTTCTTCAGCAATTATCTGAGCCAGAGTAGTTTTTCCGGTTCCGGGTGGTCCCCAGAAAATCATCGACGGAATCACACCTTTTTTTATAGATTGTGTTAGTATCCCGGATTTTCCGACCAAATGATTTTGACCAATATATTCCTCCAAACTTCGGGGGCGGACTCTTTCTGCTAACGGTGCTTTCATTCTACAAAAATACAATTAATTTGATAGATAAAATCGAAATAAATGGAGTGATTATTTCATAACCACAGCGTGGTAACGGACTTCAAACTGCTATTTTGTCATACCAAACAAATTGGATATGTTTTTGATACACTTCTGTTATGAATACGGATAAACTAAAATATCATTCAGGGGTGTTTTTTGCACCTTTTATTTTCATACTAACCATGTGGATAGTTGCTTATGCCAACTGGAAACTGGGCTGGGATTATGAAGAATACGGGATTTTTCCACGTGAAATATCCGGATTAAAAGGCATACTTTTTTCTCCTTTTATTCATGGCGACATCAGTCATATTACGAATAATTCTCTTGCACTTATCGTGTTACTGACGATGGTTGCATTTTTTTACAGAAAAAACTATCTGACTGTCATCATTTTAGGTTGGTTGTTATCCGGATTTCTTACCTGGCTTATTGGCAGACCGAGTTTTCATATCGGGGCAAGCGGACTGGTTTATGTACTGACTTCCTATCTGTTTTTTTCCGGGCTCAAAACAAAATATTACCGGCTTATGGCAGCTTCTCTCGTTGTGGTTATGCTTTACGGGAGTTCGGTTTGGTATATGTTTCCGAATGTTAAAGACGGTATTTCCTGGGAAGGACATTTGTCGGGATTTATTATTGGTGTGATTTTAGCTTATTTGCTTCCTCAGTCTGAATATGAACCTACTTATAAATATGATTGGCAACGACCAGACTATAATCCGTCTGAAGATTCATTTATGCAACTTTTCGATGAAGAAGGTAATTTCAGTCCGCCTCCACCTCCTGAAGAAACGGTAATTAAACAAGATGAAAATGGCTATTTTTATGGCTCATCGACACAATCGGTAAACGTTCAATATACTTTAACAGAAAAATCAAAACCTGATTCTTCTCAATAAATCAGGTCTTTTTTCGTATTAAATTAATATTCATCAACACCACCGCAAACAAAATAACCGTTATACCCAGCCATTGTATCGCTGTAACTGTTTCGCTGAGCAACACAAACGCAAAAGTAACAGAAACCGGCAATTCTAATGAAGATACAATACTGCCCAACCCTACTCCCGTCAGCGGAAAACCTTTGTTTAATAAAATTGGCGGTAACACTGTTCCGAATAAAGAAAGTATGATTCCCCAGGTATAAAAAATACTGGAATCTATCGGTTTAGAAGTAACAAAATCCTGCATAAACTGCGGCGAAAATCCCAGATAATACGGCAATATTTGTGTGCATAAAGCAAATATCAATACAATAATTCCTCCTCCAAAAAGCATATACAAACTACGGATTGTCGGCGGAAAACCTGTTGCCACACTGTTTGTACTATATAACGTCAGGCTGAAAGAAATGGCTGCCAGCATACCAAATACAACACCCAACACGTTGAGCCCGGTATCAAAATTCCACATTTGCGTGGCCAAAACCGTTCCAAACAACACCAAAACAACCGCTACAACTTTAATCAAAGCAGGAAATTTTCGGGTTTGTAACATTTCAATCACTATGCCTATCCAAACAGATTGCATGAGAAAAACGACCGCAACAGATGCGTTTAAATACCTGACACAAAGATAATAAAATACACTCGTGCAACCCATCGTTGTGCCTGCAAGCATCAATTTTTTGATTTGACTTTGACTCGGTTTATCTTTTTTTCTGATTTTTGCTGTAAGTAACCATAAAACGATAATGCCGAAAAAAAACTGGGCAAGTGTTACCTCGGCAGTTGTAAAACCTTGGCTGTAAGCAATTTTAACAATCGTTGCCAACATTCCGTAACTTGACGCTCCGAGTGCTACATATAATACGCCTTTGAGTGTAGAATTCAATTTATAGCTCCTTAAATGATTGACTGATTTTTATGAACATATCCTGATAGTCGTCTTTTTTCGTTCCGTATGTCCAGCTGAGAATTTGGTAGTAATGCGTATCACCGTCCACGATGGTGTATAAATAATGTAAATCTTCACCATCAATCGTCGCTTCAATCGTGTATTGACGTGCATTTTGTCCGTTGATTTCCAATGAAGTAGTTTCTGAATATTGAATTTTACCGTTTTTGCCCACCACAGCTTCCTGAGCAACCTGCAAATAAGCAGTTATGCCGTCTATGGTATTCGGGAATTCGTCCTGAAGATTAGCGGAATACAATATTTGCTGAAAATCTTCTTTACTGTCGTCAATAACCATCAGGCAAAAATCGTTGTCAGAATTGGCATATTGCAGTGACGCAACCGGACTCAAATGGGCTACTTCTTTAGTAAATTGAGGTACTTGAATTTCGTACTGACCGTTGACTTTTACGGTATTCATATCGTGTTTTTTACAAGCAGTGAAAAAACAAACCAATAAAAACAATCCTATATAACGCATATTTATTTTTTGCCAAAGATACTACAAACGATTTGATTTGTTGAATACAAAAAAACTCACTTAGACAATTTAGATTTGCTATCTTCTGAAAAAAACCGGATATAAATCCACGTTAGCGTAAAAGTAGGGATAATATCAAGTCCGGGCACAGCTTCTTCGACAAATCCGATAACCGCTGCTACTTTTCCGACATTCCCTTTATAAAATTTCGATAGCAAATATGCCGAAACCGGTGCCCATAGCACATCAAAAAATTCGCCTAATCCGGGTAAAATATAAGTTGCCATACCGACCAAATCCAGTAAAATCCCCCATAACAACAAGTTATAACCGGGCTTCCGTTCAGACGAACTCATTTTATTTTTTGATTTTATTCGTAAACAATCCTTCAAACTTTTCTACTTTCGGTTTGATAACCGCCTGGCAATAAGATTTTTCAGGGTTATTTTCAAAATATTCCCGATGATAATCTTCTGCTTTCCAAAAAGTAGAGGCTTCAGTAATACGGGTTACAATGGGGTTCACAAAAAACTGTCCTTTTTGTAAACCTTCCAGTACTTCCTCTGCTACTTGTTTTTGTTTTTCATTGGTATAGAAAATTTCACTTCGATATTGCGTTCCGATATCATTTCCCTGACGGTTCAAAGATGTTGGGTCGTGCGTCGTAAAAAAAACTGCAAAAAGTTCCCGAAGTGATATTTCATTCGGGTTAAACTCAACCTTCAATGCTTCGGCATGATTGGTTGTTCCTGTACACACCTGCTCATAGGTCGGGTTATCTAAATTTCCGCCGATATAGCCCGGTGTAACTGACTTCACGCCTTCGAGCCGGCTAAAAATTGCTTCGGTACACCAAAAACAGCCACTCGCCAAAATAATACTTTCTGTTTGCATGTTTAATTTGTTGGTATTGCGGAAATATTCATTTTTTTGGTCAATGCCGACAATTCGTCCAGACTGAAGTTTCCTTTTATCAGCATTACTGTGTTTTTGGACGATTGTTTTGACACCATCAACAACTCGTTGATATTGGTTCTTGTGGCTGATTGATTCACGTAATAAGTTGCATTCAAACCACCTTCCGACACTTTCATCAATTCGACTAACTTATTGTTTGTCACATATTTTTGTGCCGCAGACTGCAACTGACCGGAAACCGACGAATCAGTGGTTTCATACGATTTCAGCAAATCTAATTTTTTAATCAGCTGATTGTAGGCTTGCGTTTCTTTGTCGCCCGGGTCTGATTTTACATTTGCCATCATCTGGAACATTTTTTTGTTCACAGAAATTAATTCAACCTTAGCGTTTTTCTCAAAATCTGCAAATTCAGCCTGAGCAAAAAGTGCATTGGCAGAAAATGCCAGTAACAACACGAATATTTTTGTTATTTGTTTCATCTTTATTCTTTTACTTTTTAATATTTTTTGACGGAATATTTTCCAATTCCCCAATACGTTGTACAGATTCCATGCCAGAATTGATATGTGCGGAACTCGTCATCAGCAACTTCTTTACTTTTTCTTCCTGACCTGTTGAGATATTTTCATCTTGCGTAGGATAATATATCCATACGGTAACAATTACCGCCACCAACAAAACCAATGAAACTATCCAGGAATTTACTTTTTTGTTCATCTTCCTTTTTGAATTTAAGTATAAAGATAAAAAATAGCCGGGAAATATCCCGACTATTTTTATGAAAAAGATGTTCGATACATAAATTCAAAGAAAATTTTGAAAGAACAAATTGTGTTTGTTTTACTTCTTTATTCTTTAATCAATTTAACTACATATCCTCTACCAGTATTTTCGGGCAGATTAAATTCCAATAAATAATTTCCGGCAGGTAAATCACTTATGTTTAATTGTATGTTTTCACTCCAATTTTCGGAATAGGACTTTATTTTTTTGCCTGTAATATCGTATAGATTGAAAAGTACATGTTGATATTCCGATGCGGGCAGTTCGATATTTATGACAGATTGTACAGGGTTGGGGTAGATTTTTATATCTATTGCTTTAAAAACACTTGTTGATGCAGAAGCATCGTTATAATAAGCTTTATCTCCCGATTCATTGGTAAATACAAGCTCTATATTATTGCCTTCGCCGTTAACTTCATAGTTAAACTGCAATGGGTTTATATACCAATCTCTGTCATCTTCTCTGTTTGACCAAAAATAATAATTCAAATGGTCAAAATCATTATTTTCTTCCAAATCACAATCTTGCGGAAAAGCTAATGTTGCAAGTCCTCCAACTAACAATATTTGTTCTTGTTCGTTTAATTCAGCCAAGTCCATTTGATACCCATAACAAAAACCTGTCCAACACATATCATCTGATTCATAATAAAAATTGGATGTTTTTGAATTCGCCTCTTCATTAATTGGACGCAGATATTCTTGATTTTCAATTTCTAATTTTGTCAGATACCAGTTTTTATCTTTGATATCCGCCTGCGTTTGGGCATACGAACCTACACTTAACACCAATCCGATTATTAAGATTATTGTTTTCATAATTATTGTTTTACGCAATGTACAAAAAAAACAGCGTTAACAAAAATTAACGCTGTCTTAATTATCTAAAGCTATATTTATAAACTATCAATAATCCCATTCAAAGTCTGAGAAGGTCGCATCGCTGCATAAGTTTTCTCAGCATTCGGGTGGTAATAACCACCGATGTCCTGAGCTTTACCTTGAACACTAATCAATTCTTTATTAATAACCGTTTCGTTGGATTTCATTGCATCATATACTTTCTTAAACTTTTCTGCCAATTCGGCATCATCAGTTTGCTTAGCCAACGCCTCTGCCCAGTACATGCTCAAATAAAAATGAGAACCTCTGTTATCAATCGACCCTAATTGACGTGCCGGCGATTTATCTTCTTCCAAAAACTTCGCATTGGCTTCGTCCAAAGCATCTGCCAGCACTTGTGCTTTCGGGTTTTGTTGTGTTTGAGCCAAATGCTCGAAAGACGCCTGCAATGCCATAAATTCGCCCAAAGAATCCCAACGCAAATAACCTTCTTTCAGGAATTGCTCGATGTGTTTCGGTGCAGAACCTCCTGCCCCGGTTTCAAACAAGCCTCCTCCGTTCATCAACGGTACTATCGACAACATTTTTGCCGATGTTCCTACTTCCAAAATAGGGAATAAATCGGTCAGGTAATCTCTCAACACATTTCCGGTAACAGAAATGGTATCTTCTCCTTTCCGAATTCTTTCTACGGTAAATTTAGTTGCTTCAATCGGTGATAAAATACGAATATCCAATCCGTTAGTATCGTAGTCTTTCAGATACAACTCCACTTTTTTAATCAGTTCTCGGTCGTGAGCTCTGTTGGAATCTAACCAGAATACTGCCGGCATACCGGACAATCTCGCACGGGTTACTGCCAGTTTTACCCAATCTTTGATTGGCTCGTCTTTGGTTTGACACATTCTGAAAATATCTCCTTGCTCCACATTTTGCTCAAAAAATACTTTTCCGTTTGCATCAACCGCACGGATTGTTCCGTCGGCATCTGCCTGGAAAGTTTTGTCATGCGAGCCATATTCTTCTGCTTTTTGAGCCATCAATCCTACATTCGGCACCGTTCCCATTGTTGCCGGGTCATAGGCTCCGTTGGCTTTACAATCGTCAATAACAGCCTCATAAACACCGGAATAACATCTGTCCGGAATAATTGCTATGGTATCTTGCTGATTGCCGTCTTTGTTCCACATTTGCCCGGAAGTACGAATCATAGCAGGCATTGATGCGTCAACAATTACATCCGAAGGAACGTGCAAATTGGTAATTCCTTGGTCTGAATTTACCATAGCGACAGCCGGTCCGGCTTGTATTGCCTGGTCAATCGCCAATTTGATTTCAGCTTCCTGTGCGTGACCTTTGATTTTGGCATATAATTCTCCTAAACCGTTATTAGGATTGAAATTCAGTTCTTTTAATGTTGTTGCGTATTTTTCAAACACATCTTTGAAATATACTTCCACGATAGCACCGAAAATAATCGGGTCAGAAACCTTCATCATGGTTGCTTTGAGGTGGGCAGAAAACAATACACCAGTTTCGTTTGCCTCTTTTTTTACTTCCGCAACAAAAGATTTTAATTTGTTCAAACTCATTACCGATGAGTCGATAACTTCGCCTGTCAATAGTGGCGACAAAGATTTTAATTCTTTTACCGAGCCGTCATTGCCTGCAAACTCAATTTTAAACTGTGTGGCTCCGGGTACAGTAACAGATTTTTCTGAACCGTAAAAATCGCCGTCCCGCATGGTGGCTACTTTCGTTTTTGAATCGGCAGACCATGCTCCCATTCTGTGTGGGTGTTTTTTAGCATAATTTTTTACTGCTTTCGGTGCTCTTCGGTCAGAGTTTCCTTCACGCAACACAGGGTTTACGGCAGATCCCAACACTTTAGCGTAACGAGCTTTGATGTCTTTTTCCTGGTCATTATTCACTTCCGATGGGTAATCCGGTACGGCATATCCTTGTGACTGCAACTCTTCGATTGCCTCGTTAAGCTGAGGAATTGACGCTGAAATATTTGGTAATTTGATGATATTGGTATCAGCATATTTAGTCATTTCTCCCAATTCTGCCAATGCATCTTCTACTTTTTGTTCCGGTTTTAAAAACTCGGGAAATGTTGATAAAATTCTTCCTGTCAGAGAGATATCTTTTAATTCGATATCGATACCGGCAGTTGATGCATAAGCTTCTACAATAGGCAAAAAAGAATGTGTTGCCAACATCGGAGCTTCGTCCGTAAACGTGTAAATAATTTTAGATTTAGACATATTCAATTATATTATTATCCATAAAAGTTTGACAAATATAAGAAATTTACAAAGTATTCCACTATTGTTTTATTAACAAAAAAAGGCTGCCGATAACGACAACCTTTGATATAACTATCTTTGCGATAAATTAGCTTTGACTTTGAACAACTTCACCTTTTATTTTGATGACAGTTCTTCCGTTTGTTACATTTACTGCATTAGATTCCACAGTAATGGCTTTGTTGATTTTTCCTGGTCTCATGTTGTACTTCACTTGAATTTCCCCGTTTTCTCCAGGCATAACTGGTTCTTCAGGTTTTTTAGGTACAGTACACCCACAAGAAGAATTTACTTTGGTAATAACCAACGGCTCGTCTCCCGTGTTTTTGAATACGAAAGTACGAATCCCGTCATCTTCTCCTTTTGTAACCACGCCATAGTCAATAGTGTTGTTTTCTGCTTGAAATTCAATTTTCGCACCTGACTGGGCAAATGAAATTGCTGTTACAAAAAACAAAGCGATTACTCCTAAAAACTTTTTCATTTTTTTAATTTAGTATTAAATTAGTAATTCAGTTTACATCGGCTAATTTAGCCTTTTTATTGTTTAGATTTTGTTAAAAATATCTTTTTTTACTCTAAACAATTTTTATGCCAAAACTTTATTGTTTGTAAAAAATTAATTTTTATTAGCTTTGTAGCTTAACTAAGATTAAAATAAAAGTCTATGATAATTCCGGCTCAGTTTGATGCTCAAAACGCAGAGAAAAAATGGTACGATTACTGGTTAAAAAATAATTATTTTCGTTCAACTCCGGACGAGCGTAAATCATATACCATTGTGATTCCCCCGCCAAATGTAACGGGTGTTTTACACATGGGACACATGCTGAATAATACCATTCAGGACGTGTTAATCAGAAAGGCGAGATTAAACGGTTTCAACGCTTGCTGGGTACCCGGAACCGACCATGCTTCCATCGCCACAGAGGCCAAAGTTGTAGCTAAACTAAAAGCCGAAGGCATAGATAAATCGACCCTGACCCGTGAAGTTTTCCTTAAACATGCGTGGGAATGGACAGACAAATATGGCGGAACTATCCTTGAGCAATTAAAAAAACTGGGAGCTTCCTGCGATTGGGAACGCACCAAATTCACAATGGACGACGACCTTTCTGAATCGGTTATCCAATGCTTTGTCGATTTATATAATAAAGGTTTGATTTACCGCGGATACAGAATGGTAAATTGGGACCCTGAGGCAAAAACCACGCTTTCTGATGAAGAAGTAATTTATGAAGAAAGACAAGGCAAGCTGTATCACATTAATTATCAGATAGAAAACAGCGACGATTATATCACAATCGCGACAACCCGTCCGGAAACGATTTTGGGCGACACCGCAATATGTATCAATCCGAATGATGAAAGATATCAACACCTGAAAGGCAAACAAGCAATTGTACCGATTGCCAATCGTGTGATTCCGATTATTTTTGACGAATATGTGGACATGGAATTCGGTACCGGGTGTTTGAAAGTTACTCCGGCTCACGACATCAACGATTATGCTTTGGGAGAAAGACATCAGCTGGAAATTATTGATATTTTTAATGCCGATGCAACGCTCAACAAAAACGGTTTGCATTATCAAGGCAAAGACCGCTTTGTGGTTCGTGACGAAATTACAGAAGAACTGAACAAAATCAATGCTTTAGCCAAAACAGAAGTCCACCTGAACAAAGTAGGCACATCAGAAAGAACCAAAGCAGTTATCGAGCCTCGCTTATCTGACCAATGGTTTTTGAAAATGGAAGATTTGGTTAAACCGGCATTGAATGCGGTACTCAAAGATAAAGCGATTCAACTGCACCCAAACCGGTTTGAAAACACCTACAAACATTGGTTAGAAAATATCAAAGACTGGAATATTTCCCGTCAGTTGTGGTGGGGACACCGGATTCCGGCATATTATTACGGTACCGGCAAAGAAGATTTTGTGGTAGCAGAAAATATCGAAAAAGCAGTTGAGCTGGCACGGCAAAAAACCGGTAATTCTGCACTATCAATCTCTGATTTAAAACAAGAAGAAGATGCGTTGGACACTTGGTTTTCGTCATGGTTATGGCCGATGTCTGTATTTGACGGAATCCGAAATCCTGATAATGAAGAATTCAACTACTACTACCCTACGCAGGATTTGGTAACAGGACCGGATATCATCTTTTTCTGGGTGGCACGTATGGTTATGGCAGGTTATGAATATACCGGCAAACAACCGTTTTCCAATGTGTATTTTACCGGAATCGTTCGTGACAAGCAAAGACGTAAAATGTCAAAATCACTGGGTAATTCACCCGACCCGATAGACCTCATCAAACAGTTCGGTGCAGATGGAGTACGTTGTGGTTTATTACTATCAGCATCTGCCGGAAATGATATTCTGTTTGATGAAGAAATGTGTCAGCAAGGAAAAGCGTTTGGCAACAAAATCTGGAACGCTTTCCGGTTAATCAAAGGTTGGGACATCGACGAAAATATCGAACAGCCACAAAGTGCCAAAATCGCTATCGAATGGTATGAGGCTAAGTTCCAAAGTGTATTGACCGAAATTGAAGACCATTTCGAGAAATATCGCATTTCTGATGCTTTGATGACAACTTATAAGCTCATTTGGGACGATTTCTGTTCTTGGTTTCTCGAAATGATTAAACCCGGATATCAGCAACCTGTTGATGCCAAAACTTATGCAACGGCAATCAAATTTCTGGAAGATAATTTAAAATTATTACATCCGTTTATGCCGTTTATCACGGAAGAAATCTGGCAATTAATCAGCGAGAGAAATACCAGCGAAGCTCTTATTATTTCGCAATGGCCGGAAAAGAAAAACTTCGATAATGCTATTATCAACGAATTTGACTGGGCATCAGATGTCATCGCCGGAATCAGAACTATCCGGAAAGAAAAAAATATTTCCTTCAAAGAAACCATAGAATTGAAAGTGCTGAACAAAGCACAGGTTACAGACCGTTTTGACGTACTTATTCAAAAAATGGGTAATATCGATAGCTTGGAATATGTAGATGATTCGGTGAATGGAGCGTTATCTTTCCGGGTTAATGCCAATGAATATTTCGTTCCGGTTGCAGGCAGCGTTAATGTGGAGGAAGAAATCGAAAAACTGGAAGAAGAACTAAAATATCTGCAAGGATTTTTACGTTCGGTACAAGGAAAATTATCCAACGAAAAATTCGTCAGCGGAGCACCTGAACAAGTCGTTGCCAACGAAAGAAAAAAAGAATCTGATACTTTGTCTAAAATAGCTACTATTGAAGAAAGTATCGCTAATTTAAAATAATCGATTTACGACAAAAACCGTATCTTAGCCGAAAAATTTAATCATGAAAAAAATATCTTGTATTTTGTTTTTTGCCCTTGCTTTAGCATCGTGCAACAATGAGAAAAAAAGCGAAACTGCACCGGAAACAGAGGTTGCAACAACGAACGAAGAAGTTAAATATGCTACTTTCGGCGATAGTATTTCTGCTGATGGATACATTTCTATGACAGAAATGAAAGAAAAATACGATAACCTGACTTTGGGTGACACTATCCAAGTGAAGTTCAAATCAAAAACTAAAAAAGTTTGTCAGAAAAAAGGTTGCTGGATGACTGTGGATTTGGGCGAAGAAAAAGAAAGTTTTGTACGCTTTAAAGATTACTTATTTACGATTCCGATGAATGCAGAAGACCGTGATGTTATTACAGAAGGCAAGGCCTATCTAGAGGAAATTCCGGTTGATGAATTGAAACATTACGCCAAAGATGCCGGAAAATCTCAGGAAGAAATCGACCAGATTACCGAGCCGAAACGCACACTTAGATTTGAGGCTACCGGCGTATTAATTGCTGAACAATAATGAATAGATTTTTCTGTTTTTTAATCGGTATTTTGGTTTTCACATCCTGTCAAAAAAAGGTCGAGGAAAACCAAACTACCGAACCTAAAGAGGCTTTGGAAACTTATAATCCGTCGGAAATGGCTATGCTAATGGAGCAAATGTATGCCTACAATCTGCAGTTAAAGCACCAGATTGCTAATGCCGAAGATTTGGGCGAATATCCGGCAAACTTTGATAAAATCTTTACTGCCGAATTTACCGACCCGACTGACAACGATGATTTTTTTCAGGAAAATGCGAAAATTTACATTGAAATGCAAAAGGAAATTTACCAAAGTAAAAATCCTATTGAGGCATACAACAAAATGGTAGATGCCTGCATTCAGTGCCATCAGGTAAAGTGCGGCGGGCCGATTACCCGAATAAAAAAGCTGTATATTTCTCAATAATGTACAACCGGAAAATCATTGAAACCAAAGACGGCTCTCACTCTGTTTTTGTAGAAGAAATGGGCGAAACGTATCATTCGGTGCATGGTGCAATTGCCGAAGCCAAGCACGTTTATATCCGGAACGGCGTGGCTTGTTCATCTTCAAATGATATAAATATATTAGAAATGGGATTTGGCACCGGATTGAACGCATTGCTTACCGCCGAATATGCTCACGAGAGAAAAATCCAAATCAATTACACCGCTTTGGAAGCCTATCCTTTAGAAGAAAATGAATGGTCGGCACTCAATTACGCGCAAGAAAATCAGGCTCTTTTTGAAAAATTACACCGCTGTGAGTGGGAAAACCCCATAACTATATCCGATTACTTTACATTGCAGAAACACCTGACGTTTTTTGAAGATATGGATTTCGACTGTCAATTTGACATTATTTATTTCGATGTATTCGGTTATAATTATCAACCACATTTGTGGGACAAAGCTATTCTTCAAAAATGTTTTCACGCACTAAAATCAAACGGAATCTGGGTTACTTATGCCTGCAAGGGCGTGGTTACAAGAAATTTAAAAGCTCTCGGATTTGACGTTCAAAAACTTGCCGGACCTCCCGGAAAAAGAGAAATGACACAGGCTGTTAAACTTATCTAAAACATCAATATTCCATACAATATAGGTCTGCTTTTTGCGTTATACTAACGGACTAACCAAAAGTTTAACCCCATGAGAAACAAACTGCATTTTATCAAACAGGTTTTGGAAACAGTAAGTTTTGACCCTAATTTATTTGCAAAGGAACTTAAAAAAGCTAAAACTTATTTGCTGCCGTACGAACTTGAACAGTTATACAAATGGGTAAATGAGTTCGTAAAAAACAAACCTGAATTGAGTGAGTTAAATCTGGCTTATTAATTCATATGTTATGTTTGTCGTGCCGACATTAAGAAAGCATCTTTGCAAAGATTCCTCCTATCGTCGGCATGACAATTTTTCAAAAGAACAAGTGTTATCACTGTTTTGCCCACGGATGGAATTCTTCCAATGTTTGTCTGAGTTTTTTTCTGTCCACGTGCATATAAATCTCGGTAGTCGTGATAGATTCATGTCCGAGCATCATTTGAATTGCATAAAGATTAGCTCCGTTTTCGAGCAAATGCGTCGCAAATGAATGCCGAAATATATGCGGACTTACCGATTTGCTGATGCCCGCCTCTTTAGCTAACTGCTTGGTAATCGTGAAAATCATTGCTCGGGTAAGCTGTCTGCCGCGACGATTGAGAAATAAAATATCCTCAAAGTCTTTTTGTATGTTCAGCTGGTTTCTGGAATGGTTGATGTAAATGTTAATATACTTCATAGTGGTGTCTGCAATTGGTACAAAACGCTCTTTACTGCCCTTGCCGACTACCCTAATGAAACTTTCTTCAAAAAATAAATCTGAAATACGCAACGATACCAGCTCACTCACACGTAAACCACAACCATAGAGTGTTTCAATTATAGCCTTGTTTCGCGTGCCTTCTTCTTTAGATAAATCAATACAGGCAACCATTTTATCAATTTCTTCGGTAGATAAAACTACTGGGATTTTCCGGGTTTGTATGGGTAGTTCGATAAATTCTACCGGGTTCTTTTCTACATATTTTTCCAATAACAAGAAATCGAAAAAGCTCCGTAATGTGGATATCGTTCGTGATTGCGTTGCCGGCGAAACGTATTCGGACAAATGATATAAATAGGAACGAATATCATCATCGGTAATATCCTGCACAGTCAGTTCGGGACGGTTTTCAAAAAAAGCTGAAAATTTTTGAATATCCAAAGCATAATTATGACAAGTGTTTGCAGATAATCCCCGTTCTAATTTGAGATAATCTGTAAAGATTTTTCCGTAAGACTGCCATATACTTTTTTGCATAAAAAAACCACCTGCTAAGAGGTGGTTAAATTACAAAATTTATCGATTCAATTAGAATTTGTATCCAACTGAAATTTGGATTACACCGTTTTTGATTCCGTCTTCTCCTGCATCGTCTTTAAAAATATCTGAAAGACCTAAATTATATCTTGCCCCACCAAAGAAGCCATTATCCATACTGTAACTTGCTCCAAGTCCTAAACCATAATCTACGCTATTCATTGTTTCTTTAATATCAAAAGTTTCATTAAAAGACATCGTTTGTCCTTGAACTGTATAATCTCCTTCAATTTCCATTTCTGATTTCATTAAGAAACCTACATAAGGTCCTGCTTCAATAGCTAAATTATCAATTACGTAATATTTAGCCATAACTGGAATATTTATATAACTTAGTGTAGTAGATTGCTCACCGTCTAATAATATATCAACCTGAACACCATTAAATGTACCAGAGTATGGAAACTCTCCTGATGCTTTAGCCCCTTGTTGTGAAAACACTACCTCCGGTTGCAAAGCAAATTTATCTGTAAAGAAAATTTCTGCAAAGGCACCTACATGAAAACCTATTTTCATATCTGTATCTGCTTCGCTTCCATTTAAGTTAGCAATGTTCACACCTGCTTTTGGTCCGAATTTTACTACTTGTTGTGCGTTAGCAGACAATCCCATAGCTGCCAATGCAAATAAACTTAAAATAACTTTTTTCATAATGATTGTAGTTTAATTAAAAAATGTTTATTAAAAATTAAAATCTGTATCCTACTGAGATTTGAATCACGGAATTTTTTACCGGGTCAAAACTCAGTTGTTCGTTGATGTAATCGATTTCAGCCATATAAAACTGGTATTCTTCCACCGGCATTTCCTGTGGTTTTTCCCAATGAACCAACGGGCTCAAATGGTTATCTTTTTTGTAGATATCCTGCATACCTAAGTAATATCTGAAATTAAGATACATACCATTGTTCAACTGTGCATTTATACCAAATACTACGCCGTAATCCATCGTTTCGTAATAATCTTTATGGTCTTTACTTCGATATCCTGCTTCAAACAAAGCTTGATCCAAACCGGTTTGTGCCTCGCTCAATCTGTTTCGGTACACATTGGCTTTGTGAATATCGAAACTTCCGCTGGCATTCATCAGATATCCGATTTGTCCACCGGCTTCAATGGCGAAGTTATCCCCCAGATAATATTTCAGGGTTAAAGGAATGTAGAGATAATCTAACTTAACATCTTCTAATTTTACTGAACCAAAATCTTCTTTCTGAAAAGTGATTTGTTCATATTCCTTACCTTTATATCCTTGTGCAGAATACATCAGCTCCAATTGAACAGCAAACTGTTTGCGGTAAGATAATGGAAACTCGACACCACCTGCGATATGAAACAATGGTCTAATTTCCTGAGCTTGTCCTGAAACATTGGATAAATTAGCTCCGACCTTTACACTGGTTGTAACAGGATTTGAATGATGTCTCTGTGCATTTACGCCCAAAGTAAGCATAAACACTGCTCCGACTGAAAGAATTAATTTCTTCATATGACTAGTACTTATCATTTTTTTAACAATAATACAAAAAAAAATAGTATCTACATACTTTTGCGAAAAAAAAAGTAAATTTTATTATTTTCCGCCAGTAAAAAAGATATTCAAATATACAAAAAACCACCTCTTAACAAGGTGGTTTTCAGTAATTATTTAGTGAATAACAACTCTCTGTATTTTGTGAGTGTCCACATTTCGTTATCAACGAGTAATTCCAGTTTATCAGCATGATGTCTGATAATATCAAAATAAGGTCTTATTTCGTTGCAGTAAGCATACGCTTTTTTCTCAATATCCTCGGTCAAGTTTGCCGATTTACGTTCGTCAATCATCAAATGAACATTTTCGTTGATGGCGGCGATATGACCAGATATTTTCCGGATTAATATTATTGGTTCTTTTGCCAGTTCTTCATATTCTTTCCCGAAGATTTCTTTTAATCCTTTTACATTTTCTATCAGCTGGTTCTGATATTGAATAGCTGTCGGAATCACGTGGTTTCTGGCAATATCACCAAGCACACGCCCTTCAATCTGTATTTTTTTGATGTATTCTTCCAGCTCAATTTCATATCTTGCCTCTACTTCGGTAGCGTTCATTACGCCTAAAGTATCAAACAGCTCAATCGATTTTTTAGACACTTTTGCTTTGAGTGCCGAAGGTGTGTTTTTGTTGTTAGACAAACCTCTTTTTTCTGCTTCTTTTTCCCACTCTTCACTATATCCGTCGCCTTCAAATAATATACTTTTGGTTTCTTTGATATATTCTCTCAACACATTAAAGATAGCCTCGTCTTTTTTGAGTCCTTTTGTGTCGATTAGCTGGTCAACCTGTTTTTTAAACTCAATGAGCTGACGGGCAACAATCGAATTCAAAGTCGTCATCGGATTGGCACAGTTTGCCGTTGAGCCGACTGCTCTGAATTCAAATTTGTTTCCGGTAAAAGCAAACGGCGAAGTACGGTTACGGTCTGTATTATCTAACAATACATCAGGAATTTTACCTACTACATTTAGTTTTAAATCCGTTTTTTCCTGTGGCGAAAGCTTTCCTTTCTTGACGTTTTCCAATTCTTCCAAAACTTTAGTCAGCTGATGCCCGATAAATATAGATACGATTGCCGGCGGTGCTTCATTCGCTCCAAGCCTGTGGTCATTGGACGCAGAGGCTACAGACGCTCTTAGCAAATCTTCGTATTGATGTACAGCTTTGATTGTATTAATAAAAAAAGTCAAAAACTGTAAATTGCTCATCGGGGTTTTGCCCGGCGACAGTAAGTTTATGCCGGTGTCGGTTGCCAGCGACCAATTGTTGTGTTTCCCGGAACCGTTTACTCCTTTGAATGGCTTTTCGTGAAACAGCACTTTAAAATCATGTCGCTCAGCTACTTTTTGCATTAAATCCATCAATAATGAATTGTGGTCAACCGCCAGATTGGTTTCTTCAAATATCGGTGCCAGTTCAAACTGATTGGGAGCCACTTCATTATGTCTTGTTTTAACCGGAATACCGAGCAACATGCATTCATATTCCAAATCTCTCATATAGCTCATCACTCTGGACGGAATCGATCCGAAATAATGGTCTTCTAACTGTTGCCCTTTCGCTGATACATGCCCGAGCAATGTTCTGCCTGTTTGTGTGATATCCGGTCGTGAATTTGCCAAAGCACTATCTATCAAAAAGAATTCCTGTTCCCAACCCAACGTTGGGGTTACTTTTTTTACATTTTTATCGAAATATTTCGCTACTGCCGTCGCTGCCTGGTCCACTACTGATAATGCCCTGAGCAAAGGAGCTTTGTTGTCTAACGCTTCACCGGTATAAGAAACAAACACGGTCGGAATACAAAGTGCTGTCCCGAAAATGAATGCCGGCGACGTCGGGTCCCAAGCTGTATATCCTCTTGCCTCGAAAGTATTCCGGATTCCGCCGTTCGGAAATGAAGACGCATCGGGTTCTTGCTGAACGAGCTGACTTCCGTTGAATTTTTCCAGTGGGTCTTTGCCATCAAATGAAGTTTCAAAAAAAGCATCGTGTTTTTCTGCTGTTGTCCCTGTCAAAGGCTGAAACCAGTGCGTGTAATGCGTTACGCCTTTTGACATTGCCCAGTCACGCATTCCCTGTGCTATATTATCTGCGAGCTTACGGTCGATTTTTTTACCAAAATCAACTGCGTCTTTTACTGCACGATAGGCTTCGGGAGTTAAATACTGACGCATAGCTTTGTCGTTAAAGACATTGGATCCGAATATTTCGGATTTTTTTGCAGTGTGGTTAATCGTTACCGGTTTTCTGGCATTGGCTAATTTTAATGCTTCTAATCTTATTGATGACATATATCTGATTTTTTTATAGGGCAAAATTACATTTTTTTGGTTTTTTATCAGCATAACCCCTAAAAAAATTAGTGTTAAATTTTAAAAAACTATCTTACCACATCACCCCCCCCCTATTAATACAGGTAAATCGAAAATGTTTTGATTTTCATATACAAAAAAAAACCAATCTCGAAAGATTGGTTCTTCTCATTATTATATACACTAAATAATTAATTCAGTTTTTGGATATTTCGTTCACTTAATCCAAAATGTTTCATCGTTGCCTCATAGTCAGAAAAATCAACTTGTGGTGATTGATTATTTGCAGATGAAACAGAATATGTCACATTACCCGGAATAACCACTGCTCTGAAGATTTGGTTAAGGAAGTAATCTTGGTAAATGTCTCCTGGGATAGATGAAAAATTAAAATCCAACATCAATCTGAAATCATAACGGGTAAAATCATAACTGTACTCTACAAATCCACCGTTATTGAAGTAGGCCGTTTGTGGTACTAACCTCCAAACGTCTGCCCCCGTACTATCCACTTCCCACAAAACATACATTAATACCATATCTCCATCATAGCTCGGCTCACTAAAAGTAAATGTTTGTGAATAGTTATTTGATGATGTGAAATTTGCCGTCACTTCAAAAACCTCAGCCGTAAAAATCTGTTGTTCCACTACTTCGTCGTTAATTGAACAACTTTGGAATAATCCTGCACTCAGTAGTAATCCTCCTATTATTGTAATTGCTTTTTTCATGATATAATATTTTAAAAATTAATAGCTCGTTATATTATGTCTATTAACACGAACTGTGCCAAAAATTATTTTATTCTTTTATTTGTTCAGAAACTGCTGAATATCAGTAATTAAATTTTGTATATCGGAATTTTCCGGATTGAGTTCCACAGCTTGTTTCAAATAATCCAAAGCTGATTCATATATTTCTGTTTTCTGCTGATACAATTGCTGATATTCTTCAGCGTATTTTTTGTTCATCAACTCATTTAATTTCTGGGTAATCTCGGCATCTTCAGCCAAAGCGATATTTGCCAGCATCAAATGGGCATTTTCAGACGAAAACTTATTTTCAATAGCGTTTTTAAAATATCTTTCTGCCCGTTCAAAATCGTGCCGGTTGTAATAATACACACCTATATTATATTGCAACAACGGATTATCCGGAAAAGCTCTCATCAACCTTCTGGCATACATCAGATACAAAGTATTCCGGTTGGTTTTCTGATACAGTTCCAATACTGCCAAACCAACATTCAGGTTGGAATTATCAGCGTTGAAACCCTCCAGCAAAAAGCTTTCTGCTTCGGAATAATTTTGTTTGTTAAATAAAATTAACCCGAGATTAGCATTGATTTCTGCCCATTTACTTTTTTCTACATAAGTGTCCGAATTGCTGTATTTTTGCTGTCTGAGTCCGAGTTCCTGCAGATTTTTATCATGCCCGAATGATTCCACTCGTTGCAATTCCACATTTGTTGCCAAAAACAAGGTATCGCTACCATTGTATTTTAAATCGATAAGTTGGCGGTATTTTGATTCGGCAAAATCATAATCTTCTGCTTTTACTGCCATTGATGCGGAATAGTACAAAAACAAAGTATCTTTCGGACTCAGACTATAAATCGAGTTGAACAATCTGGACGCATCATTATATTGTTTATTCTGATTGTAATCAATCGCAGTATCAACCAGATAAGCCAAATGCCGTTTGAGTGTAGGTCGGGATTTTTCCGTAAGCTTACTGTCCAGCTCCTTTTCTTCCACTTCCTTAACAAGATTGAAATTCCGGATAGCTTCTTTGGAATTTTCCTGTTTGTTTTCTTTCTGTGACAACGCCAAACCGCTGTATGCACTGGCTTTCAGATAATAAAAATAAGCCTGTTGCTGATTAGTTGCTCCGTCAGTCAGGGAATCTTTTCCTGACAATAAAGTCAGCATTTGTTCATATTGTTTCCTGTCGAGTGCCTGCTCGGCAGAATCCAACAAATATTTTTGAGAAAAAACGGGGAATGATAGTAAAACCATTCCCCAAAAAAATATTTTTTTTAATCCCATAACGTTATTCGTTACTCTGTTTGATTCGTATCGTTTTCGTCGATTTCCACATCGCCGATTTCTTCCTCTTCTTCTTTAATCACTTTCGCCACGGCAGCAATGGAATCGTTTCCTTTAATATTGATGAGCTTAACTCCTTGCGTGTTTCGCCCCATTACTCTCAAATCGGATACTCTCATTCGGATAGTCAATCCGGATTTGTTAATAATCATCAAGTCATCATTATCTGTCACCGATTTAATTGCCACGAGTAAGCCCGTTTTATCAGTGATATTCATGGTTTTCACACCTTTTCCGCCCCGGTTGGTTTCTCTGTATTCCTCCAAAGCCGAGCGTTTTCCGTAACCATTTTCTGACACCACCAAAATATCACTATCCATATCATTTACGGCAATCATTCCGATTACCTCATCATTGTCGCCTGCCAGCGTGATACCTCTCACACCCGAAGCTGTGCGTCCCATAGGGCGTGTTTTGGCCTCGTCGAAACGAACTACTTTTCCTGATTTTACAGCTACCAATACTTTTGAATTTCCATCGGTCAATTTTGCTTCCAGCAATTCATCTTCTTCTTTAATCGTGATGGCATTGATACCATTCTGACGTGGACGTGAATATTGCTCCAAAGGCGTTTTCTTTACCTGACCTTTTTTGGTCGCCATAATCACATAATGATTATTGATGTATTCTTCATCTTTCAAATCCTGCGTGCAAATAAATGCTTTTACCTTGTCATCTGATTCGATATTAATCAAATTCTGAATAGCACGTCCTTTACTGGATTTACTTCCTTCCGGAATCTCAAAAACCCGCATCCAAAAACATTTTCCTTTTTGTGTGAAGAACAACATATACTGGTGGTTAGTCGCCACATATAAAGCTTCCAGAAAATCCTGGTCTCTGGTTCCTGCAGATTTTTGCCCGACTCCGCCTCTGTTTTGCGTTTTGTATTCAGAAAGCGGTGTGCGTTTGATATAACCTGCGTGAGAGATGGTAATTACTACCTGCTCGTCCGGAATCAAATCTTCGATATTCATTTCGCCTCCGGAATATTCAATTGAAGAACGGCGTTCATCACCGTATTTATCTCTGATTTCAACCAATTCTTCTTTGATTAAATTCATTCGCATTTCTTTGCTTGCCAACAATTCTTTCAAATGATTGATTAATTTCATGATTTCTTCATACTCTGCCCTGAGTTTTTCCTGCTCCAGACCAGTCAGCTGACGCAATCTCATCTCAACAATTGCACGTGCCTGAATTTCGGTCAGTTCAAAACGGTCAATTAATTTCTGACGGGCTTCATCGGCATTGCTTGAAGAACGGATAAGGGCAATCACTTCGTCAATATTATCCGACGCAATGATTAATCCTTCTAATATATGAGCTCTTTCTTCGGCTTTTCTTAATTCAAATTGTGCTCTACGCGTTACTACATCGTGTCTGTGTTCTACGAAATAGTGAATCAAATCTTTCAGGTTGAGCATTTGCGGACGTCCGTTGACCAACGCAATATTATTCACACTAAAAGATGATTGTAACTGCGTGTATTTAAACAACATATTCAGCACAATATTCGGAATAGCGTCACGTTTGAGTACATATACTATGCGCATTCCTTTTCTATCCGATTCATCTCTAATGGTTGATATTCCTTCAAGTTTCTGCTCATTGACCAAATCGGCAGTTTTCTTAATCATTTCTGCTTTATTGACCAAATAAGGAATTTCAGTTACCACGATACATTCTCGTCCGTTGATTTCCTCAAACTGGGTTTTGGCTCGCATTACCACACGGCCACGACCGGTTTTGAATGCTTCTTTCACGCCTTCGTAACCGTAAATCACACCGCCTGTCGGAAAATCCGGAGCTTTTATATGCTCCATCAATTCGTCGATTTCAATGTCGTTGTTGTCGATATATGCCAAAGTTCCGTTAATCACTTCCGTGAGGTTGTGTGGTGCCATGTTGGTTGCCATACCTACTGCAATACCCGACGCTCCGTTAATCAAAAGCTGTGGTATTCTGGTTGGCATTACTGTTGGCTCCTGTAATGTATCATCGAAGTTATTCTGAAAATCAACCGTTTCTTTTTCAATATCAGCCAGAATTTCTTCTGCCATTTTTTTCATTCTCGCCTCAGTGTAACGCATCGCCGCCGGACTGTCGCCATCAACCGAACCGAAGTTTCCTTGTCCATCAACCAAAAGATACCTCAAACTCCAATCCTGTGCCATACGCACCATCGCGTCATATACAGATGAATCGCCATGCGGGTGGTATTTACCTAAAACTTCCCCAACGATTCTCGCCGATTTTTTGTGCGGTCGGCTGGCAGATACGCCCAAATCATACATTCCGTACAACACACGGCGGTGTACCGGTTTCAAACCGTCCCGAACATCGGGTAACGCTCTGGAAACAATTACCGACATCGAATAATCGATGTAGGCAGATTTCATCTGTTCGTCAATATTAACCGGAATTATTTTTTCCCCTTCAGTCATATTAATTTATTTTTTTGTAACCAAAATATTAAAGTGTGCTAAGATACAACTATTAACTGAATTTTTAAAATTGTTTTTTCAGAGGCATAAAAGATTTGATTCCTTTTGTCTTTTTAAAAAGTGAGTTTGTTTAAAGTTAGAATTTCAAATTATTCAATTGTGTTTTTAAACTTTTTAAAATCCTTGTTAATCTCTATGCTGTATTTTAAAGATACTTCCTTACGTCAGTATGAAATATGTCGTTTATCATACACTACATTTTTTAGTAGTCTGCACGACTTACTAACTTTTCAACTTTCAAGTCTCTCCTATTCTTTCCTAACATACTTTAAATGCAGGCTATTCATCGGGTTGGTGTCCATACCGTGTACATTTTTCTGAACAAACCGGGCTACTTTATCATAAAACAATACAATAACCGGCTGGTCTGCCTGTGCAATAGCGTCCATTTCGGCATAATGAACCGCCCGCTCATTCGGGTCGTTAATCAAAAATGCTTTTTCATACATCCGGTCAAATTCCGGATTGGAATAATGTGTATAATTCGGCCCGTTGGGCGTGAAATTTTTACTGTAAAACAACGACAAATAGTTTTCCGCATCAGGATAATCCGCAATCCAGCTACCCCGAAAAAAACTCAGTTTGTTGGTTGCAATCGCCTGACGTAATGACGAAGGTGGCATCGCATCAATAGTTACCTTTAATCCTAATTTTTGCCATTCGCGTTGCAGATATTCCGCAATATCGAGATACGTATTGTTAGTAGAAAGTGTGATTTCAATCGGCTTGGTTGATTTTGCCTGCAATTCCTTAATCAGTTCTCTGGCTTTCTGCGGATTATATTCTACCAGATTAGCTGTTTCATAACCTGGCAATCCTTCCGGAATAATACCTGAAACTTTACCACTTCCCATTCCGTTTCGCAAATAAGTAATCATTTTTTCCCGGTCGAAACTCATCGACAAAGCCCGGCGAAGTGACAACGGAATTTGCTCATCGTTCATATTGAAACCCAGATATTCTGTATTCAGATAAGGCCCGGAAAGCATCTTGATTTGCTCTTTATATTTTTCCTGCAAATCGCCAGCCGGCGTAAGCAAATCATCTTTATACGACGGGTCTAATCCTGAGATAAAGTCCAGTTTTCCCTGAACAAATTGTAAAAAACCACTTTGTTTATCGGGCAGAAAAGTAATCGCTACCGACTCTAAATACGGTAATTGCTTACCATTAATATCTTTTTCGTAATAATTAGGATTTCGCCGTAAAACCAACTTGATATTTTCTTCCCAGATTTTGAAATAAAAAGGTCCAGTTCCGATAGGATTAGAGCGGAAATCAATAGCCGGGTCTTCGGTAATTTCCTTAGGCACAACCGAAGCATATTTCATCGACAACAAACCCAGAAAAGCCGGAAAAGGTTTGCCAAGCGTTATCTGCAAAACCGTGTCATTAACGGCTTTATAATCTTTCACATTCTGGAAAACCCACGTGCCGGGCGAAGCCAGTTTTTCACTTAACAAACGGTCAAAACTATACACAAAATCGTCGGCAACCACTACCCTCGTGCTATCTGTGCCAAAATTCGCATGCTTGTGAAAATACACATCATCGCGAAGCGTAAAAGTATATACCAATCCATCATTGCTGATTGTCCAGCTTTTGGCAATATCGGGCTGAGGAATCAGACTATCGTTTAACTGAATCAATCCATTAAACAGCTGATTACAAGGCCAAATAATCGCTTGATTCCGGGCAAATGCCGGGTCGAGAGTCTGGATATTTGCACTTTCGTTGTACCGAAAAACTTTGTTTTCATCGCCCGTTTGCTTATGGCTATTGCAAGCTCCAAAAACAATACTCAACAGTAAAATAAAAAACAGTTTCCAATCCGAAATTTGTTTATAACTTTGCAACGACATTTTAATTTTGAAAATTAAGATGTAAATATATAACGATTTTTTCGGTTTGATGATGAACAGCACGACACTTAACAGAAAAAAAGTAGCCTTTTATACTTTGGGTTGCAAGTTGAATTTCTCAGAAACTTCAACCATTGCCCGTGATTTTACGCAAAAAGGATATGACCGGGTAGATTTTGAAGATGAAGCGGATATTTACGTAATCAACACTTGTTCGGTAACGGAAAATGCCGATAAGCAATTCAAACAAATCGTCAAGAAAGCGTTGCGGAAAAATCAAAAGGCTTTTGTGGCGGCAATCGGTTGTTATGCTCAGCTCAAACCGGAAGAACTGGCAGATGTGAACGGTGTGGATTTGGTTTTGGGTGCTACCGAAAAATTCAAGCTCACGGATTATATCAACGATTTGTCAAAAAACGATATGGGCGAAATCCATTCGTGCGAAATTGAAGATGCCGATTTCTATGTCGGAAGTTATTCGATTGGCGACAGAACCCGGGCTTTTCTAAAAGTTCAGGACGGTTGTGATTACAAATGTACTTATTGCACGATTCCGCTGGCACGCGGTATTTCCCGTTCAGATACGATGGAAAATGTGATGAAAAACGCTGCCGATATTTCGGCAAGAGGCATCAAAGAAATTGTGTTGACAGGCGTTAATGTCGGTGATTATGGCAAAGGCGAATTTAGCAACAAAAAGCACGAACACACTTTTTTGGATTTAGTTCAGGCACTGGATACTGTTCCGGGAATCGAGCGTTTGCGGATTTCTTCTATCGAGCCGAATCTGCTGAAAAACGAGACCATTGATTTTGTTTCAAAAAGTAAATGTTTTGTTCCGCATTTTCATATTCCGCTGCAATCGGGCAGCAATACAATTTTAAAGAAAATGAAACGCCGTTATCTGCGTGAACTGTATGCCGACCGCGTGGCGAAAATCCGGGAAGTAATGCCCGACGCTTGTATTGGCGTGGACGTTATTGTCGGGTTTCCGGGCGAAACCGATGAGTTGTTTTTAGAAACCTACAATTTCCTGAGTGAATTGGATATTTCTTACTTGCACGTTTTTACCTATTCCGAACGTGACAATACCGAAGCCGTTTTGATGGACGGCGTAGTTCCGGCAAAAGTACGTGCAAAACGCAGTAAAATGCTGCGAGGATTATCGGTAAAAAAACGTCGGGCATTTTATGAAAGCCAACTTAATACAACACATACCGTTTTGTTTGAAAGCGAAAATAAAGAAGGATACATTCATGGGTTTACCGAAAATTACGTCAAGGTAAAAACACCGTGGAATCCGGATTTGGTTAATACACTGCATGAAATTACTCTAACAAAAATTGATGACGACGGAATCGTTCGGTTGGAGTTTGTTAGTGTTGAGCATAGTGTATAAATAATTTATCTTCTTATTATACCAAAATCAATGAAAACAGCATTAATAACCGGTGCTTCTTCCGGAATCGGCTGGGCAACCGCCAAGGAATTAGCCAAAGATTTCCGTTTGATTTTATGCGGACGAAGACAAGAGCGTTTGGCACAGCTTGCCGAAGAACTCGGTGATACGCCTACACAAATCCTTACTTTCGACGTAGCAGACAGAAAAGCAGTTTTTGAGGCTGTGGACAGTCTTCCCGACGATTGGAAACAAATCGACGTGTTGATAAACAATGCCGGTAATGCTCACGGATTAGCCAGTTTTCAGGAAGCCGATTTAACGGATTTGGAACTAATGATTGACATCAACGTAAAAGGCTTAATGTATGTGACCAAAGCGTGTTTGCCTTATATCAGAAAAAATCAAAACAGCCACATCATTAACCTTTCTTCCATTGCCGGCAAACAGGTGTATGCCAACGGTGCGACTTACTGTGCAAGCAAGTGGGCGGTCGAGGCACTCACTCAGGGTATGCGAATTGATTTTCTTCCGCTGGGTATCAAAGTGACATCGATAGCTCCCGGAGCGGTGGAAACCGAGTTTTCTCTGGTTCGGTTTAAAGGCGATGCGGAAAAAGCCCAAAAAGTGTATGACAATTATGACCCTTTGGTTGCGGAAGATATTGCACGAACTATCAAATACACTTTAAACCAACCTGAACACGTACAACTGGCTGATATTACCGTGTTGCCTAAAGCTCAGGCGAGCGGAACTGCCTTTTATAAGAAATAAACTATTGTTTTTCCGTAATGCATTATCTGTTAAAAATTACTAGCACTTAATGATTTATTTTATGCTACAGATGCACAGGTAGTTTTTTTAGCACAAATACCTGCAAAAAAATAATTTTCACGAATATTGAATACTTTACATTCAATGATTAATGGTCATTTATTTGATAATCTGTGATTTTGACGAGTTATTGTTTAATTCCACATAATTCAGTGGCTTCATCAAGGATTTCCTGCCGGATTTCCGGTTTGAAATTAAAATGTTCGAGCAGCACCGGATTATCTACAATTTCTCTGACCAGCAAGCAGTTTTTGGACAGCATCATGTGTTTTTGCATATCGTTCAGCGAAGTAAGACATGTAATCGGATACAACCCGAAACGTTCGGTCAGGGATTTGATATTTCTACCCTCAGGATATGACCATGAAAGTAATTCTATGCCGTAATATTCCGCAAAAGCAATACTGTCTGAAGTGAAATGAGCATTGGTAATCAAACAGCCATACGCCGGGTGCAACTGTTTGCCGAAGTAGTCAAATTTATTCGGTTTCAGGTCATTAAATCTGGATAAAAAATACATCGGTGTGGTTACCCCTATTTTGGCAGAATCATCATTGCGGAATTTACATTCACAAACCCATAGTTCGTCTTGCCGAGCCGCCAATACATCAATTTCATGCGTAACGGCACAACCTTGAAGTGTCTGGCTGGTAACAGCGTCCATTCCTTGTTTTTGGAACAGCTTGGCTATCCATTTTTCAAAGTGATAACCTTCCGGACCTAATTGTTTAATCGCTGATTTTAGACTATAACGAGCTGCAAAAGAACGCCTTACTTTTTTGAGTGCAGCAAAAGCTCGCCCGTACAATTCTTTGGTTCCGATACCATCATAAATATCTTCGGTCACTTTTTCATAAACCAAATCGGCTTCGGTCGAACTTGCTCCCGACTGTAAAAGTGAATTCCTGAGCGATTCGGAATCGAAGGAAGCGAACTCACCGTCTTGTTTTTTTACTCTGATTGAATTATTCATTTTTCTGATGTCAGCCGGTCTTTAACAAATTCTATCTGCGTTTTTCCGTGAGGTGCTGGTTTTCCGTCCTCTCCCAGATTTACCATGATAATTTTGTCCACAGTAATAATCGTATTTCGGGTCATTTTATTCCTTGCTTCGGCCTTCAGTTCGAGCGAAGTATTTCCGAATTTGATAGCTTCAATGCCAATTTCAACAATATCACCTTGTTGGGCAGAACTCATAAAGTTAATTTCAGACATATATTTAGTCACTACGTGAGGGTTTTCCAACTGAATAATACTATACAAAGCTGCTTCTTCATCAATCCAAGCGAGCAATTTTCCTCCGAAAAGGGATTTATTCGGGTTTAAATCTTCGGGTTTGACCCATTTTCTGGTATGAAATCTCATTTTAAACAATATTAATGATTAATCGTTTCTACTTCGTCCGGATTGTGTTTATGTTTGAACAAAACTGCAAATAAAACTGCAATAATAAGGGCATAAATCGCAAATGAAATCCAGATGCTGTACCAATCTCTTACCCCATCGTGCGTAAAATATTTCTCAATCGCCCAACCTGAAACCACACTTCCGAGAACAGCTCCAAAACCGTTGGTCATCATCATAAACAGTCCTTGTGCAGAAGAACGGATTTTGGCGGTTGTATTGGTTTCCACAAACAATGACCCCGAAATATTGAAAAAATCGAATGCCATTCCGTAAACTACACAAGACAAAATAATTAGCGAAAGTCCGAAACCATCGGGACTTCCATATGCAAAAAATCCAAAACGCAGAACCCAAGCAATCATACTGAAAAGCATTACTTTTTTGATTCCGAATTTTTTCAGAAAAAATGGAATAGCCAAAATAAACAGGGTTTCGGATATTTGTGAAATCGACATAATTATGGTTGAATATTTCACTACAAAAGAGTCGGCATATTCAGGAAAATGCTTAAATTCATCGAGAAAAACATCTCCGTAGGCATTGGTCAGTTGCAAAGCTCCTCCCAAAAACATGGAAAAAATAAAGAACAAAGCCATTTTGTAATTAGCAAAAAGCTTGAAAGCTCCAAGTCCTAATGTTTCAGAAATCGATGCGTTTTCTTTGGTTAGATTTTGAGGGCGGACTTTAGGAAGTGTAAAAGCATAAACACCAAGTATAACAGCCATGATTCCGGCTATATAAAACTGATTTTCAGAAGCTTTGTTTCCTGTAAGGTTAACTGCCCACATCGCTACAATAAACCCGACCGTTCCCCAGACACGAATAGGCGGAAAAACCTTAACTACATCAAAATTATTACTTTTCAGAACCGAATATGAAACTGAATTTGATAAAGAAATCGTCGGCATATAAAAACACATCGCCGCAAACATGACATATATAAAGGTCGTAGGATTGTCAATGGTGGTAAGATAAAACAAAGTCAGACCGTACAAAATATGAAGAGTACCGTATAGTTTTTCAGCATTAACCCATCTGTCTGCTACGATTCCCGTAAGCGTAGGCATAAAAATAGATGCAAACCCCATCGTGGCAAAAACCAGCCCGAATTGTGTTCCGTCCCAGCCTTTGGTTCCAAACCAGAAATTTGCAATAGTAATCAGCCAAGCTCCCCAAACAAAGAATTGCAGGAAACTCATTACGGTTAATTTCGATTTTAGGTTCATTTTCAGGAAAATGTTAGTTATTCATGCATTGTTGTGCAAGATTCAAAATCTGTTCAAATTGTTGTTCTTTGGTCAATTCCGAATTGTCGATTACGATAGCATCATCGGCTTTGACCAAAGGCGAATCTTTGCGGGTGGTATCAATCTCATCGCGTTCCTGCACATTTTTCAAAACCTCATCATAGGTTACCTCCTGCCCTTTTTCCTGCAATTCTAAAAAACGACGTTTGGCACGGATTTCTGTTGAGGCAGTCATAAAAATTTTCAACTCGGCATCAGGAAAAACAACCGTTCCAATGTCGCGTCCGTCCATAACCACACCTTTTTCGGTTCCATAAAGCTGTTGTTGCTGAACCAGTTTAGAACGAACTTCCGAAACCGCCGCGATTTTGCTCACAAATTTTGACACTTCCATCGAACGGATTTCCCTTTCTACATTAATATTATTGAGGTACATTTCAGCAAAACCCAAATCAGGATTAAAGTGAAAAGTCAGCGAAATATCAGGTAGTTTATCAATTAGTTTCTGGATGGCAAAAGAGTTTTCGGTAATGATTTTCTGTTGTATGGCGAATAAAGTAACGGCACGATACATCGCACCGGTGTCCACATAAACATAATTCAAGGCTTTAGCCAAATGTTTCGCCAACGTACTTTTTCCCGTAGATGAATATCCGTCAATGGCTATAGTAATTTTTTTCAATCGTTTTCAATTATAATTTAACAATCAGTCCGAACAAACTTGTGTTGGACGCAATGGTGTATCTGGAATAGGAATAATTTACCGCAAAACGGTTAAATTTCAATCCCACACCTACGGACAATCCAGAGAAATGGCGTTTTTCCAAAATCCGCATTTCTTCTCCTCTGCGGAAGTTATATGCCAATCTTAAATTGAATTTCTTTTCCGGGAAAAATTCTGCACCAATAATCACGTGGCGAATAAAATCATCAAAAAAACCGGTTTTTTCTTCCGTAACCGTTCCGTCCAAATCTGTATTTGCCCGATTGGGATTGGAAAATGAAACCTTCCAGGATTGTAATTGGTCTAATGTTAAATGCCAGCGAATAGGCACATTTTCTAATTTTTTGGAAACTCCCAAAGTCACTTCAAAAGGTATATCTTCTCGCAAATCGCTGTAGGTCGTGATTTGTGTACCGATATTTCTCAACGTTAAAGCCGCATTCCAACCGGTTTCCGAGTCAGCATACATCGCTCCTAAATCAACTGCCGCTCCGACGGAATTATAGTTTTCCAGCACCGACGAGATGAATTTTGCATGAGCACCTACGTGAAAGTTTTCTGCTATCGGAAGTGCATATCCGACAGATATCGCCATATCATTTCCTGAAAAAGTTCCGGTTTTTAGTCCGTTTTCATCATATCCGTCGATAGAGCCATAGCTCAAATAAGTAACGCCGATATGAAAAGTCCGGTCTGATTTCAATGTTTTGGCATAAGCCGCAGAGCCATAAAAAACGCTGCCGTAGTAATTTCCGAAATTCAAAGACAAGTGATTATTCATTTCTGCATTAATCGCCGCCGGATTGAGCAACGCCTGATTGATATCGCCGTCGTAATTGGTAATATTGTTACCGCCCAATGCTGCCTGACGCGGCGAACCGGTCAGATTAAGAAAGCTGTATGCCTTGTCTCCACCAATTTGTGCTTCGGCAGGCAAGGCCGCCAGTATAAAAAATGCGTATAGAAATACTCGAAACATGAAAGTTTTTATTTGTAGAAACGAAGATATTAATTTTTATATTGTTGAGAAAGAGATTTGTTACTTTGTTAAACAGATTTTTTATTTATCATAATAATTGTTTAAAGTTAAGAGCCTGTTTAAACTTGAGCTGAGTACTAAAGATTAAAAAAACAATTGAATAGGTTAACATTTTAGTCGTAAAATTTCAACTTTGGTTGTAGCGATAACTCCTTTAAAACAAACATAATTATTTTTGGCACAGTAATTGTGATTTTGCAAGCGATTTAAAAATTTAATTCACTATGATCAATTGCATTGGCTGTGTTCGCTATGTCTGCAATCAGCAACAAGGCTATGGCACAGGAAAAAGAAACTACCACACCGGTATTAGAGGCAGAACAAAAAATTGAGGAAAAGGTTACTCCTATAACCTCTGAATTAAAATCCATTACGGAAGAAGAAGCCTTGAAAGCCGAAGAAGCTCAGCAAAAAGCTGAAGAAGCCAAACAAAAGGCTGAAGAAAAAGCCCGAAAAGAAGCCGAAAAAGCCAAGAAAAAGCAAGCTGATGCAGAGGCAAAAGCAGCAAAAGCCGCTCAGAAAAAAGCAAAGGCAGAAGCCAAAGCTATTAAAAATGAGCAAAATATGGCTAAGCGAAAACAAAAGTTAGAGCAAAAACAAGCCAAAGCAGCGGAAAAAGCTATCAAAAAAGCGGAAAAAGCAGAAAAAGCACGTGAGAAAGCACTAAAACAATATGAAAAAATCTCTAAAAAGCATTCTAAAGCAAAAATTGATATAGAAAAAGCGAAAAACAAATTAGAGAAAAAACAACTCAAAGGAAAAATGTCACCAATAGATATTCAGAAAGCTGAATTGAAAATCAAAGACAAAGAGCTTAAACTCAAAGAACTTGAGCTAAAAATGCAACAAGCAGAAAGAAAAGCAAATTAAAATTAATTTGTGTAAACATAAAAAGGCTATCAGATTGATAGCCTTTTTCTATGATTTTTTATCATATTATTTTTCAAATTCTTTTAAAGTTTCCGTGATGATTCTCACACAATCCAGAATCTGAGCTTCGGTCATGACCAACGGCGGTGCAAAACGGATAATATTTCCGTGTGTTGGTTTTGCCAACAAACCATTGTCACGTAGTTTCAAGCAAATATTCCACGCAGTATCGCTGTCCGGCGAATCGTTGATAACGATAGCATTGAGCAACCCTTTACCACGAACCAATTGACATATCCCGGAATTCGCGATATACTTGTTCATTTCACTACGGAAAAGCTCGCCTGATTGTGCCGCTTTTTCTGCCAGTTGTTCGTCAATAACCACATCTAAAGCAGCCATTGCTACAGCAGCAGCCAACGGATTTCCACCGAAAGTCGAACCGTGTTGTCCCGGTTTGATAACTTTCATCACTTCGTCATTCGCCAATACGGCAGACACCGGATACATTCCGCCCGACAATGCTTTTCCAAGCACCAACACGTCCGGTTTTACATTTTCATGGTCAACTGCCAATAGCTTTCCGGTTCGGGCAATCCCAGTTTGTACTTCATCAGCAATAAACAAAACATTGTGCTGTTCACACAGTTCTTTTGCTTTGGTCAGATAGCCTTCCTGCGGAACATACACACCGGCCTCACCCTGAATAGGCTCTACCAAAAATCCGGCAATGTTTTTATTGTTTTTCAACACTTCTTCCAAAGCATTTACATCATCATAAGGTATGCGGATAAAACCCTCGGTATAAGGCCCGTAATTCTTTTTAGCATCTTGGTCGTTAGAAAAAGAAATAATGGTTGTCGTTCGTCCGTGGAAGTTATTTTCGCAAACCACGATTAACGCCTGATTTTCCGGAATCTGTTTCACTTCATAGGCCCATTTTCTGGTTAATTTCAAAGCGGTTTCCACAGCTTCGGCTCCGGAATTCATCGGCAGAACTTTATCAAAACCAAAAAGTTCTGTGATTTTCTTCTCATAAACGCCTAATTTGTCGTTGTAAAAAGCTCTCGACGTCAAAGCCAAAGTATTGGCCTGCTCGGTCAAAGCCTTAACGATTGCCGGGTGGCAATGCCCTTGATTAACTGCTGAATAAGCGGACAAAAAATCGTAATATTTTTTCCCTTCCGCATCCCAAACAAATACACCTTCGCCTTTGGATAATACTACTGGTAGCGGGTGGTAATTGTGTGCTCCGTACTGGTCTTCCAAAGCGATAGCTTGTGCTGAAGTAAGTGCTGACATAAAATTTATTTTATTATTGATATTTAATTATTCCTGCTTAAATCGGAGAGAAATCATCCGAGGTGCAAGTTACGAATATTTTGTTTTTTATACCTTATAATATAGGGTTCATTTTTAGAGCCCGTTTAAAATTTATCTAATAATTTGTTTATGCTTCTTTTTGGTCATAACAAGGCAAAAATAACCTATAAACATTTTTACAATACAAATTAAACAGGCTCTTACAGGCAAAAACTTTTCCGGAGACTTGTCGTTTACATGCAAACAATTTTTATTTTTGCAATATGACAAGAAAGAACAGACGACAACCGGTTTTTTTTGAAAACCTGGAAGTGATAGATGCCGGGGCAAAAGGTGTATGCGTTGCGAAAGCTCCGGACGGGAAAATTGTGTTAATCCCCAATGTGGTTCCGGGCGATGTGGTTGATGTACAAACCACCAAAAAGAAAAAAGCCTTTTATGAAGCTCGTGCTATTAATATTAAGGAGTATTCCAAATACCGAACCGAACCGGTGTGTGAACATTTTGGCTACTGTGGAGGTTGCAAGTGGCAAAATATGCAATATGAACAGCAATTATTCTACAAACAAAACGAGGTATATAACCATTTAAAGCGAATCGGAAAAATTGATTTGCCAGATTTTGAACCGATTTTAGGTTCAGAGAAAACCTATTTTTACCGTAACAAAATGGAATTTGCCTTTAGTGCTTCGAGATGGCTTACTCCGGAAGAAATTCAGTCGGGAGCAGAAATCGAGCGAGAAAATGCTTTAGGTTTTCACATTCCGCGAATGTGGGATAAAATTCTGGATATTAAAAAATGCTGGTTACAACAAGACCCGTCAAATGCAATCCGGAATAGCATCAGAGCATTTGCCAACGAACACCAGATGCCGTTTTTCAATCCGAAAGACCATACCGGCTGGTTACGCACGTTGATGATTCGCACCGCATCGACCGGCGAAATCATGGTTTTGTTACAGTTTTTTCATGAAGATGCGGAAAATCGTGAAAAACTACTGAGTTATCTGATGCAGACATTTCCGGAAATTACTTCTCTGCAATATGTGATTAACGAAAAACTGAATGATACGATTTACGACCAGGAAGTCATTTGTTACCACGGAAGGGATTATATTTTAGAAGAAATGGAAGGTTTGCAATTCAGCATCAATGCAAAATCTTTTTACCAGACCAATTCCGAACAGGCGTATCAGTTGTATTCAATCACACGGGATTTTGCCGGACTAACGGGAAATGAAATCGTTTATGATTTATACACAGGCACCGGAACTATTGCTCAATTCGTATCAAAAAAAGCCGGAAAAGTAATTGGCGTGGAAGCTGTTCCGGAAGCTATTGCCGATGCCAAAATCAATGCTGAACGCAACCAAATTACAAATTGTGATTTTTTTGTCGGAGATATGAAAAATGTCTTCAATGACGAATTTATCCAAACCCACGGTCAGCCCGACGTAATCATTACCGACCCGCCACGTGACGGAATGCACAAAGATGTGGTGGCTCAAATACTGAAAATCGCCCCGAAACGAGTGGTTTATGTGAGTTGTAACTCGGCAACACAAGCAAGGGATTTGGCATTGATGGACGAAAAATACCGGGTGGTTCGTGTACGACCAGTGGATATGTTTCCGCAGACACATCACGTGGAAAATGTAGTATTGCTGGAACTCAGATAGACAGTAAAAATAGCAAAGAAAAACTCTGATATAACATTTAAAATGAGATTTTAGACGAATAATTTTGTTATTTATAATATAAATTTTAATTTTAGCCAAACTATTTTATTTTTAGCACAAATGCGAAAACTATACCTTTCAGTAAATATGGCTTTGATGGCAACGTTTTTAGTCGGTTGCAATGACAAAACCAATCAAAATACAACTGATACCAACGAGGTTAAAGAAACCTATTCGAGCGGAGAGGTAAATGTCTATGTAGAAGAATCAGTAGTACCGATTTTTGAAGATATTGCTATGGTTTACACATCGGAATATCCTAAAGCGAAATTAAACACTGTCGCCTCTTCCGAAAACAGAATTGTAAATTTACTGGCTCAGGACAGTATCCGGCTGGCAATCATGCCGAGAAAACTGACAAAGAAAGAAATAGATTTTTTTAAAGACAGAGTAAGCCCTAAACAAACTGCATTCGCCAAAGATGCTATTGTGTTTATTGCCAACAAAAGTTTTCAGGATACTTTGGTAAAATACGAAGATATTTTAGGGTATATCAAAAATCCGGAAAATTCTAAATATCAGTTTGTATTTGAGAATGCCAATTCTACATTGGTCAATCAGCTAATGCGTGATGCCGATGTGAAGGAAATCCCTGAACAGGTTTATTTTCGGGATAATGCGGAAAAAGTACTGGAATTGGTTACCCGGCACAAAAACCTGATTGGTGTGGTCGGACTGAACTGGTTGGTACAACCTAACGATACGATTACGGAGCTAATGAATGAAGTGCGGTCGCTTGCGGTTTATAACGCAGAAGAAAACAGTTATTTCAAAGCCAACCAATCGACAATCGCTGACGGAACTTATCCTTTGGTAAGAGAAATATATATCATAGATTTACAAGGAAAAAGCGGATTAGGAACAGGTTTTGCTTCCTTTGCTGCCGGCGATAAAGGCCAGCGTGTGGTATTGAAATCCGGACTTTTACCTGTCAAAATTCCAACAAGAGAAATAAACATTAAAGATAATTAAGCTATTAACATATAAAAGTATTCAGATACGTATGAAAAAAATTACCTACACATTATTGCTTTCGGCTTTGACAGCATCATTTGCCTGGTCACAAGATATTGCCCAGGTTGAATATGACATCAAATTCAAAAAATACGACACAGCCAAAGAAGCGTTGTATAAGTTGATGCGACAAGAGCCAAAGCCTAAAGAGGGGAAATATTACTATAATATAGGTGTAGTTCATATTGAGCAAGGTTTTCCGGATTCAGCGATGATTTACCTCAAACAAGGTTTACTCGCTGTGAAAGATATTGATATCAATAATATAGCCATTGGTCGTATTGCACTGGACGAAGGTAAAGAGAAAGAAGCCAATTCCAAATTCAATGCTTCTTTGTACAAAACCAAATCCGGAGATATTGAATTTCTTTTGTTGATAGCTAAAAATTATATCGAATCCTCTAAACCGGACACAGCAAAAGCAATTGAATTTGCTAAAAGAGCTTTGGAAGTTCAGCCTAACAGCATTGATGCCCGCCTAACATTGGCTGATGCTTATTTCGCTGAAAAAAGCATTCGAAACGCATGGGCAACTTTGTTAGAAATCAAAAGATTGGACGAAAACAATGTACCTATGTTGCATTCGATGGCAAAAATCCATAAATATAACAACGAATTTCCGGAAGCTATTGAAAAGCTGGAATTAGCCATCAAGGAAAATGAAAATTACGAACCGGCTTATAAATTATTGGGCCAGGTTTATTTGGATTATGCCCGTTTTTCCGGTGACAGAACCAAGCGTGCAGAAGGTGTAAAAAACTACGCCAAATACCACGAAATGATTGGTAAGTCTTTTGATTCAGACAACGAGTACGCTCAGTTTTTGGTTCGTTCATTTGATTTTGAAACATTGCAAAAACTTACCGACCAAAACTGGCTCGAAAGAGGAGATAACTTTCCGTTGTATAAATTCAGAGGAATTGCTGAATTTGAGTTAGGAAACCGAGAAGAAGCCTTCCAGCATTTGTGGCAATACTTTGATGTACAAGACAAAACCAAATTAAGAGGAGTGGATTTGCTGTACTACGGATTGTCTGAAATCGAAAAATCGAAAAATGCAGACGGTACATACAACGACGAAATGTACAACAAAGCGATTGACAACATTGCACAAGGCGTGAGCAAAGACCCCGCTTTGGCAGAAGAATTGTATCAATATGGGTTGGAATTGTTCAATGAAGGAAAATATATGCAATCATATTTCTTATTTGATATAGGTACGCGTAATCCGAACAACCGAAATTTGGTTTACGATTCTTATTACAAAGGCACAACTTTGTATCTGCTTAGCGACGACCCGATGTTCAAAAACCAAAGACAAAAAGCGATTGAAGCATTCAATCTGGCTATCGAAGCTTCGCCGACTTCTCACGAATCGTATTTGCAAAAAGCACGTACATTGATTCTGATGTCTGGAAATACCGTAGAAGCCGACGCAGAAAAAGCGTATGAAAAATATATTGACATCATTGAAGATAAAAACCTGACCAATGTAGAAACATTGAGAGACGGAGTGATTGAAGGTGCTACATATATTGCTAATTACAACAAAGACAAAAATCCGGAAAAAGCAAAACGATATTATCAGAAAATATTGAACCTGCAACCGGAAAATCATGCTGTGAGAGAGAGGTTAAACAGTTTGAATTAGAGAAAAAGACCGGCTTTTTAGTCGGTTTTTTTTATCCGCAATTTGTGCATTATCTTTGCATTAAAATTTAAAACAGTTGAAAAAAACAAATATTGAGCAAGGATTGGCATTACCTTTGATGGAATCTTTCTATACTATTCAGGGCGAAGGGCGATATACAGGACATGCCGCCTATTTTATCCGTTTGGCAGGTTGCGACGTCGGCTGTCATTGGTGTGATGTGAAAGAAAGTTGGGACGAAAACCTGCATCCGGTTGTGCCGATTGAAAAGATGATAGAAGATGCTAACGGAAACGGAAACCTGGTTGTGATTACCGGTGGCGAACCACTGATGTGGAATCTGAACCCACTTACGGCTTTGCTAAAACAAAATAATATGCAGACCAATATCGAAACTTCGGGAGCACACCCACTGTCCGGACATTGGGACTGGATTTGTTTATCGCCGAAAAAAAATAAATTGCCCTTGCCGGAAATTTATGCAGTGGCAAACGAGCTGAAATGTATTATTTACAATAAACACGATTTTGAATTTGCCGAAGAACAAGCCCGAAAAGTGAACAAAAATGCGGTTTTGTACTTGCAGGTTGAATGGGATAAAAGAGAAAAGATGAATCCGTTGCTTATTGAATATGTAAAGAAAAATCCGAAGTGGAAAATATCCGTACAAACACATAAATATTTGGATATTCCTTAAAAAAAGAAAGCTATGAAGAAAAATGTACTTTTATTTTTATTCCTGTTCAGCGTGACCTCAGCTATGGCTCAGGCAAACAGAAACGATGTAAGAAAATTGCTGGACTTGGACGGCACAGTGCAAAAATACACCAATCTTGTGTACAGATTTGGCAAGCAATTGCCGACAGACAAAAAGAAAACTTTTATGGCAGATGCCAACAGGGTTGTTCATCAATTTGTTGAAGTACAGGTAAAAAATTATGCGGCTGAATTTACACAGAATGAAGTATTAAAGCTGATTGAGTTTTACCAATCCCCGCTGGGAAAAAAATATGTTCAAAAAAGCGTAGAAACCAACAGCAACCGGCATGCTGAATTACAGAATTTTGAAATCGAAATTCAGGGGCTTGCCATGAAATATATGATGTAAAGCAGTAAGAGTGTTTAATGTTTAAAGTTTTTTTTTGTTTAAAGTTGGATTTTCAAATTAATCAATGTTATTCAGTACTTAACTTTAAACTTTTCCAACTTTATAAACATTAAACAAACACAATATTATCAATCTAAAAATCAATGATTATGGCAAAAATATGGATTGCATTTTTCCTTCTCGCCCAAGCCGTGATGTATGCACAGCCTGTGGCAGAAAAAAGTCCGCCTTACTATATCAAATCAGTACATTTTGAAAAATCCGGTCAATCTCAGATACCGATTTTTAAGAAAAATACTAACATCACATTCCGGTTTGATGACTTGATGGCGAGCAATACCGATTATTATTACACCATTAGTTATCACAATTACGACTGGTCGCCGTCTGATTTGGTCAAAACAGAATATCTGTCCGGAATGGACGACGTACGCATCAAAAACATGCAAAATTCGTTCGGTACGTTACAAGCCTACACGCACTATGCCGTATCTCTTCCGAATGCGGATACCAAATTATCGTTGTCCGGAAATTATATGATACATATTTTAGACCAGGACAGAAATGAAATTTTCAGCAGGAAGTTTATCGTTTACGAAGAGCAAATTAACATCGGGGTGGAAATTGCCCGTCCGAGAAATCCGAAAACCAGCATTAGTAAACAAAATGTATATTTTTCATTTGATTATGGCGATGTCAATTACAACAATCCCAGGCAGAATTTCAAAATAGCGATTTTCCAGAATGGCAGATTTGATAATGTGATAAATAACATCAAACCGCAATATGTGATGGGAACGCAATTCAGATACCGTTATGAAGAAGAAACCCAGTTTTGGGCAGGAAACGAATATTGGTATTACGAAAACAGCCGTCTTACGCAAGTGAACAACATGGTCAGAAATGTAACGTCCGACACCGGTTTGTACAACAGTTTCCTCTACACATTTGAACCTCGTAATTACTATACATTTTTTGAAGATTTGGACGGAGCTTTTATCCCGAATAACAGAGACCGTACAAATCATCAGATTGAATCAGATTATGCCTGGGTTTATTTTTCTTTAAAGATAGAAGAAAAAACTGACGAGCCGATTTACATCGTCGGGCAGTTCAACAACCACGAAATCAGTGATGATTATCTGCTTGAATATAATTCTTCAACAGGATTATATGAAATAGCCCTTTTGCTCAAGCAAGGTTTTGTCAATTACCGGTTTGTTACCGCTAAAGGACAAAAAATAAATGATGAAAATTCCATTGATGGAAATTTTTATGAAACCGAAAATCTGTATCAGGTATTGCTCTATTATCGCGGAAACAACGACCGACATGATGCTGCAATTGGATACGGCGATGCGGAAAGTATAAATATCACGCAATAATTTCATTATACCTTCAAATATTCGTAAATTTGAAACCATCTTCTCGGCAAGTAAAAACCAAGAAGAAATATCATAGATTTTTAATTAAAATAAAAAGACTAAAGTTATGCCAAAAGGTTTTTTTAACGTGCCGGTAGCCCAAAACGAACCGGTAAAAACTTACGCACCGAATTCCCCGGAAAGAGAAGAAGTTCTCAAAACGTACAAAGAAATGTACAATCAGGAAGTAGATATTCCATTATATATCGGAGGAGAAGAAATCCGAACCGGAAATACCAAAAATTTATTCCCGCCGTTTGACCACCAACATCACTTGGGAGTGTATCACACTGCTGACGAAACATTGGTAAAAAAAGCTATCGACGCTGCTTTGGAAGCCAGAAAAAAATGGTCACAAATGTCGTGGGAACACAGAGCATCAATTTTCCTGAAAGCTGCCGAATTACTTGCCGGACCATACCGAGCTAAAATCAATGCAGCAACAATGATTGCTCAGGCAAAAACCGTTCATCAGGCAGAAATCGACTCTGCGTGTGAGTTTATCGACTTCCTGCGATTCAATGTACAGTACATGACCGAAATCTACAAACAACAACCGATTTCTTCTAAAGGAATCTGGAATCGTGTAGAGCAAAGACCATTGGAAGGTTTCGTTTATGCCATCACGCCGTTTAACTTTACCGCTATTTCCGGAAATCTGCCGTCTTGTGTGGCAATGATGGGTAACGTGGTGGTTTGGAAACCAGCGGCAACACAAATTTATTCTGCAAAAGTAATCGTTGAAGTATTTAAAAAAGCCGGATTGCCAGATGGTGTTATCAACGTAGTTTATGGTAATTCAGGAATGATTACTGATACCGTTTTGGCAAGCGAAGACTTTGCCGGAATCCATTTTACGGGTTCAACAAGTGTTTTCAACAGCTTCTGGTCAACTATCGGGCAAAATATCAGCAAATACAAAACCTATCCGAGAATTGTTGGGGAAACCGGCGGTAAAGATTTCGTTTGGGCACACCCAAGCTCTGACGCCAAAGAAGTTGCCACAGCATTATCCCGCGGTGCGTTTGAATACCAAGGACAAAAATGTTCGGCGGCTTCCCGTGCTTATATCCCAAAATCGTTGTGGGAAGAGGTAAAAAAATATGTAACTGACGATTTAAACTCATTCAAAATGGGGTCGCCGGAAGATATGAGCAACTTCATTTCGTCGGTAATCAGCGAATCTTCATTTGACAAATTAGCCAAAGCTATCGACGATGCAAAAGCTTCCAACGAAGCTGAAATTGTTGTGGGTGGTGGGTACGATAAATCCAAAGGTTGGTTTATTGAACCAACAGTTATCGTAACAACCAATCCTAAATACGATACTATGCAAAGAGAATTGTTTGGTCCTGTCCTGACTGTGTATGTGTATGAAGACAACCAATGGGAAGAAAGCCTGAAATTGGTGGACAGTACTTCAGAGTATGCTTTGACAGGAGCTATTTTCTCAGGTTGCCGATATGCGATAGAAACAGCTACCAAAGCATTGGAAAATGCGGCTGGTAACTTCTATATCAACGACAAACCAACCGGAGCTGTTGTGGGGCAACAACCATTTGGTGGTGCCAGAGGATCGGGTACAAACGATAAAGCCGGTTCGATGATTAACCTGTTACGTTGGGTTTCGCCAAGAACAATCAAAGAAACATTTGTTCCGGACACGGATTACAGATATCCTTTTCTTGGGGAATAATCAACCGATTTTATTACAATATAAAAACCTGATTTTAAAAATCAGGTTTTTTTTGAATTTGAAATTTTAAACCGTACAAATTTTTCTAAAGCTCAAAAAGTTTCGTATATTGAGTTATTATATCAAACTTCATCAAGTGAAAAGCACAAATAATTTCTTTTATAAAAAGTACCAGACATTATCAAATAATGAATTGGAAAAGATTGCTCAGAATAATATTAAATATGTGTCAGAGGCAAGATTAGCTGCTATTTCAATATTAAAAGAAAGAAATTATGATTCCCACATTAATAAAAAAATTGAAAATGAATTAGATATAATTGAAAATAATAAGCTTCAACAGTTAAAAGAAAAAAACAAACAAAACGAAACTATTATTTCTACTTTAGAATCGATACAACATAGAAAAACAGCTCGATATAAACTAAGTAATGGTAATGAATTACAAGTAAAAAGATTAAAAACTAACAAATATCAAATTAGAATTGAGCATTATATGAGTATAATATCTCCTGTAGTTATTTGTAAAATAAATGAAAATAACCAAATTAATTACTTTCCTTTTTTTCATACTAATTCTATTCTATTTTCCTTAATAATTTCATTTATCCTGTTAGGATATATTTGGTATGAACTTGGAACAATTTCTAATGAACTAATTTTAATCATACTAGCATTTCCAATCATTAATACGATTTTACAATTAATCTCATTCACATATAAGCACAAATTAATACTTAGCACTTTTAAGCAGGAAATACAAAAATTTAGATAAATTCATTTCTATTCAGAAAACAGCTAAATTAGTTTAACATTCAGTATATATATTTCTGCCGATTATCTAGTATAGTTTAAATTTTCAAACGCTAAAAACAGCGGGAATATTCAGATTATCATAAAAAATACAGTAAATTCGCCTAAAATAAATGATATTGGTTTTACAAATAATCAAATATTCTCCAAAGTATTACGATTCGTGGAACGAATTTGTATTGAATTCTGTAAACGGAACTTTTTTGTTTCACAGAGATTTTATGGAATATCACAGCTACCGATTTGAGGATTATTCGTTGATGGTTTTTGACAACGATAAATTAGTTGCTGTTTTTCCTGCCAATATCCATGAAAATACAGTTTATTCTCATCAGGGATTGACTTATGGCGGACTAATTGTACAAAACGGGGAGCGAACCACCAATCAGCTCAAATATTTTGAACATATTTTTGATTATCTGACCAATCAGCAGATTGCACAGTTGATTATCAAGGAAATTCCGGTTTTTTATCATCAGTATTTTAATGATATTTTGCCTTACTTGAGTTATGTAACCGAGGCTAAAATAATTAAATCGGAAATATGTAGCGCCATCGACCTGGCTGCCCCATTTCGGGTATCAAAATCTATTCTTAGAGATGCAAAAAGTGCTAAAAAAAAAGGAATTACCATAAATGAAACCGATGATTTGTCTTTTTTTTGGGAACATATATTAACTGCAAATCTGAATAAAAAATATCATACAAATCCCGTTCATACATACGATGAAATCGCTTTACTAAAACACCGTTTTCCAGACAATATCCGGTTTTATGAATTAAAACTGGACAATAAAATCATCGGAGGAACCGTTTTATTCATCAATAAAGATGTTGTTCATGTACAGTATATATCCGGTTTGAAAGATTACCGGCAATTAGGCGGACTTGATTTATTGTTCACAGAATTGATGAAGTATTTTCAAAACACAAAGAAATATTTTGATTTTGGCACTTCCAATGAAGACAACGGAAAAAAAATCAATCAGGGACTGCTCTTTTGGAAAGAAGGATTCGGGGCGAGAGTATGTACGCAGAAAACTTATTCTTTTTCATTGAAAAACAACGCCTTAGAATCTATTTATTTATGATACCTTATTTAGACCTTAATAAAATCAACAAGCCTTATGAGCAGGCTTTTTTAAAGAAAGTACAGGCGGTTTTTGATGCCAGCCGGTATATTCTCGGCGAACAATTGCTCGAATTTGAACGAACTTTTGCCAACTATTGCGGTGTCAGAAGATGCCTGGGTGTTGCTAACGGGTTAGATGCTTTGACACTGATTTTTAAGGCATATATTGAACTTGGTAAACTTCAACCCGGAGATGAAGTTATCGTTTCTTCTAACACATACATTGCCAGTATTTTATCCATCATCAACGCCGGACTGAAACCTGTTTTGGCAGATACTAATTTGTTGAATTATAATCTGACAGTAAAAAGTATTGAGGCTCATATCAACCCGAGCACCAAAGCCATTTTGATGGTTCATTTGTATGGACAAGTAACTGAAGCAAAAGCCATAAAAGTACTGGCACAAAAGCATAATCTGCTACTCGTCGAAGATGCTGCACAAGCACACGGAGCTGTTTGTGACGAAATGACGGCCGGGGCTATCGGCGATGCCGCAGGGTTTAGTTTTTATCCCGGAAAAAATCTGGGCTGCCTTGGCGACGGAGGTGCGGTTACGACCAACGATGATGATTTGGCAAATTGTATCAATGCTTTACGGAACTATGGTTCAGAAATGAAATACCACAATAAATATCAAGGAATTAATTCTCGATTAGACGAAATTCAGGCGGCATTTTTGAGTTTGAAATTACCGGATTTAGACAGAAATAATCAGGAAAGAAGGAAAATTGCCAAGCGATATTTATCTGAAATTGACAATCCGAAAATAGCTTTACCTTCCTTGGACGTGGAGGAAGCTCACGTTTTCCATGTTTTTGCCGTTCGAGTGGAAAACCGGGAAAATTTCCAGCAATTTTTGTTGGAAAACGGAATTCAAACATTGATTCACTACCCTATTGCCTCACATCTGCAAGCCGGTATGAAAGATTTTGCCAATTTACGTCTACCTCTTTCAGAATTGATTCATCAGCAAATCGTGAGTCTGCCGTGTCATCAAATGCTGACAGCCGATGAAGTTACCCGAATTATCGAAGTTATAAATGCTTATTAATTGAACATAAAAGACTACATAAAAAACAATCTGTTGCTCAAAATGACTTCGCTAAACGGTGTGGTCATGGCGAGTAAATTGGTTATATCAGTCGTTGTACAACGGCTGATTGCTGTTCATCTCGGGGAAGTAGGTGTGCATAGAATCGGGCAGTTACGCGATATGCTGAACATGGTCACGACTTTTTCGTCATTGGGTACTTTTAACGGTGTAATCAGGCACATCGCCGAAACAAAATATCAGCAAAAACAGCTTAAAAATGTACTTTCTACCTCATTTTTACTGACACTTATCGGAAGCTTTTTGGTTTTTATCGTTTTGCTTTTAGGAGCCGGTTATATCAGCGAAAGTTTGTTTGGAACGAATGAGTATGGTTGGATAATAAAAGCCATGGCAATACTGTCACCAACTATTGGTATTCAACGGTTATTTTATGCTGTCGCAAATGGATTATCGGTATACAAAAAATTAGCCTTTATTGATTTCGTCGGGTATTTATTAGCTACAGCTCTCACGGTTCTTTTATTATTCACAAATCAACTAGAAGGCGTATTTTTAGCTATTATCATCAGTCCGATATTTCAGTTAATGATACTGATTGTGTTGCTTTTTCGTTTTTTCAAAAAACGACTTCAATTTTCGTTATCAGTCGATTCTACTATTGTCAAGAGTTTTATGATATATGCAATGATGGCGTTTGTGTCCTCGATTCTGATTAACTATGTGAGTATTGATATTCGTAATATGCTAACGGACAAACTGTCTGAAAATGATTCAGGAACCTGGACGGCAATGACGAATATTTCTAAAAACTATATGCTGTTTTCGAGTGCGGTATTCACGATGTATGTGTTACCCAAATTTTCCCAAATCCATACCGCTGCTGAGTTTAAAAAAGAAACTTTTCATATTTATAAAACCTTACTGCCTATATTCGGTTTAGGCATGTTGCTATTGTATATTTTGCGGGATTGGGTTGTTGCCCTGATTTTTCCAGGATTTGACGGTGTTGCCGATTTGTTCAAATGGCAACTCATCGGCGATTTTATCAAGCTGGCGTCGATTGTTTTGTCTTATCAGTTTCTGGCAAAAAGGCTGTTCAAATATTTTATTTTTACAGAAATTCTTTCTTTGGTTATTTTTTATTTGTTAGCCAATTATTTTGTGGATATATTTGGCGTGGAAGGTGTGGTAATCGCCGATGCTTTGAGGTATTTGATATCTTTTTTTGTAACAATATTTTGTATTTTCCTCTATTTTAAACAAGAAAAAGAAAGCTCTGCTTAAAAAGGAACATTAATATTTATCTAACTTTCTCATACAGTAAAAATTTGATAATATTAAAGTATAATGTTCTGGTTTTCATCAAGGTTGAAAAATAAGGTTTATTATTAAATGAAATAAAAATATTTTAGATGAATGGCAAAAAAGAGTATAGGAATATTCTTCAAAAAACTTCAGTTTTTGGATACGTTCAATTAGTTTCTTTACTAACAGGGATTGTTCGATCCAAAATAGCAGCTTTCTGGCTAGGCACTCAAGGCGTTGGTATTTTAGGTCTTTTGAGTTCTTCCTTTTCTTTAATTATTGCTATCACAAGCTTTGGTTTACCTACAAGCATTATAAAGTTGTTATCAAAAGAAACAGATGATGAAACAATAACCCGAAAAATATATGTTATAAGTAAGATAATTTGTATTTTAGGCATTATAGGTAGTTTACTGTGTTTTATTTTTTCGAAACAACTATCCTCTTTAGCTTTCGACACGGATGATTTTACCTGGGCATTTCAGTTACTTTCAGTTTCTGTTTTTTTTAAACAGATTTTCTCTGGATATATCAGTATTTTTCAGGCAACGAACAAGCTTAAGCTTCTTGCAAATGTGAACATTATCGCTAATATTGTTGGGATACTAATTACGATCCCATTGTATTATTATTTTAGAATTAATGGTATTTTCTATAATTTTTTAATCATCACTATTGTCGAGGTCATTATCATTTATTTCGCTTTAAAATACAACAACTACGCTAAAATTAGAGTTCACAAGAAAGAAATTATTCAGGAAGCAAAACCAATACTCAGTTCGAGTATCACCTTTAGCTTCACCGGTACAATAACTCTATTGAGTATTTATTTAGTTCAAGTATATATTTCAAAAGCTGGAAATTTAGAGGAAGTGGGACTTTATGTTGCAGCTTTCACTATTTTAAATTCGTACATAGGATTAGTTTTTGTAGTGATGGGGAATGAATATTTTCCAAGAATAGCAAAAAACAATATTACCTCGATTACCTTAAACTTAAATGTAAATCAACAATTGTATATAGGCTTGCTCATTGTAATCCCTATGTTACTTTGGCTTATCACTTTAGCACCTTTGGTAATAAACATTTTGTATAGTGAAAGTTTTTCCGATAGTATCCATTTGATGAAAATTGCTAGTTTGGGCATCTTCTTTAAAGTTTTTTCTTGGACACTGGGGTATGTAATCCTAGTAAAAGCCTCAAACCGTTTTATAATATTAAATTCTACAATATTTAATCTTGCTTTTTTAGGGCTCCATGTTACAGGTTTTTATTTTTTCAGATTAACAGGAGTTGCCTATGCCTTTTCACTTTATTTCTTTATACATTTTATCGGAAATCTATTCATTACCCACCAAATGTTTAATTTCAGAATGAATAAGGAAATTATAAATTATTTAATAATTTCCGGAACCCTATTAGTGATTAATATTTTAATTTCTCTTATATTAGAAGATACTTTAATAAGTAATATTTTTAATGGGTTATCCGCATTGATTATTAGCTTATTATCTCTAAAAAAAATATTAGATATCTATAAAAAATGAGTTTTTTAAAAAAGCAATACCTCACGTATAGAATAAAATTTCAATTGTATAAAAGTATCAATTGGATGAAGACCATTTACATTAATTTAAAATTTTTTCCAATTAAAGACGCTTTGAAATTTCCGATTATTATCTTCGGTCAATGTAGTTTTACAAGCCTATCAGGAAAGTTTATTATCAATACCCCTATCAAGGCCGGTATTATTACTTTTGGTCACAGATTTGAAATTTTTAAAAAATCTGCTAAGTCAGCTGAATTATTTATGCAAGGTACTTGGGAAGTAAATGGTCCTATTCAAATCGGCTATGATTTTAAAATATATATTGAAAAAAATGCGGTTTTAGAAACCGGATATATGTGTACCATTGCTAATAACAGCAAAGTAGTCTGTTCTAATAAAATAACAATGGGAAATCATGTTAAAATTGGAGACGAGAGTCAGCTTATCGACACTAACTTTCACGATTTGTATGATTTAAGCATCAACAAGAAAGTTTTCAAAAAAGGAGAAATATTTATGGAATCTTATATTTCAACTGGTAGTCGTGTTACAATTATGAAAAATACCAAAATACCGAATTATTCCTTGATTGCTTCTAACTCTGTATGTAATAAAGATTTAACAAAATATGGTCAAAACAACTTATTTGGAGGAGTCCCTGTTAAGTTTATAAAAAATGGACTCATTCGTAATTGGAAAGAAGAAGAAAAAGATTTAGAAGACTATTTAACCATCAAATTATAATGAAAAATCAAATACTACCCTTACCTAAAATAGAAGACCCTAGAGGTAATTTATCAGTAATAGAAAGAGCTACAATTCCTTTCAAAATACAACGTGTTTATTACTTATATGATGTACCGAGTGGTGCAAAACGAGGTGGTCATGCCCATAAAAATCAAAAAGAGTTTATCATAGCAGTAGCGGGTAGTTTTGAGGTTGTTTTAAATAACGGAAACCAAGAAAGTGTTTATAATTTATTTAAACCCAACGAAGGTTTATATGTTCCAACAAATATGTGGCGAGAGTTAAGAAATTTCTCTGCTGGAGCTGTGTGCTTGGTTGTTTCCTCAGGCGAGTTTGACGAGAGTGATTACATTAGAGATTATGAGGAATTCAAAAAATATTTGACTAGTTTGTAACTTTAATCTTATATTCAGTTTTTATTTTTAATAGGAGTAACTTCATGAGTAATTTATAGTTGCATAGCTCCTTATTATGTTTTATCTCGTGATGAATTCGTTTTAACAGGGCTTTGTACTCAGATTTTTTTTCATTCATATAATATGCTTTTTTCAACACCTTGTAGGTTGTGTTATTAATTTTTAAAGCATAATCATTTTTATTTATTTTAAAAAAACTGGATTGTGAGTTCTCCACAATCCTTTTCTGAACCAAAGGTTGATCTATAAAAACAAACTTACTGGTACGAGAAAGACGTAGCCACAAATCTAAATCTTCGTAAAACAGTTCTTCATCATACCCATTTATTTTTTCAAAACAAGAACGTTTTACCATACTGCTGACAGAACACATACAGTTTCCTCCTTGAAGAATACTTTCATAGGTGGTATTCTTAATCGAAGTTTCTGTCACTTTTTTATTTTCATCAGCATGAAAAAAATAATGGAGAAATTGTCCTTTTTCACTAATAACTTCTGCATTTCCGAATACTAAAGAGGCATCCGGATTCTTCAAAAATGTATCAATCTGAATTTCTACAGCATCTTCTAATAAAACATCATCAGTTGCAAAATCAATCAGATAACTTCCTTTGGCTGTTTGAACTGCATGATTAAAAGCTTTGTTATTACCAATGTTTGTTTCATGTTTAATAAACCGAACAGCAATATTTTTGTCTTCTATCCATTTTTCAATGATTTCAACAGAATTATCCGTACTGTTGTCATCAACAATGATAATTTCAATATTTTTGTAACTTTGATTAAGCACCGAGTTTAAACTCTCAAGTACATATTGTTCATGATTATAACAAAGACAAATAATACTTACCAAAGGCGGCTGATTCATAAAAGTTTAATTTTAACAAAAATAACAAACCTGCTTGACACTTCAAAATAAATATAAAATTGCATTGATAGCCTACCGGTTAAGCGGTGGTGGTGGCGATAAGGTTATGGCTAATTTGTCTCAGTTTTTCGATTCCTGTGGAATAGAAGTATATATTATTACAGTTATAGACGAACCTGGGTATGATTACAAAGGAATTGTTTTTTCTACACAAAAACATAAAGTAAATGATGGGCTGATAGGGCGTTTTACCCGATTAAAAGCTCTATATCAATATTTTAGAAAACACAAATTTGATTATATCATTGATTTTCGATTTCGTACCAAGAATCTTCAAGAGTTATTAATCAGTAAGTTGGTTTACAATGCACCATTCTTTCTTACTGTTCACAGCTCAGATTTAACACACTATATTCCGCCTAATAAAAGCTGGGCAAATGCAATATACAACAAGGCAAAAGCTGTTGTTGTGATTACAGATTATATGCAGAAAAAAGTGAAACAACAATATGATTTCAAGCATATAAAACTTATTTATAATCCTGTAGATTTTGATTTAGTACATCAAAAAATGCTTAAATCTATTGATTTGAAAGGTAATTTCATATTGGCAGTAGGACAAATGGAAAACACCATTAAGCAATTTGATCATTTACTAAAGGCTTATGCAAATTCTGCGATAACGATTCCTTTGGTTATCTGTGGTGATGGAAAATTAATCAACCAATACAAAGAGTTAGCTAATCAATTAAATATTTCCCAAAATGTTATTTTCACCGGCTTCCAACCAAATCCATATGCTTATATGTATCGGGCTAAATTTACCGTTTTATGCAGTGCTTTTGAAGGACTTCCTAATGTACTCATTGAAAGTTTGGCATGCGGAACGCCTGTTGTCTCCTATAACTGTGTGTCTGGACCAAATGAAATTATTATCCACGAAAAAAATGGTTTATTAGTTGAAAATCAAAATATCAATGAGCTGGCGTTAGCGATGAATCGTATGTGGAATGATGATGTTTTATATGAGTATTGTAAAACAAATGCTATAACTTCTGTGAAAAAATTTGATTTAGAAACCATTGGAAATCAATGGTTGGACTTAATGCAACTATCATGATGACAATTCTTTACATAGCTACAGAAGTTACCAATTCGGGTGGCGTGAGCCGTACATTATCCAATAAAATCAATTATTTGGTTGAAGTAATGGGATATGACATACATATTTTATCTACAAACGACAATACTTTGACACCTTTTTTTGATTTTTCGTCTAAAATCACTATTCATTACTGCCCTATTCGTATAAATAATATTTTCTCTTTTTTTACATTCAGAAAGTACCTAAAATCATCAGTTAAAAATATAAATCCTGATTGGGTTGTAGTTACCGATAATGGAATAAAAGGACTTTTTATAAAAAAATGGATTCCGAAAAATATACCTTGTATTTATGAGTTACATGCAGATGCCGATTACTTTATCAATCATAGTTATAAAGGCTTAAAAAAACACATCAATCGTTTCCTGATAAACAGAAAATTACCTCTTTTTGATAAAATAGTTCTTTTAAAAGAAGATTATCTGCCTGAATTTTTTCCCAAAGAAAAACAAATGATTATTCCTAATCCTTTACCTTTTCAACCGAAAGAACATAGCAAACTTAATAACAACAGAGCGATAGCCGTCGGAAGAATTGTCCCTTTAAAAGGTTATGAGAGAATGCTCAAAGTTTGGAAAGAAGTTGTCCAAATATATAATGATTACATCTTGGATATATACGGAATCTCAACAAGAGAAATAGATATAGAAAAATTAATAAAATCATACGGTTTAGAAAACAACGTTTTTGTTCATAATCCTACAAAAAATATTAATGAAAAATATTTAAAAGCAGATTTCTTATTACACACTTCCTATTTTGAAGCTTTTCCTATGGTTTTTATTGAAGCTATGAGTTATGGTTTACCTATAATTTGTTTCCAACTCAAAAATCAGAATTTATTGACTCATAACCAAAATGCTCTGATTGCTTCTAATGAAAGAGAGTTAGCGGATTTTATTACTTTATTTATCGAAAACAGAAATTTACAGCAGGAATTAACCGAAGGAGCAATCACTAAAGCCGAAGAATATCGTATTGATAAAATTATGCAACAATGGAAAATGTTATTTGATAAGCGATTAGAAAATAACTAAACGTGGTTTAAACGAGAAAAGTATAATAAGCGGTACAGATCAAGATATTTTACTTTCGGCTTGGCAGATAGTAAATTCTTTTCTAACCATTTTTCAACACCTAAAGCTTTATTGATGAACAACATACAGTTTATCACGCCATAGTTCTTAAGTTTTTTATACATTTTGGTGATTCCGGTATCCTCCCAGTCTAATTTTTCCTCTATGATAAGCGTATGCAATGTTTGCAATGCTGTACGAACTTTTTGTAGATATTCCCAACTCGAATCTAATTTCAAATGCCAGACAGGATTATCCAAATGCATTACTTGGAATCCTTTTGCTAAAACCTCTTTACTGAAAAGCAAATCTTCATAACCGTATTGCACAATACTATCATCATAGTGAGTTTCTGAAAAAACTTTTTTGGCAAATAAAGTATTAGAACTCAAAAAAATACGCGGGTTTATCTTAGTGCGTTTCTCTGCGGTTTGCTCTTCCCTTTCAATACCATAGGTCCAGCGTAAAAGCTCATTTTCAGGTGGTTTATTTTTATAATAACTAATTCCGCCAAAGTAAATAGGAAAAGGGTTCTTTGTTGTTTGCTGTAAATAATTTAATATAAAATCGGGTTTTTTAGGCAATACATCGCTATCTAACAACAAAATCCAATCATATCTTGACGCATCAATCAAGCGGTTTCTTGTTTGAGCCAATCCTGAGTTTTGTGGCAAAATAATGTAAGAACAATTTTCTAAATCATTAATCTGATTATTTTCTTGATGAAATAATTTTGAACCATCGTCAAAAACTACAATTTCAAAAGTAAAATTTTTGATTGCAGAACATTGTCTGTGGAGTTCTTCTACTAAAGGGTAAACATTATAATTATATGTGGGAATTAAAATGGATAGCATTAAACCGTTTTTTGCACCACTTCAAATACTTTTCCTTCGTCGCATTTGAGTGTTTTGGAAGGATATTTGAGTAATAAGGCATAATCGTGTGTTGCCATTAAAATGGTTCTTCCGTTTTGATTAATTTCTTTCAGGACCTCCATAATTTCTACGCTGGTTTGCGGATCGAGGTTTCCGGTAGGCTCATCTGCCAAAATCAATTCGGGGTCGTTGAGTAAAGCACGTGCTATCGCCACGCGTTGTTGCTCGCCACCCGACACCTGATGAGGCATTTTCCGGGCGTATATATCCATGCCAACACGTTTGAGCACTTCTTCTATCCGGGCATCAATCTCAGCATTATCAGTCCAGCCGGTAGCTTTTAGAACAAAACGCAGGTTTTCGTAAATATTCCTGTCGGGCAGCAACTTAAAATCCTGAAAAACAACACCTATTTTCCGTCTGAGATATGGGATATTTTTGTCTTTCAACGTATGTAAATCAAATCCAACGATGTGTCCCTCGCCTTCCTGCAAAGGCAAATCGGCGTACAAAGTTTTCATAAAACTACTTTTCCCGGCACCGGTTTTCCCGATAAGGTAAATAAATTCCCCTTGTTTGATATCTATATTAACCTCACGAAGAATCGGCGTTTTCCCCTGATATACAGTGGTGTTATTTAGTGAAAGAACAGTATGTGACATGGGTTCATTGTTTATCTGTAAAAGTAATAACTAATTTGGTAAGTAGCAAGAATAATAATTTTGATTTTGAAAACAGGACTATTTTTCATTCCAAATCTTCCAGGATTCTTCTGCCTGAATTGCCAACATTTCATAGCCGTTTTTGATTACCGCCCCCTGCTCTTTTCCTCGCTGCAAAAAACGGGTTTCTTCCGGATTGTAAATCAAATCGTAAAGCAAATGGTTCTCATTCAAATAAGTATAAGGAATATCAGGATAATTCTCTATATCAGGAAAAGTACCTAAGGGCGTACAATTAATAATAATTGTGTGCTCTGTCATGATTTTTTCGTCCAAATCTTCATAAGACAAGGTGTTTGCTGAATGATATCTGGACACTTTGGTTATATTGATTTTCAACTTTTTCAAAGCGTAACATACCGCTTCAGAAGCTCCACCGGTTCCGAGAACCAAGGCTTTCTGATGATGTGATTTTAACAACGGCTGTAAAGAATGGTAAAAGCCAGACCAATCGGTATTGTGTCCTTTCAACTTACTGCCAGCGAGAACTTGCACCACATTAACCGCTCCGATAGCTTCAGCTTCCGGCGACAGTTGATGCAAATATGGAATAATTTGTTTTTTGTAGGGAATCGTAACATTATACCCTGAATTTTTCTGAGCAAAAACCGCTAAAACCTGGCTGATTTCTTCTATATCAAAGTTGACATAAACAGCATCATTAATACTTTCTTCTGCAAATTTCCGGCTGAAATAATTTTGGGAAAAAGAATAATCAATATTTTTTCCGATTAATCCGAAAGTCCGACAGTGGTCAGTCATTCATTCGTTTTTCATAATTAGTAATATATTGCTGTACATCAGCCCTTTTCCATACATTTGGATAAAATCTTTGCAATGCATCAATTCCTTCATCAAAATCACCCATCATTGCATTTTGCAAACGATAAACTGCTTTTTCATTTTCGCCCAACTCAAAATAAATACCCGCCAAACGATAATCAATTTCGCTATTGCTCTGGTACTTTTCTTCTGTCCAAAGCAATAAATCTGCCGCAGCGTTCAAATCGTCTTTTGCCCAAACCAAAACGTCTGCTTTGAGAAGCCAATCAATTACTCCCATAAAAACATTATCATAGTTAGCTAATTTTTCACAGGCTTTGTAGGCTTCAATTTTGTCGTTTCTATCTATAGAAATATCTCTGAGTTTCTTCCAATAGTAAGGATTATCGTCATCGAGCTCCATAGCTTCTTCGACGTACATTTTGGCTTTGTCAAGATTGCCAATCTTTATATACAAATCGATAACGGACAACCATGATTTATCAAATAAAATATCGTGTTTCAGCGAAGTGAGATAGTTTATTTCCGCTTCGCCATGCCTGTCCTGAAGTTCATTACATCTGCCGATTTTCCAGTAAATAAAAGAAGATTCATTGTCAATTTCCAATGCTTCGTTGTACACTAAAATTGCCTTATCATACTGCTCAATTTCTTCGTAAACCCTGCCTATTTCAATCAAAGCTCCGATAAAATTATCGTCAATCACATAAGCAAAATCAAATGCCTGAATAGCCTTTTGGTAATCATGTAATTCTGCATATTTTCTGCCCAAATGATACCACGCCGACTCGTTATACGGATTGTCGTCAATAAATTTTTCTAAGAAATTCACTGCTTCCTGAGGTTGTTGCAAAAAATCGTAGCAATGAACAACATTATATAAAGATGATTGATCTTCGGGGTCGAGTTTGAGACATTTAGCAAAGAAATGCTTTGCAGAACTCAATTCGTCCATATACAGATATTCCATTGCTATCAGCGAATACACATCGGCTTCGTTGTCGGTGTGCTTCAAGGCGGTATCCAACGACTTGATTGCTTGGGTGTGCAGACCTTTTTTGGAATATAAATTGGCTTCCTGAATATAAACTTCTTCGTTATTCGGGTCTAATTTTTTGAGTCTGCGGACAATCTCAAATCCTTGTTCAAATTTATTTTCAAAAACCAATAATTCTACCTTAACAAGCATCAGCCCGATAGAATCAGGGTGTTGTTCGAGTCCGAGTTTTAGTGCTTTTTTGGACAAATTGATTTTGCCATCATCTAAATAATGCAACACAATATTCTCAAACTCTTCCGAATCAAAGAAAAGAATCTTATTGGATTTCAACATCGACTCAAACTTCGACAGCGATATATTAAAATTTTCTTCTTCCTGATCAGAAAACATCATAAAACTCCTACATTTATTTACAATAAAATTACAACAAAATATTGAATTATCGTTTAAGGCAGACAAATGTTTTGAACAATTTCATTAACAATTATCAAGGTTTATTTTTGCCTGAATTTCGTCTAAAGTGTCCAAAATTATCCGACAACCTTCTTTTATTTCTTGTTCGGAAATCGTCAGCGGTGGCGTAATACGTACTGCTCTAGGCTCAAACATCAGCCAAAAGAGAATTAATCCTTTTTCTTTACAACTCAATATCAATCGGTTAGTTACTTCTTCAGAAATCGTCATCGGAGCAAGCATCAGTCCGTTCCCATGAATTTCGGTAATCAGCGGGTGCACCAGCAATGTTCTGAAAAGTTTCTCTTTTTCAGCGATTTGAGTCATAATATCAGTTTCCGTAAGTTGTTTTAAAGTAGCTAAAGCTGCAGCAGCAATAACCGGGTGCCCGCCAAAAGTGGTAATATGCCCGCATTTCGGGTCGTGCGACAATAGCTTCATGAGTTCCATATCGGCAACAAAAGCCCCAACCGGATAACCGCTTGCCATGCCTTTCCCTATCACTAATATATCCGGAACAACATCATAATGCTCAAAACCGAAAAGTTTCCCGGTACGTCCGAATCCCGGTTGTATTTCGTCAAGAATCAATAAAGCACCAACCTCTTCACACCGTCGCTTAATCTTTTTCAGATAGCCGTTTTCCGGCACCACAAAGCCGGCACTTCCTTGTATGGTCTCCAGCACAACTGCTGCGGTGCGATTAGTTATTCGCTGAATATCATCTTCATTATTAAAAGTAATAAAATCAACATCAGGTAGTAATGGTCTGAATGCCGTTTTGCGTTCTTCATTACCTAAAAGACTCATCGAACCCTGCGTATTTCCGTGATAAGCCCTGTTTGCCGCTACAATCTGGCTGCGTCTGGTAGCTCTTTTTACCAGCTTCAACGCTCCTTCTATTGCTTCCGTTCCGGAGTTTACCAAATAAGTCTGGTTAAGCGATTCAGGTAGATTTTCTGCCAGCAAACGGCAAAAATCCACCGCCGGTTTTTGGGCATATTCCCCGTAAACCATTACATGGGCATAACAATCGATTTGTTTTTTGACCGCCTCTGTAACTGCCGGGTGCCGATGACCGAGCGTACATGCCGACACACCGGCAACGAAATCCAGATGGGCTTTGCCATCGGTGGTGTAAACATAACTGCCTTCGGCATGGGAAACTTCCAATGCCAGCGGGTGCTGTGTGGTTTGTGCCTGATATTTATAAAATTCCTGTATCATGTTTATTTCCGGTTTTCAGCAATCAAAGTTAAGGCTATTTTCTGAATTGCATTATTGCGGAAAAGAAAACGTGATTAAAAAATATTTTTTATCCATAAGCGAAGTTTTCTTACCTTTAGACGTTTTTAACTTTTTATAAAATGACAGAAAATAAGAAATCATTTGGTAAGACACTGGGTTCTTTCAACAAAAACTTCTGGCTTGCCAGCTTTATGGAACTCATGGAACGTTGGGCATGGTATGGAATTTATACCCTTTTAGGACTTTATCTTGTAGGTTCTACCGACACCGGAGGTTTGGGATTTGACCATATACAGAAAGGAAATATTATGGGTAACATTGTGGGAATCCTGTATTTTTTACCTTTAGTTTTTGGAGTAATCGCTGACCGTATCGGCTATAAATTATCGCTAACTATTTCCTATATCATTATGATTTCGGGGTATTATCTTTTAGGCGAAGTCAATACCTATTGGAGTGTTTATATGGTTTTCCTTTTGGTTGCTGTGGGTGCAGCATTTTTCAAACCTGTAGCTTCGGCGATTGTGGCACGGAACACTGATGAAACAACCGGCACACTCGGATTTGGAATTTTTTATATAATGGTAAACATCGGTGGTTTTATCGGACCGTTTTTATCTTCTGTATTAAGAAACAATTTAGGCTGGAAAATCATTTTTGTTCAGGCAACGATCGTAATTGGTATCAACTTAATTGTTTTACTTTTATTCTATAAAGAACCAAAAGTAGAAAAACCTAAAGATTCTATCGGTAAAGCTATTAGAGATTCTGTTATGGGAATCTTTGAGGCGTTAAAAGATGTTCGCTTGGGTATTTTATTATTGCTAATGATTGGTTTTTGGACGATGTTTAATCAACTATTCAACACGTTGCCTAACTTTATCGAAGACTGGATAAATTCTTCATCAATCAGTAATTGGTTAAATGAAAATATACCATTTTTAGGAAGATGGTTATCCTTAGACGGATTGATAAAGCCGGAAATGTTTACTCAAATTGATGCATTAATGATTGTTTTGTGTCAGGCATTCGTTTCCTATTTTGTAACCAAAATGCGTCATATCAATGCGGTAATTCGTGGAGCAGTAATCGCAACCATTGGTATCGGTCTGACTTTTTATTCAGGAAACGTATGGTTTACCATTATCGGAACGATGATTTTTGCTATTGGAGAAATGATGTCGAGCCCTACGGTATCTTCTTTCATCGCATTGATTACGCCAAAAGGAAAAGAAGGCTTGTATCAGGGAACATACTTTTTGCCGGTAGCGGCAAGTTACTTTGTTACCAGCTTTATTTCGGGCGGTTTGTACCAATCGTGGTCAGATAAATTATCCTTGTTGAAAAGAGAAATGGCAGGAAGAAATATCGAAATGCCTGAAGTGGTAACGAATGAAGAGTTTATAGAACAAGGTTCCAAAGCGTTGAATATGTCTATTTCAAATTTCGAAAAACAATTCAATCTTAAAGCCGAATCTGTGGACTGGAACACAGTCGCACAATCTTTCAGAGATTTTGCAGCCTCCAAAAGTATTGATGTGAGCCAGATACATTTACCTTTTTCTAAAAATGAATATTTTGCTTTGGCTGAGCAAAAACTAAATATGTCGCATTGGGAAATGACCAATATGCTTTGGGAAAATTATCACCCCAACAAAATATGGTTTGTCATCGTTGGTATCGGACTGTTTTCCATTATTTCATTAACAATCTATGACCGGTTTATTATCAAACCTTTAGAGAAGAAAACAATCAATTCTCAGTAAAAATATTCAGTAAATTAAATAATTTAGCTATCTTTCGAGCTTGAAAAAACAATAAATAGTATATAAATGGCAACAGAAACTGCTAATCCGGACTTTTTTAAATCCAAAGTTTTAGGACATCCTTCAGGATTGTTCGTTCTTTTTTTTACTGAAATGTGGGAACGCTTCTCCTTCTACGGAATGCGTGTATTACTTGTATTATTTTTAACAGCTGCTTTAACAGGAAATAATCCCGGAATGGGCTGGAGTGCAGAAAACGCAGGAGCGTTATACTCCACTTATGCAATGTTACTCTACATTACCCCTATTTTTGGAGGTATTATTGCCGATCGATACATAGGCTATCGTTGGGCTGTGGTAATCGGGTCGATCGTAATGACCATGGGACACGTAATTATGTTTTTTGATTCAGAAATCGCGTTGTACTTAGGATTAGGATGTCTGGTTATCGGAACAGGTTTCTTTAAACCCAACATGACTTCTATTTTGTCTGAAATGTACAAATCGTTCCCTGAAAAGAAAGATGGTGCTTATACCATTTTTTATATGGGGGTTAACGCAGGTGCTTTCTTTGGAATGATGCTTTGTGGTTATTTGGCAAGAGAACTTGGATGGCATTACGGTTTTGGACTGGCAGCCATTTTTATGGGATTAGGGACTTTACAATTCTGGTTAGCAAAACCACTATTTGGAAACATTGGAGAAGTACCTAAAAAAGACATAACCAATACAGAAGCAACCGTTCTTACGAAGAAAGAAGGTGAATCTGAAACAGATTATGTAGAAAGAGTTAAAGACAATAAAAGAAACCCTTTTACCACATTAGATTATATTTTAATTGCTTTCACAACTATTGTTGGATTATTATTTGCGTTTGACGCACCATTATACGTTATTGGAAACATTGATTTATTTCCTTCATTCGACTTATCGTTTATAGGTTTAGATATCGTAAGAGGAATGTACATACTAATCATTATCGGGTTAGTAGCATTCTTAGTAATGATTATATCACGTCTTATTCGCTATGATAAAGTAGTCCGAGACCGAATGATTGCAGTAATCATTTTTGCTTTTTTTACTATTTTCTTCTGGATGAGTTTCGAACAAGCTGCCTCTTCATTGGTATTATTTGCTCGTGATAGCGTAGATCGTTCGTTAGAAGGGACTTCCTTGACTGTTTTCAACACCATCAATACATTGCTGACCGTTATTCCATTAATTTTTATTTCCTGGGTACTTTTCTTGCTAGCAAAACAAACCTGGAAAAAAGCCGCAATAACAAATATTGTACTTGTCGTTACCTTTTTATTTGTATGGTTCATTGCTTTATGGATGCTTTATAATGAATTTACTAAAGAAGCATCAGAAATTGACCCTACCTGGTTTTCTATTCTAAACTCATTCTTCATCATTGTTTTTGCATCGTCAGTTTCAAAAGTATGGGATTCTAAATTCAATCCGCCGGCAGCAGTAAAATACGGAATGGGACTGATTATTATGGCAATAGGATTCGGATTATTAGCTTACGGTTCTCACGGAATTCAAGAAGGTGTTAAAGTATCAATGATGTGGTTGATTCTGGCTTATTTATTCCATACATTAGGAGAATTGTGTCTGTCACCAGTCGGCTTGTCTTATGTATCAAAATTAGTACCGGCAAGGATGATTGCCTTTATGTTTGGGATGTGGTATCTCGCTATTGCTATCGGAAACAAGTTAGCTGCCTTATTAGGAGGGCAAATCGACAATATTACAGCACAATATTCACTATCTACATTCTTCTTAATTTTTACAATAGTTCCTACTGCGGCAGGCGTTCTGATTATGTTGCTAAACCCTGTATTGAAAAAGTTAATGCACGGTGTGAAATAAAAAAAGGCATAGTTTTTGATTTAATCTATAAGTTTAAATATTACAGAAATGAAAAAAATTGTTTTATTACTATTACTGACAACCTTGAGTTTTAGCGTTAATGCTCAAGTAAAATGGATGACCATGCAGGAAGCTGTGGAAGCCCAAAAGAAAAACAACAAGCCGATTTTTATTGATGCCTACACCGTTTGGTGCGGACCATGTAAAATGTTGGACAAAAACACCTTCAGCGACGCAGAAGTTGCCAAAGTGCTGAACGAAAAGTACAATCCGGTAAAATTTAATGCGGAAGGAAACGAAACTATCGTATTTAATGGTAAAACTTACACGAATCCTAAATATGTAGATGCTCGTAAAAATTCCCGAAACGGGTTGCACGAATTTGCCAGAGTTATCGGTGTGAGTGCCTATCCTACCATGAAAGTACTTGACGCTTCCGGAAAAGCAACCAAAAATATCGTGGGTTACCGAAATGCACAGCAACTTTTAGCTGAATTATAAAACGTTATTTTTGTAAATATACATATCCCTTTTCCCGCATGTCGTGGAAAGGGATATTTTTTTTGATACAGGTTTCTCTCCACATTTTTGTTTTCCAACGTGCATTTTTTGCATGAATAATCACTTTTTTGGGCTTAATTTCAGACAAACATCTTTCCAGGTTTATATTAGGATTATCATACAACAACAGATAATCAAAAGATTGGTTTTTCGGATAAACAGCCGTGCTGTCAACCACAAGCAAACGATAATCAGCAATAAAAACACGGTTGAATTCTTCAAAAGATACCGATTCTTCTCGAATATTAAGTTCATTCCGGTAATCAGTCAAATAGTTTTTTTCTTCGACAGCTTTATTGGAGTATAGATGTAAAACTTTACTATCCAATGATGAAAAAATCACTTGTTGTGTGTCATAAAACAGAATTTTTTCTTTGATATTTTGAGTAGAAAAATGTGTAAAATAAAACGATAATTGGAATAGAATCATCATACACAAAACCGAAATCATTATCCAAAACTTTTTGTTTTTAAACCAATAAGCAATAAAAAACACCGCAAATGACAAAAGCAAACACTGCCAGCCCGAAAGCGGAACGCCGGAAATAACCACTTCATCAAAGGCTGAAATTTTATTCAAAATAAAATTGTTTATTTTTAGCAATCCATCTACAAAAAATCCGATGACCACAGATAAATCTTTCCAAACATAGTTTAAAGGAATCAAACCAACTGATAATATCAATGCGGCGGAACTCAATGGAATAGCGAATAAATTTCCAACCAAAAACAACAGCGGAATTTGCCCGAAATAATATACCGACAGGGGTAAAACACCAATTTGAGCCGCTAAAGAAACGCATAGCATAGATTGGACAAAAGCGATGATTTTATTTTTCTGATAAATATATGGCGACATCAACGGATAAAGATAAACAATCGAAAATACTGCCAAAAAACTCAACTGAAATCCGACATCAAACAGATAAGCCGGATATGCTATCAACATCAAAAATGCGGATACGGCGAGTATATTGGTAGTCGAGGAATTTCGGTAGATTAATCTTCCGGCACCGAATAGTAAAAACATCACTACTGCCCTGACCACCGAGCCACTCAACCCGGACAGACAGGCAAAAATGATGAGAAAAACAGCTATCAGAATGTATCGGACAAATTTGTTTCTACTAACGAATCCAAAAATGGTACTTAATAAAAAATAAAGAATCCCGACATGTAATCCGGAAACCGCGAGAACGTGCATCACGCCGGAGTTTCGGTAATTCAACAGCACTTCATCTGACAGTTCCGAAGTATCTCCAAAAAGCAAAGCTACAACAACACTATGCGTTTCATTATTAAAATCATGAATATCAAAGCTTTGAATCAGTTTTTTCCTGAGTTGATTGATTTGATAATAAAAATTCTTGTGATAGGATTTTGAAATAATATTTTCTTCTGTGAAAATCCGGGTTTGATAATGTACATTCAAATTAGACAAATAATTCCGGTAATCAAATCCATACGGATTTCGTGGTGCGTCAATCGGTCGCAATTCAAAAAATCCGGTCAGTTCCTCCCCTACGTCATAAGCATCGAGTTCGATTGACTGATAAAGCAACAATTTAAACCGCTCATTTTTATTGGTTTGTCCCTGAGCATAATATCGGTTATAGTATTGGTTTGATTTTAATTTTTCTGTAACCGATAAAGTCGCCACTACCTTCCCGGTAGGTAAATCTGTCGGATTCTTTTGGTATATGCCATACACCAAACCGCCGACACAAAAGAAAAGCAAAAGTGTGAATAGGTAAAAAAGATTTGACCAATTTGTCTGGAAAGCATTTGACTTCAGTCTTCGGTGCAGTAACAACAATATTACCAAACATATAGCTAAAATGACACCATACCCAAACAAGTCAAAAACCCGAAAGTATCTTGACAAAAAAATCCCACCGGCTAAAGATAAGACAATGGGAATCATCGGATATTTCGTTATCCCCTCTCTCATAGCAGAGATAAAGATAACGAATTTTTATTTTCTACAAATAGTTACGGTCGTAAATACGGTTGATTTGCGTAAAATTTCGGCTATAGTAAGCATCTTTAGTCGAATTGATGGATACGCCTTTGGAAGTTGCCGAGTGAATGAATTTTATCTCATCACCATCGACTTCAATCACAATACCAACATGATTAATAACTCGTGAACCTCCATTTTTGAAGAATATCAAATCGCCGGGCTGAGCCTCTGATTTGTTAATCTTTTCACCCATTTTAGCCATTTCTCTTGATGTTCTCGGCAGGTCAATATCAAAAGTATCAAAAGCAGTTTTTACAAACCCGGAACAATCCATTCCTGAACGGCTCATTCCTCCCCACACATATCTTGTTCCCGTATAATCCTCTGCTACATTAATCAACTGTTCGGTTAAATAACATACATCATTATTTTTTAAATTTTTCTCTGCGATTGCCGGTCCTTCGACAGCATGCAATCTTTTGTTAATTTCCTCAATAGAAATTTCCACAGATGACAGGGCATCTACCGATGCTTTTTCGGGGGATTTATAAAACTTTGAAGACTTATTCTTAGATGTTTTCTTTACTACTGTTTGTGCCTGAGCCATCTCTCCAAAAAAGAAAAAAGAAACTCCAAGCAAAGGATATAAAATTGCTTTCATTACAGGGAAAAAATATTTTTAATACTTGACGGAAACAAATATAACAGAAATATATTTCTTTAAAAACTTAAATTTTTCTTAATATTTTCAGCTACATTTTTGCTTGCGTTTCCATCTGCCAGTTTTTCCTGCAATTCCCGGTAATTTTTAAATATTTTTTCCCTGTCCGAATCCTGTAATATTTTTTGCAATTCCTCTGCAACACGTTTTGAATTACATTCGCCCTGAATTAATTCTTTGATCACTTCTTTGTCCATTATCAAATTGACCAGCGAAATATAATCCAGTTTAATTACGTTTTTGGCAATGAGATATGAAATCGGATTGGCTTTGTACATTACTACCTGAGGCACATTGAACAAAGCTGTTTCCAAGGTTGCTGTTCCGGAAGTAACCAAAGCAGCATGAGCGTGATTCAGCAGGTTATAGGTCTGATTATGTACAAAATAAATATTTTTATTCCGTAAATAGGGTTCATATAATTCGAAATCCTGTCCCGGAGCACCGGCAATAACAAACTGATAATCTGAAAATTGAGAAGTGATACTTAACATTACGTCCAGCAATTTCCTGATTTCCTGTTTTCGGCTGCCGGGTAATAAAGCAATAATCGGTTTATCACCCAATCCATGCTCTTTGATAAAATCGGTTTGGTCTGTTTGTTTAAACTGCTTAATAGCGTCCATGAGCGGGTGTCCGACATACTGCACCGGAAAATGGTGTTTTTTTTCATAAAAATCTTTCTCAAAAGGCAGGATAACATACATGTGGTTTACGTCCCTTTTGATAGCTTTGATACGGTTTTCTTTCCATGCCCAAATCTGTGGCGATATGTAATAATGTGTGTCGTAACCATTTTCCTTCGCCCATTTGGCAATACGCATATTGAAGCCGGGATAATCAATAAAAATAATCGCGTCCGGATTAAACTTTTTGATATCTTCCTTACAAAATCTGATATTATTGAGAATAGTCCGCAGATTCATCAGCACCTCGGCAAATCCCATAAATGCCAAATCTTTGTAGTGCTTTACCAGAGTACCTCCGGCTTGTTGCATCAAATCGCCACCCCAGCACCGAATGTCTGCTGCGGCATCTTCCTTTTTTAATGCTTTTATCAGGTTTGCTCCATGCAAATCTCCTGATGCTTCTCCTGCTATGATGTAGTATTTCATCTTACCAAAAAACAAATAAGGCAATAAATACAAACGAAAAAATAACCCCGCGGGCTGCCATATAATTATCTCTGTTCAGTAAAATATAAAACAGCAAAATGTTTGGAATAGCTCCCATAGACAACGCCTTGCCCCAGACATGATTGATTTTAAAAGCCTGCATACTTTCCAGAACGCTCATTTTCAGCCAGTAACTCATAATCAGACTACCGAAAATATACGCCAGTAATAAAGCAATTACCAACCCGAGTAAAAAATTTAATATCTTATTCATTTAATTTCCAATTATTTATTGATTTTATGGCGTGATATGCCGTCAAATCGAACTGCACCGGAACCACCGAAACATATCCGTGACTCAACGCCCATTCATCGGTATCTTCGCCTTTGTCGTGATTTACAAAACTACCTGTCAGCCAATAATATTCCTTACCGTGCGGATTGACTCGTCGGTCAAAACTTTCTTCCCAGGTAGCTTTTGCCTGACGACAAATTTTTATGCCTTTAATTTCTTCTTTTTTCAGTTTCGGGAAATTCACATTGAGTACCACATCTTCCGGAAGCCCGTTTTTCAATGCTTCCAATGTAATTTTTTTCACATATTCTCTGAACGGAGAAAAATCTGCATTCCAGCTAAAATCGCCTAATGAAAAACCGATTGCCGGCACTTTGCTCATTCCCGCTTCTACCGCCGCCGACATCGTTCCGGAATAAATCACATTAATCGACGAGTTGAAACCGTGGTTAATGCCCGAAACACAAATATCCGGTTTTCTGTCCAGAATCTGGTCAATGGCAAGTTTCACACAATCCACCGGTGTGCCTGAACAAGCATATTCCTTTTCAATATCTTTATCTATGTTCACTTTCTCTACAAACAAGGTGCTGTTTATCGTAATCGCGTGCCCTGTACCCGATTGCGGACTGTTTGGAGCAACTACTACAACTTCTCCGATTTCTTTCATCACGCTAATCAACATTCGGATTCCGGGGGCTGTGATGCCGTCATCATTTGTTACCAATATCAATGGTTTTTTCTTCATTTGCACTATTTCTCTTTATATGTTGTAAAAATAGAAATTATATTGCTGACAGAAAAATATCTCTTTTTAAAATTAACGTTGATAAATTAAGTATTTTTGAGCTTTTGACAAAACAAAATCATTTCGATTACATGAAAAAAATCAGCATACTCGGTGCGGGCTGGCTGGGAAGTCCCTTAGCCCTGCAACTCAAAAACAACGGACACAAAGTAAAAGTATCTACCACTACTCCCGAAAAAATCTCTTTTTTTGAAGAAAATGGTATCGAAAGTTTTATCATCAACGTAGGTTCGGGAGCAGACATTAGCAATACGGATAAACTACTTGCCGATACAGACCTACTGATTGTTACCATTCCGCCCGGACGAACTCAAAATGTTGAGGAAAATTATGTGAATAAAATAAAATTCGTAATCCCGTTTATTGAAAAACATCATATCAAAGAAGTTCTCTATACAAGTTCCACAACGGTTTATCTTTCACTGAAAGGCAATGTTGATGAGGAAACGCCCATTATTCCTGTTGCTGAAATGGATAAACAAATCGTGGAAATCGAAAATATGCTTTTAAACAATCCGAGTTTTAATGCTTCTGTTCTTCGTTTGGGTGGACTGATTGGCGAAGACCGGCACCCCGTTCATTTTATTGTAAAAAGAGAGGTAATTGAAGATGCAAATAATCCGGTAAATATGATCCATAGAAAAGATATAATCCGGTTTGTGGAAAAAATGACCGAACAAGAAATCCCTAATGAAATTTTCAATATCGTTGCTCCAATCCAACACAATCGCAGAGATTTTTATACGCAAGAGGCCAATAAATTAGGGCTTTATCCTCTACCTCAGTTTATTGATAATCCCAATGCGGATATGCGGAAAGTAAGCGGTGAAAAGATTTCAAAAAGATACCATCTAAAATATCAATATTTGCTTGGATAGATATTCAGTTTTTAATAGTATACTCTACAGTTTGGCAAAGCTTTTACAATTCGGTTTTGCTCAGCTTTGCTGATAGGATTATCCGTTAAGATTAAAGTTTTCAAATTAATCAAACCAGACAAATCATCTGGAAGTTTTTCCAATCTATTATTTGCCAACGATAGTAAGCTCAAGTTGCTTAATTTTCCTAAAGATTCAGGTAACTCTTTGAGTTGATTATTATTGAGAATGAGTATCTGAAGCTTTTCAAGCCTATAAAGATTTGCAGGCAAATGATACAAACGATTTGACTCCACATTCAACTCTTGTAAATTACTCAACATTAACCAAGAAGAACTTATTTCATGGAGTTGATTATTCGTTAAAATCAAGCTTTTAAGGTTTTTCAGCTCAGATAATTGCTCCGGCAACCGGTTAATATGATTATTGTCCAAATCCAAAGAGATTAAGTTTTGACATTTTCCGATACTTTCGGGTAAGGTTGTGAGCTGATTAAGTGAAAGTCTAAGATGTTGTAAGTTTTCTAAATTTCCGATTTCGTGAGGTAGTTCAGTTAAATTACACAACGCCAAATCAAGCTCTCGAAGATCTTGCATTTTTCCGATGTGTTTCGGCACATACTTCACCGCATTTTGTCGGATAATAAACGTTTCCAGTTGTCCCAAATTGAACAACTTAGGATTCCAAATTTCAATATTATTTTGCATAAGATTAAGAAATTTTAGATTAGATAGTTTTTCGATATCGTCAGGAATCAAGAATAAGTTTTGATTTCGCAAGTTAAGTTCCGTTACCTCCAAACGATGATGTATTGCATCTTCCATTGAATATGCTTTGGAAACAACATCTTGACCTTTTACGCTTTGTACAAATGCTATTCCAATAAAAAGAAGTATATTTTTTTTCATTTTCAGATAGAAAAAAGGTCGACCAAGGCCGACCTTGTAAGTGATGTATTAATTAATTGTTTTTTTGAATATTATAAGAATAAGACTTCCCGTCAACGGTTATTTTACACACCAATAACTGATTGCCATAAACAGAAGACAGATCAATTTGAATAACTTCCTGGCTTGCAGATGAAACAGTTTGTTTTTCAATCACTTTTCGCCCGGTTATGTCATATATTTCAACAAGAATATCTTTTCCTATACCAATATTTAACTTGATATTCACCATATCATAAGTCGGATTTGGATAGATAAGCGTACCGGCTCTTAATTCTTCTTCCTCGACAGATGTAGGTTGTTGTTCACCTAATAGATTTTTATTAGCAAATACTAATGATGCCGATGCATTAAATCTTACTGTTTGTCCGGTAGCATCAATTTGTGGTTGGTTGTTACCACTCGGATGCTGTACTGAGAAAAATCCGTACTTGTAATCCGGCGAGAAAGTTAACCCTGTAGGTTCTGCTCCTGCAGGAGTTGAACTATGTATTAAAACCTGTGGATGGCTTTGTCTGTGATTGGGTCTAACCACCCAAATATAGTTTCTTCCGCCATCTTGCACTACCCATAGGTTTCCTTTGTCATCAAATGCTAAGTTATCATTACCATCCGACCAAGATTCCATAATTGTACCTATAGACGTTTCGATAGGATAACTCATTCCTCCTACAAAGGTTTCAAAGTTAGAGATGTTATCTCCATTATCCTTAAAACGATACACTCTATTTTTTCCTTTTGAAGTAAAATAAACCATGCCATCCGGTCCTATTTCAACATCTTCCACACCATTGAAGTTTGTTCCTCCCAAAGCAGAAGCTATGGATGCCATATTATTTCGTTCAGCCTGTGTTACATTTGGTACCGGAATCCACGTAGCTGTTGCACTACTAGGTTCATCGTTGGATAAAGATAAATCTAATTTTAGCACATATACATTGCCTGAAGTAATGTCTCCCGGTGTATCCGGTACAAACTTGTACACACAGTGTGTACCGCCATCTTCACCATAATAAGCAACGCTACCATCTTGGCTTATAACCACATTTTCATGATTCATGCGTCCCAAATGGTATAATTTATCTTTCACTCCATCGTTGTCGTAATCCATTACTGAAGCTGTTACAGGGTCAATTTCTACTAACCAGCCCACATCTTGATAACCATCGCCATTACTATCTCCGGAACTTGTCGATTCTTCGGCAGTAATTACTGTATGCCACGGGGTAATACCTCCCGAACAGTTTCTTTCTGTTTTGACCAAATCGGGTGTGCTAAAATCTACTTTACGACTATCTTGAACTTGCCATAATAGGTTTTCGGGATTTTCGTCCAGTTCAAGATTAAGGATAGATACACCTCCCGGATAATTTTCGTGATTTACCGAAAGCCATCCAATCGTACTGGCAGTTTCTCCTTCAGACGGAATATAGGCCGTAAAATCATGGTTGCCCGGAACAGTACCGTTACCGTCGCTATATTCACTTCCTTGTTTGAAAAGCATTTGAAAGCGATGCTCTGAAGGGATAATCAAAAAAGAAGTTTGCGTGGTAGGCTCGATAGAAGTAAAACACGAAATATGTCCCTCTTCACACACATATTCCGGCAATTTGTTGTTTATATACATATCAAACCCCACATCCGAGCTTTGTCCATCTCTTTGGTGAATCTCAACAGCGATACGGTTGATGCCATTTTGGAAAACCGTTTTTGGAGCAAAGAAAGAGTAGTAAAGCTTTTCATCGGCTCCATCAACAATGCTATTTGTCCATGTGTTGGGTGTAATCGTTCCTTCAGGTAAATTATCCCGAAGAATCTCTTGCCCGTTAATATACACTATAGCTCCATCATCACGTCTCAAACCAATTTCAATTTCGTCAGTTAATTCATCTAAATTAACTTCCAAATCTTTGGTGAAATAATAAGTGATATGTTTGTTGGACGAATCATCTCCATACGAAATATTTGTTTTCATCGGATCTCCATATCCAAGTGGAGCGTATCCGGCAGACCAGCTTGAATTTTCAAAATCCTGTTCTTTCCAATCATATTCGAGATTACCCGGTCCAAGGTCATTATATGCCCAACCAGAACCTTTTTCGAGCGGAAACGCACTTGTTGTTACTACGTCTTCCGGTTCTTCATATAGCAGGTATGTTATACTCATGTCAAAAGCAATATCCGAGCTACTTAAACTACGATTGTGGATTTCTACAGCTATTCGGTTGTTTCCTTCTTCAAATATTGATTTGGGTAAAGTAAAACTATTATATACTGTTTCATCACCCCCGTCAATAGTGGTGGATGAAAAAGCTTGATAGTCTATTTCGCCATCGGGCATATTGTCACGGATTACCTCTTCTCCATTAACATAGACAACGACACCATCATCGCGTCGAATGTTAAAATTTACCTGTTCAGATATTTCTGATAGATTTACTTCTATATCTCTTATAAAATAATACGTGATATGTTTGTTTGACGAGTCGTCGCCATAGGATATAGTTGTCGCCATTGGGTCTCCAAATCCGAGAGGAGCTGGTCCGCTTTGCCAAGACGAATAATCGAAAGTTTCTGTCCTCCAAGTACTTTGTTGATCAGATCCATCGTCTAAATAATACCATTCGGAGCCGGGGTTTAAGATGGTTTGCTGTTCTTGTGCCCAAGTGAACATAGGTAACAGCATCCAAGCAAATAGTTTAAGTTGCTTCATTTTGATTGTTTTTAAGTTATTATTTTTTGTATTGATAATCGGTTAATGCTTTCATAAATGTGATTATATCTGATTTTTCCTTATCTGTCAGGAAGAGCTGGTCTGCGGCCAACGTTTGATTTCTAACGTTTAATCCTACGCCTTCACCTCCACCGGTGTCATAAAAATCCACGACTTCTTCGAGGGTTGAGTAAGCACCGTTATGAAAGTATGGTGCAGTAATTTCGATATTTCTTACCGTAGTTGTTTTAAAAGATTTTTCATAAATCCACAAATTTTCTGTGCTCACGCCATTGTCATACCTACCCTGATCAGTATCTAATTGATTAGATTGATGATGTGTCATTACTCCTAAAATTTCACTTTCACTATCCGTAAATAGCGGAGGGACCAAACCACTAAAAGTTGGAGCAAAATGACAAGTTGCACAATTGGCTTTGCCCATAAAAAGGTTAAACCCGTTACGAATATCTTCAGACAGAGCAGACTGTTCACCCCTCACATACCGGTCAAATTCACTATCGAAAGAGTGTAATGACAATACATACGATGCCAAAGCTTTACTCAATTCATCTCGATTAATCGAGTCTTTTCTATATAAATTATTGAAAATAGCTTGGTACTCTTTGTTTGTGTTGATTTTTTCCAATATTTGCTGGTAAGAAGTACTAAACTCACTCTCATTAAATATCACATGTTCGATTTGTTGTTCTAAAGAGAAGGCTCTCAAATCATAAAAATACCTATCGGCATACACGGCGTTGAGCAAAGTAGGTGCATTTCGCATCACGGTTTGTCCGTGCACTTTACTGGTTGATTTCGCCATTCCGTCTGTGAAGCCTTTTTCGGGATGATGACAGCTGGCACAACTCATGGTTTGGGTTTGACTTAATGAAGTATCATAAAAAAGCTTTTCGCCCAACGATTTCAGTTTTTCCGAATCCTCAGCCCTATTCAACTCAGTATAGAAGTATGGATTGAGAAAATCCGCATCAAAAATAGATTCACTTTCCGGATTCCAAGAGGTGATGTTTTGTAAATATTCATCAGCCTCTACCGGATGAGCTTTCCCTAGTGCTTTGTACAATGGATCTATATATTCAGTTAATAAAGTTAATCGGTCTAGTTGTTCAAAACTATCGTTATCTTGTAGATATTGAATAGTGCTATCAAATTGACGGATTATCTCAGCCCTCTGCTTTTTATTTTTAATGATATTTTCTGTTTGTATATAAACATTCATTCCATTTAGTGAAACGATTGCCTCGTCAATACCGTTTAGCGAACCTGGCGTATCAAATCCTGTTACACCAAGTGAAAATATACGTACCAATTGTACACGCATGGCCAAAACAGCATAATCTTCGCTAACTTGTAGTGCATTTAGCTTAGCAAACAGAACAGCATAGCTATTCTTCAATCTTCGGGTCAGATTTGCTATTTCGTTTCGTTCAGATTCGGCTTCATCTGAATAAACAAGCTCATCCAAAACTTGTAATCCTTGAGGGTTATGTAGCAATGGTTTTGAGTTTTCTACTTCGGAACCTAACAAAGGAGCTCCATTGATATTTTCATTGACATACTCCGGAAAGTAAAAAGAAAGTAGGAATTCTCCTTTTTTGTATTCTTTTCGTGCTTCGATTAATGCATTTTGTAATGAATCAAGAGAAACATTTCCTTGTCTAAAAGCATTACCCGTTTCATCTAATTCCGTAAATGAACGATTTATATCTGCAAATAAATGATACGAATAATGTTTGCTATATTCCAATGTATTAAGGTTAAAAAAAATCCAACCAGCTCCGAGAATCAGGCTTATTAAAGCACTTATTAATGTTGATTTTACCATATATTTCCTTTTTGTTACAAAGAAAATAATTGCTTGATAAAAACGATTTACCTAAAATTCAACTTAACATTAAGGCTCTGTTAGTGAAACTCTATAAATTAACATGTATGTTAAATTAAACCCGCTACTTCTAATGTGGAATAAACGCGGCCCTGTTCTGGGGTAACAGAGGGTTTTTGTCATTTAGTTTTTCTCGTTTAAATAATAAGAAGTAATTTTGCACAAAAATATCCCAATGATAAAAATCGGTTCAATCGAGTTACCCGAACACCCGTTATTACTGGCACCTATGGAAGATGTCAGCGACCCGCCATTCCGCCGTTTGTGTAAGCAGCACGGAGCAGATTTGATGTACTCGGAATTTATTTCTTCAGAAGGATTAATCAGAGATGCGATAAAAAGTAAGAAAAAACTCGACATCTTTGATTATGAACGACCGGTTGGTATTCAAATTTTTGGCGGCGATGAAGAAGCGATGGCGATGTCGGCAAGAATTGTAGAAACCGTTGAGCCCGATTTGGTGGATATTAATTTTGGCTGTCCGGTTAAAAAAGTGGTTTGCAAAGGAGCCGGAGCCGGTGTGCTGAAAGACATTGATTTGATGGTCAGACTGACAAAAGCGGTCGTAAAAAGCACCCATTTACCTGTTACGGTAAAAACGCGTTTGGGCTGGGACGAAGATTCTATTAATATTGATGAAGTTGCCGAACGGCTGCAAGATGTTGGCATTCATGCCCTGACTATACACGCCCGAACGAGAGCTCAGATGTACAAAGGTCATTCGGATTGGACGCATATTGAACGTATCAAAAACAATCCGAGAATTCATATTCCTATTTTCGGAAACGGCGATATTGACTCCCCGCAAAAGGCGTTGGAATACAAAGAAAAGTTTGGCTTAGACGGTATCATGATTGGTCGTGCCGCTATTGGTTATCCATGGATATTTAACGAAATCAAACATTATTTCAAAACCGGCGAATTGCTCCCTCAACCCGCAATTACTGACCGTATCGAAGCTGCGAGAAATCATCTGATTTGGTCAATGGAATGGAAAGGCGAACGATTGGGCATACTGGAAATGAGACGGCATTACACCAATTATTTCAAAGGGATTCACGGTTTTAAACCTTACAAACAAAAACTCGTTACCACAGACGAACCAGAAATTTTATTAGCCATTTTTGACGAAATTGCCGAGGTTTATAAAGAATACGCAAGATTATAAATTACTACTCAACGACCAATTCCACCACATCGATTTTTCTTTCGGTTGCCGACAGAATTTTGACGCTGTAATCGCTTACTTTAATCACACTTCCCTGGGTCGGAATTTGATTGCAATGCGTGATTACAAATCCTCCTAAAGTGTTGTAATCTTCACTGACAGGCAGGTTTAAATCATATTTTTCATTGAGATAATCTACCTCCAAACGAGCAGACAGAATATATTTATTCTCATCGATTTTTTTCTCTACCCATTCGTCATGGTCATGTTCATCATCTATTTCCCCAAAAAGTTCTTCAATAATGTCTTCCATCGTAACCATACCGGAAATGTCACCATATTCATCAATTACCACAGCAATGGACTTTTTCTGCAAAGACAAAGTCTGAAATAAATTATTGATAAATGTATTTTCATAAACTTCCACCACCGGACGTAATATTTCCTGCACATCTTGTGGTTGTTTCAGCAAATCAAAAACGTGGATATATCCTAAAACATTATTTCCTTTTTCATTGTAAACCAACAGTTTGGAATAACCGGTTTCCATAAAAACATTTCGGATATGCTCAAAATCATCATTAATCAGTACAGACGACATATCCACCCGCGGTGTCATCACTTCTTTGACCTTGACATCGGTAAAAGACAACGCATTTTGTAAAATCTGTAATTCAGCATCTAAATCCTCTTTTTGCTCGGCAGCATCAATTTGCCTACTGATATATGTTCCTAATTCACCTATACTCAGCAAATTCGTGTTTTCTGTTGGTTGTATGCGAAAGAATGTTTTCAAGAAAAAATCTGAAAAGCGAATGAGCGGTTTCGTAAAAGGAACCAGAATTTTGAGCAAGATACTGATTACTTTATCTAATTTGGTAATAATCAGAGTTGCATTGGGTTTGACAAGCACTTTCGGAAAGAAATGCTCGACCAGATACAGCACGAAAAGCGTCACCGAAAAATAAATCAGTAAAAAAGTAATTTCGTTATCGTGTTTAATCGTCCAGAACAACCGTAAGCTATAATAAATAATTAACACCCAGCATATTACAGAACCAAATTTGAGTGATGCCACATACAATCTTGGTTTTTCCGTAATCAGGTCGAGGGTGTAATTGGTTTTTCGGTCTTCTTTTTTGTTTTCTAACGTCAGCAAGACCTTGTTTGCGTAGCGGTAAGCCGCTATCAAAGAAGATAATATAAAAAGAAAAATAAAGGATATTACTAAAACACTTATCCCCATATATTATTGTTGATTTTTTTTCCTTTCTTCCATATTCCTGATGCTTCTCTGTCTGAAAAAGAACAGGAATAGAGCCATGGCTGCAAAAATTAATCTAATCCAGTAATCGCCTTCTCTCTGATACTCGACATAAGCATCATAAAGAAAATACAAGGCGAAACCTAAGTATAAAAATACGGTAATTCTGTAAACTTTCATAATTATATATGTTTTTTATAAATCAGCGGAATCTGTTCCCTTGATAACTCCTCTGTTTTGGTGGGCATTCATAGTTTTGAATTCGCTGTCAAAATCAACACCGATACCCTCAAAAACACTCTGGTTTTCGTCCACAACTTTGAAACGATACTCGGTAAAAAACCAGTTCAGTTTTTGGTCATAATACAACTGTGGCGTAGTCATAACCGTTCCGTTGTGGGAAGTAATTTTCACATTGCCTCTCAGGTCAATCAGTCCGGTTTTGGAATAGGCAATGGCATAATCAGCTTCAATAAAGTTTTTGTTTTTATCTTCATCAAAAACAACCACATTTACCCCTTCCGGAAAATCATTAAAAGGATATTTTACATTACTGTAATCCAACATTTTATCAGCAAACAAAATCGCTTTAATCCGGGCAGAATCAGTATATTTCACTTCAATTTTCTCCGCAATACCTGCCGGAATTAATTCTGTTGTTTGCCGGGCGGAATAATTCTGTTCATTACCGCAACTTATTAGTATCGCAAGGCTCATTATTGCCGTCATATACCCTGCAAACTTCTTCATTTAGTCTAATTTACGTTTCACAAACCAAGAGAAATCATTGAACGACAATCCGACAGAAATATTAAAATAATTTTCTTTAATCAAACCATGTGAGCTGGTTCCTCTTTGTCCGTATTCTACACCAATATTCAGATTAGACAATGAAATTCCTTGTCGCATTTCTCCAATGGGCAAGCCAATTCCTGCCGAAACCGAATAATCTTTAATTTCCTGTTGATTCAACACAAATCCGGTATTTTCATATCTGGCGCCAAAACGATAGGTCATTCTTTTCATATAGCTGGTCAGTGACCTGTGGTCGGGCGTGTAAAAACCTCCTGCCGCTATTTTGTAGCCGTCATTATAACTTGCGTTTGAATAAGTATTGTAGGCGTTGATTTGTGAAGATTGCGTACCGGTATATTCAATTCCTGCAAACCATTTATTCGGGTCGCCGATTCCTGCTCCGATACTATATTTTGAAGGCAAAACAAATTTATTTTTTCTTGTCGGCTGTTCAAAAACATCAATATCCCTATAAGACAAATCGTTGGCTAACTCAATGGTTGACAAGGCAATATCCTGCTCATTATCAATTTTCATTTCAGGGCTGTAAGTTACTCCGATATTCAACTGAATTTTATCTTTCAGTGGGTGTACATAGTTAATCCCAGTGTTGATACTCAGTCCGCTGTAACGATTATTAATCAACTCGCGTGTTCCTCTGTCCAAACTCAGTCCATGTCCGTCGTCTGTGATAAATTTAATCACACTGTTTTCACTCTGACCAAAATTATACTGTGTTTCCACCCCGATATTCAAACGGTCGGTAATGCGGTAGGCAATTCCGACAAAAGCTCTGTTTATACCGCCTTCGCCTAAATAATTTTTTCTTACCGTAAATTCGTTTTCCTGTGCTTCATTCAGTATGTCATAACCTACAAATGAGCGAGGCATCACACCCAGCGAAAAGCCAAATTTGCCTGCGGGAAAAGCCAGCGACAAATAATCGAACGTTGTCCGGTTAACGTCTACATTGTTTTGTGCCGACGTAAATTTTGTCATCGAAGTACTTAAACCTAAAGCCAAATTTGCTCCCTGTAATTGTGCCGTAGATGCCGGATTGAGTAAATTGGTATGGATACTATCCTGAAAAACCGCCAGGCTTCCCATGGTTTTGATATCATGTGTTCCTTTAAAGTGAATATCCCCTCCGTTGTAGAAAGAATAAGGGGACGCCGTACCTTGCTGAGCATAAGCGGACAGCCCGAAAACAAGCGTAAGGCTTAATATAAGTTTTTTTATCATGAATTAATATATTGATAATACAAAACCAAACTCTCTATCAGAAAGTTTGAACGTACAAAGATGTTATTTTTTATGCTTTCAGCCAAAAAAATAGCGTCGCCGCCTGTTAAAATTACTGTTAAATTATCATACCGCGTTTTGTATTCATTGATAAACCCGTCGATTTCCGCCACCGCTCCGTTGATTACTCCCGAGTGAATACTCTGATTTGTTGAAGTTCCCGTCAGCGGATATTCGTCACTTATCGACAATAACGGCAACTTGGCAGTGTAGTCATTCAGGCTTTTGTACCTCAGATTTAATCCGGGCGAAATCGCTCCGCCGAGGTATTCATTCCGCTGATTGACAAAATCGTAAGTAATACAGGTTCCGCAATCAATAACGAGCTTATTTCTTTTGGGGAATTCCAATGCAAGACCCGCAGCCAGAGCAATTCGGTCGGCACCGAGCGTATGTGGCGTTGCATATTTATTCTCGAAAGGCAACTTATCGTTGGCACTTACAATATGCAAAAATCCTTTTGTTGCCAGCCATTTAAGCTGATATTCGTTGAGTTTCCCCACAGAAGAAATTATGATAAACGGCTTTTCAGGCAGTTTTTCTGTTATATTTTCTATCTGCGAACGGAAGTCTTTTGTGGCAATATGATAAAACCCACCCCATGTATTTCGGTCATACACAGCGACTTTTATTCTTGTATTTCCCACATCAATAGCAATAATCATCTTTTGTTTTTCTTTGAGAACAAAGCTACACAAGATTTTTTTAGAAAATATTAGGTATAGATAAAAAAAACCTTTTATATTTGCAATCGCTTTGAATGGCGGTATTAATGGTACCTTAGCTCAGTTGGTAGAGCAACGGACTGAAAATCCGTGTGTCCCTGGTTCGATTCCTGGAGGTACCACAAATTTTTCAACAAGAGTTTACAACTGGTGCCTTAGCTCAGTTGGTAGAGCAACGGACTGAAAATCCGTGTGTCCCTGGTTCGATTCCTGGAGGCACCACAAAATAAAAGCGTAAACTCTGGTACCTTAGCTCAGTTGGTAGAGCAACGGACTGAAAATCCGTGTGTCCCTGGTTCGATTCCTGGAGGTACCACAAAAAAATCCGGTTTCTGTTGAAACCGGATTTTTTGTTTAAGCTATATTGACCTAATTATATTACTACAATGACAACTTTCTAGCAATCCCTTTTGGAAGTCCGTCTTTATGCACCATAATATCGGTAGCTTTGTATTTCATAAACGCTTTGGTCATATACATATATCCCTGATAATCATTGGATAATCCCCACGAATTTTTAACAATGTAATATTCTTTACCGTTTTGGTCTTTGGCGATTCCTACGATGTGCATTCCGTGGTCGTCGGTAGTTTCGTAATTATCAAACGCTTTTTGACGGTCGGCATCAGTGACTTTTTTCTCAGGTTTAGGACCGTTGAACATTGTTGCTTTTTCCTCAGTAGTCATTTGTCCAAAGTCGGTTTCAGGAATATAAGCTACTCCATTTTTCCAGCTAAAACCTTTCTCAGAAACATCTCCACCCCAAGCTACGGTATAGCCGTTTTTCAAAGCATGGTCAACAATTTCTACCAATTCGTCCTGCTTAACATTCCAAACCTGGTCAAATGCCCAGTTATCGGGAACCAACAAAGTGAATTTGGTATACCATGGATATTCCTGAAAAGAAGAAACTTCCACATAATCATCAGGATTGATACCAACAACTTCATCAGCGAAAGTTTTTGGAGTGTATTTTTTGCCTTCATACATAAACTCTTTCGGAGCTTCTCCCAGATAAGTATCAATGATAGCGGTGTAAGCATCTAACCAATTGTCTGACAGTTTCTTGTTTTTGATAACAGATGCCAGAACTGACTCCAGCATTGAAGTCATTTCAGAAAAATTGTTACGCGTTTGTCCTTCCTGTAATCCGGTGTAAGCACTTCTTGGAACAATTCCATATTTTTTGTGCATATTCATTACATCGTGAAACGCTCCACCTTCGCCTAAAGTTACCGCTCCGTGCATTTTCACATACATTTCGCCTTTCTCAATATAAGCGTTGCGAGCCGTGAAAATTTGAGCCAGTTCAACCGGTTTTTTACCCATACGAATCATTTCTGACTCAATAAATGAGTTTCCGGAATAGCTCCAGCACGTGCCTGATGAACCTTGGTCTTTTACCGAAGTATTTTCTATATTGATAACGTCTGTGAATGTAAAATGGTCTTTACTGTTGGCACTTTGATTGGCTTTAACTTTATTAATCAAATCATCTTGTGCAGACACATGTGAAGTTGCTGCCAAAGCTATAAAAGCCGCAGCCAATAAGGGTTTTAGTTTTAATCGAAACATATTTATTTTTGTAATTTTATATAATGAGTACGAATTTATGGAATTTGTTACAGAAACCATTAATCTGATGAGTTTTTTTCAGATTTAATTAATAAGCTCATTAACATTACACTTATTTCAACTTTTCTATTTCTGTTTTCCCCAGTTTCTTTTCCAATATTACTCAGCGTTGTAATATTTATTTTTCTGAATCGGTATCGTTTAAAAACTCATCTGTAAAATGAGTACGTTGTTTTTCCATCGAAAATTTTTTATCGTTATAGCCTTTCGACTGGTTTCGTGGAATGGAAAGTGATTGCCATTTTTCATTCTGAATCATTTTACCGATAAAAACAATCTGCCCAACATGATAGGGATAATGTGCTAATTGTCTGCTAATAGCTTCCGCCACTGTATGCCCTTGGTTGCGTATGTAAATAATACGGGTTAAATCTGCCTCAGAAAGAGAATCCAATGTATGAAATAGGCAATCCCAGCCTGCATTCCATTTTGCCAATACTTCCGTTTTGTCTTTAAGGTCATTTTCAAATTCAGTATCGCGGTTTCGCCATTCTTTTTCGCCGTCGGTTGTAAAAATATCCGTCCAACGAGATAACATATTTCCCCAAAGGTGTTTGACAATTACTGCAATGCTGTTACTTTCTTCATTATACTGCCAGAAGAAATCCGCCTCTGCCAGCTGTTCAAAGGTTTTGTCGCCCAATTGTTTGTAATAGGCAAACTGCTTTTTTATTCCGGTTAAATAATCATTATTCATTTTTAAAATAATGTTTGAAATTTTTATTAGGATAACGAATGTCTGTACCCAATTTAATGAAATGTAAAATCAATAACGGAAGGGGCGTTTACTTTTCCGAATTTCATTTTTGTTTAATTAGCGAATGAAAGAATCGTAAATGAATTCGCTCATTGAGCTAATTTCCCAAAACAGCATCTATCACATAATTGTAATTCAGCAAATCACGGTCGTTTTCGTTATAAATACGTTGCCATTTGAAATCGGGCAATAAAATGCGTGCATCGGCTTTTCCGTTCCATTCTGTTCTTAAACCGTGCTGTTCCAGTACCTCAACTATTTTTTTCGCAATTTCTTTGGAAACGCTATCGCTTACGTTGTCAATTTTTTGAAAAGCAATCAACAAACCTTCGCCCCTCACGGCACGTTCCAAATCCTGTCCGTGATAAAAACAATATCCTTCGGATTTTTCACCGTTTTCTATCAGCGTACGTTCTATTTCAACCACTTCATATTCGCCGTCGTCCATCGTATAACCTGCGTAATGCAATGCTGTTATTTTGTGCGTTGCCGCAAGGTCATCAAAAGCCGTTATTAAACGTTCGGTTTCTGTTGGTGATTGCCATGTTTGGCTTTCTTCCAAAAGATTATCATACACTTTGTCGATGTGTTCATACGCCCATTCTTCAGAAATTTCATCGCCAAAACCATTGTCTTCAATTTCTTCGAGAATGCTTTCCTGAATGTCTTCCAGACTGAAAAACCCGGAACGAACCTGCGTATAAATGGAATCAAAAATAAATTGCTCGTCTTCAGACATTATTTGTTTCATAGTAATTATCAGCGTTGCTGCTTCAGATTGTTTTTTATTTTTACGCTACGAATATATTAATTCCTACGAAATTACATATAAGTTACTTCTTTTTTTTATCGTTAAAAGTTAATAAATCAACCCCAAAAACTAACCTCAATTTAAGTACCTTTGCACTTTGAACCAAACTTATGAACAAAGGATTACTTGCATTAGCCTGCGGCGGATTGGCCATCGGAATGACCGAGTTTACTATGATGGGAATATTGCAGGATATTGCCAAAGACCAACAAATAGAAATTACCGAAGCGGCACATTTCATCGCCTTATACGCCCTGGGCGTAGTGATTGGTGCACCGATTCTTACTTTATTCACAGGAAGGTTTGCCCCGAAAAATGTATTGCTTTTCCTAATGGTGCTTTTTCTGGTGTTCAACGGTCTTTTTGCGATTGCTCCGGAATACAATAGTTTGGCTATCAGTCGGTTTATGTCAGGATTACCTCACGGTGCATTTTTTGGTGTGGGGTCGGTTGTGGCAGCACAACTGGCACAAAAAGGAAAAGAAGCTCGGGCAATTGCTTTTATGTTTACAGGAATGACCGTTGCCAACCTTGCCGGCGTGCCTTTGGGAACTTATATCGGGCATCATTTCTCATGGCGGATTACCTATGGCGTAATTGCATCGCTGGGATTGCTTACTTTTGCTGCATTATATTTCTGGTTGCCCACCATAGCCAATCGCTCAAAAGGGAACCTGACCCAACAGCTTTCTTATTTTAAACAACCCAAAGCTTGGTTGATTATTGCTATCATTTCGATTGGAACCGGTGGTTTGTTTTCGTGGATATCTTATATTTCTCCGATGGTTACTAAGGTTGGTAACTTAGCTGAAGAACGCGTTCCGCTGATTATGGTTTTGGTAGGTTTGGGAATGTTTTTCGGAAATATTTTAGGTGGAAAGCTTGCAGATACTATTTCGCCAACCAAAGCTTCTATTGCCTGTTTCTCAGCAATGGCGATTACATTGGTTGCGGTTTATTTCACAGCTCATATTGCTGAAATGGCATACATTATGGCTTTCGTTACCGGACTGGTGGCTTTTACTACAGGTTCGCCTCTACAAATGATGTTGATTAATTCGGCAAAAGGTTCAGAAACCATCGCAGCTGCGGCGGGACAAGCAAGTTTCAACATCGGAAATACATTGGGTGCTTATTTTGGTGGTATTCCTATCACATTTGGTTTGGCGTACAACACTCCGGTTTTAGTGGGCGTGGGAATGGCAAGTATTGGTGCGAGTCTTGCGTTGGTATATTTAAAAAGGTTTCGAATGAAGGAAACTCAGAGTGTCTAAAAACCTGATTCCGATTAATAAAGCATTGATTGTCAATTGCTGTAAGGTTTTAAAAACCTTGTAGCTATATAATTTCTTATACCTACAAGGTCAAAAAAGACCTTGCAGGATATATACAAGTACCTATGGTTTTGATTTTAGATTAATAATAATCGAACATTTGTCTAAAAACAACAAACCGATTGTCGCGAAAAAGAAGGCTTAACACTTTCAATATCAAGAAACAAACGATTCTATTAGCTATCCATTTTTACTTATTCCTTAATCCTATCCTGCTTTGATTATCTTTGTTGCCGAAACGTGCATTGGTTACATCAGTATGTTTGTAAATATCAATACTTTCGATATCATTCGGGTTTAACGAACGAAACGTTTCTTTGCTTACCCGAACACCGTCCACAATATAAGTAAACTCTTGGTTACGGGTTAAAATTTCTACGTCTTTTAGAATGGTTACAGAAGTTTGTGGGATTTCTATATTTGATTTTGGGTATCCTATCAATGGTGAGCAACTAAAACGCTCAGAAACTACTAATGTGGCACTTGTCGTATCTACGATAGTATCTTCAACCGCTACAAATTCAGCAATAATTTCTTTTATTTTTTCTTGTTCTTTTTTAGGTTCAGCCTTTTTCTTTTTCACATAAGATGATGCCACCAGTTTTTCCTTTTTTGGTTCGTTGTTCAAAACCGTTTTTTCTTCTTGTTTATTTTCCTGTTCTGGTTTTTCACTCGTCACTGTTCTTTGAGTTTCCGCCGGCACTTCTTCAATTTCTGGTTGATTGACAAACCGCACACCCACCGAAACCATAACCAACAAAGCGATTATCATACCGGCATATTCCCAAAGCTGACCTGATTTGTTTTTACTTTTCATAACTACAGAATTTATATCTTAACTCTTTCTATCTGCTTATATCTAGCAATATACTATTTTTCAGATAAATTCTCAAGAGAATTGTTTTTTTATTTTTATCACGTACTTAAAAATCTTTTCTCTTTATGGAGAAAAATAAGTATTTTTGTTCTTTAAATTTAATTAAACAATCATTATATATGAAACCCGATTTATTTCAGGCACCCGATTATTATCAGTTAGATGATTTGCTGAGCGAAGAACATAAGCTCGTCAGAGATGCTGCTCGCACATGGGTCAAAAGAGAAGTTTCCCCGATTATTGAAGAATATGCCCAAAAAGCTGAATTTCCTAAACAAATCATCAAAGGTTTGGGCGAAATCGGTGGTTTTGGTCCTTATATTCCCGAAGAATACGGTGGTGCCGGGTTAGACCAGATTTCGTATGGTTTAATCATGCAGGAAATCGAACGCGGCGATTCTGGTGTTCGTTCCACTTCATCGGTACAGTCTTCTTTGGTTATGTATCCGATTTGGAAATACGGTACCGAAGAACAACGCAAAAAATATCTCCCGAAATTAGCCACAGGCGAAATGATAGGTTGCTTTGGATTGACAGAACCTGATTACGGTTCCAACCCTGCCGGAATGGTTACTAACTACAAAGATATGGGCGACCATTATTTGCTGAACGGTGCCAAAATGTGGATTTCCAATGCTCCGTTTGCAGACATCGCTGTGGTGTGGGCAAAAAACGAAGAAGAACGCATTCACGGTTTGATTGTTGAACGTGGTATGGAAGGTTTTTCTACTCCGGAAACACACAATAAATGGTCTTTGCGTGCATCGGCTACCGGCGAATTAATTTTTGATAATGTTAAAGTTCCAAAAGAAAATTTGTTACCAAACAAATCCGGATTAGGAGCACCTCTTGGCTGTTTGGATTCTGCCCGATACGGTATTGCATGGGGAGCTATCGGTGCGGCAATGGATTGCTACGACACCGCTTTGCGTTATTCCAAAGAGCGTGTTCAGTTTGATAAACCAATCGGTGCCACGCAGTTACAACAGAAAAAATTAGCCGAAATGATTACCGAAATCACTAAAGCCCAATTATTGACATGGCGTTTGGGGGTTTTGCGTAATGAAGGTCGGGCTACATCGGCACAAATTTCAATGGCAAAACGCAATAACGTAGCGATGGCATTAGACGTCGCTCGTGAAGCTCGTCAAATGCTTGGCGGAATGGGAATCACAGGCGAATACTCCATTATGCGTCACATGATGAACCTTGAATCGGTAGTTACTTATGAAGGTACACACGACATTCACTTGCTGATTACCGGAATGGACGTTACCGGATTCCCGGCTTTTAAATAAAAACTGAATAATTCAGACATAAAAAAACCCGGAACTATTCCGGGTTTACTTATTCCTGATAAATAATTACAACTCACTCAACAGTTTGTTGATTTCGTCCAGATTAGGGGTAAGTACAACCTCAATACGGCGGTTTTTAGCTTTACCATCTGTGGTATTATTTGAGGCTATTGGGGCAAACTCACTACGCCCGGCTGCCGTCAAGTTTTTACGCACAATACTCGGATTTTCTTCCAGAATATTCACAATAGCGGTTGCTCTTTTGGTCGATAAATCCCAGTTATTGGTAATTCCGCCACCCAGATTTCCGGTAATTTTGTCTGTGTCGGTATGTCCTTCAATCAAAATAGCAATCTCAGGATTGTTTGCCAACACTTTAGCGAGTTCCTCCACCGCTTCACGCCCTTGTGAGCTGACAGTCCAACTACCGGACGGAAAAAGCAGTTTGTTTTCCATCGACACATATACCTTTCCATCTTTTTGCTCAACCGTAAGTCCTTTTCCTTCAAAAGAATACAAAGCATCAGACAAAGATTCTTTCAATCTGTTCAGGCTTTCGTTCATTCCATTGAGCTTTCCTTCCAGCTCATTTACTCGCTGGGTGCGTTCGTCCAAAGTACCTTTGAGGTGGTTCAATCGCTCTATTTCCGACTGGATAGCTTCTGCACTGGTACTTTCCAAATCGTTATAATTTTTCTCTAACTGCTTATATTTATTTTGTAATTCGTCGCGTTCTTTTGACACCTGATTGTACAATTCACGCAAATCGGTTGAACTGTTTTCCAAGTCATTATTGCGGGCTACCAGCTGGTCATATTCGCTTTGAATTAAATCCATTCGGTTATTGCATTGCTCATATTTATCATTCAACTCGTTGTACAAACGTCTGCTCACGCACGACGACATTGTGGTTATTAATAATCCGGCTACAATTATTCTCTTTATCATAATTTTCGTTTTATTTATATTTTTAAATCTATTCCAATCGGGCAATGGTCTGAATGTTTGGCTTCCGGCAGAATATAAGCTCTGTCAATTCTGTCTTTCATCTGTTCGTGTGCCAGCAAATAATCAATTCGCCAGCCTTTGTTGTTGTTTCGGGCATTGGCTCGGTAACTCCACCAACTATATTGATGGGGTTGATTGTTAAACATTCTGAAAGTATCGGCAAACCCATCTTTCATGAAAGCATCTAACCAGGCACGCTCTTCGGGTAAAAATCCGGAAACTTTCGCATTCCGAACCGGGTCATGAATATCAATTGCCTGATGACAAATGTTATAATCTCCGCCAATAATCAGATTAGGTATTTCTTTAATGAGTTCATTGGCATAGACCCTGAAATCGTCCATATAGCGGAATTTATAATCCAACCGGTCTATGTTTGTTCCTGATGGTAAATATAATGACATCACAGAAAAATCATCAAAATCGGCACGTAGATTTCGCCCTTCAAAATCCATGTGCTCAATTCCTGTGCCAAATACTACCTGATTAGGTTCTTTTCTGGACAAAATTGCCACGCCACTATATCCCTTTTTTTGTGCGGGATAATAATATTGGTATTGATATCCGGCAGCCCGGATTTCGTCAACCGGAATCTGGTCTGCTGTGGCTTTTATTTCCTGTAAACAAATAATATCCGGATTCGCAGCCTGCAACCAGTCCAAAAAACCTTTACGAATGGCTGCCCTGATTCCATTTACATTATACGATAATATCTTCATAACTAAACAATAGGGCTCAAAATTAATCAAAAATCTATCAATGAAGAAAAATTTAAGGCAAACAATCCGGCTGATGGCAAATAAAAATGACCGCCCGATACAATAATTTGATATATTTGTCTATTAATTCATTTTCGATGCCAATAATAACATCTAAGCAAATAGCCAACGTGACTAAGCTCGATCGTTTGGGGTTCATAGGCACATTTGTCAGCCGTTCCTTAATGAAAATGATGGGGATTGACGAGGCTAACAAAATATATGACAAACACAAACATTTACAGGGAATCGAATTTCTGGACGCCATTATCAAAGAATTTGGTTTTGTCTATGAAATTGACCCGGAAGAGCTGAAAAGATTGCCTAAACAAGGAGCATATATTACTGTTTCCAACCACCCGCTGGGAGCAGCCGACGGGATTATTTTGCTAAAAATGATGCTGGAGCAAAACACCGATTACAAAATCATGGCGAATTTTCTGTTGCAAATGATTGAACCGTTGAAGCCTTATGTGGTTCCGGTCAATCCCTTTGAAAACCGGAAAGAAGTCAAATCGAGTGTCGCTGGTATCAAAGAAGCATTGGCTCATGTAAAATCCGGCAAGCCACTGGGGATTTTCCCGGCAGGAGAAGTTTCTAATGTCAAAACGGAAAACGGGCATATTGACCGTACATGGCAGGAAGTTGCCCTGAAGGTTATTCACAAATCACAAGTGCCGGTTATTCCGATATATTTCCATGCCAAAAACAGTTCGGCTTTCTATACCATATCAAAGCTCAGCCCGGCTATGCAAACGGCAAAACTGCCTTCGGAAATGCTGAGCCAGCACAAACGGAATATCCGAATCCGAATTGGCAGGCCAATAGCGGTGGAAGAACAAAACGAACATGCAGGAAGTATTGAAGAATATGGAAATTTCCTGAGACAGAAGACTTATTTGCTCGCAAATGCTATTCAGAAAAACGAAAAACGTTTTATCAAAATGCCTTCATTCAAGTTGCCGCCACCGCCACCGCAACAGATTGCCAATCCGGTTACACAGGATATGCTTGAACAGGAAATCAAACTTTTGCGGGAAACTACCGATTGCAGATTATTGCAAAGTAAAAACTATGAGGTTTTCCTGGCAGAGCCAGAAAAAATACCGAATATACTCAGAGAAATCGGACGTTTACGGGAAATCACTTTTCGTGCTGTGGGCGAAGGAACCAATCAGGCAATTGATTTGGATAAATATGACCACCATTACTATCACATGTTTTTGTGGGACGATGACGCCAAAAAAATTGCCGGAGCATACCGCATGGGATTGGGCAAAAAAATATTTCCTCAATTCGGAATCGATGGATTTTATTTGCATGAATTATTCAGTTTTGAACCTGAACTTTATTCGATGATGGAGCACTCTATCGAAATGGGACGGGCTTTTATCATTGATGAATACCAGCAAAAACCTATGCCGCTGTTTCTGCTTTGGAAAGGAATTGTGCACACCACATTGCGGTATCCGGAGCACAAATATTTGATTGGCGGTGTGAGCATCAGCAATCAGTTTTCTGATTTTTCCAAATCGCTGATGATTGAGTTTATGATGTCTAACTATTACGACCCTTATATTGCTCAGTATGTTTCGCCCCGCAAAGAATATAAGGTAAAACTTAAAGATGCCGATAAGGACTTTATTTTTAATGAAACAGAAGCTGATTTGAATAAATTCGACCGTTTAATTGACGAGGTAGAACCCGGAAATTTACGTTTGCCAGTGTTGATAAAAAAATATATCAAACAGAATGCCCGCATGGTAGCGTTTAATGTTGACCCATTGTTTAACAACGCGGTGGACGGGTTGATGTATATCCGGATAGCAGACTTACCGGAAAGCACGGTTAAGCCTGTAATGGAAGAATTTCAGCTGGAGCTCGAGAGAAAAATAACTGAACAGAAAGAGAATAACAATGTTTAACGGATTTTTGTGATTATCTGACTAAATAACAACTGAAAAGTTCATTATCTTTGTCTAAAACATTTTAAACATGACACTATATACCGCAGATTTTTTTGGTTTTATCAGAACACTGTTTATCATTGTGTTGCTTTACTATTTATTTAAGTTTGCATTTCGCTTGCTTACACCGATTCTGGTCAATAAATTAGCTAAAAAAGCACAGGAAAATTTCAGGCAACAACAAGAAACATTTTACAGACAATATCAAAACCAAAATCAGGAAAATCAATCTCGGCAAACCAACAATCCGAATAAGAAACAGGAACTCAGAGAAAAGAAAAAAGTCGGCGAATATATTGATTTTGAAGAAATTGAATAACACAAAGCTACCTATAACGGGTAGCTTTTTTGTTTGAGTATCTCTGTGAAATAACCAACAAAAGAAACCCGAAACAAAAACGCTTGTATAGCCAATCTTTTATTTCTACTTTAGCAGAATAAATGTATTAAAATGAAATCTTTCAATCGTTTTATCCCACATCTGTTGGCATTGGCAGGGTTTGTTGCTATCGCACTCGCCTATTTTTACCCCGTTATACAGGGAAAAGAAATCTATCAGTCAGATATTGTTCAATATATTGGAATGGCAAAAGAGCAAAACGACTTCCGAAAAACAGAAGACGCAGAGCCTTATTGGACAAATTCTGCTTTTGGAGGAATGCCTACCTATCAGTTGGGAGCAAAATATCCGCATAATTACGTCAAAAGTCTAGATTCGGTTTTGAGGTTTTTACCTCGTCCTGCCGATTATCTTTTTCTGTATTTCATCGGGTTTTATATCTTACTTTTATCCTTGCGAATCAAACCGCTAAAGGCATTTTTCGGAGCTTTGGCTTTCGGACTTTCGACTTATTTAATTATCATTCTCGGAGTCGGACACAATGCCAAAGCACATGCGATTGCTTATATGCCGATGGTTGTAGCGGGAGTTTTGCTCGTTTTCCAGCGAAAATATATTCTCGGCGGATTGCTCACAATGATTGCCGTCGCCCTCGAAATTCAGGCAAATCACTTTCAGATGACGTATTATCTGTTGATTCTGTTACTGATCATCGGGATTTATTATTCCTATCAATTCATCAAAGCGAAAGAGTTTAAGGAACTTGGTAAAGTTTTGGGAGTATTTGCTATTGCAGGGATTCTAGCTATCGGAGCTAATGCAACCAACCTAATGGCAACTTCAGAATATGCTAAAGTAAGTACCCGAAGCAACAGCGAATTGACCACAAACCCTGACGGAAGCCCGAAAACGTCCCAAAATGCGATGTCTTATGAATACATTACGGAATACAGCTACGGGAAATCAGAAAGCCTGAACCTGATTGCACCACGACTTTTCGGAGGTGGAAATTCCGAAAAATTAGATGAAAAATCGGAAGTGCATCAATTTATGGTCAGACAAGGTATTCCGTATGAATATATCAGCCAACTTCGGGATAATTTTGGAAGAACTTATTGGGGCGACCAACCTATTGTCGCCGCACCGGCTTATATCGGGGCGGTTGTTTTCTTTTTATTTGTTCTTGCATTATTTGTTGAAAAACGTAAGATAAAATACGCATTTCTGGCAGGAGCAATCGTTTCGTTGATGCTTTCGTGGGGGAAAAATTTCCCGTTATTGACAGACTTTTTTATCAATTACGTTCCGATGTACAACAAGTTCAGAGCGGTTTCGTCCATTCAGGTTATATTGGAATTATGCGTGCCGGTTTTGGCTGTTTTAGGATTGACTTCCTATCTGAAAGCCGATAAAGCAGCACAATGGGATTCTTTGAAAAAAGCAGGAGGAATTTCGTTAGGACTTCTTTTGATTTTACTTTTAGGAAAAGGAATGTTTAGTTTTAGTTCGCCAAACGATGCAAGTATGATTGAGTACCTGAATTATTTGGTACAAAACAAGTCTTTCGGTCATGAATTTATGGAAGCGTTGCGTTCCGACAGAGCCAAAATGTATTCAGCCGATGTATTGCGAAGTCTGGTTTTAGTAGCTCTTTCTGTCTTGATTTTGTTTGGTTTCAACAAAGAAAAATTAACCCAAAATATCACGATTATTCTGATTGGCGTGTTGATGGTCGGAGATTTATTTTTGGTAGATAAAAACTATGTAAACAAAGACAGTTTTGTAGATAGCCGTTTGATGAACGAGCCTTTTCAAAAAACACCTATTGATAAATTAATTGATGAAGACCAATCGGTGTACCGGGTTTTTGAAAAAGCCGGAGCAATGAGCAATGCACGAACATCGTATTTTCATCATTCTATCGGAGGATACAGTGCCGTGAAACCAAAGAAAATTCAGGAACTGTATGATTATCAGATTGTAAAAGATAATCAGGAAGTTTTGAATATGCTCAATGTCAAATACATCATTGATACAGACGAAGAAGGAAAACAAGTTCCTCTTTTAAATGAAAATGCCTACGGAAATGCTTGGTTTGTGAATGAGATAAAAACTGTACATTCTGCTGATGAAGAAATGAAAGCTTTGGAAAGTTTGGGTAGAAATACGGCTGTTTTAAATAAACAAAATTTCAATATTGATATTTCTAATAGTTTCGTTACCGATAGCTTATCTTCCATAAAATTAGTTGAATACAAACCTAATTATTTAAAATATCAATCTCAAAACCAAAACGACGGATTGGCTGTTTTCTCAGAAATCTATTATCCAAATGGCTGGGTTGCAACTATTGACGGAAACGAAACCGAAATCTTTGAAGTCAATTATACGTTAAGAGGTTTACAAGTTCCGAAAGGAAACCACACGATTGAATTCCGTTTTGAGCCGCAGGTCGTAAAAACAGGAAGCCGGATTGCCTTGGCAAGTTCTCTGGTAATGATTTTGCTGATTGCAGGAGGAGTTTTTTACGGTGTAAGAAAAAGAGAAAATTAGGAAATCCGATTTATGAAAAAAGTTCTTATCATAACCTACTATTGGCCACCTGCAGGCGGTCCCGGTGTGCAGCGTTGGTTGAAATTTGTCAAATATCTGCCCGATTTTGATATAGAGCCGATTGTGTATATTCCTGAAAATGCGAGTTATCCGATTATTGATGAAGAACTTTGCAACGAAGTGAATCTGGAAGTGGAAGTTCTTACTCAACCTATCAAAGAACCTTATAAAATTGCCCGGCTTTTTTCAAAAAAATCTACGCAGAATATTAGTTCGGGGATTATTCCCGACGAGAAAAAACAAAGTTTATCGGAACAACTTTTGTTGTTCATCAGAGGTAATTTTTTTATTCCGGACGCACGAATCGGCTGGGTAAAACCTTCTGTTGAGTATCTTTCTGAATATATCAAAATCAATCCCGTAGATATAATTATCACAACCGGACCACCGCATAGCTTGCACCTCATCGGGAAACAGTTGAAAGAACAATTTAATATTCCGTGGATAGCCGATTTCCGTGACCCGTGGACAACTATCGGTTACCACAAAAAGCTGAAATTAACCAATTCGGCTGCCCAAAAACATAAAACACTGGAAAAAGAAGTGCTGAACAAAGCTGACCGCATTCTGGTTACGAGTCCGTCCACCAAAAAAGATTTTGAGCAAATAACTCAGCAGCCTATTGACGTGATTACCAATGGATATGACATCGAACATATCGAAAAAAAACCTTTGGACAAAAAATTCACTATCGCTCATATCGGCTCATTGTTATCCGACAGAAATCCGAGAGTGTTGTGGAAAGCATTGGCTGAACTTATCAAAAATAACCCGGATTTTAAGCAGGATTTTGAATTGAAATTAGCCGGAAAAGTCAGCACGCAAATCCTGAATACTTTAGACGAATTCAAGCTGAGTCCGTATGTAAATAATATGGGTTATATTTCGCATCAGCAAGCGATAACAGAGCAACGCACTTCTCAGGTCTTGCTATTGCTCGAAATTGATTCGGAAGAAACCCGGGCGATTATTCCCGGAAAACTGTTTGAATATATGGCTGCCGAACGTCCGATTCTGGCTATTGGTCCTGAAAAAAGCGATGTGGAAACATTAATTAAACAAACCAATACCGGGCAATATTTCTGCTATGATGAAAAAGACCGTATAGCGGACTGCATCGAAAAAATGTATCAGCAATATTCGGAAAACAAACTGAAATCTTACGGTATCGGGTTGCAATATTTCAGCCGGAAAAAACTAACGCAAAAGTTGGCTGAAATCATTCATCAGATGTAAATTAATTTTCTGGTAATGTAAAGACAAAAAAATGGGTAGCTAAACAAGTTGTCTAACTACCCATCAAAAACTACATTAACTATTACTTTTGAAAAAACTTACTTACTAAATTCTTTCAGAACTACTTTGTCTATCTAATTGCAAACGGTATGCCAGAGCCTGTTTACAACGATTTTCGTCTATCTACACATTTTTTTGTGTGGATTATTTCTATAATGTGTAGATTTTTCCTCGTTTTGTTTACACTAATAACAATCTGCTCCGGTGGTAACGAACAATTTTAATGTTCCGGGCGAAAGAAAAGGAATATCAAGCCCCATACCTCGAATGACAAAAAGTGTTCCGAGGATTATGACAAAAACCGGAACTGCTTTCAATATTTTTTCTCTCATGCGTACCGAAATAGCATTCGTCACATAAACCACTGCAGACATCATCGGAACTGTTCCTAAACCGAAAAGCATCATATACCACATTCCCTGTAAAGGCATCTGAGTGGCGGTTGCCCCGAACAAAGCCACATAAACCATGGCACAAGGCAGAAATCCGTTGAGCAAACCAATGATAAAAAATGACGAACTGTTGTTTTTCTTAAATTGTAATCCCATGAGTTTTTTTGCCTTATTGACCAACCGGTATAATGGCTGAAGAAAGGAAATCCGGTTAAATTTATTTTTGGGAATAAGTACATAAACAATCATCAATATGCCCAGAATAACAGACAATTTTTGTTGTAAACCGGCAATGAAGAGTCCTCGCCCCAGCCAGCCGAATAAACCACCTAAAAATCCGTAAGTGAAAATCCGTCCTAAATGGTAGATGATTATCTGAGATGCCCGCTTTACTTCGCTCGTTCTGCTTACCGGAAGCATCATTGCAATCGGTCCGCACATTCCGACGCAGTGCAGACTAGAAAGCAACCCGAATAAAAAAGCGGATAACATAAGCTAATTAAAAAGTGAGAGATTGTTTTGTATAATATTGATTTCCCTTATATTGCCAATCGATAATAATATCCCAGCGACCGTCTGCCAAAGCGTTTTTAGGTATAAGCATTGCGGAAGAGGACAACTCTATCGAAATATTGGTGTCCATCTTTTGGTCAGACGGTCTGTATAGGGATATATTTCCTTGTATGTTATGGTAATCAAAATCTTCCGGAAATTGTATAAAAATTCCTTCTGAAGCGGCGAAAACATTGAATTTATCCCCCAATTCATTCAGATTTTTTTCTTTCTGGTAGTTATCATCTACTTCGATTTCTTTCTCGTAGTATTGTTCTGTTACTAATTCATTATCGAATTTGCTGTCGGTTTGTACCCTGATGACATATTGTAAAATAAATATCATAAAGCACAACATTCCGATAACGATTCCTGTTCCCCAATTGAATTTCATTTTACTTATTTTTTAGGGTTGTACATTTTAATTAAACTTTCTTGGTCCCAAGAAATTGGTGGTGGTTTTGTCTATCAGCTTATCACCACTGTATATTTCGATTTCCACCTTGGTTTTATCTTCCCCCAGCAGATATTGATTAATTTCTATAAACAATGTTCCCTGAGCCATATCTTCCCGCGGGATAAATATTCCTTTTTTCCCAACTACCGTAATTGTCCCTTTTGGCTCAACCAGTTTAAAATGAACATCATCAAAATCCTTTACTGTTTTATTGACAATTTTATAGGAGTAAACATTGCTGATATTCTCACCTTTGTGTTCAAATAATTGCCCTGGCAAACGAAGGATTGTCGCTTCAACATCGCTTCTCAGGAACAACAGACCGATTAATACCGCACTCAGGATTCCTAATACTGCCGTATAGCCTTTCATACGAGGTGTGAAACGGAATTTTTTGTTTTCTGAAATCTCTGTTTCCGACGCATATCTGATTAATCCTTCCGGTAAATTAACCGACCGCATAATGTGATTACATTCGTCAATACAAGCGGTACAGTTTACACATTCGAGCTGAGTTCCGTTACGAATGTCTATACCGGTCGGGCAAACGTGTACACATTGTTTGCAATCGATACAATCTCCGAAACCTTCCTCGGCACGGTTTTGATTTTTTCTGAATTTTGCTCTGCCCTTTTCTCCTTCTCCACGAACATAATCATAGGCAACAACGACAGATTTATCATCAAGCAAAACACTTTGCATTCTTCCGTATGGACAAGCAATGATACAGACCTGCTCTCTGAACCAAGTAAATACGAAATAAAAAACTGCCGTAAAAATCAGTAATGCAATGAATGTTCCTAAATGGTTTCCGGGACCTTCTTGGACCATACTCAATACTTTGTCACTTCCTTGTATATAACAAAGGAATATATTGGCAATCAGAAAGGAAATGACGAAGAATATGAACCATTTCAATCCTTTTTTCCGGATTTTTTCTGCATTCCATTCTTGTCGGTTCAGTCGCATTTGTGCTCCTCTGTCGCCTTCTATCCAATATTCTATCCGTCTGAAAACCATTTCCATAAATATAGTTTGTGGACATATCCACCCACAAAATATACGACCGAAAGCTACTGTAAACAGGGAAACAAATACAATACCGATAATCATCGAAATTACTATCAGGTAAAAATCCTGAGGCCAAAACGGGAAACCGAATATACTGAATTTTCTTTCTATCACGTTGAACAGTAAAAACTGATTTCCATTGATTTTTACAAGCGGTGCGGCAAACAAAAACGCTAATAGTAAATAACTCACTATTTTCCGCCTGGTAAAATACTTCCCTGAGGGCTTTTTCGGATAAATCCATGCTCTCTTCCCTTCGGCATCGAGGGTACCTATTGAATCTCTGAAACTTTCGTCGGAAGTGTTTTTCATAATATTATACTGACTGGTTTAAAAATCAGCCACAGCAAAGAAATTATGGCTTCTGTAATCACTGTGGCTGAACAAACAAAACCTAACAAATAAAAATAATTTATAATCTATTTTTTTTACTCTGCTGAGCTATCCTGTTCTGTTTCCGGAATTTCATCGGTTGTTGCACCCTCTTCCTGAGTGGCTTCCTGAACATATTTATCTCCTTCAGGGGCTTTCGCATCTGGCGGATTGGTACCTTGCAACGTGATTATATAACTCGATATCTTCTGAATATCAGACGGTTTGATTTGCTGTTTCCAGGCAATCATTCCTTTACCGTCACGCCCACCTTCCATAATGGTATTGAATATATCTTTGATGCTTCCGCCCAAAATCCAATATTCATCTGTCAGATTGGGACCTATCGAACCTCCTCCGTCTGCTTTGTGGCAAGCTACACAATTGGTTTCGAACAATGCCTGTCCGGCAGCTATATCCGCTGGTTCGGTCAGCACAGTAACCTGGTCGGCAGTTAGCAAATCCGGAGCGGTTTTTTTATATTCTTCAATCTGAATACGAGCCAATTCCATTTTTTTATTGTACTCATCAATTTGCGTGTCGCCACCGAAAAGTTCATATTTTGCCAGATATACCACACTGAAAATGATTGTGGCATAGAACAAATATGTCCACCAGGGCGGCAAATCGTTATCCAATTCCTTAATCCCGTCGTATTCATGGTTCATAACCAATTCGTGTTCTTCGTCGATAGGTTTGGTTTTGGTTAGCTTTTTCATTAGCTTTTTGTACCATTCATGCTCTTTTAGAGGCAGATTATCCAAACGTTCTTTTTCTTCACGTTCTTCGGGTGTCATCAGTCGGAATAAAACCTGTTTGACTGCTCCGCCCACGGTTTCCAGAACAATTAACAAGAACAAAAAGAAAGCTAATAATATCAGAATATAAGGGTTGCTGATGAATGCCGGCCTATCGCCTGAATCTACTGCAAGCTCTATGATTCCGTAAAAAGCAAAGAACAATAAAGGTACTCTTACGTATGCTGGAAAATACTTTTTCATATTAGTTGATTTTCGTGATTATCATCTGATTCGTTATCGTCTAAAGGAATATTACTCAATTCCTTAATCGTTTCTTTTTTGTAGCAGGATACCCACACAAATAGTGCTACGAAAAAGAAGAAAAATATGAGCAGGGATATTATCGGATATATCTCAATCCCTGTGATAGTTTCTAAACTGTGTTTGATAAACTTTAGCATAACTTTCTGTTTTTTTAGTTAGCGTCTTTGACTTTTATGTCTGTTCCTAATCTTTGCAAGTAAGCAATCAAAGCGGTAATTTCTCTCTGGCTCATCGGTACAAATTCTTCTCCGCGTGCCTGAGCTGTCTTTTTACTTTCTTCATAAGATTTTACATAATCCGGGTCGGTTTCCAGATTTTTAGCAATCTGTTCTCCTTGTATTTTGATATTCTCTCTTGCCTGAGCAATGTCTTCTTCTGTATAAGGAGCTCCTAATGTAGCAAGCACTTCCATTTTCTTTTCAATATCATCATAGTACATGGATTTGTTGGCAAACAACCATTTATAAGACGGCATGATTGAACCTGTTGAGGTACTTTGCGGGTCATACATGTGATTAAAATGCCAGTTGTCGGAATATTTACCTCCTACCCGGTGCAAGTCTGGTCCTGTTCGCTTAGACCCCCACAGGAACGGGTGGTCGTACACGTATTCTCCGGATTTGGAATACTCTCCATACCGCTCAACCTCTGAACGGAAAGGGCGTATCATTTGCGAGTGACAACCTACGCAACCTTCTCTGATATACAAATCTCTACCGACCAGTTCAAGCGGTGTATAAGGTTTAACACTTTCAATCGTCGGAATGTTGGATTCGACTACCAAAGTCGGGACAATCTGTACAATTCCTCCAATCAATATGGTAATAGTGGCTAAAACTGTCAGCTGAATAGGCTTTCTTTCTAACCAGCTGTGCCAGCCTTCTCCTTTTACTCTATTCTTAGAAATAACCGCTAATGCAGGTGCTTCCGCCATTTCGTCTTCTACTTTCTGACCTGCTCTGATGGTTTTATAAATATTATAAACCAGGATAATCATTCCTACGAGATACAATGAACCTCCCGCTGCTCTCATGGCATACATAGGCATGATAGCTGTTACTGTGTCCATGAAGTTACCGTATTTCAGCATTCCGTCCGGAGTAAATTCTTTCCACATCAAATGTTGCTGGAATCCGGCTACATATAAAGGAATACAGTACAATACAATTCCTAATGTTCCTATCCAGAAATGGAAGTTTGCCAACGCTTGGGAATATAATTTTGTTTTGACCATTCTCGGAATCAACCAGTAGATAATTCCGAATGTCATGAATCCGTTCCACGCCAATGCTCCAACGTGTACGTGAGCAATAATCCAGTCGGTATAGTGGGCAATTGCGTTTACGTTTTTGAGAGATAACATTGGACCTTCAAATGTTGCCATACCGTATCCTGTAATAGCTACTACGAAGAATTTCAAAATCGGGTCGGTTCTTACCTTATCCCACGCTCCTCTCAGCGTAAGCAACCCGTTAATCATACCTCCCCAAGACGGTGCAAGCAACATCACAGAGAAAACAACGCCAAGATTTTGAGCCCACTCAGGAAGTGCAGTGTACAACAAGTGATGCGGACCTGCCCAGATATACAAAAATATCAACGACCAAAAGTGAATAATAGATAATCGGTATGAATAAATAGGTCTGTTGGCTGCTTTAGGCAAATAGTAATACATCAATCCAAGGAAAGGTGTTGTCAAAAAGAATGCTACTGCATTGTGACCATACCACCACTGCACCAAAGCATCTTGCACTCCGGCATATACTGAATATGATTTTAATCCTGATACCGGTAATGCCAAACTGTTAAAAATATGCAATACCGCAACGGTAACAAAAGTTCCCAGATAAAACCATATAGCCACATACAAGTGACGTTCTCTTCGTCGAAGGATTGTCATAATCATATTGAGCCCGAATGCTACCCAAACGATAGCAATAGCGATATCAATCGGCCACTCCAGCTCGGCATATTCCTTAGAACTGCTATATCCCAATGGCAATGTAATTACCGCTGAAATAATAACCAGCTGCCACCCCCAGAAATTTAAATTACTGAGAAAATCACTGTACATACGGGCTTTGAGAAGTCTTTGTAAAGAGTAATAAACTCCGGCAAAAATTGCATTACCCACAAATGCAAAAATTACCGCATTGGTATGCAATGGTCTTAAACGCCCGAAACTGAGCCAGGAAATACCTTCTGTTAGATTAGGAAAAATAAATAACAGCGCAAGTAACAGCCCCACAGCCATTCCGATAACTCCGTATGCAATCGTTGCATAAAGGAACTTCTTTACAATTTTGTTGTCATAGTAAAATTGTTGCACTTCCATAGTTAATTAATTTGAATTACTTTGTTTATACTTAGTTGATTGTTCTTTTTCTTTACTTTTTTTTGTTTTATTTTCAAATAAAACTCTGACCGAAGGTGTGTAATTGTCATCAAACTGCCCGCTTTTGACGGAACTGATGAACAGAAACAGAAACACTGCTGCCACGAACACGCTGATACAGATTAAGATATAAATAATACTCATGACCTAAAAACTTTACTCAAAGATACTTTCGACCGTTTACCAAAAACATGATATTTGTCATATTCAGAAATTTTTCTTAACTTTTTTTTAGATTTTTCCCGGGAAAAATAATGTGTCATCAAAGTCACAAAACCGATAATCGTTACTGTACTCAAAGGCATGATAATTGCAGCAAACAACGGTGACATTTTATTGGTCAGAGCAAACGTAAGTCCGACAACATTATAGGTCAGAGCCAGTATGTAGCTCATTCTTATCGTTTTCATTGCTTTTTTGGCATAATCCAGAAAATAATTTATCCTGTCAAACTTTTCCGCGTCCAATATCGCATCACTTGCCGGCGTAAAAACATTCACATCTTCAGCAACAGACACACCTACATTACTTTGTGCCAAAGCCCCGGCATCATTCAGTCCGTCGCCAACCATCAGCACGTTTTTCCCCTGAGATTGCAACTTTTTGATAAAGTTCAGCTTATCCTCCGGCTTCTGATTAAAAACCAAAGTTGTTTTCTCGGGTAATATCCTTTCCAATTGTCGCCGCTCTCCTTCGTTATCGCCCGAAACCACATACAAATCATAACCTCTGGCATCGAGGTTAAAGAAAAGTGCAGTCAATCCTTCCCGATAATGATTTTCAATTTCGTAATACCCCCTATACTCATCATTAATGGAAATAAACACGCAAGTTTGGTTGTTTTTCGCCTTGACCGGTGCATTAACCAATGATGCTGAACCGATTTTGTAGGTATCATTACCAATCTGTCCGATGATTCCCTTTCCTGTGATTTCCTCAAAAAAATCGGGAGTAAAAATATCTGATTCAGGCAAATTCAGATACAGTCTTCTGCTCAGCGGGTGGTTAGACCCTCTGACAAGATTTTTGATGACAGCAATTTGCTGCTTTGTCAAACGGTCGCCTTTGTAAACCACATTTTTATTGTCGTTGCTGGTTATTGTTCCGGTTTTATCAAAAACCAAAGTATCTGCTTTGGCTAATTGCTCAATCACTACCGTATTTTTCAGATACATTTTTTTTCGCCCCATAATCCGGATAACATTTCCCCACGTATATGGTGCAGTCAATGCTATGGCACACGGACAAGCCACAATCAGCACCGCCGTAAACACATTAAAAGCATCGGCAATACTGCTGAAACTCCAGACTACAAAACCAATAATCGCCAGAAAAAGCAATGCGGGAGTGAAAATCTGACTGGCTTTGTCACTAATGGTTTTATATTTCTGACTGACGTTTTTCTGGAAAACATCATTACTCCAAAGCTGTGTCAGATAACTTTGAGAAACGGTATTAACTGCCTGAATCTGTACCGGCTGACCGACTTGTTTTCCGCCGGCAAAAATTTTATCGCCTGATTTTTTCTCTACCGGAATGGCCTCGCCGGTAACAAAACTATAATCAATATGGGCTTTTTCGGAGAGCAAAACCGCATCGACCGGAATGAGTTCCCGATTACGAATAAGAATTTTATCTTTTTCCTTTATATCATAGACCTGTGTAGGAATTTCTTTTTTCCCTTCCAGCTTTGTTACAGCTATCGGAAAATAGGATTTGTAATCTCTCTCGAAAGACAAAAAATTGAAAGTCGTTTGCTGAATCAATTTGCCTGACAACATAAAAAAAACCAGTCCGCACATGCTGTCCAGATAGCCTTGTCCGTCCTGAATGAAAATATCAACCAGACTTCGTACAAACATTACGATAATCCCCAATGCCATAGGAACATCAATATTGAATGATTTGGTTTTGATACTGTTCCATGCTGACTTATAATAAGGTGTCGCGGAATACAAAAACACCGGCAAAGAAATCAGTAAAATAGCATAGCGGAAAAAATCTCTGTATTCCCGCATCCAGTAATCATCTACATTGAAATATTCAGGGATAGACAACAGCATAATGTTGCCAAATCCAAAAAAAGCTATGCCTATTTTGTACAGTAAACTCCGGTCTATCAGCTGTGGTTTTTGTTCGTAATTATCCAGACTGATATAAGGTTCATAACCGATTTTAGCCAGTAAATGAACAATTTGTTTAAGCGTTGTTTGCTGATTATTAAAGGTTATAGTTACTTTTTTCTGAGAAAAATTCACCTGAGAAGAAACCACACCTTTATCCAGCTGGTTCAGGTGCTCGAGAATCCAGATACACGAGCTGCAATGAACATGCGGAATATACAACCGGACGATAGAAGTATCTGCCTCTTCAAAATCCAGAAGCTTGGACACAATATCCTGATTGTCCAAAAAATTGAATTTGGATTCGATGTCTTTGGGCGTGGCTCCGGGGTGCTGTTCAAACTCATAATAACAATCTAAATCATGAGCTGAAAAGATTTCATAAACCGTTTTACATCCCTGACAACAAAAGTTTTTTTCGTCATACAGGATAATTCGACTATCCTCAACCTTTTCTCCGCAGTGAAAACAATTTTTCATCTTCAGAATTTTTAATGCTTAAACCTTTTGCAAATATCCTTAGCATTTCTTTTAAAAAACATGATATTTGTCATGATTTATTTCTATTTTTGCTTGGGATTCAAATTTGCTTTTATGTCAAGCTGTGAACAGTGCATAGTCCGGGAGTTGGGTTCGTTGAAGGCCTTAGACAGGCAAGAGCTCATACACTTAGCCTCTTGCAAAGAGTCATATACGGTAAAAAAGGGCGAATTCATTTTTGAAGAAGGTGAACGAATGAACGGTGTTTACTGCGTCAAAGACGGTGTTTGCAAATTAGTTAAACTCAACCCTGACGGCAAAGAATCTATCTTACGATTAGTTAAAAAAGGAGAACTCCTCGGGCAGCGTTCCGTTATTAGCGACGAAACGAGCTATCTGTCTGCCGTTGCTATCGAAGATATGCAAGTTTGTTTTATTCCTAGGATCGAGATTATGTCTTTCATCAAAGGAAACCCTAATTTTTCTCTGGAAATAACCAAAGACATCTGTTACCAGTTAAAACAAGCCAATTCTTTATCTGTTGATTTTTCCAACAAAACGGTCAAAGAACGATTAGCCAGAATACTGATTCATTTGCACGAGCTGTCTGGTGAAGACAAGCAACAAAATATCAACATTCAGATTAGTCGTGAAGAACTCGCCAATATGGCAGGCACAGCCACCGAAAGCTGTATCCGGTTATTATCGGAAATGAAAAAAGAAGGATTGATTGCTCTCGAAAGAAAGAAAATCAAACTACTCGATTTTTCTACTTTAAAAAAGATGGCACAATAAATATGCCTGAAATTATACGAAAAAAGGTTATTTTAGCCGAATGATTTCAGAAGACAACATACAACAGTTTAAAACACTTATTGAAAATGCTGAAAATATAGCCGTTATTCCGCACAGAAATCCTGACGGAGATGCTATAGGCTCTGCTTTAGCATTATGGCACATACTTCGAAGAATGGGAAAAAATGCCCGGGTAATTTCACCGAATGAATTTCCTTCATTTTTGCATTGGCTGCCCGGCTCTGAAGAAATTATTGCCTTTGAATCTTATCCCGACGATGTCAAAAGAATATTAGACCGTTGTGATTTAGTTTTCACGCTTGATTTCAACGCATTGCACCGGGCGGGTGACCAAATGCAGCTTTATCTGGAACAACTTCAGACAAAGTTTATTATGATTGACCACCATCAAATGCCGGATGATTACGCAGCAGTAACCTTTTCAGATGTGAATTACGGTTCTACCTGTGAATTGCTTTATGATATTCTGGTCACTTCCGGATTCAATCAATACCTCGATGCGGATTCCGCCACGTGTATTTATACCGGAATTGTAACTGATTCCGGCTCTTTTAAGTTTACCAAAACAACCGGACACACTCACCGTGTAGTTGCCGATTTGATTGATTATGGCGTTGATAATCCGCAAATACACATTAATTTATTTAACAACAACTCTTATAATCAGCTGCAGTTGTTGGGCAGGGCTCTCAACCAGTTGAAAATAACAGGTAATAACAAAGTTGCTTACACTTTTTTGTCACAAAATGACCTGAACGAATTTCATTACCAAAAAGGTGATACTGAAGGGATTGTTAATTACGGATTATCCATCGAAGGTATAGAACTGGCAGTGATTTTTATTGAGCAAAAACAGGAAGGAATTATCAAAATATCGTTCCGCTCGCAGGGCGATATTGATGTAAATCAATTTGCCCGAACACATTTTAACGGTGGCGGACACATCAACGCTGCCGGCGGAAAATCTTTTCATTCCTTACAGCAAACCATTGAAGATTTTGAAACCATAATCAACAGCGAATTCTGACTATGAAATACCGTATTATCATTTTACTCAGCGTTATTTTAGGGTTTTCTGCCTGCCAGAAAAAAGCAGAAATCAGGGAACCTGTGTCACAATCCGGCGGAGAGTATATTAAGGAATCTGCCGAACGAAATCAGTATATCGTTTCGGACGAACTCAAAGCGATACAGCAATATATCAAAAATGATTCTTTGCATAAATATTACCAGTCCGATTCCGGATTTTGGTATAAATATCTCAAAGCCAACATTCGTGACACTATCACGCCCCGCCCCGGAGATGTGGTTGATATTGAATTCAGTATCAAATATTTGAATAACGAAATCATTTATGATATTAATGAAACTTCCCCGAAAATTTATGTGGTTGATAAGCAGGAAATCATGCCCGGATTGCGGAGAGGAATCAAAATTATGCGTCCTGGAGAACGCATCGTTTTTCTGTTTCCTTCGCATTTAGGTTACGGATTTGTAGGCGATAAAGACCGCATCGGAAGCAATCAACCAATTATTTGTGAAGTATTTTTAAAAGAAATTAAACAATAAAGACTATGAAACTGTTCAAAAAGATTTTTTTAGGGCTTATGCTCATTGGATTTACTGCTGTTGCCCAACAAAAAGAAGAAGGGATTTATGCCCGAATCAACACAGAAAAAGGCAATATTATTATTGAACTTACTTACGACAAAACACCGGTTACTGTTGCCAATTTCATTTCGCTGGCAGAGGGAACCAACAAATCGGTCGATAAAAAATTTGCAGGCAAAAAATACTACGACGGACTCAATTTCCATCGGGTAATTAAAGATTTTATGATTCAGGGTGGCGATCCGAACGGTAACGGCTCAGGCAATCCCGGGTATCTTTTCGATGACGAATTTGTCGATGAGCTCAAGCACAACCGTGCAGGAACGTTGTCAATGGCAAACCGTGGACCGGCAACCAACGGTTCTCAGTTCTTTATCACACATAAAGCTACGCCGCATTTGGACGGCAAACACACTGTATTTGGTTATGTTACTGAAGGGCAAGATGTTGTAAACGCCATTGAACAAGGTGACAAAATCAATACTATAACTTTTGAATATGTAGGAAAATCTGCCGAAAAATTCAAAGCACAGAAAGTTTTTGCCGATTATATGAAAGGGAAAGAAAAGGCAGAAAAGGAAAAGCAAAAAAAATTCAGCAAAAATGCGAAACGATTTGCCAAAGCCGAAAAACAGGCTTTTACGACCGAAGAAGGTATAAAAATATTTGTGACAGAAAAAGGTTCAGTAGAGAAACCACAGACAGGCGATAAAATTTTTGTTGATTATTCCGGTTATCTAGCAGACGGAACGCTATTTGACAGCAGTAACGAAAAAGTGGCAGAGGAAAATTTTTCGCTCAATTTGGCAAAGAAAAATGCTAATGCTTACCAGCCACTACCCTACACTATCGGCGGAAATCAAAATATGATAAAAGGATTTTCTGCCGGGATAAACCATTTGAATTATGGCGACAAAGCCTTGATTTTCATTCCGGCTGCATTGGGCTACGGAAGCAGAGCTATGGGGTCAATCCCGGCAAATGCTGACCTTGTTTTTGAAATACAACTTATCCGATAAAAGAAAGAAAATTTGAGATTTAAAACTAAAAATATTAATGAAATGAAAAAAATAATTGGACTTTTGTTACTGTCGGCAGTAACTTTTACAGCTTGTAAAAAAGAAAAAAATGCAGATTTGCCTGAAGGCTTATATGCAAATATCGAAACAGAAAAAGGAGATATTCTCTTGCAATTAGAATTTGAAAAAACACCTGCTACGGTGGCAAATTTCATCGCTTTGGCTGAAGGTAATCACCCGATGGCAGATGAAAAATTTAAGGGAAAACCTTTCTATGACGGATTAAAATTCCATCGGGTAATTCAGGATTTCATGATTCAGGGAGGCGACCCTGACGGTAACGGTTCGGGTGGTCCGGGATATGCTTTCCATGATGAAATCGTTGCTGACCTTAAACATGATAAACCCGGAATTTTATCTATGGCAAATGCCGGGAAGGCTACCAACGGTTCACAATTCTTTATCACACATAAAGCTACGCCACACTTAGACGGCAGACACACCGTTTTTGGTCATGTGGTGGAAGGACAAAACGTTGTGGATTCAATCGCTCAGGGTGATAAAATCGTTACTGTGAAAATCATTCGTTCCGGGAAAGCTGCCATCGATTTTGACGCTGCGAAAGTGTTTGCTGACGAAGTAGAGAAACATGATTCAGCTGCGAAAAAGGTTATCAGCGACAATGCCGCTTACCTCAAAGACGCCAAAGACAAAGCCATACAAACCGGTGATGTAAAAATATTTGTTTTTGAACAAGGTAACGGAGAAAAACCTAAAGCCGGTGACCAAGTAAAAATTCATTATGCAGGATTTTTGGAAGACGGAACTTTGTTTGACACCAGCTTTGTTGAAACTGCCGAAAAATTCGACCGATTAGATGTACAACGCAGAGATCAGGGAGCTTACCAGCCCATTCCGTTTATTTATGGTAACAAAGAAGGTTTGATTAAAGGTTTTATCCAAGGTATCGAAAATTTGAACTATGGTGACAAAGCATTGGTTTTCATTCCGGCTGAATTAGCTTATGGAGAAAGAGGTATCCCGGGAGTGATTCCGCCAAGCAGCAATCTGGTGTTTGAAATGCATTTGATTAAATAAATTTGTTTTACAAAAATTACCGTTTCTAAGAGCCTGTTTAAAATTTATCTAATAATTTGTTTATGCTCCTTTTTGGTCATAACTGCGTTAAATTTTAAAACGATAGCTCTGCTATCCTTTGAAAATTTGCCTTGTTCTGCCTCAAAAATAACCTATAAACATTTTTACAATACAAATTTAAACAGGCTCTTAAATTAATTGCTTTTTAGAGGCGGTTTTTCTTTATCTTTGTTTAAACCAAAAAGTAAAAATGGATATAACAACGGTTTTGTGGTCGCTTGCAGCCTTGATAGCAGTAGTCGTGATGTACTATTTTATCAACAGAAAGAATATTACTCTCGAAGAAGCAAAAAGAAAACAACTCAAACAACAACTGGGTCAGCAGATAAATGCAACAGTTCAGAAAAAAGCTACACCGCAAACGCTTCNCTAAAACTCTAAAATATTTTTTTACTATATTTGACATGGATATTGGTTTGTTTGGCGACTTCAAGATACTGAAATACAGTATCTTGACTAATATCTAATCAATATGTTTTCCTAAAAATAATTACACCCAACGGGTTAATTTAGTATATCTTTAATTCGTTAAAACACAATACAAAAAGAAAAACTATTTTTAATTTTTCTAATGCGGTTAATTATGGATTTAAAATCAAATGAACCTTTTTGGTTAGTAAAAAACGGAATTATCAATAGTTACCCTTCGTTGCGAGAAGATACAGATTGTGATATTCTAATTGTAGGCGGTGGCATTACCGGAAGTCTTATTGCACATCAATGTATGGAAGATGGCTATAAAACGCTACTTATAGATAAACGGGAAATCGCTAACGGAAGTTCGTCAGCTACTACATCAATGTTGCAATATGAGATTGACACACCTTTGTACGAACTCATCAAAATGATTGGCAAAAAAGGAGCAGTTGCAAGTTATAGAGCCTGTTCAAAATCTATTGATATGCTACAAAAAGTCTGTAAACAGATAAAATCCAAATCGGGTTTTAAGAAAAAAGAATCACTTTATTTTGCTGCTTTCAAAAAAGACATGGGTTGGCTTAAAAAGGAATTTGAAGCCCGTAAAGAAGCCGGCTTTAAAGTAAAATGGCTGGGAGCGGATGCTATTGAAAAAAAATATCAATTACAGAAAACCTATGGAGGAATCTTGTCTGAACAAGGTGCGAGTGTGGATGCTTTTACACTGGTTCACGAAATTTTGGAATTCAACATGAAAAGAGGCTTACAGGTTTTTGATAAAACAGAATTGGTTGATGTCAAATCCAACAAATCTGGTAATGAAGCAACTCTTCAAACAGGAGCGAAAATCAAAACCAAAAAGATAGTATATTGTTTGGGCTATGAAAGTGCTACGATGATTAAAGAAAAGTTTGTTGATCTAATTAGTACTTATGCTATTGTTTCTGAAATTGATGAAACGCTAAGCAAAAAATATAATGACGTACTGATATGGAATACATCAGAACCTTACATTTATCTGAGAACGACTGATGACGGTAGATTTTTGATTGGAGGTGAAGATGAAGAATTCATAAATCCGCAAAAACGAGATAAACTCATTAGTAAGAAAGAACAGAAATTACTGAAATCGTTTGAAAAGTACTTGCCACATATTCCCTTTCATTCCGATTTTGCCTGGGCTGGAACATTCGGAGAAACCAAAGACGGATTGCCTTATATCGGAGAACATAAAGATTTTAAGAACAGTTATTTTGTTCTGGGTTTCGGTGGTAACGGCATCACTTTTTCGGTGATGGGAATGGAAATGGTTTCGGATTGGATGAAAGGTAAAAAACATTCATTAAGCGAATGGTTTAAATTTGGAAGATAATTAATCTATACATCTTCTCGATTATCACTTTCTTCCTTTTTGCCTTCTTTGATGAGTTCGTTGACCCCCTGCATTTCACAACATTTTTGCCAAAGCTATAATTCCCTCTTCTAATTCTTTTTCAGAAAGCGAGCCATAGCCCAATCTTATACCGTTTACAGTTTCAGCAAAGCTATACGTGTCAGGCGTAATTATTTTGATACCCTTGCTTTTTAGTTTTTGGGAAACTTGCGACCAATCCATTTGTTTATTTGGCACAATCCAAAAAGCCAAACCACCTTCAGGAATTGCATAAGTTGCTTTGTTCTTAATATGTTTGTTCAACACAGTTGCCATAAAATCCCTTTTGGCTTTGTAGTGGTTAGTTGCCTTTTTGATATGCCGTTTTATTGTACCGTCTTTAATAAGTTGTAAAACCGCCTGTTCCATTATGCTGTCGCCTTGCACATCAATAATTTTTCGCAAACTGCCTACCTTTTCAATCAAAGCATCGTCATTGCTTGCTAAATAACCGATACGCAGAGCAGGTGCAACAACCTTACTCATTGTGCCGATATAAACATAGTTTTTCAGCTCCGTAAAGCTGGACAACGGTAATATAGGGCGATAACCAAAATGAAACTCATTGTCATAATCATCTTCAATAATCGTAAAACCGTATTCGTTGGAAAGCCGTATCAATTCTAATCTTCTTTTCAAACTCAATGTTACGGTAGTCGGATATTGGCGGTGTGGTGTAACGTAAATTGCCTTTATCTTTTTGCCCGATTTCAGATAAGAAACAACATCATCTATCAGCAAACCGTCCTTATCTACACTTGCAGGCAACAATTTTGCCCCTGCATTCTCAAATGCAGACCAAGCAGGTTTATAACCGGGATTTTCAACGATTACATAATCATTTTTTGTAAACAAGTATTGAGCCGTCAGATACATTGCCATTTGACTACCACGAGTGATACAGATATTTTGTTCATTGACCTGCATTCCTCTTTGATGATTGAGCATTTGAACAATAGATTTTCTAAACTCCAAATCACCCAGCTCATTACCGTATCCCATCATCTGCCACCTTGCTTTTTGGTTAAATATTTGCCGGTAAGCCCTTGCCAATTCTGTAATGGGTGCAATTTTGCTATCGGGACTTCCGTCATCAAACTGCAAATGACAATGCTTACTTATTGTATTTTTTGCGGTAGCAGTTACACGATTGCTTTTTTGTACTTCCTTAAAATCGGGCAATGTGTCGGCAACAAAAGTACCCTGCCTTTCTTTGGGAATTAGCCAGCCCTCAATAATCAGTACGTTCAGAGCTTCCACAACTGTATTCCGGTTGACCTTTAGAAGTTGTGCAAGGTTTCTACTGCCCGGCAACGCATCGCCTGCCTTTAACCTGCCCGAATGAATATCTTTTATAATGGCATCAGCTATTTGCAGATAAACGGCTTTATCCGACCTTTCATCTAACTGTATTTCAAAATTCCAACGTCTCAACATCTGGACTATCTATTTATTCAAAAACTGTATCATTATAACAGTCCAAAGATACAATACTTTTGTATTGCAATAATGCAAATAACGATAAAAAATTTTCAATTATGTCAAAATTAGAAACAGCGACAGAAGTAAAAAAATCAATCCACGCAGAGCAAAAACAATTCAGCTCAAAGGACTTCCATCAAACCTTTGCAAGACCAATGTATGTGAAACCTTCACACGTAATTCACAAAAATGTTCAAAATGCAGGCGTTCACAACCAGTTTTCGGAAGAAAGAAAGCACCCCGTTTTCTTTGTGGACTTACCGAGCAAAAATGTAAGTATGACTATCGGCGGTTTATTGCCCGGACAAAAAACACACAAACATCGTCACACTTACGAAACAATACTGTATGTGCTTGAGGGCAAAGGTTCAACGCTTGTAGAAGACGAAATCGTGGAATGGCAAGCAGGCGATGCCGTTTATATTCCGTCTTGGGCGTGGCATCAGCACCAAAATTTAAGTGATAGCGAACCTGCCAAATACATCGCTTGCGAAAATGCACCTCAACTGCAAAACTTAGGCGTGGCATTGCGTGAAGAAGAGGGCAGAGATTTTTAACTTTTAAAAACAAGATAATAAATGAACAAAGTACCATTTAAAGGTGTAATTGCTTACCCGGTTACACCATTTGACAGCAACGAGAATGTAGATATTCCGTTATTCAAAAAACAGGTAGAACGCTTGGTTACGGTTGGTTCTCACGGCATTGCTCCATTGGGCAGTACAGGCGTAATGCCTTACCTCAACGATGCTGAAAAAGAAGCCGTAACGGAAGCAACAATGCAACAAGTAGCAGGTAGAGTCCCTACATTGATAGGTGTTTCTAACCTTACTACAGAGAAAACTGTTTACCACGCACAGTTTGCCGAGAAAGCAGGTGCTACGGCAGTAATGATTATTCCGATGAGCTATTGGAAACTGACCGATGACGAAATCATAAAACATTATGACGCTGTTGCATCTAAAATTTCAATTCCCATAATGGCATACAATAATCCCGCAACAGGCGGCGTAGATATGTCGCCTGCATTATTGAAACGTTTATTGGAAATTCCGAATGTTACGATGATAAAGGAAAGTTCAGGCGACATTCAGCGCATGCACTATTTAAGAAAGGAATTGGGAGAAGAAGTTGCCTTTTTTAACGGTTCTAATCCATTGGCATTGTCCGCTTTTTCGGCAGGTGCAAGAGGTTGGTGTACTGCTGCGCCCAATTTAATACCCGAACTTAACATTGCCCTTTACGATGCTATTCAGGAGAACGATTTGGCGAAAGCCCAACGAGTATTTTACAAACAGATTGATTTGTTGAAGTTCATTGTAGCCAAAGGTTTACCACGCTCCATAAAGGGAGGTTTAGACCTGCTGGGAGTAGGTGGAGGCGGTTTCAAAAGCCCTTTGAAACCTCTTAGCGAAAATGAAATAGCGGAACTTGATAGCATACTTTCAGCTATTAATAAGGAAGTTTATCAGTATTAACCATAATTCTAAAATAAAATAAACATGACAAAAGCAGTTTTTTATCACGCAGGTTGTCCTGTATGCGTAAGTGCAGAAAAGGACATTTTAGATCTCATACCTGAAAATCAGGTTGAAGTAATCCATTTGGGTACAGACAAAACAAAAGTAAAAGATGCAGAAAGTGCAGGTGTAAAATCTGTTCCTGCATTGGTTTTGTCCAACGGCAATGTGTTACACATCAACTTTGGTGCTTCAATAGAAGATTTAAAGTAAACACTATCTAAAAGCCCGAAAGCAGTAAAGACTTTCGGGCTTTATACATCATTATTGTTTCAGTGATAAGTTAAAACAAGAAAATTATAATATGAACCCGAAAGATGAAACTAAACTTGCCGAAGTCCAGGACGAACAATCGGAAAACGTGGAAGTAATATTGACATTAAACGGCGATACAAAGCATATCCAATGGAACAAACAGATACCTTTGCTCGATGCAATGCTCAATGCAGGTATTGATGCACCACATTCGTGTTGCAGAGGTACGTGTGGCACTTGTGTATGTAAATTGGAGGAGGGTGAAGTACGTTTAAGGAGGAATTTCGTTCTATCTGAAGCCCATATACAGCAAGGATTGATTTTAGCTTGTGTAGCAGTTCCTGTAAGCATAAGTATTAAGATAAACTATAATGAACTTTAGTTTAGAAAGTATATATCTCCAAAAAGTATTAAAAAAATGAAAGCAAGTGACTATTGGTATTTCCTTGATCATTTCTATACGTTTTTTTGACACCTTCTTCGGTTAGACTTCTATTATGTTTCTCTTCCCAGTAACTTATCTGTCTTTTAGGAATACTTGTTATCCGGCAAATTATCGGTAATAAAATTAGCAAAATGACGGGGTGAATGTAAAGGTAAAAGTTTTGTCATTTTTTTTGTTGCCGAATATGTTTCGTTGTACTTTTTTTGTTAGCTTAGTTCGATGAAAGATATTAGGTCACTGTCTTACTAAATTGAAATTTTCGATTTTATCCACAACGACAAGCCCCTAAACATAAACAAGCTCTAAGATGAACAGTAAAGTTGTTGAAAATATCATTGGAAAGAAAGATATGGAGACTGTCCAGATTATTATTGATATCTATTTTTTCGACTATAGTTTCTGTTTTAGCGAGTAGTGAAGCTACCTTTTTTTTATCAAATTCATTTAGAATGCGTTCTTTTGCCTCGTTCAGCATATTTTTTAGTTTGATACCATCTTGGAGGTTGTCCGGATGGGTACGGTATGTATTTAATGATATACTCACGCACGAAGGCTATTCTTTGGATTTGTTCTTTCAATATCATAGTTAATTAGAGTTAGACAGTTTCTAATATAAGTGAAATATTTAAGATAAAAAAGCGATAATGAACCTTTTTTATAGTATTTTTAGTTTTGATTAGTCCTTAGATCTGCATAAATTATGTATCAATACTGTTTATCTCAATCGAGCAATTTTAGTTACAATTTATTTAGAAATCTATTTACAATATTTTAACGAAAAGTATATTTCAATTTTTGAATTCGATTGCATAGTGATACTCGTAAATTTACTTTAACTTTTGAAAATGAAAACAATCCCATAACTAAGTACAGCCGCACTCAACCCAAAAACATTTGCGTCTAGTCCGTAAGGTAGTTCCATATCGGCGATAATTAAACCAATGGAAACACTTCCTCCTGTAATCATTGATACCAGTGCCGGCAACGGGTGACGTTTTTTTAATATTATTGCTGCCAAAACCGGAACCAGTAGTCCTGAGACCATAAAGGCATAGGCATATAGCATTAGCGACAAAACATTCTCCATTTTGGAAGCTAGCAATATGGCAAACAACCCAATCAGCAAAGTGGCAAGTTTCGACATTTTAATAATGGATTTGCTATTTTGCTTTTTGTGTTTAGGTATTAAATCGCCTACTACATTGCCCGATGCAGCCATCAGGCAACTGTCAGCTGTGGATAATACCGCCGAAAAATAAGCCGCCATAACAACTCCCGTTAACCCTACAGGCAGAATGTTTTTTATTAGTAAGGGTAATCCCAATTCTACGTCCTGCAAAATACCGCCTTCAATGGGAACTAAATTTTTCTGGATAGCAACATTTGCCAGCATCCCCAGTATCACACCGGTAAATGCCATCATAGGCCATTCCAATACGCCTGCAAAATACCAAGCTTTCTTGGCTGTTTTTGCGTCTTTACAGGCAAAAATGCGTTGATATAATGTCATGCCTACAAACCAAATCGGAATAATCGTTACGCTCCAATTAACAATTTGCTGCCAGGAAATGTTTTTAAGCGAAAGTTTATCATCACTCAGGTAAGGCTGTATACCCTCAAACCCGCCTAGTTTAAAATAAGCAACTGGAATAGCAATTAACATTAATCCCCCTAATAAAATAATCCATTGTACTGTATCGGTATAAATAACAGCTTTCATCCCACCAAGCATCGTGTAAAAGACAGCAATCGCTCCCATAATCCAAAGCATAGTCTGCGTATCAATAGCGGGAAATGCTGCAGAGGAAAGTTTTGCTCCTGCCAAAAACTGAGAACTCGTAAATCCGGTGTAGCCAATGATGCAGATAATTGCGGCGACTAAAGCTACTTTTTTGTTGTATAAAAATTGGAAAACCTGTGGTAGAGTCAGGAAATAGCTTCCTCGTTCTCGCTGCCAGTCAAAAATTCTGGGAATTAAGAAAACAGCACTGAGCCAAGCACCTATAAGTCCAGTAAACAAAAGCCACGAACCCGATAAGCCCATTGTAAAACCAACACCTCCCAGCCCTATGGAAAAACCACCTCCTACATCAGTGGCTACAACTGATAAGCCAACGTGTCCTGCCGATAATTTCCCTCCTCCCGTGTAATAATCTCGTTCGTCGGTATGTTTGTTGGCAAAATAGAACCCAACACCTAACATCGTTAGAAAGTAAATAACAAAAATTAATATATCAATCCAATGTGGCATAATCTTGTTGTTTTCTTAATTAATTATAAACAGACACTTTTGAATATCTGTCTTGACATTGTCAAATTCTATAATGGATGAAAGTAAGTCGGAAATTTGTTTTTCTGTTTCGTTTGAAACCTCTTGTAGAGTTTTGTAATAGGTATATTCTATCATAATAAAAATTTATGCAACCGCAATACTCATTACGATTTGGTTGTTTGATTTTTTTCTGAAATAAAATGGACAGCTTTTACTGAACGGAGCTAAAAGAAATTAATCCTGAAGCAAAAATAGTATGCAGCATATTGGTAAAATGAGTGCCGCTATGAATTAACTTTTGTAAAGATACGAAAAAATATGTAAACCTTACGGTTGCTGGAAACCCTATTCTTTTTATTGTTGTAAATACCCGTAAATCAACATTTTTATAAATATTAAAATTACAATAAACAATTAAAATTCATCTAAATGGTTAAAATGCTGGTTTATTGGTAAGCTGGTTTAACTTTAATAAATTTTGAAAAAAATATACTTCCCTCAAACAAAATTACCAACGGAATAACCAATATGAACTGGCTTAATATATCCGGAGGTGTGATAACAGCTGATGCTATTAAAATGATTACATAGGCATATTTCCGGGAGTTTCTCAATAAATCAGTAGATAGTATCCCCAGACGATGGAGTGTCAAGATAACTACTGGCAGAACAAACACTACTCCTGAAGCTAATAAAGTAGTACGGACTAGTGAGATATATGAATTGATGTCTATTTGATTTGTAACAATACTGCTTATTTCAAAATTCATAAGGAAATTAATGGATAGTGGTACAATGATAAAGTACCCAAACAAAACACCGGTAAAGAATAATAGACTTGTTGATAAGATAAAGTAGATACTATATTTTTTTTCATTTTTATACAATGCAGGCTCTAGAAAGTTCCAGAATTGATACAATATCCATGGAAATGATATAATTATTCCAAAGGTTAGACTGGTCCATATCATAATTGTCAATTGTCCTTCCATTTTTCGATTTTGAATCTCAAATTCAAATCCTTGCAGACAAGACGAGGGGTCTAAATTAAAATAATCAATCAACGAGCAGTACCATTTATAACTAATAAAATCAATATTTTTTGGAGCAAAAAGAATTTCATCAAAAATAAAGCTACTGTATATCACAGCAATAACAGTAAAGACAATAATCCCCATAAAACATTTTACTAAAACCCATCGTAAAACTTCTAAATGACCTAAAAAAGAATCTTTTTTTAGTTTAGCACCCATATTCTAAATAATTAGTACCACGTTTTGCGGCTATGCACAGTGGTGGTTTTTAAGCTGCTTTCGTTTTGGTTAGAGCACCAAAGATAGTTAAAATCCTTGAACTTTCTGGTTGGCACTTTCCTCGCTATTGTGTATAGTCGATATTATTCAGCTATTTTTCTATTTCGTAAAATGATTATTGTTATTATATAAATCAAAACGATGGCAAAAGGAATTGTTATAAATCTATATTCGGGGAAGAGGTACCACAGAGCTAGGATGACAACTATTCTTGTCAATGTATGAAAAACCCCAACCCAATGTCGTATAATCCATGAAAATGGTAACCACATCAAACCTGTCAGGATTCCTACAGTCATTGGAAGGGAAGAATAGTCAATCAGAAAAAATGGTATTGCAATTGAATAGACAAGTATTGCTTGCCCTACTGTAAAGAAGAAAAGAGTATCGAATTCATTTTTCGGTTTACTTTTATCCAGGAAATTTTCACCTGTGAATTTTGAAAGGAACAAAGCTATATATACGATGCTACCAGTCCCGATAAAAATTGACCACACAGCTACAAAGTCTGAAAAAAAAATTCCAGCTAATCCAATTATAACCCAAACAATTAATCCTGCCAGAGGTGTAGCAAGAAATTTACCATTTATAAACTCGATTCTTTGTTCGTCAAGAGTTTTTTTAGTTACTTTCATTTGTTTAAATTACAGTCTTGTTTAAAATATACCACAAACTTACATAAATATATCGACAACCAGAATGCTAAGTTTTTTTGCAAATTATCAAACAGACTGTTGATACGAAAGCTTACCGATTCAAATGTTCCAATAGCCACCATCATCATCACACCGACTAAAGCTGCTATAGGAATTTGCTCGATTACTGAACCTCCCACTAAAATGATGAGTAAAATAGTTACAGCACCGATATTTACCAAGGTTTGGGCAACCATCGCACATCCACCCATTCCACCAAAGAAGCCATTAGTAATGTTTGCAATACCTTATCCATAATATTTCTTTTTCAATGACAAACTTGCCTTAACCAACAGTATCAACACAGGCACTTCCACAAGTGGGCCGATTACGCCCACGAATGCCTGTGGCGAATGGATGCCAAAAACGGCTATGGCTACGGCTATTGCCAATTCAAAATTGTTGCCTGTGGCCGTAAATGCAATGGATACGTTTTTGTCGTAAGGTACTTTCAAAGATTTGCTTATAAAGAAGCTCACAAAAAACATCAGTACAAAATAGATGATTAACGGTATCGCTACTTTTATTACGTCCATTGGTAACTCTAATATTTTATCGCCCTTCAAGCTGAACATCAGTACAATGGTAAACAGTAAAGCGTATAAGGTAATTGGCGATATTTTGGGTATGAATGTCCTGTTATACCATTCTATGCCTTTTGATTTTACCAATGTGTAGCGGCTTATAAATCCTGCCAAAAATGGAATACCCAAATATATCAATACACTTTCTGTTACGTCTTGAATGGATACGCTTACGTTGAAATTGGCTAACCCTAATTTGCTGGGTAATACGTTGATGAACAGCCAAACCAAAAAGCTGTAACTCAATATCTGAAAGGTACTGTTTAGCGCTACCAATAATGCCGTATATTCTCGATTGGCTTTTGCTAAATCGCTCCATACGATAACCATTGCGATACATCTTGCCAAACCTATCAGTATTAGACCTGCCATATAATCGGGTTCGTTGTGTAAAAACAAAACGGCTAATCCGAACATCAATACTGTACCGATTACCCAATTCAATAATAAGGATATGCCTATTACTTTTTTATCCTTAAATGCTGTGGGTAATAGCGAATAATCAACTTTTGCCAATGGTGGGTACATCATCAGTATCAAACCTATTGCCAACGGAATATTGGTCGTGCCTACGGATAAGCTGTCTGTTACATTAGAAATATTGGGAAAGAAATATCCCAATCCTACACCTACCGCCATTGCAAGAAATATCCATAGGGTAAGGTAACGGTCAAGGAATTTTAGTTTTGGTTGCATCGGTTATTTTTTAATCATTGAAAAAACATAAAACATTTCGCTTGCTATCTGTAAACTTCTTTCTGCATACACTTTTGATTGCTCTGCTGTTCCGTCTGAAATCTTTGGGTCTTCAAATGTGATAGGTATTCGTTTTTCTGCTCCTGCTATAAAAGGACAGCCTCCGTCTGCCTGCGAACAGGTCATAATGGCGACAAATGCAGATACAGGGTTGAAAGGACTATCATATTTTTTGGAAAAACCGATTACAGGTAAAGCATTGTCGCTGTATTTTATGGCATATACAGGATTATTATTGTCTGCAATTTTGAAGATGCTAAAACCCTGATTAGTCAATGTTTCTGCCACTTTCGGAAATAGTGCCGCTTCTTCTGTGCCGCCGGAATAACAATGTACATTCGGAATATGATAATACGCACTTGCCACTTGTGCCCAAACCTGTGATAGATGGCTTCTGCGTGAATTATGGGTGCAAATGAAATTGAGACTTATTTCCTGCTTATTATCTGTTTTTTGCTGTACAAAATCTATCAACGGTTGCAATACGGTTTTACGTTCTTCGCTGATGTTTTGGAAGTTGATAGCCTTGTTTATTGTTTCGATTAAATCTTTATACATTTTGATTGCGTTTTAGTGTTTAGCAACAGCCCGAATTAGGTGTACAGCAAGCATTATTCAGTTCTGATAATTTTACTTTATGTTTTTCGGCAGGAATACCGCAGGCATCAATCGCCAAACAAGCGGTCTGTTTGTTCTTCAGTACAAAGTGGTTTCCGTTAAAATCCAAATCGTATTTACCGATTGTTTCACTCTGATATTCTACTTCTATTTCGGCATCTTCAATACCTAATTTTTCTTCGGATAGTTTAATGATGTTTAATAGTTTGGTTGGTTTTAATCGGTGGTCAAAGTCGTTGGCATTCCATAATTGGAAATTGACAACTTTTTCATTTCGGATAGTTCCGCCACAATCAATAAAGTGTTTTGTAATAACGCCTATTTCTGTAACGTGGAAGTGTTCCGGTACAAATGTTCCGTTCTCTAATTGAAATTTAACATTATCCAATGTTGGTAAGATTTCTTTGATTTTTGATAGTTTCATTGTTCTTTATTTAATTGTTATATTGCTTTATTACGATAAATGTCTTTAAAAAAATGCTTAACAGCATTTGTCAACCCCTACATTATCCATAAAGAAAGTATCGAGCTCTTTTTTAATCTGTTGCCAAACATTTTCATCAATGCAGTAACATACGCTTGTTCCCTCTATATTGCCTTTAATAATGCCAATGTTCTTTAATTCTTTCAAATGTTGTGAAATCGTAGCCTGTGCCAAACCTAATTCTTCTACCAAATCATTACAAATACAGGTATTCTGCTTAATGATGTATTGCAGGATAGCTATACGGGCTGGATGAGCCAATGCCTTTAACGATGTGGCTAAATTGTTCTGTTGTTCTGTAAATATTTCCGTTTTTGTTACGCCCATTTTAAGTTTGATTTTACATCGCAATATTACGATAATAAATTAAAATAACAAAACAGTTTCTAACTTTTATTACCCTTTGAGAATTCTTAATCCCTAAGACATATCAGAATATTTAGTTTAGGACACAAAATTTTTGGAGAAATCCTGCAATCTGTTTGATAAAATGCAGTGCGATGCAGTGGTGAAGGTATTTTAGCAAAGTGTTTGTTTCGATTAGAATGCGAAAAGGAGCTCCCGCCGTAATGAGGAATTGTTTTTGTCTATCCTGTGGTAAAAAAAAGTATATTTGTCTAACGTTTCTCTTTTTCAGGAAAGATATGTTAAATTGAAAGTATTGATTGTCATTTTGTAGAAATTCATTAGAATGTAACAAATGCTATTCTTTGATTTTTAATAAGCTGCTATCTGACCATCTAAAATAATCATGTAAAGCTTAGTACGAATTAATAAATAAAAAACAATATGATATCAGCAGTTTCTAAACAACTAAAAAAACAAGCAATTCTGCCATTTGCATTAGTAGTTTTTACCTTACTTCTGTCCGCTTGTGATAGTAATGATGATAAAGAGCCAACCGAAATATCAGGTTTGGGAATCCGGTTGAAACATCTTGTTACAACAAGTCAAGTGGCAAATTCGCTTGGGAATTATATGCAGGGATATGAAACACAGGGAACAGGCAGCTTTACAGATGAAGGGCATTATCCGGCAATACCACATATTTATTATTACACCGTGAATTTTAAAAATGATATTGATGGCACTGTGTATGCATGGCGTTCTATCAACGCACAGACCGGTATGGGAAAGGAAACAAAGGATAAAATATTGGATATGTTCACCGATATGGAGGAAATTACTGATGGAAGATTAGGGAAACCACCTTATGAGAACGTATTTGTCTTAGGTTACAAGAATAATGAAAAAGGTGATTGGCGGTACGAGTTGTACATTAGGCTTACCCATATCAATAATCAGGATAATCAAGTTATTACGTTATCTGGAACTTTTGGTCCAACTTCCCATCCTGATGATGAAGCAATAGCTCCTGAACCTATGAACAGTCAGGATGCTGTGTCAGCTATGTTGACCTTAGTTGAGTTAATACCAGAGTAACTTTAGGCGATCAACGGATAACCATAAAACCTAATAAAATTTAAAAAAAATCGACGAATATGCTTTTTTCCATTATTATGATTTAGACCGTAATAAAATTATAGTTACTGAAATGAAAGAGTAATAAGCTCTAATAATAAAAAAACCGGGAGTAAATAAAAAAACAACTTCCGGTAAAATACTTTCGAGAATGACCAAGAATGGATAGTCATAAAAGAACTAGCAAATATCCCAACAATGCTCCACCCAATACAATAAATGCACTGTTCATTTTCTTAAAAACAAAAACAGCTATAACGCTCAAAGCAGCAATTAAAATTGTCCGCCAATCGGTCAAGGTGTCTTTACTCATTTCAACGCACACGGCTACTATTACAGCAACTGCTGCAATGTTCACAGCGTCTAAGAATGCTGTAATAATTTTTGATTTCCGCATTTTTGGAATAAGCGGATTCAGAATAGCAACAAAAATAAACGAAGGTAAGAAAATTCCAATGGTTGCTGTGATTGCTCCCCAAAAACCGCCTAGTTGCCAGCCGATAAATGTTGCTGTTGATAATACGGGACCGGGAGTAAATTGCCCGATTGCTACAGCATCTATTAACTCTTGCCGTGTGAGCAAACCGGTACTGACTAATTCTGCATCTAAATAGGCAAATAAAACATATCCGCTTCCATAGAGTAGTGCACCAACTTTAAAGAACATCCACAGAATTTTCAGTATGTCGGTTGATGCAGTTACTTGCAGCAAAAAGAGCGGGGTAAAGCTGTTTAGATTGTTTTTTGAATTGCGAATGAAATACCGTATAAGACCAAGTATCCCACAAGCAAACAATGCCAAAATCTCATGCACACCAAACAAACAGACAATCAAGGTCAAAACACCTAAAATACCCAGCTCTACATTCTTGAGTGCTTTTTTTCCAAGTCTATAAACTGCCCCGAGAATAATGGCAATTACGGCTGGTTTTATTCCGTATAGGAAAGGTTCAACTTTCGGTAATTGTCCATATTCCTGATATAACCAAGCAAAAACCATGGTAATAGTAACCGCAGGAAAAAGAAAACAAACACCTGCCACAACCAATCCTTTCCAACCTGCTCTTTCGTGTCCGCAGTGCATGGTCATTTCTGTGGAGTTAGGACCCGGAATTAAGTTCGTAGCACCAACCAAGTCAAGAAAATGCTGTTGTGTCATCCACTTTCTTTTTTTCACCACCTCATCTTCCATCATTGCAATATGAGCAGCAGGACCACCAAAGGCGATACTTCCTAACTTGAAAAACACTAAGGCTATTTCTTTTATTTTGCTATTAGTCTCCATTTGCATAACGTAAAATTTCTAAATGCTAAGGCTGTAAAGAATGCTATTATTATTGAAATCATTACATCGGAAGGATAGTGAGCTCCTAAAGCTAATCTTGAATAAGCTACTATTACCGCCCACACCACAATAGACAAACAATAATACCATTTTAAGTATGAGAATAGTAATCCGAAAGCCAAAGTAAACGCTATAATAGTATGACCCGATGGGAACGACGGGCTATTAGCTCCTGATAAATTTATTATATCAGGGTATAAGTCAAAAGGTCTAGTTCTTAATACCGTATATTTTAGTAAGATTGCAATTAGTGTTACTGTAAAAAGCATACAGATTAATCTCAAAAAAAAGTTTTTTATGCTTTCTTTTTTATACCAAAAGACTAAAAAACCTAAATACAAAATGATACCTGTTGCTATGAGGTAAGCTGATTTTGAAAAAAAAAGCAAGCCTGCATCGAACAATTCTATTCTATGATTATGGATCAGACGAAGTATTAAAATATCTATTTCAAACAATTTGTTCATAGGATTTTCTGAATATAATTATCAATCGAACAGTTCTCGCCATTTTTGATAAATCGAAAAACACTACCTAATTGAAGTGGTCTGTCTTTTGCACCTATTTAGAGTTTAAATCAAATGTTTCGGTAGGGCTTTGGTATTCTTCATGTCCGATTATATTTTCAGTATCTGCAACAATAGTACACACCGTTGTATCTAGAAGCTAATAGAGTTAGTCTAAGAATATCTTTTGTATTCCTTCCTGAAAGAAATGAGGTTATTTTCATTTTTTAGAATTTTTACAAAACTACCTATTTTCTAATAAATCTCGGTTTTTATTACTAAAAATTTCACGTTGCTATAGCCTATAATGATATAATTAGGTATCGAACCTTTTTCTTCTGATTTCTTCAAAAAGCTCTTTTTTAAAACTTTCCAAATCTTCCTTTGTGATAAGCTCTACTTTCATTTTGCATTCGTTTTAGATTATTAAGATATTGATGCAAATCAATTCAAAATAATTACGACCTTAATGAAATTGGCACTCAGAGGCACTATTTGGCGTTCAAAGGTAGTTTATGAAAAATTATCTTTGAGAAGATGCTATTTTTAATTTTAAGTTCTGCATATCTTCACTCAACTTTTGTTCTACTACTTTAGCATAAATCTGTGTGGTTCGGATAGAAGTGTGTCCCAACATTTTACTGACAGATTCAATTGGAACGCCATTGCTTAAAGTTACCGTTGTTGCAAAAGTATGCCGTGCCAGATGAAAGGTAAGATTTTTCTTAATCTTACAAATCTCCGCAATTTCTTTTAGATAACCGTTCATCCGTTGATTGGTTATCATAAGGAACAATGTTTCGTTTGCCACAGCCGCAGAATGGTTTTTGTATTTTGAAATAAGTTGGACAGCTTGTGAAAGCAACGGAACTTTCACTAAAGTATTTGTTTTTTCTCTTTTGATCATCAGCCAGTCTTTTCCGTCAATTCCTTTACAGATATGCTCACAAGAAAGTTTAGAAATATCAATATAGGCAAGCCCCTTGTAACAGCTAAACAGAAACATATCCAACACCGATTGTAGCCGCTCAATAGAAAAATTTTTCTTTTCAAGAACAGCCAATTCTTCTTTTGACAAATGCCCTCTTTCTACTTTGTCAAAATGCAGTCTGTATTTGGCAAACGGATCTTTTTCCAGCCAATCCATTGTAATAGCCATATTAACGAGTTTTTTCAACCGTTCCAAATGCTTCATTACACCGTNATATTTGGACCTTACAGAGCCAACCTGAGTCAAAAATTTATATCTTTGACCGTCACGGGAAGTTGTTGAAACAGATCAGTCCAAACGGCGAAGGCTGGGACGGTACGTTCAACGGCAGAGAATTACCATCAACGGATTACTGGTTCCGGGTGGAGTACATCGAACCCAACACAGGATTACATCAAGAATTTAGAGGACATTTTACATTAAAACGATAAAATCCACTAAACCAACTCAATAAAACTAAAAGCTGCTCTGAAAAGAGCAGCTTTTTTGTTGGGTAAGAGTTATAGAAATAGGTTGTTGGTTTTTAAATATAAACAATCCCTTCTTCATCGCCTTTTTCCAGAAACCCTTGTTCTGTCATCCAGTTGTCACTGTATATTTTGTTCATATATCGTGAGCCGTGATCAGGAAAAATAATTACAACCTTGCTGTTTTTGTCAAATTTTCCGGCTTCGGCAAATTGGCGGGCAGCTTGTAGTGCCGCTCCCGATGTATATCCAACAAACAGTCCTTCGGTTTGAGCGATTTCTCTTGCAACCAATGCAGCGTCTTTATCGCTCACTTTAGTAAATTCATCAATTACGCTAAAATCAGTAGCGGTCGGAATCAGATTTTTGCCCATTCCTTCAATTTTGTATGGAAAAATTTCATTTTCATCGAATTCGCCTGTTTCGTGGTATTTTTTCAACACAGAACCATAGGCATCTACACCGAGGATTTGTATATCCGGATTTTGCTCTTTCAGGTATTTTCCTGTACCTGAAATAGTCCCGCCTGTGCCTGAACAAGCTATCAGATGCGTAATTTCGCCATTGGTTTGTTTCCAGATTTCCGGGCCGGTACTTTTGTAGTGGGCTTCAATATTTAATTCATTGAAATACTGATTGATATATACTGAGCCAGGCGTTTCTTGGTGTAGCCTTTCGGCTACCTTATAATAGGATTTCGGATCGTCGGCAGCTACATTCGCCGGACAAACATAGACTTTTGCTCCCATTGTTTTGAGCATATCTATTTTGTCTGTGGACGATTTCGACGACACCGCCAGAATGCATTGATAACCTTTCAGAATGCTAACCATAGCGATACTAAAACCGGTATTGCCCGATGTGGTTTCCACAATCACACTTCCGGGTTTCAGAATACCACGTGCTTCGGCAGTTTCAATGATATGCCGGGCAATTCTGTCTTTGGCAGAGTGCCCCGGATTGAAAGCTTCTACTTTAGCATAAAAATCTCCTGGGAGGTTTTGAACTGTTTTGTCTAGCTGAATGATTGGCGTATTTCCTATTAATTCGATTAATTTTGATGAATCAAAAGACATAATTTATATTTTTAAGAAGCTGTTCAAAAAGTTCAAGCACTTTCTGAACCATTTCATGATTTTATAAGGCAAAATTACTATTTATTATTCCTTAATTCCTTCTAAATCCAGTAAAAAAGTAAATTCTTTTGCCAACTCTTTCAATGATTCAAACCTTCCTGATGCACCACCATGTCCGGCTTCCATATTAGTATCGAGGAATAATTGTTTTTTGTTGGTTCTCAATGCCCGGATTTTGGCTATCCATTTGGCAGGTTCCCAGTATTGTACCTGTGAATCGTGAAAACCAGTGGAAATGTACAAATTCGGATAATCCTGAGCAGTTACATTATCATAAGGAGAATACGATTTCATGTAATCATAATAGATTTTTTCATTCGGATTTCCCCATTCGTCATATTCGCCGGTAGTCAACGGAATGGAATCGTCAAGCATGGTGGTTACTACGTCAACAAACGGTACCTGAGCGATGACGCCATTGTATAATTCCGGAGCCATATTGATAATAGCTCCCATCAATAATCCGCCGGCAGAGCCTCCTTCGGCATACAAATGCTCAGGCGAAGTATATTTTTCATCAATTAAAAATCGGGAGCAGTCGATAAAATCGGTAAAAGTGTTTTTCTTTTTCAATAATTTACCGTTTTCATACCATTCTCTGCCCAATTCCTCGCCACCTCTGATGTGGGCGATGGCATAGATAAAACCTCTGTCGAGCAAACTCAGTCTGGTACTTGAAAAATATGGATCCATGGTAGCACCATACGAACCATAGGCATAAAGCAACAACGGATTTTTTCCGTTTTTCTTTATACCTTTTTTGTACACGATTGAAATCGGAATTTTTGTACCGTCCTGAGCGTTAACCCATAAACGAACTTCTTCATAGTCGTCTTTATTGAAATCACCCAAAACTTCCTGTTCTTTTAAAACAGTCTGTTCTTTCGTATTCATATTGATTTCCATTACCGATGCCGGCGTTGCCATAGATTGAAAGCCAAATCTTAGCTGATTGGTATCAAAGTCAACGTTTGTAGTGGTGTATGCTGTATAGGTTTCATTCGGAAACGGCAGATAATAAGCATTTTCCGGAGTATTCCATGGCTGAATATTGATTTGAGTCAATCCGTTGCTGCGTTCTGAAATAACGAGGTAATTTTTGAAAATATCAATACCTTCCAGCAACACATCTTTACGGTGTGGAATAACTTCTTCCCAATAATTTTTTGCAGTCAGTTCCTCATTGGTTTTCATCAGTTTGAAATTCGTCGCACCGTCTTTGTTGGTCACGATATAAAATGAATCGTTGAAGTGAGAAATGCTGTATTCCAAACCTCTTTCTCTGGGTTGAAAAATAGTGAATTTGCCATTTGCCTGGTCGGCTTTCAGTATTTGATATTCGGTTGTCATCGTACTATTTGAGCCGATAATGATGTATTCTTTGGATTTGGAACGATAAACGAAAGTTGTGAAAGTTTCGTCTTTTTCGTGATAAACCACTTGGTCGTTTTGAGCGTCGGTATTTTTGGTGTGTCTGAATATTTTTTCAGGACGTAGCGTTTCAGGGTCTTGCCGGCTATAGAAAAGCGTTTCGTTATCGGCCGCCCAGGTAGAACCACCGGTTGTTTTTTCTATTTTTTCCGGTAATATTTCCCCGGTTTGCAGATTTTTAATTCGGATAACGTATTCTCTTCTCGAAACGGTATCGACGGCAAACGCTGCCCATTTGTTATCATCGCTGATATTGATTCCTCTGAGGTTAAAATAGGACTGACCTTCCGCCATTTTGTTACAGTCGAACATAATTTCTTCTTGGGCGTCCAAATTACCTTTCTTACGGGTGTAAATTGGGTAATCTTTATTTTTTTCATAACGGGTAATGTACCAATATCCATTGTAAAAATAAGGAACAGAACTGTCGTCTTCCTTAATCCGGGCTTTCATTTCTTCAAATAGGTCTTCTTGGAATTTTTTGGTATGAGCCGTCGATTTTTGGTAATATTCATTCTCGGCGTTGAGATAAGCAATTACTTCCGGATTTTCCCGTTCGTTCATCCAATAGTAATCATCAATGCGGACGTCGCCGTGTTTCTCTAACTGATGCGGTTTTTTCGTAGCGATGGGTTCTGCCATATTTTCGGTATTCATCGATTTGTCGTTTTTACAATTTGAGAATGCAAAAATACAGCAAATCGGTAACAGAGCGTGTTTAATCTTCATGATTTAAAATTTATGTCGATTGTTTCTACAAAATTGATATTTTTGTGAAAGATAAACAAAAAAACTAAACCGCATGTTTGGAGATTTAATGGGCATGATGGGCAAAATCAAAGAAGCCCAGCAAAAGGTAGAAGAAACCAAGAAAAGATTAGACACCGTTTTGGTAGATGAAAAGTCATCTGATGAGTTGTTGCAAGTGACTGTGACTGCCAATAGAAATATCCGGAGTATTCAGATTGACGATGAATTGTTGCAAGACAAAGAACAATTAGAGGATTATTTGGTAATGGTGCTGAACAAAGCCTTGAAACGAGCGGGCGACATCAACGAAACCGAACTGGCAGCTGCGGCAAAAGACGGTATGCCGGATATTCCGGGAATGGATATGTTTAAATAAACAGACTGAAATGAAAAAAATATTACTATTGGCGGGATTAATGACCGTTTTTGCGTCTTGTCAGAAAGAAAAATTTGAAGGACTCGATTTGTCCGGAGAAATCAAAGGTTTGAAGCAAGGAACGCTTTATCTGAAAACGGCGAAAGACTCGCAGATTGTTATTTTGGACAGTATGATTTTTGATGGAAAATCTTATTATCGTTTTAAAGTTCCGATGGAAGAACCGACCGTGGTATATCTCACTCTGGACAGGGGTGTGAGTGCTTCTCAGGACAATTTTATCATGGTTTTTGCTGAACCCGGACAGATGAAAGTAAACAGTACACTCGACCGTTTTTATGCTGATAATCAGGTGGAAGGTTCTGAAAATCATCAGCTTTATACAGAATATACAGAAAAGAAAAAAAGATATACCGACCGGCAGCTCGATGCACATCGGGCGAAAATCCTGACACCGGTTGATAATATTGCTAAACATGACAGTTTGGATACGGTAATTAACAAATATATCCGCAGAATCCATTCTAATGCTGTACAATTTTCGCTGGCTCATGCCGACAAAGAAGTGTCGCCGTATATCGCTTTGACGGAAATTATGCCGATAAGCAGGCAGTATCTGGATACCATTTACAATAAGCTGACCCCTCAGATAAAAGAAAGTCAATATGGGGTTATTTTAAAGGGATATGTTGCTGAAAATGAGTAAAATGAAGTTGTCTGTTGTTATTCTTAACTATAACGTACGCTTTTTTTTGGAACAATGTTTGTTGAGTGTTCAGGACGCACTTAAGGGCATTGATTCTGAGATTATTGTGGTGGATAACGATTCTAAAGACGACAGCTGCGAAATGGTCAGACAGCTTTTTCCGGAAGTTATTCTCATTGAAAACAAAGAAAATACTGGGTTTCCAAAAGGGAACAATATTGGCGTAGCACAGGCTAAGGGCAAATATTTATGTATCTTAAATCCGGATACGGTTGTTTCGGAAGATACTTTTTCTAAACTTTTGGGATTCGCTCAAACCAAACAAAATCTTGGCATTGTAGGGTGTAAACTCATCGACGGTACGGGAAACTTTTTACCGGAAAGCAAGCGAAATGTACCAACACCAAAGATTTCACTATTGAAAATGCTCGGGAAATCAGAAAAGTATTATGCTAATCATTTAACGGAAAATCAAGTCGGGCGAGCGAGTGTTTTTGTCGGGGCATTTATGTTCGTTGAAAGACAAAAGTATCTCGAAATGAATGGTTTTGACGAAGATTTTTTTATGTATGGAGAAGATATTGATTTGTCCTATCGGTTTGAAAAAAACGGATATGAAAATTATTATTTCGGGGAAACAACAATTATTCACTATAAAGGAGAGAGTACAAGCAAAGACAAGGTGTATTTGAAACGCTTTTACGGAGCGATGAAAATATTTTACCAAAAACATTTTACCACAAATTTTTTATTTGATTTTGCTACCGATGCAGGGATAAAAATTTTTTCTTTTCTCAGTAACTTCAAAAATAAACCGGCTGAAAAAACATTTCCGGAACATTATGTTTTTGTTTCCAAAGATGAAAATTTTCGGCGATATTTGAGTGAAGGGTTACTTAAAGATATAGATTTGATAGATAGTTACAAAGGGTACAATTTCAGTAAGTTGGTTAAAAATAAAACAGAATTTATTTTAGATAATTCATTACTTTCCAATAAAGAAATCATTGATTTTATACAAAAATATAAAAATAATAATTTTACCTTTAAAATCAGGCCGAGAGACACCAATTTTATCATCGGAAGTAATAGTAAAAACGATAAAGGGGAAGTAAGTCTTTTTTAATGAAATCTGTAGTGAGTGTTTAAAAAGTCAAATTAAAATCGTATTTTCGCAATCTGTAAAATAGTACAAAATTTATGGCAAGATTTGAACTCAAATTACCTAAAATGGGAGAAAGTGTAGCAGAAGCTACAATTACTAATTGGGTAAAAAACGTTGGAGATACAGTAGAACAAGACGAAACTGTAGTTGAAATTGCAACCGACAAAGTAGATAGCGAGGTGCCGTCTGAGGTATCCGGGAAAATAGTTGAAATTCTTTTTCAAACTGATGATGTAGTACAGGTAGGGCAAACTATCGCGATTATCGAAACAGAAGGCGATGGAGAAGCAGCGACACCAGTTGCAGAAGCTGCACCAGCAACTGTTGAAACGGTAGAAAAAACAGTAGAAACAGCCAAAGAAACCGTTCAGGTAAACTTTGCCGATTCTGATAAATTTTTCTCACCATTGGTAAAAAATATTGCTAAAGAAGAAGGAATTTCATTACAGGAATTAGAAGCTATACAAGGTACCGGAAAAAATAACCGGGTAACCAAAAATGATATTTTGGCTTATGTTGCCAACAGAGGTGATGTTGTACAGTCAGCTACTCCGGCACCGGCGGCAAAACCTGCAACCGGTCAGCCAGCAGTATCTGCGAAAGCAGCTCCAGTATCTGTAAACGGACAGGACGAAATCGTGGAAATGGACCGTATGCGTAAAATGATTGCTCATCACATGGTGCAGTCGGTGCAGACATCGGCACACGTGCAGTCATTTATTGAAGTAGATGTTACAAATATTGTAAACTGGAGAAATAAAGTAAAAAATACGTTTGAGAAACGCGAGGGCGAAAAACTGACTTTCACACCAATATTTATGGAAGCTGTTGCCAAAGCTGTTCGTGATTTCCCGATGATAAATATTTCTGTAGATGGCGATTATATCATCAAAAAGAAAAATATCAATTTGGGAATGGCAGCTGCTTTGCCAAATGGGAACCTGATTGTACCTGTAATCAAAAATGCAGACCAGTTGAATTTGGTTGGATTGGCAAAAGCCGTAAACGATTTGGCAAACCGGGCAAGAACCGGAAAATTGAAACCGGACGATACACAAGGTGGAACTTATACGGTAACGAATGTTGGAACTTTCGGTTCGGTATTCGGAACACCTATTATCAACCAACCTCAAGTAGGTATTTTAGCATTGGGAGCTATCCGCAAAGTACCTGCTGTTATCGAAACTCCGGAAGGAGATTTTATTGGAATCCGTCAGAAAATGTTTCTGTCACATTCGTATGACCACAGAGTGGTGGACGGTGCACTCGGCGGACAGTTTGTCCAGAGAGTGGCACACTACTTAGAGTCTTTTGATGTGAACAGAGATGTTTAATTAAGTGATAAATAATTAAAAAAACTCGGGAAAATCCCGAGTTTTTTGCTTACAACATCAACCTGACCCTTTCGCCGTTTGATGTGATAATATCCAGTCGGATACGGTCGGCAGAGTGATTGAGTAATTTGTTGGCAGATTCAATATCCTCGACTTTGCTGCCGTTGATACCGATAACAATCGCATTTTTCAATTCGTTTTCATAAGGTTTGAACCGCGGATTGGTAATATTGTTGATTTTTATACCATAATCAATTCCATGTTTCGATTTCTCTCTGTCGGAAAGATTTTCCAACTCAAATCCTTTATATTTAATATTCATCAATTCTTTGTTGGTCAATGTGATTTCAATCGACTGCGGTTTTCCGTTGCGGTTTAGCAAAGCTGTGACTTTGTCATTCGGGCGTTTAGTGGAAATAACCGCATTCAAATCTGAAAAGGAACGGATTGACCTGTCATCAATTTGTGTAATGACATCGCCTTCTTTCACACCGGCTTTTTCGGCTCCGGTATTCTTGCTCACATCATTTACATAAAACCCTTGAGTGGTTTTTAGGTCGAGTTTTTCAGCAATCTGGCTGTTGATTTCAAAACCTTGTACGCCTAAAATTCCTTGCTGTACCTTGCCGAACTCCATTAAATCTTCCACAATTTTCCGGGTAATATTGGACGGAACCGCAAAAGAATACCCGACATACGAACCCGTATTAGACGAAATCATCGTATTGATTCCAATCAAGTCGCCATTGGTGTTGACCAACGCACCTCCGGAATTCCCGGGATTAACCGCAGCGTCGGTTTGGATAAAAGACTGTATGCCTGAAGTGGCTAAATTCCGTGCCTTGGCAGAAACAATTCCTGCCGTTACGGTTGAATTCAGGTTGTAAGGATTTCCGATAGCCAGCACCCATTCGCCGACTTTGATATTGTCTGAATCGGCAAACACAGCATAAGGAAATTTCTCATCGGCATCAATTTTCAGCAAAGCAATGTCCATTTTAGAATCTGTTCCGATTAATTTTGCCGGAAAAGTACGGTTATCATTTAGCGTGATGTCTATTTCACTTGCCCCTCGGATTACGTGATTGTTGGTCACAACATAACCGTCTTCAGAAATAATTACGCCCGAACCCGTACCGACTTGTTCTCTGGGCTGTCCGCTCTGATAGCCATAAAAGAATTCCATAATCGGGTTTCTCACAGTGTGGTAACTCACATTTTTAACATGGACGACGGTGTTTATGGCTTTATCTACGCCCTGAGTAAAATCGAGGGAATTGTAACCATTGTAACTGACCTGATGTAAAGGTGCTTCGGTGGTGATACCGGATTCGGATAAATTACCGGAATTGTCCTCAAAAACAAGTTTGTACGCCCCTAAGGTTATCACTCCACTCAATAATGATGTGATAAAAATTGTAGATATATTCTTCATTCTTAATGATAGTATTTAAATTTAACTGTAAAATTATTATATAATATTTTTTTTACCCAAATAATTAACTATCCATTAACCGTGTTTAACTGTCCTTTAATAGTTGTAAATTTGCCTTGTAAAACAGTTTTTATGCAAACCATTCCATTCAAAAAATATCAAGGCACGGGCAATGATTTTGTGATGATTGATAACCGTACGGATTTTTTTCCAAAAAACAACGTTCAGCTGGTTGCGGCTATGTGTGACCGAAAAAAAGGCATCGGTGCCGATGGCTTACTATTACTGGAAAACGATGTTGAACACGATTTCCGAATGGTATATTACAATGCTGACGGGAAAGAAAGTACCATGTGTGGTAACGGCGGTCGGTGTATTGTGGCTTTTGCGAAAGAATTGGGTGTCATTCAGCATGAATGTAGGTTTATTGCCATTGATGGTTTGCATCAGGCAGAAATTTTTCCGGACGGCAGAATCAGTTTGCAAATGACAGATGTAAATCATATCAAATCTATGTTGAATGGTGTCTTCCTTGATACCGGTTCGCCACATCATGTGGAATGGATAACCGATGTTGAGGCGATGAATGTTTTTGAGCAAGGGAAAAAAATCCGCAACCATGATTGCTATGCTCCGGGCGGAACGAATGTGAATTTTGTCGAAACGCTGGCTGACGGCGAATATCTGGTTCGCACTTTTGAGCGGGGCGTGGAAGATGAAACGCTTTCTTGCGGAACGGGTGCTACGGCTGTGGCGATTGCAGCTCATCATCTCGGGAAAACCCAAAGTGAAAAAATAAAAATCAAAGTAATGGGCGGCACATTGGAAGTATATTTCCAATATGACGGAACAGGGTATAAAAATGTATATTTAACCGGACCGGCGGAAAAATCATTTGAAGGAAACTATCAGGTAAAATCATGCAGTTAGAAACAGAAAAAATATATCTCAGAGCTTTGGAACCTGAAGATTTGGATTATATCTATCAGATTGAGAACGATGTCCGGCTTTGGGAAATAAGTCATACGCAAACGCCATACAGCCGGTATTTAATCCGGCAATATCTGGAAAATGCTCATCAGGATATTTATGAAGCCAAACAACTGAGAATGGTTGTTGTTAATAAATCTGATAATCAGCCTGTTGGTTTAATTGATTTGTTTGATTTCGACCCGAAAAATGAGAGAGTAGGATTGGGAATTGTCGTTTCAGACCAGTCAGACCGGCAAAAAGGATATGCCTCAGATGCGGTTGAATTGCTCATTAAGTATGTATTTGAGGCTTTGCACTGCCATCAAATATTTGTTAATATTGACGTCGAGAACGAAGCCAGTACAAGACTTTTTACTAAATTTGGCTTTGAACTAATCGGTATCAAAAAACAATGGAACCGCGTTGGTTCGCAACGCAAAGATGAAGCTATATATCAGCTTATTAATGAATTATTATTAAAACTTTAAACTATTGAAAATTAAAAATATAGTCCTGTATATTGCCGTAATCCTGATGTTTGTTTTGTTAGGGTTTGGTTACGTTTGGTATCGTAAAACATTTTTACCCAACACTCGTTTCGATACGGAGGAAGCCTACGTTTATATCCCGACCAACAGCAATTATGAGCAGGTCAAACTGATACTGACTGCTTATGTAGATGATATGGATTCGTTTGACGATTTGGCTACTCAAATGGGATATACTCATGAAATTTTTTCGGGTAAATTTTTACTTCAGAAAGGAATGAGTAACTTTCAGATATATAAATCTTTACGAAAAAATATTCCTGTCAGATTAGTTATCAATAATCAAGAAAATCTCACACATTTTGCTGCTTATCTCGACGACCAACTTGAACCCGGTGCAGAGGAGTTTATCCAAGCATTTACCCACCAGAGTTTTATGGACGAATACGGTTTTACACGTGAAAATGTTTTTACCGGATTTATGCCGAATACTTACGAATTTTACTGGAATACGACAGCGATTGACGTTCGGAATAAAATTTTTAAGGAATACACCAAATTTTGGAACGAAGAACGGCTGCAGCAAGCAGAAAAACTGAGATTAACCCCACAGGAAGTAATGATTTTGGCATCTGTTGTGCAAAAAGAATCAGCCAAAGTGGACGAACGCCCGAAGGTTGCCGGAGTATATCTCAACAGGTTACAACAAGGAATGCTTTTGCAGGCAGACCCGACGGTTATCTATGCTAAAAAACTGACAATGAATGATTTTGACCAAATCATAAAAAGAGTATATTACAAAGATTTAGCAATCGATTCGCCTTATAATACCTACAAATATTTAGGGTTGCCACCTGGTCCAATCGCTATGCCGGATATCAGTTCGGTCAATGCGGTTTTGAATCCGGAGCAGCATGATTATATCTACTTTTGTGCCGACCCAGACCAGCCGGGCTACCATGCCTTTGCGAAAAATCCGCAGGAACACAGCAAAAACAGAGCGAAATATATTGCCTGGTTGGAGGAGAATAATATTGAGTAGCTAATAGAGAATAGTTTTTAGTGTGCGTATAGAAAGGAAATTAAAAAAACAGAGCTCAATAAAAATAATCTTATATATTTGCTTGGTAACAATTAGAGTTTTTAAAATGAAAAAATTAGTATTATTGTTGTTTGTGACTATGACAACATTGGCATCTGCCCAAAAAATGAAAGTAACATCAGGAGATTTTAAATTTCTGAAAGGAGAAAAAGAACTGAACCTTGTAATGGATTATTCAAATATAAAGTTTTACAAGGAAAATATGGATGAAACTGCCTATATCCAAAAGAGAGAAAAAGATATTTTAGATTCGGACAAAGACAGAACTGAGGTAGAAAAATGGAAAAAAGATTGGGAGTATTCCAAAAGCACAACTTTTGTGGATAAATTTCTGGCGTCGATGAATAAAAACTCATCTTTAAACACAGCAGAGAATAACACGACTGCAAAATATACATTGATAGTGGAAACTGTATGGATTTACCCGGGTTGGTATGCAGGAGTAATGGCTCAGCCGTCAAAAGTAAGTACGGTTTTGAAATTCGTAGAAACTGCCAACCCGAATATTGTGTTGTTAGAAATTACAAGCAACAAGGCTCCGGGAGATAATTTCGTAGGTGTTGCGAATAACAACGACAGAATCGCTGAAGGGTATGCCAAAACAGCAAAATCATTAGCCAAAATGTTGAGGAAAAAGGTTAAATAAGATAACTTCAAACCTTTTGGGTTAAAAAAAACAGAAAGGTTTTGAATATTCACTGCCAACTTCGACTGAAAATTAAGAGCCTGTTTAAATTTATATTGTAAAAATGGTTATAGATTATTTTTGGTCATAACTGTGTTAAATTTTAACAGGCTCTAAACCTCAAAATCTTTTTCCATATTCAGCATATGAGCCATGTTTTTGATAATATTTTTGTGCTTTAATACAAACGGATTCGATTTATCCCATACATACCCTGCCAAGACTGAACATATTTTTCGTTTCACTTCAGGGTTTTCGGGCTGGTGGAAAAATAACGTTTGTAGATTTCCGGTGTACCATTCTTCGACATACGTTCTGAAAGTTTCAATCCCTTCTTTCATATAATCACTGAATTCGGTTTCCCAATCCACATTTTCCCCATTAATTTCTCTCAAAGCGAGTTTGGCAGCTAACATTCCCGATTCGGTAGCAAAAGCAACACCCGACGAAAATATAGGATCTAAAAATTCGGTGCTGTTTCCTGTAAGAGCAAATCCGTCGCCATACATTTTTTTGACAGCTCTCGAATAATTCTGAAGTTTTATCGGCTCAAATAAAAAATCTAAATCGCCAAACCGGTCTTTGGAATGTTTGGACATCAAAATCGCTTTTCTCAAAGCCTCCGAAGTCGATTCCGAGGAAAGAGAATCGATAAAATCAGTAGGACCAACAATTCCGACACTCGTGTTTCCGTTAGAAAACTGAATGACCCACAACCAGACTTCCGTTTCGATAATATCAAATGAAATAATATCATTTTCAGGACGGTTAATATCTTTGATATGCGTAAAAATAGCCGAATGAGGAGCCAAACCCGACGGATAATCCAAATCTAATAATCGTGGTAAAACCCTTCCGTAACCGCTTGAATCTATGACAAATTTTGCATGAATTTTTTTGAGGTTTCCGTTTTTGTCCTTTACGGTCGTTACAGAATTTTTTCCGTTAAATTCAATATCAATTACTTCGGATTCAAATTCCAAATCAATTCCTTTTCGGATAACTTCCTGAGCCATAGTGTTGTCGAAATCGGCTCGCGGAACCTGCCACGTCCATGTCCAGCCTTCGGTATAGTTTTGACTAAAATCAAAATCACAGACTTCTTCGCCTCTGATGAAACGGGCACCCGGCTTTTTTTCAAAATTCATTTTGTCTAAAGCATCGAAAAGACCTGCTTCATGAAAGTGATCCATTGCCCTCGGAATCAGGCTTTCCCCGACCACCAGACGAGGGAATTTCGTTTTTTCGACCACCTTTACTTTCGCCCCGTTATTGTGAAGATAACAAGACGAAACGCAACCCGAAGGACCTGCTCCGATAACCAGAACATCAACAAACTCATTCATCGTTAGGATAATAAATTTTATATTTGTACCCAAAAGTAATTATATTTACCGAAATAAAATACTTTTGATTTTAAAAACTACATAGATAGACCAATGAAGATTTTGAATAATTATTTGAGTATAGCCGAATTTGAATCTGTGATTTTTAACAGAGCAGAGGTTTCAATCAGCGATACAGTTTACCAAAGAGTGAATGAAAGTTTTGAATTTCTGAGAGATTTTTCCTCTGAGAAAATTATTTACGGAGTAAATACAGGCTTCGGGCCTATGGCTCAATATAAGATAGAGAAAGAGCAGCAAACTCAATTACAGTATAATCTTATCAGAAGCCACGCTTCGGGTACTGGGCAGCCGCTTTCCGAAAAGCAGGTAAAAGCAGCTATTTTGGCACGAATGAATTCACTTTCGTTAGGGAATTCAGGAGTGCATTCGTCTGTAATTGAACTGATGAAAGAGCTGATTAACAGAGATATCACACCGCTAATTTTTTCGCACGGCGGAGTAGGAGCGAGTGGAGATTTGGTGCAGCTGGCACATCTGGCATTGGTGCTTATCGGAGAGGGAGAAGTATTTTACAAAGGCGAAAGAAAATCCACGAAAGAGGTTTTTGAGGTAGAAAATTTGGAGCCGATGAAAATCCGTTTGCGGGAAGGATTGTCGATTATGAACGGAACTTCGGTAATGACAGGAATCGGGATTATCAATTTGGTAAATGCCAGAAAGCTGATTGATTGGAGCTTGAAAATTTCGTGTGCCATTAACGAAATGGTTTCGGCTTATGACGACCATTTTTCGGAAGAATTGAATGCTGCCAAATTGCACAAAGGACAACAGGAAATTTCCGCCAAAATGCGTGAACACTTGAAAGATAGCCAACTTATCCGAAAAAGGGATAAACATTTGTACAGCGGAGAAAATCAGGAAAAAGTTTTTAAAGACAAAGTTCAGGAATATTATTCGATTCGTTGTGTGCCGCAGATTCTGGGAGCTGTTCTGGATACGGTTGATTATGTGGAACAGGTTTTGGAAAAAGAGTTGAATTCAGCCAGTGACAATCCGATTGTGGATTTGAAAAACAGGCAGGTTTATCACGGTGGAAATTTCCACGGAGATTATATTTCGCTCGAAATGGATAAACTCAAAATCGTAATCACAAAACTTACGATGTTGGCAGAACGACAACTCAATTATTTGTTGAATGCAAAAATCAACGAAATATTTCCGCCTTTTGTCAATTTAGGAACATTAGGGTTTAATTTCGGAATGCAGGGAGCTCAGTTTACGGCTACTTCCACAACAGCTGAAAATCAGATGTTATCCAATCCGATGTATGTACATAGTATCCCGAATAATAATGATAATCAGGATATTGTGAGTATGGGAACGAATAGTGCTTTGATAACAGATAAAGTAATTGAAAATGCTTTTGAGGTTTTGAGCGTACATTTGATTACGGTTGTTCAGGCTGTGGAATATCTGAGTTGTCAGGATAAAATTTCGTCTGAAACGCTGAAAATGTATAATGAAATACGGGAAATAGTACCAGCTTTCACAGAAGATGAAGTTTTGTATCCGTATGTTCAGCAAGTGAAGGATTATTTAAAAGGGAAGTAAAAAAATGAAATTGAAATACGCAATCGTTACAGGAGGTTCTCGCGGTATCGGAAGTGCCATTTGCAAAAAGATAGCCGAAGATACCGATTATCATATCTTGATTAATTATCAATCGAATAAAGACGCAGCTTTAGCTACTTTGGAGGAAGTCCGAAAAGCAGGAGGGAATGGCGAAATCATACAATTTGACGTTGCCAATCATCAGGAGGTTACCGAAGTTTTGACCCGGTGGCAGGAAAATAATCCCGATGCAGTTGTTGAGGTAATCGTCAATAATGCAGGAATCACAAAAGACGGACTTTTTATGTGGATGCCGCAACAGGATTGGAACGATGTGATTAACACGAGCTTGAACGGATTTTTTAACGTAACGAATTTTTTCATTCAAAAATTACTTCGCAACAAATATGGACGAATCGTCAATATGGTTTCTGTTTCGGGAGTGAAAGGAACACCCGGACAGACCAATTATTCGGCTGCCAAAGGAGCGTTGGTCGGAGCGACAAAAGCACTGGCACAAGAGGTTGCCAAACGAAATATAACCGTAAACGCAGTTGCTCCCGGATTTATCAAAACCGATATGACAAGCGAACTGAATGAAAGTGAACTGGTCAAGCTCGTTCCAGCCAATCGTTTCGGAGAGGCGGAAGAAGTAGCTGATTTGGTTAGCTTTTTGGTTTCTAAAAAGTCGGGATATATTACGGGAGAGATTATCAATATTAACGGAGGAATTTATTCATAAATGAACAAAAGAGTTGTCATAACGGGAATGGGAATTTATTCCTGTATCGGAACTTCTTTAGAGGAGGTAACGCAATCTTTATATAACGGAAAATCGGGAATTGTTTTTGACCAGGAACGCAAAGACTTCGGTTTTCGTTCTGCCCTTACGGGAATGGTGCCAAAGCCCGATTTAAAGCCATTGCTCAATCGAAGACAAAGAGTAAGCATCGGAGAAGAAACCGAATATGCCTATATGGCTACAATTCAAGCACTTCAACAGGCAGGAATCGAAGACAGCTTTTTTGATACCAACGAAGTCGGGATTTTGTACGGAAATGACAGTGTTTCCAAAGCAATTATTGACGCCGTAGATATTATACGAGAGAAAAAAGACACTACGCTTATTGGTTCAGGAGCGATTTTCAAATCAATGAATTCTACCGTAACGATGAATTTATCGACTATTTTCAGACTTCGTGGAGTGAATATGACTATTAGTGCGGCTTGTGCAAGTGGCTCACATTCCGTTGGATTGGGATATTTTCTGATTAAAAGCGGATTTCAGGATATGATTATCTGCGGAGGAACACAGGAAATCAACAAATATGCCATGGGAAGTTTTGATGGATTGGGTGTTTTTTCTGAGAACGAAGATACGCCGACCAAAGCCTCGCGGCCTTTTGATGCGTCGAGAAACGGGCTTGTTCCGAGTGGAGGAGGAGCAACTCTTATTTTGGAAAGCTACGAATCGGCTGTAAAAAGAGGAGCGAATATTATTGCTGAAGTAACAGGTTATGGGTTTTCATCAAACGGCGGACATATTTCAACCCCAAATGTTGACGGACCTGCTACCGCAATGAAAAGAGCTTTGGAAAATGCAGGAATTGATGCTTCCGAAATTGATTATATCAATGCTCATGCTACTTCGACACCTGTCGGGGACAGCAACGAGGCGAAAGCTATTTTTGAAGTATTCGGACAAAACAACACGCCTGTAAGTTCAACCAAATCAATGACAGGACACGAATGCTGGATGGCAGGAGCAAGTGAAATTATTTACTCGATTCTGATGATGCAGAACGGTTTTATTGCCCCGAATATCAATCTGGAAAATCCCGATGAAGATTCAGCCAAACTGAATTTAGTTGCCCAAACCCAAAAAGCAGAAATAGATACATTCCTTTCCAATTCCTTTGGTTTCGGAGGAACAAATTCGGCTGTGGTTATTAAGAAGTTCATATAAATCTGCATTATGCTTTAAGTAATAAGCTAAAATTTTGAATATCAAAGCATTCATAGTTGTAATGTGGTTTTTACTTGTCTGAAAATAGGCTTATAGCATATAGCTTACTGCCTATTGCTAAATAATAATTTCTTGCTTTTCAATTAAAAAAAACTAACTTTGCCTTCCAGAAAAAACAGACGAGATGAACAGAGATGAAATCGTAAAAATCGTAAATAATTTTTTAGTTGAAGAATTTGAAGCCGATGGTTCTATGATTCAGGAAAATGCTAACCTGAAAGAAACTTTGGATTTGGATAGTCTTGATTATGTGGATTTGGTTGTGGTTATAGAAGCGAATTTCGGAGTGAAGTTGGGAGAAGCTGATTTTGCAGGTGTTTCTACTTTCGGCGATTTTTATAATCTGATAGAGGCTAAAATTAAATAAAGCAAACCATGGCTCAATGGGACGGAAAGTCCGGAGGTACACTGCTCGGATATAAAATATTTGTATTTTTTATCAAAAAAGCAGGAGTCAGAACAGCTTATTTTGTTCTGTATTTTGTGGCTTTATATTACTTTTTGTTTGCTCGGAAAAGCAACAAAGCTATTTTTTCATATTTCATAGAAAGACTGAAATATTCTTGGTTGAAAGCCAAAGTGTCTGTTTATGGAAGTTACCTTACTTTCGGGAAAACACTTATTGACAAAGTTGCTATAAATGCGGGACTTCGCAATAAATTTACCTATGAATTTGACGGAATCGAAACCCTCAAACGACTACTTGCCGACAAAAAAGGAGGAGTGCTGATTAGTGCTCATATCGGTAATTTTGAAGTGGCCGAAAAATTTTTTGCTGATATTGATTTCGATATGCAAATCAATCTGGTCACAACCGATATGGAACGCAACGAAATCAAAAAATATTTAGAAAGCATAAGCCAAAAATCAGCAGTCAAATACATTGTTGTGAAAGATGATATGTCGCATATTTTTGATATCAATACGGCTTTGTCCAACAACGAATTAATTTGTTTTACGGGCGACCGTTACTTTGAAGGAAGTAAAACTCTCGAAGCACAATTTCTTGGTAAAAAAGCCACTTTTCCGGCAGGACCTTTTCTGATTGCGTCGAGGTTGAAAGTGCCTGTCGTTTTCGTGTATGTGATGAAAGAACCAAATCTGCACTATCATTTATATGCTCGTGAAGCCGAAGTAAAACACAGAGACGCACAGGGATTATTAGAAACTTATGTCTCAAACTTGGAATCAATGTTGAAAAAATATCCATTGCAGTGGTTCAACTTTTTTGATTTTTGGAAAGAATAATTTTCTGCCACAGATTAAAAGGATTTTTCAAAAAACCGTAGAATCCTTTAATCAGTAGCTAAAATACATTAAATTTGCTCCTTTGACTTTCTGAAAAGCACGAAATGGAAAAAAATGTTTTGGTCATATATTATTCTCAATCGGGTCAGCTAAAAGAGATAGCGGAGCAGGTTGTCAAGCCATTAGTGGAGGATAATCAGATTCAGGTTGATGTTCTGAATATCGAAATGGAAAACGACTTTCCTTTTCCGTGGACAAACGAAACGTTTTTCGGAGCATTTCCGGATACATTTTTGCAAGTTCCTCACAAAATAAAACCCATTTCCAACGAAGTTCTTTCCAAAAAATACGATTTGATACTTTTTGCGTACCAGCCTTGGTATTTGAGTCCGTCAATTCCTGCCAATTCGTTTTTGCAAAGCGAATATGCTGGTAAAATATTTGCAGATACTCCGGTAATTACCATTATCGGAAGCCGGAATATGTGGGCAATGGCACAGGAAAAAGTGAAAAAACTGTTCGGAAACTTCAATACAAAATTAGTTGGGAACATTGCTTTGGCAGACCGAAATCCGAATCTGATAAGTGCCTACACAATCGTAAAATGGATGTTTACCGGAGAGAAACGCAAATTCGGAATTTTCCCCACACCGGGAATTGCTCAACACGAAATTGATAAATCGTCAAAATTTGGCGAAGTGATTTTAAAGCATCTCAAAGAAGGTTCTTACGACAACCTCCAAACCGATTTGCTGGATAAAGGAGCAGTTGAAATCCGTCATTTTTTGATTCAGATTGACAAAACAGCCAATAAAATGTTTGCCAAATGGGCGGGGCTGATAAAAAACAAAAAAGGAAATACGAGAAAGAGATGGCTAAAAGGATTTTATTACTATCTTGTCGTCGCAATCTGGATTTTGTCTCCGATAGTGAACCTAATCTATTGGCTGACATATCCTTTCAGATATCAAAAAATTAAAAAAGAAATCACCTATTTCAAAGGTGTTTAGAGATATTTATGTTTGATGTATATATAACCGGAGCGTCTAAATTCCTGCCAAATGAACCTGTTTCAAATGATGAAATAGAAACAAAATTAGGCTTAATAAATGGAAAAAAATCCAAGGCAAAAAATATAATTTTACGCAATAATAAAATTATTACGAGGTATTATGCTTTGGACGAAAATGGCAACTCGACCCATTCCAATGCAGAACTTACCCGATCTGCCGTAGAGAATTTGCAGAATGAAAATTTTTCATTGAAAGACATTCAGGTTTTGTCTTGCGGAACATCGACACCCGACCAGCTTTTACCTTCGCATTCGGCTATGGTTCACGGATTATTGAAAAATCATTCGCTGGAGCTGAATTCGTCTTCTGGTGTTTGTTGTGCCGGAATGAATGCTCTTAAATATGGGTATCTTTCTGTAAAATCCGGAAATTCCGAAAATGCAGTTTGTACAGGGTCAGAAAAAGTTTCGACCTGGCTGCTTGCAGACCGTTTTGAACATGAAGCCGAAAATCTGAAAAGTCTTGAAGAACAGCCTGTTATTGCCTTTAAAAAAGATTTTTTACGTTGGATGCTTTCGGACGGAGCAGGAGCTTTTTTACTGCAGAACAAACCTGTCGGGAAAACATCGCTGAAAATCGAATGGATAGATTTCTATTCGTATGCCTACGAGCTTGAAACCTGTATGTATGCAGGAGGCGATAAACAGAAAGACGGAAGCATAAAGCCTTGGAACGATTACAAAACTGAAGAATGGTTGGAGCAATCGGTTTTTTCGATTAAGCAGGACGTAAAAGTTTTGGACGAAAATATCCTTGAAAAAGGAGCTTTGAGTATGCGTGAAGCATTGAAAAAACACAATATTACGACAGAAGATATAACTTATTTTTTGCCTCACGTTTCTTCGGGTTATTTTGTGGATAAACTACACGACAAACTATACGAATACGGAATCGGAGTACCGAAAGAAAAATGGTTTATGAATTTGCCGTATGTCGGAAATGTCGGCTCGGCTTCCATTTATTTAATGCTCGAAGAATTGATGAATTCCGGCAGGCTCAAAAAAGGGGATATCATATTGCTGTCTGTTCCCGAAAGCGGACGATTTTCGTATGCTTATGCTTATTTAACCGTAGTCTGATGAATTATACGTTTCCGATAACTGACGCAACATTTGTACAGGGACTTATCCCTCAAAAATATCCGTTTGTAATGGTCGATAGTTTGATTGTTTATTCAGACGAAAAAATAACAGCTTCCCTTACGATAAACGAAACCAATATTCTTGCTGATTCTGAGGTTTTTACTGCTTCTGGACTGATTGAACATATGGCTCAAACCGTTGCTTTATATACAGGTTTTCAGTATCATATTCAGCAAAAACAAGCACCGACAGGCTATATTGGTTCTATTAAATCGGTTGAAATTATAAGACTTCCCGAAATCGGACAGAAAGTAGAAACTTCGGCTGAAATCTTGCAGGAATTTATGGGAGTTACTTTGGTGGATATAACGTCAGAAATTGACGGAGAAGTAATCGCCAAAGCCCAAATGAAAACCGTTTTGGCAAAATAAAAATGACGAGAACATTACCCATAGAAATCCGGAATTTCCTGCCCCACAGAGAGCCTATGCTGATGGTAGATTTGATTACGTATATCGATGATGAAAGTGTTGAAACGACTTTTTTGATTTCTAAAGATTGTATTTTTGTAGATAACGGTTATTTTTCTGAATCAGGATTGATTGAAAATTCGGCTCAAACCTGTTCCGCCATAGTAGCTCAAACTTATTTTTCGGAAGAAAAAACAGCAGTGAAGTTAGTTGGTTTTATCGGAGGGATTAAGAAGCTATCCATAAAGGCATTACCTTTGGTAAACCAAACACTGGTTTCCAAAGCAAGGCTTATTTCAAAAATGGATACCGAAGATTATACCTTGTGTTTGATACAGTGTACTATCTTTGCGGAAGAAAAAATACTTTTGGAGACAGAAATGAATTTGTTTATCAGAGAGCAATAAGAAAATGAAAACAGACCAAATACCACAAGACGACAGCAGTTTGTCCAAAAAAGACCTCAAAGAATTGTGCTATGCAGTTGACGAAAACGGAAATTACACAACGGCATTGAGTTCAGGTTGGGAGCCGAAATCGGTCGCATTGGACGGCTCTATACAGCTCATTCAGCAGAGAATTGAAAATGCCCGGCAAATGGTTGCTAACGGTCAGGCGAGTCCGATTGTCTATTTTATGGAAAAAAATAAAATGGATTTGTCGATTTTGGCAAGTTACGTTTCGATGTGGAAATGGCGGGTAAAAAGACATTGCAAACCGAAAGTTTTTGTTACATTAAGCGATAAAATTTTAAAAAAATATGCTGTTGTTTTTGAAATTTCGACAGAAGAATTAAAGAGTTTTAAAGGATAATGCAGGTAGAATTTAAACATAACCAATCGGCTCATTGCGAGAATGGCGTAGCGTCCAATTTGCTAAAACATCAGGGAATCGAAATCAGTGAACCTATGGTTTTTGGTTTGGGTTCGGGTTTGTTTTTTGTATATCTGCCTTTTATCAAAGTTAATTTTTCGCCTGCTTTCAGTTACAGACCGATGCCTGGCTGGATTTTTAAGCGAATGGCAAAACTATTGGGAATCAAAATCAAACGACAGAAATTCAATAGTCCCGAAAAAGCACAACAGGTGCTTGACCAAAATCTAAAAAACGGCATTCCCACAGGATTGCAGGTAGGTGTTTATGGACTGACTTATTTTCCTGATGAATATCGTTTTCATTTCAATGCACATAATTTGGTTGTGTACGGAAAAACCGATACCGATTACCTGATTAGCGACCCTGTTATGCAGGAAACTACGACGCTTACACATCAGGAGCTGGAAAAAGTACGTTTTGCCAAAGGAGCTTTAGCTCCGAAGGGGCATTTGTATTATCCTGTTTATCTTCCGGCAGTGATAAACTGGGAAAAAGCAATCCGAAAAGCAGTCAAAAAGAATTGTAACGATATGTTGGCACCCGTTCCGATTGCGGGAGTAAAAGCCATTCGGACAGTAGCTAAAAATATTGTAAAATGGCATAAAAAACTCGGAGTTGCCAAAACCAATCATTATCTCGGACAGCTTATCCGAATGCAGGAAGAAATCGGAACGGGTGGTGGAGGTTTTCGCTTTATTTATGCCGCTTTTTTACAAGAATCAGCTGATATTCTGAAGAATGAAAAATTGCGTGAACTCTCCAAAGAAATGACCGAAATTGGTGATATGTGGAGAGATTTGGCTGTGCAGCTTGCAAGGGTTTACAAAAAACGGAGCAATCAGGAGGACGTTTATGTTATGCTGTCAAAAAATATGCTTGAAATTGCCGACAGAGAAGAAGCATTTTTTAAAAAGCTGAAAAAAGCGGTTTAATCCATGAAAAATAATATAGCCATAGAAATTAATAACCTCTACAAACAATACAAAAACACCGAAACTTTTGTGGTTAAGGGAGTTTCTTTGGCTATTGCTCAAAAAGAGATTTTCGGGCTTTTGGGTCCGAACGGAGCAGGAAAAACCACGTTGCTTTCGATGATGTGCGGACTTTTGAAACCTACTTCCGGAAAGATTTCGATTCTTGATAAATCCTATTCCAATCACAAAACCGAAATTCATCAGAATATCGGAGTTGTTCCGCAGGAATATGCTTTGTATCCCACACTTACAGCCCGAGAGAATATTGCGTATTTTGCGGGTATGTACGGACTGAAAGGCAGAGATTTACACCAAAAAACCAATCAGGCATTGGAAAGATTGGGACTTTTGGAATTTGCAGACAAAAAAATCGGAACTTTTTCGGGAGGAATGAAACGAAGAATCAATCTGATAGCAGGAGTTCTGCACAATCCGAAGATTTTGTTTCTGGACGAGCCGACTGTTGGGGTAGATGTGCAATCTAAAAACGTGATTATCGAATATTTGCAAGAATTAAACAGGTCAGGTACGACCATTATTTATACTTCGCACCATTTGTCGGAGGCAGAGCATTTCTGTACGAAAATTGCCATTATTGACAGGGGAAAATTGTTCGCTTGCGATACGCCGAAAAGCCTGATTCAAAATACCGAAAATACGTCAAATCTCGAAGATGTATTTATAAGTTTAACAGGAAAACAGCTTCGTGATGAGGTATAAATTGTGGCAGTCGGTCAAAAAAGAAATGTTGCTCCTGTCGAGGGATTGGGGAGGTTTGGTCATTTTGTTTGTGATGCCTTTGGTTTTGGTTATTACCGTTACGCTTATTCAGGACAGCTCGTTCAAAGCGGTTTCGACCCGAATAGAAATTGCTTTTGTGGATAACGATAAAGGCGAAATTTCAAAAACCATTATTGATAATTTATCAAAAAGTGAATCTTTTGTATTGGTTTCCGTTAGTGAACAGGAACTTCAACACCTTGTTTTTAAAGGAAAATACCAAATGGGAATCGTCATTCCCGAAAATTTGAGCAGTGATTTACAAAACAAGGTCAATCACAACGTGGATAAAGCTATCAGTGCTTTTGGTCTGGGAGATGATTCCGATACCGAAGAAAACCACTTTTCGGCCAAAGAAATCAAATTGTATTTTGACCCTGCTACGCATTTGTCTTTCAAATCGGGAGTTCAGAATGCTATTGATAAAATCGTAACTCAAATTGAGAATCAGTCTATTTACAGGGCTTTTCAGGAGCAGTTATCCGAAGAAAATTCGTTTTTTGAGCAGGAAAGTCTGATTGTTTTTGAGGAAATTTTACCAACAGCAAATAGCGAAGAGCCAAAACCAAACTCTGTTCAGCACAATATTGCTGCGTGGACGTTGTTTGCTATGTTTTTTATCGTTGTTCCGCTTTCCGTCAATATGGTTAAGGAAAAAAATCAGGGAACTTACATACGTTTGCTTACAAGTCCTGTTTCGCATTTGGTATTTTTGGGAGGAAAAATCATAACCTATCTGATTATTTGTCTGTTGCAGTTTTATGTAATGCTATTTATCGGGAAGTTTGTCTTTCCGTATTTCGGTTTGATTGCTTTGGAATGGACGAATTTGGGTTTGCTTACGATTGTCGCTTTGTTCTGCGGTTTGGCTGCCATAGGCTTTGGGGTTTTGCTCGGAACTTATGCGGAAACACAAGAGCAATCCGCACCTTTCGGAGCTACTTCGGTTATCATTTTGGCTGCGCTCGGAGGGGTTTGGGTGCCTGTTTTTGCAATGCCCGATATAATGCAGGGATTTGCTAAAATTTCTCCGATGAATTGGGGACTGAACGCTTTTTATGACATACTTTTAAGACAAGGAGGTCTTTCAGACATTCTTCCCGATATAATTTTACTATTTTTGTTCTTTGTAGCGACATTAACCATTTCGATTATTTATGACAAAAAGAAAAGAACGGTCTGAAGAACAAAAAACGATTACTTCTGCCTATAAATTCAGAATCCGTTTTAACGAAACCGACCCGCTCGGAATCGTATGGCACGGAAATTATCTCGTTTATTTTGAGGAGGGACGTGAGGCTTTCGGACGTGAGCATAATCTGACGTATTTGGATATTGAAAAGGAGGGTTATGTCGTGCCTATCGTAAAATCGGAATGTGAGCATAAAATTTCGCTGAAATACGGGGAATATGCTGTTATCGAAACAACGCTTATCCCGACTTTGGCTGCCAAAATGATTTTTACGTATAAGATTTTTAACGAAAATAACGAATTGGTCTGTACGGGACAAACCGTTCAGGTTTTTGTGGATAAAGACGGAGTTTTGTCGCTTAACAATCCCGAATTTTATGAAAAGTGGAAACAAAAAATGGAAATATTTTGATAGATAAATCGATATACATTTCCGAAACAAACTGCATTACTCCTTTAGGGTTTGATGTGCAGTCGAATATTGATTCTGTACTGAATGGAAAATCGGGAATTTCTGTTTCGGATAAATATCCGATGTTTCCGAAGGTTCTTTTGGGAGAAATTTTTGATGAAGAACTCAACCGAAGATTTTCCGAAATTTCTTCAGATAGTAATTTTACCCGATTGGAAAAGCTATTGATTTTGGTTTTGTATCCGATTGTAAAAGGAAAAAAAATAACCGAAAAATCTGTTTTGGTTTTATCGACAACCAAAGGAAATATAAGGCTTTTAGAAAATCAAGAATCAGAATTTTCCGAAGCTAATTTGGGGAAGTTAGCTCAAAAAACAGCCCGTTTTTTTGGGTTTACAACCGAGCCTGTTGTGGTTTCCAATGCTTGTGTTTCGGGAGTTTTGGCTTTGTCGGTCGCCAAACGAATGTTGCAGTTTTCGGATTATAAAGAGGCTTTTGTCGTGGCAGGAGATGAAATTTCGGAGTTTGTGATTTCGGGATTCAATTCGTTTCAGGCAATGAGTGATGAACTTTGCAGACCTTACGATAAAGACCGAAAAGGAATCAATCTCGGAGAGGCGGTTGCAGCAGTTTATTTGTCAAAACAAAAAAGTGCAAATGCAGTTAAGATTTTGGGAGAAGGTTCAATAAACGATGCGAATCATATTTCAGGTCCTTCGAGAACGGGAGAGGGGCTTTTCAGAAGTATGCAGAGTGCTTTTAAGGAAGCGGGAATTTTACCCGAACAGGTTGACTTTATTTCGGCTCACGGAACAGCAACTTTGTATAATGACGAAATGGAGGCTATTGCTTTTGACCGAATGAATATGTCGGAAATTCCGATTTTCAGCCTGAAAGCCAACTACGGCCATACGCTCGGAGCTTCGGGATTACTCGAAACGGTTGTCAGCATTGAGGCGTTATATCAGAATAAAATTCTTCCGTCTTTGGGATTTTCGGAGTCGGGAGTTTCAAAACCGATTACGGTTTTTACAGAGTTTCAAAATAAGAAAATGAACTACTTTCTGAAAACCGCATCAGGTTTCGGAGGTTGTAATACGGCGGTTTTGTTTGAGAAAATAATTAATGTTGAATAAAGAATTTTACATAGAATCAAGTGTTTTGATTCGGGATAACAAAGTTATTTCGGGCGGAAAAGAGTTGTTTGGCTCGGATTCAGAGAATTTTTCAGCTTTTTCCAAAGAGGCTTACAAGCATTTCGGGGTAGATTATCCGAAGTTTTTCAAAATGGACAATCTGTCAAAACTGGCTTTTTTGGGAGCAGAAATTTTACTTAAAAATCAAAGCCTGAACGAATCGGATAACGATATTGCTTTGGTTTTGGCTAACCGTTCTTCTTCTTTGGATACAGATTACAAATATCAGCAATCCATAACGGACAAGGAAAATTTCTATCCGAGTCCCGCTGTTTTTGTTTATACCCTGCCTAATATTTGTATTGGAGAGATAAGTATCAAGCACAAATTGTATTCTGAAAATAGTTTCTTTATATTTGAGGCTTTTAATCCTGAATTTTTGACAGCATATTCGGAATATTTATTAAAATCGGGGAAATCAAAAAAGGTGCTTTTAGGTTGGGTGGAGTATTTTCAGCAGGAATATAAGGCTTTTATGTGTTTGATTTCACAAAATGGAACACAAGAGGTTAATATAGAAACGATTAAAAAATTATATACAAAATAATATGGGAAATTTAAAAGAAGAATTAAAGGCTAAAATCATCGAAACGCTTAATTTGGAGGATTTATCTGTTGCGGATATTGCAGATGACGATGCACTTTTCGGGGACGGATTAGGATTGGATTCGATTGATGCTTTGGAGCTTATTGTACTTATGGATAAAGACTACGGAATCAGATTAGCTGACCCGAAAGAAGGAAGAGCTATTTTTACGTCTATCCAGACAATGGCTGATTATATTGAGGTAAATAGAACGAAATAGATTCCTCCCCAACCCTCCAAAGGAGGGGCTTTTGGAAAGGAAATACATATATAAAATTAACTAAATTATTCCCTCTCCTTTGGAGAGGGGTAGGGTGAGGCTTATGAAGATTGCGATTACGGGAATGGGAATTATTTCAGCTATCGGAATGAAGGTTGAGGAGAATTTTAATGCCTTAAAAAACCGTAATTCGGGTATTTCCGATTTGGAAAATATCGATACTGTTCATAAAGGTGTTTTGAAATTCGGAGAAATAAAATTAACCAATTCTGAGTTAGCAACTATTTTAAAACTTCCTGAAAATCACGACTTTTCAAGAACTACGCTTTTGGGAGCTTATGCTGCTCAAAAAGCGGTCGAAAACGCAGGAATCAAAAATATCAACGATTACCCGACAGGTTTGGTTTCTTCTACGAGTGTGGGAGGAATGGATAAAACCGAGCAGTATTTTTATGAATATTTTGATAATCCCGAAATCCGAAGATTTATTACTTCGCACGATGCGGGAGATGTTTCGCACAAAATAGCGGACATTTTAGGTATTGAGGGATTGGTAACTACGATAAGCACAGCTTGTTCTTCGGCTGCCAATGCGGTAATGTTCGGAGCAAGACTTATTGCCTCGGGACAATTAGAACGGGTAATTGTCGGAGGAAGTGATGCTTTGAGCAAATTCACAATCAACGGATTTAATACGTTAATGATTTTGACCGATTCGTACAATACTCCGTTTGATAATAACCGAAAAGGACTGAATTTGGGAGAGGCAGCGGCTTATCTGATTTTGGAATCGGATAAGGTTGTCAAAGAGCAGAATCGGGAAGTTCTGGCTTATCTTTCGGGATTCGGAAATGCCAATGATGCTTATCATCAGACTGCCTCGTCAGAAGACGGGGAGGGAGCGTTTTTGGCTATGGAAAAAGCCTTAAAAATGGCAGGAATTTCTCCCGAAAATATAGATTATATCAACGTTCACGGAACAGCAACTCCGAATAATGATTTGTCGGAGGGGCGGGCTTTACAGCGAATCTTCGGTCAAAACATTCCACTTTTCAGCTCTACCAAACCTTATACGGGACATACTTTGGCTGCAGCTGCGGCTATTGAGGCAGTTTACAGCATATTGGCATTACGTCATAATGTGATTTATCCGAATCTGAACTTTAAAGATAAAATGGAAGAATTTGATTTGATTCCGACAACCGAGCTTACCGAAAAAGAAATCCATACGGTTTTGTCAAACTCTTTCGGTTTCGGAGGAAATTGTTCGTCTTTAATCTTTTCAAAATCTTAAGCAGATGAAGAATTGTTATATCAACGGAATTTCGGCTATATCTGCACAAGATACTTTTGAAACGGATTTTTTAGATTCGGCAGAGCTCAATCAGACAGAAAACACGTTAAAAGCTGTTGAGCCTGATTACAAAGCGTTTATTCCGCCTGCCGCTATCAGACGAATGGCAAAAGGGATAAAAATGGGAGTAGCTGCATCAGTTCAGGCACTTCAAAAAGCGGAATTGGAACAGGTTGATGCCATTATTACGGGTACGGGAATGGGCTGTTCACAGGATTCGGAAAAGTTCCTGAAAAGCATTTTGGACAACAACGAACAGTTTTTAACTCCGACTTCGTTTATACAATCTACTCACAATACGGTTGCAGCTCAAATCGCTTTAAGGCTTTCCTGCAAAGGCTATAATTTTACGTATGTAAACGGAGCTATTTCGTTTGAATCGGCTTTGCTCGATGCGTGTATGCAAATCACTTCCGAAGAAGCGAAAAGCATTTTGGTTGGAGGAATTGATGAATATGCCAATCATACTTTTTCGTTGTATAAGCTTATCGGACTTATTAAACCTGAAGAAGAAAAACCTTTTTCGGTGTTAGAATCCAAATCCAAAGGAGCTGTTTTTTCGGAGGGAGCAACATTTTTTGCTTTGGAAAATATTCGTAAAGATTCAACGTATGCAGAAGTTGTTGATATTCAAATCAAAAACAAAGTAAGTAGAGAACAATTACCTGATTTGTTTGATGCTTTTCTAAAGAAAAACAACCTCAATACCTCTGAAATAGATGTGGTTGTTTTAGGAAATAACGGAGATATGGAATTTGATGATTACTTTGCAAAAGCATCGGATTATTTCGCTGAATCCGTTTCCGTTTATTACAAGCATTTGAGTGGGGAATACAATACAGCTTCGGCTTTCGGGCTTTGGGTTGCTGCGAATATGCTGAAAAAACAGCAAATTCCTGATGTTATAAGAATTAATTCCGTTGAAAAACAGCAATATAAAACTATTTTGTTGTACAACCAATACAGAGGATTAGACCATAGTCTGGTACTTTTGAGAGGTGCTTTGTAAAATTATACATGTTAGAAATGAAAGTAATTAGAATTATATTAGGTGTTTTTATCGGGATAATTCTATTATGGATTATTTGGATAAATTTACCTGTTAAATATAATCGAGTTACTGAAATTAAACTTGGAAATCAGATAATTGAAAAAATAGAAAGTTCCAAAGAAGAGTTACCAGAAAATAATGATTGGGAAAAATTGAATGAATATGGAATATATCAGGAGTATGAAATTGGAAAGCCGGAATATAAAAAAATCAATGATAATGAGTTTGAAATAATTTTTGTTGAAGGTTTTGACCCTCCATATTTAATATGGAATTCGAGTGAAAGAAAATGGAAGAAGGGAAGGCCGACATTATAAGATAATAGGTTTATTTTTACACAAAATTATAGCTAATAAAATCTAATTGTGAAACACAAAATCATATCTACACTTTGTATCGTATCGGCTATAATACTAATATTTTCCGGTTATTATTTATTGTTATTCTTGGTGGGAATTCTTTGGTTTGGCTTTACGATTTGGGGAGCATTTGACATTCGGTTGGGGTATTTTATTCCTGTTATTTATCGGAAAAAAACGAATAAAAAAATAATTGCTATAACTTTTGATGACGGGCCTACGGATTTTACACCAAAAGTTCTCGATTTATTAGAGAAATACAACGCAAAAGCGACATTTTTCTGTATCGGAAAGCAAATTGAAAAACACCCTGATATTTGTAGAAGAATTTATTCCGAAAAACATCAATTAGGTAATCATTCATACAGCCACAGTAATTCGTTTGGCTTTTTTTCAGCCGAAAAAGTTCGGGAAGAATTGCAAAAAACCGCCTTGCTTTTACAGGAAATCACAGGAGAAAAAAATCATTATTTCAGACCGCCTTTCGGAGTTACGAATCCGCATATAGCTAAAGCGATAAAAGAGTTAAAACATCAGGTAATCGGTTGGGATATCCGTTCGCTCGATACGGTAATTGGGGACGAAAACAAAATTTTAAAACGCATTACAAACAAGCTCAAACCCGGAAGTATAATTCTGTTGCACGATACTTCCGACAAAACAATTCGCGTTTTGGAACAGTTATTGCTAACTTTGCAAAAGGAAAATTATCAAATGATTACTATCAATAAATTGTTAGAAAATGAATAAAATCCGAAATGTATTTTTTAGTCTGATTGCGGTTTTTGCAGTAATATCGAGTTCTTTTGCACAGCAACAGAAGCTTTCGGCAAATGAACTAACTCAATTCAAAAGCGGAGTAACAGAAAAATCTAAAAAAATCAAAAGCCTGAAAACCGATTTTGTTCAACATAAACATATGAGCTTTTTGTCTAATGATATCGAAACTTCCGGAAATATGGTTTTTCAGGCCTCCGATTTACTGAATTGGAGATATACCAAGCCGTATCAATACAGCATTGTTTTCAAAAAAGGAAAAATCCACATCAACGACCAAGGCAATAAATCGAGCTTTGATGCTTCGGGCAACAAGATGTTTGAGAAAATCAACAAGCTGATTATCGGAAGTGTAAGCGGAAATATGTTTGACGACAACGAATTTTCAATCAGCTATTACAAAAACAAAACACATTATGTGGCTAAATTTATCCCGAAATCTAAAGATTTGAAAAAGGTTATTGCAGAAATCGAGCTGTATTTTCCGTTTGACACATTCGTGGTTTCGGAAGTAAAACTCAATGAATCTTCAGGCGATTATACCAGAATAGTTTTCAAAAATCAACAACTGAATGCAAAAGTCAGTCCTTCGGATTTTACTAATTAGTCTCACGCTGATATGGACAGGTTGTGGTGTTTATCAACCTGAAAACGCTGAGCTCACAACGACTACCATTTCGGAATATAGCAACCCATATTTTTCAGACACTACGAAGGATTATGTCTATAAAGCCAATATGGAAATTTATGGAAGAAATCTGGGCGGAATCGTAGTTATAAAAAAGATAAACGAAGATATTCACAGAGTTGTTTTTGCTACCGATTTCGGAAATAAATTACTCGATTTTGAAATATCTTCCGATAGCTTTAAAGTGAATTTTTTCGTCGATGGCATGGATAATAAAAGGTTTTTGAAAGCATTGGAAGACGATTTCAGAATGTTGCTTCAGCCGGTTTATGCGATAGACAAGACCTTTGTTGGGAAAAATGAAATTATCTATGGTTCTGAGCAAAACAGCGGAAATATCTATCTTTTTGAGAACAAAGAAGATAAGTTTTTATATAAAATGATTTTTGCCAGAAAATCAAAAGAAAAGATTACATTTGAATTTCAAAACAAAAAAGATACTTTTGCAGAGCATATCGGGATTATTCATCACAATATGCCGTTTACGATACAATTAATTAAAATATAAATTTATGAAAAAGATTATTATTGCCATAGCATTGACTTTCGCCGGAATAACCACCGCAGAGGCACAAGTTAGCTTTAAACCCGGAATCAGGGGAGGAGCAAATTTTTCTAAAATTACACAAACCGAATCAGATTTTAAGCCTGATTTTTATGCCGGAATCTTCGGGGAGCTGAAACTCGGACGGTTTTATTCTATGCAGCCCGAACTTACATATACCAGTCAGGGTGGAGCAGGAATTCCGGTAGGTTATTATGATTATAATTTACAACGAGATGTGTATGAGAAAAAAGATATAACATTTTCGTATATTTCGTTTAGCTTGATAAATAAACTGAATCTTCCGAGCGGAATTAACTTTCAGTTAGGACCTACTTTTGATATTGAAGCCAATTCAAACCACTACTCGAATGCAGGAGTAGATTTAGCTTTTGTTTTTGGGTTAGGTTACAGTATTACTGATAATTTAACCATAGAAGCCAGAGTGAAAAAAGGGATTGTCGATGTGTTTGAATCGGATTATTACTATAACGACGGAAATTATTTTTACGACGATTATAACACCAACTTTTTGTTTCAGGTAGGCGTGGCTTACTCGTTTGATTTAACCACGGAGTAACCATGTTATTACAAGATTTTTACAAAGTAAATTCGTTGGAAAAAGTATCTGACCAATCCTATCAGGTTGATTTGACACTTAATGCCAGGCACGAAGTATTTAAAGGACATTTTCCGGGTAATCCGGTTACGCCGGGAGTGGGAATGATGCAGATTATCAAAGAGTTGACAGAGGAAATCACAGGAAAAAAACTGTTTTTAACTAATGCGTCAAACGTGAAATTTATGGCTCTTATCAATCCGGAAGTAACTCCTGATTTAAAATTAGAATTGGATATGACATTGACAGACAACGAAGTAAAAGTCAAAAATATAACTTCGTTTGGCGAAACAACAGCTCTGAAACTGACTAATACGTATAAGATTGTGTAATGTAGGATTGTATATTGTATAACCTGTTCTGTCACTTCGAGTGATTTTTTGTAGTGAAACGGAGAAAAATTGTATCGAGAAGTTCTCGATATGCTCCGTTACACTTCGCTACTCGAACTGACAAAATTAATTTAAGTTGTTTAAAGTGTATAATCTAATGTAAAATAACCTTAAAATGATGAAACTTATTATGTTCTTTTTTGTTCTGTCTTTGTCGGGAAACCTTACAGAGATACGAAACCTGTACAGTAATGTATCATCTTCAAAAGAAAAACAGCAAGATTTTATAACGTATATGCAAAAGGCAGATACCAAAAAACCTGTTTTTCAGGCTTATAAAGGAGCAGCTTTGATTTTGCAATCCAAAAATACAACGGTCAAAAATGACAGAAAGCAACTTTTTGTCAATGGGGCGGGGCTTATTGACAAATCAGTAAATAAAGAACCCGAAAACATTGAGATTCGTTTGATTCGCCTAAGTATTCAGGAAAATATTCCTAAAGCATTGAAATACAATTCGAATATTCAGGAAGACGTTACTTTTATCAACAAAAATTTAAACCATATAAAAGATTCTGAACTGAAATCATACGTACAACGATACGTTAAGCAGTCGAAATCTTTTAAATAAATGAACAATGTCATTTGAAAAATCCGATATAGACAACCTTCAAACAATCGTTATAGTTCCTACGTATAACAACGAAAGAACACTAAAACGAGTGCTTGACGGAGTGCTGGAATATACTGATTCTGTATTGGTTGTGAATGACGGCTCAACGGATTCTACTTCCGGAATCCTGGAAAATTATCCTCAAATTATTCAAATTCATTTACCCGAAAACAAAGGAAAGGGAAATGCACTTGCCATTGGTTTTAAAGTTGCAAAAGAAAAAGGGTTTAAAAATGCAATAACGATAGATTCGGACGGACAGCATTATCCTGATGATATTCCGAATTTTATTGAGGCTCTGAAATCGGAATCGGCTCCTGTTTTGCTAATCGGAAACCGAAATATGAACCAAGACGGAATCCCGAAAAAAAGCAGTTTCGGAAACCGATTTTCCAATTTTTGGTTTTGGTTTGAAACGGGAATAAAACTCGAAGATACACAATCGGGTTATCGGTTATATCCGTTGGATTATTTACCTGAAAAATTTTACACCAAGAAATTCGAGTTTGAAATAGAGGTAATCGTAAGAACAGCTTGGAAAGGCGTAAAAGTCAAAAATATTCCGGTAAAAGTGCTGTATGATATGAACGAAAGGGTGTCGCATTTCAGACCTTTCAGGGACTTTACCCGAATCAGCATTTTGAATACGGTTTTGGTTACGATTACGTTGCTTTATATTATTCCGAGAAATTTTTTACGGAATTTCAAAAAAAAAAGTTTTAAACAGTTTATAAAAGAAGACGTTTTAGGGAGTAAGGATTCCAACAAAATTAAATCTTTGTCGATTGCTTTGGGAGTGCTTTTCGGAATACTTCCTGTTTGGGGTTTTCAGACTTTCCTGACGATATTTTTTGCGGTTACATTCCGCTGGAACAAGGTTTTGGCGTTTGCTTTTTCCAATATCAGCATTCCTCCTATGATTCCTTTGATTATTTGGCTTTCGCTTAAAATAGGAGGTTTTGTAGTTCCGGGTTTATCGACTTTCAGTTTTGATAAAGAAATGACTTTTTCAATGATTCAAGACCACTTTTTGCAATACCTTATCGGAAGTGTTATTTTGGCTGTATCTTCCGCTTTTCTTTTTGGAATCGGAAGTTATTTTTTGCTTTCGGTTTTTGGGAAAAAAGAGGGTTGATAGCTGTGTTGTTTTGCTAAATTGTTATTTATTATCAGTCTTTCAAAATTTCTTTCCAACCTTCGGTTTCAGCTACTTTTTTTAATTCTTGATTCTTTGTTAGTAAGAACTTGGTCATATATTTTTTCAGAAAAATCATATTTGCTATTTTTCCTAAAATTCCCAACGGAGATTTAAACTCAAATATATCTATCATTTTTGTCCCGGTAGTTATTACTTCAAACTTATGAGTATGTTGCATTTTTGAAAACGCTCCTTTAACCATTTTGTCTTCAAACAGATGAGGCTTTTCAAGTTTTGTAACAATAACTGTTAGTTTTTGGTAAATTCCTAAATGTTTCGCTCTCCAAGTTACTGTTTCATTAAGATTTATAAGTCCAGATGTTCTTCCTGCAATAGCTTCTTCTTTAGTTCCTTTTGTCGATATTTTATGTAAATCAATACTTCTTGATAAGTCGAAAACTCTTTCTATAGGAGCTTTTATATAAGTTTCTAAATGTATTTTTTCCATATTTTATGATTAGTCACATTAGTCTCAAGTCAGCACGAACTATGTTGAACATAACGGAAAACGCATTGGCGACATACGAAGACGAAACTTTCAACTTAGCCGTAACTCCACTCTTTTGCCAATGCGATGTTAGCGGAAGGTGTTATGCTTTTTAGTTTAAAATTCCGTTTGCCTCAGTTAGTATTATAGGTTTTCCGTCTGTTACGACAATAGTATGTTCGTGTTGAGCCATATAACCACCTTTATTACCAACCATTGTCCAACCGTCATTTAATTCTGTTGCGTAAGTCGAAGTCGTAGAAATAAAAGTTTCAATAGCAACAACTGAATTTTTTTTAAATCGTCTTTGGTCAAAACGGTTTTTGTAATTCATAATTTCATCAGGTTGTTCGTGTAGGCTTCTTCCGATCCCGTGTCCGCCAAGATTTTTTATAACCTTGAAACCTCGTTTTTTTGCTTCGGTTTCCATTATATAGCCAATGTCTGCTATTTTTACTCCTCCTTTTATGTTGTTAAGAGCTTTCTGCAAAATTTCTTTTGAAGCATCTACTAACTTTTGATGTTGGTTAATATCTTTTCCAATAATGAATGAAGCTCCGTTGTCTGCCCAGAATCCGTCTAATTCGGCAGAAACATCAATATTTATTAAGTCACCTTCTTTTAAAATTCTCTTTTCAGAGGGAATGCCGTGACAAAATTCGTTGTCCACACTTATACAGTTCCAACCTGGAAATCCGTAAGTTAAATGAGGCGCAGATTTTGCCCCAAAGTCTGATAAAATTTTGGCTCCGTATTCGTCCAATTCTTTTGTGGTCATTCCAGCCTGAGCGTATTTTATCATTTCTCTTAATGTATATGCAACCGCTTTACTCGCTTTTTGCATTCCTAATAATTCTGATTCTTTTGATATTGACATAATTTCCTTTTTTGACGGATTGTTGTGTTTGCACTTTCCGCTAACTCCCAAAGTTACGAAACTCTTCCAAATATCCAAATAACATTCGGTAACTTCACAGTCTTTATTTTTATATCTTTGCAGGGTTTTAACAAATAAAATAATACTACTTTAATGTCCGCTTTTTTTATAAAAATTTACTACTTTATCAGCAGAAACAAACGGCTATCGGCTGTGTTGTCGTTGCTTTTACTTTTGGTATTCGGATATTTTGCGTCTAAAATTACTTTTGAAGAAGACATTACCAAAGTTATTCCGAAAAGTGAGCAGGGAGATATTACCACCAGAGTTGTGCAGCAGCTTAAATTTTCGGATAAAATTACGGTTTTGATTTCCAAATCGGAAAACGGAACTCTCGAAGATATGACTGAAACTGCCTCTTTGTTTTTGAATAAGCTCGAATGTTGTGATGAGTATATCAAAAACGTCCAGGGAAAGGTTGATGACAGCAATATTCAGGAGACTTTTGACTTTGTTTATGAGCATTTACCACTTTTTCTCGATGAGGAAGATTATCAGAAAATCGGGAATAAATTATCCAAAGACAGCATTGCTGTTCAGGTCGAAAACAATCTGAAAACGCTGATTTCTCCTACAGGAATTGTAGCCAAAGATTTTATTTTGGCTGACCCTTTAGGCATTTCGTTTATGGCTTTACAGAAATTACAAAAACTCAATCTTTCTGATGATTTTAAGTTGGTTAACGGATATGTGGTAACTAAAGACGAGCAGTCGCTTTTGCTGTTTATAGACCCTGTTTTGTCGGGAAGTGAAACCGAAAAAAATACCGATTTTACAGAGCGGTTAAACCAAATAAAAACCGAAATTAATGCCGAATTTTCAGAGAAAACAAATCTGGATTATTTTGGGTCGTCATTTATTGCAGTGGCTAATGCCAAACAGATTAAAACCGATATTTTGACTACTGTTTTGGTGTCAATGGGAGTGCTAATGCTTTTGTTGATAATGTATTACCGAAAAATTTATGTTCCTGTAATCATCTTTATTCCGTCGGTTTTCGGAGGATTCTTTGCATTGATGTGTATGTATTTTTTGCGGGACAGTATTTCGGCTATTTCAATAAGTATCGGAGCAGTTTTGCTCGGAATTACCATTGATTATTCACTTCATATTCTCACGCATTACAGGAACAATTCGAGTGTGGAATTGCTTTTCAAAGACATTGTCAAACCGTTGATAATGAGTAGTACCACAACGGCTGTTGCGTTTTTGTGTTTGCTTTTTGTCAAATCGGAAGCCTTGCAGGATTTGGGAATTTTTGCCTCGATTGCGGTCGTGATGTCGGCTGTTTTTTCGATAATTATTATTCCACATTTGTACAGACCGAAAAGTGTGGAGGGTATAACCCGAAAATCCATTTTGGACAGATTAGCTTCTTATTCATTTGAAAAGAATAAAGTACTGATTTTTGGTAGTTTATTGCTTATCGGAATTAGTCTTTTTACGTATCAGAAAGTAACTTTTGATGATGATTTGTCCAAACTGAATTTCATTCCCGATGAACTCAAACAGGTCGAAAAACAGTTGGAAAACTCTACCAATCTGACTTCAAAATCATTGTATTTGGTTTTGTACGGAAACGATAAAGAGGAAGTTTTACAGAAAAATGCTCAACTGAAAAAAATCCTCAAAGAATACCAAGAAAACAACGAAATTTTTGATTTCAGCTCCCTTTCGGGAATTGTTTTATCACAAGAACAGCAACAGCAGAAAATCGAAAAATGGAATCGCTTTTGGACGGATAACAAGAAAGAAAACCTGCAACAAAACCTGATAGAATCAGGAGAAAAGATTGGTTTTAAACCCGAAACGCATAACCGATTTTACGAGTTATTAGATAAAATTCCTCAAACGGTTTCTTTGAATGAATATTCAAAAATCCCTGCTTTTTTTACGGAGGAATTCACAAGCGAAAAAGACGGATTGTTTACCATTACTTCGGTAGTGAAAGTTGATGATGACAAAAGAGCCGAGTTTGTAAAATCCATTTCCGAAAAGGAAAAAGAAGTGCTTGTCATCGACCGAAAACAGCTCAACGAAACCTTTCTCGGACATCTCAAAGCCGATTTTAACCGATTGATAAATTATTCGTTTATAGCGGTTATTTTGATTTTGTGGTATTTCTTCAGACGATTGGAATTGGTGCTTATCAGCCTTGTCCCGATAACCATTACAGGGTTTATCACAATGGGATTGATGGGATTGTTTGACATTCAGCTGAATATTTTCAGTATGATTGTTACCACACTTATTTTCGGACACGGAATTGACTTTACAATTTTTATGACAAGTGCCTTGCAAAAGGAACATTCCTACGGAAAAAGTGAGCTGACGACGTACAGAACTTCGATTTTATTGGCTGTTTTGACAACGATTCTGGCAATCGGAGCTTTGGTTTTTGCCAAGCACCCTGCCCTGAAATCCATTTCGACTTTGTCGCTTATCGGGGTGTTTTCGGCATTGATTATTACATTTGTTTTTTATCCGATTGTGTTTAAAATCTGTATAACAAACAGGGTAAAATGCCATAAATCCCCGATTACGTTAAGGCTGTTTCTGCACTCATTTGTTTCGTTTTTTTATTACGGAATCGGGTGTGTTTTACTTTCTTTAATCGGACGATTTTTTATACTTATTCCTATCGGAAATAAAGAAAATAAAATGCGGAATTTAAGGAAGTTGATGTCAAAATTCCTTACTTCGGTTTTGTATTCCAATCCTTTTGTTAAAAAAGAAATTCTCAACCCGAATCAGGAAGATTTTTCCAAACCGTCTGTTATCATTTCAAACCACACGTCGTTTTTAGATTCGCTGACATTGGGTATGGTCAGCCCGAATATTATTTTTCTGGTAAATGATTGGGTGTATAATTCGCCTGTTTTTGGCAGATTTGTGAAAATGGCTGGTTTTTACCCTGTTTCGCAGGGAGTTGATGGCAGTGTGGAGCATTTGCGTGAAAAGGTAGAGCAAGGTTATTCACTGATGGTTTTTCCGGAGGGAACACGTTCGGAAGACAATCATATCAAGCGTTTTCATAAAGGGGCGTTTTATCTGGCAGAGCAATTTAATTTGGATATTTTACCTGTTTACGTTCACGGAAATTCTGAAGTACAACCAAAAAATGATTTTACGATTTATGACGGAAGTATGACCGTCAAAATAGGAAAGCGGATTGCTCCTGAAAATACTGATTTCGGCAAAAGCTATTCCGAAAAAACCAAGAAAATAAACCGTTTTTTCAGAGCAGAATTCACGGAATTACGAAAACAGATAGAAAATGAAGATTATTTTGAAAAGAAACTATATCTGACTTATTTGTATAAAGATACAGAGATTATTCAATCCGTAAAATCGGATTTTAATCAGAACAAATCAGCTTATTACGCTTTGTTTATCCTGATTAATAGCAAGGCAAAAATCTATCATATAGCTGATAATTTCGGACAGATTGATTTACTTTTGACTTGGCAATATCCTTTACGGAAAATCGTTACATTCATCGAAAATGAAGAAAAACGAGAAGTTGCTAAAGTGAATTATCCTGTCGGAAAAAGAAATATAACGTACAGAAATACATTAACTTTGCCCGAAGAAGACGTTGATACGCTTTTGATTTCCACGGAAATAAATAATATGATAACAATTCCTAATACTGTAAAAAAAATATTTTTGATTGGAAATGTAAAGTTCTCCAATATCGGAAACTTCAATGAATTTACGGAGTTCGTTAATGAAAATGGAGTAAAAGGATTTAGCCGGAATGAATAACACAAAAAAATACGATGTCGTAATTGTCGGGAGCGGTCTTGGAGGGCTTGTTTCCGCTATTATTTTGGCTAAAGAAGGCAAAAAAGTCTGTGTACTCGAAAAAAATCAACAGTTTGGAGGAAATTTACAGACTTTTTCCCGTGACAAACGCATTTTTGATACGGGAGTTCATTATATTGGTGCTTTGGATAAGGGGCAGAATCTCTATAAATATTTCAGCTATATCGGGATAATGGACAGTCTGAAACTTTCCCGAATGGACAAAAATGCCTATGATGTAATTTCATTTGGAGACGACCCGACAGAATATCCGCACGCACAGGGTTACAAAAATTTCACCAAACAACTACTCAAATATTTTCCTGAAGAAAAAGAGGCTATTGAGGAATATTGCAGGAAAATTCAGGAAATCTGTGACGCTTTTCCGTTGTATAATCTGAATTATGGAGAAGGACACCCAGCCGAAGTTTTATCGATAAATGCTCAACGATATTTTATCGAACTGACCAAAAACGAGAAATTGAGAGCCGTTTTGGCAGGCTCAAACTTTTTGTACGCGGGAATTCCGGAAAAAACTCCGTTGTATGTTCACGCACTTTCGGTAAACTCTTATATTCAGAGTGCCTGGAGATGTCTGAACGGAGGAAGTCAGATAACCAAACAGTTGATAAAACAACTCAAAAAATACGGAGGGGAAGTCTATAAACGCAAGGAAGTAATCAATTTTAGTTCCGAAGAAAATCGGATTATTAGTGCCAATACCAAAGATGGGGAAACCTATTTCGGGGATATTTTCATTTCTAATATTGAACCGAAAACCACTTTGGATATGGTAGGGAGCGATAAGTTCCGGAAATCCTATTATTCACGGATTAAAGGATTGGAAGTTTTACCTGCTGCTTTGAGCGTTTATATTGTTTTTGAACCGAATTCGGTGGAATATATGAACTATAATAATTACCATTTTCGGGATAGCAAAAGGGTTTGGAATGCCAACGAATATACGCCCGAATCGTGGCCGGAGGCTTTTATGCTTTCGATGAATGTTTCGGAAGAAAATCAGCAATGGGCAGAAAGTATGACAGGAATTACCTACCTGCATTTTTCCGAATTTGAAAAGTGGAAAGAAACGCAGAATACGGTTGCCAATCCTTCGGAAAGAGGGGCAGATTACGAGGCTTTCAAACAGGAAAAAGCCAATGTTTTTATGCGGGAAATCGAAAAAAGATACCCGCACATTAAAGGAAAAGTCAAGTCAGTTCACGTTTCCACACCTTTGTCGTACCGGGATTATATCGGAGGATTTAACGGAAATCTATACGGTTATATTAAAGACTCCGAAAATCCGTTAAAGACATTTATTTCGCCTAAAACCAAACTCGATAATCTGTTTCTGACAGGGCAGAGTATCAATATGCACGGAGTTTTGGGAGTAACTATCGGAGCTGTTCAGACTTGTACCGAAATTGTCGGAAAACAATATCTGGTCGATAAGATAAACAACGAAATTTCAGCTTTAGAAAAACAGAAAGAAAATGAAATGGTTTAGAAGCTGTTTAAAGTTTAATAAAAATGTTTTTTGTCATTCCGACAAAGGAGGAATCTCTTTAAAAATCAACGATTTGAGACTCTTCATTCCATTTTATTCCATTCAGAATGACAGAAAATTAAAAGGGTTAACCAATTTTAGACAAGTCATTAGTTTTTTTTCCTTGTTTATTCTCGTTTCGCTTACTTCTTGCGGAATATCGAAATCTGTTCGTCATCAACCGATTACGGACTATAACCACGAAATTCCCAAAGTCATAAAACATTCGGATTCGCTTTTTTCTTCGGAAGAGAATTTTTTAGTACAAAATAAATTCGGACAATGGGAACTCTATGTTTCGGGAAACCCGTTGGAAAGAGGATTGATTATGGGGGCTTTATACGAGCCTTTATACCATTATCAGGAAGATGTTTTTTTCGGAAAAGTAAAAGAAATCGTTCCCTCAAAATTCAAACAGTCGTTACTTCGTCAATTTCTAAAATGGTACAATCGAGAAATGTATCTACATATTCCTGAAGAATATAAAACCGAAATTTACGGAGTATCTCGCTATGCTACAAATAAATATGACGATATAGCTCCGAAATATTTGCGAAGTCTATATTTGCACGGAGCTCACGATATCGGACACGCTATGCAGGATTTGGCTTTGGTAGGCTGTTCATCGGTTGCTTTGTGGAATGACAAGACAGAGGATGGAAAATTGCTTTTGGGGCGGAATTTTGATTTTTATGCAGGAGATGATTTTGCCAAAAATAAAATCATAACTTTTGTTAATCCCGATGAAGGTTATCCGTTTGCAACGGTTACTTGGGCAGGAATGATTGGAGTGGTTTCGGGAATGAACAAAGCGGGTTTGACCATTACGATGAATGCAGGAAAATCGGATATTCCTGTGGTCGCCAAAACGCCGATTTCGATTGTAGCAAGGGAAATTCTGCAATATGCCACAACCATTGATGAGGCTGTAAGCATTGCCCGAAAAAGGGAAGTTTTCGTATCGGAAGCCTTAATGGTCAGCAGTGCGAAAGACCGAAAAGCAGTATTGATTGAAATGTCGCCTGAAAATTTCGGAGTGTTTGAAGTTGCTAATAATGAGCTTGTTTGTACCAATCATTTCAGAAGTGAGGCTTATGCGAATGATGAAAATAACAAGCAGCACATTTTAGAAAGCCATTCGCAATATCGATTTGACAGAATGGAAGAAATCTTGTCGGAACAACCTAAGATGAATCCTCAAAAAATAGCCGGTTTATTGCGAAATCGAGGGGGACTGAAAGACGAACTTATCGGTTACGGAAACGAAAAAGCACTGAATCAGCTTTTGGCACATCATTCGGTAATTTTTCAGCCCGAAGATTTATTGATGTGGGTTTCGTCAAGTCCGTATCAGTTGGGGGAATTTGTCGCTTATGATTTGAAAGAGATTTTTTCTTCTGAGAAAAAGGAATTTGCTTCACAACACAAAAAAGAATTGACTATTCCCAAAGATGATTTTTTGGAATCAGACGAATATAAAAACTACGAATTATACCGAATTGAAGACCGAAAAATAGACAAAGCCATTTCCGATAAGTCAGATTTATCTTCGGAAGAAATCCGAAAATATCAGCAATTAAACCCTGATTTATGGTCTGTTTATTACAAAATAGGGAAATATTATTACGAAAAAGGCTATTACAAAGCCTCTCAAACCGAATTTGAAAAGGCACTTTCCAAAGAAATCACTACCTTGCCCGACCAAAGAAACGTCGAAAAATATTTAAAGAAAATCAATCGAAAATTAAGATGACTCCAAATATAGAATTAGCAGAAACACAGGAAATAAAGGCTTTTCAGGAGCAAAAGCTCAAAGAGCTTATGCTTTATCTAAAAGAAAAATCGCCTTTTTATCAGGATATGTTTTCTAAGCACAATATTGATGTTTCTCAGATAAAAACTTTGGAAGATTTACAGCAAATTCCTGTTACGACCAAAACGGATTTGCAGTTGCATAACAAAGATTTCTTTTGTGTTCCGATGAGTGAAATTATTGATTATGCCGCGACTTCGGGAACGCTTGGAAGACCCGTTTCGTTCGGATTGACGGATAATGATTTGGAACGATTGGCTTACAATGAGGCGATTTCATTGACCTGTTCGGGAATCCGAAAAGGTGATGTCGTTCAGCTGATGACGACCATTGACAGACGTTTTGTGGCAGGATTGGCTTATTTCCTAGGACTTCGAAAACTCGGAGCAGGAGTTGTCAGAATTGGAGCGGGAACCCCGCAATTACAATGGGACTCTATTTTTGAAAACAACCCAAAATATCTGATTACTGTTCCCTCTTTTTTGCTTAAAATGCTCGAATATGCGGAGGCAAACGGAATAGATTACCATACTTCTGGAGTAAAAGGTGTGGTTTGTATTGGAGAATCTTTGAGAAATCAGGATTTATCAAATAGTATTTTGTCTGACAAGATTTTATCCAAATGGAATATTGAGTTGTATTCTACTTATGCCTCAACCGAAATGAGTACTGCTTTTACCGAATGTGAGTTTCAAAACGGAGGACACCATCACCCCGAACTGATTATTATTGAGGTTTTGGACGAAAATAACAATCCTGTAAAAGCGGGAAAATCAGGCGAATTAACCGTAACCACTTTGGGAGTTGAGGCAATGCCTTTGCTACGATTTAAAACAGGGGATATTGTTCAGGTTTTTTCAGAAAAATGCCAATGCGGAAGAAATACCCAAAGAATAGGACCTGTTTTGGGTAGAAAGGAACAGATGATAAAGTACAAAGGCACAACGATTTATCCTCCTGCCATTTATGATCTGCTGAAATTCTTTGACCAGATTCAACTGTATCTGATTGAACTTTATATTAATGAAGCAGGAAATGATGATATTTTGATTCGGGTTGCCTCAACCGATACTTCGTATGAATTTCTGAATCAGATAAAAGAGTACCTGCAATCTAAATTAAGAGTAACTCCAAAGGTTGAATTTGCTGATTTGGAAGAGTTAAACAAAATTGTTTTTGATCCGAAAAGTAGAAAACCGATATATCTGGTGGATAGAAGAATAAAATAAAAAAGACAAACCTTATAGATTTGTCTTTTGCTTTGTGACCCGACTGGGGCTCGAACCCAGGACCCCAACATTAAAAGTGTTGTGCTCTACCAACTGAGCTATCGAGTCTGTAATGATTAACCGCAATAAAAAAATATGTGACCCGACTGGGGCTCGAACCCAGGACCCCAACATTAAAAGTGTTGTGCTCTACCAACTGAGCTATCGAGTCTTGCAACAAACTTGCGGGTGCAAATATAGCGGACTTTTTTGTAAATACAATAGATTTTTTAATTAATTTCGAAGCTTTATTCATTTTGATTTATTAATGCTTTAACAAACAAACATTTGGACAGAAAAAAAATTTTATTAACCGGTTATATGGCAAGCGGAAAATCGGTTGTCGGCAAGGTTTTGGCAGATGAATTAGGAGTTGAATACTTCGATTTAGATAAGCTCATCGAGCAGAAAAATCACAAATCTGTACAGGAAATATTTGAGCAAAACGGCGAAATATTTTTTCGTAAACAAGAATATCTGTTGTTGAATGAATGGATAGAACAACCTCAGTCTTTTGTTTTGAGTTTGGGTGGCGGAACACCTTGTTATGCTAACAATCATTTGGTTTTTCAGCGGGAAGATGTGCTATCGGTGTACCTGAAAGCGAAAGTAACTACTTTGGTGGACAGGATTGAAGCAGACGAAGATAATCGCCCTTTATTGAGCAATATCAGCGATAAAAAAGGCTATATCGGGCAACATTTGCTGGAACGCTCTTTTTACTATAATCAGGCAAAATTTTCAGTAAATACGGACGATAAAACAATTGAAGAAATTGTAACTGAAATAAAATCGTTTTTGTAAGGAATTATATTTCCGACGTCACAAGGTCATCGTGACGTCGAAATAAATTGTGTTTTAAGCCAATTCAGCGTTTTGTGCCGGAAAGTTTTTCATATCGTTATCAAACAGATACAAACCGCCTTTGTCGTCGCCGATAAGGTTGATTTTGTCTAAAATCGTTCTTGCTGTGGCTTCTTCTTCGATTTGCTCAGAAACATACCATTGCAGGAAGTTGTGCGTAGCATAATCTCTTTCTTCCAGCGAAATATGAACCAAATCATTAATGCTTTTTGATACAAAAACCTCATGTTCAAATAATTGTGTAAAAAGTGTTTTGAACGACGTATGGTCCAGTTCCGGTTTTGCTACTTCCGGAATAATCGCTTCGCCACCACGTTGGTTGATGTATTTAATCAGTTTGAGCATGTGCATACGCTCTTCGTCAGATTGGGCGTACATGAAAGTAGCTATGCCTTCAAATCCTTGATTTTCAGCCCATGAAGCCATTGATAAATATATCTGTGAAGAATCGCCCTCAATTTTTACCTGTTGGTTTAATGCTTTTTCTAAATTTTTCGATAACATATTATTTGTTTTTAAATTGTTGAATGAATTGTTTGATTCGTGCTGATAAATCGGCATCAACAGGGACTAACGGTAACCGAACGGTATTTTCGCAAAGCTCTAAATGACTGAAAACTTCTTTGATTCCTGCCGGATTACCTTGTTCAAAAATCATATTTGTAATATCCATCAGGTTATAATGAATGGTGTAAGCCTCGTCAACTTTTCGTTCCAATCCAAGCTTGATCATAGCAGAAAATTCTTTTGGAAAACCTTCGCCAATCACAGATATTACACCAGCTCCGCCAGCCAAAACCATTGGCAACGTAATCATATCGTCACCAGAAATAACCAAAAAATCTTTTGGTTTATCTTTGATAATATCCATTGCCTGAACGATATCGCCCGAAGCTTCTTTAATTCCGATGATGTTGGAAAAATCACGAGCAAGCCTCAGCACAGTTTTAGGCAGAATATTACTTGATGTTCGCCCCGGAACATTGTATAAAATAATCGGCAGCGGGGAATTTTCCGCCAGCATTTTGTAATGTTGGTAAATTCCTTCCTGGGTAGGTTTGTTATAATAAGGCGAAACGGATAACACCGCATCAAATTTTGACAAATCCGTATTTTTTAACTGGTAAACAACATCGGCAGTATTATTTCCGCCTATGCCCAAAACCAATGGTAATCTGCCGTTATTGACGTTTATGATGGTTTCTTTGACCAGCTCTTTTTCCTCTGTGGTTAGCGTGGCAGATTCGCCCGTTGTGCCCAAAACGACGAGATAATCAATGCCGGAAGAGATATTGTATTCTACAATTTTTTTTAATGCCTCGACATCAACCGAATAATCTTTTTTGAAAGGTGTAATCAGTGCGACACCCGTACCCACAAACTGCTGCATTGACGTAATGTTTAAATTAAATTAATATTTGTTTCGACGAAATCAACGGTTTTAGCCGTATTTTTGTACAAAACAAAGATATTAATAATTATAAGTCGTATGCTTAAGAAATCATTAAAATCGTGTGTTTCGGGGTTATTTTTTCTCAGTCTAATTTTGCTTACCGCCTGCAAATCGGCGGTGGATAAAGTTTATACTTCTTACACCTTACACGAAAACGCTGTGGTCGATTCTTCCGGCGAAGAAAATATTATTATCCGTGATTTTATTGTTCCGTATAAAAACCATGTCGATGAGGAAATGAATAAAATCTTGTCTTATGCACCGGAAACGATGGACAAAACCCAGGGCGTTTGGGAAACCACAATCGGGAATCTTCTGGCAGAATCGGCGGTGGAAATGGTCGAACCTGTTTTTTATCAGCGTACGGGGCAACATATCGATGCGTGTATGTTCAATCATGGCGGTATTCGTGCAGTGATTTCGGAAGGAAATGTTTACACCCGGACGGCTTACGAAGTGATGCCTTTTGAAAACGAAGCTGTGGTACTGAAATTATCTTCTGATGCAGTTAGAAGTATGGCACAATATGTTATCAATAAAAAAAGGGCACACCCATTGGCAAATGTCGAAATTGAAATTGATAAAAATCAGGAAATTAATCAGATAACAATTAATGGAAAACTTTTGCAGGAGGATAGAGATTATTATATTTTAACCAGCGATTATCTGGCTAATGGTGGGGACGAAATGTATTTTTTTACGCAGGCAAAGGAAAGAATTGACATGAATTATAAGCTCAGAAATGTGCTGATAGATTATTTTGCCCGACAAGATACATTACCTGTAATAAAAACCCAAAGAGTAATCAGAAAGCCATGAAAAGAAGAGAATTTATTGTAAAATCTGCTTCGGCAGGAACGTTTATTACTTTATTTGGTTCGCAGCTGCTTGATTTTAGCTTAAGTAAACCAAAGAAAATCACAATTCTGCATACCAATGACACACATAGTCACATTGAACCGTTTGATGCCTCGCACGCCAAATACCCCAACCAAGGCGGTGTGGCAAGAAGGGCAAAAATGATTGAGGATATCCGAACAGAAAACCCGAATGTATTGCTGCTCGATGCCGGGGATATGTTCCAGGGAACGCCTTATTTTAATTTTTATGGTGGCGAACTGGAAATTAAGCTCATGAATATGCTCAAATATGATGCGGCGACTATCGGAAATCACGAGTTTGACAACGGGGTAAACAGTATGGCTGAGCAGTTGTACAAAGCAAATTTCGATATTCTGTCGGCTAATTATGATTTTTCAGACACACCGATGAATGGTGTTGCTAAGCCGTATAAAATTTTCTCGATTGACGGAATAAAAATTGGTGTATTCGGTTTGGGTATCGAGTTGAACGGTTTGGTCAATAAGCGGGAATACGGCGAAACTAAATATCTCTCACCAGTAGAAATTACACAAGATATGGTGCGGATTCTCAAAAAAGAAAACCATTGTGATTTGGTTATTTGTCTTTCGCATTTGGGCTATGACTATAATAATATTTCGAAGATAAGCGATGTGGTTCTGGCACAACAAACCCAGGATATTGACCTGATTATCGGAGGGCACACGCATACATTTCTGGATAAGCCCAAAGTATTGAAAAACAAAATCGGTAAAAACGTTATTGTTAATCAGGTAGGTTGTTTTGGTTTGCGTTTGGGCAGAATTGATTTTTATCTGGACGAAAACCAAATCGAAAGTAATAGTGGCAATAATGCAATAGTAGTAGAGTAGGGGTGCCCTGTTTGTTATGGCAGAAAGCATCTGATATAGATTCCTCCTTGCGTCGGAATGACAAGTTTGTGCAAAAATAAACACAGTTCATGCTGAACTTGTTTAACTTCGTTCAGTTAGTTCGTAAGCTCGTGTCAGCATCTCTTTTTGAGATTCCTCGTCGTTCGTTCCTCTCTCTCTGTCGGAATCAAAGATTAAGTTCAGAAATAACAAAATGTAGCTATGGGTTGATTAGCAAATTCACGAATGTGCTTATGTATTCTTAAACTTATTTCCTGATAATCCTGAAAAAACGTATGCCGGCATACACCAACAGGATAATGCCGAATATTATCCGGTTTTTGTAAGGGATAGTTACAGGCATATCTTTCCAAACGATAAAGCCGATACCTAATATCACATACAGCAATAAAAATATAATACCGAGAAAGAACAAAAACCGCCTTATGAGCGATTTTTGTTTTTCATTGTTATTGTACTGAGTGTTACGCATTAGTTTACAGCTAAGGTAATTGTCCATGTAAAACTTGAACGTACTACGTTTCCACCCTGCTTTGCAGGTTTCCACTTCGGCATCGATTTTAATACCCGGATAGCCTCATCACCTACACCGTATTTGTTGTCTAAGGCTTTGATGTCAGTCAAAGAGCCGTCTTTTTCTACAACAAATCTCAGTTTGATAGATACTTTTTTTACATTTGAAGGTACGTCAGGAGTTCTAAATTTACGAGAGAAATCTCTGCGGAAATTTTCCATTCCGTTCATAGGATCAGCTTTTTGCTGTACAAAACGATAGATTTTGTTTGGGTCTTCTGAGAATTTATCGCTTCGGTCATTCCCCTGAGAACCTTTGGAAGCATTTCCTGTATTGCTATTCTTCTCATCTTTTAAATCTCCGTCTTCTTTGTCTCCTTCTTGGTCTTTTTGTCCGGAAGTTGTTTCATCATCAAAGTCATCTTGAGATGTTTTTAACTCATTAATTACTTTGTCATCTTCTTTAACTTCTACTTCCTTGAACTCCAATTCATCTTGAACGTTTTTTGAAGCACCTGCTGGCTCTTCTTCTGGTGGCTCTGGTGGTTCCGGCTCTTCGATGATTTCCTCCACAGGTGGTTCAACCTCTTCAAAAGGCATAACTTCTATTACTTCAATGGTCTCATCGTTAGTTCTTTTCTTAGCGATTAAATCGCCGTATTGGTCGTATAATAATTTACTACCAAAGGCTAAACCGATAAAGAAAACTCCTAAAATCAATGCCAGCAAAGTGTGTTTGCCACTCTTCTTACGTAGTTCATAGGCTCCGTACTGCTTGTTTCGACCTTTGAATATTAAATCCGTCCAGTCTTTTCCGAAAATGTTCATATTAGCCATTTTGTTTGTGTTTTAGTACAGCTTTTACTGCATTATTTCTTGTTCTGCGTCAGACATATCTTGGATAGAATACATTGTTTGTCCAACAATAGCCATTTCATCAAGAATGTCAATCATATCTGCATAAGTTGCATCATCAGTTGCTTTAATTAACACAACTAATCCTTCTTTACCTTCTAAACCTCTGGCTTTCAAATCTGCCATTTTTTGAAGGATAACCTTTCTGATTCCATTACCACCGTAATCTTCATCTGTTGGACCTTCTCCGTTATAGGGAGCATCAAACCTGCCCATGTAATATTTCAAAGTCCTGTCTTTGCCTAACAAAATAGTCATGGTTTTTGATTCTTTTGTATCTATTGGAGGCAAAGGTTGATCGCTTTTGTCAGGCATTGTCAACTCCATAGATTGTGGTTTTGCTAATGAGGTAGTCAACATAAAGAAAGTAATCAATAAGAATGCCAAATCTACCATCGCGGTCAAATCTACGCCGGCATTTTGTTTTTTACTTCGTACTTTTTTGCCTCCTCCGTCGTTAGAACCTGTATTTAATTCTGCCATTCGTTTGCTTCTTTATAACTATTAAAAATTTTCATCTCTTAATCCGGTTACCAGGTAAAATCTGTTTTGTCTTTGTCTTTGCATGATTTGAATTACTTCTTTTATCGTGCCAAAACTTTCTTCCTTGTCTCCTTTGATGGCTACTTTCAAGAAAGTTTCTTTTCTTTCCCATGATGATTGTCGAGCCATTTGTACCCAAACGGAGAGTTGATTGTTTAAAGAATCTTTATAAGGGATTCCGTCCGGGTGGTTATCCGGTCTCATCAATTCGGCTGCCGATTTTGTTGCCAAAAGTTGTTTGAGTTGTCGGATATCCAATCCGAAATTTTCCATTCCGGCAAACTTATTTAACTCTTCTTCAGTAAAAGAGATGTCATATTCAGCACCAACTCTTTTTAATACGTCTTTTTTGTCTTCTCTGCTTGCTAAACCGAAATATACTTTATCATCGTCTATTGAGATAGTTACAATATCGTCAGTAGGTATTTTGGTTTCTTTTGTCGAGTCAGGCAAATCTACCGGGTGTACTTCCGGTACTTTTGCCGTAGAAGTCAAAACGAAGAAAGTGAGTAACAAGAATGATACATCGCACATGGCGGTCATATCAATTCTTGTACTGGTTTTTTTCATTTTTTTTGCCATAATCTTTTTTGTTTACCCGATTTCCGGGGTTAGGTTAATACTCTTTGTCTTACTTATCCGGAAAAATTAGTTTCCGAATTTTCTTTTGTAAGACTGAGTGATGGCGAAACCTGCTTCGTCAATAAAGTGCGTTAGTTTATCAATTTTCGTAGTGAAAATGTTATAGAACACAATTGCCAAAGTAGATGTTAAGATACCTGTTGCCGTACACATCAAAGCCTCAGAAATACCTGTTGCTAATGCTGTTGAATCAGGTGATCCGGACGTTGCCAATGCCGAGAATGCTTTAATCATACCGGTTACTGTACCTAATAGACCAACTAATGTACCGATAGATACTAATGTTGCCAAAACAATCATGTTTTTCTCCAACATAGGCATCTCTAATACCGTTGCTTCCTCGATTTCGTTATGGATAGCCTCGATAGCCTCTGTAGTGTTGATATTCTCACCTTGTACGTTTTGGTATTTAACTAAAGCGGCTCTGATTACGTTAGCTACTGAACCTTTTTGTGAGTCACAACGGTCGATAGCTTCATTGATTTGGTTAGCGCTTACTAAGCTTTCAATTTCTGCAACGAATGCTTTATTGTTTCCTTTTCCTGCAGCTTTATTGATAGCGATAAATCTCTCGATGGCAAAAACGATGGTGGTAGTTAATAACCCAATCAATACGGCAACAACGGGTCCACCTTTATACATCATTCCTAATAAACTACCGTTTAGTGGGTCCCCTTCTGGATCTCCATTTTCAAAGTTGCCCGGCGACCCTAAAATAAATTTCCAAATTACGAAACCAATAATTAGACACGCTGCTATAGCTACGCCTGCCATTACGTTTGATAAACCAGAACCTGATTGTTTGTTCTCTACTGCTTCGTTAGATACGTTTGTCATTTTTCTTTTTAATTTAATTTAAATGTTTACTTAATTACTTTTTGAATTCGCGATAGCAAATTTAGGTTTTTCATCGAATAAAAAAAATTTTTTTTGCTTTCACAGCCCACGAAGATATAAAATTAATATACGCAAAACTTTATTTTTACATTTTTTTTACATCTAAGTGTGCTGTATTAATACAACGTAAAGTGTGTTGTTTTTATTGTGTGATGCGGGATTGATTATGAATTTATTTTCTCTTTACTTTGTTTATTAACCAATAAGGAAATGAATATATACATTATTATAATAACAGGAACCGCCTCAAATTGTATCAGTAATAAGAGTAACGCAGATATACCCAGAAATAGTAAGCCTACTTTGTTGTCTTTTAGTGTTTTATTCTTTGTTTTTAATGAAAATAAACGAATGTTAGCATTCATAATGAAAGCACTGAACAAGCTGATTCCTACTAAAACATAAGGATTACTGAGCCAATTAAGCAATGTTTCACTGGCAGTATTGAACGTAATCATAGGAATGCTTAGAATAAATAAAGCGTTTGCCGGAGTAGGTAATCCGATAAAACTATCTGTTTGTCGGTTATCAACATTGAATTTCGCCAGTCGCATAGCTGACCCTAAGGTAATGATAAACCCGAGATAAGGCACTAATTTCATATAAAAAGTATCATCAGTAACCATATATTGCTCATTATTTATCTGAATTTCAGCAATCATTTTGTACATGACTAAACCAGGAACGACGCCCGAGGTAACCATATCAGCCAAGGAATCAAGTTGCAAGCCGATTTCGCTGGAAACTTTGAGCACACGAGCGGCAAAGCCGTCCCAAAAATCAAAAAATATCCCCATACAAACCCAAAAAAAGGCCATAGGGAGGTTGTCATTAAAAACATAAACCAAGGCAATTACTCCTGACATCAGATTTAGCAATGTGATAGCATTCGGAATGTGTTGTTTTAGCTGCATAAATTGAATTTTATAAAAAATGTTATGTGTTTATACAAATGTAAGCAATAAGTTAGATAAAAAATGAGTTTACTAATTAAGATTTTTATTTCATCTTTGTAAAAAAATAACCAAGTGAAGAAAATTTTATTTTATACAATATTATTAGCACCGGCAATTTTGATGGCTCAGTCCAGAAAATATTCCAATGAATTCATGAATATAGGTGTGGACGCTGATGCTATGGGAATGGGAAAAACTGTTATTGCCCAAACCAATGATGTAAATGCCCAATACTGGAATCCGGCGGGGCTTACCCGTTTGCAGGACAGGCAGGTGTCGCTGATGCATGCCAGTTATTTTGCGAATATTGCCCAATATGATTATGCAGCTTTCGCGATGCCTATTGATGAAAAAAGTGCGGTAGGTATCTCGGCAATGCGTTTTGGTGTGGACGATATACTAAACACTACCGAGTTGATTGACAAAGACGGAAACATAGATTACAGTCGTATTTCCAAGTTTTCTACAGCCGACTATGCGTTTTCTGTGAGCTATGCCCGTGAGTTGAATATAGAAGGCTTATCAGTGGGGGCAAATGCAAAAGTGGTTCGCAGAATCATCGGGAAATTTGCCAATTCCTGGGGGTTCGGTTTTGACATCGGTGCACAATATCAGAAAAACGGCTGGCAGTTTGGTTTGATGGCAAGAGATATTACCACCACTTATAATACCTGGAGCATCAATGCGGCAGAATATGAAAAAATAAAAGATGCGGTAGAAGGACAAAATCAAACTATGCCGGAAACGACCGAGATTACTCTGCCAAAATTGCAGTTGGGTGTAGCGAGAGATTTCTTTTGGAAAGAAGATTTCCGTTTTACACCGGCGTTGGCTTTGCATACCGAATTTTATCAAACTAATGCGTTGATTTCATCAGATGGAATAAGCGTTCAGCCGTCAATCGGTTTTGAGGCAAGCTATACCGAAATGGTTTTCCTGCGTGCCGGATTAGGTAATTTCCAGAATCAGATGCAAATCGACGGCGATGAGAAAGTAACTTTTGAACCGAATATCGGTATCGGGTTTAATTATAAAGGTATCCAGATTGATTACGCACTCACAAATATCGGTAGTCAGGGAGCGTCGTTGTATTCCAACATTTTTTCTGTAAAAGTAGATTTAAGTATTTTTGATAAATAGGTTGTTACTGAAGATTAAAAGAGATTTCTCCTTTAGCCCGTACTGAGCTTGTCGAAGTATCAGAATGACAACAAAACTTGAAACTTAATGAAAATATCAAATATTGTATTTAGCTTATTGTTTTTACTGTCCGGAATGCAGTTATCTGCCCAGCCGGAGCGTTTGTCTGAAGATGCAAAAGTGAGCGTGATTACTTGTGGAACAGGAGATGAGCTATACAGTATTTTCGGGCACACCGCTATTCGGTTCAGCGACAAGCAGCAACAAGTTGATGTTGTATTTAATTATGGTACTTTCGATTTCGACACGCCCAATTTCTATTCCAAATTTATCAAAGGCGATTTACTGTATTATTTGTCAGTTAGTGATTATAATTCTTTTGTCCGGCATTATCAAACAGATAACCGTTCGGTAGATGAACAGACTTTGCGGTTGACAAACGAACAGAAACAACAGCTGTGGCAGAATGTTTTACAGCAATTTCGCGGCTCGGAAAAATATTATACCTACCGGTTTATTGACAACAACTGCACAACCAAAGTGGCTGATTTGCTGAATGAGGTGTTGCCGAATCCGTTGGAAACTGATTTTGAGGAAAATAACCATACTTATCGAGAGATTCTCAATAGTTATTTAACATATAATTATTTTGAAAAATTAGGTATAAATACATTATTCGGTCGTAAAACTGATTTGATGAATGAACATATTTTTATGCCCGACAGACTTTTTAAAAGTATTGAAATTTCCCAAAACGGAACGGATAATCTGGCTCAAGAAACACAGCACGTATTTACTGCTCGTGAAGTAACACCAAATCCACTGAACAGTTGGTGGTTTGCGTGTGTATTGGCGGTAGTTTTTGCAGGATTGAGCTATTTCAAGGCAGTTCGGTATTTGCTTTTTACGATAAGTGGTCTGTTGGGAGTGTTATTGGTTTTTATTCAGTTATATTCTAATCACCCGGAGCTTTTGAACAATAATACGGTCATGTTATTCAATCCGCTTTATCTGGTTTATCTGTTTGTCAGAAATCGAAATGCAAAAAAATATTTTTGTTATATGTTTTTGGCTATCAGTATGCTATTTGTTTTTTTATGTGGGTGGGATAAATTTATTATCTTTTTACCTGTTTTAGGCATATATATTGTTACACTACTTTTTGAAAACAAAAATTTAAAGATTACATAACAAAAAACTACACACGATGTTCAATTTTTTTAAAAGTAAGCCACAACTGAAAGAGCTTATACCTGCTGATTCCTTTGATTTTCATTCTCATATTTTATATGGACTGGACGATGGAGCTAAAACGATAGAAGATACTCAATTTTTGATTAATTCATTAACAGATATTGGTTTTGATGAGCTATCTGCATCGCCCCACACGACACCTTTGGTTTGGGAAAACACCAAAGACGGAATTCTTGCACAATATGAAAAAGTAAAAATAGAAATTCCGGAATTGGCTCAACAGGTAAAACTGCGAACCGCTTCTGAATATTTAATGGACGAAAGTTTTTTGCAGCGAATGCAATCGGAAAAACTATTAACCATTAAAGATGATTATGTGTTGGTTGAAATGTCATACATCAATCCGCCGATGGGATTATATGACATATTATTTCAATTAAAATCAGAAGGTTATCAACCGGTTTTAGCACACCCGGAGCGTTATAATTTCTATAAAAACGATTTTGCGTCATTCCAGCGATTGAAAAAAGCAGGCTGTTTATTTCAGCTGAATGTTCTTTCAGTTACCGGATATTACGGCGATGGTATTGCTGAAGTTTCCGATTATTTGCTGAAAGAAAATATGTATGATTTTGCAGCTACCGACGTACATCATCATAAACATATCGAGGCTTTTCAGTCAAAAGTAAAAGTGAAAAATTATCAGGCAATAGAAAAACTGTTTGAAAATAATAATATTTTGAGGTAGTTTTTTGCCGGGTGTCAGATGTTTTGTTATTGGATATACAAAATCTACTTTTCATGTAATGAATCCGGGTTATCGATAATATTAACCTGAACTACATTTCCGGCATTCTTTATCATTCTCTGGCAGCGTAAACTCAGGTAAGTGAGATAAATTTTCTTGTCTTGTTTGCGGTAACGTTCCGTAATTTTGCTCAGGCATTCAATGGCTGACATATCAAGCACACTACTTTCCCTGAAACTGATAACGACAATGTCAGGGTCATTTACTGCGTCAAATTTTTCGGAAAATATAGTAGTTGAACCGAAAAAAAGCGGGCCGTAAATATCATAATGTTTGATGCCGTTATCATCGATATAACGTCTTGCCCGAATGCGTTTGGCACTTTCCCATGCAAATACCAGTGCAGAAATAATCACACCGATTAATACCGCCAAAGCTAAATTGTGCAGGAATATCGTAACTAACGTAACCAAAACCATAACGAGTATATCGGCTTTGGGCATTTTGTTGAAAATCCGAAAGCTTACCCATTCAAAAGTACCAATTGCCACCATCATCATTACGCCAACTAATGCCGCCATCGGAATTTGCTCTATCACAGGACCTCCGACCAAAATAATGATTAGAATAGTTATGGCACCAACTACTGCAGAAAATCGGGTTCTTCCGCCGGCACCAATATTAACCAAGGTTTGTGCTACCATGGCACAACCTCCCATTCCACCGAAAAAACCATTGGTAATATTCGCAATTCCCTGAGCTGTAGCTTCCCGGTTAGATTTTCCTTTGGTATTGGTAATTTCATCAACCATATTCAAAGTCAGCAAACTTTCTATTAATCCTACGCCTGCCATAATCAAGGCATAAGGAAAGATAATTTGCAATGTTTTTAATGTCCACGGGATTCCAGGAATATGAAACGATGGTAATGAACCGCTGACAGAAGCAATATCAAGCACTTTTTTGGTATCTATGTCGAAGAAATATACAATCCCGAACACCACGATAATGGCGACCAAAGACGCAGGAATAGCTTTGGTAATTTTAGGTAAAAGGATAACTATCAAAATAGTAAGTAGAGTTAATCCTGCCATAAGGTATAATGCAGAACCTTGAATCCAGTTTGTTGTTCCGTTTTCTGTAATTTTAAACTGAGCAATTTGTGCCATAAAAATAATTACGGCAAGACCATTCAGAAAACCATACATCACAGGTTGAGGAATTAAGCGAACAAATTTTCCAAGTTTGAAAATTCCAACTAGCAATTGTAAAATCCCTGCCAGGACCACAGCAGCAAAAAGATATTCCACACCATGTGAAGCGGCTAAAGCAATCAGAACGACGATTGTTGCTCCGGCACCACCGGAAACCATTCCGGGTCTGCCACCCAAAATCGCTGTGACCAATCCCATCAAAAAAGCAGCATAAAGTCCGGTTAAAGGAGAAAGTCCTGCCAGAATAGCAAACGACAGCGATTCCGGAATCATTGTCATCGCAACAGTTAATCCTGCTAAAACTTCATTTTTATAATTGATCTCCCGTTTTAAGTCAAACAGGTTTAAAATCTTTTGCATAGTCTAAGAAACGATATGGGAAATATTACAAGTTTTCTGTGGCTTTCGCTTTAGCCCAATATTCATCTAATTGCTGAAGAGATAAATCACTGATGTTTTTGTGGTCAGATTGTATAGCTTTTTCCATTTGCTGGAATCTGCTGATGAATTTCCGATTGGTTTTTTCCAAAGCATCTTCCGGGTGAATGTTCATAAAACGGGCATAATTAATCAATGAGAAAAACACATCGCCCAGTTCAGATTCCATTTTGTCGTGATTGTTTTGCTTTACTTCGGCTTTGAATTCTTCCATTTCTTCTTCCACTTTTTCCCAAACTTGTTTGGCATTATCCCAATCAAAACCAACACCTTTGACTTTGTCCTGTATCCGGGTAGCCTTGACCATCGCAGGCAGGCTTTTCGGTACGCCCGAAAGTACAGATTTATTACCTTCTTTCAGTTTGAGCTTTTCCCAGTTTTTCTTGACGTCTTCTTCATTTTCGACCTGAACGTCGCCGTAAATGTGTGGGTGACGAGCAATCAATTTATCACAAATGCTGTTGCAAACATCTGCCATATCGAAAGTGTTGGTTTCTGAGCCCATTTTTGCATAAAACACAATGTGCAACAGTACGTCGCCCAGTTCTTTCCTGATTTCCTCCATGTCATTTTCAACAATAGCATCGCCGAGCTCATAGACTTCTTCAATGGTCAGATTCCGAAGACTTTGAAAGGTTTGTTTTTTATCCCACGGACATTTTTCCCGCAGGTCGTCCATAATGTCTAAAAGTCTTTCAAACGCTTGTAATTGCTGTGTTCTGTTGTTGGGCATGTCTTTATAAGGAAAAAAATCCTGCCGGTTAAGCAGGATTGAGTAAATAATTATCAGTCTTCTTTTTTTGCTTTTGCCGTTGTTTTCTTTGCGGTAGTTGTTTTTGGTTTTGCAGCTGTTTTTTTCTCTTCGTTTGCCTTCTTGGTTTCTTTTTTTTCTGCTGTTTTTTTGGTTTCAGTTGCTTTTTTAGAAGCAGGTTTCTTTTTTTCTGTTTCCTTATTTTCCTCCTGGGCTTTTTCTTCTGCTTGTTTCAACGCAGTGCTGAAAACACCTGCTAAGCCGGATTTTTGGATAACATTGTACCAGTTTAATACTTTTCGAATATCAGAAATATACACGCGGTCTGTGTCGTAATCTGGCACGATTTCAGTAAAATAAGTAGAGAGCGTGCTTTCACTTTCTTTGTGGGAAACGGCTTCCTGGTCGTTTTCTTTTTTGGCAATACGGGCAAAAATTTCAAATAATTTGATTTCGCCTGTATTGGTATATATCGAAATTTCAGAAAGCAAACTTACGTTGCTTCTCAATCCTACATTAATTTTTTTCTTGTCGGCAAGCGACTCTGCTACGAATCCTGTTCTTGTTTGAATTTTCAATTCGTATAATCCCGGCTTGCCTGATATGGCTAAAATTTTTTCTACGTTCATGATTTTTTTATTTTTAAAGACAGCAAATATCTTAATAAGAAATTAATATACAAAAAAATTATTTACTCCTTTTGTTGGCTAATTTCATTTTGTAGTCGGTAAAGACTTTTCCGTCCATGATATTTTGCAATTTCTTGTTGTTTAGCTTTTTTTTCAATCCAGATAATTTATCGGTAAAAAGTACGCCTTCAATATGGTCATATTCATGCTGAACCACTCTGGCGGCATATCCGTCTAATGTTTCGGTATGTTTTTTGAAATTTTCGTCCAGATATTCGATGGTTACAACAGGCTTACGTTTGACGTTTTCCCGCACACCCGGTATGCTCAGGCAACCTTCGTTAAAGCTCCATTCTTTGCCTTCTTCTTTTGTGATTCTGGCATTGATAAAAGTACGTTGAAAAGTACGCAGGTAATCCTGTTCTTCGGGCGATAAATCATCATCTTCTCCGAAAGGACTGCAATCTACCACAAACAACCTGATGCCTAACCCGACCTGAGGTGCTGCCAATCCCACACCCGAAGCGTGTCGCATGGTTTCAAACATATCATCAACAAGTGCATTGATATTCGGATAATCTGCATCAATATCTTCACATTTTTTTCTGAGGATAGGGTCGCCGTAGCCGACAATAGGTAAAATCATCTTTCGTTGTATTTAAAAATCAGACGACAAAAGTAGTGATTTTATACGACTTAGTGGGGGTATAAATTTATTTTTGCTTACTGTGATTTTACTGTGTGTAATTTCATAGCTTTGTATATTGCTTAGTTAAAAACAGCTATGTATCAGGATTTAGTCAAAAAAGTCGGAGATAACCACCTTACCGATTCTGTCAAAATAACTTTGGCGGCGGCTTTGCCGTTTTTTATCTTTGTGAATACCGACGGATACAGCATACCGTTTGCCATTTCGATGGGTGTTTTGCTGACTTCTGCAACAGATGTAGTTGGTAGCTTCGGTCACAAGTTTAAAGGATTATTGCTCGGTAGTGTGCTCATTGCGTTAGTCACTTTTCTATTATGCAGCATGGTGCCTTATCGGTGGATTTTTTATCCGTTTTTTGCTCTTTTGCTTTTTTCTGCAAGTATAATTACGGTATATGGTTATCGTGCCAGCTTGCTATCCTTCAGTATTTTGCTGACAATCAGTTTAGCTTTTGTGTATGATTATACGGGCTGGGAATTATTTTATTATTGTGCATATTTATTAGGCGGCGGATTGTTATACACATTGATTTCACTTTTGTTTTACCTCGTAAAACCTAAACGATATGTCAATCTGGAATTGGCAAATTGTATCGACAAAACCGGCGATTACCTTGATATCCGAACCAAATTGTGGTCGGAAGATGCAGATACGGAGGAGTTAACCAAACAACAGCTCGATTTGCAAATTCAGTTGAATGAGTTGCATGAAAATATTCGTAATTTTCTGGTACACAACAAAAGCCATATTAAAGATACGAGCAACAACCGCAAATTGCTCATCGCCTTGTCCTCGTTGGTTGAAATGATGGAGCTGTCGAGCACCAATGTCTTTAACCACGCACAAATCAGGGAAATGTATGCAGATGAACCCGGGTTGATTACGGAATACCAGAATATGGCACGGCACATGGCACTCACATTGCATGAGTTGTCCTATCATATTAAAGCTAATAAAAGATACCATTCGCCCGTCAATCTGATTGGAGATTTCAAATCGTTGAAAAATCGTTTTGAAGAATATGTAGCCAAAAATAATCTGACGCCGACTTCTAATAAGTACATCGTTTTTTCCAACGTATTACATTATGCGGAAAAGCAGATACAAAAGGTAAAAGGATTGGAACGGGTGTACAAACAGCGGGTAAATGCCGACCAGCTGCGAGGGAAATACAAAGATTTAGAAAAGTTCCTGAGTCCGCAGCATTATAGGGTGGAATCTATCAAGGAAAATTTGAATTTCAATTCGAGTATATTCCGTCATTCGCTTCGGCTGACGATTACCATTATTGCCGGTTACGCTTTGGGCGAGATATTACTTTTACAGAAAGAATACTGGATATTGATGACCATTATCGTGATTATGCGACCGGGTTACGGGCTGACCAAGCAACGCTCGAAAGACCGGGTTTTGGGTACGATTCTGGGCTGTTTGATAGCGTTTGGTGTTTTGTATTTTATTAAAAATGATACAATTATCATATTGCTTACATTGGTTTCTATGATTTTAGGTTATTGGATGGCGTATTCTAAATATTCGCTTGGAGTAACTTTTATCACTTTGTGCGTAGCTTTGTTGTACGGTTTTATAACGCCCAATGTTGAAGATATGGTCGTTTACCGTATTACAGACACGGTTATCGGTGCTATTCTGGCATTTGCTGCGACTCATTTGCTTTGGCCATCGTGGGAATTTCTGAAAATCAGGTATCATCTGAAAGAAACGCTTACGGCAAATAAGAATTTTGTTACTGAAATAAAAACTTATTACAACGTAAAAGGCGAACCGACAACGGCTTATAAAATCGCCCGGAAATATGCCTATACCGAAGTAGGAAACCTGATGTCATCTTTTCAGCGAATGGTTCAGGAACCGAAATCTAAACAAAAATACCGGGCAGAGCTATACGAAATGGTAGTGCTGAATCAGGCGTTGCTTTCGGCAAATGCGAGTATAGGAACCTACATTCAGTCGCACACGACTACCAAAGCGTCTAATGCGTTTAACATCGTAATGGACCAAATCGTTGATAACCTGAACAAAACTTCTGAATTATTGGAGGAAAATCCGAGAGAAAATATCAAAATAGAAATTACCAAAGATTTTGAAACCGGTTTTTCTACTTTGAAAAAAATTAAACGGGAAGAATTGGAATCTACCGTTGACGACCCCGAAAAAAGAATACAGCTGTTGGAAGAATCTCAGTTAGTTATCGACCAGTTAGTCTGGATGATTAGTTTATCGGAAAAGCTATTCAATACTGCACAGAAAATTGAAGAAAAACGCAAGGAACTCAGAGAAAACAAAAAAAGGAAAAAAGCTATTTTCGGATAGTTTTTAGCCACAGATGCACAGATTTTATACAAGTAATTGAAATTCGTATGGCAAAAACAGGAGACATCAAATAATTATACATTTTTAAATCCTGCTATAAACCCTTTAAACAAGACGTATGTCATTCTATTCAAATTTGTCATTGATTTCGTCGAATCTTCGATTTCTGATAGGAATCTACTAAAGATACTTACAGCATGGCGAGCATAACGTTAATTTTAATTACAGTGTTGTATTCAATATTTAAGAATAACATTTAAATTTATTCTGAACGCAGATTTTCTAACTTTCTCTGTGCAAACGTAGATAACTCAGTAAAGAAAATGGTAAATTCTTCTTCAAACTCAGTGTAATATTCCCTTAGTTCCCGCACCGATTGATGCATATTGGACGAGTGCGAAAAACGGTTTTCCATTTGTTGCAGAATTTTCTCTAAATAGTCAATATATTGGTAGTTATACAACCAGTTGTTTTTGGTCATATGAGGAATAAGATATTTGGTTTTGTCATTCAAATCGTCGTAATGGCACAGCAAAGCTCCGTAAAACTGATTGGTAAAAGTGAGCAAAGGAACATTACTGTATTTTGCCCAATTCTTCGCCAAAAAATGGTCGTAAAACATATCGACGATAATTCCCGAAAAGTGATTGTAAACAGGCACTAACCGATGCTTTGATTGCCGGAAAACTGGGTGTGCATCGGTAAAAGTATCAATCTGTCGATGAAGTAAAACCCCTGTTTGAATATCGGAATGAAAACGCAGATAATCTTTCCCGCGAATGCCGTCGCCCATAAAATTGCCGATTTGTATGCGAGGATTGTCGCCCGAAAGATAAATATGTGCCAGAAAATTCATAATAAATTAAGTCTTAATGTCTTAAAGTCAAAAGTAAGTAACATTATGGGCAATCGCTAATAAAACCCTTTGCTTTTTTATTTTAAGGGTTTATTTTTCAATTATTTTGGTGTATATTTACACCAATAAACTATTAAATTATGACACGACAAAGTATAACATTAGCACAAAAAAATGATGAGTGGCTAAAAGATCAGGTTAAAAATGAAGAGTTTAGCAGTAAAAGCGAAGCCGTAAACTATTTGATTAAACAAGCACGCGAACAAGAGGCTTACTATGACTATGTGCGAATGAAAATTAAAAAAGGAGAGGAAAGTGGCTTAAGTACCAAAACCCAAGAAGAGTTTTCAGCTGAAATAAAAAGCAAGCTCAATGTATAGATATAAGTTATCTGTTTTAACTTTTTCGTAAAAACAATTTCTTTGGGTAAATATTTTTCAACCTACCTTTTACTTTAATTCACAAAGGAATTTTTATATTTGTTTTCAAACAAAATTTAAAAATAAATGACCCTAATAAAATCTATATCCGGAATTCGCGGAACTATCGGTGGAAACGTTGGCGATAATTTAACCCCTATTGATGCGGTAAAATTTGCCTCGGCTTACGGAACGTTCTTAAAAAATAGTTTACAAAAAGATAAATTAACCATTGTAATTGGTCGCGATGCCCGTATTTCTGGTCCTATGATTCATCAGTTGGTCATGCAAACCTTGATTGGTTTAGGAATTAATGTAATTGATTTAGGATTATCAACCACCCCAACTGTGGAAGTTGCCGTACCGATGGAAAAAGCCGATGGCGGAATCATTTTAACTGCGTCGCACAACCCTAAACAATGGAATGCTTTAAAATTATTGAACAACAAAGGCGAATTTTTAAGCGGTGCTGAAGGAGCTTTGATTTTAGAAATTGCCGAATCAGATAATTTCAATTTTGCAGAAGTTGATAACTTAGGAAAAATCACAGAAATCAACGATTATATGGACAGACACATTGACGAGGTTTTAAATTTAAAGTTAGTTGATGTGGAAGCTGTAAAAAGTAAGAAGTTTAAAGTAGTTGTTGATGGAGTAAATTCATCGGGTGGTATTGTTATTCCTGCTTTGTTAAAGAAAATGGGTGTTGAAGTGGTAGAACTCTATTGCGAACCCAACGGACATTTTCCGCATAATCCCGAACCGCTGAAAGAACATCTACAAGACATTTGCGAACTGGTTGTCAAAGAACAAGCCGATTTCGGAATTGTTGTAGACCCTGATGTGGATCGCTTGGCGTTTATCAGCAACGACGGCGAAATGTTTGGCGAAGAATATACCTTGGTTGCCGTTGCCGATTACGTTTTGAGTAAAACACCGGGCAATACGGTTTCCAATATGTCTTCGTCACGTGCGTTAAAAGATGTTACTGAAAGACACGGCGGAATGTACGAAGCATCGGCTGTGGGCGAAGTAAATGTGGTGGAATTGATGAAGAAAAACAACGCAATCATTGGTGGCGAAGGAAACGGCGGAATCATTTATCCTGAAATTCATTACGGTAGAGATGCCTTAGTGGGCGTAGCTTTGTTTTTGACCCATTTGGCAAAACAAGATTTAGATGTTGCGAGTTTGCGTGCAAGCTATCCGCAGTATTTTATGAGTAAAAACAAAATTGAGTTGACTCCCGAAATTGATGTAGATGCGATTTTAGATGCGATGCAAAAACGATATGCTAACGAAAAAATCACCACGATTGACGGCGTAAAAATTGATTTGGCTGATAGTTGGGTTCATTTACGAAAATCAAATACCGAACCGATTATTCGCATTTATACCGAAGCTCCATCGCAACAACAAGCCGATGAATTGGCTGAAAAAATCATGAATGAAATGAAAGGAATAGCAAAGATTTAATATCTTATCTTTTTAGCCACAGATTATATGGATTGTACGGATTTGTGAATCCGTATAATCCGTGGCTAATAATTTTAACCCTCCGATTTTTCCAATAACTCAAACCAACGTTCTTCTTTGCTTTCCATTTTTTGGATAATATGCTGAAGCTCATTAGATTTTTTCTCAATATCTTCAGGTTGAACAAGGTTTTCAACAAATTCCTGTTCGATTTTCTTTTTAGAGAGTTCTAAATCTTTCAATTCTCGCTCAATTTTCTGCAACTCTTTCTGCTCCTGATAAGTCAAACCGTTTTGCACCTGTTTCTCTTTCCAGTTTGATTTTTCTTTAGGTGTGTCGTCTTTTTCAGGTTCGATAGAATCTTCGTAAGTTCTGAAATCAGAATAATTTCCCGGAAAATCTTCCACTACGCCGTTTCCTCGGAACACAAAAAGATGATCAACAATTTTGTCCATAAAATAACGGTCGTGAGAAACCACAATCAGGCAGCCGGGATAATCCAACAAGAAACTTTCCAGCACATTGAGCGTCACGATGTCTAAATCGTTCGTCGGCTCATCTAAAATCAAAAAGTTAGGATTCTGAATCAGCACCGTACACAAATAAAGTCTTTTCAGCTCGCCACCACTCAGCTTTTCGACGTAATCATATTGTTTTTTGCGGTCAAACAAAAACCGCTCAAGCAACTGTGCTGCCGATAGCATTCTGCCTTTTGCAAGCGGAATATAATCGCCGAATTCCCTAATCACATCAATTACTTTTTGTTCCGGTTTCACATTGATACCAGCTTGGGTATAATAGCCGGTTTTTATCGTTTCGCCAGTAATAACTTTTCCGTTGTCCGGCTGGATTTTTTGCGTGAGAATATTCAGAAAAGTCGTTTTTCCCGTACCGTTTTTTCCGATGACACCGATGCGTTCGCCGGGCAAAAAATTGTATGAATATTTGTCCAAAATCACTTTGTCATTAAATGATTTAGAAACGTTGTGTAGTTCAATTACTTTATTTCCAAGACGTTCCATGTTTATTTCCAGTTCCACCTGATGTTCTTTTCGTCGGGCGTGAGCCTTTTCTTTAATCACATAGAAATCGTCAATTCTCGATTTAGATTTGGTTGTTCGTGCTTTAGGTTGCCGACGCATCCAGTCCAATTCTTTGACATACAGGTTTTTTGCTTTCTCAACCGATGCTTGTTCTGCTAATAACCGCTCTTCTTTTTTTTGTAAATAATAGGAATAATTTCCTTTGTAACCATAAATTTTTTCGTGGTCTAACTCAATGATTTCGTTACAAACCCGCTCAAGAAAATAACGGTCGTGCGTGACCATAAACAAAGTAATATTTTCTTTGGCAAAATAATCTTCCAACCATTCAATCATTTCTAAATCGAGGTGGTTGGTCGGTTCGTCCAAGATAAGCAAATCGGGCTTGTTCAGCAAAACAATAGCAAGTGCGAGCCGTTTTTTCTGTCCGCCCGACAGATTATTGACCGTTTGTTTGAGATTATCCAGTTTGAGTTTGGACAAAATCTGTTTGTATTGCGTTTCAAAATCCCAAGCCTGGTGTCTGTCCATTGCCTCAAAAGCTTTTTGGTAAATCTCTATATCATCAGGATTTTCCAAAGCTTTTTCGTAATTTTCTATCACTTTGAGAATATCATTATCCGAAGCGAAAATGTTTTCTTCAATCGTCAAATCGCTTTGTAATTCCGGTTCTTGCGACAAAAACTCAATTTTAATATCTTTTCGCATAACCACTTGTCCGGTATCGGGCGTGTCTTTGCCGGCAATGATATTCAGAATGGTGGTTTTTCCGGAGCCGTTTTTGGCGATAAATGCAATTTTCTGGTCTTTATTGATGCCAAAAGACAGGTTCTCGAAAAGCGTACGTTCGCCATATGATTTGGAAATATTTTCGACTGAAAGATAATTCATGATATATGATGTATTTCCTGCAAATATACAGACTTTCCTTTACTTTGATTAATTTAATTGCGAGCCTATTATAACAACATTCTTAACAATAAGATAACATTGAGATAAAGTTTTGATAACAAACAAACAAAATACCTAATCGCTATCCTGACTACATTTGTAAAAAATTTAAAAAGATGGCTTCATTAAATAATATTTTCCAATATCTGGTACCAAAAGATAAAGTGTTTTACCCTTTGTTTGAGCGGGCTGCTGTTAAGTTAAAACTTTTATCGGAAACATTGCACGAGGCGGTTAATACCCCAAATCGCGATGGTTTATTGAAAGAAGTTGAAAAGCTGAAATCTGAAATAGAAAACATTGCTCAAACAACCAGAGTCGAGCTTGGAAAGAGTTTTATTACGCCGTTTGACCGTGAGGATATTCATGCGATTATCAGTGCGGTTGATGAGGTAGCAGACAATTTGAGCGATGCTGCCAGTCGTATGAGGCTGTATCAGATTGACAAAGTGACCAAACCTTTGCGTAAGTTGACAGAAGCTAATCTGGAAGCTTGTACCGAGGTGCATAATGCATTGCTGGGACTGAAAGATAATAAAAACCTGCCGCAGATAGCCGAGAGCTGTAAAGTGATTTATCGTCTGGAAAGAAAAGCGGATAAAGTTTTTGACAGGGCAGTGGCGGATATATTTGAGAACGAAACCAATATGATGGATATTATCCGTTACAAAGAAGTAATGATGGCGTTGGAGTCTGCTACAGACAGTTGCCGGAAAGTGGCCAATGTTTTGGAAACAGTAACCGTTAAATACGCATAGTCAGTTATGGATTTTTTCTTAGAAATGCTAGGCAATTCTCAAGGGATTTTGCTGATAGTTATCATCATTCTGGCTTTGGGATTCGACTATATCAACGGTTTCCATGATGCAGCAAATTCTATTGCTACTATCGTTACAACAAGAGTACTTTCGCCATTCATGGCAGTTTTGTGGGCAGCGATGTTTAATTTTGCCGCCTATTTCATTTCGCTTTATATTATTGGAGAATTCAAAATCGGAAACACGATTGCCAAATCAGTCAGCGAACAATTCATCACGCTCGAAGTGATATTAGCTGGTCTGATTGCTGCCATTATATGGAATCTGATGACTTGGAAATTAGGGATTCCTTCTTCGTCTTCGCACACACTAATCGGTGGTTTTATTGGTGCAGCTGTGGCACATGCTGGTGGTTTTTCTGCCGCTGGCGAGCACGTAATTGTTTATGCTAAAGTAATTCCGATATTTTTGTTCATATTCGCAGCACCTTTGCTGGGTATGATTTTGGCGTACCTTATTACCGTTGCTATACTTTGGATATGTCGGAAATCTAACCCGCATAAAGCAGATAAATGGTTTAAAAAATTGCAGCTGGTGTCGTCAGCATTGTTTAGTTTAGGGCACGGAGGTAATGATGCTCAGAAAGTGATGGGAATTATCGGAGCGGCAGTTATTTTTTACCATGTAAATGTAGATAAAGACCCGGCTTATCTGGCTGATAATGTAGATACATTTAAGTTGTTTGTAGAACATTGGTGGTGGGTGCCGTTGGCTTCATTCATTTTTATCGGATTAGGAACGATGAGTGGTGGCTGGAAAATCGTTAAAACCATGGGATCAAAAATTACCAAAGTGACTCCGCTGGAAGGAGTTGCCGCTGAAACTGCCGGAGCTATATCGCTTTACGTGACCGAACATTTGGGCGTACCGGTTTCGACCACACATACGATTTCCGGTTCAATTATCGGGGTAGGGATAACCAAACGTATTTCTGCTGTAAGATGGGGAGTAACCATTAGCTTATTGTGGGCGTGGATATTAACCATTCCGGTTTCGGCATTAATAGCGATGGGGATTTATTATATTATCAGCTTGTTTTAGAATCTATTTAAAGGATAAATCTGTATAATTCATGGTTGAATAATTTTTAAATCAGCTGAATTTCTCGCAAGCGATTATCAGTTTTTTTGCCCCGTTTTCTGCACTGGTAAAGAATAGATATTGTTCGCCACCGTCTTTAATTTTAAATTTTTTCCTGATTTCTTCAGGTTTCATCGGGAAGTTACGACAGCTAATATTTGCTTTTTTATTTGCCCAGAATTGCACCGCTTTTTTAGAAAAAGGCTCACAACTAATGATTTTGAATTGCCTTCCCCAAAAATCCTGTGGTTCATCACTGGTGTATAAATGCGTGTGCCGATCCAATTTTTCTACCTTAAATTTATTGCTGATAAAATTAAAGCAACCGCTTTTCAACAGTCCGGAAATTGGTTCATACAAAAAACTTTTCGGCAAGCTGTATGTGACATTTTCGTCGTCACTAACAGGAATTTGCATTGTTTTTTTATTTCCGGAAATATCATAATCTGTCACAAACAGCTCTGGTTCACTTTTATGGTTTTTGTTGAGATACCAAAGCAGTTCCCGCACTTCATTGTTGAGTGAAACAATGTCTATTTTTTCAACAAACTGTAATTCTTTTATACCTTGTGAAATATCCAGCAGTGGGGCGGTTTTGATTAAAATCCGGTCAGAGAATGTGAAATATTCGTCCATTAGATTGGTTACATCAGGTGTGCAATCAGCAAGACGGAAAACCTTTTTTTGTTGATTATCTCTGCGTGCGGGGTCAATGTATATCCAATCAAACTGTTTGTTTAGATTCTGTAAAATTTCCAAACCATCACCTTGGAAAACGTCAATGTTTTTTGCTCCTAAACACACGCTGTTATGCCGGACGATTTCAGATAATTCCGGATTAATTTCGACATGTACAACCTGCTCAAATTGCTTGGAAAAGTAGAAAGCATCTATGCCAAAGCCTCCGGTAAGGTCAATTAACTTTTCCCCGGTAATGGACTGACTTTTATGCTTTGCCAAAATTTCGGAAGAACTTTGTTCAATAGAAATTTTTGTCGGATATAAAATCATAGGTGCAGCAAACCATGTGGGAAGTTTTTCTCTGCATTTTTGTTTGGATTGAATCTGTTGTAAAATCAATCGCCAATCCACATCAGGAAAAGGATTTTGATGTAAAGCCAGTTGAGCTACATCTTCACTAAGATGTTGATTAATAAAACGCTGTACTTCTTCGCTTAAAATATTATCGCTCATAACTTTCGTTTTTTAAAGCGATAGTATGTACGGCGACCAAAGCCGCGGTTTCGGTTCGCAAACGGTTATGTCCGAGTGAAACAGGCTGGAAGTTTCCGGACTTTGCTAAAGTGATTTCTTTATCTGAAAAATCGCCTTCAGGACCAATCAATATCAGGTTTTTTGAATGTTCGGTAACCAAATCAAATAAGTGTTTTTTGTTTTTATCTTCTTCACAATGAGCAATATATAAATTAGTTCTTTCGAAATTTTGCTGCATAAATGCTTTGTAAGAAACCGGCTCGTTAATTTTCGGCAGATAATATTGTAGAGATTGTTTCATGGCAGCAGCAGCAATTTTATGTATTCGTTCCGTTTTCAATACTTTACGTTCCGAGTTGTCGCAGATAATAGGTGTGATTTCATGTACACCGATTTCCACTGCTTTTTCAACAAACCATTCCAATCGGTCATTCATTTTTGTCGGAGCGATGGCAATATGTGTCTGGAAAGAAGAAGGTTCAAAAAATGTTTTTTTAATAATTTTTACCTCGCAATTCCGGATATCATCAAGAATAACTTCGGCTTCAAATAAAAATCCTAACCCATTGGTAATATGTAATATATCTCCATTTTTTTTACGTAAAACTTTAATAATATGTGTACTTTCATTTTTGTCGAAACGGAAATGATTTTGGTCAGTGAGTTCAGCGTTATAAAATAATTGCATAATTAAACAGATAATCGGGCTTTTGACAAAGGTTGATGTGTGTCAAAAGATTGATGAATATATTTGAAATACCCCACAATACCAATCATCGCGGCATTATCGGTGGTATATTCGAGTTTAGGAATAAATACTTTCCAGTTTTTTTGTTTTTCTTGTTGTAGTAAAGCGTTTCGTATTCCCGAATTTGCCGACACGCCGCCGCCGATAGCGACTTGTTTGATACCGGTTTCTCTGACAGCTTTTTCAATCTTATCTATCAAAATATCAATAATTATTTTTTGTACCGATGCAGAAATATTATGGATATTTTCGTTTACAAATTCAGGATTTTTCTGCAGCTCTTTTTGTATAAAATACATGATTTGTGTTTTCAATCCGCTGAAACTGAAATTCAATCCATCAACTTTTGGTTTAGTAAACGGATAAATAGGTTCGCCTTGTTGGGCATATTTGTCAATCAACGGACCGCCGGGATAGGCAAGTCCGAGCAATTTTGCGGTTTTGTCAAAAGCCTCGCCGACAGCATCATCGGTGGTTTCGCCCAAAACAGTCATATTATCATAATTATCAACCCGGACAATTTGTGTGTGTCCGCCGCTGATGGTTAATGCCAAAAACGGGAATTCAGGTTTTTCATTTCCGGCATCATCAATAAAATGAGCCAGAATGTGAGCCTGCATGTGATTAACCGGAATCAAAGGTACGTGCAAAGCCATCGCCAAGGACTTGGCAAATGCACCGCCAACAAGCAAACTACCCATCAGTCCGGGACCTTGCGTGTAGGCAATAGCATCAATATCATTAATGGAAATATTAGCTTTTTTTAGTGCGATATCAACCACCGGAACAATGTTTTGCTGATGAGCCCGCGATGCCAGTTCAGGAACAACTCCGCCATATAAACCATGTATTTCCTGCCCGGCAATTACGTTAGACAACACCGTGTCATTGCACAAAACGGCAGCACCTGTGTCGTCACAAGAACTCTCAATCGCCAGCAGATAATGTTTTTTTGTCATAAAATAAGGAGTTGATAATATTGTAAATAAGTCTTAAATCCTATGGGAAAATCAATGAAAAAATGTATTTTTGTTTCTTTTATATTCAGGATAAAAACTAACGCAAATTTAAACATAATCGGCTTATCAAAAAATTATATAAAACACTAATTTATATCTTTCTGCTATTGTTAATTCTGATAGTAGGATTGGCTATTGCTTTGTCGTTACCTTCGGTGCAAACTTCACTGGCTCGTTTTGCGACCGGTAAAATCAATGAGAAATTTGATATAAAAACCAATATCAGTACGGTGTCTATCGACCTGAGCGGGACGGTTAAGCTTGGCGATGTCTGGGTTAAAGATGACCAGGATAGCATATTGATGAAAGTCGATAATTTGCAAACCAACATTCTGGACGTGAGGTCGTTAGTTGGTGGACAACTCTTTTTTGGAAATACGAAGGTAAACAATCTTGATTTTCATATTACGACTTATCAAAACGATACCATCAGTAACCTGGATAAATTTATTGCAGTTTTTGATGACGGTTCGGAGGGCGAAGGAAATTTCCTGATGAAAATTGACAATATTAAAGTCAGTAACGGAAATTTCAGTATAAAGGATTATAACAAACCGAATCCAGAATCGGTTGATTTTACGGGGATTAATGGGGAAGTAGAAGGTTTGCGTATCAAAGGCTCAAACATTGAGGCGAAAGTAAGAGGATTGGATTTGGTCGGTTTCGGCGGATTGTCGCTCGAAAATTCTTCCACCGATTTTGCGATGGATAATACCTATATGAAATTTAATAATCTGCTACTTAATACAGATGGAACCACGCTGAAAGGGCAAGTAAATATGACCTATGAAGAGGGTGGACTGAAAAATTTTACTGAGGAAGTGAACCTGTTGCTAGATATTAAACCCAGTAAATTATCGTCCAATGATATCAGATATTTTTACGATGGTGTGGGTGCAGACCAAACATTGTATTTACAGACGATTGCTAAAGGAACGCTTAACGATTTCGTTCTTGCCAACACGATTTTAAGCGACCAGGCAGGCTCTCAGATTATCGGACAATTTAAGTTTGAAAGTCTTCTGCAAGGCAACGATAAGTTGAAAATTACGACAAGTTTAGACAGGTTGTATATCAATCGGGAGCGGGCAACAGCTTTGCTTCCGGAGGTTCTCGGAGAAGCACTTCCTGCTGAATTCAGCAAGGTGGGCTGGCTGGATTTGTCCGGAAACCTGACTTATTCCAACTTTGACATCAGTGCCGATATTAAGGCTTTGTCGCAAATCGGCTATGCAGAAACGAACATTGAACTGACAAAAATTAACCAAAAAGACCAGGCTACTTATCGCGGGAATATTATTCTTGATGACTTTGATTTAGGTCAGATTTCCGGGCAAAAGCAATTCGGAAAAACAACCATAGATTTATTTGTGGACGGAAAAAGTTTTGATACCGATAAACTGCAAACAATATTGACCGGACAGATTTTTGCCCTGACCTTCAATGGTTATACTTATAGAAACATTCTGGTTGATGGAAATTTAAAACTACCTAAATATCAGGGTTTTGTGAGTAGTAAAGATCCAAATGCCCAATTAGATTTTGATGGAGAAATAGATTTTACGTCCAAACCTAATGAATATAATTTCGTGGCAAATATAGAAAGTCTTAACCTCAAGGCTTTAGGATTCGTTAAAGACAGTATCAGTAATTTCAAAGGACAGTTGCAGGTCAATGCCAAAGGAACCAATATTGATGATTTTGAAGGAACAGCTTTATTGGAAAATGCTGTTTACACAAATACACATGACACCTACGAATTTGCTAATTTTGAGGCAGATGCACGATTCCTGGAAGATGAAACACGGTTGATTTCTTTTAAATCTGAGGATATTGCAGAAGGTTATATCAACGGACGGTTTAAGGTCAATCAGTTGGCGAGCATTGTAGAAAATGCTTTGGGAAGTTTATATACCAATTATTCCCCGGTCGAACTGGAAGAAAACCAATATGTAGATTTTAATTTTGTTATCAATGATAAAATTGTAAACCTTTTTGCCCCGCAGGTAGAAATCAGTGAAGAAACACAAATCGAAGGAAAAATCAATGCTGATGAAGGAGATTTTAAGCTCAATTTTACCACGCCTTTTGTGAATGTTTCCGGCAACAGATTGGCAAATATCGATTTGCAGGTTGATAACCAAAACCCGCTTTACAATACCTATATTGCGATTGACTCCATCAGTCTTAAAAGCTATAATATTACTGATTTTAACTTTATTAATGTAACGCAAAACGATACCTTATTTGCCCGTACAGAATTTGTCGGGGGCAACGAAAAAGAAGATTTTTACAACCTCAATTTATACTATACCATTGATGAAGAAAACCGCTCAATCGTTGGTTTCAATAAGTCTGAAGTGAATTTCAAACAATTTATGTGGTATATCAACGAAGAGGAAAATGAAGAAAACAAAGTGGTCTTCAACAAAGAAATTAATGATTTTGAAGTCCATAATCTGACGCTTTCACATGAAGGGCAAAAGGTAGTGCTTGACGGAGGTCTGAAAGGCGATGATTACAAAGACTTCCTGCTTACATTCGATGAGGTTGATTTGAACAAAATTACACCTGCCTTGGAAGGTTTGTCTTTCAAAGGATTGATTAACGGAGAAGCAAAGCTGCATCAGGATAAAGAAGTTTTTGACCCGAGTACAGACATACATATTACCAATTTAGCAATAAACGATGTAGATTTGGGCGAATTTAATCTAGCTGTTCAGGGTAGTGAAACGTTGGAAGATTTTGATATTCAATCTACTATTACTAACGATCGTAAAAAGGTGTTTTACATAGACGGAAAACTAAAACTCTTAAATGAAAACAGCCGATTAAATGCCGAAGTCGGGTTGGACGAATTTGACATGAAAGTTCTCGCTCCGTTTTTACAATCCATTTTTTCAGATTTGAGAGGTAATGCCAGTGGAGTGCTGCAGGTCGGAGGTAGTCATAAAAATCCGAAAGTGGACGGAACGCTTTATTTGAACGATGCCGGTATGCGACCGGTTTTTACCGGAGTAGATTATGGTTTTGAACCCCAAACAGAACTGCATATCACAGAAAAAAGTTTTACGCTTAACCAGCAAAAGCTGATTGACACCAAAAATAAAACGGAAGGAATCATCAACGGAAGCATATCTCATCATAATTTTCAGAACTGGGCATTGGATTTATCCATAAATTCCGATAATCTGATGGTTTTAGATTTAGAACCCCAGGAAGAAGTTCCTTATTACGGAACGGCATTTATTGATGGAACAGCAACACTCAAAGGTCCGGCAGAAACTATGAATATCGCTGTGCAGGCAAGGTCAAAACCGGGTACGAAAATCAAAATTCCATTAGATGAAACCGGTGGTGTAGGTGATAATAATTTTATTCATTTTCTTACCGAAGAAGAAAAAAAACTGCGTGAGCAAGGTATTTTCGAGTCAGTAGAAAACGTACAAAACGGTGGTATTCAGCTTGATTTTGATTTGGTCATCACACCCGATGCTGAAGTAGAAGTGATTATCGACCAGGCAACCGGACACGGAATGAAAGGCAAAGGTTCCGGTTATATTAAAATGGCGATTAATACACTCGGAAGGTTCAATATGTGGGGAAATTATACCATACAGGAAGGAGAATATAACTATAAGTTTAATGTAATTATTGACAAAAAGTTAAATGTAAAAAGAGGCGGAACTATTGTGTGGGACGGTGATCCGATGAATGCTGTACTCAATTTGGAAGCAGTTTATCACACACAGGCGAATCCGGGCGTGATAGTAGAAAGTTCTATGATTAACAGAAAGATTGATACCGATGTTACGTTGGTTTTAACAGGAAATTTGACCAGTCCGAATTTTGATTTTCTGATAGATTTCCCGAACGTGAGTTCCACCATAAAATCAGAAATTGAATATACATTGGCTGATAATGATTTACGCAACGCACAAGCGATGGCATTACTGGCAACAGGTAATTTTATTGATGCTGAAAATGCGGGAACAGCTGCATACGGAAGTTTTTTCGAACGTGCCGGAAATATGGTTGGCGATATGTTTTCCGATGAAGATAGTAAAGTTAAGGTTGGGTTTAATTATACACAGAGAGAGAGAAATCCATATTCAGAATCAGACAGTGAATCGGCAAGGGTAGGAGTAAATGTATCTACCAATTTGAGTGATAGAGTGGTGTTTAATGGTAAATTAGGGGTTCCGGTCGGTGGTGAAGACAATGCCATTGTGGGCGATGTGGAAATACAGTTTTTACTGAATGAAGACGGCTCGCTCCGGGCACAGGTTTTCAACCGGGAAAACAATATTACTTATCTCGGAGAAGGGATCGGTTATACCCAAGGAGTTGGTTTGGCTTACGAGGTAGATTTTAACACATTCAGAGAATTGTGGCAAAAAATATTCCTTAAATCTGAAGAAAGAGCAAGAAGAGAACGCGAGCGTTTGGAAGAGGAGGAAAAGAAAAAACAAGAGCAATTGCCAGTGCAAAACGATACAGTAGAACAGACAAAATATTCAGAAAATCGTTTTGAAGAACAGAATCAAAACACGCTTTATCAGACAGAAAATTAGGCTATGAAGAACCAAACTATTACCAAAATTGCGGTGCTTACTTCCGGAGGCGATTCCCCCGGAATGAATGCGGCTATCAGAGCAGTTGTACGGGCTTGTGCCTTTTATGAGGTAGCTTGTTTCGGGGTTTACCGAGGTTTTCAAGGACTGATAGAAGGTGATTTCAAAGAACTCGGACCGAGAGATGTGAAATACACTATCAGTAAAGGCGGAACCATGTTGAAAACCGCCCGGTCTAAAGATTTTATGTCGGAAGAAGGACGAAAAAAAGCTTTTGAGCAAATTCAAAAACAAGGCATTCAGGCACTGATTGTAATTGGTGGCGACGGTAGCTTTACCGGAGCCTATCGGTTTTCTCGTGAGTTTAACTTTCCTGTAATCGGTGTTCCGGGAACCATTGACAACGATATTTACGGAACGTCACACACCATTGGTTTTGACACCGCATTAAACACAGTGATTGAAGTCGTGGATAAAATCCGGGATACGGCTACTTCGCACAAACGAATGTTTTTTGTAGAAGTAATGGGCAGAGATGCCGGACATATCGCATTGAACGCCGGTATCGGAGCAGGAGCAGAAGAAATTCTTATTCCGGAAGAAGACATTGGATTGCCTAAATTACTGGAAAAACTGAAACGAAGTAAAGCATCAGGAAAATCATCATGTATTGTATTGGTATCAGAAGGTGATAAAATTGGAAAAAACGTATTTGAATTAAGCGAATATGTACAGGAAAATTTACCTGAATATGATGTACGGGTTTCCGTCCTCGGACATTTGCAAAGAGGCGGTTCTCCTACTTGTTTTGACAGAGTTCTGGCAAGCCGTTTAGGCGTAAAAGCGGTAGAATTACTATTACAAAACAAAGAAGGAGTAATGGTTGGATTACAAAATCAGCAAGTGGTAACCGTTCCGCTCGAAAAAGCCATCAAAGGCTCATCAGCTATTGATGAAGAATTAATCAGAATTTCAGATATACTATCAATTTAATTAATCAATATGAAAAAGATAAAAATAGGAATAAATGGTTTCGGACGCATAGGCAGACTGGCATTCAGAGAAACGATAGAGAGAAATGATATAGAAGTTGTTGCTGTCAATGATTTAATGGATATTGAGCAATTGGCTTATTTATTGCGATACGATTCTGTTCACGGTAAATGGAACCACGAAGTAAATATTTTAGGCAATAAATTGATTATCAATGGAAAAACAATTCGGGTAACCGCAGAAAAAGACCCGTCAAAGCTGAGATGGAACGAAGTGGGAGTAGATGCCGTAGTGGATTGTACAGGTATATTCAAATCCAGGGAAACTGTTCAGGCTCACATTGATGCCGGAGGAAAAAAAGTAGTGATTTCTTCTCCGACGAGTGATATCCCAATGTACGTAATGGGGGTTAATCACGAGCAAATGTCGGCTGACGAAAACATGATTTCCAACGCATCTTGTACGACCAATTGTCTGGCACCGATGGTAAAAGTTCTGAATGATACTTATGGAATCAAAGAAGGTTTGATGACAACTGTTCACGCAGTTACAGCTTCGCAAGCAGTTGTTGACGGTGCGTCAAAAAAAGATTACAGAGGCGGAAGAGCATCGATGCAAAATATCATTCCAGCATCTACAGGAGCTGCGAAAGCCGTAGGGAAAGTAATTCCGGAACTGGAAGGCAAATTGACAGGTATGGCGTTTCGTGTGCCGGTACTGAATGTTTCCGCAGTAGATTTGACCGTAAAATTAGAAAAACCAACTACTTACGAGCATATTATGCAAACCTTTAAAACAGCTTCAGAAAATGAACTGAAAGGCATTATGGGCTTTACTGACGAAGCTGTTGTGTCTCAGGATTTTGTATCTGATACCCGAGTTTCTATCATTGATGCCGAGGCAGGAATTGCACTGAACGACACATTTTTCAAAATAGTAGGGTGGTATGATAACGAATATGGCTATGCCGCCAAATTATTAGATTTAACAGTTTATTTCTGTAATAAAATAGGCTGATGAAAGTAGTTGTGGACAGCGGTTCGACCAAAGCCGATTGGATAATCATGAAGTCTGAAACAGATTGCGAACTCACGAGCACATTAGGATTGAATCCCGAAGTACTCAGTCATGAGGATTTACTAAAAAGAATGAGGCAATCTGCTCAAATCGAAGCCATAAAAAATCAGGTGGAGGAATTGTATTTTTACGGTTCTGGCTGTGGCACACCACGCTCTGTCGATTATATGAAAACTGCTTTGGCTGCGGTTTTCCCGAATTTGAAAAAAATAGATGTCCGGGAAGATACTTATGCCGCAGTTTACGCCACCACGCAAGGTAATCCGGCAATTGTGTGCATCAATGGTACAGGGTCGAATTGTTCCTATTTTGATGGAGAAAAATTAATTCAGAAAGTCAATTCGCTGGGCTATATCGCTATGGACGATTGCAGCGGAAGTGATTTTGGCAAACAGCTGATTCGTTCTTATTATTTCAGGAAAATGCCTGAAGATTTACGGATTATTTTCGAAAATCAATATGATTTAGATGCAGACACGCTCAAAAATCATTTTTATAAAAAAGAAAATCCGAATGCTTTTCTGGCAGGATTTCTACCTTTTCTGATAGAAAATCAATCGCATGATTTTATGCGTCGGATTATTGAAAATACCGTCGATTTTTTCATGGAAAATTATATTTTACAATTTGAAGAAAGTCGCCGTGTTCCGGTACATTTTGTGGGGTCGGTGGCATATTTGTTGCAAGATTTTTTTAAATCATCATTGAATAAATATAATTTGCAGGCAGGAAAATTTGTACAAAAACCCATAGACGGATTAAAAGAATATCATTTATGGCAAAGAAATTAAACAGTTTGGAAGATTTGGGAGGATTCGTTTATTCTACCAACGACGATTTTGATTTAAACAACGAACCCGAAACAGAAGAAACACTTTCGCCCGAAGAACAACGGCTGGAAGCACATCTCGATAAGAAAAACCGGGGTGGGAAAGTAGTAACAATCATCAAAGGATTTGTTGGAAACAGTGACGATTTGAAAACGTTGTCCAAAGATTTAAAAACGTTGTGCGGAGTTGGAGGCTCAGTCAAAGACGGTGAAATTATCATTCAGGGTAATTTTCGGGATAAGATTATGAATTATATGAAAAACAAAGGTTATCAAGTAAAAAGAGTAGGAGGTTAAACGATGAAAAAAGTAAAGATTATTGGCGTTCCTGAGCATTTTAATTACCCTTGGAAAATGTGTATTGAATCGGGCGATTTTGCTCAGGCAGGCATTGACCTGGAATGGACAGATATTCCCGAAGGAACAGGGAAAATGTGCCAAATGCTCAGAGATAAAGAAACTGACCTGGCAATTATATTAACCGAAGGAATTTTGAAAGATATTTCGCTGGGCAACCCGACTTTGCTGGTGCAGGAATATGTTAGTTCGCCTTTGCAATGGGGAATTTTCGTTGCTCATCATTCGCCTTACCAAACTGTGGACGATTTACGCGGAAAAAAAGCGGCAATCAGCCGTTATGGCTCGGGTTCTCACTTGATGGCTTTGGTCAATGCCGGTCAGCAAGGCTGGTCGGAAGACGAAGTAGATTTTGAAGTAATTCACACACTGGAAGGAGCTATTGAAGCTTTACAAAATGATGTAGCAGATTATTTCATGTGGGACAGATTTATGACTCAACCCATTGTGGATAAAGGAATATTCCGCAGAGTAGGCGTATGTCCGACACCATGGCAGAGTTTTGTTTTGGTGGGACACCGTGATTTTGTGCAGAGCAACAAACCGCTTATTGAAAGTTTGTTGGAAATTATCAATACAACAACCGCTGAATTCAGGATTATTCCGAGTATTGACAGAACAATCAGTGAGGTTTTCGGACAAAAACCGGAAAATGTGCAAGAATGGCTGAGCGTTACCCGATGGTCTCAACAACAGATGAGCGAAAAGGTTTTTCAACAAACAGTTTCCGATTTGCAGAAGTATAAAATTATTGAACAACCGCTGAAATACGAAGATGTAATCGCATAATTCCGAATGGAAAAACAAGCCGGTACAAAAAAAAATCTGAACCCTGTTTCCCGATTTAGTATTCCTAAACCTTGGGACAACATTGTTATTTTTGTGCTGAACATGCTGATATTGGTTCCGGTTTTTATTATTCTTCATCAAAATCTGATAGACCCCGAATGGCCTTTTCATTTGGACAGGATTTTGCTGTTTCTGGCTATTATCGTTATCATGCAAATTTTGCTGATGTCACTGAAAAAATATGTTTTATTTGCCTTAATCTGTTATTTGATTTTTCTGATATGGGGAACACTTTTTCAGGGCTATGGTTTCAACGCTGTTTATGAAGATTATCGTTCGATGATATATGGAATGAGCGAAAACCCAAATCCGCAGGATATTATCATTTCCAAATTATTACCTTTTCCGAATAAATCCAAAGTGCTTAGAGCGATAGAATATGACAAGCCCGAAGTACGTAATTTTGCCTTAAAAGCGACGACCAAACATTTCAGGGACGTGAAAGGTTTCCGGGAACACCGGCAGCTGATTCAGTGTTTTGCTGTTTTCAAGGAAATACAAAGTAAATGGAATTATGTGAATGACCCGAAAAGTCGGGAATATATCGCCACAGCTTCCGAATCGTTACAGCATTTTTCAGGCGATTGCGATGACCACGCCATATTGATGGCGGCGGGAATCAGAGCGGTGGGAGGCACACCAAGGTTGATTCACACCAAAGCACACATGTATCCGGAAATGCTGATTGGCAGCAGGGCAGATTTAGAAATGGCTATATACTTAATCAAAGAAGTACTTTTTGTCGAAGAAAGCAAAGGAAAAGAAATTCATTATCATATTGACGAACGCGGAAATGTCTGGTTGAATCTGGATTATACAGCCAAATATCCGGGTGGACCTTTTATGTCCGAAGAAATTCTCGGTGCATTGACGTTGAATTAAGAGCCTGTTTAAAATTTAGGCATAATACTGAAAAATAGTTGGTAAAAACCTTTGTAAGTCTTATGAATAAAGGGCTGGGTAAAAGTTTTATGAAACGTGTTTCATAAAACTTTTTCTTTGTCTTAAAAATGGCAAAAAAAGCGATGTTGGTCTTGTAAAAGTTTAGATGTAATTGGCTGGGGAAAGCAGAATAATAAACAACGGTTTAAGTGTAAAAATTGTGGTTTATTGTTTACTAATAATCGACCTGAACAGAAAATCAAAAATCGTTTTATTTGGTTCAAAAAATGGGTACTTGAAAGACAAACCTACAAAACACTTTCCAGAGATAGTGGTTATTCCAAAGACACGCTTCAGAGGACTTTTTATGCCCTTTTAGAACAATCTCCNGGTCTTACTATCAACTCTTGCTCGGTTACTGTATAACAGCCTGTTTGTGTGTTTATCACACGTGCGTATATCGTACCACTTGGTCCTGTATAAACCGTCGGTAAGGCTACACTTGAATCGCCTAACTCCGCCGCTGCTTCGGTTAAGTAATATTCTACCTCTATATACGGCTCGTTCATCGTAATATTACCAATGTTCAGACTTAAATCAAACTCCCCTGATCCGCCTGTACCTATTACCTCACAACCATACAATGGCTGTTGTAATGGGTTGATGACAGGGTTGGCATGCACCCGGAGGGTGAAGCTCGTTATCTGATAATAATCAGGATTGGTATCATCTTGCACTCTTACCCAGATAACATCTTCATGTGTACCATCATAAGCACTAATATCTGCTTCCGGAATTGCATTTACTGCATCTTCCGCGTCTTCTTCCGAAGTATAATAAGTTACTGTATAACCTAAATTACCATTATATACTAAATTGGTATAATGAGAAAAATCAAATACTCCGGTATCTCCTTCTCCACAAATAATCAAATCTGGTAGTGGATTGAGTTCAAAATCACAGTTTTTAAATGAGATTTCAAAGTGTGTCAATTTATAACAAGGGTTTTCTGTACTTTGCAATCTTACCCATATCGTAACAGGCTGGGTAGTACTGTTAGCCAGTTCGTATTGGTAAGGATCCGCTATGGCATTTTCCTGATTTTCTGCATCTTCTTCAGACAAGTAATAAGTCGTATCTACATTAGGGTTATTATTTACCCCTTCCATGGCATACACCAGATTAAAGAAAGTAACATCTCCTGCTGACCTACATTCCCTTAAATTAGCCGGCGGGAAATTTTCTACTATCGAATTGTAAATCTCAATAGTTACCGGTTCTGGGTTTTCGTTACAACCAACACCTATAGGTACGATATCTACCGAATAAGTACCGGACTCGGTCACTTCTAACGAAGGACCATTTTCTCCAGGAATAGGCAACCCATCTCTGAACCAGTGAAAAACATAATCATCAGCACTTAGTTGTGTATCTAACACATAAGGCTCATCACTACAAAGAGCTGACTCATCAACAATTAATTTATCCCCACCAAGATCTGGTGCACCGATATCGAAACTTCCACCTTCAATAAAAATGGCAGAGTCAAAAGATTGGTCTCCTCTATCCGCTATTACCAATTTAATATGATAAATCACATTCGCCTCAACTTCAGAAGACGCCGTCATTTTAACTGTTTGTCCCTGAAAGTTAATAGCAGCCTGAGCCTGGGTAGTTGCATTTTCCGCATTATAGACTCCAAAATACTCTTCATTCATAGACGGAGGATTTCCATCGCCACATACTCCATTAAAACCGCCATTCCATTGTCCGTCTCTAATGGTTGTTACTGAAATAGGATCGTCTGTCCCTGGTACAAGAGCTAAATTAGTAGTAATACCCGTTTCTGTATTCGTTAAAAAGAAAGCAAACGCATCTGAAAAATTACATTGATGGGTTCCATACTCTTCAGACGCAAACAAGAAGTTAAAACTCATCTCTGGAGAATTTGCCCTAAAATCAAATTCTATTATGGTGGCATTATGATAATTCGATGGCGGAGCAATTCCATTCATATAGTTTTGTAATTCATCATCCCCAACCCACCCAGGTGCACCTCCATGCTGAGTACCATTAGCTCCTTGTTTAGGTCCTGGAGCACTATTTACATCTCCAGTAGAAAGGACAATCCCACTTTCCATAGGAAAAAGTGGATTCGTATTTTCAAAATAAGCTATACCATTAGGTCCACCGAAATTGACACCAGTACTCCAAGTTATATTATCCACAAAAGCACAAGGTGAATCAATCAACACATCTTCCACTAATTCTTCTACCGTATATTGTGTTGTAGAAACCATAATTGCCGGATAATCCAAAGTTACTGTGATTGCCAAAGGAGCACTCTCACATGCACTGGTGGTTTGCGTCACATAATAGGTTACTCCGTTTACCGCTTCAGTATCTTCTGCCAATTCAGTGGCCAAACTTGGCTCTGCATACCAAGTCAGATTATTTCCTTCTACTTCAAGGTCGGCAAGTGTATAGGTCACAACCAATGTTTGATTTGCATTGCCCACCGGTGGGTCGCACTGTGCCTGCATCGTTACACTATAACTCAACAATAAAAAAGGTATTACAACTAACCTGAAAAAATGTTTAAATCTCATCATATTTTATACATATTTACAGCCTTTAACAAAGACCATCCAAATGTTAATTTTACGTTTAAATTTCAAATATAAATAATCAAACGATATTTCTTTGTTAATTTTGAAAAAAAATAAAAAAAATGTTTACAGTCACTATAAAACCCACTCAGAATCCGAGTGTTGTAAAGTTCGAATTCCCAGATTTCATCAGCTATGGGACGAATTATGAATTCAAAAACATTGACGAAGCAAAAAATTCGCCTTTAGCACAACGATTATTTTATCTTCCGTTCGTCAAAACGGTGTACATTTCCGGGAATTTTGTCGCTATCGAACGTTTTTCTATCGTTGAATGGTCCGATGTACAGCACGAAGTTAAGACAGAAATCGAGAATTTCATCAAAAACGGCGGAAAAGTTTTGATTGACACAGATGATGCAAACACGAAAAAATCGCCAGTGAGTGTTTATGCCGAATCAACACCGAATCCGGGTGTAATGAAATTTGTTGCGAACAAGTTACTCAGCAAAAATACGCTGGAGTACAAAAACATTGACGAAACTGTTTCGTCAGACATCGCTAAAGCCTTGTTTAATTTTCCTTTTGTTAAAGAAGTATTTATCGACGAAAACTATATTTCTATCACTAAATACGAAAGTTTTGACTGGAATGATATCGTGATGGAAGTCCGCTCTTTTATTAAGGAGTATATAGAAAATGGTGGAAGCATCGTTGATGAATCCAAAATACCGAACGAAATGCAGGAAGAAACTAAGGAAGCTCATTTCGAGTCATTGGACACTACCTCGCAGCAAATCGTTAATATTATTGAAGAATATATCAAACCGGCAGTGGCGGGCGATGGTGGAAATATCGCTTTTCAAGGTTTTAATCCGGAAACGAAACAGGTTAAAGTTATTTTGCAAGGTGCATGCAGCGGTTGTCCTTCTTCTACTTTTACATTGAAAAACGGTATTGAAAATATGCTCCGTCAAATGTTGAATGACAACGGAATTGTGGTAGATGCCATGAACGGATAACGCTACAACAAATTCCTTTTAACAGTTTGATAGTATATAATGGTATATTAATTTTATATATTAGCCCCTCTAAATTTTTAAAGTAAAGAACAATTATTATGAAAAGATTAATTTTAACATTCGCCATACTTGGTTTTATCGCAACAGATGAGGCAACCGCTCAGGTAGTGATGCAAAGAGGTGGCGATATGCTTACTTTTTCCAAAAGAGACGATTCTCCCGAAGTTACTGCCGGCTCACAGTACATCAACGACCGTTTTTTGTCTGCACGCGTGAACGAAGGTACTGATTTATTTAGAATCCGTTTTAATCCGTACCTCGGGATTATGGAATATGACAAAGACGGCGAAATATACCACCTGACTAAAGACGTAAATACTGTTGTTGAATTTGTAGGCTCAAATTCGGTTACTTATAAACTCTATAAATATACCGACAACGATACCGAACATACGGAATATATGAAAGTAGTTTTTGAAGGAGAAAAAATTGCATTCCAAACATTGGAAAAAGTGATTTTGAAACCGGGGAAAACAGCTACAAACAGCTATGAATCGTCTAGCCAACCGGAATACAAAAGAGATAGCGACAAACGTTTTATGACGATAAACGGTAAAACACAGGAATTCTCAACAAGAACCAACCGATTTATCAAAATGTTTGATAAAAGCATTCAGAACAACCTTAAAGATTATATCAAAGACAACCGCATTGATTTAGACAAAGATGCTGATTTGGTTAAATTAGGCAGACATCTGGACGGACTTTTGTAAAAAGTTCTTTTATCTATAAACCACAAAGGTTTTTTTGAACCACAAAGACACAAAGCACACAGAGGGATTTCTTCGTGTGCTTTGTATCTTTGTGGTTATTTTAACGCCTTTTATCTACAAATATCCATTCAAAATTCTCTTTACACCACTGGCTACCCTAACATGGTTGAAATTAATGAGTAATCCAAGTTTCAAATTTGTCAACTTAAGATATTTCAGAAGTTGAGCTGTATGAATATCAGCAAGACTTTCGACGGCTTTTACTTCAATGATAACCTTATTTTCAACTATCAGGTCAATTCTATACCAACATCTAATTTTACATCTTTGTAGATTACAGGTAAAGCGACTTGTGTTTTCACTTCCAATCCCAATTGCCTGAGCTCATATGCCAAACAGGCTTCATAACTACTTTCCAACAAACCGGGACCTAATTGCTTATGGACTTCTATCGCAGCTCCGATTATTTGGCGGGAAATCTCGTTTTCAATCATAGCAAATTTGTTTTTTGAACCACAAAGACACAAAGTACACAGAGAGATTTCTTTGTGTTCTCTGTGCCTTTGTGGTTAGTTAACTTTGCAGTTAATTTTCACTTCAGTTTGTCTTTAAGATATTTCCCGGTTACTGATTTTCTGTTTTTCACAATATCTTCCGGAGTTCCGACAGCAATGATTTCGCCGCCCCGTTTACCACCTTCGGGACCGATATCAATAATATGGTCGGCACATTTGATTAATTCCAGGTTATGTTCTATTACGATAACCGAATGACCGTTTTCAATCAATGCCTCAAACGACATCAACAGCTTTTTGATGTCATGAAAATGTAATCCGGTGGTAGGTTCATCAAAAATAAACAATACTTTTTCCTTATTACTTCCTTTACCCAGAAAAGTAGCCAGTTTCACACGCTGAGCTTCCCCTCCCGACAAGGTTGATGAGCTTTGCCCCAGTTTAATATACCCCAAACCAACGTCCTGTAAAGATTTTATCTTTTGAGAAATTTTAGTTTGCTGATGTTCTTCAAAGAAATTCATGGCTTCATCAATGGTCATATTCAGAATATCATCAATGTTTTTACCTTCGTATTCTATTTCCAGAATTTCTTTTTTGAAGCGTTTGCCCTGACAAACTTCACAAGGCAAATGTACATCTGCCATAAACTGCATTCCGATGGTTACCTCGCCTTCGCCTTTGCAAACATCACAACGACCGCCGTCCACATTAAAAGAAAAATGTTTCGGTTTGTAATTCCGGATTTTGCTCAATTTCTGCGAGGCATACAAATCGCGTATGTCATCGTAAGCCTTGATATAAGTAATCGGATTGGACCGCGAACTCTTACCGATAGGGTTTTGGTCAACGTATTCCACATTCTGAATCACGGATAAATTACCACCAAAAGAAGTCAGCTGTCCTATTTTTTCATTGGAAACACCAGTAAAATGTTTTTGTAATGCCGGGTAAAGTATCTTTTTAACCAACGTACTTTTTCCACTACCCGACACACCGGTAATCACAGTCAAACATTCCAGCGGAAAATCGACATCTACATTTTTAAGATTATTTTCTCTCGCTCCTTTAACAGAAATTTTATGCTTGCTTTTTCGCCGGTTTGTTGGTACTTCTATTTTTAGTTTTTCATTCAGGTACTGAGCGGTCAGAGAATCCGATTTCAGTATTTCACTATACGTTCCCTGAGCTACCAATTCGCCTCCCAGATAACCAGCTTCAGGGCCGATGTCGATGATTTCGTCTGCGGCTTTCATTACATCTTCATCGTGTTCCACAACAATAACGGTGTTACCCAAATCCCGTAAATTCTTCAGCACTTCGATGAGTTTTTCGGAATCTTTCGGGTGCAGACCGATACTTGGTTCGTCCAGAATATACATCGACCCCACCAAACTACTCCCTAACGACGTTGCCAGATTAATCCGTTGTGATTCGCCGCCCGACAAAGTAGCCGACCGTCGGTTGAGCGTAAGATAACTCAATCCAACATCAGCCAGAAATTGTAAGCGATTATTGATTTCCAACAAAAGTCTTTTTGCTACTTTTTGCTCAAAATCGGTGAGTTGAATATTTTTAAAAAACAATGCCAGTTCGTCCAAAGGCAAATCGACCAAATCGGTAATTGCCTGCTGATTTATTTTGACATATTCCGCCTCTTTACGTAATCTTTTTCCGCCACAACTACGGCATTTCGTCTTACCGCGATAACGCGACAACATTACTCTGTTCTGGATTTTATAACTTTTTTCTTCCAGCTCGGCAAAAAAATCATTGAGTCCTGTAAAATATTTATTTCCTTTCCAAATGAGTTGTTTTTGCTCGTCACTCAGTTCAAAATAAGGCTTATGTACAGGAAAATCAAACTTGTGCGAATTATTAACCAACTGGTCTCTGAACCAGCTCATAGATTCGCCTCGCCAGGGAAAAATCGCATTTTCATACACCGACAAAGCGGTATTTGGTACTACCAAATCTTCATCAATACCAATCATATTGCCGTAACCATCACAAACCGGACAAGCTCCGTACGGATTATTAAAGCTGAATAAATGGATATTCGGTTCGGGAAAATCAATACCATCACGGGAAAAATGATTGCTGAAATCATATTGTTTTCCGGTGGTATGATTTTGAATCACACAATTTCCTTTACCTTCATAAAAAGCGATTTGAACCGCATCTGCCAGGCGATTGTAAAAATCCTCATCATGCCGCACCACAATTCGGTCAATCACGATAAATACTGACTCTAGTTTGTCTGTTTTCCAACCTTTTTGTTCCAGATATTCATCGATGCGGTAAGTATTTTCATTTACTTGCATACGAGAAAAACCCTGTTCCAAAAGCAAGGTACACAACTGTTCTATGTTTTTTGCCGACGCATCAGCCAAAGGCGACAACAACAACCAGCGGCTACCTTCGTCCTGTTCTTTGACAAAATCAATCACATCGGTAACGGTATCTTTTCTCACTTCTTCGCCCGACACCGGAGAAAAAGTCCGCCCGATACGTGCGTAAAGCAATTTCAGGTAATCGTATATTTCTGTAGAAGTCCCTACCGTTGAGCGGGCATTGCTCGTATTCACTTTTTGCTCGATAGCCACCGCCGGAGCAATTCCTTTGATGTATTCGACTTTGGGCTTATCAATCCGACCGAGAAACTGCCGGGCATACGCCGACAAACTTTCCACATACCTTCGTTGTCCTTCGGCATACAAAGTATCGAACGCCAAGCTGGATTTTCCCGAACCCGACAATCCGGTAATTACTACCAATTTGTTGCGTGGGATAACCACATCAATATGTTTGAGATTGTGCAGATGCGCCCCTTTGATGATGATGTTTTTTTTGGGGTCAATATGGTCTAAGGTCATAGTGGTATATTAACTTCTAATGTTTTTAATCAACCAATTCGTTCATCAGTTGGTCCGCAGAGACTTCTTTTTGTTCGCCTGACTGCAGATTTTTTAAGGTAAAAAGATTTTTTTCTATTTCAGCCGTTCCTGCCAGTACCACAAAAGGAATTTCTTTTTTGTCGGCATATTGGAACTGCTTGCCCATTTTTGCACTATCCGGATATAAATCCGCACGAACACCCTTGCGACGCAAGGCAGTAATCATCGGCAAAGCATAAGCGGTTTCTTTTTCGCCCAGATTCAGAAAAAGTACATTCGGACTAACGGAAACGGTTTCTGGAAAAACATTAAGTTCTTCCATCACTAAATATATTCGGTCTAAACCAAATGATATACCTACTCCACTAACGTTATTCAACCCGAATATTCCGGTAAGGTCATCGTAACGACCACCACCACCAATAGAACCCATTTTTACACCTTCGGGAGCAGCTACTTCAAAAATACAACCGGTGTAATAGTTGAGTCCGCGTGCCAAAGTGACTTCCAAATCTAAATGTGCAGTTTGCAAACCGATTGTTTCTATATGATTGGAAACGAAAGACAATTCTTCAATACCTTGCATACCTTCCTGCGATTCTTGCAATAATTGTTTCAACACGTCGAGTTTTTCCTGAAAATTACCAGTCAAATCAAAAAGTGGTTGCAACTTGTCAATAGCAGATTCGGCAATTCCTTTTTCCAACATTTCTTTCCGCACACCATCGGCACCGATTTTGTCTAATTTATCCAACGCTACTGTAAAATCAATCAGCTTATCTTTAGCACCAATAACCTCAGCAATTCCCGATAAAACTTTACGGTTATTGATTTTAATGGTAACGCCATTCACGCCCAAATCAGAAAAAACAGCATCGTACAATTGTACCAATTCCACCTCTTGCCACAATGATTTTGAACCGACTACATCGGCATCACATTGCCAGAATTCTCTGAAACGCCCTTTCTGCGGACGGTCGGCACGCCAAACCGGTTGCATCTGGTAACGCTTGAACGGAAAATCAATTTCGTTTTGGTGTTGCACCACATAACGGGCAAACGGCACAGTCAAATCATAACGCAATGCTTTCTCGGACAACGAATTAGAAAACTTTGCATAATTATCTTCTTCCAAAGCCTGCAAGTCAGCTTTTTTGACTTTTTCGCCTGAGTTTAATATCTTAAAAATCAATCGGTCTCCTTCTTCGCCGTATTTACCCAATAAAGTGTCTGCATTTTCAAACGAAGGTGTTTCTATCGGCTGAAAACCAAATCGCTCAAAATGTTTCCGAATCACACTCATCATATACTGTCGTTTCGCTACTTCATTCGGAGAAAAATCTCTGGTACCTTTCGGAATGCTTGGTTTCTTTGCCATTTTTATCTCGGTTATTATTTTTTACAAATATCTTATTTTAATTTTTCAGAATAAAATATTTTTACGGCTATGTAACAATCTGCCCATTTTCTCTACTAAACATATATGTTACGTCTGATTATAGAAAACACAAAGATAGCTCTTTCCGCCATTCGGGGACAATTACTGCGAACGATACTCACAGTATTTATCATCGCGTCGGGGATTTGGGCTTTGGTCGGGATTTTGTCGGCTGTAAGTGCTTTGGAACATTCGTTGATGAGCAATTTTGCCTCAATGGGAGCCAATACCTTCAACATGGACCGATTTGATTATTCCATGGAATGGGACGCCGACAATACCAAAATCAATCCGGTTATCAGCTATCAACAAGCAGTGGCTTATCAGCAACAACTGGATTTACCTTATACCCAAACTTCCATATCTTTTACGGCGGCATCGAGTGTGGAAGTGAAATCAGAAAACCGGAAAACTGACCCGGAGGCAACCGTTTTGGGTGTCGATGATTTTTTCTTTGAAAACAGCGGACTGGAATTAGAAAAAGGTCGGGTTTTTAATAATTTTGATATACAGAATAATTCTTCAACCTGTGTTTTGGGTTCAGATTTTGCCAAAGGACTTTTCAAAGACATCGACCCTATCGGGCAAACGATTTCGGTTCGGGGCAAGAAATTTGAAGTCATCGGACTACTGAAAGAAAAAGGCTCTTTGTTTGGTAACAATCAGGATTTTAGGGTTTTTATTCCCATACAAATTGCCCGCGGGTTATTTTCTCAGGCAAATATCAATTATCAGATAAAAACGCTGGTTAAAAATCCACAGATGCTGAATACAGCTATTGACCAGGCAACACTGACCATGCGTAGAATCAGAGGTTTGAACCCTGCACAAGACAATAATTTTGGTATCAGCCGAAGTGACGACCTCATCAATAGTTTACGAAATCAAACCATGACTTTGACGATTATTGCATGGGTAATCGGGGTTATTACCATTTTTGGTTCGTCTATTGCATTGATGAATATTATGCTGGTTTCGGTTACCGAACGTACCAAAGAAATCGGTATCAGAAAATCTCTCGGAGCGACCAAAAACACTATCCGCTGGCAGTTTTTCACAGAAACTTTAATCATCAGCCAACTGGGTGGTTTACTCGGAATGCTACTCGGGATTTTAACCGGATATATCTTTACGAAATTTGCCGGATTTGAGTTTGTTATTCCGTGGGTAGCTATCATCGCGGCAGTAATCACTTGTTTTGTTGTGGCTATTGTTTCCGGATTATATCCTGCCGTTAAAGCGTCAAAATTAGACCCGGTGGAGGCTTTGCGATATGAATAAGCCTTTAGAAATCCTCTATGAGGACGAATATTTGGTTGCCATCAACAAACCACACGGTTTGCTGGTTCATCAATCTTCTATTGCCCGAAATGCCGACGAATTTGCCGTACAGTTACTTCGCGACCAAATCGGACAACGCGTTTACCCGGCACATCGGTTAGACAGAAAAACATCAGGGGTTTTGTTATTCGCCTTGGACAAAGCAACTAATCAGTCTCTGACACAGCAATTTACCGACAAAACTATTACGAAAAAATATTGGGCTATCGTGCGTGGATTCGCACCCGATGAGCTAACGATTGATTATGCTTTGCGAAAAGACAACGGCGTTCTGCAAGATGCTGTTACCAAAATTAAAACGGTGCAACGTGCTGAAATTGATCTGCCTTTTGGAAAACATTCCACTTCCCGTTACAGCCTTGTTGAAGCCGAACCAATAACAGGCAGAATGCACCAAATTCGTAAGCACATGGCTCATATTCTTTATCCTATTATTGGCGACCGTCCGCATGGGTGTAATAAGCAAAATAAATTATGGCTGGAAAAATTCGGCATGAAAACAATGCTTTTGCACGCTCATTCACTGACATTTACACACCCGAAAAGTTTGGAAGAAATAACACTTTCTGCCCAGCCTTCAGAAATTTTCAAAGAAGTTACCCGGCTTTTGAATATAGAATTATAAAAAAAGAAGACGCCTTTTTGGCGTCTTCTTCGTTCAATAACTTAAAATCATTTAAAAATGAAAAAACTACTACTATTTCGGTACTAAATTAAGGATTATTTTTTCACAACACATATATCTCATTGATTTTTTTCATATTTAAATAGGCTCTAAAAATTTCAGACAAAAAAGCCCGACTTTCATCGGGCATCTATCAGTAATCGTATAAGATTAATGTGTTTCGGTTCCGTCTGCCCCGTGAGCATGTCCGTGAGCCAATTCTTCTTCCGTTGCCGGACGTGTTGATAAAATTTCGATATCGAAGTTCAGTGTTTTTCCTGCCATTGGGTGGTTCAGGTCAGCAACAACTGCAGTATCGGTCACTTCTGCCACCGTTGCACGAAATTGATTTCCGTTATTGTCAGACAAAGGCAAAGCCGCTCCAACTGGCGGAATTCCTGACTCCTGAAACATATCTAAAGGCAATTGTGCCAAAGCATTCGGGTCTTTTTCTCCATACGCATTTTCAGGAGAAAGTACAAAAGATTTTTTTTCTCCTTCGGCTAATCCGTCAATATTTTCTTCGAATTTCGGAATCATCATTCCTGCTCCGTGCAAAAACGTCAATGGATTTTCGTTGGTGGTTTCTTCTACAAATACTTTTTCTCCGTTTTCTTCAACCGTGTGAAGTTTGTAGTTCAACGTAACTACGTGATTTTTTGTTATTGTCATTTTGCTGTCTTTAAATAGGATTTTTATCCTGATTGGCAACAAAGGTAAAGGTTTAAAATTAAATGACTCAAGGATTTAAAGGTTTATGTTTTTTTTTAGAGCCTGTTTAAAATTTATCTAATAATTTGTTTATGCTTCTTTTTGGTCATAACCGCGTTAAATTTTCAAAGGATAGCAGAGCTATCCTTTGAAAATTTGCCTTGTTCTTAAACAAAAATAACCTATAAACATTTTTACAATACAAATTAAACAGGCTCTTAATGTTTTCAGAAATCGCTAAAAAAACGCCTGACTTTCGCCAGACGTTTTCTTATTCTTTATTTTCAGTTAAGTAAGCATTCCGCCGTCAACATTGATTACCTGTCCGGTAATATATGCCGACATATCTGAAGCTAAAAACACACATGCGTTCGCTACATCTTCTGGTGTGCCGCCACGTTTCAACGGGATAGCATCTGTCCAGCCTTTTATTACTTCTTCGCCTAATTTTGCGGTCATTTCAGTTTCGATAAAACCAGGTGCGATTACATTACAACGAATATTTCTCGAACCTAATTCCAACGCTACCGATTTGGAGAAACCGATAACTCCGGCTTTGGACGCCGCATAATTAGCCTGTCCGGCATTTCCTTTCACGCCCACTACCGAACTCATGTTAATAATCGAGCCTTTTCTGTTTTTCAGCATAGTGCGTTGTACTGCTTTTGTCATATTAAAAACAGATTTCAGATTTACTTCAATCACTTTATCGAAATCTTCTTCGCCCATTCTCATCAAAAGGTTGTCTTTCGTAATTCCGGCATTGTTGATTAAAACATCAATATTTCCGAAATATTCCAGCACGTCATCAACAAATTTCTGTGCTTGTTCGAAATCTGCCGCATCAGATTGATAGCCTTTGGCTTTAACACCTAACTGCTGTAAATCATTTTCGAGCTGAGTCGCTGCCTCTACTGACGAGCTGTATGTAAACGCTACATTTGCTCCGTGCTGAGCAAACAACAAAGCTATTCCCTTACCGATTCCTCGTGTAGCTCCGGTAATAATTGCCGTTTTTCCTTCTAAAATTTTCATCTATATCTTATATATTAATCTATTCTTTCACAAATATAATAATAAAGTTGAAAGTCTATAATTTTTACAATTAAGATTATATGCGTGTTTCTAGTAGGGCAGAATTATTTCTTTTTGTTATGTATGCACTTCAAAAAATCCATTTTTCGATTATTTACTTTCTTTTATTTTTTCTTCCCCACCAAACCAAGAAACCAGTAATTGGTAGTGAAGCACAGACTAAACTACTAATAAAAGCAATTATTTTACCCCAAATACCTAAAACCGCCCCAATGTGGATATCATAATTTGCTGCTACAGCTTTTTGTCCTAAATTTTTATCGTTGTAATTATGGTTGTACAGCATTTCTCCTGTATTTTCATCAAAAATAACCTCGTGATTAATGTGATATGAATAGCTTAATTGTTTTACAAATACGGAGAAATAAGGATGTTCATGCTCATCTATATGTTCATGACCAAAATCAAGGGCATATCCATAGGCTTCAGGGTATAATTCTTCTACTTTTTTTGACATTTTTTCAAGTCTATCATCTACTCTTTCCTGTGCATTATATTCAACGTGATATTTAGAAAAATCAGGATATTCTGTTTTAAACCCTGAAAACACGAAGTAAATTAATGCTTGCATAAAGAAAAAGCTATAAAACAACCCTGTAATAGCAGCAATAATAGCAATAAATGAAGAATAAAAACCTAAAATACTATGCAAGTCATAATTTTTTCGTTTCCAATTTTTTATATTTTTCCACTGGAACCAAAATCGTTGTTTACGTGATTTTTTGTTTTTTGGCCACCAAAGAATAATTCCTGTGATGAGCATAATTACAAAAATCAAAGTCGGTATTCCGGTAATATACTTTCCCCAGTCAGATTGAAATAACAAACTCCAATGAACAAATTTTATAATATTGAAAAAGCTATTTTTCTCATCAAAACTTCCAACAATTTCTCCTGTAAAAGGATTGATATATACGGATTGATAAATCACAAATTCATCAAAATAATTCCAAGTATCCGGATTGCGTTCGTAATAATAAAATACGTAGTTCATATTTTTATTCATAGGAACGTTTACCCAATGTACTGGGTAATCAACCTTAGCATATTCATTTACTTTTTGCTCAAGTACTTTTAAAGGCAGTGTTTTTTTATTATCTATATCTATTTCCTTATTGTATATTACCTCTTTTCGGACAAGGTTAGTAATTTCTTCTTGAAAGGCATAAACAGCTCCGGTAATTGACACAATAAATATAATCAAACCTATAGACAAGCCTAACCATAAATGAAGTTTTGCTGTCCATTTCTTAAATTTGTTTTTCTTTTTTTTTCTGTTGGATTTAGTCATATTACATGAAGTGATAAAGGTTGAATACCCTTCCCTTACGAGTATTCAACCTTTAAATTATTTAACTAATTAATTAAGCTTATAGGTAACAGACCCGATTACACTGAGTGGTCTTTGTGGGTTGGCAGTAGTGAAACCTATCCAGTACTGTTCATCTGTTAGGTTATTAGCTCTAATAGCAAAACGCCATTGTTTTGTATCGTAATAAGCATTCGCATTTAATACAAAATAGGACGGGAGCGAAAATACGCCAAATTCAGATGAATTATATATTTTATTTTCATTTGCATAATTTCCTCCTAATCCTAAACCAATTCCTTTTAATGTGTTTTGGAATTCATAACCAATATAAAAGTTTGCTAATAACGGAGAGCCCGCGGTATTTGGTCTTAAATTTTTCACATCAGATGCAGCTTCAATATACTTACTTTCATTGTAACTAAAACCTGCTACTATTGTCAAACCATCAACCGGATAAGCTTTTACATCAATTTCAACACCTTTACTTTCCAATTCACCCGATTGTTCTGAAATAGCAATTCCGTCAATATATCCTCTAGTAAGTAATGTATTTTCTACTTTAATTTGATAGGCACTTAAGGTTGCTGACAATCTGCCGTTGAATAGATCTGTTTTAATCCCAGCTTCAATCTGATTAGCTTGTTCAGGATCTCCTAGTTCTTGTGTGAATTGGTCATCTACGGTGATATATCCTAAGTTAGTAAAGCTATTTTGATAATTAGCGAACAGTGAAAGTTCTTGAGGTATTACTTGATACACAGCTCCAAATTTTGGAGAGAAAAACAATTGTGAATACCCTTCGACATTACCACTCCAACTTACCGCATCATCAGCTTCCATTTGATCAGCTCTCAAAGAGGCCAATAAGTTAAAACGAGGTGTAACATTTAATACATTGGCGATGTAGGCACTATAAGTCTGGATCACTCCTACACTTGGATAATGCCATCCATTTTCTTGCATAGCTAAATCAACTGTTGACTTATTAAAGGTATTTCCATCAAAGGGCAAGGATGAACCGACAGGGTGAGCGGCAACACCGGTTACATTATAAAAATGGATATCATCATCTTTTCTTAAATAATCCAATCCTACTAACAATTTATTCTCCATATTTCCAATTTTAAAATTAAAATTGAAGTTTTGTTGAATCTCTAAGGTTTTACTCTTACTATTATCAGTAGACTGACTACTCAACAGTAATGAATTGCCTACAGCATCCGGATCTTGTAATAAACTTGCATTACTAATTAGGTAAATGTATGGCCCGTAACCATGTGAAAAACTATATGAAGTCGAGACACTAGTTGTGGAAATAATATTATCGGAAAACTTATAATTTACAGTTCCAAAAAAATTGGTAGAGATACTTTTTGTAGTCAATCCTTTACCCCAATAGGATTGATTATAATCAGCTCCTAAATCGCGAATATCTTTTCCATCTAAGCCTAAAGCTATAGGATTGTCATAAAGAAAAAACATTTGTTCGCCTACTGAAGTGCGGTTAAAATGTTCGAATTCAACATCTATCCTAAGTTTATCACTCGGAATAAAACTCAATACCGGTGAAAAGGCAAATTGACGATTGAATATATTAGGTTGAAATGATTTTTCGTTAACATAAGCTGTATTCATTCTGAATAGCAACTTATTATCATCTCTAAGCGGTAAATTAATATCGAAATGCCCTCTTCTATAATCATTACTACCTCCTGATAAGGTTACACTTCCCTTATAAAAATCAAATGGTTTTTTAGTTACCCTATTTATCACCCCGCCATAAGTAGTTAGAATTCCGCCAAACAAAGTTGCAGATGGACCTTTTATTATTTCTACTTTTTCGATATTAAAGGCATCCAATTCTGTAGAAACTATTCCTGACAAACCGTTTCTCAATGAATTATTGGTTGAAAAACCTCTTAGATTAACGAAAGTACCTCCATCTCCTGCTCGCCCGGTAGATTTCCACATCATCTGTAAACCCGGTACATTATTAAAAGCATCTTCTAACGTAAAAATCATCTGATTCTCCATCAAGCCTGCATTAATCACATTATACACTTGAGGATCTTCAATATTTTTCAAAGGCATCTTACTTGAATGCTTACTATTGTTATTTTGTATATGGATGATAATTTCATCTAATTCGGTCTGTAAACTATCTGGTTGTTTTTCCTGTGCAAAAGACGTAGTTACAGTTGCTAACATTAGAGTCCCTAATATTAAATATTTACTTTTCATTTCTGCTAAATTTATTTAGATTAATTAAACGCAAAAGTATTGTGTTTCATCAGATAGACCAAAATTTTTGTTAATTTTTTTTTAGGTTTTTTCGCACTTATTAAGATCCTGTAACACAATTAAAAACAAAAAAGCCGTTCGGATATCCAAACGGCTTATATTCTGTGGGCGATGAGGGATTCGAACCCCCGACCCTCTGGGTGTAAACCAGATGCTCTGAACCAACTGAGCTAATCGCCCGATTATGTTTTAATCGGTTTTTTATGAAATTAAATTTGTGTACTTTTTATTCTGTGGGCGATGAGGGATTCGAACCCCCGACCCTCTGGGTGTAAACCAGATGCTCTGAACCAACTGAGCTAATCGCCCGATTATGTTTTAATCGGTTTTTTATGAAATTAAATTTGTGTACTTTTTATTCTGTGGGCGATGAGGGATTCGAACCCCCGACCCTCTGGGTGTAAACCAGATGCTCTGAACCAACTGAGCTAATCGCCCTTCTGCATTAATGCGAGTGCAAATATAGAATGTTTTTTTTGATATGCAAATAAAAAAATAAAATTTATTTCAAAATCTCGGCGACGACAAAAGTGCTTCCTCCGATATAAATCATATCGTTTTTTGTGGCTAATTTCATTGCTTCTTCATATCCGGCTGAAACACAAGAACAAACCTCTCCTACAAAGCCGTAATTACGCATTTTCTCACTCAATACAAAAGCATCTAAACCTCTGGCGACATTTGGTCGCACGAAAAGATAATAAGCTGTTTTTGGTAGATAATCTACAATCGTATTGAGGTCTTTATCGTCCACAACACCAAGCACAATGTATAATTTATCAAAATTCTGCTGAGCAACCTGCTGCATTGTTTGTTGCAAACCGTGAGCATTGTGTGCTGTATCTGCTACCACCAGTGGCGATTCATTTAATACCTGCCACCTGCCAAGCAATTTGGTGTTTTTTACCACATTTGCTAAACCTTTCTTTATTGATTTTTCATCAATGGTTATTTGCTGGGCGAGTATTTTCAAAGCTGTCCGAACTGTCCGGATATTTTGCTGCTGATAATTTCCTTTTAAATCCGTTTGATATAAATTTGTTTGATTATTATCTTCAGCAAAATAAATCGATGCCTCATTTTTTTGAGCGATTTCTACAAACACTTTTTCTGTTTCCGTATGTTTCTCTCCAATAATTACCGGTATTTTAGGCTTGATAATTCCTGCTTTTTCGCCAGCAATTTTTCCCAAAGTATTACCCAAAACTGCCGTATGGTCTAATCCTATATTGGTAATGACCGACAATAATGGTGTGATTACATTCGTCGAATCCAACCGCCCGCCCATGCCTACTTCAATAACAGCTATATCTGTTTGCTGGTGGGCAAAATAATCAAACGCCATCACAACGGTTAATTCAAAAAAACTGATGGTGTTTTCTTCAATATATTGCTGATGTTTCTCAACAAAATCAATAACTGCCTGTTCCGGAATTTCTTCCCCGTTAATTTTTATCCGCTCTCTGAAGTCCTTGAGATGCGGAGAAGTATAAAGTCCTACTCGATAACCTTGTTCTTGCAAGACAGAAGCCATCATCGAAGAAACCGAGCCTTTACCATTGGTTCCTGCCACATGGACAGACTTAAACTGATGATGAGGATTCCCGACATGCGACAGAAAATTTTGTGTAGGCAGTAAAGATTTATTCAATGCTTTCGCCCCTATTTTCTGATACATCGGTAACCGGGCAAAAAGCCATTCGACCGTATTTTGATAATTCATTTATCCGCCTACTTTGAAGTTGATAACCACAAAACCTATCTGTGACGCCGGTGCATTATTATCCGGTTTCCACCTGAACGATTTGGCGGTTTTGATAGCAGGTTCTACCAAACAAGGTGCTGTGTTGGTCGTTCCTTTCAGGCTCCGTTCAGCATTGGTAACCATTCCTTGCCTGTTTACCGTAACCTGGACAACAACCGTTCCTGTTTCATTACAATCTGGTTTATAAGGTCTGTTAGAAACCAATGAACGTCCTTGTAATCCCCAGCTGGTGCCTCCACCTACACTTGTGCCCTGACCGCTACCATAGTAACTATTGGAATATTTACTACCGTCTTTACTTCCTTTGTTACCATCGACATTATCATCTCCGGCACCGCCGGCATTACCGGAAAGAATATTATTCAAGGCGTTGCTGGTCGAAGAACTTACTGTCTGGCGGGTTTGTTGCTGGGTGTTTTTGTTTGGTTTATCCGCACTTTTAACCGTTGTAGCTTGTTGCGTGTTCTGTGTAACAACTCTTTGTTCTGCCGGTTTTGATGCGGAAGAAGCAACTGCAGTTCGGGTTTCCGGTTGGTTTTCTACCACCTGAGCAACCTGTTGGTTTTGGTTACCTCGTCCTTTAGTAGAATCTCCAAAGCGAATCAGGATTTCCCCACCATTTTGCATAAACGGTTCTGGGTTACTGCTGAATTTAAACAAAAATACAACCAACAGCAGGATAGTAAATATCGAGCTGGTAATTAAAAATGATTTTCTTTCTGAATCAGTTCTCAGCATAATTAGTCTTTTGGTTCTACTGCCAGCACTACGTTATAATCGTTCCGATAGGCAATATCCATAATGGTTACCGCTTCTTCTATCGGCACGCCTTTAGCCACATGCAAAACAACATTTTTGTTTTCTTTATCTGCCAAAACCTGATGAAGCAGTTCTTCTATCTCTTCAACCGGAACTTTATTCTGGTCAATGAAAAAATCCAGATTCTCATTGATACTGATAGCTACTGTTTCCACCTGGTCTGTTTTACCATCTGATGAAGGCAGCACCAAATCCAAAGCATTGGTCTGGCTCATCGTTGTGAGTAGCACAATGAAGAAAATCAGCAAAAGAAATATGATGTCGGTCATGGACGACATATTAAATTCTGCTGTAACCTTATTATTACTTTTAATCTTCATTAGGCAGGTTCGTTTAGTAAATCAAAAAACATGGCGGCTTCGTTCTCCAGTTTCTGTCCGAATCGGCTGATTTTACCTACCAGCACATTATAACCTACATAGGCGATAATTCCGACAATCAGTCCGAAAACCGTAGTCATCATTGCGGTATAAACACCTTCGGCAAGCACCCCCATATTAATCTTGGCTCCGCCTTGCTCTGCCATTTCGTGAAACGCCATAACCATTCCGACAACCGTTCCCAGAAATCCTGTCATTGGTCCCGCTCCGGATAAAGTTGCCAGAATATTCAGGTTTTTTTCCAGCTTATAAACCTCTTGATTCCCTTGGTTTTCCATTGCCATATTGATATCTTCAATCGGTTTACCGATACGGCTGATTCCTTTTTCAATCATTCTCGCTGCGGAAGAATTGGAAGATTTACAGAACATTTTTGCCTCATCAATTTTCCCTTGAGATAACAAAATTTTGACCTGATTTATAAAATCATTGTCTGACTTTGTTGTCTTTTTTATCACTAACCACCTTTCTATATACAGATATATGGCAATAAATAACATAATAAAAATAATAACCATTAGAATCTGCCCTATTATCCCTCCGCTGAAAATGATGTCTATCAACTTGGTTTCTGATTCTGCCGGGGTTCCATTCATTGCGTTAACAGCCTGATTTAAAGAATCGTTAACAACTTGAGCCGTGTCTTGCATACGTTATAATTTGTTGGTTAGTTTATCTGATTTTTCCTGCAATTATTATACCAATTGTTTTAAAGCATTTTCAAAAGCCGTGGCAGAAACATTGATTTTTTCCGGATTAGCGGCATATACATCTGCAATCGCTCTTTTAATGGTATTAGATGTATCTTCAAACACTTTGGTATCGTTCATCGGTACTCTCGATTCCATGAAATAAGCAAAAACACGCGCCATTCCGCAATTGGAAATAAAATCAGGAATCAAGCTGATTTTTGCATCTACATATTCCATAATCGGTCCGAAGAAAATTTCTTTGTCTGCAAACGGCACATTAGCTCCGCACGTAATCACTTCCAACCCGGCATTAATCATCGCATCAACCTGTTCTTTGGTAATCAAACGCGATGCGGCACACGGTGCGAAAACCTCAGCACCAATTGACCAGATTTTCTCATTGATTTCTGCAAAAGGAATCATATTTTCAGCCACCAATGTATTTCCTTTTTTATTCAGGAATAGGTTTTTAATTTCTTCAAATGAATATCCGTTCGGGTTTAAAATTCCGCCATCGCGGTCAATGATTCCGACCACTTTCGCTCCCATTTGAGCAAAATAATACGCTGCTGCCGAACCTACGTTTCCGAATCCTTGCACAATTACTTTTTTGCCTGCAATCGAACCTTTGGAAACTTCGTAGAAATGACGAGCTGCTTCAGCCACACCAAATCCGGTAATCAAATCAGCTACTTTTATTTTTTTAGACGCATCGGGTGTATATTTGGTATCCAAAACCTCCAGCAAGACTCCTTGACGCAACTGCCCGATTCGGTTAATTTTCTCTGCCTCAGTCGGCTTGAAATGCCCGTTAAAAACACCTTCCTGCGGGTGCCACAAACCACAATCTTCGGTCATTGGGATAACTTCGTGGATTTCGTCCACATTCAAATCACCACCTGTTCCATAATAATTTTTCAATAACGGGAAAACCGCCTGATACCAACGACGCAAAACACCTTCTTTTCTTGGGTCGTTCGGGTCAAAGTTGATTCCGGATTTTGCTCCGCCAATTGCCGGTCCGGCTACGGTAAATTTCACTTCCATGGTTTTTGCCAAAGAAAGCACTTCATTCATATCCAACCCTTTACGCATACGCGTTCCTCCTCCGGCAGCTCCGCCACGCAAAGAATTAATTACTGTCCAACCTTCGGCTTCTGTTTCAGGGTCTGACCAATGGAACACAACTTCCGGTTTTTTATCTTCGAATTTCTTTAATAAATCTTTCATTTTATTTGGTTATTTTTTATGCTTATTAATTTAAGACACAAATATAATCGAATCAAACAGAATTATACAATATTGATTGATTAAACTTTGAGAGTTAAATAGTTTTTAGTATTTTAGTTTGCAAAATCAAGTAGCAAATATTATGACTCCTCAGAATAATCCAGAACAATCTCAATACAAGATGTACGATATTGATGAGATAAAAAAGCGTTATCAGGGTTTTTCTGACATCAAAATTAAACGAATCGCTCGAAACGAATCGAAACAACTAAGACCAGAGATACGAGAAATTTTAAAAGATGAAATCCAAAAACGGAAGCTTAATAAAAATCTACTCACGTGGATATATGCAGAAAATGACACATTAACTGATTTTGAAAAACAATCCTTATTCAGAAAAATAGAGAACCTTAAATGTCCGAATTGCAACAAAAAAAGAAACAAATTAATCGCACAGGAATTCAATACAGTTGTATCCGTAATTCTATGGTGTAAAAACACCACTCAAAATAAAATACTATGTCACTATTGCAGTAAAAACCTAAAACTTAAGTCATTTTTGATTACTATACTAACCGGATGGTGGTCAAGAACAGGTTTTTTGTTAACCCCTTACACTTTGGCAAAAGACATTATCAACCTATCTTATCAGAGAAAAATAAATAACCGAATAATCTCAGAATTTATTGAGTATAATAATGGAATATTTCGGTTATATGGAACAGATGACGAAACCGTTTTTAATCTGATTTCTAGATATAATGACAATGATCTTGAAACAAAAGACAACTCCAAAGAAAAACAATGAAATTATACAAACCTTTATTTTCGATAATTATTATTCTAACACAACTGATATTGTCATTAACAGATTATTACAACTACATAAAATGGGAAAAGGACAATCTCAATTCGCTGATTTGTCGTCCGTTTCACGGAGATAGCTTGTTCTGTTTTGTTTTAATCATCGGGTTATATGAAATGTTAACCAAACCGGGCGGGTTCAAAAAAATTATCAGAATTTTATTGATTGTCACTCTATTAGGCACACAATTTTCTTATCTCATTCCAATTAATGATTTTTATTTTGGTGTTTACAATACTGCGTGGTTTTCTGCAATTATTGCTTTAATATTGATTACAGTAAAATTCTTAAAAGCAATTATAAAAACAAAAAAAAGAAACTATCCGAAGATAATTTCTTTTTGACTAAGAGCGGAAGACGAGGGTCGAACTCGCGACATTCAGCTTGGAAGGCTGACGCTCTACCAACTGAGCTACTTCCGCTTATTCTTAATTTGTGGGTGCAAATATATACACAAAATTGAAACCTGCAAAATATTCTATAAAAAAAATTTAGCTTTTCATTCGTTTTGCCTCTGTTTTAAAATTATATCTATTATCTTTGTAATTTAAAATTATTCTACATTAATCAGTTAATAGCTTAATATTCAAATCATGACACTAAATAAAAAAGACATTTTGGAAGCTTTGGAAACCATAACCGTTGCCGGCGAAGGTAAAAATATGGTAGAAAGCGGAGCTATACAGAATGTTGTTATTCTCGGCGACGAAGTAGTGGTGGACGTGAAACTCAACAATCCTGCACTACACGTAAGAAAAAGAGTTGAAGTAGATATACTTAAAACCATTCACGAAAAGGTTTACGAAAAAGCCAAAATAAAAGTAAACATCAAGGTAGAAGCTCCTGAAAAAAACGAAATCAAAGGTCAGCCGATTCCGGGCATACAAAATATCATTGCCGTTTCTTCCGGAAAAGGAGGAGTAGGAAAATCAACCGTAACAGCTAATCTAGCGGTTACTTTAGCCGAAATGGGATTCAAAGTCGGGGTGCTGGACGCAGATATTTACGGTCCGTCCATGCCGATTATGTTTGACGTAGAACGTTCCAAGCCCGTTTCCGTTCAGGTAAATGGCCGTTCAAAAATGAAACCGATTACCAGCTACGGAATTGAATTATTATCAATCGGATTCTTTACTGCACCCGACCAAGCGGTAATATGGCGTGGGCCAATGGCTTCCAAAGCCTTAAACCAGATGATTTTTGATGCCGACTGGGGAGAGCTGGATTTCTTGCTGATTGATTTACCACCGGGTACAGGCGATATTCATTTGTCCATCATGCAGGCTTTACCGGTTACCGGTGCGGTTGTCGTCAGCACTCCGCAGGCAGTTGCATTGGCTGATGCCAAAAAAGGTGTGTCGATGTTTACTTCCGAAAGTATCAATGTACCTGTTTTGGGAATCATTGAAAATATGGCATATTTCACACCGGCTGAATTACCAGACAACAAATATTACATCTTCGGACAGGAAGGAGCCAAAAACCTGGCAGCCGATTTACAAGTTCCGTTTCTCGGAGAAGTGCCGTTGGTGCAAAGTATCCGCGAGGCAGGAGATTACGGTCGTCCGGCAGCATTACAGGGAAATTCGCCCGTAGCTAACGCTTTCGTGGAAATTGCCCGAAACATAGCGGAAGAAGTAGTTCAAAGAAACGAAAACCTCCCTCCTACCGAGGCGATAAAAATAACGACTATGGCGGGTTGTTCTGCCGTAAAAAAATAAAATGATGATGACAACTTCAGAAAATATACGTAAAAATGTAGAAAAAGCCTTAGACGAAATCAGACCGTTTTTGATTTCGGACGGAGGAGATATCAACCTGATTGCGATTGAAGACGATAAAAAAGTAATTGTGGAATTAATCGGAAACTGTTCAGCTTGCAGCGTAAACCAAATGACGCTGAAAGCTGGTGTGGAAACAACCATTAAAAAATATGCACCTGAAATAGAAACAGTTGAAAATATTTCTTCGCTCAACGCCATACAAAGAACAGATAATATCCAATAAAATATGATTTCTACAGATATAATTATCATAGGAGCCGGTCCGACAGGATTATTTGCTGTTTTCGAGGCCGGATTACTAAAAATGCGATGCCACCTGATTGACGGTTTACCTCAGCCGGGCGGACAGCTGACCGAACTTTACCCCAAAAAACCTATTTTTGATATTCCGGGATACCCTTCTGTCGGAGCATCGGAACTGGTTGATAATCTGATGGAGCAAATCAAGCAGTTTGAACCGGGGTTTACCTTAAACGAGGTGGCTGAAAGTATTGACAAACTGGAAGACGGCACTTTTATCGTAACGACCAACAAAGGCACCAGACACCATGGAAAAGCAGTCGCTATTGCCGGAGGACTGGGTAGTTTTGAACCCCGCAAACCGGTATTAGATAATCTGGATTTTTATGAGGATAAAGGTATCGAATATTTTGTCAAAAATCCGGAGCAATTCCGGGACAAAAATGTAGTGATTGCCGGTGGTGGCGACTCTGCTCTGGACTGGACGATTTATCTGGCTGATATTGCCAAAAATCTTACGCTTGTTCACAGACGAAACGAGTTCAGAGGTGCTTTGGATTCAGTTGAAAAAGTACAGGAACTGAAAAAGCAAGGCAAAATCAATCTGATTACCCCTGCCGAAGTAGAACAGCTACACGGAGAAAGCCGGCTGGAAGCGATTTCACTAAAAATTGACGGAGGAGAAATCCAAAAAATAGATACCGATTACCTCATTCCATTATTCGGATTAACGCCTAAGCTCGGACCTATTGCCAGCTGGGGATTAGAAATTGAGAAAAACGCCATCAAAGTAAACAACGCTTTGGATTACCAAACAAATATAGAAGGCATTTATGCGATTGGCGACATCAATATTTATCCGGGAAAATTAAAATTGATTTTATGTGGTTTCCACGAGGCTACCTTGATGTGCCAAAGTGTTTACAACCGTTTGAATCCGGGCAAGAAATATGTACTGAAATACACCACCGTTTCCGGCATAGACGGATTTGACGGTACGCGTAAAGAAGCTGAAAAAGCCGTTGTTAAAGCGATTGATTAGCAATCTGCTCAACAATTAAAAACCGCCTTGATTTAATATCGAGGCGGTTTTTCAATTCGTATTGTTTTATTTTATATTCCAATAGGAATTTCCCTACTTGCTTTTGTTGATAATAGATACTAATTTTTCTACATTCCACTCAGTGCCAGTACTTATTGAATGATTACAATTTGTCGATTCTTGATTTTCAACAAACTCATCTTTAGGACAAGCTTTGCAACCTATAATTCTCCCCCATTCATCTTGTTCAAAACCACATTTATCACAGTTTACACCTTCGCATTTATGCGTGAAGAACAACGATGAGTCTGCAATTACTATATAAAGGCTGTCGTTATTTTTAACCAAATTAGCAACTAAAGCCATGAGTTCATCAGTATTGTTTTCTTTACCAACAATGTTTAAGAAGGCTTCTTCCTCGTTTTGTTCTGGATTATAAAAATGACCTAACTGGATATCTTCTACTTTGGTATAAAATCCATCAGCAATCAAGTTCTTTTTTAAATCATCTGTGTCAAACAAAGGTTGAACCTCATCATTAACCATTGTGGCTACAGCTACTCTGTCTAAACTTTCTTTATGTTTACATGCTACGAAACTTAGACCTAACAGCAAAATTGATATAATTTTCAATGCGTAGTTTTTATTTTTTTTCATATGCTAAATAAGGATATATTGATGGAATAATACTTTTTCCTATCTGTAAATATACATAAACATGAATAACGGAAATATAAGAGGTAGGGTTTATAGTAAGATTTTTAGTACACGACAAAAAACACAAATGTTTCATTTACAAACTATTGTTAATCTACCACAGATGCACAGATGATTTTTTTGATTAAAATGGATTAAAACTCCACCGATTTGATTGAATGCTTTGCATTCAATATCCGTGAAATTAATATCTGAACAAGATTTATTTTTGAAATTTATATCTGTGCATCTGTGGCTAATAATTAAATCTTTATCTTTCTGGTATTTATAAATTTTGTCGTGTACTAGATAGTAAGACTACTAAAGAAAAAAGACTGCTTTATTGACAGTCTCTATTTAACAAACTCTATAAATCTAATGAACGAGATGTAACGTTCGGAAACATTTATTACACATTAAGCTTGAGATAAATCCGGAAGTGTTTTTTTCTTTTATGCACAAAAGAAAAATATATCTTTCTGTTATTTCGTTATAATTCTTGGAATCTGTTTAAATTTGACTTGTAAGAAATTTTATGGGTTGCTTTAAACGGTGCTACATATTTGAATTTTCGGAAGAGTTGGTCAATGCTAAAGCAAATTTGTTTCTGGGTGCTTTTTTTTATGTTTTCTGTGGGGTATTCACAGGAAATCAACTCTTTATATAGTTCAAAAACCATTGTTACCGACTCTGTTTCCTATGTTTTTAAGCTGGAAGAAAATGCTTTAAATTCATCTTTTTTTGAAGTAACAAACACTGACGGTGTGATTTTGGACTCAAATCTTTATCACATTGATTTTCAACAGGCTCAGATAGAATTCATTCAACCCCAACAAGACAGTCTGGTTGTTAATTACCTGAAATACCCGGAAACACTAACCAAAACTCATCAGATCTACAGCAGTAATCTGATTGTTCCGAACGAAGAAGGAAAACACCTTTTCCAGATTCCGGTTCAGAAAGAAAGTAACTGGATTCCGTTTGATGGGCTCAATACCAACGGAAGCATTTCCCGGTCTATAACCGTCGGGAACAATCAAAACCTGGTTACACAATCTAACCTCGATTTGCAGATAATCGGTAAATTATCCGAAAAAGTAAGCCTCAAAGCCTCGATACAAGACAGCAACAATCCTTTGCAATACGGCGGATATTCACAGCGAATTGATGAATTTGACCAGATTTTCATTGAGCTTTACGGTAACAAATGGCGGGTCAAAGCCGGGGATTTATTCATCGAAAACAGGCTTTCCAGATTTCTTAATTTCAACAAAAAAGTACAAGGATTATATGCCCAGACTTCTTTCGGGGAAAACGACCAAACTCAGGTTGAACTGGGTGCTGCCATTGCCAGAGGGCAATATGCCAAAAGTGAATTTATCGGGCAGGAAGGCAATCAAGGACCTTATAAATTGCGTGGGCAAAACAATGAACTGTACATTCTCATTATCGCTGGTTCCGAGCGTGTTTTCGTTAACGGGCGATTACTGTCACAAGGAGAAAACAATGATTACGTGATTGATTATAACTCCGGGGAAATCCGGTTCAATCCGACTTTCCCGATTACGGCAGATATGCGTATCGCTATCGAATACCAGTACACCGATCGGAATTTTACCCGGTTTATGACCTATGGCGGTATCCGGCACCAGCAAGGAAAATGGGATTTTGGCGGATATGTATATCTGGAATCAGACATGAAAAATCAACCGTTGCAGCAAAATCTGAATGAGGAACAAGTTGAAATTCTCAAACAAGCGGGGAATGACCCGGCAAAAATGGTAGCTCCGTCTGCTTATCAGGACAACTATTCGGATAATAAGATTTTATACAAAAAAATCACTACTGAATTGTATGAATATTTCGAGTATTCCAATAATCCACAAGACACACTTTATCAGGTAGCGTTCAGTTTTGTCGGAATGAATCAAGGAAATTATCGTTTGGCAAGCAATGCCGCTATCGGAAAGATTTATGAATTTACTATCCCACAAAACGGCATTCCACAAGGTGATTACGAACCTGTTATTCAACTGGTTGCTCCGGTAAAAACATTGATCACAACCGTTCAGGCAGCCTACACCAACGAAGAAAAAACCAAAATCGAAGCCGAGGTTGCTTTGAGCAATCATGACCAAAATCTGTTTTCTTCGATTGATGACCAGAACAATAAAGGTTGGGCAGGAAATGTCAAAGCACGTCAAAGACTTCTTGATACCAATTGGAAAATAGATGCTTTTGCCGATATACAATTTGTACATCAAAATTTTAAAACAATTGAACGGTTGTATAATATTGAATTCAACAGAGATTGGAATATCGGACTGATACAAGGCAATCAAAGTATGATTTCGGCAGGAATCAATGCGTTGAAATCACCACAACAAACGCTGACCTATCGTTTTGACCGACTCGAATTCAGCCAGTCCTATCTGGGACAAAAACATATTTTGGAAGGAAAATTTCAGCATAAACAATGGTCATTCGCTACTCAAAACAGTTTACTAAAAGCTGATTCGGAAACAGAATTTACTGATATTTTACGAAGTAGCGGGCAAATTGATTACCGCAACAAAAAATACTGGGCAGGAAATCATTGGGAAGGCGAAAATTACGAAGTCAAAGACCGCATTACCAAGGCATTTAATATACAAAGTCAGCGTTATTTTCAAAATACTGTTTTTGCCGGAATCGGCGATACTGCCGGAAGATATATCGAAACCGGCTATGTTTACCGGGTAAACGACAGCTTGCAGGATAATCGTTTGAAAAAATTTACTACGGCAAACAGTTTTTATGTGAAAACACAGGCTTTCAAAACCGAGAAATCGCAGTTGCAGGTATATGCCAATTACCGAATGCTGGAATATAAAAACGATAGTCTGCCAAATGAGAATACGCTGAATTCAAAAATTACTTACAACGACCGTTTTTTCAACAATCTCGTGCAATGGCAAACCATTTACGAAAATACTTCGGGAGCTTTGCCGCAGCAAGAATTTACCTATATCGAAGTAGAGCCGGGCATGGGAACGCACATGTGGAATGATTACAACGGAAACGGCATACAGGAGCTGGAAGAATTTGAACCTGCACCTTACCCGGATTTGGCGATTTACATACGCCTGATGCTGCCCAACCAGCTTTTTATCCGGACGCACCAAAACCGGCTAACTCAGCTTGTTTCATTGAATTTTCAACAATGGCAAAACAAGGAAGGCTGGCAGAAAACATTGAGTCATTTCCATAATCAAACCACTTGGATACTGGATAAAAACAGAGAAAAAGGTGGTAAAAAAATTCCGTTACTTCCGTGGACGAGTTCAGATGAAGACGTTTTGGCAGAAAACAGCCATTTCCGGAATACATTGAGCTTTAACCGTGGAAAAAGAAGGTTTGAAAGTAGCTATTCCTACATTGTTAATAACACCAAAAATTTGCTGAATTTCGGACGTATCGAAAATCATATCCTTACACATCAGCTGGATTTTAATCACTTAGTCAAAAAAATATGGAATTACAATCTAGCTATACAGTTTGATGACGTCACGTCCAATTCAGAAAACTATGATGCAAAAAATTACCACTTGAAAAATATTAAACTGGCACCGAAAATCTCTTATCTGTTTTCGACTTCTGCCCGTTGGGATTTCTTTTACGAATACCGGAAAAAAGAAAATCAACTCCAGGGTTTTGAAACGTTGGAACAGCATCGGTTGGGGACTTCATTTTCGTTCAACGGCAAGAAGAATTTTATCATCAACGGCGAATTTTCTTTTTACCAGAACACTTTTGAAGGCAATGCTTTTTCGCCGGTAGCTTATCAGATGCTGGAAGGTTTGCAACCAGGAAGAAACCTAACATGGCGGTTGTTATTCCAGCGAAACCTGACCAAATATCTCGACATGAACATCAGCTATGACGGTCGTAGTGGCGAATCGGCTCAAACTATTCACACCGGGAGTATCCAGCTAAGGGCATTTTTCTAAGAGCCTGTTTAAATTTGTATTGTAAAAATGTTTATAAGTTATTTTTGAGGTAGAACAAGGCAAATTTTCAAAGGATAGCAGAGCTATCGTTTTAAAATTTAACGCAGTTATAGCCAAAAAGAAACATAAACAAATTATTAGATAAATTTTAAACAGGCTCTAACAGTTTCAATTCAAAGTTTAACAAACAAGCTGTTTTAATTTTACTATATTTGTCAAAAACAAAACCTAATATCTCATGAAGAAAATATTTTTTTCACTCGCCGCTTTAGGGTTAGTTTCTGTCGCATGTTCAGACACGAAGAAAGAAACTCCTGCTGAGGGCAATCAGACAGAGCAACCGGCAACGGAAACAAGTAATACTCCAGACAATACAAAAACAACTGCCGAAGTAAAAAATAACCCTCCGCACGGACAACCAGGTCACAGATGTGATATTCCTGTTGGTGCTCCTTTGGACAGTGCTCCGGCACAAAACAACAGCAGTATGCCTGCACAATCGACAAATAACAGCAATAGCACCGGGCAAGGCTTTTTGAACAGCAACAACAACGCAGCTCCTGCTCAACCAGCCGCACAACAACAAGCTCAGACTACAGCTCCGGGCATGAAAGGAAAACCAAATCCGGCTCACGGACAACCCGGTCACAGATGTGATATTAAAGTCGGCGAACCTTTGCCATAAACAACACTTTGACAAAATAACACTACAAAGACACAGCGTTCACAGAGTTTTCTTTGTGACCTTTGTGTCTTTGTGGTTCAAATTCCCGGAAACTCTTTTCATTTCACAATTCATTGAAGTGAAAAAACAATTATAAATATTTCCCTGAATAAAAAAAAAGCGTAAATTTGCACGCTGTTTAGTTCAACCTCTGGCGAAAGACGTGTATGTTGCTCTGACGTAATTATTTAATACTAATAAAATGTCATTAGATTTAGTAAAATTTGTACAGGACGAATTCGTAACTAAGAAAGATTTCCCTGAATTCAAAGCAGGAGATACGATTACTGTGTATTACGAAATTAAAGAGGGTGAAAAAACCAGAACTCAGTTCTTTAAAGGTGTAGTAATCCAAAAAAGAGGAAGTGGATTGACCGAAACTTTCACTATCCGTAAAATGTCTGGAAACGTAGGTGTTGAGCGTATTTTTCCAGTGAACTTACCTGCTTTACAAAAAGTAGAGGTTAACCAAAGAGGTAAAGTGCGTAGAGCTCGTATCTTCTACTTCAGAGGTCTTACTGGTAAAAAAGCAAAAATCAAAGAGGCTCGTCGTAAATAATCAACGAGAAACCAAAATAAAAACCAGCCGATGTGCTGGTTTTTTTGTGATTTTTAATATAAGGGTATCATCTTACAATCCTCCTTTATAATTTAGGAAAACTTCGGTGGCTCCTAATCCATACTTATGGTAATCAGCATCTTGGAATGCGAGGTCGCTGTATCTGCCAAACAGAAATTCCAGTTCGGCTTTCAGCACACCGTCGCCCATTCCATGAATAAACACTATATGCCGGATATTGTTTCTCTGGGCAAACTCCAGCTGGGCACGGGCAGTATCCACTTGCAGATTCAGCTTATCGAAATCACTCAAACTCCCGGGTTTTGCTATCAATTTTTCGATATGTAAATCTACTTTAAAAATAAATTCTTCTTTTGTACGCTTGTTAGGTTGATTATATTTTTTGCTGCTATCCACTTTTTCGGATTTTGCCAAACCCACCGCCGAGCGTGTACTCGCTTCGCGAATTACATTTTTGTCTCCCGACAAAATCAATGCCCGAGCAGGATAGTTCAGCCAGAAGCCTTCGTTTGTTTCAATGACATACTCTTCATTATCAACCGCCACAACTCTTCCTTTCAAATCATCGTCGAGTACCTCAACGTAATCGCCAATATCAAACTTCTTCATCGTTTTCTTCTTTATCTGATTGATTTTGTTTTTCTTGTTCGCTTGGTGTCCGCTGTGAAAGGCTGTACATAGCAAAGAAGAATGCCGCTATTCCTGCAATTTGCACATACAAATTAGGTTCGGGTCGGGTTTGTTCTACCACAGCCCAAATCATCAATGCAAAGGCTGCCAGCCATAAAAAAGTTTTCATAAATTATCTTTTTCCAAAAATAATCATAAATTTGTAAGTATCAATTTCAAATCAAAAAAAAGCTGATGGAAGAATATATGTTGCCTTGCATGAACAAAAAACTGTTCGGAATGGAATGCCCCGGCTGTGGCACGCAACGTTCTGTGGCTTTGCTGTCGCAAGGAGAGTTCTGGGAAGCTTTTAAAATGTACCCGGCTATCTATACAACTATCCCGCTTTTTCTATTTATTCTCTTGCATTTCATCGACAAGTCGAGAAATTATACCAAGCTAATTATTATTTTTGCGATTGTTAATGCATTGGTTATGATTTTTTCTTATTTTTACAAACAATATTTAACATTTTTTTAGATTATGGAAAATTACCAAACTCAACAAGATTTGAACAACCCGACAGGCGACGGGAATTTTATGCAATCGAATTTACCGAACGCAACAGCAGTTTTAGTTTTAGGGATTGTCTCTATTATCGGTTGTTGTTGTTACGGTATTGTCGGTTTAATTTGCGGTATTATCGGTTTAGTACTAGCAAAAAAAGACATGAAACTGTATCAATCTAACCCAAATGCTTATAGCAATTATTCTAATCTGAATACTGGTAGAATATTGTGTATCATTGGAGTAATCCTAAGTGCTCTTTATCTTGCATGGACTGTATTCTCTTTAGCATATTATGGATTAGACGGTCTTCAGGAAATGCAACAACAATGGCTTGAGCAAATTCAACAAAACCAATAATTTTTAAAAAATTAAACAAAAAAAGAGCTTTCGGAAAAGCTCTTTTTTGTTGTATAATATCTTCATCTTGTCTTTTATTTTTTCATCTATATTCAAACCTACAAGATTAAGCAAAAACGAGTAGAAGCTTTGCCGGCTAATCTTTCTTCTTGACTCTTTTCTCTTTCTTCTCGCTTCTAACTCACACCCGCCCTTTTAGCGAATCAAATACCCAGGCAATTGCCAGAAATCCTACGCCTACTGCCCCGAAACCCCAACCGGAAATTTCACTGTAACGGAACACACCCAAACAAATAAGCAATAATCCCATAACTACCATAATCAAAGTTGCGTAGCTTAAAACCTGGTTTTTATTTAATGCCATAATCTACTATTTTAATTAAACAATTCTGCCAGCAGTTCGTTCATTACGTCCAGATGCGACATATTTGCTGCTCCGACTCCTTTACTTTTCATATCGAATGAACGTATCAGATGCAGATTCCGACTCACTTTTTTCATTGGATAATGTTGTGAACCCGACTGATAATCCCGCATAGCATATTCACTTACGCCAATTTCACGGGCAAGTATTTTCGGATTTTGTGCCGGATTACTATACATCAATCCCTGATACTTCAGCAATCGGTTAAAGTAATTATTAAGTAACCCAAAAGTAAGTTGTAACGGATTATTCTTGGAATTCTGAGCAAAATAATAACCGATTTTGTACGCCGAAGTTTCATCTTTATTGGCGACAGCCTTAATCAGCTCGAAATTGTTAAACTCTTTACTGATTCCAATATTCGTTTCAATATGGTCGGCAGTAATATGTGTACCGGCAGGCAGAATAATTTGCAGTTTTTTCACTTCGTTAGCTATCCGATGCAAATCATTACCTATAAATTCTGAGAGCATTGCCGCGGCTTTGGGTTCAATACTGTAATTTTGTTCTTTTACAAAAGTATTAATCCATCCTTCCAGATGATAATCTCTGATTTTTGTACTTTCAAACAAAAATGCTTGTTTCTGCAAAGTTTTATACAGCTTTTTTCTTTTGTCCAGCGTTTTGTACTTATAACAAAACACCAGAATAGTCGTTGGTTGCACATTACTGAAATAACTTTCTAAGCTTTCAATTTCTCTTGATAAATCCTGTGCTTCTTTGACAATCATAACCTGATAATCCGACATTAACGGGAAACGCCGTGCATTGGCAATCAAATCATTTACCGACGTATCTTTTCCGTAAACAACCAACTGGTCAAAACCCTTTTGGTCTTCATTCAGCACTTCGTTTGCAATACAATCTGCAATTTGGTCGATATAATAAGGTTCTTCGCCCATCAGAAAATATACGGAATGGTATTGCTTTTTACGGATTTGGTCAAGTATTTTTTTTGCCTCTTGCATATTTTCAAACTATTCTTGTTGATAATCGGTTCGATATTGGGTATTTTTGCTTTATGCAAAGATTGAATTTCCCGGAATATTCGTTCCGTTTCAAAATTAATGAAAATAAACGGTTGATATTTGATATCATTCGCAAAAAGTTTGTCGTGCTTACGCCGGAAGAATGGGTCAGACAACATACGGTTCATTATCTGATTCAGGAAAAAGGCTATCTGCAATCACATATCAGCGTTGAAAAATCACTAATTATCAACGGATTAACAAAGCGATACGATATTATTGTGCATCGACCCGACGGTGGATTTTCCCTGCTGGTTGAATGCAAAGAGCCGTCAGTGGAAATCAATCAGACGGTTTTTGATCAGATTGCGAGATACAATATGGTACTGAATTCTGATTTTTTAATGGTCACTAACGGAATTAATCATTATTATTGCAAAATAGATTCACAAGAACAACGTTATCTTTTTTTGAGAGATATTCCTAAGCAACCCTAACAATGAAAAAAATATACCTATTAGCACTAAGCGGATTACTGTTTTTCGGAACCGCCTGCCGGAAAGAGAAAAACGATAGCAAAATCGAGAAAATAACGGTTAAGCACAATGTAGATGCCCAAATATACCGCACAGAACTGGCAAAGAAAAAAGCGGATTTGAGACAAAAATTACGCTCAGCCAATCGAGAGCAAGCAGACAAACTTCTGATTGAATACAGAAAAATATTTGATAATTTATTAGATTCTCTTAATTATGCCGAAGCAAATACTTTAACAAACAGAGCTTTATGGAATGATTTTGACAATCGTCCGGATAGTATTCAACAGAAAATCGAACAATACGATAAATTGGAATTATATTTCCATCCAATTGATTCCACTTCCTTACAACTGAGATTTAAACCTTCGTTTTATTACAAAACTTTTCAACGAAAAGTGAGCGAAGACGTGAAGGTTTTTCTGCTATTGCAGTCTTCTACGCAATTCGACAATTACGAACAAATGGATTTACCGAAAAGTTTGGCTTTATTGCGGGCTGATTTGCTGAAATGGGAAGGTTTTCTCAGCGATTATCCGGAAAGTGCTTACTATTCCGATGCCAAAAAAAATTATGTCCAATTAATCAAAATATATTGGTATGGTACAGAAAATCGTCCGCATATTTCTTTTTCGACAAAAAAAATGATTCCGGAATTTGAGCAGGAAATGATTACATTAGTTAAGCAAAATCCGAACACAATCACGGCTAAGCTAAGCAAAAAATACGCTGATTTCTTTTTGGATAAAGGCGATTCCTATACTCCGGAAGTGTTGGAAAAAGAAGTAAAATCATATAATCAGAATGGACTCGACAAATCATTCCGATAAAATGAAAGAGATTGCGGTTGTCATACTAAACTGGAACGGAAAAGATTTGTTGAACACCTTTTTACCGGATTTACTTCAACATTCCGGGCGGGCAAAAATTTACGTGATTGACAATGCCTCAACAGATGATTCTGTGGCTTTTTTGCAAACTCATTTTCCGCAAGTTACCATTATTCAAAATAAAAAAAATACCGGATACGCAGGCGGGTACAACATTGGTTTGCAACAAGTTAACGAACCGATTTACTGCTTGATTAATTCCGATGTGCTGGTAAGCGACGGTTGGCTGAATCCTGTATTAGATTTATTCGACAAACAACCTGAAATTGGCATTATCCAACCCAAAATACTAGATTACAAACAGAAAGATTACTTTGAATATGCCGGAGCCGGCGGTGGCTTTATCGACGCTTTTGGTTTTCCGTACTGCCGCGGACGGATTTTTGATGTTATCGAAAAAGATGAAGGGCAATATGATGACACTTTGCCTGTTTTCTGGGCATCGGGAGCCTGTTTGTTTGTGAGAAAAAACATTTTTGAGCAGCTCGGTGGTTTTGACGAAGCATTTTTCGCTCATCAGGAAGAAATTGATTTTTGCTGGCGAGCTTATCTGCAAAATATTCAGGTGTATTATTGCGGTTCTTCAACCGTTTATCACGTTGGCGGAGCGACTTTATCCAACAGCAGTCCGAAAAAAACTTTTCTGAATTTCAGAAATTCCTTGCTGATGCTTTATAAAAACAGACCGCAAAAAGGTAAGTTTCTGACTATTTTTATTCGCCTTTGCTTAGACGGAATTGCCGGAATCCGGTTTTTGTTACTCGGACAACCTAAACATTGCTGGGCAGTTGTACGGTCGCATTTTGCCTTTTACGGATTAATCGGGCAAAGCAAAGTCAGTCGTAATGATAGGAAATATTACACAGTTCGAAGTATTGTATGGGAATATTTTATTCGCCGAAAACGGAATTATCATCAAATCAAATGGCCATGAAACAAGCGGAATTAAAAGAATTTCTTGATGCCAAAGCAGAATTACACAATCGACCCGATTTTATTGAGAGCGACCCGATTCAGATTCCGCATCGGTTTACAACTAAAGAAGATATTGAAATCAGTGGTTTTCTGGCGGCAACTATTGCGTGGGGAAACCGCAAAATGATTATCAACAGTGCTAATAAAATGATGAACGCCCTGGGAAACAACCCGTATGATTTTGTGATGAGTGCCACCGATGAGCAAATAAACCGTATCGATAACATTGTTCACAGAACCTTTAATTCGGAAGATTTCCGGTATTTTATCCAATCGTTGCGGAATATTTATACACGCCACGGAGGTTTGGAAAAAGTATTTTCCAGCAACAGCCATATTAATTTACAGCACAGAATTTCTGATTTCAAAAAGATATTTTTTGAGATTGACCATCCGAGCCGGACGACCAAACACATCTCAGACCCATTAAAAGGTTCTTCTTCCAAAAGGTTGAATATGTACCTGAGATGGCTGTGCCGCAATGACGACAAAGGCGTGGATTTTGGTATCTGGAAATCCATTTCGCCGGCTGAATTATCCTGCCCGTTGGACGTACATTCCGGCAATGTTGCCCGAAAACTGGGATTGCTTACTCGAAAGCAAAACGATGCCAAAGCTTTGCAGGAATTAGACGCCAATTTAAGAGAGTTAGACCCCATCGACCCGGTAAAATATGATTTTGCTTTGTTTGGCTTGGGTGTTTTTGAGAAATTTTAGCCTTCCGATTCCACGAACAATCTATATTCCGTATGAATATTCAGCATAAAAGTTGTTACTTTGTAATGCCTTTTGAATACATTTAAATATGGAAAACAGTCCTCGATTAAGAGATTGGTATGAAAAACTTACACAGCAAAAACCATTAGTTATTGCCGGACCTTGTAGTGCCGAAACCGAACAACAGTTGATGGATATTGCCACAAGCCTGAGAAAAAATGATAAAGTTCATATTTTCAGAGCGGGAATATGGAAACCGCGAACCCGCCCCGGAGGTTTTGAAGGTGTAGGGGAAATCGGACTGAAATGGTTGCAGAAAGTCAAGCAGGAAACCGGTATGCTGGTGGCTACTGAAGTAGCTAACAAACAGCACGTTTTGCTGGCTCAGGAATATGGAATCGATGTTTTTTGGATTGGGGCAAGAACTACCGTAAACCCGTTTGCTGTGCAGGAAATCGCTGAAGCACTTCATGGTACAGACAAAATAGTTTTACTGAAAAATCCGGTTAATCCCGATTTATCTTTGTGGCTGGGCGGATTAGAAAGGCTTTACAATGCCGGAATAAAAAATCTGGGCGTTATCCACAGAGGTTTTTCTACCTATCAGAAAACCAAATACCGCAATTTGCCCGAATGGCAAATTCCGATTGAATTACAAGCCCGATTTCCGGATTTACCTTTGATATGCGACCCATCGCACATTACCGGACAACGGGAAATGGTGGCTGATGTTGCTCAACAGGCACTCAACCTCAACTACGACGGACTGATGATTGAAACGCACAATTGTCCAGACGAAGCATGGAGCGATGCTAAGCAACAAATCACACCGGAAACACTCAACGATATATTGAACCAGCTTCAGTTACGCAAACCGGAAGCACAATCGGAAGAATACCATATTGAGCTGAATAATCTGCGAATCCAAATTGATGAATTGGATATGAAAATTTTAGATATTTTGGGCGAACGTATGCAAATAGCCGAACAAATCGGCAAGCTGAAATCAAAACATAATGTAGCTATTTTACAATCAGACAGATGGCAGGATGTGTTACAAAAATATATCCGAGAAGGTTCACGAAAAGGATTGACAAGCAATTTTATGACCACACTTTTCAGAGCAATTCATCAGGAAAGCATTGAGCATCAAGAGAAAAAAGTATGAACAAAGGCATTGTTTACAAATCTACAGGAAGCTGGTACACAGTGAAAACTGAAGATAATCAGTTTTATCAGTGTCGGATTAAGGGAAAATTCCGCATCAAAGGCATCAAAAGCACCAACCCGGTGGCTGTGGGCGATTGTGTTGAATTTGATATAGAAGAAACAGGTGACGAAACCGTCGGAAGGATAACAAATATCTTAGTCAGAAAGAATTACCTGATTCGGAAATCTGTGAATTTATCTAAGCAAACGCATATTATTGCTTCAAACATTGACGTGCTTTTCGTGCTGGTTACTATCAATAATCCGGTTACAACTACTACTTTCATCGACCGGATTTTAGTTACGGCAGAAGCCTATGACATTCCGGCCGTATTGATTTTCAACAAAATAGATTCACTTTCGGAAGATACACAAGACGAACAGTTGTTTTTGCAACACGTATACCAATCCGTCGGGTATCCTTGTTTGAAAGTATCTGCCACGGAACAAATTGGTTTGGAAGAACTCAAAACCATGATGAAAGATAAAACAGCGATGTTTACCGGACATTCCGGTGTGGGGAAATCAACTTTAATCAATGCTTTGCAACCGGGATTGGACATCAAAACCAAAGAAATATCCGAAGGACATCAGCAAGGTCAGCACACGACAACGTTTGCAGAAATGTATGATTTGGATTTCGGAGCAAAAATCATCGACACGCCCGGTATTCGCGGATTCGGAATTGTAGATATGGAAAAAGAGGAAATCGGCGATTATTTTCCGGAGTTTTTTTCGTTAAAAGAACAATGCCGGTTCAATAATTGCATTCACAAGGAAGAACCTGGTTGTGCCGTGAAAGAAGCCTTAGACAATGATGAGGTTTTCTGGTCGAGATACCACAGTTATCTGCAAATTCTCGAAGGCGACGACGATAATTACCGAACCGACATTTATGCCAATGAACGAAAATAGCCGGATATGAGAGTAGTAATTCAAAGAGTAACATCGGCATCGGTAACCATTGACGGAATGAAAAAATCTGAAATTTCACAAGGGCTGCTGATACTATTGGGAATAGAAAACGACGATACTGAGGAAGACATCAGCTGGTTGTGTAAAAAAATTGTAAGCCTGCGGATTTTCAACGATGAAAATAACGTGATGAATTGCTCGGTCAAAGACGTGAATGGCGATATGTTAGTCGTCAGCCAGTTTACTTTGCATGCATCGACCAAAAAAGGTAACCGTCCATCGTATATCCGGGCGGCAAAACCTAGAACGGCTATTCCGATTTATGAAAAATTTGTTCAGTTATTAGAAACAGAATCAGGAAAAAGCATTCAAACCGGCGAATTTGGTGCGGATATGAAAGTGGCTTTGCTCAACGATGGTCCTGTTACAATTTTGATAGATACGAAAAATAAGGAATAATGCTCAAAAAACTTACAATATACATCATTGTTTATGTGATAATCACGCTTTTGCTCAGTTATGACGAAATTTTGTGTGCGTGGAGCGGCGACAACACATGCGTGGTTAATTTAATCGCAAAATTTGTTATCTTTATGCTTATGATGTTTTTACTTGATAAATTTATTTTATATAAAAAGAAAAACCATGAAAGATAAAATTTCCCATTTCATCGCAGCTTTTATCGTATTAGGCATATCTATGATGGCGATTACCTATATGTTTTATGGAAAAATTGACTGGATTATGACTATCTCTTTTGCCATAGTTATGGGAATTGCCGATGTATTTGTATTTAAAAAAATGAGAGAACGAAAAAAATAATTATGGATATAAAAAATGCACAGTTAGCTGTTGATAACTGGATAAAAGAACACGGTGTCCGTTACTTTAACGAACTCACCAATATGGCTCAACTTACCGAAGAAGTAGGCGAAGTAGCAAGAATTATCGCTCGCAGATATGGCGAACAATCCGAAAAAGAAAGCGACAAAAACAAAGACCTTGGGGAAGAACTGGCAGACGTGGTTTTTGTGGTTTTGTGTCTCGCCAACCAAACGGGAGTGGATTTACAGCAAGCCTTTGATAAAAAAATGGACTTAAAAACCCAACGCGACCACGACCGTCATCATAATAATGAGAAATTGAAGTAAGTTGATTAGCTAAAAGGCAATAGCCAAAAGCCTAAATTATTCTGATAATTATCCAGAACTTTCAACTTTCTAACCTGCAACTTTTCAACTAATATTGAGATAGAAGTAAGTTGATTAGTCAAAAGGCAATAGCCAATAGCCTAAAATATTCTGATAATTATCCAGAACTTTCAACTTTCTAACCTGCAACTTTTCAACTAATATGGACATAACCCTCGATTCAAAAAACTTTATTACCAATCAACATTTAACGATTTCAGGTTCTAAATCTGAAACTAATCGTTTGTTGGTGCTTCAGGCGTTGTATCCCGATTTGCAGATAGAAAATGTTTCGGATTCTGATGATTCTGAAGTGATGAAAAAAGCGTTGTCTTCAAAAAAAGCAAAGGAAATTGACGTGCATCACGCCGGTACAGCCATGCGTTTTCTGACTTCATATTTTGCCATTCAACCCGATGCTGATATTGTTCTCACGGGTTCTTCGCGTATGAAAGAACGCCCGATTCAGATTCTGGTTGATGCTCTCAAACAATTAGACGCCGATATCACTTATCTGGAAAAAGAAGGTTTTCCACCGATTCGTATCAAAGGAAAAACGATTCATAAAAATATTGTGGAAATAGAGACAAATGTTAGCAGCCAGTATATTTCGTCACTGATGCTCATCGCTTCGTCATTACCCAACGGACTGAAAATCAACCTAAAAGGAAATACAACTTCTGCCCCGTATATTCGAATGACTTTGCAGATGCTGAACACTTTGGGAGTCGATGCTGATTTTAACGAAAACCGAATAAAAATACTTCCTGCACATCAACTGAAAAACAACCTTTTTACTGTTGAGTCTGACTGGAGTTCAGCTTCATATTTTTACAGTATCATCGCTTTAGCACCAATCGGTTCACGAATTTCTTTGAGCTGTTTCAAACCCGACAGTTTGCAGGGCGATGCTATTTTGGCGGAAATTTATAAGGATTTTGGTGTTCGGACTACTTTTCAAAATACTGAAATCATTTTAGAAAAAACTGTCAACTGTCAACTATCAACTATCAATTATCAACTAAACAACACGCCCGACATCGCACAAACATTGATTGTTACTTGTTTGGGATTGGGAATAACCTGTACGTTAACAGGATTACACACCTTAAAAATCAAGGAAACCGACCGTTTGCAAGCATTGAAAAATGAATTGGAAAAGTTCGGAGCGAAGGTGGCAATTACCGATGATTCGATTGAGCTGAAAAACAAGGTTGTTTTTACAGATTCTGTTATTGAAATAGAAACCTATCAAGACCACCGTATGGCAATGGCATTCGCTCCATTAGCTTTCAGGCAAAAGCTGCGGATTAAAAATGCCGAGGTCGTTTCCAAATCCTATCCCTGTTTTTGGAAAGACCTGAAAGTGATTGGTTTACATTATGGAGAGAAGTTTAAAATTTTGTAAGTCTTAACCGTAACATTTGTCATTCCGTAGGAATCTAAAAAAGATGCTTACAGCACGAATTATTTAGTTAAAACAAATATACCCAAAAATACTAAAATGAAAAATAAACCTCAATCTACTTGACAACGCCTATCTCCAAGTCGTATATTTGCAAACTTATTGACCGAATGAAGTTTAACTAATCATATTTATCAATGAAATTATCACATTTCAAGTTTGATTTACCGGAGGAATTATTGGCGGAATTTCCGTCAGAAAACCGGGACGAAGCCCGACTAATGGTGGTGCATCGCGATACCGGGGAAATCGAACACAGATTGTTCAAAGACGTTATCGAATACTTTGACGAAGGCGACGTTATGATTTTGAACAACACCAAAGTTTTCCCTGCACGCTTATACGGAAATAAAGAAAAAACCGGTGCACGCATCGAGGTTTTCCTGTTGAGAGAATTGAATGAAGAACAGCGTTTGTGGGACGTTTTAGTTGACCCTGCCCGAAAAATCAGAATAGGAAACAAATTATATTTTGGCGAAGACGAATCTTTGGTTGCCGAGGTTATCGACAACACGACTTCACGCGGACGCACATTGCGTTTCCTGTATGATGGAACTTATGACGAGTTCAGAAAGAAACTTAAAGAGTTGGGCGAAACACCAATTCCGAAATATATCAGAAGAGCTGTTGTTCCTGAAGATGAAGAACGCTACCAAACCATTTACGCTACTGAAGAAGGAGCCGTTGCAGCACCAACTGCCGGGTTACATTTTTCCAAACACTTATTGAAAAGACTGGAAATAAAAGGACTAAATTTCGCTAACGTTACCTTACACATCGGTCTGGGAACATTCAATCCGGTGGAAGTGGAAGATTTGTCTAAGCACAAAATGGACTCTGAAGAGTTAATTATCACACAAGAAGCCTGCGACATCGTTAACAAAGCCAAAGCTGACGGCAAAAAAGTTTGTTGCGTGGGTACAACTTCGATGCGTGCGGTAGAAAGTTCAGTTTCCACTAATAGAACCCTTAATCCGTTTGAGGGTTGGACAAACAAATTTATCTTCCCGCCATACGATTTCAGTATTGCCGATTCTATGATTACAAATTTCCACATGCCGAAATCAACTTTGCTTATGATGATTTCTGCTTTCTGCGGACACGATTTAATGAAAAAAGCCTATGCTGAAGCCGTCAAAGAAAAATATAAATTTTACTCCTACGGAGATGCCATGTTGATCTTGTAATTCTCGTGGCTTAAAAACAAAAACCTCCCGAATTTTCTATAATTCGGGAGGTTTTTTATGGTGCTATTCTAAACGAAGAATCTCTAGTATTCCTCCTTTAATAACCTGTATTGAGTTTGTCAAGGTGTCGGAATGACGTTTAAACTGATAGCTAATCTTATCTCAACAAAGCACTAAAAGTATCTCCTTGTTTGATGTCTCTGGTTTGATAGCCTTTCATGAACCATTCCACTCTTTGCTTAGAAGTTCCGTGTGTGAAACTATCGGGATTAACTTCGCCCTGAACACGTTTTTGAATTGAATCATCGCCAACTGCCGATGCCGCACTAATAGCTACTTCAATATCGCCCGGCTCGAGCCATTTTTCATTATATGACGCCCAAACACCTGCGTAGAAATCGGCTTGTAATTCCTGTGCTACCGAAAGTTTATTGGCATTAACCTGACTGGTTTGCTGTTGAGCTTTCCGTACTTGCTCATTGGTACCCAATAAATTTTGTACATGATGCCCTATTTCGTGGGCAATCACATAAGCAATAGCAAATTCGCCTTCTTTGGCACCAAAACGGGTATGTAATTCGTCAAAAAAACGTAAATCCATATACACTTTTTGGTCTGCAGGGCAATAAAAAGGTCCGACTGCTGATGACGCATTTCCACAAGCTGTATTCACGCCGTCATCAAACAAAACCATTCCCGGCTCCTGATATTTCATTCCATTTTGAGCAAAAATTTCTTCCCAGGTTTCGTTATTAATATCAAAAACAAACTCAGAAAAATTTCCCAACGTCTTTTCCTCTTCAGATAATTCTCTGGTTTGTGTTCCTGATGTGGTTTGTTCAGCAGGCTGTACTTGTTGCAATACCGTACCAATCATCTGCCCCGTTTCTCCGCCAAACATAGTCAGCAAAAGAGCAATAATTCCGATTACACCTCCGCCCAACAACGTTTTTTGTCCGCCCGACATTCCGCGTCGGTCTTCAAATTTGTCACTTTTTCTTTTTTCCCATTTCATAGTTATAATTTTTTCTAAAATTATAAAATTTATTTAATATTTACCAAATTCCACAAAATATCTTCCGGGGTCGGTGCTACAAATGTCATTTTTTCTTTTTTAACGGGGTGGATAAGTGTTAATTTTCTCGCATGCAGATGAATACCGCCGTCCGGGTTACTTCGGTCAAAACCGTATTTCAAATCGCCTTTGATTGGACAACCGATAGCGGAAAGCTGTACCCGAATCTGATGATGTCTGCCGGTGTGCAAATCCACTTCCAATAAATGATAACGCTCCATGGACTGCTTCACTTCGTATGACAAACTCGCTTTTTTGCTTTCCGGAATTTCTTTGTCGTAGGCTTTTGAAATATTTTTTTTAGGAAATCTTTTCAGGTAATGAACTAAAGTATCTTTCGGTTTTTCAGGCAGATTTTTCACAATCGCCCAATATGTTTTTTCGGTTTGTCGTTCTTTGAAAGCCTGAGCAAGTCTGCTCAATGCTTTTGAGGTTTTGGCAAATACAACAATTCCACTGGTAGGTCTGTCCAGACGATGAACAACGCCCAGAAAAACCTCTCCGGGTTTGTTGTATTTTTCTTTGATATATTCTTTGACTACTTCACTCAGCGGTTGGTCGCCCGTTTGGTCGCCCTGCACAATATCCCCTACTCTTTTGTTGATTACAATAATATGATTATCTTCATAAACAATTTGCAAATTCTCTTTGGTCGAGTAGATTTTCATAAAGACAATTAGCTGTTTTTCAGGTTAATTAATTCCTGGTCGGTCAAAAAACGCCATTGCCCGCGACTGATTCCCCATTTGGTTAATCCGGCAAACATCACTCTGTCGAGTTTTACTACGTTATAACCCAGCACTTCAAACAATCGTCTGACAATCTTAATGTTAGATGTCTTTACTTCGATACCGATTTCGGTTTTCGGTTTGTTTTCAACATATTCGACAGATTCCACAAAAACTTTGTTATCGTCTATTTTAACGCCGTTTCTGATTTTTTCCAAATCTTCCTTTTTACAGTTTTTGTCTAACGAAACCTGGTAAATTTTTGACGAACGCTGAGCGGAATTGGTAAACTTCTGAATCAAATCCTGGTCGTTGGTAAAAAGTAACAATCCCAAAGTGGTTTTGTCCATAAAACCGATAGGAAACAACTCCGACGTCGAAGCACTTCGGATTAACTGACGAACATTATCCTGTGCAGATGACGTGGAAAAACCTTTTGGTTTGTTGAGCAAAACATATACTTTTTTCTCAGGTAAAATAGTCGCTCCGTCAAACTGCACCACATCTTTCGGCTGTACGCGATAACCCATTTCGGTAATCACTTTGCCGTTTACGGAAACATTTCCCGTGCGAATATACAAATCAGCATCACGGCGAGAACACATACCTGAATTGGCAATATATTTGTTCAACCGCATGCCTTTATCATCGTTTCCCGGCTGCGGTTTGTTATTTTTTTTCGGATTCGGTTTGCGTGAACCACCTTTGTTAAAGTTTCGTTTTCCTGCTCTGTCGTTACTCATGTCGTACTTTTTTGCAAAGATACGTTATTATTAGCTATGTATGAATGCTATTTTTTTACTACTTTTACATTAGCTATTTATAAAATGTTATGAAAAGAGTTTTCAATTTAATCCTTTTTCAAGGGATATTAAGTCTTATTTCAGGAATACTTTTTTCCCAGATGTCTTTTATCGGGCGATTGGGAATCAGCGTGTCTTACAAAGAATACACTTTACTAAAAACATGGTGGAAAGCGGCATTGGTTGTTTTCGGCATACAGCTTTTTCTGATTATTGTTCTGGGATTAAACAGAAAACTCAACAAATACAAAAATTTTGTAATTATTGATTTGGTTTTTATCATCATCGGGTTGCTTGGTTTGGGCTACACTTATTGGGATTTTACAGAAACCAGCCACAAATACATGAATGCTAATTTTCACTGGGGTGGTTATCTGGTGTGGATTGGTTGGTTTGTAACTTGTGTTTACTTTTTATTTTTCGGGTTTAAATCCAAAGAGAAAATTACTCCACAAACGATTGATGAAATACCAACTGCCGATACCACCACATCGGAAAATTATTTCGATGATACTGATTCAAAAAACATTCTCTAATCAGGCAATTGCTGGATTAATTCTTTGCCGTGAATAACCACTTTCGGATCAATCAAAGCAATGGAAAGCACACCCAGCACAATAATCAGTTTCAGGAAATTATGAATATTCCGATAAGACTTTGCACTGCTTGCCTGCCAAACCCAACCTGCCAAAACAAGCCCCGAAGCACAGGAAAGATAAAAGTAGTAAGACATATAACCCAGGTGATAATCTTTTACCAGAATATAGGCAGGAATCCAGCTCAGCACAATCAATGAAGTAAGAATAATTTTGGAAGTACTCATACCATATTTAACTGCAATCGTCTGATAATTATTTGCCAAATCACCTGCCAGGTTTTCGAGGTCTTTAATCAGCTCACGGATAAACAACAGCAGAAACAAATACGCTCCGTGCAGGAAAATCGCAGGGCTGTAATTCTGAAAATGTATCAAAATTCCAAAAAAAGGAATCATCACTAATATTGTTGCAATGACATTTCCTATTATCGGATACTTTTTGAGTTTGTGAGAATAAAACCACAGGGCAAAAATATATATCGAAAAAAAAACGGCAGCTCGCCAAGACACAATCCATGCCAATGCTACACTGAGAAAATTCAAGAAAAAATAAATCCGGAACTGGGTAGTCCGACTGACCAGTCGATCTAAAATCGACTTGTTCGGACGGTTGATTAAATCTTTTTCTGAATCGTAAAAATTGTTAATGATGTATCCCGATGCAATTGCCAGAGAAGTACTGATTACCAATAAGAAAAGTCGCCAGTCGAGCACTACGTCCAAAGCACGTTTGTCGTCGGCAAAGATAAAGATTGACGCCAGATATTGTGCCACCACGACCACTGCAATGTTGTAGCCACGCACCACCGAAAAAATACTGAATGTTTTGAGTAACAAAAGTTGGTTTTTGCGTGATAACATAAATCAGGTCAGGAAAATCTTTATATTCTATAAACGACTTCTAATTTGTAATCTTTTAATGCCTTTTGGGCTTTTTCAAAATCGGGAGCAAAACCGAGAATGTATCCACCGCCACCTGAACCGCAAAGTTTCAGATAATAATCGTTGGTTTCTATTCCTTTTTGCCAAACTTGATGGAATCTTTCAGGAATCATCGGTTTGAAATGGTTAAAAACCAGTTTGGATAACTGCTTGGTGTCAGAAAATAATTTTTTGAAATTACCCGACAAAAAGCTGTCGATACAAGCATTGGTATATTGATTAAACTCAGACTTCATCATATTTCTGAAACCTTCATTTTTCAGATTTTCCATAAACATGGTAACCATCGGTGCTGTTTCACCAATCATTTCCGAATCTATCAGAAAAACTGCCCCTTTGCCTTCCGACTGCTGAGAAGGAATACCGGTGGGTTCGATATTATCTTTGGAATTAATCAGAATCGGCAGACTCAAATAGCTGTTTAACGGGTCTAAACCTGAACTCGTTCCGTGAAAAAAGGATTCCATTTGACTGAAAATCTTTTTAAGCTCCAGCAATTTCTCTCTGGTCAGATTTTCCAGAACGGTTATTTTACTCAAGGCATATTGGTCATAAATCGCCGCAACCAATGCTCCGCTGCTGCCTACTCCGTAACCTTGCGGAATACTTGAATCAAAATACATTCCTTCTGCAATATCTTCATTGATCTTGTCGATGTCAAACGTAACCAAATCGGGGTACTGATCTTGCATTTGCTGTAAATAAACCGAGAATTTTTTCAGACTTTCATTGGATTTCTTTACATCGTCCGATAGCAATTCGCTTTTCTTTAACGCTCCTTTGTAGAAGTTATACGGAATAGATAATCCTCTGGAGTCTCTGATGATTCCGTACTCACCGAATAACAGTATTTTAGAGTAGAACAATGGTCCTTTCATCTTTGATAAGAGTTTGATAGACAAATATAAGCATTTTTTTTAATGTCGGAATAACTTTCGTTATTTATTATCTTCTTTAGGCTTTCTGACAATAATTACTCTTTTGGGTTGGTCGGCAGGTGCACCTGCTTGTTGTTTGTCAAACATCAGTTCGGCGACTTTTCTTTTGTCTTCTTTTTCCTTTTTCAAATCGAACATCGTCCCGAAAATTCTGTCCCAGAAAGTGTTGCTCACGCCAAAACCTAAATCTTCATCTTTGTAATGATGCAAATGATGATTTCGCCACAAAGGTTTCATAAACGGAAACGGCGGCGGAATAGCATGAATCAGGTAGTGCATGGAAGCATACAGCAAATAGCCTATCATAAAACCAGGAAAAAAGGCAAAGGCATATTTGTTCATAATCAGATACATTATACCAAAAATCAAACTTGCCAAAATCAAACTCGGTACAGGCGGCATAAACAACCGCTGTCTGTCTCTCGGGTAATGATGATGATTGCCGTGCATGATATAAGCAACCCGCTGTAATCTCGGGCTATCACTAATCATGTGAAAAACATATCGGTGGGCCAAATATTCAAAAAATGTCCAGAAAAGAATTGCTCCGAAAAACAACAGCAAAATAGTTGATACGGAAAGCTCTGCCTTGTCATATGCACAATAAATCAGGTAAGACAAAACAGGTATATACATACCCCAGATAATGGCGGGGTGACCTTTAGTCAACATTTCCAGATATGGGTTTTTAAATAATCTTGCCTGACCGGTATTTTCTATTTTATCAACTTTCATAATCTGTCTTTTACTGTTTAGAATAAAGAGCCTGTTTATCAAAAAAACATCGTTTACCAGCGAATAATCGCACTTCCCCACGTGAAACCACTACCGAATGCAGCCAACACAACCAAATCATTTTCTTTGATTTTTCCTTGTTCCCAAGCCTCGGTAAGTGCAATCGGGATAGATGCAGCAGTTGTATTCCCGTATTTCATAATGTTGTTATATACCTGATTATCATTCAACTGAAATTTTTGCTGAATGAACTGAGATATTCTCAAATTTGCCTGATGCGGAATCAGCATATCAATATCAGAAACCTGTAATTGATTAGCTTTCAGCCCTTCCTGAATCACTTCAGAAAATCGAACCACAGCATTTTTGAATACAAACTGCCCGTTCATATACGGGAAGTAACTCTCATCGTTCGGGTCATTATCCACAATAATATCCGTAACCCAACGCTTGCCCATGCCCGGTGCAATCAGGGATAATTCCTCAGCATATTCGCCTTCCGAATGCAAATGTGTGGATAAAATTCCTTTGGTTGTATCGCTTGTTGCAGTAAGCACAACCGCCCCTGCTCCATCGCCGAAAATTACCGAAACACCTCGTCCCCGGGTTGTCATATCCAGCCCTTTGGAATGAATTTCTGAACCGATAACCAAAATGTTCTTATACATACCTGTTCGGATAAACTGGTCTGCAACCGACAGTGCATAGACAAAACCCGAACATTGATTTCGGATATCAATCGCACCAACGGTTCTCAACCCCAATTCTTTCTGCACCATCACACCCGGTCCCGGAAAATAGTAATCCGGACTCAAAGTAGCGAAAAGTAACAAGTCGATATCTTCCGGTTTTAATCCGGCTCTTTCAATGGCTATGCGAGCGGCTTTCGCACCCATACCAGCCGTAGTATCTTCAGGCAATGCCACGTGACGACGTTCTTCAATGCCGGTTCGTTCGCGAATCCATTCATCATTGGTATCCATTAGTTTTGACAAATCTTCGTTTGTCACTACGTTTTCAGGCACATAATACCCCAGCCCTGCTATTTTTGAGTGGTACATTTATGGGAATTTTTATGCAAATTTAGGGATTTTTTCAGAGAAATACCCAAAAATAAAAAACAACCCGAAGGCTGTTTTTTCTATTTTCATATACAACGAAAAGTTATTTCTTACAATTTACTGATTTCATTTTCTAATATATCCACAATATAATTGTATTTAGATTTATAAAATGTGGGATATCCAGCAAAAACGATTTTCCCTTCAGGATTAAGAACAATCATGCCCGGTGTTACCTGAATATTTAATTCTTCAAACTTATCTTTTTCGATATATAGTTTTTTGAGATGGTATTGATCCTCTATTTTTTTTAAACGCCTATCGTTTTCCTTGAGCTCTACATTAACTAAATAAAAATCTATCCTTTCGTCATTTTTATATTGCTCAGCAAAATTTTGCACTTTCGTCATACTTTCAGGGCAATTAGCACAAACCACTGACCAAAATTCCAGCACCGTTAACTTTCCTTTGAATGATTCAAACCCAAACTGATTACCTTCTTTGTCCCGAAACCCTGCTTGATTAAAAGCAGAATGCTCAATTTTTTTTGCCCGGTTTTCTACAGTAGTATAATGTGCAACCCCCGCAGAAATCAAACAAAAAATAATATAAAAGGTAACTAATTTTAGTTTAGAAAATTGATAACTATCCTTGATGTACAAAATTATTGCCAGAACCAAATATGTCCAAAAGAAAGGTTTTCCCAAATAAGCTTCGTCATACACTAAGGCATAAATATATCCAGAACCATAAATTAACAATATAGGCAGAAAAATGATGATAAAACTCATTTTTTTGGAAAACGGACTTCGGGATAACAAATACCATGCTGCAAAAAAGAAAAGAACACAGGTAATCAACAGTTTATAAATAACCGGTAAAAAACCACCTGAACCTATCAATATGATCAACAAAATTATGTTCAACAACACAAATTGAAATTTGGATAGTTTTTTCATTCTATATTTGCTTTAATTAATAGTTCATGAAACCTTTGTTTGCTATTTGTTTCTATAACAATTGCTTTTTCTGTACTTCCTGAACTTCCGCTCAATTTCGGAATGAATTCAATTTCTAATTTAGTAGTCTGATTTGGTTTAACAACACTATCTTTTATTGACACTAAACTACACCCACAGCTTGATGCTGCATTTTTTATAACCAAATCCTCATCCATCGGATTGGTTATTTCTACGTCAAAGTGAACTGTATCGCTAAGCGATACAGTTCCTATATTAACTTCCTTTTCTGAAAAAACATCTATTGCTTTTTCTGATTGATTACAACTGACAAATAGCAGCCCAAAAAAACAAATTTTAATAATGGTCATTATCATTCGTTTTTACTTATAAATAAGGATCATCATACCCATTGCAAGACCACAAAAACAAAAAGCCACAACCAGTGCTTGTTTCAGTATCTTCATCGCATGGGTCATCACAACCCGGATTAACCATAGAACCTTGATTACACATACAGTCATCATCTTTTCCATTAAAAATTCCTATATGCTCGATAGCAATAGTGTTATCATTCCATTTTGATTTATCAGAAGCGATAGAAGACCAACTTCCATACACTGTCATATTTCCCAACGAACTAAAATAATAATATCCTTGATAAGGCTCAAAAATAGACAATCTATCACTATTATACTTACCCTTAAATTCAATGTTTTCTCTTGAATTATCAACAAAAACAGAAGCAGTCATATCTTGTTTTAATTCATTAAGAAAACTAACTTGTTCATTGTTCAGCTTCTCATTTCTGAGAATGTAATCAACTCTGTCTGCCCAAATATACCGTTTTTCTTCAGAAGTAAGCAGCTGATATGCCGCTTTTGTAATTTGATTATTTGTAGAACTTCTTACATATTGGACTTTTGTTTCATCAATACTCTGTGGGTCTTCTTCGCTTGAGCAAGAAATAAAAAAATTGGTTAATAACAACCCACACATAACATAAAATACTTTGTTCATGATCTAAATGTTTTAATTAATAAATATTTCATCAAAGCAATTTTTACTTTGCATAATACACCTTTTACCTTGATATTTGTTGGAATCTTATGCGCACTTAGATTCTGAAAATAAAGACAATAGGTTTTTGACTATTACAAACCTATTGCGAAAGAGTGATATTTATAATAAACTAATTAGGCAAATATTGCTAAAAAACATATGCAATTTTTATGTATATTTGCTAAAAACATTCAAAAACATGGGAGCAGGAGCTAATTTGAGAAAATTGAGAAACAAAACTAAATATTCTCAACAAGGCATCTCTGATTTATTAGACATAGACAGAAATACTTATGCGAATTGGGAAAAAGAAACACATGATGTAAAATCAGAGTATATTCCTGAACTGGCAAAAATTTTTGATGTTGAAATTAAAGACTTATTTGAAAATGACAGTAAAACCATTGAGATTAACATAAGTAAACAAGTACAAACAAATAATGACGGATCTAACAACCATAGTGTTGTATTGGTTCTTCCCAATAAAGAAATGGTAGAAAAATTAGTAGAAGTTTTGAAAGATAAATTCTAATCTAATTTGATTTTGAAAATATTTTCTTACAAACACACTCACGTTTCTTATACCGACCAAGGCAAAGGCAGTGCTTTGTTTTTTCTTCACGGATTTCTGGAAAGCAATTCCATGTGGAAAAACATCGCTAAAGAATTAGCCAAAAAATTCCGGGTAGTGTGCATTGATTTATTGGGTCACGGGCAATCTGGCTGCTTGGGATATGTTCATACGATGGAAGACCAGGCAGATATGATTCACGCATTGATGAGCCACCTGCGATTGCGGAAAATAAGTTTGATTGGGCATTCTATGGGTGGTTATATAACTTTGGCATTTGCGGAATTGTATCCCGACCACGTCAAAAACCTGGTGTTGATTAATTCTTCCGCAAGACCGGATTCTGCTGAGCGGAAACTCAATCGGGACAGGGCCATAAAAGCCGTCAAACAGAATAGTGATTTGTTCATTCAGCTTTCTGTCAGCAATCTTTTTATGCCGGAAAGCCTGAAAAAACATCAAAAAAAAGTTGATAGGCTGATTGACGAAGCCAAACAAATACCCGTGCAGGGCGTCATTGCTGCTTTGGAAGGCATGAAAATACGACCGGACAGAGAAGTGTTGTTACATTTTGGTCCTTATCCGAAATTAATCATTGCCGGCGAACACGATACGATTATCCCGATAAACGAGGTAAGAGACCAGACCGAAACCACCGATGCCGAACTCATTATTTTGAACTGTGGACACATGGCAACTATCGAGGCCGAAAAAGAAACGCTCCGGCAGCTGTCTGATTTTTTGAAATAATCATTTTCATAAAGACCTAAAATAAAGCTACTTATAAATTAAAAACACACTAATTTTAAAAATTATTTCATTTACATTTGTGTTATAACCGAAAATAACTAAATTTGCACCGTTCAATTTCTGAACAAGTAGTTTTTATGGGTTAAATAGGTCGCGTAGCTCAGCTGGATAGAGCATCTGCCTTCTAAGCAGACGGTCACAGGTTCGAATCCTGTCGCGATCACAGCACAAAGCTCCTGATTTCAGGGGCTTTTGTTGTTTTTAAGTGTTACTGACATTTACTTCATTTCAACATTTTTATCAATACATTATATTTCGTAAATTGCGACCGTATAATAAATGACAAAAATGAGCATACAACCTTATCAACCAAAAAATAAAATAAAAATCATTACCGCTGCTGCTTTGTTTGACGGACACGATGCAGCCATCAACATTATGCGTCGTATTATTCAATCGACCGGGTGTGAAGTGGTGCATTTGGGACACGACAAATCGGTAGAAGATGTTGTAAACACAGCGATTCAGGAAGATGCTAATGCCATTGCAATGACCTCTTATCAGGGCGGACACAATGAATATTTCAAATATATGTACGACTTGCTTCAAGAAAAAGGAGCTGGGCATATCCGCATTGTCGGAGGTGGAGGTGGTGTAATTTTGCCGTCAGAAATCAAGGAATTGATGGATTACGGAATTACCCGTATTTATTCGCCAGACGATGGTCGTGAGTTGGGATTACAGGGAATGATTAACGATATGGTGGAAAAAGCCGATTTTCCTACACCTGATTTGAATTTGCCGGAAGGAAAAGATATTTATCAATCCTTAAAAGATAAAGATGTTACCACAATTTCCCGATTGATTTCATTGGCAGAAAACCGTGAAGAAGATTTTCTGAAGTTGTTTGATTTCAATAAAGTAGAGGATAAATCTGTACCAGTTTTGGGAATTACCGGAACGGGTGGAGCAGGAAAATCATCAATGGTAGATGAATTGGTTCGTCGTTTTCTGATTGATTTCCCGGAAAAGAATATCGCATTGATTTCAGTTGACCCTTCTAAAAAGAAAACAGGAGGAGCATTGCTTGGCGACCGTATTCGTATGAACTCTATCAACAATCCTCGTGTGTATATGCGTTCATTGGCAACACGTCAGTCCAATCTGGCATTGTCAAAATATGTGGAAGAAGCGATTCAGGTATTGAAAGCGGCGAAATACGATTTGATTATTTTGGAAACATCAGGTATTGGTCAGTCTGATACAGAAATATTGGATCATTCTGACGCTTCATTGTATATTATGACACCTGAATTTGGTGCGGCTACACAGTTGGAGAAAATTGATATGCTGGATTTTGCCGACATCGTAGCGATTAATAAATTCGACAAGCGTGGGGCTTTAGATGCTTTGCGTGATGTGAAAAAACAATACCAACGCAACCACAATCTTTGGGACGTTAATCCAAACGAAATGCCTGTTTTTGGTACGATTGCTTCTCAGTTCAACGACCCGGGAACCAATCAGTTGTACAAAGCTATTATTGACAAGGTAGTTGAAAAAACAGGAGCTGATTTAGCATCGACTTTTGAGATTACCAAAGAAATGTCTGAAAAAATCTTTGTGATTCCGCCAAACAGAACCCGTTATTTGTCTGAAATTGCAGAAAATAACAGAGGTTACGATGCAAAGACAAAAACACAGAAAGAAGTTGCCCAAAAACTGTACGGAATTTATAAAACCATAGAAACTATTTCGGGGAAAATCCCTGTATTGACAAAGCACGGCATTGAAATCAACGGTACAGAAAATACAGAATTAGCCAAAATTCTATTGGCTGAATTTGACAAACTGAAACGTGATTTAGACCCGTATAACTGGGAAGTAATTACAACCTGGGACGAAAAAGTCAATAAATATAAAAATCCGGTTTATTCATTTAAAGTTCGAGATAAGGAAATCAAAATTAAAACACATACGGAGTCGCTTTCGCATTTGCAGATTCCAAAAGTTGCTTTGCCGAAATATGAAGCGTGGGGCGATATCTTGCGTTGGGTACTGCAGGAAAACGTACCGGGCGAGTTTCCGTTCACATCAGGTTTGTACCCGTTCAAACGTGAAGGCGAAGACCCGACGCGTATGTTTGCCGGAGAAGGAGGACCAGAACGTACCAATCGCCGTTTTCATTATGTTTCAAAGGGAATGCCAGCAAAACGTTTATCAACTGCTTTTGATTCGGTAACTTTATACGGAAATGATCCAGGTCATCGCCCTGATATTTACGGGAAAATTGGAAATGCCGGAGTTTCGATTTGTTGTTTAGACGATGCAAAAAAGTTATATTCAGGATTTGATTTGTCGCACCCGATGACTTCGGTTTCGATGACGATTAATGGTCCTGCTCCGATGTTGTTAGGTTTCTTTATGAACGCGGCAATTGACCAAAATTGTGAAAAATACATCAAAGAAAATAATTTAGAAACGGAAATAGAATCGAAAATCAAAGCGATTTACGAAGACAAAGGTTTGGAAAGACCTCGATATAACGGCGAATTGCCGGAAGGAAACGATGGTTTAGGATTGATGCTTTTGGGTGTAACCGGTGACCAAGTTTTGCCTGCTGACGTTTATGCCGAAATCAAAAAGAATACGCTGGCACAGGTTCGCGGAACGGTTCAGGCAGATATTCTGAAAGAAGACCAAGCTCAAAACACTTGTATTTTCTCAACTGAATTTGCGTTGCGTTTGATGGGCGATGTCCAGGAATATTTCATTAATAACAACGTACGTAATTTTTATTCGGTTTCAATTTCGGGCTACCACATTGCCGAAGCTGGTGCAAATCCAATCACGCAGTTGGCATTTACCTTGGCAAATGGTTTCACATATGTGGAGTACTATTTGTCGAGAGGAATGGATATTAATGCGTTTGGACCGAATTTGTCGTTCTTCTTTTCAAACGGTATCGACCCGGAATATGCGGTAATTGGTCGTGTGGCACGTCGTATCTGGGCAAAAGCCTTGAAAAACAAATACGGAGCCAATGAACGTGCACAAATGTTGAAATATCACATTCAAACATCGGGTCGTTCATTGCACGCACAAGAAATTGATTTCAACGATATTCGTACAACCTTACAAGCCTTGTATGCGATTTACGACAACTGTAACTCGTTGCATACCAATGCGTATGACGAAGCGATTACCACACCAACGGAAGAATCAGTTCGTAGAGCGATGGCGATTCAGTTGATTATCAATAAGGAATTAGGTTTAGCAAAAAACGAAAATCCAATACAAGGTTCATTCATTATCGAAGAATTAACCGATTTGGTAGAAGAAGCTGTTTTAACCGAATTTGACCGAATTACAGAACGTGGAGGTGTTTTGGGAGCAATGGAAACGATGTATCAGCGTTCAAAAATTCAGGAAGAATCGTTGTATTACGAAACCTTGAAACACAACGGCGATTTCCCGATTATTGGTGTGAATACGTTCCTGAGTTCCAAAGGTTCCCCAACAGTGATTCCGAAAGAAGTAATTCGTGCAACCGAAGAAGAAAAACAATTCCAAATCAATACAAAGGAAAATCTTCACAAGGCTAAAGCCGAAGAAGAGCAACAACAATTAACACATATTCAACAAATAGCTATCAACAACAAAAATATTTTTGAAGCCTTGATGGACGCAACAAAAGTTTGTTCTTTGGGACAAATCACAGACGCACTTTTTGAAGTCGGCGGACAGTACAGACGGAATATGTAGCTTAAGTATTGAGATTGTAACGTCCTGAAAAAATGATTCAGGATTAAGCAAATAAATCTTTTTTATTAAACAGTACAGATATTCTTATTTGTACTGTTTTTCTTTCTGGGCATAATACTAAAAAATACTTGTCTAAAAAACACTTCCAATTCAATCACTCAACCGCTTTTGCAACTGCTTAAAATACTGAAAGGCTTTGAACAACCGAGTTCCGTACCAGGAAAACATTTCGCCATCTACAAAAACGGTTTTGGCGTGGTGTGTGGCTCTGCCAATCTCAAAAGCGTGCTCTTCCTTAAACGGATACGGTTCTGATGATAAAAAGACCAGTTCCGGGTCGCCCTGAATACGCATTTTACGGATTTCAACTTCGGGATAACGTTCTTCTCTGCCGGCATAGATGTTCGTAAAGTGATTCATTTCCAGCAAATGGTTAATAAACGTATGCTCTCCGGCAGCCATATACGGATTACGCCAAATGAGATAAGCCGCTTTGCGAAACGGAACATCTTTCATATAAGTCTCAAAATCGGTTTTGGCAAAAATCAGTTTTTCCGTCCATTTCTGAGCATCGGTTTTTCGTTTGAACAATTCGCCGAAATCTTTAATCATCTGTATGGTATCGTCAAAAGTCTCGATATCCGTAACCCAAACCGGACAGATTTCCTGTAGCTGACTGACGATTTCCTCCGTGTTTTCTTCTTTGTTAGCAATGATAACATCAGGTTGTAAACCGGTAATTTTGTCGAACTTTACCTGCTTTGTTCCTCCAACAACAGTTTTCGTTGATTTAAAATGATATGGGTGTACGCAAAATCTCGTAATCCCGACGATTTGTTCTTCCAATCCCATTTCATACAAAGTTTCGGTAATCGAAGGCACCAGCGAAATAATCCGTTTAGGTGTTTCGGCAAACGAATGAACCGTTCCTAATTGGTCTGTCAGAATCATAATTTTTCGTAGATTATCTGCATTTCCCGCTGTAATTTCAGTGCTTCGAACCTTGCTTTTTCTGCAAAATCTTCTTTATCGGACGCATACAATATTCCTCTTGATGAGTTTATCAGCAAACCTACTTTTTTGTTTAAGCCATATTTACATACGTCTATCAAACTTCCGCCCTGTGCTCCCACGCCCGGCACCAACAAAAAACTATCGGGTACTATTTTCCGGATTTCTCTAAAATATTCGGCTCGTGTTGCCCCAACTACATACATGAGTTGATTAGAATTTTTCCAAGTTTTAGACTTTCTCAATACTTCTTTATACAATTCGTCATGGTCAGTTTTCAACAACTGAAATTCGGAGCTGCTATCATTGGAAGTCAATGCCAGCAGAATCGTAAATTTATCCTTGTATTGCAAAAAAGGCTCTACCGAATCTCTGCCCATATACGGTGCAACAGTCACTGAATCAAATTGTAAATCCTCAAAAAATGCTTTAGCATACATCGAGGAAGTGTTACCGATATCGCCTCGTTTGGCATCGGCTATCGTAAAAATTTCTGGGTATTTTTCGTTAATATAACGAATCGTTTTTTCCAGTGATTGCCAGCCTTTCAGGCCATAAGCTTCGTAAAAAGCGGTATTGGGTTTGTAGGAAACACAGACATCGTGCGTGGCGTCAATAATCGCTTTGTTGAACTCAAAAATCGGGTCTTCGGTTGCCAACAAATGTTGCGGAATTTTATCTAAATCAACGTCTAATCCGATACATAAAAAGGACTTTTTGCGTTTAATTTGTTCGTATAGTTGTTGTGTGGTCATGTTTTAGTTTTTATTATTTACTTGTCATTCCGAGGAACGGAGAATCTCTTATTTTCAATAGAGATAATCTCATGATAAAATACACTATTTTCTACAAAAAAACCTCTAAAAAAGAGGCTTTACAAATATATTAAAATACTTCCGATTCTTTTAATTTTTCGGTATTGGCTACTAACTGCAATTCATCGATAACTTTCTGAATATTTCCGTTCATCACACCGTCCAAATCATAAATCGTTAAACCGATACGGTGGTCGGTTACACGACCCTGCGGATAATTGTAGGTACGGATTTTTGCCGAACGGTCGCCGGAAGAAACCTGTGAATTACGTTTTTTAGCGTCTTCTTCCTGTTTCTTCGCCAGTTCCATCTCATACAAACGCGAACGAAGAACCGATAAGGCTTTGTCCTTGTTTTTGTGCTGTGATTTTTCGTCCTGACACTGAGCCACCAATCCCGTTGGAATATGTGTCATACGCACCGCCGATTTTGTTGTGTTTACCGACTGACCGCCAGGCCCTGACGAACAAAACAAGTCAATACGGATATCGTTCATATCAATCTGTACGTCAAATTCTTCTGCTTCGGGCAATACCATAACCGTCGCCGCCGAAGTGTGTACGCGACCTTGCGTTTCAGTTTGCGGCACACGCTGTACGCGGTGCACACCTGCTTCAAACTTCAATGTGCCGTAAACATCTTCGCCGGTTACTTCAAAAATAACTTCTTTGAAACCGCCTGAAGTTCCTTCGTTCATATCTACAACAGAAGTTCTCCAACCTTTTGATTCACAGTATTTAGTGTACATACGAAACAAATCCCCTGCAAAAATAGAAGCTTCATCGCCACCTGTTCCCGCACGAATTTCAACCATAACGTTTTTCGCGTCTTCAGGGTCTTTCGGAATCAACATAAATTTGATTTCTTCTTCCAGCTGTGGCAAACGTTCCTGTGCTTCTTCCAACTGCATTTTTGCCATTTCCACCATTTCGTCATCACTTCCGTCAGTGATGATTTCTTTGGCTTCTTCTATATTTCCGGCGAGATTGACATACTCCTCACGCTTCTCAACCAAAGCTTTGAGGTCTTTATATTCTTTATTCAATTGTACGTAACGCTTTTGGTCGGCAATAACATCGGGCTGGATAATCAAATCCGAAACCTCATCAAATCGCTGTTTTACGTACTGTAGTCTGTCTAACATCATAATCCTATAATTTCAAGCCTACAAAATTACGAAAAAGATTTTTTTATTAAGAGCCTGTTTAAAATTTATCTAATAATTTGTTTCTGCTTCTTTTTGGCTATAACTACGTTAAATTTTAAAACGATAGCCCTGCTATCCTTTGAAAATTTGCCTTGTTCTACCTCAAAAATAACCTACAAACATTTTTACAATACAAATTCAAACAGGCTCTAAACCCTTTTAGTATTATGTTTAGACAAATAAAAAATCTGCAAGGTACACATCAACGTGATAACTCTTGCAGATTGTTATGAACATTCAGCACCGAATCGGTACTTGAAACTTCTACTATTTCAGAATATTTCTTGAAATAACCATTTTCTGGATTTCGGTTGTTCCTTCCCCGATAGTACACAGTTTGGAATCTCTGTAGAATTTCTCTACCGGATAATCTTTCGTGTAACCATAACCTCCATGGATTTGTATTGCTTCCGTAGAAACTTTCACACATACTTCCGATGCATACATTTTTGCCATTGCTCCGATTTTTGTTACCGGCAAATGATTGTCTTTCAGGTAAGCAGCTTTATGCAATAACAATTCCGATGCTTCGATTTCGGTTGCCATATCTGCCAGTTTGAAACCAATCGCCTGGAACTGCGAAATCGGTTTACCAAACTGCACACGCTCTTTGGAATATTTCAACGCTGCTTCATAAGCCCCTTTGGCAATTCCGAGTGACAACGCTCCGATAGAGATACGCCCTCCGTCCAGAATTTTCATTGCCTGAATAAATCCTTGACCTACTTCGCCCAAACGGTTAGCGTCCGGCACGCGGCAGTTGTCAAAAATTAACTCGGCAGTTTCTGACGCACGCATTCCTAATTTATTTTCTTTTTTTCCGCTTGAAAATCCGGGTGTTCCTTTTTCAACCACAAACGCAGTCATTCCGTGAGAATCGCCTTTTTCTCCTGTGCGGACAATCACAACGGCTACCTGCCCTGAAATAGCATGTGTGATGAAGTTCTTCGCTCCGTTCAACACCCACTCGTTGCCATCTTTTACTGCGGTTGTTGCCATTCCTCCAGCATCAGAACCCGTATTGTGTTCGGTCAGTCCCCATGCTCCAATCCACTCGCCTGTGGCTAATTTTGGAATCCATCTTTTCTTTTGCTCATCATTACCAAAAGTCAAAATATGATTGGTACACAGCGAGTTATGTGCTGCAACAGACAATCCGATTGACGAATCTACTTTCGAGATTTCTTCCACTACCGTGATATATTCGTGATAACCCAATCCGGAACCACCCAATTCTTCAGGAACCAATACGCCCATAAAGCCCATTTCGCCTAACTTATGGAAAAGCTCTACCGGAAAAATCTGTGATTCGTCCCATTCCATGATGTTCGGACGGATATGTTGTTCTGCAAAATCTCTGATAGACTGTGCTATCATCTTCTGTGTTTCGTTGTATGAAAAATCCATATTTGTAAATTATCTTTATTTAGAAGTCCCCAAATATAAACTAATTATCTCAAATTTGTCAAGCGGAAAGCCGGGAATCTGTCGTAAATCTTTTTCTTCTATTGGCTTATCCTGCTTACTGCGGTACACAACGATACTTCTGGCGATTTTATAATTAACATAAGGAATTTGTTGTAAATCATTGATGTTTGCCCGATTCAGGTCTATTCTTTGAATTGTCGGTCTTTTAGTTATATGAAAATTTTTCTCTAACAAATCATATACATTTGAGGGTAGATTTTCGATAAACCGAAATTGTTTTATACTGACAAATTCGCCAAATTTATCCCGTTCAGCAATAATTTTTCGGGCAGAATAATCTCCGATTCCGCTGATGGTTATCAAATCTTCATATGAAGCCGTATTGATGTCTTTCCGAATAATTTTCGTTTCCGTTTTCTGTTTATCCGGACGGGCAAAATCCGGAAATTTAAAATATTGTTGATATCTGCCTAACCATTCGTCTGATACTTGGGTAATTTGTTGAAATTCTTTAGCCGAATTCACATATTTTCCTTGTTCTCTGAAACGATGCAAGCGGTCGATTTGCTCTTCCGACATGCCCAGAACATAGCCACGGTAATCGGTAATAAAATTCGGATTGAACGAAGTCAGGACAAATTCCCTCGATTTTGCCAAGCTATCTAATTCTTTCTCTATCCGCAACATCTCCGCCCGGTCAATGTTTTTCATTGTAGGTTTTGGATTCCGCAAAAAATACAACCCGATTTGCAAAGCAGCAATCACAACAATTAAAGAAAATATCGCCATTCGTTGCGATTTCGTATAATATGGGAAAATCCGCTTACCGCTCATGATTCAGGATTTGGTTTCCGATTGCACAATGCAGACAGCGTTTCGGGTCGCAGTAATTTTGTTTAAGATGAATCAGCGTTTGTGAATCTAAAGCACTTTCGACCGGAACGGCTAATTTCTCAAAAAGTTCAACGATATGATTTTTTTCGGGCATCAAATGCCTATAAGCCTCGATGATATCTTCAAAATCGGTTTCACCGGTGTAACTTCTATGCACAAACCGAAAAGGAAAAACGGTATTAATCAACAATAAATCAATAAAATTCGGCGTCAGTTTTTTGGTACTTTTTTGGCTTTCTTTGCCTAAAACAAAATGAGTTTTCCAATAATCTGAAGGCGAAATTTGCAAATTTTTGACCCAACGCTCAGCACGAATCGGCTCGACCACCAACTCATGAAACAAATGTTCATTCTGATGTAGCAACTGTGCCAGCTGAGCCAAACGAATGGTCGGAAAATTAGGCGGACGCAACCGGAAAAATTGTGGCTTTCCTGATAAATTATCCTCCAATTGGTGTTTGACTTTCAAATATTCATAAGTTTTTCGCAACTTTTCGGTGTATTCGTCCGATGAATTATCCAGCAAATTCGCCATTCCGAAAAACAATGCTTCGAGGTGTTGCACTTCGTGCCGTTCTTTTTGAATAACCGAAAAAGGAATTCGTTCCGCCAATTCTGCGAAATATTTTCCGTTGGCTTTCAAACCAAAATTCCTGACCACAAATTGATAAAAAACTTCTTCCCAATGATGGTTGGTCGCCAGCAGTTTCTCTTTCATCGGTTCGGATTTATATGCCAATCGCTCGACCAGCAACCGCTCTTTCCAGGATAACCAAACAATCGGTTTGATGTCAGAAATAAACGACTCGCAGTTCAAATATTTTTTGGTCTGAAATAGATTTCGGTAATTCTCAAACGCTTTTTTATTAACATATTCCGACAAAACCAAAGTAGGCAAAAGCGTTTCGTCTTTGCGGAAAATCGGCACATCATCTTCCCAGACAACATGCAGAATCACATTGTCATAAGCCGCATCTTTTTCGTGATTATGCCCATACCAACTTGAGCTTTTTATGTGCATTTCGACATTGCCAGCCCATAATTGCCCGTCAATCCGGATTCTGGCATTAAAGAAATCCGGTCCGTCGGTTTGTAAGTAATCGCCAAAGTGAATAATCTCCACCGGCTTGTTATCTGTGGTAAGCATCTGGCACATCGCCATAGCCTTATTCCTCCACACATAATGCAGAAAATCCTCTTTCATAGCTAAAGATTTCGTATAAAATTATAAATTTTTATGAATTAACCAAAAAAAACCTTCCAAAAAAAATCTGGAAGGTTTGTAATAAATAGGGCAATTATCTTATTATTTCTCGCTTTTCTTCACGTCCATTACCGGCAATAATCCGTCTGACGGAATGTAGATAATTTGCGGCAAACTGCCTTTATCTGCCAGTTTCTCCAACGTGCGGATAAACAGATACTGGTTGTAGGTTTCGTTCAACGTTCCGTTTTCCACCTGCATGGCTTCTGCCATTCCTTTTGCTCTTTCGATTTCTGCCTGAGCATTAAGTTTTTCAGCTTCCAAACGGGCTTTTGCTTCTTCGACCAAGATTTTACGGTTTTGCTCGGCTTTTGCCATTTCTGCCTTACCTGCCATTTCCTGTTGCCATACATTATATTTCGGTAATCCGAACATTAATCCGGCAATAATAAGAATACCAAAGATTAAAACGCCTATTACGGCTGATACATTGATTGTTTTCATCTGTTTATATTTATTGTTTTTTTATGGTCAGATGGAATGCCTTAATTATCATTTTCGGTTGGTTTGCTAATCCTGTGATAGGCATTTCATCGTTTTTTTATTTATTATTAGACAATAGTTAATCCAAATATCCCATTTCTTTCATCCAGTCGTCATTAAAGATTTTGGCTACATACCGCGAGCCTGAATCATGGAACAAAACTACGACTACATCATCAGGTTTGAAATGTTCCTTAAACTGTAAAACACCTTTAATCGCCGAACCTGCCGACATACCAACAAACAACCCTTCTTCTTTTGCCAAACGACGTGTGTAAACCGCGGCGTCTTTGTCGGTTACTTTTGTAAAGCCGTCGATGATAGAGAAATCTACATTTTCGGGCAGAATGTCCTCGCCGATTCCCTCAGTTACATATGGATAAATTTCATTTTCGTCAAAAACACCGGTTTCGTGATATTTTTTAAACACCGAGCCATAAGTATCGACTCCCCATATTTTCACATTCGGATTTTGTTCTTTCAAGTATTTCCCGATTCCGGATATGGTTCCGCCAGTTCCTACACCCACTACAAAATGCGTTATGCGACCTTTGGTTTGCTCCCAGATTTCGGGACCAGTTTGCTCATAGTTTGCCTGTGTGTTGGACGGATTGTCGTATTGATTCACATACCACGAATTAGGCGTTTCTTCCGCCAATCGCTTAGAAACCGAATAATACGAACGTGGGTCTTCTGGTTCAACATTGGTAGGACAAACCACCACTTCTGCTCCGACAGCCCGCAGAATATCCATTTTTTCTTTGGATTGTTTGTCTGAGATTACGCAAATCAGTTTATAACCTTTCACAATGGCTGCTAAAGCTAAACCCATTCCGGTGTTGCCTGATGTACCTTCGATGATAGTTCCTCCCGGCTGTAAACGCCCGTCTTTTTCGGCATCTTCAACCATTTTTAAAGCCATGCGGTCTTTACAGGAATGCCCCGGATTAAAATACTCAACTTTTGCCAATACCTGACAAGGCAGTTCTTTGGTAATATGATTGATTTGCACCAAAGGCGTGTTACCAATGGTTTCCAATATATTTTTTGCGTAGTTCATCATCTTATGCTTTAATGTGGGCAAAGGTAATAAGAATCTGCTTAAATTCCTCTTTCGGTTATTTTATGCGTGGTTTTTACTTCAGAATAAAGGATTTTTCTTAACTAAAGAAATCCCATATTATCCCGATGCGGATTGTCATATCACGGTACGGATAACCCGGTGCAGCGTAATGCTTGTTCTTTTTCATCAGTTTCTGGTTGAAGTTTTCAACTTTAAGAAACACCCTCGCTGTACGGATTTTGGCATTAAAGAAAAAATCCAGCACCGGGTAATTCCCAATTTTGCTGTGAGTTTGGGTATAGAAATCTCCGATAACCGGCAGATAACCGTCTGCATAATATTCAGTAAAATACTGGAAAGTAAAACCTGTTTGCAGAAACAATGCTTTGTCAAACCAATAGTCGGAATAATAAAGCGTGTTTCTTATTGTAAACTTAGGCAGGTTCAACACGCTTTCTTCTTGTGTAACCACCTGATACAATACGGTATTATCTAAAGCGAATTTCCCGAATGTAAATTCCTTCTGTAATCTGATTCCCAGATAATTTATCGCTTTGCTGTATTGTTTTGGAGCGAGAACAACCTGACGGATTCTGTTTTGGTCATCAACCGGAGGATTATCCAGGCTAAAATACACTTTGTCGTGCAACAGCTGATAATCGGCACCGATATTCAACCAAGGTGTTTGAATATTCGCCTGCAAACGATTAATCTTTTCGTTGTTGAATTCGTTGTACCAATTGTATTCCACATAGTTACTCTGGAAAAGCTGTTGGGTAAAACGAGGTTGCTTACTGATGAATTCATACTTTGCCAAAACCTGTATTTTTTCCCAAGGCTGATAGGCAAATAATCCGCTCAACTCGCTCAACGTGTTGCCTACTATGGATTGACGAGCAGAAAAATCGGCATCTACTTTACTGGTTCTCAACTGATAATTACCGACTACGCTAATCATATCGACCTGCAACGAATTGGGTACTAAGACTTCACCGCTTTCGCCAAGCATTTGAGAATGATAGTAATAATTATAACCAAAATGTTCTATTCCGAAAGACAATTCGCCTAATTTACCATTATCGTAACTCAATGCCAATTGATTGTAAAGGTTCCGGTTACGCACTTTGTCATTGATGTTACTGGAAAAACTTTTGCCATAATAATTTTCAATCCGGTTAGATTCCGGCTGGGTTCCGTCGTTTTCTGTAAAATAATTATCGGGATTGGTATTGCCCTGCGTGAAGGAATTGGTCAGATATTCATAGCGAAAAACATGTTTCAATGCCATAGCATTATCATTTTCGGTTTGAACAAAATTAAACCGATGCTGTAAATATCCTCTGAATCCTTTATACAAGGAAGTGGCATCTCTGAAAAACACGTTTAAACGTTCACGGTTGGAATAAATATCCTCGCTACTGAGGAACAAATCCAGGTCGGTAATTCCGCCGTTTTCCTGTGTAGAAATATCCTGAACGGCAATATGCGTTTTCAGTCGGTATCTATTGTTTTTAGAGAGATAAGAACCACCTATTTTGAAATTTCCGTTACTCGTCAGTTGGTTGATATATCTTCCGTTGGAACGAAGTCCTTTGTAGCCGATAAAAACATTCAACTGTTCGTTTAAATTGGTGGTAAAAAGAGCGTCTAAAGTCTGTCCTTGCTGAATTGCCGAACGGTAATACAACTCAGACGCTGGCGTGGGAACATGATAATAATTGACATCTTCCGCCTGCTGATAGGCAAACTGTCTTGCTCCAAACCCGATAACGGGATAAGCCTGATACTGCCTGATACCGAAATCTAATGTATTGTAGGTTTGTCCGTCGTTGGCAAAAGGCAGCAATCCGAATTCATCTCTGCGAAGATAATTGACTGCGTAGTGTTTTTGAATGGTCAAAGTCGTGTCGAAAGTCGTCAGATAATCCTGATAATCTTTGATTAAATAGCTTTCTATCGGCGGGATACTGTCTTGCAGTTGCGTCCGGATTCCTTTTACGCTATCTGTGCGAATGGCATTATTCCCGAATTGTATTCCTCTTGATTCTACTTTCTGTAAATCAGTTCCGCCAACGCCTCGCAACGGTTTTCGCTGAGCAAAAACCGAAACAGACATCAACAAAAAAATAAGCAGCCATTTTTGCATAGACCATTTTTTTACAAAGGTAACTTTTTTCTGTAATGTTAGAGGTCAATAGATAATATTCAAAACGTTGAATTCAACGATATTTTGAATTCAACGTTTTATTCGTCATGCTGTAAGCATCTTTACAGAGATTCCTACGGAATGACAAGCGTCATGTTTAAATACCTTTACAAAGTTTAAAAACACATAATTATTATGACCTCAAAAAATTAAATAGACTCTTTACTATTATCTACTTACTTTAAAAGCTTTTTCCTGCGGATAGTATGCCACGTCACTCAATTCCTCCTCGATGCGAAGCAACTGGTTATATTTTGCCATACGGTCTGAACGTGACGCCGAACCGGTTTTGATTTGTCCGCAATTTAACGCCACCGCCAAATCAGCGATAGTATTGTCTTCGGTTTCGCCTGAGCGGTGTGACATCACTGAGGTGTATCCGGCACGATGAGCCATTTCTACTGCCGCAATGGTTTCTGTGAGCGTGCCAATTTGATTTACTTTAATCAGAATAGAATTTGCCGTATTTTCATTGATTCCTTTTTCCAAGCGGCGAACATTGGTTACAAACAAGTCGTCGCCTACCAACTGCACATTATTTCCGATTTTATCTGTCAATGATTTCCAACCTTCCCAATCGTCTTCCTGCATACCGTCTTCGATAGAGATAATCGGGTATTGCTCACAAAGCTGTGCCAGATATTCCGCCTGTTCTTCAGCAGTACGCACCACGCCTTTGTCACCTTCAAATTTGGTATAATCGTATTTTCCGTTTACATAAAATTCAGAAGCGGCACAATCCAAAGCAATCATAATATCTTCCCCGAAAGTATATCCGGCATTTTCCACCGCTTTTTTGATGCTGTCCAAGGCATCTTCGGTTCCGTTCAATGTCGGAGCAAAACCACCTTCATCGCCTACTGCCGTGCTCAGATTCCGGTCGTGTAGCACTTTTTTCAAATGATGAAACACTTCTGTTCCCATCTGTAAAGCTTTGGAAAAATTATCGGCTTTTACAGGCATAATCATAAATTCCTGAAACGCAATCGGTGCGTCGGAGTGTGAACCTCCATTGATGATATTCATCATCGGCACCGGTAAAGTGTTGGCAGATACTCCGCCAATGTAGCGATACAACGGCAGTCCCAGCTCGTTAGCTGCAGCTTTGGCAACCGCCAGAGAAACACCCAGAATAGCATTCGCTCCGAGGTTGGATTTATTTGGTGTACCATCAAGGTCAATCATCACCTGATCGATGGTATTTTGTTCAAAGACACTATGCCCTACAATGTTTTCTGCAATAATGGTATTTACATTATTTACCGCATTCAATACGCCTTTACCCATGAAATTTTTTCCTCCGTCTCGAAGTTCAACCGCTTCATGTTCTCCGGTAGATGCTCCGGAAGGGACTGCTGCCCTGCCCAATATGCCGTTTTCTGTAACTACATCTACTTCAACGGTCGGATTTCCGCGTGAATCCAGAATTTGTCTGGCGTGAATTTTTATAATGGTGCTCATCTAAAATTGTGTTGTATGATTTAGTTCTGCAAATGTAATTATTTTTTTGGTTTTTAATCTTAGGCAGACGGATTTCAGCCATCAGAATTTGAATAGTTATTTCAAGCCGGTCTGGCAAGTTTTATAACATAACTTTGTTTGAGAAAGGTTATTCACGAACCTTATTTCCAAACACTCTTTTTCTAATTCTTTTGACAGAATATCTTTTACCTGAGTTACGAGTTCGCTGGCGTCGTATTCCTGACCGCCAGACCAACCTTCCGGGCATTTCATAAACGGAAATTCTGGTTTGGCAGGATACGGAATAACTTCAATAGGTGTTTTGGTTTGGGCATTCCAAAATACTAAATCTGTGATGAACATTTTTGTGTTTATATGATTCAATTTGTATGTGACCAGATTTACTTCCGGAGCATTTTCCTCCTTTATAAATTTATAGCCATCGATTAAGCCTTTAACTTCATTGTCAAATTGTTCTAGAATCTGAATATTTTGGTTCAGGTCAGCTATTTTATTCGTTTCAAATAATGGTATGGTATCTGTCCTGATTGTATCAAAAAAATTAATATTAGAAGCAAAATTAGTAATCGCTTCCTCGCTCAATATCGGCTCTTCTATTTTTTCTGTTTGTTCATTTTTACAAGAATAAAAAACGGCAAAAATGGTTAATAAAACAACTATTTTTTTCATGATATTTATTTTTATTCTTCACAATATCGCAACAATTATGAGTTAAAACAAATTTTTAGAAAAAAACAACTTACAGAAAAACAAAAAAACCGGAATTTCTTCCGGCTTTACATATTATTTACCCTTGTTTTTGTGCTTTCATATTTTCTACAAAATCATCAAACAAATAACGGGAATCATGTGGTCCCGGACTGGCTTCTGGATGGTATTGTACCGAAAAGACCGGTTTGTTTTTCAACCGGATTCCTGCCACGGTATTATCGTTGATATGGTAGTGAGAAATCTCTAAATCAGCGTGGTTTTCGACCTCTTCACGCACTACGGCAAAACCGTGATTCTGAGAAGTGATTTCGCCTTTTCCGGTGTTGATGTTCATTACCGGATGGTTGATTCCGCGGTGGCCGTTAAACATTTTATAGGTGTTCACGCCATGAGAAAGTGCGATGAGCTGATGTCCCAGACAGATACCGAAAACCGGCTTGCTTGACTGGATAATTTTGGTTACTTCTTTAACCACCTCGGTCAGCGGCTGCGGGTCGCCCGGTCCGTTAGACAAGAAATATCCGTCCGGATTAAAGCTGTCGAGTTGCTCTTTGGTGCTGTTGTATGGAAATACTTTGACATAACAATCTCTTTCTGCCAGACATCTCAATATGTTTGTTTTGATACCAAAATCCATCGCAGCAACTTTGTAAGTCGCATTTTCTTCTCCGAAGAAATAAGGTTCTTTGGTAGAAACTTTTGACGCCAATTCCATACCCTCCATACTTGGCACTTCTGTCAATAATGCTTTCAACTCTTCCACAGACTTTCCGTCGGTAGAAATGACAGCATTCATCGCACCGTTATCGCGAATATGGGCAGTTAATGCTCTGGTATCAACATCAGAAACGGCAACCAATCCTTTTTTCTCAAAATAATTGTACAAAGAATCTGTGGCCGCGGGTCTGGAATAGGTATAGCTAAAGTTCCGGCAAACTAAACCTGCTATCTGAATGTCTGACGAATCGGTATCGACATCGGTTACGCCATAATTCCCGACATGTGCAGTGGTCGAAACCATGATTTGTTTGTAATAAGACGGGTCTGTAAAAATTTCCTGATAGCCGGTTACTCCGGTATTGAAACATATTTCCCCGAAAGTTGTTCCTTCAATACCTACTGATTTTCCGTAGAAGATAGTACCATCTTCGAGTAATATAATCGCTCTTTTTCTGTGTTGGTATTTCATATCTTATTTTTGATTGTTCAAATTTTGGCAAAAAAAAGGACAAACATTAATTGCGTTTGCCCTTTTCTTATTTTAAAAACCAATAATCATTATTCTTTGGTTTCTTTAGTTTCAGTATCGTTTGCTTCTTCTACTTTGTTTTCCACTTCAGTAGTTTCGGCTACAACTTCTTCTGTTTTTGTAGATTTTCTTCTACCTCTACGTGTTGTTTTCTTCGCTTCTTTTTTGTCAGCGTTGTACAACTCGTTGAAATCTACGAATTCAATCATTGCCATCTCAGCGTTGTCGCCAAGACGATTCCCTAATTTGATGATACGTGTGTATCCTCCCGGACGATCACCCACTTTTGGAGCAATTGTTCTGAACAACTCAGTAACCGCATGTTTATCTCTTACATAAGAGAAAACTACTCTTCGGTTATGTGTGTCGTCAGTTTTCGCTTTGGTCACCAAAGGTTCAACGAATTGCTGAAGAGCTTTAGCTTTGGTCAAAGTAGTATTGATACGTTTGTGTTCAATTAATGAACTAGACATATTTGCCAACAACGCACGTCTGTGTCCGGTTTTTCTTCCTAGTTTATATACTTTTTTTCCGTGTCTCATTTTCTTTTGGAATTAGGACTTTATAGTCCAACTTATTCTTTATCTAATTTATATTTTGAGAGATCCATTCCGAAATCTAATCCTTTGACTTCAACAAGTTCTTCCAACTCTGCCAAAGATTTTTTTCCGAAGTTTCTGAATTTCATCAAATCGCTTCTGCTAAATGTTACTAAGTCGCCTAAAGTATCTACTTCGGCTGCCTTCAAACAATTTAATGCTCTCACAGACAAGTCCATATCAACTAGTTTAGTTTTCAATAGCTGTCTCATGTGTAATGATTCTTCGTCGTAAGAATCTGATTGAGCAATTTCGTCAGCTTCAAGTGTTATTCTTTCGTCAGAGAATAACATGAAGTGATGAATCAATGTTTTGGCTGCTTCAGTCAAGGCGTCTTTTGGGTGGATTGACCCGTCTGTAACAATGTCTAAAACCAGTTTTTCATAGTCTGTTTTTTGCTCCACACGATAGTTTTCGATTGCGTATCTAACGTTTTTAACAGGAGTGTAAATAGAATCTACGAAAATTGTTCCAATAGGAGCGTTGGCTTTTTTATTTTCTTCGGCCGGAACGTATCCTCTACCCTTTTCTATGGTAAGTTCCATAGATAAATTTACTTTTTCTTCCAGGTTACAAACCACTAAGTCGGGGTTAAGCACTTGGAATCCTGAAATAAATTTTTGGAAATCACCAGCAGTAAGCTGATTTTTACCTGAAAAAGAAATGCTTACCGATTCATTATCTACATCATCGATTTGTTTTTTCAAACGAATCTGTTTTAGATTCAGAATGATTTCGGTTACATCTTCAACCACTCCGGCAATAGCAGAGAACTCATGCTCAACGCCTTCAATTTTTACAGATGTGATGGCGTATCCCTCAAGGGACGACAAGAGAACTCTTCTCAGTGCATTACCAACGGTCAACCCATATCCTGGTTCAAGAGGTCTGAATTCGAATTTCCCCTTAAACTCAGTTGAGTCAATCATGATAACTTTATCGGGCTTTTGAAAATTAAATAATGCCATATTGTTTAGACTAAATGTCAATTATTATTTGTTGTATAACTCTACGATTAGCTGTTCATTGATGTTTTCAGGAACTTGTAATCTTTCAGGTATGTTCACGTATGTACCTTCTTTAGTGTCATTATTCCATGTTATCCACTCATATACTTCGTTGGAAGCGGAAAGAGCGTTTTGGATAACTTCTAATGTTTTAGATTTTTCGCGGACAGCTACTTTGTCTCCGGCTTTCAATTGGTATGACGGAATGTTTACTACTTCTCCGTTCACAGTAATGTGTCTGTGTGATACCAACTGTCTTGCACCGCGTCTGCTTGGAGCAATTCCCATACGATAAACTACGTTGTCTAATCTTGACTCACATAGTTGAATCAATACTTCACCTGTAACTCCTCTTGCTGCAGATGCTTTTTTGAAAAGACCACGAAATTGTTTTTCCAATATTCCGTAAATTGCTTTTGCTTTTTGTTTTTCCTGCAACTGAATAGAATATTCAGATTTTTTACCTCTTTTACGAGCCAAACCATGTTGTCCCGGAGGGTAATTTTTTCTTTCGAGTGATTTGTCATCACCAAAAATCGGTTCACCGAATCTTCGGGCGATTTTAGTTTTTGGACCAGTATATCTTGCCATTTTAAAATTAATTTAGACAGGGATTATGAATTCAGGTCAATCCTCCGATAATCTTAATCCTGTCTGGTTTATACTCAAATAAATTATACTCTTCTTCTTTTAGGAGGACGACAACCGTTGTGCGGAAGTGGTGTTACATCGATAATTTCAGTAACTTCTACTCCACTATTATGAATTGAACGGATAGCTGATTCTCTTCCGTTACCCGGACCTTTAACGTACACTTTTACTTTTCTCAATCCTGCTTCGAATGCTACTTTTGTACATTCTTCGGCTGCTAACTGAGCTGCGTATGGTGTATTTTTCTTAGAACCTCTGAATCCCATTTTACCGGCAGATGCCCAAGAAATCACTTCTCCTTTTTTGTTTGTCAAAGAGATGATAATATTGTTAAAGGTAGCACTGATGTGTGCCTCGCCTGTAGCTTCAATAACAACTTTGCGTTTCTTTGTATTTGCTTTAGCCATATTTACTACTTATTATTTAGTTGCTTTTTTCTTGTTAGCAACAGTTTTTTTCTTACCTTTTCTTGTTCTTGAATTGTTTTTAGTGCGTTGTCCTCTCAATGGCAGACCAATTCTGTGTCGGATACCTCTGTAACAACCGATATCCATCAAACGTTTGATGTTCAATGAAGTTTCTGAACGCAATTCTCCTTCAATAGTGTAGTGAGATACTGCTTCACGAATTCCGGCGATGTCATCATCATTCCAGTCTGTTACTTTTTTATCTTCACTAACGTTTGCTTTTGCTAAAATCTCTTTTGCTCTGCTGGAACCAACTCCGTAGATGTATGTTAAAGCGATGATTCCTCTTTTATTTTTAGGTAAATCTACCCCTGCTATTCTTGCCATAATTACCCTTGTCTTTGGTTAAATCTAGGATTTTTTTTGTTTATTACGTAAACTCTTCCTTTTCTACGTACCACTATACAATCGGCACTTCTCTTTTTTACTGATGCTCTTACTTTCATTATTTTTCAGCTTTAATATCTATATGTTATACGTGCTTTGGTCAAATCGTAAGGACTCATTTCCAACTTTACTTTATCGCCGGGCAAAAGCTTAATGTAGTGCATTCGCATTTTCCCCGAAATATGTGCAGTTACTATGTGACCGTTTTCTAATTCTACCCGGAACATCGCATTTGACAATGCTTCAATGATGGTTCCGTCTTGTTCTATTGCTGGTTGTTTTGCCATAAATCAATTATAATGACCTTCTGTTTTTTCCTGTTCTCATCAATCCATCATACTGTTTATTAAGCAAGTACGAATTTACCTGTTGAATGGTATCTATCGCAACACTTACCATAATCAATAATGATGTTCCTCCATAAAACATTGCCCAACCTTGTTGAACGCCGAGCAAAGATACGGCAATTGCCGGAAATATTGCAACAAAAGCTAAAAACAATGAACCCGGAAATGTAATTAAAGACATTATTCTGTCCAGATAGTCTGCTGTATCGGCACCAGGTCGTACACTTGGAATAAATCCTCCGCTTCTTTTCAAATCATCTGCCATCTTGTTTGTCGGTACAGTAATTGCTGTATAGAAATAGGTAAAGATGATGATCAATAAAGCGAAAACAACATTGTATTCCCACCCGAAAATGTTACCGAACGTATTAGAAATATACTGTGCAGTATCGGAAGATGATAGTCCTGCTAATGCAGGCGGTACAAACATAATTGCCTGAGCAAAGATGATTGGCATTACTCCCGAAGCATTCACTTTGAGCGGTATCCATTGTCGGTTACCTGACACTGATGCGGCATCATAAGTTCCGGACGCACTGCGTCTTGCATATTGCACCGGAATTCTGCGTACTGCTATGGTAAGGTAAACACATGCCAGAATAAGTAGTAACCAGATAATGATTTCTAATACAATCATCATGGCTCCTCCGTTTCCTCCGGCAGCAGTTCTGGTTTGAATTTCCTGTACGAAAGAGATAGGCATTCTTGCTATAATCCCTACCATGATGAGTAGTGATATACCGTTACCGATTCCTTTGTCAGTAATTTTCTCTCCCAACCACATCGCAAAAACAGTACCTGTTGTCAAAATCAACACTGATGAGAATAAGAACGAAAATGAGTTAAACCCGAGCAAAAATGCGTCGGAAGGTAACTGTGCATATAGGTTATAGATATATGCAGGACCCTGAACCAAGGTAATAGCAATGGTTAGCCACCTTGTGATTTGGGTCATTTTTTTTCGTCCGCTTTCTCCGTCATTCTGTAGTTTTTGCAGATACGGTACAGCGATTCCCATCAATTGAACAATAATGGATGCAGAGATATAAGGCATAATCCCTAATGCAAAAACAGAGGCTTGCGAAAATGCTCCTCCGGTAAATGCGTCTAATAATGCACCCAAACCTTGTTCGGTTTGACTTGACAGGCCTTGTAATTTGGTCGCATCTATACCTGGCAAAGTTACTTGTGCACCGAAACGATACACAAGTAACAATCCGAGTGTGAATAAAATTTTATTCTTTAACTCTTCAATTTTCCAGATATTAGATAATGTTTCAAAAAACTTCTTCATAAGTTTTAAAGATATTATACGGTTACTGCTTCTCCACCTGCGGCTTCAATAGCTGCCTTAGCCGAAGCAGTAAATTTGTGAGCTGTTACTTTCAATTTTGTTTTTAGCTCTCCTCTACCTAAAATCTTTACTAAGCTATTTTTTGAAGTAATTCTGTTGTCCACTAAAGTTTCGATATCAACAGTATCAGTGATGATTCCGTTGTCAACCATAGACTGTAATGTGTCTAAGTTGATTCCTACATACTCTACTCTGTTAATATTGTTGAAACCGAATTTTGGTAATCTACGTTGTAAAGGCATTTGCCCTCCTTCAAAACCAATTTTTCTGGAATATCCTGAACGTGACTTGGCTCCTTTGTGACCTCTTGATGCTGTGCCACCTTTTCCGGAACCTTCTCCTCGTCCTAATCTTTTATTTTGGTTGTGTGTAGAACCTTCAGCTGGTTTTAAGTTGCTTAAATTCATTATTCGTTATTTTAATTAGTTTCAACAGAAACTAAATGTTTAACTTTATTTACCATTCCTTGAATTGTCGGCGTATCATCATGCTCAACAACTTGTCCGATTTTTTTTAATCCTAAAGCTGCCAAAGTTCTTTTTTGGTTTTCAGGACAATTAATCTTACTTCTGACTTGTTTTACTCTAATTTTTGACATAACGCTTACAATTAAGATTTAAACACTTGTTCCAATGTAATCCCTCTTTGTTTTGCGATGGTAGCTGCACTACGCATATTCAACAAAGCATCGAAAGTAGCTTTCACTACGTTGTGAGGGTTTGACGAACCTTGAGATTTTGTCAATACATTATGAACCCCTGCTGATTCTAACACGGCACGTACTGAACCACCTGCAATCACCCCGGTACCTTTCGATGCCGGCATTAAAAGAACTCTCGCTCCGGAGTATTTTCCTTTTTGTTCATGCGGGATAGTTGAGTCGTGTAATGGCACACGTACTAAGTTTTTCTTAGCATCTTCCACGGCTTTAGCAATCGCTTCAGAAACATCTTTGGATTTACCCAATCCGTGTCCTACCACTCCATTTCCGTCACCTACAACTACAACGGCAGCAAAACCAAAAGCTCTACCTCCTTTTGTTACTTTGGTAACGCGGTTTACACTAACCAAACGGTCTTTAAGTTCAAGTCCGCTGGGTTTTACAAATTCTACGTTTTTATAACTTTTAAACATAATTTCTTAGAATTTTAAGCCGGCTTCTCTTGCACCGTCTGCTAATGATTTAACTCTTCCGTGATACAGATATCCACCTCGGTCGAAAGATACTTTTTCGATTCCTGCTTTCAGGGCTTTTTCTGCGATGGCTTTGCCTACTGCTACTGCCATTTCGGTTTTAGTCCCCTCAGCATTAACCTCTTTGTCTCTTGATGAGGCAGCTGCCAATGTCACTCCGTTCACATCATCTATGATTTGTGCATAGATTTCTTTATTACTTCTGAATACAGACAAGCGTGGTCTTTCGGCTGTACCGTCCACTACTTTTCTAATTCTGTATCTAATGTTTTGTCTTCTTTCGGATTTCTTAAATGCCATAACTCAAATTTTAAGCTGATTTACCTGCTTTTCTTCTTAGTTGTTCTCCAACAAATTTAACTCCTTTTCCTTTGTATGGCTCAGGCTTACGGAAAGATCTGATCTTTGCTGCAACCTGCCCTACCAATTGTTTGTCGGCAGAAGACAATTTCACGATTGGGTTTTTCCCTTTTTCTGAAACTGTTTCTACTTTCACTTCAGGAGCAATCTCAAGAACGATATTGTGAGAGAATCCCAATGCCAAATCTAATTTCTGACCTTGGTTTGAGGCACGATAACCTACTCCAACCAATTCGAGTTCTTTTGTAAATCCTTCTGATACACCCACAATCATATTGTTGATAAGACTTCTGTACAAACCGTGCTTAGCTTTGACTTGTTTTACTTCAGATGGTCTTTCAACGATTACGGAACCGTCTTCTACTTTCACGCTTACGTCGTCGTAAGATTGTGAAAGCTCTCCTAATTTTCCTTTAACCACTACTTGGTCTGCAGTAACTTCTACAGTTACTCCTTCCGGTATAGCGATTGGATTATTTCCTATTCTTGACATTTCTTAAGTCTTTATATTTTAGTATACGTAACAAACAACTTCTCCTCCAACATTAAGCTGTTTAGCTTTTTTACCGGTCATCAACCCTTTTGAGGTTGACACAATAGCGATACCTAATCCGTTAAGGATTCTTGGTAAATCTGCAGAGGAAGAATATCGACGCAAACCTGGTTTACTGATTCTTTGAATTTCTCTGATAACAGGCTCTTTAGTGTCTTTGTCATATTTCAAAGCGATTTTGATGACACCTTGTACGGAAGAATCATCAAACTTGTAGCTCAAAATATAGCCTTGTTCGAACAAAATTTTTGTGATTTCTTTTTTGAAATTAGATGCTGGGATTTCGACCACTTTGTGGTTTGCTCTCGATGCATTTCTAATTCTTGTCAGATAATCTGCAATTGGATCTGTATACATAAAAAATGATTTGCGGTTATGGTTTTCAATTTTTGAACCTTTAACCAATTAAAATTTAATTTATTACCAGCTTGTTTTTCTAACTCCTGGTATAAGTCCTTGATTAGCCATTTCACGGAAAGTTACCCTTGAGATACCAAATTGTCTCATATAACCACGTGGTCTTCCTGTTAATTTGCAACGGTTGTGCAAACGAACCGGAGAAGCATTTTTTGGTAATTTTTGTAACCCTTCGTAATCGCCGGCTTCCAAAAGAGCTTTTCTTTTAGCTGCATATTTAGCAACCAATTTTTCTCTTTTTGCCTCGCGGGCTTTCATTGATTCTTTAGCCATATCTCTTAGTTCTTTTTAAATGGTAATCCTAACTCTGCTAATAATGATTTTGCCTCTTGGTCTGTATTAGCACTTGTTACAAAGGTAATATCAAAACCGGCAATCTTATTTACTTTGTCGATATCAATTTCAGGGAAAATGATTTGCTCGGTAACTCCAAGGTTGTAATTTCCTCTACCGTCGAAACCGTTAGCTTTAATTCCGCCGAAATCTCTTACGCGTGGTAAAGCAGAAGTTACTAAACGGTCTAAAAATTCGTACATTCTTTCTCCTCTAAGCGTAACTTTTGCTCCAATTGGCATTCCTTTTCTTAGTTTGAAAGTTGCTACATCTTTTTTAGACAAAGTCGCTACGGCTTTCTGTCCTGAAATTTTAGTCAATTCATCTACTGCGTAATCTACTAATTTCTTATCAGATACGGCAGCACCTACTCCTCGGCTGATAACAATTTTTTGCAACTTTGGAACTTGCATTACGTTGTTGTAACCGAATTCTTCTTTTAGAGCTGCGATTACGCGCTCGTTATATTCTTGTTTAAGTCTTGGTAAGTAAGCCATAACTATAATTCTTGATTAGATTTTTTAGAAACTCTCACTTTTTTATCGCCTTTTACCTCAAAGCCTACACGTGTAGGTTGTTTGGTTTTCGGGTCAATCAACGCTACATTGGAAATATGTACCGGAGCTTCTTTTTTAACTATACCTCCCTGAGGGTTGCTTGCACTTGGTTTAACGTGTTTGGAAACTACGTTGTAACCTTCTACGACAACCTTGTTCTCTTCTTTCAATACGCGTAAAACCTTACCTTCCACTTTGTCTTGACGACCTTTTCCGGTAACGATTCTCACGGTATCTCCTGTTTTTATCTTTAGCTTTGCCATCGTATATTGATTTAAAGCACTTCTGGTGCTAGTGAAACAATCTTCATGAATTGTTTATCACGAAGTTCTCTTGCCACAGGTCCAAAAACACGAGTTCCTCTCATTTCGCCTGCTGCGTTTAACAATACACATGCATTATCATCGAAACGGATATAAGAACCATCAGCTCTTCGTACTTCTTTTTTGGTACGAACAACTACTGCTGTTGAAACAGTTCCTTTCTTAACGTTTCCGTTTGGTGTAGCTTCTTTTACAGTAACCACAATTTTATCTCCGATAGACGCATATCTACGTTTTGTACCTCCTAACACACGGATTGTCAATACTTCTCTTGCCCCGGTGTTATCTGCTACTTTTAATCTTGATTCTTGCTGTACCATAATTATTTAGCTCTTTCAATGATTTCAACTAATCTCCAACATTTGGTTTTTGACAATGGTCGTGTTTCCATAATACGAACAGTGTCACCAATGTTACAATCGTTTTTGTCGTCGTGTGCAACATATTTTTTAGTTCTCAACACGAACTTTCCGTATAGAGGGTGTTTTTGTCTTTTCGTCTCAGTAACAACGATAGACTTGTCCATTTTGTTACTGGTCACAACACCGATTCTTTCTTTTCTTAAATTTCTTTTTTCCATCTTAACTGGAGCTTACAATTGTTGTAATTCTATTTTTCTTAGTTGAGTATTTACTCTTGCGATAGCTCTTCTTGTATTTCTGATTTGAAGAGGGTTTTCAATTGGTGAAATCGCATGTGCAGATTTTAGTTCTGCATAAGTATTCTGCAACTCACTAAGTTTGTCTCTTAATTCAGTTTCAGATAGATTTTGTATTTCTGATTGTTTCATGATGATTCAAAAATTAAGCTTGAAAATCTCTCGCAATTACAAATTTAGTTTTAACAGGTAATTTTTGTGCCGCTAAGCGCAAAGCTTCCTGTGCCACTTCTCTTGGTACTCCTCCTACTTCAAACATGATTCTTCCTGGTTTTACAACTGCTGCCCAATGGTCAACAGCCCCTTTACCTTTACCCATACGTACCTCTAATGGTTTTGATGTGATAGGTTTATCTGGAAAAATTTTGATCCACAATTGTCCTTCTCTTTTCATATAACGGGTTGCTGCGATACGAGCTGCCTCAATCTGACGAGAAGTAATAAATGAATAGTCTAAAGATTTGATACCAAACATACCGTTAGAAAGTTGATTTCCTCTTTGAGACAATCCTTTCATTCTACCTTTCTGTACCTTGCGGTATTTTGTTCTTTTAGGTTGTAACATTTTTCTTTAGTGTTTTTAATTACTTTCTTCTTCTTGGTTTTCCTGCTGCTGATGATCTTCCTGAAGATTTAGATTTTTGTTTCTCTAAACCAGCTAACGGAGAAAGATCTCTTTTGCCATATACCTCACCTTTCATGATCCATACTTTGATACCCATTCTACCGTAGGTAGTGTGAGCTTCAGCCAAAGCATAATCAATATCGGCACGGAAAGTAGAAAGTGGAATTCGACCATCTTTGAAGTTCTCTGAACGAGCCATTTCTGCTCCATTCAAACGACCGGAAATCATTACTTTGATTCCTTCCGCATTCATACGCATTGCAGCCGCAATAGCCATTTTGATAGCTCTTCTGTATGAAATACGGTTTTCGATTTGTCTTGCGATGCTTGTTCCTACTAAAAAGGCATCAAGCTCCGGACGTTTAATTTCAAAAATATTGATTTGAACCTCTTTTCCGGTCAACTTTTTAAGCTCTTCTTTTAGCTTGTCTACCTCCTGACCGCCTTTTCCGATGATGATACCGGGACGAGCCGTGGTGATAGTAACGGTTACAAGTTTCAAAGTTCGCTCAATAATTATCTTTGACACACTAGCTTTGGATAAACGAGCATAGATATACTTTCTGATTTTTGCATCTTCAGCAAGCTTATCTCCATAATCATTTCCACCGTACCAGTTAGAATCCCATCCTCTGATGATTCCTAAACGATTTCCGATTGGATTAGTCTTTTGTCCCATACTCTTTATTAATTGCTTTGTGTGTTATTATTTGACCCTAATACGATTGTTACGTGGTTAGAACGTTTTCTGATTCGGTGTGCACGACCTTGCGGTGCAGGACGCAAACGTTTCAACATTGTTCCACCGTCAACACGTATTTCTTTAATAAACAAATCTGCTTCTTCGATATTTGCTTCTTCGTTTTTAGCTTGCCAGTTAGCGATTGCCGAAAGCAATAATTTTTCTAATCGAATTGAAGCTTCTTTAGTGCTAAATCTCAATATGTTTAGAGCTTGTTCAACTTGCTTACCTCTTACCAGGTCTGCTACCAGACGCATTTTTCGAGGCGAAGTTGGGCAATTATTCAGCTTAGCGAAAGCCACCTGTCTGTTAGCTTCTTTTATCTGCTCAGCTCTTTGTCTTTTTCGAACTCCCATAGCTTCTTATTATTTTTTACCTTTATTTTTAGCTCCCGCATGTCCTCTAAAAGAACGGGTTGGCGAGAACTCTCCTAATTTATGTCCTACCATGTTTTCTGTAACATATACAGGAACAAACTGACGACCGTTGTGAACAGCAATAGTTTGACCTACAAAGTCAGGCGTAATCATTGACGCTCTTGACCATGTTTTGATCACTGCTTTATTTCCGTTTTCTGCGTTCGCTAAAACTTTTTTCTCAAGTTTAAAATGAACGTAAGGTCCTTTTTTTAATGAACGTGCCATACTCTTTACTTAATTATTTCTTTCTACGTTCGACGATATACTTATTACTATACTTAACACGAGAGCGTGTGCGATATCCTTTTGCAGGAATACCGTTTCTTGATCTCGGGTGACCTCCTGATGAACGTCCTTCACCACCTCCCATCGGGTGATCAATCGGGTTCATAGCTACTGGTCTCGTACGTGGTCTTCTGCCCAACCAACGTGATCTACCTGCCTTACCTGAAACAAGTAACTGGTGATCGTGGTTAGATACAGATCCAATAGTTGCTACACAAGTCAATAGCACCAAACGAATTTCTCCTGATGGCATTTTAACTGTTGCATATTTACCGTCTCTCGCTACTAATTGAGCAAATGTACCTGCTGAACGTGCAATCAAAGCTCCTTCTCCCGGACGCAATTCAATACATGAAATTACTGTTCCTAAAGGAATGTTTGCCAACGGCATAGTATTACCTACTTCCGGTGCTGCATCTGGACCGGAAACTACTGTTTGCCCAACCTGTAACCCGGAAGGAGCAATAATGTAGCGTTTCTCTCCGTCAGCATAAGCCAACAATGCAATAAACGCAGTTCTGTTTGGATCGTACTCAATCGACTTAACTGTAGCCGGTACGCCAAACTTATTTCTTTTGAAATCGATTAAACGATATCTCTTTTTATGACCGCCTCCTTTGTAACGGACAGTCATTTTTCCTTGACTATTTCTACCTCCTGAGCTTTTTTTCGGTGCTAACAATGAGCGCTCCGGCTTATCAGTTGTAATAGCGTCAAAACCATTAACAACTCTAAAACGCTGACCCGGGGTAATAGGTTTTAATTTTCTAACTGACATTTTTCTTAGATATTATAAAAATCTATGGTTTCTCCCTCTTTTAATTGTACTATTGCTTTTTTGTAAGCATTAGTTTTTCCGCTAATCATCCCGCTTTTTGTGTATTTCACAGAACGGTTAGCTCTATAGATCATGGTATTTACTTCTAATACCGTTACATCATAAGCACTTTCAACAGCTTTTTTAATCTCTACTTTGTTGGCTCTTTTATCAACAACAAAAGCAAAACGATTAAACAATTCACCGTCTTTAGTTACTTTTTCTGTAATTATAGGTTTGATTAATATACTCATTTTCCCTATTATTTACTTAAATTTTCAACAATTCCTTCTACAGAACTCTCGGTAATTACCAATGAATTTGCATTCATAACATCGTAAGTACTTACACCTGAATCTGTTACAACAGAAGCTCGTCGCAAATTACGAGAAGACAAATATACGTTTTTATTTGACTCTCCCAACACCAACAACGATTTTTTATTTTCTAAACCTAAAGCTTTCAACACATTAACAAACTGTTTAGTGCTTGGAGCATCAAAGTTGAAGTCTTCTACAACAACCAGATTAGACTCTTGAGCTTTCAAAGAAACTGCTGATTTTCTTGCTAATCTCTTCAGGTTCTTATTCAATTTGATTGAATAATTTCTTGGACGTGGTCCGAAAACTCTACCTCCACCTCTGAACAAAGGGTTTTTGATTGATCCTGCACGTGCAGTACCAGTACCTTTTTGTTTTTTGATTTTTCTGGTTGAACCGGTAATCTCTCCACGCTCTTTTGACTTGTGCGTTCCTTGACGCTGTGCAGCCAAATATCTTTTTACATCAAGATAAATTGCGTGTTGGTTAGGTTCGATACCAAATACAGAATCCGAAAGTTCAATTGTTCTTCCGGTTTCTTTACCGTTTATATCTAATACTTTTACTTCCATTACTTCTGAACGATTACGTAAGAGTTTTTGTGTCCCGGAACTGCTCCTTTTACTACTAAAAGGTTTTTATCCGCAACTACTTTTAAAACTCTAAGGTTTTGAACTGTTACTTTCTCGCCTCCCATTCTTCCTGCCATACGCATACCTTTAAATACACGTGAAGGCGTAGAAGACGCTCCGATAGAACCCGGTGCTCTCAAACGGTTGTGCTGACCGTGCGTCGCTTGTCCGACACCGCCAAACCCATGACGTTTTACCACACCCTGGAATCCTTTACCTTTAGACACACCTTGTACATCTACAAAGTCGCCTTCGTTAAACAAATCTGCAGTGATTACATCACCTAATTTGTATTCCGTTTCAAATTCTTGAATTTCAACGACTTTTTTCTTTGCAGATGTTCCAGCTTTCTTAAAGTGACCTAGCTCAGCTTTGATCGCTCTTTTATCTGCTTTGTCATCGAAACCAAGTTGCAACGCTTCATACCCGTCTACCTCTTTGGTTCTGACTTGGGTAACGACACAAGGACCTACTTCAAGGACTGTACATGGTATATTTTTACCATTCTCGTCAAATAAGCTGGTCATGCCGATTTTTCTTCCAATTAACCCAGACATAATGATTTATTAATTAATTATTTACTATACAAAATTTTCAAGCATCGGCAAAAGTAATACCAATGCTTGAAATAAACAAATTTTTATTAACTTAAGATCAAACTTTGATTTCAACCTCTACTCCTGAAGGTAATTCCAACTTCATCAAAGCATCGATAGTTTTTGATGAAGAAGAGTAGATATCTAACAATCTTTTGTATGAACTCAACTCAAATTGCTCACGTGATTTTTTGTTCACGTGTGGAGAGCGTAATACTGTAAAGATTTTTTTGTGAGTCGGCAAAGGTATTGGTCCTGTTACCACTGCTCCTGTACTTTTTACAGTTTTAACGATTTTCTCAGCAGATTTATCTACCAAGTTATAATCGTATGATTTTAATTTTATTCTGATTTTTTGACTCATTTTTATTGTAATTAAGCGTTACCTTTAGCATTTTTGATTACCTCTTCCTGAATATTGGAAGGAGTTTGTTCGTAGTGAGAAAACTCCATAGTAGATGTCGCTCTACCGGAAGATAATGTTCTCAATGTTGTTACATATCCAAACATTTCAGAAAGCGGAACAAGAGCTTTTACTACTTTTGAACCGGCTCTGTCGTCCATAGAGCTGATTTGTCCGCGACGACGGTTCAAATCTCCTACGATATCTCCCATGTTTTCTTCCGGAGTTAATACCTCTAACTTCATGATTGGTTCCAAGATAATAGCACCCGCAGCTTTTGCAGACTCTTTATATCCCATTTTAGCAGCCAATTCGAACGACAAAGCATCTGAATCCACCGCGTGGTATGAACCATCAACTAAAGTAACTTTTAATGAATCCATTTCGAATCCAGCTAAAGGACCTTGTTTCATAGACTCACGGAAACCTTTTTCTACAGCAGGAATGTATTCTTTTGGTACGTTACCACCTTTTACTTCGTTAACGAACTGTAATCCAACGAATGGTTTACCATCAACTTCGTCAGCTGGACCAATTTTGAATACGATATCCCCGAATTTACCACGTCCACCAGATTGTTTTTTATAAACCTCACGGTGATCTGCGATTTTAGTGAATGCCTCTTTGTACTCAACCTGAGGTTCTCCTTGGTTTACTTCCACTTTGAATTCACGACGCATACGGTCAACGATGATATCTAAGTGCAACTCCCCCATACCAGAGATAATTGTTTGTCCGGAAGCTTGGTCTGTACGAACAGTGAATGTTGGATCTTCTTCAGCCAATTTAGCTAATGCCATACCCATTTTATCAACGTCTGCTTTTGTTTTAGGCTCAATCGCGATACCAATTACCGGATCAGGGAAATCCATAGATTCTAACACAATTGGGTGTTTCTCATCACATAATGTATCTCCTGTTTTAATATCTTTAAACCCTACAGCAGCACCAATATCTCCAGCTTCAATTCTTTCGATAGGATTTTGCTTGTTAGCGTGCATTTGGTAGATACGAGAGATACGTTCTTTGTTACCAGAACGTGTATTCAACACGTAAGAACCTGCATCTAATCCTCCTGAATAAGCACGGAAGAATGCTAAACGACCTACGAATGGGTCGGTTGCGATTTTAAATGCCAATGCTGAGAACGGCTCATTTACTGATGGTTTACGAGCAATTGGTTCGTCTGTATCAGGGTTTGTTCCGTCAATCGCTTCTTTATCTGTTGGTGCCGGTAAGTAACGACAAACGGCATCAATCATGAATTGAACTCCTTTATTTTTGAAAGAAGATCCGCACATCATCGGAATGATACTCATATCCAAAGTAGCAGCTCTTAAAGCAGCATTGACCTCGTCTTCTGTAATAGAGTTTTCATCTTCCATGTACTTCTCTAACAAGTTTTCGTCATACGCTGCGATTTCCTCAATAAGCTTTCCTCTGAATTCCTTTACATCATCAACCATATCTGCAGGAATATCAACGATATCAAAAGTAGATCCGTGGTTTTCCTCATGCCATACAATAGCACGGTTTTTTATCAAATCCACAACTCCTTTGAAATCTGCTTCATCTCCGATTGGTAAAACGATTGGCACTGCATTTGAACCCAACATTTCTTTAACCTGATTACAAACATTTAAGAAGTTAGCTCCCTGACGATCCATTTTGTTTACGAATCCCATACGAGGAACTTTATAGTTGTCTGCTAATCTCCAGTTGGTTTCAGATTGTGGTTCAACCCCATCTACTGCGGAGAACAAGAACACTAATCCGTCCAATACACGTAAAGAACGATTTACCTCTACGGTAAAGTCAACGTGTCCCGGAGTATCAATGATGTTAAAGTGGTATTTTTGCGTCTCAGGAGTCGGTTTTCCGTTTTCCATCGGAAAGTTCCACTCTACTGTTACAGCAGCAGAAGTAATGGTAATACCACGTTCTGCCTCTTGCTCCATCCAGTCGGTTGTTGAAGACCCTTCGTGAGTTTCTCCAATCTTATGATTTTTTCCTGTATAAAAAAGGATACGCTCTGTTGTTGTTGTTTTACCCGCATCAATGTGGGCAGCGATCCCGATATTTCTAGTTAATTTTAAATCTCTTGCCATTGTTTTATCTGTTTTAGAATCTAAAATGTGAGAAAGCTTTGTTAGCCTCAGCCATTCTATGAGTATCTACACGTTTTTTAACCGCAGCGCCTTCTTCTTTGGAAGCCGCCAAAACTTCAGCTGCTAATTTAGCTGCCATTGATTTCTCATTTCTCTTTCTCGCATAAAGAATCATCCACTTCATTGCCATAGAGATTTTTCTGTCTGGACGAATTTGCATCGGAATCTGAAATGAAGCTCCACCTACACGACGTGAACGCACCTCTACATGAGGCATCACGTTAGTTAAAGCGTCTTTCCAAATTTCAAGAGCAGTTTTTTCTTCATCTTGTTTTTTCTCTTCAACGATCTCCAAAGCATCATAAAACACTTTGAAAGCTACTGACTTTTTACCGTCCCACATTAGGTTATTCACAAAACGCGTAACCAATTGATCGTTAAACTTCGGATCCGGTAAAAGAGGTCTCTTTTTTGCCTGTTTTTTTCTCATTTCTTCTGTTTCTTTTAAAAGTTTCAAGTTTAAGATTTCAAGTTCAAAGCTTTTGTGACATTAACAGACACATCAATCTTTTCGACTTTTTACTTCCCACTTTTCGACTTAAATTAAATTACTTTTTAGCTTCTTTTGGGCGTTTTGCTCCGTACTTAGATCTTCTTTGTGTTCTACCGCTTACTCCGGCAGTATCCAAAGCACCACGAACGATGTGGTATCTAACCCCTGGCAAATCTTTTACCCTTCCGCCTCTGACTAATACTATCGAGTGCTCTTGAAGATTATGTCCTTCTCCAGGGATGTATGCGTTCACTTCTTTACCATTTGTCAAACGAACACGAGCAACTTTACGCATTGCCGAGTTTGGTTTTTTTGGTGTAGTCGTGTAAACACGTGTACAAACCCCTCTACGTTGAGGACAAGAATCCAAAGCCATCGATTTACTCTTCTTAGTCAATCGAGTTCTTCCTTTTCTTACTAATTGTTGAATTGTTGGCATAATGTTTAATAAAATTTTTAAATATTTTCACCTTCCCAAACATTTTTTTTGGGGACGCAAATATATAAATAATTTTTCTCAAACCAAACACAATTGATTTATTTTCAAAATTATATCGTTTTATTTGCTCATCTGCATGGTTTGTTTCAAATTTGCTGATATGAAAAATTTGTTTGTTTTCGGGTTGCTGTTTTTCGCTTCGTTGGTGGGTTTTGCTCAGCACAACCTGAGTTTGCAGACGATTTTTACTCCCGAAAAAAACGATATTCCGGAAAGTTATAAAACCGAAAAATCTTTTTCCAATGCCAAAGGCATAACAGAATATGCACAGCAAACTTCTGATTTTCTCACGCAACAAGGTTATCTTTCTCATCGCAGCCGGCTCGAAAAAGCCAACGACAGTCTTTATCTGTTACATGTAGATTTGGGCAACCCCATCAGATATACCAAAATCTCTCTGCAAAATCTCTCTGACGATGCTGCTCAGATTATGGCTAACGAAAAATCGCTGCTTGTTCCTTATCCCGAAACGGAAAATTATTTACAGAAATGGTTACATCTGTTTGAATCCAAAGGTTACCCGATGACAGAATTTCAGTTGAGCAATCAACAGATTTCCAACGACACTATAGCTTTTGATTTAGACATTACGATGAACAACCCTCGGACACTCGATGCTATCACGATACAACCTTATGAAAAATTCCCGAACGGCTACCGGAAACAATTAGAAAAAAGATTTTTGGGCAAGCCGGTTTCTTCCGAAAACCTGAACGCTGTGAATGAAATGATTGAGCAATATCATTTTGTACGAACGCAAAAACCTGCCGAAATTTTGTTTATGGAAGACCAGACTGCTCTTTATTTATATCTGGAAAAAGCAGGAAACAACCGATTGGAAGGAATCATCGGTTTTGCTACCGACGAAGAAGAAAAAGTGCGTTTTAACGGTAATGCCGATATCGAACTGAACAACATACTGAACTGGGGCGAGCGTTTTAACATTTATTGGAAAAGCGACGGCAACCAACAATCTACTTTCAAAGCTGATATTTCGGTTCCGTATATGTTCAAATCTTCTTTAGGGATAGATGCCGGTATGGAAATTTTCAGACAAGACAGCACACAACAAAACACCAAACTCAATATTGCGGCTTTGTACCATATAAATTATCGGAACAAAATCGGGGTGGGTTATCAGAGTACATCATCAGTGGTGGGCGAACAAAATCTCTATGCAGCCGAAAACTACACCAACAGGTTTGTCACGCTGAATTATCAGTTTCATCATTACCGCAATCACTTTTTATTTCCGCTCAAGACAGAAATCCGGTTTGTTTCCGGAATAGGAAACCGGCAAACAGATACCCAGTCCAACGCCGGGCAGTATTTTGTTCAATTGAATGCTCAGCATATTTTAGACCTCAATCAAAGGAATAATATTTTGTTGAAATCAGAGATTTATTACCTGCAAAGTGATGAATATCTCTATAATGAACTGTATCGTTTTGGTGGCATTCACTCCATTCGTGGTTTTGCTGAAAATAATCTCACTACGAATTTATTAGGCGGAATCTACACCGAATATCGTTATTTACTGACCGGACAGATTTATGCCCACACCATCACGGATTTTGCCTACTACAACGACCCGATGGCAGATTTCAACGGCTTGCTTTATAGTTTCGGACTTGGTATCGGCATCAATACCCCAGGCGGATTATTCAATCTGATTTATGCCAACGGCATACAACCCGAAAGTGCTTTCAAACTCTCGAATTCTATCGTACACCTGAGTTATAAAACCCGTTTCTGAAACTATTGCTCTACAAAAACGACCTGTTTACTGCTTTTCGGCATGCTTACTACGTGATAAGGCTGGGAAATAACCGTTGTTGCATCTAAAACAATCTCATAATTTACCACAATATTACTTGCAGTTTCTTCTATTGACAAAATGGTTACTTCGCTACCGGAAGTCTGCACTTCAGCCACAACAGCAATCGCCTGACGGGTATCAAAGTCCACAGTAGTGGTGGTAAAGTTATGTAACTGAGATTCCATTTCATCAAGAAAGTCTCCCCAATTATCTTGGTTTTGAAAAACAGAAGTCTGTGATTCCACACCTTCAGAACCATTTAATGTTCCCTTTGCAATTAAATCAGTAGTTACCTGACCCAAGTCATCATCGTTACAATCACATGATGCAAACAAAAAAACTGACAAAAAAGTTAATACAATTGCTCTCATAATATTCTGATTTCTTTCAAAGATAAAAAAATAAATGAATATAACCATTTTTAACACACTAAACATCAATAGGTTCTATATCGAATGAAAAATTAAATAGTGGATAATCGACTTAAACCTTTTATCAGAAAGTTTTTTATTCTTTATCTATTTTTAAAATAGCTGTAACTTTGTCTTTCTTCTAATCATACAGAAATATGAAAATACTCCATATCGACCGTAACCACGCTTTGTTACTCGACCAACTCAATCAGGCTGGATTTGTAAATGAAGAAGATTACATTTCCGGCAAAGAAGAAATCGAGCAAAAAATTAATCATTACGACGGTATTGTTATCCGCAGCCGGTTCGCAATTGACCGGACATTTCTCGATGCTGCCACTCAACTGAAATTCATCGCCCGCGTGGGTGCCGGACTGGAAAACATTGATTGTGAATATGCCCGACAAAAAAATATACAGCTGATTGCCGCCCCCGAAGGAAACCGCACAGCCGTTGCCGAACACGCTATGGGCATGCTGCTTAGCCTGATGAATAAGCTGAAACAGGTTGACCGAGAAGTACGAAACGGCATCTGGAAACGTGAAGAAAACCGCGGTATCGAAATCGAAGGAAAAACCGTTGGGCTTATCGGTTACGGAAATATGGGAAAAGGTTTTGCCCAACGGCTGAAAGGTTTTGACTGTGAAGTAATTTTTCATGATATTATACCAGAGTTGAGTGATGAAAATGCCCGGCAAGTCAGCTTGGAAGAACTTCAACACAAGGCAGATATTATCAGTTTGCACACACCGCAAACTCCCAAAACTTTTCATCTGATTGACCAACAGTTTATCGACAACTGCCGTAAACCTTTCTGGCTGATTAATACAGCGAGAGGAAAATCGGTAAATACCTTCGATTTGGTCAACGGACTGAAATCCGGGAAAATTCTCGGAGCGGGGTTAGACGTACTGGAATATGAAAAATCATCTTTCGAAAATATGTTTGCCGACAATGAACTTCCCGAAGCCTTTCAATATCTCATCAATGCCGACAATGTTTTGCTGTCGCCCCACATCGCCGGGTGGACTGTCGAAAGTAAAGAAAAACTTGCTCAGACAATTGTCAATAAAATTGTCGCTCATTTCAAATAATTTTTTATTTTTACAACAAACAAATCTGACAATAAATTATGGAAAATCAACAAAGCAATTACCAAACTCGACCTAACAACCAAAATCCTAACTATTTGCAGGAAGCCAACAGCAAGAAAGTTTTAGCCGGAATATTAGGAATTATTTTCGGTAGTTTGGGTGTACACAAATTTGTATTGGGCTATAACAACGAAGGCATTATTTTACTGATTGCCACAATAATAGGTTATGCTACTGCATGTTTTATTATTGGCTATTTTATTTTGTTAGCTACAACGGTTATCGGTTTGGTTGAAGGAATCATTTATCTTACAAAAACTGATGACGATTTTTACAACACTTATATGAAGAACAAAAAAGCGTGGTTTTAGGAACTGAAATCATTTAACCTTTTTCTGATTATATTCCGAGGAGCATTCTGTTCATAGAAAATGATGTTTTTAGATAATTTGCTTATTTGCTAATTCTATGAACAATTGTCCCGGTGGGACTTTTCGGTTTTATAAATCAAATTAAAGAAAACTTAAACATGCTATTGCTGACTATTTAACTAATCGCTTTTGCCTATTTACTTTTTGTGAATCAACTTAGTTAATTGCAGACTCAAATCTCCGAAAATCATTTTAGGATTACCATTACGTTCAATATGATAGTACGCTTCAGAAAGCGCGTCAAAAATCTCAAATATATTCGCCGGATTAACGAACGGGGCAAACTTACTCAGGTCAAAATTTTCTTCTTTCGTTTGGATATAAACCAAATCGTTCACGCCATAATTCAGCATAAAAGCCTGCCGGAACATTTCAATGCAATACTGCAAAAATCGTTTTTGATTTTCTCTTCCAATTCCTGCTAATTCCTCACTCCAATTCAGCAAATCTACTACAACTTTGGTTTTCTTTTTAACCAGAAAGGCCTGGCGAACCCACTGAACAAACCATTTTTCAAAAGGCATCTCGGCATCATCAGCGGCTAATATGCTCAATGCTTTGTGCAGACTTCCGTTAGACTGTTTGGCAATCATCATCGCTTCAGAGGTATCACAGCCCTTGGCTTCGAGAGCTTTCTGAATATCCGTCTCCGACAAAGGAGCAAAACGAATTAGCTGACATCTGGAAGTAATCGTTTGCAAAAGCTGTTTTTCGTCTTCGGCAATTAAAATAAACAATGTTTTCTGAGGTGGTTCTTCGAGCAATTTCAGAATCTTGTTGGCAGCTTCGGTATTCATTCTTTCCGCCATCCAAATAATCATTACTTTATATCCACCTTCCACAGATTTCAATGCCAGTTTGCGTGCTATACTTGTCGTTTCATGCACGCTGATTAATCCCTGTTTCTGCGTCAGTCCGATTTGGTTATACCACGCCGACAAACTTCCGTAGGGCATTTCGAGAATAAACTTTGCCCAATCGTCCCAAAAATTATCAGACGTTTTTTTATCGGCAGCATTAACCGGAAAAACGAAATGCAAATCGGGGTGCTGTAGTTTGTTAAATTTCAGGTTACAGCTTGCGTTGCCTCCTTCATTATCTTCGGTTGTATTTTGGCAAACCACATATTGAGCATAGGCAATCGCCATTGGCAAAGTGCCGCTGCCCTCCGGCCCGACAAATAACTGAGCATGAGGAATCCTTCCTTCCTGAGCGGTTTTTATCAGATGTTTCTTTACGGACTCCTGCCCTATTATATCAGAAAAGTTCATAAGGCAAAAATAAGGTAAAAGTTATGAAGTTGAAAGTTATGAAAGTAAAATCTGCCTATAGGTTTTCAGCTAATGTGTCAATTTGCGAATGGGCGAATTTGCGAATTGTTATGTTGAGCTTGCCGAAACATCTTTTTTTGAGATTCCTCGGAATGACACAGAATGACAAAACTTCTATTAGCTTTTGGTTCTTTACTTTTGCCTCTTAGCCATTGCCTGATGCCTTTTAGCAACTTATCTGAAAAAAATCATAAAAATTTCCAAACAAAAAACTAATAGCCAATAAATTGTATATTTGCATATTAAGAGTATTTCAACCACATCAAAAACAACAATGAAAACAATCAGTGATTTCAATTTCAGCAATAAAAAGGCTATTATTCGTGTAGATTTTAACGTACCTTTAAACGAGCAGTTTCAGGTAACTGACGACAATCGTATTACAGCCGCCAAGCCAACTATCGACAAAATTGTGAATGATGGTGGCGTAGCGATTTTAATGTCGCACCTCGGCCGTCCTAAAAACGGTCCGGAAGACCAATTCTCTTTAAAGCATATCGTGTCGAAAGCAGAAGAAGTCTTAGGCAAAAAAATAACTTTTGTCAGTGATTCTATAGGTTCGGAAGTTGAAAAAACAGTAGCCAATGCACAACCCGGCGACATAATCCTACTGGAAAACTTACGTTTTTACAAAGAGGAAGAAGCCGGCGATAAATCTTTCGCTGAAAAAATAGCCAAACTGGGCGATATATATGTAAACGATGCATTCGGAACTGCACATCGGGCTCATGCTTCAACAGCCATCATCGCTGATTTTTTTCCGGAAAATAAATGTTTCGGTTATTTGCTCGCCAAAGAAATTGAAAGTATCGACAAAGTATTGAACGATTCGCAAAAACCTGTGGTCGCAGTTTTGGGCGGTTCAAAAGTTTCTTCCAAAATAACGATTATCGAAAATATTCTGGATAAAATCGACCACATGATTATCGGTGGCGGTATGATGTTTACCTTTATCAAAGCACAGGGCGGACATATCGGAAACTCAATTGTGGAAGACGACAAGCTGGATTTGGCATTGGAAATTCTAAAAAAAGCCAAAGAAAAAAATGTTCAGATTCACATTCCGGTTGACGTTATTGCTGCCGACGCTTTCGACAATAATGCCAACACACAAACCGTTGATGCCGATAATATTCCGGCTGGCTGGCAAGGACTGGACGTGGGTCCGAAAACACTGGAAGAATTTAAGCCTGTAATCCTCAATGCCAAAACTATTCTCTGGAATGGACCATTAGGCGTGTTTGAGATGGAAAAGTTTGCACAAGGCACCATCACTTTAGGCGATTTTATTGCCGAAGCGACAAAAAAAGGTGCTTTCTCATTAGTTGGCGGCGGCGACTCGGTGGCTGCCGTGAAACAATTCGGGTTAGAAGATCAGATGAGCTATGTATCTACCGGCGGCGGTGCAATGCTGGAAATGCTGGAAGGAAAAACCTTACCCGGAATCGCCGCTATTTCAAAATAAATTAAACCCCAGAACGATGAAAAAATTATCCCTGGCTTTTGTTGTTTCGTTTTTCAGCCTGGCTATGTTTGCCCAGCAAAAAAGTCCGGAGCAATATTTAGATTCCATCAAAGGTACGTTTGACAAATATACTGCAGCACAGAGAGTTGATAAAAAATGGCTGACAGAATTGCTTAACAGCGAACTGTTTGCTGAGATGGAAAGTGACGTGGAAAGAATTTCCTATCAGGACGAAGTAGATTTTTACATTCCGAAAGATACTTTGGTCAAAAGACTCAACGAGCTTAACGCTAAATCTGCCTTTCAGATAGAATATTCTGAATCATTGGAAAAGGTTATCAAAAAATTTATCAAAAATCGATCGAGGTCATACGAAAGGCTAATGGCGTTGTCTGAATACTACTTTCCGATGTTTGAGGAAAAACTTGCCCAACATAACTTGCCAATGGAACTGAAATACCTAGCGATTGTCGAATCGGCACTGAACCCAAAGGCTCGTTCGCGAGTTGGCGCAACTGGTTTGTGGCAGTTTATGTACCCAACCGGAAAACAATACGGACTGGACGTAAACACTTTTGTTGACGAACGGTCTGACCCTATTAAATCCACTGAAGCAGCAGTGCAATATTTGTCCGAATTATACAACTTATTTGGCAACTGGGAGCTGGCTCTGGCATCATATAATTATGGTCCGGGCAATGTATCGAAGGCTATCAGACGTTCGGGCGGCAAAACCAACTATTGGGAAATACGGAGTTATATGCCCCGGGAAACACAAGGATATGTTCCTGCCTTTCTGGCGACTATGTATATTTATGAATACCACAAAGACCACAACATTATTCCGATGCGTGCAAACATTCCGTATGTGCAAACCGACACGGTTATGGTTAAAGAGTCTATGAAATTCGACGCGATTGCTAAGCTACTGGATATGAATATCGAGGAGTTGCAACTGCTTAATCCTGCCTACAAATCAGATATTATTCCTTATTATCAAGGCAAACAGTTCAGCCTGAGATTACCATTGGACAAAATCGCGGTTTTTACTGCTAATGAAGAAAAGATATACGACTATTTCGCTTATGAAAAAACGTTCAGCAAAGAATCACCTATCGAGCAGCTGATAGAGGAATCGAATGCTATTGCAAGCACGTCTTCATCGAATCGCTATCATACAATTAGACGAGGGGAAAGTTTAGGCAAAATTGCTCAAAAATACGGCATGTCTGTGACTCAGCTCAAAAAACTAAACGGCATAAGAGGAAATACTATCGTTGCCGGCAAAAAGCTAAAAGTCAGCGGAACACAAGTTGCTTCGACTTCCTCCAACAGATATTATACCGTACGAAGAGGAGATACATTATCTTCTATTGCCAAAAAACACCGCAACGTATCGGTTGCCCAGCTGATGAAAAAAAATAATATCAAAAACGCCAAGTCAATCCGTCCAGGAATGAAACTAAAAATATGATTGTTTAAAGTTTATAAAGTTAGAAAAAGTCAAAGTTGGACTGAGTATTGAAAGCTTAAAAAAAATTGAATAATTTGGAATTTCGGACGTGAAATTACAACTTTAAACAAACTCAATATAACGTGAGGAATTTCGGATACATACTTATCTTTATTTTCCTGCTCACAGCCTGCAGAAAAAAGGAAATACAAATCGGTAAGATAGACCCGTCTTCCGGTGCGATAAACGAGGTCACAATCGTGATTGAAGATAGCTTGTGGAACGGAGCTACCGGCGACAGTATCAGGAAGGTACTTGCTGCACCTATCGCGGAAATTTCTGCTCCGGAACCTATTTTTGATTTGGCACAATATTCTCCGAAAAACTTCGGACGTCGAGCGAAAATGTCGCGGAATATCATTTTGTTTTCGGAAAATGAATCACATCAGTTTGTGCTGAAAAAAAGTCTGTATGCCACTCCGCAGAATTTCTTTTTTATCCGGGGAAAAAATCCGGAAGAAATGACCAAAACGTTTATTTCTCAGGCAGATTCTATTATCAAAACTTTTAAACAGACGGAACTGAATGAACAGCAGCTTTTTATTGCCAAAAATCCGCTACAGGCGATTGATTCAGTCAAAGAATGGTTTGCCATGACCATCAAAGTGCCCGAAACCTATCAGGTTAAAGAAAATATCAAAAATGAGATTGTCTGGTTTCAGAAAGATTTACACTCCGGCGACGTCAACTTGCTGATTTATGAAGTTGCTATTCCGGAAAATCATGTGGAAATCAACCATAATATTAATGAAATTCTTGAAATGCGGGATTTGATTATTGAGCAATACATCTACGGTAACCAACCCGATTCGTATATTTATACCGATTATAACTTCGTTCCGGTCGTGTATATGAGAAATCAGAAGAAATTACCCGCGGTAGAAATCCGTGGAAAATGGGCTATGGAGAACGATTTCATGACCGGTCCTTTTATTTCGCTGGTTATCAAAGATGATTATTACGGAAGATATTTATTTCTGGACGGATTTGTGAACAATTCTTTCCAAAACAAAAGGAATCAATTACTTGAATTAGAAGCGATTATCAAGTCGATTAATTTTTATGAGTGAGGGAAAAAGTTGGGTACTGAGATACTTCCTTCATCAACATGACAAGATTGACAACTGATTTATTTAGAATGACAATATCATAAAATTTTCCTTTGTAAGCTTTGCGGTTTTATCCCCTAATTCGCTGACTCCTCAGAATCTGGCAAATATTCCTCCAGAAAAGCATGATAAAAAACGGTCAATCTTGGAAAAACCCACTCTGCCAGATTATTAACGGTACTATACAATATTGATTCATTCATTTTTTCTTCGGGCACAATCCAATTATTATGGTTAATATTCCGGAAAAAGCCAAACAATACGCTCATAATTAATATCGATTTCAGTCCACTGAACAAAGCTCCGGCAATTTTATTCAACAATCCTAAATGTAGCGTTTTGATTAATCTGGTGGTAAATTTCCCGATGAAATAAACCGCCACCAACACACCAACAAAGGTAATCACAAACGACAGCAAAGCTATCATTCCTTCATCTATATCAGAATGACTGAATAATTGACTACCCACCCAATCCGAAAACCGAAGTGAGCAGTACAGCCCGGCAATCAATCCGAGCAAAGACGCTACCGACGCGACAAAACCTCTGCTAAATCCCTGATAGAGATTCCATGCGAGATATAAACCAATAAAAACATCGAGAATATTCATGTGCGTAAATATCTGAAAAAAATAATTCATATTACGGCAAAAAAATATTTTTAAAAATCGACTATCTTTGTACCTTGAACACAACAACAATGGCAAGAGACGAGAAGTTAAAAGAACAATGGGAAATGGTCAGTCAAAAGATATCGCAACAATTCGGCGATGGCGAAATGATTGACCTCGAAGGAATTATATACCTCATCGGAGTGCAAGAACTCGGAAATTTCAAAAAGAAATTCAAGAAAGACGACAAAGTCAATCTGATGCATATTGCTATCTGCCGGCTACTCGAGCCTTATGGCTACTACGAATTTTCTCATTTCGACGACGATGGCTGGCCACACTACACTGTGAAAGAAGAACTTCCGCCACTCAAAGCCGGCGAACAATCTGTGTTGATGAAAGAAGCGATTGTTCATTATTTCATCGAAAGCGGATATATTAAAGTCTGACTGAAAGCGGTTTATTTCGACAAAAAACTGTAAATTTGCCTCCCAATTACACGACCAACAGATGACTGAACGAATAGAAAAACTGATAGAAGAAGCCAAGGCTTTCTCTGCCGAAAGCAAGGAAGCCTTAGAAGCATACCGCATCAAATTTTTATCTAAAAAAGGTATTTTGAACGAGCTGTTTGCTGAATTCAAAAGTGTGCCTAACGAACATAAAAAAGCCTACGGACAAGTTGTCAATACGTTGAAAAACACCGTAGAAGAAAAAATTAAGACCATTCAGGATTTTTTAGAGGAAAAAGAATCTGTATCAAACCTGCATGATGATTTGACTCGTCCTGGCTTTCCGGTAAATATCGGCAGCCACCACCCTATTACCTTGGTCAAAAACCAAGTTATTGATATATTTTCCGGTATCGGATTTAATGTTTCCGAGGGACCAGAAATTGAAGACGATTGGCATAACTTCGAAGCACTCAACTTTCCGGAACACCACCCGGCAAGAGATATGCAGGACACCTTTTTTGTGGAAATGAATCCTCAGCACTTGTTGCGTACGCATACCTCATCGGTGCAGTCGAGATATATGGAAAACAACCAACCGCCGATACGGACGATTTCGCCCGGACGTGTGTTCAGAAATGAAGCTATTTCGGCTCGTTCGCACTGTATTTTTCATCAGGTAGAAGGTTTATATATCGACAAAGAAGTATCTTTTGCCGACCTGAAACAAACCTTGTTGCATTTTACCAAAGAGATGTTCGGCAAATCGGAAATACGTCTCAGACCGTCTTATTTCCCGTTTACCGAGCCGAGTGCAGAAGTTGATGTATATTGGGGATTGAAAACAGAAACCGATTACCGCATCACAAAAGGAACCGGCTGGTTGGAAATCATGGGCTGCGGAATGGTTGACCCGAATGTTCTGACCGCCAACGGAATTGATGCCGCCAAATACTCTGGATTTGCTTTTGGAATGGGCATCGAACGCATGGCTATGCTACTTTACCAAATCGGGGATATCAGAATGTTTTATGAAAATGATATTCGCTTTCTGGAACAGTTTAAAGCGAATTTTTAGATTATTGAGAAAATATTAATCATAAAAAAATCCCGGGGGAAAAAGATTTCTTTTCTCCGGGATTTTTTCTGTCAAATTGTAAGGTTTATTATTGACAGAGAATCTTTATTACATTAATTACTCCCATTATCTTATTTCACTAATTGTCTGTCTAATTACCTTTACCAACTTCCGCCGGCTCCACCTCCGGAAAAACCTCCGCCTCCGAAACCTCCTCCAAAGCCGCCACCGCCCCAACTACTTCCGCCACCCCACGAGCTGCGTCCACCTCCAGAAAGGATTATCGGACCGCCCCAATCTCTGCGGTAACTGCCACCTTTACCTCCGCCTTTTCCTAACTTACTCATGATAATCAGAAAAACGATAACAAAAATCAAAAGGATAAAAAATGAGCCCCAGCCAAAGTCTTCCTGAGCATAGGTTTGATTGTTTTGATAAGTCCCGGCAAACAGCTCTATCAAAGCGTCTGTACCGGATTGCAAACCATCGTAATAATCACCGTTTCTGAAATATGGAAGGATATCGTTACGAATAATTTCGCCACTGATTCCGGCAGTAAGGATATGTTCCAAGCCATAACCAGGCGATATCCAGATTTCCCGTTCCTGCAATGCCAATAAGATAAATACGCCGTTATCTTCTTTTTCTTGTCCTATGCCCCATTCGTGCCCCCACTTGGGCGTGAGTGTCCCGATATTTTCTCCTTTAATAGTCGGTACTATCGCAATAACAATCTGTGTCGAAGTGCTGTCGGCATAGTTGAGTAATTTTTGCTCCAAACTGCGTTTTTGCTCGCCCGAAAGCAACTGAGCATAATCATACACACTGCTCTGCTGGGCTTTTGGCGGAAGTTTCGGGATATCAAACTGGGCAAATGCTGAGTGAGCAAATGTCAACAATATAATAACCGAAAAAACAAAATGTTTGTAAAAACGCATTTATGATTTAGAAATTTCGTTGGGTAGTTCGTCTATATCGTTTTTCGATACCGGAAAATATTTTTTGAGCTGTTCGCCGGCATTCAAAACTCCGGCAATCAGCCCTTTTTTATATTGTTTTTGTTTAAAATGTGTAATGACCAAATCTTTGGTACACTCCCAAAAATCTCCTGCCACCACACGGTTGATGCCTTCATCGCCCAGTACCACAAAGCTGTGGTCTGCCACGCCAACATAAAACAGCACCCCATTTCGGGCTTCGGTTTTGTGCATATCCAATTGTTCAAACACTTCTTTTGCCCGCTCCAAAGGTAGCAAGTCGGTGTGAGCTTCCAGGTGTACACGAATTTCTCCCGAGGTCAGGTCTTCGGCTTGCCGGATAGCTCCCACCACGGCTTGTTCTTCGTCGTCGGTAAGGAAATCTTCGGTTAGTGACATGGGTATAATCCGTTACATTTTAAAAATTAAACTCTACTTCCGGAGCATTTTCTGCACCTTCTTTGGCCTCAAAATATGGTTTTTGGTCAAATCCGAAGAGCTTGGCAGTAATATTACTCGGGAAACGTCTTACTTTTCCGTTATAGCCTTGTACTGCTTCATTAAATCTCGTACGTGCCGTTAAAATCTGGTTTTCTGTACTGGATAATTCGTCCTGCAATTTCAGAAAATTCTGATTAGTTTTTAATTCCGGATAACGCTCAACTGTTACCAGCAAGCGACTCAAAGCACTACTTACTTCGCCTTGTGCTTCCTGAAATTGTGCAAACTGCTCCGGCGTAACATTTGACGGGTCAATTTGAATAGATGTGGCTTTGGCTCGTGCATTAATCACGGCCTCCAAAGTCGAACGTTCAAAATCGGCAGCTCCTTCAACAGTTTTGACCAGATTCGGTATCAAATCGGCACGGCGTTGGTAGGCAGTTTCTACATTTGCCCATGATTGGTTTACATTTTCGTCCAGATTTACCAATGTGTTATACGAACAGCCTGACAATGATCCCAGTCCAATGATAACCAACAAAATAATAATCCACTTTTTCATACTTTAATTTTATAAGTTGTTTTTAATATTAATCAGTTCTTTTTTTATGTTTTCTAATTTAAGGATAATATCTGTAGTGTTCAGCGGTTTCTTTTTCGCTTGTTTCAGATACTCCTTAGCTCCGTCGAGCGTATAGCCTTTTTCTTTAACTAAATGAAAAATCAGTTGCAGATTTTTAATATCTTCGGGCGTAAACATTCGGTTTCCCTTAGCATTTTTGCGAGGCTTAAGCACATCAAATTCCTTCTCCCAAAAACGAATAAGCGAAGTATTTACCTCAAACGCTTTGGCGACTTCTCCAATGCTGTAATACCTTTTCTCGGGCAAATCAATCTGCATGAATTTTTGTTTATTTAAACGAAGATACAATTTTTATTTTTTCAAAAATATTTTTTAACGCATAAAAGAGCAGTTCTGTTTCACGAAGACCTTCCAGCTTTTTTAATCCGGAAGGTCTGAAAATCAAAAAACTAAATTTTTATTTACTCTCCTTTTTTTCTCAATTTTTTGACCAACTGAGACGCACGATAGCCGAAATCGGCTCCGTAACTGTTAATGATTAATCCTTTGAGATTGTGTTTGTCTGAAGAAACAGCATATAAAATACTTTCATCGCCCGGGTCGGTCATTCCTTCAAATCGGTACACTTCGTCAATGCAAAACTCGTCAGGCGACAACTCCAGCGTTCCCTGCATACATAAGAAACAATCTTTTTCTTCGCTTATCAGAAAATCAGTTGTATAACCTCTTTTTTGTAAGTCATTGACGGCTTCGCTCAATGTTTCGTAAGAATAGGCTGCATTTTCCATAATCTATAATTTTTTAAGGTTAATTTCGGGTTGTTTATCTTTAATTTCAATATCCAATCCTCGTTTTTTAAGCAACGGTTCTATGCTTGGTTTTTTTCCTCTGAAATTCACATAGAGTTCTTCAGGGTCTTGCGTGCCGCCTCTTTCCAAAATGTTTTTTCGGAACGATGCTGCATTTTCCGGGTCAAATAACGAGGTTGATTTAAAAGCTTCGAAAGCATCACTGTCTAAAACCTCAGACCAGATATAGCTGTAATATCCTGCCGAATATCCGCCTGAAAAAATATGATTGAAATAGGTACTTCGGTATCTCGGAATGATAGCATCTGTCAGTCCGGCTTGTTTCATACTGTTGATTTCATACGAAACCACATCGCCTTCAAGCGGTTCTTCGATGGCGTGATACATCATGTCGAGAATAGACGCTGCCAGATATTCGGTAGTGGCAAATCCTTGATTAAACGTTCCGGTTGCTTTCATTTTTTCAATCATTTCGTCCGGAATGGTTTCGCCGGTCTGGTAATGTTTGGCAAACATTTTCAGCACTTCCGGCTCTTCTGCCCAATTTTCCATAATCTGCGAAGGCAGTTCTACAAAATCTCTCGGAACGCTTGTTCCTGCCAGGCTTTCGTATTGCACATCAGACAATAATCCGTGTAAAGCATGTCCGAATTCATGGAAAAATGTGGTTACTTCATCGAATGTCAACAAAGCCGGCGTAGAATCTGTCGGCTGTGTGAAATTACACACTATCGAAATAATTGGTTTGATTCTTTCCCCGTTCACGGTACTTTGCGGTCGGTAGGAAGTCATCCATGCACCACCGTTTTTGGTTGCTCTCGGATGCATATCCATCAGAAGAACACCAATTTCCCTACCGTCTTTTTCAGTCACTTTCCAGGCAGTTACATCTTCGTGATAGACCGGAACATCATTGAGCTGCTCAAATTTTAACCCATATAATTTCTCGGTAACCATAAAAATCCCTTCTCTGGTGTTTTCCAGACTGAAATATGCCTGCATCTGGTTTTCATCAAAATCATATCGCTGCTGGCGGATTTTTTCTGAGTAATATCGCCAGTCTGCCGGTGTAACATCACCCTGAATGCCGTCTTGTTGCATTAATTTTTGGATATCTGCCGCTTCGTTTTTAGCTTTTTGCAAAGCCGGCTGCCAAAGCTGATTCAGCAAATCCATTGCTCCTTCAGGTGTTTTTGACATACTTTCTTCCAACACATAAGCCGCGTGCGACTTATACCCCAGAATGTTTGCTTTTTCCAACCGAAGATTGGCAATTTTCAGTAAAGATTCTTTGTTGTCATAGGCATTATCGTTATTACCTCGCAACTGATAAGCATTCCAGATTTCCTGACGCAGCTCACGGTCTTCGGCATATTGCAGAAACGGCATCACAGATGAGTTGTTCAACGTAAACACCCATTTGCCTTTCTGATCTCTGTTTTCTGCCTCTTTGGCGGCGGTCTCAATCAGCGGAGTCGGTAATCCTGCCAACCGGCTTTCGTCGGCAACAACCAAAGTGTAATTATTGGTTTCGTTGAGTACGTTGTTACCAAATTTTAGTGTCAGCAAGGCGATTTCACTGTTGATTTTTCTTAATCTTTCCTTTTTTTCTTCCGGCAAATTAGCTCCGTTCCGAACAAATGATGTGTAGGTTTTTTTCAATAATTGTTTTTGTTCCGGTTTAAGCTGGCTGGTTATTTCTCCGTTTTCGTTTACCGATTTGATTCTGGCAAATAATTTCTCATTCAGGAAAATATCATCTGAATTTTTGGATAAAACCGGTGCTAATTCTTCTGCGATTTTTTGCAGTTCTTCATCACCATTGGCATTTTTCACATTGTAAAACACCCGTGTGATGCGTTTTAAATCTTTTCCGGAACTTTCCAATGCTTCTATGGTATTGGCAAAATCAGGTGTATCGGCATTTTCTGCAATGGCTTTGATTTCTTCTTGTTGTTTCTCAATAGCTTCTTTAATTGCCGGCTGATAATGCTCATTTTTGATTTGGTCAAACGGGGGCATCTGATAAGGCGTATTCCATTCGGCAAGCAGGGGGTTACTCTGCTTTTTTTTGTTATCACATGAAACAAGGCTTACACCAACTAACGTCAGAATGATTAAAACATTTTTTTTCATTGAAGTAAGATTATTTAGGTTTTGCCACGAATATACTAAATTTTAACGAATCTAAATAATTTAATTTGAAGATATCAATGTTTGCTTTATATTTGCTCTTTTAAATTAATCTAAATAAATAAAATGTCTGCCAAGAAACAGAAAAAGTACGGATTCAGAAAGTTCATGAACGACCTCCATCTTTGGCTGGGTGTGGCGAGTTCTCTGGTGCTGTTTGTTGTTTGCTTTACCGGAACGGTTTATGTATTCAAAACAGAGATTGAAGAATGGTTAGAGCCTGATAAATATCAAGTAGAAAATGTTTTAGACCAAAAACTGACTATCGACGAATTGGCTCAGATTACGGCTGACGAAACGAAAGGCACAATCAACCGCATTACATTTACCAATGACGAAAAGCGGACTTATAAAATAAACGCAAGCACCAATCCGGAAAACCGCCGGGGCGAAACTTTTTTGGTTGACCCTTATACCGGCGAAATCAAAGGCGGAACGAAAGGTGTAGCTTCCGAGTTTTTCATGACAATGTTCAAACTGCACCGCTGGCTGATGCTCGATACAGAAATCGGCAGACCTGTTGTCGGAATTGCCACGATTATATTCATTATACTGTGTTTTTCAGGATTCATCTTATGGTTTCCAAAAAAAATCAAAGGTTTCAAAAGCCTTAAACCCGGACTGAAAATAAAATGGAAAGCCAACTGGAAAAGAATCAACCACGACCTGCACGTCACTTTGAGCTTTTATAGCTTGATTTTATTGCTGATAATGGCATTTTCCGGTTTGTTCTGGTCGTTTGACTGGTATAAAAAATTCCTATCGGTCACACTTGATGCCCAAGTGGGGAAATATCCAGCACCGTCATCGCTGAAAAACGGAGAATCACCGGAGAAATCAAACAAAAAGAAGAAAGAAGAAAACGCAAAACCGAACATTGTGATTTCGTACGAAAAAGCGTTGCAAATCGCACAGAAAGAATTACCGTATCACGGTCAGGTTTCGATTGGTTCACCGGAAAAAAATGGTATTTATTCTGTCACAAAATATAACGAAAACCGTTTTAATGCTACGGCATACGACCAAATCAGCATTCATGCAGAAACAGGCGAAGTAACCGAAAAAAAACTGTTTGACGATTATCGTTTCGGCGAGAAAATCGCCAAGCAAATCAAAGCCATTCATATGGGAACTATTTACGGCACTTTCTCAAAATGGCTGTATTTTATCTCTTGCCTGATAGCCACTTCGCTACCTTTAACCGGTATTTTCATCTGGCTGAACAAAATGAAAAAGAAACCGAAAAAGAAGTGATTTTTAAGAAATTATTAAGTCTGTAAATTAAAGTTTTTTTGTAAATTTGTGGAATTAAAATAATTAGACTATGTATCCAGAAGAGATTGTAAAACCAATGAAAGAAGAATTAGTTTCGGCTGGTTTTAAAGAATTATATACAACAGAAGATGTAGAAAGTGCATTGTCACAACAGGGAACAACTTTGGTGGTTATCAATTCGGTTTGTGGTTGTGCAGCACGCAACGCCCGTCCAGGAGCAAAAATGAGTTTGGAAAATGCTAAAAAACCTGACCACATCGTTACTGCATTTGCAGGTGTGGACAGAGAAGCTGTTGATGCAGCACGGGAAAAAATGTTTCCGTTTCCGCCATCATCACCATCTATGGCATTGTTCAAAGACGGCGAATTGGTACATATGCTGGAAAGACACCACATCGAAGGACACCCGGCTGAAATCATCTCTGAAAACCTGAAAGCGGCATACAACGAATATTGCTAAGCAAGAAAAAAGGTTGAGAAAAAGTAAGAAAACCACCAAAATTTAAGGTGGTTTTTGTTTATATTTGAAAAAAGACAAGCGTGGTAAAGATATTATCCTATCCGATAACCGTTATATTTTACATTTTTTTCGGGTTGAGCTTATTGATTTTTCACCCGATACAATGGGTTTGCCTGAATTGGTTTGGTTACCGGGCACACAAAAAAAGTGTGGATATACTTAACTGGTTTTTGTTGCGTTGCGGTAATCTGTTAGGAACAACTTATCAGACACAACACATATCAACGATTCCGGAAGACGTGCCTGTGATATTTGTATCCAATCATCAGAGTATGTACGACATAGCGATGAAAATATGGTATCTCAGAAAAAAACACCCGAAATTCGTCAGCAAAAAAGAACTGGGAAAAGGAATCCCAAGTGTATCGTTTAATTTAAAGCATGGTGGCTCGGTGTTGATTGACCGGAAAGATTCAAAACAAGCTCTGGTAGTCATAAAAAAATTAGGACAATATATAGAAAAGCACAATCGAAGTGCAGTAATCTATCCCGAAGGCACCCGTTCTCGAACGGGTAAGCCGAAAAAATTTTCAGAAAACGGACTGAGAATTCTTTGTAAATATGCACCAAATGCTTATATTGTACCTGTAACCATCAACAATTCGTGGAAAATATTCCGATACGGAATGTTTCCGTTGGGGTTAGGAGCCAGTTTGTCAATGTATATTCACCCGGCAATGAAAATAAGCGAGTACAGTTTTGAGGAAATTTTTGAGAAAACACATACCGCAATTCTGTCAGAAATAAAGTAAAACAAGCCTTAGCAATAAGGCAAAAAACAATTGTTATGTCAATAAAAAATGTACGTCTGGAAGTAATGCAGTTTCTGGAAAAAAACATCAATGATTTTGTCCAGAAATATCTGATTCCGGTGGAAAAAATCTGGCAGCCGTCAGACTTACTGCCCGATTCAGAGAACGAAGAATTTCTGGAAGAAATAAAAGAACTGAGAGAGCTGGCAAAAGAATTGCCTTATGATTTCTGGGTGGTTTTGGTTGGCGACACCATTACCGAAGAAGCCTTACCTACCTACGAATCATGGCTGATGGACGTTGAAGGTGTGAACCAGAAAGCCGGAGAAGAAGATCCAGGCAATGGTTGGGCAAACTGGATAAGACACTGGACGGGAGAAGAAAACCGACATGGAGATTTGCTAAATAAATACTTGTATCTGTCTGGCAGAGTAAACATGAAAGAAGTGGAGATATCTACCCACCACCTGCTCAATGATGGTTTTGACCCGGGTACGGACAGAGACCCTTATAAAAATTTCGTGTTTACCAGTTTCCAGGAGCTGGCAACTTATATTTCCCATAACAGAGTAGCTCAGCTGGCAAAACAATACGACAATCACAAGTTGTCCAGAATGTGTAAACTGGTTGCCGGCGATGAGATGAGACATCATCATGCTTATTCGGAATTCGTGGACAGAATTTTCCAGGTTGACCCGTCTGAAATGATGAAAGCTTTCCATTACATGATGAAAAGAAAAATTACCATGCCTGCCAATTTAGTCCGGGAATCGGGTGGAAAAATCGGTGAGGCATTTCATCAGTTTTCAGAATCTGCACAGCGAATCGGAGTTTACACTTCGATGGATTATGTAGATATTCTCAATAAACTAATCAACCGCTGGCAAATTGATAAAATTGACAACCTGACCGACGAAGCGGAAAAAGCTCGTGATTATCTCATGAAACTTCCAGACAGATTAACCCGCCTGGCAGACAGAATGAAAGTGAGCGAAGAATCACACGTTTTCAAATGGGTAAATCCTGCTTTGGTTAAATAAACAACAAAGCCTTTCTGGAATCAGAAAGGCTTTGTTTGTATTGTATTCTATGACCTAATGAAAAGTAAAGTTGATAAACACCGCTCTGGTTTTCATAGATTCGATATATCCCGTCCATGGACTGTTTTCGTTGTAATCCCTGATTAATTCGTCCTGCATTCCGAATGAGCCACGCAAAGAAGTCGATAGTTTAAAGTGTGGGAAATAGAAATCTATTCCGACACCCAGCTCATAATTGTGTGTGAGCCGTTTCATTCGGAAAGTTCCTTCATAGTTATCTTCTTTAGAATTCTCATTACTGCTCAGGTTAATATTCTGAGAAAAACCACCCATAATAAACGGTCTGATATTCCCGGTTCTCACTGCGGAATATTTGAGCAACAACGGAAAATGCAGATAAGTCGTGCTGACTTCTCTTCTGGCTTTTCCCGGGTCAATGATATGAGGAAAAATCAAATCGCGTTTGTTGTATTCGAGATTCGGTTCAAAACGAAGGTCAAGCGATTCCATGATTCTCAGATTTCCGACCAATCCGACGGCAAAACCAAAACTGGTTTCGGTCAGTATTTCCTGACTGCCTCGGTTTTTCAGATAATCTTCGTTATATTTAAATTTAAAATCATAGGTATTCAATCCAATGGTATAACCCCAGTGAATACGCTGCTCGTCCCACGATTGTTGGTTCCGGTAAGGATTTTTTCCGAAAATCCATTGTGCCGAACCCGATACGGAAATCAGCAGAAAAACGACAATAATCAGTATTTTTTTCATTGTTTTGATGCGGTATATATTGTTGCCACGCCCATGGTTTGTGGCAAGTGTTTTACATTAGAAAACCCAATTTTACGCAAAATATTGTTCAATTCCTCCCCAAAAGGGAAATTTTTTGCCGATTCGGATAAATATGTATAGGCTTTGCGGTCTTTGGAAAAGAGTTTCCCCATTAACGGCATAAAGGTTTTCATATAAAAATTATACCCTTGTTTGAAAGGAAATCTGGTCGGAACAGAGGTTTCCAGGATCACAAAAATCCCGTTAGGTTTCAATACACGTAAAATTTCATCTAATCCTTTTTCCAGATTTTCAAAATTCCGCACACCGAACGCTACGGTAATCGCGTCAAAAGAGTTGTCTTCAAAAGGCAGGTTTTCCGAATCGCCCTGAATCATTTCTATTCTATTCTGCAAACCCAAAACTTTTACTTTCTCCTTGCCTACTTCGAGCATTCCGGCTGATAAATCCAATCCGACGATACGTTCAGCATCAGATTTCGACAACAAAATTGCCAAATCTCCCGTACCAGTGGCGATATCCAAAATAGATTCCGGATTGGTATCAGAAACCAATTTCAACACATGACGTCTCCAACCTTGATCGGTTCCCAACGAAATCATACGGTTCAGGTTATCGTAATTCCCCGAAATGGTATCAAACATTTGTTCGACCTGTTGTTTTTTACCTAATTTAGAATCTTTATAAGGTTGGATTTGCTCTGCCATTTTTGAATTATTTCTACAAATATAAGGATATTCTCAAAGATAGAATTATTTCTGTCTTTTTGAAACAACCCTACATTGATTTTTTTATTGTTTCATCGTAGATTACACAAGTTGTAATTTTTCCTACAAAATTATTTCTATGTATAAATATAGCTTCAGTACATTGTTTTAACTATTTTTGGTACTCAACAGAAAAAGTTTACCCCACTTTACAACCATTTTTGCTTTTCATACGTCTATATAATTAAAGAACCGAAAAATTGAAGTCATTGGCATTAAAATTTTCCGAAGTTCAGCTAATTGAACAGGTTATCCAACAGAATCGTTTGGCACAAAAACAGCTTTTTGAGCATTTTTCGCCAAAAATGCTGGGTGTTTGCCGGCAATATACCAAAAATCTTCATGATGCGGAAGAAGTTATGTTACATGCATTTATGAAAATTTTTCAGCATATCGGACAATTTAACAACGATGGGAGTTTTGAAGGCTGGATTCGCCAGGTTATGATTCGCGAATGTATTTCATTTCTGCGTCAGAAAAAAAAGCTGGCTTTTGTGGACGACATCAATCCGAATCTTCTAACCAAACTGCACAGCGAGCAGGACCATTCGGAAGATTATCAGGCTTTGATTGACGCTTTGCCCAATGGATGTAAACACATATTTATATTGTATGTCATAGAAGGATACAAACATCACGAAATCTCAGAGATGTTACACATATCGGTCGGTACGTCCAAATCGCAGCTGGCTTATGCAAAAAAGATTTTAAAGAAACATATAAAAAATACAGATGATGAAAGATTTTGAAAAAGACATAAAAAAGCATTTTCATCAGCGAGAAATACAACCCTCAGCAGATGCCTGGGAACGCATGGAAATACTTTTAGACAAAAAACAATCTAAAAAACGGAAATCTTATGGTTATTTATGGTCGGCAGCAGCATCGGTAATTTTGATGATAGGATTATGGTCAATCCTTAAAGAACCGGAAGAAGATCTGCGGAAGGCTGTTGAACAGCCTGTTATTGTCGAGGACGCACCCACACAAAAAACAACATCGAAAACAGAAAAACAAAAAGTTGTATCAAATCAATCAACCGTACAGAAACCCGTAAAATCCGCAAAACAAAAAGCACAACCACAATCTACTTCAACAGAAGAATATGTTGTTGCGGAAGAAGAAAATCCGAAAAAGAAAACTGAGGAATTATCTACCGATTTTAATATCGTTTATCCGTCGGAATACAACAAAGAGGAAAAGTTTTTTACAGAAAGAAAGCAGGTCGAAATCTATGTAAATCCTGAAAAGTTATTACACAATGCAGAAATCGAACGCCAGATGGAAAACATTTATACCGATGGACAAAATCTTTGGCGAAAAATAAAAGAAATAAACGCATCAGTTGAACACAATAAAATGACAGAAAATGAAGAAAATAATTTTTAGTACCGCACTTATATTACTGGGTACAGGTTTTGCAAATGCTCAAAAAACCGACGAAAGTCAAGAAAATACATTTTTCACACGAAAGATCAATGATATTTCGTATGATATTGATATCATAATCAAAAAAAATAAAGAACAGCTGAAAAAAGAGCTGAACGATATTGAGAAAAAACTCGAAAACAACGAGCTGACTAAAACCGAAGCAGATTCTATCCGAATTGTCAAAGCGGAATTTTACGCACGCCAAATCGAAGACGAAACCAAACTGCAGGAAGACCGAATCAAAAAATTGATTAATGAAAAAATTGAAAACAATATTCATTTCAGCAGTGATATGAGTACTTACCAAAAAAAATTGATTGAAAAGAAAGTGCTTGCATCAGCGGAATACGCTTTCGGTCACAGTATGATATTAGCTGATGGAAAAAGTAATCACGATTATTATTCGAGTAATGTATTATCGTCATTCGGGGTAGGAATCGGAGCTAAAACCCGCTTGGGCAAAGAAACTTCAAGCTGGTATTGGAAGTCAAATTACGACGTTCTATTTCATTTTTTTAAATTAAGCAACGGCAAGACATTTGAGAACGTAAACAATGAAACTATCTTAGTTGATTTAGATTTTCCTGTAAAACGGTCGAGAATGAATCTTATTGACATTAAATTGTCTAATTATCTGGAATACGATTTTTCCAAACCGAAATTTGATGAATTCGGAAACCCTATCATCAGATCACGTCAATCATTTTATGTGGGAGCAGGTTTCTTTCTTGGCTATAGTCAAATAAGCCGATCTCTCGTTTATGAAAAAAACGGCGAAGAATATAAAGAAAATACTCAGGCAAAATTCAACGCTAACCATTTTATCTATGGCGTAAGTGCCTATGTCGGATACAAAAACTTCAGCCTTCGGGGTACATACAACCTCAACCCGATATTTAAAAGGTCATTTGCCGACCAAAATATTCTGAACGTAGCACTTGTACTGGAATTGCTGTAAGCTATACGAAAAAGGAATAAACAGATTGTTTGTTCCTTTTTCTTCAGATAAAATATTGTATTTTTGTCGGTTGTATCAAATTTTGTTAAAACTATGCAATCCAAAGATATCCGAAGAAGCTTTTTAGATTTTTTCAAAAGCAAAGACCATTTAATTGTTCCATCTGCACCGATTGTTTTGAAAAACGACCCTACATTGATGTTTAACAACTCGGGAATGGCACAGTTCAAGGAATATTTTTTAGGTAATGCTGTGCCGAAAAGCAAACGTATTGCCGATACCCAAAAATGTCTGCGTGTGTCGGGTAAGCACAACGATTTGGAAGATGTAGGTTTTGACACCTATCATCACACCATGTTTGAAATGCTGGGCAACTGGTCTTTTGGAGATTATTTCAAAAAAGAAGCAATCGCCTGGGCTTGGGAATATCTGACTGAGGTATTGAAAATCGACAAAGACCGGTTATATGTGTCTGTATTTGAAGGAAATGAAAGCGAAAACGTTCCGTTTGACCAGGAATCATTTGATATCTGGAAACAATATGTGAGCGAAGACCGCATCATTCACGGAAACAAAAAAGATAATTTTTGGGAGATGGGCGACCAGGGACCTTGTGGACCGTGTTCTGAAATTCATGTAGATTTACGTCCCGACAGCGAAAGAGCCGAAATTCCCGGTCGTTCACTTGTTAATGCCGACCACCCTCAGGTCGTTGAAATCTGGAACAACGTTTTCATGGAATTTAACCGAAAAGCAGATGGAAATTTGGAAAAACTTCCGGAAAAACACGTCGATACCGGCATGGGATTCGAGCGTTTGTGTATGGCAATTCAAGGCGTGACGTCCAATTACGACACTGATGTTTTCACACCGCTTATTGCGAAAGTGGAAGAACTTTCGGGCTATAAATACACCAAAAATGATATAAAAAACATCAGTGAGGAACAAAACAAAATAAACATTGCCATTCGGGTAATCGTTGACCATGTTCGTGCGGTAGCATTTGCCATCGCCGACGGTCAGTTGCCGTCCAACAACGGTGCGGGATACGTCATCAGACGGATTTTGCGTCGTGCTATCCGCTACGGATTTACGTTCCTTAACCTCAAAGAACCGTTTATCCATCAATTGGTAGCGGTTTTATCCAGAGAAATGGGCGAATTCTTTCCGGAAATCATTACTCAGCAAGATTTGGTTACCAACGTAATCAAGGAAGAAGAAACCGCCTTTTTGCGTACGCTTGAGCAAGGCTTACATCTGCTTGATGAAGAAATAAAGAAAAGCACTTCCAAAAATTTTGCAGGCGAAAAAGCATTTGAATTATACGACACTTTCGGTTTCCCGGTTGATTTAACCGCTCTGATTTTGAGAGAAAACGGTTTTAACCTCGATGAAGATGGTTTTGAAAAAGCCATGCAGGTACAGAAAAACCGCTCAAGAGCCGCATCGGAAGTTGCTACAGACGACTGGCAAATTCTTATCGACGGTAATACCGAAACATTTGAAGGTTACGACCAAACCGAAAACGAAGTGAAAATTACCCGCTGGAGGAAAGTTTCTTCCAAAAAAGATGGAATTTTTTATCAAATCGTTTTAGACCATACGCCTTTTTATCCGGAAGGCGGAGGACAAGTTGGCGACAAAGGGGTTTTGGTTTCTGCCAACGAAAATATTGATATTATTGATACCAAAAAAGAGAACAACCTTATTCTGCATATTACTAAAAAACTTCCGGAAAGCGTTCAGGGAAGTTTTACCGCAAAAGTTAATGTGACATTGCGGAATGCAGCTGCCAAAAATCATTCGGCCACGCACTTGCTACATCAGGCATTGAGAGCTATTTTGGGCACACATGTTGAGCAAAAAGGTTCGTTAGTTTCGCCGGATTACTTGCGATTTGACTTTTCTCATTTTGCCAAATTAACCGATGATGAAATCGGACAAATAGAAACATTTGTCAATCAAAGAATTGCAGACAAACTGCCTTTGGTTGAACGAAGAAATATCCCTTACCAGCAGGCTATCGATGAAGGAGCAATTGCTTTGTTCGGCGAAAAATATGGCGATGATGTTCGTGCTATTAAATTTGGCGAATCTATGGAATTGTGCGGTGGAATCCACGTGAGCAACACGGCTGATATTTGGGCGTTCAAGATTATTTCGGAAGGAGCTGTTGCAGCCGGAGTACGAAGAATCGAAGCGATTTCGGGTGATGCAGTAAGAGAGTTCTACAAAAAGCAGGAAGATACGCTAGCTGAAATTAAACTTTTACTAAAAAATCCTCAGGACAGTTTCAAAGCTATTGAGCACCTGCACAGCGAAAACGAGCAACTCAAAAAACAGATTGAAGGTTTACTGAAAGACAAAGTAAAAGCATTAAAGTCTGAATTACTGAGTGAAATCAGTACTGTTAATGATATACAATTCTTAGCAAAACAGGTTGATTTGGACGCCAACAGCGTAAAAGATTTGGTGTATGAAATTGGCAATACAGCAGATAATTTCTTTATTCTGTTAGGTTCTGTCAATAATGGTAAACCGACACTTACTTGTTACATTTCCAAACCCTTAACTACTGATAAAAACCTGAATGCCGGACAAATTGTTCGCGAATTAGGCAAACATATTCAAGGCGGTGGTGGCGGACAAGTGTTTTTTGCTACCGCCGGAGGTAAAAACCCGGACGGAATAACAGCTGCTTTAACAGCTGCGAAAAATTATATTGAGTAATTTACCAAGTGACTAACAACATAAAATCCTGTTTCGCAACTGAAACAGGATTTTTTTGGATTATATAAAAAGAAGGTGCCCAAAAAATGTCATTGACCTGAGCTTACAAATTGGCGAAGCAATTTCAAGATATTGATTATCAAAGATTCCTCCTTCGTCGGAATGACAAAAAAAATCCGGACTGAAAATTTTTCAGCCCGGATTTTATTTAAACTTAATTGTGAATAACTACAATTATTTCTTTACTACTTGCTTAGTCATCGTGTGAGAACCGTCTTTGATGTTCAACAAATATACACCTGTTGCCAATTGGCTTAAATCAACGGTAGCTTCTACTTGTCCCTTGTTTTCTACTGATTGTGACTGGATTTCTCTACCAGTATAATCGTATAGTTTAAACGCCACATCTTGCATGGTTTCTGATGTAAAGCTTACGGTGATTCTGTCGCTTGTCGGATTAGGATACAATTTGAAATCAGCTAGTTCAAACTCTTCAGCAGCAACATTTTTACCATACATTCTGATTCTTTTTGATACCGTATAGTAAATATTTCCAACAGCCTCAATTTTTATTCTGAATGCACTTGTTGTGTTATCCAGTTCCGGTGTCATAATCTGTGCCGAACCTGTGTTAGCAAATGCTCCGGGAATATTCGGGTTGGCATTACCTTCAAAAGCAGTCCATGTTGAACCGTTATTGATTGTATAACTGATTTTCACATAAGCAGTATTGATTTCGTTAGCATCTGTTCCTGCTACGTCCCAAGTAATGGTTTCAGGTTGGTTAGCATACCAGGCAACTTGTCCTGTTTCCGGAATATTATCCGGGTAAGTAATTACGAATGGCCCTGCATCTCTGGTTTCAACTACGGCGGGGAGTGAGTTTTTCGTTTGACCTCCATTCATCACGTTATTATCTCTTACAACTACACCGAAAGTATATATTCTGTTTGGTAGATTAGACAGCACTTCCCATTCCGAACCTACTACTCCGGCAGCTTCAATCGTAGAACCATCCATTACTACGGTTTCAGAAGGGAATGAACGGTAGTTTCTTCCTGTGAAATTATACAATCTGAAGTTTGGTCCCGTTTCGCTTGTAGCAACCGGCGGTTGTACTGCTAAATTATTTCCTACCAATGCCGGGTCAATTTGCTCCCAGCTATAGGTAAGTGTAGTTGGGTTATTTGCATCAGTTGCCTCAGCTGTTAAAACGAATGGCGTGGAATGTGGTATTCTTTTTGGTAAAATAGGAGCAATATTCGGTGCCGGATTTCCTGAATTCACAGATTCTCCACAATCAGTTGCCCCAACTACTGAGCTCATTTGTGCTAAACTCACATAATGATAAAATGGGTATTCCATAAGTTCATAATCAAATGGTGCACATAACCCTGTATATGCCATAATAGTCACACCACTACCTACTTCTACCTGAGTAGGAGCGTCTGTTTCCATATTTCCAACACAAGAACCTCCGTTTCCACTACCTTCCTCTTCTTCTTCAACTTCTTCATTAACACTAAAAGTATGTGTCGCTCCTAATTGATGTCCTATTTCATGAGATACAATAGTAATTACAAAACCTGCTCCCTCAGGTTGTTGTGTTCCTGAAGCTCCACTTGCTTTTTGTCCTTGCACACAGATAGATGCCAACGCGGCTAGCCCCCCTCCGGATTCGAATCCGAACACATGACCGATATCGTAATTTGCATTTTGTATTACATTATCCACATTGGTCTGGTTTTGACCAATCATTTGTTGGGTATCACTATCAGTATAGCCTCCTCCTTCTAAATAAATTAAGTTATTAGTATTAGCAACCAAAACCAATCTTAAAGACATATCTCTCTCCAATACACCGTTGAGCATACTTACTGCATTATTGAAAGCATTTCGAACTGCTTGCTTCTTTTGTGCATCGGTTCCATCTTCAACACCTGCTTGTGTCACGTGATATGCTGCATACTCAGGTGTACAGGCCAAAGCCAAACGAAACGTTCTGAATTTGCTGTCACTCATTAAAGGCTGAATCAAATCGCCTTCTGATTGAATTTGCATATCCATTCCCGAAGAAAGCATATCCGAAGTTACTCCACACTCGAAATGACGACCTGTTATGTCTTCATAATGGTAAGTCATATAGGTATTCAAATCTTTAGTCAAGGCCTTAACGAAATACATCTGACCTTCCATATTATATCCCATCAGGCTTAACCCGAAATAATCTCCGGCAACCAAATGAATAATATTTCCCGGATTCTTTACATCAACCCCTTTATAGCTGCGAGTGTGCATATAACCGTTTTCTTTTTCTTCTTCCGAAATAGCAGAATAAAAAACGTAAAAACTTGAAACTCCTCCGTCTATTGAAGGTAAGCTAACCCGAATTCCTTGTTCCGGAGAGGAAATATATTTCTCATCAGGAGCCTGTTCCAATTGTAACACCAACTGGTGATAATCAGTCTGATACATCTGGTATTCTGACGGAGCATCGCTCGGCTCAAACAATTCCTTTCCAGAAAGTTCCCGTTCGCTTTGCAGCAATTTCCATCCTGCGTCTTGTGCTGATGCCTGATAACCAAAAAGTAACAAGCAAAACCAAAAAAAGAGTCTTTGTATTCTCATGCTGTAACAATGTTTTTTAATATTTATTCCGTAAATATATAAAAAAATATAAAATTCATATCTTAAAATTCAATAATATGATTTTAAAAGTAATTTTGTTACTCGTACCTTTGCAGACAAAGACATTTGTTTTGAGAAAATATTTATCCATAGACCAATTTCACAACAGTAAAGAAAATGTAGTGACCCTGGGCATGTTCGATGGTGTCCATCGCGGGCATCAATCCATTTTAAACCGGCTGACAGAAATAGCCAACAGTAATAATCTGGATAGTTTGGTACTTACTTTTTTTCCGCACCCAAGAATGGTTCTTACGCCGGACAATGCACCAAAACTGCTCAACACCATTGAAGAAAAAAGTATGTTGCTGAAAAAAACCGGCATCAATCATTTGGTTATTCATCCTTTTAGCATGGATTTTTCGCAGATGGACGCAGAAGATTTCGTAAAACGGATATTGGTAGATAAGCTGAAAACAAAAAAAATCATCATCGGATACGACCATCGATTTGGCAAAAACCGTTCGGCAGATTTTAATGATTTAGTCCGATTCGGCGAAAAATATGGCTTTGACGTAGAAAAAATTTCTGCACAGATGGTTGACGAAATTTCTGTTAGTTCCACCAAAATACGAACCGCACTGGAAAAAGGCGATGTTCATACAGCAAAGGAATATCTCGGCTATGATTATTTTTTCTCGGGCACGGTTATTCATGGTAAAAAAGTAGGCAGAACCATCGGTTTTCCTACTGCCAATTTTGAGATAGACGAAACGTACAAACTCATTCCCGGCAACGGAATTTATGTAGTTTATTCCTATATCAACAACAACAAAGTGTGGGGAATGATGAGCATCGGCACTAACCCAACCTTAGGCGATAATCCACAAACCATAGAAGTCAATTACCTGGGTTTCAATGAGGATTTGTACGGGCAGAATCTGACTGTTTTTATGGCAAATAAAATTCGTGAGGAAGAAACTTTTGATTCTTTAGACAGTCTGAAAAATGCTTTGAATCAGGATTTATTATACACCAAAAATTATATCCAATATGTGGCTAAATAAAATTTTTCGTCCTATCGACAACGCACAACTGATTCTGTTCCGAATTTTCTTCGGCTTGGTTTTCATTTTCGAAAGCGTCGGAGCATTACTTACCGGCTGGGCAAGAACCAATACCGTTGAGCCAAAAGTAAATTTCACTTTTATCGGTTTTGAATGGTTGCATTACCTGATGGGACCATATATGTATGTTCATTTCGGAATGATGGCTGTTGCGTCAATCGGTGTTATGCTCGGTTACAAATACCGTTATAGTATTATTTCACTGACTGTTTTGTGGGCTTGTGTTTATTTTATGCAAAAAACGTCCTACAACAACCATTATTATTTAATGTTGTTGATTTGCCTGTTGATGTGCTTTTTGCCTGCCAACAAATATGCCGCTTTTGACATAAAAAATAAACCGGAAAAAAGAACTTATGCCATGCCGGAATGGATACGGTTTTTATTTATCTTTCAGGTCAGTTGTGTCTATATTTTTGCGACTATTGCCAAGTTTTATCCAGGCTGGTTGGACGGCTCTGTTACCGCAATTATGTTCCGGAATATGAATGTTCCGGAGATAGTTAAACCCATGTTCAAATCGGAAAACTTTCATTTGTTTATCGCCTATACCGGTATTGCCTTTGATGGATTGATTATTCCGGCTCTTTTGTGGCGAAGAACACGCTGGATTGCAATTATCGCTTCGTTAATTTTTCATATTTTCAATTCTATCACACTAAAAATCGGCGTGTTTCCGTATTTTGCCTTAGCTTTCAGCATTTTCTTTTTTCCTCCCGACCAAATCAGAAAATTCTTTTTCCGCAGAAAGCCTGTCTTGACTGACGAGTTGGCGGAAATAAATTACAACCCATACCGGAAAACTTTTTTTGGGTTCATGCTTCCGTATATGATTATACAATTCGCTCTGCCGTGGCGACATCATTTTTTCAAAGGAGATGTGCTGTGGAATGAGGAAGGACACCGACTGAGCTGGCGAATGATGTTGCGTTCACGCTCTGGCGAAGCTCGTTTCAAAGTGGTGGATAAAAACACTGGCGAAACCAGTTTTTTTGACAATTCCGAATTACTCAACAGAAAACAACGCCGACGCCTGAATACGCCCGATATGATTTGGCAAATGGCTCAATTCATTAAAGAATACTACGCTGAAAAAGGAGCTGATGTTGAAGTTTACGTTTACAGAAGTCAGGTTTCTATCAACTCAAAGAAATCAAAAAGACTGATTGACTCTGAAGTGGATTTAGCTGCTGAAAAATGGTGTCATTTTAGTCATCACGATTGGATATTGGACGAAAACGATGAACGAACCCTTCCTCCGAAAACGAAAATAATGAAAAGTTTGTTTGATAAAACTTACCAAAAGTAAAATAGCTAATCCAATCTCCCAGATTAATATATTGTGCATTGTCCGACAAATGAATAATCATCGGCAAGTGTCGGTGTCCGAAAATGTAATATTGACATCGGACTTCGGGGTGTTTCCGTTTAACATATTGTACCAGCCATTCGTTTTCCTCACCCAGAAATTTAGCATCTTCATCACCCGAAATCAACTTGTTTTTGGTGGAAAGATACTGTGCCAGTTTAACACCAACATCGGGGTGCAACCACCTGAACAGCCATTTGGAAAAAGGATTAGTAAATACTTTTTTCATTCGTTTGTAGCCTTTGTCGCCCGGTCCCAAACCATCGCCATGCCCGACAAAAAGCTTGGTTCCGTTGATAGTAAATTGCTGCGGACGATGAAAAACCGGTATGCCTAATTCTTTCTCAAAATAATCGGACATCCACAAATCGTGATTGCCTACGAAGAAATATATTGGCAATCCATTGTCTTTCATTTGAGCTAATTTACCCAAAATACGCACAAAACCTTTTGGCACAACAGTCTGATATTCAAACCAAAAATCAAATAAATCTCCCAAAAGAAATAAAGCACCGGCTTCAGGCTCAATGGTTTCCAGCCATAACAAAAAACGCTTTTCCCGAGGCACGCTGGAAGCGATGTCGGGAGCACCAAAATGCTGGTCGGAGGCAAAAAAAGCCGATTTATCCTCTGGAAAATTAATTGTTATCATTTATTCATTATCTGATTGAAACCATTCGGCATAAGAACTCTCTGTTTCCTGCAAACGCAAAGAAAACAGTCCGATATTTTCAGGTAAGCGACTTTTGATACGTTCAGCAAAATCAATAACCATATTTTCGCTGGTAGGCTGATAATCGACCAAAATCACATGGTGTCCTCGGTCTTCCAGTTCTTTTGCCAGTTCAATATGCGGGGTATTTTGATTAAAAACAGTCGCATGGTCAAATTTCAACACGATTTCTTCCTGCACGATTTTTTTCAAATCGGAAAAATCAATGACCATACCATATTTTACATGATTAGCATCTTCGATAGGCTTCCCGATTACTGTTACCGACAATTTGTAGCTGTGTCCGTGCACATTCCGGCATTTGCCATCGTAACCGTACAAAGCGTGACCGGTTTCAAAATTAAACTGTTTGGTAATTCTTATATAGCTCATAAGCGTTTCGGTTATTTTTGTTTAAACTTAGCCAAAGCGTTTCGGGTAAAATCAGACAAAACTAACCTGCCTGATATTTTTGCTCTTTCGATAAGCAAATCGTCCCAATGGTCGGTTCCTTGCCACATGGCTTTTTTCATTTCGTACAACGCCTCCGGATTGTATGCCGATAATCTGTCGCAAAAAGCGTTGAGGGCTTCGTCCATTTCCGAAATTGACGTGAAAAGCTGTGTGAAAAGCTTATTGTCTTTCGCCCACTCGGCGGTTTTCCAGGTTTCGGCTTCAAGTGTCATCTCGCTCATTGCCGGCACACCGATTTTCCGGCTTACGGCAGGTTCAATTACAAATGGTCCGATGCCAATCGCCAGCTCAGACAATTTCACTGATGCCGATTCGACAGCGAAAACATAATCACAAGCCGCCACCAAACCTACTCCGCCACCAACTGCTTTGCCTTGCACACGACCGATGATGATTTTTGATGATTTACGCATGGCATTAATCACGTTGGCAAAACCACTGAAAAACTTTTCTCCGGTTTGTTCGTTATCTACCTGCAATAATTCGTCAAATGAAGCTCCTGCACAGAAAGCACGTTCGCCTTCACTCTGCAAAACAATAAGGTTTACATCATTGTTATCATTCAGATTGCTAATCGTTTGTGTTAGTTCAGCCAACAGATGCCCGGGAAAGGAATTGCTCGCCGAATGATAGAAACTCACGAAAGCGGTATGGTTTTTAATATGTAGCCAGATATGCCCTTGCTCACTCATAAAATCAAAGTTTTCGGTAAAATTATTTCATTATTCAGTAATTATCAATTAAAACCACTATTTTATTTTAAATTTGCACCTTGATAATTCATTATCATCTATGAAAACACATTTGTTCAGATTACTTTTGTTCTGCATAACAATCCATTATGCAACGGCTCAGCAGAAAACCACTTTTGCTGAAGTACCGCCTTTGTATATTCAGAGCAAAACCGAAAAACCGAAAAATCCAGCTCAGGATTTTGGCTATAACGTCCATGTTTCCCCAGTCGAAAAACTCAACAGCAATTATTATCTGTGGGTAGATGACCATTGGTATGAAGTGGTTAATTCCGAAGAAGTTTTTATCAAAGATATAGACACCCCCTTACTTTTTGAAATCAAAGATATTGACAACACCGTTTTGAAAATCAAAGATTCTCTGGACGTTGTTTATACCTACCCGATACTGGCGATATCATCAAATTTTATTGACCAGAAAACTTATCAGTCCAAAGACCGGAAAAAACTGATGGCACAGGCAAACCAACTGATTGAAAGCCATATTCCGCAACCGGTATCAACAGAAGTTGAAATACAGGATATCGTTTCTTCCGTTCCGGTAACTGTTACAGACACCGTTGTTAAAAGCCCTATATTAGACGTAATTGACATCAAAGAAACAACCGTCAAAACGGTTAAACCTTTTGAGCTGAAGACAAACAAGAAAAACGAACTCCCGATTGAAGTATTGACTGACAAAGAATTGAATATCGAGCAAATCAGTTCAGGCGTAAAAACTGAAACAAAAAAAGACGACAAGCCTAAAAATGCTTATGAACAAGCTGTTGCTGACGGTTTTGAAGGGACAGTAACCGAGTGGATTGAGTGGTCGATAAAAGAAAAGAAAGTTAATCCGTATGACGAAGCGGTCAAAAAGGGTTTTGAAGGAACAGAAGATGAGTGGAAACGCTCATTATGGGGTTCCAACGTAATTCCGGAAATCGAAGAGCGGGAAAAAACCACTTCTATCGTCATGAAATGGATGGATGAATTGAGTTCTGCTGATGGTTATTCGCCCTATGAAAGAGCTTTGCGAAACGGTTTTTACGGCACATTTACCGAATGGGTGGAATCTGTTATCGGCACCGAAGGCGAAAAAGCCTATGAAGCTGACAAAGAAAACGGATATACAGGTAGTTACAAAGAATGGATAGAAGAAAAACTCAACGCTTCGAATGAGGAAGTGATGCGAAAAGACCGGTTGAGAAATACCAATTTTATACTTGTTCCGAATGTTCGGATTGAAATGCCAAAGTATGCTGAGGATATTGCTGAATTTAACCTTTTTGATTATTACCAGAAATATTACGGCAGCTCGGTAATCAGCAGTTCGGGGCAGAGTTCGAGTATAAACATTAAACCAACCGATTTGGAATACCAGATTACGTGGTATGATGCCGAGGCGATTAAAATTATTGAGCTGACACCAGAAGGAATCATCAGATATCAGTGCGTTTCAGACGCAGAAAGCACTTCTTTTAATATCAGATATGTAGTAAAAAATTAAAAAAACTGTAACAAAAACAGTAGCTAACACACATATAACATATAAATATAATCATTATGAAACTAAAAATCACTTTAGCCTTATTTTTAGGCACACTAACAGCGACTTACGCTCAGGTTGAAGAGGAGGTCATTAAAGAAGAAGCTCCTGTGGAAATAGAGGTAGTGCCAGTGGAAGCAGAGGCAGAAGCGGACTATGATTTCGATTTTTCATTCTTCGAACCGACAGAACAAGATACTGTGGTAAAATACCGCACACAATCGTTTCCGTTTATTGCAGGTGGTTTCGGGAACGTTTCTAACGATGGGGCTTTTGCCAATTCTGATTTCGGTTACCTTCGTTCCTCTTTTTTCGAATGGGGATTAGCTTTCAGACGTCCTTTCAACGAGGATAAAAATCTGTTGGGACTTCGTTACGGAATCTCTTTCAGCTACAACTCGATTACACCTACCCAAAACAACATTTTGGTTGATAACGGTAACGGAGAAACGGTATTAGCCGATTCCGGAATTGCAGATATGAAAAGAAACGGTACTTACTTCAGAAATTCATACATCAATATTCCAATCGCTTTGGATTTTGATTTCAGTACCAAAACCTATAATCACGCCAACCGCAGATTTAAAACCAATCCGGGAATCAATTTCGGTATCGGAGGTTATGTAGGCTACAACATCAACTCTAAACAATTTATCCGCTACAAAGAAGACGGATATAAATATACGGTTAAAGAACACGGTAAATGGAATGTGAATGACTTCAATTACGGCGTGATGGCTTATGTGGGTTACACCAACCTTAAACTATATGCCAAATACGACTTGCAACCTGTTTTCAAAAACAACCCGACAGACCAAAAATTTTGGAGCTTAGGCTTGATGATTGATTTGAGGTAATGATATTTTTTTTATTGAAAACCGTCCGAAAGGGCGGTTCTTTTGTTCATTCGAGAAAAGATCCCCTTCACAAAACCAATATTCCTCAACCTTAATCAACGATTTACAGGTGATTAACAAACACTTACACAAATTACAACTTACTGACAATTAATAACTTATTTTATACCACAGATGCACAGATAAGTATTTTAACAAGAAAAATCCGTGCATCTGTGGCTTTCTATAAAACGCACTATGAGTTAACAACCATAAGCAAAGACTTCTCGATACAAAATTCCTTTCACTGCGTTACAGAAATTTCACTCGAAGTGACGATTAATGACAACTTTTTATAATCCAGCAATGATTTTTTACAATGCAGTGCTTCTTCTTTCTTCTTTTCTCTTTCTTCTATTTTCTTTCTTCTTTCTTCTTTTCTCTTTCTTCTAATCTCTATATTTGCACTATGATATCCAAAAACACCATAGACGCTATTTTTGATGCCACTCGCGTAGAGGAGGTTATCGGTGATTTTGTATCATTAAAAAAATCCGGAAGCAACTACAAAGGATTGAGTCCATTCAGCAACGAAAAAACACCTTCGTTTATGGTGTCTCCCGCCAAGCAAATCTGGAAAGATTTCAGTTCGGGCAAAGGCGGAAATGCGATTTCTTTTCTAATGGAACACGAGCATTTTACCTATCCGGAAGCCCTGCGTTATCTCGCCAAAAAATACAATATCGAAATCGAAGAAACCGAGCAGACCGATGAAGACAAACAGCTCGTCAACGAAAAGGAAAGCCTGTTTCTTGTTTCTGAATTTGCCAAAAAATATTTTGAAGAAATTCTTTGGAAAACCGATGAGGGTCAGGCTGTCGGATTGAGCTATTTCAAAGAAAGAGGTTTTAGTAAAAACACGATTGAAAAATTCGGTTTGGGCTATTCCCCCGACCGCTGGGACGCCTTTACAGAAGAAGCCCTCAGCAAAGGTTACAACCTCGATTATCTGGAAAAAACAGGGCTGACCGTCGTTAAGGAAGATAAAAAATTCGACCGTTTTAAAGGCCGGGTAATGTTCCCGATACAGAGCTTGTCGGGGCGCGTGTTGGGTTTTGGCGGACGTATTCTGGGTAACGACAAAAAAATGGCGAAATACCTCAATTCGCCCGAAAGCGATATCTACCACAAAAGCAAAATCCTCTATGGTATTTATCACGCCAAACAAGCCATTTCCAAAGAAGACAACTGTATTCTCGTTGAAGGTTACACCGACGTTATCCAGATGCACCAGGCAGGTATCGAAAACGTGGTTGCCTCGTCCGGAACTGCTTTAACACCCGACCAAATCAGGCTGATTCAGCGACTGACACAAAATGTAACCGTACTGTTTGATGGCGATGCAGCCGGAATGCGAGCCTCTCTGCGGGGTATCGACCTCATTCTCGAAACCGGCATGAACGTGCGGGTATGTGCCCTGCCGGAAGGAGAAGACCCCGACAGCCTTGCGAGAAAACTGCCTGTGAGCGAACTGCAGGAATTTCTGCAAAATGAAGCGGTAGATTTTATCCGTTTCAAAGCCAACCTGTTGATGCAGGAAACGAAAAACGACCCGATTGAAAAAGCGAATGTTATCCGTGATATGGTCGGTAGTATTTCCAAAATTCCGGATAGAATTCAGCAAGAGATTTATGTGCAGGAATGTGCCAGAATTATGGATATTTCGGAGGAAGTTTTGTTCAGTACGCTGGCACAAATCGGCAAAAAACAACTGCAGGAAGCCAACAAAAGACACAATCAACAGCAGAAAAGTCTGGAGGTTATCAAATCGACAGAACCGTCCGAAGTAAAGAAGACACAAGTCAATATCAAAGAATTGCTGGAACAACGGATTATTGAAATTCTGTTGCTCTATGGCAATTATGAAGAATATTTTGAAGAAGTCGTCTTGGTTGCCAATGAAGAAGATGAAAAAATCGATGAAATTATTCAGCGGGTAAAACGAAAAATTATCGAACAGGTTTATCTGAGTCTGCATCAGGACGAAATGGAGTTTACCAATGAGCTGTTCAAAGATATTTACCAGCATATTATTGCCTTTTATCAGCAGCACGATTATTGGAGCCTGGAAAGTTATTTACCTACTTTGTCGCCCGAAATGTCGGAGGTAATTACGTCGATTGTTATGGACGATGAAAAATATCAACTCGACAATTGGGAGGGGAAAAATATTTTTGTCAAAGCCAAAACCGACACGCTGTCGCAATATGTTACCGAAAATATCTACACCCTGCGGTGGTATCTGATTAATGATTATATCAATCAGCAAAAAAGTGATTTGTTACAGAAAAAACAACCGGAAGAATCTACAGAAATTCTGGAAGAAATCACAGAACACACCAAGACCATTAAAATGATTGCCGACAAGCTGGGTAGAGTGCTATCAAGGTTTTGATATTGATGTTATAACCTCCTTTAATTCTTTGATGTTTTCTTTCAGTTGTTCGATTCGCTCCTCATATTGTTCAACAAGTTTTTCAGAAAGTTGTGTCATTTACAGATTTTGACTAACCTCATCATTTTCTTTTGGTTCAATATTTTCCTGCGTAATATCAAAAGTATTTTTTACCAATTCTTCGGGAGCAATTTCAAAAAAATCACAAAGACTGTCAATATAGTTAGCCCAAGACATTCCCATGCCATTTTCTATTCTAGCATATACTGGCTGCGAAATATGTATAGAATCAGCAACTTGTTCCTGCGTAAGCTCTTTTTGTTTACGCAGTGCAAAAACTTTTTTACCAACTACTTCTGCTATTGTCATTTTTCTTATTTTTGTATCTTTAATAAATCGTTCTTTTATATTAGACCTGTTTTTGCAAAAAAGTCACATAAAAAATTAGTTTATTCTAAATTAGAATAAGATTATTCGTTTGCAGAATAAGGTTTTTTTCATACGAACCTTAAGTTTACACCATTAAACTTATTATTAACAAACAAATTTATTTCGTATGAAAAAGTTACTTTTTAGTGCATTAGCTTGCGTGGCTTTTGCGGGAAGCGGTTTTGCTTCCAATGAGATTGTTGTAGATTTACCTTCTGTACCAGAAGAAAAATCTAAAGTCGTAGATAAAGAAGTTGAAGAAGGTGGATTTGGTATTTGTAATACGACTTATTACGGCTATTATCAGACATATCAAATTACCCAAAGTACAGGTTTAGATGGTGTAACACGAATTCATGTATTTTCGGTTTTTAGAACAACTGGTGGCTGTGAAACATGTCATTATCTTGGAGGTTCTACAACAGAATGTTGGGGATTTGGGTATTAATTTTAATGTGGTATATTGTTCAAACATATACCACATATTTATTGTATTTTTATGAAACTATTTTATTTATTAGCCTTTTGTTTATTCTATGTACACGTGTTTTCACAACAAGTGGTTGTAGAATATTATGAGAATGCCATCATTAAAAACAAATCAGAGATTGAACAGTTGCCCAAATCAATTCAAAAGAACTATGAACCTAATCGGTTTTCCTATACCTTGACCTATAATGACGGTTACTCGATATACGAAAATCAAGACTACAGTCACTTCTTGGAAGAAGAAACAGAAGAAGAAGTAGAGGAAATTTTAGAATTAAGTGATGGAGAGCAAGTGGAATTTGTAGGAAAATCAATCCCAGACCCTAATCAATTTAAAAGGTTTGAAAAGATTTTTTACAAAGATTATTTTAATAAAAAAATCTATGCAGAGTTAGTTATCAACGAAAAAAAACAAGTTGTAGATGATTTTTTTGATTGGAACTGGGAGATAACCGATGAAGAGAAAAACATTAGTGGTTACTTGTGTAAAAAAGCAATTACGAGAATACAGGGCTATTATTTTGAGGCATGGTTTACTCAGGATATTCCCATAAGTGCAGGTCCCGAAAAGTTTGATGGCTTGCCAGGATTAATATTATATGTAAACACTGGTGGTGTTGAGTTTGTAGCGAAATCTATTAAATTTCCCGAGGGACCAATCGATATAGAAAAACCTAGTTTTCTAGGAGAAACCTATACATTTGATGAGGTATATACAAGAAAGGTTAATCATAAACCAACCATCACTGTAAATAGAGTTTTAGAATTCCAAAATGGTCCAAACAAAGGAGAGAAAAAATCAGTACAAAGAGTGAGCCAATCTACTTGGAATAATTAAGAACTTATTGTAAAAGTGTTTATAGATAATTTTAACAGGTGCTAAGCTAAGACAACATGAAAAAGATATTTCTTTTATTATTATTTATAAGCTGCCAGGCTTTTGCCCAAAACCTTGAGGTCAGGTATTTTGAAAATCCAAGGATAAGTCAAACTGAAATAGACAAATTACCTGAGTTTATAAAAAAAGACTTTTTGCCCAACAGATTTTCCTATACTTTAAAATACAGCAACGGTATTTCTTATTATCAGCATGATGATTTTTTGAGTTTATTTGCAGATGACGACACTGTTTATGAAGAAGAGAACACTATAATTGATGGAGAATCTACGACTTTCAGAGGAAAAGTGGTGTATGATGAAAATGTATTTAAGTTTAAAGAAAAAACTTATTACAAAGAATTAGTAAATAAAAAAGTTTATTATACCGAGAATGGTTATCATGTTATCGACGAACCTATAGATTGGCAATGGAAAATAACAGACGAAACCTCAGAAATTGCTGGTTATACATGCCGAAAAGCTGTTTCTAATTTCATGGGTGGAACATTTGAAGCTTGGTATGCAGAAGATATTGCGATAAATGCAGGACCTGATAAATTTGACGGCTTGCCTGGTTTGATACTATTTGTGCGTACAAGTGGCATGGAAACTATCGCACAATCTGTCAAAAACTTAGACGATCCGGTAACGTTTGAAAAACCTGTTTTTGAAGGAAAAATCTATACATTTGAAGAACTATACACAAATCCTCAACCCACAAATTCTCAATCCACCCCTCAATCAGTACCATCAAATACGAGAACAATCATCATTAAGAGCAATTAATGCGAATATTTTTATTTTTGTTTCTTTTTTCGATTTGCAATGGTTACGCACAAACCGTTACTGGTGTTGTGCAGGACATCGATGAAAATAAAATTCCTTTGGCAAACGTGCAATTGCTTAATCCGGATACCGGAAAAATCATTTCTTTTACACAATCTGACAAGAACGGAGCATTTACTATTTCCGCCAATAATGTTTCGTTCCCTCTAAAAATAAAACTAAGCCATTTATCGTATGAATCCCGAGAGTTGTTGCTGAATGAACCCGGAAAAGTGCAAATCATTTTAGAACCAAAACTTAACGAACTCGAAGAAATAATCATTGAAACCAAAGCCTATGATGTGATTAAACGAGGCGATACATTGAGCTATAATTTGGTTTCGTTACTCGATGGTTCTGAGTTGAAACTCAAAGATGTGATAGATAAACTGCCGGGATTAGCTATCGACGAAGACGGAAAAATAAGATACAATGGCGTGCTTATTGACCATCTTTTGTTTGATGGAAATGAGTTCTTCGACAAGAATCATCAAATTGCCAATGAAAACATTACGGCAGAAATGATTCAGAAAATTGAATTGCTGACGAATTACCAAAACCTGTCCAGCATGAAAGATTTTGAAAATTCCGGAAAAACAGCTTTAAATATCGGCATAAAAGAGGATTATAAACATCGTTTCAAAGGAAATATTGACATAGAGGCAGGAATAAAAAACCGTTATAATGCACACGGAAATTTATACAATTTCGGAGAAAAAACGATGTTTAGTTTGATCGCAAATACCAATAATATCAATTACAGTGTGCTGTCTGTCAAAGATTATCTGGATATTCGGAATATGAATGGTAAAAATATGGTTCGCGAACAACTTCCGAAAGTAGGCAGCTCGGTATCAAGCCAGAATTTACCTTCTTTTTTGTTTGCTCAAGATGATGTACGATCACGCCGATTGACCAATTATACACTCAATCTTGCTCATAAATTTAATAAAAACGAACGACTCGAATTTATTTCTACGTTTAATGTTTTGAACCAGTCAGAGCAAACGATTAACCAACAGACTTTTTTTGATGATCAATCAAATAATATCCAACGCACCGACGAAATCGAAGGGAAATCTGCTTACGCATCAAATGTATTGAAATACGAGAAAAAATTTAAAAACAATGCCTATTTCAAAATCAATGCTTATTCCCTTTGGTCCAAAGACCAACAAAATCAATCCATAGCATCGGTTTTTCTGTCTGATGTTCCAAATTTATCTTTTGACAATGATGTAAAAGTAAAAACCAACAACCTTGGCATCAATGCGATATATAAAAATCGTTTAAGTAAAAATCTGTTGTTGGACGCCATCGTTTTTTATGATTACAGTAATGCCAACACAGATAAGGGTTTTCATTCCTCAGAAATGTTTTCGTGGTTTGGCAGCAATCAATTTGATTTACAACAGCATACCAAAGTAAAAAACAATCACGCCGGAATATCCGGAACAGCTACCTGGAAATTGGGCATGAATAACCTTATTTTTCAGGCATATTCAGGTTGGGAAAATGAACATTTAAGCAATCACATAACCGAATTATCATCATTTCAACTGAATGATAAATATGAAAAAAAAGAACACAGTTTTAGCTTGCAATACCAAGGAACTTTAAAAAATTCAGGTCTCAGTTACAATTTAGGTTTACAATATAATGACACAAATCATTTTCTTTACAATCATTCAAAAAAATCGATAACGGCTATTTTGCCAAATGCAAGTATTTCTTATGGGTTAACCAAGAACAGTACTGTTTTTGGTTCGTATAATTCCAATTTGAACGGTTTTTCTGTTAATCAATTTCTAACTGGCAATATTATTGAAGATTACCGGTCTTATCTGAAACCGTCATTCTTAAATCCGGAAAGAATGATTACTGATGCCTACAGCGTCGGAATGGTGTATATTGTTCCGGAAAAAAATATTTTTTCTACTGTTTCGCTTTCTTACAGCAAGGCAAGAAAAAAGCTGGAGAAATCGTATATTAATACCGAATTGGTCTCGGAGCAACAGTTTCAGTACCTCGATGTAAATTCCACAACATCTGCCAATATAACTTTCAATAAAAAATTCCGTGAAGTTCCTTATGGTATAAAGTTTAATTCATTTGGAACAATTTCTCAATTACAAACGATTTTGAATAATATGCCAAGCGACAATACAAATTACAACCTATCCGCAAATTTGACCATACAGTCTTACTACAACGACAGTCCTTTCAATTTCAATGCGGGAATTAATTATATGAACAATGTGAGCGAAAATGAAATAAATGCTGAACGTAATTCTGCCAAATTAGAAAGAATAACACCATTTGTTTCCCTGACTGGATTAGCCCTTGATAAAAAACTGAACTGGAATGTAGATACAAATTATTATTTGTATCAATCGTCATCAATGCGTTCACAGAACATTTTCGACTTAGGTTTCCGAGCACAATACAATTTTAGTAAAAACATACAGTTTTATCTGAATGCGCAAAATATGTTGAATATACGAAACGATAATACCAAAAACAACTTGATTATAACGCCTTATTACACACAGGAAATCATTATGAGAACTTTGTCCGGATTTGTCAATGCCGGAGCAATTTTTTCTTTTTAACTTAGAGCCTGTTTTTTCAAAAAAGTCACATAAAAAATTAGTTTATTCTAAATTAGAATAAAATTATTCGCCTTTAGAATAAGATTTTTTTCATACGAACCTTAAGTTTACACCATTAAACTTATTATTAACAAACAAATTTATTTCGTATGAAAAATTTTAAGAAAATCGCATTAAGCATTTTAGGTGTGGCTTTTATTGCCACAGGGTTTGTCGCTTGTAGCTCAGATGATTCAGGTAATAAAATAGAGAGCGTGAACGAAACCGAACAAAACTCTATAAAATCTACATCGTCTGTTGATTATGCTAGATACGCTAAAGATTTTTATAAAAAGGATTTTACAGAAGGACGAACTATCGACATTGATTCAGGAGAAGGAGATTTGATTCAGATTAAAGAACTTGTTGTCGATGGAGAAGCTAGAGGTTACGTAGTAAGCGATTTGAACAACGGAGATTTTTTATATTTCGCAGATGTGGATAGAAACAATGATATTTTGACTATCTTTGACTCAAAAGAAAGCAAAACTAGTTCATTTAATAATCTAAGGACTTCAAATGATTATTTAGTTACTGATAAATTTGATTTTATTAAATATTCAAATGATTATGTAACAGTGGCTTCAAAAAAAGACTGTGGTTTTTGGAAAAAAGTTTGGGGTAATTGTACTAAAAAAGTTGAAAGACCTGTATATGGGGCTGATGGAGAAGTAACAGGTTGTATAACATACTGGACTAAGACTAAATATTTTTTAGGAATGGTAGCAGATGTAGATTATGATATTTCAGGGATACATCCTTGTTCCTAAAAATTAGATTATAATATGTTACTTCTTAAAGGTTATATTGTGTCAAGAAAATACTTTGTCATTTTGTTTTTAGCAATTACCGGTGCTTTACACGCCCAATCAAATTCTATCGCCAATGAAGTAGAAGATACTACATTAGAAGAGTTGATTATACAAATTGAAAAAATAGATTCGAAATGGACAAAAATTTTTAAGAAGCCAAAAATTGCTGATTGGAGTAATTCGATGCATAATTATCCTATACATCAAGGTAGTCAAGTTGTTACCAAATACATACCTAATAAAGATATACGATTTAATGGTGTATCATTTATATTGCTTACCGCCGGAAATACTACTGCTATCAAGAAAGCACTCAGACCGATTATATATCAAATAAGTCCTTCAAGTGATACAATTTCCTTAGTATACGACAACTTTATTCAAGTTAGAGATATGAAAAGTGGAGTATCATTATTTAAAAAAAAGGGTAGCGAAGTAACCTTTGAGTTTAATTATGTTGTGGAAATAAATAAAGATGAGCCTGTTTACATAGGTTTTGAGTTTTTAAATACTGACGAATCAGAGGTTTTGCATGATGCTATTATTTCTGGACCTTTACGAGAAAAACAAAAACCGATATTAGAAACCAAGATAGTCAAAGGCAAATCTCACAATGGTAAGTATTTTCTTTATAAAGACGAGGTGGAATTTATGAACGGTTTGTATTTTGAGTTAAAAGTAGTGAAGTAATTCTGCTAGCTACCACAACTGCACAATATTTTAAAACGATAGCTCTGCTATCCTTTGAAAATTTGCCTTGTTCTATCTCAAAAATAACCTATAAACATTTTTACAATACAAATTTAAACAGGCTCTTAATTTTACAACGTTCCGCGTTTTTCTTGCTCTCTTTCGATAGATTCAAACAACGCTTTGAAGTTTCCTGCTCCGAAACCTCTGGCTCCCATACGCTGAATTACTTCAAAGAATAGAGTCGGGCGGTCTTCTACCGGCTTGGTAAAAATTTGTAACAAGTAACCTTCGTCGTCGGCATCAATCATAATTCCAAGTTTTTGCAATTCGTTGATGTCTTCTTTGAATTTATCCATGTGGTCTTTCAAACGCTCAGGAATCGCATCATAATATGTTTGTGGAGGAGTAGAAAGGAATTCTACACCACGACTTTTCATATCAGCAACGGTCTTAATAATGTCGTCTGTTGCCACAGCAATGTGTTGTACACCTTCTCCTTCGTAGAAATCCAGGTATTCTTCGATTTGAGATTTTTTCTTTCCTTCTGCAGGCTCGTTAATCGGAAATTTGATACGCCCGTTTCCGTTTGCCATTACTTTTGACATCAAAGCCGAATATTCTGTGGTAATCTGCTTGTCATCGAATGAAAGGAAATTCACGAATCCCATGATATCCTCAAACCATTTTACCCAGACATTCATTTGATTCCAGCCTACGTTTCCTACCATGTGGTCCACAAATTTCAGACCTACCGGCTCCGGATTGTAATCAGTTTCCCATTTTACATATCCCGGTAAAAACAAACCATTGTAGTTTTTACGTTCTGTAAATAAGAAAACCGTTTCGCCATACGCAAAAATACCTGCCTGAACGATTTCGCCGTTTTCGTCTTTGGTTACGGTTGGTTCCATAAACGATTTTGCACCACGCTTAACGGTTTCTTCGTAAGATTTCCGGGCATCTTCCACCCACAAAGCAATAACTTTTACGCCGTCTCCGTGTTTTTTAACGTGCTCTCCGATAGGAGATTGTGAGTTTAAAGCGGTCGTTAATACCAAACGGATTTTATCCTGTTTGATAACATAAGACGCTCTGTCTCTTACACCCGTTTCTAAACCTGAATAAGCTTCAGACTGAAAACCGAAAGCTGTTTTGTAATAATGTGCTGCTTGTTTAGCATTTCCTACGTAAAACTCTACGTAATCTGTTCCTAAAATCGGAAGGAAATCTTGTGCTCCTTCAAATATTTTATCTAATCCGTATTCTACTGATTTTAAATCTTGTTGTGACATAATTATTGTTGTTTAATTTATTAGCGAGTTAGCCAATTAGCGGATTTGCTAATTTTGTTTGGAACTGCTAATTATTTTGTTTAATAGTTTTAATACTCCGTTTAATTTCTCTAATAAGCCCACTGGGTTGGGATAACTTTCTAAATTTTCACATATAAAAAGCCAATATTCCGTTTCGTCTGCTTCTTTTAAGGCTATTTTCATCTTATGGATAAAATCTGCTTTACTTTCGGCATTTTGGGCTTCCTTGACATTCGCACCGATTGATGTACCTGTAAGCTGTTTAGCGATTACGAATTTATGATTTTTCTCTAATAATTCCGTGTAATTAACAATCATGAGAGCTAACTCAAAAGTTTCTTTAAGAACTGGATTGTTTTGATATTTAGGACTATTAGTAAAATTCATTTAAATTACTTCTATTGCATTCGCTAATTCGCACATTGGCTAATTATCTAATTAACATTACTCCAACCACGACTGATAATATTGTTCGTCGGCAATCTTCATCGCTTCTGTTGTTACCATCAACGGTTTGAATGTATCCACCATTACAGCTAATTCCTGCGTATCGACTTTTCCGATACTTCGTTCCATTGCTCCCGGGTGCGGTCCGTGTGGGATTCCTGCCGGGTGTAACGAAATATGTCCGGCTTCGATATCGTTTCGGCTCATAAAATCTCCGTCCACATAATACAACACCTCATCAGAGTCGATATTACTGTGATTGTATGGTGCCGGAATAGAATCCGGGTGATAATCATACAAACGTGGCACGAACGAACATACTACAAACGCATCGGTTTCAAAGGTTTGGTGTACCGGTGGCGGTTGATGGATTCTTCCCGTAATCGGTTCGAAATCGTGGATTGAAAACGCGTAAGGAAAGTTATATCCGTCGTATCCGATAACATCAAATGGGTGCGTAGCATAAACCATATCAAAGATTTCGTCCTGTTTGCGGACTTTTACCAGAAACTCGCCTTTTTCGTCATAGGTTTCCAACTCTTCCGGACGGCGGATATCGCGTTCACAAAACGGCGAATGTTCCAATAACTGCCCGAACCAGTTGCGGTATCTTTTAGGTGTGTAAATCGGACGACGTGATTCTACAATAAACAAACGATTATCGTCGGTATCAAAGTCGATTTTATAGATAATTCCACGAGGAATTATTAAATAATCGCCGTATTTGAAATCCAGATTTCCTAAAAACGTACGCAGTTTTCCCGTTCCTCTGTGAATGAAAATCAACTCGTCAGAATCGGTGTTTTTATAAAAATAATCCTGTGTTTTGTTCGTAGGTGCCGACAAAGTAATCGTACAATCGCTGTTCGTCAACATCGGTTTTCTGCTTTCCAAAAAATCAGGTGTTTTTGGAACTTGAAATCCTCTCAGACGATAAGACTGAATATTGTTGGCACGTGCAATTTCAGGTTTTACGCTGTAAGAACCTTTGATTTCCTTAACCTGTGTCGGACGGTGCTCGTGGTACATATTGGTGGACATACCATCAAAACCTACGGTTCCGAACAACTGCTCGTAATAATAATCTCCGTTGGGTTTTTTGAAAATGGTATGGCGTTTTGGCGGAATATTTCCTAATTTATGATATAAAGGCATAACCTGTTTGTTTTAAGTTAAACATAAAAATAAAGAAAAACAACCCGTTTCATTCAGGCTTGCGCTTGATGAAGTATTTGAGTTGTGCTAAAAGTCCTTCCCAATATTTCATTTGTTGTCTTTATCTGTCTATGGTTAAATGGAATTCGTCATCATTCTTTAGATAAAGTGCTATGACTCATTTCGTAACTTCAAATATCTTAATTTTTTCGCAGATATAAAAACTTGGTTTAAAAATTAACAAATCCTATATCTGTTTTGAGTTGACCAACCTCTCAAAAAAATATGTATTTTTGTTTTTCAAAAATTTCAATTTATGTACAAACAGATTTTAGCTTTAGTATTTTCGCTTTTATTTACAACGGTTTATGCACAGTCGCCCAACGAGGTGCTACTAACCATCAACAACCATAGTTATTCTGTTGATGATTTCGAGCGGGTATATACCAAAAACCTCGATTTGCTCAAAGATGAAAACCAGAAAGATTTGGATAATTATATGGATTTGTATGTGCTTTATCAGCTAAAAGTGCAGAAAGCCTATGCGTTGGGATTAGACGAAAAAGAGAGCTATAAAGAAGAGTTGGCAAAACACCGCAAAGAGCTGGCAGAGAAATATTTCACAGACGAAACCCGTTTGGACGGACTGATAAAAGAAGCCTTTGATCGCTCATCATTCGAACGTGAAGCCTCACATATTCTCATTCGCATTGACCAGTTTGCCTCGCCGCAGGATACTTTGCAGGCTTATGAAAAAGCGATGAACGTGTACCAAAAAGCTCAGTCAGGAATGGATTTTGGCGAGTTGGCAGTCGAATATTCCGAAGACCCGTCAGCAAAACAAAACAAAGGTTATTTGGGCTATTTTACTGTTTTCAGAATGGTTTATCCGTTTGAAAGTGCGACTTTCAAAACACCTGTTGGCGAAGTTTCTGAGCCGGTTCGTTCGCGTTTTGGCTACCATATCATAAAAGTAACTGACGAAAAACCAATTCGTTATTATCGTTCGATTTCGATGATTCGCATCAATGAGGCGGATTTCGCCGACGCAGCTCAGGCAGAGGAAATGATTAAGAAAGCCTATACCGAACTGCAACAGGGAAAACCTATCGAAGAAGTATCTGAACATTATGTGTATGGGGCGAAAAATGGTTTCAGAAAAATAGAAAAATTTTATCCGGGTTCATTGAGCGTTCAGGGAATCGACGATAAAGTCTATGAGATGAGTGAAGGACAGTTTACCCAACCTTTTTCGGACAAAGGTTCGTGGTACATCGTGCAGTTAGACAAAATTCTGCCGATGCCAACCTACGAAGAATCATATGCCAATATCCGCAGGCGAGTGATTTCCGATTCGCGGGCTCAGGTGCTGCAAAAGGATTTGAACAAGCATTTGCAGGAAAAATATCATTTTCAGCCTCAACAAAAAGCGTTGCAATCGCTTGTGAGTCTATATAAAGGTAAAACGAACAGCAAAGATTGGAATCCGACTGTGCTGAAAAATGCTGATGAGGTTATTGGCTCGTATGACGGCGGAGAATTTACCGCCAATCAGTTTGCTGATTTCCTGAACAACCGACTAAAACTAAAAGCCGATTTTACAATTAGTGAAACCTATCTTTCTAACGAATGGGAGGAATTTATTTCTCGTAATCTGAAACAAATCTATGACGAAAATCTGGAGGAAATGTATCCGGAATTCAAACATACGGTTCAGGAATATCGCGAAGGTTTGTTGCTGTTTGATTTGATGGAACAGGAAATCTGGACAAAAGCCAAGCAAGACACAATTGCTCAGCAAAATTATTTTAAAGCAAATGCTGAAAAATATCAGGAACCTTCAAAAATTGTCGGAGGATTACTGATTTATGATACTAAAAAACAAGCTGAAAAAGCCATGAAATTCTACCAAAAGAATCATTCTTACGAAAAAACGGTAGAAAAACATCAGCCGGAAACCTGGTACAAAGGCGATATTGCGGAAACCGACGAGCGATTGAAAAACAGTAAAAATCATCATAAAGGCTCGGTACAGGTATTTCCTGTGAAAAGTAAATATGCTGTTTTGGTTATCGATGATTATGTTTCTGCGAGAATTCCGGGTTGGGAAGAAGTCGAGAACAGAGTAGCATATGATTACCAAAGTTCTTACGAAACGGAATGGAACAATCAACTGAAACAAAATGCTGAAATTGTTGTGAATCAATCTGCGTTTGACCAGTTGAAACGAAAATATAAGCAGTAAATTGACCAATAAGTTTGATTAGTTAATTAGCGAATAGTGTTAACCACAGAGGCACAGAGTTTACAGAGATTTTTTTGTGTCTTTGTGGTTAAAAACACCCGAAAAGTTCACCATAAATAACTTATCAAAAGTTCTGACCTTTGTAATATTTATTTAATTGAGACCTAATGAGTGAAACCAACAAATATTTATTAACGAGAAGCAAAGAAATTACCGAAAACTATTTTCAGTTTTTAGACAAACATATTGCTGATGTGGTTTCGGGTAAGGTTGAGGAATTTATGGAAATCAATCAGATTGCAAGTGAATTATTTATTTCCCATAAACATTTGACTGATACGGTTCAGAAAGAAACAGGAAATCATCCTTGTCATTTTTATGACCTCAAAATTATTGATAAAGCCAAACAAATGCTTTCCGAAAGTGATAAATCAATTTCTGAAATTGCAAAAATATTGACTTACGACCCGTCCAATTTTTCCAAATTCTTCAAAAAGTTTGTTGGACAAACGCCTGGACAATTCCGAAAATCGACTAAATAATTTCCGTTTTCACCTCTCCAAAGGAGAGGTGAAATTTGTTGTGAAACAGATTTGGGTGAGGTAAAAATGAAAACTTCCGAAAAGTTCACCACAAAATATATTTTCTAATCTGCCAATTTTGTATTCAGTTATAAACATTTAAAAATCAAAAAAAATGGCAAGAAATGATTTAAACGGAAAAGTAGTTTTAATTGCAGGAGGTGCAAAAAACTTAGGCGGATTATTGAGCAGAGATTTTGCTTCAAAAGGAGCAAAAGTAGCGATTCATTACAATAGCAACAGCACAAAAGCAGAAGCGGAAAAAACTTTGGCAGACATCACAAATGCAGGAGGACAGGCATTTTTGTTTCAGGCAGATTTGACAGATGTAAAGAACATTACCAAACTTTTTGAAGAAACCAAATCCAAATTCGGAGGTATTGATATTGCAATCAACACGGTAGGAATGGTGTTGAAAAAACCTTTCTTGGACACAACCGAAGAAGATTACGATACGATGTTTGACATCAATTCAAAAGTGGCTTATTTCTTTATTCAGGAAGCCGGAAAACACCTGAACGACAACGGAAAACTTTGCACGATTGTTACCTCACTTTTAGCAGCTTACACAGGATTATATTCTACCTATGCCGGAGCAAAAGCACCTGTTGAGCATTTTACGAGAATGGCTTCAAAAGAGTTCGGACACAGAGGAATTTCCGTAACAGGTGTTGCTCCCGGGCCTATGGATACGCCTTTTTTCTACGGACAGGAAAGCGATGACGCAGTAGCTTACCACAAATCTGCTTCTGCTTTGGGAGGATTGACCGATATTAAAGACATTGCTCCATTGGTAGAGTTTTTGGTAACAGACGGTTGGTGGATCACAGGACAAACTATTTTCGCAAATGGTGGTTATACAACAAGATAAAAGAAAATTTACTATTTTTGAAAGGCAAATGACTTGGTTGTTTGCCTTTCATTTTAAAATTTTAAGATTATGATTTTAAAAATCCTAAATACAATTTTAATTCTTTTTGCTGTGTTTATGGGAACAAAACACGGTTGGAATATGCTTACTGCAAAACCCGAGATGCTGGAAATGTTTGGTAAATGGAATTTCAGTAAAAATGCAGTTATGATAAACGGAGCAGTAACATTGTTGGCTTCGGTTTTAATTCTGTTTCCAAGAACTTTTGTTTGGGGAAACTTCCTGATGGCAGCAGGAATATTGATGATTATCTGTCTGCAATTATTGAACAGAGATTTGAAAGGCGTTGCGATAGAAATTCCATTTTTATTGCTTAATCTGGTTATTATCTACTTACAGCACCCTTTGAAGAATTGATTAAAAAGCCACAGATACACAGATGAAAAACGCATTATCTGTGCATCTGTGGCAAAAAATATCTGTGGCAGAAAAAATAAAACGTAAAAAATATGGAACATTTTCCTTTAAAAGAGGAAACTTACAAAATCATCGGTATTTGTATGGAAGTCCACAACCAGTTAGGTGCGGGATTTTTGGAAATAGTGTATAAAGACGCTTTGGAATTGGAATTTCAACGAGCAGGGGTTCCTTATGAAAGAGAAAAAGAATATCCGGTCAATTATAAAGGTGTGATTTTACCACATAAATTTTATGCAGATTTTGTAGTTTTTGACAATGTAATATTAGAGATAAAAGGAATAAGAAAAGAAATTGCTGAAGAGCATATTGCTCAAGCCATCAATTACCTGAAAGTATCACAATGCGAAATTGCCCTCGTTGTGAATTTCGGAGAACCTAAACTTCAATACAAACGAATTATAGTTTAGTAGCCACGATACACAGATGTTATTTTATCTGTGTATCTGTGGCAAAAAATATCTGCGACAGAAAAAAAGATGAAAAAATGAAAAAACTATTTTATTTAATTACCTTAACGGTTTCGCTCACTTCGTGCGGACAAACACAGAAAAACAATCAAACAGAAACTCAAAATTCAGAAAAAATGCAAGACAAAACCCTATTAAACCCCGTAAAAGCATTGATGGAAGCAATGCAATCAGAAAATGCAGAATTGATTAGAGCTCAATTTTCAAAAACCGCTACACAAGCTTATGGAGCTGACGGAATAATGAAAACAGCAGAAGAAACCCGAAAATGGTTAGAAAGTGACATCATCAGTCGTCAAGGTAAAGTTGCGAATCCCCAATATACCGTGATCAACGAAAATGAGGTTGTTGTTACGGGTCAATATTCGAGTCAGGGTTATACCAACAAAGCTAACTTTTTATTTACTGTTGAAAACGGACTGATAACCAGTTGGAGAATGAGGTATTAATATAAAAAAAGACTGCTGATAGATGTAGTTTAGCAAAATGACGGGGTTTTACGGTTAATTGAAACTTTCTGCAAATAATATCCGCCAAATGCTGTGAGCAGGGGCTTTTTTTTAATTTAGTCAACGACTCACAGGTTACTGCTAAATTAAATTTTTGCCCAATTTATCCGCATTTCACCAAGCTTTGCGGTTAAAAACACCCGAAAAATTAATTCTTCACAATCAAAATCCAGTCGTTTTCCAGAAATTTATAACCGATATCGTACACAAACCGATATTCTGCACCGTTTTTATACACTTTGAAATGCGTGAAATAAGTGAAATCAAACCCGTCTATGGATAAATTTTGACGAGTTGTTTTAGCTTTTCCGTCCGTGAATGATTGGTCGGACAAAATCCGGTAGTTTTTCCGAAGTTTATTATTTACATTCCGCATCAGGTTTGATGCATCTTTGTTTTGTTTGTTGTTATAGGCGTTCCTGCATGAATCGTTACAGAATTTTTTATCTGAACGACCGATGATTTTTTCGCCGCATTCTAAACATTTATTCATTTTTCTGCAATTTTTTTATTTTTATAAAACATTCAAATATAACAATTTATCCGTTTACAAATAATTACAATCGAAAGTAATTGTATAACTACCGACTAAACTTTGGCTTTTGCAGAATCTTTGCACCAGAGATTCGGGAAAAATCGAACGACCCGGATTTGATTGTTTAATTTAAATTTATAGTATTATGTCGGTACGAAACAAAGTAGGTCTTATCGGACGCACAGGAAAAGATGTGGAAGTGGTAACTTTCGAGAACGGTGGAATAAAAGCCAGCGTAACTCTTGCCACAAGCGATTATTACACCAACGCACAAGGCGAAAGAGTGGAAGACACTCAATGGCACAATCTGGTTGCTTTTGGAAAAACGGCAGAAATCATGCAAAAGTATGTCACTAAAGGAAATCAAATTGCTGTTGACGGAAAACTCACTTACCGGAGTTATGATACACAAGATGGTCAAAAGCGGTATATCACGGAAATCAGGGTGGAAGAAATCCTGCTTTTGGGGAGTGGTAATAAGTGATTTAGCTTGTTGTATAGAAACAATTTGCCAAAGCTAAAGTTCCGATGAGGTAATTAGCGAATGAATGAACCACTAAGGCACAGAGTGCACAGAGATTTCTTTGTGAACTTTGTGTCTTTGTGGTTAAATAAACACCCAACATCAGACATCTAACATTCATCTAATTCTTCACAACCAAAATCCGGTCGTTTTCCAGAAATTTATAACCGATAACGGTGGCAACTTGAACCCCTAAACTTCGTTACTTAGTCACAGGTTCACTCCATCACACTCATTCACTTTACAGAAAAAAACAATCCGCCCGGAAGATGTACTCCTCCGGGCGGATTTTATGAACTATGTATTACAAATTACTTTTTAACAATTTTTACTTGTTGTTTCAAGCCATTGGCGTGTAGTATCAATATGTAAGAACCATTGCTAAGGTGGCTTACGTTGAGAGATACATCGTTAGACTCAAAGTTTTGTGTTATTACTTTTTGTCCTAACAAGTTGTACACTTCCACTTGGTTGATGGTATCAGTGTAAGATATATTCAATTCGCCGTTAGTCGGGTTTGGATACACCTTAAGTTGGGTAGTATCAAACTCAGACAAGCTCAAAGTAACAGTAATCACTACTTCCGTTGCTTCACTTGTACAGTCTCCAACAGTTTGTGTTACGAAGAAGGTATATTCTCCTTCAGTAAGTGCTTCTGAAGTATCTGCTGTTTCAGTCAAATCTTCATCGGTGTACCAGGTTAGGTTTTCGCCTTCTGTTACTACTACATCAGCCAAAGTTTGTCCTTCATCAAGTGATTGTGGCGACTCGATTTCCGGTGTTGTAATCCCGTCGCATGGGTTGGTTACGTTTATAACTACTTCTACAGCTTCACTTGTACAGTCTCCAACAGTTTGTGTTACAAAGAACGTATATTCTCCTTCAGTAAGTGCTTCTGAAGTATCTGCTGTTTCAGTCAAATCTTCATCGGTGTACCAGGTTAGGTTTTCGCCCGCTGTTACTACTACGTCAGCCAAAGTTTGTCCTTCATCAAGTGATTGTGGCGACTCGATTTCCGGTGGTGTAATACCGTCGCATGGGTCGTCGGTAACAACATCTATGGAAATGTTGTCCAAATGTAAGTAAAATTTATCTGCGTCAGAATAAGCATTAAACCCGAAATAGTAAACTCCGGAAGTCGTTGGAGTAAATTCTACCTCATTGTTGGTTGGAGTTTCATTGACTACATTAGTATGGTCTGCCAAAACAGTAGTCATAGAAACTGAAGAAGGAGAATCTCCGTAAGCTACTTTTAGTTTCTCAGGAAATGTTGTGCCTGTTCCTCCATAATCATAAGATACTTTGTATGTTGTTTCTGCTTCTAATTCTATTCCCTGAGTATAAAACCAAGAATTAGCATTATTACTGGAATTCCAACTGTATCTCAAATGATTTTCTGTAAATCCATAACTCGAACTGCTATTAGTAACCCAGTTATTTCCAGAGCCTGCATTTTCAACAGAGGTACATGAAGGCATATCAGGTACAGCAGCAGAGTCGAAATCCTGAACATAAGGTACTGTTGTAGGAAGACAAGGAATGGTAAAACTATAAGGACCTGTCCAGTTACTTTCTCCTGTATCACAAATCTGGCGCACCCAGAAATCGTAGTTTCCTCCTTCTGTAACAGTGAGTTCATATGAGTTAGAGTTAATGCCGGTTACGATAGTTCCGTCTGTGCTTCCTTGTACAAAATCTTGTACTCCCCATTCCACTTCAAAATCATTTCCATCACTTGTCCAGCCTAAAGTAGCACCTTGTGTGGAAATATCTGTAGCTGTTAAAGAAACTGGGTTAGCACATAATAATTGAGTGATTTCAAGAGTATATGCCGTTGTTTGCGGACTTGCCCAAGTTGAAATTACAAAATAATATGTTTCGCTATCTTCAACATTCAACTCGAATTCTGCTGTTCCTCCTCCTAGATATCCGTTGACTGCTCCCCCGATACAGGCTGTACCGATATCATCACAACTTGCATAAGCAAATATTCCGCTATAATCTAAAACTCCTGAAATATTTACTATAATCGTTCCATCGGAATCAGCAGTGTAAGAATAAACAACATCATTTCCGTTCAAATAAGAACTTGTTGTACCACAGCCAGATGCTCCCGGAGAACCTTCAATATTAGGATTGTCTGAATAATTGGCAGTATCGTCTGTAGTGGTATAAGGTAAAGCATCAATAGTAATAGGAGCCGAACAATCATCTCCCAATACAAATACATGAAAACTAAAAGGACCTGCCCAAGTACTTTCTCCACTATCACAAATCTGACGTACATAGAAATCGTAGTTCCCTCCTTCTGTAACAGTGAGTTCATATGAATTAGTGTTAATGCCGGTTACGATAGTTCCGTCTGTACTTCCTTGCTCAAAACCTTGTACTCCCCATTCCAGTTCAAATTCATCTCCGTCGCTTGTCCAACCTAAAGTAGCTCCTGTTAGAGAAATGTCTGTAGCTGTTAATCCTGTTGGTGGGAAACAAGGAGCGTCGCCCTGACTTATTTGTATGTCATCAAGATAAATCAATATATCTTCATACTCATCTAATAATTCAGAATTAAATCTAACATATAAGTCTCCTGTTCCAGGGGTAAAGGTTAAATTAACAGTCGTACAATCCGAAGAAGGCGTGTGGTTGTCTTCGTCTATTGTGTAAAATGTTGTCCATGGTCCGGAACTGGAGTTGGCCCATTGTAATTCCATTTCAAAAGCATCTGCGTTTGCGGCAGTTCCTCCACCATAGTTTACCGCCTTATAAAGAAAACTCATTGATGCCTCTGTACCATCAGATGTACCTATATTTGGAGAAGTTAGAGTGTTCGGAGAAACATATACTATACCACCACCCCACCAGTCTTCATACGTATACATATTAAGTTGTATTCCGGAAGCTCCTCCACATTGTCCACTAGTGGTGGAATAGAACTCGGCATCGCCGGAATTTACCCAACCTTGGAGTGTTTCATCATCAAAGTCATAACTTTGAGCTATTTGAGCAAAAGCTGTTTGCCCGCCAAAAAGCGTGGCACAAAACGCCAGCATTCCCAGCCATCGTTTTGTTTTTCGTGTTCGATTCTGGTATGAATCGGTAAAAGTAATCTTGTTCATAATTAATATAATTTGTGTTAATAGACGTTTAATTTATATAAAATTTTCCAAACAGAAAAATTATTTTTATTTTTTGTTTGTTTTTCTTTACTTTTTATCTTTGCCATTAAGCATTTTATCTATGAACTATAGTGTGATTATTCCGGCATACAACGAGGAAAAATATATCGCAGATACTTTAAAAAGTCTGGTTTCTCAAACATTGCTTCCTTATGAAGTAATTGTCGTTGATGACAGCTCAACCGATAATACACCTCATATAGTTGAAGGATTTACCCGGCAGTATGATTTTATTCGTTTGATAACTAATCAGGCGGAAGCCAAACATTTGCCCGGAAGTAAAGTAATCAAAGCTTTCAATGAGGGATTAAAACATTTACAAAAAAGTGTTGATTTTATCGTTAAATTAGATGCTGATTTGATTTTGCCGGAAAATTATTTTGAAATGATTACCGTAAAATTCCGTTCAGATGCTGAAATTGGAATGGTCGGAGGTATGGCATATATCCAAAAAGGAAACGAGTGGCAATTAGAAAGCCTGACCGACAAAGACCATATTCGCGGAGCGTTCAAAAGCTACCGGAAAGAATGTTTTGAACAAATTGGCGGATTGCGTCCTGCGATGGGTTGGGACACGGTTGATGAATTGCTGGCAAAATATTATGGCTGGAAAGTGGTTGTGTTGCCCGAATTAAAGGTTCAACATCTCAAACCGACCGGAGCGGTTTATGACCGGGAAGCAAGATATAAACAAGGAAAGGCTTTCTATCGTTTGGGATATGGCTTTTGGCTTACGTTGATTGCTTCCGTAAAATTGGCTTTAAAAAAAGGAAAACCAAGATTATTTTGGGATTATATGCAAGGTTACCAAAAAGCAAAAAAGCAACAAACTCCTTTGCTTGTGACTGCTAAACAAGCCCGATTTATCCGAAAATATCGTTGGCAGAGAATTAACTCAAAGCTAACGGGAGCTAAGAGCTAAGAGGCAAAAGCTAAGAGCCAAGAGGGAAAAGTCAATAGTCGTAAGTCTGTGGGGTTTTAGCTTGGTCACTTGACCTCTGAATCGAATAAACCACAAAGACACAGAGAACACGGAGTTTTTCTTTGTGACCTTTGTGCCTCTGTGGTTTTTAACACCCAACATCTAACACCCGACATCTCCCGCTTTTACACCAATCCTGCTCTTTCCAGCAAAGCTTCCGGATTGGGTTCTTGTCCTCTGAATCGTTTGTATAATTCCATCGGATTTTCTGTTCCGCCTTTGGATAAAATGTGGTCTCGGAATAGCTGTCCGGTTTGGCGGTCGAAAATACCATTCTCTTTGAAAAAGGCAAACGCATCGGCATCTAAAACTTCTGCCCATTTGTAGGAATAATAGCCGGCAGAATAACCTCCGTTGAATATATGCGAAAAAGAAGGGCTCATCGCATTGTCTTTCACGTCAGGATACATTTGTGTTGATGCAAATTGTCGGTTTTCAAATGTTTTTAAATCACTGATTTCTGACGGGTTTTGTGCGTGCCAGCCCATGTCTAACAACCCAAAACTTAGTTGTCGCACGGTTGCCAGCCCTTCAAGAAAATTCGCACTCTCTTTGATTTTGTTTACATATTCCATCGGAATGATTTCTTCGGTTTGGTAATGTTTGGCAAACAACTTTAAGGCTTCTTCTTCGTAGCACCAGTTTTCCATAATTTGGGAAGGCAATTCAACAAAGTCCCAGTACACAGACGTTCCGGACAGTGAGGGATAAACCGTATCTGCCAGCATACCGTGCAAAGCGTGTCCGAATTCGTGAAACAATGTAGTTACTTCGTTGAATGTCAGTAGTGAAGGCTTGGTTGTTGTTGGTCGGGTAAAATTACAAACAATCGATACGTGCGGGCGTTCGTTAATACCGTTTTTGGTGTACTGTGATTTGAACGAAGTCATCCACGCACCGTTTCGTTTACCTTTTCTCGGGAAAAAATCTGTATAAAACAAAGCCAGATAAGAGCCATCTTCGTCATACACACGATAGGTTTGTACTTCCGAATGATAAACGTCCACATTGTTTACTTGCTTAAATGTGATTCCGTATAATCGCCGGGCTACTTCGAAAGCTCCGTTCAATACGTTGTTTAACTCAAAATAGGGTTTAAGCAACTCATCATCTAACTGAAATTTTTGTTTTTTGAGTTTTTCGGCATAATAGGACGAATCCCATTTCTGTAACTGACTGATTCCGTCTGTTTGCTGAGCGAAATCGGTTAATTCTTTTAACTCTTTTTCGGCAGCTGGTTTAGATTTTTCCAATAATTCGTTCAAAAAACGCTGTACATTTTCCGGATTTTCAGCCATGCGTTCTTCCAATACAAAATCAGCATGGGTTTTATATCCCAGTAAATTAGCCCGTTGATGTCGCAGCTGAACGATTTTTAATACGATTTTTTCATTATTATGCTGGTTCTGCTGAAAAGCTTTTCGCCCGTTGGCACAAACAATTTTTTCACGGAGTTCTCGGTTTTCGGCATAAGTAACAAAAGGCAGATAACTCGGATAATCCAACGTGAAAAGCCAACCGTCTTTGCTTTCGGCACGTGCCAGTTGTTCTGCTGCTTCCAAAGCACCTTCGGGCAAACCTTTTAGTTGCTTTTCGTCGGTAATGTGTAAGCGGTAAGCCTGTGTTTCAGTTAAAACATTTTCGGCAAATTTCAAGCTTTCAACTGCTAATTCCGCATCAATTTCCCGCAGTTTCTGCTTATCGGTTTCGTTGAGCAATGCTCCGTTACGGACAAAATTCCGATAGGTTTTCTTTAATAAAGTTTGCTGTTCTGCGGTCAAATTTAATTTTTCTCTTTGCTCATACACATTTTTGATTCGCTCAAACAATTTCTCATTTAAGATTATATCATTGTTGAAAGCTGACAATTTCGGTGCTGTTTTTTGTGCAATCTGCTGAATTTCATCATTGGTTTCGGCAGAATGCAGGTTGAAAAATACACTGGAAATTCTGTCTAACTGCATGCCGGAAAAACTTAACCTTTCCAGTGTATTTTCAAATGTAGGCGATTCAGTATTAACGGTAATTTCTTCAATCTCTGTTTTTGCGAGTTTGATTGCCTCATCAAAAGCCGGTTCAAAATCGGAATTATTTATTTTGGAAAAAGGAGCTTCGTCAAATGTGGTTAAAAGAATATTTTGCATAGTCGTATTTTTATTAAAGGCATAAATTTACTGCTTATATGGAAACTTTACAACAAATCTGTAAACAGAATGATGCCCGGAATTATTATTTTTGCTACATTTGGTATAAATATTTTAAGAAATGAAAAATTATATCACGGCAATAATTATCGGTATTTCGCTGGTGGTTTCCACAGCATTGCTGACCAATGCGTTCAAAAACCGGCACACAAGCGAAGAAACAATCAGCGTAACCGGGTCGGGAAGTACAGATTTTGTGTCTGATCTGGTTGTTTGGAAAAGCTCGTTTTCCAAAGTCAGCCATGATATGAAAACGGCGTATGCATCATTGGAAAGCGACCGGAACAGTTTGAAAGATTATCTGAAATCCAAAGGGATTAATGAAGATGAAATTGTGTTCTCGTCTGTGAATATCAGCAAGAATTACGACAATACTTATGACCAGAATTACAATCTGCGTTCACAGGTTTTTACCGGATATACATTACGGCAAAATGTACAAATTGAAAGTAAGGAAGTGGAAAAAGTGGAAAGTATTTCCAGAGAAGTGTCGGAATTAATCAATTTGGGAATAGAGTTAGATTCCTATTCGCCGGAATATTATTACACCAAATTGGCAGAGTTGAAACTTCGTATGATTGCAGAAGCCACGCAAGACGCCAAGGCCCGTGCCGAACAAATTGCTGAAAATGCCGGTGCAAGATTAGGCGATTTGAAAAAATCTGAAATGGGTGTGTTCCAAATTATTGCCCAGAATTCGTCTGAGGAATATTCGTGGGGCGGTTCATTCAATACCAGTTCCAAAAACAAAACAGCAACCATTACAATGAAACTGATTTATAAAATTAAATAATTTTTTCATTAAGAAAACAAAAACAAAAAAGAGAACCAATTTCTTGATTCTCTTTGCTCTTAGTAGCCGAAACCGAACAAATCTCGAAACATTTTTTGGAAGATTTGGAGCGGTTAAACTCGTTAAGTCACGAAGCTACTACCTAAAAGCATTAAGTAGAACCCTAATGAAAAAATATATTTGTTGATACTGTTTTATAATGTTAAAGTATATGTTGGTACATTTTTTTGACTAAATTTATAACCTATTTAAGCCACGAAACCGAATTATCAAGCATTATAATAGTTATCTTTTTGTAATTTGTTACCTTTGTAGTGTAAAGAAGTAGTATGAAAACTATACAAAAGTTGAGAGTATTATCACAAATTTTCTCCCCGCCTATGTTCCAAAAGATAGTACGGGAAGACGATTATGTGCTATTTCAAAAACAAATAGATAAATACTTCAACACTACCTCATACGAAACCAACTTAGATATAATTAAGTCGTTATATAAGTCGTTACAAAAGCAATATAGATGTGAATACATTTATAAAAATAATTTGATTATTGATATTATAAAAACTCATAGCTTAAAATCAACATTAACGCTTAATGAACTAAAAATTGGTGCTTCAAAAGCCGACTTGGTTATGTTGAACGGTGCTGTAAGAGTCTATGAGATTAAAACGGAACTTGACGGATTAGAAAAGTTGGCAAAACAAATAAATGACTACCGAAAATTTGCCAACGAGGTACATATTGTTACAGATGAAAAGTACGCCAAAAAGCTCCAAGTTGAATACCAAAACACGAGCATTGGTATTATTGCATTAAATACCAAAAATAAATTGGAAACGATGAAAGAGGCAGATGCAAATAAATCTTTCTTCGACTTTGAAACTATTTTTAAAATATTGAGAAAGCAAGAGTATCTTGATTTAGTTGCTGTTAATTTTGGTTCTGTTCCTGATGTTCCTAATACAAAAATTTTTAGAGCTTGTTACGAACTACTTGCCACAATTGATATAGTTGATTTTCAAAAGCAGGTTTTGAATAAATTAAAAGAAAGAAAGTTATTGAACCCCGACTTGCTGAAATCATCTAAAACCCCAAGAGAACTAAAGCACATTTGTAATTCTTTGGATTTTAATGAGCAGGAATATCAAAGATTGTATAATTTTTTAGCAACTAAAAGCGTATGTATCAACCGTATATAAGAGGAAAACAGTTTGAGTTGATAGGAATAAGAGAATTAACTAAACCTGTTCTTTTTCCAAATAAAGCCAAGGTATCTCCTATTATTGAACCTGTCAAGGATTCTTCTACTTTAAAGACTACAATAAAAGAATTAGCAAGTCATGATATCAATTTTACAGTTGTTGTTAATCCACAAGTAGGAACATTCAAAGATACCAATGCAATCTTTAATACTATTAGTAGTTCAGTTGGAGATTATACAAATTATCAGATAGGTGTTATTTTCCATAATAGGATAGACCATTCAAAAGCTATTGGCATTTTACAACAATATACAAAAGCTATTCCTGCTCTAAGTATTATTCATAATGCCGTGTTTGATAACATTTCGGATATTCTTAAATCATATCAAGAACATTTTGCTATTAGGTATAATGTAATCAATCTATCATCAACAAGTAGAAGATATTTTAGAAATTTTGAAAGAAATACCCTGATTGAACTTGACGATTATTTCAATGCTCAAACAAAGAATGCTGATTATTTGCAAGTAGATGAAAGCAATTTTTCAGAAGAACATATCTATTACAAAGACGAAGGATTTGAAGGTTTTTCAGACTATCTTTCTATTGGAGAGGAATATTCGGAAACAGGGTTTTTGCCCTACGCTGTTGCGATACATTTATCTTATGCGGAAGCACAAACAAATAGAATAAAAGTGAAGCATTTTGTTTCTGACTCAAACGATGACACATCGGATATTGCAGGAAAGTTTGCTGAGGCTTTAGATAAACTCATTGCTTGGTGTGACCAAACAGGCTATAACTCTATTGCTATACCTGAATTTAGACGTTTTCACGAGAACGGACACTTTCCGGGATTAGGGACATTAAAGAAACTTTCCTTAATGAACCATATAGATTTAGTATTGAAATTGATTTAGTATGAATTGTTGCACAAATTGTTTTGAGAGCAGTTATATAAATGCTATCATTTTGGGTAACAAGACAACAGGTAATTGTGATTATTGTCTGTCCGAAAATGTGAGTATCTATGAGGCTTCCGAATTAAACCCTTTCTTTCTTGGGATTATTGACTTGTATGAAGTTGATACTGCCAATGGAAAACCATTGGAAATTCAAATTATTACGGATTTTCATAAAAAAGTATTTACGCAAAAACTAATTGATACAAATAATATAAAACAGCTCATCGCTGAAATTATTAAAGATGACATTGCCAATTATCAAAATGTTTTAGATAATCCTGTACGATTAAGGTTTCATAATACAGGAGCAGAGGAAGACGTTACTCAACCTCTTTTCCTTTCTTGGGATAAGTTTTCCGAAGAAATAAAAACTGTAAATAGGTTTCATTTTGTAAATGCTTTGGATTTGGAAAAATTAAAATCCTTATTCAAACATTTTCAGAAAGATTACAAAAAGGGAAAGAAATTTTACCGAGCAAGAATTAGTAATAACCCACAAGGGTATCCTCTCGAACAAATGGGTAATCCCCCTAATGCATTAGCCAAAAGCGGAAGAGCCAATCCGAATGGTATTTCTTATCTCTATATTGCCAATGACATAACAACAACTTTGTATGAAGCAAGAGCAAGTTTATTTGATTATGTTTCTGTCGGTACATTTAAACTCGAAGAAGACATAAGAGTAGTTAATTTAAGTCGCTCCACATACGATGTATTCAGGCTTGCAGAATTAGAATCTTTAGAGGAAGTTATGTTACACGGTTCTTTCATTGATAAATTGGAAGAAGAACTTTCAAAGCCAAGAAGAAAGAATGACAGCGAATTGGATTATCTGCCAACGCAGTATCTTTCAGAACTGATAAAATCAATGGGATTTGACGGTATAGAATTTAGAAGTTCATTATATTCGCAGGGTTATAATGTTGCAATATTTTATCCTGAAAAATTCAAGTGTATTGAAACTAATGTCTATGACATTGAAAATATAAATCTTGAATACACCCAAGTAAATACTTAAATAACTTCTACTTACCGTCCTGCTCGTCCATTTTCTTTATCAGGGCTTCGCACAGGCTGTCAAGGAATTTCGTTCGGTTAATTTTACGGGCTTTCAATTCCATAAACGTATGATAGAAATCGCCCAAATCAATATTAAAGGTGCTTTCAAATGTTTTGGCAATTAGTTTTATATCGGCATTTCCGTTGTTGAACACACCTTGTTCATAAAGTGCGTATATTAACTCGGTTAATGCCGTTTTGCTTCCCGTCCAATTGAGCGAAGTATTATTAAGGGGCTTTTTATGATTATTGTTTAGCTGGTTTTCAAGATATGCTTGTATCAAATCATTGGCTAATATTTTGGCAACCTTATAATCGTGGGAGGTACAAAAACGATGGTCTGCTTCAAAATAATATGTATCTAACCATAACCTTATATCGTGTTTTCCTCGCATAAAGAAATTCTCGTCGAGAAAGGAATTGTTACAACGGTAATATTTGTAAAAATCAATGTTGTTGTCAAAGAATTTCTTGAGTTTACTCAATTCTTTGTTAAGAAATTTTTTTATTTGTTTCCCTCCGTAAGGCTTTTTGGTTTCGATTTTATAAACAGCGTTATAGTAAATCAATTTGGAAACAAGGGCAGGTTTCTGGTGTCCTAATAGCATAGTTAATACCTGGACACAAAATTAAGTAATAGTTTTAAATTTGTGTTATGAGTTTACATCGTAAAAAATGGTCTCTAAAAGAGAAGGAAGACGTTTTATTATTCACTGAAGAGCATGGTATCACACGGAGCTTCAAGAGAGTTTAACGTGTCAACAGCGACGATTTACGGCTGGAAGAAGCGTTATGAAGAGTTGGGTGTTGAGGGTTTGTCAAAAGGAGCTAAGACAGCTGTAGAACTGGAGTTAGCGCAGCTTAAAAGAGAAAACAATGAACTCAAAAAGTTGGTTGCAGAAAAGGAACTTGCAATCCGGGTAAAAGATTCTCTTTTAAAAAAAAGCAGCCTTCGAAACTCGAAAAAATAATGGTCGTAGAAGATTTTAAGGAACAAGGCTATCCGGCCGATAAACTTTTGAGAATAAATGGTTTAGCTCGAAGTTCCTATTATTATAAATCTACCGGAAGCAAGGCAGGTAAACGAAAATCGTCTTACTTTTATAAAGATGGCATGACGGTTAGTAAGGAAATATTGTTGGAGGACATCAAAGAACTTTTGTCGGGAGAATTCGTTGATTATGGCTATTTTAAGACCTATAAATACTTGAAAGAAGAATTAGGTTATTCCATTGGATCTACTCGAACTTATCGAATTATGAAGGAGAATAACTTGTTGAAATTTCAAAGAAACAAAGGCAAGTCTCGAAATCGAAATTGGGTGAAAGAATTGGTTCCCAATGTTGAAAAACCGTTTCAGTTTTTTGAATTCGATATTAAGTTTGTTTATGTCCAGGGCAATCGAACCAACGCAATGATTCTAACTGTTTTAGATGTTTATAGTCGATGGAATATGGGACAGTATATTGCATATAATATCGGGAAAGAAGATGTAATTCAGTTATTTGAGCAAATTATTTCACGCTATAAATTACCCGCTAATTTTATCGTGAGAAATGATAATGGCAGTCAATTTATTGCTTCGATAGTTCAAGAATATTTTGTTGAAAAAGGTGTAAGTCAGGAGTTTACCAAGCCTGCCACACCAGAACAAAATGCACATATTGAAAGCTATCATTCAATCATGGAAAGTGCTGTTTGTCAAAGATTTGAATTTGAAAATTTAAAAGATTTAAAAACAACAATGAGTCGTTTCAGAAAATTTTATAACTTTGAAAGAATTCATGGTGGATTGGGTTATTTATCACCACTCAAATATCTAAAGAAAATAGGGGTTAATTGTGATAATTTAATCCATGAATAGGTAGAAAAAAGTGTCCAAGTTTTAGCGTTTAAGCCAGTGTTTGAAAAAATAAATTTCTTCCTGTTGGTTTTTAAACCCTACATCCAGCACGTGTTGCTTTAATTCAGAAGTTTTTGCTAAAATGAGTTTAATAGCTTTCTCATAAGAAACTAATAAGTCGCTCTGTTCAAAGTGCAACTTATTTATTTCTTCTTCTAAATTTTCGATTGCTTGTTTGTAATATACTGTCATTTAACTTTATGCTTGATTTGATAAAATGCTACTCAAAAGAGAGTAACGCATTTTTGGATTGCCTACAACTCTGTATCTACCGTATCAAAAAAAATCTCTAATCTGCCATTTCAACGATGATGGTGATGTTGGTGTTGATGGTGTTGAAAATTGCCTATATAATGATGATAAATATGACGGACAACAGCAAAAATTAGGAATATCAATATGGCAGAAAGGAAAATCAGCATTGTCCAATTAAGTATTCTATGATGCAATCTTTCTACCCTTTTTACAGGCTTACTTGATTGAGAAATATGCCGATTAGGGATATATTTCTTTTTGCGTATTTTCTTTTTCCTTTTCAAAACTCATAAATTGAAGTGGTTTAAAATTTCATTCGCTGTATTCTTACCGCATTCAAAATAGCCAATAACGCTACGCCAACATCCGCAAAAACAGCTTCCCACATTGTCGCCAATCCACCTGCCCCAAGTACGAGTACAATCGCTTTTACTCCAAATGCCAATGTGATATTCTGCCAAACGATTTTCTTTGTCTGTTTACCGATGTTGATTGCTATAGGTATTTTACTTGGCTTATCGTCCTGTATGACCACATCTGCAGTTTCGATAGTGGCATCGCTTCCCAAACCACCCATTGCGATACCTACGTCGCTCAATGCCACAACAGGAGCATCGTTTACACCATCGCCCACAAAAGCAACGCTTTCGCCTTTGGCTTTGATTTCTTTAACCCTGTTTACTTTGTCTTCGGGCAATAAATCTCCAAAAGCATTGTCTATCCCTAACTGCTCCGCCACATATTTTACAACGGTACTTTTATCTCCGCTAAGCATCGTTGCTTTAACATTGAGCTTATGCAATAAGGTAATGGTTTCCTGTGCATCTTCTTTGATACTGTCGGCAATCGTGATGTAACCGACAAATTTGCTGTCGTAAGCAACGGCAATCGTTGTATAAACGATGCTGTTCGGGTCTAAGTCGTATGATATGCCGAACTTATCCATCAGTTTGAAATTCCCGACCAATAAATCCTTGCCGTTTACCGTTGATTTCAAACCGTGTCCGGCAATTTCCTCCGTATTTTCTAATCGGATTTCATTATTCGGTTTCCCCACGTATTCGTGAATAGCAGTTGCTACGGGGTGTGTGCTATGGCTTTCCAAAATGTTGACTAATTCCAGAATTTCAGCTTTATCAAATTTGGGATTGAAATTGACTTCCTGAACCTTAAAAACGCCCTCTGTCATTGTGCCTGTCTTATCCATCACTACGTTTTGGATATCGGAAAGAGCATCTAAAAAGTTACTCCCTTTAAACAATATTCCGTTTTTGCTCGCAGCACCAATACCACCGAAATAACCTAACGGAATGGAAATAACCAACGCACAAGGGCAGGAAATAACCAAGAACACCAAAGCTCTGTACAGCCAATCTCTAAACTCATAATTTTCCACAAAGAAATAAGGCAGGAGGCAAATGGATATGGCTAATAGTACCACAATAGGCGTATAAATTTTTGCAAATTTCCGGATAAATAATTCCGTTGGTGCTTTTTGTGTTGTGGCATTTTGTACCAATTCCAAAATTTTGCTCAACTTACTGTCGGTGTAAGCTGTCGTAACTTTTACCTGCGATACGGTGTTGAGGTTTATCATCCCTGCCAAAACGGTTTCGCCTTTATTCTTTGTGTCGGGTTTGCTTTCGCCTGTTAAAGCCGATGTATTGAACGATGATGTTTCGGACAACAGTTCTCCGTCTAAGCCTAATTTCTCTCCCGGTTTCAGTTGTATGATTTCGCCAATGGTAACGGTTTCTGCCTTTACTGTTTGCGGTTTATTGTTTTTTAAAACCGTTACTTCATCGGGTCTTTGGTCAAGCAACGATTTGATGTTTGATTTTGCCCTCGACACAGCCATTGTCTGAAAAACCTCGCCAACAGCATAGAACAACATTACCGCCACACCCTCGGGATATTCGCCAATTGCAAATGCCCCAATAGTGGCAATGCCCATCAAAAAGAACTCCGAGAAAATCTCGCCTTTACGAATACTCTCAATCGCTTCTTTAAGTACAGGCAGTCCAACAGGAGCATAAGCCACCACGTACCAAATAATTCGTACCCAATCGGTAAACCACGTTTGCGGAAACCAATTATCCATTGCGATACCTGTAAGCAAGAGCGTAAGGGAAATAATGGCGGGAAGAAACATCTTGAAAATATTGTCAGTACCTCCCGAATGCGAATGGTCGTGTCCGTCATCATCGCTGTGATTTTGATTATGCTTTTGTGTACTGCAACAATCGTCGTCCTGTATCAAATTCTTTGCACCTGCTTTGGTGTAGATTTTTTCTTCCTGTGTGCAACAAAGCTGTTTGCCCTGTGCATCGTAAGTATGCTTATGTTCCATATCTGTTTTATTAAAATTGATATATATTTATAACAAAGTTACACAGGGAGAGTCTGCAATGCTATTGCAAACTCTCCTTTAAACACTTCTCACAAATACCCTTACCAAACAGTTTTATCTCGTCAATCCTATATTCCTGGTTCGTATCCTGTGGTATTATAAAATCCTCCTTACAGGTCGTCTGCTTGCAAATCTTACAGTAGAAATGCAAATGCCAATCCTTATGGGTTTGTTCGTCGCATCCATCGTGGCACAAAATATATTTGGTAGTCGTGTTTTCCTGAATACTATGTACGATGCCTTTTTCCTCAAAAGTTTTTAAAGTTCTGTAAATTGTAACCCTGTCTGCTTTGTAAAAATGACTTTCGATTTCAGATAAGGACATAGCTATTTGTTGTTGCTCCAGGAAATCATACACCAAAATCCTCATACTGGTCGGATTAGTGTTCTTTGACAACAGCTTTTGTTCAATGTTTTTTTTCATTATTCAATAGTTTAGTGAGCGTGTTCTCCTGTATCATCCATTTTTGCATTCACAAAAAATGCACTTTTTACCACGATATGTGTACCGTGTGGAATTTCACTTACAGGCGTTATAGCCGTATAATCCAATTGAGAAGCACCTTTAATGACTTCTATTCTTACAAATCGAGTTCCCTTTTCAGAACCGTGGTCGTGAGCCTCCTCTTCTTTGTGGTCGTGAGCTTCTCCCTCTTTATCCTCGTGGGGTTCTTCTGCTTGCTCCTTGACCAAAAAGATGTAATACTTTCCGTCTGCATTGACAATAGCATCGTTGGGTACAGCCGTACTTAATACATCATCTAAACTTACCATTCCGGTTATACTCATTCCGTCAATCAACCCTGTTTTATCTCCTGTAATTCTGCTGTGAACAGCAATGGTTTTACTCTCTCCGTTAAAAGATGAACCGATACTGTACACTTCGGCAGAATAGGTCTTATTGGGATTGTTGGTTACCACAAAATCTATTTTCTGACCTATTTTGATTAAAGGAATGTCCTTTTCATAGACCTGTAAGTCCAAGTGCAGGGCTGTGTTTTCTATTATTTCAGCAATAGGCGAAGACACATCTACATAACTTCCGATTTTGGCAAAAACATTACTGATAGTACCGCTTATCGGACTTGTAACGACCAACGAGGATTTAAGGCTGGAATTTGACAAGGAAGCCGGATTAATGCCCATCATTTGTATTTGTTGGTTCAAAGAAGACTTCCGTGTTCTCAACGTGTTCAGTTCAGTAGTGGCACTTTGCAGGTTTTTCTTTGCTCCGACATTTCCCTCGTTCAGCTCTCTTTGCCTTACAAGCTCCTGTTCTGCAAATTCTATCCGGCTATTGATGCTTAGGTATTCTTCCTGCAACTGTATGAATTGCGGATTGGAAATAGTAGCGATGACCTGACCTTTCCTTACGAAATCGCCTATCTCCACATTAAGGGATTTGATAACACCACCAAACAACGAGGTTGCATTCGCCTTGTTGCTGTTGGGAACTCTCAATGCACCATTGGCTTTCAATGTTGCGGATAATTGCTTCTGTTCAATTGAACCGATTTCAACCCCCACGGCTTTCATCTGCTCATCGGTCAGCACTGCAACATTTTCTTCTTCTTCGTGTTCGTCCGTTGTTGTTTCTGCTTCCGTTCCGTGATTATGCCCATCGCCCTCTTTATGATTATTTGTACAGGCGTTGAAAGCAAAGGATGCTACGAGGACAAGAACGCTAAAAACTATATTATTTATGATACGTTTCATATATTGTATTATTTACTGATTAATGAATGGATAAGCGTTACAGCCTCATTGATTTGCTGAATGCTATTTAAATAATTAAGCTGAATGTCTGCTGTTGTCTGCAAGGCAAATAGGTACTCCACATAAGAAATATCTCCGGTACTGTAGCCCAGTTTTGCGGCATTGATAATTTCATTAGCATTCGGAAGTGCCTGCTCCTTGAAATAGGTAAACTGCGCTACATACTGTTCGTATTGTTTCAAGGCGTTTGCCAATTCCGTTTTAAGCTGTTGTTCCTGCCATTGAGCATTTAATTCCAATGATTGTTTCTGATAATCAAGCGAGCGAATTTTTGCTTTGGTGGTTGTAAAAATTGGGATTGTAATACCCACATCAACAAAACTAAACCGCTGTCCTCTGCCATAAAATTGCTCTACACCATTTTTACTGTGCATTCCTATCAGCGATATGTTATTATAACCGAATGTAAAATCAGGCAGGCTGTTTGCCCGTTCCAATTTCTTGTTCTGTTCGGCGATTTTCGCCTCTTGGTACAATAGCTGGATGCTCGGATGATTTGCAACAGCCGAACTGTCAATGAAAGAGCTTAACAGCAATGGCGTATAATCCGATTGGGGTTCTATGGAAAAGTCTTCCTGTGTCTGCATCAGATTTTTAAGGCTCTGATAGGCGTTCTGCCTTAAAACCTCGTTCTGTTGATACAAAAGACTTATTTCCCCTTTCTTGGTAGTTGCTGTATTAACGTCTAATTTACCTATATCTCCCGTTTTATACCGCAGTTCTGCCACACGGATAAAGTCTGAATAAATACTATCAAGATACTTTAAAACCGAAGCATTATGCTCCAAATATTCCGATTGATAATAATAGGTTCTTACCTGCTTTTTCAGTTCGTTTTCTGTAAGTGCCTTTGCCCATTCCTGACCTTTGACTTGCTCTTTGACAAGGTTTTTCTTTGCCCCAAAGAGTGTCGGGAAGGGTATGGTTTGCGAAATTTGGAAACCGTCATTATATTCAAATCCCTCATTATTCCCATATTGGAAGTTTACATCGGTCTTCGGCAATTCAAATGCTGTTTTGCTAAGACTTTGGACAGATTGAATATCCAAATTTTTGGAACGTAGCTGAGGGTTGTTCTCCACAGCTACTTCAATAGCTCTATCTATACTCATCGGAGTTTGTGCCTTACCGTTTTGAGAAAAACACAAAAACACAAACAGCAACAGCACAGGTGCTATGGCTTTCATTTTACTATTTTTCGGAGGTTTTTGGTTTCTCATAAATACGAGGTACAGCAATGGCAGAACGAACAATGTCAGGGCAGTTGCCGAAATCAGTCCACCGATAACCACCGTTGCCAACGGTTTTTGTACTTCTGCACCCGCACTTGTACTTAATGCCATTGGTAAAAAACCTAAACTTGCTACCGATGCTGTCATCAATACAGGTCTAAGCCTTGTTTTAGCTCCCTCGATAATTCTCGGGATAATCTCGTTCCAACCCTCTTTTTCCAGTCTATTGAACGTGGCAATCAGTACAATCCCGTTCAGAACAGCAACACCAAACAGGGCGATAAATCCGACACCTGCCGATATGCTGAATGGCATATCCCGTAATAATAGGGCAAATACACCTCCAATGGCACTCATCGGGATAGCTGTATAGACCAAAACGGCTTCCTTAAACGAATGGAATGTGAAGTACAATAGGATAAAAATCAAAAGCAATGCGATAGGTACTGCTATGAGCAATCTGTCGGTAGCTTTTTGGAGGTTCTCAAACTGACCGCCATAGGTAAAATAACAACCTGTTGGGAGCTTAACCTGTTCAGCCAATTTATCCTGAATTTCATTGACAACACTGGCTACGTCCCGTCCCTGCACGTTGAAGCCGACATATATCCTGCGTTTACCGTCTTCACGGCTGATTTGTGCGGGTCCTAATTTGTAATCAATGTTTGCAACCTGTGAAAGCGGAATTTGGTCGCCGTTTGGTAGTGGGATAAACAGATTGCTCACATCTTCAATGGAACTGCGGTGGGCTTCATCAAGCCTTACCACCAAATCAAATCTTCGTTCGTTTTCATAAATCACGCCTGCTGATTTACCTGCGAACGCAGTGCTGACAATATCATTTATCTCCTGTACATTCAAACCATAGTTGGCTATTCGGGTACGGTCGTATTCGATATTGATTTGGGGAAGACCTGCTACCCGTTCTACCTGCGGAGCGGTCGCACCTTCTACTGTTTGAATAATGGCATTCGCTTTATTGGCATAAACCAACAAACTGTCGAGGTCTTCTCCGAATATCTTAACAGCTACATCCTGCCTGATACCTGTCATCAGCTCATTAAAACGCATCTGTATCGGCTGATTGGCTTCAAAAAATACACCGGGAATAACTTCAAGTTTCTCCATCATTTCATTGGAAAGCTCGTCATACGATTTTTTTGTTTTCCATTCGTCCTGCGGTTTCAGAATAATCATCAGGTCGGTGGCTTCGGGAGGCATCGGGTCTGTCGGTACTTCGGCAGCACCTGTCTTTCCTACGACCATTTTCACTTCGTCAAATTCCTTGATGATCTTCGATGCCTGCATAGAGGTTTCCAGACTTTGGCTTAAGGATGTTCCTTGTGGCAGGATACAGTGGAAAGCAAAATCGCCCTCGCCCAATTTTGGCAGGAACTCTCCACCCATCCGTGAAAAAAAGAATATACTTATGGTAAACAGCCCAACGGCAACCGCAATAACCACATATTTTATCCGAATGGCTTTTTCCAATAACGATTTATAGACCCCTTGAAGATAGTCCATCATTTTGTCTGAAAAATTCTTTTTGGTAATCGGCTTTTTAGACAAACACAAAGCACTCATCATCGGGATATAGGTAAAGGACAAAATCAATGCTCCCAAAATGGCAAAACTTACAGTCTGTGCCATTGGCGTAAACATTTTACCCTCTATACCCGCCAAAGTAAGGATAGGAATATAGACAATGAGGATGATAATTTCGCCAAATGCGGCACTCGTACGAATTTTCCGTGCAGATTCATACACCTCTTCGTCCATTTCTACCTGCGTAAGTTTTTGTGTGGATTTTCGTAAGCCCAAATGGTGCATTGTGGCTTCAACAACAATCAGGGAACCGTCCACTATCAATCCGAAATCAATAGCCCCCATACTCATCAGATTGGCACTCACACCAAATAGCCTCATCATTCCCAATGCAAAAAGCATTGATAACGGTATAGCTGATGCTACGATTAAACCTGCCCTGAAATTCCCTAAGAAAATAATTAATACAAATATTACTATTAATGCCCCTTCAATAAGGTTTTTTTCGACAGTACTTATCGCTCTATCTACCAGATTCATTCTATCTAGATAGGGTTCTATGACCACGTCTTCAGGTAGAGATTGTTGGATAACCGGAATTTTCTCTTTGATGTTGTTTACGACAGTGGCAGTGTTTTCTCCCTTTAGCATCATAACTATTCCACCCACGGCATCTACTTCTCCGTTATAAGTCATCGCTCCGTAGCGGGTAGCGTGACCAAATTGTACTTCTGCCACATCTTTGATAAATACCGGAACGCTACCTGTATTTTTAACGACGATATTCCCTACATCTTCCAATGAACTAACCAGACCAATCCCGCGAATAAAGTAAGCATTGGGCTTCTTGTCGATATAAGCACCTCCGGTATTTTGGTTATTGTTTTCGAGTGCGGTAAAAATATCAGAAATACTAACGTCCATTGCCTTGATGCGGTTTGGCTCGATAGAAACTTCGTATTGTTTAAGCAGACCACCGAAACTATTGACTTCTGCAATTCCCGGAGTACCGTAAAGTTGTCTGGCAACAATCCAATCCTGCATTGTCCGCAAATCCATTGCGGAATATTTGTCTTCACTCCCTTCTTTGGGATGAAGAATATATTGGTACACTTCGCCAAGACCTGTACTGACAGGAGCAAGTTCAGGTGTTCCAACCCCCTCAGGTATCTGGTCTTGTGCTTCTTTCAGCTGTTGGCTTACTAACTGTCTTGCAAAATAAATATCAACATTGTCTTGAAAGACAACGGTTACAACAGATAATCCAAATCTTGAAACACTTCTTATCTCTTCTACTTTTGGAAGATTAACGATACTTTGCTCTACGGGAAATGTAACTAATTGTTCTACTTCCTGTCCTGCTAATGTAGGCGACAGGGTAATAATCTGAACCTGATTGTTTGTAATGTCAGGTTGGGCATCAATGGGGATTTGTTTGGCACTCCATACCCCCCAAATGATGAGTAATAAGGTCATTAAGCCTATAATGAACTTATTCTTTATAGAGAATTTTATAATACTATTTAACACTTCTATTGTGATTAATGATGAATAATTAATGATAAATTGCAATGAAGATAGCCTTAGGAAATACGAAGTATGCCCCAAAACATTTAGCTTATTGCTGTACGCAAAAAAGCTATAATCATTAAAACATTAAAAATTATGCATTAATCTTTGGCGGTTGCCAAATTCCCCCCAGATAGTGGGATATAAAGGTAGATTTATAGTAAACTTTAGGCTTTGACAGGTCAAAAGTCTTTACCTTGCCTATATTAAACACGTTCCATTGAAGAACTACTCCGGAAACTATTCCACAACAACCACATAAACAAAAAGGTGTACATAAATCGCTATCAGTATGTTCGTGGTTGTCCTGATGTGTTATTTCTGTAGAATGTTTCTCATTATTCACTAAATCCTTTTTATACATATCAGCACAAGGCATTATAAATAATGCCATCATAAAAAGTGCCAGTATGGAAGAAAAGACTTTCATATTCTTTTGCAAAGTTAGTAAAAAAGTAATGCAATGGCATTGCATTGTTTATTGCAATCGTATCTTTTTCTTCTTCATTCGATTAGCAAACTGTTCAATAACTATATCCATTTTAAATTCACACAAAAAACTGACTTCGGAAGTTTTTTCTGCCCTCTGCAAGAGCAAGTAGTTTTGAGGCACTAACTTCAGTTTTGAGTGCCTCAAAACACAACTTGCCGTGTTGCTGTGAACACAATAATCCGCTCTTCGAGACGGATTGAAATTAGCAGAAAAAAGTAGTTCAAAACTGCTTCTCATTCTGTCCATAGATACTTTGCTTTGTAGATAAAAACGTACATAGATAGATACATACCAACGCTCAAAGTAGATGTTTTTCTTCCTCTTAAAATTGTTTCCAAAAGAAAAAAACAGAAAAAAAAGAAAGCCATTTTAACAAGGCGGACAGGCGGAAAACCAAAAGGAAACGGAATAAGTCCCGAAGGGTGGTAGGGCAACTGGGCAACTCGGCGAAGCCATCATATTTGCCCTGTCATTATGCCGTAGTCTTTTGGTTTGGTTGGGCGGTGCGGTGGGTGTCCGCCTTACCTTTGCTACCTTTTTATTCTTTTTTGGGGAATGGTTTTAATCTCTTTTAAATATAAAGCCTTTCAACAACTTGCTGAAAGGCTTTGTTTTGAGAATGGGACTTTATCCAATTCTATTTAGCAATCGTTTTAAGTTTGCTGTAACACTTAATTCATCAAATAGCTTTTTGGATAAGTTCAATGAATTTTCGAAAGCTGTTTTTAAATTGTCAGTATCCAAATCAGATGTTGTCAATCTAAATTCTGAATACCAATCTTTGTCAATATCTTTCTCTAAACTTTTTGTCGGACTTTCCCAATGATTGGTTTGATTTATTGCTATTCGGATTAACCAAAGTAAATACTTTTGCACGTTTGACAGACTTTGGTAAGCGTGAGCGTACTCCTGTCTTTTAAGCAAATTGTTTGTTGTCAATAATACATTCAGTAATGATTGACTTAAAAATAAGATGTTTTCATTTGTAGTTCGGACGGGCGATTTTGTTTTTATTTGATTAAGCGTTTCAGTCAAAAGACCGTCTTTGTCAATCAAGTTCATTTGGTCAAAATCACTGAACGCCACAAAGCCCTCCCACGATTTTATAACGTCAATCTCATTTACTGTTAAAAAATGAAATTCGCCTCTAATCAGGTTCTCAAAAATTGCAACTTCACTTCCGTATTCATTCGTAAAATATAACGCTGTCGGATAAATCTGATTTACCACTTTTCGGCAGAAAAATTTTCTTTGTTTTTCAGGAAGATATAAAACTCGATGTCAGAATATTGGTCTCCCTCATTTTTGGTAAACGAACCATACATTAAAACTGCGGAAACATTTTCGTCTCTCTGAGCTATTGATTTGGTAGTATCAATCATTTGTAACTGTGTCATTGTAATAAATTTAAAGTTTGTAATACATTTCTTCGCCACTTATACAAAGTGATGAATTATCATTTCTTTCTTGGACAGTTATTTATAGCTTCATCGGAGTATATATCTTAATTTTTGTCAGAAACAAAATTACAAAAAACACCTTTCAGGCTACAAAAACATTGTTTTTATTGTCTTTGATTAGCACAAAAAACAACAACGAACCAAAACAATTTGGCATCTGAACGCCAAATGAGACCTCTGACTGCAACATTGAAAGTCCGACTTGCTTATCCGACTAATTTAGTCAGGACAAAACCGAGTTAGGCGATGCAGGAGAGAAAGGAAATAGAGAAAATACCTATCGAAGAAGCAATGGAGCTTCTCCGTGAGGTCGGTATTGATGTGGAACAGGAAAAAGCCGAACTGATTATGGAGTTTCTATACAACTTCACGATGATAATTATTCGTGAATGCTTTGATACCGAATGATTTATTTCGTACTTTAGCTAATCCCACACAACATTAATAACCATTTAAAAGATTAGCTATGAAAAGAGCCGATTTATATATACGTGTTTCCACAGACGAACAGGCAGACAAGGGATATTCACAACGTGACCAAGAGGAACGCCTGAAAAAATACTGTTCGATCAATAAGATTACAGTCGGACAGGTTATCTATGAAGACTATTCCGCCAAGACCTTTAACCGTCCTGAATGGACAAGATTACTGAACAATCTTAAAAAGAAAAGTTCAAAGACTGACCTTGTTCTTTTTACCAAATGGGATAGGTTTAGCCGTAATGCAGGTGATGCCTATCAGATGATTAGCACACTTAACAAACTTGGCATAGAACCACAAGCGGTAGAACAGCCTTTAGACCTTTCCATTCCCGAAAACAAGATGATGCTTGCGATATATCTGTCCGCTCCCGAAGTGGAAAATGACCGCAGGGCATTGAATACGTTTTACGGTATGCGTAGGGCAAGGAAAGAGGGACGTTTAATGGGCAGAGCTCCTTTTGGATACATCAACAGAAGCAAAGAGGACGGACGAAAATACGTCGCTCCAAAAGAACCTGAAGCAACAGCTATGCGTTGGGCTTTCAACGAAATAGCTAAAGGTGTGTTTGCCTGTGACCAAGTACGACAAAAAATGAATATGTTGTACAATACAACTATAAGCCGAAGTGCTTTCCACGTAGCCATACGTAATCCTCTGTACTATGGAAAGATATTCATTGCCAAATTCAAGGACGAAGAAGCACATTTGGTACGGGGTCAACACGAACCACTTATATCCAAAGAGCTTTTTGATAGGGTGCAACTGATTTTGGACGGAAACAAAAGGGTAGAACGTCCCAATACGAAAATACTTTCAGACGAGAACCTGCCTTTACGTGGTTTCTTGGTATGTCCCGAATGTGGTCGTAACCTAACAGGTAGTGCTTCCAAAGGAAGAACAAGCCGTTATTACTACTATCATTGTGTCTCATCCTGTGGCTTCCGCCAAAAAGCCGAATTAGCCAACGATATTTTTGAAAAGAGTATGCATCATTTTACGTTAAACGGTACTGCTCAAATAGTGAAAAAACTATTGTTAGACAACTACAAAAAATTCGTAAATAATCCATTTGACGAAAAGAAACAGATTGCACAGGAAATAGATAAACTGAATGCAAGGTTATCAGTAGCACGCAACAAACTGTTATCTGAAATTATTGATGATGAGGAATACCTCGAAATCAAAGATGAGTGTAAGAAACGAATTGAAAGTCTGGAAGAACAGTTGAGCAAGGACGGTTCTGATACCAAGAAAATCAATATAGATAAATCTTTGGACAGGGCTTTAAAGTACATAGAAAACATTCCCAAAATGTACAGTGAGGGCGAAATCAACACAAGGAGAGGTATAATTGGTTCGATATTCCCTGAAAAATTGGAGTTTGACGGAAAAACTTATCGAACCGCCCGAATGAACGTAATCGCAAACTATATCTTTCAGATAAACAATGGTTTAGTCCAAAAAAAGAACAGAACAAACGAAAATAAACTTCATCTGTCCTGTTTAGTAGCGGGAACTGGACTCGAACCAGTGACCTTCGGGTTATGAGCCCGACGAGCTACCTACTGCTCTATCCCGCGCTATTGTGGTGCAAATATATAACGACTTTTTGGAATACACAAAAAAACCGCAAAAAAAATAGTTTATTCTTTCGGCAGATATAGCTACCTTTGTGGCTTAGAACGAAATAGTATGACACATAAAGCAGGTTTTGTAAACATTATTGGTAATCCGAATGTGGGTAAATCCACATTAATGAATGCTTTTGTCGGCGAAAGACTGTCGATTATTACCTCTAAAGCACAAACCACGCGACACCGAATTTTTGGTATTGTGAACGGAGATGATTTTCAGGTGGTTTTTTCAGATACTCCCGGTGTCATCAAACCGGCTTACCAGTTGCAGAATTCAATGATGGATTTTGTGAAATCTGCCCTTGAAGATGCCGATGTTTTCCTGTATATGGTTGAGGTCGGCGAAAAACAACTCAAAGACGAATCCTTTTTCAATAAGCTAAAACATACCAATATTCCGGTGTTGTTGCTATTGAATAAAATTGACAAAACCGACCAGGATTTTCTGGAAGAGCAAGTTGATTATTGGAAAGAAACCCTGCCCAACGCCGAGATTTACCCCATATCGGCATTGAATAATTTTAATGTAAAAGAAGTTTTTGACCGCATTTTGGAATTACTTCCCGAGTCGCCGCCTTATTTCGACAAAGATAGTTTGACGGACAAACCCGAACGGTTTTTTGTTAATGAAATTATCAGGGAAAAAATTCTGTTGAATTACAGCAAAGAGATTCCTTATTCCGTTGAGGTGGTAACCGAAGAGTTTAAGGAAGACGAAGATATTATCCGCATTCGTGTAGTGATTATGGTTGAACGCACAAGCCAGAAAGGAATTATTATCGGACATAAAGGAGCTGCCATCAAAAAAGTAGGCATCGAAGCCCGGGTCGATTTGGAAAAATTCTTCGGCAAACAAGTGCATTTAGAAACCTTTGTCAAAGTAAACAAAGACTGGCGTAACAATAACAATCAGTTGAAACGTTTCGGATACAGCAATAAATAATAATTAAATGGCTTATAGCTCACTGCTTACAGCCTAAGCAAATAAATAAAATGAATAATATAGTAGCCATAGTAGGAAGGCCAAATGTGGGAAAATCAACCTTGTTCAACCGCTTGATACAGCGGCGTGACGCCATCGTTGATTCTGTGAGCGGGGTAACCCGGGACCGTAATTACGGCAAAAGTGAATGGAACGGACGTTCTTTCTCTATCATCGACACCGGAGGATATATTGAAGGTTCAGATGATATTTTTGAAGGCGAAATCCGTAAGCAGGTAGAACTGGCAATTGACGAATCCGACGTGATTCTGTTTGTGGTTGATGCCGAAGAAGGTTTAACACCGTTAGACGAAGAAGTCGCCAAACTGTTACGCAAGGTAACCAAGCCTGTATTACTGGTTGTGAATAAAGTAGATAATGGTAAACGCCTGCAAGATGCTTACGAATTCTATAATTTAGGATTAGGCGAATATTATCCGGTTGCCGGAATGAGTGGTAGTGGAACAGGAGAGATGCTTGATGCTTTAATCGAAGCTTTGCCGCCCGAACAAAATGACGAAAAAGAAGATGAAGAACTGCCGAGATTTGCTTTTGTCGGACGACCGAATGCCGGAAAATCAAGTATTATCAATGCGTTGATTGGAGAAGACCGTTTCGTAGTAACAGACATTGCCGGAACAACCCGCGATGCTATCGATACAAAATATAACCGTTTCGGATTTGATTTTTATTTGGTGGATACCGCCGGAATCCGGAAAAAATCCAAAGTGAAAGAAGATTTGGAATTTTATTCCGTGATGCGTTCGGTGCGGGCAATTGAGCATGCTGATGTGTGTGTACTGGTAATTGATGCTACACGCGGATTTGAAGGGCAAGACCAAAGTATCTTCTGGCTGGCACAGAAAAACAAAAAAGGAGTTGTAATCCTTGTCAACAAATGGGATTTGGTAGAAAAAGACAATCAAACCACCAAAGAATACGAAAAACGAATCAGAGAGCAAATTGCACCGTTTGACGATGTGCCTATTTTGTTCGTTTCTGCTCTGACCAAACAGCGTTTGTTAAAGGCGTTGGAAACCGCTGTGGAGGTTTTTGAAAACAGAAAAAGCCGTATTTCTACTTCCAGACTCAACGAAGTGATGTTGCCGATTATCGAAAATAATCCGCCACCAGCAGTCAAAGGAAAATATATCAAAATCAAGTTCTGTATGCAGTTGCCGACACACACACCGCAGTTTGTGTTTTTTGCCAATCTGCCGCAATACATCAAAGACCCATACAAGCGTTATATCGAAAATAAATTGCGGGAAAACTATAATTTTTCGGGTGTGCCGATTGAAATATTTTTCAGACAGAAATAAATACAGTAGAATAAAAAAAATGATAAACCGTTTTTAGCTTATATCAGAAAGAAACAGATTTCTGATATAAGCTATTTTTATTGTAACAAACTCTCTGTTTTCTCTACTTATTAAGGTATTGTTACTTGGATAACATAATAAAAAAGGCACAAAATTTGTTATCATCAGTACAACCATAATTTAACATAACGATAAACACTACTTTTTATGCGATTACTTCCTTTATTGATTTGTTTGTTCGGGCTTTCGGCGATGGCTCAGGTTAAGGTAAGCGGAAAGTTCTATGATGAATTCAACGAACCTGTCAGCGACGTAACCGTTCTGGCGATGAAATCCAAAGATTCCACCATGATTGCCTATACATCTTCGAAAGAAGCGGGCGATTTTTCCCTAAATTTTCAACCCGTAAAAGATTCTGTCAATATCACTTTCTCTTTGTTTGGTTATGAGGAAAAGGTATTGAAATATCCGAATATCAGCGAAAACATCAGTCTGGGAAATATTTTATTGAAAGAAGATGCAGAACAGTTAGACGAATTGGTTATCGTGGCAGATATTCCGATTCGGGTCAAAAGAGATACATTGGAGTTCAATGCATCGTCGTTCAAGGTTCGTCCGGACGCAAATGTGGAGGCTTTGCTGAGAGAGCTGCCCGGCGTTGAAATTGATGCAGAGAAAAATATTACTGTGAACGGAAAAAAAGTAAGCCAGTTTCTGGTAAACGGTAAACCGTTTTTTGACCGTAACGGAAGTGTGATTTTACAGAATCTTCCGGCAGATTTGATTAACAAAGTACAGGTTTCCGATAAGAAAACCAAAGCCGAAGAATTCTCGGGACGAAGTGCCCAAAGCGACGAAGCGAGCATCAATTTTACCATTGACGAAGATAAAAACAAAGGTTTGATGGGGCGTGTTACCGGCGGATATGGCACTGACGAACGTTACGAAGCAGCCGGTTTGATTAACTATTTTCAGGGTGACCGAAAAATCAGTTTGATGGCATCGTCTAATAATATCAATTCGTCGGGTTTTTCGATGGACGAGATTTTTGATAATATGGGCGGTGGGCGTAGTTCGTTTTTCAGCTTTGGTGGTCGTAATATGTTTGGAAGAGCGATTGGTATCAGCCGAAATGATTTGATAGGCGTGAATTATTCCGATTTGTTTTTTGATAAATTAGACACCAATGTGAGTTATAATCTGAATAGAGAAATTAATGATAACAACAACCGTTCGACGACGATTAACTTATTACCAGACGGTGAATTTACTACCAATTCGGAAAGTTCAAGCCGAAGGGAGAATACGCAACACAACGTAACTACCGATTTTGAGCTGAAGCTCGACGAAAACACCAAGGTTTATTTCAATCCGTCTTTCCGGTCGAATAAAAATATAAACATTAACGAGAACAAGTCGATTACTTTTGATGAAAACGGCGGAATCCTGAATGAAACTGACGGTACGTCAACCAGCGATATTACCAGTAATTCATTTGACAACTCTATTCAGTTTACTAAAAAACTGGACGATAAAGGGAAAAATTTCAGCCTTTATATTGAAAGTACGAATTCAGTGACTTCCGGTGGTGGATTTACGCAGTCCGAAACTTTATTTTATGCCGATGACAGTACACCCGATGATATCCGGAATCAGGAAGAAACTACCCGCTCGACCAATGACCAATACAGCATACAGGCAAAATATTCTCAACCGATTCAAAAAGATGTTTTTTTAGATTTTAATTACGATTGGAAATATGATTCGCAAACCGATAAGTTATTCACTTATGATTTTGATGAATTAACAGGGCAGTTTTCAGAATTCAACGACCGATTATCAACCAATACCAAAATATCTTCTATAAGTAACAGCCCGACAGTTGGATTAACTATTGATAAAGAAAAACTTAAACTTTCCATAGAATCAGGGGTTGTTATTACTAATCTGAATGCCACTGCCGAATATATGAGCAATAATTATAACATCGACAGACAGTTTGTAAATCCGTTTGTAGCTGCGAATGTTCGCTATCGCCAGGAAAACGGCTTGTCGGTATATGCCAATTATCGCTACTATACGAATAATCCTTCGGTAATGCAGATGATGCCTTATGAACGTATAAATGACCCTTTGAATACAATTATCGGAAATGAGGAGTTAGACCAAACCAAGACGCACAGGATATTCGGAGGATTGAACAAGTATAATTTTCAGATGCGTACCGGTTGGAGCATTTGGTTGCACGGTAGTTACAATACAAATTCAGCAGCAACTTATTCTTTGTTTGATGAAAATAGAAAGAGAACCACTACTTACCGCAACATTGGAGATACTTATAACGTGAGTTTTTCTGGTAATTGGAATAAGTCCTTGAAATATGACGAACATACATTGAGATTTGGTGTTAGTGCAAGTATTCGCTACACGAAAGATAAAGGATTTACCGATGGCGAATTATTTGAAGGCGACACTTACAGCATTTCGCCAAATGCAGAAATCAGTTGGACTTATGGCGAGTTATTAACCATTACACCATCGTATGAATTAGGATTTAATCAGACAGATTATACCAACTATCAAATTAGCAGAAGAGATAATGTTACCCATAATTTATCGTTGCAAACGACTTCCTACTGGCCGGAAAACTGGACATGGGGAAATGATTTCGGATACACCTACAACTCTAATCTCGGAGCAGGTTTCCAACGCGATTTTTTCTTGTGGAACACCAGTCTTTCCTATACTTTCCTGAATAAAGCAATGACAGCCAAAGTAAAAGTTTACGATATTCTGAACCAAAATGTAGGTGCGTCCAGAATGATTACTGCAACTTCTATCGTTGACCAGGAAAATTTGGTACTCAAACGATATGTGATGTTTTCACTAACATACAAATTTGACAAGTTCGGAGGAAAAAACAACAGCAATAGTTCGCCAAGAAGAGGGGGAAGGAGAATTATTGTGATGTAATTCTTTTATAATTGGAAAACTAAAAGCACAACAAAATATGAAATTGTTGTGCTTTTTTTATGCTTTTGATTATCTATCTTTGGAGGTAAATTCGATAAAATGTACTTTAACTACTGCGGTAATACGTTTTTTAGAAATTCAGTCATTTGGTCAAACAAATCTTTAGGCGATTCATACAAAATATGAAAATTGCCCAATGCTGCCATCAGTTTTTCCACTTTAGCTTCGGTGTGCTGTATATAAACTATCGGTTTTTTTCTGGCTTTGGCATAACTCAATTCGATACATGAAAGTACCGACGGATGCGTAGCTTCAGTAATCACAAAATTGGACGCATCAATCTGTTGCATGGCATGGGCAAGGTATTCCTGCTCTCCATCTTCCTGGCACTGGTGTTTGTCTGTAAAAATATAAGCATCTGTATTGGCACCACTCAGTGCCATGCCAAGAGCAATGAATTCCTTGCTTAATTTTTTTCGGTAATCAGGGGAAACAGATATGTATGCACGCATAAAATGAATTTAAACTACGAAAATACTAAAAATATCAACAGCTTTATTGAAATAAATGTGAAAGATGGATTGCTAAAGGCTAAATTTCTTTAACTCAATTTTCTTATCCAGACTCATGCCGCCGGGGTTACAACCTAGTAGTCCTTCAGGAATATCAATGCCTTGTTGTTCAAAGTGCTCTACCCAAACCGGAAAAAATTCATCAGAATCCGGTTCTTTGTAAGTCATCGGAAATAGCTGAAAAAACGGCTGGTTGTCGTTGGCATACAAAAAGCAATCATAAATCAGTTCAGAACAATAATATTTACCGTTATCATACAGAAAATCATTGTCATACGGCATGCCGATTTGTTGTAAACCATAAGTAACCGCATTGTCAATCAGGTGTTGATGTTCAGGCAAAAGTCGTCCTACATACATCGATTTTTCGGTACGCTCGGAAAACTTTTCCCATGGCGTGAGTTTTACCTCCTCGCCCGAAGCCTCCAGGATAAATATGTTGTCGTTTTGGCTGATAACCATTCCCATGTGGTTAAAATCACGTCCTTCAAAACCTTCGGTTACAGCATTGATGGCTTCGCACATCGCTCCGCAGCTGATATTTTGGAAAATCAAATCGCCGGTTTGTAATTGCTGGGCAAAAATTATAGCGGGAAAGAACAGCAGTATCAGTTTTTTCATTTTAGTTATTTTTATAAATCCAATTTATATATTTTCTCAAAATCTAATGGTTCGACCGCATTATCAACAGAAAAATTCCCAATTTTTGTTCGTCGCAAAGCGGTCAGATGTGCACCTGATTTCAAAGCTTTCCCAAAATCATAAGCCAATGAGCGGATATAAGTTCCTTTGCTACAAACCACACGAAAATCAATTTCGGGTAGTTCTATACGGGTAATTTCAAATTCGGAAATTTCTATTTTTCGTGATTGGATTTCGATTTCTTCGCCTTTTCGTGCGTGTTCATACAATCGTTTTCCGTCTTTTTTGATAGCGGAAAAAATTGGTGGAAATTGCTCAATCGTCCCGATGAATTGCTTTTTTATTTGCTCGATGAGTTCAGCAGTGATGTGTGTTGTCGGAAATGTTTCGTTGATTTCTGTTTCCAAATCATAGGACGGTGTGGTTGCCCCAACTGTTATCGTTCCGGTATATTCCTTGATTTGTCCTTGTAGTTCAGATAGGCGTTTGGTGAATTTTCCTGTACAGATAATTAATAAACCTGTTGCCAATGGGTCGAGCGTTCCGGCGTGTCCGATTTTAAATCTTTTGGGTAAATCGAGGTTTTTAATCAGTGTATATTTGATTTTGTTTACTGCCTGAAACGAACTCCAAGTCAACGGTTTATCAATCAATAAAATTTGCCCTTCAAGGAATTGTTCTTTGGTTAATTTTTCCATTTATTTGGTATAGAAATAAATCAATAAAATAATTCCGATAACAATGCGGTACCAGCCCCAGAATTTAAAACCGTATTTCGTGAGAACAGCAATAAAAGTTTTGACAGCAATCAGTGCCACAACAAATGCCACAACATTACCTATGATAAACAAATTAATATGGTGCTGGTCTTGCAAAATCATTTCATAGCCTTTCATTTCGGCAGCAGTTCCTTTGCCCCATGTTTTTACGAAAATGGAATAAACCGTAACGGCGAGCATGGTTGGAACGGCCAAGAAAAATGAAAATTCGGCGGCAGCTTTTCGGCTCAACCCTTGTGTCATTCCTCCGATAATGGAGGCTGCAGAGCGTGATGTTCCGGGCATCATTGCTAAACATTGCCAAAAACCAATAATTACGGCTTTTTTGATACTGATTTCTTTTTCGTCATGGATTTTAGGGTTTTTGAACCATTTGTCCACAAACAATAATACAATTCCTCCCAAAACCAAAACAGAAGAAATCGCAATTTGGTTGCCTAAAACCGCTTCAATTTTATCGTCAAACAAATAACCCAATGCTAATGCCGGCAAAACGGCACAGACTAATTTGATATAGAAACTGAGATTTGAAAAGTCAAAAAACTTTTTCCAATATAAAACCACGATGGATAAAATGGCTCCGAATTGAATGGAAACCTGAAACATTTTCAGAAATTCTGATTCTTCCATTCCCATAAGTGCAGCGGTAAAACCCATGTGTGCAGTAGAAGAAATAGGTAGATATTCGGTCAGTCCTTCGATGATGGCAATAATGATGGCTTGGATTAAATCCATTAAGATGATTTTTTGAAGTTATTCTTTGTTGTTTTGTTTTTTAGGCGTGTAGAAAATTGAGTAAACACATACACCAAACCCGATGAAAATCACGGTTGGTGCCAAACGAATGCGTCGAAAACTGAATACTTCTTCATTGAAAATATTCGGGTCATAGCTTTTTCCACCTGCCATTAAAATAAACCCTAATGCGATGATGAAAATTCCCGCAAGCAGGATAATATAGTTGGTTTTGTTAAATAAAAAGTTATTTTTCATATTAATATAATTCGTCAGATTTCAAATTCAAAAAGCGTTGTGTAGCAAAATAAGTACTGATGTAAGCAATCAGAATTCCCAACAAGAAAACGCTGATACAAACAATTGCCAGTGATTGATAGCCCGAGAGTAGTTGCAAATCGGGTAATTTATTGTTTACATATGTTGCCAGTGATATGATGGCGATAATGGCGACCAACGCACCAACCATTCCGAGTTTGATATTTGTCCAGATAAATGGTTTCCGGATAAATGATTTGGTGGCACCAACCATTTGCATAGTTTTGATAATAAACCTTTTAGCGTAAATGGACAAACGCAATGAGCTGTTGATAAGCAAAATGGATATTAAGGTAAAAAATCCGCTGATAACCAGAATCCAGAAACTTATTTTCTGGATATTGTCATTGACCAAATCCACCAGTTGCCGGTCGTAAACCACATCGTCGACCAAAGGATTTTCTTTGAACGACAATTCAATATTTCTGATAGAATCCTGTTGCACATAAGCCCCGTTAAAGTGCATATCGAAAGAGTTTTGCAACGGATTAAAGTCTAAGAAATGAACAAAATCTTCGCCGATAACTTCCTGGTGCTGAGCCGCAGCGGAATCTTTGTGTACGAAAGTAATGTCTTTGATATAGTCGCTTTCTTTTACTTTTTGTTCAAATTCGTCTAAATCTTTCTGCTTGGCATCGTCTTTGAAATAGACCGACATTGGGATATTTTCCCTGAAATTGTCTGAAATCCGGTCGTAATTGATGACAAATAATCCCAGCGAACCCAAGAGGAATAATACTAAAGATATGCTGAGAATGACCGAAAAATAAGAGGTTATCAACCTTCTTTTTTGGTGTTTTTCGAAAGATGTCGCCATGCTTTGTTTGTGAGTTTGATTCAAAAGGTAAAAATACTAAACTATTTGCAAAAGTGATGCAACTATCAGAGGAAAATAAAAAATCCGGCAATTTGCCGGATTTTTTGATATTATATTGTTGTATTATAAAATTCTGTGGATTCTGTGAATCGGAATAATTACGCCTTTTTTCAATACGATACGCTCGGGAGTTACCGCCCACACGGTCGTATTAACAACCAGTTTTTCTTTGTTATCTTCAAAGAAAATCTGAATTTTGACGTGCTCGGTATTCCCTAAAGCCATGGCTTTTTCCAAATCTTGTTTTCGTTGCCTGATTTCCTGCTCGTCGGTCAAAACATCTGATTCCGGGAATTTCAAGCCTGCTATGTTTTCCTTCTCAATTGGATTGAATACTGAGTCCATAAATTTCTGTTTAATATCGTTCTGAAAAAATTACGCAAATATATCGTTTTTTTGAATAAACCATTAACGTTTTCATCGAAATTTTTCGACACCGTTTTTTGGTCAGTGAATGACTGTCAGAGCCTATTGTTTGGTAAATTTTAGTGTGGTGTCAAAATTCAGATTTTGGTCGTCCACCATTACTTCGCCTTTGTTGTTGTGACGAAGAAAATTGTAATTGATGATTTTTTCTTTAGCTTCAAGCGATTGGATATACAATCTTTTTTTGGCGTTTAATCCGAATTTTATCCGCAATAATTCTGCCTGATAAATCCAGTTTTTCTGAAACATAAATTTACCGTTTTTGGACTGAGAATGGTTGATAGGGTAGGGTTCGTCCAGCTCAAATTCGATTTCTGTCAAGTTGTATTCACTGTCGTGTATGAAGTAGCCGTAATATAAACCGGGGGCACTGAAATCGACCCGGATATTTTTCCCAGACCGGCTGCGGTCGTAATGGTAATCCTGCACGTTGATAAAGAAATCCAACTCGACAACATTCACGTATTTTCTCAGTACAAATTCAGAAAGCCAGTAAAGTGGTGAATCGTTAGCACCAGGGTAAAGCGAAAAATAATTAGGATTGAGATTTTCTTTATTTCCCTCTGATTTTACTATCGATTTGTTGATTTTTTTCTGTTTTAAATCCAGTTGCACATTGTATAATAAACGAATGTTGAACAAGCTGTCAGTACAATCGTCAATCTGAATCATAGATTGGTTTTCAACCAGATAATGGTAATGTTCGGTAGCGTAATTGTTGTATAATTTTTTGCGAATTTCCCGGATAACATCAGCGATATTCTGCTTAGACATTCTTTCGATAACCAACTCGTCCAACTCCGTGTCTTCAATCTGAGCATACAAATTGCCGTTGATAAAAAATATAGTGAGTAATATGAGCCAAAGCCGTTTCATAAATTCTAATTATTTAAGCAGATAAACCCCGTCCGGGCGTAAATCTACTTTTTTTTCTTTATATAAAATACCAATCGCTTTTTTGAACGACTTTTTACTCATCTCTAGCAAGTCTTTGATTTCCTCCGGATTACTTTTGTCTGTGAGTGGTATAAATCCTTTATTTTGTTTGAGATAATCATACACTTCCTGAGCTGATTGCTCAAGGTTTGCTACGCCCAGAGGACGGCGCGAAACATCTATTTTTCCGTCCGGACGGATTTTTTTGATATAGCCGATAATGCGGTCGCCGGTTCTCAAATCTTCAAACACTTCGTTTTTGTATAACAAACCTTTGTGTTTCTCATTGATAATAACATTAATGCCGGCTTCGGTAATATGTGTAACGATTAAATCTGCCTCATCGCCTTCGGAAACCGTCAGATTTTTATTGTCCAGAAATTGATTCAGCTTGGACGAAGCTACTAACCGACCAGTTTTTTCGTCGAGATACATGTATACGACATACCACTTGCCTGCTTCCATTTTCCGGGCTTGTTCCCTAAATGGTACAAACAAATCTTTTTCTAAGCCCCAATCCAGAAATGCTCCGATTTCATTGACATAATTCACTTTGAGCAAAGCAAATTCGTTGAGGTAAATTTTCGGTTCGAGCGTGGTGGCGACCTTGCGTTCCTGCTGGTCGAGATAAACGAACACAGTAATTTCTTCGTCCATATCGATTCTGGCAGGAATATATTTATTCGGCAAAAGAACATCTTCATTGCCGTCTGTTAAATACAGTCCGACAGTAGTTCTCCGGTCTATTTTTAGCGTATTGTATTCGCCTGTTTTCATGATTTAATTTTTACAAAAATACAAACTTATGTATGGTTTAACCGACAAAGCGGCTAAATTATTATATATGGTACAAATATCGAACCATAATTCATTTTTAGGAAATGAACCGCTTTTTTATTTTTAGCGAATAAGTTTTGTTAACTTTGTTGTGATAATTAATGGTATTAGTATTAATAATATTTTTGAGTTATGAAAAAATACATTTTTATTGTTGCATTGGCAACGACAGTAATGGCTTGTAATAACAACAAGCAAAATGAAGAGGCTGACAATATGGCTACTGAGCAATCGGTGGATAATCAATCCGCAAGTCTTGATATTTATGACAAGGAATGGAGATTAACCGAGTTGGGTGGCGAGGTTATTGTTCTGGATTCGACATTTAACAAAAAACCGCATATTATTTTTCAGGAAGATAATCGTGTTTCCGGAAACTTAGGTTGTAATAATTTTGGTGGAAATGTTGAAATGTTTGACGACAACGGAGTGAGATTTACTGGTGTCGGTGCGACACAAATGGCTTGTCCTAATCTGGAAGTAGAACAGGGGTTTTTAGAAGCATTGAATAATGCAAAAAGTCTTCATGCAGAAGGAGATGCGTTAACATTGAGCAACGACAAAGATGTGGTTACTGCCCGTTTTGAAGCGGTGGCGGAATGAACCAAACAATAAACCTCACAAGTTTTAAAATCTGTGAGGTTTGTTGATTTCGTATAAAATCAATAAATTAAAAGAAACGCAATGCTTTTCCGGTACCGTTTTCTTCTACGCTGACAGTTTTAGTTACTTTGTAATAAATGTTTCCGCTACCGTTAATATTTCCGTCAATTCCGTTGAGGGTATTGGTGTAAATATTTCCGGAACCGTCTACAGTGATTTCTGAGAAAAAGACCGACATTTCTTTGCCATCAATCACACCGGAGCCGTTATTTTTAAACGTTGCCGTGTTGCTGCGTCCTGACAAAACGATTTTTCCGCTACCTGTCAGGTTAATAGTACTGTTTTGCGTTTTGATGTTCAGCTCAAGTGAGCCTTCGCCCGTATTGCTCAACACGAGATTTTCTGCTTCTATAATGCCCATATTCCGTACTACCCCACTGCCGGAATTGGTTATTTCAACTACCGAACGGGTAGGAATAGTCACTTTCAACGGAACGGTTTGTTCGAGAATTTCCACCTCACCTTTGTATCCGATGGATAGTACGCCGTCTTCCACCTTGGCTAGAATCAAACCTTGAAGGTTGGCATCGCCGTGCATAACAATTTTTTTATCAAACTCGTTATTGAGAAAAACCACTTCAAAGTCCCCGTCGATTTTTACTTTGTCGAATTCCGGAATTCGCCTTTCGCGATCAATAACATTACCGTTTCCGCGGGCTTTTCTTTGTGCATAAGCTGAGCCGGCAACGGCAAAAGTAAGTACCAATAGTACAATCAATTTTTTCATAATAATCAGGTATGAGGTTCAAAAATATTTTCTGTAAAATCTAATACCTCCGAAGGTACGAAATTTTTTTTGAAATCCTCCAAGGCTTTTTCCATTCTTAACAAGGTATTAAACTTTCGGCTCTTAAAAATGACTTCTTCGTCGAGTTGCATCTGAAAATAATGCTGGTCTTTTGGGGTTCTCAATGAAGAAATGTCTGCACGATGAAAATCTTGTTTGAATTCATCAATGACCAAGAAACATTCTTCTTTTGATTCTAATGCCCCGCCGACAGCGATAGCGGTGCCTTTGTAATCGTGGTAAGCCAGTTTATATTTACCGTGTGCGTTTTTAGTAATCACAAAAGTTGCCATAGCGATTATTTCTCTTTTTTAAATGCTTTATCAATTGCAGGTCGAACAAACAGTTCAAACAAAAACATACTAATTCCGAAAGTAATGGAATAGCTAAAAAAATCTTTGGTGTTTTTGACCAAATCCATAAAATAAAGAATGGCTCCAAACCCGAAACCAATGATTAAGCAGGCGATAAATAAAGCTGTTTTTTCTTTCATAATCTATAATTTTAGCTGGCGAAAATTTGCACGAAGTTACAAAAATATATTGATGTTTAGTAAGAAGATAACCAAGTAGAAAAAGAATTTAAAATTCTTCTGCTGTTATCTCATGGTTGACCATTGCACCTGTTAAATTTCCTGTAGCTACGGCATTCGCGACCGAACGCATGGGGCTGGAATTATCTCCACAGGCATACATACCGGGAATTGTCGTTTTTTGAAACAGATCTACTTTGATATGCCCCATTTCAGTGATTTCACAACCTAAATCCAATGGAATTTTGCAATGTTGCTCAAACGGAATTGACGCATACACCGCACTTACATTTTCTTTTGTCCCGTCTTTGAAAATCAGAGCTTCTACTTCTCCGTTTTGATGTTTAATTTCGGCTACTTCCTTTTCAATAATCTGGATTTTATTTTTCTGTAATTTTATTAATTGCTCTTCTTTAAAATCGGGGTTTCCTTGTGTAATAATGGTAATTTTGTCTGTAAGATTATTGACCAAAGCCGCTACGTGAAAAGCCCGTTCACCGTTAGCCAGAATAGCTGTTTTTTCTCCTTTAAATTCATAACCGTGGCAATAGGGACAATGAATTACGGTCTTTCCCCAACAATCTTGAAAACCTTTTATATCGGGAAAAATATCTTTTACTCCGGTTGCGAAAACAAGTTTTTTAGAAGAAAATTTTTCGCCTGAATCTATGGTTATTTCAAAACCGTTTCCTGTTTTCTTTCCACTGACAGCCATACCCTGATGAAATTTTACAGTATCGTATTTCAAGACTTGTTCTTTAGCTTTAGTAGTAATTTCAGCTGGTACGGCTCCGTCTTGTGTAATAAAATTATGCGAATGTGGTGTGTAGCGGTTGCAAGGTTTTCCGCTGTCGATAATCAAAACATTTCTCATTGAACGGCCTAATGCCATTGCTGCAGAAAGCCCAGCATAGCTCCCGCCTATGATGATTACATCAAATTCTTTATTATCTTTCATATTGTCAAGTTTTGTAAAAGTTGTTAATGGTAGTGCCAATGCCGTTAAAGCAAGCCCTCCTTGTTTGATGATTTCACGTCTGGTTATTTTATTGCTCATATTTGTTAATGTTCGTTTTTTGGCATTTTATCAAATAGAAAGGATAATTTTCGTTTACTTCTGTAATTTCAAGCAAGCCGTATTGTCCGAATTCTTCCTGTATGGTTTCTTTGTCATAAAAGAATAGTTGCACCCCGCCAAACATTTCGAAGCGATCTTTTCCGATTTGTTTTCCCTGTCCGTAAGTTTGGGCTTTTTTCGTGATCGTTGTAAAAATCATATAACCGTTTTCGGCTAATTGGCAGTAGCAATCAGCTATTAGTTTTGCTCTTTCTTTACTATCTAATAAGTGAATTAACGCATAACAAAATATCCCGTCGTATTGGTTATTGTCAAAAGGCATATCCGTTACAGAACCGTGGTGAATGACCATTTCCGTTCCGTAATGTTTTTTTGCCAGTTCAATAGCGGTTTTGGATATTTCAATTCCTGATACGTCCATTCCGTTTTCTCTGAAAATTTGTGCATTCCGCCCATAACCAATCCCGGGGATAAGGACGTTTTTAATAGCTTTTTTTACAAAGAAATCTTTTGCCAATACAGCGGACTTTGCCGGTTGAAATCCCCACATTTCCTGTTTGTCTTTAAAGGCTTCTTCCCAAAATTCAATCATAGTATATGTGTTAATTACAAACTTTATCTTCCAAAATATCGCACCTAAATCCTGATCTATTTACGATTGACAGTACTTTTTCTACATTTATTATCTTTCCCTCAATTCTTAAAATTGTATGTCCGCAAGGGTAAGGAAGATTGGTTTCATTCAGATCAAAATTGATTTTTTGTTCAGGGAAATTTTTTTCCAGTATTTCTAATACGCGGATTGCCTGAATTTCACTTTGAATATTTGTGGTAAAAACTTCTATCATTTTTTTTAATTTAGTTAGTAAATTCACTAATGCAACTCTATTGCAAAAATATATATTATATTTGTAAATGCAACTTTGTTGCGTAAATAAATAATATTAAAATGAAAAAAAGTAGAAATACAGCCGCTAAGACCAAGATACTTAATATTATAACTGATTCAAAAACGGCATTATCACATTCGGAAATCCACGAGTTTTTAGACGATTTTTGTGATAGAGTGACAATTTATCGGGTATTAGACCGATTGATAACCGAAGGTTTCATACATAAAATTGTCAATATTGATGGTGTGGTTAAATATGCTGCTTGTCACGATTGTTCCTCTGCCGATCATCATCATCATCATAACCATATTCATTTTAGCTGTGAACAATGTCATGCAGTAACTTGCCTTGAAGAGGTTGAACCTTCTTTTAAATTGCCGGAAAAGTATAAGATGCACAGCGTTAATTTTACAGTGTCAGGGGTTTGTCCTCGGTGTTGCTAGTTTTTCTGGAAAGAATTTTTTTAATGGTTTCAAGGGGGGAATTTAAACTGCATAAATGATTAACTTTGATAAAATTCAATTCAAAATAATTATGAGCATTCAAAAAGCATTACAGATTGAACTAGAGCGTGAAAAAGACAACACGCTACGTATTTTAAAAAACCTGAGAAATGATGATTTTGGCTGGAAACCTCACGAAAAATCAATGACTTTGGGGCAATTGGCAAATCATATTGTAGAATTGCACGATTGGGTGGAATTTGCACTTACCAAAGATACTTTTGATTTTCATACCGATTATGTACCTTCAGCCTTAACAACAGTTGATGAACTGATTGAAAGATTGAACAAAGGTTTTGAAAGAAACAAAGAGATAATAGCATCGATGGACGAGAAAATCGTTTTCGATCCGTGGACGTTAAAAGCAGGTGATCATATCATAGCTCAAATGCCTAAAACAGCAGTATTGCGTTTCATTGTAACCAATCATTTGATTCATCACAGAGGACAACTTACCGTTTATATGCGATTACTCGACATTCCTGTACCCGGAATTTACGGCCCTTCTGCCGATGAAAAGTAAAAGGTAATCGTTGGTTCGAGTCGAAAGAGACTTATTTAGTATTATACCAAAAATATAAACAAAAAAGCCTGATGAAAAATCATCAGGCTTTATGTACTCGAGGCGGGACTTGAACCCGCACGAACATTACTGCTCACTGGATTTTAAGTCCAGCGTGTCTACCAATTCCACCACTCGAGCGTGAAATAAACAGAGCGAAAAACGGGATTCGAACCCGCGACCTCCACCTTGGCAAGGTGGCGCTCTACCAACTGAGCTATTTTCGCAAGATGTCTTAGGACTTATTTTGTGACTGCAAATCTATAATATTTTGAATCACTGGCAAACTTTTTTTAAATAATTTTTGCGAATTTTTGTCCCGGGTTCGGGACAAAAAACGCTATTTGCTCACAATTAGTTTCTTACCGGTCTGTTTAAAACCAGGTCGAGGTATAAATTTACTTTATTTTTTAGTTGTTTGCGGTGTACAATTTGGTCTAAAAAGCCATGTTCCAACAAAAATTCCGAAGTCTGAAAACCTTCCGGCAAGTCTTTTCCGGTGGTGTCTTTAACCACGCGAGGACCGGCAAAACCAATCAAAGCTCCCGGTTCTGCGATATTGATGTCGCCCAGCATAGCAAAAGAAGCGGTAATTCCTCCGGTTGTCGGGTCGGTACAAAGCGAAATGTACGGAATTTTTGCTTCGTCCAACCGGGCAAGTTTGGCAGAAGTTTTCGCCATTTGCATCAAAGAATAAGCAGCTTCCATCATTCTTGCTCCTCCCGATTTGGAAATCATCATAAACGGAATATTGTTTTGTAGCGAATAGTCAATAGCACGGGCTATTTTTTCCCCGACAACAGCTCCCATCGATCCTCCGATAAAGGCGAAATCCATAGCGGCAACGACCAACTCTTTGCCTTTGGATTTCCCTACGGCAACTTTAACGGCGTCTTTCAGTTTGGTTTTTTTCTGTGCCTCTTTCAGCCTTTCGGTATATTTTTTCGTATCCTGAAACTTTAATGGGTCTTTGGATTCAATATTGGCAAATAACTCTTTGTACTTATTGTCATCGAACAAAATCTGGAAATATTCCCGGCTGCCAATTCTCACATGGTAGTCATCTTCGGGACTAACCCAAGAATTTCCTTCCAACTCGTCGGTGTCGATGACCTTGCCCGTTGGTGTTTTGTGCCAAAGACCTTTCGGCGTGTCTTTTTTACTCTCTGTAGGGGTTGTAATCCCTTTATCCTTTCGTTTAAACCAATCTAATGCCATAGTAGTCTTTGTTTTTATAATGTATTGATATTATTCAAATCAGCAAAAGATTCTTCTAATCTTTTTACGAATGATAATTCAGCGTCTCTCAGCCAGATTCTCGGGTCGTAATATTTTTTGTTCGGCAAATCATCGCCTTCCGGATTACCGATTTGTGTTTTTAAATAATCGATTTTATTGCTGATGTAATCTCTTGCACCGGCAGTGAAAGCAAATTGCAAGTCGGTGTCAAGGTTCATTTTGATGACACCATACGAAATAGCTTCGCGAATGTCTTCAACCGTTGAACCGGAACCGCCGTGAAAAACAAAATCTACCGGATTTTTACCGGTGTTGAATTTGTTCTCAATATATTTCTGTGAATTGTCTAATATTTTCGGGGTAAGTTTTACATTTCCGGGTTTATACACGCCGTGCACATTTCCAAATGCTGCCGCAATAGTAAACCGGGCAGAAATTTTCTTTAATTCTTCGTAGGCATAAGCTACTTCTTCCGGCTGGGTATATAGCTTGGAAGAATCTACATCGGTGTTGTCCACACCGTCTTCTTCGCCTCCGGTAATTCCCAATTCGATTTCGAGGGTCATACCTAATTTACTCATTCTTTCTAAATATTGTTTAGAAATCTCAATATTTTCTTCAAGCGGTTCTTCCGATAAGTCAATCATGTGAGAAGAAAAGAGTGGTTTGCCGTTTTGCTCAAAATATTTTTCGCTGGCATCAAGCAGTCCGTCAATCCAAGGCAATAGTTTTTTGGCACAATGGTCGGTATGTAAAATAACCGTTGCTCCATATAATTCTGCCAATTCATGCACTTGCTTGGCACCGGCAATAGAACCTGCTATGGCAGCTTGCTGGTTGTCGTTGCTCAAACCTTTTCCTGCCATAAAACAACCTCCGCCATTTGAAAATTGAATGATAATAGGCGAATTGAGTTTAGCAGCGGTTTCCATTGCTGCGTTGATGGTGCTGGAACTGGTTACGTTCACTGCCGGAAGGGCAAAACCTTTTTCCTTTGCATAGTTAAATATTTCCTGAACCTGATTTCCGGTAGCAACACCGGGCTTAATATTATGAGCCATACCTATGAGAAAATAAATTTATTTGTTTTTACAAAAGTAAGAATTTTATTAAAAAGGATGATTAATTCCGATATTAAATACTGCCTTGCTCAAATTGAGCTCTCTGAACCATTTTTCGCCTGGGTCTTTGGCGGGATTGTAGGTTTTGAAACCAACGTCGAGGCGGATAATAAAGAAGCTAAGGTCATACCGAAGCCCGATTCCACTTCCGACAGCCAAATCCTGCAATGAGCTGAATCCGTTGAAAGTCATTTCAGGGTCGTCCACATTATCGAGTACGTTCCAGATGTTTCCGGCATCGACAAAGAGTGCCAGATTCCATGGTCCGGCAACGTTAAAGCGGTATTCGGTGCTCAATGCCAGTTTTAAGTTTGCCTCGTTAAAATCGTTGACTCCTCCGCTACGTCCCGGCCCTAAATTATATGACTGCCACGCTCTGTTGTCGTTGGTTCCTCCGGCAAAATAACTTCGTGAAAACGGAATACTGTTGGAATTGCCGTACGGAATAGCGATACCTCCAAACGCTCTGAATGCAAATACTTGTTTATTATTGATTTTAAAGTATTTAACAAAGTCTAATTCTGCTTTTACATACTGAGAATAAGCAATATCCAGAAAAGTCTCGGTTCCGTCTTCCCGCTCTTTTTTAGCAATGAGGTTCATGAAATTTCCTGCACTTTCCAGTTTGGCTCTGAGAGTATAAAAATCCTGGTCGTCCAGGTTGTATCTGGTTGAACGCGTGAATGTCAGGCTGCTTGCGAGAATCAGGTTGTTTTCAGATAACCTGTCTTTTCTTTCGGAAATACTCCGAACAGCATTATAGTCATTATTATTTAACGGAATTTCGCCTGCCAAAACGTCGTCAATAAAATGGTCGGTTCCGCCGTCAGAAATGTTCAGGTTTCCGTTTTCGTCAAAATATTCCGGGGCGGCACTCGAACCTTCGGCAATTTCATTCAATCGGTTGTATGACGAACGATAGACATTAAAGTAATTATCCGGGTTCAGATTTTGTACATATTGCAGATTGAGTACATCAAAACTGAAACCATTCTGACGGCTCGGTGTCCAGCTGTAATTAAATACCGAAGTCAGGTTTTGTTTATCCAAACCAATATTCCGCTGACTGGAATACCCCAGACTGATATGTGTGGTAGGAAACATTCTTCTTGGCAGAATTTTATCTGTTCCGCCAAAAAACAAAAATCTCGGGAAACTTAATCTGGCATCAGCACCATATTCCAAAATGTCAAAAAAGGTATTCCGTCCGCCGCGGTATCTGCTGGCAGATGAACCGATGTTGCCGTGAACGCTGAGGTTCAGATTTTCGGCTCCGCGAAAGACATTTCTGAAAGTAAAGCCAAGTGAACCTTCCAGCCCGACCTGTTGAATGTTGGAATGAGTGGCATTCAAAGCTGGGTTGAGCTGTCCTTTTTTCAGTGGAATTAATAATATTCTGGCATCTAAAAGCGTACCGGTTGTGTCGCCGGGCGTTTTAATAAATTCTATTCCCGGATAACTGAATGACTGCAATGCAGCGAATGACCGGGAAGTCATATTCCGGCTGAAATCGCTGAATTTAGCATTAGGCTGAATGAAATTAGCATTAACGATAGTCTTGGGTTTAAACCTCAGCGGTCCGTCTGAGTAAATATGTACACCTTGATAATAGGTGCTGTCTGAAAGGTTATTTCGGTTTGTTGGATTTTGGGTAATATGATAGCTGACTTTGTTGATGGTGTACAATCGGAAAGGCTGCGTGGCTATCGTGTCGCTGGTTCTTATTGATTGATTTTCAATCAATACCATCAAATCGGCTTTGTTGTTTTGTTTGAGCGAGTCGATTTCATAATTGATATAGTTTTTCTGAAAATCATACGCTCCGTTATTTCTGAAAAAACCGGCAATCCGGTCTCTTTCATCGTCTAACGTTGCCGCATTATATTGCTCGCCACTTTTAATGAGACTATATTTTTGCGTTCTTTCATACAGTTTTAACAGTTCCGGTGACTGCACTTTATAACTGATGCTATCAATGAAAAAAGGTCTTTGAGTATTTATCTCATAACGGACTGTAGCTTTTTTATATTCGGTGGTATCTGTGGAAGACTCGACCGTCGCATTAAAATAACCGTTGTTGTGATAATAATTCTTCAATCGCGTAACTGACCTTTCTGTACGTTCTTCGTTCAGGATTACAGGTGCTTCGCCTAAACTTTTAAGTATATTGCTGAAACCGGAAATGAGAAAAGAGTTTGCCATTCTGTCGGTTTGCTTGGCAGAAATCAAGCTGGTAAGCCGGTCTCTCTTTTTTGGATTTTCGTCCAGCCATTTGCGATAAAGCGAATCCGGCTGGTCTTTTGCCATGTTGTAGAGTTGCAAACGCAGCTTTGTACCCAATACTTTTCCGTTGGGTTGTTGGTACAACAATCCGGTTAGTTTATCGCTGCTTTCTTTTTTACCATTGACAATAAGTTCGTTATTATCCAGTAAATATTTGCCGTCGGGTACTTTTTTGACGACAGAACAACCGACGAATAAAAGGCTTATTCCGATTAAAATTATTATTTTTGGGACAAAGTTTCTCATACAGTTGGTAAAAATACAATCTTTTTATGCTTAGTAAAAATCAAATTAAATTTATAACAAATTTAAAACAAAAAAAGTACAGAAACGAACACCTGCTTTTTGTTGTCGAAGGTATAAAAGGAGTGGAGGAGTTGCTGTTGTCTGATTTGGTTTTGTACCATTTATATACGACTAAAGATGTACATTTTGTAGCCCCTCAGCATAAGGTAACGTTAATTACCGAACAGGAATTGAAAAAAATCAGTTCACTGACGACACCAAACACTTGTCTGGCAATTTTTGAACAGAAAAAAACACAACCGATTCCCGAAAACGGACTCACAGTTGCTTTAGACGCCGTTCGTGACCCTGGAAATCTGGGTACAATCATTCGTTTGTGCGATTGGTTCGGAATTGAGCATTTGCTGTGCAGCCCCGAAACGGTTGATGTGTATAACCCGAAAGTGGTACAATCGACAATGGGTTCTGTCACGAGAGTGAATATCGTTTATGACCATTTACCGGATTATCTGCAAAAAACACCCCGCCCGGTTTACGGCACATTCATGGACGGAAAAAACGTTTACCAACAATCGTTACCGAAAGAAGGCATTATCGTAATGGGCAACGAGGCCAATGGTATTTCGGAAGAAATTGAACGATTGGTAACCGAAAGAATTTCGATTCCGCGTTTTGGCAATATACAGCAAACCGAAAGTCTGAATGTAGCTACTGCTACTGCGATTGTCCTGAGTGAATTCAGAAGGGGATAAAAGAAAAAGTGTTTTGAGTTTACTCCAAAACACTCATCATATATGCTTCCAATGATTTTATTTCTTCGTCGCTCATTGTTTTTAGAATGGCAAAATTGGTTTCCATAACACTATATTGTGACGGGTCAACAATCGGGTCGGCTTGTTTGCGTAAAAAAGCAATCATATCACCGTTTTGTTCTTTGTAAATTTTTGCAATTTCCTTGATACTTGGTCCAATCACTTTTTTATCCGGTTGATGACATGAAAAACAAGCTGCTTTGTTGCTGTTGAAAAGATTTTTTCCATCGGCAATTAATTGTTCTTCAGGAGTTAAAACCTTTTCCGGATAAAGATTTTCTTTTTTTTCTTCTTTGTTACCGCAAGATATTAATCCCGCGGTGAGTAAGCCTAAAATGAATAGTTTTTTCATTGTTGTTAGTTTTGCGTAAAGATACGGAAATACAGAGGCTTGTGAAAAATAAACTGGGTGTGCTAACGAATTTTTAACTATTGGTTACGTAACAACACCGCCGCCTCTTTCGCAAAATAGGTTGAAATCAAACTTGCACCCGCACGTTTAATACACATTAATTGTTCCATCATAATTTTATCGTGATCTAACCAGCCTTTTTCTGCCGCTGCTTTAATCATCGCATATTCGCCCGAAACGTGATATACCGCAACCGGAATGTTTACAGCATCTTTCACTTCACGGACAATATCCAAATAAGCCGTTCCGGGTTTTACCATAACCATATCCGCACCTTCTTCGGCATCCCAAACAGCTTCTTTAATCGCTTCGATGCGGTTGGCGTAATCCATTTGATACGTTTTCTTGTCTTTTGGAACAACTTCTCCCGTTTCTTTTGGAGCTGAATCCAACGCGTCACGGAAAGGTCCGTAAAATGCAGATGCGTATTTGGCGGAATAACTCATAATGCCCACATTTTGGAATCCTGCTGCGTCCAATCCTTCGCGTAAACGTAAAACTCTGCCATCCATCATATCGCTTGGTGCAACAAAATCAGCTCCGGCTTGGGCGTGCGAAACCGCCATTTTTACTAAAGCATCTACGGTGGAATCGTTTTCAACTTCTCCGTTTTTAATGATACCGTCGTGTCCGTACATAGAATACGGATCTAAAGCTACATCGGGCATTACAATCATTTCAGGAACTGCTGCTTTAATGGCACGAATGGCACGTTGCATCAATCCATCGGGGTTCCACGCTTCTTTTCCTGTATTGTCCTTTAAATCGTCGCTTACTTTTACGTAAATATTTACAGCCCGAATACCTAAATCAAATAATTCTTGTACTTCTTTTACGGTTAAATCTATCGAACGGCGAAAAATTCCGGGCATTGACGGAATTTCGATTTCTTGATTTTCGCCCTCAACGATAAACATCGGGAACATAAAATCTGCCGGACTTAAATTGGTTTCACGAACTAAACTTCTTATGGATTCGTTTTGTCTTAATCTTCTGCCTCTGTGTAATGGGAACATAGTTTTTTATTTTTATCTGACTGAAACATAATTTTAAATTAAAACCCAATTTTTCGGGTTATATCATCATAAACTTTTTTTACCTTTTTGGGTGGATCAAATCGGTAACCAACTGCTAATTTTAAATCAGAAAATGAGTCGTTTAATTGACTTTTATCTTCTTCTTGAAAAAAGCTCGTGCTGTTTATTCCTAAATAGGTAAAAAACGAATTAGTATTGTAACCCAATTTAATATTTGTTGATATTTCATACAATGGCGTTACGTCTTTACCTGAAACACTTATTCCTGCACCAACTAGCAAACCTGCCGAAACCAAAAATTTTTGACCAATCACCCAATTATAATGATAAGATGGAGCCAGCGAAAATGTGTACATATCAATATGCAAATGTTCGCTTGTTTCTTTTGATGTTAAATTGGTATAATAAACCGAAAAGTTTGGCACAAAACTCCCGGCACTTTTTAGTTGCCACTGATTTTGATTGAAAATGGTTTTGTATGAAAATTTATCGTTGAATACATACGAGGTAGTTCCACCAATTTTTGTAGAGCGAAAACGAGGCATGTAAAACCTTTCAAAATCTTTATAATCTACAAAAAAACCTTTCTGATTGATGAATGTTAACGATTGATACCATTTTTTGTAATTGAATCGAAAGCCTAAATTAAAATTATTCGATTCTAATTTTGACCCATCGTTTTTCATGAAATTTGGTGTATATCCAAACGAAACGTCAATCATTTTATAGGTTAAACCCGCAACCAATCGTTGCTGTGTATTAGGAATAAACTCGGCTTTGTAGGAATCTGCATCTTCAGCATAATTTATAAAAAAAGTATTGGAACTGTTTTGATAAGTGATACTCGCCACTACTTTTTCATCATACGAAACGGCATAAGTATTCAACGTATCATTCTGAGCAACAACACGTAATGAAAAAAGCAAAAAGAGACAAAACCAAATTAATTTATCCATTCTTTAGGATTTTCTAACACATTTATTAATTTTTCTTCTTCTGAACCTGGTTCTGGATGATAATCATAAATCCATTGAACATGCGGTGGTAAACTCATCAAAATACTTTCAATTCTTCCGTTTGTTTTTAGTCCGAATAACGTTCCTTTGTCATGTACCAAATTGAATTCTACATAACGACCACGACGGATTTCTTGCCAATTTCGTTGTGCTTCGGTGTAAGGTAAATCTTTTCTTCGTTCTACAATTGGAACATAACTTTCTAAAAAGCTGTTTCCGACTTCGGTAACAAAATTGTACCAATCTTCCATTGACATTGTTTCGTTTTCCACTAAATGATCAAAGAACAAACCACCAATTCCGCGAGCTTCGTTACGGTGTGCATTCCAAAAATATTCGTCGCACGTTTTCTTGTATTTTGGGTAAAACTCCGGATTGTGCTTATCGCAAGCGGTTTTACAAATTTGATGAAAATGTGTGGCATCTTCTTCAAACAAATAATAAGGTGTTAAATCTTGTCCGCCGCCAAACCAACTGTTAATTACATTTCCGGCATTGTCATACATTTCAAAATAACGCCAATTGGCATGCACCGTAGGCACCATCGGGTTTTTGGGATGAATGACCAAACTCAATCCGCAGGCAAAAAAATCGGCTTCGCCCACGTTGAACATCTTTTGCATACTTTCTGGCAATTTTCCGTGAACGGCTGAAATATTTACGCCGCCTTTTTCAAAAACGTTGCCATTTTCAATCACACGGGTTTGTCCGCCGCCGCCTTCTGGGCGTTCCCAAATATCCTCGCGGAATTTAGCTACACCGTCAACTTCCTCTAATTTAGAAGTGATGGTATTTTGTAATTGTTGAATGTAATTATAAAATTTTTCTTTCATATTTTTTTGTTTTTACAAGTTTATTAAATGTTTGCAGGAAATTCCTACAACTTTCCCATCTTATTCATAATCTCAAAGGAAAACATTTTACTTTCGTCTTGAATGAATTGATACAAATGTTTAGCTCGTTCTTTAATTGCTTGATTGGGTTGATGGCTATCTAAAGCTACCAGAATATCAGCTAACTTTTCCATTTGTTCCCAAGGGAATTGCAAATCGACCAACTGTTGAAAAAACAAGTTTTCTTCTTGTTCCAACACATCATATTTTGATAAACCAGCTTCTTCTATCGTTGTCCAAAAAACATCTTCTTTCCAATTTTCAGGCATAAATGTAATTCCCGAGAGTTTTTCCAAAATGGAATTTAAACGTTGTTGTATTTCGTCTTTTTTACTTGTGAGCATATATTTTGTTTAAGGTTTAATGTTCAAAGTTGATGAAGTTTTTTAAATACGTCACTTCGAGTAGATTTTTGAAAAAAATCATATCGAGAAGTTCTCGATACACTTCGTTACTCGAACTGACGAATCTATTGACCACTTGTACTCCTAAAACCTTGTAGGAGTGTATTCCTTAACCGCTTCAATAAACGCTTTGGCGTGGTCAACAGGAATGTTAGGTAAAATTCCGTGCCCGAGATTTACGATATATTTGTCTTTTCCGAATTCATCAATCATTTCATTTACCATTTTTTTAATAGTCGGAATTGGCGAAAGCAATCTCGATGGATCAAAATTTCCTTGTAGGGTAATATTTCCTCCTGATAAATAACGAGCATTTCGAGCCGAGCACGTCCAATCAACACCTAAAGCAGATGCTTTTGATTTTGCCATATCGTTTAAAGCAAACCAACATCCTTTTCCGAAAACGATTACTTCGGTTTCATCTGCCAATGCTTCCACAATCTGATTGATGTATTTCCACGAAAATTCCTGATAATCAACCGGAGAAAGCATTCCGCCCCACGAATCAAAGATTTGAACGGCATTTACACCTGCTTTTACCTTTTCTTTTAAATATAAAATAGTGGTATCGGTAATTTTCTGCAATAAAGCGTGCGCTGCTTCTGGTTGTGAGAAACAGAAGCCTTTGGCTTTATCAAATGCTTTAGAACCTTTTCCTTCCACGGCATAACAGAAGATCGTCCACGGAGAACCGGCAAAACCAATCAGTGGAACTTCATCGTTCAGCATTTCTTTGGTTACTTTAATGGCATCCATAACATAACCCAACGTTTCCTCGATATTTGGAACGATAACCTGCTCAACATCAGCCGCCGAACGAATAGGATTTGGCAACCAAGGTCCTACGTTTTCTTTCATTTCTACTTCGATGTTCATCGCTTGTGGAACAACTAAAATATCCGAAAATAAGATCGCGGCATCGGGTTTTACAATTCTGATAGGCTGCACCGTGATTTCAGCAGCAATTTCGGGCATTCTGCAACGGGTAAAGAAATCGTATTTGTCACGTAACGCTCTAAATTCAGGCAAGTATCTTCCTGCCTGACGCATCATCCAAACTGGCGGACGCTCTACGGTTTCGCCTTTTAAAGCTCTTAGAAATAAATCGTTTTTTATCATTTTTTTATTTAGCTTTAGGCTTTAAGCTCTATGCTTCAAGCCAAATTGTTTGTGTTAATTTTGCTTATGGCGTTCTGCCTAAAGCTTATTGCTATAGTAATTGATACATTGAATAATTACATTTTCTACCGTTTGTTGATTAGCAATTACAATGTTTTTTGTGATGTCTTTCAACGCATCGGCGGTGGTTGTGCCGATACAAAAACACATTTGATGGGTAATTGTATTTTGTTTTAAATAACTTTTAATACCCGACGGACTAAAAAACAGAATACCATCGGTTTTTGCTTCAATTTTAACGGAAGATTCTTCGTTTTGATAGACTAAATATTCATCAAAATCAATGTTGGTTTGGTTCATAGCATCAGGTAAAACATTTCTACTTAAATTTCCCGCAAAAAAAGCGATATGCTCTTTAGAAAAATCTTTCTGAATAATTGGTGCTAATCGCTGTGCGTATTCTTCCATTGCCAAAACACGAAAACCATTTTTCTCTAAAAGTTGCTTGGTTTTTATTCCTACACAAATAGCCGAAATTTCTTTTAAATCATCGACTTTTTCATTGTTTAATACACTTTGTACAGCATTTTGTGAAGTGAACAACAACAAAGTTGGTGTGTTTTTTAATTGAAATGGGAGTATGGAAATTTTAATAAAATCTGCCTCAACAATAGAAAAACCGGCATTCAATAGAAAATTCTTTTGATTGCTTTTGAGTTTTTTTGTTGATAATATGCAGATTTTGGATTTCATTTTATTTGCGTTTTTTTGTCAAACTGTTCCGATAGCTATCGGAATTGTTTCAGCTTCTCATTCATTATCTATTCAGATAAATTTATAAGATTCCGAAACAAGTTCGGAATGACAAACAAAAAACATTACTTCTTTAATTGTTCTTTTAATTCCTTCATCAAAGTTTCGCCACCATTTTCCAAAATTTCTTTAGCGGCGAAGAAACCTAACTTTTTCCATTCGTCAATCGGAACATCTTTTTGAATTTCAAACTTTTGTTTTCCATCTAACGAAAGTAAAATTCCTTTGAAATGAATGGTATCGTCGTGTTCGTTGTATTGAGCAATAGCACCGATTGGTGCTGTACAACCGCCTTCTAAAGTTCGTAAAAACTGTCGTTCTATATAGGTTGTAATTTCTGTTTCTATATCATTGATTTGGCATAAAATATCCAACAATTCAGCATCATCTGTTCTGGAAACTACCACGATTGCTCCTTGTGCCGGTGCGGGAATCATCCAGTCCAATTCGGTATAATCCTGTGGCAACAGATTGATGCGTTCCAATCCGGCTGAGGCGAAAATCGCTCCGTTCCAGTCGCTTTCGGCTAATTTTCTCAATCTTGAATTGACATTTCCACGCAAATCATCTACTTCGTGATTGCCAAATTTGTGCAACCATTGGGCTTTTCTGCGTAGCGAACTGGTTGCTATCTTATAAGGTGCGTTTTTTTCGGGTAGCAAACCTTTATGAACCAAAATGTCTTTTGTGTTTCCTCGTTGAAGCACAGCAGATTGCGTGATTCCCTGCGGTAAGGCTGTAGGTACGTCTTTCATCGAGTGAACCGCCACATCAATCTCGTCTTTGAGTAGGGCGACGTCCAGCGTTTTGGTAAAAACACCGGTTATGCCCAATTCATATAAAGGTTTGTCGAGAATAATATCTCCGGTAGATTTGACCGGAACCAAAGTCACGTTGTGTCCGAGATTTGTCAGTAATTTTTCAACGGTTTGGGCTTGCCACATGGCGAGTTCACTATCGCGTGTGCCGATGCGAATAGGTTTGTTCATTATTCGGTTATTTGTAGTTGAAATACCTGCGAAATCAATGCCATACTTTCGTCCACGTCGGTGGTTTCGTCTTTGAGATGATTCGCAAAATGGGTGGTTATTTTTTGAATGAGTCTGTTGGAAATAATTTCGGCTTGCTGCTCGTCAAAATCAGGAATTTTCTTTCTCTGATAATTCAGTTCATTTTCCTTGATTTCCTGTAATTTGTTTTTCAGAGCCAGAATTGCAGGGGCAAATTTTCGTTCTTCAACCCAATGGATAAATTCCGATTTCAGCTCATCAATGATTTCGAGTGCTTGCGGAACATATTTTTTTCTGTTTTCCAGCGTATCATCGGTCATTTGAGATAAAATATCCAGGTCAATTACCTGAAATTCAGGCTGATTTTTAACAGATTCGTGTACATTTTTCGGAATAGACAAATCCAGAATAGTCATCGGGTGGTTTTTCGGTAAATTATCTAAAGTGATAGTCGGATTGTTCGCTCCGGTTGCTACAAACAAAATGTCGGTTTGTGCCAGTTCCTGCACCAGATTATCATGGTGTTTCACTTCGATTTGTAACTTTTGAGCAATTTCTTCCGCCTTTTCCAACGTTCGGTTAATAACGGTCAGATGGTTTTCCGGAACGTGTTTAACCAGATTTTCACAGGTGTTCCGACCGATTTTCCCGGTGCCATACAGTAAAATATTTTTCTCGCTGATATTTTTGACGTTATTCAGGATATAATGAACCGAGGCAAAAGCTACAGAAGTCGCTCCGGTACTGATTTCGGTTTCGTTTTTGATGCGTTTACTCGCTTTGATAACTGCATTAACCAAACGTTCGAGGTAATTATCAATAAGATTTTTTGATTTGGAAAGCCTGAACGATTTTTTGAGCTGACCGATGATTTCAAAATCGCCCAAAATCTGGCTGTCCATACCGGTTCCGACCATAAAAAGATGAGCAACAGCATCGTTATTTTTGTGCACGTAACCCACTTGTTGAAAATCATCAACAGTGCCGTTGCTGTACTGACACAAAAGTGAAATCAACACAAACGGGTGTTCGGCAAAACCGTATATTTCGGTGCGGTTACAAGTCGATATAACCATCATGGAACCAGATTGTTGTCGCTGTGCGTCGTTGAGCAAATTATCTATCCTGTTTTCGGACAAACTGAATTTACTCCGCATTGAAGTATCGGCTTTTTTGTAACTGATTCCTATAACGTAAAATGTCATATTTTTGTTGGCATTAAATAAATAATCTGGATTTACTTTATCCAAAAACAAGACAAAGCTACTATTTCCTGTAAATAAAAAATAACGCTGTAGGGACTAATAATAACGCTTTGTATTTTTTAGTCCAAAAATAGAAGATATTAATCCGAAAAAGCTTACTTTTGTTGGATATAAGCGAGTTTAAGGGTTTGTAATTTAGAATAATTTTAAATAGCAAAAACCAATATGCTTTTCCGGAAAACTTAAAAAAATGTCGTTATGAGTGCCAATGATTTTTATGCTGTTGATGAAGGTATATTTTGTTTGAAAATCAAAAATGATACTGATGAAAAACAAACGATTATACGCAATCATTCTTTAGGATTTATTCAGTTTCACTTTTTGCTGAAAGGCAAGGCTTTGTTTCTTTTTAATGAAGGAAATTACAAAATGCCTTTAGAAGAAAATTTCGGACTGACGCTGTATAACCCGAAAGATGCGTTGCCAGTGCATTTGCAGCTTGAACCGCATTCTTGGCTGGTTTCTGTGATTATTTCCGTCCAGCGGTTTCACGGATTGTTTTCGGACGAAGCCAATCTGATTTCATTTATCAATACCGACAAAAAGCATTATGCCAAAGACGAAATTACCGCTTCAATGATGGTGGTGCTTCATCAGATTTTGCAATTTAATTTGCATCAATCGGTACAAAAATTGTTCTATAAAGCCAAAATATACGAGCTTTTCAGTTTGTTGCTCAACACCAGCGACGACGTTTTGTTGGACAAATGTCCGTTCATTAATGACGATGACCAGGTGCAAAAAATCAAACAGGCAAAAGATATTATCGTGCATCAAATGACCGAACCGCCGACTTTGCAGGAATTGGCAGACCGGGTTGGGATTAACGTTAAAAAACTCAAAGAGGGGTTTAAACAAGTGTATGGCGATACGGTGTATGGCTTTTTGTTTGAATATAAAATGGACATTGCCAAAAAACTACTCGACACAGGTACATACAATGTGAATGAAGTCGGCAACAGAGTAGGGTACAGCACTGCAAGTCATTTTATATCAGCATTTAAGAAGAAATATGGTACCACGCCGAAAAAATATTTGATGTCAGTAACAGGGTAGATTATTCGAGTAATTTATTCAAGCCTTCTTTTTCAAACAAAATTCGTCCCACTTTGATGTCAGACCAGCCTTTTTTTAGTTGATAAGTGAAAGTCGGATTGTTGTTAATTAACTTGCAATCAATATAATAGTTAGCCGTTTGCTCGTTGGTGACGTTTTTTAATTCCTGAATGTGTGTGGAAATAAAGAAAAACGAATTGTCAAATTTGCTTAATCCGTTGATAGTTGTTTTACAAATTTCAAAACCGTCTTCGACATTGGTACCGTTAAAAAGTTCATCAAAGACCGCAAAACATCGTTTGCCCGAAGATGCCTGTTCAATCACATTTTTGAGATGTAAAACTTCGGTCATAAAATGACTGTAACCATTCATGATGTTGTCGCGCCGATTTATTTCTATGGAAAAATAATCACAAAACGGAATTTCACCCGTCGTTGCCGGAATTCCGATTCCCAAATGAGCAAAATACACACAGAGTGCTACTGCTTTCAGAAAAGTCGATTTTCCTGACATATTCGGACCATTCATTACGATTACACGACGGTTGGTTTCAAAATTATTTTTTACAGGATTAGTCAGCAACGGGTGGTAAAAATCGGATAATTTAATGGAGTTGTCAGTAAATTTCGGAAATGAAAAATCATTATTCAGTATGCTGAAATGAATAGAAAGATAGGCTTCAAACAGAAAAAAATCTTCCCAAAAAGTTTGAATTAATTCCTCTTTTTGAAGGTTGGCGACTTTTTTCGTTAGTTCGATAATGTGTTTGTCTTGTAATCTTTTTTCACGGATAATATATTCATATTTATACAGTTCAAAAAGAGATAAAAAATGTAAAATACGCTGAATGCTCGAACTGTATTCTTTAGGAAAAGATTCTAAATTTAACCTTGTGAAATATCTCGATTCTAACCGGAAAAAGAATAAAATAAGCTGATTGAATTTGCTGAGGTATTTTGTTTTCTCTTGTCGGGACGCGAATAGTTTGTACCGCCATTTCTTTTGAGATAAATCTTCGATTTTTTCGTTATTGAGAAAGAAATAAACCTCATTCACGAACAAAACAGTATAGGAATAATCTTTCAGGATTTTATGGTTTTCGGCAAATCCTTTCAGTATGTTTTGGCGTTGGGTAATTTCTCCTACCGAAGATAACGGATTAGATAAAATATCCAGAATTTTTTTCTTTGCAAACGCATTCAGCGAATGGTCAAACAAAGGCAAAATTTCTTTTTCGATATTCAGGTCTTTCAGATTATTCATGCTACATAAGTTTCATCATCAAAACATCTTCGATAAGCAATTTATCGTCGTTGCTCTGATGCATTTGTTTGAAAGACTTTTTTCAGCCTTTTCTGGAAACAGATATTGATTATAGGAATTTCCATATAAAAATTTTATAATCACAAAGTAATTACTTTTTTAAGAAAGAAAAGCATTTTAACGCCTTTATGTTGGGATACTTTTTTCACGGGTAATATAATTGGTGTAGATACTTTGTGCTAAAAAACCAAAAACGAGTTCAAAAGAATCAGTTAGCCGAATTCTTTGTATATTTGTTTGATAAGTAATGAAAACGCATAATAATCATGAATAAAAAATCAGTAGCATTGGCGATTTTGCTGGGGGCAATGACTTTTACTTCTTGCTCAGACAAAAAAAACGCCCAAATCGATGACAATATGAAAGCAGTAGTGGATAGCTTAAAATCTGTAGAATTTCAGACAGAGAAATTTGCTGATATCCAGGTAATTAATTATGAAGTGCCAGGCTGGGACAAACTAACCCTGAAAGAGAAAAAATTAGTATATTATCTATCCGAAGCAGGCTATGCAGGTCGGGATATTTTCTGGGACCAAAACTATAAACACAACCTTAAAATCAGGGCGGCACTGGAAAATATTTACCAGAAATATGACGGCGACAAAACCACCGAAGACTGGAAAAACTTCGAAATATACCTGAAAAGAGTGTGGTTTTCAAACGGCATACATCATCATTATTCCAACGATAAAATCAAGCCGGATTTCTCTCAGACTTATCTGGAAGAACTTTTAGCAGCCACTAAAACCAGCTTGGACGGAACAATTGTGGAAATTTTGTTTAACGATGTTGATGCGAAAAAAGTGAATCTCGATGAATCTAAAGGATTGGTACAGGGGTCTGCGGTAAATTTTTATGGCAAAAATATTACGGCAAAAGATGTGGAGGATTTTTATTCCGCCAAGCAAAATCCAAACCCGGATAAACCATTGTCCTGGGGTTTGAACAGTAAACTGATTCGTAATGCCAATGGACAAATCGAGGAAAAAGTGTGGAAAAGTGGCGGAATGTATGGTGCAGCTATCGACAAAGTGATTTATTGGCTGGAAAAAGCAGTTGAGGTAGCAGAAAATGGAGCTCAGGCTGATGCACTCAAGCTGTTGATTGACTATTACAAAACTGGAGACTTGGAAAAATGGGACGAATACAACATTGCCTGGGTAAACGCTACAGAAGGAAATATTGATTATATCAATGGTTTTATCGAGGTGTATAACGACCCGCTGGGGCATAAAGCAACTTTTGAAAGTACGGTGCAAATCAAAGATTTTGATATGTCTGCCAAAATGGAAGTAGTGTCTGAAAATGCCCAATGGTTTGAAGACCATTCGCCGTTGATGGACAAGCACAAAAAAGAAAATGTGGTCGGGATTTCCTATAAAACCGTAGTGGTAGCGTCTGAAGCAGGCGATTGTTCACCATCGACACCAATCGGTATCAATCTGCCTAATGCAGACTGGATTCGTGCTGAACATGGTTCAAAATCAGTTTCGTTGGGGAATATTATTGAAGCATACAACAAAACCGGGGGAAGCGAAAAACTGAAAGAATTTGCTTTTGATGACGAGGAAGTACAGCTTACTGAAAAATATGGCGAAATTGCCGATAAGTTGCACACGGCTTTGCATGAAGTGATAGGACATGCATCCGGAAAACTTAATCCGGGTGTGGGAACACCGAAAGAAACGTTGAAAAGTTATGCTTCAACTTTGGAGGAAGGACGTGCCGATTTGGTGGCTTTGTATTTCTTGTATAATGAAAAAATACAGACTTTAGGCTTGGTTGACGATTGGAAAAGTATGGCAAAAGCCGCTTATAATGATTATATCCGAAATGGCTTGATGACCCAGTTGGTGCGTATTGAACCGGGAAATGACATCGAGGAGGCACACATGCGAAACAGACAATGGGTAAGTGCGTGGGCGTTTGAAAAAGGTCAGGACGAAAAAGTGATTGAAAAGATTAAGAAAGACGGAAAAACCTATTTCAAAATTAATGATTATGACAAGCTACATGAGATTTTCGGGGAGTTGCTCAGAGAAGTGCAACGTATTAAATCCGAAGGGGATTATGAAGCAGGAAAATTGTTGGTGGAAAATTACGGGGTAAAAGTTGACCAGGAATTACATAGAGAAGTATTAGAAAGAAATAAGAAATTCGATACACCACCATACAGAGGATTTGTGAATCCGGTGCTTTATCCGATGACTGACAAAGACGGAAATATTGTGGATATCGTGGTTACCTATCCGCAGACTTTTGCAGAACAAATGCTGTATTATTCTAAGAATTACAGTTTTCTGCCTTTGGAAAATTAAATTGAAATAAAAACCGGTTAATGCCGGTTTTTTTATTGGTTTGTGAATGCACTTATAAACTGCCTAAAATTCGAAAACTCGGGTTTTTACTCTTTCAGAATGATAAACGATTCACTATGTCTAAAAACAGGTCTTTAGATTATCTTTATTAAGAAAAAATTAATACAAGAACTTATTTTTCCCCATTAGCAATGGTTAATTTTGTCCGTTAAGTAAAATAAGAATATGTTTGGTGAGCATATTCTTAAACAAAACCAATAATTTATGAACAAATATATACAGCAATTAGGGCTTGTTTCCGCTTTATTCGCCATGGTCGGGTGTGCAGAAAAGCAACAAGCATCGGCTCCGCCTGCCCCTCAGTTGGAAGTGGTTGAGGTAGCGACAAGAACGGTAACCGGTTATCAGGATTTTCCGGCAAATATTCAAGGGAAAATCAACAATGATGTCCGGGCAAAAATTCAGGGTTATGTACAGAAAGTGTATGTCGATGAAGGACAGAAAGTAAAAAAAGGACAGCCTTTGTTTCAGTTAGAGGCAAACACTTTTGCTGAAACTGCCAACGCTGCAAGGTCAGGAATTGCTGTTGCTGAGTCGAATGTAAACGTCGCTCAGGTAGAGGTAGATAAGCTAAAACCATTGGTAGAAAAAGGAATCATCAGCAGTATTCAACTGGAAACTGCCAAAGCGAATCTGGCTTCAGCGAAAAGCGGACTGGCACAGGCGAAGGCCAATTATCAGAATGCCAATGCCAACCTGGATTATGCTATTGTACGCAGCCCGATTGACGGAGTTGTTGGTAGGATAGCATTCAGAGAAGGGAGTTTGGTTGGACCTTCAGACCAGACACCACTTACTAACGTGGCAGACATAAGCATGGTTTATGCTTATTTCACGATGAATGAAAAACAATATATTCAGTTTCTTAATCAGCTGGACGGTAAAAGTTTGTCTGAAAAAATAAAGAATATTCCATCAGTAAAACTTCGTTTGGCTGACGGTTCTGTTTATCCGCACGAAGGAAAAGTAGAAACCATCAGCGGACAGATAGACCCGGCTACCGGAACAGTTCAGTTTAGAGCTTCTTTCCCGAATCCGGACAATATGCTGAGCAACGGAAACAGTGGTTTGGTCATGTTGCCAAGAGTTTATGACAATGCCGTTGCTGTTCCGTCAGTTGCCACATTTGAACAACAAGGGAAGTTTTTGGTGTATAAAGTGGTTAATGATACCGTGGTTTCCACAATCGTTGATATTCAGGACAGGATAAACAACACAGCGATAGTGAATCAGGGTATAGAACCCGGTGAGCAGGTAGTGATTACCGGCTTGGGGACGCTGAGAAACAGAACAGCTATTCAGCCTAAAAAAGTCGATTTCGATTCGGTAGTACAATCTATTAATCCGGTATTTTAAAGAGTGAATTATGCTTAAAACTTTCATAGAACGTCCGGTTTTATCTACCGTAATATCTATCATTATTGTGATTTTGGGGATATTAGGGTTAAGCACATTACCGGTCACACAATATCCGGATATTGCACCGCCGTCGGTACAGGTTTCGGCTTCTTATCCGGGAGCGAATGCTCAAACGGTGTTGAACAGTGTCGTTATTCCTATTGAAGAACAGGTCAACGGGGTAGAAGGAATGGATTATATCACTTCCACGGCAAGTAATGACGGTTCAGCATCGATTCAAGTGGTTTTCAAACAGGGAATTGACCCCGACATTGCTGCAGTAAACGTGCAAAACAGGGTATCAAGAGCAACACCTTTACTACCGGGAGAAGTAACCCGTTCAGGAGTAACAACCACCAAGCAACAAGGAGGTTCGTTGATGTTCCTTTCTTTTTATGCTGATGGTGATTTGTATGATGATACCTATATTCAGAATTATTTGAATATCAATGTTATTCCGGAAATAAAACGTATCAACGGAGTAGGAGATGCTAATGTTTTCGGTGCGAGAAATTACTCGATGAGAATATGGCTCGACCCGGTTAAAATGGCAAACTACGGATTGGTTCCGGCTGATGTTTCCGCAGCGATTAATGAACAATCATTGGAAGCAGCTGCCGGTCAGTTGGGAGAAAATTCCGGAGAAGCTTTTCAGTATATAATCCGTTATAGCGGTAAATATCAAACCGAATCTCAATATGAAGATATTGTAATCAAATCATTGGCAAATGGTCAGGTGTTGAGGCTGAAAGATGTAGCAGACATTGAGTTGGGCTCACAAACTTACGCCGGGCGTGCTGAATTGGACGGGCAACAAGCGGTGTCAATGGCAATATATCAAACACCTGGTTCCAATGCCCGCGAAATTATTGAAGAGGTTAAAAATGAATTGGTAATAATAGGCGAAAATTTACCGGAAGGAATAAAATACCGAATCAATATGGACTCGAATGAATTCCTTGATGCGTCCATATCCAAAGTGGTTACCACGCTTATCGAAGCCTTTATATTGGTTTTTATAGTAGTATATGTGTTTTTGCAGGACTTTCGCTCCACATTGATTCCGCTTATTGCTGTGCCGGTATCTATTATCGGAACTTTTTTCTTCCTGAATCTTTTCGGGTTTACGATTAACCTTCTGACATTGTTTGCATTAGTCCTGGCAATCGGTATTGTTGTGGACGATGCAATTGTCGTCGTCGAGGCGATTCACGCCAAAATGGAAAAAACCGGCGAAGATGCCATGACGGCATCTAAAAGTGCGATGAGTGAAATATCCGGAGCGATTATATCCATTACTTTAGTAATGTGTGCGGTATTTATTCCGGTAACGTTTATTACTGGTCCGACGGGAGTTTTTTATAAGCAATTCGGGATTACACTAATTGTTGCGATTGCTATTTCGGCAGTTAATGCACTGACGCTGAGCCCTGCATTGTGTGCTTTGTTTCTGAAACCTCATCACGAAGATGAACAAAAGCAAAAAGGATTACTCAGAAAGTTTTTTAATAGTTTTAATACCGCATTCAATGCAATGACGGCAAAGTACGGTCGGGCATTCGGATTCCTTTTCCGTCACAAATGGGTTACGGGGTTAATTCTTTTAGGCTGTATGGCAGCAATTTATTTGACCAATAAAGCCATGCCTTCCGGTTTTGTACCGAGTGAAGACAGAGGATTTATCATGGGGAATATTGAGTTGCCTTCAGGAGCATCAATGGATAGGGTATATCAACTGCAGAGAGATTTCTCGGCGAGAGCAGAAAAACTTCCGGGCGTGGAATTTGTTACTGTGATTTCCGGACGAAGTTTGATATCCGGAGCAGGGTCCAACTACGGATTCATGATGGTACGGATGAAAGATTTTAAAGAACGAACCACCGAAGAAACTTCTACAGATGCTGTAATCGGAAAGCTGTTTGCTATAGCAAATAAAGATTTTCCTGAGGCAAAAATGATATTTTTCCAGCCACCAAGTATTCCGGGATTCGGTTTTTCCGGCGGATTTGATATGAAATTGTTAGACCGCAGTGGTGGCGATATTAAAGATTTTGACCAGGTAGCTCATGATTATATTCAGGCTTTGACTGAAAGACCGGAAATCATGTATGCTCAGACTTCATTTGATACATCTTATGCTCAGTATGAAATTATTTTAGATGTTGTGCGGGCTAAGCAATCAGGAGTTTCCGTGCAGGATATTTTTTCTGCATTGCAGGGATATATCGGAGGAAATTATGTGTCAGATTTTACCCGTTTCGGTAAACAATACCGGGTAATGTTACAATCGCCGCCCGAAAGCAGAACCGACCAGCGAAGCCTGAACAGTATGTTTGTACGAACAGCGAGCGGAGCGATGGCACCATTGAGTCAGTTTGTAGATTTACAAAGAGTTTACGGTCCGCAGTCGATAAACCGTTTCAATTTGTTTACGTCGGCAAATATTTCGGGTGCACCAAGTCCGGGGTATTCTTCGGGCGATGCTATCCGGGCAATTCAGGAGGTGGCTTCGAGCAGTTTGTCGCGTAATTATAGTATAGATTTTTCCGGACTAACTCGTGAAGAAATCAACGCAGGTTCGCAAACCGTAATGATTTTCTTTTTGTGTCTGGTTTTTGTATATTTCATTTTGGCTGCACAATATGAAAGCTATATGTTGCCGTTCGCCGTATTACTTTCTGTTCCGACAGGAGTAATGGGGGCATTCTTAGCCCAATATCTGGCAGGTTTGGAAAACAACATCTATTTCCAGATTGCATTGGTTATGCTAGTAGGATTATTGGCGAAAAATGCTATTCTGATTGTAGAGTTTGCTTTGCAACGCCGCCAACAGGGAGATACCATCGCAAGAGCGGCTATTGAAGGAGCCAAGGCGAGATTACGTCCTATCCTCATGACATCATTTGCGTTTATATTAGGATTAATGCCATTGGTTTTTGCCGGAGGAGTAGGTTCTATTGGTAACCGTTCAATCGGAACTGGTGCTGCTTTCGGATTATTGGCAGGTACTATTATCGGAGTGTTTGTTATTCCGGTTTTGTATGTGATATTCCAGTATTTACAAGAGAAAATTAAACCTGTCAAATTTAATCAACCCGTTGATAATGAATAGTTTTTATAAGTTTTCAAAATATATATTATTACTGATAATTGTTGTAGGATTACAGTCGTGTGTTGCTACAAAAAGTTATCAAAAACCGGAGTTACCAAACGGATTCCTGACAGATACTTTTGTGGACAGCTTACCCAAACAAGTTGCCTGGCAGGAATTCCTGACCGACAGTTATTTGCAGGAACATATCCGGACAGCTCTCAGCAATAACAATGATATTCGTATCGCTTTGCAGAATATTGAGCAATCCAAAGCCTATTTGATGCAAGGAAAAGCTGCCTATTTGCCAACTTTGAACGTAGGGGCAAATTATTCTCATTCGGTCAATTCAACTAATACCATGATGGGAAGTCTGATAGGACAAAGGCGGCATATTGACCAATATGATTTGACAGCGACAGTAGGCTGGGAACCGGACATCTGGGGAAAAATTACCAGTCAGAAAAATATGGCTGAGGCATCTTATCTGCAAACCCTTGCGGCTCATCAGGCAGTGAAAACCGAGCTGATTGCCATGGTTGCTTCGACTTACTTTGAATTATTAGCATTGGACGAACAGAAAAAAATTGCTGAAGCGACCATCGCCAATCGTGAACAAAGCGTTGAAACCAATCAGGCACTAAAATCATCAGGACGGATTACCGAAGTAGCTGTCAAACAGGCTGAAGCCCAATGGCTCAGTGCACAATCGTTGCTTATTGATATTAATAACAGCATTAAGCTGAAGGAAAATGCGTTCAATATTTTGTTAGGAAAAATGCCTTCTGAAGTAGAAAGGTCGGCTACTTATTCAGGCGAAATATCGACAGATTTGGTTCGTGAAGTACCGACGGAATATGTGTTTAACCGACCAGATGTAATCGCTTCAGAAATGGTTTTTCGTAATGTTTTTGAACAGGTTAATGTGGCCCGGACAAACTTTTTTCCGACGTTAAATATCACGGCAACGGGCGGATTCCAGACAGTTGATTTTTCCAAAATTTTTGATGTAGGCTCGCTGTTCGGAAATGTGTTGGGCGGATTGACCCAGCCGATTTTCAACAAACGCCAGATAAGAACACAATATGAAGTAAGCTTGTCTGAGCAGGAAAAAGCTTTGTACAGCTATCAGCAAACGTTATTGCTGGCATCTAAGGAAATATCCGATGCAATGGACACTTTTCAGTCAAACGAAAAGAAATTGTCTTTAAAAGAGAAAGAGTTTAAGGCATATTCTGATGCAGTAGAATATTCCGAAGAACTACTCAACAACGGTATGGCGAGTTATATTGAAGTGCTGACCGCCAAAGAAAGTCAGCTTTCTGCCGAATTGAGTATTGTAAATACACAGTTGGCGAAGCATCTCGCATTAATAAAATTGTATAAATCTTTGGGTGGTGGCGTAAATTAATGCCACTCAAATACTTGCATATTTAAAAGCAGTAGAATTTTTCTACTGCTTTTTTTGTTGTAAATTTAGAGCCTGTTTAAATTTGTATTGTAAAAATGTTTATAGGTTATTTTTTGAGGCAGAACAAGGCAAATTTTCAAAGGATAGCAGAGCTATCGTTTTAAAATTTAAAGCGGTTATGACCAAAAAGAAGCATAAACAAATTATTAGATAAATTTTAAACAGGCTCTTATACTTTGAAAATTCACAATAAAACTATGTATTTAATCTTCGATACCGAAACTACAGGGTTACCCAAGAGCTGGAACGCACCCATCACAGATACGGACAACTGGCCGAGATGTATTCAGATTGCCTGGCAGTTACATGACGAAATGGGACGTGTAGTTGAACACAAAGATTTTCTGATTAAGCCTGAAGGTTTTGATATTCCGTATGATTCCGAGCGGATACATGGAATTTCTACACTTTTAGCGACAGAAAAAGGTGTTGATTTAGATTTTGCTTTGAGCGAATTCAATCAGGCATTGCAAAAAGCAAAGTTTGTTGTTGGGCAAAATGTAGGTTTCGACGTAAATATTATGGGGTGCGAGTTTTACAGAAAAAGCTTTGAAAATACGCTGACTGAAAAACCGGTTTTGGACACTTGTACAGAAACCACCGCAGAATTGCTGAAATTACCCGGAGGTCGCGGAGGTCGGTATAAACTACCGACTTTGACCGAATTGCACGAATATTTATTCGGACAACCTTTTGCTGAGGCACACAATGCTACTGCCGATGTAGAGGCGACCACACGCTGTTTTTTCGAGCTGATGCGTAGAGAAGTTTTTAGCGAAGATGAATTGCAGCAACCGAATGGTTTTCTGAGAATTTTTAAAGAAAACAATCCGAAATCAATTGAATTAATCGGACTCAAACACATCAATCTCAAACAAGAGTCCGAACAAATCCGAAAACAATTAGAAAAAGCGGGAGTCATTTCCGATGATATGATCGAAGTATCAGAAAATGATTTAAAAGCATTGGAATCGGCGGTGTTTTCTCATTTGCACAATCATACCCAGTTTTCGATTCTGCAATCCACCATATCTGTCAATCAGTTGGTCGGATTGGCAACGAAACAAAAAATGCCAGCCGTGGCGATGACTGATTTAGGTAATATGATGGGAGCGTTTCAGTTTGTCAGTGCGATACTTTCGCATAATAAATCTGCAGAATCGAAAAACAAACAGTTGGCAGAAACCGGGGAAGAACCTACTGAAGCGATAATTAAACCAATCGTTGGTTGTGAGTTGAATGTTTGTGAAGACCATACCAACAAAAAAGTCAAAGACAACGGCTACCCGGTAGTTTTTCTGGCTAAAAACAAAAAAGGATACCACAATTTGGCAAAAATGACATCGCTGGCACACACCAACGGATTTTACTATGTGCCACGTATCGACAAAACGATTGTAGAAAAATATAAAGAAGATATTATCGTGCTTACCGGCGGAATGCAGGGCGAAGTACCGTCAAAAATCCTTAACATCGGAGAAAGACAGGCGGAAGAAGCTTTGCTTTGGTGGAAAACCCAGTTTGCTGACGATTTCTACATTGAGCTGATGCGTCACGACCAGGAAGATGAAAACAGAGTCAATCAAACGTTGATGCAATGGTCGGTGAAACACGACATAAAGGCTGTCGCTACCAACAATGTTTTTTATGCGGAAAAAGAAGATGCCAATGCACACGATATTTTACTTTGTGTAAAAGACGGCGAAAAGAAAGATACACCGATTGGTCGTGGTCGTGGTTTCCGGTTCGGAATGCCGAATGACAATTATTATTTCAAATCGGCGGAAGAAATGAAAACGTCCTTTCGTGATTTTCCTCAGGCAATCATCAACATACAAGATATTGTCGATAAAATAGAAATTTATGCCCTGCACAGAGATGTATTACTGCCAAAGTTTGCCATTCCGGAAGAATTTCAGGATTTGGAAGACGAAAAAGACGGCGGCAAACGTGGGGAAAATAACTACCTCAGATACCTCACTTATGAAGGGGCGAAAAAAAGATATAAGGAAATTACGCCGGAAATTTCTGAAAGATTAGATTTTGAACTGGCGACGATTGAGCGTACCGGTTATCCCGGATACTTTTTGATTGTTCAGGATTTCATTGCAGCGGCTCGTGAAATGGGCGTTTCCGTAGGGCCGGGTCGTGGTTCGGCGGCAGGTTCGGCGGTTGCATATTGTTTAGGAATTACCAATTTAGACCCGATTGAATACGATTTGCTTTTTGAGCGTTTCCTGAATCCGGACAGGATTTCCATGCCCGATATTGATATTGATTTTGATGATGAAGGCCGGTCAAAAGTCATGCAGTATGTGATTGATAAATACGGTCAAAATCAGGTTGCACAGATTATTACTTATGGTAAAATGGCGACCAAATCGGCGATTCGTGATACGGCGAGAGTGCTGGATTTACCTTTGTTTGAGGCAGATAAACTGGCAAAATTAATTCCGGGTATGATGCCGTCAAAGTGGAATCTGGCAAGATTCCTGAATGAGCAGGAAGATGAAGTGAAGAAAGCCCTGCGTTCAGAAGAATTTGATAAAGTTAAAGAGCTGATTCAGATTGCCAGGAAAGATGATTTGGAAGCACAAACAATCAATCAGGCTCAGGTACTCGAAGGTTCTTTGAGAAACACTGGTATTCATGCTTGCGGTGTAATTATTACACCAGATGATATTACCAATTTCGTTCCGGTAACTACGGCAAAAGATTCAGATTTATATGTAACCCAATTCGACAACTCGGTGGCGGAAAGTGCCGGATTGCTCAAGATGGACTTTTTGGGATTAAAAACATTAACATTAATCAAAGATACTTGTGAAATTATTCGTTTGCGTACCGGCGACGTGTTGAATCCAGATGAATTTCCGATTGATGATGTCAAGACTTATGAGTTGTTCCAAAGAGGGGAAACCGTCGGGATTTTCCAATACGAGTCCCCTGGTATGCAAAAATATATGCGTGAGCTGAAACCTACTGTTTTTGCCGATTTGATTGCCATGAATGCTCTGTATCGCCCGGGGCCGTTGGAATATATCCCGTCATTTATCCGCCGTAAGCACGGACAAGAACCAATTACCTACGATTTAGATGCTTGCCAGGAATATCTCGAAGAAACCTATGGAATTACGGTATATCAGGAGCAAGTAATGCTTTTGTCACAAAAGCTGGCAGACTTTACCAAAGGTGAAGCCGACGTATTACGTAAGGCAATGGGGAAAAAACAACGTGACGTACTCGATAAAATGCGTCCGAAGTTTATCGAGCAGGCAAAAGCTAAAGGACATGATGAACAGGCACTGGAAAAAATCTGGAAAGACTGGGAAGCATTTGCAGCGTATGCGTTCAACAAATCCCATTCTACTTGCTATGCATGGGTGGCGTATCAAACGGCCTATCTCAAAGCACATTATCCGGCAGAATATATGGCGGCAGTGCTGTCCAATAACATGAATGATATTAAACAGGTAACCTTTTTTATGGAAGAATGCCGTCGTATGGGATTGGCGGTTTTAGGTCCCGATGTCAATGAATCTCAATATAAATTTGCCGTAAATGACAAATACGAAATCCGTTTTGGAATGGGAGCAATCAAAGGCGTTGGGGAAGGAGCTGTGCAGACTATCGTAGAGAACCGTGCAGACAGTAAATACAAATCGGTATTTGATTTGGCAAAACGTATTGATTTGAGAGCTGCCAACAAAAAAGCTTTTGAAAATATGGCATTGGCAGGTTGTTTCGACTGTTTTGAAGGAATACACCGGGCTCAATATTTTCATGAAGAAAATGACGGTGTGCCGTTTCTGGAAAAAGTGTTGAAATATGCTGCCCGATTTAAGGAAAATGAAAATTCGGCACAGGTAAGTTTATTCGGCGAGGCAAGCGAAGTGCAAATTCCCGAGCCTGAAGTCCCTCAATGTGAGGAATGGGGAACAATGGAAAAACTGGCACGGGAAAAAGAAGTTGTCGGCATATACATCTCCGGGCACCCGTTAGATGATTTTAAATACGAGATGAAAGGATATTGCAGAACTAAGCTCATTTCGCTGAAAGATTTAAAACCATTGCTGGGCAAAACCGTTAGTTTTGGAGGAATGATAACCGAAGAAGATCATCGGACTTCAGCAAAAGGCAAGGCGTGGGGAATGTTTACCATCGAAGGATATGACGAAAGTTATCAGCTGCGGCTGTTTAATGACGATTATCTCAAAAACAGACATTTGCTGTTCAAAAATAATTTTGTGTATGTAAAAGCCATTGTCAGAGAAGGTTGGCCGGATAAACGTACCGGGCAGCCAGGCGAACCTAAATTGCAAATCGTTGATATCAAATCGTTGCATGAAGTAATGGAAAATTACGCCAAAGAACTGATGCTGAAACTGGATATCAAAGAGATTGATGCCGGAAAATTAGAAAAAATCCGTGATTTGCTTGAGCAAAATAAAGGCAAGCGAAAGGTGGTTTTTGAAATTTCAGAACTGGATTCTGCACAAACTATCACGCCAAATATACCGGAAATACCAGATGATATGATAGATTCAAGCGAAAATGAAGAAGTGATGGTGGCTGAGCCGGCGGTAGAATATAAAGTTAAAAACAAGATTGTGATGCCAAGCCGGAATACACGTGTGGACATTACTACAGATTTGCTGGAAGAGCTAGAACAATTAGGCGTAACATTCGAGATTAATTGATAAAATCAATAGTGGAATAATGAAAACTTATTAAAGGGAGTAGTTTTTCAATGAAAATATCTGTAAATTTGTTGAGTTAAATAACCAAAATAAGAGAATTATGGCATTAGAAATAACAGATGCTACTTTCGAAGAAGTAGTTTTAAAATCAGACAAACCGGTAGTGGTAGATTTTTGGGCGGAATGGTGTGGACCATGCAAAATGTTAGGACCGGTAATCGAGGAAATCAGTTCAGAATTTGACGGAAAAGCAGTAGTAGGAAAAGTTGATGTGGACGCAAACCAGGATTTTGCTTCACAGTACGGGATTAGAAATATTCCAACCGTTTTGGTTTTCCATAACGGAGAAGTAGTTGCACGCCAGGTTGGTGTGGCACCGAAACAAACCTATGTGGACGCTATCAACAATTTGTTGTAATTGTCAGATTCAGAGAGAATAAAAAAAGTCGGAAAACATTGATTTTTCCGACTTTTTTTATGTGATTCCGGTCGTATGAAAAATAATGCATAAAAAACAATAAATATATTTGTAGAAATAAAAAACAGTTATATATTTGCACCGCTATACAGCGAACGGTTTGGTAGTTCAGTTGGTTAGAATGCCTGCCTGTCACGCAGGAGGTCGCGGGTTCGAGTCCCGTCCAGACCGCTAAGTAGCAAACCTCTGTTTCGTCAGGGATTTTTAAGCTCTTTTTATTTATAAAATTTTTTGTTTTTGGTTTGGTAGTTCAGTTGGTTAGAATGCCTGCCTGTCACGCAGGAGGTCGCGGGTTCGAGTCCCGTCCAGACCGCAAAAACATTTTTTTAAAACCTGTAATTTCATTGAAATTGCAGGTTTTTTTGTTTTACACGCTATCCAAAATTTTCAAATTACTTGTAATTTAACGCCTGTTTAGAATTATGAACAACCACTAAGTGGTGCAATTATGATAGAAAATTTCAGGCAAAAAGAGCCTGTTTAAAATTTATCTAATAATTTGTTTATGCTTCTTTTTGGTCATAACTGCGTTAAATTTTAAAACGATAGCTCTGCTATCCTTTGAAAATTTGCCTTGTTCTACCTCAAAAATAACCTATAAACATTTTTACAATACAAATTTAAACAGGCTCTTAAACTTCTATATCATACAATTTAATTTTATTATACAAGGTTTTTCGGTCGATTCCTAATATTTTAGCAGCTTTGGTTTTGTTGAATTTGGCTTTTTCTAACGCTAATCGAATGGTTTTTTCTTCGCTTTTAGAGGAATATAATTTTAAATTATCTTCTTGAGAATTGCTTTCATATTCTATATCTTCATCGTCAAAATCATTAGTACGGTCAAAAATTTCGGAAGGCAAAACATCGATGCCAACCACATTATCAACGCACAAAAGAACGGCTCTCTTAATGATGTTTCTCATTTCCCGTAGATTCCCCGGCCATTCGTATTCCAAGAAGAACGATTGAACTTCGGGCGAAAACCCTCTGACATTTTTGTTCAAGTCGCTGTTAGACTGATGCAAAAAGAAATCAGCAAAAGACAAAATATCTTCTTTACGTTCCGCCAGCCGCGGTGCCTGAATCGAAAATTCATTTAACCGATGATATAAATCTTCCCTGAATTTGCCATCTCTCACTGCCTTTTGCAAATCTTCATTCGTTGCCGCAATCACGCGAATGTCCACATCTATTTCTTTACTACTTCCCACCGGTTTCACTTTTCGCTCCTGCAACGCCCGTAGCAATTGTATCTGCACATCATAAGAGAGATTACCTACTTCGTCCAGAAAAACTGTTCCGCCGTTTGCCGCCTCAAAATGTCCTGTTTTATCATTCGCCGCTCCGGTAAATGAGCCTTTAACATGACCGAAAAACTCACTCGCTGCTAAATCTTTAGGAATAGCTCCGCAATCCACTGCAATATAGGGTGCTTGTGCTCGTTCACTTTTTTTATGGATAGAATAAGCAATATTCTCTTTTCCGGTACCGCTTTCGCCAATAATCAACACAGAAATATTAGTCGGTGCGACTACGTCAATGAAATGGTGCAATTGCTTCGATTTCTCGCTTTTCCCTTTGACATAATCCACATTACTCACTTGTTCAGATGAATTTTCTCTGGCAGCAGTCCTCGGTTCTGAAACCGTACGTTTATCGGTACTTTTCGATAATGCTTGCTGAATGGTATCTAAAATCTGGTCTGAGTTTATCGGCTTGGCAACATAGTCAAATGCTCCCAGTTTCATTGCGTTTACCGCCGTTTTGATATCGGTATAACCCGTCATCAGAATAACCTGAATCATCGGATTTTCTTCTTTGACATATTTAAGGATTTCCACACCATCGCCATCAGGCAGCCTGACATCAGTAAGAATCAGTTGAAACTTTGTCTGGTCAAACAATTGTTTCGCCTCTTCAATGGAATAAGCCGTAGAAACAGCAAATCCTTTTCGGGTCAAAAAAGTGTTTAATAGCATGCAAAACGATACATCATCGTCGATTACTAATATATTATTTGTAGCCATTGTGTTTTTCAAAAAATAGTATTTTTGGATTGTCTGATTGAATGAGGTAAAAATACTTCAAATTTTTCCTTGTTTCAAAAGATAAACGATAAAATGAACTTTCCATTGCAACATTTAACAAACAATTATCTCTATTTTACTTATCAGACGATTTATTTAATCTTTATTTTTATCTTTGGATTATGAATATATTAGTCACAGGAGGCTTAGGATACATAGGCTCACACACAGTGGTTGCGTTGCAGCAAGCAGGTTTTCAGGTAATTATTATTGATGATTTATCTAATTCTGATAAAAGTTTTTTAGGCAAAATAGCAAAAATAACCGGCGTTACACCCAAGTTTTATCAGATTGATTTAAAGGACAATAAAGCAGTTACAGAATTGTTCAGAAAAGAATCTGTGGACGGAATTATTCATTTTGCGGCATACAAAGCTGTGGGCGAATCTGTACAGCAACCTTTAATGTATTATAGGAATAATTTGTTGGGTTTGATTAATTTGCTGGAAGCAATGACCGAATCCGAAACAGACCATTTTATTTTTTCATCGTCATGCACTGTTTACGGACAAGCAGACCGAATGCCGATTGATGAAAACACCCCACTGAAAAGACCGGAATCTCCTTACGGAAAAACCAAACACATGGGCGAAGAAATTATTTCAGATTTCGTACAAGCCGAACAAAAAAATGCCATATCATTGCGTTATTTCAATCCTGTGGGGGCTCACCCATCTGGTTTGATTGGCGAAATTCCAAAAGGAATTCCAAATAACTTACTCCCTTATATTACCCAGACAGCTGCTGGTATCCGTGATTCTTTAGGGGTTTTCGGAAATGATTATACCACCCGTGACGGAACAGCCATTCGCGATTATATCGACGTAAACGATTTGGTTGATGCCCACGTAAAAGCTTTAAATTATTTATTAAACAAAGAGAATAAAAAGAATCTGGAATGTTTTAATCTGGGTTCTGGCAAGGGGTCAACTGTTTTGGAAATAATTAAAGCTTTTGAAAACGCTAACAACTTAAAAATCAACTACAATATTCTTCCTCGTCGTTCCGGCGACATTCAGGAAGCCTATGCTGATTTCAGCCAGGCGAAAAACAAACTAAACTGGGAACCTACAACTTCGTTACAGGAATCTATGAAAACAGCATGGGAATTTCAGAAAAAGTTGTTGTAAATATCTTTATCAACAACAACCTATTTCCATAACTCTTACCCAACAAAAAAGCTGCTCTTTTCAGAGCAGCTTTTAGTTTTATTGAGTTGGTTTAACGATTTTATCGTTTTAATGTAAAATGTCCTCTAAATTCTTGATGTAATCCTGTGTTGGGTTCGATGTACTCCACCCGGAACCAGTAATCCGTTGATGGTAATTCTCTGCCGTTGAATGTACCGTCCCAGCCTTCGCCGTTTGGACTGATCTGTTTCAACAACTTCCCATGACGGTCAAAGATATAAATTTTTGACTCAGGTTGGCTCTGTAAGGTCCAAATANCCAATAGCTAATGGGGGGTAAAAAGCTAATGCCTTATGGCTAATGCCTCTTGCCTGAAAAGCTTAAGGTGGTTATAGCATCGGGGCTCACCTCTTCCCATTCCGAACAGAGAAGTTAAGCCCGATTGCGCAGATGGTACTGCAATACCATGCGGGAGAGTATGTCGCCGCCTTGTTTTAGTGAAGCCTGTCTTGAAAAAGACAGGCTTTCTTTTTTTATAAGAACGGCGTGTCCCTTCGGTCGATTGCTTCGCCAATTCGCAAGCTCGGGTCGCCGCCTTGTTTTAAAAGTCCTTTACAGAAATGTAAAGGACTTTTTGTTTTATAGAAAGTAACGAATATCTGATGATTACTTTGAAAATTTGGTATCTTTGATTGATAAAACCAAACACCATTAAATATGCCAAAGTCACCCGAGCAAAAAATTATGGAGCTTGAAGCCTAGGGAAAACTTTTATTGAAAAACCAATAATCAATAAAAATAAATGTAGTTCATTTAATGCCGGGGTATGTATATTTTAAAAATTAAGATAGATGGTAATGTCTATTCATAAATATAAATAAATCAGACAATGAAAATCTGTGTGATATGACCATAGCTTTACTGATAGTATCGATACTGTTGATTGTACTGAGCGTACTGCCGTTTATCCAAAATCAGCATTGGGTGTTCCGTGTGTCCGAATTTATGAAATTGCAGATTTTTGTATTGCAGATTATCGTGTTTACTGCTGTTTTCTTTTATGTGAAAGATGCTCAATGGTTTTGGATAATTCAATCAATACAAGTGGTGCTGATAGTTTACCATGCGATTATTCTGATACGTTATACGAAGTTCTGGCGGAAAACGAAGTTTGAACAGACGGGAAATATGTCGGATAAAATTAAGATTATTTCCTGCAATATATATCAGTTCAATACAGAATATCAACGTTTTGTAAATTTGATTCAACAAGAACAACCTGATATTTTCCTGACGATGGAAAGCAACAGCGATTGGGAACAAGCGATGCGGGTTTTGGAAAAAGATTATCCGAATTATGAAAAAGTAACGTTGGAAAACACCTACGGAATGCACTTTTATACCAAGCTGAAAGTCTGCAAAGTGCAAACGCATTATTTCGTTGCTGATGATTTACCAAGTATAGAAGCTGAACTCGAAACCCGGGACGGATACCGTTTTGTGTTTTTTGGCGTACATCCGCCACCGCCAAGTCCAACGGAAGAAGTGAATTCCAAAGAACGGGACGGCGATTTACTGAGTGTTGCAAAACGTGTAAGAGATTACAAACTTCCTGTGGTGGTTACAGGCGATTTCAACAATGTGGCTTGGGCAAAATCTTCTGTATTATTCCGAAAAACGAGTCGTTTGATTGATGCACGTATCGGGAGGGGAGTCATATCAACCTTTCACGCCAAATACTGGTTTTTCCGTGTTCCGCTAGATTTGTTATTTCACAGTCCCGGTGTTTTTATCGACGAACTTTTTACGTATCAGTCCGTTGGTTCCGACCATTTTCCAATAGGTTGCACGTTCCATATCGACCGTCATTCCGATGAGCAGGAAGAAGAAGTAGAAAACCTTGAAAAAGGCGAAATGCAAGAAGTCAACGAATTGATTGAAGAAGGCAAGGAAGAGGAAAGCGACAACAGAGAAGATGTGTAATTTTTATTCTCGATTGCTTTATAGAATAATAGCGAAAACACGAGTATATTCTCGTGTTTCTTATTTATATAATGTATTGAAAAATGGTTGTTTAGTTTTTGGAAAAATTAATCTATCGCTTCCCACAACTGTACTTTGTTGCCTTCCGCATCAAGAATATGAACAAACTTACCGTAGTCGTAAGTTTCGATTTTATCGACAATGGTTACGCCTTCTTTTTTCAATTCTTCTACAAGTGCTTCCAGATTTTCGACCCGATAGTTTATCATAAAATCCTTGTCAAAATATTTGGAATCTTCTGCAAAAGGCGTCCATTGTGTTTGTGCTTTTGTTTTGCTGTCGGGTTTTTCATACCATTCAAAAGTCGCTCCGTAAGGATTTGTTTCCAATCCAAGATGTTTTTGATACCATTCTGTCATTTTCTTTGGGTCTTTGCATTTAAAAAACACACCGCCAATACCTGTTGCTTTTTTCATATTATTGCTGATTTTGTTATCTGTTGTCATTGTTTTAAAAGCGAAACCAAGGCAAAAAGTTGTCATAAGTGCCGCAGTGATAAAGTTACCGCTTGCTTATCATTTAGTTATTGTAAAATTGCAAAAAAAGATTATTTGATTTATGTTTTCTTTTTTTCAACGAGTAAAAAGACTGTATTGAACCGTTTTTGATTAACCTAATTGAGTTATATTCCGGTTCGGATAGCTTCGACCGGGTCTAATTTAGAGGCAGAAATTGCCGGTAAAATTCCGGATAATAATCCGATGAATCCCGCCAGTGATATTCCGATGAGGATATTGCCAAAGCTCAACACGAAAGCAAAATCAACCATAGCCGAAACGCTGATAGCTATCAGCCATACCATAAATATACCGACCAATCCGCCGATGATAGACAGAATTACAGCTTCAAACAAGAACTGATAAAGAATAAAGTGATTTTTAGCTCCTAATGATTTCTGAATGCCGATAATATGTGTACGTTCTTTTACCGAAACAAACATAATATTGGCAATTCCGAATCCGCCCACCAAAAGAGAAAACCCGGAAATAATCCAACCGACAATATTCAGGTTTAAAATAATAGAATCTACAAAACTCGTTAATCCGGAAAATTCATTGAGGAAAAAATTATCCATATCATCGGGTTTCAATCCGCGGTAATTTCTGAGCCTTTGAGTGATATTGTCTTTGAACAGCTGCTGGTCATAATCTTTTTGTGGTTTAATACAAACCGCTGACGTAAAATACCGGTTGTTTTGTCCGTAGTTATTGCGGATAAAATTACTGGAAATATAAGCCAAGCCGTCTTTACTTTGTCCGAAAGGGCTGGCACCTTGCTTTTCAATTACCCCGATTACCGTAAATTTTTTACCCAGTAACCGAACTGTTTTTCCGATAGCATTCTGATTGTCAAACAAAGTATTTTTTACCTCATGTCCGATAATGATTACCTGACTTCCGGAAGCGTCTTCAGCTTCATTAAAAAAACGTCCTTCGGCGATTTTGAGATTTTCAATATAAGCATAATCGGCACTGCATGGCGTCAGATTTATTGACTTGGCGGTATTATCTTCGTATTTAATATTGTATGCCCCCATGAAATAATTGAACGATATTTTGTCGATGCCGTCGCTGCTTCGTTTAAACATTTCATATTCGTCATAAGTCACGTCCGGAAATTGTTTTATTTTCCATGCGGGAACTTCGCTGGGACCAAAAGAATACCGCGAAACGAAAAGCATATTACCGTCAAGATTGGAAAGTTCACTGCGAATACTTCTGTCCATGGAATCTACCGCGGCCAAAACGGCTATAATGGAAAAAATACCGACTGTTACACCAAGTAAAGACAAAAGTGTTCTTAATTTGTTGTTTTTTAATGCGTTGAGTGCAAATAGCAAACTTTCTTTAAGCAGTCTTAAGTATAACATATTTCGTATATATCTTACTCAATCAGTAGCGAAAAGAATACATTTGTTACAAAACAGCTAAAAAACTTTTCTGTAAATTGTTTTAAAAAATCATTGTGTTAATTGCCTAACAAACATTAATTTTGCATTTTTAAATCCAAATAATTATGTCAATCAACAAAACGATTCAGTCAGCTTTAATTTCTGTATTTGACAAAACAGGATTAGAGCCGATAGTTAAACAACTTCATCAAAACAATGTAACAATTTATTCAACCGGAGGAACGGAAACTTTCATTAAAGAATTAGGAATTCCGGTGGTTGCGGTAGAAGATGTGACTTCGTATCCGTCTATTTTGGGCGGCAGAGTAAAAACCTTGCACCCAAAAGTTTTTGGTGGAATTTTGAATCGTCAGGACAATGAACAGGATAGGAAAGAAATGGCTGAATATGAGATTCCTCAGTTAGATTTGGTTATTGTGGATTTATATCCGTTTGAAAAAACAGTGGCTTCCGGAGCATCGGAGGCTGATATTATTGAAAAAATAGACATCGGCGGAATTTCTTTGATTCGTGCCGCTGCCAAAAATTATAAAGATACGGTTATCGTTCCGTCTGTAGACGATTACCAGTTGTTTTTGGACATTATTCAAAATCAGAACAGCAGTACAACTTTGGCACAAAGAAAATATCTCGCAGCAAGAGCATTTGCTATTTCTTCGAATTATGATACAGCAATTTTCAATTATTTCAACCAAACAGAAAATCAATCTGCATTAAAAATCAGTGAAGCAAAAGGGCAGGAGTTGCGTTATGGCGAAAATCCGCATCAGAAAGGATATTTCTTCGGTGACTTTAAAGTAATGTTTGAACAAAGACATGGTAAAGAATTGTCTTACAATAATTTATTAGACGTAGATGCAGCAGTTAATCTAATGAATGAATTCAAAAATGAAGCACCTACATTTGCTATTTTAAAACACAATAACGCTTGCGGACTGGCACAAAAACCAACCATGAAAGAAGCGTATCTGGCGGCCTTGGCAGGTGACCCGGTTTCGGCATTCGGAGGAGTTTTGATTGCCAACGGAACGATTGACGAGGATACGGCAAAAGAAATCAATCAGTTGTTTTGCGAGGTTGTGATTGCTCCGCAATTCACAGATGAGGCGCAAACGATTTTGAAAGAAAAGAAAAATCGTATTTTACTGGTTTTGAAAGATGTGGAATTGCCTCAAACACAAGTGAGAAGCTGCTTGAATGGTTATTTGGTTCAAGACAAAGATGCTAAAACTGATGTTGCAGAAGATTTAACTACGGTAACTAAAGTTGCTCCAACTCAGGAACAGGTGGCAGATTTGTTATTTGCGTCAAAAATCAGTAAGCATACGAAATCCAATACGATTGTTTTGGCGAAAGGCTTGCAGTTATGTGCCTCTGGAACCGGACAGACTTCACGTGTAGATGCTTTGCGTCAGGCAATTGAAAAAGCACAGAATTTTGACTTTGATTTGAACGGGGCAGTAATGGCAAGCGATGCCTTTTTTCCTTTTCCGGATTGTGTGGAAATCGCTCATAATGCGGGAGTTAATGCGGTTATCCAACCCGGAGGTTCGATTAAAGACCAGCTGAGTGTTGATTATTGCGACGCTCATAAGATGGCTATGGTTACTACCGGAGTAAGACACTTCAAACACTAAGAATTAGATTAATTTCAATATTTATTACCCAAAATTGTTGAATTTTTCAGCGTTTTGGGTAATTTTTCCTTTAAAAAAATATTAAATAAGATTAGTATATTTCCCGGCTTTTTATCTTAACTTTGTGAGGCATTTATTTAACCTAATTTTTTAATGCATAGTTAGTTTATGGGATTTTTTGATTTTATGACCGAGGAGATTGCCATGGACCTCGGAACCGCAAATACACTTATTATTCACAATGGAAAAGTAGTTGTTGACAGCCCTTCCATTGTGGCAAGAGACAGAATGTCCGGCAAAGTAATTGCCGTTGGACAGGAAGCCAATTTGATGCAAGGAAAAACGCACGACAATATAAAAACAATCCGTCCGTTGAAAGATGGAGTAATCGCCGATTTCGACGCTTCGGAAAAAATGATTAGCCTTTTCATAAAAAGTATTCCGGCTCTGAAAAAGAAGTTGTTCACGCCGGCATTGAGAATGGTTGTATGTATTCCGTCCGGTATCACAGAAGTAGAAATGCGTGCTGTGAAGGAATCTTGCGAGCGGGTAAACGGAAAAGAAGTATATCTGATTCACGAACCTATGGCAGCTGCTATCGGTATTGGTGTAGATATTATGGAGCCGAAAGGAAACATGATTGTTGACATAGGTGGTGGAACTGCTGAAATTGCCGTGCTGGCATTGGGCGGTATCGTTTGTGATAAATCGGTAAAGATTGCCGGAGATGTGTTTACCAACGACATCGTTTACTATATGCGTACGCAACATAACCTTTTTGTTGGGGAAAGTACAGCAGAAAAAATAAAAATACAAATCGGTGCAGCTATCGAAGATTTGGACCAAGGACCGGAAGACATGATGGTACAGGGGCGTGATTTGCTGACCGGAAAACCAAAACAAATCAATGTTTCTTACAGAGAAATAGCTAAAGCGTTGGACAAATCCATACAACGAATTGAAGATGCCGTTTTGGAAACTCTATCACAAACACCACCCGAATTGGCAGCTGATATTTACAATACCGGGATTTATCTTGCAGGTGGCGGTTCACTGCTTCGTGGATTGGACAAACGGATTTCACAACGAACCGATTTGCCGGTATTTATTGCGGAAGACCCTCTACGAGCTGTTGTGAGAGGAACAGGAATGGTTATTAAAAACATCAATAAATACAAAAGTATTTTGATTAAATAAGATAATCCATGCAGCAAATAATCAGATTCTTGACAAGGAACAGTATTACGATACTGTTTTTGCTGCTTTTTGGCATAGCATTTTTTTTGACCATAAAATCACACAATTACCACCAGAGTGTGACGGTGAATTCGTCTAATAAAGTTTCCGGTTTTGTCTATGACAAAGTGAACGGGGTTAAATCATATTTCGGACTGAAACAAGAAAACGAACAGTTGGCAAAAGAGAATGCTTATTTGCAGCAATTGCTCTATAACAGCCGGGTAATCATTGATTCGGCTTTTACGGTCAATCCTGAACTGCATTTAGACGCAGATTATCAGGTGCTGCAAAGTCTGGTTATCAAAAATTCTTATTCAAAAAAACGTAATTATCTGACTATCAAAGGTGGGCAGGAAAATGGAATCAAAACCGATATGGGTGTGATTAATTCCAACGGAGTTATCGGGATTGTGGAAAATGTGTCTGACAATTATGCTGTTGTTCAGAGTATTCTTAATCTTAAAACGAGAATAGCCGCGAAAGTATCAGACACAGAACATTTCGGAACTGTTGTTTGGGACGGAAAAAATGCCGGATATGTCCAATTGATTGATATCCCTAAATTAGCCAACCTGCACAAAGGCGATACAGTGGTAACAGGCGGAAGCTCAACCATATTTCCGGAAAATATTCCGATTGGTTTTGTAGAGCAGGTTTTTACTTCCGAAACATCTAATTTCTATACGATTAATGTCAGATTATTTAATGATATGACCCGATTGCAGTCTGTTTATTTAATAGAAAATACTGGATTAGAGGAAATTATAGAATTAGAACAAAATACCGGGCAAGATGAATAATGATGTTGTAAAAATTGTTTTGCGTACTTTGCTGCTGATTGCTTTGCAAGTTGTTTTGTTTGACTATGTTGAACTTTTCGGGTATATCTCCGTATTTCCGTACATCTTGTGCATTTTGTTGTTTCCGTTACAATCAAATCGTTATTTTTTACTGATTTACGCTTTTTTTCTCGGATTGTGTATTGATATATTCAATAATTCCGGAGGTGTTCACGCTGCGGCTTGTGTAACTTTGGCATATTTCAGAGAATCTTTGATTAAATTTGCTTACGGATTCAGTTACGAATATCACTTACTTCGCTTAACCGACAAAATAGGAAAAGAATTGATTACTTATACGGCAATTGGTGTTTTAATCCATCATTTTGTATTGTATATTTTAGAAGTTTTCAATTTTAATTTCCTGCCCGAAATATTACTGAGAATTTCAGGCTCAACTGTTTTCACGATAGTTGTCATATTGATAATGATTGCATTAGCAAAACCGGTCAAAAGATGAGAAAATTACTATTTCCTTCAGTAATTATTTTGACAGCATTGATTTTGCTGGCGAAGTTGTTTTATTTGCAGATATTAGACGATTCCTATATCAAACAGTCAGATAACAATGCCCTTAAAATCGTTTATGATTATCCCGAAAGAGGATATATCTATGACAGAAATAATAGCTTGCTGGTCGCCAATCAGCCGAGCTACGACATTATGGTCATTCCTAATGACATCAAAAATATTGACACACTTGAGTTGTGTAAAATACTGGATTTGTCCCGCGAAGATTTTGACGAAAAAATGAGAAAAGCCAAGGTTTATAGTCCGCGGTTACCTTCTGTTTTTTTAGCACAGCTGACCAAAAGGGAATTTTCTGCTTTTCAGGAAAAACTCAGGCATTTCAAAGGATTTTATGTACAAAAAAGAAACCTGAGAGATTATCAGGTCGATTACGGAGCTAATATTTTCGGATATATCCGGCAAGTGAATGAGGCAGAAATCAAACGAAATTCCTATTATCGGAGTGGAGATTTAATTGGCATACAAGGCATCGAGCAAGCTTATGAAAAAGACCTTCGCGGAACGAAAGGTGTGCGTTATATACAACGGGATAAATTTAACCGTGAAATCGGATCTTTCAAAGACGGGATTTACGATACAGCAGTAATCAAAGGTAGAGATATTCATATTACGATAGATGCTGAATTGCAGCGATATGGTGAAGAATTGATGAAGAATAAACGAGGTGGTATTGTGGCGATTGAACCTAAAACGGGCGAAATATTGGCTTTGGTTACCGCACCGTATTACGACCCAAGTTTGATGGTCGGGCGAAATCGTTCGAGAAACTATATAGAGATAGAAAGTCGTCCCGGTCAGCCGATGTTTAACCGCAGCTTGCAGGGGAGTTATGCCCCAGGTTCGCCATTTAAAATATTTACCGGACTTATTGGCTTGCAGGAAGAGGTGATTGATACACACACTTCTTTTGCTTGTAGCCACGGATTTTATTACGCTCCGGGAGCTTTTATGAAATGTCATGATGCAGGTAATTGGTCTCTGCATAACGCGATTGCTTTGTCGTGTAACACTTATTTCAGCCAGACATACCGGAAAATTATTGGAAAATTCAACAATTCCAAAATGGGAATGGACACTTGGTATAATCATTTACGTAGTTTTGGTTTTGGTGATTTCTTGGGTTATGATTTACCTGTCGGCACCAAAGGGCGTATTCCTGATGCTGATTATTATGACAGATGGTATCCGAGAGGCTCATGGGGCGGAACGACAACGATTTCCAATGCTATCGGACAGGGTGAAGTAGAAGTTTCACCGATTCAGTTGGCGAATGCTGTCTGTGCCGTTGCTAATCAAGGTTATTATTTTACGCCTCACATCATTAAATCTATCGAAGGAAAAGACATCGACAAAAGTTTTGTACAGAAAAAAACAACAACCATAGACCCACAGTATTTTCAGCCGGTTATCGAAGGATTACATCAGGTTTACAAAACCGGAACGGCAAGAAGATTGCAGGTAGAAGGGATTGAAATATGTGGGAAAACCGGGACGGTGGAAAATTTTATCACATTTGAAGGCGAAAAAACAAAATTAAAAGACCACTCGGTGTTTGTGTCTTTTGCCCCAAAGGAAGACCCGAAAATTGTGCTTTGTGTGTTTATTGAAAACGGAGGATTCGGAGCGACATGGGCAGGACCAATTTCTACATTGATGGTAGAAAAATACCTGAAAGGCGAGATTTCTAAAATTGATTTAGAAAAACGAATGTTGGAAGGAAGTCTGGAAGAAAATTACGTTTTCAAAGACCAGGTAGAAGAAAAGAAGAAAGAGAAAGAAAAACTCCAAAGAGAAATTTCTAAAGCGTTTAACCAGCAAATTCAGTTAATCAGTGGCAAAAACTAAGCATTTGGCTAATCAAAGCGTCTTGCAAAACCTCGACTGGTTTTGTGTATTACTGTATGCACTTTTGGTTTTTGCAGGGTGGTTAAACATCTATTCAGCATCGTTGCCACTTGAACCAGCGGGTATATTTGACCTGAACCAGATATATGGCAAACAATTACTTTTCATTATTTTATGTGTTCCGCTGATAATTGTTTTACTATCTATTGAAGCTAAGTTTTATGAAAAATATGCTGTCGTTTTCTATGCCGTCGGTATCATTGCTTTAATGGGGCTTTTTGTTTTCGGTAAAACCATCAAAGGACAAACCAATTGGTATCAGTTTGGTGGATTCGGATTACAACCTTCGGAGTTTATGAAAACTGCCGTGGCTTTGTTGTTGGCGAAGTATATTACCGATTCGCAGACGCATTTTGAAACGCTGAGAGAACAAGCTATCGGTATCGGAATTATCTTATTTCCCGTTCTTCTGATTTTGTTACAGCCAGATGCCGGTTCGGCGATGATTTTTCTGTCTTTGTTTTTGCTTTTGTACCGGGAAGGTCTGCCTTCGTGGTATTTATGGACGGGTGTCATAGCCATTGCGTTATTTTTGCTTTCACTTGTCATCAATCCTGAATATTTGGTTGGGTTTACTTTATTGGGCTTGGGCATTCATTATTTTTTAAACAAATCTATTAAGAGAAATCCGTTTTTTTATTTGTTTCTGGGCATTATGATGAGTGGTTTTGTGTTTTCGGTAGATTATGTTTATGACGAGGTGTTAGAACCCCATCAGAAAGAAAGAATTGACGTGCTTTTCGGTAAAGATGTCGATTTGAAAAGAGAAGGTTATAATCTCAATCAATCCAAAATTGCGATTGGCTCAGGAGGTTGGTTTGGACGTGGTTTTCTCGAAGGAACGCAAACCAAAGGCGGTTTTGTACCTGAGCAACATACTGATTATATTTTTACCACAGTAGGCGAGGAGTGGGGCTTTGTTGGTTCGTTGGTAGTCATCGGTTTGTTTGTAACACTTTTGTTGAGAATTTGGTATTTGTCTGAAAAACAGAAAACCAGATTTCCAAGAATTTATGGTTATGGCGTTGTCGCTTTTCTGTTTACCCACTTTTTCATGAATATTGCCATGCTGATAGGCTTGTTTCCGACTATTGGTGTGCCGTTGCCTTTTTTCTCATATGGAGGCTCGAGCCTGATAGCTTTTACCATTATGTTATTTATTTTTCTGAAATTAGATGCCAACAAAGTTAATGAATGGTAGAAAATAGCTATAAACTTTCTTTTATGTAATCTAAAATAGAAGAAACCGGTGTATTGCAGTCAAACCATCTGATAGCATCATTTCGGTTGAACCACGTTAATTGTCTTTTGGCAAATCTTCGGGTATTCTTTTTGATTTCTTCGATAGCTTCTTCAAACGATAATTTGTCCTCAAAAAAGTCAAATAATTCCCGATAACCAACTGTTTGCAGGGCATTATTATCTTTATATGGATAAAGATTTTCTACTTCTTTCAGCAAACCATTGTTTATCATGATATCTACTCGTTGATTAATTCGGTCGTAGATAACTTCTCGGTCTGCCGTCAGTCCGATATAAATTGGTTTGAAACTACGCTGTGTTTTTTCTTTTTTGAGGTAAGTAGAATAAGGTTTGTTTTCGGCCATACAAACACTTACATAACGTATCATACGTTGCGGATTTTGCAGTGTTTGCGGATTTTCCTGCGCGATTTTTGTATAAAACGAAAAATCTCTTTGTTTTAATTCATTTTGTAAATAAACCAATCCGGATTGTTCATAATTTCGCTGAACCTGATTTTTGATATTTTCATCAACTTTCGGAAAATTATCCAATCCTTGCGTGACCGCATCAATGTATAAACCCGAACCTCCAACCATAATTTGCATTTGATTTTTTTCAAACAAACTATCCAGACAAGACAAAGCATCACGTTCAAACTGACCGACAGAATAACTATCGTTTATGGAAATATACTGAACGAAATGATGTTTCACAGCCGATAATTCTTCCGCTGACGGAACCGCTGTACCGATAGTCATTTCCTGATAAAACTGTCGGCTGTCTGCCGATATTATCTCACAGCCAAAATGCTTAGCCAGCTCAATGGCTTTGGCTGTTTTTCCGATAGCTGTCGGACCAACAACGATGATAAGTTTATTCATCGGTCTGGAGTTTTTCAGTATTTAGGAGTTTTGCTCCACAATTGCTGCAAAAGTTGGCGTCTAAATCATAAATGAACGAAGTACATTCCGGGCAAACAATTCTTGTTTTCAACTCCGAATTGTTGTATTTCAGATTGGTATATTCCGCTGTCACAATCCCGGTTGGCACCGCAATAATTCCGTATCCCATAATCATAATAAAAGAGGCAATGGTTTTTCCTACATAAGTAATCGGAGCAATATCCCCATACCCTACAGTGGTCATTGTTACTATACACCAGTAGACACTATTGGGAATATCAGTAAATCCGTTATGTCCACCTTCGATAATATACATTAATGTGCCCAAAACGATGGACATCACAATCATGAAATACATGAAAACGATGATTTTGTGCTTGCTTGCATTTAATGCCAATTTGAGATGTGATTGTTGACCGATAATCGGCATTAAATCCAATATCGCAAAGAGTCTTAATAGACGGATTGCCCGGAAAGCAATCAAGAAACTCGCTTCCGGAAAGAAGTACGACAAATACATCGGTAATAATGAAATCAAGTCAACGATGCCGTAAAAACTGAATACATATGAAAGTGGTTTTTTATTGCAAAGTAACCTTAGGATATATTCTAAAGTAAAAAAAACAGTAACAACCCATTCGCCGTAATATAAAAAATTATGGTATTTTGGGTCAACGCTTTTAACGGAATCTATCATAACCATTGCAACGCTGAGCAAAATAACCAGCAAAAGAACAAGGTCAAACAATTTACCTTCGGGGGTATTCGATCCGTAGATGACGATATAAATCTTTTGCCTTAAAATTTCGTATTTAGACTTTAATCTTTTCATTATCGGGTTGTTGTAGCGGAATTATTTTGTAATTATTTTTTTTACAAAGATAGTCAATTAACCATTCGTAATAATTTTTGCTTTCAGGAACCGGAATAATAATTTGTTTTAGGATTTTATGTTCCGAAATCTGATAGTTCAAACCAGCGTAACCATAGCCTTTTACGGTATTATTTTCTACCATTATAATTCCTTTTTCGCCATTTTTTCTGCCTTTTAATACAAGTATGGAATTATCAATAGCAGGAATTTTTTCGGTTATAATCTGTTTGACTGACAAAGCGAGTGAAATGCTTTCAGAATCTGATTTTTCCTGAGCTTCACGCAAGGTTTCTTCAATAAATTTTTGTGCTGATTTTTGTTTTTTAAATGTCCGGATAATCGTTTGGCTGCTGTCTGTTTTTCCTACTTTCAACGGTTGCTCATCATTGCCGAAAAATACCGCCCATTTAGATTCGATGTATAAGTTCCGGGTATTGTTATATTTAGGTTTATGCTTTTTAATTTCGATATCTTCCTTAATCTTGGCAATAATTTCGGAGCCGGTGGTTTCAAAGGAAATATCAAACACTTCCTGTTGTATTTTCTGATAAATTCTTTGCTCGCCGGTAAGTATCGTCAAGGCTTTTTTATAAATATTTGTCGCTTTAATGACGTAAATCAGCTGTTGGTTTTTGTTATAAAAATAAACAATTCCGGTCGAATAAGGCAGTTTTTCGGTAATGCTAATCCATTTCGGGGAAATACCGAGCGATAACTCATTTTTGATATGGTTTTTTACGATGGTTTTGTCTTCATCTTTGGCCAACAGTAATTCAAATAATTTTACCGTAGCCAATGCGTCTCCGCTCGCCCGGTGCCGGTCGGCAATCGGAATGCCCAATGAACGTACCAGTTTGCCTAAACTGTATGACGATGCGTCTGGCAATAATTTTTTGGAAAGTTCTACCGTACATAAAGTCGGCATATTGAAATTATAACCCAATCGATTGAATTCGAGCTGTAAAACGCGATAGTCAAAATTGGCATTATGAGCAACGATAATGCAGCCATCGATAATTTCGATAATCCGTTTGGCGATTTCGTAAAATTTCGGTGCGGCTTTCAACATCGGTTGTCTGATACCGGTTAGTTTTTCCACAAATGGTTGAATCGGTCGTTCCGGATTAACCAAACTGATAAGTTGGTCGGTAATTTCGATGCCGTCAAACCGGTAAATTGCGATTTCGGTAATCCCTTCCTGATTGAAGGCTCCTCCTGTGGTTTCTATATCTATAATTGCGTACACATACTCTGTTTGGCAGTCGGGTATCAAACCCGAAACTGATTTTTACGAGGGCAAAATTACGAAAAATGGAAAAGGTTAGTGTGAAATGTCAATGAATTGTTTTATTATTCTTTTTCGGGAATAGATTCAAATAAGTCTAAAGGATTTAATTTAAATTGCAAACTTTTCGGGTCAGGAGTGCCGCCTTTTCTTTGTGCTGTCATACGTCCAATCTTTAGATTACCTCTTTTTGTAATTTCTACATTGCCTTTGGCAAAAAAATTACAAACAAAGTTGATGTCTTTTAAAACCCAATCAATCTTATCTTCTTTTTTTCGGGTAACGAGCACCCAATCAGCAGCTAAAGCTCCTCTGCCTCTTAAAACATCATTGAAAATCAAAGTTTTGTTTTCGGTGAAAAAATCTAATAATTCGTTTGTTTTGATTTTGTCGATTTCATCTAAAAACATTCTTCGATTATCTCTTAAATTATTAGGGGTTATTGGAGGAATTTCTCCAGTGTAAAGTTTTAGTGTTTCACAAACAGATTCTGGAATATTCCAAAAAGCTCGATATTTATCTACGGGTCTTTTATCCACTTGATTATAACCCGCACCGATATTGGCTTTTTTTAGTGATATATTCTCGATATAATATATTTCGTTAATAATTACTTCTAATTTAACTTGAATATCTGCTTTTTTGAAAATCATTGTTTCTTCGTGATTTTCTTCGGTTACTCCTAAACTTAAAGCTTTTGTTTTATTTATTTTTGGAGCTATTTGAACGGCTGTTAATTGCTGTATTTTTTCGGGATTATATCCCATAATTTGAAGCCATAACTTGGCATCTTTATCATTTTTATAATTGTTGAATTTCAGAACAATATCTATCTCGTTTTTAAATCCACCTTTTGCGGTATATGAACCGATTGTTTGTTTGTAATCCATCAAAGCACTTTTGTTATTTCTTTAATTATTTCTTTTAAGACGTTGACCGCAACACTATTGCCAAATTGTTTATACGCTCGATTTGCTTTATCATCGATATGAAACCAATCGGGAAATCCTTGTATTCTGGCACATTCTCTAGGACTTAATTTTCTAAGTACGCCATTTATCAAGTAAATACCTGTTTTTGAACCGACTCCACCACCATAAGCAGAAAGTGTACAAGCATGCCCATAAGGACTGTATATTCTCTCTCCTTGTCCTCCCTTATTTACGATACCTATTTGTATAGGCTTGTTAGATATTTCTATCTCTCCAAAAATATTGAGCTGAGGTTTAGCTTCTTTATAGATATTTATGTCTGGTCTGTTTATTATTTTAGCTTCTGGATTTGTCTCAAGAATATCATTGAGAGAAACAGCTTTGTTGATGGGAGCGGGAAAATTAAAATGGGTAATTTTTAAATCCTTTCTAAAACAAACAATAAATATTCGTTCTCTGTTTTGAGGTAATCCATAATCACTTGCGTTAAGTACTTTGTAATACACATCGTACCCCAAATCAGTAATTGTGGTAATAATTGTTTTTAATGTTTTTCCTTTATCGTGCTTTTCCAGATTTTTAACATTTTCCAGAAAAATAATTTTAGGCTTGTGATGCTTTACTATCCTTGCAATGTCAAAAAACAAAGTTCCGCGAGTATCTTCGAATCCTTTTTGTTTTCCTGAAATAGAAAATGCCTGACAAGGAAAGCCACCACATAAAATATCATGCTGTGGAATATCTTTTTCGTTGATTTGTGTAATATCGCCTTTCGGAATAAGCCCAAAATTTTTTTCATATACTTGAGCGGCAGACTCATCCCATTCAGAAGCAAAAACACATTCGGCATTAAAATGATTCATTGCCAGATGAAAACCACCAATACCAGCAAATAAATCGATATATTTATAGTCTTTTAGTGCTTTATTACTTTTTGTTTTTTCTGTTCTTAATGAGGAGACTAATGTTTCCATTTCAAATCAATTTGATTATTTCAAAGTTACAAAATAAAACTACTCTCTTCTCCCAAAAATACTACTTCCGATTCTTACCATTGTACTTCCGCATTCGATAGCGATTTTATAATCGCCGCTCATTCCCATGGATAAATGTTCAAAATGGCAGTTAGGAAGCTGATACGGTTTTACATAATCAAAGATATCTTTCAGCGATTGAAATTCTTTACGGATTTTGTTGTTATCTTCTGTAAATGAAGCCATTCCCATCAATCCGACAATTTTGATGTTTTCCATTTCCTTGAATTCATCAGAATGAATCAACTGCAATAATTCGTCCTGTTCCAAACCGAACTTGGTTTCTTCGGTCGCAATATAAACCTGCAATAGGCATGGAATCACACGATGCCATTTTTTCGCCTGTTTGTTGATTTCTTTCAATAGTTTCAGGCTGTCCACACCGTGAATCAACGATACATATGGAGCCATATATTTGACCTTATTCGTCTGTACGTGTCCAATCATGTGCCATTGGATATCCTTGGGCATTTGTTCCCACTTTTGGGTCATTTCCTGAATCTTATTTTCGCCGAAAACCCGTTGCCCGGCTTCATAAGCTTCCATTAAATCACTGACGGGTTTGGTTTTGGAAACTGCTACGAGGGTTATATTTTTAGGTAAAATATCTTTGATTTTCAGTAAATTAGAACTAATTGACATCATAAAAAATTAAAATTCATAAATCATTAATCCGTTTCGGAGTTTCGGTTCGATATAAGTGCTTTTTGGTGGCATAGTCAAGTTATTGTGTGCCAGATATTTAATTTCATCGATAGAAGGCGGAAATAACGTAAACCCGACTTCATATTCGCCGTTATCTATTTTTTTAAACATCTCGATAACACTTTGATTTCCGGGAATATAATCAATGCGACTGTCGGTTCGTAAATCGCCTATTCCCAGTATTTTGTGTAATATTTTGTCGTACAAAATCTGAGCGTCCAACACTTCTAATCCTTCATTGGCTTCAGGTAGGTTTTTAAGTTTCAGGCTATAATACACATTGTTGAGGTACATACCGAACTCAAATTTTTGTGAAGGTTTCCACAATTGTTGCTTACGAGGTTTCAAGATAAAATCTTTTTCGAGTAAATACAGGAATTCTTCTGTTGTATGACCGTTTAAATCGTGAATAACCCGGTTATATTCATTGATTCGGATAGATTTTTCGGAAACGAGATAACTCATAAAATACCGCAGCAACGGGTTTTCCGTATTTTCATCATGTATCATTTCTGATGCAGCCGAACGATGATGGCCGTCGGCGATATAAAGGTGTTCAAAACCTTTGAATATCTGTGTAATGTAATCTATATCTGTTTGATTATCAACTTTCCAAACAGTATGTTTTTGTTTGTTGGTAGTTGTGAAATCATAGATAGGTGTGTTGTTTTGATAATTTTCTATCCATTTATCCAAATCCGGGTTGTCGGGGTGCATCATCAAAACAGGCTCGGTGTTGAAACCCGAAATCTTAAAATAATCCCGCAAGGCCAATACCCGGTAATCTAAAGTATTTTCATGTTTTTTGATGAGTTGAGATTTGTAATCTTCGATTGACGTACCCGCCATAATCCCGATAAAACTATAATTCCGGGCAGCAATCCGGTATAGATAGTAAGCTGGGTTTTCGTCCTGAATAAAAATCCGGTCGCGTTTGAAATCTTTATATTTGGCAGCTACGATTCTGAAACGTTGTTCCACCCCGATTTTCTGCTGATTGACATACGCCGGATTGATGATATGCAAAAAAGAAAACGGATTAAAATCCAGCCACGAAGCCAGCTCGGTCGCTGAATATTCATCGTATGCCAAAGTGGTTACCAACGAGGCTTTGTCGGGTGTGGGGCGTGTTGCCCTGAAAGGAATAATATCTGCCATAATGATTTTATAGTCAAAGGTTTTAAAGTCGTAAAGTCGAAAGTTATAAAGTCAAAAGTCCGTATTTGTCAAACTGAACTTGTTTCAGTTTCTAAAGACATTCGGACTTTAAGACATTCGACATTTTGAACTTTATGACAAAAACTGCTTCGAAACTTTCTCGGCTTTTTTGCTTTCGCTGTAATCGTAAAAACCTTCGCCTGATTTTACCCCAAGTTTTCCTGCCATTACCATATTAACCAATAGCGGGCATGGTGCGTATTTCGGATTTTTGAATCCGTCGTACATTACATTTAAGATAGATAAACATACGTCCAATCCGATGAAATCAGCCAATTGTAACGGCCCCATCGGGTGTGCCATTCCTAATTTCATTACTGTGTCGATTTCCTCTACGCCGGCAACACCATTGTATAAGGTTTCTATAGATTCGTTAATCATTGGCATCAGAATGCGGTTGGCTACAAATCCTGGATAGTCGTTTACTTCGGTAGGTGTTTTGCCCAAAGCAAGGGACAAATCCATAATAGCCTTGGTCACTTCATCGGAAGTGTTGTATCCGCGAATGATTTCAACCAATTTCATAATCGGCACGGGATTCATAAAGTGCATACCAATCACACGTTGCGGAGCATTGACTACGGCGGCAATTTGTGTGATAGAAATAGATGAAGTATTGGTGGCTAAAATTACATTTTCAGAACAAAAATCATTTAATTGTCTGAAAATATTCAGTTTCAGGTCAATGTTTTCTGTAGCAGCTTCAACCACTAATTCCACACCGGAAACACCTTGTTTCATATCGGTAAAGGAAGTGATGTTGTTTAATGTCTGTTGCTTGTCGGAATCAGTAATTGTACCTTTGGCTACCATTCTGTCCAGATTGGTTGTGATGGTGCCGATTCCTTTTTCAAGAGCTTTTTCGCTGATGTCTATAAGGTTTACCTGAAATCCTTTTTGTGCAAAAGTGTGAGCAATTCCGTTACCCATTGTTCCTGCACCAATTACTGCTATATTCTTCATATAATATTTATTGATTTTGTGGTGTAAAAGTTTATGCGAATATACGGCTTTTGGTTGAAATAATTCTCAAATTTATTGTTTTTGGTAGAGACAGGGTATGTTTAAAAAAAATGAAGCTCTTTCGTTGTAAATAGCGAAAGGGCTTCATTTTTTATATAATTTGTATTTTTTGATTAATTAATCCCGTGCATTTTCTTTTTAAGCATTGGGTTAAGTATTATCAATATCAATGCGGTTATTCCTGGTATGATGGCAAAAATCATAAAGAAATAAGACATGGAATGTTCGGAAACAATTTTATCAATAGTAGAACCTAAAAATCCTCCTATTAGATTTGCAATGGCAGAGGCACAAAACCAAAATCCGAATAATAATCCCAATAATTTTTTAGGGGATAGTTTACTCACGTAAGATAAACCAACGGGTGATAAACATAACTCTCCGGTGGTATGGAAGAAGTAAGCAATAATCAGCCATATCATACTTACAGAGGCGGTTTTGGCTCCTTGCGGAATTGAACTTGCTCCGTAAGCCAAAGCGGTAAATCCGATACCTACTAAAATTAACCCTAAAGCAAATTTTATGGGACCTGAAGGATTCCATACTTTTTCCCAAAACTTGCTGAAACTTGAAGCTAAAGTAATGATGAAAAATGAGTTTAATATTTGGAACCATGACGCACCAACTTCTGTTTCTACATTGCCGAATTCTCTCCAAACTTTCCATAATCCCAATCCCCAGATGATTAAAAAGGATATAGCTGTGAAGATAATCGTGAGCGGATATTCCTTAAAAAGTTTTTTAGCTAAACTCGCCAGAACAATCGTTACAATAGCTATCGGAACAATGGTTAGTATAGCATCAATCCATTTGAAAGTTACTGCGGCACTTCCGTCGAGAACACGTTGTGTATAGTCTAATGCAAAAATAGACATGGAACCTCCGGCCTGTTCAAAAGCCAGGAAGAAAACGATACTTGCTAACATCAGCACGGCTACAACAATTAAACGGTCTCTGACCACGTTGGAAGGAGTTTCTTCTTCCGGTTCTTCTTCGTGGTTGGCTATTTTCTTGTCGTGGAATTCCTGCATATTTTTCGGACTCTCGCCATTGATACCAAATACTTTTTGACCAAAATAGAATTGTAACATTCCGAAGAACATAAATACTCCGGCTAATCCGAAGCCCCAATGCCAACCAACTTTTTCGCCGATATATCCACACAATAACATTCCTAAAAATGCTCCGGCGTTGATTCCCATATAAAAAATGGTGTAGCCTGCATCTTTTTTGACACTTGTATCAGGATAAAGGTTTCCGACCATGGAAGAAATATTTGGTTTAAACATACCATTCCCCAAAATCATTAACGCTAATCCTATAAAGAAAAAGCTTTTATCAAAAATTTCTAATGCCATTGAAGCATGACCTAAAGTCATAATCAAAGCACCCCAAAGAATCGCTTTTTTAAATCCTGTAAAACGGTCGGCAATCATTCCGCCGATTAGTGGTGTTAAATAAACTAACCCAGTATAATAAGCATATAGTTGCATTGAATCTTCTCTTGTCCATTCCCAGCCTCCGTCTGCCAATGAACTGACGAGAAACAATGTTAATAAAGCCCGCATTCCGTAGTAGCTGAAGCGTTCCCACATTTCGGTAAAGAAAAGAACAAACAAAGAAGCCGGGTGTCCTAATACCGTTTTTGTGTCAGCACCTTGTTTTTCAAGGTGTTTTGTTAATTCTAAATCGTTTGATTGATTCATTATATGTAAAGTTTTGTTATTTTAATTTCGTAAAAGTAATTTTTTTTTCTTTAACTACAATTTTTCCAAAAGATAATTCGTCATTTTGGTATATAATTGCTCACGGGTTTTGCCACCATAAATTCCGTGGTTTTTATCGGGATAAATCAACCAGTCGAAATCTTTATTTAGGTTTACTAATTTATTAATCAGAACCATAGAATTCTGAACGTGTACATTGTCATCTGCTGTTCCGTGGATTAACAAGAAGTTTCCTTTCAGTTTATTGGCGTGGGTAATCGGCGAATTGTTGTCGTAACCCGAAGCATTTTCCTGTGGCGTGGTCATAAACCGTTCGGTATAAACCGAGTCGTAAAATCGCCACGAAGTAACCGGTGCCACAGCAATCGCGGTTTTAAACACCTCGTTCGCCTGAAACAGACAGTTGCTCGACATAAATCCGCCAAAGCTCCAACCCCATATTCCGATGCGATTTTCATCGATAAAAGATTCTTTAGCCAATTGTTTTGCTACATAAATTTGGTCTTCGACTTCGTATTTTCCTAATTCTTTCTGCGTAACTTTTTTAAACTCCGCACCCTTGAAACCCGTTCCACGTCCGTCCACACAAACTATAATGTAACCTTTTTGGGTCAGCATAAAATGCCAGTAATCATTGGAATCAAACCATTTATCGGCTACTTGTTGTGAACCCGGTCCCGAATACTGATACATCAGCACCGGATATTTTTTTTTCGGGTTGAAATCTTTCGGTTTAATAATATATGCGTTTAAATCATCGCCGACTTCGTTTTTAAACGTCGTAAATTCTTTTTGAGGCAAATCAAACTTTTTTAGTTTATTTTCTAAATCGTCGTTGTTTAAAATTTCTTTGACCTTTTTACCTGAAGCGGTTTCCACCAATGTATAAGATGGTGCTTTAGTCGTTGATGAATGATTATTGATGAAATACTGATAATCAGGACTAAAAGTAGCATTATTCGTTCCAATCAAAGAAGACAATTGTTTTTTGTCCGAACCATTCAGGCGGACGCTGAACACATCGCGTTTGGTAGAACCGTTTTCAGTGGATTGGTAGTAAATCGTCTGATTTTCTTTGTTATAGCCGTAATAATTGGTCACTTCCCAGTTTCCGCTCGTTACTTTATTATTTAATGTTCCGTCGTTATTATAATGATAGATATGGTTGTAACCGTCTTTTTCGCTTGTCCAGATAAAGCTATTATCGTTCAGAAAAGTCAGGTTATCGGTAACATCAACATACGCTTTGTCGGTTTCGGTAAGAATGTTCGTTGTTTTTCCCGAATTTGCATCAACAAACAAGAGATTCAGTTGGTTTTGATGACGATTCAATGTCTGAACGCTCAAAACATTGGCATTATTGGTAAATTTGATTCGCGGAATATAATAATCCCGTTCGGCATTCAACGCAACATTTTTGGTTATTTTTTTAGCTGTATCGTATAAATGCAGACTTACTTTTGCGTTGTTTTCGCCCGCTTTCGGATATTTGAAAACCTGTTGTTGCGGATACAATTCTTCTCCATAGATATCCATTGAAAATACCGGAACGTCTGATTCGTCAAAACGGATATAAGCTAATTGCGTTCCGTCGGTATTCCAGTCAAACGCCCGTACAAACGCAAATTCTTCCTCATAAACCCAGTCGGTAATACCGTTGATAATGTGATTCTTATTGCCGTCATTGGTAATCTGAACCGTTTTTTTAGAAGCTACGTCAAAAACGTACAAATTGTTTTCAAAAGCATAGGCAATTTTCGTTCCATCGGCATTCAATAAAGGTTCCTGAATAGCATTTTCACTGATTTTGGTCAGCGTTTTCGTTGTGATATCGAACAAATAATAAACCGATGTAAACGAATGACGGTAAATAGGATTGTAATTCGTTGCAATCAGAATTTTGTCGTCGGTTTTGTTGATGGAATAGTCCGAAATTCTTTTAATTTCAGGAAATTCAGCACTACTGAATAAGGTCTGAACTTTCTCCAAGGTAGTAAAATCAAACGCATCAATCGTAAATGTACCCATATTTCGGTTATAATCCAAAACACTATATTGGTTCTTTGTGTGTAAGGTATTTAAAGCATTGAGCTGATTGGTTCTGAATGTTCCGTCCCAAATGGTTGAAACTTCAATTTTTTGCTGGGCTTGTGTGGTAACCAGCGGTGCTGTGAGCAAGCCTACCCACAAGAAAATATTTTTCATTTGCATGGAATAAAAAATTAAACCAGCAAATTAGTTATTTTTTTCGGATTGTGAAAATGTTATCTTATTTATGATTAAGAGCTTGTTTAAAATTTATCTAAAATTTGTTTATACTTCTTTTTGGTCGCTTTTACCTGCTCAGTAGGAATGTTAAATTTACAAACGATAGTTCTTCGTGTCATTTCTTTAATTCCGTTTAATCGCACAAAGTTGAATTAAATACCGATTACCACAATGATAATATGTTTTTTTAATCAAACAGCTAACTGCTACTCTTTTTTATCTTTAAATTCAAACAAATGCAACAAGTTTTTTATATTTGTAATATGAAAAAAATTATTTTTACCTTATTGTTTTTGTTTAGTGTAAGTGGTATTTACGCTCAGGTTACTTATAAAACGCACACTGTAGAGAAGGGCGAAAATCTCACGCAGATTGCCAAAAAATATTACACTACTGCTGATGATATTCGCCGGTTAAATCCGGATATTATGAGTGAATTAAGTACCAATCAGCAGATAAAAGTACCTGACAGAGACGGTGCGAAACTACATGAAGTTCAGCCGAAAGAAACGCTTTATGCCATTTCAAAAAAGTATAAAATAACCATCAATCAACTTAATGATTGGAACCCGGTTTTGCTGACAGACGGACTTCAATCCGGGCAAACTATCGTTGTTTCCCCGGCAAATGCTATAACTTCCAAACCGAGTGAGAACGGAAAATATACGGTACAAAAAGGCGAAACAATTTACAGTATCGCTGTCCGTCATAAGGTAACAGTATCTGAAATTTATGAGGCGAATCCGGGACTTTCGGGAACTAAAATAAATGAAGGCGATGAAATCGTGTTACCCGCAAAAGCTGTAGTATTATCGGATAATCCTGTTCAAAAACCTAAAGAAAATAATAAGGAAACTATACAGGAAGAAAGCACTCGTATTGTTGAGGTTCAACCTAAACAAACAATTTACAGCATCTCGAAAGAGAATAACATTTCGATAGAAGACTTGGTTAGACTAAATCCGGAAATCAAAAATGGCTTAAAACCCGGAATGAAACTAACTTTACTTTCTTCAGATTCGGAAGAAATTATCCCGATACAAGAAGAAAAAGAGGAATCTGTCGTCGTTACCGAGCAAAAAAATCAGATTAAAGAATCGATTATTGCCAAAGCTGAGAAAGAAGTAGTTTTTTTACTACCGTTCAATAACAGCTATGAAAATATTACAGAAAATAAACCGGTGCTGGACAGCAAATTGCAAAAAGATGTTTTCCTGAATATGACACTCGATTTTTATTCCGGTGTGTTGCTGGCATTGGATTCTGTGCAAAAACTGGATTATCCCGTCAATGTAAAAATCATAGACTCCAAAGAAAGTAACCGTAGTATGAAAATCAATCAGCTGTTGCGGGAAAACGATTTTAGCAATACCGATGTAATTATCGGACCGTTTTTCCAAAGTAATGTTGATGCTTTGTCTGAGGCATTGAAAAATCAGCCAACTTATGTGGTGTCGCCGTTATCTACTGATGAGGGTAAAGGTTTTATGAATCAGGTTCATGCGATGCCAACTAATAATTTGTTGAAACAAGGAATGATGAATCATCTGTTGAGTAAAGGAAAAAATATTGTATATCTGTCTCATAAACAGGAAAATATTGATTTCAAAAATTCTACAGGAACAGTTTTTGCCATCAACCAGAAAGGGAATGACATTACTGCCCAGCAATTAAAAGATGTGCTCAAAAAGTACAGCGGAAATTATGTGGTGCTGGATTCCGAATCGCTGGAAGCAGCTATCAATGTAACGAATATTCTGCATGGTTTGCGAGGCGAATATGATATCCAGCTGGCTCTTTTGGACAGGTCGTCAATATTGGATACATCTGAAATCAGTGTGCAGACGCTGGCAGACCTTAAAACTACTTTTCCTTCCGTAACTGCCGATTTTGACAATTATAAATACAACGAGTTTTATGATAAATTTTATCAGAAATATAAGCGTTCGCCAAATCGTTTTGCCATACGAGGCTTTGATATTACGTTAGATGTGTTGCAGCGATTACACCAAACTAATGTGAATGATTCGGGGATATTTGACAGGAATTCCGAACAAATTGAAAACGCTTTTGAGTACAGCAACTTGGAAAACGGAATTTACAACAACGGAATTTACATCTTGTATTTCGACACAGATTTATCCATCAGAAACGCTTATTAATTATGACTTCAGAAGTAATTTATTTAGGCGATTTGCGTACAAAATCGACGCATATCGCTTCGCAATCAGAGATATTGAGTGATGCACCGATAGATAACAATGGCAAAGGTGAGGCTTTTTCGCCAACCGATTATGTAGCAAATGCACTGGCGAGCTGTATGCTGACTATTATGGGAATCAAAGCCCGTGAAATGAACGTGGATATTAGTCAAAGCAGGGCAGAGGTAACCAAAATAATGCAGTCTGAGCCGAGAAGAATTGGCGAAATAGAAGTGAAAATATTTATGTCGTTGCAGGCAGATATCAAAACGAAAACAATTTTGGAAAATGCTGCCAAAGCTTGTCCGGTAGCTAAGAGTTTGCACCCGGATATTGTGCAGAAAATTGAATTTATTTGGAAAAATTAGACACCTCCCGAAAATTTTTGGAAGAATTGGCAGTAGCCAAAATGCCTTTCGGTAAATATAAAGACCGGTTTTTGATTGAACTGCCTGAGCCTTATCTGGTGTGGTTTTCCCGACAAGGTTTTCCGAAAGGAAAACTGGGGCAACAACTCGAAGCTATGCTCGAAATCAAAACCAACGGTTTGGAACCAATCATTTATGAAATCAGGAAAATAATGAAGAAGTAAAATAAAAAAAACCTATGAGACTCATAGGATTTCCAACTTTCAACTATTTTATTCTTACCCAAGTTTGTGTTCTACCCAAAGCCTGAATGCCGATGTATCCACGAACGTCTAACTTGTCAGAACCATTGAGTTTGATGGCACATTTGTATTCCTTGCCCGAATTCGGGTCGGTAATCGTTCCGCCTGAATAGGACGAACCGTCTTTTTTTAGTCCTTTGATGATAACTAATCCTTTAATCGGCTTACCTTTGTCACTACCTTTGCACTTGTCACATTTGGCATCTTTTTTATCAGTTAGAATCTCAACGACTTTACCATATAATTTGCCGTTTTGTTCATAAATTTCAACGATAGATTTTTCTTGTCCGGTTTCGTCGTCAATCGTTTTCCATTTTCCGGTAAAACTTTGGCTGAATGCTCCTAATGAACACAGCATCAATACGAATAATGCAATTGTTTTTTTCATAATTACGATTTTTTATTGTCACTAATATACGAATTATTTTTTTTCAAACGATGAATGGACGCATTAAGTTCGAATCCGAGAAGTAAAATCATACAATTTATCCAGATATAAATCATAAAAACCAACAGCGTTCCGATGGAACCATACAGTTCGTTATATTGGGCAAAACGTGTGACGTATATTCCGAAACCGTAGGAAGTAATAATAACCAGTAGAGTGGTAAAAAAAGCTCCTATGCTGAAAAAATGTATTTTTTTGGTTTCTTTAGCTCCATATTTGTATAAAATACAGGATATCAGAAAAATCATACTTACAATAAACACATACCGGATTACTCTCGCTAAAACCGGGTAGTCTGAAAAGTGCATATACACTTCAATAGTCAGGAAAACTGCCAGCGAAAACAATAGCATCACTGACATGATGAGCGACAATAACAAAGCAACAATGTATTGCCTGATAAAATTACGGGTGTTCGAAATGTGGTAAGACGATTCAAAACCGCTGACAATCGCATTCACTCCGTTTGACATCAAAAAAATAGACATCAGTACCCCGGTCGAAAGCAAGCTTTTGTAACTGTTGTTCATGATGTCTATCAAAATAGATTCGACAGCTCCGTATGTGCTTGGCGGAACGCTGGTTTCGACGAACGACAGAAAATCTTCCTGAAAATTTTCAATCGGTATATACGGAATTAAATTCAGGATAAACAAAGCAAACGGGAACAACGCCATAAAAAAACTAAATGCAATCGAGCCTGCCCGATAGGTAAAAGCACCTTCAATGATTCCTTTGATGTATAGTGTGCCAAGGTCATAGAGGGTCAGCCCTTCGAGTCGCGGGAGTTTGATTTTTCTGGTAAAACCGATTGTTCGCTGAAAAATATTCACTTTGTTTTCAGGTTATTCCACAACTGCTTTCAGGCTCAAATCCATATTGTAAACCGAGTGGGTCAATGCACCGCTCGAAATGAAATCTACCCCGCATTCAGCATAATTGCGAATGGTTTTTTCGTTAATATTACCCGAAGATTCCGCAAAACATTTTCCGTTTATCATTTCTACGGCTTTTCGGGTATCTTCATAATTAAAATTATCAATCAGAATCTGATAAACCCCGTCATTCTGCAAAATTTCTTCTATTTCGTTCAAATCACGAGCTTCAACAATGATTTTCAAATCTTTGTTGTTTTCTCTCAGATAGGTTTTGGTTTGGTTAATCGCTGCTGTGATTCCGCCAGCAAAATCAATGTGGTTGTCTTTGAGCATAATCATATCGTACAAGGCGAAACGATGATTTTCGCCGCCACCGATTTTTACTGCCCATTTTTCGATAGCCCGGATTCCGGGTGTGGTTTTTCGCGTATCCAAAACTTTAGCTTTTGTTCCGGCTACTAAATCCGTAAAATACCGGGTTTTTGTAGCGATGGCACTCATTCGTTGCATGCAGTTCAGCACCACGCGTTCGGCTTTCAATATCGACTGAGATTTTCCGGTTACATAAAATGCGATGTCGCCGTATTTTACTGGTGCTCCGTCTTCAATCAGCACTTCGACTTCCATATCGGAATCGACGTAATTAAAAACCATTTTGGCAAATTCAACGCCGGCAAGGATTCCGTCGTCTTTTACCAGTAATTTTGCTTTTCCCGTAGCATCAGCCGGAATACAGGCTAATGAACTATGGTCGCCATCTCCCACATCTTCGCGGATTGCGTTTTCTATAATAAACTGTAACTCGTTGTCAAATTGTTCCTGGCTAATCATTTTTCTTTTTTTGGCTAAAGTACGAATTTATACTGTTTTACGGATTGATTTAATACCGATATTTGGCAAATTTGAATGCAATTTTGGCTGAAAGGAAATTGTAATTATTCAGATATTTTTCCCAATTCGGGTTGGTCGTTGCTCTCAGTTTGCTGATAGTATATTTCAGCCCGAACAGCACAAACATATTATTTCCTGTATGATACTCAAAATCTAATCCGATTCCTAATCCATCGCCGTCAAACCTGAGTTCTTTTCTGCCTGATGTTCCTGTATATTCAGAATAATCATACGATATATGAGGTTCCAAAATCATATCGTCGGCTATGGGTTGATAAAAACTCACGTAAGGCCCGAAAGTGTAAAAATTAGTACGTTTGAAAAGTCCGTAATATTGTGGGTCTTTGACTCGCATTCTTGACAAACTTCCATGCAGTCCCAAAGAGAATTGCTTGTAATGTACAATTCCGATTTTAGCAAAAGCGGAAAGCTGACCGGACTGGTGTGCGTCGCCCATCATACTTTCGTTGGGCACGAGGTTTGTGATTCCTCCGCCGAGTTCAAAATCTTGTCCGAACCACAATTCTTTTTTGATGTTTTGAGCAAAACTCAGTGATGAATATAAAAATGTAGTTAAAAGTATTAGTTTTTTCATCTATATGCAATTTATAAACCATTGATTTGGTTTTATTTATTCTTTATTAATGCTTGTTATGGGCTTTCATAGGACTAAAAATTAAGTGCCCCGACATTGATATAATAATCTGTTACGTTATATTCGGAAATATATCCATAATATTTTGTGGTATGACCTTTTTCTATCCTAATGTAATAAACGTCGTTGCTTTCGTTTTTTGGGAAACTCAGACTGAAATTACCGTTTTGGTCAGTTTTGGTGTATGAAATGGCATTTGCTGAATTCGGATTCTGGAAATCTAACTCTGAAATATTGCTGCTTTCAGGAAGGAAGGAAGTAGGAAAAACCATAATTTCTACACCGTTTACGGCGGTTTGCCCGGATACCACACGCCCTTCCAGAACAGTGCGTTCTTCGCCGGTGTAGTGGTCGGTTGTACAGGCTGTCAAGCTTGTTACTGCCAGAAAAATCAAAATAATTTTCCTCATATTTGAACGAATTGTGTTACTGAAATCAATGTTTAACGAAGTAAATATAAATGTTTGTCCTTGCAATTCCTAATTTTACGTTAAGATAAAAAAATAAGCGAGAGAACCACCTCTCGCTTGTAACCAAAAAAACACTTATGAAACCCTCGGTATAAAACCGAAGTTAAAGCAAAACTAATAAATAATTATTGATTTTCAAATTTTTTGAGTACATTTTCCCGAAAAGTTTCTCCGACGGGCAAAGTAATTTCGGGTAACACAATCTGTTTATTTTTAATTGATTGCACGCGGGCAGTCGGGATAATATACGAACGGTGTATGCGGATAAACATTTCAGACGGCAGTTTTTCAATGATGTTTTTCATTGACATTCTTGCGATGATTTTGCTTTTGCTGTTTAAATAAATCTGAATATAATCGTCTAAACTTTCGATGTATAAAATTTCAGAATAATCTACTTTATACAACTTGTAATCAGCCCGAATCATCAGGTAATCCACCACTTTTTCCAGGTAGTTCTTTGTCTTTTCTACTGCTGTCTGAAATCTGTCGAGGCTGATAGGTTTCAGGATATAATCCACCGCATTCACATTAAATCCTTCAATGGCATAATGGTCGTAAGCCGTTGTGAAAATAACCGAAGGTTTGACGGACAGAGATTTGTAAAAATCCACGCCGTTTTGCTGGGGCATTTCTATGTCCAGAAACAACAAATCAACCGGATATTCTTCCAGATATTTATAGGCTTCCTGCAAGTTGGTAAACGTTTTTTCCAGTTTGATGCCGGCCGTTTTTTTGCAATGGTGTTCGATTACTTTCAGTGCCAGCGGTTCGTCGTCAATCGCTATTGCTTGTATCATTCTACATTTATTTTAAGATAAACATGAAAAACATCTTCATTATCAGTGATTTTCAGTTTATGCTGGTTTGGGTAAATATACATCAACCGTTGTCTGGTATTTTGTATGCCGGTATTACTTTTTTTATGATTTTTTGGATAATTACCTGATTTACTGTTCTTAATATCCATTTCAACCGAAGTCGGAAAAATATTGATATTGATGTGAATAAAAGATTTTTGGCTTGTACTCAGTCCATATTTAAAAGCATTTTCGATAAACGGAATAAAAATCAACGGAGTAATAATTTGATTGGAAATTTTTCCGGAAATTTTCAGCTGAAAATCCGTGTTGCCGCCCACACGTAGTTTTTGCAGTTCGATATAATTCTGGATATAATTGATTTCTTTCCGCAATTCCACTTTTTCGTTACTACTTTCTATAACCACATACCGCATGATGTCGGACAATTTCAAAATGGCTTCCGGAGCTTCGTCTGATTTTTCTAACGTCAAGGCATACAGGCTGTTGAGTGTGTTAAATAAAAAATGCGGATTGATTTGAGCTTTGAGATAAGCCACTTCCGATTTAAGTTTTTCCTGCCCGATGATGCTCATTTGTTTGTTAAGCGTGAGTAATATAGCAATCAATACCGAAATCAGAAATTCATAAAAAGTTTTGTCGGAAATAAGCTGGTGCCAGAAAGTAGGATTTTTGACCGAATAACCGACTTCCGGAAAAATAAGATGTGGAGCACGAACAATAATGAATCCGAATATGGCAACAATAAATAAATATACCCAAAAAGTTCCTTTGTTGTGCAGTCTTGGAATGAGATAATAATAGTTGAAATAGAAAAAAATGACCACGAGCAATGTTCCGCAGAATTTCTGTAAAAAATCGACAGATTGCAAAGGCGATTTTCCGGAATAAATCTCGACCGAGCTCAATATCGGTACGGCGATAAATATTACCGAAACTAATATAATCAACAAGGTTTGCTTGTCCGGAAATTTCATTATTTTTCTTTTTTAATCAAACCTAATTCAATCAACCGCTCAGTCAGAAATTCGCCGGCGGTAATATCATCATATAATTTCGGGTGGTTTTCATCAATACAATTTTCAAGCACATTAAGCGAAGTGTCGGCTTTAGGGTGCATAAAAAAAGGAATAGAGTAACGCGAACTTGCCCACAATTCTCTCGGCGGATTAACCACCCGGTGAATAGTAGATTTTAGTTTATTATTGGTCAATCTCGACAGCATATCGCCGACATTAATCATCAATTCGTCTTCTTCGGCAATCGCATCCACCCATTCGCCTTCGTGGTTCTGAACCTGTAACCCTTTTCCTTGAGCACCCATCAGCAGCGTAATCAGATTGATGTCGCCATGTGCAGCCGCACGCACCGCATCTCTGGGTTCTTCGAGAATGGGAGGATAGTGTATCGGTCGCAAAATAGAATTTCCGTTTCGGACAAGGTCGTCAAAATAAAACTCGTTCAAATCGAGATATAAAGCCAATGCCCGTAATACATAAACGCCTGTTTTTTCAAGCATTTTATAGGTTTTCTTTCCAATTTCGTTGAATTCCGGTAGCTCCTCAACAATAACATTCTTCGGATATCTGGCTTCGAGCTCAGCATCGTTTTCTACATACTGACCAAAGTGCCAGAATTCTTTCAAATCAGCAGTTTTAAAGCCTTTAGCAGTTTCTTTTCCGAACGATACATATCCTCTTTGCCCACCGATACCAGGTATTTCATACTTAGATTTTGTTGCTGCCGGCAGATTGAAAAATGTTTTTATTTGCCGATATAAATCATCTACTAATTGTTGGTCTAAAAAATGACCTTTCAAAGCAACAAAACCGATTTCTTCGTAGGCTTTTCCAATTTCACTGACAAATTTTTGCCGTCTGTTTTCGTCGCCTGATAAAAAATCTTCCAGGTTTACGCTAGGTATTTTTTGCATCGCTATTTACTTTAGTGTAATAATTAGCCGAAATTTAGCAAATAAAAAACATTTGAACAGAATAATATAAAGAAAAAATAGAAATATTCGGGCACAATGGGATTGGTTGAGTGTAATTCTTTGGGTTATTTTATTGGTAAATTGGTCGATAGTGATAAAATAATCTAAAATATTCTCAGATAGACTATATTTTTTATAAATTAGCCCCTTAAACAAAAGACAAAAAAATGAAAAAGTTTTTATTTGCCTTAGGGGCAATGGCGATGCTGATTTCTTGTGAGCAAAAACAAGAAGGATTTACGATTAACGGTACTGTGACAGGTTTTGCGGACGGAACGATGGTGTACATCAATAGTGCCGACGAAAACTCAGATACTGGTTTGACCAAAATAGATTCTGTTGCAATAACAGAAGGAAAATTCACATTTGCCGGTAAGGCAGACGAAATTGATATGAAATATCTGGAGTTTGGTCAGGAACAAATGTACTATCTTCCTTTTATTTATGAAAACGGAGAAATAACAGTTGTTTACGATAAAGATAAAACCGAAAACACCAAAGTTACCGGTACTGAAGGCAATGATTCTTTTATGACATTCAGAGAGCAGACTAAACCGGTTGAGGAAAAAATAAAGCGTTTTGAGGAAGAAAATAACGAAAAAATGATGCAGGCTCGAATGAGCGGAGACGAAACCGTTATGAATGAGCTGAGAGAAGAATACATGAAGATTGCCGATGAATTGGGTGAGGTTTCTAAAAATTTTGTAAAGAATAATAAAAACTTCGCTTCTCTGATGATGTTGAGTCAATTGCACCAAAACAAACAAATTACTGACGAAGAGCTGATTGAAATCTATAATGGAATGGACGATTCGCTTAAGGCAACTAAGGTGGGTAAAGATATACAGGAATTGGTTAATAATGCGGCTAAATTAGCTATCGGACAACCAGCACCAGACTTTTCAGCACCAACACCTGAAGGAACAGAGGAATCTTTGAAAGAAAACTTAGGTAAAGTAACCGTGATTGATTTCTGGGCAGCCTGGTGTGGACCTTGCCGAAAAGAAAATCCGAATGTGGTTAGAATTTATGAGAAATATAAAGATCAGGGATTAAGTATTATCGGTGTTTCTTTAGACAGAGATAAAGACGCTTGGTTGAAAGCTATTGCGGACGACGGGTTGACTTGGACACAAATTTCTAATCTTGCCTATTTCAGCGACCCAATTGCTAAAGAATACAATATTAACGCAATTCCGGCTACTTTCATTTTAGATGCTGACGGAAACATTGCAGCCAAAGATTTGAGAGGACAGGAATTAGAGGATAAAATTGCTGAATTATTAGCAAAATAATCTCAACCAAAGATTTCGTTTTATAAAAATGCCTTACATTTGTTAAGGCATTTTTTTTATTTGATAGATATGAATTACATTTTATTTGATGGGGCATACAGAGATGCTCTTTTACCGTTTACATTTACCCGTCCGGTGGCAGATATAAGAGTCGGGATATTGACCATTCGCGAAAAATGGGAGTATCACCTCGGGTGTACGACCTCGACGGTTACTGAAGATTATCTTGCAGAGAAATATCCGATGGTAGAAATGGAGGAAAACGTGTTTATTAATTCATCTTATCTGCCAAATGAAAATTTAGTAGAATCTATCAAAAATCTGCAACCCAACCAGGCTTTGTTTCATGATGATGAGATAGTTGCTTTTTATGCCTATGAAAATCAGGAAGAAGTGGATTTCGATACCTACGAACAAATCCTTTTTGAGCAAGAATGTACAGTAATCTGTAAGCCTTATGATATTTTTGGAAAAAATGATATTGCATTGCGTGCTGATTTTGATTTGATTACTGAAGGTAGGGACTCAGAACCTATTCCGGATACTGTGCAATATCTCAGCAAAGAAAATATCTTTATTGAAGAAGGAGCTGTGCTTAACTTTGTTATTCTGAACGCTTTGTCCGGACCGATTTATATCGGGAAAAATGCCGAAGTAATGGAAGGAAGTGTTATCAGAGGGCCATTCGCTTTGGGCGAAGAATCTCAGGTTAAGTTAGGAGCAAAAATATACGGAGCCACGACCATAGGACCACATTGCAGAGTGGGAGGAGAGGTAAACAATTCTGTGTTATTCGGCTATTCTAATAAAGGACACGATGGTTTTCTGGGAAATTCAGTGCTGGGCGAATGGTGTAATATCGGTGCAGACAGTAATAATTCCAACCTGAAAAATAACTATGATGAAGTCAAATTGTGGAGTTACGAAAGCGATTCTTTTGAAAAAACAGGATTACAGTTTTGCGGATTGATGATGGCAGACCATAGCAAATGCGGTATCAATACGATGTTCAACACCGGAACTGTAGTCGGGGTGAGTGCAAACGTTTTCGGTGCAGGATTCCCAAGAAATTATATTCCGAATTTTACTTGGGGAGGCCCTCAAGGTACACAAAGTTATATGATTAACAAAGCTTTACAGACAGCTGAGATTGTGATGAAACGCCGTCATCAGGAGCTTACTCAGGACGATAAGGATATACTCACACATATTTATAACGAAACAACCGAGTGGCAGAAATCATAAATAAGGCACGGTTTGAGGTGTTCCATATCTGAAATCCTGCAATCCAAAATTACTATTTCGGATACGATTGGTGTGGATAATGTGATTTCCTACACCGGGCATTTTCGGGTAATAACTGATAGATAGCTGAATTTTACTCACATTCAAAAAATCGTTGGTAATCATCACACCCAATGTAACAGAAGTGTAAAGTTCACTGTCGAATAAATTTTCCCCATGGTCTGAAATTAATCCTAATGACCCGGAAAGAAAAGGACTGAAACGAAATCCAAACCATGAATTTGGTGCATAGGACTGGGTCTGAAAGTTAAGCAATAATTTTTTCGTTCCTCTCAGATTATAACTGTCAAAACCATCAATTCCATACGTGCCGTTGAGTGTAATCTTGTCTTTGAAATAATCTAAACGATTATATCCATACACCAGCTCAGGATTAACAAATTGCCGAAAAAGCCAGTTGCCTAAACTGAACGTGCGCGTGAAATAAATCCCTTCCAACCGGAAAACACTTTGTTCGGAGTGGTTTTTATGAAAATAACTCCCCCATTGTACTTCCCCGCCAAAATAACCGGATTGAGTATATTTGCCTAAAGCAAACCGGGCTCCTAAATATGTCCTTGTCCGGTCGTCTAACTGTTGAAAACCTGAAGTAATCGAGAAAATTTTTCCGACAGCAATATCCTCAATCCGGTCGTGCTCGTAAATATATCTGTCCTGCATATAATTCAGTGAGTTGATACCTACACTAACCAAAAAACGCTTGCTGTCCGAATAATAATTATAAGGATTGTATTGTGGGTCAGGCTTTTGCAGATGGTCGACCCCTGTGAACCGAACCGAAGTAACCAGATTGGTAATGACTTTATTTACCGTTTCTTTTTCTGTTAATTTTATGGCATATCCCCCCCAAACGTCAATATTATTGTATTTTAACTCATGTCTGATGGATTCACTATTAATGTTATATACCGAATCTTTATAGTGGTACTGTCCTACCGAGAAACCACCTGCCCATTTGGTAAGCGGCGAGTAAAAAGGTCGCTCGGCGTAGAGTGTTTTTGAGATATTATTATCCAAATCGTCCCGGTAGCTGATACCTGCCGTAATGAAAGTATTGGCAATATTGTTTAGCTGATATTGTGAAGCATAACCTTGTCTGCCTTCATTAAACCGGGTGCGATATTCGTTGGAAAAATAATGTCCGAACCCGCCGAAATTATATGACGCCATTCGCAGACGCATACTTGATGTGGAAATACTGCCGGTCGGATAAATACTCCAGGAGTCCAACACACGGATATTGATATCCACCGAATCAGGATTGTTGGCAATTTCTTTCGGGTTGATAATTACTCTGCGGATATATCTTTGCGAACGGATAATACGTTCACTCTCTTTGATTTGTATAGAATCAAAAGACTTATGTTTTTTAAATAATAATAGATTTTTGATAGTAAATGCTTTGGTTTTCAAGTGAAGACTATTCCCGATTTTATCTATGGTTTTTGTCGGAACACGAGTAGTGTCTTTTTCTGAATATCCAAAAGGGTCTAAGGTTTCAATATTTATATTTCTAATAATTTTACCCTGAAATTTTTCAAAATCTTTGTCAATTTCATTTAGATTAACTGCTTGAATATTAGTTTGCTGTGTTTGTATTCTCTTGGGTTTAAATATGGTTTTCCGCAACCATCGCGTAAACTTGCTTTTTGAAGTGAGTTCTTCGAGTTTTTCCCTGTCTTGCGGAGCTCTGTCCACAATAGTGTCCTGAATTTGTCCGTTCACACCATGTGTAATCAGACAAAACAGCAACAAAAGACCATATATTTTTAATCGGAAACTCAATGTCAGGTATTGATATCTAAATCTTTGATATAATCTTCAAACTCGTAGAAAAATAATTCAAATTCATTCATATTATCGTGGAAAAAGACAAAAATGTCGTCCCATGTTTTTGGATTGTTTATAGAAACACCGTCTTTTTCGACCCATATACGGCTAATCAGTTTGCCGTTATCCAGGTAATAATTTTCTTCAAAAATAACTCCCGGCAGATGATTTTCAGTGAGAATATTTTTTAAAGATTCTATTTTCTGATAATAAATTTTTCTTAGCTCATCGTCTTTTTGCTCCATATCGAGCATTACGCAGGCTTTTTTGTTATCTGCATAAAATTTGAAGGAAAAATCTTTTATTTTGGTTTTATGTAACAGCCATTTCCTTGGATAAGTCTGCCCGAATTCTGTCCAAAACCGCTGTTTGATTAATTTAGTCTCTTCTTTTGAATACATTTCCGTCCGTTTGTTATCAACCAATAAATATAGGGAAAATAAATCTTTATTGGTCAGTAATAATAAATATATCATTATTTTTGCACGTAAAGTATGATTATGACGAACAATGATGTTTTAAAAAAGCTGAGAGTTGCTTTGCAGTTGCGTGATGATGAGATAGTTAATATTTTGTCTTTGGTAGATTTCAGAATTTCAAAAGGCGAAATAGGCAATTTTTTCCGCAACGAAGACCACCCGAAATATGTAGAATGCAAAGACCAGATTTTGCGTAATTTCCTGAACGGGTTAGTTATATACCTGAGAGGAAGCAAAGAAAATCCCAAAAATCCGGGAGAGGTATTACTCAACCGAAAATTTGGGAAAAAGTAGTAATTTAGGCTATATTGTTTTCCAAAACCTTTTTGAGAACAACAGCATGATTTATTTCCGGATTTTTTGCGGCATATAGCAACGTCAGATTTTGTTTTTTGGCAATATCCCGCAATTTGTTTAATTCATCTTGATGGTTTTCCAGCTCAGATTCATAATGTTGAGAAAATTCCTCAAATCGTTCGGGACGATGACCAAACCATTTTCTCAAATCGGTTGATGGTGCAACAGATTTATTCCACTCGTCAAGATTGGCTTTTTCCTTGCTCATTCCCCGAGGCCAAAGTCTGTCCACCAGCATTCTGTACCCATCTTCGGAAGATGAATCTTCATAAATCCGTTTGATGCTAATCATTTTTATTGTAATTCATTTTCTAATTGCATGGCTTTAGGGAACAAGATATTATTTTCCAGATGAATATGCAAATGTAAATCTTCTTCAAATTCTTTCAGCAGTTGAAATGTTACCCGATAAGTATTGCACGCATCGCTTGGCAGGGTGTAATTGTCGGCAAGTTGGGCTATCTGTCTGAAACGTTCGCCTTCCGTGTCGTGTTCGTGCATCATTTGCTGGATTGGGTTAGCAACTGTTCCGAACGGTGGGGCAGGGATAGCACCATTTTCTTTTGCTTTTACCAGATTTTTAATATACGGAAACAACATCAGCTCTTCTTTTTTCATGTGTTTGGTTAATTCGCCGGAAGTTTCCTTGAATAGTTCGGCTATTTTTTCCAGTTCAGGGTGGCGGTTGCCGTGAACGGACACAATTTTATGGATTAGTGGCTGAATTTCCGGTATTTTTTCTTCCACGTATCGGTGGTGTTTTTTTTCTACATAATCCGCCAGTAAATCTATCGGCCAACTGTTGTAATCTGTAGCAGCAGAATTTTCTGTAGATTGTACACGGTTAAGTTCTTCGATGATTTTTGCTTCATCAATGTTTTGTGATGCACAGGCGTCTGCAATCGTTCTTTTGCCGTTACAGCAGTAATCAATGTGATTATCTTTGAATATTTTTGCCGTTTTGTAATTTTTGGCGACGATTTCGCCTACGATGTCTTTGGTTGAAAAGCTTTCCATATTTTTTTTGATTTTAATGACTGAACAAATATAAGATAATTTTTTATTTCAGACAAATTTGTCGCAAATAAATATACGGAATAAAAAAAACGGTTTTTATCATGATAAAAACCGTTTTTGAACAATTATAACAAGTTATTTATTAATTATGACAAAGCATTTTTAACTTGGTCGGCAGCTTCCTGAAATTCGATAGCAGAAAGAATTGGCATACCTGATTCATCAATGATTTGTTTTGCCAAATCAGCATTGGTTCCTTGCAAACGAACGATGATAGGCACATTGATGTCGTCTCCCATGTTTTTATAAGCATCAACAACACCTTGGGCTACGCGGTCGCAACGAACGATTCCTCCAAAAATGTTAATCAAAATTGCTTTTACATTCGGGTCTTTCAGAATGATACGGAAAGCTGTTTCCACGCGTTTGGCATCAGCAGTTCCACCAACGTCCAAGAAGTTTGCAGGTTCAAAACCGGCATATTTAATCAAATCCATGGTTGCCATTGCCAGTCCGGCTCCGTTTACCATACAACCAACAGTTCCGTCGAGGTCAACATAGTTTAATCCGGCTGCTTTTGCTTCTACTTCGATAGGTCTTTCTTCTGTGATATCACGCATTTCAGCATAATCCGAGTGACGGTACAAAGCGTTGTCGTCTAAGGTAACCTTAGCATCTACCGCAATAATTTTATCGTCTGAAGTTTTTAATACCGGGTTGATTTCAAACATTGAAGCATCACAACCAACATAAGCTTTATACAAAGCATCAACGAATTTTACCATTTCTTTGAATGCTGCTCCGGATAGTCCTAAGTTGAAAGCTATTTTACGAGCTTGGAAACCTTGTAATCCGACAGCTGGGTCAATTTCTTCTTTGAAAATCAAATGAGGTGTTTTTTCGGCAACTTCCTCGATGTCCATTCCTCCTTCGGTGGAATACATAATCATGTTTCGTCCTTTTGAACGGTCTAACAAAACAGACATATAAAATTCAGAAGGCTCATTGTCGCCCGGATAGTAAACATCTTCCGCAATCAAAACACGGTTTACACGTTTACCGGTCGGAGGTGTTTGCGGCGTAATCAAATCCATTCCGATAATCTGACCGGAGATTTCTTTAACTTCGTCTAAGTTTTTTGCCAGTTTCACACCGCCGCCTTTACCGCGACCACCTGCGTGAATCTGAGCTTTGATTACGTGCCAGCCTGTGCCGGTTTCTTCAGTTAGTTTTTTGGCAGCTTCTACCGCTTCTTCTGCTGTGCTGGCTACATTTCCGCGTTGCACACGCACACCGTAGCTGGCTAATATTTGTTTGCCTTGAAATTCGTGTAAATTCATTATAAATTTTTTTCTGATTTAGATTAAAGTAAATTGTGACGCAAAAATAATAAATTGGTTTGTAATTGCCTAACAAATTAGTTTTTAACTTTTGTTGATTGCTCTGTTATCGTTTCTTTGAGAATTTTTAAACATTTTTCTGCTTCTTGTTCATTCAGATGTCCGAATCCCAATCGCATTGCACTTTCTTTTTGATTTTGATACAGCAAATTGGGTGGAATATATAATTTGTTTTCCAGACATTTCTGACTGATTTTCATTAAATTAAACTGTCTGTTTTTAGATTCCAGCCAAAATGCTAATCCGCCGTGAGGAAAGGAAAAATCAAAATCTTCCGAAAACCATTCATTGAGCAGATACCCAAAATAATCCCGCCGTTGTTGATATATTTTTTTCGATTTTTTGATATGTTTTTGGATTTCACCTTCTTCGAGCATCTCAGCAAGAGTCATTTGCATCAGTACATTTTCACCTTGAGTAAAGGTATGTGAAAACTGTTCGAGGGTTCGAATCAGATTTTCGTTACCGGTAATAAATCCTGTCTGATAACCCGGAATCAGATTTTTACCGATTTCACCAATATATATAACTCTGTCGTTGTCGTCTGCACTATACAAAGGCAGGCTGCTCATTTTTTCATACTGCAAATCATAATCCCAATCGTCTTCGATAATGATAAAATCGTATTGTCGGGCAAGATTCAGCAATTTCAACCTTCTGGTTTTACTCAGCGAAACAGTGGTCGGGTAGTGGGCGTGAGGCATCACATACACCGCTCTTATTTGACTTTCTTGACAGATTTTTTCCAGTTCATCTATGTTCATGCCTTCCTTATCTGTCGGAATAGCTTTTACTTTTGTTCCGTTTTTCTGGAAAATCATATTGGCTTTATAATAATTTTTTTCAGCCACTGCGATAGTATCTTCTTTATCCAGTAAAATTTCTGTGAGAAGATAAAGGCTCATACCGGCATTTTGAGTTATCAGTAAGTTATCGGAAGAAATTCGGAGTCCCCGGGTGATGTTGAGGTAATTGCTCAGTTGGGTGTGTAGCGGTTTGCGATGAGGCAGATACCATTTTTGATTGTTCCACACGGTTTTTCGCCGGGCGGTTGCTGTATAGTATTTTTGCCATTGTTGCACTGCATTTATCCTGATATCAGGTGTTCCGTCTGTGAAGAAATAATCCGTTTTTTGGGGATAATCCGGCAGGTCAAACAAATGCGTTTGCTTAAACGAAAAAGAAGGTGGCGTAAATTTTTTGGAATAATTGGATTTAAGCGGACGTTGTTCTGCGAGGTTATTTTCTATGACGTAAGTTCCTTTGTTCGGATAAGTTTTTACCCAATCCTGTACATTGAGTTCCTCAAAAGCTGCCACAACGGTTTTTCTGTGCACACCGATAATTTGAGCAATTTGCCGCGTTCCGGGTAGTTTGCTTCCGGCGGGTAAAATGCCTCTTTGAATAGCATCTGTGATTTGTTGTGCAATTTGAATATAAATCGCCTGAGATGTATCAGGTTGAATATCAATTGTTTCAAAAAAATGTATAACCGGACTACTCATAATATAAAAAATGGCTCATTCTAATCGTCCGGAAAGATACTAATTTTGGCATTACCAAAAAACACTGATGATAAAATTTTATCGCTTGTAACCAAAACCAAAACGACCTTTTCCGGTCGTTTTTTTTGTACTTTTGCATTCTATAATTTTCAGGAAGTGATACAGCAAGACCGCATATTTTCAATTAGCCATTCAGCTGATTTTACCACATTAACTTTGGAAGTTTTTGATTGGCAGTATCATCACAATGCTGTTTATCGGGAATTTTGTGATTATCTGAACAAAAATCCTGATAATGTCAGTCGGATTTATGAAATTCCATTTTTGCCGATTACTTTCTTTAAGTCCAAATCAATTATTACCGGCAACGGAAATCCTGAGAGGATTTTTACCAGTAGCGGTACAACCGGAAGTGAAGTCAGCCAGCATTTGGTAACAGATATTTCAGTGTATGAAAACAGTTTCCGGAAAGGATTTACCTATTTTTACGGAAATATAAAAGACTATGCAGTGCTGGCATTGCTACCGTCTTATTTGGAACGCCAAGGTTCGTCGTTGATTTATATGGCAGAAGATATGATTCGGCAGTCGGAACACCCGTCGAGCGGATTTTATTTACATAATCTGGACGAACTTGCGGAAACACTTTCACGCCTTGAAGAACAAAATCAACCGACTATATTAATAGGTGTGAGTTTCGCTTTGTTGGATTTGATTGAAAAATATCAATTTGATTTAAAGCATACCATAGTAATGGAAACCGGCGGAATGAAAGGTCGGCGAAAAGAAATGATTCGTGCCGAGCTACACGAGGTACTGAAAATAGGTTTCGGGGTACAACATATTCATTCCGAGTACGGTATGACCGAATTATTGTCACAGGCGTACTCCAAAGGAAATGGTGTTTTTGATTGCCCACCTTGGATTCAAATGCTCATTCGTGATACCGAAGACCCTTTGACTATTTTACCCGACGGAAAGGCAGGCGGTATCAATATTATTGATTTGGCAAATATCAATTCGTGCTCATTTATTGCTACACAAGATTTGGGCAGAAAATACCCGGACGGGCAATTTGAAGTGCTTGGACGTTTTGATGATGCAGACATCAGAGGGTGTAATTTGTTGTTAGGGTAGGCAACTTTGTTTTTTATGGTTTTTTTGTAAAATGTAGTTAATTTTTGTATTTTTGAGAAAATTAAACTTCTTATCTTATGAAAAAAATAATAGACATAAAAAAGATAGCATTATTCGTAATAATAATGATTAGCTTTTCCGTAAAAGCACAAACTACAGCTATACCTGACCCGCATTTTGAACAAGCGTTAATTGATTTAGGTATAGACTCAGACGAGGAAATCAACGGGCAAATATTAACAAGCGACATAGAAGGCATTACCGAATTAACACTTGACATGGATAATTTTTATATTAATGATGAAGGAATTGATTTTACAGGTATCGAGGGTTTCATTTCCTTGGAAAAATTAAGTATAAGCTTTGTTGTTATTTCTCATATTGACCTTTCTCAAAACACGCAACTAAAAATATTAAATCTCGTACATACAGGATTGGGTGAAGAAGGAATGATTGACCCTATAAATCTGTCAGCCAACACTTTGTTAGAAGAATTTTATGGAGGTAATCCAGGAATTGATATAGGACCGTTTAACTCTATTGAAGAATTAGACTTTAGCAACAATCCGAATATCAGAATAGTTGATTTGTACAATATGTCCTCAATTAAGTACATCAATTTAAAGAACGGCAATAACAATCCGGATATGTCTATTGACATAAGTCTTTTTCCATGGTGGTCGCAGTTTGAAGATCCAACCGATGACGGAGGTATTATCAATTCTGTTTGTATTGAAGTAGATGATGTTAATGCTGCTCAAAACCAAGAATCTCTTTACGCTGATTGGATAATCCTCAGTGAAGACAGAGTCGAGTATCATTTTGTTGATAATCCTATTGATTGTACGGCTTCTACTCAGGCATTTGATGAATCGTCTATAAATATTTTCCCAAATCCGGCATCTGACTATGTATCTGTTCAACAAAAAGAACTTGATGACATTCAACTCAGAGCTGTTCAAATATTGGATAACTCGGGGAGATGGATAAAATCAGTCAAAGATAATTTTACCCATATTTCGGTTTCCGATTTAAGTAAAGGTGTTTATTTGTTCGTCATTCAAACAGATAAAGGTAATAAAACAGAGAAGATAATTATTGAATAGGCTTTGTTCTAAAAAATGCAAAGGCTCGGGTTTAATAAATCCGAGCCTTTTATTTCTTATGTTTTGGGTTGGCTATTTACTCTTCACTTTCAGGAGCCTGGTCAATCAAGTCCATAAACTCGTCTAACTTTGGAGTAATAATAATTTGTGTTCTTCGATTGCGTTCTTTCCCTGCTTCGGTAGAGTTTTCAGCAATCGGGTTGTATTCCCCGCGTCCGCCGGCAGTCAATCGTTTCGGGTTCACACCATATTGATTTTGCAATGCCTGAACCACAGATGAAGCACGAAGTGTACTCAAATCCCAGTTGTTACGGATATTTTCACGTGAAATCGGTACATTGTCGGTGTTACCTTCAACTAATACATCATAATCGCTGTAATCATTGATGATTTTAGCCACTTTGCTCAGCGTTTCACTCGCCCGATCAGAAATTTCATAACTTCCTGATTTATATAGCATATTGTCTGCCAGTGAAATATAAACAACTCCTTTCAGTACCTGAATATCTACATCGTTTAACTCTTCACGACTCAACGAACGGGTAAGATTGTTGGTCAATACTATATTTAAAGAATCACTTTTGTTTTTGGCATTAACCAAGTGCTGAATATACTTGTTGCTCGCATTGATTTCGTCCACCAGCTTGGAAATGTTTACATTACCTTGCGTAATACTGTTGTCTAACGAACTTTGTAAAGAGGCCAGTGCCTTTTTCAGACCGTCGTTGGCTGCCCGTTCCTGAGCCAGCATATCTTCTAAACTTTGTACGCGGGTATTACACGAACTCAAATCAACCTGTGATTTGTTGTAATTGTTTTGAAGTGTTGCATAGCTGCTTTCTAACTGAGCATACTTCTTTTTGGAAACACAACTTGTCAGGGTAAGTGTCCCCAAAATAATAGTCGGAATTAAAACTTTTGTTCTCATAATTATTTATTTTTAAGGATAAAGGTAAGGAAATAAATAAAAAAACACTCGTTTTTTAACGAGTGTTTGTGATATAATCATAAAGTAATGTAAAAACAAATTGTAATTATTTTATAGTGTTTCTTTCAGCCAGCGGAAGAATTCGCCTTGCCAAACCAACGCATTTTGTGGCGACAACACCCAATGATTTTCTTCCGGGATATATACAAATCTGCTTTTAATGCCTTGTAATTGAGCAGCCTGAAAAGCTTCTTGCCCTTGTCCGATTGGTACGCGGTAATCTTTTCCACCGTGGATAACCAACATCGGTGTATCCCATTTGCTTACATTATTAATCGGGTTAAATTCATTGTAAGCCCGTTGAGCATCTTCGTTATCCGTGTCCCAATAAGCTCCGCCTGTGTCCCAATTCGGAAAAAAAACTTCTTCGGTAGTTCCGTACATTGATTCCAGATTGAACACACCGCAATGTGCGATAAAAGTCTTGAAACGTTTTTCATGTATTCCTGCCAGATAATAAACCGAATACCCGCCGTAACTTGCACCAACTGCCCCGAGGCGGTTGCTGTCCACATATTTTTCTTTGGAAATATCGTCAATAGCAGAAAGATAATCTCTCATCGGTTGCCCCGCCCAATCTTTGGAGATGGCTTCGTTCCATTCTACGCCAAATCCGGGTAACCCTCTACGGTTTGGTGCAACGATAATATAACCTTGTGCAGCCATTACCTGAAAATTCCATCGGAAAGAGTAGAACTGAGAAACCGGCGATTGCGGCCCTCCCTGACAATATAGAAGTGTAGGGTATTTTTTGTTCGGGTCAAAGTTTGGCGGATAAATAATCCATGTCAGCATTTGTTTACCGTCTGTAGTTTCTACAAAGCGTTTTTCTACCTTACTTTTCGTAATTTTGGCATACATTTCATCATTAACTGAAGTAATTTTTTTCCAGTCTTTTTTTCCGAAATGATATTGATAAACTTCGGTGGCGGTATTATAATCTGTACGGGTTAAAACCGCTTTGTCTTCAAATATTTTTACAATTCCCGTCACATCAAAGTCGCCTTCTGTGAGTTGTTTTACCGTTATGGCTACCTGCGTCATTGCCGGAAAATTAACTTCAAACAGCTGCGTAGTTCCGTTCACCGGAGCGGTAAAATATACTTTTTTGCCGTCTTCACTCCACACATAGCTGTTTACTGTTCCATTCCATTGGGCGGTAAGATTCATGTCAGAGCCATTGTATCGAACGATAATATCGTTTTTATCTGCTTCATAACCATCGCGTTTCATCTGTAACCAGGTTAAATGACCATTTGGCGAAAACGACGGATAAGTGTCATAACCTTTGTTGTTTTCGGTCAGGTTTATTGTTTTTCCGGTTTTGATGTCATATTCATACAAATCGGTGTTGGTACTCAGTGCATAAGCTGTGCCTTCTACTTTTTTGGCTACATAAATCACTTTTTTTCCGTCCGGGGAAAAAATATAATCACTGCTGCCGCCAAATGGTTTTTGTGGAGAATAATAAGGTTCGCCTTCCAGCAAATCAACCTTTTTTTGTGATTGGTTATCCGTTAAAATAACGTGGCTGTATGTGCCGTCGTTCCACGTATCCCAATGGCGGTAGTCCAAACCGTCATATACATATACGTCAGATTTATCCAGATTTTCATAATAATCTGCACCTAAAACTTTTTTTACTTTTACCGCTTCGTGGCTAAGTGTATATTTTCCGTCGGCAGTAGATTTTTCTTGTTTAAGAGCCGGATTGTCTTTGTCTATTTCTTTCAGTCCTTTTCCGTCGAGTCCGATTTGGTAATAATCCGTCCGGAAATCATCTTCTGCTACGTTGGGCGTGGTTACTGAATAGTAAAGCATTTTGTTGTTGTCAGATACTTTTATCGGGCTGACTCTTCCCAATTTCCATAGTGTTTCCGGGGTCATAACCTGTGTTTGTGCCTGAACGGAAAGACCGACTACCGACAGACATAAAATCGTGATTTTTTTCATTGAAATTATTTTGTTTTGTATTCTTTGATTTGAAAATTCTTATTCTGGCCTCCAAATTAATCCAAAAAAATGATAAAAAAAACTTAAATGTGCAATTAAACTGATTTTTCACTACGCTGATTGCGGAATAAATGAGTAATTTCACGCACGGAAAAAAATACATTAATTGTTATACAGAAAATTACATATTTATGGAAGATTTTAGATGGGCAGATTTGATTAATCCTGAGTTTTATATCAATCTGGAAATTGCCGGACATCAGATAGGAATCTACGTTGTTTTATTTATTGTATTTGCAGAAACAGGTTTGTTGGCCGGATTTTTCCTCCCGGGCGACAGTTTATTGTTTTTATCCGGAATATACAGCACTGCTCTGATGGCAGAATTTGTTTACATTCCCAACGATTTTCTAAATGTGTGTGCTTTGGCAGGACTGGTTTCACTTGCCGGAATCATCGGAAACAGTTTTGGATATTGGTTTGGCTCAAAAAGCGGTAATTATCTTTTTAACAAAGAAGACAACTGGTTGTTTAAGAAAAAATATCTGGAAGAATCAAGAATTTTCTTTGAAAGACACGGCGGAAGAGCGATTATTTTTGCCCGATTCTTGCCTGTAATACGAACTTTTGTGCCTATCATTGCCGGTGTTGCCCGCATGGATATCCGACGGTTTATGCTATTTAATGTACTGAGTTCCATCATGTGGTCTTTTTCATTAATCCTTGCCGGACATTATCTTTACAAAATTCTCTTAGATAGTTACGGATTTGATTTGACGCATTATATCGAATATATCATACTGATAATTATTGCCATTACGACGGTTCCTTTCGTAGTGAAACTGATTAAAAACAGACAAGAAAAAAAGAGAAAAAGAGCAATTCAGGAATAAGATATGTTCAGGAAATTAGTCAAGTGGCTTAAAAGGATTTTTTTATACTTTTTTCTGTTTTCCGTTCTATGGGTAATTGCCTATCGGTTTGTGCCTGTGCCTTATACGCCGTTGATGGCTGTCAGAAGCTTTCAGCAATGGCATGACGGTAAACCGGTTACCTGCCGTCACGATTGGATTTCTATAAAAGATATGCCGGTAAATATCCAGAAGGCAGTCATAGCCAGCGAAGACGGACATTTTAGTACCCATAATGGTTTTGACTGGAAAGCGATAAAAAAGGCTTATGAGCAGAATCAAACTAAGGGAAGAAAAAGAGGTGGAAGCACGATTTCGCAGCAAACCGCTAAAAATGTTTTTCTTTGGCAAGGCAAAAGTTATTTCAGAAAAGGGCTGGAAAGCTATTTTACCATATTGATTGAGATTTTTTGGAGCAAGGAACGCATCATGGAAGTATATCTGAATTCTATCGAAATGGGCGACGGCGTGTATGGAATTGAAGCGGCATCACAGTATTGGTTTAATAAAAATGCTGCCCGACTTACTGATTATGAAGCAGCAAGTATAGCTGCTATTTTGCCTAATCCGTTAAAATTCAAAGCTAAAGGCGGAACACAATATACAGAAAAAAGAAAGCGTTTTATCTTACGGCAAATGCGTTTGTACAACAAACCGGACTATTTAAACGAATAAGGTAAATGATAAACTTTTATTAAATAGCCGGCGTTTTTGCATATTTATCAGTAATTTTACACCAAACAAAATTTAGTTTAGTTATGAAAACAACATTTTTAAGTTTAGCAGCTATCGGATTATTAGCATTTACCTCATGCAAAAACGAAACAAATTCCGAAGCTCCTATCGAAGATCAGATTGAAACTGAAGAACAATTAACAGTTTCCGAAGAAGCAAACATTGAGTTACAAGCAGAACTTAATGAAGCTGAAGCAAAATTGAAACAAGCTGAAAAAGATTTGGAAGAAGCCAAAGCTAAAGGCGACAAAAAAGCGGAAGAAGCTGCTCAAAAAGTAGTGGAAGAATCCAAAACAGCATGGGAAAACCTGAAAGACAAAACCAGCGAAGTAGCTAATGATGTTGAGCAGGGTATCAACAATGCTGTGGAAGACACCAAAGAAGCGGCTAACAAAGCAGGCGAAAAAATCGACGAAACTGCTAAAGACGCTAAAGAAAGCGTGAAAAAAGCAGGCGAAAATGCTAAGGAAAAAGCCAAAGAAGCTTCTGAAGATGCTAAAAAAGAGTACAACAAGGCTTTGAACAAACTTAAAGCTGAGTAGTTAAATCTTATTTTAACAAATGCGAATCCCCGAATTTATTCGGGGATTTTTTATTCCAGCAAATCCGGACGTCGGTTTTTGGTATGTTCATAGGCTTTTTCTTCCCGCCATTTTTCAATTTCCGGAAAGTTTCCGCTTAGCAGAATGTCCGGGACTTTCATTCCGTTATATTCTGCCGGACGAGTGTAAATAGGTGGTGCCAGCAAATTATCCTGAAAACTGTCGGTCAGGGCAGAGGTTTCATCGTTCAGCACGCCCGGAATCAAGCGGATAATAGCGTCAGAAAGTACAGCTGCTCCCAGTTCGCCGCCGGACAAAACATAATCACCAATTGAAATTTCTTTGGTAATCAAACTATCGCGAACTCTTTGGTCAACACCCTTGTAATGTCCGCAAAGGATAATAATATTTTCTAGCATAGACAAACTATTAGCGATTTGCTGATTGAGTGTTTCGCCGTCTGGGGTCATATAAATCACTTCGTCATAGTTTCGTTCCGATTTTAGAACCGATATACACTTGTCAATCGGTTCAATGCTCATTACCATTCCTGCACCACCGCCGTATTGATAATCGTCCACATTTTTGTGTTTGTTGGTGCTGTAATCCCGCAAATTGTGAAAATAAACTTCAACCAAGCCCTTAGAAACTGCTCTTTTCAGGATTGAGGCTTCAAACGGACTTTGGATTAATTCGGGTAAAACGGTAATGATATCGATACGCATGATTCAAATTATTTTTGCAAAATTACAATTTCTTTTGCCAACGCCTAAGAAGTTTTAAATATAGATTAACGAATGACTTTATACAGGTAAACAAATTAATCCTATATTTGGAAAAATGTTGAAGTCAGCAAATCATATCAAAAAATTGAAAAACATCATATTGATGTTTTTTGTCGTGTTTTCACTGAGTCCCTGTCCTGTGAAAGCTGTGGTTTTTGGTGCTGTAAATATTGATTATTCTCAACCGCTCAATAAATTTAAAGTTTCCGGGCAGTTGAACAGCTGTCAGTTTTCTTCTCAGGACAATCAGCAGATTTCAGTTGCGGAAAAAGCAAAATTCAATCGACATAAAGAACCTGATTATCATGTTGAAAATCCGTGTTATGACGGTTTTTGTGAAGTAGCTTTTATCAATTATTCTACAACTTTCTCAGGAAACGACCCACCCAAATATATTTTATATAAACGATTGAAACTTGATGTAGCTTAATTGAGGTGCAGACAACTCATATTTTTTAGAGATTTGTCTGTGTATGATTCATTTATATCATTTTTATCTTTAATAAAATATCAATTTATGAAAAACACATTTATTGACGACACAGCCAATAAGGCTGGTCTGTTTACATTATCATTGCGTTGGGTTATCGGCTGGACGTATTTCTCGGCATTTTGGCGACGATTAATCTTAGAAAACAAACTTATCCCTGAAGAAGCAGGATATATAGGCGAAAAATTCAACCATTTCTTACCCAATGCTTTAGGGATTAAACCAATTATAGAATATTTGGTTTCCAATCCAGAAGCTCTGCAAACAGCTATGATTGTATTTACGATAGTCGAAGCGATTGTAGGTTTGTTTATCATTCTTGGTTTGTTCACACGCCTGATGAGTATTGGTGTTTTCTTTCTGGCAATTGGAATTCTTTTAGGTTCGGGCTGGATAGGAACGACTTGCCTAGACGAATGGCAAATCGGGGTGTTGGGCGTGGCAAGTGGCTTTACCTTGTTCCTGACCGGTAGTGATTCTTATTCGCTGGATAATTATTTTATGCGAAAACAAAGCCGGTTTACGAAAACAAAATGGTTTAGGTTTTTAGGGTCAGGAGCACTTGCAATCAAAAATCTGGCACCGAAAGTTCTAATTATGTCCATATTAATTTTTGGATTGACTTTGTTTACTAACCAATATTTTCACGGTGGAGTTTTTGGCACACTTCACAATAAATCGGTTAAGCCTAAAGTTGAAATTTCTAATATCCATTATAATAATTCTCAGCTTTCATTTGAATTATTTAGGGTAGAAGGAGCTGATGTTTATGGCTCATTTCTGATTGGAATAGAAATTTTAGATAACAATAATCAGGTTATAAAAACGATTGACCAAAATGAATTGGCGAAATTTCCTGAGGATAAAATCAATAATCATTATGTAGCCAAAATCAAACCCGGGAAACATAGTTTGGTTTTGCCGCTTGGTGCCAAAGCTGATATAACCATTGATTTGGAAGAAATATCTCTGAGTGAGAATTATACCGTCAGATTAATAGATATAAGCGGTGCAGAATGGACGGCCAAGATTAAATAGTGAAACAGCTGTCACAATTGTGACAGCTGTTTTTATTTTGGACTATGTCCCGTCCTGAAATAGCAATACACAAAAGAAATCGTTATTATGGAAGAAAGAAGTATTTCGGTTACTATTAATAAATTTATAATTCAAATAAATTATTTTATAAAATATTTATATCTAAACAGCTATTTTTGTAAAATGATTTTATTTCAAAACAAATTGATTACTGCAAAAGATACGAAGATTAAACAATATGTAGTTAGTGTTACTCTTATTTTTGGGTTATCACTATTTTGTTATATTTTTAAATCTTTTGTGGATTATAGAATTGTAGCCTTAGTTTTACTATTGGCTGTTTCTATTTTAGCTATTTTGTATGATATTATACCTGTGATGCTGTCAGCAGTTTTGAGTTCTTTAATTCTCAATTTTTTCTTTATTCCACCTATTCTTCATTATAAAATTAATGATTCTGAAGATATATTGTTGTTTTTTATTTTCTTGTTTATTTCTTCCGTAAATGCTTTTCTAACGAACAAAATCAGGAAACAGGAAAATAAAATAAATGAAAAGGAAGAAAAAGAAAAAATATTAAAATTATACGAAACTATTCTGAATTCTCTTTCGCATGAATTAAGAACGCCTATTTCAACCATTATTGGCAGTGTGGATACTTTAAAATCGTATAACGATGTTTTTTTGACTCAGCAAAAAGACGAATTGCTTTCCGAAATAGAAAAAGCAAGCATGCGGTTAAATAGACAGGTAGAAAACTTACTGAATATGAGCCGTTTAAAATCGGGGAATTTTAAGCTGAAAAAAGACTGGACAGATGTTAACGAGCTGATTTTTATGGCTATCGGAAAAATAAACGAAACCGTAGAAAGGAATATTATTTTTACTCCTGATGAAGAACTGCCTTTGTTTAAAATTGATGAAGGTCTGATGATTGAAGTTGTGCACGGATTATTACACAATGCTGTTATTCATAACACTCCGGATACAATCATAAATATAGAGGCTGCTTATGAAAATGAAAAACTCAAAATAATTATCAGAGATAACGGAAAAGGATTTCCTAAAGAAGAGATTCCCAAAGTTTTTGATAAATTTTATCGTCTGCCTCACAGCAAGTCAGGCAGTTTGGGATTGGGACTTTCGATTGTAAAAGGCTTTGTGGAAGCTCACAACGGAACTGTTTCACTAAACAGTAAGCAAGATGAAATGTCGGAATTTACGATTTATATTCCCTCTGAAACATCATTCATTAAAAATCTGAAAAATGAATAAAACAGAAATACTAATCATTGACGATGAGCCTCAAATTCAAAAGCTTCTGGAAATCAATCTTTTGGAAAATGGATTTAAAATACATCAGGCACTGACAGGAAAAGAAGGACTTCTGTTGGCTGCCAATTATTCGCCAGATGTTATCCTTTTGGATTTAGGGCTACCCGACATAAACGGACATCAGCTTCTGAAAGAATTAAGACAATGGTTTACCAAGGCAATCATCATACTTTCTGTTCAGGACTCTGAAGAAAATATTATTTCTGCTTTGGATAACGGAGCTACCGATTACCTGACCAAACCCTTCAGAACAGGGGAATTGCTGGCTCGTATAAGAGCTGCTGTAAGAAGAAATAACATAACCGAAGACTTACCCATCATAGCTGTTGATAATATAGAAATTGACCTGATAAACCGTATCGTTAAGCTAAATGATGAAAAACTGAAATTAACCGTAACCGAATACAATTTGTTGGTTTTATTGGCTAAAAATGAAGGAAGAGTGCTGACACACCAGTATATTCTAAAAGAAATCTGGGGAATAGGCTATCAGACAGAAACACAGTATTTACGGGTTTTCATTTCGCAATTACGAAAAAAAATAGAATTGAATCCCAATCAACCGAAACATATTCTTACCGAAAGTGGAATAGGATATCGTTTTCAGTAATCTTTATATTTTTTTTACGGGAACCCGTCTGTTATTTATAACTTACTTATAAATTCCTTTCCACTTTTGCATAATAGTAATTCTATGCAGGTGTATGGGAAATAAAAATTTAGACATAAAAATTCCTGTTCTTATAATTGCCTTCGGAATAATGTATTCTGATTTGGGAATCCATTATTTTCTGGATATTAAAGCCATTGGAATTAACCAAACAGGTATCATTATAATTTCTGCCGGATTTCTTTATTTGCTTATGAAGCTGCTGAAGTATGCTCTCAAAATGAGAAAAGCCTGTAAGAAAATTAAAAATACACACAACTGATTTTCTTTATAAAATCTTTATATATCTCTGTTCTATTTTTATAACCTGTTTACAGATTTTGACCCAACTTTGCACCTAGTAACCAAATTTTATATTTATGGGAAAAATAGGTGCATCAGAGATATTAATAATTCTCGTTATAGTTGTATTGCTTTTTGGAGGAAAAAAAATTCCGGAATTGATGAAAGGTTTGGGAAATGGCATAAGAGAATTTAAAAATGCCTCAAAAGAAAGAGAATCCACTATGTATAAAAACGATTTAGCCCGAAAGGATTGATTTCTATGAAACAGGACAAAAAAAACATCTCAAAAGTAGGTTTTGCATCTTTGCTGATTGCTCTTGGAATTGTTTACGGAGACATTAGTACAAGTCCGCTTTATACATTCAAAGCAATTATAGGAACTAAAGAAATTAACGAAATGCTGGTTTTGGGTGGTCTGTCCTGTATTTTCTGGACATTAACCTTACAAACTTCCCTGAAATATGTTTGGCTGACACTGAAAGCGGATAACGAAGGAGAAGGAGGAATCTTCTCTTTGTATTCGTTGGTAAGACGTTACGGAAAAAAAATAATTATTCCAACTATGGTAGGTGCAGCCGCATTACTGGCAGACGGAATAATTACTCCTGCAGTTACAGTAACTTCTGCCATTGAGGGGCTGAAAATGATTAAAGGATTAGAAAATATTTCGGTTGCCCCGATTGTAATTTTTATAATTTCAGTTATATTCTTCTCACAGCGTTTCGGGTCTCAAAAAATAGGAAAAGCATTCGGACCTATAATGTTCATCTGGCTCACAATTTTGTTGATTTTCGGCTTGACTCAAGTTATTCATTTTCCTTCTGTGATTAAAGCCCTGAATCCTTATTATGCTTATAATTTACTGGTACATTACCCACAGGGATTCTGGATTTTGGGAGCTGTTTTTCTATGTACCACAGGAGCTGAAGCTTTGTATTCCGATTTGGGACATTGCGGAAAAGAAAATATTCGCATTAGTTGGATATACGTAAAATCCTGTTTGGTTATCAATTATTTAGGACAAGGTGCTTGGGTTTTAAATGAAAATATAACAGTTCTTGATGGAAAAAACCCATTTTTTGAGATGATGCCTTACTGGTTTTTGTTGCCCGGCATTATCATTGCTACTTTGGCTGCAATCGTAGCTTCTCAATCTTTGATAAGCGGTTCGTTTACTTTAATTAGTGAAGCAATCAACCTGAATTTTTGGCAGCGTGTCAATATAAAACAACCTACCGAAATCAAAGGTCAGGTATATATTCCGAGTGTAAATTTGCTTTTATGGGTAGGGTGTATTTTTGTTGTTCTCTACTTTCAGACCTCTACACGTATGGAAGCCGCTTATGGTTTGGCAATCACTATAACGATGATGACCACTACTTTCCTGCTGTCTTATTTTCTGACCTATAAGCTGAAATGGAATAAATTTTTCATCTTGCTCCTGTTTGTTTCGTTCTCGGTTATAGAAATATCCTTTTTCATTTCTAATGTTATGAAATTCACTCACGGCGGATATATTACTATATTTTTGGGAGGGGTTTTCTTTTTTGTGATGTATATCAGTTATTTCGGGAGAAAAATCAATGACCGTTATACAAAATATGTTGATTTGGTTAAATATTCAGAAAAAATTACAGAGCTCAGCAATGACAACTCTGTGTCTAAATTTGTAACACATCTGATTTATCTGACAAAATCCGAGAGAAGAGACCAGATTGAAGAAAAAATTATTCAGTCGATTTTTGCTAAAAAACCTAAAAGAGCTGAAGTATATTGGTTTTTTCATATTAATCGCACGAACAGTCCTTATACACTAAATTATGACGTAAATGAATTGGTTGATGACAAAATCATAAAGATTACCGTAAATATAGGTTTCCGCATACGTCCAAGAACAGAATTATATTTTACCCGAATCATTCAGGATTTGATTTCCAATCAGGAGCTGAATTTACATTTAAAGAATCACGGAACCACAAAGTACAATCCGGGTATAGATTATAAATTTATTATAACCGAAAAATTTCTCTCTGTAGAAAATGAATTTTCGTTAAGAGATGGATTGGTGCTTAAAACTTATTTTTTGCTAAAACGTTTTGGGCAAAAAGATACAGATGCTTTCGGATTAGACAAAAGTGTAGTTGTCATGGAGCAGATCCCATTAGTCTATCAACCAATTAAGTCTATAAATCTTGTAAGAATCAACGGAAAAAATAAGTAATCAGAAAATAATAAGCAAAGTTATGGATTATCATAAATAGACCAATATATTTGATTAATAACTTTGACCATTACTTAAATTCATGAACAATATTCAATTACAACGTTGTACTCAATAGTGTGTATGAATTTAGTTAGTAATGCTTTTAAAATTAATATTCTAATTCCAGCGTTTCTGAAGTCTTTTTCCGAACTTCTTGTAACAATTCTTCGTTATCGTTGAGTTTAATTCCGAACGACGGAATCATATTTTTTAGCTTTTCCTGCCAGTCGTTATTGAATTGTTGATTAAAGCAGCGTTCAAGTAAATTCAGCATAATACTTACGGTAGTTGACGCTCCAGGCGATGCCCCCAACAAAGCAGAAAATGAACCATCTGCCGAACTGACAACTTCGGTGCCAAAAGCCAAAACAGCTTTTCCTTTGGCATCTCTTTTCATAGTTTGTACACGCTGCCCGGCAGTTTCTAGACGCCAGTCTTTTGCCTGAGCATCAGGGAAATAATTTTTTAATGCTTCGACACGTTTGTTTTGTGATTGCAGAACTTCCCCGATTAAGTATGCTGTCAAATCGATATTTTTAACTCCTGCCCCCAACATAGTGGATAAATTCGAGAAATTAATCGACTTGAACAAATCACAATATGAGCCGTTTTTCAGAAACTTGGTCGAAAAACCAGCATAAGGACCAAAAAGCAATGATTTTTTACCGTCGATATATCTAGTATCCAAATGTGGTACCGACATCGGCGGTGCTCCCACAGAAGCTTTGCCATATACTTTAGTTTGGTGCTGTTCGATGAGTTTTTCGTTTTGGCATATCAGCCATTGACCGCTTACCGGAAATCCTCCGTAATGCTTGCCTTCGGGAATCCCTGATTTTTCTAACAATAATATGGACGCTCCGCCTGCACCGACAAAGACAAACTTGGTCAGGATAGTTTTTTTCTCGCCTGTTTTTAAGTCCTTGATCATTACTTCCCATCTGCCATCAGATTGTTGTTTTACGTCATATACTTCGGTGTTAAAAGTAACTTCTGTACCACTTTGCCCAGCCTGATATGCAATCATTTTCCGGGTTAATGTGCCAAAGTTGACATCAGTGCCATATTTCATAAATGTTGCCGCTACCTTATCATCGGAACTTCGTCCCTGCATAATGAGTGGTGCCCATTTTTTGATTTGGCAGGCATCTTCAGCAAATTCCATATCAGAAAACAACGGGAGATTTTTCAATGAAGCGTATCGCTTGTTAAGGTAAGTTACGTTCTCATCACCCCAGACAAAACTCATGTGCGGAACGGAATGAATAAAATCTTTCGGATTTTGGATAATATTTTTCTCTACCAGATAAGCCCAAAACTGACGGGAAATCTCGAATTGCTCACAGATATTTACCGCTTTGGTCACATCAATAGCACCGGTTTTGGTTTCGGGTGTATAGTTGAGCTCACAAAACGCCGAGTGACCAGTTCCGGCATTGTTCCAGGCATCGGAACTTTCGACGGCGGCCTCGCTTAATCTTTCTACAATTTTAACTGACCAATCCGGGTTTAATTCTTTGAGCATCAACCCCAGGGTTGCACTCATTATTCCGGCTCCTATTAAAACAACATCAGTTTCTGCGGGTTGATTTATAGACATTATTGTGAAATTTTTGTGCTAATTTAAAACATTTTTCCGGTTAAATAATCCTGCAGCAAAACGGTTGCGGCAATTTCATCTACCAATCCTTTATTTTTTCTTTGTTTTTTCTTCATTCCGCTGTCAATCATGGACTGAAAAGCGATTTTGGACGTAAACCTTTCATCGAGTGTTTCGATAGGAATGTCCGGGTATTTTTGTTGGAAATCACTGATGAATTTTTCTATCTGCGGGGCGATTTCCGAAAGTTCATTATTCAACCTTTTGGGCATTCCGATGATGACTTTGCTCACGCCTTCTTCCTGAAAATAGCTGTCCAGAAAATCGAATAATTCGACAGTAGAAACGGTCGTCAGACCTGATGCGATAATCTGCAAAGGGTCTGTAACGGCTAATCCTGTGCGTTTCGCACCGTAATCAATGGCTAATATCCGGGCTGATTTAATAGTCAAAAGTTCCGTATTCTGATTGAATGGTTAGACGTTTTTCTTCACTATTTTCTACACGTCCGATAATTTGTGCATCTACATTAAACGACTGTGAAATTCGGATAATATCTTCCGCAATTTCCGGCGAAACGTAAAATTCCAATCGGTGTCCGCAATTGAAAACCTGATACATTTCCCGCCAGTCTGTTCCGGATTGTTCCTGAATGAGTTTGAACAATGGCGGTACGGCGAATAGATGGTCTTTAATTACGTGATGTTGGTCGATAAAATGCAGAATTTTGGTTTGTGCACCTCCGCTGCAATGAATCATACCATGTATTTGTGAAGCATTATATTTTTCTAATATTTTTTTGACAATCGGAGCATAGGTTCTTGTTGGTGAAAGCACGAGTTTTCCGGCATCTAAAGGTGTGTTTTCTACCTTGTCGGTCAGTCGTTTTTTTCCGGAATAAATCAATTCTTCCGGTACAGACGAATCATAACTTTCCGGATATTTATTTGCTAAATCGTGAGCAAAAACATCATGTCGGGCAGAGGTCAGTCCGTTACTGCCCATTCCACCGTTATATTCATTTTCGTAAGTCGATTGCCCGAAAGATGCCAAACCAACAATCACATCGCCTGGTTGAATGTTGGCGTTGTCAATCACATCACTGCGTTTCATGCGGGCTGTTACTGTGGAATCAACGATAATGGTGCGTACCAAATCGCCTACATCGGCGGTTTCGCCTCCGGTAGAATGAATGGTTACACCGTGTTTTTTTAAATCCTGAATAAGTTCTTCCGTACCACTGATAATGGCTGAAATCACTTCTCCCGGAATCAGATTTTTGTTTCGCCCGATGGTGGAAGAAAGCAAGATGTTGTCGGTGGCTCCAACGCAGAGCAAATCATCAATATTCATAATCAATGCGTCTTGTGCAATACCTTTCCAGACAGACAAATCACCGGTTTCTTTCCAATACATATATGCCAACGATGACTTTGTACCGGCACCATCTGCATGCATAATCAAACAATAGTCGTTGTCCTGAGAAAGATAATCGGGAATAATCTTGCAGAATGCTTTTGGAAAAAGGCCTTTGTCTATGTTTTTTATCGCACTGTGAACATCTTCTTTCTGGGCAGATACACCACGAAGTGCATACCTGTTATTTTCTGGTTTCATATAACATTGATTATGACCACAAAGTTACAGTTTAAATCAATGCTACGCAAAAGGAAATTTTATTGCTTTTGAAAAAAAATGGAATGACCGATTGTGCATTACATATTAGCTACAGATGTAAAGTTATACACCATAAAATATAAAATGTATGTAGAACATTTATTTGTTCCTGTCATGAATCACATATTAATCAATATAAATCATATTTTTACCGGTAAGTTTTTAGTGAAAGAATTCAATAGTTTTCCGTAAATTGCGTTCTGATTAAAGCTATATTTTACGAGAAAAAATATGAAAAGTATGTCTGTTATTGAATTCCGGTATCCGCTGAATTTTCTTTTTAAGATAACCACCATTTCCAATGATTTTACGGCAAAAGATGCTTCGGGTAAAACTATTTTTTATGTGAGAGAAAAAATTTTTAAGCTTCGCGACCACATTAAGGTGTTTCGTGACGAATCAAAGAAAGAAGTTATGTATGATTTTGTTTCCAATAAAATCATTGATTTTCAGCAGACTTTTACCATGACAAATGCTCAAAAACAGGTTGTCGGGAAGGTGCGTAAGAAAACTTTGCGTTCGTTTATTAAGGCTACTTATCATTTGCAGGACGCAGATGGTAACCATATTTATACTATTAGAGAACGCAATGCCGCCGTCCGGGTTTTAGACGCTTTTTTTGATGAATTACCGCTGATAGGAATGTTATCGGGTTATGTTTTTAATCCGAAATATGTAGTAACAGATTTGCAAGGAAATGAATTAATGGAAATGAGCAAAAAGCCTTCTTTCTGGGGACGAAAATTCGACATTCGAAAATTGTCCAATCAGCCTTTTAACGAAGAGCAGGTGGTTTTGAGTTTGGCTTTAATGGTTATTCAGCAAAGGGATAGAGGGTAATTTATTTCCCAACAACCTTTTTCATCGCATTAGCTTTCAGCAGGCATTCTTGATATTCTTTGTCGGCATCGGCCAAATCAGTAATGGCACTACCTACCGAAAAAGACAGGTATTGCTCTTTGCGGTTATACAAAATCGTCCGGATTATCACGTTAAAGTCAAAATCTCCATCGGGTGTGAGATAACCGACAGAACCGCTATACAATCCACGTTTAAAATCTTCGTGTTCCTCAATCAGTTGCATGGCAGACAACTTGGGCGCCCCTGTCATACTGCCCATCGGAAAAGTGGTTGTTAGTATATCTTTGCGTGTCGTGTTGGATTTGAGTTCGGAAGTAATGGTCGAAATCATTTGATGAACCTGCTCATAGGTATATACCTCGCAGAGTTCTTCAACTTTCACCGTATTTTTTTCGGCAGTTCGTGATAAATCATTGCGTACCAAATCAACAATCATGATATTTTCTGCTCTTTCTTTGGGGTCGGTTTGCAGATTTTTTTTCAGCAGAATATCTTCTTCACGTTTTGTCGAACGTTTTGCTGTTCCTTTAATTGGTTGAGAAATGAGCTGATTGCCTTTTTTCTTTAAAAATCGTTCAGGCGATGCAGACAAAGCATAATTATCGCTGATTTTCATATAAACAGAAAAAGGCGGAGTCGAAATATCATTTAGCTGATGATAGGTTTCCAACGGATTAATGTTTGCTTGTTTTGCGTAAAATTCCATACAGTAATTCACTTCGTAAATATTCCCCAGTCGAATGTGACTCTGCAAAGATTCCACTTGTTTTACATATTTTTCGTAGGGCGTTCTTTGTTGTATTTGAACAGCATTTTCTGTACGAGAATCAGTTGAAACAGTTTGATTTTTAATAATTTCTATATCTTCCAAAACCTCGTTTCTGCAAAGATTCATGTACAGGAAAGTAATTTGATTTTGTTTTTGCAGTAAGATTTTTTTCGGTTGAAAAAAACAAATATCCGGAAACCCGAGTCCGTCATAATTGTTTGACGACAGTTTTTCAATACCGTTTTTCAAATCATAAGACAAATAGCCAAAAAGCCAGTCTTTGGTTTGCTGATAATATTCTTCCAAATCATCAAACGCCGAGAACGAATCGGTTTGCATCAAAGTGAACGCATCAAATGCCAGTGCCGAATCAAAACTGTGAAAATTATCTTGCTGATTGTTGTTGTTCAAAAAAACGACTTCCCGCTCTGCATCTGCCCATTGCAACGCTTGTTGCATGAAAAGTTGCGGATTTTCTACCGTTATGTGATGAATAAATCTATTCATCAGCACGAAAACTTAATAATGCTTCTTTGATTTGTTTCTCTAAATCGGGTTGCAAAATCTGTCCGTTAGCGGTATCAAAATTATCATTAAAAGACGGAAATGTTACCGTAGTAATCCGCCTTGCCTGCATTCTGGAAAAATAAGTGTGCAGGTAATCATTGGCAGCTTTACCACCCATTCTGCCTGTCGAGGCAGTGATAATCAAAATGTTTTTATCTTTAAAAGTATCAAAATCAATACGTGAAATCCAATCCAGAATGTTTTTAAAAAAAGCGGAAACCGTGCGATTATGCTCGTTTGAAACGATGAGATAGCTATTATAATTACTTATTGTTTGATGAAGTTCCTTCAAAGTTTCAGGAAATCCTTCGTTTTTTTCAATATCTATGCTATAAATCGGCAAATCAATATTTTGGATAGCTATATTGTCTATGTTTTTGGCTTCGTCAAACCGCAAAATGCTGTTCAATAGCTGTTTATTGATTGAATGAATAGAATTACTTCCTAACAGTGCTAAAGTTTTAGTTTTCATAATCCAGGTTATTGAAGTTAGAATAATTTCGCCATCGTTCTATGACCGTTTGCATATCTTCCGGAATGTCGGAATCAAAACGCATCGGTTTTTTTGTGGTAGGGTGTACGAAACCTAATGTTTTGGCGTGCAAAGCCTGTCTGGGTAATATTTTAAAACAATTGTCCACAAACTGTTTGTACTTAGGAAAGGTAGTTCCTTTTAGGATTTTCTCGCCACCATATCTTTCATCATTAAATAACGTGTGTCCGATAGATTTCAGATGTACGCGAATCTGATGGGTGCGACCGGTTTCTAATCGGCATGAAATCATCGTAACATAACCGAATCTTTCTATTACTTTGTAATGCGTAACGGCGTGCTTGGCACCGGTACTGTCATCTTCAAATGAAGACATTTGCATACGGTCTTTCACATGCCGCCCGATATAGCTTTCGATAGTTCCTTCGTTTTCATCTACATTTCCCCAAACCAATGCAATGTATTCTCGTTCGGTGGTTTTTTCGGCAAATTGCTGCTGCAAATCGGTCATTGCCTGTTCGGTTTTGGCAACCACAAGCAACCCTGTGGTGTCTTTGTCAATCCGATGTACCAAACCAGGACGTTCGGAACTGTTTAATGGCAGATTTTCAAAGTGATAGGCAAGGGCATTCACGAGTGTTCCCGTATAATTCCCGTGACCGGGGTGCACGACCAATCCTGCTGTTTTGTTTACCACAAGCAAATCATCATCTTCATAAACGATATTCAGCGGAATATTTTCCGGAATAATGATATTTTCAAACGGTGGCTGTTCCATCAGCACACGCACCACGTCGTTTGCTTTCACTTTGTGATTAGATTTTACCGCTATTTCATTAACAAAAATATTTCCGTTTTCCGCTGCTTTTTGGATTTTACTTCGGGTAGCATTCTCAACGAGGTTCATTAAAAATTTGTCCACGCGAAGTGGTTTTTGTCCACTTCCGGCAACAAATTTATAATGTTCGTGAAGTTGTTCGTTATGATTGTCTTCTGTATTCAAATCGGGAATTTTAGTATATGGAATCAATTGCCGGTGCAATATCTTCAAACATTTGATTGATAGAATCTCTGCGTTTATAGCTTAGTGAACCGTCGCCCAAAAGGAAGTCAATCGAAGAATGCTTCAGCACTTTGTCGCCTTCTTTCAGAATACGTCCGTTTTGTTCAATCTGGATAACCACGTCTTCTGCCAGGTGGGGTTCATAGCGTACATTTCCTTTGACCAATCCCAGCCCCTCAATACGCGAAACAGCATAGCGGAATGTATTGTCCACCAAATTCGGCAAGGTTACTGAGGCATAATTTTGTGCATTGATTTTAACGTAAATCGTTCTGCCATCTTTTACTTTGGCGTCTGCTTTCGGGTCTTGTTCCACGATACTCAATGGTGGGAAATCTTTGTTGAAATCCATCGTATCAACAACAACCATTTCCAATCCTATATTTTCCAATTGTAATTTGGCTCTGTCCGGGTCGGTTTTGGCTAAGTTAGGAACAGTTATTTCTTCTCCGTGACGCGTATAAACACTCAGGAATTTCAGGGAAATAAAAGCGATTACAATTAAAATAACCACAGCGATTGCTACCGAAATCCACAGGCTTTTACTTTTTATAAACTGGATAAATGTCATAATTTCATTTTTGACAAAGATAATAATAAAATGTGTAAAACTTGAAAGTAAAGTTGGGCTGATGTATCAACTAAGTTCCGCAAAAAGTCTGATAACCGTTGTCATCAACCGGAAGTAAATATTCAGAACTCAGCTTTCTTCTTTCATAAGGTTTTTCCAATATTTTGTGCAATTCATGGAATGTCGTAAAATCGTTCTTTTCCCGAACATCATTCAGGGCTTTTTCCACCAAATGATTTCTTGGAATAACCAGCGGATTAACCTGTGTCATAAGCTGTTTGGCATCGTCAAAACTAAGATTTTCCGATTGCAGTATTTTCTTCCATTTTTCCTGCCACGACAACAGCTCTTGGTTTTCATTGATGAGGTTGCGACAATCGTCAGATATATGCAAAAAGGTGTTGGTGTAATCCAATCGGTTGATTCGCATAATTTTTAACAGCTCTTCAATCAGTTGCTTGATTTCGGGAGAAGTTTGTGTAAACCCTATTTTATTTGCCATCATTTGCCAGTATTGCTTTTCAAACAGACCCGGATAACTGTTCAGAATCCGTTCTGCCATATCAATAGCAATTTTCTCATTTTCATGAATCAAAGGTAACAAAGTATCTGTGAGACAACTCATATTCCATTGGTCGATAAAAGGTTGGTTGCCAAAAGAATATCGTCCTTTTTCATCAATCGAACTATACACAGTTTGCGGATAATAAACGTTCATAAAAGCACAAGGTCCGTAGTCAATGGTTTCGCCGGAAATTGCCACGTTGTCGGTGTTCATCACACCGTGAATAAACCCCACTCGTATCCAGTTTATCATTAGCTTAATTTGCCGTTGCATTACTGTCTCCAAAAAAGAAATAGCCGGATTTTCTGTTTCTACAAGATGCGGATAATGCCGGTTTATGGTATAATCAAACAAAGCCTGAAGTTTGCTATCGTCCAAAAAATTGTATGCAAATTCAAAAGTTCCCACCCGAATAAAGCTTGACGCTGTGCGAGTCAGAACTGCAGATTCTTCCACATATCGTCGGACTATTTTTTCACTGCCTCCAACTACGGCCAAACTCCTCGAAGTCGGGATTTTCAACGCAAACATCGCCTCACTGATTAAATATTCCCGCAACATCGACGATAAGGTGCCTTTGCCGTCGCCTCGCCGTGAAAAAGGCGTACGTCCAGAGCCTTTCAGCTGTATATCTACTGTTTTTCCGTTGGTGGACAATTCGCCCAAAAGCAAAGCCCGCCCATCTCCCAGCATGTTAAAATGCCCAAACTGATGCCCGGCATAAGCCATTGCCAAAGGCGAAGTTTCGGGATAGATTTTGTTTCCGGAAAAATATGCAACCTTTTCATCTTCTGATAATTGTATGCCGAGTTCTTTGGCTAATGAATCGTTCCATAAATGAATTTTCGGATTAGCTACCGGTCTTGGAGTTACTAAACTGAAAAATTCTTCGGGCAAGTTGGTATATGATGTTTGAAAGTCAATCATTATTTTTTCTCTTTAAGCGAAGATAACAAATGATTGTTTAACTTTACAAAAATATAATTCTAATTGCAGGAAATGAAAAAAGTTGGTATCATCATGGGCGGATATTCCAGTGAATATGAAATATCGCTAAAGAGTGGGGAAGTGGTTTATCAGTATCTCGACCGAAATTTATACGAACCTTATCGCATACATATTTTCAAGGATAAATGGGTGGTTGTTTTGGACGACCGAAGTGAGTATCCGATTGACAAAAACGATTTTTCGGCTGAAATCAACGGACATAAAGTTCAGTTTGACGTGGTGTTCAATGCTATTCACGGAACGCCGGGCGAAGACGGTCTGATGACGGCTTATTTTGATTTAATCAAACAGAAACACACTTCTTGTTCCTATTATCAGTCGGCAATTACTTTCAACAAAAGAGATTTGCTGTCGGTAGTCAAGCCTTATGGAATCAAAATGGCGATTTCTTATTACCTGAATAAAGGCGATGTGATTGATACGGACAGAATTATTCAGCGTGTCGGGCTGCCGTGTTTTGTAAAACCCAACCGCTCGGGGTCGAGCTTTGGTATTTCAAAAGTCAAAACCAGCGAAGAACTGATTCCGGCTATAGAAAAAGCCTATCGGGAAGACCATGAAATCATCATCGAAAGTTTTTTGCAAGGTACCGAAGTTTCTGTGGGAGTTATCACTTATCAAGACGAAATTATGGTTTTGCCGATGACGGAAATTGTTTCGGAAAACGAATTTTTTGATTACGAAGCGAAATACGAAGGAAAATCGCAGGAAATCACACCTGCCCGGATTTCTGACGAGGAAAAAGCCCGTGTGGAAGATGCTGCCAAACGCATATACAAAATATTAGATATGAAAGGTTACTCACGCAGCGAATTTATCCTGATGGACGGTATTCCGTTTTTCCTTGAAATGAACACCATTCCGGGATTGACCGCAGAAAGTATATTGCCCCAGCAGGCGAGAGCTGCCGGAATCTCATTAACTGAATTGTTCGGCGACACGGTAGAAGCGGGATTGAACCAAAAAACAGATTAATCATGAGAAGAGCTGTATTTCCGGGGTCTTTTGACCCGATTACCAACGGGCATGTCGATATCATCAACCGGGCATTGCCGTTGTTTGACGAAATTGTTATCGCTATCGGAATCAATACCGAGAAAAAATATATGTTCGATTTGGAACACAGAAAAAGGTTTATCGAAGAAACTTTTGCTCACGAACCCAAAGTGGTGGTGGACACTTATTCCGGATTGACCATAGATTATTTTTACGAAAAACAAGCTAATTTTCTGTTGAGGGGTTTGCGAAACCCAGCCGACTTTGAGTTTGAAAAAGCTATTGCTCATGCCAATCGTTTTGTAGCCGGAATTGAAACGGTGTTTTTACTCACGTCGGCAAGTACGTCTTTTATCAGTTCAAGCATCGTCCGGGATTTTATCAAAAATAATGGTGATTATAGTAAGTTGGTTCCATCGGTGGTAAAAATTTAAGATATGATGAGTAATAGTTCTTCTTTGAATCTTACGGTACAATCACTCAAAACGTTTGTTCCTGCCAAGGATTACACAATTGCTTTGGAATTTTATCAAGCGATTGGTTTTGAGTTAGTATGGAGTAATGAGCAGTTGTCATTAATGCGTTGTCAAAACTTTAGTTTTTTGTTGCAAAATTTCTATGAACAAACGTTAGCAGAGAATTTTATGATGCACCTTTTGGTAGGTTATGTGGATGACTGGTGGCAGCATCTAACTCGTGTTTCTTCTCAATTTTCACACCCTTTGCAACTGACTCAACCAGAAAATAGAGCATGGGGTATGCGTGATTTTACGTTCGTTGATCCTTCAGGTGTATTGTGGCGTGTCGCTAGTGAATTGTAAATAATTAAATGATGGAAAAAAGAAATAAAAATTTATTAATCGCTACATTAGTGTTTTTAACTTACTGGATGATAACCAAAGTTGTTGATGTTTATAATACACCCTATGGCTGGTGCGATTTATGAATTGACATCAATTTTGGCAGTCTTGGCAACTTTTATTTTGCCGATTGTAGCCATTGTGTTTTGGGCAAAAGGCAAATTTGCCTGGGAAAAGCAATATATTCTTCCATTAATCATTTCGATAACCACTATTTTTGTGATGATTTTTATGCCTTTTTTACATACCCAAAAGTAAACTTTATTATTATGCCTTAAAACAAACTGCCCAAATAAAAAATCGCCAGTTGAGGTATAAGCCCGATAATCATTCCCTGTACAATTTCAGTATGCGTGTGAGCCCGCAAAGATAGCCGGGAACTTGCAACAATACCGGTTAATAAGATAACCAAACTCAACGTGAGCAATGGAAAATGCTTTACTGCAATGGAAGTATTCATCACAAACGGAATCATAGCGACAAAACTGAGCATGTGGATACTCACTTTTTTCTTTAGCATCACAAATCCGAAAGCAATAATATAGGAAAAACTGTAAGCAATCAGGTACTTTTTTAGCTCCAAATTAGGGTTAGACTTTAGGATAACAAACACCAGAAAACCGATTAACAGCACATTCATCATTATGGGCAACAAACGCTCGGTATTGCGTTTTACCATAATGCCTGATTTGAGAACTCTGGTAGATTTCAGGAATAAATAAACAGATACCGGTAGTAAAAAAGTTGTGACAAATACTTGAAAAAGAACAATTAACAATTCCTGAGCCGGATAATAATACCGGGTAATATAAAAATAAAATCCTGTGGTAATGGTTGGCATCAACACAGGATGAAACAAATAGGAGAATATGTCGATTATCTTTCTCAAGGAATCATATTTTTTTACGCATTCTTGCCACCGGTATGTTCAGTTGTTCGCGATATTTCGCTACTGTTCGCCGGGCAATCGGATAACCTTTTTCTTTCAGTAATTCTGCCAGTTTATCGTCCGGGAGCGGTTTTTGTTTATCTTCGTCGTCAATGATATTCTGCAATGCCCGTTTGATTTCGATAGTCGAAATTTCCTCGCCCTGGTCGTTAATCATTGCTTCCGAGAAAAAGTCTTTCAGTAGTTTTGTTCCGTAGGGCGTTTCCACATATTTGCTGTTTGCCACCCGGGATATGGTCGAAATATCCAATCCAACACGGTCTGCAATATCTTTTAGAATCATCGGACGGATTTTAGTTTCGTCGCCATCTAAAAAATATTCTTGCTGATAATCCATAATCGCGGTCATTGTTACATACAGCGTTTCCTGCCGTTGCTTGATGGCTTCGATAAACCATTTGGCACCGTCGAGTTTTTGCTTAATAAACTGTACGGCATCTTTCTGCGATTCCGATTTATTGCTCGATTCTTTATAAGCCTCAAACATATTCTGGTATTCCCTCGATACGTGCAATTCCGGAGCGTTACGTCCGTTGATGGATAATTCCAGCTCGCCATCTATAATTTTGATGGTAAAATCGGGAATAACGTGTTCAATGATTTTGTTGCTCGAATACGAACTGCCGGGTTTCGGGTTGAGCTTTTCGATTTCATTAATTGCTTCCCGTAACTGTTCCTGTGAAATTTCGTATTTGCTCAGCAGTTTGTCATAGTGCTTTTTGGTAAACGCTTCAAATTGATTTTCAACAATATCCGTTGCTGAATCTATGGACAGACTTGGTGTTTTCCGTTTGAGTTGCAACAGCAAACATTCCTGCAGATTTCTCGCTCCGACTCCTGCCGGCTCAAGCTCCTGAATATATTGTGTCAATATTTCTTCTACTGTTTTCTCATCGGTATAAACACCTTGTGTGAACGCCATATCATCGACAATATCCTGAATATCCCGGCGAAGATAACCCGTGTCATCAATACTACCAATTAGAAATTCGGCGATTTCAAACTTTCGGTCGTCAAGCACAAATGTATTCAGCTGATTCAATAAATCCTGATGAAAACTTGCCTGTGCAACTATTGGAGTGAAAGTGTCTTCGTCATCATCGCTGTAATTATTGGTTTTGTATTTATAATCGGGTGTTTCGTCATCGCTCAGGTATTCGTCAATGTTGATATCTTCGGCATCAATGCGTTCGCTGTCGTAATCTTCATACTCCTGCTCGCCGAAATCGTCTGTATTTTCCTGTTCTTCTTTACCCGATTCCAACGCCGGATTTTCCACCATCTCTTCTTTGAGCCTTTGTTCAAAAGCCAAAGTAGGCAATTGAATGAGCTTCATCAATTGAATTTGCTGTGGCGACAGCTTTTGGGCTAATTTTAATTGTAAATTTTGTTTTAACATACAGTGCTACCTATAAATATGTGTATTTTCCTAAGCTAATTATCTTCCCAAATTTAGCAAAAAATAAATGTTGTGGAATATTTAAAACAAGCATTAACACTTTTTTTTAATTTATCTATTTTGAGTAAGATTATTGCGGTTAAATTTTTTTGTATTTTCCGCTAAATTTTTGCTGTAAAAGCTGACCCTCAATTATAATTTATGTAATTTTGTACACGTGAAAAATTTTATAGTCATATTAGCGTGGTTTATGCTTTTTAAACCGATACTACCGCTTGTGGAGTATGTGGTTTTTTATGATTATATTAAAAATGAACTTTGCGTCAATAAAGACAAACCCGAATTAAAATGTAACGGAAAATGCCATTTGATGAAAGAAATGGCAAAAGCTTCAGACAATCCTGAAAGTGGTCAAGATAAAAAACATTTTTCAGTAGAAACAAATATCATATTTCTTGATGAAGCGAAAGAAATTTGCATAGAACACATTTTTGTTTCAGGGTTGCAACCTAAAATAAATTCGGCGTACAATAATCTTTATTTATATACTGAAACGATTTCGGTCTTTCATCCTCCCGTTGTTTGATTTTTTAATTTAAAACTGAGTTGTAAACTCATCTTTTGTGAAGCATTGTTTTTCAATCTGTTTCACACGAATTATCATATCATTTTTTAAAATTAAACATACATTAAAATGAAATCTATCATAAAAAATATATTTACGGCTACGGCTTTTTTCGGATTATTAACTTCTTGTTCTTCTGACGATAATTCGGGAGGAAATGTTGACGGAACTTTCGGAGAGGCAGAACTTTATTTTGATAACGGAGTAAACGGAGATGCTCTTGTTTTAGGAAGTTCTTACACGAATTCAAACGAAGAAACACTGACTATCAATCGTTTTAACTACATCATCAGTAATATTGTTTTTATAAAGGCAGACGGTAGTGAGTTTGTTTATCCGAAAGAAAAAAGTTATTTTGTAGTCAGTGAAGAAAGCAACATCAATACATTGCATTTAGAGAATATTCCGAGTGGAGATTATACTAAAGTGAAATTCGGAATCGGCGTTGATAACCAAAGATATTTGGAGGGCGAAACAGCCCAACAGGAATTTTGGAATTATGCTTCACAACATCATCTGACTTGGACTTGGAGTACGGGATACCGTTTTATCAATTTTGAAGGAACATTTACTTCGTCTAATAATTCCGAGCCAAAAAACTTTCAGATTCATCAAGGGAGCAATACCGCTACGGACAATTACAGAGAAGTTACGCTTGATTTACCGACAACGGCAAGAGTTCGTCAGGACGAAAAACCGAGTATTCACATAATTACCGATGCCAATAAAATTGCCGACGGAGTAAACAAAATTGTTTTGTTTGATAATCTGAATCCTGCAGGAACCAATGCGAGTATAATGGGAGGCGAAAATCTCATTAAAATTGCAGAAAACACATTGCAGATGTTTGTTGTTGACCACGTTCATAACGGTTCAGGAAATCATCACGACTAATTGATTTTTCAGGAAACTTCACGGGTTTTCAAAATCCGTGAAGTTTAGAGCCTGTTTAAATTTGTATTGTAAAAATGTTTATAGGTTATTTTTGAGGTAGAACAAGGCAAATTTTTAAAGGATAGCAAGAGCTATCGTTTTAAAATTTAACGCAGTTATGACCAAAAAGAAACATAAACAAATTATTAGATAAATTTTAAACAGGCTCTTAAAACTAATGAAAATGAAAAAGATAAAATTTTTAATTCTGTCGTGTTTTGTTTTTCTGTTTTTTTCGTGCAATAATGATGATTATCAGGAAATACCTGCAGATTATCCGTTTGATTTGGTAATTCCGTCAAACTTTCCTGATGTTCTTCAGGATGTTGACAATAATTATCCTACCGAAAACGGGGTGGCTTTGGGAAGAAAGCTGTTTTATGATGCCCGATTATCGAGAGATAATACTATTTCTTGTGCTTTTTGCCACGAACAACAGAACGCATTTACACATCACGGACACGATTTCAGTCACGGAATAGACAATTTAATCGGTACAAGGAATACTCCTGCTGTTCAGAATATGATTTTTCAGTCGGAATATTTTTATGACGGAGCCTCCAACAGCATTCAGATGCTTTCGATAGTTCCGATTCACAATCCTGTGGAAATGGACGAAAACTTATCGAATATTATTGCGAAACTGAAACAGGATTCGCAATACGTCAGAATGTTTAAAGGAGCTTTTGAAAATGAAGAAATAACTTCCGCTAATTTGTTGAATGCTTTAGCTCAATTTATGACCGTAATGATTTCGGCTGATTCCAAATATGATAAATATGTCCGAAACGAAACGGGAGGAAGTCTTACTTCGCAGGAATTACAAGGTTTGGCTCTGTTTCAGAATCATTGTGCTTCGTGTCATTCGACAGATATTTTTACGGATAATTCTTTCCGAAATAACGGACTTCCTATAAATCCGAATTTGAACGATTTAGGAAGGGAAACCGTAACGGGATTTCCCGAAGACCGTTATAAATTTAAAGTTCCGAGTCTGAGGAATGTGGAGCTCACAGCTCCGTATATGCACGACGGACGTTTTGGCTCATTGGAATCGGTTTTGAACTTTTATTCTAACGGAGTTCAGAACACCCAAAATCTTGACCCGCTTATGCAACAGCACCAAACACCTGGGATTCCTTTGACTCAAGAAGAAAAAGAGGCGATTATTTCGTTTCTGAAAACATTAACTGATGAAAAATTCATCAATAACCCACTTTTTTATCATCAAACATAAATCAAAATGAAAAATATTTTTTTATTGATACTTTTTTGTATCACATTTAACGGATATTCCAATAACGACAATCCTTATCCGAAATACAAAAATCCTGAATTTCTCGAAGATTGCGATGCCTGTGGCTGTTCTGCAAGCGGAGGAAGTATGGGGTTCAATTCAATGTTAAGCGAAAGATTTGCAGGCGTTCGCTATATGTATCAAAGTTATAAAAGTCGCGATGGCGTATTCAATAATTCTCCTTGGATAGATGAGAATTTCAATACAATTCAGCTTTGGGGAAGAATTCCTGTAACAGAAAAAATTGAAGTTATGGCTTTGGTTCCCTACCACTTTTTAGGTAGAGAAAAAGCAACAGCCTCTCAAAGTTTAAACGGAATTGGAGATATGACAATTATAGCTTTCTACAATGTTTTCCAGACCAAAAATGACAGTGCGGTTTTTCAGCACAAAGTATTTGTAGGAGCAGGGTTGAAACTTCCGACAGGTAAATACAACAATACAAATAACGGGAGTGTCAATCCGAGTTTTCAGTTAGGAACAGGAAGTTGGGATTATAACTTGGCAACCGAATACATTATCCGAAAAAATAAATTCGGATTAAATACTACTTTAGGTTATATTTTCAAAACTGAAAATGACAAAAATTACCAATTCGGAAATCAGTTTAATTACGGAAGTACGTTGTTTTATAATACGACTATTAACAATTTGATGATTGTTCCTCAAATTGGAATTGCAGGAGAAACGTACCAAGCTAATCAGGATTACAAAGAAGATGTGCCATTTACGAAAGGAGATATTCTTTTTAGTAAACTTGGAGTTGAGGTTGGATATAACAAATTTTCGTTTGGCGTAAATGCAATGTTACCGATTTCTCAAAATTTGACAGGAGGGCGTGTTGAAGCAAATTATCGTCTGGCTTTTAGTCTGAATTATAGTTTGTAAATAATTTAGAATAAAGCAATGCCATAAACAACTTAAAAATAGAGCTTACAAAGCTGTTGAAAACTTTACGGTTGGTAACGAAATAAAAATCCCTTCTTATTTGAGAGAAGGGATTTTATTATTTTAGAACTCAGCATTTTTTGGTGTTCTCGGATAAGGGATAACATCTCTGATATTAGACATTCCGGTTACGAAAAGCACCATTCTTTCAAACCCCAATCCGAAACCTGAATGAACGGCTGTTCCGAATTTCCGGGTATCGAGATACCACCACATTTCTTCTTCGGGAATGTTGAGGGCTTTCATTTTTTCTACCAAAACATTGTAGCGTTCTTCTCTTTGCGAGCCGCCAACGATTTCGCCGATTCCCGGAAAAAGAATATCCATCGCCCGAACGGTTTTTCCGTCTTCGTTCAATCGCATATAGAAAGCTTTGATATCTGCCGGATAATCAAACAGAATTACCGGACATTTAAAGTGTTTTTCTACCAGATATCGCTCGTGCTCGCTTTGCAAATCTGCTCCCCAATCTTCAATGATATAATTGAATTTCTTGTTTCGATTCGGTTTTGATGATTTTAAAATATCAATCGCTTCGGTGTAAGAAACCCGTTTGAAATTATTTTCAACCACAAACCGTAGTTTTTCGGTCAGCGTCATTTCACTTCGCTGGTTTTGAGGTTTTGATTTTTCTTCTTCGATAAGTCTTTTTTCCAGAAAATCAATATCGTCTTTGCAGTTTTCCATTACATAACCAACAACTGATTTAATGAAGTCTTCTGCCAAATCCATATTGTCGTCCAATGTGTTGAAAGCTACTTCGGGTTCAATCATCCAGAATTCAGCCAAATGGCGGGTTGTATTAGAATTTTCTGCCCGGAATGTCGGTCCGAAAGTATAAACTTTGCCCAATGCCATCGCATAGGTTTCGGCTTCAAGCTGCCCGGATACCGTAAGATTGGTTTCCTTTCCAAAAAAATCTTCCGAATAGTCTATATTTCCATTTTCATCTCTTGGAGGGTTTCCGACTTCTAAAGAAGTTACCTGAAACATTTCGCCGGCACCTTCGGCATCAGAGCCAGTGATGATTGGCGTGTTTACATAGAAAAAACCATTTTCCTGAAAATATTTATGCACGGCAAAAGACAAGGTGCTGCGTACACGCATGATGGCACCAAAAGCATTTGTTCGCACACGCAAATGTGCATTTTCTCTCAAAAACTCTAATGAATGTTTTTTCGGTTGTATGGGGTATTCTTCAGGATTAGACTCGCCTAAAACTTCTAATTCTTTTACGTGAATTTCAAACTTTTGTCCTTTGCCTTGGCTTTCAATCAAAGTTCCTTTTACGGCAATAGCAGCTCCTACACTGATTTTTCTGATAATTTCCTCAGCAAAAGCGTCTAGTTCGAGAACACATTGAATATTATTGATTGTAGAGCCGTCATTCAAGGCGATAAACTGATTGTTTCTGAAAGCTCTTACCCAGCCTTTTGCTGTAACTTCCTGTAATAACTGAGTTCCTTCCAACAAATCAATGACATAACTATGTTTCATGTATATGATATTTTAATCTTTGCTAATTTACAAATACCTGCAAAGGTAATTATTTTTTTGATGTGATGTGAATATACTTTAAAATAGCTTGTTGTTGGTTGTGACATTGTGACCGAGTGACATTGTAACGGGATAACGATTGTGACACTGTGACGAAGTAACGCCTGTGACAACTCTTGCTTTGTTCATGCTGATGCAGAAAGCATCTCATTCGCTAATTCCGAATTTACTAAAGCTCTTGCCTAATCACTAATTCGCTAATTTCTTTCCGTTTAATTTTTCCCGTTGGGGTTTCGGCAAATTGGTCAACAAAAAAGATTTCTTTTGGTTTTTCATACTGGTGCAGCGATTCAAAATAATCGTCTGTAATAGAATAGGGCATACCTTCTATAATTAAGGTAACTTTTTGTCCTAAATGCTTATCAGGTAATCCTGCGATAAAAAACCGCTGGTTGATTTTTTCGGCTAAGATGTTTTCAATTTTTTCAGGAAAAATCTTTACTCCGCCACTGTTGATGACATTGTCGATTCTTCCTAACCATTCAAAATGGTTGTTGTCAATCAAATCAACAATATCGTTAGTAATAATTAGTTTTTGGCTTACGTTCGGAGCGTTAATTACCAGACATTCTCGGTCGTCGATGGAAAAAGTAACATGAGGCAGAGCTGAGAAATAGTGTTCTTCAATTTTTTTGGCAGCAATATGCGTGATAGTTTCTGTCATACCGTAAGTTTCGTAGCAAACTGTCGGCAGGCTCAACAGTTTTTGCCGTAATGTATCGTCGAGTTTTGCCCCGCCGATAATCAGTTTTTTGATTCGGTGTAATTCCGGCAAACTTTTTTCAACCTGAAGCGGAACCATGGCTGCAAAATCATAATTGTTTTGTGTAAAATGCAATGGGTTTGAAATTGGTTCAATCACATCAAGTTCCAATCCGGAAACCAATGCTCTTATCAGCATCATTTTTCCGGCGATATATTTGACAGGCATACACAGCAAGGCAGTGTCTTTGGATTTTAAATCAAAGAAACCGGTTGTTGCTTTGGCAGAATTTACCATTTGCCTTTTTTCTATTTGTATAGGTTTGGGCGTTCCGGTTGTGCCGGAAGTATGCACAGTCATAAAAGGCGATTCGTTGAACCAGTCCAGGATAAGCTGCCCGAAATCTCGTTCATTTTCTTTTTCCGATTGGGTGTATTGATGAGCTAAATCAATGAATTTGGAAGAAGAATAAGCCTTGCCGTTCAGTTTGAAATCCGAATGTATATGTGACCAATCCATCAGTTATATCTTTTTAGCCAGTTGCTTTTTCCAGTTTTTCCAGCCGTATTTTTTAGAAAAAATAAATAACATTAATGGGTAAATAACCAACAGAGATATAACCATTTCAGTGATTGAAGCCGGTGTTTCGCTATGGTATGTAAAAATGGCATCAGTTTGAAAAGCTACTCCGCTTGATGTAATAAGTAAGCTGATAATTAGGTTATTGGCGGCATGGAATCCGAGGGAGAGTTCGAGTCCGTCGTCCATTAATGTAGCAATTCCGAGAAAAAAACCGATACCGATATAATGTATCATTATCATTGGTCCGGCAGAAATTATTTCAGGATTTCCGGCGTGCATCAATCCGAAAAGAACAGAAGTAACAACCAGTGGCACCCATCTGTTTCCGGCGGCCAATCCGATTCCCTGCATGAGATAACCTCTGAAAAAATATTCTTCAAAGCTCGTTTGCAGAGGCACTAACAGCAAGCTGCATATTGCCAGAATCAAAAAAGGTATGGGGCGAAAAGTAAGCTCGTATTCTTCCGGATAAAGCCAATAACTCACTAATGTAGATATAATCAGGAAAAATGTCCATACGAAAAAAGAAAAAAAGATACGCCGCCAATCCACTTTTTTGCGGGCGGTCGTCAGGCTGCGAATGCTTTGTCCATGAACGAGTTTTACCCAGCCAAGTAAAACAAAAAATAATATGCTCAACGGCAAAACCAACATAATAAATGTAGGCGTTTTCCCGAACTGATTAATCAGCATTTGAATCATATCATCGGGGTCGGTGCCTGATGCGAAAGTATAAATGATATTTAGGGTCATAAAACCTAAAAATGCCAGTGAAAAAGGCAGGTATATTAACCAGCTTTTTCCATTGCCTTTGATTTGTTCGATATACATACGAATCTTGATTTTTTTCTGTCGCTAAGTTAATGTATTTTTGCCTAACACTAAACCAAACGTTTTTATGATTACAATTTACCACAACCCGAGATGTTCCAAATCAAGAGAAGGACTCCAATTTTTAGAAGACAATCAATTGGATTTCCAAACAGTTAAATATCTGGACGAACCGCTGACTAAAAAAGAGTTGAAAGAACTTGTTAAAAAATTAGGGATAAAACCGATCGAATTGGTGAGAACCAAAGAGGAAATCTGGAAAAATAATTACAAAGACAAAGATTTGTCTGACGAACAAATCATAGACGCTATGATTGAAAATCCTAAACTCATCGAACGCCCTATCGTGGTAAATGGCGATAAGGCGGTTATTGCAAGACCGTTTTCATTGATTAAAAATATTTTGTAAAAAAGAATTCTTAACAATAATTTCAGAGAAATCAATAATCTCGGTAGTATTTTTGCTACTTATATTGAGAAAAACTATTTTATAAATGAAAAACTTCAAATCCCTTTTTCTGCTATTTGCTCTTTTTTCGATGAGCGAGATGATGAGTCAAAATCAGTTGGTTATCTCTGGTAAAATTATAGACAAAGATACTAAACAACCTTTGGAATACGCCAGCGTTATTTTTCAAAGTAATACTGATGTCAATTATATAACCGGCGAAATTACTGATGAAAATGGCGATTTTACTTTTGAAGTGAATGCCGATGTTTATGAAATCAAAGTAGAATATATGGGATTTGACGCCATGACAATACCGGAAAGAACAGTCAATACCGACTGGAATATGGGAACTGTTGAGGTGTCTGCCGGCGATGAACAGCTGGAAGATTTGGTTATTGAGGTAGAACGTTCGCCGGTAGAAATCAAGCTGGATAAGCGAATCTATAATGTAGGCGATGACAATGTGGTTAAAGGCGGGACAGCAAGTGACGTACTGGATAATATTCCTTCTGTTTCAGTAGATTCTGACGGGACCGTGAGCCTGAGAGGAAACGAAAGTGTGCGGGTACTCATTGACGGGAAACCTTCCGGAATGGCCTCAAATATTGCAGATGCTTTGAAAATGTTATCGGCAGAATCCATAGAACAGGTGGAAGTAATCACGAATCCGTCTGCCCGATATGAAGCAGAAGGCGGTGCCGGATTGATTAATATAATCCTGAAAAAAGGTAAAAATCAAGGTGTTAACGGAAATGTTACCGCAACTGTTTCTAACCCTTTCGGGTATAGCGTAGCCTCTACATTGAATTACAGGGAAGAAAATTTTAATATTTTCGCCAATCTTTCATATCGAGATAATAAAACGTTAGGAAACTCTGTCAATAACTCTGAATACTTTGACGAAAACGGTAACACCTCCCAGTTTGTTGATGAATATAGCAACCGGGAAAGAATGCGTCGAGGCTTTAATGGTAATATTGGTTTTGAATGGTATTTGACCGATAAACTGACATGGAATAATAACTTTTCATGGAGAAGAAGTCATGGCGATAACCCGAATGAGGTAATTTATCATACTTTTGATGCTCAGCGAAATCCGGATAACAGCCGGGTAAGAAATACTGCTGAAGATGATATGAAAGAAAATGTGGATTATACTTCAGAATTTACCTTCAAATTCAACGATGAAGGACATCAATTACTGGCATCGGCAACAGTTTTCAAAAATTATGACATTGAAGATTCTAATATCCGGACTTATATGCTGGGAACAGATAATTCGCTGTCGGAAGATATTACAAAAGCCCAAGAAGCAGACCTTAATCATCAGTTGCGGTTAGATTATACGTTGCCAATTAATGATAACACCCATTTTGAGGCAGGCTATCTCGGTACTTTTAATAAACTGGATACTGATTATGAAGTAAATAGCTACAATAACGGAGTTCTTGAACCGAACGAATTATTTCTGAATAATCTGGAATACAAAGAAAACATACAAGCTTTATATACACAATTCGGAAGTAAAATCAACCGGTTCAGCTATATGCTCGGATTGCGTTGGGAAAGCTCAAAAATCAATGTGAATCAGTTTGTAACTAATGATTTCAACGAGAAAAAATATAATAACTTTTTTCCAAGCGTTTTCCTGAATTATGAATTCAACGAAAGCACAAACGCATCGATAAGTTACAGCAAACGCGTCCGTCGTCCGAGAGGAAGAATGTTGAATCCTATTTCTGATTATTCCAGTTCGATTAGTTTCTTTATGGGAAATCCTGATTTAAACCCGGCATTTACAGATGCTTTCGATGTCGGATTTATGAAACGATGGAATTATTTCACACTAAGCACTTCGGCTTACCTGAACCGGACTACAGATTCCTTTGAATATGTACGACGCATCAATGGAGTAAATGACGAAGGCATTCCGATTACGGTCATGTCGCCGATAAACTTATCAGATGAGTATCGTTACGGAATGGAATTTAACTTTAATTATACGCCATATCATTGGTTGAAGTTGAACGGAAATCTGAATCTTTTCCAGCAACAAACACGTGGAGATTATACTTTCACGGATTTTGACGGTAACGAAGTGTATCAGAATTTCGACCAGGACGCTTTCCGATGGACAGGGCGTTTAACTGCAAGGGTAAATTTACCGGTAGATATTGACTGGCAAACCAATTACATGTATTTTTCCGGGGGAAATAATTCACAAGGAAAGATGCTGGACAACCATAATATCAATATGTCGCTCAGTAAAGACTTTCTCAACGACCGGGCTACTTTGTCATTCAATGTGCAGGATTTGTTGAATTCCAGAAAGTGGAGAAACGAAACCTATCTCGAAACAGCAAATATTTACAGAGAAATGCAATGGAGAGAACGTACGTTTAACCTGTCGTTTACCTACCGTTTTAACCAAAGCAAAAAAGAAGCTCAGCAACGAAACAACCAAATGAGCAACGATGACGGAGAAGTCGAGATGATGTAAACCAACTTATACAAAAGCTTACCAAAATGGTAAGCTTTTGTATTTTAGATTTGATAAGTTCGGAATTAATCGAATTTCCAAATACAAAACGTATAATTTAGACTGAAATTCAATTTTAAGAAGATTCTTCGTAAATTTGTATGCTATTATTTCATGCATGAAAACCATACAGGACAAAACCATACAAGAATTAGAACTCAACACGGTACTCGAAACCATTGCCGGCTTGTGCGTGACGGAAAAAGGGAAGGAGACAACTACCGAAATTCGTCCGATTGTGCGGAAAGATTTGTTGATGAAAGAATTGAAACGAACATCAGAATACACGTCGTCGTTTAGTAACAATAATGCGATTCCGAGCCATTTTTTTGAAAATATCGACCGTGAACTGAAATTTCTGAAAATCGAAAACAGTTTTTTAGAGCCAGATGGTTTTAAACGAATCAACGATTTGGTCAAAACGACGAATCAGTTGTATGTGTTTTTTAAGAAATTCCAGGAATATTACCCTGAATTGTATGCGTTGGTACAAGATTTTGACGTCAACAAAACGATTACCCAGAAGATTGAGCAAGTCATTGATAAATATGGCGAAATAAAAAATGATGCGTCTGCTCAGTTGGCTGCAATCCGGAAAAATATTTCGGAGGTCAGGGCAAAAATCAATCAGAGTTTTAACAGTGCTTTGTCGCAATATCAAAGCAGCGGTTATCTGGACGATATCAAAGAATCGGTGGTCGAAAATCGACGTGTGCTGGCGGTTCAGGCGATGCACCGCCGAAAAGTAAAAGGAACAATTTTAGGCCAATCAAAAACAGGAAGTATTATTTTTATTGAACCTGAAATTACACAAAAATATAACCGGCAGCTGAATAATCTGGAGTTCGAAGAACGGGAAGAAGTTGTTCGGATATTAAAAAATCTGACTGATGAAATCAGACCTTTTCACGAAGATTTGATACGGTTTCAAACTTTGCTGATACATATTGACATTATCCACGCCAAAGCCAAATATGCGTTGAAAATCAACGGAATTTTGCCTGAAATCAATGCCGAAAGAAAGCTGTATTTTCGAGAGGCATACCACCCGATTTTATGGCTCACTAACAAGGAAAAACGTAAAAAAACATATCCGCAAACTATTGAATTAATCCCAGAACAGCGGATTATCGTGATTTCAGGCCCGAATGCGGGTGGAAAAAGTATTACGCTAAAAACTGTTGGATTATTGCAGTTAATGTTACAAAGCGGTATTCTTATTCCGGTTCACGAACGAAGCACCACGTTTTTGTTTGACAAAGTCCTGACAGATATTGGCGATAATCAATCTATTGAAAATCATTTGAGTACATACAGCTACCGACTCAAAAACATGAGTTATTTTCTGCGAAAATGTAATGAAAACACCTTGTTTCTGATTGATGAATTCGGTACAGGTTCCGACCCGGAGCTGGGTGGTGCATTGGCGGAAATTTTTTTAGAAGAATTTTATGAACGGCAGGCTTACGGCATCATCACGACGCATTACACCAACCTTAAAATGTTGGCGAACGAACTGGAAAATGCGACCAATGCCAATATGCTTTTTGACGAACGTTCGCTCGAACCGATGTTTAAACTCAGTGTGGGCGAGGCCGGAAGTTCATTTACCTTTGAAGTAGCACAGAAAAACGGAATTCCTTATAGCTTGATTAACAGGGCAAAAAAGAAAATTGAAAATCAAAAAGTGCGGTTTGATAAAACGATTGCCAAACTGCAAAAAGAACGGTCCAAATTAGAAAAAACTTCGGAAGTTTTGCGGCAGGAAGAAGGAAAAGCTCGTGAAGAAAGCAAAAAAATGGAAAGTATCAACCAGAAAATCCAAAGTAAATTAGAAAGCTATCAGGAATTGTTTGACAGTAACCAAAAGCTGATTTATATCGGACAAAAAGTAGATGAATTATCTGAAAAATATTTTTACGATAAAAACAAAAAAAATCTAATCGGGGAATTGCTGAAAGTCATTGAAATAGAGAATTCTAAACGTAAACAAACCCAAAAGAAAGAACGCAAAATACAGAAGGTAAAAGCCGAAAAAGTCAAGCAGGAAGTCGAGCAAAAAGTTGAGCAAATCCGGGAAGAGAAAAAAGTAAAAAAACAACAGGAAAAAACAGAAAAGAAAAGCAATCAGACGTATTTTGCACTGAAAATAGGTGATAGGGTACGAATGTTGGAAGGAAAAGCAGTCGGAACGATTGAAAAAATTGAAAAAAATGTAGCTTCAGTCAATTATGGGCTGTTTATGTCTAAAGTTTCGATTGAACAACTTGAAATGGTTGAACGGAAAAAATAAAATTATGAAAATCCCAGAAGGAAAACATATCATACTATTCGATGGTGTATGTAATTTTTGCAATACGACCATCAACAAAATTATCGAAAAAGATAAGCAGGATTTGTACGTTTTCGCCTCATTGCAATCGGAAATCGGGCAGGAAATTTTGCAGCATATCGGTGTGGATAAAACCACGGATTCTATTGTTCTATACCAACCTGGAGTTGCTTATTACCTCAAAAGTGACGTGGTTATACAAGTTGCCAGAGAGCTGGGAGGCAGGTATTACTTTCTGAGTTGGTTGCGTATTTTTCCTAAATTTTTGCGAGATATTGGGTATGATTATTTTGCCAAAAACCGCTATAAATGGTTTGGGAAAAAAGACGCTTGTATAATTCCGTCTCCCGAAGTTAAAGCAAAATTTTTATCCTGATATTCCTTTAAAAAAAATTCATCAAACGCAGAGCAATGCTTATATTTGCCTGACAAAAACATCTAATATGCAGATTTCATATAATTGGCTAAAAGAATTCATAAAAATAGAAACATCGCCGGAAGATACCGCCCAGATTCTCACCGACTTAGGTTTGGAAGTAGAAGGAATCGAGTGTTTTGAAACCGTGAAAGGCGGGCTTGAAGGCATTATTGTCGGTCACGTGCTGGAATGCGAAAAGCACCCCAATGCCGACAAATTGAGTGTGACCAAAGTAGATTTGGGCGACGGAAAACCGCCGGTACAAATCGTTTGCGGAGCACCGAATGTTGCCGCCGGTCAGAAAGTGTTGGTCGCTACGATCGGCACGACTTTATACACCGAAGACGGCGAATCTTTCAAAATCAAAAAAGGGAAAATCCGTGGCGAAGAAAGTTTCGGAATGATTTGTGCTGAAGATGAATTAGGTTTAGGGAAAAGCCACGACGGAATTATGGTTTTGAGTGATGATGCTGTGCCCGGAATGCCTGCCGCTCAGTTATTTGACATAGAATCTGACCAAATTTTAGAAATCGGATTAACGCCCAATCGTGCTGATGCGATGAGCCATTTTGGTGTTGCAAGAGATTTGCGAGCCGGCATTTTGCAAAGGTTTCCCGAGTTTCCGCATGCAGAATTGATTACGCCCTCAACCTTTAAATTCAAGGTAGAGCAACGGACATTGAAATATGATATCGTTGTGGAAGATGCGGCGCAAACACCAAGATATTGCGGAGTTACTATTTCCGGTGTGGAAGTAAAAGATTCGCCGGCATGGTTGCAAAACCGGTTGAAATCTATCGGAATCGCACCAAAAAATAATATCGTAGATGCCACGAATTATGTGTTACACGAATTGGGGCAACCGTTACACGCTTTTGATTCTGACCGGATTAAAGGAAATAAAATTTATGTAAAAAATGTAGAAAACGGAACGAAATTCGTGACATTGGACGGTGTGGAACGCGAATTGAGTAATGAAGATATTATGATTTGTGACGATTACGGTCCGATGTGCATTGCAGGAATTTTAGGCGGAGAGAACTCTGCGGTAACCGAAAAAACCACATCTATATTTTTAGAAAGTGCTTATTTTAACCCAGTTAGCATTCGGAAAACAGCTAAAAGATTAGGAATTAGTACTGATGCTTCTTTCCGTTTTGAGAGAGGGATAGATGCTCATTTAACAGATTATGCACTGAAAAGAGCCGCTTTGCTGATACAGGAACTGGCAGGTGGGGCGATTACTTCAGATGTTGTGGATATTTACCCGAAAAAAGTAGAGGATTTTTCTGTATTTCTGAGTTTCGACAATGTTTTTAAAATCATTGGTGCAGAGATTTCTAAAGAAACAATTAAGCGCATTTTGGCTTCTTTGGATATTAAAATTAACAGCGTTTCCGACTTAGGATTAGGGTTGACTATTCCGGCATACCGGGTAGATGTTCAAAGGGAAATTGATGTTGTGGAAGAAATTCTGAGAGTTTATGGCTTTAATAATATTAAAATTCCAGCCAAACTCAAGGCTACGATTGCCAACAGTTCGAGAACGGAAAGTTTCAAGGTTGAAAATATTGTAACCAATCAGCTGATTAGCCAAGGGTTTAACGAGATAATGAATAATTCGCTAACTACGCCCAAGTACAGTGAATTAGCCACTGATTTTGACCCGAACAAACAAGTTCATATCCTGAATGCTTTGAGTAGTGATTTGTCTGTGATGAGACAAAGTTTACTGTTCGGCGGACTGGAAACCATAAGTTTTAATATCAATCGGAAAAACAGTGACTTAAAGCTGTTCGAATGCGGAAAAATCTATGAACGAATAGATACAGCTGTATTTAACGAATGGAAACATCTGGGGCTTTTTGCTACCGGGAATGCTCATGAAACCGCATGGAATAGCTCCGAGCAACCGATTGATTTTTATTTGTTTAAAGGTTATGTGGACGCAATTTTTTCTCGCTTAGGCATCAATAAGTATGAAGTCAGACCAAATGATGAAGATATTTTCGCAGAAAGTGTTGCTTATTACATAGGTCAAAACAAGGTGGCTTCGTTTGGTTTGGTTAAGAAATCTATTGCGAAAGCTTTTGATATTAAACAAGATGTGTTTTATGGAGGTATTTTCTGGGATAATATTTTACCGGTTCTTTCAGATAAAATAAAATACAAGGAAATCGTAAAATATCCGGCAGTAAAAAGAGATTTGGCGTTGCTTATCAACAAAGAAATTACTTTTGAACAGCTATACAAAACCGTCAAAAAAACAGATACAAACAGAATCAAAGAAGTTTCTCTTTTCGATGTGTATGAAGGAGATAAACTTCCGGAAAATAAAAAATCTTATGCTATTAGCCTGAAAATTCAGGATAATGATAAAACATTGACTGATAGTGAAGTAGAAAATATTATAGAAAAATTGATTCAAAATCTTGAACAGGAAGTTCAGGCACAACTCAGATAATTATTATGGAACAACAACACATTATTGACAGATTTATCAGCTATATTAAAGTTGATACCCAATCAGACCCTGAGTCTGAAACCACACCAAGTACCGAAAAACAATGGGATTTGGTCAATCAGTTGGTGGAAGAGCTAAAGCAAATCGGGTTGGAAGACGTTACCGTAGATGATAATGCTTATATCATGGCAACATTACCGAGCAACGTGGAGCACGACGTGCCGACTATCGGTTTTGTATCTCACTTTGATACGAGTCCGGATTTTTCGGGAACAAATGTAAATCCGCAAATTATTGAAAATTATGACGGTGGCGACATCGTTCTGAACAAAGAAGAAAATATTATTTTGTCCCCGAATTATTTTGAAGATTTGTTGTTATACAAAGGACAAACACTGATTACAACCGACGGAAAAACCTTATTGGGAGCGGATGATAAAGCCGGAATTACCGAAATTGTTTCTGCGATGGAATACCTGATTAAGCACCCGGAAATTAAGCACGGAAAAATCAGAATCGGATTTACACCAGATGAAGAAATCGGTCGTGGAGCTCATAAGTTCGATGTGGAAAAATTTAGTGCAGATTGGGCTTACACCATGGACGGAAGTCAAATTGGCGAATTGGAGTACGAAAACTTCAATGCTGCCGGTGCCAAATTGATTTTCAAAGGAAAAAGCGTACACCCGGGATATGCGAAAGGAAAAATGATTAACTCATTACTTTTGGCAAATAAATTCATTGCTAAATTGCCGAAAAAAGAAGTACCTGAAAAAACAACCGGTTACGAAGGTTTTTTCCATGTTCACACCGTTAGTGGCTCAATTGAAGAAACTGAAGTACAGTTGATTATCAGAGATCACAGCATGAAGAAATTCAAAAAACGTAAAAAGTTAGTCGAAAAATTAGCAAAAAAAATCAATAAGAAATATGCGAAGAAATTCGGCGAAGATATTGTAGTTTGCGAAATCAACGACCAATATTTTAACATGCGTGAAAAAGTGGAGCCGGTAAAATATATCGTAGATGTTGCCGAAGAAGCTATGAAAGATTTGGGTATTACGCCAATCATCAAAGCAATCAGAGGCGGGACAGACGGTTCACAGTTGTCCTATATGGGATTGCCTTGCCCGAATATTTTTGCGGGAGGACATAATTTCCACGGAAAATATGAATATGTTCCGGCAGAAAGCATAGTTAAAGCTACTGAAGTGATTGTTAAAATCGCTGAGCTGACTGCACAGAAAGCAGCTGAAGGAAGTTTGAAATAAACTGTTTAGCAACGGATTTCACAGATTAGTAAAATAAATTTTTGTTAACTCGTGAAATTCGTTGCTAAAATATATAAATAAGTGCTACATTTGCATTTGAAAATAAACAAGAGGAAAAATTTGACTGATTGCAACCTCAATAAAAAATGCTAAAACAGAGCATAAATCTACCTATAAAAAGGCATTTTTAGTTGTTTTTTGCGACCAGTCTGAAAAAAATTAATTATGTCATACTATTTTACATCAGAATCAGTTAGTGAAGGTCACCCGGACAAAATTGCCGACCAGATTTCAGACGCATTAATCGACCATTTTTTAGCTTTTGACCCAAATGCCAAGGTTGCTTGTGAAACCCTCGTAACCACCGGGCAAGTCGTGTTGGCGGGCGAGGTAAAATCCAATGCTTATCTGGATGTACAACACATTGCCAGAGAAGTGATTAGGAATATTGGCTATACGAAAAGCGAATATATGTTTGAAGCAAATTCGTGCGGTGTACTCTCTGCCATTCATGAACAATCTGCGGAAATCAATCAAGGGGTTGATAAGATAAATCCGGAAGAGCAAGGGGCAGGTGACCAGGGAATCATGTTTGGGTACGCTACTTCAGAAACTGAAGATTATATGCCTTTGGCACTCGATTTGGCAAACAAATTGTTGCAGGAATTGGCACTTATCAGAAAAGAAAATACTGCAATTACCTATTTGCGACCAGATGCCAAAGCTCAGATAACCTTGGAATATGACGATAATAATAAGCCGTCGAAAATTGTGACGATTGTGTTATCAACACAACACGATGAGTTTGTCCAAAGAGATGCACACACGAATAAAGCTGAAGCTGAAAAAGCGATGCAAGACCAGATTCGGAAAGATGTTATTGAGATATTAATTCCGCGATTATTGCAGAAATATCCGCAATATGAACAATATTTCCACGATGCAATCACTTATCATATCAACCCGACAGGAGTGTTTATTATTGGCGGGCCTCATGGCGATACCGGTTTGACCGGACGAAAAATTATTGTAGATACTTACGGCGGAAAAGGAGCTCACGGCGGAGGTGCATTTTCCGGAAAAGACCCGAGCAAGGTTGACCGTTCGGCAGCTTATGCTACACGCCATATTGCCAAAAATCTGGTTGCTGCAGGGGTAGCCGATGAAATTCTGGTACAGGTTTCTTATGCTATCGGTATTGCCGAGCCAATGGGCGTTTTCGTGAATACCTACGGAACTTCCAAAGTGGACATGACTGACGGAACGATAGCTCAGAAAATTCAGGAAATCTTTGACCTGCGACCTTATTATATTGAGAAAAACCTTGAACTGAGAAAACCTATATATAGCGAAACGGCAGCTTATGGTCACATGGGACGAAAACCACAAGTGATTACCAAGCAGTTTACTAATACAGAAGGTATAACAAAAAGTATTGAAGTAGAGCTTTTTACGTGGGAAAAATTAGATAAAGTTGATGTGGTAAAAACAGCATTTGGACTTTAAATCAAAATAAAAAATAAACCTGCAAGAAAAAAAAACTTGCAGGTTTATTTTTGTGTTTATTTCAACACATTCAATGCGTTTTCATAATCCGGTTCCTGACCGATTTCCGGAACTTGTTCGTTGTAAACCACTTCGCCTTCAGGGTTTATGACAACAACAGCCCGACTTAATAAACCGTTGAGAGGACCATCAATCATTTTTACACCGTAAGATTGGCTAAAATCATCGGTCTTAAAATCAGACAGCGTTTCTACATTTTTCAAACCTTCGGCCGCACAGAAACGCGACAGGGCAAAAGGTAAATCCTTAGAAACACATAACACCACCGTATTGTTAGCCGATGATACTTTTTCGTTAAATGTGCGTACTGATTGTGCACAAACACCAGTATCTACACTTGGAAAAATATTTAAAACCACGTTTTTTCCTTTGTAATCACTTAATGATTTTTCTGATAAATCGCTGGTTGTTAACTTGAAATTGGGTGCTTTGGAACCTGTTTCCGGTAAATTACCCGAAGTGTTTACCGGGTTTCCTTTAAATGTGATTTGTGCCATAACTTATTATTTTTTGTTTGTATAAAGTTAGTAATTTTTATTCAGCTTATCTTACAATATTTCGTTTTTTTATCTAACTTAGGCGGATAAAAACAGGAGTGGATTATGGAAAATAAAACAATTATAGGCGGCGAAGAATGGGGGCAATTCCCACAGTTAGGCATTCCCGCTGTTAAAGCCCGTATTGATTCCGGAGCAAAAACCTCTGCATTACACGCCGAACAGATTACACCTTTTGAAAAAGAAGGCGAGCTGTGGGTTCGGTTTGTGGTCAATCCGTTGCAAAATAATCAGAAATCAGCCATAAAATGTGAGGCACCGGTAGTAGATAAAAGGATAATCAAAAGTTCGACAGGTACCAGAGAATCACGTTTTGTGATAAAAACGCCTTTTGGTTTGGGCGAAATGATGTGGGACATAGAGGTAACGCTCACAAATCGGGATTCTATGGGATACAGAATGCTGCTGGGGCGTGAAGCGATGAGCGGACGATTGATTGTTGACCCTGAAATGAGTTTCAGATATGGCGACAGAACGATTGAAGAATTAATCAAAATATATCCGACCGGGAAAGAAGGAAACAATTTTTTGAAAATAGGCTTGCTGGCGAGTAATCCGGATTTATATTCCAACCGAAGAATCATCGAAGCCGGAGAGTTGCGGGGACACGAAATGCACTTTCTCAATATCCGGCACTGCTATATGAAACTCGATGCCAACCAACCGGAAATGCACTATCGGGGCGGAAAAGTGATTAATGATTTGGACGCTATCATTCCGCGTATCAGACCAAGTATGACCTATTATGGTTGTGCCTTAACCCGGCATTTTGAGTCGATGAAAGTGTTTAGTTTGAACAGTGCTGCCGCTATTGCCCAATCCCGTGATAAATTATTTTCCTTGCAGTTATTGCTGAATAACGGTGTGGATATTCCGACCACAGGTTTTGCAAATTCGCCTTTAGATACCAATGATTTGATTAATATGGTTGGCGGTTCGCCATTGATAATAAAGCTGTTGGAAGGGACTCAAGGCAAAGGAGTCGTGCTGGCAGAAACCAAAAAAGCAGCCGAATCAGTAATCAATGCGTTTAAGAGTTTGAATGCAAATATTTTGGTACAGGAATTCATTAAAGAAGCCAACGGAAAAGATTTGCGTTTGTTTGTGGTGGACGGAAAAGTAGTTGCGGCTATGCAGCGGGAGGCTTTGCCAGGGGAGTTCAGGGCAAACATTCATTTGGGGGGTATTGCATCTATTGTAAAAGCAACCCCAGAAGAAAAACGAATTGCCATCAAAGCCGCCAAAGCGATGAACCTGAAAGTAGCCGGTGTGGATATTATCCGTTCGTCTAAAGGACCTTTACTTTTGGAAGTAAATTCATCGCCAGGACTAGAAGGTATCGAAGGAGCAACAGGCAAAGATATTGCCGGAGAGATGATTAAGGCGATTGAGAAAAATTTTAAATGGAAATTGGCAGCAAAAAAATAACTTTGGTACAGTTGTTGATTTTGGTACTTCCGTAAACCAAAATATAAAAAAAATGAAAAATTTAGTAATTGTATTATTTATGGCAATAGCAACAACGATGGGTGCTCAGAATCAACTGCAAAACACTATTAGTGTTGGCGGGGAAGGTAAAGTAATGGTAAAACCTGATGAGGCAGCACTATCTATCGGAGTAGAAACCAATAATCCGGACGCCAAAGTGGCTAAATCAGAGAATGATGCTATTATGGCAAAAATGATTGCTTTTCTGAAAAAATCAGGCATTGATGCCAAAGATTACAAAACGGAAAGAGTGAATCTGTATCAAAGACAGGATTACCAAACCAAAGAAAAATATTATCAGGCAGGGCAGAGCATTCAGATACAAATCAAAGACTTGTCTAAATATGAAATGATTATGGCAGGATTGATTGATGCCGGAGCCAACCAGATTAATGGTGTACAGTTTAAATCTTCTGAAATAGAAAAATATGAATCTGAAGCCCGTAAAAAAGCAGTACAGAATGCTCAGAAAAAAGCAGCAGACTATGCTCAGGCATTAGGTCAAAGTGTTGGAACAGCGATTGTTGTGTCTGAAAACAGCACTCAAGCGGTTTTCCCGCGAGTATATCAGATGAAAGCAGCCGCTTATGCAGAAAGTGCTTCCGCTGCCGATGAAACATTGGCCGAAGGAGAAATCGAAATTACAGCCAATATCAATATTACTTTTCAGTTGAAATAGTTGATTGTAAATGAAATTAAAACCTGATATTCACAATATCAGGTTTTTTTTGTATCGCTATTTCAGGACGGGACAATCCTCCTGAACCGGAAATAGATTCCATATTATTATATCAGGAAGATATTTTATTTTCCCAATAAAATTCCCCGGTAAAATTTCGTTACTCATTCCAAAAGCAGTAATTTTATCGGGCAATTTTACATTCATGGAAAAGCTCAAATTCGATAGAAAAAATCTGGACAATCAAACGTTGGTTCAGTTATACAAAAGCATAGTAAAACCTCGTATGATTGAGGAAAAAATGCTGATATTAATTCGTCAGGGAAAAGTATCCAAATGGTTTTCCGGCATCGGGCAGGAAGCCATCGCGGTAGGCGTTACTTCCGCCTTACAATCAGACGAATATATCTTGCCGATGCACCGCAATTTAGGTGTTTTTACCACTAGGCAGATTCCGTTAAACCGGCTATTTTCACAGTGGCAGGGCAAAGCCAGCGGTTTTACCAATGGTCGCGACCGGTCTTTTCATTTCGGTACGCAGGAATACAAAATCGTTGGAATGATTTCACATTTGGGACCTCAAATGGGAATTGCCGATGGTATTGCCTTGGCAGATACTTTGAAAAAAGATAAAAAAATCACGGCGGTTTTTACCGGCGAGGGAGCTACTTCCGAAGGTGATTTTCACGAAGCACTCAACGTGGCATCGGTTTGGGAATTACCAGTTTTGTTCATTATTGAAAACAACGGTTACGGGTTGTCTACGCCGACAAACGAGCAGTATCGTTGCGAAAATCTTGCCGACAGAGGTAAAGGTTATGGCATCGAAAGCCATATTATCGACGGAAATAATATTCTGGAAGTATATACACAGGTTTCAGCATTGGCAGAATCTATGCGGGAAAATCCACGTCCGGTTTTGATTGAATTCAAAACTTTCAGAATGCGTGGTCATGAAGAGGCGAGCGGAACCAAATATATTCCGCAGGAATTGTTTGAACAATGGGAAAGAAAAGACCCGGTTGAAAATTTCAAAACCTATTTATTGAAAGAAAAAGTCCTGACAGAATCTGTCGAAAAAGAAATCCGGGAAGAGATAAAAAAAGAAATTAATAAAAATTGGGATTTAGCTGTTAAAGAAGAAGTTATTAAGGCTGATTTAAACAAAGAATTGAATGATGTTTACAAGCCTTACCAATCAGAAATCATACAACCGGCAACCGCCGAAAGTGAAAATATCAGATTTATTGATGCCTTATCACAGGGATTAAAGCAGTCTATGGAAAAGCACGACAATCTGGTTATTATGGGACAGGATATTGCAGAATACGGTGGTGCGTTCAAAGTGACTGACGGTTTTTATAAAGATTTCGGAAAAGAGCGGGTAAGAAATACCCCGATTTGCGAAAGTATTATCGTGTCTGCCGGAATGGGATTGTCGATTAACAATTACAAATCAGTGGTCGAAATGCAGTTTGCTGATTTTGTGTCTTCCGGGTTTAATCCGATTGTGAATTTACTGGCAAAGTCGCATTATCGCTGGAATCAGCATGCAGATGTGGTTGTGCGAATGCCTTGCGGTGGCGGAACTCAGGCCGGACCGTTTCACTCTCAGACCAACGAAGCGTGGTTTACTAAAACTCCGGGACTGAAAGTGGTTTATCCTGCATTTCCGTATGATGCCAAAGGCTTGTTGAATACAGCGATTAATGACCCGAATCCGGTTATGTTTTTTGAGCATAAATTGTTATACAGAAGCATTTATCAGGACGTGCCGAAAGATTATTATACCTTGCCTTTCGGGCAGGCGTCTTTGATTACCGAAGGCAACGACATCACGATTATTTCTTTCGGAGCAGGTGTGCATTGGGCATTGGAAACTTTAAAAAATCATTCCGAAATATCTGCGGACCTGATAGATTTACGTACCTTGCAACCGTTGGATTATGCAACGATTTTCCAATCAGTGAAAAAGACAAGCAGGGCAATTATTTTGCAGGAAGATACCTTGTTTGGCGGAATCGCCGGCGATATTTCGTCTGCCATAATGGAAAATTGTTTTGAATATCTCGATGCACCGGTTAAGCGTGTAGGTAGTATCGAAACGCCGATTCCGTTTATGAAAAATCTGGAAGAGCAGTATTTACCTAAAGACAGATTTGAAGAAGAATTATTAACGCTTTTGGCATATTAAATTCAAAGTTTTTAGCATAATAAAGTTGGGCTGAGTATTGAAATAATTTGAAATTTTGGACATGAAATACTAACTTTAAGCAAAAAACTTTAAACTTTAAACAGTTCAGTACAAACATAAAAGAATTGAATATGAATACAATAACCAGCACAAACTTTCAGTTTCCGAATCAGAAATCCGTATATAAAGGAAAAGTTCGTGAAGTATATAATATTAACGACGATTTATTAGTCATGGTAGCCACCGACAGGTTGTCGGCTTTTGATGTGATTATGCCTAAAGGAATTCCCTACAAAGGACAAATTCTTAATCAGATAGCGACCCGTTTTATGCAGCTTACCCAAGATATCGTTCCGAACTGGCTGACGGCGACACCCGACCCGAATGTGGCAGTAGGAGAGCTTTGTGAACCGTTCAAAGTCGAAATGGTTATCAGAGGTTATTTGTCAGGTCACGCCGCTCGTGAGTATACGGCGGGTAAACGCTTGCTGTGCGGGGTGGAATTACCCGAAGGAATGAAAGAAAATGACCGTTTTCCTGAACCGATTATTACCCCATCAACCAAGGCAGACCAGGGCGACCACGATGAGGATATTTCCAGAGAGGATATTCTGAAAAAAGGCATTGTTTCTGAGGAAGATTACCTTATTTTGGAAAAATATACCCGGGCGTTGTTTCAGCGTGGAACAGAAATCGCTGCCGAACGCGGGCTGATTTTGGTAGATACCAAATATGAATTTGGAAAAACCAAAGAAGGAAAAATCGTTTTGATTGATGAAATTCATACACCGGATTCATCACGTTATTTTTATGCTGATGGTTATTCGGAAAGACAGCAAAACAATGAGCCGCAAAAACAACTTTCCAAAGAGTTTGTTCGTCAATGGTTAATCAGTAATGGTTTTCAAGGGAAAGAAGGGCAGCAGATTCCGGAGATGACCGATGAATATGTAAATTCTGTTTCTGAGCGGTATATTGAGCTTTATGAGAAAATTATGGGAGAGTCGTTTATCAAAGCTGATGTGTCTGATATCGAAAACAGAATCAATGAAAATGTGATTAATTATCTCAAAAATTATAGGTAATCACGTGTTAAATAATTTAAAAACACACGTGTATTGAAGATTGGTTTGTAACTTTGTGAAATAGACTAAACTAAACTTTATTGACAATGAATACAAAGTTGACACTAACGATAGAAGAAGATATTATCGAACGAGCTAAAAATTATGCAAAAAAGAAAAATCGAAGCTTGTCTGATATTATTGAAAATTATTTAAAAGCACTTACTGAAAAAGAACAGAAAACTAAAGAACAAAAACTTAATCCAATAATCGAGTCTTTAAAAGGTTCTTTCAAAATGCCAAAAGATATGGACTATGAAGAGGAGCTTAGAGAGCGTTTAGAAAAAAAGTATTTATAGATGGATAAAGTTTTAATCGACACAGATGTTTTAATGGATTTCTTTTTTGACAGAGAACCCTATGCCGAATACGCAACAGAATTATTGAATAGCTGTGCGAATAAAGAAATACAAGGATTTACTACACCTGTAATAGTTTCAAATGTTTATTATTTGCTTAGAAAAACAGCAAAACACAGTATGATTGTAGAAAAAATAAAACAACTATTAACCATAATTGAAGTTGTAAAAATGGATAAAAATGTTGTTTTAAGTGCATTAAATTCAGAATTTAAAGATTTTGAAGATGCCTTACAAAACTTTTCTGCTATCGAAAATGGACAAATTAAAATCATTTTAACCAGAAACCTTAAAGATTTTAAAAAGAGTGAATTAGCAATAATGACACCTGAAACTTATTTAAGAGGTAAAGTTGTTGATTAATAGTATTTTATCTGAAGTGGATTTTAATAAATACCTGTTTTATAAATAGAAAAATAAAAAATTATGTCAATAATAGAAGCTTTGCAATGGCGTTATGCCGCTAAGCGAATGAACGGTAAGCAAGTGCCGGAAGACAAAATAAAATCAATACTCGAAGCAGCCCGTTTGGCACCTACGTCAAGTGGATTGCAGCCGTTTAAAATATTTGTAATTACCAACCCAAAGCTCAAAGAACGTATCAAACCACTGACATTCAACCAACCGCAGATTACTGAATGCTCACATTTGGTAATATTTGCTGCTTGGGACGCTTATACCATTAATCGTTTTGAGGAATATTTTTCACATTACGAAAAAGAAAGAGAACTGCCCAAAGGTTTTTCGGATAGTTATAAAACCGCAGTTGCTAAGCAGCTTACTTCATGGAGCATAGAAAAACAACAGGAACACGCAGCCAAGCAAGCCTATATTGCGGCTTCATTTGGCATGGTTGAAGCTGCTGTGTTGCAGATTGATGCCACACCGATGGAAGGATTTGCCGCTTCTGATTTGGATAAATTGATGAAATTCGACCAGCAGGGTTTGAAAAGTGTTTTGTTGTTACCGATGGGCTACAGAGACGCCGGTAATGACTGGCAAACCGGATTGAAAAAAGTCAGAAAGCACGAAGAAACCATCATCGAGTATTTAGATTGATAATATTATAAAATGAAACATATCCGGCTTATAGAAACGATTTTGTACGTAAATAACCAGCAGGCAAGTACGGATTTCTATACCAGGTTATTCAGGCAAAAACCAGATTTAAACGTTCCGGGAATGACCGAATTTAAACTGGCTGAAAACTGCAAGCTGGGACTAATGCCCAATAACGGGATAGCCAAAATACTTTCCGATAAAACACCGCACCCTAATGAAGGAAACGGAATTCCGAGATGTGAACTTTATTTGTATGTAGATGATATTGAACTTGAATTTGATAATGCCTTGAAAGCCGGAGCAAAAATTATTTCTTCTGTCGAAGCCAGAGATTGGGGCGATAAAGTCTGTTATTTTGCTGATATAGACGGACATATTATTGCTTTTGCTCAAAAAATAAAGTGACAAATAATCTAAAAATAATATAGAAAAAGACCTATTTTAAAATATTTTTCTTATTTTTATACTTATAACATTAAATCTATAATATTATGAGAAGTATTTTGTGGTTTGTAGCTGTAATCTGTATTGTAGTATGGATTTTAGGATTACTCGGTATCGGTGGAGGAATGGGATTAGGAAATCTCATTCATATTCTTTTAGCCATCGCTATTATTATTATCCTTTATAATATCATAAGTGGTAAAAAACCGCTGAATTGAATTGATGAGGCTGTCCGAAAAATCTAAAAAATATTAGTTTTCTTATTCCGGCAAAGGAGGAGTCTCAAAGTGATCATATTTCAAAAACTTATGAGAAGCTGACCCGAGCTTGCGAATTGTACGAAGTAAATCAAGTTAAGCTTGATAAATATAGATTTTTCGGGCATTCTCCTTTTTATACTTTTTTCCAAAGGAAAATCATTGTTAGTAGTGATAAACAGGCTATGGTGGTAAACATTGTTTGCGGGGAAATTACAGGTAATATTCCCATTACCGCAGCAATGACCGAACCTATGCCCATTCGCACCGCACCACTCAAGGCAGAGGCTGTTCCGGTATTGGCTGTAAATGGCGATATTGAGGCGGCGGTTGCGTTAGGGTTGATGAATCCGACCAAAAACATAATCGAAACCAAACTGGCAACAGTAATCGTGTAGGATACATTATCCTGAAAAGAAAATAATGAAAAGATAAACCCGCTGACTATCAGTAATAAAACTGACGCATATTTTGCCATAGTGAGGTAATGGTAATATTTAGTCAGGCGTCCGTTGAGAAAATTTCCGATAATCAATCCGGAAGCATTGATGGCAAACAGTACAGAGAATTTTTCCTCAGATAACCCATAGTGATTAAGAAAAATATAAGATGCCGAAGATATATAAGCAAACAGTATCGCCATAGACAAACTTCCTGCCAAGGTGTAATTAAAGAACACCTTGTTTTGGATTACGGTTTTGTAATTTATTGCTATAGTTTTTATTTTCAATGGTTTATTGTGTATGTATCCACTGGTTTCAGGCAAAAAAACATATATGAGTACCCAAACCAACAGAGCAAAAGCAGTCAAGAAGTAAAAAATATATTCCCATGAAGCGATAACAAGAAACAGGCTTCCCAAGCTTGGTGCGATTAGTGGTGCGATTCCCATAACCAGCATAATAGACGAAAAAGCTCTCGCTCTTTGGTCAACTTCATACACGTCACTGATTATTGAAACAGAAGCTACCATGCCGACGCAACCGCCCAATGCCTGAAACAACCGCATAATTATCATCATTTCAATAGAATAGGAAACGGCACAACCGAGTGCTGAAACAACATACAGAAATAACCCGAAAAGTAAAGGTTTTTTTCGCCCGTATTTATCCACCACTGGCCCATAAATCAATTGTCCGATAGCGATACCGAAAAAATAGGAGGTAAGTGTAAAAGCAACATGACTCTCATCTGTACCAAAAGATTCGGCAATTTTACCAAATGCAGGCAAATACATATCTATAGTAAAAGGGCCTATGGCGGCTAAAATTCCCAATAAAATAATTAGGAAAGTTTTGTTGATTTTATGTTGTTTCATTGCCAATGCGATGTTAGCGGTTCGTTGTTTTTTTATTTATTGTGTTTTGAATAGTTCAATCGTATAATCAAGCAATCCTCCGTCTCCGTATTCTCCGTGTCCTGGAACAACAATTTTTACATTTGGATATTCCATTTTTACTTTCTCAACTGTATTTGACCATTTTGCAACGTTTGCATCACCTAAAAATCCTTTACCTGCATTTAATTCTTTTATTAAACACCCACCAAACATTATGTTTTCACTCGGAAAATAGCCGACCACATTATCTTTTGTGTGTCCTTCGCCAAAAAATTTAACAGAAACATTTTTATTTCCAACTTTTAAAATAATCGAATTATCAAAATTATTTTTCGGAATCTCATATTTATTTTCTTTTGCAAGTTCAATGGTTTTGAAATATGCATAAGAAGGAATATTATTATCATTGAATACTTTTAGTCCGCCTAAACAATCATCGTGAAAATGAGTTGGAATAATTGCGTTTATTTTGCAGTTTAGTGTTTCCATTACCCATTTGATAAGTTCTTCTGCACTTTTGTCATTCGTTGGTGAGTCAAAGATTATTACTTCATTATTATCTCGTACAATTAATCCATTGCAAGGCACATTTCCGAAATCATTAGTCTGTAAATATGATATATGCATAAAAGCGTTTTCAGAAATTTGCGTGACAACTAAATCATTGGTTCGATAGATTTCTTTCGGCTTAAAATCTATTTTTTTTGTGGAATTACAACTTGAAAGTATTGTGGAACACACAATTATTAAAAGAGTTTTGACTAAAGTATTCATTTTTATTAAAGTTATTTTTTCTGAAAATAATATTTTTCTTCTTGTCTTTGTAGCGTGTATCCGTATAATGACCACTAACAAATATTTCAGCCACAATGTTTGTCATTCCGCAGGAATCTAAAAAAGATGCTTACGGTATGACAAGTCCGTGGCTGAGTGAAGGTTAATAAATTCTCGTCGAAATTACTGTACTTTATTTAGCGTACATTTTTTCGCGTAATTCTTTGACTTTCGGGTCATTCAAATATTCGTCAAAAGTCATATACCGGTCGATGATACCGTTTGGTGTAATTTCCACAATTCTGTTTCCGACAGTTTGTGCAAATTCGTGATCGTGCGTGGTCAGCAATACCGTTCCTTTGAAATTCTTCAATGAATTGTTGAAAGCAGTAATTGATTCCAAATCCAGATGGTTGGTCGGTTCGTCGAGCATCAAAACATTTCCTCTTAGCATCATCATTCTGGATAACATACAACGAACTTTTTCCCCACCGGATAATACAGTTCCTTTTTTAAGAGCTTCTTCGCCAGAAAAAAGCATTTTCCCTAAGAATCCGCGAACGTAAACTTCTTCACGTTCTTCTTCGGTTTTTGCCCATTGGCGAAGCCAGTCTACCAAGCTCAGATCGTCTTTGAAATATTCCTGATTATTAGCCGGAAGATAGGTGTGTGTGGTTGTTACACCCCAATCGAATTTCCCGTCCTGTTGAGTAAGTTTGTCATTCAGTATTTCATAAAAAGCGGTAGTAGCTCTCGAATCTTTGGAAATCAGTACAATTTTATCGCCTTTGGCTACATTCAAATCTATGTTTTTGAAAAGCGTTTCGCCGTCTAAACTGTATGTCAGATTTTCAATATTCAGAATCTGGTCACCTGCTTCACGTTCCTGTTCAAAAATAATAGCAGGATATCTTCGTGAAGACGGTTTGATGTCATCTACTTTTAGTTTTTCCAACATTTTTTTACGCGAAGTAGCCTGTTTAGATTTTGCTACGTTGGCAGAAAATCTTCGGATAAATTCTTCCAATTCAGCTCGTTTTTCTTCAGCTTTTTTGTTTTGCTGAGCTTTTTGACGGGCAGCCAACTGAGAAGATTCATACCAGAAAGTATAGTTTCCGGTGTAGTGGTTGATTTTTCCAAAATCAATATCTGAAACATGTGTACAAACCGCGTCTAAAAAGTGACGGTCGTGCGATACTACCAATACGGTGTTTTCGTAATTCGCCAAAAAGTTTTCCAGCCATGAAATGGTTTCAAAATCCAGATCGTTGGTGGGTTCGTCCATAATCAACACGTCCGGATTTCCGAACAAAGCCTGGGCGAGTAATACACGCACTTTCAGCTTACCTTCCATTTCACCCATCAGCGTGTAATGCATATCTTCAGAGATACCCAAATTAGATAGGAGAGAAGCTGCGTCAGAATCAGCATTCCAGCCATTCATTTCGTCAAACTGCATTTGAAGTTCGCCTATTCTGTCTGCATTTTCATCGGTATAATCGGCATACAATTCGTCCATTTCTTTCTTCACGTCATACAGCACCTTGTTTCCCATCAAAACAGTTTCCAGTACCGTATATTCATTGAACATATTGTGGTTTTGATTAAGCACCGACATTCGTTTGCCTGGTTCTAAAATCACATGCCCAGACGTCGGGTCGATATCGCCTGATAATATTTTCAGAAAAGTTGATTTTCCGGCACCGTTGGCACCGATAATTCCATAACAATTCCCCTGTGTGAAAGTAGCATTCACTTCGTCAAATAAAATACGTTTTCCGAATTGAACGGATAAGTTTGAAACTGTAAGCATAACCTGATTTTTGAAAGTGCAAAGGTACGGTTTTTTCTATGAAGAAGTAAGTATCTGTGTGATTAAAATTTCCTTAATCGATTAGCAAATCTGCAAATTAGCGAATTGGCGAATCTGCAAATTAGCAAATCTATAAATCCGCGAATGTGCAAATCTGCGAATCAACAAATTATTCGTACTTTTGCATCATACCGCACATCAATATATTTTTATGGAAAACAAATTTGATATAAATGTCAGGGTCAGATATGCCGAAACCGACCAGATGGGAGTGGTTTATCATGGAAATTATGCCCAATATTTCGAAATGGGACGGGTGGAATGGTTGCGAAGTAAGGGATTGTCCTACAGAAAAATGGAAGAAATGGGCATTATGCTACCGGTGGTTTCTTTGCAAATGGATTATAAAAAACCTGCCAGATATGATGATTTATTGACGGTAACAACTATTTTGAAAAGCCAGACTTCGGTAAAGATAGAATTTAATTATGAAATCCGGAACGAATCGGGCGATTTGCTTACTACTGGATATTCGATGTTGGTGTTTGTGGATATGAAAACTGGCAGACCTATTGTTCCACCTGCTGAAATTAAAGCGATTATAGAAAAATATGCTTACGGACTTTAATTATCTATATCGTCATCTCACAAAAATAGAAAACCTGCAATTATTAGGGAGACATTCTCATCAGAAAATGTGGTCGCCGGAGCGAAAAGAGCTGATTGAAAGTATCAATCTGGAGGAAGTTAACCCGAAAGAGTCGGCAGTAATGGCGATTTTGTTTCCGATTCAAAATAAAACGCATCTGTTGTTTATCGAACGGGCGGTGTATGAGGGCGTGCATTCCGGACAGATTGCTTTTCCGGGTGGCAAACGTGAGCCCGATGATATTGATTTGCACCAAACTGCTTTGCGTGAAACCGAAGAAGAAGTAGGGATTTTACCTTCACAATTGCAAGATATCAAGGCTTTGTCGCCTGTTTATGTTCCGCCCAGCAACTTTTTGATTATGCCTTTTTTGGCGATTCATACACAACCAATGCAAGTGCGGTTGGACGAAGTGGAAGTAAAGTCCGATTTATGTATTTCTCTGGCAGATTTACTGAATCCGGAAAATCTTCGCCAGGTACGTATGAATACTTCTTACGGATTTCATATCAATGTGCCGGCTTATGTTGTTAATGAAAAAATTATTTGGGGTGCTACAGCTATGATTGTTGCGGAGATATTGGATTTGCTTCATCAGATTTAATAGGTAAAAAGATTTTATGAGTTGGTTTAAAAAAGATGCTTTCGGAAATTATTTATTTCTCAAAAAACGGTTGATTCGTTGGTTTGGGATTCTTACCCATCGGCGTTATCGAGGCTTTAACAAGTTAGTTATTGAAGGTTCGGATATTATCAGAAATTTACCTGACGAAAATGTGTTGTTTATTTCCAATCATCAGACTTATTTCGCCGATGTTGTAGCGATGTTGCATGTTTTTAATGCCAGTCTGAAAGGTCGGGAAGACAATCTGAACAACATTTTTTATATCTGGAATCCGAAGTTGAATATCTATTTCGTATCTGCCAAAGAAACTATGCGTGCCGGGCTTCTGCCGAAAATATTGAGCTATACCGGTGCCATTACTGTTGAACGAACCTGGCGTGAAAAAGGAAAGGATATCACTGAAAAAAAAGAAGTCAATCCGAATGATACCGAAAACATAAAAAAAGCGTTGGCAGATGGTTGGGTAATTACTTTTCCGCAGGGAACAACCAAATCGTTTAAGCCGGTTCGCAAAGGAACTGCTCATATCATCAAACAACACAAACCTATTGTTGTTCCTGTAGTAATTGATGGTTTTCGGCGATCTTTCGACAAAAAAGGATTGTGGCTGAAGAAAAAAGGGATTTTGCAAAGCATGGTTATCAAACAACCGCTGGCTGTTGATTATGAAAACGACAGCATCGAAACGATTGTAGAAAAAATAGAATATGCTATCGAGCAGCACCCGTCATTTCTGAAAGTTATTCCTCAGGAAATTCTGGACTACGAAGAAACCCTGAATAAAGAAAGAGAATATTAAAACTCACTAATCAATTCATTGAAATTTCCGACAACTTCTTCAAACGGATAAGCCTCATTAATGTCTTTTGAATTAAGTAAAGAATCGTTTTTGACAAAATAATAAATTTCGTCCGGTTTTGTAGAATCTTCCCGGATAATAGCTAATATTAATTTATTGTCTTTCAGGTAATAAGTTGTTTCGTGTTGAACTTTTGCATAAACCTTATTGATAATGCAAAAAACATTTTCGTTCTCGAAATAATAAGAGGTAATTACTTCTTCGCCATTGTCGTTTTGTGTACGTATATTTTTGACTTCAAAAATGTCATCACGCTGAGTTTCCTGCACATAGCTGATAATAGCATTCATCTCGTTTTCCTGCTCGGCAGTTTGTGAAAAAGCTGTCAGAGATAATAATATAAACGGAATATATAATAAACTTTTTTTCATTTTACGGATTAACTTTTATAGGTTCGTTTCGGTTGGCAACTTGCCAGATTGTAGCAAAAATAAGTTGAGTTCTTTTCATCATTTCATCAAATAAAATTTTATCTGCTGTATCAGTAGGTTGATGATAATCGGGGTGTGTGCCGCCAAAAAAGAAAATAACCGGAATATTGTTTTTAGCAAAATTATAATGGTCTGAACGGTAATACAACATTTCCGGGTGGCTTGGGTCGTCATAGGTATAATCCAGCGTAAGCTGTGTGTATTTTTGATTGGTTTCTTTGGTCAGTTCGTCCAAATCATCACTAAGTCGGCTTGGGCCAATGATGTACACATAATTTCCTTCTTCGAGATATTTATCGTCATTTCGCCCAATCATATCAATGTTGATGTTCGTAATGGTTTTATCCATCGGATACAAAGCGTTTTCAGTATAATACCGTGAGCCGTGTAAACCGAATTCTTCTCCCGTACAATGCAGTAAAACAACCGACCGTTTCGGACCTTTTCCGTGGGCTTTGGCATCGTTCAACACCCGGGCGATTTCCATAACCGCCGCAGTTCCCGAGCCGTTGTCGTCAGCACCATGCATGATTTGACCGTCTTCGATGCCCATGTGGTCATAATGTGCAGAAATAACCACATATTCGTCCGGAAATTCACTTCCTTCGATATAAGCAACCGCATTTTCGCTGTCTTGCAAAGTGTTTAAAACGGTACTCATGAATTCACCCGGAACGTATTGGTAATAATTATCGGTGTTTTGTGCTGCCTCAATATTTTGAGCGATATAAAAATCACGGATATATTGTGCGGCTATTTTTTGACCTTCTTCACCGGTTTTTCTGCCGCTCATTTCGTCAGACGCCAGATTATAAACATGGTTTTTCAGATTTTCTAACTCGATTTTAGCTAAATAGGTTGGCAAATTATCATCGGCAACCTGAGATTGAGAGTCCGAACAACTGCAAAGCGTACATAATGTGATGAATATCAGATGAATGTTTCGTAACATAAAAATAATTTTAAGCATAAAAATAAACATATAATTTGAATTTAGACTTATGCGGTCATGTTTTTAACTTTGCCTATCTTTGTACGAAACCGACAAAAATGAGTAAAGTTGTTTTAATCACAGGAGCTACTTCAGGCATAGGCAATGCCGTGGCTCTTTATTTACATCAAAAAGGATACACCGTTTACGGCACAGGCAGAAATCCGGAAAAAAGTGCTCAACAGCCTTTCCAACTGCTGGCATTGGACGTAAGAAAGGAAGATACCATTCAGCAGGCGGTGCAGACCCTTTTGAAAAAAGAACAACGGCTGGACGTTTTGATTAATAACGCCGGAGTAGGAATTACCGGACCGCTGGAGGAAATCCCGATTGATGAAGTGAGAAATAATTTTGAAACCAATCTTTTCGGACCGATACAGGTTATCAAAGCTGTATTGCCGCAAATGCGTAGGCAAAAAAGCGGGTTGATTATCAACGTTACCTCAATTGCCGGATATATGGGATTACCGTTTCGCAGTGCTTATTCTTCCTCAAAAGGAGCTTTGGAATTAATTACCGAATCTTTACGAATGGAAGTGAAACCATTTGGTATTCAGGTTACTAATGTGGCGCCGGGCGATTTTTCAACCAATATTGCAAGCCGGCGTTACCACGCACCGGTTATAACTGGTTCGCCGTATGAAAAAGTGTATCAAGAGCAGCTAAACACCATCGATGCCGATGTGGATAGCGGAATGAATCCGGAAACTATGGCGAAGGCAATTCATAGGATTATTGAAACTGAAAACCCAAAAGTGCATTATAAAGTGGGGGCTTTTTTGCAAAAATTTTCTATTGCTCTCAAACGTATTCTGCCTGACAAAATGTATGAAAAAATATTAATGAATCATTATAAAATCAAATAGTATGAAGTTTTTTATTGACACAGCAAATTTAGACCAAATCAGAGAGGCACAGGCTTTAGGTGTTTTAGACGGCGTAACGACCAATCCGTCACTAATGGCAAAAGAAGGGATTACTGGCAAAAACAATATTCTGAAACATTATGTGGACATCTGTAATATTGTCGATGGCGATGTGTCTGCAGAAGTTATCGCTACCGATTTTGAAGGTATGGTCAAAGAAGGGGAAGAATTAGCAGAACTGCATGAACAAATCGTTGTGAAAATCCCTCTGACCAAAGATGGTATCAAAGCCTGTAAATATTTTTCTGACAACGGAATTAAAACCAACGTGACTTTGGTTTTCTCGGCAGGTCAGGCGTTACTGGCGGCGAAAGCTGGGGCTACTTATGTTTCGCCGTTTATCGGGAGATTAGACGATATTTCTACCGACGGATTAAACCTGATAGACGAAATCCGTATGATTTATGACAATTATGCTTTTGATACACAGATTCTGGCGGCGTCGGTTCGCCACACTATGCATATTGTGAACTGTGCAAAAATCGGAGCTGACGTGATGACTGGACCTTTAAGCTCAATCTTAGGATTACTGAAACACCCATTAACCGACAGCGGTCTGGAACAGTTCTTGGCAGATTATAAAAAAGGAAATTAATTAACTGACCAATATACGCAAAAAAAACAACAATAACAATGCTTTTCATCAGTATATTTACCAAAAATATTCAGTAGCTTAGTAGTGTAATAATAAAACGAACGACTATGAAAGCGGTACCTGTATCTGACATTATGACCAAAGATTTGATTGTATTAAATCCGGCACAAAGCTTGTATGAGGCAGAAGCATTGTTTAAGAAACACAAGATTCGGCATATTCCTGTGGTGGAATCAAAAAAGCTGCTCGGGATATTGAGTCATTCCGATTTGCTACGAATTAGTTTTGCTGATTTGACTGATGAAGAAGACTATGTGGAAAGCGTTGTTTACGATATGTACACTATCGACCAAGTAATGGCAAAAGCACCGATAACCGTCAATGTCGATGCGACTGTGAAGGAAGTAGCTGAGGTGTTATCACAACAAAGTTTTCATTCGTTGCCCGTTGTTGAAAACGACGAGCTGGTCGGTATAGTAACCACGACTGATTTAATTAATTATATGCTGAAACAGTTTGAGGAATAACAAAAAAAATCCAATTCGTATAGAGAATTGGATTTTTTTATCGTAATATCAATGTAATTATTTATCAATCGAACCTAACACCCGTTGCATAAAGTTATTCATTGCTTCTTTTTTAGGTGTACCGTCTGCAATCATTTTGTTTACTTCCAATGCACCGTACATATTGGAAATTAATTCTCCGATAACGTCCAGTTCTTCATCTTTTAGTGACGGAATTTCGGTCATATATTCCAAAACTTCCAGCGTTTCGATGATGTAATCCTGGTCATTTTCTTCGATGAATTCAGTCAGCTTTTTAATAACAGGTACTTTCATTATCCTAATTCATTTACCAATTCGTTCAATACTTCGGCTTTGTTGGTTTGTACTTCACTAACCAATTTACCATCTTGGAAAATGGCAAATGTCGGCAGGTTGGTTACAGATGCCAATTTTCTCGATTCAGGAAATTTTTCTGCATCAGCAATAACGAAAGTAATGCCTTCTTTCTCGGTAGAAAGTTTTTTGAATTTCGGTTTCATGATTCGGCAATTACCACACCACGATGCTGCATATTGTACAGCAACTTTTTCGTTGCCGTTCACGATTTCCTGTAAGTTATCTTGTTCTAATTCTTTTAGCATAATCATTGTTTTTTTTAGTTATAAGTCATGAATTGTAAGTGTAAAACACTTACAATTCATAACAAAAAATGTTAGTGTTTCGCTAAGTAATCTGCGGTAGAATTACGGTCGGCAGACATCGCTTCTTTACCTTCTTCCCAGTTTGCAGGGCAAACTTCGCCGTTTTTCTGTACGTGAGTATAAGCGTCAATCAATCGTAAATATTCTTTCACATTTCTGCCCAATGGCATATCGTTTACTGATTCATGGAAAACTTTTCCTTCTTCATCAATCAGGTAAGTAGCTCTGAATGTTACGTTTGAACCTACGATTTGGATAGCATTCAATTCTTCGTTATAATCTTCTTCAGTTACGTCAAGAATTCCTAAAACGTTAGAAAGGTTACGGGTCGTATCAGCCAATAACGGGTAAGTTACCCCTTCAATTCCGCCTTCAGCTTTTGGTGTGTTCAACCAAGCAAAGTGAACCTCGTTGGTGTCGCATGATGCACCGATTACGATAGTATTTCTGCTTTTAAACTCTTCCAAAGCTTCCTGGAAAGCGTGTAATTCAGTCGGACAAACAAAAGTAAAATCTTTCGGATACCAGAACAGCAAAACTTTTTTGTTGTTGTTTACTGCTTCTTCCAACACGTTGATTCTCATGTTGTCGCCCATTTCAGAGATGGCATCTACTGTGATGTTTGGGAATTTTTTACCTACAAATGACATAGTTAAATAATTTTAAATGGTTATTATTAATTTTCGATAGTACAAATTTATGGATTAAAACCACCTTTTTCGAGTGATTTTGATTGTTATTTATTATAGTGTTATCAATTTAATTTATATAAACTACTATTTTATATAGTTATTTGTTATGGTTGTGATGTAAATAATTGAGTCATAAATAAATATCATATACCAACTATAAAAATAAGTCAAAAACAGCAATTATCCGGTTTGATAACTGTTAATAAATATTTAATATTTTTTCTCAGATATATCATTTGATGTTCCTTTTTTTCTATACTTTAGAGAATTCAAAGCCATTAATGAACAAAAATATATGAATTTATTCAGAAAAAAGACCGTTAACAATATCATTGCAGACTTAAATAAACAAAATTCCGGCGATGCTTCACTGGGCAGATATTTAACCCTCAAAGATTTGATATTTTTCGGTATTGCTGCCATTGTTGGAGCAGGCGTTTTCAGTACGATAGGGCAGGCGAGTGCAGATGGTGGTCCGGCGGTTATTTTTCTGTTTATGTTTACCGGGTTGGCGTGCGGTTTTACCGCTTTTGCCTATGCCGAATTTGCCTCAATGGTGCCGGTTTCCGGAAGTGCTTATACGTATTCTTATGTCGCATTTGGCGAAATTATCGCATGGATTATCGGCTGGGCGTTGATTATGGAATATGCCATCGGAAATATCACTTTGGCGATTTCGTGGAGTGATTATTTTACTGGGTTGCTCGAAACAGGAGGACTGCATCTGCCGCAATGGATTCAGATGGATTATCTGTCGGCATACAACGGTTTTCACAATGCTGAGGCTTTGATGCGTTCGGGAAAATCTTTTGATAATTTGCCACTCAATTTGCAATATGCTCATCAGGCATGGACAGAATCGCCTCAGCTTTTCGGCTTTCATTTCGTGGCAGATATTCCGGCTTTGGGAATCATTATATTGATTACGTGGCTGGTTTATAAAGGTATGAAAGAATCCAGAAACGCAAGTAATGCCATGGTTATCATCAAGATGGCGGTAGTGTTGCTGGTTATCGCTGTCGGGATTTTTTATGTAGATACAACCAACTGGAATCCGTTTGCACCCAACGGACTCGAAGGGGTTTTGAAAGGTGTATCGGCAGTGTTTTTTGCCTACATCGGTTTTGATGCGATTTCCACTACGGCGGAGGAATGTAAAAATCCACAACGAGATTTACCCAGAGGAATGATGTGGGCGATTGTCATTTGCACAGTGTTGTATATTGCAATTGCTTTGGTACTGACTGGTATGGTCAATTATTCGATGCTGGGCGTTGGCGACCCATTGGCGTATGTATTTAAAGAGCTTAACCTCAAATGGTTGTCTGGAATTATCGCTGTGAGTGCCGTTGTGGCGATGGCGAGTGTGTTATTGGTTTTCCAGATGGGACAACCCAGAATATGGATGAGCATGAGCCGCGACGGATTACTTCCGAAACGTTTTGCGAAAATCCACCCGAAATATAAAACACCTTCGTTTGCAACTATCGTAACCGGATTTGTCGTTGCTGTTCCGGCTTTGTTTCTCAATCTTACGACGGTTACAGACTTGTGCAGTATCGGGACTTTATTTGCTTTTTCGGTAGTTTGTGCAGGAGTTTTGATTTTGCAGGACAAAGATATTCCACGCGGAACTTTCAGAACGCCGTATATCAATGCCCGGTATATTTTTCCGGCTATGCTGATTGTTGGTTTGATACTGTCGTTTACGGTAAACCGGGAAAAAACGTTACAATTCGTCAACAACACGCCGCAAATCAGTGAACCTACAACTTTGGTTACTTCTTTTAGTTTGGACGAATCCCGAAAAGTGTCTGATTATCTGTATAATAAAAATTTACAAACGGATAAAACCGCTTTTGATACCGAAGAATTTTTATCGGAAATATATAGCAGTGACCAAGTTGAATATGAACAATTAGTGGTTGATTTACCAATTTCAGATGTAAAAAAATACACCACAGGATTTGCATTGTTTCAGCATAAAATTCCGATGTGGCTGTTTATTATTGGCTTAATCGGTTTAACCGTTTGGGCATATCGCAAGAATTTATCGTTAATTCCATTACTCGGACTAACCTGTTGTATCTACATGATGGCGGAACTGACGATTTGGAACTGGATATATTTCAGCATCTGGCTGATTGTCGGGTTAATCATATATTTTTCTTTTTCTTTGAAACATAGCAAACTAAATACTAACAAAAATTAAACGATTATGAGTATTTTTTCCAGAAAACCTCTGAATGAATTATTAACCGAAGCTAATGCTACCGGCGAGGGAAGTTTGAAAAAAACTTTCGGACCATGGGGCTTGGTTGCTTTGGGCGTCGGGGCAGTTATCGGAGCCGGATTATTTTCGATAACCGGTATGGCGGCAGGAAATTTTGCCGGGCCGTCCATTATGATATCCTTTGTGGTTGCCGCATTAGGTTGTGCTTTGGCGGGTTTGTGCTATGCTGAATTTGCCTCGATGATTCCGGTCGCGGGTAGTGCCTACACCTATTCTTATGCGACAATGGGAGAATTTATTGCCTGGGTTATCGGCTGGGATTTGGTATTGGAATATGCCGTTGGTGCGGCAACCGTAGCATCAAGCTGGTCGGGATATCTGGACGCATTATTACAAAATTATGGGTATTATTTGCCTCCTGAATTATTGACCACACCGTTTGAAGGCGGCTGGTTCAACCTTCCTGCAGTGTTCATCGTGGTTATGATGTCATTGGTATTGGTAAAAGGAACCAGCGAATCTGCTTTGGTAAATACCATTATTGTAATACTTAAGGTAGCGATTGTATTGGTTTTTATTTTTGTCGGACTGAAATATGTGGATACGCAAAATCATACCCCTTTTATTCCTGAAAATACCGGAAACTTTGGAGAATTTGGCTTTTCCGGAATAATACGCGGGGCAGCGATTGTGTTTTTCGCCTATATTGGTTTTGACGCTGTAAGTACGGCTGCACAGGAAACCAAAAACCCTAAAAAAGCCATGCCGATTGGTATTTTGGGTTCATTAATTATATGTACAGTATTATATGTAGCCTTTGCTTATGTAATGACTGGTGTGGTAGATTACAAAGAATTTGTGTCTGCAGAAGCCGGCAGCCATTTAGCACCGGTGGCTATCGCGATTCAGAATATGGGAGAAATGGGAGCAGACGGCTTGATTACGCCAGCTTATCCGTGGCTGAATAATATGATTATCATAGCGATATTATTAGGGTATGCGTCCGTAATTCTCGTGTTGCTTCTCGGACAAAGCCGTGTTTTTTATTCTATGAGTAAAGACGGACTTTTACCTAAGGTTTTTTCTAATATCCACCCGAAATTTCAGACGCCGTTTAAGGCAAATATGTTTTTTCTGGTGTTTGTAAGTTTGTTCGCAGCATTCGTTCCCGGTAATGTGGTGGGGGAAATGACCAGTATAGGAACACTTTTTGCTTTCATCTTAGTCTGTATGGGCGTATTGATTATGCGAAAAACTATGCCTGATGCACCAAGAGGGTTCCGGACACCTTTGGTTCCTTTTGTACCGGTGTTAGGTATTTTAGTTTGCTTTTTTATGATGGCATTTTTGCCGTTAGACACCTGGGTACGATTAATCGTTTGGATGTTAATCGGATTAGATGTTTATTTCTTCTACGGAATGCGACACAGCCGAAAGTCCAGTACCGGAACTTTTCTGAAAGACAAAAAAATCCTGAGTTTAATTACTATTATTTTAAGTATCGTTTTAATTGTTGTAGCGTTAATCCATCATCATGATACGAACGGGAAAGATATGGTTTTGTATATCTTTTCACTGGTATTTTCTACCTTACATATTATTTATTTTATCTATACATATATTAGAGACAAACGATAAGCAGATTGTTATAGAGAAAAAAGAGTTGAGGTTAACCTCAACTCTTTTTATTATGTATGAACATAGATGTTATTTCATAACAAATCCTCATCATCAAAAATACTTTTGATATTTTCATAGGAATTCCGAAGAGCGATTTCGGTTTGTTCTTTGTCTAACCAAACGGCTTTGTCGATGCCCTCTTCAGTTTGAGGCTGCAACACACCGTTGTAGTTGGTTTTCATCAGATACCAGTGTGTGATTTTCAAGCGGAATTCGCCATTTCGTTTAAAAACATGGTAGGTTTTTTTCAGTTTATGTTCGATTTCCAGACCGCTCACTCCGGTTTCTTCTTCCACTTCCCGGATAGCAGTTTCCTGTAATTCTTCATTTTTTTCTATGCCGCCTTTGGGTAAATCCCACTTGCCATTACGATGAATAAAAAGCATTTTTCCTTCATCATTAAAAACCAATCCGCCGGCAGCTTTATTAACCGTTATTTTTTCCTTAAATTTTTTGTATAACTGGCTTTCATCAGGGTGGTATAAAATAGCTTTGGTATATTTGTCCTGATAAAAACCTTTGATGATTTTTTGAATATCAGCGGTCTCTAACAAGAAAATTTTAAAATCAGTTTCTTTTTCGATACTGTCTGTTAAAATTAATGGTTTATTGTTGATAAAAACTTTATACATTTGCATTATGATATTTAATGATAACACAGCTCAGAAAACAGCCGAATTGCTTTTGGAAATCAATGCAATTAAGCTTAATCCAAACGAACCCTTTACTTGGGCATCAGGTTGGAAATCACCTATTTATTGTGATAACAGAATAACGCTTTCTTATCCTGAAATTCGTCGCTATATTCAAAATCAATTTGCTACAAATATAATAGAAAAATTTGGGAAACCCGATGTTATTGCCGGAGTTGCTACCGGAGCCATCGGAATTGGACTTTTGGTTGCCGAAGCACTCGGTTTGCCATTTGTATATGTTAGACCTGAACCGAAAAAACACGGTCGGAAAAATCAAATTGAAGGACACCTGGAACCTAACCAGAAAGTAATCGTTATTGAAGATCTTATCAGTACCGGGAAAAGTAGCTTGCAGGCGGTAGAAGCTTTGCGGGAAAATCAAGCCGAAATAATTGGTATGGCTGCGATTTTCAGCTACGGTTTTCAAATTGCTGATGATAATTTTATACAATCCGGAACTACACTTTATACCCTGAGCAATTACGAAACATTAATCCAGCAGGCGGTTAAGCAAAATTATGTTCAGCCGGAAGATGAAGAAACGCTGAAAATATGGCGTACCAATCCGGCAGAATGGAACCAATAAATCGAAAATTATGCAATTAGAAAGTTCAAAAAAAACAGTCAATCACTCTGCTCAATACATTTTTGAAAACCTCACGGAAATCAAAAATTTTGAAAAACTGATGCCAGAAAATACTTCCAAGTTTGAGGTTATTGATGAAAATTGCTTTGTGTTCGGACTCAAAGGAATGCCAGAAATAAAATTGGTGAAAAAATCGGCGACACCTAATAATGAGGTTGTTCTCGGAGCAGCAAGCAGTAAATTACCATTTACACTTACTGCTAAGATTGATGAAATCGACGCTGATAACAGCGATGTGCAGCTATTTTTTGAAGGCGAATTCAATGCCATGATGGGCATGATGATAAAAGGTCCCATCAGCAAATTCATAGAAACTTTAGTGGAAAATATGCACAAGCTATAAAAATAGATAATTTTTTACCACAGAGACACAAAGTACACAGAAAAATAATTTTGTGTACGCTGTGTCTTTGTGGTTAATAAAAAAAGTAGATTAGAAATTCGGACTAAGATTGTATTTCTTGTAGAATGAATTAATAATTTCAATCACTTCGTCTGAGGTATCAACCAGTTTTATCAAATCCATATCTTCCGGAGAAATAGTGGCATATTTATCACGCAAAACAGCTTTGAACCAATCAATCAAACCACCCCAGAACTCACTACCTACAAGAATAATCGGAAATTTACCGGTTTTGTTAGTCTGGATAAGTGTAATTGCTTCAAACAATTCGTCGAGTGTACCGAATCCGCCCGGCATAACCACAAAACCTTGTGAATATTTGACAAACATAACCTTTCTCACGAAAAAGTAATCAAACTGAAGGTTTTTGTCCCCGTCGATATAAGGATTAAAATGCTGCTCGAAAGGCAGTTGAATATTAAGCCCGATTGAAGCTCCTTTACCGAGATGTGCCCCTTTGTTACCGGCTTCCATGATTCCGGGGCCTCCGCCTGTAATCACACCAAACCCATGCTGGCTGATTTTGTATGCGATTTCTTCAGCTAACTGGTAATATTTATCGTCTGGTGTTGTCCGTGCCGAACCGAATATCGATATAGACGGACCGATACGTGCCATCGATTCATAGCCGTTAACAAATTCGGACATGATTTTGAAAATTGCCCAGGAATCATTTGACTTTATTTCGCTCCAGGTTTTCTGCTGAAAACTTTCTTTTATTTTTTCTTCACTGTTATTTTCCATATATAAAAAATTAATTTATAGTAATTTACGTAAAAATCTGGCAGTATAACTTTCTTTGTTTTTGGCAACTTCTTCCGGTGTACCTTCTGCTACAATTTTTCCACCTTTTTTTCCACCTTCAGGACCAATATCTATCAGATAATCTGCCATTTTGACGACATCGAGATTGTGTTCGATAATCAATACAGTATTTCCTTTATCTACCAGTTTCTGAATCACTTCCATCAGCACTTTAATATCTTCAAAATGTAAGCCTGTTGTAGGTTCATCTAAAATATAAAAAGTATTTCCGGTATCTTTTTTGGATAATTCGGCTGCCAGTTTGATGCGTTGGGCTTCACCGCCTGATAGTGTCGTACTTTGCTGTCCAAGTGTGATATAGCCTAATCCTACGTCCTGGATAGTTTTTACTTTTCGGTATATTTTTGGAATGCTTTCAAAAAATTCCACCGATTCGTTAATGGTCATGCTAAGTACATCGGCGATGGATTTTCCTTTGTACCGGATTTCGAGTGTTTCACGATTAAACCGTTTTCCCTGACAGGTTTCACATTCCACATAAATATCGGGTAAAAATCCCATTTCGATGGTTCGCAATCCTGAACCTTCACAGGTTTCACAACGACCGCCTTTTACATTAAAACTAAAACGCCCCGGTTTGTAACCTCTGATAGATGCCTCGGGAACTTTGGCAAACAAGCTTCGGATTTCTGTAAATACATCGGTGTAAGTGGCCGGGTTAGAACGTGGCGTACGTCCGATAGGACTTTGGTCGATACCGATTACTTTGTCGATATGTTCCAAACCTTCTATTTTTTTGTATTCGAGAGGTTCTTTGACCGCTTTGAAAAAATGCTGGTTGAGTATCGGATAAAGCGTTTCGTTAATCAATGTGGATTTGCCTGAACCCGAAACACCAGTCACACAAATCAGCGTACTGAGCGGGAAAGTGGCAGTCACATTTTTGAGGTTATTCCCTTTTGCTCCGGTTAGTTTTAACGTATGCCCGTTGCCGGAACGACGTTTTTCCGGAATTTCTATTTTTCTTTTTCCGTTCAGATAATCCGCTGTGAGCGTGTCTTTTTTCATCAGTTCTGCTGGCGTTCCGGCACTGATGATTTCCCCACCGTTTCTTCCTGCCCGCGGACCAATATCAATAACATAATCAGCACATTCAATCATATCCTGGTCGTGCTCGACAACCAAAACCGAGTTGCCGATGTCGCGTAATTGTTCCAATGAACGAATCAGTTTTTCGTTATCTCGTTGATGTAATCCGATGCTGGGTTCGTCCAAAATATACAGCACACCGACAAGCTGCGACCCGATTTGCGTTGCCAAACGAATTCGCTGTGCCTCGCCGCCCGAAAGGGAACGTGAACTGCGATTTAGCGAGAGATAATTCAGTCCGACATCGAGTAAAAATGACAATCGGGCAGTAATTTCTTTGAGGATTTCCCGAGCGATTTCTGTTTGCTTTTTGTTGAGTTTTTTAGGAATATTGATGAACCAATCTTGGAGTGATTCTAAATCCATATCCACGATATCGCCCATATTCTTATTGCCTATTTTGAAATAAAGCGATTCTTTCCGCAATCGGCTTCCGTGGCATTCCGGACAAGTTTTTTCGTCCATGAAATCTTTCGCCCATCTTTTGATAGACCTTGATTCTGAACTTTCATATTGACTCAATATAAAATTGGCAATTCCTTCAAAATCAATTTTATAATCTTTGGTTATGCCTAAAATTTCAGATTTAACAGAAAAACTTTCCTTTCCGCCATACAGGATAATCTGCATAGCTTCTTCAGGAATATCGGCTATCGGGTCACTGAGTTTAAAATCATATTTTTGCCCGATGATTTCCAGTTGTTTGAAAATCCAGCTACTTTTTTGTTCTCCCAACGGAACAAATCCTCCCTTTTTAATAGATACTTTATCGTCGGGAATAATTTTATTCAGGTTAATTTCGTTGACCACACCCAGTCCGTTACATTTTGGACAGGCCCCTTTGGGCGAGTTGAAAGAAAAACTGTTGGGCTCTGGAACAGGGTAGGAAATTCCGGAAGTCGGACACATCAAATCCCGGCTGAAATAACGTCCGGCAGTGCTTTCGTGCGGAACAACCATCAGGATATTATCACCAAAATCCATAGCGGTTTTGATGGTTTCGTTGAGCCTTTTGGTTGTTTCTTCATTGTTTTTAATCTGTAATCGGTCAATGACAATTTCGATGTCGTGAGTTTTGTATCTGTCCACCTTCATTCCTCGCGTAATGTCGGTAATTTCGCCATCAATTCGCACTTTTACAAAGCCTTGTTTGGCGATTTGTTCAAACAGTTCGCGGTAATGTCCTTTCCGGGCTCTTACGACAGGGGCTAATATGTTTATGCGTTGATTATCATATTCTTGTATAATCAGTTCAATGATTTGTTCATCAGAATAACTGACCATTTTTTCGCCTGTGATATAACTGTAAGCCTCTCCGGCACGAGCATATAGCAACCGGATAAAATCATAGATTTCAGTAACTGTGCCCACAGTCGAACGCGGACTTTTGTTGGTCGTTTTTTGTTCAATGGCAATAACCGGCGACAATCCGTCTATTTTGTCCACGTCCGGACGCTCCAAACCACCAAGAAACTGACGGGCATATGAAGTAAATGTTTCGATATACCTCCGCTGACCTTCGGCATAAATAGTATCAAACGCCAAAGAAGATTTTCCCGAGCCGGAAAGTCCTGTGATAACCACGAGTTTTTCCCGTGGAATGCTGATGTTTATATTTTTAAGATTGTGCTCTCTGGCACCATATACTTCAATATTATCTTCCAATTTTTGCATATAAAAGTCAAAACTACAAATATACGATTTTTCGACAGGATTATTTGTTTCAGGTTTCTTTTGTTTCAAGTTCGGTGTCGGAAGAAACCTGCAGGGTTTGTACACATTGTTTAAGTTTGCTTTTTTGTTTCAGATAGCTAATGGCTTTTGCCTAATCGCTCATTAGCCTTTTTTTCGTATTTTTGATAGCAAAAACAAGATAATTGATGAAAAAGCTGTTCAAATGGATAGGGATTTTGATAGGAATACCAATAGGATATGTGCTGATTACACTTTTACTTGCTTTGATTCCTGTGAATAGTCAAAAAGACGAGAATCCGGCAGTTACTGTTTATATCTTAACGAATGGCGTGCACACCGATTTGGTTTTTCCGTATATTTCCGAAACGTTTGATTGGAGCCATTATCTGGATACAAACGATACACCTTCGCAGATACAAAATCCAGATTGGGTAGCATTAGGCTGGGGCGACAAAGGATTTTATCTGGATACTCCCGAATGGAAAGATTTGAAATTCAAAACCGCTTTTCGGGCAGTAACCGGGCTGAGCAAATCAGCGATGCACGTAACCTATTACCGCCAAATGTCTGAAAATGAAAATTGTGTAGCAATCCGCATATCACAGGAAAATTATTTGAAAATGTGCCGTTATGTTGCTGAAACTTTTCAACAGAAAGAAAATCATTTCAGGCTTATTCAAACAGACCAGAATTACGGACCAAACGACGTGTTTTATGAAGCTAAAGGCAGTTATCACTTATTTAAAACCTGCAATACGTGGGCAAATAATGTTTTAAAAGCAGGTCATCAGAAATCAGCTTTGTTTACATTGTTTGACTTCGGTATATTTTACCATTATCAATAGAAATTTATGAGGACAGATATAAAGAAAACCATTCAGTTATTTACCAAAACCATCAATGATTTTTTGGACGAAGACGGAATGAAACTCAGTGCGTCATTGTCATATTACACCGTATTTTCGTTTCCACCTTTGGCAATTCTAGTAGTTTCTATTGCCGCACGTTTTTTCGGGGAACATACCGCCAGAGAAGAATTTTATGAACAGATGACTTATTTGTTTGGCGAAGAAACCGCTATGCAATTAGCCGATTCGGTTTTGAAAATGTCGATAAATAACAACAGCATTTTGGCTACGATTATCGGGGTGGGAATTTTGTTTTTTACCGCATCAGCGATGTTTGGCGAAATACAAAGTAGCCTGAACAGCATTTGGAAACTCAAAGCCAACACAAAAAAAGCCTGGCTCACAATTATCCGGAAAAGGTTGTTGTCTTTTGCTATGATTTTACTGCTCGGAACCATTATGGTGGCTACATTAATACTGACTACATTATTACAGTTTTTACAGGAAGAAATAATTGCTTTATTCGAGGAAGATGTTTTTCATCTGACCTCTCTGATAGACAAATTGGTGGTATTTGTAGTTATCGTAACCTTATTTTCTTTTTTGTTTAAAACCTTACCCGACGGGCGATTGCGTTGGAAAGAGACCTTGGTCGGAGCTTGCTTTACGGCACTTTTATTTATGGCTGGAAAATGGGGAATCAATTTCTATATTGCCAATTCGCCTAAAGACGGATTATACGGAACGGCAGGCTCGGTATTGGTGTTGTTGATTTGGGTATATTATTCTGCCATAATATTCTATTTCGGGGCAATATTTACCAAAAATTATTCGGAATTATTCGGAAAACCAATCGGTCCAAACAGCTATGCAGTCCGGGTAAAATATAACGAAGAAATTATCGAAATGGGCTCAAAGAAAAATGACTGAAACAAGTAGATTATACCCATTTTTTTATTTTCAAATTTCGTTAAAAAGCAGTAAATTAGCCCAAAAGAAAATTTATATGTCAGAGAACACCTCACAATACACAGAGGACAACATACGCTCATTAGATTGGAAAGAACATATTCGAATGCGACCGGGTATGTATATCGGGAAATTAGGAGACGGTTCATCACCCGATGACGGTATTTATATCCTGATAAAAGAAGTCATCGATAACAGTATCGACGAGTTTGTGATGGGGGCAGGAAAAACCATTGAAGTAACTCTTCGTGACAAACATGTGACAGTGAGAGATTACGGACGAGGAATTCCGTTAGGGAAAGTGGTTGATGTGGTTTCTAAGATGAATACCGGAGGAAAATATGACTCGAAAGCCTTTAAAAAATCTGTCGGGTTGAATGGCGTTGGTACAAAAGCTGTGAATGCACTTTCTTCCTATTTTCGGGTAGAGGCGGTGCGTGACGGACAGCTGAAAGGAGCTGAATTTGCTCAGGGAAATCTCGTCAAAGAAGAGGAAGTTGTCGAAACTTCACGCCGCCGTGGTACCAAAGTAACATTTGTTGCCGACGAAACTATTTTTAAAAACTACAAATACCGCAAAGAATATATTGAGCGAATGCTCAAAAATTACTGTTACCTCAACAGAGGATTAACGATTGTTTTTAACGGCGAGAAATATTTTTCCGAAAACGGATTGAAGGATTTATTAAGCGAAAACATAGATGCCGACGAAATGCTTTATCCGATTATTCATTTGAGCGGAAATGATATTGAAATCGCTTTGACACATAGCAAAACGCAGTATTCCGAGCAATATTATTCTTTCGTTAACGGGCAGAATACCACTCAGGGAGGAACGCACTTGGCGGCTTTCAGAGAAGGAATTGTGCGGACTGTGAAAGAGTTTTACAACAAAAATTTTGAAGCTTCAGACATTCGGAAATCTATTATCGGAGCGATATCCGTGAAGGTGGAAGAACCGGTTTTCGAGTCGCAGACCAAAACCAAATTAGGTTCAACCGATATGGGACCCGATTTGCCGACAGTACGGACTTATGTAACCGATTTTATCAAAACAAATCTCGATAATTATCTGCATCAGAATCAGGAGGCTGCCGATGCTTTATTGAGGAAAATATTGCAGGCAGAGCGGGAGCGTAAAGAATTATCAGGCATCAGGAAACTGGCGAAAGAAAGAGCCAAAAAAGCGAGTTTGCACAACAAAAAACTGCGTGATTGTCGTGTTCATTTTACCAAAATTAAAGACCCGAGATATCTGGAATCTACGCTGTTTATTACCGAGGGAGATTCGGCTTCGGGCTCTATCACAAAATCACGCGATGTCAATACACAAGCAGTATTCAGCTTGCGTGGAAAACCGTTGAATACCTACGGAATGACAAAAAAAATCGTATATGAAAACGAGGAATTCAACCTGTTACAATCGGCATTGGATATCGAAGAAGGTTTGGACGATTTGAGATACAACAATATTGTGATTGCTACCGATGCCGACGTGGACGGAATGCATATTCGTTTGTTGCTGATTACTTTCTTTTTGCAGTTTTTCCCCGAACTGATAAAAGAAGGACATTTGTATATTTTGCAAACGCCGCTGTTCAGAGTAAGAAATAAAAAGAAAACGATTTATTGTTATTCGGAAGAAGAACGCATAGCCGCGATTGAAGAACTGAAACCTAAACCCGAAATCACGCGATTTAAAGGATTGGGAGAAATTTCGCCCGATGAGTTTAAAAATTTTATAGGCGAAGATATTCGTTTAGACCCCGTAATGATTGATAAATCAATGTCGATTGAACAATTATTAGAGTTTTATATGGGAAAAAACACGCCCGACCGTCAGGAGTTTATCATTAATAATTTGAAAGTGGAGTTGGATACGGAGGAAGAATTGTTGGAAAAAATATTATAAGAATAAAAATACACTTGGAAGAATTTGAGTTTAATGGAATTAGAAGTATGAAAAAATTATATATAATTTTAGGTGTTTTAGTGATTTCTTTTACTTCATTTGGACAAAAAATATTATATCAAAATAAACCAATAGACAGTATTTTAATTCAATCAACTTTAGGAAAAACTAAATTTTCTAAGGCCGGGCAGAGTTACAGAAAAAAACAAGATGAGTATATAATTTCTTTTGATGATAAAAGCGAAAAATATGGTCTTGAAATTTATAGAAGAACTAAATTAAAAGGACGATATCGTAAAAATGAAGAATGGACAGAAGCTGAACGAGAGAAAATAATTTATCGCAATAAAAATATTGATAATGAATTAGTTTTAAACTTGATTGAAGAGCTATCTGTTAAATATAGGAAAGTTTCGTATTCAGACGTGAATTTATCTTTAGAAAAGTTTCGTAAACTAACCCGGAAAAGTAAAGTAAAAAAGGTTGCTAAGGAAAACGATTTGAAATGGAAATTAAATAGAGCTACTGATAAAATGAATGAATTTTTTTTTGAAAAAATAAAAGATACAGTTCAGTTTAATAAATTCCTAATTGAATTAAGCAAAAAAGAAGATACTTATGTTATTACGGATGCAATTGATAAAATTAAAATAGAAATAGTAACCACCAATAATTCTTATGTTTTCGAAGGATACAACTACTATCCATATCGGCAACCTTGGTTTTTGATTGAAGGAAATAAAGATAAACCTGTTTTTAACTTTAGAATTAACCAATTTCTTATTAAACTATTACCCAAAAGATTTTTACTTACTTCATCTATTAAAGAGTCTGCTCTTCTAAATGGATATATTAAATGGGCTCTTGATGAAAAAAAAATCAACCAATAAAATTCTCAACTGCTAAACAACACAAAAATAATGAACAACGAAGAACATTACGAAGATTCATTACACGAAAATACCGACAATCAGGAAACGCAAGAAAACGCTTCCGAAACCATTACCAAAGTTACAGGAATGTACAAAGAGTGGTTTCTGGATTACGCTTCCTATGTAATTCTTGAGCGTGCTGTTCCTGCCATTGAAGATGGTTTTAAACCAGTTCAGCGTCGTATTATGCACTCGATGAAAGAGTTAGATGACGGGCGTTACAACAAAGTTGCCAATGTGGTAGGGCACACCATGCAGTACCACCCACATGGCGATGCCAGTATTGGTGACGCTATGGTGCAAATGGGACAAAAAGAATTGTTGATTGACACACAAGGAAACTGGGGAAATATCTTGACCGGAGATGGAGCTGCTGCACCGAGATACATCGAAGCAAGGTTGAGCAAATTTGCGTTGGAAGTATTGTATTCGCCGAAAATCACGTCCTGGCAGCTATCGTATGACGGAAGGAAAAACGAACCGATTAATCTTCCGGTAAAGTTCCCTTTGTTATTGGCTCAAGGGGCTGAAGGAATTGCCGTGGGATTGTCCACCAAGTTGTTGCCACACAATTTCAACGAACTGATTGATGCATCTGTCAAGCATTTGAAAGGAAAACCTTTTACCATTTATCCTGACTTTCCGACTAAAGGAATCGCTGATGTATCTGCATACAACGACGGTATGCGTGGCGGTAGGGTAAGAGTACGTGCCAAAATAGCTCAATTAGACAAAACGACTTTATTGATTTCGGAAATTCCATTTTCGACCAACACGACTTCCCTCATTGAAAGCATCATCAAAGCCAATGAAAAAGGAAAAATAAAAATTAAAAAAATCGAGGATAATACTGCTGCTGAGGTAGAAATTCTGATTCTTCTTCCGCCTGGCGTGTCAGCAGATAAAACCATTGATGCGTTATATGCGTTTACCAACTGCGAAGTGTCGATTGCACCGCTGGGCTGCGTGATTGAGAATAACAAACCGGTTTTTATTGGCGTATCTGATATTTTGAGACGCTCGACAGAACGTACAGTGGAATTACTCAGGCAAGAGCTGGAAATAGAATTACACGAATTGCAGGAACAATGGCATTTTTTGTCGCTCGAACGGATTTTTATTGAAAAGAGAATTTATCACGATATCGAGGAAGAAGAAACCTGGGAAGGTGTAATCAAAGCGATTGACGAAGGGCTAAAACCTTATATTACACATTTGAAAAGACCTGTTACCGAGGAAGATATTGTGCGATTAACCGAAATCCGGATTAAGAAAATTTCCAAATACGATTTGGGCAAAGCCCAGCAAAAATTGGAAGCTTTGGAAGGCGATATTGCTCAGGTAAAACATCATTTGGCTCATATCATTGATTTTGCGATCGATTATTTTATTAAGTTGAAAGAGAAATATGGCAAAGGCAGGGAGCGCCAAACGGAACTGCGTAATTTTGACACCATCGAAGCCACGAAAGTAGTATTGAGAAACACGAAATTGTATGTAAATCGAGCGGAAGGATTCATTGGAACTTCACTGAGAAAAGACGAATACGTAGCCGACTGTTCCGACATTGACGATATTATTGTGTTTATGCGAAGCGGCGAAATGGTCGTAACCAAAGTAGATGATAAAAAATTTGTAGGAAAAGATATTATTCATGTAGCGGTTTTCAACAAAGGCGATAACCGGACGACTTACAACCTGATTTACCGCGACGGAAAATCCGGAACTTCCTATATCAAAAGATTTAATGTTTCTTCCATCACTCGTGACAGAATTTATGATTTGACACAAGGGAAAAAAGGATCTCAAATTTTATATTTTTCAGCCAATCCGAATGGCGAAGCTGAGGTGGTTTCCATATTCCTGCGAAACCTGACCAATATCAGAAAGCTGAAATTTGACATAGATTTTTCTGAAATAAACATCAAAAGCCGAAGTGCCAAAGGTAATCAGGTAACCAAATACCCGATTAAAAAAATCGAACTGAAAGAAAAAGGAATATCGACGCTCAAACCTCGAAAAATATGGTTTGATGATGCGGTAAACCGACTGAATGTGGACGGAAGAGGCGAGTTGTTGGGCGAATTCAAACCTGAAGATAAATTGCTGATAATCACGCAAAGTGGTAAAATAAAAACCATTATGCCGGAATTGACCACGCATTTTGATGAAGATATGATTGTACTTGAAAAATGGATTCCTGAAAAACCAATTTCAGCGATTTATTACGAAGGAGAAAAAGGGCGGTATTTTGTGAAACGATTTGTGATAGAAAATGAAAATAAAGAAGAAATATTTATTTCCGAGCACCCACACACGCGATTGGAAATTGTTTCTACAGATTATATTCCGAGAGCGGAAGTGATTTTTGCCAAAGTTAAAGGCGTTCAAAAAGAAGACTTGGAAATAAATATCGAAGAATTTATTTCAGTAAAAGGTATTAAAGCCTTAGGAAATCAGTTGACTGCTGATAAAGTAAAGCATATCAATTTGTTAGAACCGATTCCGTATGAGCCGCCTCAACCGGAAGCAGAAGAACAACCGGAAATAGAAAACGGACAACTGGGCTTTGAGTTAGAATAAAAATAGGAAAAACAAGGTTTATTTATCCAAACCTTGTTTTTTTTATTCCTCTCCCTCTGTATATTTTTTGCGATATACCTTGTGATTACGCCACGAAACGCCGGCTTGACCGATAAACCTGACCGGTTGATTGCCAAAAGTAGTCCCAACCGATAAATCAAACTGTAAGTTGTTGTGCAACAAGTAGGTAATTCCTGTTCGGGTAATAAAATCATCATGGTCAAAGTCTAAATCAATTTCTTTATATTTTCTGAAAAAACCTTGATTTTCCAGAAAAACAGACCATTTTTGATTAAATCCGTAGGAAAGTGTAGCGATGTAACCAAAACTTCTGAAATCGTTCGACTCTGCATTTTCGACCAGCAAATTCGTCACAAATGAGAAGTGATCACTAATTTGTTGCTGAGCAAAAATCCCGGTTTTTAACGTAACTCCGGGCATATCAGGGTGTCTGAACAATTTGCTTTTGAAATCTGCGGCAGCATACAATGCAACACTCGGAACCAATCTTCGCCATTTGTAGCGTTGATTGGCTTTCCAGCTCCACGGATTGATTTTTTCTTCATAATTTTTATAAGAATCAAAAATCAGATATTTCGCTCCGATAGTCATTTTTTTGAAATGGGAATCGGTGGTTTGCGTACCGTAATTTTCTGCGTTCAGCTGTTCATAAGTCATATCGGCAATAAGCTCAAAGTTTTCGTTAAGTAAACCGTAACGAATCTGTAAATCAACAAGGTAAATATTGGTAAACCGCTCACTGTTGTAATCATCTTTTTGATAACCCAAACCGCTTTCAATCTGGAAAATCCCTTCACTAACCGAATAGGCTCCCATAGATTTACTCGGTCTGTTGGTATTAATTTCGCTGGTATATTGAGCGAACCCCGTCCACGAACAAAGCGTTAATATGCTAATAAGAAAATATTTCATTTTAAATTGTTTTTTGAATGATTAACAGGCTGTTATGGTCGCCGATTACCTGGTTATATCGTTTTGTCAGCAATTTGTTTTGCGTAAATGCTTTTTCTAGCAAATCTACTTTTTTGCTTGATTCTTTGGTGGTAATAATCGTGTTGAATAACAGATAACCGCTGGTGTTCATTGTGTTTTTTAATCCGTTGATAAAATCTTCTGAAAAGACAAAATCGGGCATGTGAATATCCTGAAAAATATCTACAATAATCAAATCAAAAGTTTGTGTATTCTGTTGGATATATGACCGTGCATCAGCTTTTTGAATGTCAAGTTGGAGGAGTTTATCCAGCTCAAAAAACTTTTTGCCGATACCAATCATGACCGGGTCATATTCCACACCAATAATTTTTCCGTTAAAACCAACTTCATTGACAAGCGTTTTGGCGACACTTCCACCACCAAGTCCTAAAATCAGTATGTTTTTCATCGGTTTGATATTCTCAAATCCGATTTTCTGCAGACCTTTTCGAAGAATTTTCTGCAGATTACCATATGAATAATTTGCTCTTTTCGTATCAATAACCAGTTTTCCATTAATCCAGTTAAGCTCGATTTGCTCACTCACTTCAGATTTGAAAACCTTATGTTTAATCGGAAAGATGTAACTCAAAAGTTTTTTTAGCATCAAAATAGAGTCAATTTTGTCGTAAATATACGATTTATCGCTGACGATATGATTTAAAAGTCCCGTCATTATATAAAACCACAATATTTTCCGGTTCGTTCATCAGTTGGTCAGGTTGTGGTTCAGTAGGGAGGGATGTTTGTTCTTCCGGTTCATTAGGCAATATTATTTTTTGTTTTTCTTCAATTTCTTCCGGAGTATTTTTTTCTTGTAAAAAATTGATTTCCTCTTCAGAAATCCGAGTTGGAATAGCGGAAGAATTTTCTAGAAGAAAAGGTTCAAAACCATAAATCAGCCAATACAAATTAATCGTAGGGTAGGCATCTCTGATTTTGATAATGAAGTCTAAACTTGGATTATTCCGACCGGAAATAATATGTGATAAACTGGAACGGGGCACACCGATTTGGTCGGCAAATTGAGAAGAAGTGATGTGAAAATGTTCCAGAATTTGGTCTAATCGTGTGGTAAATTGCTCCATTTTTTACTGTTTTTATTCTTTATTTACATTTGTAAACAGGTGATTATTAATCAAAATAAACATTAAATTATTTATTTATATAAAATACATTAAATGTCTGATTATAAATAACTAAATATATATTTTTTAAATTATTTAAAATATATTTACAAATGTAAATTTATGTTTGTTTTACAAATGTAAACAATTTTTTGGATACTTCATTCTTATTTTTAAGTCCGGATTAACTTTTGATAAAATCAAACGCAGTATATTTGTTAAAAATGATTCCGAATGAAAAAAATATTTCTTTTGTTTTTGATTGTATTGTTGTCGGCTTGTGAAGTCGGAAAACAAAAAAAAGACTTCGAGATTGTCGCTGATTGTGAATTTAAGTTAGAGCAAATCGAAACGTTTAATCTGGCAAATGTTCCGTTGGAAAAAATGATGCAATCCGGGGAATTTGATTTTAGCCAGTTTCCGAATCTGGCGGTCGGTTTGTTTCAGAAAGATATTCCGCTCGATGCGAAGATAATTTTATCGGCTTATAATCCGAGTAAGGAAAAAGCCAGCCTATCAGCCTTTGATTACCTTATATTTATTGAAGATATCCAGATTGCAGAAGGAAAAGTAACTGAGAAAACCGAATTTTTGCCTGAATCTGAAACGAAAATTCCGATTTCGGTGCAAGGAAATGTATATGAAGCAATTTCGGCTAATCAACAAAAATGGATTAATCTGTTGAGCGGGCAGTCCGATGAAGGTTTGATGTTGAAAATCAAAGTCAAGCCGAGTATTGATATTGTTGGGACTGAAGTAAAAATGCTTGGTTATCTGACTTTTGAGCATAAAATTGATGCAGAAATATTAAAAAAACATTTATGAAACCAGCTGAATTGTTCGCTTGTGCAAAGCAATTTAAGGAAGACACGGTAATCGGGCGTTATGTGCATTATCCGGATATAGAAAACTATTTGCAGAAGTCAGATTTGGATTACTGCATTGCTGCATATTCCGTGGAAAAAAGACCGATTTACGAACTGAGATTCGGTACCGGAAAGATTAAAATATTGATGTGGTCCCAAATGCATGGCAATGAATCTACAACTACTAAAGGATTAGTGGATTTTCTGAATTTTGTGCAATCCGAAGATATTTTGGCTCAGGAGATTTTACAAAAATTTCAATTTGTGGTTGTGCCGATGCTTAATCCTGACGGAGCGTTTTATTACACCCGTTTCAATGCAAATCAAGTAGATTTGAACCGGGACGCTTATTGTCAAACCCAGCCCGAAATGCAGTATCTGCAGCAGCTAATTAGTGCGTTTCAGCCTGATTTTTGTTTTAATTTGCACGACCAGAGAACGATTTTTTCTGCCGGATATTCAGCAAATCCTGCAACTTTGTCGTTGTTGGCACCGGCGTATAATCCAGAGCGGGAGCTCAATGATACCAGAAAGAAAACTATGCAGGTGGCAGTTGATATTGCCGCGGCACTCAGCGATATTATTCCTAATCAAATAGGGCGGTATGACGATAGTTTCAATATGAATTGCATCGGCGATAATCTGACGACAAAAAATATCCCGGTTTTGCTTATCGAGGCAGGACATTTCCCAAACGATTATCAACGTGAACAAACCAGATTGTTGGTATTTGTGAGTATTGTGGCAGGATTGAGAAGTATTTCAGAGAAAAAATATGATGCTGATGTGGTGGTTAAATATGAGAAAATTCCTGAAAACCAAAAGTTGTTTAATGATGTTTTGGTTAAGCGACTGAAAATAAAGGGAGAGGAGATTCAGAAAATCGGCTATCAATACCAGGAAAAACCAGAGAAAGAAACTGTTGTTTTTGTTTTGCAAAAAGATGAAAACAGTGGCTCGAAAGGGGAGTACGGACATATTGAATTAGACTTTGATAATCATGATTTTGCGAGTGAAGACGAGCTGATAGAGGAAATTTATTCTCATGTTAAAAATATAAACGAAGCGAATACATTCGTTGAGAATGATAAAAAAATATTAAAATAATAAAAACATACTTTTTTTGAATAAAAAACAAATAAAAAGTATTACTTTTGCCCACTGAAAGAGAAATTCATTATTAAAATCATTAGAATTATGAGTAAGTACAAAAATCGTTACAGATTAGACGAAACAGACCATTTAATATTAGATATATTATTGGAAAACACTCGGGTGGCATTTACTGATATTGCCAAAAAATTAAATATTTCTGCCGGAACAGTTCATGTGAGAGTGAAAAAAATGGAAGAATCCGGTATTATTCAAGGTTCTACATTAACGGTAGATTACGAAAAATTGGGCTATTCTTTTGTAGCTTATGTTGGAATTTTCTTGGAAAATACATCTCAAACTAAATTCGTATTGCAACGCATTAACGAAATTCCGTTTGTGACCGTGGCAAATATTACTACCGGAAAATATAATATTTTCTGTAAAATCAGAGCCAAAGATACTAATCATGCTAAAGAAATCATCTTTAAAATTGATGATATTGACGGGGTATCCCGTACAGAAACAATGATTTCTTTGGAAGAAAGTATCAATGATAAAAAACGTTTGATGAAAATTATTTTCAGAGAAATGTAATCGTAATTTGACAATTTAAAAGGAAACTCACGAATCAAATCGTGAGTTTTTTTTGTCTTAGTTTGTGGATAAACTTTAAACAGGCTCTTAGATACGATAAAAAAAATCTGTGCATCTGTGCAATTCCAAAAAACCTTATCTTTGCAAAAACTTAACGAAACTATGGATATTGTTAATGGTTTTTCAAAACTGTCAAAAGAACAAAAAATAGATTGGCTTGCTGAGAATTATTTTATTGATAATCAAGCGATTATATATTTTTTGAAATCTTATTGGAATAATGATGAAGCTCTGCAAAAATTACATGATGAGTTTATCGAAAACACCATTACCAATTTTTACTTGCCCTTGGGGGTTGCTCCCAATTTTATTATCAATGGTAAAACCTACGCTGTTCCTATGGTAATTGAGGAAAGTTCGGTGGTTGCAGCGGCGGCAAATGCAGCAAAATTCTGGTCGCAGCGAGGCGGATTCAAGGCAACGGTGCTTTCTACGGAAAAAATCGGAAACGTACATTTTATGTTCGAAGGTTCAAAGCAAAAAATCGAACAGTTCATCAAACAAGTGCAACCGATGTTCAGGGAACGAACAGCCGAAATTACCCGAAATATGGAAAAACGCGGCGGTGGAATTTTGAAAATCGATTTGGTAGACAAGACCGCTGAACTGGCAAATTATTATCAACTGCATGCTACTTTTGATACCAAAGATAGTATGGGGGCTAATTTCATTAATTCGTGTCTGGAAGAATTTGCGAATGTGTTGAGAGAGGAATCGATGAAATTTGAAGATTTTACTGAAAATGAAAGAAAGTCACTACAAATCGTGATGTCTATTTTATCGAACTATGTTCCAAATTGTGTGGTTCGTGCAGAAGTTTCGTGTAAAATTGATGATTTAAAATCCAAAGAAATTGAAAATCCGAAAGAATTTGCCGAGCGGTTTGTTCAGGCAGTTCGAATTGCCGAAATAGAAACTTATCGAGCCGTTACACACAACAAAGGGATTATGAATGGAGTAGATGCGGTAGTTTTAGCAACCGGAAATGATTTCCGTGCCATTGAATCCGGAGTTCATTCTTTTGCCGCAAAAGACGGAAAATATACGTCACTTTCTCACGCCGAAATTGTAGATGATGAATTCCTTTTTTGGCTGGATTTACCCTTAGCGTTAGGAACGGTCGGCGGATTAACAAACCTGCACCCGATGGTAAAATTTGCTTTGGAATTGTTAGGAAAACCCAATGCGAATGAATTGATGCAGATTATCGCTGTTGCCGGATTGGCTCAAAACTTTGCGGCAATCAAATCTCTGACTACAACAGGAATTCAACAAGGACACATGAAAATGCACCTGATGAATATCCTGAATCAATTGGAAGCAACTTCAGAAGAACGTGCAAAAGTTGTAAAGCACTTTGAAAGCCAAACAGTTTCGCATAGTGCTGTGGTTAGTTTTGTAGAGCATTTGAGGAAAGAATAGTTTACTTTTGTCATACTGAATTTGTTTCAGTATCTCATTATTTTTATTATAGATATGCAATTTTACAGTAACGGAAAACTCTTTATTTTAGGTGAATATTACGTTTTGGAAGGAGCAAAAGTATTTGCTTTACCGACGAAATTTGGACAGTATCTGCGTGTATTCCCTATAAAGAATTCTGTAATAAGCTGGAAAAGCTATGATGCTGATGGGTCGGTGTGGTACAATGATGAAATCGAAATTAAAGATATCATTGCAAACAACAATCAATCCGCTGATAAAGTCCGCAACACTTTGATAACCATTCTGTACGAAGCACATCTGATGAATCCGAATATATTGTCTTCCGGTGGATTTATTGCTGAAACGGAACTTACTTTTCCGAGAAACTGGGGCTTGGGAACTTCTTCAACACTAATCAATAATATTGCACAATGGTTTGATATTGACGCCTTTGAATTGTTGCAAAAATCTTTTGGTGGAAGTGGTTATGACATAGCCTGTGCACAAAACAATGCTCCGGTAACCTATCAGGTACAGAATGGGAAACCGATTGTGGAGCAAGCGATTTTTAATCCTGTATTTAAAGAACATATTTATTTTGTGTATCTGAACCAAAAACGTGACAGCAAAGAGGCCATTGTAAATTTCCGAAAGAAACAAAAAGACTTAACCAACGAAATTACAGAAGTTTCCCGAATGACTGGTGAATTACTGCAAATTCAGGATTTGGAAACATTTATTACTTTTTTTAAACGCTATGAACAAAATCTGAGTGCTGTTTTGGAAACACCAACCATTCAGCAACAGCTTTTTCCTGATTTTGATGGATTAGTTAAAAGTCTTGGCGGTTGGGGAGGCGATTTTGTAATGGTAGCAAGTCAGGAAAATCCGGTGGAATATTTTAAAAATAAAGGTTTTGATACGGTTTTGTCGTATGAAGAAATGATATTGTAAATCAATTAGTACCGTTCATAAAAATAAAACAGCCCGAAAATTTAATATTTTCGGGCTGTTTTTTCAAATTAGTAAATTACTTTTTCTTTTGCTGTTGTGCTTGTTCCATCATTTCTTCCATTTTACGCTGGAATTTATTTTTCGGACGCTCTTTGGTTTTGTTTTCTTCAATCTGAGCTTTTACTTTATCTTCATTGATGATTCTGTATTTAATCACATACATGATTCCGATAGTAATCAGGTTGGAAGTGAAGTAGTACAGTGATAATCCTGATGCATAATTATTGAAGAAAAACATCATCATTACCGGTGAAATGTAAATCATGATTTTCATGAGTTTACTCATATCCGGCATTCCTTCCTGTTGCGGCATAGATGAAGTCTGGTCGCCGGTCGTCATTTTCATATATACAAAAGTTGCCAAACCAGCCAGAATAGGGAAGAGGCTCACGTGGTCGCCGTAAAAAGGTATTTTGAAAGGCAATGTGAATATACTGTCATATGAAGACAAATCATCTGCCCATAAAAATGATTTCTGACGCAATTCAAATGCAGATGGGAAAAACATAAATAAAGCGTAAAACACCGGCATTTGTATAAACATTGGCATACAACCCGAGAGCGGACTAACTCCTGCTTTCTGATACAGCTTCATCGTTTCCTGCTGCTTTTTCATCGGGTCTTTTTTGTATTTCTCAGCGATTTCCTGAACTTCAGGTCTGATAATTTTCATTTTTGCCTGAGAAACATAAGATTTGTATTGCACCGGCGACATCAATAATCTGACTACAACCGTCAACAATATAATTGCGAAACCATAAGGTATGAATTTAATCAGAAATGTATATACCGGAATGATTACCCATTCGTTCAGCCAGCCAAAAATTCCCCAGCCGAGCGGAATGATTTCATCAAGATTTCTTTCGTAAGTATTCAATATATTATAATCTGCCGGTCCAAAATACAAATTCATGTTGTAATTCAACTCTCCTCCTGTATATTTCAAAGGCATTTCGGCTACATATTTCTTCAGATATAATGTATCGACATCTTCGTTTTGCACCAGATTTTCAGACACTAACTTACCGGTTTCAAACGGTGTATCGGTCAAAAGAATGGAGGTAAACAAATGTTGTTTAAAAGCCACATAGCTCACATCTTTTTCATTGGCATCGGTGTAACTTTTAGAGGCATTCAGGTAATCATCTTTTCCGCCTTCATATTCATAAACCACTTCAGAATAACGGTTTTCGTAGCTGATGCTTTTCTCGTTTCGGATAGTTTTCAGCTCCCAATTTAATGTTGCCGGAGCATTCACGTTCAATACCTGATTTAGTCCCACAGATTTGATGGTCAAATCAAGCATATAATCATTGGGTTTAATCGTGTAAACATACTCCAGATAATTGTTTTCTGAAGTTTTTAATTTCATGCTTACAACTTGATTACCTCCGTTTTTGCTTACAGTAGGCTCGAACAACAACTCGCTTGTATTCAGCACTCTGCTGTCTTGTGTTGAAAGCTGAATGTTGAGTTTTGCATTATCCCCGTCAATCAGTTTAACCAGTTCGTCAGAATCTTTGGTAAACCGCTTTTGATTTTTGACTTCTACTTTTGACAAGTAACCACCTTTGCTGGAAAAAGTCATTTTGAGCAATTCACTTTCCACTTCGATGTCCTGAGTCTGGGCATTATCTAACCCATAAGCAAAAGCACCTGAATTTTGTTTAAGCTGTGCAACCTGCAAAGAATCATTTGTAACAGCCACAGGATTTGCTGTTTGCTCTGTTTCAGCTTTGTTGTCTGCTTCCGGGGTTTCGTTGGATTTGCTGGTCATTAAAAACCAAGCGAGCAATCCGGAAATCAAAACCAGTCCTATAATGCTGTTTCTGTCTAATTTTTTTTCTTCCATTAGTTTAGTTTATTCAAAAAATAGCTTTTAGTTGTTTAATTTTTTATTCATTGCTGCCTTAACAAAATGCACAAATAACGGATGCGGATTGGCAACGGTACTTTTATATTCCGGGTGGTATTGTGCCGCCACAAAAAACGGGTGGCTCGGAATTTCCACAATTTCAACCAGATTGGTTTCCGGATTATAACCTGAGGCAATCATACCGGCTTTTTCAAAATCTTCCAGGTAATTGCTGTTGAATTCATAACGGTGTCTGTGACGTTCGTTAATTAACTCAGATTGGTAAATTTCAAATGCTTTTGTGTTGGATTTGATGGCACAATCCCAGCCGCCTAAACGCATGGTTCCGCCTTTGTCGGTAATGGTTTTTTGTTCTTCCATAAAAGTAATTACCGGATAAGGTGTGCTGTCGTTCATTTCGGTTGAATTGGCATTTTGCATATTTAAAACGTTGCGGGCAAATTCGATAACTGCCATTTGCATTCCCAAACAGATTCCGAGGAAAGGTAGTTTGTTTTCGCGGACATATTTTACTGCCAAAACTTTACCTTCGATGCCTCTCGAACCAAATCCGGGTGCGACCAAAACGCCGTCTAATCCTTTAAACTTATCGTTGATGTTATTAGGTGTAATGTATTCAGAATGAATACTTACTACGTTCACTTTAACGTTGTTTTCAGCACCTGCATGAACGAAAGATTCCAGAATAGATTTATAAGAATCCTGCAATTCAACATATTTACCCACCAAACCGATATTGACGGTTTGTTTGGGGTTTTTAAATCTGTGCAGAAAATCATTCCAGCTTTTCAAATCCGGAAGAGATTTTTCAGGAAGGTTAAGTTTTTTCAACGCTACTCTGTCCAAACCTTCTTCTAGCATCAGATTAGGTACATCATAAATCGTGTCTGCATCAATAGATTGAATAACCGCTTCGCTTTTTACATTACAGAATGCAGCCAGTTTTTGTTTGATTTCGCCTGACAATTCATGTTCGGTACGACAAACCAAAATGTCGGCTTTAATACCGCTTTCCATCAATGTTTTAACGGAATGCTGAGTTGGCTTTGTTTTTAGTTCGCCCGCAGCAGACAGGTAAGGAACCAAAGTCAGGTGGATAACAATCGCATTTTCTTCGCCCAAATCCCAAAGCATCTGCCGTACAGATTCGATATAAGGCAATGATTCAATATCGCCGACTGTACCGCCGATTTCGGTAATTACAATATCATAATCGCCTGATTTTCCAAGCAATTGCATACGTTCCTTAATCTCGTTGGTAATATGCGGAATAACTTGAACGGTTTTGCCAAGAAATTCGCCACGTCTTTCTTTTTCGATAACCGAAAGATAAACACGTCCGGTGGTTACGTTGTTTGCCTGAGAAGTTGGCTTATTTAGAAAACGCTCGTAATGTCCTAAGTCTAAATCAGTTTCCGCTCCGTCATTGGTCACATAGCATTCGCCATGTTCATACGGATTCAGTGTACCCGGGTCAACATTGATATAGGGGTCAAACTTTTGAATGGTGGTATTATATCCTCTGGCTTGCAGTAATTTGGCTAATGATGCGGCTATAATTCCTTTACCTAACGAAGAGGTTACTCCTCCTGTTACAAATATGTATTTGGTCTGCTTCATGCTTGTTTTTTTAAGCGGTAATAAAAACTTGGCAAAAATACGATTATAAATCGGGTTTAAAAAATATAAATTCAGACTAAAATAAGTTTTTATTTTGTAGAGTTACAAAAAATAATATTATATTTGCACTCGTTAAACGGGGGATTAGCTCAGTTGGCTAGAGCGTTTGGCTGGCAGCCAAAAGGTCAAGGGTTCGACTCCCTTATTCTCCACAACAGAAACCGCCTTGGCATCAGGGTGGTTTTTTTATACTTTCATTTTTGCCTAAAATTATTGTAATTTTGCTACAAAATCAGCACTGGATTAATGAACATAGACCTTATAATCAACAACATATACCTGCTTCCGGATACTTCAAAAGAATTGCTTAAACAATCCATTACAGAGGTTCAATGTAAAAAAGGGCATATTCTTTTGAAAGCAGATACGATTGAGAAAAATATATACTTCATAAAGAAAGGGATTGCACGGGCATACTCGCATAAACCCGATACCGAAATCACTTTTTGGTTTGGAAAAGAGGGAGATACGATTATCTCGATGAAAAGTTATATTGCTAATCTGAAAGGCTATGAAAACATAGAACTTTTGGAAGATTGTGAACTGTACGAACTGAAAGCAGAAAACCTGCAAAGGCTTTTTGAAACAGACATATATATTGCAAATTTCGGAAGAAGATTTGCCGAAAAAGAACTGATAAAAACAGAAGAACGGCTCATTTCCCGACAAGTCCGAACAGCTACGGAACGATACAAAGAACTATTGAAAAACAGTCCTGATATAGTTCAACGAGTTCAATTAGGACACATCGCTTCTTATTTGGGTATCACACAAGTCAGTTTGAGCAGGATTAGGGCAGAAATAAGGTAAACACCTCATTTTTTATCATTTGTAAAATTTTACTTCAATTCCGTTTCCGACCTTTGTAAACAAAAATAAAAGAAATGAATTGGATTATTTTAATCATCGCAGGTTTATTTGAAGTCGTATTTGCATTCTGTTTAGGAAAGGCAAAAGAGGCAACAGGAAATGAAATGTATTTATGGTATGCCGGTTTCTTGGTTGCTCTTGTAATCAGTATGGGACTTCTGATAAAAGCAACGCAAACTTTGCCAATCGGAACAGCTTATGCCGTGTGGACAGGTATCGGTGCAGTCGGGACAGTTTTGGTCGGAATAATTGTATTTAAAGAGCCGGCAACCTTTTTACGCATACTCTTTATTACCACTTTAATCGGCTCAATTATTGGACTAAAAGCAGTTTCAACGCATTAACAAACGATTTCAAATGACTGTCACAACACGAAAAGTAACATCAGAAGATGTTGAGCAACTGCAAAAAATCAGCAGAAAAACTTTCTATGAAACTTTTGCAGGTTCAAATACTGAAGCCGATATGCAGAAATATTTGGACGAGAGTTTCAGCAAAATCAAATTGATAGCAGAGCTCATAAACCCAAATTCTGAATTTTATTTTGCAATACTTGATAACGAAATCATCGGTTATCTGAAAATTAATTTCGGAGCATCGCAAACCGAGTTAAAAGAAGAAAAAGCTCTTGAAATCGAACGGATTTATGTTTTACAAAAATTTCACGGGCAGAAAATCGGACAAATCTTATATGAAAAAGCGATTGAAATCGCCCAACAGAAAAAATCAGAATATGTCTGGTTAGGCGTTTGGGAAGAAAACCCAAGAGCTATCAGCTTTTATAAAAAGAATGGCTTTGTAGAGTTTGACAAGCATATTTTCAGACTGGGCGACGATGAGCAGATTGATATTATGATGAAAAAAGCCTTAGAGTCTGTTAATAGAAAAAACTAAAAACATAAAAAAACAGCTTGAGAAAACTCAAGCTGTTCAATAATAAATTGCAGTACAAAATTAGAATTTGAAAGTCAAACCAAATTGTGCAGTACTGAAAAAGTTGTTTAATTCGTTTACCTGTAACCCAAAAGAGTTAACAGATTCACCGCCTTTTTGTTTAGCTGAGCTGTAAGACAAGATGTCTGTCAAAGCAAAGTTAATCGCAATTTTCTCGGTTACGAAATAGTTCATACCTAAACCAAGACCTGCTCCGAAACCGCTCGCTTTGTTTTCAACGCTCACTCCTCCGGTGGTTACTTCGTCTTTGTAAGAAGCAAAACCTAAACCAACTTCACCATACGTTTTGAATCGTTGACCTAAATCTAAGAAATAGTAACGTCCGAAAACTCCGGCACCAAAAACGTTGTTTGTGGTTTCGCCAACATTAGTGTCAATTTTTCCGTTGGTAACGTTCAATTGTACACCCAATGCAAAATCATCGTTTAGGAAATACCCTGCTTTTGGAGCAAAAGTAAATTCACTTTCTTTCACGTCTGTGTTGTTATCTTTCGTTGAAGAAAATGAAAGGTTACCTTCCAATAAAACATCACCTTCGTTAAAACCGAAAGTCTTTTCCTGTGCTTGTGCAGTAGTAGCAATCATTGCTACAGCCGCCATACTTAAAATTAATTTTTTCATATTATTTAATTTTTCGGGTGCAAATGTACAACTTAATTTTAGCTTAACAATGCTAACAGTAAGTTAATTTATTCAAGCCCTTACCAGACTATTGGTTTACTATTTGTTACATTTTGAGAAAAACGGATTTAATATTTGTTTATCTTTGCTTAAAAGATGTAAGAATGAACATTGCCATTATCAACGGACCGAATTTAAATCTTTTAGGAATAAGAGAATCAGTAATTTATGGGGAAAAGAGTTTTGAAGATTATTTGGTTGATTTGAAGAACAAGTTTCCAAGAGTAAAATTCTCTTATTTTCAATCGAATGTAGAAGGGGAAATCATCAATCATTTGCATCAAACAGGGTTTGAATATGACGGAATCATATTGAATGCCGGTGCATATACGCACACTTCCGTTGCGATTGCTGATGCCGTTCGGGCGATAAAAACACCGGTTATCGAGGTACACATAAGCAATACTTCTGCCCGGGAAAGTTTTAGGCATTATTCTTATATTTCGCCGTATTGCAAAGGAATTATTACTGGTTTCGGGTTGGATTCCTACCGGTTGGCGACGGTAGCTTTTATGGACTAACTTTTCGTTTTTTCTGGAAATATTCTCGGTTGATTGATTCAAAATCGTGCCAATCAACATGATTTTTCATACGGATAGTTTTATCTTTCAGCCAGAATTTCAGCGTTCTTTCTTCAAACTTCAAATGAGCATCAAGTTCTTCCTCAATGCGGTTCAGTGCTTTAAACAAATTTTTCGGCGAAGTGAAAAGTCTTTTCAGCCTGCGGTGCTGAGCGAGTATTTTTTTGAAATCAGGCAAATCTTCCGATAAATGCAAGGCAAAAAACTGTTCTTCGACCAAGCATTGTTCCTCAAAATATTCTTTCCAGAACCATTGTGCATATTCATTGACTTTTGTGAGGTCGCTCTCTGTTTTTAAATACTCACGAAGCGATGAAGAAAAAACGTACACGCAATGATAATCTGTTTTAATTAAATCTTTTAAAGACTGAGAAGTAGGCACAATCATATCAGGCAGATTTGAATAATTTCTTTCCAAACACAAATAGTATCAATACTTTAATCATTTCCAGAGCTACGTAGTAATAATGCAGGCTGGAAGGTTCTATCTCAACCATTTGAATTACTTTTTCTGCCCGGACATCTAATAATGGCAACAGCCAGAATGTTTGGAGCAACAGAATTATCAGCAATGCCAACCATTCCATACGGATTTGTTTCCAGTTTCCGCTTTTGATTTGCATCAGTAGAATTAACACGGCAAAAAACCATTCTGTTTTATTGAGTGCAAAAAAGACCAGGCGTCCGATTCCTAATCCTAACGGAATGGTAATTCCGGGAGCCTGAAATTTTAACCAGGCTTCTAAAAAACTGATAGCCAATACAAATCCCAGCCACAAATATACGCTGCTTATAGCAATTTTATCGGTAATTTTCATGGAACAAACTGTCGGGGTTATTTCTTAAATAATCTATTTTATGGTAAAAAATCTGTGCCATTCGTTGCCCTTGTCCCTTGGCTTTTTCGGCATTTCTTCCATCAAAGTATTCGTCGAGCGTTTCATAGAAAAGAGTGAGCCATGTGTTAAAATGTTCGATATCAACAGGCAATAGGGCGTGTGGCGGAAAAGGAGCACCATTATAAGTGTGTTCTTCCAAAAGAATGGTTTGCCAGAAACGGTACATTTTGTCTAAATGTTCCGGCCAACGATCTTGTATCACACCGTCAAAAATAGGTTGTAGTAATTCATTCTTGCGTACTTTGCCGTAAAATTCATCAACAAGCAGCTTTACATCATCTAAATTTTCAATATCTCTTCTCATTACTTATTTCGGATAAAATTATCTTAAATAGGGTTAAAAAATTATCTGACCAATACAGTTTTTCCTTTTCTCAGCTCAACAGCCAAATCGTACATGGATTTTTGACCAAACCTGAATTTAAGGCTTTGTCTGATTTCAGCAAATTGTTCGTGCATAGGGCAGGGGTTTTTTTCATCGCAGGAAGATAAGCCCAATGCACAGCCTTCCAAAATCTGCGAGCCGTCCACTGCGTGTATTACATCAATAATACTCATTTTTTTGGCATGAGATGTACTGGTCTGATAGCCGCCGTATGGACCTTTGAGCGATTCAACCAACTGTTTTTGTGCCAGCTGACTCATGATTTTTCCCATAAACGCTTCGGGCACTCCGATTTCCTGGGCCAGTGAATTGACCTTTACACGGTTTCCTTCCAGCGATTCGGAAACGATATAAATCATTGCTTTTATGGCATATTCACAAGACTTGGAAAACATAATCGGTTCAATTTAGGCACAAATTTAAGGAGATAATTTATTTAAGACAACATTATCGGTAATAAATTCACATTTGAGGATAATTCATTATTCAATGAAAAAACAGCCCGAATTCAGGCTGTATATTAGACTTAAAAAATTATTTTTAAGGGATTACACGAATTAAAATTATTGCGTAACCTCAATCACTTTTTGAATAGTTTGCCCTTCGTAATTATTGAATATTAGCGTATAAGTGCCTATTTCTTCTGCCCGGAAAATGAAAGCGTCGGGGTAAGCTATCGTATAGGATTGTTCGTTGCAGTCGCAACCTTCAAATTTGGCAACAGCATCAATATTCCAGACAAAATTATCCTTCTCTATATTCAATCGTGAGAATTCGCCGCAATCGCTGGCTATCCGGATATTAAACTCCAAAGGCAAGTCTTGCCGCACTCTAACGGTCAGCTCTTCGTGCTCAATATCGGTAATTGTTGCATAATCATAATAGGTGCAGTTGTTGTCCTCATCACTGCTGCAAGCCACCAGTAAAACAGGAATCAAGAGTATGTAAAATGCTTTCTTCATGAAGATTTTTTGATAAAAGTAGAAAAAAAATAACTAAAACCTAAATTATTGGATTACTTTAACAATCCTACTTTTTGTTTTCCAGCATCGGCACAAACTTGAAGTCACCGTATTCATGTTGTTCAAATTCCATCGCTGATTTACGGATAAGCATTTGCATAATCTGGTTTTCTCTACCCACCGGAATCACTAATTTACCGCCTATTTTCAGTTGTGCCATTAATGCTTTCGGAATTTCGGGTGCACCTGCCGTAACCAGAATTTTATCAAACGGGGCATCGGCAGGCATTCCTTTGTAGCCATCGCCATAGGTCATTATTTTTGGTCGATAACCCAGTTGTGGGAGTAATTTTGACGTTTTTTTGTACAGTTCCAGTTGTCTTTCAATGGTATATACTTTGGCTTTCATCAGGTACAGCACGGCGGTTTGATAACCGGAACCCGTACCGATTTCCAGTATTTTATCATCGGGTTGCACGTCCAGTAACTGAGTCTGGAAAGCCACAGTGTATGGCTGAGAAATGGTTTGCCCTGCCAGAATGGGAAAAGCTTTGTCCTGATAGGCAAAATCTTCAAAACTTGAATCAATAAATAAATGCCGGGGAATACGTCGAATGGTTTCCAAAACCCGATCGTCAGAAATTCCTTTAGATTTCAGTAAATCAGCCAGTTGATTTCTTAAACCCTGATGTTTTGCTGTATCTTTCAATTCTGTCTAAATTTGTTTCCAAAATTAGCTATTAACTGCGATTATTCCTAAATTAAAACTGAAAGTTTGGGGCAAATTATAGTCTGATTTTTTAGAAAATCATCATATTGTGACCAGAAATAATTTTCCAGTCTTCGTCCATCTTTTTGATAAAGAATGATTGATAATAACCGCACAAACCACCTCCACAATTGTATAAATATGACAAATAAGCAACATCTTTTTCTTTATTGAAAACCGGAAGGCTCAGCGAAATATTTGGAATATAATTATTGACTGAATTTGTTAAACTGTCTAATTCCTCATCTGTATGGATAGAGGTAATATCATAATCTATCAATTGAATATTATTGATTTTATCTTTTTGATAAAAACTATATCTTGATTCTTTTATTTGATTTTCAATTGAAATGGTATCAACTACTCCAAAATATTTTTCTGCATGAAAGTAAAAATCTTCGCCGTCCATTCCTAAATCAAAGAGAAATATATTTGCTGTATTCAACATATATTTTGCAGAATCTTTTTTTATTTCAGGCATTTCCAAAACGGCGTTAATCACTTCGTAAACCAGAGGATCGTCAATAAATTCTTTTTCAATTTTTTGTATAGGATTGTTTTCTTGTTTTTTATTACAAGAAAGAAGAGTTATAAATAGCACTGAATAAAGAATATATTTCATTTTCAAAATCTCCAAATTATCTAATTTTCAAATTGATTAATTATCATTTTACCAATTCGTTATACAACCTTTCAAATGTTGCATTCAAACCATTTGAGAAACCTGGGTGCGGTCTTGATGATTGAATACTTGAACTTTTTACGGCGGTAATCCAACGGAATTTCTCATCGGCTTCCATCTGTGCAATCGGACCGCTATTTTTACTGCCGGAAACAATTTTCACAAACGATTCCAGGTTTTCTTTCAATTGCTCCAAGTCGAATTCTTGACAAAAGCTTCTGATTTTTTCTTCAGGAATGTGGTATTCAAACCGAATAAAACGTTTGCGTTTGCTGAACAAAATCAAACCAACATTGATGAATTCCTCACGTTCAACCTTTGGAACGACGCGAATTACAGCGTATTCATATACTACTTTATCTTGCATCTTGAGCCGTTTTTAGAAAAATATCGGCATTTGCCAATCGGTTGGACAAAAATTTAAAATACACCTCTCGGATTTCTTCGTTGCTTGGACCTTCTTCCCAGTTTAAAAACTCGTCAGGGATTTTATTAACGATTTCGCGTAAAATATCATCGTTTAGTTTGGCTGTAAATTCATCATGCACTTCTTGTAATTTAGTTGCCTTATTGATTAATGCGTGGTCTTTAATCAACGGAAAAGGCGTTACGGAAGTTTTCTCCCAATTTTTCCAATTGTGATGAAAGTAAAACGATGCACCGTGGTCAATCAACCATAATTCTTTGTGCCAAATTAATAAGTTGGTATTGCGAAAAGTACGATCTACATTGGTAATGAAACTATCTAACCACACAATTTTTGATGCCAATAGTGCATCGCAATCGTTGGTAGCTACATCGTAAGTAATTGCACCGGACAAGTAGTGTAAACCTAAGTTTAAACCTTTGCTGAATTTCAGTAAATCCTGAATTTCTTCGTCGCCTTCGGTTTGCCCAAACGTTTCGTCTAACTCTACAAATACCAGTTCGGGAACCTGCAGTCCTAAATACTTAGCGATTAATCCGCCCAAAAGTTCAGAAATTAACGCTTTGACACCGTGACCGGCGCCGCGGAATTTAATCACATATTTAAAATCGTCATCTGCCTCCGCCAGAGCAGGTAAGGAGCCTCCTTCACGCAATGGCGTGATGTAACGGGTAACGGTAACAGTTCGTAAATTTGGAATCATATTATGATATAAAAACTTGGTTAAAGATACTCATTTTGAAATTTGTTAAACCAAGTATTTAAAACTTTTCAGAAAAGAGAAAATATAAAAAATTGCATTTTTCTAAATAAGAAGGTTGGCGGTTCGAAGAGTTTAATCAATATGGTTTAATATTGCTCTAATATCAGTGTCATTTGGATTTAATTCTAATGCTTTATAGAAAACTTTGATCGCGTCTTGCTTATAATTTTGCTTTAATAATATAGCCCCGTAACTGATGTAGGAATAGCTTTCATTTGGATATAATTGAACACAAAGTTTTGCAATTTCAGAGGCTTCGTTTATCTTTTCGTTATCCAAAAGGTCGTTTACATACAAAATTAGATCGCTTAAATTTATGTCATAATTTGAATTTACTCCTTTTTTATATTCCGTTCTAATTAGTTCAATACGTTCTTTTAGAGTTTTCCCCTCTAGAAGATTCGTTAAGGAAGTGGCGTTTAGTAATTGTTCTTTTATTTTTTGTTCTTTCAATGTTTCGACATTGAACTCTATTCTTTGTACATCTGTTATTTTTGTTGAGTCTATTTTATACCTAACAAACTTGCCACCAGTCTCATCATTTTTTATAAATTGAGTACCATAAATTTGTGGCTGATTTCTTCTCATTAAATCTCTGTCTATTGCAGCAGCTAATAACCATTTGTTTATTGTTGGATCTAATTCAACAGCTTTTTTCATATGTTTAACTGCCATAGAAGAGGCAATCGTGTCATTCCCATGTTGAAAAATCATAGCAGAATTATAGTAATCTTTTGCTGTAACTATTTTGCCAGACTGTATCATTTCAAAAACTCGATTTTCCCTTTCTTTATCTTGTTTTGAAAGTGTTGTCCAATCAATATTATTTGACATTCTTGCACTTTGATCCTCATCGTACATTTTCTGTAACTCAGGATTATCTTGTTGAGCAAGTGCAATATTTGGGAGCATAATTATGCTAAATAGTATAAAATGTAAAATTTTCATAAGCTGTGTTTCAAAAAATTTCCAGTAAACACCCAAATATACAAAATGAAAATTATACATAACAAAAAAACGACTTCCTTTCGAAAGTCGTTTTTACAAACAGATGTTTTTTATCCTTTAATCGTTTCAACCGTTTTGTCAATCTTATTAATCAATCCCATCAACACTTTACCGGGACCAACTTCGGTAAACGATGTAGCGCCATCGGCAATCATTTGCTGTACCGATTGTGTCCAACGAACCGGAGCAGTTAATTGTGTGATTAAGTTCTTTTTAATTTCAACCGGATCAGAAACGGCACTTGCAGTTACGTTTTGATATACCGGGCAAATAGGCGTAGAGAAAGTTGTTGCCTCGATAGCTGCAGCCAATTCTTCACGAGCAGGTTCCATCATCGGCGAGTGGAACGCCCCGCCAACAGGTAAAATCAATGCACGTTTTGCACCGGCTTCTTTCATTTTTTCGCAAGCCAATTCAACCGCTTTTGTTTCTCCTGAAATAACTAATTGTCCCGGGCAGTTATAATTTGCCGCTACAACAACCCCATCAATAGAGGCACAGATGTCTTCTACTACTTTATCGTCTAAATTTAAAACGGCAGCCATTGTAGAAGGGGTAATTTCGCAGGCTTTTTGCATTGCCATAGCTCGTTTAGACACTAATTGCAACGCGTCTTCAAAAGATAAAGCTCCATTTGCAACCAACGCTGAAAATTCGCCTAATGAATGTCCGGCAACCATTTCGGGTTTAAAATCGGGTAATGTTTTCGCTAAAATTACCGAATGTAAAAACACAGCAGGCTGCGTTACTTTGGTTTGTTTTAATTCTTCATCGGTGCCGTTGAACATGATTTCAGTAATGTTGAAACCTAAAATTTCATTGGCTTTATCAAATAATTCTTTTGCTGTTTCGGAAGATTCATAAAGGTCTTTCCCCATTCCTGAAAACTGGGCACCTTGTCCCGGAAATACGTATGCTTTCATTCTTGTTGTTTATTGTTTAGAGTACAAAAATATAAAAGTCCGTTTAATTAACGGACTTTTATATTTTTAATTGTGAATTGTTATCTCAACACTTTCGCTCTTTTATCCTTGATTTCAGCATTGTTGTAGATAGCTGAAAAAACAGTGTTTTGAACAGTTGCTTTGTTACTGCCAGACACTCTTGCTTTGTATGAGTTGTAATTAGGCAATTCAGGAGCAGTAATTACTTCTTTTGTTCTGATTACATAAACACCGTTGTTACCTTCAATCAATTCAGAAACTTTGCCCGCTTCTGTACCAAAAGTGTATCCGGCAACTTTAGGCTCTTTCACAAAACCAATAGTTTGTGTGTTGCCGGTAGTTTCTCCTGATTGTATTTTAGATTTTGAGTTTTGAGCAATTTCTTCCAATGTCGAACCAGTCATTTGCTGCTTAATCAAAGCTGCTTTTTTCTGATTTTTGATAATTGGCTCTACTTGTGCTCTGGCATCATTAACGCCTAACAAACCACTTTCGTTGATTTCTGTAAGTTTTACGACAAGATGACCATCAGTATTGTCAAATCGTTTAATATCTCCCACAGATGCACCTTTGCTGTATGCCCAATTAATCGCATCGGTGTGGCTGCCTTCAATAGCAGGAAGTTGTTCGCCGAAAGCAGTAATTGCAGTAGATGGGTGTGCAATCAGGTTCATATCAGATGCGATTTTTGAGAAATCGCCGTTAGCTGCTTCCATTTCAAATTTAGATGCCTGCGTATATAACGCATCTTGCGTTGCATTAGACGGTTCGATAGCTTTGGCTATAGTCGCTAATTGTACCATTTCTGCCATGTTTTGTGCATCAACTTTAAGGATATGGAATCCGAATTGTGTTTCTACCATTCCGATTTGTCCAACCGGATTGCTGAAAATATATTCGTCAAATTGAGGAACCATTTGTCCTTTTCGTACGCCTTCGTATTTTCCGCCTTTACCTTTAGACCCCGGGTCATCGGTATTTTCGTCAGCTAATTCAGCAAAATTAGAAGCATTCGCTTTTTCTTTCAGTCCTTTAGCAATTTCCTCCGCTTCTTCACGAGTTCTTCCGTTGTCACCAAAAGCAACAAGAATATGCGAAACGTCGACTGTTTCCGGTTGTGATTTTCTGTCAGTCAATCGGGTTAAGCAATAATGGTCATTGAAAAGATATGCACCGAACACTTCTCCTTTTTGCAGGTTGAATAATTGCTCCTGATATTCTTTAGGTAATTGTTCTTTGGTGTAATAAGTATCTTCATAAGGAATGTCAGAATTACTGTTTACGAAATCAGCCACATTACTTACGTTAGCGAACCCAGCGATTGTGTCGTTGGTTTGGGTTTCAGCATTGAAAACCACGCTTGGTTGCAACAAAGTTTCTACCTCATTTTTCACTGCACTTTCGTCTTCTTTAGACGGTTTGGTGGGGATGAAAACATACTCAACCGCTCTGTAATCCGGCGATTTGAATTGTTTTTTGTGTTTTTTGATATATTCCGCGATTTCGGTGTCGCTCACTTGAACGTCTTCGTCCTTGATAGTAGTATAAGGAACAGAAACATAATCGAATGTTACGCGGTCGGTTTCTTTTTTGTATGCATATTTTGCTTCCAAACCGGTAGTATAAACCGTACCTTTAATCATGTTGTAGTAGATTTGTTCTTTAGCAAAATCTTCTAATGAAGCCTCGTATTCCAACCAACCCCTCCAGCTGTTGCTATCCTGCTTAAGCTGGTTTAAGAAATGGTTGAATTTGTTGGTATCAAATTGCCCGGCATCATTTAAAAACTCAGGATTATTTGCAAAATTCGGGTGACTTTTAATCACATTGATGATTTGGTCTTTACCTAATCTCAATCCGGCATTTTCAAATTGCTCCTCGAACAATATTTTACGAATTTCTTCACCCCAAACAGCCTCGTAAGCCTGACTTCCGGACGCCTGACGGGATTGCTCCAATCTTTGCACCTTTGCCATATACTCCTGGGTCGGGATAGATTCGCCATTTACCGAACCTACACTGTTGGTGGTCAAACTTGTACCACTCATTAAAAAGTCTCCAACGATAAACGCTAACAAACTGAATCCGATTACTACGAGTAGCAATACCGAGCGTTCTCTGATTTTCTGTAAAACTGCCATTTTTTTACTTAATAAATTTTAGTCAGCGAAAGTACAATTATCTTATTAAAAATGAAAGCACTTTAAAAAAATATTCCAATTTGGGCGAAAAAAAAGCTTGTGCGAAGGTTTGAAAAGCGATTATTACAGCAATTTATGATTGTTTTTAAAATGATTTTTGTAATTTTATGACAGTAAAAATCAATGAATCATGAAAAAAACACTAGTTATCGGGGCTTCCGTGAAGCCTGACAGATATGCATATAAAGCTATTCAACGATTATTGAATCATCATCACGAGGTAGAGGCAATCAGCAACAGAGCAGGACAGGTGGGCGATGTGGTGTTTCATATAGATTTACCACAATTTGAAGATATTGATACGGTAACTTTATACCTGAATCCGACAAGACAAAGAGATTATTATGACTATATCGTATCGCTGAAACCAAACCGGGTAATATTCAATCCAGGAACTGAAAATCCGGAATTACAGGAAATACTTCGTGAAAATAATATTCATTTTGAAGAAGCCTGTACGTTGGTTTTGCTTGGAACTGACCAATATTAATGACTACCCGTAGAGTATTATCTGTTAAAAAATAATCAATGATTTATTTATACCACAGATGCACAGATAGGTGTTTTTATCACAAATACCTGCAAAAAAATAATTTTTATAGATATGGAACAACTACCATTCAAGGATTAGTGACCATTTATAATCAGTAAACAATAAAAATCCGTGCATCTGTGGCTTTTTGATAATGCACTACGGATATAATAATTATTTTATGGATATTATTCCGTCGATGAGATTTATTTGCAAATCGGATCTGCGGGAACGCAAAAGTAAATCATCGCCTTGGTTTGTGTAAATAGGTTGTTTAACGGAATTTGTGTCTAACTGAATATCTTTTGCCAAATATTTAATCGTTCCCATTTTTTTGTAAAATCGATTAATATTCGGCGATACACTTGAAACATCAGTTTTTGCCAAGATTATATCAAACGATTCGTGCACTTTTGGATAGAAAAAAGCATAAAACTGACCGTCATTCTGGTCTTTGGTGCAGTGTTGTTTGAGTTCTACAGGTTTTGCGGTGTTTGAAATATCAAAACAAAAAACACCAAATCCTTGGACGTTTCCCAAAAGAAATTTCTCGTTGTCAAATAAGGTCAATCCGCTGTACAAACCGCTGATAGCATCTTCGCCTTCATATTGGTTCAATCCCGGAATCAGTTCGTTGGATAATGTTTGTTTATCAATATTGTAAATATAAAAAGCATATCGTCCGGCAATGATTTGCAGATTGTCGCTTGGCAAACCCGGGAAACTGAACATATCGACATCATAATAACTGTTCAGAAAATAATAATTATCTGTTTCATCATGCTGTATTCTCAGATAGATTGGGGCGGAAACGTGAACAAATTTTTCTTTATTTTGAGGATTTCTTTTTATTTTTTCCCATTGTCCCGAAAGATTGATTTCAAAGGTGTAATCTTGCGGTTCATGCCTTCCTAATTGATAATGAATTTTGTGTATCGAATCGGTGTGTTCTGCATAAACAACAAATTCGCCCGGATTTTGTTCAGCCGGAATCTGCCCGTAAGAACAAAGAGCAAAAAACAGAATCGATATGATAAATAACAACTTTTTCATTATTCTAATCGTATGACAAAAGGCATGATAAATGAAACTTTAATTTTCTTATCGTCACGATACAAAGGATTTACGGCAGGTGTACGTTTCAGTACTCTCATCAGTTCTTTTTCGCAAGCGGTGCATTCGGTTGTTTTGTATGTGATTTCCGGTTCAGTAATCCGCCCTTCATCGTTAATAAGAAACTGAACTCTGTAATCAATTCTCTTTATGGTGTCGTTAAAAACTTCATCGGGAACCTGGTAATTTGATTGCAAATGCCGCATTATTTTCTGAAAATCTTCATTGGGCAGGGTAGCTATCGGTTCGGTTTCCTGAGCTGAAAGTACCAAAGGAAAGAAGAATAACATTAATCTGAATAACTGTTTCATCAATTTTGAATTAAAATATTGGTTAATTTTATAAGTTTCATATTTTTCAACGAACCGATAGCGGTAGATTTCACACCTTGCATATCATAGGTTTTGCCATTGGTGGTTACTTTTATTCCGACACTATCATCGGTTTCGTAAATCTGGTATTGTGCCTCTTCGTTGGAAAAAGTTAATGTTTCTTCATCTTGATGATAGTTAAAATCCCATTCTGTTTCGTATCCATCAGGCTGAGGAAAATAAAATTCTACAAGGTCATCTTTTTGTAGGAAAGCATAATAAAGTATTCCGTCTATTTCATACAACACCACCGATTTTCCATTTTTTTCCAGTTCAAAATATACAATGACTTTCGACATCATTTCTTCAAACGAAAAATAAAGATTTGTCGTACTTTTTTCCTTACCATTATTATAAGTGATTTCGGTCACTTCAATAAAATTATTGTAAGAAAGATAAGAGCGTTCCGTTATTTTCACAGGCTTTGGTTCGTTGTCAATCACTTTAAACTCTGAAAACTGATGCCAGCAGCAACCGCTTTTGGTCATAGTGTGTATAGTTTGGGTTTCGTTATCTACGTCAAACATTCCGCAGTATTCGTTAGACAAAATCGAAAAGGCTTCACTATGTTCAAAACCGCTTTCCACGGCAAGATAAATATCAAACGATGGGCCGCCGTAGCAGCTTCCGTAACCATTCATCAGGGCAAAATCTTTGATGCCGTCAAAGTTGTAATCTTCATATAAAAGTACACTTTGCGAACCGTAAGGAAGTTCTTTGATATTGGGAACAGCCTCATTTTTTTCGTCCAAAAGATAAGTAGGGAAGTCGGCTGTATAAGCTTTCAGCAACATCTTTTGATTGCTTTTGTCAAAAATCTGTATTACATATTCAGGTACATAATCATCATAACGACCGCTGACGATAGTGTCTTCCTCGTTCAGGTCTATGACGGCTTCATATCGGTCAGAAAAATCACGGATTTTGACTGGAAAATTATCTTGTGCCCAAACCTGAAAACCGAAACCTATCAATAAAAATGCTGTTAAAAACTTCATCTGATAATTATTAAATCATATCAAAGGTACGGTTTTATCTGCTGATTTCTTAACAGAAAAATTAAATCTGACTTGATAGAAAAACGTATATTTGAAAAACCAAAAATAAAACAAATGAAAAATAAAGGTAAACAAATTCAGTTATTGGCGTTAGGAATTTTCTCCTTATTTATGATTACTTCCTGCGGAAACGAGAAAAAACAAAGCCCGGAAACTTCTGAAAATACAGAAGAAATCATTGATGAACGGCTAACCGATGAAAATAAGGAAGAAAATGCAGTATCTTCAAATACTTTCAATATAGAAAGTATTCCGGTTTCAGATGTTGATTTGGGTGATTTTCCTTATTTCAGTTTTCCGAAAGGAATGAAATCACAAAACAGACCGATTCAGCGTGATTACGACATCATTTTTTTTCCGATTGATGGAGTTATGACGCCAATTGAAGGTAAAGTTTTTAAAGTAAATGTATCTTTGGAAGACCGAAAAAACGACAACTGGTCGCTTCCTTTTTTCCTGAAAAGTTATGATGACGCCATTTTATCGGCAGGCGGACAAAAGATTTTTGACGGAAAAATAACCAGAGAAGAATATGAACGTTACAAAGACGATGCGGCTTATCTGGGCGAAGACGGCTCGATAGGTTATACAAGTAATAAAATTAGAGTTTACGTTATTCGTAGAGCTGATGGAAAAAATATTTATATTCAACTGACCGGAGATACAGCAGGCGGTAAGCTGAATATTTTGCAGGAAGAAGGTTTTGAGCAAACCATTACTTTTCTGAAATCAGATCAGATACAAAAAGATTTGCAAGACAAAGGTAAATCGGTTTTGTACATCAATTTTGACACAGACAAATCAACATTAAAATCTGATGGAAAAGATGCTGTAAATGAAATATTTAAAGTTTTGTCGGCAGATAAAACATTGCAGATTTCCATTAACGGATATACGGATAACGGCTCGGGGCTTCACGCAGGTTTCTCGCTTGCGTGAAACCCAAGTTCGAGGACAGTCCCGAAGGGCTGTGCTTGACGTGTGAAGCCCCGAGCCGTAGCGAGGGAAGCCCGAAGGGATTTCCTCGCTACACGGGGAATGCAACGCATAATCAAAAACTTTCAGAAGACCGTGCTAAAACTGTAATGAAAGCTTTAGTCGATGCAGGAATCCAATCGTCCCGATTAACTGCTCAGGGTTTTGGAGCTGAAAATCCGATAGCGGATAACAACACTGAAGACGGAAAAGCGAAAAACCGGCGGGTGGAACTGGTTAAGAAATAAATTAAAGATGGTATCTGAAAAGTCTAAGAAGAACATTATTGTGTAATATTCTATCTTTGCATCATGGATTCTCTCACACAAGCGGTTTTGGGCGTTGCTATAAGTCAGGCAACTTTGGGTAAAAAAATCAAAAACAGCCATGTTGTTTTGTATGGTGCTTTGATTGGTACCATTCCCGATTTGGACGTGCTGGTGGGCAAGTGGTTTTATGACCCAATTACTGCAGTGGGAATTCATCGCGGATTGTCACATTCCATCATTTTTTATTTGATATTATCCTTTGTTTTGGCACGTTGGATAAGTTGGCGTGAAAGAAGAAACCAAGTAGCATATTGGCAGGCATATCGGGCAGTTTTTTTCATATTACTCACACATTCATTACTGGATATTTTTACCACCTGGGGCACGCAGCTTTTCTGGCCTTTTGAGTGGAGGTTGGCAATAAAATCCATCTTTGTTATCGATCCGTTATATACAATTCCTTTGTTGATCGGAGTGATATTTTCATGTTTTTCCAAAAAAGAAAATAAACGGTTGATATATAATAAAACAGGTTTGATTATCAGTACGCTATACCTTTTTGTTACTGTCGGCTTACAGCAAACAGCCAGGCAAAAAGTGCTTCACGATGGAAGATTTGACAATGTAGAAATCCAGTATATAACGGTAAAACCAACAGCTTTCAACACCATTTTGTGGCAGATAATTGCCGAGGGCGAGAATGATTTTTACATTACTGATTATAGTTTTTTTGACTCCGCCGTCGCTCCGGTAGAGGTTTATCCGAAAAATCATCAGTCATTGCAAAATATTAAAAATGAAGAAGTAATTCGTCAGCTGATTAAAATTAGTGAAAATCAATATACGGTTACGGAAGAAAACGGAAAGTTGTTTTTCAACGATTTGCGGTTTGGTTTTCTGAATAAAAATCCGGATTCGTTACAGTTTGCTTTTTCTTATGAAATCATACAAAATCCGGACTCGGTCACTGCCAGAGAAGTGGAAAAAGACCGCAAAGACGGAAAAAAACTGTTACAACAATTAGCCAAAAGAATCCAGGGAAATTAGAGCTTGTTCTGATGGTATTGTAAAAGGGTTTATATTTGAAGTAGAACAAAGCAATTTTAAACGATTCTTTATACTTTCAATTATCAATAATTAGGCTTATTTTTGTCACAAATTATTTCGTCATGAAAATTTTGTTATCGCCGGCAAAATCATTGAATTATTCTGATACTTTGCCAAGCAAGAAATTTACAGTTCCGCAGCTGATTCAGCAATCGAAAAAGGTCAATAAGGCTTTGCGTGATTTGTCTGTAAAAGATTTACAGGAACTCATGCATATTTCCGAGAATCTGGCAAACCTGAATGTGGAACGGAATCACGTTCGAAGTTATCATTTGGATAAAATTTCCGAACAAGCCCGACAGGCGATATATGCTTTTAACGGCGATGTATATGAAGGCATCGATGCTTATTCCTTATCAACAAAATCTATAAACTATTTGCAAAAAAACCTTCGGATTTTGTCCGGATTATACGGCTATCTCAAGCCGTTGGATTTGATTGAGCCTTATCGTTTGGAAATGGGTACAAAACTTCCGGTAGAAAATGGTAAAAACCTCTATGAATTCTGGAAAAATACGGTTACACAATCATTGCTAGACGAATTAACCACCAAAGAAGTTATTGTTAATCTGGCGAGTAATGAATATTTCAAAGTGATTGACACTAAAGCAATTCCGAAGACAATAATCACACCTGATTTTAAAGATTTTAAAAACGGAAAATTAAAAACCATCAGTTTTTTTGCTAAAAAAGCACGCGGACAAATGACGCGTTTCATGGCAGAAAATAACATTAACAAAGCGGAAGATATGAAGCAATTTAACGAAGGTGGTTATCAATACGACGAACAACTATCAACTAAAAATAAATGGGTCTTTACCCGATAAAAAAGAACAAAATGAACACACATTATATCAGCTCAGATATTATTTCCATTGAGGAATTAAACAAAATCATCACAGAGCACCATCGTTTGGAATTGTCTGAAGAAGCAATCTCGAAAATCAACAAATGTCGGGCATATTTGGACGAGAAAATGAAATCACAATCGGCTCCGATTTATGGAATCAATACCGGTTTCGGCTCGTTGTACAATGTGAAAATAGACAATGAAAATCTCAGTCAATTACAGGAAAACCTGATGAAATCTCACGCTTGTGGTACAGGCGACGAAGTGCCTCAGGAAATTGTAAAAATCATGTTGCTGCTCAAAATTAAATCATTGAGTTTTGGAAATTCCGGTGTTCAGTTGGTTACTGTTCAACGGCTGATAGATTTCTACAATCAGGATATTTTACCGGTAGTTTACACCCAAGGTTCGCTGGGAGCATCGGGTGACCTCGCACCGCTGGCTCATTTGTCGTTGCCGTTGATAGGCGAGGGCGAAGTCTATGCTGATGGTTACAGACAACCGGCTTCCAAGGTGCTGGAAAAAAATGGCTGGGAACCAATTGCCCTGCAGTCCAAAGAAGGATTGGCATTGCTTAACGGTACGCAGTTCATGTCAGCCTATGGTTGCTATACAATTATCAAATCAATGAAATTGTCGTATTTTGCAGATGTAATCGGAACGATTTCTTTAGAGGCTTTTGACGGTCGGATTGAGCCTTTTACCGATTTGATTCACTTTGCCCGTCCGCATAAAGGACAAATTCTGACTGCCAATTTTATCAGTGAACTTTTGGAAGGCAGTGAGTTAATAAAACAACAGAAACAACACGTCCAAGACCCGTATTCTTTCCGATGTATTCCACAGGTTCACGGAGCAACCAAAGATGCTTTGGAATATGTAAAAAGAGTTTTCAAAACCGAAATTAATTCGGTAACAGACAATCCGAATATTTTTGCGGAAGATGATATTATTGTTTCCGGTGGGAATTTCCATGGACAGCCATTGGCGTTATCATTGGATTTTCTGGCAATGGCAATGGCAGAATTAGGAAATATTTCTGAAAGAAGAACTTATCAGCTTATATCCGGTCTTCGCGGCTTACCACCGTTTTTGGTACACAATCCGGGGTTGAATTCCGGTTTTATGATTCCGCAGTACACCGCCGCAAGTATTGTGAGTCAAAATAAACAATATACTGTGCCGGCAAGCACCGACAGCATTGTTTCGAGCAACGGGCAGGAAGACCATGTGAGTATGGGAGCCAATGCCGCCACCAAAGCATTGAAAGTTGTGGATAATCTGGAGCGTATTCTTGCCATCGAATTGTTTAACGCTGCTCAGGCTTTGGATATGAGAAAACCAACCAAATCAAGTGAATTTATAGAATCATTCGTTAGCATTTACCGGGAAGAAGTTCCGTTTGTGGAAACCGACCGTATTTTGCATTACGACATAGAAAAAAGCATTCATTTTTTGCGTGATTTTCAATTGGATTTAGACACATAATATCTTTGAAAAAGAATTTTCTTGTGCTGAAAATTCTTTTTCATTTTATGTACAGAAACTGCTTAAATTTCAAAAAAATAAGTTTTTTGTATTTTATTTGTGCTCAGAATGATAAAACAATTTTAAATAGTTTTACAGAATTTACAGAAAAAAATCATTTTTGATAATTAAATATAGAAATCGCTAAAAAAGTCTGTATAATTCGCAGCTAAAAATTATATTTGCCCTAACCAAACAATGATAATTTGTTTACAAAAAATAAATTAAAGATAATTAACGACCCGATTTACGGCTTTATCTCAGTGCCTGACGATTTGTTGTATGATTTGATGCAGCACAGTTATTTTCAGCGACTTCGGAGGATAAGCCAAATGGGATTGTCTTACCTGGTGTATCCTGGTGCACACCACACGCGGTTTCATCACGCCCTCGGGAGCATGCACATGATGCAACAGGCAGTTAAGGTATTGCGGTTCAAGCAGGTAATTATTTCTGAGGAAGAAGAACAAGCACTGTATATTGCCATATTATTGCATGATATTGGTCACGGGCCTTTTTCTCACGCCATGGAACAAAGTATTGTGGAAGATGTGCATCATGAAGAATTATCTTTGCGATTCATGGACGCATTGAACACTGAATTTGGCGGAAAATTGTCGTTGGCAATAGAAATATTTAAAGGATATTATCATCGTCCTTTTTTCAAACAACTGATATCTGGACAATTAGATATGGATAGAATGGATTATCTCAAACGAGATAGTTTTTATTCCGGAGTTGCTGAAGGAAATATTAATTCCGAACGGTTGATTCAGATGATTAACGTCAAAGACAATCAGTTGGTTGTGGAAGAAAAAGGCATATATTCAGTAGAGAAATTTCTGGTTGCCCGCCGGTTGATGTATTGGCAGTGTTATTTCCATAAAACCAGTGTAACCGCAGAGCATATCCTTACTCAGATTCTCAAAAGAGCCAAAGAGCTAACCCAACAAGGAGAAAAACTTTGGTGTAGCCCTGCGTTGGAATATTTTTTAGATAAATCCAAACAAAATCAGGTTGATACAGATTTTACTCATCAGGATTTGGTGCAATTTTCTCAGCTTGATGACAGTGATATTTTGGGAGCTATCAAACAGTGGCAGTTTCATTCAGATGAAATTTTATCCTCATTGTGTAGCAGCATTGTAAACAGAAAATTATTTGCGTTTAAATATGTAGATAAAGTAAGCCAGTCAGAGCGTATCAACGAACTGAAAAAAACAATTATCCAAAGAGGGCAAGCAACAGAAAAAACCGCCGATTACCTGATTTTAGGTGACAAATTAAGAAATCAGGCGTATGATGTCGAGCACGGACCGATTACTATTTTATTTAAGGACGGAAGTATCAAAGATGTCGCCGATGCGTCCGACCAGAATTTCATCAAAGCATTGACCGAACCGGTTGTGAAATATTTTATTTGTTATCCCAAGTGGGTTAATGCTTAGATATTGTTAAAAATTTATACATTTGTAAGAATGAAAGTAACTGTACAACAGATAGCAGACTTGTTAAATGGGGAGGTTGTGGGCAACGCCGCCACAGAAGTATCCGATTTGTCAAAGATAGAAGAAGGCAAACCGGGGTCGTTGTCCTTTTTGTCCAACCCGAAATATGTGCCATATATATATGAAACAAAAGCATCTGCAGTAATTATAAACAAAAGTTTTGTGCCGGAACACCCGGTGCAGACGACTTTAATAAAAGTAGAAGATGCCTATGCAGCATTTACTAAATTACTGGAGTTTTATAACCAGATAAAAAATAACAAAGTTGGGATAGAGCAACCTAATTTTGTTGGCGAAAACACGGTTTATGGTCAGGATATATATCTCGGAGCGTTTGCCTATATCGGGCAGAATTGCCAAATTGGCGATAACGTAAAAATTTATCCGAATTGTTATATTGGTGATAATGTAAAAATAGCAGATAATACCACTATTTTTGCCGGAAGTAAAATTTATGCCGACACACAAATAGGAAGCAGGTGTATTATCCATTCCGGAACGACTATCGGGTCAGACGGTTTTGGTTTTGCTCCTCAGGAAGACGGCAGTTACGCCAAAGTACCGCAAACCGGAAATGTCATTATCGAAGATGATGTTGAAATCGGGGCGAACACTACCATTGACCGGGCAACTTTGGGTTCAACGATTATCAGACAAGGCGTGAAGTTGGATAATCATATCCAGATTGCCCATAATGTTGAAATCGGGGCTCATACGGTTATCGCTTCTCAAACAGGAATTGCCGGCTCAACCAAAATCGGAAAATATTGCCAGATAGGCGGACAGGTCGGAATTGTGGGACATATTACTATCGGCAATTATGTAAAAATACAAGCTCAGTCCGGAGTGAACAAAAGTCTGAAAGACAATGATGTCGTTCAGGGTTCGCCTGCCATCAATTACGGAGATTTTTCCAAATCTTTTGTACATTTCCGAAATCTGCCTAAAATTGTAGAAGACATAGATAAATTAAAGGATAAATAAAAATTAGCTATAATTAATAAGTTATGGTCAAACAAAAAACTATTGCCAGAGAGGTAACCATCGAAGGAGTTGGGCTGCACACCGGACAGCAAGTAAAAATGGTATTTAAGCCGGCATTGATAAACAACGGGTTTACATTTACCCGTGTGGATTTAGAAGGCTCGCCCGAAATCGAGGCATTAGCAAGCTACGTTGTATCGACTGAAAGAGGTACAAACCTGGAACACAAAGGTGTACAATTACATACGACCGAACACGTTTTGGCAGCGTTGGTAGGGTGCGATTTAGACAATGTAAATATCGAGCTGAATGCGTCTGAACCGCCGATTATGGACGGCTCTTCCAAATATTTTGTCGAAGCGGTTGAATCTGTAGGAATCGTCGAGCAAGATGCTGAAAGAGAAGAATATATCGTAAAAGAAGTAATCTCTTATACAGATGAAAGAACGGGAAGTGAAATTTTGTTGATGCCGGCAGATGAATATCAGGTAACAACAATGGTTGATTTCGGAACAAAAGTGCTGGGTACACAAAATGCCAGTATCAAAAGTTTGTCGGAATTTAAAAGCGAAATTGCTCAGGCACGTACTTTCAGCTTTCTACACGAAATAGAAACCCTGCTTTCTCATGGTTTGATTAAAGGAGGTGATTTGAACAATGCTATTGTGTATGTGGATAAAGACATATCTCCGGAAACCATTGAAAAACTGAAAGTTGCTTTCAATAAAGATACTGTTTCCGTTAAGCCAAACGGAATATTAGATAATCTGACACTACATTATCCGAACGAGGCTGCCCGGCATAAATTGCTGGACGTAATTGGCGATTTGGCACTTATCGGTACACGTATCAGAGGTAAAGTAATTGCCAACAAACCAGGGCATTTTGTAAACACACAGTTTGCCAAAAAAATGCTCAAAATAATCAAAGAGGAAAAACGCAATCAGGTGCCTGATTACGACCTTAATCAGAAACCATTAATGGACATTAACCAGATTATGGCTATGCTTCCGCATCGTTATCCGATGTTGTTGGTTGATAAAATTTTGGAACTGACAGATACTTCGGTTGTCGGCGTGAAAAATGTGACGATGAACGAAGAATTTTTCCAGGGACATTTTCCCGGAGCACCGGTAATGCCAGGTGTCCTCATTATCGAAGCGATGGCACAAACCGGCGGAATTTTAGCACTAAGCACCGTTCCTGACCCGGAAAATTATCTGACCTACTTTATGAAGATTGACAATGTGAGGTTCAAACAACAGGTTTTGCCCGGCGATACTTTGATTTTCAAATTAGAATTATTGACACCAATCCGAAGAGGAATCTGTCATATGCAAGCTGTAGCTTATGCTAACGGTAAGATTGCCACGGAAGCCGAATTGATGGCTCAAATCGTAAAACAAACAAATTAAAATAAAAATAAGATGAATCAACCTTTAGCATACGTTCATCCCGGGGCAAAGATTGCAAAAAATGTAGTTATTGAGCCTTTTACTACTATCCACAATAATGTTGAGATAGGCGAAGGTACGTGGATTGGGTCAAATGTGACTATTATGGAGGGAGCCCGGATAGGGAAAAACTGCCGTATTTTTCCGGGAGCAGTCATATCTGCCGAACCGCAGGATTTAAAATTTGACGGAGAAGAAACTACTGCCGAAATAGGCGACAATACCACCATAAGAGAATGTGTTACGATTAATCGCGGAACCAGAGACAGATACCGGACGATTATTGGTAGTAACTGTCTGATACAGGCATATAGCCACGTGGCACACGATTGTATTGTGGGCGATAATTGTATTTTTTCTAATTCGAGTACATTGGCGGGGCATGTAACAATCGGGGATTATGTAGTTTTGGCAGGAATGGTAGCGGTGCATCAGTTTTGTACTATTGGTTCACATTCGTTTATAACAGGAGGTACGCTTGTCCGCAAAGACGTTCCGCCGTATATAAAAGCTGCACGAGAGCCGATTTCTTACGCAGGAATTAATTCCGTCGGATTGAGAAGACGAGGATTTGATTCAGAAAAAATAAGAGAAATTCAGAATATTTACCGTATTTTGTACCAGAAAAACTATAACAATTCACAAGCTATTGAATTGATAGAAACCGAAATGGAAGCCACGCCCGAAAGAGATGAAATCATACAATTTGTGCGTAATTCTTCCCGCGGTATTATGAAAGGATATACAGGACTTTATTAATGAGTCAATTAGTTATTAACGGATTAGCAAATTAGCGAATAAGTAAACAAACGAATAAGCAAATCAGCAAAAAAAATATGGCAACAACATCAGACATCAGAAACGGATTGTGCATCAAGTACAATAATGACATTTACAAAATTGTTGAGTTTCTACACGTAAAACCAGGTAAAGGACCAGCGTTTGTACGTACAAAAATGAGAAGTGTAACAACAGGAAGAATATTAGAAAATACTTTTTCTGCCGGACATAAAATCGAAGATGTTCGGGTAGAGACACACACTTTCCAGTATCTGTATCCGGAAGGAAATGATTTTCATTTTATGAATACCGAAACTTTTGAGCAAATCACTTTAGACAGAAATGCACTTGACGCGCCGGATTTATTGAAAGAAGGAACCAACGTAATGGTGCAAATTAATACTGAAACAGATACGCCTTTGTCGGTTGATATGCCGGCATCAGTAGTGTTGCAAGTGACTTATGCCGAGCCGGGTGTTAAAGGAAACACGGCTACGAATGCGACCAAACCTGCTACTGTGGAAACAGGAGCATCAGTCAACGTACCATTATTTATCGAGGAAGGCGACAAAATTAAAATTGATACAACCTCTGGTAACTATATTGAGCGAGTAAAAGAATAATATGCGTTTTTCAAAACCATATACACTAAAGCAAATAGCCGAAATTATTGGTTGTGCTTATCAGGGATCTGAAGATTTCGAAGTGCTGGGCATGAACGAAATTCATGTGGTTCAGCCTGGCGAAATTGTATTTGTGGATCACCCAAAATATTATGATAAGGCTTTAAACTCTAAGGCTTCTGTTATTTTAATTAATAAAGAAGTAGATTGTCCGGAAAACAAAGCCTTGCTGATATCAGACGACCCGTTCAGAGATTTTAACCGGCTTTCGGATTATTTCAGACCGTTTCAACCGGCTGACAAATCTGTTTCAATCAGTAGCGAAATCGGGGAGGGGACACATATACAGCCTAATGTTTTTATCGGAAATCATGTGAAAATCGGTAAAAACTGTTTGATTTATCCCAATGTGGTTATTTATGACCATACGGTTATTGCCGACAATGTTATCATTCACGCCGGAAGTGTAATTGGTGCCGACGCCTTTTATTTTAAGAAAAGGGAAAGCGGTTTTGATCAGTTGAAATCGTCGGGGAGAGTAGTAATTGAATCAGGAGTAAGTATCGGAGCTTTGTGTACTATCGACCGTGGTGTGACAGGAGATACAACCATCGGCGAAGGCTCTGTGATTGATAACCAGGTGCATATTGCTCATGATACAGTAGTGGGTAAAAAATGTCTGATTGCCGCACAAACAGGTGTTGCCGGCTGTGTGGTTATTGAAGATGAAGTTACCATCTGGGGGCAGGTCGGAACGACGAGCGGAATAACCATAGGAGAAAAAGCAGTAGTTTTGGCACAATCTGGTGTTACAAAAAGCATTGAAGGAGGCAAAACCTACTTTGGAACGCCTATCGAAATATCAAGAGAAAAGCTCAAACAATTGGCATATTTAAAGAAAATGTCTAAATAATTATGGAACTAAAAGAATTAGTAGCCAAGTTTTATCAATCTTCCGGAATATTAAGCAAGGCTTATTGTGAAGAAGTCTTTCATGAAGACGTTATTTTAGAATGGCATAGCACCAAAGGGCTGATTACGCTTGATTTTACCGATATTTTGGCACTTTCTAAGGATTTAAGACAATCATATTTTGCTTTAAGAACAGAAATTACGCAGCTATTTCAGGACGGCAACCACGTAACTATTTGTTACAGCCATTATGTCCGGACGTTGGAAAACCCGGACGAAGAACTTCCTCTGGCTGATTTTTTTGCGATTTGGGAAATCAAAGACGAAAAAATGATTAGAGGTTATCAAATGAGCCAATTATCAGAGTAATATTTCCGGGGAAAAATTTCACTTTAGCATATAAATAAACTATTTTTGTAAAAAATTTAATTCTAATAACAACAACTATATTATGAGTGTTTTAGTTAACAAAGATTCAAAGATAATCGTTCAAGGATTTACAGGTAGCGAAGGAACTTTCCACGCATCTCAAATGATTGAGTACGGAACCAACGTTGTGGGTGGTGTAACTCCGGGAAAAGGAGGAACAACTCACTTGGAGCGTCCTGTGTTCAACACAGTTAAAGAAGCAGTGGAAAAAGCCGGAGCAGACACCTCTATTATATTTGTACCACCTGCATTTGCTGCAGATGCAATCATGGAAGCAGCCGAAGCAGGTATCAAAGTAATCATCTGTATCACAGAAGGAATTCCGGTGGCAGATATGGTTAAAGCATATGATTATATTCAGCATAGAGATTGCCGTTTGATTGGACCAAACTGTCCGGGAGTAATCACACCGGGAGAAGCAAAAGTTGGTATCATGCCAGGCTTCGTGTTCAAAAAAGGAACAGTAGGAATCGTTTCCAAATCAGGTACATTGACTTACGAAGCTGCTGACCAGGTAGTGAAACAAGGATTGGGAATCACAACAGCTATCGGTATCGGTGGCGACCCGATTATCGGTACAACAACCAAAGAAGCCGTTCAGTTATTGATGGAAGATTCTGAAACAGAAGCTATTATTATGATTGGGGAAATCGGTGGTCAGTTGGAAGCAGATGCAGCTCGCTGGGTAAAAGAAAACGGAAACAAAAAGCCTGTAATTGGTTTCATCGCCGGAGAAACAGCACCAAAAGGACGTACTATGGGACATGCCGGAGCTATCGTCGGTGGAGCTGATGATACTGCTGAGGCTAAAAAACGAATCATGCGTGAAAACGGAATTTTCGTTGTAGATTCTCCTGCTGAAATCGGTAAAAAAGTAAAAGAAGTTTTAGGATAATTTCTTTTTCGATATAGAGTAGAAAACCACAGATTAAAAAAATCTGTGGTTTTTTTATGTTTATAAAGATGATCTTTTTAGGGTTATCAAAATGTGATGAAGTGAAATTTTTCTCAATAGAGACATTCGTTCTAAGCGAAAAAAACAAAAAACCCCTGTTAGTATTAACAGAGGTTTTTGGGTATTTTGAAAAGGTTGATTACAACTTAAAGTTTGTTGTAGCAGTTCCCTGTACTCTACATGTTTGGTTAGTAACCGGATTTTTAGCATAAAAAGAAAACTCTGATCTTGATCGGAAATACATATCCGCTACAGCAGAACCAGTCAATATATTATAGTTGAAAACTTCAAGTTGTCCTCCTTCGTCTATTGAGGTATATATATCGTTAATTCCATCTATACTTATCATAGCTGTATTACGTCCGTTTTCATTAATTTGATAAATACCAGTTTCTTCTTGATATTCAAAAAAAATGGTAAAAGCTGGTAAATCTGAATCTGGGCGAGGAGCAGTTACAATTGTTGATTCTGTATAAGAAACTCCGTCAACATCTTGTCTAGGACCCCTTACTCCTGAAACTTGCGAATTGGTTTTGTCATAAGAATATTCTTTGGTAGATGTAACATTCCCTTCACTATCTAAATAGGAAATCGTGATATGTGCCTCTGAAGGAACAGTCGAACCATCAGTTACATAATCCGGCTCACAGCTTGTTAATGAAAATGAAGCAACGGCTACAAAAGCGAACAATAATTTCGTAATTTTATTCATAGTTATATACTTATATAAAAGGTTATACAAAGCAATATTACAAAAATATATTAGAATACTTAAACTTTTTGAGCATAATTTTTTAAACAATATTACTATTTTTGCTGAAACTACAATTGTATGCGTTGTTTCATTATTTTTTTACTGTTAATTTCTCACAAGATTTCTTTCTCGCAGAACTATCTTGATTTTTATTTTACTTCTAAGGAAGTAGAGGGAAGCATTATTATTTATAACGAGTCAGATGACTGGTGGATTTTCAATGATGAGTTTGATGCAAAAACGCCGACACCGCCGGCAGCCACTTTTCATCTTTTTCACGCTTTGATTGCTTTGGAACTCAATAAGATTCAACATTATCAACCCGAAAAATGGAACGGTGTAAAATATTATTATTTCGGGGAAACACGTCCGCAATGGCAATGTGATACCGCTTTAGATGATGCAATTTATTACCAGAATGATTGGTATTTTGAACGACTTTCTAAAAATATAAAAATCAAAGATTATAACTATTTCATAGAAGAAAGTGGATATACTCAAAACAAGTTCTCCAAACCTTTTGCTTATAGCTGGAATTTTAGTGATTTTGCCGTAACTCCCGAAGAACAAGTTAAATTTTTGATTGGTTTGTTTAATCAGAATTTACCTTTTGATAAAGACAATCAAAAATGGGTGAAAGAACAAATGTTCCGGCACGATGTGAATGATTATGTTTTATATACTTATGAAGGTTATACCGTCTATCAGGCTGAGCATGTCGATTGGCTGATGGGGGTTTTGGAACGAAAAGGAAAAAGATATTTTTTCTGCACGCGTATCAAAAAATCTATTAACCGACCTCCGAATTTATCTAAACAAATTAAACATCAGATTACCTTTGAGGCTTTTAAAATATTAGGTTATCTGTAATAAAAAATCCCGGGATTTTTTCCCGGGATATTGAATTTTCTGAAATAAAAAATTATTTCTTGGCATTTACAGGAGCGTTGAGCTTAGCGGTCATTTCCATAGAAATAGCCACTTTTTCCATCAACAGTTTGCCTGCCATAGTTTCAATCACTACGGTAGCTTCGTTTAACTCAGCAATTCGCCCGTGTATGCCTGATTTAGTAATTATTTTATCACCAACTTTAAGTGATTTTTCAAACTCTTTTTCTTTTTTCACGCGGTTTCTTTGTGGTAAAATCATGAAAAACACGATAAATACTAACATCAAACCTATCATTAAAAAATTCGGATCCATAATATTTAATTATTCTGTTACGTTTGCTTTAATTCTCAACACTTTTGTTCCTTCTTCTGTGTTGGTTGTAAGCGTTACCTGCTTATTTTGCATACCTACTGAATTCGCAGAAAAAGCTACTTTTATCTTATCTGACTGCCCTGGCTTGATTGGTTGTTCAGGCTTTTGAGGTACAGTACACCCGCATGTAGCTCTAGCATCAATGATTACCAAATCAGCATCACCGGTGTTGGTAATCGTGAATTCTGTTTCGGCTTTTTCACCTTTTTTCAAATCGCCAAAATCATGTTCTTCTTTATCTACCGACAGTTTTGCGAAACCAGAAGGTGTTTCTGCCTGTTGTTCTGTTGTTGTTTCGTTAGTATTTTCTTCATTGATTTTTGAAGATGCTTTGTCGTTATTGCAAGAATACAATCCCAAAGTTAGGGTGGCGATAGCCAAAATACATATTTTTTTCATTTTTTTATAATTTTGAATTGGTTTACAAATTTACTCAATTAATCCCCTTCCGGCTTTATTGATTTTATTTTCTGCTTTCAACTCCTTAATAATAGAGTCCAGAATTCCGTTGATAAAAATACTACTTTTTGGGGTAGAATATTCCTTGACGATTTCTAAATATTCGTTAATAGTTACTTTTACCGGAATAGACGGAAACTTTGTCAGCTCACAAATCGCCATATTCAGTACGATAGAATCAAGTTCGGCAATACGTTCCTGGTCCCAGTTTTTTGCTTTATCGGCATACATTTCTCTGAAACTTTCCGTATTGATGGCTGTTTTTCTAAGTAATTCGAGTGCATATTTCCGGTCGTCCTGGTTTTTGAACGCGTCCGGTACTTTGATGATATAATCTTCCGAACGGATATCTTTGATAAGTTTATCGATAGCTGTGTTGACCACAGGCCAGTCATCTGCCCACGAAATTTGGGTATCTTCCACAAAATGATATAATTTATCATTGGGTGCAATGATTTTTCTGAAAACCTGAAGCAAAAATTCCTGGTCTTCTTTGAAAGAATCGGTTTGTTTATTCATATAATCATTGTACAAATCATGTTGTTTGATTTCAGACAAAAGTTGATGAACGTATTGGTCATTAAGTTGGAAATGCTTGATTTTTTCCTGGTCTAAAGCCTGATGAATACTGTCAGATTCAGCAATACATGTAAGTACACGGTTATTGACAAATTTTCTGTTTGGATTTTTTTCAATCTCTGTTGCCAGGTATTTTTTGGCAGATTTGTCCAGAATATCTTCTTCTAATTGTCTGAGTTCAATAAAAATCGACAGCGTAGAGAGATATAATTCTCGGATTTTTTCGATGCTGTTGAGTAAGAATTTTTCCTGAATATCCAAGCGGTCGCTGTTGGAAGTATTCAAAGCATACAAAGATTGCATGGTTTTAATACGAATATGTCTTCTGTTTGCTAACATATAGTGTTTTGAATAAGAACAAATGAATTAAAAAAGCGAAAACATTGACGTTTTCGCTTCGCAAAATTAAGTAATATTTTTAAGTATATTCCTTATTTACTGTTTTTTTTCGCGTCAATTCTGTCTTCGGCCTTTTTCATTGCAGCTTGGTTAGCTGTAACGTTGTGTTGCTGTGCGTAATTCAGAATATCCAATGTGGTGTTGTATATGTTTTCGGTACGTCTTAATGCTTCTTCACTACCGTAATTGGCAATTTCCCCGAACACATTGATGATACCTCCGGCATTGATTAAGAAATCCGGGGCATAAACAATACCTCTTTCCTGTAATCTTTTTCCGTGCTTTTGCTCGTCTGCCAGTTGGTTGTTCGCAGCTCCGGCAATTACCTGAGCTTTAATTTTTTCGATAGTATCATCGTTAATTGTAGCACCAAGGGCACATGGAGCATAAATATCCACATCGGCAGAATAAACATCGCCTGTGAAAGCTTTTGCCTGATATTTTTGAGCAACTTCAGCAACGCGTTCTTCGCTAAGGTCCGTGATATAAACTTCTGCACCTTCATTGGTCAGGTGTTTTACTAAGGTTTCCCCAACGTTTCCGATACCTTGTACCAATACTTTTTTACCGCCCAATTCATCACTGCCAAATTTGAATTTTGCAGCTGCTTTCAATCCCATGAAAACACCGTAAGCCGTTACAGGCGAAGGATTTCCTGAACCACCAAGGCTTTCTGAAATTCCGGTTACGTGCGGAGTAATGGAACGTATCAAATCCATATCCGGAGTAGTTGTTCCTACATCTTCTGCTGTAATATATCTTCCGCTTAATGAATGCACATATTTAGCGAATGCCTTAATCATTTCAGGCGTTTTGTCTTTTTTGGAATTACCGATAATCACAGCTTTTCCACCTCCTAAATCTAATCCTGAAATGGCAGATTTATAAGTCATTCCGCGAGAAAGCCTCAACACATCGTTCAAAGCTTCCCACTCTGAGTTGTAATGCCACATACGTGTACCGCCCAATGCAGGTCCTAATACTGTGTTGTGAATCCCGATAATCGCTTTCAGACCGCTGTCTTTGTCATGGCAAAAAACAATTTGCTCATGACCGTTAAAAGAAAACTGACCGAAAACCGGGTCAACTTTCTTTAGTTCTTCTGGAGTATAATGTTTGGTTGTCATAATTAATTTATGTATTTGTGCCCAAATATACTCATAATTATACAAACTTCGGGCAGAGTCCATATAAGATTTAATTATTTTTTAGTGGTTGTTTTTTGATTGAATATTACTTTTAAGACTAAATTTGCAACATGAAAGAACTGAAAGAACTGAATAAGTATTTTTGGAAGTACAGATATCGTTTGTTTATCGGTATTTTGATTACCATTGTAGCACAGATATTTATGGTGATGACGCCGGGTTTTATCGGTGATGCCATCAGTGTTTTGCAAAAATATTTAGAAGGTAGTATGAATGCCGACCAAGTAAAATCGGATTTAATAAGGTATATACTGCTTATTATTGGAGCTACGGTCATCGGTGGTTTTTTGACTTTTTTGATGCGTCAGACCATTATTGTGATGTCGAGGCATATTGAATATGATTTGAAAAATGAGATTTTTCGTCATTATCAAAACCTTTCCCAAAGCTTTTACAAACGCAACCGCACCGGCGATTTGATGAGCCGGATTTCGGAAGATGTCAGCAAAGTCCGGCAGTATGTCGGGCCGGCGGTGATGTACTCTACCAATACAATTATCCGCATGGCTATTGTGATTGTACAAATGCTTATTATCTCTCGCGAATTGACGATGTATGCCTTAATTCCCGTACCTTTTTTAGGCATAGTAATGTATTATCTAAGCCGAGAAATTAACAAAAAAAGCTATTTGTATCAAAAAAACCTCTCTACATTATCCTCGTTTTCGCAAGAGATTTTTTCTGGTATTCGCGTAGTAAAAGCTTATGCTATTGAAGATGAGAAAAATAAAGAATACGATGACCTGACCACTCACAGTAAAGAAACACACATGAACCTGGTAAAAGTATCGTCGCTTATCGGGCCGGCAATGATATTTCTGATTGGTTTAAGTAACCTTTTTGTGGTCTATGTCGGAGCGAAAATGTACATTGACGGCACGATTACCGATATTGGAATCATTGCACAATTTATTTTATATATTAATATCCTGACCTGGCCGATTGCCTCGCTGGGTTGGATTTCAAGTATGATACAGGAAGCCGAATCTTCTCAGAAAAGAATTAATGAATTCTTAAATGAAACGCCTGAAATCAAAAACCTGCAACCTGAACACACTAAAGTTCAAGGAGAAATAGAATTCAAAAACGTATCGTTTACTTACACAGATACCCAAATTCAGGCACTCAAAAACGTATCATTCACTTTGAGTAAAAACGAAACACTGGCAATTTTAGGGAAAACCGGAAGCGGAAAATCAACCATTTTAGAGCTGATTTGTCGTTTGTATGATGCTGATAATGGCGAAATTCTGATAGATAACCAATCAATTAAATCGTTGAATTTGTATGACTTGCGTGATGCTATTGCTATGGTTCCGCAAGATGCTTTTTTATTTTCGGACAGTATTAAGAGCAATATCAGGTTTGGCAAAGAAGACGCCACTGAAGAAGAAGTCAGATATTATGCTCAATTGGCAGATGTAGATAAAAATATCATGAAATTCGACAAACAATACGATACGGTTTTGGGCGAACGCGGAATTACCTTGTCGGGCGGACAAAAACAACGTGTGTCGATTGCCCGAGCATTGATTAAAGAAGCACCGATTTTGTTGTTGGACGATTCGCTGTCGGCAGTTGATACAGAAACCGAAGAACGTATCCTGAATAACCTGAAAAATATCACAGCAAACCGCACCACGATTATTGTTACACACCGTGTTTCTTCCGCTAAAAATGCTGACCGGATTATTATTCTTGAAGAAGGTAAAATCGTAGAAAAAGGCACTCACGATGAATTGATTAATGCCGGCGGATATTATCAGGATTTGTATAACAAACAACTTTTGGAAAAAGAAATAAAATAAGTGTTGTAAATATAATTTTTTTTTAAGACTTTTGAACCTATGTTTTAACAATTTGAATGAATGATTATGAGAGAAAACGAAACGATTGAAAAAGAAGAAATCTTTTCTAAAGTATTGAGAGCCGGTCGTCGAACTTATTTTTTTGACGTAAGAGAAACACGTGCAGGTGATTACTATGTGACTGTTACTGAAAGTAAAAAATTTACGGAAGAAGACGGTTCATTCCACTTCAAAAAACACAAAATCTATCTTTACAAAGAAGATTTTACAGAGTTCAGAGAAATCCTGGACGAAGTAACCGGTTATGTGTTGAATGAAAAAGGCGAAGAAGTAATCTCTGAAAGACATCAAAAAGACTTCAAAAAAGAAGAAACCGTTGGTGTTGAAGCAACTACAGATTTTACCAATGTTAGCTTTGAAGATATTTAATAGATGAAAACATCTTCATAAAAAACACCGGCTATTTCTGTTTAGCCGGTGTTTTTTTCTCAATCAAAGTTTATGAAAAAAACAATTACGTTACTTATTACTTTTTTCTGCGGATTGTATGCTTTTTCACAAGAATATTTCCCTGAAAAAATCACGATTGATAATCAAAGTTATGATTATCGTTATCATCATCTCGAAAGCCTTTTTAATCAGTTTCCGTCACAGCGGATTGTCGAAAGCGACGGCACTATTTTGCATCGCAATTATATCGCCGAATTCACCATTGCTCAGGACAGCCTGATTTATCTGACTAATTTAAAGGTCAAAGACAAAACAGAAAATTGGATAAACGGAAACAATCTTTTGCACGACCGTCCCGATTTGACTCGCCCGTTGTACTGGATTTCCGGATTATTTGAAGTCGGATTGGGCGAACCAGATTACACAAGAGACAGTTTGCATCCTGTTTATGAGAACTATCTCGTTATGGAATTCAGACGCGGAAAAGTAACCCGCAAACGTGAATTTAATGCTTTGCAAATGTCTATACTCAAAGAAAATCAATGGAAAAAATTTCATGGAACCAATGCGTATGTCAATGTATATCAGCAATTAAAGAAAAACGGAATGCCCGATGCTGATATTCGGGATTATATCCGGAAAAACATATTATTTTACAGCAAAAAGTTTTATTTAAGATTTTAGATTTTGGACGAAAAATTTCAACCTTAAACAAAAAAACTTTAAACGTTAAACGAACTCTATGAATACAAAAACTGAAAAAATAAAGAATTTTGACCCGTCGCAACCTGGTTTGGCGGATGCTTCAATTTATGGATTGCCTTTCGACGAACATGAAAGCGAAATTATCATTTTGCCCGTTCCGTGGGAAGTTACCGTAAGTTATGGCGGTGGAGCAGGCGAGGGGCCACAGGCAATATTCAATGCATCTTTTCAGGTGGATTTGCTGCATCAGGATTTTCCGGATTTATGGAAATCAGGAATTTTTATGGATAACCCGCCTTATGATTGGAAAGCCAGAAGCGAAGACTTGAAAGATTTGGCTGAACCTATTATTGACGCATTGGAATTAGGGGAAGATATTAATCAGTCTGCGGAATTAAGAGAGAATCTACAAACGATAAACAAAGCATCAGCACAGCTAAATGCGGAAGTGGCCGAACGAACAATGTATTGGATAAATCAGGGCAAAAGAGTCATTTTGCTTGGCGGCGACCACTCTACACCATACGGATATTATCAGGCTTTGGCACGTCAATATGACAATTTTGGCATTTTGCATCTGGACGCTCACATGGATTTGCGAAAAGCCTACGAAGGTTTTGAACATTCTCATGCTTCCATTATGTATAACGCTGCCCAGATACAGCAGATTTCTAAAATCGTTCAGGTCGGAATCCGTGATTTTAGTGAAACCGAAGTGAATTTTGTGAAAAGCAGTTCCAAAGTAGATGTTTTTACCGATGCCGATATAAAAAATCAATTGTTTGAAGGCAAAACATGGCAACATATCTGCGATGAAATAATTTCCCGATTACCTGAAAATGTAGCGATTAGCTTTGATATAGACGCTTTGCAGCAATGGTATTGTCCCAATACAGGCACACCGGTTCCGGGAGGACTGAGCTATGAACAAGCAATTTATTTACTTAACCGATTAGCCGGTAGCGATAAAAAAATTGTCGGAATTGATTTGGTGGAAGTTTCGCCCGGCGAAGACGAGTGGGACGGTAACGTGGGAGCAAGATTGTTGTTCCATTTATGCGGAATTTTCGCTAAAAATACAGGATTGAAAACCGGAGAGAGAATTTGTTTTGTTTAAAATTACATGTATGAACCCAATAAATTTTTTACCGGCACAAAAAGAAAACGAAAGTGATTTTATTGCGTTAATGAAAGATTTTTATAATATTGATAATTATCCGATTAATGAAAATAAAACGAGAGAAAATTACCAGTATATATTGAATCAACCGAATCAGGCAAAAATTTTTATGATTAAATCAGGTGATGATTTTGTGGGTTATATTATCATAAACTATTTGTTCAGTTTCGAGTTTGGCGGAACAATCTCTTTTTTGGACGAATTGTATATTGACGACAAAATGCGTGGAAAAGGAATTGGTAAGCAAGCAGTAGCATTTGTTCAGCATCTCGCTGAAAAAGAAGGTTTAAAACGAATGTTTCTCGAAGTTGAACCGCATAACAAACCAGCTCAGTCTTTGTATGAAAAACTGGGCTGGAAACACCATCACAGAAGTTTGATGTGTTATAAGCCGTAATGAAATTTTTTCATACAGCTGAAAAATTGTATCTTTCCCGAATTAAATAAACAACGAAAATTTATATCTATGAAGTTAACTAAATTACTCTTTATTGCCTTATTTTCGGTTTCTGTATATGCACAACAAGGCGGAATGTGGGTTCCTTCGCTGTTGGGTGGCATGAATGAATCCGAAATGAAAAGTCTGGGCATGAAAATGTCGGCAGACGATATTTACCACGTCAACAATTCGAGTCTGAAAGACGCTATTGCTCATTTCAACGGTGGTTGTACTTCCGAAGTAATTTCCCCGCAAGGATTATTGCTGACTAATCATCACTGCGGTTATGGCGAAATTCAATCTCATTCGAGTGTAGAAAACGACTATTTGCAGGACGGTTTCTGGGCAATGAGTTTAGCCGAAGAATTACCTAATCCGGATTTGGACGTGACATTTATTGTGAAGATTGAAGATGTGACGCAACAAGCATTTGAAGGAACAGAAAATCTGAGTTCAGAAGCAGAAAAACAAGCTCAGATAGAACGAAATATAGCTCAAATCCGTAATGAATATCCAAAAGAAAACTGGCAAGACACCAGTGTGAGAGCATTTTTTGACGGAAATCAATATATGCTTTTTTTAACTGAAACCTATAAAGATATCCGTTTGGTTGGAGCACCGCCGTCATCTATCGGGAAATTTGGCTCAGATACCGATAACTGGGTTTGGCCAAGACATACCGGCGATTTTGCTTTGTTCAGAATTTATGCGGATAAAGACAACAAGCCGGCTGAATATTCGGCAGATAACGTTCCGTACACACCGAAACATTATTTACCGGTTTCTTTGGACGGAGTGGAAGAAGGCGATTTTACCTTGGTTTTCGGTTTTCCGGGACAAACACAGGAGTATTTGCCGGCTGTTGCCGTAGAGCAAATCGTGGACGTGCTTAACCCGGCAAGAATAGAAATCAGAGATGAAGCCCTAAAAGTAGTTGACTCTTATATGCGGGAAGACCAGCAAATCAAAATTCAGTATGCTTCCAAATTTGCCCGTATCGCCAACTATTGGAAAAAATGGATAGGAGAGAGCCAGGGATTGAAAAAATCTAATGCGATTGCTCATAAAAAAGATTTAGAACAACAGTTTACCGACAAAGTTAAACAAACGAATAAACAAGCAGAATATGGCGATTTGTTGCCACAATTCGATGGTTTGTATGCAGAGATTGAGCCTTATGCTTTGGCGAGAGAATATTTCCTTGAAGTCGCTTTGCGTAATGCAGAATTACTGACAGTAGGTTTTCAGTTGTATCAGTTAGAAAATGTTTACCGTTCCAGAGGCGAGCAATCGTTCAATGACAGAAGAAACAACCTTATCGAAAATCTGGAAAGTTTTTATAAAGATTACAATGCTCAGGTGGACAGAGAAGTGTTCAAAAAAGTAGTGGCATTGTATGGAGAAAAATCACCGGCAGATTTAACACCGGATTCTATTCAGAATATTGACCACGAAAAGCTGGGAGATGAAATTTATGATACGTCGGCACTGACTTCTTACGCTACATTAAAAGAAATTTTGACCGGCGATGGTGAAACGGTTTTCAAAAAACTGAATAATGACAAAGGTTTTCGTATTGCTAAAGACATGGGCGAAAATTATTTCAGCCGGATTGCGAATGATTACGAACGTTTGAGTCAGGAAATATCCGGATTGCAACGTAATTACATGAAAGCCCAGTTGGAACTTTTTCCTGATGCCCGAATTTTCCCTGATGCCAACAGCACTTTGCGGGTTACTTATGGTAAAGTAAACGGATATGAACCTAAAGATGCCGTAACCTATTCGCCTGTTACATATCTTGACGGTGTGATGGAAAAATACGTACCGGGAGATTATGAGTTTGATGTTTCCGAGAAATTGATTCAGTTATACAACGATAAAGATTATGGTGTTTATGCCGACAAAAACGGTAAACTTCCGGTTAATTTTATTGGAACTAATCATACTACAGGCGGAAATTCTGGTTCGCCGGCGATTGATGCACACGGAAACTTAATCGGGTTAAACTTTGACCGTGTTTGGGAAGGTACAATGAGCGATATTTATTATGACCCGGAAATTTGTAGAAACATTATGGTTGACGCAAGATACATATTGTTTATCATCGACAAATATGCCGGTGCCAAGCACTTGATTGAAGAAATGAAATTGGTGCACCCTAAAAAAGGAAAATAATAACGATAGTTTAATTCTAAAAACGTCAACTGAAATTTCAGTTGGCGTTTTTTTATTGGTTTGGTCTAATAAAATATTCATTTTTCATATACTAAAAAGATAAATACTTTTTTGCCAAGAGTTGTATCTTTACAAAATAAAAATTGTTGTTCAACGGGTTTTATTGATTGAGAAAACCCAACATTGCTTTTTTTGCCATTTTTAAGACAAAGAAAAAGTTTTATGAAATACGTTTCATAAAACTTTTATCCAGCCCTTTATTCATAAGGCTTACAAACGATTTGACCAACTATTTTTCAGTATTATGTCCAAAATAAAAATTTTTAGAACGGAATGAAGACAACAAAATCTCTTAGAACATTTATTATAGTCGCCTTAAGTTTTTTGGCTTATTATATTTTATTTCTGAATTTTCAGACTATAAAGAGTAGGTTGGATACGATAACCCAGCAAGGACTGACCAGTTATATTCTGACTTATCTGCTCATTGGTATTCCAATCTTTATCGGGACATTTCTCATAGATAAAAAGACTTCCATTTTAAAAAGTCTTGGGTTATCCAAAAATATGCCGACAGGATTGTGGACGAGTATTTTATTTACTTTACCCATGTTTTTAGGCGGATTATTCTTCTTTCAATTCAACCCCGAAATTGATATGGAGAATTTAATTGCCGGAACGCTCGTAGCTGGGTTTATGGAAGAGCTCTATTTCAGAGGATTTTTATTTGGACAATTATTCCGCAAAACAAATTTAGGCTTTATCCCCGCCATATTTTTTGGGGCGTTAATTTTTGCTTCGGGACATTTATATCAAAGTCAAAACATCGGCGAATTAATCGGAATTTTTATGGTTACTTTCTCAGGAGCTGTATTTTTTGCCTGGCTGTATGCTGAGTGGAATTATAATTTGTGGGTTCCGATACTTACACATACTTTGATGAATCTTTCGTGGAGTTTATTTGAAGTTGACAATACAGCATTAGGAGGTATGAAAGCAAACATATTCAGAGGGTTGACAATCTTAATTGCAATCATATTTACAATTTATTTTAAAAGATATAAAAATCAATCAATGGCAATCAACAGACAAACATTGATACTGAAAAAGAAAGAAAGTGCATAACTACGGTTTGTACTTGTTTTAGGTTCCGCAGGAGTGTTTAGCATTCTAATACAGAACACCAGAATCACTCCCAAAGTACCTAACGCTAATTCAAATTAAAACATTATTTTAAACAGGCTCTAAACCTATTCATACTTCAAATACTTTAATACATCGATTTTTGTGGCCTGGTAGGCTTTTGAAAGCACAATTACCAAGGTTAAAATCATCAGAACAATAAACCCGATTATAAACGGAACAAACGAAATATCAACCCTGAAAGCAAAGTTCGAAAGCCATTTTTCCAGCAACAGATAAGTTGGAAAAAGAGCGATTAAAAATCCGATAATACAGAAAATAACATACTGCTTAGTTAGTGATTTTAAAAGCATTTTAGTTTCAGCTCCGAGTGTTTTTTTAATGGCAATTTCTTTCATTCTTCTCTGAATCGAATACGAAGCCAAAGCAAATAATCCGAAGAGAGCGATTAAAACAACCACTGCATTTAGCACAAAAAACAAATTCTTTTGCTTTACATATTCCTGGTAGGTATTAGCAAAATTTTTATCAACAAAATAATAATCAAACGGATAGATTTTATCTACTTCTTTTGTCCAAAATTTATCAATATCCGAAATGGTTTTTTCGATATTATCTTTAGAAATTTTGATAAAAACACTATTCATATTATAAGCCATCCAACTTACTTTAACATTAACGAATACCATTGCAGGAATTTCGGATTCTAAATCTAAAAGGTTAAAATCATCTACAACTCCGACTATTTCAAATTCAGAATTATTCCAGACATTGATTTTTTTACCTATCGGGTTTTTCATTCCCATTTTTTCAACAAATGTTCTATTTACCAACATATTTGAAATCGTATCAGAGGCAAATTTTTCAGATAAATCTCTCCCTTCAATCATTTTTATATTCATCAAATCAAGTAAACCAAAATCTATTGCCATATTCTGTGCCTGAACCATCTTTTTGTCGTATTTAAATGAGGAAGTAGAATTCGCTCCTCCGCCAAATCGGAAAGCTCCGGAAGAAACTTCTTCAACTCCTTTTATCTTTAAGAGCTGCTCTTTGAAGAGTGAATAATCTTGATAAATGGATTTCGGATTTGGATAATTGTATTGAACCCTAATAATCTGATCGCCTTTAAAACCTAAATCTTTGTTGCTCATATAATCTACCTGTTGATAAACCACATACGAACCTACGATAAACAAAGAAGCGATGGCGAATTGAAATACCAGCATTCCGTTTCTGAGCCATATTCCGCTTTTACTTCTCGAAAAGTTTCCTTTTAGCACTTTTAATGCTTCGAAATTAGCCACATATAATGCAGGGAAAATTCCGGCGAATATAACAACTGCGATAAAAATAAGTACTAATTGTATAAAGAACGATGTTCCGTTCATATCTAAATTTCTTCCGACAAAATCGTTGTAATACGGAAGGACGAGCTCTACGATAGCCAGTGAAATAAGAATTGCTAAAAATGTAGTGATGGCTGTTTCAAAAACGAATTGTTTTACAATTTGGCTTTTATCTGCTCCTACAATTTTTCGTACGCCTACTTCTTTAGCTCTCCGGATAGCATTGGCTGTAGCCAAATTGATATAGTTTACAATCGAAAGAATAAGAATAAGCGTGGAAAGCCCCATCATAATCAAAAGTAACTGATAATTTCCAGCACTTTCAGGGTAACCGTCTCCTACACCATTCAGATAAGCCGTTTCCAAAGGTTGGAGAAGAACTTTGGTTTGTCCGTATTGTTCAATGTATTCCTCTAAGGAAATCCCCTCTTCTTTAGCCCAATGTTTGGTTCGGTATTCTAAATAAATATCGTTTACTTTTTGTTCGACTGCTTTTTTGTCTGCTCCTTTTTTTAGTTTGAAACAAAGTCCATAATTATAATTTCCCCATTGGTCCTTGTTCTCTTCTATGTCAAATAAAATCCCGTTAAATATTAGCTTCGGTTGAATCGAAGTTTTATCATTCAGCTTATAAATTCCTTTGATTACTCCATCTTTTCCACTTAATTTAATAGTTTTTCCAACCAGATTTTCAGTTGTTCCAAAAATTTCTTTAGCAAGTTGTTCTGAAAGAGTAATGCTGTTTTTTTCTTTTAAAGCGGTTTTCGGATCTCCTTCGGTAAATTCAAAAGGAAACATTTCAAAAATATTTCCGTCTGCATCTAACGAAGGATGAACAATGTGATTTTTTCCGTTATATTCCAGATAAGGAGCATTATAATACGGAATAAAATAACTGTATAGTTCTATTTCGGGGATCGTTTCTAAAGCAATTGGTGCTAATGGTGCGGGCTGCGTATTCCAGACACCTGCATCTCCCATATCACCAAACACTTGATGTACTTCTTTTTTGTACGGATTCCAAGCGTCGAATTGCAATTCGTTGTTTCGATAGAGAATCGAGAAGATTATCCCTGCGATTCCGATGCTTAATCCTAATATGTTCAAGATCGAAAACAACTTGTTTTGCTTGAAATGATAGATAAATATTTTTAGCCAGTTTAGTAACATTGTTGATTTGTTTAAAGTTTAATGTTCAAGGTTTAAAGTTTCGTCACTTCGAGTTATTTTTCGTAATGAAATGGAGAAAAATTGTATCGAGAAGTTCTCGATACGCTTCGCTACTCGAACTGACGAAATACCTTATTTTTCGTTTACCTCCCCTAAAGAGCTTGAATTTTTGGTTGCATTTTTCGGATTTCCGTAGTAATTGATTTTAGCCAGTGAATCTGCACTTGCTTTGATTTTTTCGGTTACTGTAAGTGTAACATTTGAAGCCGTGTTTGCTTCGATGCTCGCTGTTTTTGCGGTAAAATCTTTTCCTGTAAAGTTCGATGCACTGCTTACTTCAAGTTCCAGATTATCAGCACTTCCCAAAATACTTACGTTAGAACCACTATTTATTTCGACATCAATGGAATTTGCTTTTATTTCTCCTTTGAAAGCCGAACCTGAACTTGCTTTGATTTCGATTTGTTTTGTAGTCAGATTTCCTGAAATATGCGAACCCGAACTTACTTCAATATCAATTTTTGAATCAGAAGTTACTCCGTTTTCCAAAATAATTTTTGAACCACTATCTGCCTCAAACACTTTTACGTCAGGTGCAGAAACATAGATTTTCAGATTTTTGAATGTATTGTCTTTTTCCCTTACGGATTTTATGTAGATTTTTAGTTTTCCTCCGTTTACTTCGGTTTTGATTCTGTTTAATTTTTCCTGATTATCCGTTTCAACCTTTATCGATTTTTCCGAAGATTGCATGTAATAAACATTTACTCCCGTTGAAGTATGTATTTGTGTAAAATCAGAAACCATTCTGTTCTCCGACACCTGTGCATTGCTGATTACTGAAAAAGCAAGCGTTGTTATAAATAAAATTAGTCGTATCATAATCCTCACCCCAACCCCTCTCCAAAGGAGAGGGGCTTAATCGGGAATTTTAAATTGTTAATAATTGTTTTAGTATTCTTCTTTTCTTTGATTCTTTTTTTACCTCTCACAGTTCCCCTCCTTCGGAGGGGTTAGGGGAGGATTTTATTCCGAAAAAACATCAACATTTCTGTGGTTTTGTTTTTCAGAGAAAATAACTCCATCTCTCATTTCGATGACTTTTTGAGAAAAAGAAGCATCATAAGACGAGTGAGTAACCATCAGAATTGTAGCTCCGTTTGCGTGAAGATTCATCAGAAGCTCCATTACTTCGTTTCCGTTTTTACTGTCCAGATTTCCTGTTGGCTCATCGGCTAAAATGATTTTTGGTTCATTAACCAAAGCTCTGGCTACCGCAACTCTTTGTTGTTGACCTCCTGATAATTGTTGAGGAAAATGTTTCAATCTGTGAGAAATATTTAGTTTTTCTGCAATCTTTTCTACTTTTTCTTTTCTTTCAGATGCTTTAAATCCGTTGTAAATAAGAGGAAGTTCGATGTTATCATAAACCGAAAGCTCATCAATCAAATTAAAATTCTGGAAAATAAACCCAATGTTTTGTTTTCTGACATTAGCTCTGTCTTTTTCCTTGAGATTTGCCATTTCTTTATCCAATAATTTGTAGTTTCCTGAAGTCGGACTGTCCAACAATCCAATAATGTTGAGAAGTGTTGATTTGCCACAACCCGAAGGTCCCATAATCGAAATGAAATCCCCTTGATTTATCGTTAAATTAATTTCGTTTAAAGCGGTTGTTTCCACTTCTTCTGCCTGGAAAACTCGGTTTAAATTTTGTATTTGTATCATAATTCCGTTGTTTAATTGTTGAACTGTTTATTTGTTTAATCGTTCCGTCACTTCGAGTAATTTTTCGTAATAAAATGAAGAAAAATTGTATCGAGAAGTTCTCGATATGCTCCGTTTCACTTCGCTACTCAAACTGACGAAACTTGTCTGTTTTCTGTGTTCTATTCTCTTTTCTCTAAAATTCTAATTCTCTAAATTCAATTCCTCCACATCTTTATAATCTTTGTAGGACGAAGTGATTACTTTTTCCCCTTCATATAATCCCTCCAAAACTTCGTAATAATACGGGTTTTCTTTTCCAAGTTTTATTTGTCTTCTTTCTGCTTTTTGCCCGTTTACAACAAATATCCAATTTCCTGTAGTTTCTTGATAAAAACTTCCTTTAGGTAAAACCAATTTCTGGTCTTTTTCGGATAAAATCAATTTCACTCCAAAACTGATTCCTTCCTGTAAAGCTAATTCTTCTTTTGTTAGGAAATTCAGCTCTACATCAAAACGCCCTGATTTTACTTCCGGAAGCACTTTTGTAACCTGAACTTCAACAATATTTCCTTTATATTCTATTTGACCTTTTTGCCCGACTGCTATTTTATCTAAATAAAATTCATCAACTTGAGCGGTAAGTTTGTAACCTTTCATCACATCAATTTTCCCGATGCTTTCTCCTGCATTATAGGTTTTTCCTAGAATCGGGTCAAACGAAGACAACCTACCGGCAAGTGGAGACAAAACAATAAAGTTTTGTTTATTTTTCTTCAGTATTTCCAAGCTTTTATGCATTGTAGCAATAGATTGATTCATTTGTGCAATTTGAACAGCATTGGTTTGCTTTTCTTTTTCGATGCTTTCCTGAATGATATTTTTTCTTTCCAATTGATAACGATAACTTTCTTCGGAAATCGTCCATTCGTTTCTGGAAATTACACCTTTTTCGATGAGTTTTTTGTTTCGGTCATACAGGTTTTTTGCATTATTAAAATCGTGTTCAATAGCAATCAAATCATTCATCAGGTTTAATTCCTGATTTCTTAAATTCAGTTTTCCGACATTCAGATTATTGATTTGCTCAATAATGGCTGTTTCCTGTGTCAAATATCCGAGTTCCGTATTCGGATTGTACAATCGTGCAAGTGCTTGTCCTTTTTCAACCATACTTCCGTTTTCAACATAAATTTCCTGAACCGAGCCTCCTTCAATTACGTTGATAAGCATTGAATGTAACGGTTCTGTTTTTGCCTGAAAAACAATAAAATCTTCAAAATAGTCAAGTTTAACCTCTTTGATTAAAACTTCTGATGTTTTTACGTTTAATGCTCGTTTTTTTGTCAGAGATAAATATCCCAAAAATCCGAATATTAAAACAGCACTTCCGATTAGTATCAGATTTCGTTTTTTATTACTTTTACGTTTTATAACTTTGTCCACGATATCGTTTATTTGACTGATAATCAATAAGAAATATCTGTGCCATAACTTTAAAAACCTGTAAAGCATTGATATTGAAAAAAGAAGAATTTTAGAACAAAAACAAACTGTCCGAAAACGGACAAGTGTACGTTCGGAAACGGACGATTTTATTTAGAAAATAGAAAAAAGAGAAAAGAAAAAGATGGAATAAAATGATTTGAGATGGAAAATCTGTAAAAAATTCTTTTAATCTGCGGTTGAAAAAACAAAAAATGAAAAAAAAACAAGCCAATATATTACTCGTCGATGACCAAGAGGAAATTCTTTTTTCTCTGAAAGTGCTTTTGAGAAAGCATTACGAAGGAATTTTTTCTGCTAATTCTCCCAGAAAAATCCTTGAGGTTTTGGGTGAAAATGACATTGATGTGGTTTTACTTGATATGAATTACCGAATCGGTTTTGAAGATGGGAGAGAGGGGATTCATTGGTTGAAAGAAATCTCGAAATTTTCGCCTCAAACCGTTGTGATTCTGATGACCGCTTTCGGAAAGGTAGAAACAGCAGTTGAAGGACTCAAAAACGGAGCTTTCGATTATATCCTCAAACCCTGGGATAATGAAAAATTATTGGCACTTGTTTATAATGCAACTCTTGAAAGTCGAAAGCGAAAAAAGAAAAAGCTTTCAGAACCAAAATCCGAAACGGCATTTATCGGAAAATCTGAAGCAATTTTGCAATCGTATAAATTAGCTGATAAAGTGGCATTAACCGATGCAAATGTTTTAATTTTGGGAGAAAACGGAACAGGGAAATCATTTTTGGCCAAATACATTCATGATAATTCGCACCGAAAAGACAAGCCTTTCGTTCAGGTTGATTTGGGTTCGTTAAGCGAAAACCTGTTTGAAAGTGAATTGTTCGGATATGCCAAAGGAGCTTTTACAGATGCGAAATCTGATACAATCGGACGTTTTGAAATGGCTCAAAACGGAACCATTTTTTTGGACGAAATCGGAAATCTACCGCTTCATTTACAAAGCAAATTGCTGTACGTAATTCAGACCAAAACAGTTGTTCGGCTGGGAGAATCGACCCCAAGACCTTTAAATGTTCGAATTATTACGGCAACGAATGTAAATATTCACAGAGAAGTTTCCGAAAAACATTTCAGAGAAGATTTGTTATACCGAATAAACACAATGGAAATCGAGCTTGTGCCACTTCGTAAGCGAAAAACCGATATTGTAGATTTGGCTAATTTTCTGTTAGAAAAAATCAAAACAAAATACGAAAAGTCCGATTTGAGTTTTGATGAAAAATTGCTCGGTTTTATGGAAAATTACCCTTGGAAAGGGAATATTCGTGAAATGGAAAATAAAATCGAAAGAGCAGTTATTTTAGCTGATAATTTGGTTATTTCGATAAACGAAATGGACATTATTGATGTTCCGTTTGTTGAAGATGAAACAGAAGAAGTTTCGGTTAGTGATTTCGAGAAAATTCAAATCGAAAAAACACTTCTTAAATACAACGGAAACATCAGTAAAGCAGCACAGGAACTGAATTTGTCTCGTCCTGCCTTATATCGGAGAATGGAAAAATATAACTTAAAATATTAAAATAACGTCAGTTCGAGTGTTTTTTGTGAAATGAAATGGAACAAAAAATGTATCGAGAACTTTGTAACTTCTCGATACAATTTTTCTTCGTTTCTCTACGAAAAATCACTCGAAGTGACGAAACACTAAAAACTAAAAAACTTGACACTTTTTTCTTTTACATATCGAGTTCTGATTATCATTCTACTGATTGTGGCAATGGTTTTTTGCATTACAGATTCATACCCATATACTGCAATGATTTTCGGAATATTGATACTGGTTGCTTTTGCAGAATGGTATCAGTTTGTACGGAAAAATCAAGATTTTTATGATAAAACGATAAAGGCGATTTTACATAAAGATTTTTCGAATCAATTCTCAAAAATTCCGAATAAAAAACAAGAACCAATGATTCGATTGTACAACGAATTGAAAGAAAGACAATTCGAGCAATCTTCTCAGGAAATGATTTTTAGAAATTTGCTCAACACCTTAGAAAGTGGTATTTTAATCTTGGTAAAAAAGGAAAATGATTGGCAAGTTTTTTTGATGAATGATTATTTTTCGGAGTTGTTTACCGTTCCTAAAGTCAGTGATTTTGGTTTTCTAAAAGGATTTATTCCTTCCGTTTTTGAAGAAATCGAAAAATCTGGCTTTTCAGACAATAAGACTTCAGTAAATATCCGATTCGAGAAAGAAAATTTCCAGACTTTTGTGATGCAGACCTCGAGAACTACAACTTATAACCAGGATTATTTTGTGTTGCTTTTAGATCCGATTCAGAAGATAATTGACCGAAAGGAAAAAGAATCCTGGATCAATCTGATGAATGTTATTTCGCATGAATTGATGAATTCACTAACTCCGATTCAATCTTTATCCAAGAGTTTGCAAGGAATTACGGCTCAAAAAAACCTTGATGAAGAAGATAAAGAAGATTTACAAAACGGACTGGAAACTATTTCCAACCGAAGCAATCATTTGCAGTTTTTTGTAGAAAACTACCGAAAATTAGCATCGCTTCCATCACCTCAAAAACAACTTACCGATTTGAGTATTTTGGTGTCGGAGTGTATAAATGTGATGCAACCACTTCTGAAAACTGAAAACATAAATGTGGTTTCGGAACTCGAAAAAATATTTTTGGAAGTTGACAGACAACAATTAGAACAGGTTTTGATAAATCTTATTACAAACGGAATTTATGCTCTTAAAAATTCAGATGAAAAAAATATATCTGTTAGCCTGTTTCGGAAAGAAAAACGCATCATTATCGAAATTACAGACAGCGGACAAGGAATTGAAAAAGAAATTGAAAGCAAAGTGTTTTTACCCTTTTTCACTACCCGAAAAGAGGGTGCAGGAATCGGACTTACGCTTTCTAAAAATATAATCGAAGCTCACGGAGGTTATTTGTTCTTTTCTTCCGAAAATGAAAAAACGACATTTTCGATGCATTTTTTTAAATAATTTGAGTTTGTCTTTCTAAAAAGATGAAAAATGTATTTATTTTAAAAACGTAAATATATTTAATCAGCCCAATCACAGCAAGACTTTCTGACAGAGTTTAAGCATATATAAGAGCACTAAAGAAAAAACCCTCAAAAATCCATTTGGTTTTCAAGGGTTTATATTTTAAAGTTTTCAGGAAAAAGCTGTATCGGTTGAATACTAAGCTTTTATAAAGATTATCAAAAAAGTCAGGTAACGATTTGGTAACGGTGCTTATTGCTTTGTATTTCAACGTGTTTCCGTTAGCTCAAAGCAAATATACGAATTTTTTGTTTCTCAAAAACAAATAAACATTTTATTCCCTATCGGGATTACAGGACAAGAGAAAAGGGCTTGCAAAGCCCTTTTCACATAATACTGATAGAATAAACTCTGTCTTTCGTCCTTGTTCTTCCGTTTTATTCAAATACGTTCACAACAGCTTAATACCTGTATTTTCATTATCCTGTCTGTTTCTATTAGTTAAAATAGGGAACTTAACGACTACTTTGCCAATTTCAATATTCTATATGCCCCTCTTGCCACTACTACAAATACAATAGCTCCGATAATCAAATCGGGATAGCTCGAGTTTAACCAATTGACCAAAATTCCTGCAACGATAACCCCCGAATTGATTATAACATCGTTTGACGTGAAAATCATCGAAGCCTGCATATGGGCTTCTTTACTCTTGTTCTTTTGCAATAGGTAAAGACAAAGTACGTTTGCTATCAATGCCAAAACAGAAACAATAATCATTGTTTTGAAATCGGGCATCGCTTCTATTCCGATAAAACGTCTGATAACTTCAACAAAACCGATAACGGCTAACAGGATTTGAAAGTAACCTGCAAATTTGGCGATATTGTTTTTTCTTGCAATCGTACCCCCAACAGCAAACAAAGCCAATGCGTAAACGATGCTATCGGCAAGCATATCCAAGCTATCCGCTACCAATCCCATTGAGTTGGAAAAAATACCGAACAACATTTCCAATCCAAAGAAAACGAAATTGATAATCAATACCGTCCATAGTAGTTTCCGTTGGCTATTGCTTGTATCTGTTTCAACAACTGCGTTAGTTTCTTCGGTTGAAATCAGCGTTGTATTTAGGTTCAAGGTTTCCAAAGCTGAAAAAATCGGCTCTGGGTTTCCACTATGGTAAACATTTAGTTTTCTATTGGGAATATCAAATTCCAATGACTTTACCGTATCAAAGTTTTGCAGTTTCATACGGATTAATTGCTCCTCACTTGGGCAATCCATTTTTGTTATATTAAATATGGTTTTATTCATCTTCTTAAAGTCTAAATTTTATTCCTCCGTTAATTACAAATCCGTCTAATGGTGCATAGATGTCTTTAAAAACAGGGTTGGTTATTGTACCTGTATAAATGTTGTCGAAACGTGTCTGTCTTGTATCAAAGAAATTTTCAAAGTTGATGTACAAAGAAAACCGTTCCCAAATTTTTTCAGCCATAAAGCCACATATAACATAGTCTTTTCCTGTTGTTCCGTCATTGAGCTTTTGCGGACTAAAATAATAGGCTTCCAAACCGATTTTCCATTTATCCTCTATTTCATACATAAGTACAGAGTTAATGCGGTGTTTTGGTGTTAGTGGATTTTCGGTATTTGTTCCGTTTTCAATCAATCGGGTATCGGTAAAAGTGTAGCCCAAAAACAATTTAAAATCATCGTAACCAATTTTAATATTGGTTTCTGTTCCTTTGGTATGGATGTAGCCCGGAGAATTAACGAACTGATACAGATTTGCCGAGGAATTTTCAAGTAACAAAGGATTATCCAAATAGGTGTAAAAGAATAATTGGTTTATGCTAAATGACCAATCTTCTCCAATATAGGTGCGGTAATTGATGTCTGCATTTGCTCCATAACTTTTTTCCAATTTATTGGTCTTGTCGTCAATAGGCATTACATTTTGATATTGTAGGCGTTCACTTTCTTCTGTAAAAATGGTTGGTGTTTTATACCCAAATCCACCTCCAATACGTGAAGTCAATCCGTTTGCAATCTGAAACAATGCCGATACTCTCGGTAAAAAAACAGCTCCGTAATCTATCACGTAATCCGTTCTTAAACCTGTTTCTAATTGTAGCCAATCCGTAGCCCTAAAAGAGTTTTGAACGAAAGCCCCGAATGTGGTTTGGTTGTAATCCCTCAACGGAAATGCAGTAATCTGCTTTTCTTTAAAATTGTCCGTCCAAATATTAACGCCTGTTACCCATTCTGATTTTTCTTTGATGTGGGTATAGCTTGCTTCCGTAAAAGTGGCTGTTTGCGTTCCCTCAAACTCGTAATCAGGAATAGCTGTATTGCGGTTAAAATAACTTACGCTGTTTTTGATTTGTACAAAACTGTTTTCGTTTACCGTATGGTCAAAAACAAATTGGGTGGAATAACGCTGTGTTTTGTTTTCTTCAAAATATTGATGGGTGTTATCGCCTTTGCCTTTGATGTAGAGCATATCGCCACCCAAACGGTTTTCAATGGTGGTATTGATACCAAAGTTCATTTTTGTTTTATCATTGAAGTAAACAAATAATTTAGGGTTCAGTACATACCTTTCAAATTGGGGAATGGCAGAAAGCCCGATTTGTGCAGGGTCGTAAGCTCCGTTGCGATTATGCGAAGCAAATATTGTCGTTCCGATTTTCTTAAACTTCTGTCCGTAAAAACCATTGATGTCTAAACCCCTGCCCGATGTTCCGTTTAAATGAAAACGCAAATCCCTTTCTTCCGTTGGTGTCTTGGAAATCAGATTTACCAAACCTGCTATTGCTCCACCACCGTACAGCGTAGATGTTGAACCTTTAATAACTTCAACCTGCTTTAAGTCAAGCGGTGGAATTTGCAACAAACCCAATCCGCTCGAAGCACCCGAATAAATAGGAAAACCGTCTTTTAAAATTTGCGTATATCGTCCGTCAAGCCCCTGAATACGAATACTTGCATTGGCACTTGTGGGCGATGTGGTTTGTACGTGGATGCCTGTGCTTTCTGCCAAAAGCATACGAATATCCCCTGCTTTCATATTGCCTTTTTCGTCTAACTCCTCACTTCCTATAAACTCAATACGTGTGGGGATATTTTGGATAGTTCTTGTACTTCTTGTTGATGAAATAACGATTTCTTCCAAATCTTCCGATTGTTCATAAAGTAGGATTTCAATCGGAGCTGTATCTTCTAACGGAAAATTAAAGCTGTCGGTACGTTGGGCAAAACCGATATAACTAAATTGAATTTCTTGCAAACCGTTTGCAATACCTGTTAATATAATCTGTCCGTTTTCATCGGAAATTGTGGCGATTGTAGTGCCTGTTACCTGTGCGGTTACGCCCATTAAAGGCTCTTTTTTTTCGCTGTCTTTAATTACAGCTTTGAACGTATTTTGTGCATATACACAAAGGTTGAGTGTCATAAAAAATGACACAAAGAGTATTTTTTTCATTGAAAAATAATGCTTAATATTTAATAAATAAGTAATAACGGTGGAAAGCACCGTAACAAATCAGTTTGGGCGGAAAGCACCATATATTAAGCCAATTGTGGAGGATGCCAAATAGAATAAGGAAAGTCTGAAACAGACGGTGCAGGTATTGCACCTGCTTTCTTTACAGGTAGTTGTATAGAGTTTATTGTCGAAAAATAAAAAGAGTCTATTACAAATCCTGTACAGGTATTACACTTGGAAAAAGGCGAGCAACACGCCATTACGCAATCATCGTTTTGCTCTTGGCTACTTGTTGTTTGCTGTTCGGTTTCAAGACATTTATCTTCCATAAAGCAAGGTGCGGTCGATAAGACCAACACTAATAATGCTAATATGTATGATAAATACTTCATATTGCAAATGTATTGAAAATATCTTTTAAACCTCTTCCGACAAAGATAATTGTATTACAATCTCCTCCCTTTTTTCTTTTTCTTCTTCATCCGGTTGGCAAACTGTTCTTCTTCGTAATTCACGCCCTGTGCAGCGGGTAGCAAGCTGAATAATCCTAAATCGAAATTAGTCGAATGCTCCTGTGGAATAAACTCAAAAAGGTCTTTCGTTGGCAAATCGTCCAATGTATTTGTTTTGGAAACAGGGCTGTTCTGTATTTTTAATTCGGGTTTGTTTCCGTTGTTCCACCAATCGTTGAATACATTAGCTGATAGGTTTCTGTCTAAAGCTGAACCGTTCCAAACACTACGGCTCTCGTGGTCGATAAAAGTTATACCGTAAATCCGTCCGTTGTCGTTTCTGCGAACAACGGTATTAATACCGTGTTCGGTCAATTGTTTTCTAAATTCTATTTCGTTGCTTGTCGTTTCCATACTCACAATTCTTAATGATAAAATTAAGCCTATGTGAGCCACGAAACAATATGAAATACAATGCAAAGCACTGAAGAATAACAGTTTACAAACTTCGCTTCAAATGTTTAAAAGTAACGTTTTAGTAACCTTACTTTTGCCAATCGTTGCTTTTTTCTGCTTTTTACCGCATTACCAAAAAATCATAAAACGGCTGTAAAGCCTTTATTTACAACCGTTTTGCCTGTTTTTAATCTTTGATGTATATTTGCTGAAAATTTATTTTAAAACTATCATTAATTTTAAAGTTATCAACTTAAAACGTTGATATTTTTCTTTAATATATTTTAATGTCTTTAAATTCTTTTGTATGTTTAAAATAATATTTACATAATAAAAACACAGATTATAAAATGGTTTACGGGCCAAGATATATTAGAAATAAAGAAAAAATATCTGCTATTGATTTTTTATCAGATATAAAAAGAACAACTCTATCAGAAGCTCTGATAGATCATAATAAAATTGTTTTGTTAGGTAATCCAGGTATTGGAAAATCTACTGAGTTGAACATTCTTTATAAGCAACTTTTTGATTTCCATAAAAGTGGTGCGTATTATCCTTTATTCATTGATTTAAAAAATTACAGAAGTAAACATCAAATTGAAGACTTAATTACCGACAAGAGCTGGATATCTCATAATAAGGTGTGTTTAATATTTGATGGAATTGATGAAACTCCTGATATACAAGACTTCATAAGTGATTTAGATTTATTATTTATTAAATATTCGGAGAAAAACATAAAGACTATTATTAGTTGCAGAACTAATATCTATGAAAAATATTTAATCAATATAGAAAAATTTGAATATTTCTTTCTTGATGGATTAACTGATTCACAAATAAATAATTTCTTAAAAAAGAAAATAAATAAACAGCTAAATATAAATGAAATAAACAAATTAAGAATATATCTTGAAAATCCATTCCATTTTAATTTATTTTGTGATTACTACAAAGAAAAAGGAAAATTCCCCAAAAAAGTTTCAGAATCTATTAATTTATTTATTGATACTGAATTAAAAAAACTCACACAAAAGAAGTTTATAAAGGCTGAAAAAATTGATGTATCACACGTTAAAAAACAACTAGAGAAAGTTGCTTTTATAAATGAGTTGATGCAAAGTACGTTCATTTCCGATGATAACTTATATGAACTAATAAATGAAGCTGATAAACACATCTTTGAAAAAATATCTTTAATTGATAGAATACCGAATTCAGAAAGATTGTCATTTAGACACAAAAATTATCAAGAAATATTTTCTGCAAAATATATATCAATGCTTGATACTGACGAAATTATCTCTATTCTAAAAATTGATCCAAATATTGATAAAACAAAACCTTCTTTATTTAACACAATTTCCTTTCTATTAAATATATTGGATGATTATAAATTTCCAATTATAAGAGATTGGCTGTTAGAAAACGAACCTGAAATTCTATTTTTAACTGAAAGTGATAGATTAGATATTTCAATAAAAAATAAAATTTTTCGTTCGTATTTTGAAAATGTAGCTGTAGAAAAAACATTTTGGTTTTCAAGAGACAATCGTTTTTCGACGGAAAAGATCAGTGATTTTGCTGATATAGACTACCTGATTTCAATAATAAAATCAAAACCACATTTCAGAAGTGTGATATCAGCTCTTGATATTCTCGGAAAGACAAAAACAAACAGTAAAGATGAGGAATTAAAGAATGAAATAATTAATATTATAAATTCTGATGTACATTATGTAGGAGATGCCTTAAATACTTTCAGAACAAAGAAATTTCATTTACGAGACACTATGTCATTTTTAAGTATTTCGAAAAGTTTAGAAAATAATTATGAACATGATGTCCATCATGAATTGATTGCAATGATTTCAGATTTTTCTGACATTGATAAATATTTCGGTGTTTTAAAAAATTCTTTATACAAACTTTATCAAATAACTCTAGATAGAATAAAAGATAATACAATCAGAGGGACTAAATCCTATCTTGAAAGAATTTTCCTTTCAATAAATAATTCAGATCATTTTTTAGAGATTCTGAATGTAATTTTTAATAATACATTTGCAATTAAGATAGAAGATTTTTACGATAAAAACTTCAAAGAAAAATTAATTCAACGCACACTTTTCTTTACTGAAAAAAACGAAGATTTTTTATGTAGAATTACAGATGCATTTTTGAAAACAAAAGAACTCACATTCTTTCATAGAAATGATCATTTCTTACCTCTACTAATAAATCAATCATCAAAGTCTTTTAGCTGTTTTAAATACATAATTAATAAATATGGTTTAGATAGTGAACTAATTCATTTTATTGCTTTATTTCAAGAAAAGGAATACATTGATTATTTAGCAGATAAATATCAGAAAGGAAGATTAAAGCTTGTAAAAGAAGATAATATTTTATCGCTAAGAGATGTATTCAATGCCAACAATAAAGAATTAGGTTTTTATTTTGAAAAGATTTTTAAACAAATTGGATACAAATTTCCTTGGTTATTATCTACAATTAATGAGATAGAAGAAAATAGTAAAAAATATAAAGATTTTATCCAACACAATTTTGATTTGCTTTTTGACATCTCATTATTAGAAAATACAATAAAAGATGTATTCTTAGATCATAATTTATCATTTCTAACTATAGATAAAGTTTTGGAGATAGAAAAAAAATGGTACAAAGAAACCAAATTTCATGGAAGTCAAAATATCATTTTTACAATCTTATTTAATATCACTAGACAACAACAAAAAATTTCTCTATCAGAAATTATTAGAAAGGTCAATCATAAATATTTTATACTTTTTCAAATTGCAAATAAAATTAAAAGAGAAAATCAGGGATTTATAATTCGACCTGATCATATTTATTTCATAAAGAAAGATTGTCTAAAGATTGTTGAAGAAGAAAAATTTGACAAAATAATTGAAATGAATACAGGGGATTCATTTAGAATTAACAAAAACAAATACAGTCTTTTAAAAATACTTTATTTCTTTGATCAGAGGTTTGAAATTAATTATAATCAATCTTTTTATTTAAAGACATTGAAATATTGTAATGTAACCGCTATGTCTAATGATATACTAGATTTTACAAGAGTTAAAGTAAATAATATTGTCAAATTTGAACAACAAATTATTACCAACATTAATAATGATGAATTAGGCATAAATTCATTAAAAGATCATATAGATTATGCTATTAGTAACAGGTTAGAAACGACTTACGATAAAATTGGAGAATATTTAATTTATAATAGGTATTTGTATTCTCAGGAAGAAACCTTTAATAAATTTATTTCATTATTACCTGATTGGAAGCAAATAGATTTTCTAAAAAAGTGTTGTGTTGATCCAAGTCAATATTTATGTTGGATGGCTGTTGAAAAATTCATCGAAAGTAATATTGAGCATAAATACATATTAGAATTATCTAATAAATATTTAGATGATGGTAATACAGAATATACATCAGAAGCTTTAAATGTATTATTTTATTGTAATGCTGATAATTCACTTGTAGAATATGCAAATCAACTAGAAAAATGTTCAAAAAAAGAGGATGATAGAGGAAGAAGTGATATTTCATTAAAAAATGTTAATCACTATAGTAACTTGAACAATCTAAATTACCTAAAAAACATTTTTGATATTATTTACGATGAGAGTATAACTGATCCTTTTAAATTTCATACAGACAAAAGTAATCTTACATCATTAGTCAATAATTTGTCAAAAGATAAAAATGGATATATTAAAATTCAACAAATTTTAAAAGATATTAAATCTTCTATTATAGGAAAAGAAGGGCAGTTCTTTTATATAAATCATTTAATTGAAAGCTCTCAATTATCTTATTACAATTCAATATCAAAAGCATATAATTTTGACCAAACAAAGTTATTAATTGACAAAATCGAACTAAAAAATAATCCAAAGACAATTATTATGGAAAATCAATTTAATATTTCTGGAGGAAATTTTCAAAACACCCAAATAGGAAGTGGTAACACTATGAATAACTATTCAAATAATGAGAATGTTCTAAAATTAGAAGAACTGTTAAAAGAGTTTGAAAGCTTAAAAATTGAAAATGAAGAGTGGAAAGATATCTTCATACAAGGAATGAAAGATTTATTAGAACTTAAAAATTCTGAAAATGAAACACAAATAAAAGAATCAAAAACGAAACTTAAAACTTTATATGATTTAATATTTAATATGGGTAAAAAGGCTAACGATTGGAAAAATATTTTAATGTTACCAATGGAATTAAGGGACAAAACTCCTAAGCTCATAGAAATGATTGAATCATTAAGAAATTTACTCTTAAACTAAATTTTTAATTTGAAAATCATATGAATTATAAGATAGTAAAAAATATAATTATTTGCACGGCTATTGGAATCATAATATTAATAATAGTATTTGTATGTGATGTAATTAATGAAGTTCCAGATTGGAAATGGTTCAACATTGACTTTAATTCCTCGAGAGTATCAAACTTTGGTACATTAATTAGTGGATTACTATCCTTTTTAGCAATCCTTTTTGTTATATATAATATAATTGAACAAAGAGAGATAATAAATAGAAACGAAATTAAACTTCAGGAAGATGAAGAGAATGATCATAAAAGCAGAATTCTGATAATGAATAATCTCCTCAATATACTGTTAAGAGAAATAAAGCAAATTGGTTCAGATATGGATGGTTTTTACAAAAAAGAAGTAGAAAAACCTACCATAACTAATTTGATGAACTTCTCACCCAACAATAGCTTTAAAAGACTTTCGAATATTGATTATCATAAGAATTATGATACATTTAAATATCATTTTCAGACTAAAGAAGATTGGGAAAAGAACTTTTCAAACCTGTATAGTTATATTGATTTTTATACAGCATCTATACAAGAGATTCAATCTAAAAACATTTATCATATTAAGGATAAATACAAACGACAACAAGAGATAAATGACTTATGTCAGAAACTTACAAAGCTTTGTAGTAAACAAATTAATATATATCTAAAAATAGATGGTAGGGAAAATTATTTAAGCAATAAATGGGCTCAATTGTGTAATAACTTTATACCAGTATATTATGATTACTTACAAGAATGTCAAAATAATAAGGAGTTAACAGATTTCAGAATTATTTCTGATGAGATAATTCTCCCCTTTCTTAAGGAGGGAGATGAAATAAGAAAACAATATGGGTTCGATGAATATTTTAGCGAAAAGCTGATTAATCTAGGGGCAGAAATAAGAAAGAAAATATTTAATCTGGAGTATTTTTCTCTTCAATATGCAGAAAATATTAAAACTTATTATGATAAGTATTATGATAATAAGTCAGATTCTTATATAAATTTCCAAAAACTAATCGATAATCTATCCCCTAATTAACCCCCTAAAAAAAATAAACCTCTCAAAATAAAGTATTTGAGAGGTTTCCCTGTGGTCCCACCTGGGCTCGAACCAGGGACCACCTGATTATGAGTCAGGTGCTCTAACCAACTGAGCTATAGGACCGCTGTCAGTTGTTTTTGACGAGTGCAATATTACTGCGTTTTTTTAGCTTATGCAAGAAGTTATGCAACTTTTTTGTTTCATTCTTTAATCTCCTGACAAAGTTCTATCAAAACGCCATTTGTTCCTTTTGGGTGGAGGAAAGCAACCAATTTATTATCAGCACCTTTCTTAGGAGTTTCATTTAAAACGTTAAAACCTTCACTTTTCAAACGGGATATTTCTGCAACAATATCTTCCACATCAAAAGCAATATGATGAATCCCTTCGCCTTTTTTCTCAATGAATTTAGCAATAGGCGAATCGGGTTTTGTAGCTTCCAACAATTCAATTTTATTAGGTCCGTTCATAAAAAAAGACGTTTTCACACCTTCGCTTGCCACTTCTTCTTCCTTATAAGCAGGTGTACCAAGTAGTCTTTCAAATAAATCATTTGAAGTTTGTAAATCTTTCACTGCAATACCGATATGTTCTATTTTTCTCATATATCATCTAATTAGCCCCCAAAGATAAAAATATACTGTTTAAATTCGTAATTTTGCCCCATGGAAACAAACAGACAAAAAAAAATAAGTAAGCTTATTCAGGAAGAAGTCATTGATATTTTGCAGGGACAGGTACGCCAAAACGCCATATCAAACCTGATTATATCGGTGTCAAAAGTATGGACAAGCTCTGACTTATCACTATCTAAAATATACCTTAGCGTTTTTCCGTCCGAAAAAAGCGGTGAAATCATCAATGCAATTAATTCTAATACGCCTTTAATCAAGCATGATTTGGCTCAGCGGGTAAAAAATCAGCTGCGAAAAGTACCTGATTTACGATTTTATATTGACGATAGTTTGGATTACATCGAAAAAATTGATGATGCTTTGAAAGGAAAAGAAAATCCTATTGAAAACCCTGAACTTTTACCTCGAAGAAAAAAGAAATAATCATCGTTGAAAACAACTTTTTACATAGCCCGAAGATACGCTTTCAGCCGCAATAAGGTCAAAGCTATCAACATCATCACACTGATTTCCAGTATCGGTATTGTGGTGGGAGCAATGGCTTTGTTTGTTGTTTTATCGGTATTCAGCGGACTCGAAAAACATACTTTATCTTTTATCAATGATATTGATGCCGACCTGACCGTCAGCCCAACAGAAGGAAAAAAAATTACTGTTGACAGCACACAGTTTAATGAGGTGGCGAATATCGAAGGCGTCAAAGCAGTTTCGAGAGTAGTGGAAGAAAAAGTGGTTTTTGTATATGGCGACAAACAACTTGTGGGTAATATCAAAGCGGTAGATGAAAATTATACCAATATTGTTCATATCAAAAATTACCTGATTAGTGGCGATTGGATAAGACCCGGAACCAACGAAGTTGTTTTAGGTAATTCGTTTGCACAGCAATTATCATTGTCTATGTACAGTAGTTCGTCGCAGGGCGTTTTGCAGGCAATGGCGATGAAGCCCGGCAAGGGAGCTATCACAATGCCGCATCAGGCATATAACAGAATCGCTCTCGCACCGGCAGATTTATATTTGATTGACAATGTTGATTTAGATGCTAAATTTGTCTATACCGATTTACAATTAGGGTTGCGTTTGCTGAGTATGTTGCCCGATGAAGTGTCTAAGCTGGAAATAAAAACAGACAGTAAGTACAACGAAAAACAAATCGTTGACCAGATAAATACCATTTTTGACAATCAGGTAAAAGTCAGTAATAAAATTCAAAATAATGAAAGTTTATACAAGATGTTACAAACTGAAAAATTAGCGGTTTACTTAATTTTCAGTTTGGTTATTGCTGTCACACTATTTTGTCTGGCAGGAGCATTAATCATGATTGTTTTGGAAAAAAAAGACAATTTCCGTACACTTTCTGCTTTAGGGCTAAACATTTCCCAACTCAGACGAATCATCTTATATCAGGGATTGATTCTTTCAATAGGCGGGGCAATTCTCGGATTAATTCTCGGATTTATAGTAGTTTGGTCACAACGTAAGTGGGAATGGCTGATGGTTAATGAACAATTTCCTTATCCGGTAGTCATCAAATGGGATAATTTCCTGACCGTTTTGCTCACGCTGATTGTATTAGGATTCATCGCTTCATTATTTGCCTCGTCCAGAGTAAAAAAGGATTAACTCTACCGCCTTTTCTTAAAAAAATCCTGTAAAATCATTCGGCACTCTTCCTGTAAAACACCGCTGACTATTTCAGTTTTAGGGTGCAACTGTAATCCTGCGGAAGTATATCCTCGCTTTTCGTCCGGTGCACCAATAACTACTTTCGAAATCTGGCTCCAGTACAAAGCTCCGGCACACATTACACAAGGTTCAAGAGTAATATACATCGTGCAGTTTTTCAGATATTTACCGCCGATATGATTGGCCGAAGACGAAATAGCCTGCACTTCGGCATGTGCCGTAACATCAATCAGTTGTTCAGTCAGATTATGCGTTTTGGCAATAATCCGGTCTTGTGCCACCACAACACAACCTACAGGAATTTCGCCCAGTTCGTATGCTTTTTCGGCTTCCGCCAATGCCAGCCGCATATAATATTCATCATCAAAAACCATGGTAATACATAATATTTACGTCAAAAATAAAACAATATTGTAAATTTGCCATTATTTAATCGCTGATGTCACAAATTCTGTCAAATATTCAATCTCCAAAGGACCTTAAAAAGCTACAAGCAAGTGACTTGGCTGTTTTAGCTACTGAGTTAAGAGATTTTATCATAGATATTGTTTCGACCAAAGAAGGTCATTTGGGAGCAAGTTTGGGTGTAGTTGAGCTGACTATTGCTTTGCATTATGTGTTTGATACGCCCGATGACAAGTTGATTTGGGACGTTGGACATCAGGCTTATGGACACAAAATACTAACCGGAAGAAAAAACACTTTTTCTTCCAATCGTCAGAAAGGCGGTATTTCAGGCTTCCCGAAACGCAATGAATCAGTATATGATACTTTTGGCGTAGGGCATTCTTCCACCTCAATTTCGGCTTTATTGGGTATGGCGATTGCTGCTCAACTTCAGCAAAATGACAGGCACCATATTGCCGTAATCGGCGATGCGTCAATTGTAAGCGGAATGGCGTTTGAGGCACTCAACCATGCCGGTGCTACCGATGTGAATATGACTATTATTCTGAATGATAATTCCATTGGTATCGACCCGAGCGTGGGTGCGTTGAAAGAATATTTTTCTCGATTAAATCCGGATTCACAACACAATATCTTCGCAGATGCGTTTAATTTCAATTATCACGGCCCCATTGATGGCCATGATATTGACTTGCTTGTGGAAAAACTCAGCCAAATCAGAAAGCAAAAAGGATTACATTTTCTTCATGTAAAAACGATTAAAGGAAAAGGGTTAAAATCTGCAGAAGAAAACCAGATTGTTTATCACGCACCGGGAAAATTTGACAAAAAAACCGGGGTGCTGACAGCGACAGAAAAAACCGGGTACACCAAATATCAGGATATTTTCGGTTTGACTTTGCTTGAATTGGCAGAAAAAAATGATAAAATTATCGGAATCACACCGGCGATGCCTACCGGAAGTTCTTTAAAATATATGATTGAAGCTATTCCCGAACGGGCTTTTGACGTGGGGATTGCCGAACAACACGCTGTAACACTTTCAGCCGGGCTGGCAACCGATGATTTACTGCCGTTTTGTGTGATTTATTCCACATTTTTGCAACGGGCTTATGACCAGATTATCCACGATGTCGCTCTGCAAAACCTTCCAGTAATATTTTGTATTGACAGGGCAGGGCTGGTCGGTGCCGATGGTGCTACGCATCAGGGTGTTTTCGATATTGCTTACCTGAATGCTATTCCGAATATGCAAATTCTGGCTCCGAAAGATGCCTGCGAACTCCGGAATACCTTATATACGTTACAACTCGGGATTCAAAATCCGGTTACGATACGTTATCCGAGGGGCGAAAGTAACATTAAAGATTGGAAAGTGCCTTTCCGGAAAATTGATTTTAATCATATTGAAAAATGTTGTTCAGGTACGGAAATTGCTGTATGTTGCACCGGTACGCTCATCGAGCAGGTTATGAAAGCTGTGGAAAATATGGAAAGTGACAAGATTTCAGTGTATCATTTTATACAAATTAAACCATTGGATAAAGATTATATTGTTAATCTGGCACAACATCACAAAGCAATTATTACGGTGGAAGAAGGTAGTATAATCGGAGGTTTTGGCAGTCGAATCAGTCAGTTGTCAGCATCGGAAGGAACAAATATCCCTGTGTACAATTTGGGAATTCCTGATAGCTTTATTGAACACGCTACCACCGATGAACAACTGAAAATGTGCGGACTTGATGCGGATAGCCTCAAAAATTATTTCCAAAAAATATTGAATAGATTGTAATGAATAGACTGATATTTACCTTATTTGTTTCGCTGATATTATTTTCGCAAAAATTAATTGCCCAAAATGATAGTATTTCTGCCAGTTATCAGGATAGAGTAACGAATGTTTATTACAATGATTTTAAGCTGTTTGACACCATTCGGTCTGTGAATGATACGCTTTATCTTGCTCCTGTGCTTGTTGAACAGAAAGTTATTTTACACGATTCAACCTCTGTGGCATTGAAAGCAAAAGGCTATCGAAAAGTAACTTTGTCGAGCTATGAAGTGACGAAAAGAAGTACAGGTAGCAATATCAGTTATTTCATGATTGACTCCGAAACTGATATGATTTACAACCGAAAACCACATACCAATTACCTGATTCCGTATCAGGCATATTCGCCGCTTACCGATAATTTTTCTTATTGGCATAAAGATAATCTTATTGGTCTGGACATCAATCAGGGAACATTCAGCAACTGGAATGCCGGAGGTTATAATTCTGTTTCGGGTGTTGCTAAAGGGGAATTCCTCCGAAAATATGAAAAAGGGCGGACGGTTTGGAATAATGAGCTAAAAGTGAGATACGGAATGTATAAGCAGGAAAATCAGGAATGGCGAAAAACCGATGATGTATTTCAGCTTAATTCTACGATTGGTTATCGTACTTCTGTGAAATCCAATTGGTTATATACTTCTAAATTTACGTTAAGTACCCAGATGGCAGATGGTTTTACCTATCCGGATATCGACAATCCTATTTCAAGAGCATTGGCTCCGGCTTATCTTTTTCTCGGGATTGGGGCGGAATTTGCCAAACCCAACACCGGTTTATTGATTTATTTCTCGCCAGCTACATGGAAAGCTACCTATGTGTTAGATGAAACTCTGGCAAACCGGGGCGAATTTGGTGTTGAAGGTGCCGTGTATGATGAAAATGGCGTGATGATAAGAAAGGGGAAAAATGCCCGGCACGAATTTGGTTTTTTAATTACCAATGAATATAATAAAGAGTTATTGAAGAATGTTTTTTTAGAACATAAACTGAAGCTCTATACCGATTATCTGAACAATTTCGGGAATATTGATGTGGATTGGGAACTAAAGTTGAAAATGCGGGTTAACAATTTTATGAATGCTACTTTAGGAACACACCTGATTTACGATGACGATATCAAAAACAAAAGAGATGTGGACGGCGTTCAGATTACTGAAGGACCAAAAATACAATTTAAGCAACAGCTCGGAATAGGTGTGGAAATTAATTTTTAAACCTTACAAAAACCTTTAATCATCATGTTTGTCATTCTGCACAAACTTGTCATTCCGTAGGAATCTAAAAAAGATGCTTACAGCATGACAGACACAGCGTTTCAGGAAGACAATAAACTATTATTTCTCGTTAGCCTCCTCAACAATTTTACTGAAAAAATCGTGCATATTCTGTTCAAAATTAACATCTTGTAACTCTTTCAAAGCTTTATCGGCTAATTGTTGGTAATTTTCTTTAGTTAACTGGTCGTTAAACAAGTTGTGATAATGATTACTGATTACACCAAATATACTGTTAATCTGTTTGTTATCTACGTTTTTTTGTTCCCGGTAAAGTATTCTCAAAAAGTTTGCACCGACAAATGCACCTATATTAATAACATCATCTGTCTGTAACGATGTTTTACTTTTTAATGACAGAAATGTATCCAAATCTGTCCGGATTTGCTCATCAAAATTTGTGGTAGCCATATCCGGAATTTTTACTGGCAGCTACTGTCCAGATGTTTTTTTACTGTACCTCCCGGACAAGTCGGAATTTCGTCGTATTCATATAATTTGGTAACTGTATTTCCGTTTTCATCAACGGTTTCGTACGTGATTTCTTCTCGTGTGGTTTTTCCGTCGGCATCATCGTCCACGTCCAAAAAGTCAGGTGCTCCGTCGCCGTCGGTATCGTCGTCCCAGAAATCGCCATTACCATTAATATCTTCATAGATAGACAATATGCCGTCGCCGTCATGGTCGGCATGTTCTTTATACACCAAAGAAATGTCAAAAATTGTTGAGGAATAAGCATAAATTTTGCCTCTGCCACCACTGAAGTAAGCCAATCCGGAAGGAAGAAAAGCAATAATTCTACCCGGATTTTCAAAACTAAACGTACCGTCAGGATTTTCGATTACTCCCGAAGCAGTTTTAATCAACGGTAGAATTTGTCTGTATCCGGAAATTACCTCTGTATTCGGAGCATGCTGCGTTGCTGGGAATGAACTCCAGAAACCATATAAATTTTCTTCAATCATTTCTTTGTTCATCGTGAAAGTGCGGTAAGCTGTATAAACATTGTCAATAGTAATCGGGTTTTCGCCAGCACCTTCATTCACAATCATATAATATACAGTGTATTCCACATCATCTTCCACTTTTTCCAGCTTGTTGTTTTCGACACGGCTGTCGTTAAGCAATGTAATGGACTGTAAAGGGTATTCTGACTGGTTCCAGATAGATTGGGCAGAACCTTCTTCCACACTTTCAAAAGACAGACCGTCATCGGTAATTACCGCCCGGTTGGTTTTCAAAAAAGATTCAATATCAGCGATATTTTCCTGATAAACTTCTGCACGGTCTCTTTCCTGGAAACTCAGATTATCGTCATTTTTCTTACAACCCGCCAAGAAAGTAATAGCTGAAAACAAAACAGCTGCTCTAAAACAAATTTTCATTGATTAATTTTAATTAATGGTGGTGCAAGATACAATTTTCCTTTATTTTTGTGATACAATTAACCCAATTTTATCATTTTATGCGGATTGACAAGTATTTGTGGGCTGTGAGGTATTTTAAAACAAGGAGTCTGGCGACGGCGGCTATCAATAAAGGGCATGTCGGCATCAACGGAAAACCGGTAAAAGCGTCGAGAGAAGTGTTTCCGGGCGATGAAATTAGCCTGCGGAAAGACCAGATAAATTATCAAATAGAAGTGCTGGATATTCCGCCGAATCGGGTAGGGGCCAAGCTGGTAGATATTTACCGTATTGACAAAACGCCGAAAGAAGCCTTTGAACATCAGGCAATGGTACGGCAAACGCAGGATTATTACCGGGCAAAAGGATTGGGCAGACCCACTAAAAAAGACCGTCGTGAGATTGATGATTATTTATGGACAGATGGGGAAAACAATGATGCTGAATAAGAGAATTTGCGTTATATTTGTACATGTTAATATCCTAAACCGACAAAGTTAAAGTTATGGAACAAAAAGTTATTCTTGATAAAGAGCAGATTAATCATATTATCAAACGGATTGCTTACCAAATCTGGGAAACGTTTGTAGATGAAAAAGAAATCGTTATTGCCGGAATCGCCAATAGCGGATACTTTTTTGCGGAAAAAATCGCCAAAAAAGTAGAGGAAATTTCAGGAATAACAACTTTGCTTTGTAAGACGGAAATCAACAAACAAAATCCCATCGACCCGATAATCACTTCGCTGCCACCGGAGGATTATTCCGGCAAATGCCTTGTACTGGTTGATGATGTGATGAATTCCGGAGCAACACTTATTTATGGTGTAAAACATTTTCTGAATGTTCCGCTCAAAAAATTCAAAACCACGGTGTTGGTGGACAGAAGTCATAAAAGCTTTCCGGTAAAAGCCGATTTTAAAGGTATTTCGCTTTCTACTTCCCGTTTAGAGCATATTCAGGTGGTTTTCAATGAAAACGAACAATATGCTTATATGAGTTAGATGATTAGTGAATGAAATAATTAGCGAATTATTATTGACAATTACCTAATTCGCTAATTACTCAATTTGCTAATTAATTTTTTCTTCTCTCAGTACAAAAACCGGAACATAAGAATGATAAGCCAGTTTTTTGCTCAGACTGGAACTGAATAGTTTTTCAAAGAAATTCATTTGTCTTTTTACGATACACATCACATCTATGCCGTATTCGTCAATAAAGAAAAAGACGCTTTGTTCTAAATCTCTGTTCAAAACAGTATGGAAAGTAACCCCAAGCGGGGCAAATTCGGCTACCCAGGCGTTCAGTATTTCGTCATAATCGCTTTTTTCGTCCCGCAATACGTGCAGACATTTAAAATCTGCCCCAAGTTTTTCTGCGATTTTAGCAATGGTGTAAATACCTTTTTTGTCAGATTCTCTGAGCATAGTTGCAAAACCGATAGTTTTGATTTTAGAGTCTGAAAATTTAGCCTCATTCGGTACAGACAGTATCGGAATATCAATTTTGTTCATGATATTTACGGTATTAGAACCTAATAGTTTTTTTTCCAGTGAATTAGCACCATTTGTTCCCATCACGATATAATCAATACCTTCTTCGTCAATAATTTTTCGGATTACACCTTGCAAAAGACCTTCTTCAAACAAAAAAGTCATTTTCACATCAGAAAGCCCATGTTCTTCAGCGGTTTTTCGCATCAGAGGAACTTGCTCTTTAAATCGTTCAAAATGATTCAGCTCAATGGATTGATACATTTCCTGTACCATTTCGGGATTGCCTGTGCTGGTGGTGGACAGCACAACCATTTCGTAACAATTTAATACAAATAATTCAGCATCAGTCGCTTTTGCCAAGTTCAACGCATAAATAAAAGCATTGTTGGCAGGTTCTGAAAAGTCGGTAGGGAAAAGTATTTTACTCATTTTTGACATGTGATTTAGTTACTATAAAATTACGAAAAATTATGTGATTGGCTAAAAAATATAGGAATAAATTATGTTCTTGCAAGACAAAAAATAAATTGTAGTTTTGTGAGATAAAATTCAACAGCTTTGAAAAGGAGTAAAACCAAAAGTAAAAAATATTATATTTTTGTAGCAGTAGTATTTCTTGTACTTTTTGTGCTGAACAAAGTAGATTTCGATTTTTTTAAATCATCGGCTCAGCATAAAGAAACGACTTCGTTTGATAAGGAAAACCCAGAAAAAGAGATTCATCAAAGTACGGACAGTGTATATTTTTTGCCAACTTCCACCACTAACCAGATTATTGAGCATTCTACTTATTATTTATCCTACTCTGAACCGCATGAGCAGGCAGAATGGGTGGCGTATGAATTGAAAAAAGAGCACATCACAGGTGGAAATAACAAACGTCCGTATTTTAATCAAGACCCGAAAGTTAGTACCGAATCGGCTCACTGGAATAACTATAAAAACTCAGGTTACACCCGAGGTCATCTTTTGCCGGCAGGCGACAGAACATTTTCAAAAGAGGCGTATGATGAAACTTTTTATACCTCGAATATTTCGCCTCAAAAATATGAGCTTAACACAGGAATCTGGAACAGTCTGGAAATGAGAGTTCGTAATTTTGTCCGTAAAAACGGAAAAGTTTATGTGGTTACAGGAGGGGTTCTCGAAGAGAACCTCAAAACTATTGGAAAAGAAAAGGTTAGCGTTCCTGATTATTTTTATAAAATTATTCTGTTTGAAAATAACCGGAATTATAAAATGGTAGCGTATTTGATTCCGCATGAAGAAAATGAAAGAAAACCACTTATTGATTATATTGTTCCTACGGATAGCATTGAAAAATTGACCGGAATCGACTTTTTTTATTTTTTAGATGATACGGTCGAAAATGAATTGGAAAAAAGCGTTGATTATGAGTGGTTTGGGAAATAATAAAATCATTATTTCATTTTTACTTCAAAAATATTTTCAGATTTTCCTTTTGAGTAGTATTTTATTACAGTGTTGTGAATAGCGAAAATTCTTTTGGCAAGCACCAATCCAAGTCCAAAACCCTGCTGATTTTGAGCATTTTTACCTCTAAAAAAATGAGAGAAAAGAAATTTCTTTTCCTCTTTTGATAATGTTTTTCCTGAATTTGAAATAACGATTGTAAGTTCATCAAATGAACAATCAAAAATTATTTTTCCTTTTTGATTGTCTGAATAATGAACAGCGTTCATCATTAAATTAAGAAAAGCCTGTTTGATTAGCGGTTCATTGGCTTCAATATTTAATACATGTTCATTTAAGTTATCGGGTAAGAAGTGTACTTCAAAATTAAATTCGGGATAAAGCGAATTAATCTCCACAATACAATTGAATATAATTTCATCAATTCTGATAGGAGTTTTTGTAATTTCCTGATTTGTTTCGATTTTCGAAATCTGAAGCAATACGTTGATAATATTTCCAAGTGATTTTGCTCTTTTAGTTTGTCCGCGAAGCTCTGATTTTATTTCTTCAATATCTTCTCGTTGTTCAATCTTTTCGAGTTCGGAAACCAATACCGCAATAGGCGTTTTTAGTTCGTGAGAAATATGTTGAATGCTGTGTTTCTGAAACCTAAAAGCATCATTGGTGCGTTTCAGCAACTCGTTGAATTTTTCTGATAAATTTTTCAGTTCAGAAGTGGTAGTTTTGAGTTGCAGAGGTTGATTTTCTTCATTGTGCAGGTCATAATTTTCAATTTTTTTTGTCAGTTCAGAAATAGGTTTAGCAATGATATTCGACAAATAAAACGAAACCAAAAGAACGATTAGCACAATAGCAAGGAAAATTCCGACAAGTACTTTTTGAAGAAAATCCTTTTTGGAATACCCAAAGTAGTCGTATGCTTTACTTATTCCGTAGTAGCCTTTATCGTTGTGTTCGATATAAACTCCAATCAAATCATAACCGCCTTCCTTGGTTTCAATCCAATTGTTTGAAACCGAAAGTTTGTTGAGAATAGCATTAGACTTTATAATATCAAGACTGTCAATACTCGAAAAAACAAGCTTTTTCTTGTTATCATAAATAAGCATTTTTTCATCATAAAAGTCGTGTATATCCTGTTTGTCTAATAACCTTGAAACTTCTGCACTTATTTTACCAAATTCTTCTGCAAGACCTACCGTATATTTAATCTTTGAAAACTGTTGTTGCTGAAATTCTTCTTCGCGATGTGCCGAAAACAAAATAAAAACAATCACAAGCGATAGAGCCGATAGCACTATTACTGTACTTGAAAAGTAGATGAGTATTTTGTTTCTGACTTTCATTCTATCTCCAAATAATACCCATAGCCAATTTTGGTCTTAATAGATTTTTTCCCAAAGGGTTTGTCGATTTTGTTGCGTAAAAAATTGACATAAACCTCAATGGTGTTAGTGTTTACATCAAGCGAAGTTCCCCAAATTTCTTTTATTAAATCATTCTTGGAAATGATTTCTCCCGGGTGCTTACAGAGTTTGACTAAAATTTGATATTCTCTTGGCGTAAGCTGTATTTCCTGATTTTGCCTTTTAACCTTTTTTTGAGCAATATTAATGAAAATATCTGAAGCGATAATTATTTCATTAGAGCTATTCTCAGACTTATTTTGACTTCTTTTTATAAGTGAATGTATCCGCATTATCAGCTCTTTCATAAAAAAAGGCTTAGTCAAATAATCATCCGCACCACTATCGAATCCTTTGATTTTATCTTCAAGTTCATCAAAAGCGGTAAGCATGAGAATGGGAGTTTGAGTGTTATATTCCCTGAACTCCTCGCACAAATCATAACCGTTTTTCTTGGGTAAATTTATATCCATTACCACACAATCGAAAGTTTCTTTTTTAAGAAATCTCTTCGCCAAAAAACCATCAAAGGCACTTTCGACCGTAAAATTTTCAGCCAACAGTGCCTCACAAATATTTTTGTTGAGCGTAATTTCGTCTTCAATCACTAAGATTCTCATAGAGCAAATTTAGAAAACTTTGTGTAGATTGAATGATAAAAAACACGCCTTAAGCCAAATTTTATATCCTTTAAGCCTTTTTTAAGTTCGATAAAATCACTTTTGCAACATTAGAAAATGTTGTAAAAAATGAGAAGAATTCTTTTATTCTGTGTATGTATAACTTTCGGATTACAGCTACAGGCACAGGAAACACTTAAAATCTCGCGAGAAGATGCAGAAACAATGTTTTTGCAGAACAATCTTCTTTTGATTTCCGAAAAGCTCAATATCGAAAGTCAGAAAGCAGAGGTTATTCAAGCTCGCTTATGGCCAAATCCTGAATTTTCGATAAGTGAGATAAACCTTTGGAAGAATAGCACAGTCGAGCCATCACCTCCATTTTTGGGCAATTTCGGAAGAAATCAACAAATCGCTTTTGAATTGCAACAGCTCATACAAACGGCAGGAAAACGCAAAAAACTCATTGCTTTGGAGGAAGTCGATGTTTCAAAAGCGGAGCAGTATTTTGAAGATTTGTTAAGAGGTCTGAAGCTCGAACTTCGCAACCAGCTAACTGAATTGCAATATGTTCAGCAGTCGGTAAAAGTTCATCAAAACCTGATTGAAAACATTTCGATATTGACCAATGCCTACCAAAATCAACTGAACAAAGGCAATATTTCAAAGGCGGAATATATCCGACTAAAAGCACAGGAACTCGAAATCAACAAAGAAATTTTGGAATTAACACGGGAATCCGACGAAATCCAGAAAGAGTTAAAACTTTTACTTCGTATAAATCCGAATGTTTCTATCGAAATCACTAATGACGGTTTTGTGAAAGACCCTAAACCTTATCAATCAATTTTCATTGAACAGGTTGTTGAAAATGCAAAAGAAAACCGTCCCGATTACAAATTGGCTTTATTGGAAGAAGAATATTCTAACAAATTGCTGTCTTACGAAAAAGCACAACGCATTCCCGACCTGACTTTCGGAGTGAATTACGACCGCAACGGAAATACAATGCTTGATTTTGTGGGTTTCGGAGTATCGTTCGATTTGCCATTTTTCAATCGAAACAAAGGAAACATCAAAAAAGCACAAATCAGTATCGAAAACGCCAAAGTTCAGAAAGAGCAAACGGTGCTGACTATCGAAAACGAAATCTTTCTATCCTATAAATCATTGCAACAGGCTATTGATTTTCTGAATAAAATCGATACGGATTATGAAGCAGATTTAGATTTGTTGTTGGGAAATTACACCAAAAACTTCACTTCCCGAAATGTGAGTATGTTGGAATATTTCGACTTTATGGACGCTTATCTGAATAACAAAAGAATCATACTCGAAGCCCGAAAAGAAGTTAATCAGAAAGCAGAAGAACTCAATTATTCATTAGGAAAAGACCTTTAATCCTCCCCAACCCCTCCAAAGGAGGGGCTTTTAAATCATAAATTCAGTAACTATGAAAAAATACTTTTTACCGATTTCCATTATCCTGTTGCTCACGGGCTGTCAGAATAGAGAAGAATTTAAGGCAGCTCAGAAAGAGAAATTCTGTCTGAACGAAAAAAACAAAAGCATTACCGAAATCACAACGACCGAAAAACAAGCTGTTACGGAGGGAATTCATCTCGTAGGAAGCATAGAATCCAATCCCGACAAGGTTGTGCATTTTGTAAGTCTTGTGGACGGAATTATTTCCAATACGTATTTTTCTTTGGGAGACGCTGTTACCAAAGGACAGGTTTTGGCAGAAATGCAGAGTACGGAATTGAGTTCGCTTCAGGCAGAATTGAGTTCGCTCAAAGCACAGATTGAAGTTGCAAAAGTCGATCTAAATGCAAAAGAACAGATGTTTAAAGACGGAATTTCGTCAAACAGGGATTTGATTGAGACTCAGAATAATCTTCGGGTTTTGGAATCCGAAAAGCAAAAGGTCGAGAACAATTTGAGCCTGTACAGTGCGAGCAGTACCAAAAACGTATTTCAGATTAAAGCACCCGCTTCGGGAATTATTACGGCTAAAAATATCAATTCGGGAACAACCGTAACCAACGAGGGAGAACCTCTTTTTTCAATTTCCGATTTGAATAATGTGTGGGCTATGGCAAATATCTATTCGACCGATATTGCCCACATAAGCAAAGGAATGGAAGTTGAAATCAAAACACTGTCGTATCCTGACGAAATTTTCAAAGGAAAAATTGACGTGATTTCGCAGGTTTTGTCCGAAAATGCAAAAGTGCTGAAAGCCCGCATTGTATTGGATAACGAGGGATTTAAGTTAAAACCCGGAATGATAGCCGACATAATCGCTCTTAAAAAAACCGACAAGCAGAAAGTAGCCGTTCCGACTTCGTGTTTGGTGTTTTTCAACGGAAAAAATTACGTTTTGGTTTACAAAGACGACTGCAATATTGAAGCTCGTGAAGTTACGCTACTGACCAAAGGAAACGGGATAACCTATATCGAAAGCGGATTGGAAGAAAACGAAAAAATCATTACCAAAAACCAGCTGTTGATTTTTGAGGAAATAGGTACTAACTAATAAAGTTTCATATATCTCCATACGTCAGTTCGAGTAGTTTTTGTGAAATGAAATGCAACAAAAACGTATCGAGAACCAAAATAATCAGAAAACTTCTCGATACAATTTTTCTTCGTTTCTCTACGAAAAATCACTCGAAGTGACGTTAAGATTATATCAAACTTAACAATTAAACGGTTTAACAAATCAACGATTAAACAATAATATAGATGCAAAAATTTATTCAAAATATAGTTGCTTTTTCGCTGAAAAATCCAATTATCATTTTTTTCCTTACGGGATTATTGGTCGTTGTAGGAATTATCAGTCTGAAGCATACACCTATTGAGGCTTTTCCCGATGTAACCAACACCAGGGCCAGAATTATCACGCAATGGTCGGGCAGAAGTGCCGAAGAAATCGAGAAATTCGTGACGCTTCCGATAATGAAGCAGATGAATACCATTCCGAAAAAGGCGGAAGTACGTTCTATTTCCTTATTCGGATTGTCGGTGGTTACCGTAATTTTTGACGATGATGTCGATGATTTTTATGCACAACAATACGCTTCAAACCGACTTCAGGGAATCAATTTACCTGACGGAGCAGATGCAGAAATCGAGCCACCTTACGGAGCTACAGGAGAGATTTTCCGTTATGTAATCCGAAGCAACAGACCCGTTAAGGAGATAACCGCCATTCAAGATTGGGTTATCGAACGAGAGCTTGTAGCTGTCCCGGGAATAGCAGATATTGTGAGTTTTGGAGGAGAAGAAAAGATTTACGAAATCAAAATCAATCCGACCGAATTGGCAAATTACGATTTGTCGCCTTTAGATGTATATGAAGCCGTTTCAAAAAGTAATATCAATGTAGGTGGCGATGTGATTGAAAGAGGTGCTCAGGCTTATGTGGTTCGTGGTGTTGGTCTTTTAGAAAAAACAGAAGACATTGAAAATATCCTGATTGAAGTTCGTGGCAATACACCGATTTTGGTAAAGCACGTAGCACAGGTTGAAATTTCCGCCAAGCCAAGATTGGGACAAGTCGGACTACAAGACGAAGATGATTTGGTTCAGGGTGTTGTGATTATGCTTCGTGGCGAAAATCCTGACGATGTGATACCAAGATTGAAAGAAAAAATCGAAGAACTGAATAATACCATTCTTCCTAAAGATGTAAAAATCGAACCTTTTATCGACCGTACAGAATTGGTAAATGCAACCGTAAGCACCGTTGCTAAAAATATTATCGAAGGAATTTTCCTCGTTTCGGTTATCGTTTTTATCTTTCTATATAATTGGCGAACGACTGTAATTGTGGCTTCCGTTATTCCACTTTCGTTCCTGTTTGCCATTATGATGTTGCGTATTCAGGGCTTGCCTGCCAATTTGATTTCGATGGGAGCTATCGATTTCGGATTGCTTTTGGAGGGAACGCTCGTGATAGTCGAAACCGTTTTTGTGGCAATGGAGAAAAAGGCTCATAAAGTCGGAATGCCTGCATTTAATAAAATGTCCAAATCGGGGCTCATCAAAAAAAGTGCAGGAAGCGTGGCAGGATACATCGTTTTTGCACAGATTATCCTGATTGTCGCACTTATTCCCATTTTCTCTTTCCAGAAAGTAGAGGGAAAAATGTTTTCGCCTTTGGCTTTCACTTTAGGTTATGCTCTTTTGGGTTCGTTGATTTTGAGCATTACTTATGTTCCTGTAATGTGTAGATTTTTACTTCGTAAGAACATTGTCGAAAAAGAAAATTTCATTTCGAGGTTTTTCAAAAACTCAATGTACACACTATTCCAATGGAGTGCAAAACATAAAAAAGCAACTATTTTCGGGTTTATTGCTTTATTGGCTGTTTGCGGAGTCCGTTTTATGAATTACGGAACAGAGTTTATTCCGAAACTGAATGAGGGAGCATTGTATGTAAGAGCCACGCTTCCGAATAGCGTAAACATTCAGGAATCTACTCGTTTGGCTAAAGAAATGAAAGACAAAATCAGGGGTTTTGAAGAAGTAAAATTCGTTCTGAACCAAGTCGGAAGACCTAATGACGGAACAGACCCGACAGGCTTTTTCAATATTGAATTTCATATCCAACTTTATCCCGAAAAAGAATGGAAAAGCAAGCTGTCAAAAGACGAGCTTATCGAAGAAATGCGAAAGGAATTACAGACTTATCCGGGAATTGTCTTCGGGTTTAGTCAACCGATTCAGGATAATGTAGAAGAATATGTGGCTGGTGTTAAGAGCTCATTGGTCGTAAAAATTTTCGGGAATGATTTGTTCAAACTTGAAGAATATGCAGACCAGGTAGCCGATGCGATTAAAGATGTGGAGGGAATCGAAGATTTGAACGTTTACCGAAACATTGGACTTCCTGAGCTTCGTATTCAGCTCCACGATCACAAAATGGCTAGGTACGGCGTGGATATGGCCAATGCACAGGCGGTTGTGGAAATGGCAATCGGAGGAAGTGCCGTTACCACATTCTATGAAGAAGACCGAATGTTTGACGTCCGTATTCGTTTTGCTAAAGAATACCGTGATGACGATGAAAAAATCGGAGATATTCTCATTCCGACCGAATCGGGTACAAAAATCCCATTGAGGGAGATAGCGACCATCAGCTATATCACAGGACCAACCTTTATTTATCGTGAAGGAAGTAGTCGCTACATAGCTGTCGGGTTTAGCATAGAAGGCCGGGATTTAGGAAGTACCATTGCAGAAGCAAAAGCCAAAGTAGCCGAAAAAGTTCATATTCCCGAAGAAAACAAAGTCGTTTGGGCAGGAGAATTTGAAAGCAAAGAAAGGGCAACAGACCAGTTAGCGATTATCGTTCCGGCTGTTTTGTTACTGATTTTATTCCTTTTGTATTTCAATTTCGGAACGATTAAAGACACGCTTATAGCCTCAAGTACGATTCCGTTTGCTTTTATCGGAGGGTTTATTTCGCTTTGGCTTACGGGAACGGTTTTCGGAATTTCGGCAGGAATCGGGTTTATCATTCTCTTCGGAGTCAATACGATAAATAGCATTATTCTGATTGCTGTAATGAAAGATAATTTCAGGAAAATGAACCTGGAAGACGCTGTTTCAAAAGGTGTATATGACCGAATCCGTCCGATTGTAATGATTGCCTTAATGGGTTCATTAGGCTTGCTACCTGCCGCACTTTCATCAGGAATGGGTTCCGAAATTCAGAAACCGCTTGCCATTATGATTGTAGGAGGATTGTTGATTTGTATGATTCTGTCACTTACCGTTTTACCACAAGTTTTCCATTGGGCTTATCGGAAGAAGAAATAGGAGGAGAGGAGATGCTGATAAATATGAAAATCCCTTGTTTTTACAATAAAACAAGGGATTCTTTTTTCAGTTCGATGAAACCAAATCTATGAGCGACCGTAAATTTGCTCATACAAATCTTTATATTTCTCTAAAATAATTTTACGTTTCATTTTTAAAGTTGGTGTGAGTTCACCAGTTTCGATAGACCAAATACTTGGCGTGAGTTTAAACCTTTTAATCTGTTCCCATTTACCAAACCGAGGATTGATTTGGTCTATTTCTTGTTGAATCCGGTCAATTACTTCCTTATTTTGACAAATATCTTTCAGCGTAGTTCCAATATTCGTATTTTTTCGGGTTGCCCATTCTTTGATAAAATCAAAATTAGGTTGGATTAAAGCGCCTGGCATTTTTTCACCTTCTCCGACAATCATTATCTGTTCAATAAAACGTGATTGTTTAAGTTCGCCTTCCAGCAACTGCGGAGCGACATATTTACCTCCCGACGTTTTGAACATTTCTTTTTTACGGTCAGTAATAGACAAAAAGCCCTGTTCATCAATATTGCCAATATCACCAGTGTGGAAATAACCGTCGGAAAATGCCTCAGCTGTTTTTTCTTCATCTTTATAATATCCTTGAGCGATACTCGGTCCTTTACACAATATTTCGCCGTCATCAGCGATTTTAACTTCTACATTATCAATAACTTTACCCACCGTTCCGATTTTCCAACCTTTATTTCTTTGGTCATTAACAGAAATTACCGGCGAGGTTTCAGTCAGTCCATAACCTTCCATTACCGGGATTTCGGCCGCACCGAAAATCCGTGCCAGTCTTGGTTGTAAAGCGGCAGAACCCGATACCAGTAATTCCAGATTACCACCTAAACCTTCATGCCATTTACTAAATACGAGTTTTCGGGTAATTTTGAGCTGTAAATTATAAAAGAAACCGGATTGATAAGGTTCAAATTTTTCGCCGACTTTAATTGCCCACATGAAAATATTCTTCTTCAGTCCGGATAGGGAAGCACCTTTGGCATAGATTTTATCATAAACTTTTTCTAACACCCGCGGAACAACCGTCATTACCTGTGGTTTTACTTCCTTCAGATTATCCCCGATTTTGTCAATAGATTCAGCAAATGATATCGAAACGCCCATGTATTGATATAGGTATAAAATCATTCTTTCAAAAATATGACAGCAGGGTAGAAAACTCAATGCTGTGAATTTTCCTTTGTCAAACGGAACTCTGGATTCGCACCCTAACACGTTGGAAACTATATTTTTGTGTGTGAGCATTACACCTTTCGGACGTCCGGTGGTTCCGGAAGTGTATATGAGTGAGGCCAAATCTTCGGGCTTTACTTCGTCCATCAGTTTAAAAACCTCCTGTTGTTGGTTCAGGTGTTCCGTGCCGGCTTTCAGCACCATTGACCAATTGGCACAACCTTCGATTTCATCAAAAGAATAAATGGCTCTGAGCTTAGGTATATTGAGTTTAACCGTATTGAGTTTTTCATATATTTCCTGATTTGACACAAATACCATTATAGATTCTGAATGGGATAATACATATTGGTAATCCTCAGCAGAAATAGTTGGATAAATCGGTACAGAAACAGCACCTATCTGCAAAATGCCGATATCCAATATGTGCCATTCGGTTCTGTTCCGGTCTGTTATCACAGCGATTTTATCCCCGGGCTTTATGCCCATAGCCAGTAAAGCCCTTGAAACAGTATTTGCCTGTTCCAGATACTCAGACGTTGAGACAGATTTCCATTCATTACCGTATTTGGTTGTAAAACATTTGCTCAGTTCATAATTACGCTGCTGGTAATAAGGGATATCGAATAAGCGGGTAATCTCGGTCATAGTTTCATATTTAGTATGGTTAAATATAAGAAAAAATCAGTAATCAGGGATATGATTGAAAAAAAATAAATAAAAATATTTTTGTTTGAAAAATAATATCATTCTCAACATCAAATACTTAAAAAAACTATTGTGCTTGAAAAAAATTATCCTGAATAAAAAAAATCATTTTTATACCCGAAAGTGTTTGCAGAAATAAAAAATCCTCCTATATTTGCACTCGCAAGTTCAGAAAAACATATTGCAAAGGAGAAATGGCAGAGTGGTCGAATGCGGCGGTCTTGAAAACCGTTGACTGTAACAGGTCCGGGGGTTCGAATCCCTCTTTCTCCGCAAGGGTCGGGAAGATACTCAAGCGGCCAACGAGGACGGACTGTAAATCCGTTGGGAAACCTTCGCAGGTTCGAATCCTGCTCTTCCCACAAAAAAGCTGTAATCAATGATTACAGCTTTTTTTATGCACATTATTCCCGTTTTCTTTTCTCTTTAACATTGGATAAAGGCAAACCCTTTTCACGGACAAATAAACGATTTTTCGGACTTCCGATGATTTGGGAAGAATATATCCCGGTGTGACCGGAAAAAAGATAAGCTGTTGAGCAAGCCAACGCAATAAACACTCCTGATTCTATTCCGAAAAGCTCAATTCCCATGACAGTACAGGCGATAGGAGTGTTGGTCGCTCCGGCAAAAACAGCTACAAATCCCATTCCTGCCAACAGCTCCATCGGTAACGGGATAAACCAGATTAAAACATTTCCCAAAGCAGCTCCAATGAAAAACAAAGGTGTGACTTCGCCGCCTTTGAAACCGGCTCCGAGTGTGAATGAGGTAAACAATAGCTTTAAAAGAAAATCGTAAGAATTTAATTCTGTCTCAAAGGCATTGACAATTGTTGGGATTCCCAGTCCGATGTATTTTGTTGTTCCCATTAAATAAACAGTAGTAGCCAGAATTACTCCTCCTATGACCGGACGAAGTGGTGGATATTTAATGTTTTTCTCAAAAAGTGTACTCCAGAAATGTGTAGATTTGGAAAATAACATAGCAATTAATCCAAAAATAATTCCGGCAAATACAGCCCACAATATAGTAACCGGAGTTATTTCTGTAACCGAATTAATGTGATAATGCGTGTGCGGTACATTCCAGAAACGGCAAAAATAATCTGCAAACACTGCAGCCAAAAAACTTGGCACAATGGCATCAAGACGAATTCTGCCTAAAATCAAAACTTCTAAAGCAAAAATTCCGCCTGCCAATGGCGTGCCAAAAACAGATGAAAAACCGGCACTTATTCCGGCAATCAATATGATTTGCCGGTCGCGTTTTGATAAATTAAACACTTTGGTAAATCTGTCTGCAACAGCACCTCCGACCTGAACGGCTGTACCTTCACGTCCAGCTGAACCACCGAAAAGATGCGTGAGAATTGTACCGAATAAAACTAGCGGAGCCATTCGGAAAGGAATTATTTTTTTCGGCGTGTGTAGCTCTTCCAACAACAAATTATTGCCTTTTACTACGCTGTTTCCGTACAAATGGTACGACAATCCGATGATGAAACCACCGACAGGCAGCAAAGCAATTATCCACAAATGAGATTCACGCCAGCTGGTTGCCCAATCTAAACTTAACAGAAAAAATGCCGAAATACTTCCTACGATAATGCCTAACGTAAGACAAATAAGTATCCATTTGAAAAGATAAAATAAAGAGAAAGCTTGCTCGAGCGAGCATAGATTTTTTTTGAATTTGATGTGGTTCATAATTGCCTTAAATACATAGTTCTACAATTGGCATAAGCCATTAAAGTAGAAGTCATCAGCTTTAATTAAAGCGGTTTAAGGCAGACCTCATTGCCAAATTTCAATGAACAAATTTAATGAAAAAATGAAATACAAGATGTTTTTTGCCGAATATTTTTTTCGCCAGTGAAAAATATATTATAAAATTGGTAAAGCATAAGATTATAATTTTTAACTTTCGGCTTAAATTAATAAACAACTCCATGAAAAAAAGTATTTTCCTTTATTTGTTCCTTTTTTCCTTTATTATTAATGTGTTTTTGGTGGTTAATGATGGAAGGATTCTCAAAGAAAAAGACCATCAGATTGAGCAATATAAAAACATTAAAGATTCGCTGACTGCATACAAAAACAGATATAAAGAGGCGAGTTATTTTTCTATAGATGAAAATGAAAAAGCCCAGAATTTTTACAAAGAATATGGCTACAAAACGGTCATGGACAAGGTACTCAGCGACTTTACTGTTTTAAATACCCAGCCCGACGGGAACCCGCTGTTACCACAAGCATCGGACGGAAGTAAATCGGTGGTTTATAAAGCAACTGTGCTTAATCATAAGTGGATAATATTAGCATACAAAAATGCAATTAAAGACGGCGAAATGTTGATTGAATATCATTTTAATCCAAATGAATTTACTACTTTTAATGTGATTTCTGAAATGGGATATTAGTTATGAAAAAAACGTTTTTGATAATACTGACAGGATTTTTGCTGATAAGTTGTGATAAAATTCTCAAGCAAAACAATGATTCTCAGATAGAATCGAAGGAAAATACTTTCCAGGAAAAAGTAGGCGGGGACGAAGACGAGCATGGTTGCATTTCGTCTGCTGGTTACACATGGAGTAATCTGCGGGGAGATTGTGTGCAACTGTTTGAGGTCGCTTATCGCCTGAACCCGGTTTCAGACCCGACGAATGACGACGCCACAGACGCCGCGATCATCAGTGCCTTTGTGTTGTTTAATGATAATGAATCAGAATTAGAACTTTTTCTGCCTGAAATCCAATCGGGTATAATCATAGCAAAAAACAAAGAGGGTAAATATCAAAAGGATAATTATCTATTTGATAAAGAGAATTTTGTATTATATATTCATGGTAAAAAATCCTATCAGGCAGCGGAATATGAGCCCAAAGATATTACGGATATAGGGGAATAGGTGTTTTTTTTAGGATAAAAGAATATTTAAATGTCAGCGGCAGACAACAACAATGAAACAAATAATTAACATATTGGTGTTTTTGTTATTGGCAAGTTGCGGACAGTCAAACTTTGCACAAACTCCTGTGATAAATAGTTTCCAATCGGGTACTGTCGAATTAAAAGAAACTATTAGCGAGGAAGATTTACCTATAAAAGACTATTTGACCGACAAATTAAAACCCATCAGAGAAAACTTCAAAAGAGTTAACTCAATAACAAACTGGAGTTCGATTAAAACATTAGAACTTTGGGAAACAACAGAAGGTGGCGAGGCAAAATTTTATTACCAAAACGGACAATTAGAAAAAATTGTCACACGAAATTTTGGCGAAATGGGACAATCTCTAACTGAGTATTATTTACTTGACGGAAAACTCTCTTTCGTTTTTGAAAAATGGTATAAATACAATCGTCCAATCACTTGGAACGAAACCACCAGGAAAGAAAATAACGACACAGAAGTGTTTGACTTTGATGAATCGGAAATTCAGGAAGACAGAAGTTACTTTGAAAATGAAGAATTAATTCATAAAATTGAAAGTGATGATTGCGGAGCTCCTTTTACAAAATATTATTTATTTGAAGAACAAAAACGTATCAAAGTTAACTTTGACAAACTTATTGAACAGACAAAATAAAAATCAAAAAACTTATACCAACTTGCGTTATCAGCGTTCCGTTTTTATTTGTTTAAAAAATCTTTAAAATCAAAGAAGTTTTTTGGGGCAACGCCATGACCAACAGGATATTCATGATACTCAAAAGCAATGTTTAATTCTTCTAAAACCTGCGGTGTTTTTCTTGCCCATTCGATGGGAATAACCTGGTCGGAAGTGCCGTGTGAAACAAAGAAAGACAATCGGGAAAAATCGTTTTTTTCGTAATCAGGTTTAATAATATCTGAATTAAAATAACCACTCAAAGCGACTATTTTTCTTACTTTTTCAGGATAAGACAATGCAATCGAATAGCTTAGAATAGCACCTTGACTAAATCCAATCAAATGAATATTTTCTTTGTCGATGGGGTATTCAGTAGTTAATTCATCAATGAACTGAACAATTTTATCTCTGGACTCAACAGCTTGTTCATCGTCAGAAAATTTATTCATATCACTGTCAAAACTAATGTCATACCAAGCGTAGCCAAAAGAGGAAAGAGCATACGGAGCCTGAGCTGAAATCACATAACAATCGTCTGGTAATTCGCCGGCAAAGGAAAATAAATCTTCTTCATTGCTGCCATAGCCGTGTAGCAAAAGCAACAACGGGTTTTTATCTTTAATTGTTTTGGGCTCTTTAATGAGATAATTTAAAGTCTTATTTTTTTGCATCATTTTTTCTGAATGTAAACCATTTTTGAAAATATTTACCTACAACCGGCAACAATTTGTATTCGTTACTCAAAGCTCCGACAAAACTATATACCCATAAAATAAAAACAAACAGGAAAAAGCCATACGCAGCCCATGGGTTGGGAATAGCACCAATCAATGCACCGATAACGAAGAATATGCACAATATACCGATACTTTGCCTGATATAAAAGTTACCAAACTCGTCTTTATCATCCATGTTGATAAAGTAAGCGATAATCGGACCGATAAAGGTAATGTGTGTGATTACAGCAGCCAGTTTTCCGTCTTTGGTTACTTTATTCATTGATAATCAATTTATTATTATTGATAATTCCTGAAACCTTTCCTTTCATTTGTTGCCGTAGAAAAGCACTGTTTTTTGATTTGGATAGAATATTATCAACAGTAAATGTATATGCTGTATCTGGACTGAACAAAGTAAGATTCGCTGTTCTATCTACAGTTATTTCAGGTATGATGTTCGTAAAAATGGTGTAAGCACCCAATAATTTTTTTATAATCACGTCCAGCGGAAGTACATTTTGCAACGCACCAAATGCCGATTCAAGTCCGATAGTACCGTCTTTTGCCAAATCAAATTCCAGCTTTTTGTGCTCGATGTCCCAAGGTTGGTGGTCTGTAGTGATACAATCAATCGTGTCGTCTAGTACTGCATTGATTAAGGCTTGGCGGGTTGTTTCGTCTTTTAGTGGAGGAGCGACTTTATATCGTGTATCAAAATTATCCAGTTGTTCGTCTGTCAATACCAAATGATGAACAGCTACGCTGCACGTCACGTCCAATCCTTTAGCCTTGGCGGCTTTGATTAGCTCAATAGATTTCTGTGTACTGATAGTCGGAATGTGCATTTTTCCGCTGGTATATTCCAATAAGTATAAGTTTCGGGCAACCACGATTTCCTCTGCCAAATCAGGAATTCCTTTTAATCCGAGCCGTGTCGAAACCACACCTTCATTTACCACGCCTTTTCCTTTAATATTTTTGTCGGACGCATAAGCAATAACCCGTGCATTAAAGTTTTGGGTATATTGCAGAGATATTTTGAGCAGATTGGCATTTTCCATTGACTTTTTGTAATCGCCGAAAGCAACCGCACCAGCATTTTTCATATCAAACATTTCTGCCATATCAATACCTTCGCTGTTTTTGGTCAAAGCACCAATAGGCAGTAGAGTAGAGGCCTGACCCGATGCTTTACTCAGTACCAGATTAATCCCGGCTTGATTGTCAATCACAGGGTCGGTATTCGGGTTCAAACAAATGTGTGTAAAACCACTTTTTGCAGCTACTTCCAGTCCATGTGCAATAGTTTCCCGTTCTTCATAACCTGGTTCGCCAAAACTTACCGAGCTGTCAATCCAACCATAAGAAATGTGTAAATTCGGAATATCAACGAGTAAATCATTGTCTGAGACTGCAATGTCGTCAGCGATTTTGTTAATGATTCCATTGCTGATTTTTATACTTTTAATCTGCTGATTATAAGCTCCGAATGGGTCTATGATACAGGCGTTTTTGATGATGATATTCATAAGGTGTTGAATCTTTGTCCGGAATACAAATTTAGGTTTATTGCGAATAACTTACAACAGAAACCTGTTATTTTCTTGCACATTCGTTAAGAGCAATGAATATCTGATAATCAGACGCTGAATAAATAAACCTTTCGCTTTTGTCACACATTTGCAAGGCAGCAACAATGTCTTCTTTTGAAATATTCAACAAAGCAGAAACGGTTTCCCGGTCATATTTTGTTTTCATGAGTTCAATCAACTCGGTTTCTTCCTGAATCCGGTTGATGGTTTGTGTAGTTTTGGAATTTTTCTTCAGAAAATCGTAAATTTTCTTGACCGGATTAAAAGTAACCTGATGATAAGACGGCAAACCGGCAGCTGCCAATGAACCGGTAATGTCATAGGTGGCATAAGCCAACCGTTTACTATCGATTTCCAAAAAGCCTGTTAACTCTACATTGTTGATTATCAATTCATCAAGTACGGTAGAAAGGTCTTTGATATACACTTTTACCTCATAGCCTTTCAGCCAGTCGTTGGTTACTTTTATTTTTAAGGCTTTGTATCCTTCTGCTGAAATATGTAGCGTATCATTAAGCTCAGCCTGAATCTCAAACACTCCGTTTTGGTTGGTTTTAGTAACTTTTAATGAGTTCAGGTTGATGATGCTCACATCGGGTTCGGGCGTATAAGTGATGTCGCTCAACACCGTTCCTTTAACGGTTTCCTGTGCAAATAGTGCTGTTGTGAGTAGTAAAAAAACAAAAACTGTATAAATTCTCATATTGTCAAAATATAGTTTTCAAAAATAAGAGTATTTATACAGTTTCCTGCCCTGTTATTAAATAATTAACAAAATTATTTTGAGCGTCTCGGGCGGTTTCCTCTGGTATTAGAACGTTCATTTTTTAACGGTCGTTCTTGTCTGTCCTGATTTCTTCTGCGTCCGAATTTTGGACTACTTGATGAATCATGATCTCCTCGTCTTGGTTTTCTTCCTCTGTCTCCTTTTCCACCGCTTCGGCGACCACCGCCACCTCCTCCTGAAGAGGAAATTTCTACATTCACACGGCGTCCTTCATGCTGAATACCATTGAGTAAGCTCATTACTTTGTCGGCGTGTTTCGCATCGGTATTAAAGAAAGAGAACCCTTCTTTTACATCCACTTTATAAACATCATCTCTGCCTAATTCAAGCGTTGCTTTCAGGAAGTCTTTCAGGCTCATCCAGTCAAAATCATCTCTGGCACCGAGGTTCAGAAAATATCTTACTGAATCTTCGTTACCTGAAACTTCGCCTTTGGTGGGAGCTTTCAGAATGTTTTGCTTTTTGTAATATTCGATAAATCGGTTAAATTCTACCGAAAACATACGGCGGATAAGTTCTTCTTTGGATAGATCAGCCAGTTCTTCTTCAATTTTCGGTAAATATTTCTCAATTTCGGTATCTACTTTTACGTCTTTTACCTTATTAACCAAATGGAAAAGTTGCACTTCACAGATTTCTTCTCCGGTAGGAATCGTTTTCTCTTTGAACTCCGTTTTCATGATGCGTTCAATCTGAGAAATCTTTCTTCTTTCACTTTTGGTAATAATCACGATTGAAGTTCCTGTTTTCCCGGCACGACCTGTTCTTCCCGAACGGTGCGTGTAGGTTTCCACATCGTCAGGTAACTGGTAGTTAATCACGTGGGTTACGTCGTCCACGTCAATTCCTCTTGCAGCAACATCGGTAGCAACAAGCATCTGGATTTGTCTTCCACGGAATGATTTCATCACGCCATCTCGCTGAGCCTGAGATAAATCGCCATGCAAAGCAGCGGCATTGTATCCGTCTTCAATTAATTTTTCAGCAATACTTTGCGTGTCTCTTTTGGTTCGGCAAAATACCACAGAAAAGATATCCGGGTGCATATCGGCAAGCCTTTTCAATACCGGATAACGGTCTCTTGCACCAACGGTATAATATTCATGGCTAACGTTTTTCGTACCCTGATTTTTATGTCCGACCGTGATTTCGTATGGGTTTGACATAAATTCTTTAGCAATCTGGGCAACTTCTCTCGGCATAGTTGCAGAGAACAACCAAGTTGTTTTTTCGTCTGGTGTATCGGAAAGAATGGAGGTAATGTCCTCATGAAATCCCATGTTAAGCATTTCATCGGCTTCGTCTAAAACACAATACTGAATGCCGGTAATGTCCACATACCGACGTCTAATCATATCGAGCATTCTTCCGGGCGTAGCAACGATAATCTGTGCCCCTTTTTTAACCTGTTTCGCCTGTTCCGTAATACTTGCTCCCCCATAAACGGCTACCGTATGTAAGCCTTCGACATATTTTGAGTAATTCTTGATTTCGTTGGTAATCTGCAAGCAAAGTTCGCGTGTTGGTGAAAGAATAAGCGCTTGTGTGCTTCGGTCTTTCGGATTGATTTTTTGGATTAGCGGAAAACCAAAAGCGGCTGTTTTTCCTGTTCCTGTCTGTGCCAGGGCTACCATATCGGTGTCTTTTTCCAATAATACAGGAATTGCTTTTTCTTGTACTTCTGACGGTGTTTCGAAGCCCAAGTCTGCAATAGCTCGTAATAATTCTTCGTTTAATCCTAATGTTTGAAATGTATTCATAAATATATTTAAAATAGGGGCAAATTTACGTTTAATTATTGGATAATCAGTATATTTTGGAGGATTTATTAAAAATGATTTTGATAAACTGATGATTTAGAATTGCTTTTACATCGCGAAAGCACAAAATTTTTCGTATTCTTTGCGGTTCCGTAGTTTGATTAATGATAATTTAATTAATTTTGTGCTATGCAAAATAAGGTTAACATACAAAACAAACGGGCAAAGTTTGAATACGAAATTCTGGACAAATATGTCGCCGGCATTGTATTGGCGGGCACAGAAATTAAATCCATACGTATGGGGAAGGCGAATATTACCGATAGTTTTTGTGAGTTCAGTAATGGTGAATTGTTCGCTATCAATACGCATATCGAAGAATACAGTTTTGGTACGCATTATAACCACAAAGCCAAAAGCGAACGCAAATTACTTTTGAACAAAAGGGAACTGAAATCTTTGGAGAAAAGTGTACAAACCAAAGGGTTGACCATTGTTCCTCTGCGACTTTTTATTAACGAAAAAGGTTTGGCAAAGATGGAAATTGCCCTTGGAAAGGGTAAAAAACTTTACGACAAACGGGAGACTATCAAAGACCGCGAAAGCAAAATCAATCTCGACAGGTTGAAAAAGAGTTATTGATATTTATCTAAAAAATAGTGTAATGAAATCATTAAATAACAATTAATTACACTATATATAATAAACTTTTACTTTAGAACATTTTCTAAAGCTGCTTTTTCGTTATTAGGCAAGTAAGGTAATAGATTTTCAAAAAATTCTCTATATTCTTTTCTTTCAATCAGTTTCTGTATCGTCGTTTTACCAAAACTTTTAAACCGGTTATCATGATGGATCAAAGCATTAGATAATTGAGGTAATACATTGCTGTCGTGCTCATTCAGAAACCACATGGCTTGTATAGCATTTTGGCGAGTGTTTCCATTGTATCGGCTTGTAGAGTAGGTCTTCAATTCTGTGTACCAGTTGGCTTTTTGTTCGGAGGAATAATCTTCGGTTGCCAAAGCCAGCATCAGCCAGGTAATTCGTAGGTTTCGGTCGTTGAATCCGATATAATTTTTTGTTTTATCCAACAATTCTTTTCTGTCATTTTCAAGACGAATCCACCAGTTTTTCATTACCATTTCGCGGGTAATATAAGATTCGTCAAGTAGAAATTTCTTGTAAGACGGTATAAACTGCTCCGGGATTTCCGCAATAATTTTAACCAACGCCTGACGCAGTTTAATGTCTTTACTTTGAGCTACATAATCATAAAAGTCTTTAGCATCGTCATACGGCACTTCGTGTAATTGGAAAATCACTTCCTGTTTGACTTCCGAAAACGAAGTAGATTGTAAAATATTCCAAAGCGTGTCTTTTTTTGTTGCAAAATCCTGATTGTGTAGTTCAAGCAAAGCCATATATTCACTAATCAAAGGACTGTTTTGCAACAGATAAACAGCGTCTTTCACAGGAAAACTATTGCTTTTCAGCCATGTCATTTCGTATCTTTCCCGATTAAAATTTGGGCTGACTGCTTCTATTTCGTCAAGAAACTGATTGGTACTTACATTTTTATAGGCGTATTTATTGAGGTAATTCTGCACAGCTTTTCTAAAATTATCTCTACCGATTTGCGTATTCAAAGCAAACAATGCCCATGCACCTTTTTTGTAGTAAGTGGGTGTAGTTGCTCCTTTGCTCAATATAACAGTATTGCCGTTATTTTGACTGTCTATTTGTAATTCTTCGGCAAGCTGATACAATTTCCAGAAATAATAATTGTCGCCCAAAACCTCTTTTTCAGCCAGCAGTGCATAATACGTTGCGAAACCTTCCTGTAACCAATGGTCTTCGTCTTTCTCAGCAGTTATCAGGTCACCAAACCATTGATGAGCCATTTCGTGGGCATTCACATTCAGGAAACTCTGGTCGTTCAAACCGGTTTTGTCCACCACATAATCCTGCGTGTAAATTGTAGAAGTAGTATTTTCCATTCCGCCATACATAAAATCATCGATAGGAATATTCCGGTATATTCCTCCCCACGGATAAGCCACTCCGATTTCAGATTCCAGAAAATCAAAAATACGTTTGTTGTGCAGATAGGTGGAAGCATATTTGTCTGCATCTTGAGCTCGAAGATAGTTTTCGAGTGTAATTCCTGATTTCGCTTTTTCTGTTTTAACCGTGAATTTCCCGATTGCCAGCATTGCCAGATATGAACTCATCGGTTTATTCATTTTATACGTCCATTGCGTTTGTTTGCCAATGGTTTTCTTCCCTGATTGTAATCCGTTGGCAATCACTTGATAATCACTGTCGAATGTAATCGTGGTGTTAAAAATTACTTTTTCGTTATAATCGTCAAAGCTCGGTAGCCAATGGCTCGTATATTTGCCCTGACCTTGTGTCCAAACCTGCATTTCGCCACCCACACCCACAAAATAAAGTGCCTGTTTCGGGACGGTTTCATAGCCGATTTGCAAAGTGTTTTCCCCTTCCTGATAGCCTTCGTAAATTTTTATTTGTTTATTATCGTAAACAAAATTTGTCTTCTTATTATTGACATTTACTCCTTTAATATCCATGTTTTTAGCATCAATATAAATGGTATCAGTCATTTTTTTTACTTCAAAAGTATAATCGACCTTTCCGATTACTTTTCGGTTGGCAATATCAAAACTGATATTGCTGTCGGCAGTAATAAAATCGGCATAATGATATTGCTGAGCCCGGGTCGTTTGGGTAATAAATAGTGAAAATAAGGTAATTTTCAGCGTAAAATAAACGTAATGTTTTTTCATATATCGTATCATGTCTCGAAAGCAAATTTATAAAAAAAGCCCGACAGTTGTGAAATTTCCTTTGAGTTAATCATAAAATAACCTTAGGGATACTTTTCACATAGAAAATATAGCTATATTTGTTAAATTGTTTAATTTGAATAAATATGGGTAACAATAAAAAAGTCGGCATAACATTTAGTGCATTTGATTTGTTGCACGCAGGGCATATTAAAATGCTGGAAGAAGCCAAATCACAATGTGATTACCTGATTGTGGGTTTACAAACCGATCCGACTATCGACCGTCCGGAAAAAAACAAACCAACCCAAAGTGTGGTGGAAAGATATATTCAACTCAAAGGCTGTAAATATGTGGACGAAATCGTTCCGTATGCGACCGAGCAGGATTTGGAAGACGTTTTACGGGCATTCAAAATAGATGTAAGAATTATCGGCGAAGAATATAAAAGCCAGAATTTTACCGGTCGCGGTTATTGTGAAAAATCTGGTATTCGCTTTTATTATAACCGGAGAGACCACCGTTTTTCCAGTTCGGCACTCCGCAAAGAAGTAGCTGATAAGGAATTGAAAAAAATCAGTTAGATGAAAGGAATTATACTGGCAGGCGGTTCCGGAACCCGTTTACACCCATTAACTTTGGCTGTGAGCAAACAGTTGATGCCTGTTTATGACAAACCGATGATTTATTATCCGTTGTCCACGCTGATGCTCGCCGGAATCCGGGAAATATTGATTATATCCACACCCAAGGATTTGCCGTTGTTTCAACAATTATTAGGCGACGGAACACAACTCGGTTGCCGGTTTATCTATGCCGAGCAGTCTGAACCAAACGGTTTGGCAGAGGCTTTTATCATCGGAAAAGATTTTATCGGGAAAGATAGCGTTGCTTTGATTTTGGGTGATAACATTTTTTATGGAAGCGGACTTTCCCAATTATTACAAAAATCTGCCCGGCAAACCGGCGGAACTATTTTTGCCTATCCCGTAAATGACCCGCAACGCTATGGTGTTGTTGAATTTGATGAAAATAACAAAGTTGTTTCTATCGAAGAAAAACCCGAAAAACCAAAATCTGACTATGCCGTTCCGGGATTATATTTTTATGATAACAGGGTAGTGGAGTACGCCGAAAATATTCGTCCTTCAGCTCGTGGTGAACTGGAAATTACCGATATTAACCGTATGTATCTAAAAAACAATCAGTTGAATGTTTCTGTATTTAATCGGGGAACAGCATGGTTGGATACCGGCACTTTTCATTCGTTGATGCAGGCAGGGCAGTTCGTACAGGTTATTGAAGAAAGACAAGGACTGAAAGTCGGTGCCATCGAAGAGGTTGCCTACCGAATGGGATATATCAGCAGAGAGCAGTTACACAACCTTGCCAAACCTTTGTGCAAAAGCGGTTATGGTACTTATTTGATGAAGATTGTTTAAAGAAGAAATGAAGTAACAATCTGGAATTTTAAACAAGAAAAAAGTTGTTGGAAAATTCTTAAGTCGTCGTAAAACAAGTTCAGCTTGACAATTACGGTAATTTTCCAACAACCTTTTTATAATAAAGGCATTTGTTATTCAGCCTCTTTTTTCTCTAACAAAAAACGATAAATCAATCCTCCGACAATAGCACCGGCAATCGGGGCAACCCAAAACAACCATAGTTGCGAAAGAGCTTCGCCCTGCACAAACAATGCCTGAGAAGTAGAACGTGCCGGATTTACTGATGTATTCGTAATCGGAATAGAAATTAAGTGAATCAATGTAAGAGCTAAACCGATAGCAATTCCGGCAAATTTACCGTTTGCCCATTTGTCTGTCGCTCCCAGAATAACAATCAGGAAGAAAGCCGTCAATAGGAATTCAGCCAAAAATGCAGCTCCCATGCTGTAACTTCTGCCTGCATAGCCTTCCATTTCGTAGAAATTAGTAGCGAACGCTCCGGCTCCTTCCGCACTGAATGCTCCTGCACCGTTCAAAATAGTGTACAAACACGCTGCTGCGGCAGTTGCACCAATAACCTGTGAAACGATGTAAGGAATTAATTCTTTGGCAGAAAAACGACCTCCCATCCACAAACCAAATGAAACCGCCGGATTAAAATGTCCGCCTGAAATGTGTCCGACTGCATAAGCCATCGTTAAAACGGTCAAACCAAAAGCCAATGCAACACCGGCAAGACCAATACCAATTTCCGGTACGCCAGCAGCAAAAACAGCTGCCCCACAACCACCGAAAACTAACCAAAAAGTCCCGAAGAACTCTGCAAAATACTTTCTCATAAATAACAATTTTTAATGTTTAACAAATCAAAATTAACATTTTTTTTGAAACTACAAACTTTTGGTCAAAAAAAAATATAAAGATAATTTGGTAATTGTGAAGTGTTTGATGTTGGGAGAACCTAAAGTTTTTTTGTTTCAAGTTCTGATAACTGTGACGAAGTGACGACTGAGACCGGCTAATGGCTTTTGGCTCTTTACTAATTGCTAAAGGCTAACAGCTAATTTTTGTTTCAAGTTCTGATAACTGTGACGAAGTGACGACTGAGACCGGCTAATGGCTTTTGGCTCTTTACTAATTGCTAAAGGCTAACAGCTAATTTTTGTTTCAAGTTCTGATAACTGTGACGAAGTAACGACTGAGACCGGCTAATGGATTTTGGCTCTTTACTCTTGGCTAATTAGCTAATCGCTAATAAAGCTAACCAAAAAATGCTTAAATTTGTAGCTGATTATTTTGATGTTATGCATAACTACTTAGAACAACTCAACGAAGCTCAGCGAGCACCTGTGTTGCACAAAGACGGTCCGTTAATCGTGATTGCCGGTGCAGGGTCGGGGAAAACCCGCGTTTTGACCATGCGGATTGCTTATCTGATGCAACAGGGAGTAGATTCATTCAATATTTTAGCCCTAACATTTACCAACAAGGCAGCTCGCGAGATGAAAGAGCGTATTTCACGCATTGTAGGCGTATCGGAAGCCAAAAACCTGTGGATGGGAACTTTTCACTCGGTATTTGCCCGGATTTTGAGAGCAGAATCGGATAAACTGGGTTATCCGTCCAATTTTACGATTTATGACACGCAGGACAGTCAGCGACTAATTGGTCAGATTATCAAAGAATTAAAGTTGGATAAAGATGTATATAAACCCAATCAGATTCAGCACCGGATTTCGTCTTACAAAAACAGTCTGATTACCGTTCGGGCATATTTCAATAATCCTGAACTGATGGAATCCGATGCTATGGCAAAACGCCCGAGATTGGGAGATATTTATCAAGAATATGTGGACAGATGTTTTAAGGCAGGAGCGATGGATTTTGATGATTTGTTACTAAAAACCAATGAGTTACTTAGTCGTTTTCCGGAAGTTTTGATGAAATATCAGGACAGATTCAAATACATTCTGGTTGATGAGTATCAGGATACAAATCATTCGCAATATCTGATAATCAAAGCCTTGTCTGATCGTTTTCAGAATATTTGCGTGGTGGGCGACGATGCACAGTCTATCTATGCCTTTCGCGGGGCGAATATCAATAATATTCTGAACTTTCAGAAAGATTATGAAGGGGTAAAAATGTACCGTTTGGAACAAAATTACCGTTCGACCAAAAATATTGTAGAAGCTGCTAACAGCGTGATTGACAAAAACAAAACCAAACTCGACAAAGTAGTTTGGACAGCCAATGACGAAGGTAACAAAATCAAGGTACATCGTTCGATTACCGATGCTGAAGAAGGTCGTTTTGTGGCATCAACCATCTTTGAGCAGAAAATGCAAAACCAGTTGAATAATTCGGATTTTGCCATTTTGTACCGCACCAATGCCCAATCAAGAGCGATGGAAGATGCATTGCGGAAAAAAGATATTCCGTACAAAATTTATGGCGGATTGTCTTTCTATCAACGTAAGGAAATCAAAGATGTTTTGGCTTATTTACGACTGATTATCAATCCAAAAGATGAAGAAGCATTGGTTCGCGTAATTAATTATCCAACACGGGGAATCGGTACAACAACGCTGGAAAAACTCAACATTGCGGCAAATCATTACAAACGATCTATTTTTGAAGTGATTGAATACATCGACCGTATTGACTTGAAAATCAATAGCGGGACCAAAAATAAATTATCTGATTTTGTCACGATGATAAAAAACTTTCAGGTAATCAATGAAAACCACGATGCTTATTATCTGACAGATTATGTTGTAAAAAAAACCGGATTGATTCAGGAACTAAAGAAAGATGCCACGCCCGAAGGTGTAACAAGACTGGAAAATATTGAGGAATTACTCAACGGTATCAAAGATTTTACAGAAGGGCAGAAGGAAGTGGACGGAGCAAGAGGAGCTTTGTCTGAATTTATGGAAGATGTGGCACTGGTAACCGACATGGACAATGATAAATCAGATGACGACCGCGTGTCGCTCATGACGATTCACTTGGCTAAAGGTTTGGAATTCCCGTATGTTTTCTGTGTCGGAATGGAAGAAGATTTATTCCCGAGTGCGATGAGCATGAACTCCCGAAACGAGTTGGAGGAGGAGCGGAGGCTGTTCTATGTCGCCCTGACCAGAGCCGAAAAGCAGGCATATCTGACCTACGCACAATCGCGTTACCGTTGGGGGAAATTGATTGATTGCGAGCCGTCGCGGTTTATTGAGGAAGTAGATGACAGGTATCTGGAATATTTGACTTCGCCAGATAGCAATTACCGTTATACTGGTGGTTTGAATCCGGATATTTTCGGGGAAGTGGATAAGTCCAAATTCAGGTTGAAAAAACCGGTTTCGAGCACACCACCAATACATCATGAAAGTGAAAATAAAAACAGGTATTCACATGACATCAGAAAGCTGAGAAAAGTAAGTAATGTAACTTCAAGTTCAGATTCAAATAATGACATGAATTTATCAGAAGGACAATTTATTATGCACGAAAGATTTGGACGTGGAAAGGTGTTAAAAATAGAAGGAGCAGGAGCAGATAAAAAGGCAGAAATCAATTTTGACACGACAGGAGTGAAGAAGCTTTTGTTACGGTTTGCCCGCTTAAAAGTGATTGGTTAATTCATTATTTTCGTCAGACAAATAATTATACAAGAAAATGGCAGATTTTATAAAAATATATCCGGAAAATCCTAACCAGAAGGAGATAGAAAAAGTGGTTAAGGTGCTGAAAGAAGGTGGTTTGATTATTTATCCGACCGATACCGTTTATGGTTTGGGGTGTGATATTACCAACACCAAAGCCCTTGAAAAAATTGCTAAAATAAAAGGCATTAAATTAGACAAAGCCAATTTTTCGTTTGTTTGTTCCGATTTGAGCAACCTGTCTGATTATGTCAAACAGATTGATACATCGACGTTCAAAATTCTGAAAAGAGCTTTGCCTGGTCCCTATACATTTATATTACCCGGAAATAACAATTTGCCGAAAGAATTTAAAAAGAAAAAAACAGTCGGTATTCGTGTGCCGGATAATAATATTGTGATTGAAATCGTGAAAAAACTGGGCAATCCGATTGTTTCCACTTCAATCAAAGATGATGACGAGATACTGGAATACACCACCGACCCGGAATTGATTTACGAAAAATGGAATAATATTGTTGATTTGGTCATTGACGGAGGATATGGCGACAATGAAGCTTCTACAGTTATTGACCTTTCGGGGCATGAGCCGGAAATCATCAGAGAAGGCAAAGGAAGTGTGGAAATTATATAGTGTAAATTAGCGAATATTGACACCAAGATTTTACTTGAAAACTTTGGCTAAAGTATCTTCAATAATCGTTTGGTGGTCGAACGCTAAATCGGGGAGGTTTTCCACAGTAAACCACTGTAATGCCTTGGCATCATCGGCGGCAACTGCGTTTGTATCACTATCAACCGTTGTGAAATATACTACGGAAACCATATAACCACGTGGGTCACGATATGGGTTTCCATAAGCTTTAACCTGTTGAAGATTTGATGCAACAACACAAGTTTCTTCCCGAAGCTCACGTTTGGCAGCAGTTTCCAAATCTTCATCGTTATCAACAAAACCACCGGGCAGTGCCCATTGATTTTTGAATGGTTCATTTTTTCGCTGAATCAGCAAAATTTCTTTTTGTGTATTTTTTTCTCTAAATACCACAATATCAACAGTTACAAATATTTTAGAGACATATTCTTTAGCCATAGTAAATATCGGAAATTACGATTAAACTTACTGCTAATATAGCCATTATCAATCCAAAAACATTTTTTTTACTTAATTTTTCATGGAAGAAAAAATACCCTATGAGCGTTCCTAAAACGATTACACCGAAATTCATTCCGGCAAATACGGTTGTAGGAGTTTCTCTAAATGACTGATGTGCTTTGAGATAGAAGAAAATATTACAGAAATTCAAGCTGCCCAGAAGAAATCCGTATAGCCAGGTTTTATGCTGATATTCTTTTTTAATAGAATTTATTTTGCTCATTATCAATAATATAGAAAACAACAGACAGCCGCCGAAAATATAAAAAAGCATTGTTGTATAAGGATAATCATTAAACAGAGCTATTTTTTTGTATAAGACATCAGCGATTCCGTAACCGAGAAAAACCAGTAATAAATATAATGAATTCTTATTTTGGTCAGGTTTGTTCAAAATCAGAAAAATGGAACCAAAACCGATTGCAAGGGCAATTATTTTCAATATGGGGACAATTTCGCCAAAAAGCCAGAAACTACACAATATGGGAATAATTAATGAAAGACGCTGGGCAATGTCTGTTTTAATAATCCCGGAGTTTTCGATGGATTTCGGAACGAGCAGGAAAACCGTTGGCATCAGAAGTATCAAAGGTAATGCCATGAATAAAAATCCGCTGTGTGTGAATATATTAAAATCAATTTCCGGATTAAATAGTAAGTAAGCCAAAACAAAGGCCACCAGGTAATTAATCGTTATCAGAAAGATATTAATGGTCGTTTTGGTTTTTATCAACTTAAACAATACGCCGACCGAAACGCTACAGATAATACTGAGAAGTAGGAATAACATGGTTTTTTTGGTTTATAATAGTGTTTGGTGCAAATATACAAAAAGAAGGGGTTAAACAATTTACTATTTTACATAATATATATTATAGGTCAATTTATAGACGATTTTTATCTGGCAAATCCTCACTGAATAATAAAATTTGTATAAAATCAATGTATGGTTAGGATTGCAAAAGTTTAAAGATTAAATTTGCACGAAATTTTTAATCTATATATAAAGTGGAAAATCCGAAAGCAAACCAATTGATTAAAGAAATCATCAAGAGCGTTGATTCTAAAGACACAGAATATGCAAATCTTGCATCAAAATTAAAGGAAATCAGAACATTTGCTCTTGAAGAACAAAATCCTACCGTAGTCAAAGCATTGAGATTGTGTGCAGAACATTTGGCAGAAAATAATAATTTTTTGATAAATATTCCTAACGACGAACCTATCGACGAAGATGCTGAAAATAATGAAATCACTCACGATGCGAACGAAAGTTTGAGCTATTTCCTTAATTTATTATTAGATTTAAACAACAAGCACAATATATCAGATTTGAAAGAATTCAACAAAAAAATGATGAATTATGCTTAGAATTTTTACTATAGTTGGCTTCCTTGAAGGAATATCTTATTTAGTTTTGTTTTTTAACATGCTGGTACTCAAGAATGTTAATATAGAATTATACAAAAATTTATTATTTCCTATAGGAATGGCACACGGTTTGCTGTTTATAGCATATATTGTTATGGCAATTATGTTGAAAGTTGAATTGAAGTGGAGTTTTAAAAAATTCATATTAATAAGTATAGCTTCATTAATTCCTTTCGGAACGTTCTATTCAGAAAAAAACTGGTTGCATAAAGACATGTGAAAATAAAAAAATAAAAAAAACATTATGTTAATATATTTTTTTTTGTACATTTGCATTGTAATTAACAATTAAAATTAATTATACACTTAAAAGAGTAATTATGAAAAAAATGACATTGCCAGTATTAGCTGCTTTGTTCGCAGTTAGTGGCATCAACGCACAGGAAAAGGATTACAACAAATGGTCCATTGATTTAAATGCAGGTATCACAAAACCTACAAGCCCTATGGCTGCAGGATATTTTGTTGATAGCTTCTCTCCTATTCACGCCGACGGAGGTGTACGTTACATGTTCAATAACAAATTCGGTATCAAAGCTGATTTTGGTTATGATTACATGAAAAACGGCGAAGATTCTAATGAATTTAGAACAACATATTACCGTACAAGCTTGCAAGGGGTTGCTAACTTAGGTCGTATCATGAACTTTGAAGATTGGACTAAAGTATTGAACTTACAAGCTCACATGGGTGCTGGGTATTCATGGATGACTCCTGGCAAAGACGGTGTTTTTGCTGATGGTGCTTATGACAAAGATCAAATGGCTCATGTTGTATTAGGTTTAACTGGACAAGTTAAATTAGGAAGAAGAGTAGCTTTAAATGCTGACTTCACAATGGTAAACAATGTTCGTCAAGACAGAAATTTTGATGGATCTCCAGCTACTTCTGACAGAGGGTTCGACGGAACACTTTATAACGCTACGCTAGGTCTTTCTTTCTATTTAGGTGGACACGAGCAACATGCTGACTGGTTTGTAACTGAAGATATGATTGAAGGACGTGTTGCTTCTCTTGAAAACAGAGTTACAGATATCGAAAACAAAATGTTGGATTCTGACGGTGACGGTGTAGCTGATTACTTGGATTTAGAGCCTAACACTCCTGCCGGAAACATGGTAGATGTTAAAGGTAGATCTATCGATAAGAATAAAAACGGTATTCCTGATACTTATGAGCAATACTTTGCTGATAACTATGGTAAAGGAGAGACCATGACTAAAAGTGATTCAAACACTGCTAAAGATTTGATCAACGATGGTTATGTGGCTGTTTACTTCGATTTCGATAAATCAACACCTAAAAACACTGAGGCTGTAAACTTCATCTTGACTTACTTGAGAAGTAACCCTAACGCTTCTGTAGCTGTTAATGGTTTTGCTGACTCTGTAGGTAACGCTGATTACAACCAACGTTTATCTGAAAGAAGAGCAAAAAGCGTAGCTAAATTGTTAGAGCAAGCAGGCGTTCCAAGCTCAAGAATCAATGTTAATGCTAAAGGTGAAGATACTTCATTAGACGGTACTAACAAAAACGTTTCTAAATTTGCAAGAAGAGTTACTTTCTCTGTAAAGTAATTTAAACCTTAAATATTTGAAAAAGCGGAAGATTAATCTTCCGCTTTTTTGTATTTTTATATTATTAAAACAAAGCGATGCCTTTTCAAATAAATTCCGATTTTCAACCTACCGGAGACCAGCCCCTGGCTATAAAATCTCTGTCTGAAGGATTAAGCAGAAATGAAAAATACCAGACTCTTATGGGGGTTACCGGGTCGGGAAAAACATTTACGATTGCCAATGTTATCGAAAATATTCAAAAACCAACGCTAATACTCGCCCACAACAAAACCCTGGCTGCTCAGCTCTATGCCGAATTCAAGCAATTTTTTCCTGACAACGCTGTGGAATATTTTGTTTCTTATTATGACTATTATCAACCCGAAGCTTATATTCCTGTTAGCGGAACATATATCGAAAAAGATTTATCCATTAACGAAGAATTAGAAAAGCTAAGACTAAGCACTACCTCTGCCCTTTTGTCCGGACGCAGAGATGTTGTGGTAATTTCTTCCGTGTCTTGTTTATACGGTATCGGGAATCCGACAGAGTTCAAAAAAAATGTAATTACTGTAGAAACAGAGCAGCAAATCACGCGAACAGACTTGCTACATCGCTTGGTGCAAAGCCTTTATGCCCGTACAGAAGCTGAGTTTCTTCCGGGAAATTTCAGAATAAAAGGTGATACTGTGGAAATTTTCCCCGCTTATGCCGATAATCCATATAGAATCATTTTTTTTGGAGATGAAATTGAGGAAATAGAAGCTTTTGACCCGCAAACTATGGCAGTTATTGAGCGATATCCGCAGCTCAACATCTACCCTGCTAACCTTTTTGTGACTTCGCCCGATGTCTTACAAAATGCTATTTGGGAAATCCAGCAGGATATGGTAAAACAGGCAGATTATTTCAAATCTATCGGTAAACATCTCGAAGCCAAACGCATTGAAGAGCGAACTACTTTTGATTTGGAAATGATGAGAGAACTGGGCTATTGCTCAGGTATTGAGAATTATTCCCGTTATTTAGACCAGCGTATGCCAGGCACCCGCCCGTTCTGCTTGCTGGACTATTTTCCTGATGATTTCCTGATGGTTATTGACGAAAGCCATGTTACCATTCCTCAGGTTCACGCTATGTATGGCGGCGACCGTTCCCGAAAGGAAAATCTGGTTGAATACGGCTTCCGGCTTCCGGCAGCGATGGACAACAGACCATTGAAATTTGAAGAATTTGAATCTTTACAAAATCAGGTTATCTATGTGTCGGCAACGCCAGCAGATTACGAATTGCAAAAATCAGAAGGAATTTATGTCGAACAGATTATTCGTCCGACGGGATTACTTGACCCCATTATCGAAATTCGACCGACAGGTAATCAGGTTGATGATTTGATTGAAGAAATCCGTATAAGGGAAGAACTCGACGAGCGGGTTTTGGTAACTACGCTGACCAAGCGAATGGCGGAAGAACTGACCAAATATTTTACCAAATCGGGTATTCGCTGTCGCTATGTTCACTCTGATGTGGATACACTGGAGCGAGTTGAAATTATGCAAGATTTACGTAAAGGTTTGTTTGATGTACTTATCGGCGTGAACCTTTTACGGGAAGGCTTGGATTTGCCCGAAGTATCGCTCGTTGCTATACTCGATGCTGATAAAGAAGGATTTCTGAGAAGTGCCCGCTCATTAACGCAAACGGTCGGTCGTGCAGCAAGAAATATCAAAGGGAAAGCTATTATGTATGCAGATAAAGTAACCGATAGTATGCAAAAAACTATCGACGAAACCAATTACAGGCGGCAAAAGCAAATGGAATATAATGAGAAAAACAACCTCACTCCCAAACCTTTGAATAAGAAAATTGAAGAGTCCGTTATTTCAAACACTTCATATATAGATAAATACAGTAAGGAAAGGAATATACTTTCTCAGGTAGCCGAAAGTGAAATGGCTTATCATGCTAAAGTGGATTACGACAAGCTAATCCGGGAGAAAAGAAAAGAAATGGAAAAAGCGGCAAAAGAGCTGGATTTCATCAAAGCTGCCGAACTCCGTGACGAAATAAAAGTATTACAGGATTTAAAAAACAAATAAAATATAGACTATGAGATTAATTGATTTAGCACACGAAAATAACCTTTCATTAGAAAGTTTACAGAGTTTTATTTTTGATTTCGGAATAGATATTAATCAGGTTATTGATACAAATTTTCAGTTGCAGGAAGGTTTTATCGACTTTGTGAACAACAACAAAGATTTTCTGATAAAGTATTGCAAGGACCATGGCAAGCCAAAAACAATCAGCGAGATATCAAAGGAAATCGATGTTAATCCGGAAACTATTATTACCTTTTTTAAAGAAAACGGATTGCAGGATATTGATGCAGAAAAATTTCAAACGACTGTATCCAGTTATTTGATACATATTTATTTGGGCGGAAACTATGATTTTATCTACAATGATTTGGATAAAATAGCTTATTCAACACCCAAAACTTTAGTCGGTTACAGTGACCTGTTTTTCTATATTACTGATTTATTAGAACCATTTATCACGCCAAACCAACTGAACCAATGGGGAATATCAAAGCCTTCCGGAATGATTTTATACGGACCTCCAGGAAGCGGAAAAGTGTTTTGGGCGAAAAAAATTGCTGATTTAATTGGTTATGAATTCGTGCATCTTTATCAGGATTATTTCAGTATGAAAAAAAGTGAAAACGGTAACAATGGAAAATCACAGTTTAATGAATTTTTAGCTCAAAAGCTGAAACAACCCAGAACTTTATTATTCATAGAAAATTTTGATGAAATCATGGGTAATGAAAAAGACCGTATGTCTTTGCAGGCGATTAATATGATTAACGCCGTTGCCCGCCATATACAAAAAGATGTGCATTCGGAAGTGGTCGTTGTTGGTTCTGCTGAAGTACTTTCGGCTGTAAATGAAGAAATTACCGCTCCCGGACGATTTGATTTGCATATCCCGATTTTTCCGCCAACAGAAGACGAAAGAGCAGAATTAATTCTGTACCACATGACCGATCAATTGGACGAGAACTCTCCTCTACTCCGTATTCTGAAAGAAAACAAAGCTGATGACAGAGAATTTTGGCGGGCTGTGGCAGCACAAACCAAACTTTTCTCAAATACGATGTTGATTGATTTTACACAATCATTGAAAAAAAGAATTTACAGCTTGTACCGGAAAAATGATAAACGGGAAATCGTTATCACAGAGCAATTACTATCCATTGCCTACACCGAAGCGAGAGCCAAACTGACTTCACATTATCTTACGCAATGTGCCAGATTTGTTTTAGATGCCAAACAAAACGTGGGTACTGATTTTCCACATCGATTTTTAGAAATGGAAATGGAATTTGATTTCTATAAAGTCAAAAAAGAACCAACCAGAAAAATAGGCTTTAAAAGTTCTGCCGAAGATTCATCGGAAGAAACAGAAGAAATAACCGAAAACACAGAAGATTAATTTATTTGATAAATGATTTCACAGCTTTGAATTATGCAATATTTCATTGAGGTTATTGTTCCGTTAAAAGTACCAAACACATTTACCTATCAGGTGTCTGAGTCCGAATTTCAGTTTTTAGATACCGGTTATCGGGTGGCTGTGCCGTTTGGAAAAACAGGCATTTATACTGCGGTGGTCATAAATAAGCATCATCAGCCTCCGTTGAAATATCAGGCAAAAGAAATTATTGAAATCATTGATGAAAAACCAATTGTAACCCACACACAAATCAAATTTTGGCAATGGATTGCCGATTATTACATGTGTACTTTGGGCGAAGTTTACCGGGCAGCGGTGCCGGGTGCTTTGTTGCTCGAAACGGAAACTTTAATCAAATATAATTCCAAAGAAAATATCCTGATTAGCGATTTGACTGACCAGGAATATCTGATTTACGAAGCTTTGCAACAACAGCCTGTTTTGACAGTCAAAGAAATCGCAAACATTTTAGATACCAAAAAAGTGTTACCGACTTTGCAGAAGCTCATTCAGAAAAACGTTATTCACTTACAGGAAGAAACGCGGGAAACGTATAAACCTAAACTGATTAAATATATCCGGATTCATGAAAAATATAGTAAAAATGCCGAACTGAAAAATTTGCTGGATTCAGTAAAAACAGACAAACAAAGAAATGTTGTACTGAGTTATTTTCAGCTTAATGCCGGTAACCCCAACCCTATTTCGGTTAAAGAATTGGTCGATAAAGCTCAGGTTACCAAAGCTGTTGTAGATAATCTGGCAAAAAATGATATTTTCGATATTTATACATTAGCAGAAGACCGGGTGGTTTTCAACGATTCGGAATTAATCAATATTACGCTAAGTGATGTGCAGCAAAATGCTTTAGAAAATATCCGGAATAACTTTGAACAAAAGGATATTCAGTTGCTTCACGGTGTGACAGGTTCAGGAAAAACAGAGATTTATTGTAAATTAATTGAGAAATTTATCGCTGAAAACCGGCAAGTACTTTTTCTGTTGCCCGAAATCGCCTTAACTACACAATTAGTACAGCGTTTGACGGCCTATTTTGGAAACAAAGTAGCTGTTTATCATTCCAAATACACTGATAACGAACGAGTTGAAGTATGGAAAAATGTATTAGAAAAGAAAGAAACCGCACAAATTGTTATCGGAGCAAGGTCATCAATCTTTCTTCCTTTTGTTGATTTAGGATTAATTATTGTAGATGAAGAACACGAAGCGTCGTACAAACAACAAGACCCCGCGCCTCGTTATCAGGGCAGAGATTTGGCGATTGTTCTGGCGAGATTGATGAAGGCAAAAACGCTTTTGGGTTCTGCCACACCAAGTTTGGAGAGTTATTATAATGCTTATCAGGAAAAGTATGCACTGACTCAGCTCACGAAACGTTACGGAAATAGTGTTATTCCTCAAAATCAGTTAATTGACCTGAAAGAAGCTCAGCAGAAAAAACAAATGACCGGACATTTTTCCAATCATTTGATTGAAGAAATGAAAAACGTTTTGGCAAAAGGCGAACAAATTATTTTGTTTCAAAACCGACGTGGATTTTCGCCCGTGATGGAATGCCTGAGCTGTGGGCATGTACCACAATGCACCCACTGTGATGTCAGTCTGACTTATTACAAACGAAATGATGTGCTGAAATGTCATTATTGCGGTTATACGATTGCCAAGCCTACACATTGTCACGTTTGTTCCAGTGTCGATGTCAGCACCAAAGGTTTTGGTACTGAGCAAATTGAGATGGAACTTCATCATATTTTTCCCGATGCGAAAATAGCCAGAATGGACCAGGATACGACCAGAGGAAAATTTGCTTTGGAAAAAATGATTGATGCTTTTAAAAACAAAGAAACTGACATTTTGGTCGGTACACAAATGCTTGCCAAAGGCTTGGATTTTGACAATGTAACTTTGGTGGGCATACTCAATGCCGATAACTTATTGTATTACCCTGATTTTCGGGCACATGAAAGAGCCTATCAACTCCTCACGCAGGTTTCTGGCAGAGCCGGACGAAAAGAAAAGGAAGGAAAGGTTTTGATTCAAACCTACAATCCGCTGCATTCAATTATTCAACAAGTGTTAGACCACCGTTATCGGGATATGTTTAAGGAACAAATGCAGGAACGTTTGCAATTTCGCTATCCGCCATTTTACAGGATTATCCGTATTCAGTTGAAACACGTTGATTATCAAAAAGTAAGAGAAGCATCAGAATGGCTGACGCAGACTTTATCCATGCAGATTCAGTCAGAAGTTTTAGGTCCGGAAGAACCACCTGTAAATCGAATCAGAAATCAATATTTGAGAAATATCCTGATTAAAACACCTGTCAATCAGTCGATAAAAAATGTAAAAACACAAATCAATAAGACACTAAAAACTTTTGAGGCTATTCCGCAATATAAGTCAGTGAAGATGATTGTGAACGTAGATTTTTATTAGGATATATAAGCCACGAATTACGCTAATTCACACAAATTATTCGCAATTCGTGGCTGAAAAATTTACTTCTTATAAAAAGGTGTTTTTACCACTTTGGCAGGAACGTCATTTTTACGAATTCTGATATAAATTTCTGAATCCACTTTGCTGTGTTCCATGGCAACATATCCCAAGCCTATCCCCTTTCCAAGTGACGGTGCCATTGTTCCTGAAGTTACTTTTCCAATAGTATTTCCGTTTTTGTCCACAATTTCATAATCATGTCTCGGAATACCTTTTTCCAAAAGCTCAAAACCTACCAGTTTGCGTTTTACGCCTTCTTCTTTTTGTTTTTTCAGATTGTCGGAATTGATAAAATCTTTAGTGAATTTCGTTACCCAACCCAACCCGGCTTCAAGCGGGGAAGTTGTGTCGTCAATATCATTTCCGTATAGGCAAAATCCCATTTCCAGACGTAAAGTATCACGGGCTGCTAATCCGATTGGTTTAATCCCGAAAGATTTTCCGGCTTCGAAAACTTTATTCCAGATTTGTTCTACTTCGTCGTTTTTGCAGTAAATTTCAAAACCTCCCGAACCGGTATAACCTGTCGCAGAAATGATTACATTGTCTATGCCGGCAAAATCAGCTACTTCAAAACCATAAAACGGAATTTCAGATAAATTGGCAGAAGTCAGGCTTTGCATAGCTTCTATCGATTTTGGTCCCTGAATGGCGAGAAGAGCGTAATCGTCAGAAAGGTTACGCATATCAACACCCATATCATTATGTTTGGAAATCCAATCCCAGTCTTTGTCGATATTTGATGCATTAACCACTAAAAGATACTGGTCTTCTTTGATTCGGTAGATAATCAAATCATCTACGATTCCGCCTTTATCATTCGGCAAACAAGCATATTGTGCCTTTCCGATTTTGATTACCGAGGCGTCATTGGAACTTACTTTTTGGATTAAATCCAGGGCTTTTTCTCCAGTTAATAGAAATTCCCCCATGTGCGAAACATCAAAAACACCCACTCCGTTTCTAACGGTTTCGTGTTCTATGTTAACTCCTTCATATTGAACAGGCATATTAAATCCGGCAAAAGGAACCATTTTTGCCCCCAATGCTTCGTGTACGTGTTGTAAAGGTACTTGTTTCATTGTTTTAGATATCATTTTAATTTCGATAGCGAATGTAGGTATTTTTTTATTGACTTACAAGTATTAGATTGTTTTCGTTTTTTATATTTTTTCAGCCTCAAATTCAGCCAACAAAATCCTAAATTACGTATTTTTGGACAAACAAATGAATTATGACCTGGAAAGATTTTATTGAATCAGAAAATCAGCAACCTTATTTTAAAAGCCTTAAAGAATTTGTCGAATATGAATACCAGACACAAACTGTTTTTCCTCCGAGAGAATTGATTTACAATGCTTTTCGCTGGTGCAAGTTTGAAGACACAAAAGTCATTATTTTAGGACAAGACCCTTACCACGGATACGGACAGGCACACGGATTGAGTTTTTCTGTGAATGACGGAATAGCTTTTCCACCTTCATTGCGAAATATTTTACAGGAAGTACATCAGGACGTTGGAAGCCCGATACCCAATTCCGGAAATCTTACCCGTTGGGCAAAACAAGGTGTATTGCTGCTCAACGACGTACTGACAGTCAGACAGGCGAGCCCCGGCAGTCACCAAAAAAGAGGTTGGGAAGATTTTACAGAAAATGCTATCCGGCAATTATCTTCCGAAAAAGAGAATCTGGTTTTCTTGCTTTGGGGCAGACATGCTCAGCAAAAAGGAAAAGTCATTGACAGCAACAAACATTTGGTATTGACTTCGGGACACCCGTCGCCGATGAGTGCCAACAGGGGTTTGTGGTTTGGCAACCGTCATTTCAGTCAGACAAATACTTATCTTATGGCTAATGGGAAAACATCTGTTATTTGGTAAATTCAATTTTAAAGCTATAAAAAAACAACCGATTGATAATCAATCGGTTGTTTTGTCTGTGACCTCGACAGGATTCAAACCTGTAACCTTCTGAGCCGTAATCAGATGCGCTATTCAGTTGCGCCACGAGGCCATTGCTTTAGAGCGGTGCAAATATAAGTAAAAAATTATTCGCACCAAATGTTTCAGTAAAAAAATATCAAATTTTCTTTTGTTCAGGATAAAGATTATAGCGAAATTTGCTGTCTGTCACTTCAATAGAAAAATGAATTATTTTCAGTTTTTATTCCGGTCAAGCAATCAACATGGTGTGCACTCTCCTTTTGTGTTCAATTATCTGACGAAAGGATTGTATCGCCCATATCGAAATACGTATAGCCGAAAAAAACATTTTATTGAGCAAACCATTCAATATTTTCAACCCGATAATATTGTTGATTTCCGCACAGAAAAAATAACTGATTTGCCGGAAACAATCGATTTGGTAATTATTCGATCCAATCAGCTCGAAACATCTGATTTTCCAAACTTTATTGACAGCTTTCACAATGACACAACCGGTATCATTGATTGCAGAAATCTGGCAGAAAAACGACTAGCAGAAAAGTTATTACAACACCCGAAAATTACTGTTGTATTGCATTTTTATTGGTACATCGTTTTTTTTGTCAGGAAAGAACAACAAAAAGAATTATTTTTTTTAAGGTTGTAAAGTGTAACATTTTATGCTTATCTTTCACTTATTAATAAAAAAACAATGAGTAATTCTATCATAAAAGTGTCTGGTCTCAAACGTGATTTTGCTTTAGGTTCAGGCTGGATTCAGGTATTGAAAGGCATTGACCTTCATATTGAAAAAGGCGAATATGTAGCTCTGATGGGACCTTCCGGCTCGGGAAAATCGACTTTAATGAATATTCTGGGTTGTCTGGATACACCAACTTCCGGCGAATATATCCTGAACGGAAAAGATGTCAGTAAAATGAATGACAACGAACTGGCAGAAATCCGAAATAAAGAAATCGGCTTCGTTTTCCAGACTTTCAACCTATTGCCACGCACCACTGCTTTGGATAATGTAGCTTTACCAATGGTTTATGCTGGAAAAAATAAAACAGAAAGAACTCAACGAGCCTCGGAAGTATTGACGCAAGTCGGACTGGAAGACCGTATGGACCACCAACCCAATCAGCTATCGGGAGGGCAAAGACAAAGAGTTGCCGTTGCCAGAGCATTGGTTAACAATCCGTCAATCATACTGGCAGATGAGCCTACCGGTAATCTTGACACCAAAACTTCAATCGAAATTATGGGATTGTTTGACGAAATTCATGCACAGGGCAATACTGTTATTTTGGTTACACACGAGGAAGATATCGCTGAACACGCTCATAGAATTATTCGACTCAGAGATGGTGTAATCGAAAAAGATATCAGGAAAAAATAATTTTTAAAAAGCATTACAAATGAAAGTTTATACTAAAACTGGAGATAAAGGAACCACTGCCCTGTTTGGCGGAACGAGAGTGCCAAAACATCATATTAGAATTGAAAGCTACGGCACAGTTGATGAGCTGAATTCTCATATCGGGTTAATCAGAGACCAGGATATAAGTAGCATTCACAAGAATTGCTTAATTATTATTCAGAATAAGCTCTTTACTCTAGGAGCAATCTTAGCGACAGCACCAGAAAAAGCAGTTTTAAAAAGTGGTAAAGAACGTTTAAATATCCAAAAGATAAGTGAAGAAGATTTGGCAACATTGGAACAACAAATCGACTTGATGGAAACTGAACTGCCACCGATGACACACTTCGTGTTACCAGGCGGACACCCGACTGTGTCATATTGTCATATTGCCAGATGTGTGTGCCGGAGAGCTGAACGCTTGGCAACACAACTGCATGAAAATGAGCCTACAGACGAGATGGTTTTGAAATATCTCAACCGGCTTTCTGACTATTTATTTGTATTGGCACGAAAATTGTCACATGAACTCAAAGCTGAAGAAGTCCAGTGGATACCCGAAAAGATTTAAATTTTCGTTAATCAATATCTATTTTTACTTCTAACGCTTGGATTTTAGCAGATTAAAGTTATTTTTGCAACAAATTTAAAGTAATCAGAAACTATGTATTGGACATTAGAATTAGCATCATATTTAAGCGACGCCCCATGGCCGGCGACCAAAGATGAGCTTATCGATTATGCTATCAGAACAGGTGCCCCGCTGGAAGTAGTGGAAAACCTACAGTCTATCGAAGACGAAGGGGATTCTTATGAGTCTATGGAAGAAATATGGCCAGACTACCCTTCTGAAGAGGATTACCTCTGGAATGAAGACGAATATTAAAGAAAAAATCAAAAAAAGTCTCAAAAAACAGAGAGACTTTTTTTTATTATAAATAACTGAGTATTAATTAACAACAAATCTATTTATGGATATCATAAATAACATATTAAAAGTGTTTGTTGGAGATAAATCGCAAAAGGACGTTAAATCCCTTCGTCCTATTGTAGATAAAATCAATCAGCTCCAACAATCATACGAATCATTAACCCACGACGAATTACGTGGAAAAACAATCGAATTCAAACAGAAAATCAAAGATGCTAGGGCTCCGCAAGATGAGAAAATAGCATCTTACAGAACTGAATTAGAAGCTATTGCCGACATTGACGCGAGAGAAGAAATCTACTCTGCCATTGATAATTTAGAGAAAGAAGCTTACAATGCTACTGAAAAAGTATTGAACGATATTTTACCGGAAGCCTTTGCAGTAGTTAAAGAAACAGCAAGACGCTTTACCAGCAACAGCGAAATAGCAGTTACAGCTACCGAAAAAGATAAAGAATTTGCCCAACAAAAACCTTATGTTTCTATAGAAGGGGAACGAGCCACCTGGCTGAACAGATGGGAAGTTGCAGGAAAAGAGCTTAGCTGGTCGATGATACATTACGACGTTCAGATGATTGGTGGTATCGTTTTACATCAGGGAAAAGTTGCCGAAATGCAAACCGGAGAAGGTAAAACGCTTGTTTCTACCCTGCCGTTATACCTGAATGCTTTGACAGGAAACGGCGTGCATTTGGTTACAGTAAATGACTATCTGGCAAAACGTGACTGTATGTGGAAAGCACCTATATTCGAGTTTCACGGACTTTCGGTAGATTGCATCGACAATCATCAACCGAATTCGCCACAGCGAAGAAAAGCTTATCAGGCAGACATTACTTATGGTACGAACAACGAATTCGGTTTTGACTATCTGCGTGACAACATGGTACATACACCGGAAGAATTGGTACAGAGAAAACACAACTATGCCATTGTCGATGAGGTGGATTCCGTATTGATTGACGATGCGAGAACACCTTTGATTATTTCCGGACCGGTTCCGAAAGGTGACGAACACGAATTCATGGAATTAAAACCTAAAGTAGAAAATCTGGTAAATCTGCAAAGAAAATTAGCTACCGGATTTTTGACCGAAGCCAAACGTTTATTGAAAGAAGGCGACAACAAACAAGCCGGATTTAATCTGTTGAGAGCCTACCGTGCTTTACCGAGAAACAAAGCATTAATCAAATTTTTGTCGGAAGAAGGTGTAAAACAAATATTGCAAAAAACAGAAAACCACTTCATGCAGGACAACAACCGTGAAATGCCGAAAGTGGACGAAGCATTGTATTTTGTGATTAATGAAAAAAATAACCAGGTTGAACTGACCGATAACGGAATTCAGTTTTTGTCCAAAGGCATGGACGATAACTTCTTTATCATGCCGGATATCGGAACAGAAATCGCTCATATTGAGAAAAGCGGGGGCACGTCGGAAGAAATCACTGAGAAAAAAACAGAATTATTCCGTGATTTCGGTGTAAAATCTGAAAGAATCCATACATTGACTCAATTACTGAAAGCCTATACCCTATTTGAAAAAGATACCGAGTATGTAGTGGTAGATAATAAAGTAATGATTGTTGATGAGCAAACCGGACGTATCATGGACGGAAGAAGATATTCAGACGGATTGCATCAGGCGATTGAAGCGAAAGAAAATGTAAAAATTGAAGCAGCAACGCAGACATTTGCAACCATTACACTTCAAAATTACTTCAGAATGTACAGTAAACTTTCCGGAATGACCGGTACTGCCGTTACTGAAGCCGGAGAGTTGTGGGAAATCTATAAGCTCGATGTAGTCGAAATTCCGACCAACAGACCAATTGCCAGAGATGACCGAGATGATAAAATTTATCGTTCAATCCGTGAGAAATTCAATGCCGTTATTGAAGAAGTGGTGGAATTATCTCAGGCAGGCAGACCTGTACTTATCGGTACTACTTCCGTTGAAAACTCTGAATTACTCAGCCGTATGCTGAAAATGAGAGGAATCAAACACAATATCCTCAATGCGAAAAAACATAAGCAGGAAGCTGAAATCGTAGAATCTGCCGGACAACCGGGAGCGGTAACCATTGCAACCAATATGGCAGGTCGTGGTACGGATATCAAATTGACGAGCGAAGTGAAAGATGCAGGAGGTTTAGCCATTATCGGTACAGAAAGACACGATTCGCGTCGTGTGGACAGACAGTTGAGAGGTCGTGCCGGTCGTCAGGGAGATGTAGGTAGTTCACAATTCTACGTGTCGATTGAAGATGATTTGATGCGTAAATTCGGTTCAGAACGAATGGCTAAAATCATGGATTCACTCGGGTTAAAAGAAGGCGAAGTAATCCAGCACAGATGGATGACCAAATCTATCGAAAGAGCCCAAAAACGTGTGGAAGAAAACAACTTTGGTATTCGTAAAAGATTGTTGGAATATGACGATATCATGAATGCACAAAGAGAGATTATCTATAAAAGAAGACGCCACGCTTTGCACGGCGACAGGCTGAAAGTAGATATCGCCAATATGATTTTTGATGTTTGTGAATCGCTAACCAGTGGTAACAAAGTAGGTAATGATTATGCCAATTTTGAATTTGATATTATCAAAATATTCGGGTTGGAACCACCGTTCAGCGAAGAAGAATTTGCCTCAACATCAGAAAAAGAGCTGACTTACAAATTGTATGAATACGTTTACAATAACTATCAGAAACGATTGGAAGAAAATGCTGCGAATGCTTTTGTGGTTATCAAAAATGTATATGAAAACAACAATAGTTATGAGCGTATGGTTGTGCCGTTTTCTGACGGAAGCAAAGCTGTAAATGTAGTAACCAATTTAGAAAAAGCTTATAATTCTGAAGGAAAAACACTTATTGATGATTTCGAGAAAAACATTTCTTTGAGCATCATTGACGAAACCTGGAAAAAGCATTTGAGAAAAATGGACGAGCTGAAACAATCGGTTCAGCTGGCAGTTCACGAACAAAAAGACCCGCTGCTTATCTACAAGTTTGAAGCTTTTGAATTGTTCAAGAGTACAATGGATAGCATTAATAAGGAGATTATTTCTTTTTTAATCAAAGCAGAATTGCCAAAACAGGAACAGCAAGTTAAGGCTTAAAATAATTCAACAGATTATACAAAAGCTGTCCTTTCCGGGCAGCTTTTGTTTTTTATTTCAGATTCTGAAAAGCAAAAAATGTCGTATTTTTGCAGTATGAAATGCCCTCTTAAGCAATTTATCAAATCAACTGATTTATTCTGAGGGTATTCCATCTGTCCATAAAAAACAAATAAAAAAAGAGCAGATGAAAAAAAGAGTAGTTGTCGGTTTGTCCGGCGGAGTAGATTCCAGCGTTGCAGCCTATTTGCTCAAAGAGCAAGGTTATGAAGTGATTGGATTGTTTATGAAAAACTGGCATGACGATTCGGTAACGATTTCTGATGAATGTCCGTGGCTGGAAGACAGCAATGACGCTTTGCTGGTAGCCGAAAAATTAGGGATTCCGTTTCAAACCGTAGATTTAAGCGAAGAATATAAAGAACGTATCGTTGATTATATGTTTAATGAATACGAAAAAGGTCGTACGCCCAATCCGGACGTGCTGTGTAATCGTGAAATCAAATTTGATGTTTTTCTGAAAATCGCTTTGGGAGATTTGCAGGCAGATTTTGTTGCCACCGGTCACTATTGCCAAAAAGATGTTATTCAGCAAAATGGAAAAGAAATTCACAGATTGCTTGCCGGGGAAGACCAAAACAAAGACCAGTCTTATTTTCTTTGTCAACTATCTCAGGAACAGTTAAGTAAATCTATTTTTCCGATTGGTGGATTAACCAAACCCGAAGTTAGGAAAATCGCTGCTGACAACGGACTGATTACGGCGGAAAAAAAAGATTCTCAGGGATTGTGCTTTATCGGCAAAGTAAAACTTCCGGACTTTCTGCAACAACAACTGCGTCCTAAACAGGGAAATATTATCGAAATATCCGAAAATAATTCCGTTTATCAGAAAGTTGAACCTGAATTCAAAACCAATGAAGAGCGTTTAGCATTTTTATCCCAGCCATTGAAATATGAAGAAAATATGGGGAAAAAAGTCGGAGAACACCGAGGCGCTCATTATTTTACCATTGGACAGCGAAAAGGTTTACAGGTAGGCGGAACACCTGAGCCTTTGTTCGTCATTGACACCGATGTAAAAAACAATATTATTTATACCGGGCAAAGTAATCAGCACCCGGGACTGTTCAGAAAAGCCCTGCGGATTAATCCTGATGAAATCCATTGGATTAGAGAAGATTTACGCTTATCAAATGGAGAAAAGCTTGAAGTAATGGCACGTATCCGATATCGTCAGCCGTTACAAAAAGCCATTTTATATCAGTATGAAAGTGGCTTATATGCTGAATTTGAAACTGCACAATCTGCTATCACACCGGGGCAATTTGCTGCATTTTATATCCATAATGAACTGATAAGTTCCGGAGCGATATCAGAGTAAATAATTTGTTTATGTTGGAAAACTATATATTTTTGTGTTATAAAACGAATTAATTATGAAAATTAAAACTACTTTTTTGTTTTTTACCTTATTACTTTGGTGGAATATGAATGCACAAACATCTGAAGAACAACCACAAAAAACAAAAGTTGTGGTCGAAGATGTTTATCATGAAGTTGATGTTCTGGCACGATACCATGGCGGGTATGATGTGGTGCTGAAAAAAGTAGAAGCAGCAACGAAAAACTGCAAAAAGAGGAAACTAAAAGGTAAAAGAAAAAATGCAGTGGTAGTTGCTGAATTGCTTATCAATCGAAAAGGCGAAGTGGTAGAAGTAAATATCGTAAAGTCAGAAGCTGATTTTTGCGATGAGGCAATTATTAAAGCGTTAAAAGAAACCAATCACTGGATTCCGGCACTTATTAATAACAAACCGGTAAACTCGTATCTACAGTTTACTGTTAATCTTCAAAATTCATATAGAAATGAGAAAATGAATGCAAGTTCTGCATTGAATTAAAACCCAACGTCTATCGACATTTTGTATATAGTTGCTTCCTGATTATCCGTATCATTATCTTCGGAAAGCAAAAATTCAATTTTTCGAGGGGATTTCTGATATACTGTAATTCCCTCGAATTTATGGGTGTCTGATATTTTTTGTGTGAAAGTAATTTCCATATCTTTAAGTGGAATTGCACCCAACAAAGTACCTAAAATCTCGCCGTCGTTGTAGGTAGATTTAGTTCCTTCGGCAGTGGCAATAAAATATAACACGCCATTAACCGCCGTAGCATCAGAAAAACCACTTATATGTCCGTTAATTTCCGGTAGTTCATATTCCTGATGAAAAACATTAAAATCATCAACCAGGTTTTCTCCTTGTACTGTAAAAATCATATTTTTACTTTCCGGTCCATTTCCTCTGTTAAAAAAATACCATTCGCCGCGGGCAAAAGTTACTCCTTCAATATTAAAATCCTTTTCGTCCATTCCGGCAAAATCCCGCATCGAATCATATAACCAAGACAAATCCAAAAACTCGTATTCCATGGTTGATTTGTTGATTTTATAACCAAAATTGCGGTTGGGTTTAGACCCTGAGCCAAATACATAAACCAGAGAATCGTTCTCATATAAAGCCTCAAAATCGGGTTTGATTTTTTTGGGTAGATTTACCACACCATTTTTGTAGTAAACTGAATCTGCTTCCGGAATTAAATCGGTCTGTGCCAGCTTGCCGTTTGTTTGCTCATAAGTATATAAAGCGGAATCTAAATCGGAAATTAAATAAATGGCAGAATCGGAAAAAGTAATCCCGGAAACCGCCGATACACCCATAATCTTCAGAAATATATCTACTACTATTTTTCTCATAATATACTGTTTTTAAAAGGTTTACTCCTCCCCTTCTGTGGGTTGAACTACATGCAGATAAGCACCTAAATCTTTTGTTGTCCGTGGTTTTCCAAGAATATCTTCCGGTACGGAAACTGTTGTGTTGGTCGTTCCGAAATTAATTAAATCGGTTGCCTGCTCGGTAATCATCATCTGGTTATTTCGGTAATCTGCAAAAAACGGTCTGTACATTTGATTGTTTCTTGCTATCAAACAGTTTTCAAAAATATCAGTATCTTCAAACGAATAAGGAAACTGACCATAGACCACATTATTGATATCGAAAAACTTAACCAAAGTGTTGGTAAATTTCACGTCAAAAGTCTGTGAGTTTGGTTCTGTATAATTCAGCGTCAAAGCTTCGTTGCTACTGCTATAAATAATACTGTTTTCAAATTTTGCCTGTAAAGTAAATTCAGATGTTCCATCGCCATTATCCAGATAAACCGCTGTGTGATTGGGTTTGAACCAATAATTGGCAAATGTCGAATGTACAAAAGTATAATTTCCGCCATAATTCGCTCCAAAACCTGCCATACCGCAATTATTAGTCACAATATTTGTACCTATAATATTTGCCGCAACACCCAGAATACCGAAGTCTGCACAATTATATATCTGCACATTGTGTAAATTGACCACACCATTGTTTTTATTAACCCACAAACCGTTACCTGCATTTTTAATTGTGGCATTTTCGATATTGGCATTACTGCCGACCGTCAGCCCAATCATTCCCCATTGCCCCGATACGTTTTCATACGCAGGTTCCAGCCGGTCGCCCTGAATAATTACCGGGTTTTCGACCGTACCGGAAATGTTTAATGTTGCCTGGTCTGCCACCAACAAGCCCGAACCGGCATGGAAATGCACCTCGGTTCCGGCATCTATTTGCAGGGTTTTACTTCCCGGAACAGCAGCGTAACCATAAATTACATAGGGCTTGTCAGCTGTCCAATGCAGCTCATTTCCGTTAACAGCATCATTTTCATCTAACCAAAATCCTTCGATTTCGTCTTCGCCAAACAAAAGCGTCTCCTTGTTTCCGTTTTCATCTTTTTGCGGATACAAAAATACCGCATCTCTAATCAGTGTAACCAATTCCACAGATTGTGATTGACTACCATTGGCAAAAATTAACTGGTCGGTATATAAAAATTCTTTATCAGCGGTCTGAGTTGTAATATCAACTGTGGTTTCAACGAATATAAACATACTGTCTTTGGACAAAAGTTCTATATTCTGAAACGATTTTCCCGGCTGGCCATCAACCATCAGGCGATAGCCGGACTGTTCTCCTCTGTTTAATTTAATCTCGGGAATTTTAATATCTTTAGATGATTTGTTATAGACTTTCAGCGTGTAGGTGCTCGAACCGATATTGGTAAAAATAGTATCCAGATAGACAGTATCTTTGGAAAATCTAAGTTCATTTCCGGCTGCTGTTTCAAATTCAAAATCATTTCTACAACCGCTTAATGCAGCAATAAGAACCATTAACAAAAAAAAGACTCTGAGATTTATTTTCGCCATAATATTTTTTGATGTATTAAACCCATTTTGTTCTTTTCAAATGTAAAACAAAATTTTAGATTTCCTTGTTTTTCCCATAAAAAAACTGCCTCAGACGAGGCAGCTTTCATTATTTAGATTCATTTTCGTAATCCTTGCTGTGGTCAACCAACCTGAATCCTTCTCCGTGAATGTTCAGTATTTCCACGTTAGGGTCTTTCTTCAGATATTTACGCAATTTGGCAATATATACGTCCATACTTCTTGATGTGAAATAATTGTCATCTCTCCAGATTTTGGTCAATGCAATTTCTCTTGCCATCAAATCGTTTTCATACAATGCCAGCATTTTCAACAAATCGTTTTCTTTTGGTGATAATTTCAATGGCTCGTCGCCTTCAAAAGTAAGAAATCTCAATTTTGAATTGAAATCAAACTTACCGATTTTGAATTCAAATTTTGTGTCGTCTGCTTTGATTTCAGAAGATTTTCTCTGAATAATCGCTTTGATTTTCATTAACAATACCTCAGAGTCGAATGGTTTATTCAAATAATCGTCTGCTCCTACTTTATATCCTTTCAACACATCTTCCTTCATGGTTTTGGCTGTCAGGAATATAATCGGAATAGATTTGTTTTTCTCCCTGATTTCCGTCGCCAGCGTAAATCCGTCTTTGTATGGCATCATTACGTCTAATATACATAAATCAAAACTGTCTTTTTTGAATTTTTCGAAGCCTTCCATACCGTTTTTTGCCAGTGTGACTTCAAAATCATTCATATTCAGGTAATCTTTCAGGATTGAACCAAAATTTGGATCATCCTCTACCAAGAGTATTTTTTTTGTGCTTGTTGTTCTCATTTTTAACTATTTTTAATTGATAAGTGGTAATTTTATGGTAAATGTACTTCCTTTTCCTTTTTCACTTTCTACGTAAATTTCTCCATTGTGGTCGTCCACAATTTGTTTTACGTAAGCCAGTCCGAGACCGTGTCCTTTAACGTTATGCAAGTCGCCGGTATGTTCCCGGTAAAATTTCTCAAAGATTCTTTTTTGGGCTGCTTTGCTCATTCCTGCCCCTTTATCTTTAATTTTTATTAATATATTGTCTTTCACATTCTCCGTATAAATATCAATTTGCGGAGCTTCAGGCGAATATTTTACTGCGTTGTCGAGCATATTAATCAATACATTGGTAAAATGCACCGGATTAACCAAAACAGTGTTACGGACAGCTCCCAAATGCAGGCGGATTTCCCCTTGACTGTCCTCGACGATCAGCCGAATGTGCTCGGCAGCTACTTCGACAATATCATTCAGCTCCACTTTTTCTTTCTGGATATCCAATTCTCTTTTTTCAAGTTTGGACATACGCAGGATATTTTCTATCTGAGCATGCATTCGCTTGTTTTCATCACGAATCATCTGCACGTAACGGGTAATTTTTTCTTCATCTTTAATCGTTGCCGGATTTTTAATTGCGTCCAGTGCCAGATTAATCGTGGCGATAGGCGTTTTGAACTCGTGCGTCATATTATTGATAAAATCATTTTTGATTTCGGATATCTGACGCATACGAATCAACTGTGAAATTGCACTTATATATGCGGCTAAAATGACGAATGTAAATAACAACGACATTAACACAAACGGCATCAAATCAGAAAAAATGAATTTGTCTTTTTCCGGAAAACTCACATATAGCTGATATTTGCTACTGCCATAAAAATCCTGAAATAGCGGCACCGAAAATGTGTTTTTCGGATTATACACGAATTTATCTGAATGAATAGAGGTTTCTACGCCATTATTGAAAACGCCATAAGAAAAATCAGTATCTATTCCGCTTTCTGCCAATTCCTTACGAAGCATTTTCTCAATTTCTTCATTACTGGTTCTGTCTTCAATCGGATAGGCAGAAACGATATCATTATATGCGATATTAGCTGTAATTCTAAGAATTTCGCTTTCCTGCTCCATCACTTCTGTCGGGGAAAAATCGTCTTTGAAACTGCTCATTACTTCTCCGTACTGATGTCCGTCTATCGGGTGCTGTTCGTTTTCGTAAATTTTTAATTTACGTTTCGTGCTGTAATTTTTCAGGGTAATATCCCCCGATTTATTGTCAAAGAACGAGCCGGGTAAAGTATAATCTTGTGAGAAAACCACATTGGAATAAACAATTTCATTTTTACTGTTTTTCTCAATATAGTAAATCTCCCGAATATCCTTTTTATCCGGATTTTTACCTTTTTGCTGAGCATATTCATTAAACCGCTTGGTAAATTCGTATTGCTCACGCTCCTTTATCATATCAGCCACATTCCTCGAAATCAAAGAAACATGGTTTCTGAACTGAAGCTCATTATTATCGTAAGAAGTCTTTATCCAGTACAACTGCACAAAAATTATACCAATTAACGATAAACTCATCAGAGCGACCAGTAACTTAAATCTTAACTTATTCATTGCTGAGTACAAATTTAACATTTAAATCGTTTCCGATAAAATTGATTAACCGAATTTTAACAAGTTTCACCATTTTATTTCTTTAAGTAGGTTTAAAAATGTTATCTGAGCCTCTTCCAATACTATATTTTGTACAACAAAATCGGCTAATTTTGCTTTTTCATTATCTTTCCATTGGTTTTCCATTCGCTTAACGACTTCTTCCCTGTTGATGCTGTCACGCTGCATAACCCGTTGAATACGAATTTCTTCCGGTGCGGTAATGAGAATATTGTAATCGCAGGATTGATAAGCACCGGTCTCAAACAACAATGCCGATTCTTTCAAAATCAGTTGCTCATTTTGATGTTTGGTTACAAAATTTTCAAAATCCTGTTTCACCGCCGGGTGAATAATATTATTCAATTGAATCAGTTTATCTTTATCAGAAAAAATAACCTGAGCCAGTTTTTTTCTGTCTAAATTATCATTCGTCCAAATATCTGCTCCTTCGAAAACAGTATGTAACCGGTCAATTATTTCTCGTTTTTCATAAAGTTTTTTAGCCTCTGTATCAGCATAATAAGTAACATAACCCTGTGCTTCCGCATATTTCATCAGGCTGGTTTTTCCGCTTCCGATTCCGCCTGTAACACCAACAATTTTTACCATAATTATACTTATTTAAAAAACATTTCAGGCATAGCTTCTTCCGGATTTTTGCCCAATAATCTTACATAATATTTCGCTTTGGCAAATCCTTTTGCATAGCCGTAAAATTGTGTAATACAGGCCCGAACGCTCAACATAGCTACCCGAAGTGATTTTGTTTTTATCCACGCATCTGCAAACAATATTAAAAAATAGCAGACATAAAGGCAAAACGGAATATAAAATCCAGCCAAAACCAACAGTAATGAAACTATCAACCCGCTGATAAACAGCAATGGAAACCAATAAGTAACCTTTTTGTATTCGGGGTGCCATGCGTCTAAAATCGGACGGGCTTTCCCGAATTTATTTACCTGAACAAAGAATTTCTTCCAATCGATTCGTCGTTTGTGGTAAACGAATGCTTGCGGAATCAATTTGGTTTCAAACCCTGATTTCCACAATCGGATACTCAAATCGGGGTCTTCTCCGGGGTGTATTTTGCCAAATCCACCTGAAACTTCAAATGCTTTCCGGGAAATTCCCATATTGAAACTCCGCGGTTGAAACTTGCCTATCTTCTCTGACGCGCCGCGTATGCCACCAGTCGTTAATACCGATGTCATGGTATAATCAATGGCTTTTTGTACATCGCTGAACGAAGGCAAAGCTGCGTCCGGACCGCCAAAACAATCTACATATTCTGCCTGCAAAGATTGTTCCACTTGTTCCAAATAATCAGCTGGAATGATACAATCGGAATCAAATATGATAAAATAATCGCCTTTTGCCTTACGCATTCCGTAGTTTCTAGAATCGCCGGGACCACTGTTGTCTTTGTAATAATAAGAAACATTTAATCGGTCGAGATATTTTTCAACTATATTCCGACAATCGGTCTGCGAACCGTCTTCTACAACAACTACCTCAAAATCTGACTGATAGGTTTGACTTAACAAGCTCTTTAGCAACTCATCAATTTCGTCCGGACGATTATATACAGGTATAATTACAGAGTAATTCATTTTATTGTTAATTATAACCCGTAAAAGTATGAAAATATTAGAGCCTGTTTAAATTTGTATGGTAAAAATGTTTACGCAGATCCTTAATTGATATAAATTATAAGGAAGTTATAAAAATAAAAGCAGGCAATAAGCCGGGTTCTGTAATCCGTCGTGACGAATCCCTTATCATTTATCTAGGCGGAGGATTACTCCAACGCTCAATCTGCCTACCCTCCAACATCAGGCGAACAGCCCTCAAACATTGGTTTACATGGCATTTCACCGCATAGAGTTTACCTGATTTCACTACAGCATTACCTGTACATTCTTTCTGTTGCACTTGTCCTGGTTTTACAACCGGCGGATGTTATCCGCTATGCTGTTCTGTGGTGCCCGGACTTTCCTCTGACCGTAGCCAGCGATAAGGCTGCCTGCTCGCCGCAAAGGTAGATATTTATGTCGTTAAATGTCTAAGAGCCTGTTTAAAATTTATCTAATAATTTGTTCCGCCTCAAAAATAATCTATAAACATTTTTACAATACAAATCTAAACAGGCTCTAAAATTCTCTGTATATTTGCGAAGAAACAGCACAAATATGGCTTTTGAAAAGATAACAGAATCCGAATCGAGATATCAGGATTTAGAAAAAAAATCGGTAAATGAGCTGCTGACCATCATTAACCGGGAAGATCAGACGGTGCCAGCAGCTGTTCAGAAAATCATTCCGAATATAGAAAAAGCGGTACAGTCGGTCGTTAAGCAAATGCAAAACGGAGGACGGTTGTTTTATATCGGTGCAGGAACGTCCGGACGATTAGGAATTGTTGATGCTTCTGAGTGTCCACCTACATTCGGCGTGTCTGACGATTGGGTTATCGGACTGATTGCGGGTGGCGACACGGCTATCCGAAAAGCAGTGGAAAATGCAGAAGATTACGCTGAAAATGCGGTCAAAGACTTGCAGGCCTATCATATCAGCGATAAAGATTTTGTTATCGGAATTGCTGCTTCCGGCACGACACCTTATGTGTTGGGCGGACTGCAATTTTGTCAGGAAAATAATATTCCGACGGCGTGTATTACCTGTAACCCGGGAAGTCCGGTGGCTCAACATGCTGATTTCCCGATGGAAGTAGTCGTCGGTCCGGAAGTTGTTACCGGAAGCTCAAGAATGAAAGCCGGAACTGCTCAAAAATTAATTTTAAATATGATTTCAACCACCGTAATGATTCAGCTTGGCAGAGTGAAAGGTAACAAAATGGTAGATATGAAATTGTCTAATAACAAGCTGGTTAATCGTGCCGAAAAGATGCTGATGGAGGAACTGTCGGTTGATGAAAATACGGCTAAAGAACTGATTGAAAAACACCGAAATGTTCGGGAAGCCATAAAAGCATATCAAAAATGAGTACACCGCAAATTGATAAAGAAACAATGATGAAAGGCTTTAGAAAAGTCGCCTTGGCAATGCCGTTAATGTTTGTGGGTCCCATTATTATAAATTCATCTTTCAAAAACCAAACCCACCCCTACTATTATTATGTGCTTGCTGCCGGAATAGCCATTTGCTTGTTTGCCATGCTATGGTTTTTTATGGGGCTCAGAGGCATCGTAAAGGGAATTTTTAACGATAAAAATAAATCTGAATGAAACTGTTTTACGCTTTACCTTTAGCTTTTTTGCTGACTGCCTGTTATCAGCAGGAAAAAAATTGTAACGATTTTAAAACCGGTACTTTCCTTTTTGAACAGGAAATTAATGGCGAAAATCATCAATCTACTTTTATCCGAAACGATTCTATCGAAATAGAAACTTATATGGGTAAAACCGACACGGCATCTATCCGGTGGATTAACGATTGCGAATATATTTTACAAAAAATAAATCCTAAAAATATGGCAGAACGAAAAGGGGTTCACATAAAAATACTAAAAACCAACGGAGATGAATACACTTTTGAATACGGACTTGTGGGCGAAACAGAAAAACAACGGGGCGTGATTAAGAAAGTAAATAATTAAGATACTGATTAGCAAAACCTGACAATGATTTTTATTGCATAATTTATCAGTTTATATTTTTTTTCATATATTTATGGAATAAAACCCAAAAGTTATGAGAAAAACAGTATTATCACTTACAACAGCTCTCTTGCTGACCGGAACGGCTTTTGCACAAGAAGTAAAAACCGACACAGAAATTGTCAATGAGATAAAAACAGTGGTTATGACCATTGATGCTGACCGTCCTATTGATTTGAAAAATTTTGATTGGGAGGAAAACCTCACAGATGCCTTTGCTAATATTCCGGACGAAGCGGTTATCGGAATCAGAGTGAATATCGGCGACCGGCAACTGACCTCTGACATTGCTACTTTGCCTAACAAAACTTCGTTTTATGTTCAGGATTATGCTAAAAACAAAAGACAAATGCTCACGCAGGTAGTGCGAAGTGTCAATGATTTTATCAATGATGACCAACAGGGCAACAACATAGACGATAAACAAAAATAATTATCAGCGGATTATTCTAAATTTCACAAAGCTGTTTCTTTACATGAAACAGCTTTTTTATGCTGAAATATGACTAAATTTGTGTTATGAATTCTTTAATCGACAAATACAACATTCCCGGACCAAGATACACCTCCTATCCTACTGTTCCGTATTGGGACGAAAGTAATTTCAATACCGAATTATGGAAAAAATCAGTTACCCAATCATTTCGAGAAAGTAATCGGGACGAAGGTATTTCTTTATATATACATCTGCCGTTTTGCGAAAGTTTATGTACATTTTGTGCATGCCACAAAAGAATTACCAAACGGCATGAAGTGGAAAAGCCATACATCGAAACTGTGCTGAAAGAATGGAATTTGTACCTGAATTTATTTGACGAAAAACCGCTGATTAAAGAATTGCACCTGGGCGGAGGAACACCCACATTTTTTTCTCCGGAAAACCTGACTTGGTTATTGACAGAGATTTTTTCTAAAGCAGAAATTGCCGAAAACCCTGATTTTTCTTTTGAGGGACACCCTAATAATACAAGCAGAGAGCATTTGCAGGCTCTGTACGATTTAGGTCTCAGACGATGTAGTTTTGGCGTGCAGGATTATGATTTACAGGTGCAACAAGCCATCAACCGTGTACAACCTTTTGAAACAGTAAAAAAAGTAACCGAATGGGCAAGAGAAATCGGTTATGCGAGCGTTTCGCACGATTTGGTGTTCGGGCTTCCCTTCCAGACTATGGAAAAAATGGAATTTACTATCCGAAAAACAATGGAACTGCAACCCGACCGGCTGGCTTTTTATTCTTATGCCCATGTGCCGTGGATAAAAGGCGTCGGACAGCGTGGATTTGACGAAAACGATTTACCCAATGGCGAAGAAAAAAGAAAATTGTATGAAAACGGCAAAAAACTCTTTGAAAAACTGGGATATATCGAAGTAGGAATGGATCATTTTTCCCTGCCAGAAGATGAATTGTATCAATCGCTAATCAACGGAAAAATTCATCGTAATTTTATGGGTTACACTTCCAGTAAAACCCAATTGATGATTGGTTTGGGCATGAGTGCTATATCAGATTCATGGTATGCTTTTGCCCAAAATGAGAAAACGGTGGAAGATTACCAGAAAAGAGTTGAAAACGGAGAAATTCCTGTTTTTCGCGGACATATTCTTAATGAAGAAGATTTAGTTATTCGTAAACATATTCTCAATTTGATGTGCCGCATGGAAATAAATTGGAACGACCATACTTTCGTACCCGAAATGAAAAACACTTTGCAACAACTCAAAGAAATGGAAAAAGATAACCTGATTGAAATCGGAGAAAACTCAATTAAAATCACAGAAAAAGGAAAGGCTTTTACCCGAAATGTAGCCATGGCTTTTGACCTGAGAATGCTTCGTAACCAGCCCGAAACACGTATTTTTTCTATGACGGTATAATAGTTTTCATTAGATTATAAATATAACAAAAAAAGCGACTCATTACTGAATCGCTTTTTGGGTGGAAGACCGGTCTCGAACCGGCGACCTTCGGAACCACAATCCGACGCTCTAACCAACTGAGCTACAACCACCGTGTAGAGTGTTAAAAGCCAACTCTGAGCTTTTTGGGTGAATGATGGGTCTCGAACCCACGACCTTCGGAACCACAATCCGACGCTCTAACCAACTGAGCTACAATCACCGTGTTTTATTAACGAGTGCAAATATACAGATTTATCAACTATGCACAAACATTTTTTTTGAATTTTATATCAAATTTCCTAAGCTATTGACCGCCACATATCTTTCTACGGTAAAGCCTTCTGCATAATCTGAAAAAATTAGTCGTCCAAGGTCTTTCGCACGATATTCAATGCTTTCCGTAAAGTTTTTTGTAGCAATTGGTGAAACCGGTTCGTTGGAATTCGGGTCGTAAAATTGTGAGCTGTAAGCCATTACTGCATCTATTTTTTTATCCATAAATCCGGTTACATCTACCACAAAATCAGGCTCGATATTTTTCCACTGAATATAATGATACACCAACTTTGGGCGCCAAGCCTCCTGCACTATTCCTCCGTCTATTTTTGTTTCAATTCTGCGTAAACCCGACAAAAAACATGCATCTGAAACCAATTTACTTCCTTTTCCGTGGTCGATATGGCGGTCGTCAATGGCATTGCACAATACGATTTCGGGACGATATTTTCGAATCATTTTAATGATTTCCAACTGATGTGTTTCATCGTTAACAAAGAACCCGTCACGAAAACGTAAATTTTCCCGAACAGCAACACCCAGAATTTCTGCTGCTTTAGCCGCTTCCATATCGCGAATTTCCGCCGAACCACGCGTTCCCAGTTCGCCGCGGGTTAAATCTACAATTCCAACTTTTTTTCCTAAAGAAATTTCTTTTGCAACCGTGGCTCCACAGCCCAATTCTACATCATCGGGGTGGGCACCAAATGCTAATATATCTAATTTCATCTATTGTTTATTTTGTTCTACACCTTACCTATCTGTTTGAAAGATAGTTTATAAAATGCTTTTTACTGTTTTACTTTTGTTTACCGTTTCATTGTATTCGCTTTCAGGGTCGCTGTCTTTGTTAATTCCACCACCTAAAAATAAATACACTTTGTTTCCTTCAATCTTCATGCACCGCAAATTTACGAACAAATCGCTGTTTTGGGATTTTGCTCCATGGTCAAATCTCCATTCGCCTAAAAATCCACCGTAATATTCACGGTCATAACCTTCGTTGGCAATAATAAAATCCTTGGAAACATCTTTAGGAAATCCACACAAAGCTGGCGTTGGATGCAAGTTTTTTATCACTTCGTAAGCCTTTTCTTCATTAGATAATTCGGCTTCAATATCCGTTTTGATATGCAATAACGATCCTGCACAATGTGTAAAAGGTTCGGTTTGATGAATTTTTTTAGCAAAAGGTTTTAATGAATCAACGATAAAATCAGTGACGATCTGTTGTTCTTTTTGTTCTTTTTCGCCCCAGATTACTCGATTTAAATCAAATCCTTTGTCCAACTGCGTTCCTGCCAAAGCGACGGTTTTTACTTTTGTACCTGTAATTTTAACCAACTGTTCGGGTGTTGCTCCTAACCACATTCCGACTTTCGGGTGGTAAAACCAATACACAAATGCGGTCGGGTATTTCTTTAAAAAACGTTGAAAATAAACCGAATAGTCTTTTTCGTCAACGGCGATTTCTTCCCGACGTGAAAGCACCACCTTTTCCATTGTAACAGATTGAATCGCCTTAATTCCTTTTGTAACTAATTCAATATGAAACAATTTATCGGTTTTTGGGTTTTCCAAAGGTATTTTTTCCTGAGAAAAAGCAACTTCAAAATCTGAATCGTCCGAAATTAACTGGCAATCGTCCGGAAAAAACACGACTTTTTCATCTGAAGCAAACAGTGCAAATACAAAACAACTTTGGGTTAATTCGCTGATAACATTCAATTTATCATCTTGCTGAAACCAACCGTAGCGAATGGTTTCATCAGGTTTTCGATAAACAACAAACGGCAGTTCTTTATCAAGCCATTCTTTTATTTTCGCTATCATCTTTTAGGCAGAATCATATTGGTTAGCTTACAAAGTGAAATCAGCTGATTGTTTTCATCAGTGATTTTTATTTCCCATAAATGTAATTTACTTCCTTTGTGAATAATACGTGCAGTCGCAAAAACTTCACCTTCACGTTTGCTTTTCAAGTGATTGGCTGAAATTTCAATACCACGTACTTCATATTCCTCAGGATTCACAAACAACATTGAAGCCGCACTTCCTACACTTTCCGCCAACGCCACAGATGCTCCACCGTGCAACAATCCCATTGGTTGATGAACCGTTGAGTTTACAGGCATTTTCGCTGTCAGAAAATCCTCACCAACATCGATATACTCAATATTTAACGTTTGCATTAAGGTGTTTTTGCAAAAGTTTTTACACAATTCTAATATTTGGGTTTTGTCCATTTTTTTAAGTTTGAAACGATAAATTTACCAAATAATAATGACGTTTGAAAATCACAGAATCCGGTGTCTTTCAAAAGGAATATTTTTGTCAATCATATAGCGGTAAGTAGTTAATTTTCGGTTGACCGTAGCTCCGAGTTCATGAGCAATTTTTATCATTTTAGGGTTAAAATCGCCAATCCACTGCATTTCGTATTGATTGTAATTCAAATCTTTTCTGATAGTTTCCCGCCCCTCCATAATCATAAAAGCCTCAATTCCTCTACCTTGAAAAGCTTGTGTAACACCAAAAACAATTCCAACAGCTTTTGGATTATTTACAAATTTGAGCATATACAGGAATTTTAGCTTCTGCCACAAACCAAATTTTCCGTTTAAGCGTTTGAAATAATAATTCAAATCGGGTAAATTTACCCAAAAAGCAATCGGTTGATTTTCGTGATAAACAAACCAAACCAGTTTTTCATCAATAACCGGTTTCATTTCTTTGAAAATGTTATAACCTTCTTGTTTAGTCAGTTGTTTTCCACCGCCATGCGTTGCCCATGCGTCGTTATATATACTCACAAAATCCATAACGTATTTGTCGATATTGGATTTTTTAAGGTATTCCGCCTTGTATTTTCCGGTTCGTTTTATTCTTTGATGTAAAAATTTTAATCTGTCAGACATTTCCGCATCAAAAGGCAAAGTAAAACATTCTTGATTGAAATAATTTTGGAAACCGTAATTCTCAAACAATTTCCGGTAATACGGCGGATTGTAATTCATGTGATACAACGGCGGGTAAAATCCTTCAACCAACAATCCCCACCACTGGTCACGTTCGCCCAGATTGATAGGTCCGTCCATGGCTTTCATGCTTTGTTGCTGCAACCAGTTTTTGGCGGTATCAAACAACAAATCAGCTACTTCCTGATTATCAACTGATTCAAAAAAACCAATTCCGCCCGTCGGTTGTTTTTCCTTGTATTTGGGGTTGACAAAAGCAGCGATTCTGCCCACAATTGTTTGATTTTGTTTGACAATCCAGCGTTTGAGTAAACCGCCTTCCTGTAATATTTTATTTTTATCCGGGTCAAAAACAGCTTTAATGTCCTGGTCCAAAGGTCTTATCCACTTTTTGTCATTCTGATAAATAGACAAAGGAACTTCCAGGAACTGTTTTTCTGTTTTTGGATTATTAACTTCTATGATTTGCATCATTATTTTTTTTATACAAAGATACTAAGAGCCTGTCTAAAATTTATCTAATAATTTGTTTATGCTTCTTTTTGGCTATAACTGCGTTAAATTTTAAAACGATAGCTCTGCTATCCTTTGAAAATTTGCCTTGTTCTATTTTAAAAATAACCTATAAACATTTTTACAATACAAATTTAAACAGACTCTTAATAAATCGTTCTTTTATATTAGACCTGTTTTTGCAAAAAAGTCACATAAAAAATTAGTTTATTCTAAATTAGAATAAAATTATTCGTTTGCAAAATAACACTCCGAGCATTTTACGTAATAGATTTGCACCATTAAATTAATTATTAACAAACAAATTTATTTCGTATGAAAAAAATCGCATTAAGTGTATTAGGAATGGCTTTTATTGCCACAGGATTTGTAGCTTGTAGCTCAGATGATTCAAACACAGAAAATGTAGATGAAAGTCAAAAAACTACAATGTCAGTAAACTCTAAGTATGAAAGGGAAACCATGAACTTCATTAATGATTTTTACAAAGGTAGTTATGTTATCACATCAACTGAAAAGATAATTGATGACAGCGGTGAAGAGTACGAAGTCACAAAGATTGCCAAAGACGGTATTGAAAGCGGACAGTTAGTTAAAATATTATCTGAAAATAAAGTAGTTTTTGTGGATAAAAACGAGAGAACGCAGAAACTAACAGCTTTTGATTTGGATTTTAGTAATGAAGGTGTTGTTATAGATTTGAAAAAAGAAGATTACAGAACTACAAATGGTTGGACATTTAAATGGTTTAAGAATTTTGGCAAAAAATTTATAGGGTCTTCAGACGATGAATGTAGCGATAATACTTATAGTTTAGAACCGGGGTCATGTTATCACAATTGTTATGAAACTTATTATATTGCTGGATTTCGATTAGAACGCTATAAAGGAGCTACTCCTTGTTAATTTAAACAATACCGTGTCAAAATTTTGACACGGTATTGTTTAATATTTTATAAAAAACAAATTTAATATAAGTATGAAACATTTAATTTTTTTCATTTTATTTTTAATTACACTTCCGCTTCTTGCTCAAGAAAACGGTGAAGAACCATTGAGTAATTCTGAAACTGAATTAAATGAACTAATTATCAATATTCTTCCGAAAAAGACAAAAGAAATTAGAATAGGTAAAGACGTAGAATCCACTTTCTGGCATTTTTTGCCTAAAGGAGTTGAGTTTATTACTGCTTATCAATTTAAAAAAAGGGATAGAAACAAAAGAATATTCAAAATTTCTTTTCCCGTTTCGCATAACCCAATAGTTAAAAATCCTACGAACAGCATTGTATCTTTTCGTTTAAACATTTACACATCTAACCGTGAATTAATTTACACAAATACTTTTTTAGATGTTGAATCAACTAATGATTTTGTAGATTTTGTTTTTGATAAAGAATTTTTAATACCTCAAGACCAATTATATTTTGGATTGGAATGTATTAACGATGATTCTGAGTTTTTCTATTCAAATGTATTTATTAAGATGAACAGGTTTCATAAAGGCGATGCTTTTTACAAACTAAATTACTTGAATGATGATAATTGGTATGATTCGGACAAAATATTAAATAACGAAAGGTTTAAACATCTTTACGAGGGTAGTAGTAGAAATACTGGCTGTTTGTTATGCCCTAAATACAAAAACGTCATTCCTATCCTATTTGTTTATTTAGAGAATTAGGTACAATTTCCTCACTGGTAAATTAATCACAACTTCAACTCCTCCGGAATCACACACACTGGTATCGGATTCATTTTGTGCTGGTTAATCCGGTTGAGTCTTTTGTAAATGGTAAAAACTTCTAAATCTCTGCCTGTAAAATCCGTTTCAGTTTTTCCGGCTTCATCGGCAAGCATGGCTTTTTCCAACTCATCATAACTGGCTCCAAGCTGGTCTTCGTCTGTTCGGTCATCGCCAAATAATCCGTCGGTAGGCTCAGCGTTTAGTATGCTTTCCGGCACTTTGAGATAAGCCGCCAAAGTTCTTACTTCCGATTTCATCAAATCAGCAATCGGGCTGACATCTACTCCGCCATCGCCATATTTTGTATAAAAACCTACGCCAAAATCTTCTACTTTATTTCCGGTTCCTGCCACCAGCAACTGATGTATTCCGGCAAAATAATACAAGGTAGTCATTCTCAGTCTCGCCCGGGTATTGGCTTGTGTGAGTTGCAATCTTGCCGCATCGGCAATCACAGGCAAGGCATAAATCATGGTTTCATAAGTATGTGTTAAGTCCACCTCAACACAACTGATATTTTCATAGCGGGATTGTAAGAAATCAATCTGTTCTTTCGCTCTACTAACCTGACTTTCTGCCTGATGAATCGGCATTTCCACACACAGGGTTGGCAAACCGGTTTCGGCACACAAAGTAGAAGTCAATGCCGAGTCGATACCGCCCGAAATTCCGACAACAAAACCTTTTAAACCTGCATTTTGAGCATATTCTCTCAGCCAGTTTACAATATAGTCAATAGTTTCGGGTACTTTGAGATTTGATTTCATATTATTTTGAGTATTTTTGAAAGCATAAATTTAAGCTGAATTATAGAGTTATGAAAAAAATATTTCTGATTTGCTCACTGAGTTTTTTGGTTTGTTCTTGTAACCAGTCATCTTCGATAGAAAAAGAAATCTCGAAAATCCCGCAAAACGTTGAATTGATTCGATTTGACCAGGCATTTATGGAATCGGAAAATTTGACTGAACTGCAAAATGAATTTCCTTATCTGTTTCCGGAAAATGTTCCGATGGATTATTGGCAGAACAAACAAACGGATTCTTTGTTTATTGAACTTAACGAAGAAGTAAACAAACATTTTTCTGATACGAAAAAGCTCGAAAGTGAGTTGAAATCACTCTTTCAGCACATTAAACACTATTATCCGGAGCAAAATCCGGAAAAAGTAATTACTTTAATCAACGAAGTGGACGTACCATACCGGGCAATTTATACCGATTCCGTCAGTTTTATCGCACTGGATAATTATTTAGGCAAAGACCATCGTTTTTACCAGGTTTTTGACCAGTATGTACGGATTGATTTTGAACCTGAGAAAATTACTGTTGATTTGGCAGATAATTTTTTGCGGCAACATATCAAACAGGCCAATGACCGTATTTTTTTATCTCAAATTATTGATGCCGGAAAAATACTTTACGGCATGGATTTACTCATTCCAGGCAAAGGCGACCACCTGAAAATCGGTTACACACCCGAACAATTAGATTGGTGCAAAGCCAATGAAAAACAAATCTGGGAATATTTTGTGTCTAAAAAAATCCTTTACGATACCGACCCGAAACTATATACACGGTTCATTCAGCAAGCCCCTTTTTCTAAGTTTTATTTAGATTTGGATCAGGAATCTCCTGGAAAAGTTGGTGTGTATATAGGTTGGCAAATCGTTAGGAATTATATGAAAAAAAATCCTGTAACTTTGCAGGAATTATCCGTAACTGACTATCAGGAAATTTTTGACAAATCTAATTACAAACCTACTAAATAAATGAACAAATCACATCAATCAGAAATCAGAATCAACGTCGAATTAGACGAAAACAAAGTACCGGAAATCCTCAGATGGACGGCGACAGACGGCGGTATAAACAACGAAACCGCCAAAGCAATGCTGCTATCTATATGGGATCATAAATCACAGGAAACCTTACGCATTGATTTGTGGACAAAAGATATGCCGATGGACGAAATGAAACAGTTCTTCCACCAGACATTAACGGCAATGGCAGACACTTTCGAGCGTGCCACAAACGAAACCAATATGGCGAATGATTTAAGAGATTACTGCAATCACTTTGCCGACAAAATGGAATTGTATAAATAAAGCTGTTAGGTGTGCCGATTAATGAGTTGATTGACAAATAATGAAGTTTCTTTTGTTTCAGGTTTAAAATTAGTTACAACTGAAAACTTGGTTTTTCACTCTTGGCTCTTGCCCAACTCCCCCATTCGCTCATTATCTCAAAGTTTGATTAATTTGCTCGATATATTCGAGCAAATTGTCTTTTCCCAAACCGCTTTCGGAAGACGTAACAAAGTAAGGCGGCATTTCTTCCCAAACATCAGCGAGTAGCTTTTTCTGGTAAAGAGCTACATTTTTATTGATGTTGGATTTACTCAACTTGTCCGCTTTGGTAAAAACAATCGCAAACGGAATGCTGTTTTCTCCCAGATAAGCAAAAAAATCAAGGTCTATTTTTTGCGGTTCGTGCCGCACATCGACCAAAACAAAAGCAGAAATAAGCTGCTCTCTTTGCTCAAAATAATCAGTAATAAATTGCTGGAATTTTTGCTTGGATTGCTTTGAAACTTTGGCATAACCATACCCGGGCAAATCCACCAAAAACCAGTTTTGATTAATTTTAAAATGATTGATTAACTGTGTTTTTCCTGGTTTTGATGATGTTTTTGCCAGTTTATTTTGTCCGGTCAGCATATTAATCAATGAACTTTTGCCTACATTTGACCGTCCGATAAAGGCGTATTCCGGCAATAATTCTTTCGGGCATTTTGCCACGTCTGAATTACTTACCACGAATTCTGCTTGCTTAATCTGCATATCTTATAGGTTTCGTTTAGTCAGCCATTCGTCCATAATCCTGTTGAATTCGTCTGGGTGTTCCATCATGGCGGCATGTCCGCATCGGTCTATCCAGTACAAATCCGAATCGGGTAATAATTCATGGAATTCTTCGGCAACGTCCGGCGGGGTTACATTGTCGTTTTTCCCCCAGATAAGACAAACCGGCATTTTCATTTTTGGTAAATCCTTTGCCATATTATGCCGAATCGCACTTTTGGCAATCGTCAGCGTTTTGATAAGTTTCATACGGTCGTTTACCGTCGCAAATACATCATCTACGATTTCGGGTGTCGCGACTTCCGGGTCATAAAACACGTCCTGAGCTTTCTTTTTGATGAATTCATAATCGCCTCGTCGCGGATACGAATCGCCCATGGCTTTTTCATAAAGCCCGGAACTTCCGGTGAGAATCAACGACTTGACGATTTCCGGATAGAGCTTTGCCGTCACAAGAGCAATATGCCCACCCAGGGAGTTTCCTAAAAGAATGACCTTATCGTACCCTTTGTATTGAACAAAATTATAAACGAACTTTGCAAATGCTTTCACATTTGTCTTTAGTAAGCTGTATGCGTATATCGGTAACTCGGGCATAACCACCTTGTAACCTTTCTTCGGAAAATAATCTGCTACACCGTCAAAATTACTCAATCCCCCCATCAATCCGTGCAAAATCACAATCGGAGTACCTTCCCCGATTTCCACATAGCGGTATTTTCCTTCTTCTTTTAGAATTCTTTCCATTCAAGAATTGTAATGTTTGTTAAATGCAAATATACAACATTATAAAAAAAAAGTGATATTTAAGAGCTTGTTTAAAATACAATGCGAAAATTCATTCAAGTAACCTAAACACATTATTTTTGATTATCGCCGGAAAATCTCTTAAAATTAGTTAACTTTGCTTTATTAATTTGCTTACATGAAAACAGTTCTCATCACAGGAGCAGCGGGTTTTTTGGGGTCACATTTATGCGATAGATTTATTGCCGAAGGATTTAAAGTCATCGGTATGGATAATCTGATTACCGGAAACATAAAAAATATTGAACATTTATTTCATCTGGAACATTTTGATTTTTATCATCACGATGTATCCAAATTTGTGTATGTACCTGACGATTTGGACTATATTCTGCATTTTGCTTCGCCAGCGAGTCCTGTTGATTACCTGAAAATCCCGATTCAAACCCTGAAAGTAGGGTCTTTGGGAACACACAATTTATTAGGGTTGGCAAAGGCAAAAAATGCCCGGATATTAATTGCCTCGACCTCTGAAGTGTATGGCGACCCTCTGGTACACCCGCAGTCGGAGGAATATTATGGCAATGTAAGCACAATTGGTCCAAGAGGAGTTTATGACGAAGCGAAACGCTTTCAGGAATCGCTGACCATGGCATATCATCGGGTGCATGGACTGGAAACAAGGATTGTACGGATTTTTAATACTTATGGTCCACGTATGCGGGTTAATGACGGGCGGGTAATCCCGGCTTTTTTCGGACAAGCTTTGCGTGGAGAACCGCTGACGGTTTTTGGCGACGGAAGTCAAACACGGTCTTTTTGTTATATTGATGACCAGATTGAAGGTATATACAGATTGTTATTGTCTGACTATACAATGCCAGTAAACATCGGCAATCCGGAAGAAATATCCATTAAATATTTTGCTAGCGAAGTGCTTAAGCTGACGCAGAAACATGTGCCTGTAATTCACAAAGAATTACCTGAAAATGACCCGTTACAACGTTGTCCGGATATTAGTCTGGCAAAAAAAGTATTAAATTGGCAACCGAAAGTTTCCAGAGAAGAAGGCATGAGAAAAACGTTTGACTATTTTCGCTCTTTGTCAGAAAACGAGCTCAAAGATGGTTTGCACAAAGATTTTTCAAAATACAATCAATAAATGGTTAAAAAATCTGTAGGACGGTATTCAAAATACTTGCGTCCGATTACTATCGGGCTGGATATTTTGTTGCTATTATTTTGGGTAAATTATTTTTTATCCGATCACACCAGCAATATCCTGCTTTTGATCCTTCCTACAGCATTGGCATGGATAATCATTTCTGTTTACAGCCGTTATTACGAGGTTTACCGTTATACCAAACTCATACAAATTGCCCGTAAAATCTTCGTTCAGTTCCTATTATTAGGTTTGTTTATTTTTGCTTATCTGGGCATATTTTCGGACGACATTCCTCAAAAACAAACCCTCTGGTTTCTGTTTTGTTCGATGGTCAGCATCGGATTGGTTAAATATGGTATCTTCCTGAGTTTAAAGGTATTCCGGAAACGTTTCAAAGGAAACAGACGAAATGTAATTATCATCGGTAAAGACCGCCTTTCCAATGAACTGGCGGCATTGTTCAATAACCAAAAAGAGTATGGTTACAACCTTATCGACCAGATAGAATATCCTGATGATTATGAAAATCTTCAACAATACATCAAAGAACTGAAACCTGATGAAATATATCTTTCTCTTAAAGATACCAGTTCCGGGCAAATTCATGAGGCGATTTTATTCTGCGACAACAATTTTATCAACCTCAAATATATTCCTTCCAAAAAAGAAATATTATCCAATCCGGCGAAAGTAGAATATTACGGATATATTCCGGTTATTCCCGAGCACCGGACACCTTTGGAATTATACCCGAATAAGTTCATCAAACGTTCGTTCGATATTTTATTTTCATTGATAATTATCATTTTCGTGATGTCGTGGCTGTTCCCTATCGTTGCCATTATCATCAAACTGGAATCGAAAGGTCCGGTATTCTTTAAGCAAAAAAGAAACGGCTTGTATTTTGAAGAATTTGAATGCTATAAATTCCGTTCGATGGTGGTAAACGAAGATGCAGATGTTCTCCAAGCACAAAAAAACGATACAAGAATTACCCGTTTCGGAAAATTTTTACGTAAGACCAGCATCGACGAAATGCCTCAGTTTTTCAATGTATTGCTGGGCGATATGTCGGTTTGTGGCCCGCGACCTCACATGCTAACGTTTACCAACCAATATGCCGGAGATATTGACCGTTACAAAGTGCGGCACTTCGTCAAGCCCGGCATCACAGGAATGGCACAAACACACGGATACAGAGGCGAAATCGAATGCAAAAGAGATATCATTAACCGCATAAAATACGATTTGTTTTACATTGAAAACTGGTCATTGCTGCTGGATTTGAAAATTATTTTCCTTACCATCAAAAATGCTTTATTGGGTGACAAAAAGGCATATTAATGCTTTCTCAAATTACCTTGTCAATTCCAAAAAAATAATTAATTTTACAAGACAAATTATATACAAATGAGTTCAGAAAAAGAAGCAAAACTAAAAGCTTTACAGCTTACGTTAGATAAATTAGACAAAACCTACGGCAAAGGAACCGTTATGAAATTAGGCGACAGTGCCGTAGAAGAAGTTGATGCCATTCCTTCGGGTTCGTTAGGGCTCGATTTGGCTTTGGGTGTTTTCGGTTATCCGAGAGGTCGGATTATAGAAATATACGGGCCGGAATCTTCGGGTAAAACCACGCTTACACTTCACGCTATCGCTGAGGCACAAAAGGCTGGCGGAATAGCTGCGTTCATTGATGCCGAACATGCTTTTGACCGTTTCTATGCCGAAAAATTGGGTGTAGATATCGACAATCTGATTATCTCTCAACCCGACAACGGAGAACAGGCATTGGAAATTACTGAAAACCTGATTCGTTCCGGAGCAATTGATATGGTGGTAATTGACTCAGTAGCAGCTTTGACACCAAAAAGTGAAATCGAAGGCGAAATGGGCGATTCCAAAATGGGATTACATGCCCGGTTGATGTCGCAGGCATTGAGAAAATTGACCTCAACTATCAGCAAAACAAATTGTACCGTTTTCTTTATTAACCAGTTGAGAGAAAAAATCGGTGTAATGTTCGGAAACCCTGAAACAACTACTGGTGGTAACGCACTTAAATTTTACGCCTCAGTGCGATTGGATATCCGTAAATCAACACAAATCAAAGACGGCGAAAACGTAATTGGTAACAAAACGAAAGTGAAAGTTATCAAAAACAAAGTCGCCCCTCCTTTCCGTACAGCAGAATTTGACATCATGTATGGCGAAGGGATTTCAAAATCGGGCGAAGTACTGGATTTAGCCGTTGATTTTGACATTGTGAAAAAATCAGGTTCATGGTTCAGTTATGGAGATACTAAGCTCGGACAAGGTAGAGATGCCGTCAAAGCATTGTTGAAAGACAATCCTGAATTACAAGAAGAATTAGAGGAAAAAATCAAAGAGGCTATTGCTAATCAGCAGTAATTAAGAGATTCGTCTGAGAACACTTGTACTATATTTGCGATAAACACAGTTCCTTGTAAATTAGCAGTATAAGTTAAAATTAAGCACAAACATAGCAATAATAAAAAAGACTTTCAGAGTTAAACTGAAAGTCTTTTTTATTGTGCAACACAACTAATTCTACAAATATCCTAACAATAACATAAATCAATCTTTATTTTCTGCTAAGAGAATCTTAACACACACCTACTAAGTTTGCTGAACTAATTAATTTTTATATTTTATGAATAAAATTTTATCTGTTCTCGTTTGTATTTTAGGATTACAAGTGTGGTCTCAAAACATTAATCCTTATCTGCAGGCTGCAACACCGCACTCTATTTATGTAAACTGGAAAACTTCGGACAATCCAGAAACTATTGTTGAATATGGCTCATCTCCTACAAATTTGACCCAAACAGTTAATGGCTCAAACGTTATCTTATCCGATGTGGGATATGATAATAACTATTATTACCATAGTGCCAAGCTTACTGGTTTACAGCCCAATACCAAATATTACTACAAGGCAAAAACAGGAAACGAAACATCTGAAGTACTGTCTTTCAAAACAATGCCATTACCAGGGCAGGCAGCAACTTCTGACGGGCACCTTCGGTTTTTGGTATTAGGTGATAACCAAATGCGAAATTTACCCCGCTTTGATACGATAGTTAACCAAGCCAAAAGAAACATTGAATACAAATGGGGAGATAATTTAGATCCTTCCGATAATATCACATTAACTGTAATGGTAGGTGATCAGGTCGATGTCGGTACTTTAGACCACTATGAACATGTACACATGAAAAAGAATCAGGCATTATCGGGTTTACTACCTATACAGACATTGGTTGGTAACCATGAAACCTACGGAACATTGGGTATGCAGGCATATTATGACCATTTTGTTTTGGATGAAATGGTTTACCAGGGAATCTCTTCCGGAGTAGAAAATTATTATGCCAACCAGGTAGGAAACGTATTATTCATTGCATTAGATACAGAGCATACTAGTGCTCAGCAACTCAATTGGGTAATTCAGGTACTCAATGCAGCAAATACAGACGAAACGGTAGATTGGATCGTTTCTTTAGGACATCGCCCTTATCAGGCAGAACAATACATCGGTGACATTTCTTCTTGGGTTCGCAATACGGTAATGCCTCATTTAACATCCTCTCCAAAACATATTTTACACATTGGTGCACACCACCATCTGTACCATCGTGGACAACTAAAAAACACCCCTACCTATCAAATTATTTCGGGGGGTGTCGCTTGGGATCAATATTGGGGTATGGCTGTGGAAGAAGATTATGAAGATGTTCAAAAAACCATTCCCAACTGGGCATATCAAATTATTGATGTAGATGTAAATAACGGTGTTTTTGATGTAGAAACGTATTCAATGGGCAGTATCTACGAATGGAAAGATAATGCTTTGATTGATCAATTTTATAAGAAAAATGGAATAGCTCCTCCTGATACCCCTTCAATTGTTAATGATTTAAACGGGCAAGATACAGAGCTTCCGTTGACGTTAGAAACGACACCTTACAGTACTTCTTCGGATGAACTACTAAACTCCACAGAATTTTTGATTGGGATAACAAGTGATTTTTCCATTATAGAGCGTTCTGTTTACAGAGATTATGAAAATTTATTCGGCCCTTTAGAAACCGATATGGGTCTTCGCATAGATGAGTCAGCCGATTTAAATGCTGGTGTAGATATCACAACATTGACATTAGGCGAAAACGAAATTCCGAACGGGATGTATTACGTAAAATACCGGCAACGTGACAGAAACCTAAGCTGGAGCGAATGGAGCGAGGTAAAATCGTTTAATATTACCAACAGTAATTTTATTGATGCCGAGATTTATTTAGAAGAAACAGAATTTGCTCAAAACACCCCTATCAGCGTACATTTCACAGGGGGACCCGGAAATCAATCCGACTGGATTGGTTTATACAAACACACTCAAACTCCAGGTTCGGCTTCTCCATCTCAAGATTGGGCGTATGTGAACGGCGAGACAAACGGAACCATAACTTTTGATGGACTTCCGGATAAAGGACTTTATTATGCCACGTTTTTTGAGAATGACGGCTACACCGAACTTACCGAAAGACAATACTTCTATGTAGGTCCGGAAGTTTCTTTAACCACGGATCAAGAAATCTACCCTTCCGGAAGTACAGTAACTGTTACTTTTTCAAACGGACCCCAGCTCGCAAACGACTGGATTGGTATTTATAAGGTAAGCCATACCCCAGGCGAAGAAACAGCCACATTATGGCAATATGTTTCAACAGCAGACGGAATCATTGATTTTAATGAACTGACAGACGGTTATTATTTTGTTGCCTATTTCCTCGAAGGAGGGTATCACATTATCGGAGAAAAAGTTTATTTTCAGGTAGGTGAACTGATTACAAATCTGGTAACAGACCAAACGATATACAACCTGAACGAAAACATCATTGCTACATGGAGTGATGCTCCTGGAATTCCAAAAGACTGGCTTGGAATCTATCACGAAGGTGATGACCCAAATGTAGATGAGTTAGTTAGCTATACTTATTTTGAAGGACAAACAGACGGTTCTGTCGAAATTTCGAATGAAAATATGCCAAACGAAACAGGAAATTATTTTATTGTAATGTTTACCAACGACTCTTACAATGAAGTCTCCAACCGTGTGGAATTTGAAGTAATTGACCCATCAACTGGAAACGAAGACTTCAGTTCCTTTGCAGGAGTAACAGTATATCCGAATCCGGTAAACAGTGGTGAACAAACATTTATTAAATCAAAATACCCAATTTCCCAAATTGATATGTTTGATATAACCGGAAACTTATTTTATAGTAGTAAAAATATAAACGACTATAATTTTAGCCTGATTAATCAGAATTTACCGGCAGGAACATATATTTTACGCATTCATTCTAATAAGTTGTATAACGTGAAAATTGTAGTTAAATAAACTTTTGTAACACTCAAAAAGTAACCTGAAATGATATTCAGGTTACTTTTTATTTTTTTGCATATTATATATTTATTTCAAAAAACAACCGGGCATTTCTGTCCGGTTTTTTGCTTACAGCCTATCGCGTAGCTTACGGCTTTTTACGATTGTCGTTGGAATCAATATCAATCAGTTTGTTATAAGGGTCAACGCCGACCTCAACAGGTTTTTCGTTGACGGTTATAGAAACTTTGTTATTAATCTGGTCGATATAATACTTTTTGAGGTAAATCTCATTGTCTTGTTCATATTTACCTTTTTTGGTTTTCTCGCCAAATATTCCGATTTCAACATAATCTTTCAACGGCAAAGATTCTGTTTTGTCTTTACCTTCGCCAAAACTCATGTAGTGACCGTTTTCATCTTTGTAAACGCTTTCGCCCTCTGGTGTAGAGCGGTATTTGGCAACGTTGAATTCAATATCAACCTGATATTTTCCGCCTGCCAGTTCAGTTACCTTCGTTTCGATTACTTTATTATCGTACAACGTAATGGTTTCAAACATATCGGTAATAAAATATTGCAGACTGTCTGGTGTTCCTTTTCTGAGGTACTCAACAAACTCAAGCGATGTAGTATAAGGTGCGTCCTGAAAAGCCACTCCCTCGATATAACCTTGTATGATTTCATTAAACTGAGCTTCGCCCAAAAGGTCACTGAACGCATACAACACCAACGAGCCTTTGTTGTAATGGATATATTGCTGGTTTTCGTTGTACATCAACGGATTTTCCGTTTTCCATTCATAAGTTCTTCCGCTGAGGTAGTTGTCCAAAGCATCTTTCAGAAACTTGTGCATTTGTGATTTTCCGTAGCGGTTTTCCAACACTTTCAATGAGCTGTATTCCGACATCGATTCCGACATCAGCGTAGCTCCTTTCACATTGGCACCAATAACCTGATGTGCCCACCATTGGTGTGCCATCTCGTGTGAAGTTACTGAGAACGGATAATCTACCGCATTCGGATTTTCGTCATCGACTTTGGCAATAAACCCAATTCCTTCCGAAAAAGGCATGGTGTTGGCAAATGCTTGAGCAAATGTACCATTGATTCTCGGAAACTCGATAATGCGTGCCTGTTCAAACTGATAAGGACTATAACTTTCTGAATAATAATCCAGAGATTGCTTCAAGGCTTCCATCATACGTTCGAGATTGTACTCATGTCCTTTGTGGTAATAGATTTCGAGATTCACACCGTTGTGTTTCTCTTGTTTTACCTCAAATCGAGCCGAATTATAAGCATAGAAATTCAGCATTTTCCGATCCATTTTGTAATGGAAATATCTTCTGCCGTTTTCTACCCAATCAGCTTGTAGATAACCTGGTGCAATCGCAATTTGGTCTTCCGAAGTACTGACCACCGTTTCAAAGGTAATCCAATCGGCATCTTTTGAAATATAGGTATTTTTCACAGCTTCCGGGTCGGTTGGGTCTGCCATACGTTCTTTTGGTGGCAAACCGTATTTCTCTCTCACATCATTATGACTGATTTCCGAACCTTCGTTGTACCCGAATGTAGGAAAAAGCGAGAAATTGTTGATAAATGTCCCGTTTTCGATAATCGGCGAACGGTCTCTGAGCCATGTATTTGGCAAATTCGCCACTTCAATCTCTGCTTTGATAGTATCGCCCGGCAAAAGTGGTTCTGTCAGTCGGTACAAACGAACATTGAATATCGTGTCGGACAAAACCTTTTCGTTCGCCCGATCAAATACAATAGATTTCAGGGTTCTGCTATGGTCGAGATAAATCGTATCTATCGCAGTATCTGATTTGTTGACCAAAGTGAATTTCGCCTTGGCATTGTAATTTCTTTCTTTCGGGAAAATATTCATATCCACATACACATCGACGATACGTGGCTGAGCATATTTTTCATATTTTTTGTATGTCTTCTCATAATCTGCCCGCATTTGTTCCCATTCTTTACTTTTGAAATAAGGCGTCAGTTGGGTTTGCTGATAATACAACCCATATCCCAAACCAACGAATGCAATTGCCAGCACAATCATCGGAACGGCAATCGGTGCGGTAAAACGTTTTCTGACTAATTTCAACCGTTCTTTCACTCCGCTCAAAATTCCACGTCGCCAGAACAGTAAAGTAAGTCCGTATAAAACTCCGCAGAACAGCAACCAATAGAGTTTGTAATAGAAGAAACTTCTGACAGAACCATATCCGTTCATATCAGAATACATCACGCCCGGACCTGAATTGAAATGGAAAATATTTAATTCAATACCTAAAGCATCTAATCCGTCAGGAATCATCAATGCCAGCAAAATTATAAAGAATCCGACAATGAAATTCTTAAAGAAATTCTGGATAAATAATGAGAAAATAATCATAATTATCGCTCCCGGAAGTCTGTAAATGAAGAATTCCTGTAAATATTGCCCGATTTCAAAATTATAGTAACCATAGCTCGCCTGCACGACAATACAGCCGATAATTCCGATAACATAAATCAGCAAAACCATTTTTACTAAAGCAATAAACTTAGATAAAAGCAAAGTCCAGTTCGGAATCGGGGAAGAATCTACCAAAAGGTTCATTCTGCTTGTTGCCGATTGCTGAATCAATATTCCAGCAAACAGATAGACCAATAACATGCTGAAAGCTGTAATGTTGCCACCGACAGAAGAAATTATTCGCCAGGTTACCGGATAGGTCGTGGTACCATACATATTCCCCAGGAAAGCACCGGTAATTCCGATAAACATAAGTAATATCAACAGAAAAACCAGGAAAATCCAGTTGCGGATAATGAACCCGAACTCCATGCGTGACATACGCAAGGCTGTTTTAAAACGTTCTGAAAAATCATATTTTAACGTTACCTGCGGAAGATTCAGCCTGAAGATACTGCCAAAATTATTCTTCGTCAGCCTTGCACTTTTTTTGCTTTTTCGTTTCAGGCTAAATGTTTGGTAATTGAATGAAAACAAGAAGTATAACAAGCCCAATAACAGGATTCCCGCTCCAATCCAAATCAACCGGTTGTACAAAATCACACCCGAAAACGGAATAGAAAGATTGTTCTGTTCGTCCACCGTCCAGTATTTTGTAATGTACGACAAGGCTTCTGCTCCGGTAGGTTCAAACAAAGCTACATAGTATCGGTCTTCGATATTTTGTGTCGCTACAGCAATGATAATATTTGCGATAAAAAGCAGTATAACCAGAATCAATCCGGTAGAAACATTCCGGGAAAGCGTAACCAACAGAAATATCAGACTTCCGATAAAAAAGATATTCGGAATAACGAAAATAACATAAGACTGAAAATAAGCCCACAAATTGACCGGCCCTAACAGTTCTGCATTGGCAAACGGCAATAAAGTCGCTATCAGAAAAGCCAGCCCGACACTGAAAGTAATCAGTATCGTAGCCACAAATCCGCTAAAGAATTTTCCAAGAATATAATCCGCCTTTCCAAACGGATAAGAATACAGATAGGAATGGGTGTTGTATTTGAAATCCCGGTAAATTGTCGCACCGATGACCGTCGGAATAATGAAATTGATGAATTGCGAAATCTGACTGATAAACGCATTAATCATCATTGGCGAATTCATTTTCAGATTCGAAGCGGTGGTTGCCGACAAAGCATCAAAATACCCAACAGATGTTGCCATCATCAGGAACGACAGTCCGAAAAATATGATAAAATACAAGTAAAACTTGTAATCCTTAAACCACCGTTTGGTTTCAAAGGCAAATATTGTTTTAAACATTATTGGTCAGATTTAAGGGTTACAAAATATACATCTTCGAGCTGAGGTGTTGCAGGAACAAATGATTCATGTGGATTTTCTTCACTAAACACGCGAATGTTCAGCGTATTATCTGGGTTAAAATTGGAAGAAATGATATTGAATTTTTGTGAAAATTCATCTAAATCACTTCTTTCGATAATCCGCATCCAGATTTTTCCTTCGAGGCTTTTCCGGGCTTCTTCGGGTGTGCCTTGATACAGAATTCTTCCACCATTCATGATAGCGATATTATTACACAACTCTCTCACATCATCAACAATGTGTGTAGAAAAAATAACGGTGTGCTCCGTCCCGATTTCACGCAGGATATTTAAGAAACGATGACGTTCAGCAGGGTCTAATCCGGCTGTAGGCTCATCTACGATAATCAATCTTGGTTTGTTAAGCAATAGCTGAGCAATTCCGAAACGCTGTTTCATTCCGCCCGAATACCCGCTTACACTTTTGGATTTTACGCTGGACAAATTAGTGATTTCCAAAACGTAATCAACCATTTTTTTGCGTTCGTTTTTACTGGTAATACCTTTTAACTGAGCGAAATAATCCAACAAAGTTTCTGCAGACATATTCGGATATACGCCAAATTCCTGTGGCAAATAACCCAACACTTTCCGTAAAGCCATTTTGTCTTTCAACACGCTGATATCTTCAAACTGAATGTTACCATTGTCGGGCTTTTGCAAAGTAGCGATTGTTCTCATCAAAGATGATTTTCCCGCACCGTTAGGACCAAGCAGTCCGAACATTCCGTTGCCGATATTCAAATCGATATTGTCTAAGGCTTTTACGCCGTTTTTGTAGGTTTTTGTTAATCCGGAAATTTGTAAGCTCATGATTTTCTGTTTTTATTTTAACCAATAAGTAGTAAATATACAGAAAATGTTACAGTTTTGATAAAAAACCGATTAGCTAAGAGCAAAGAGCTTTTAGTTTTCAGTCTCAGCTATAAAAAACTTTACCCCTGATAAGGCCTGCTTTTGGCGGTTGCCCACAGATAAATTCCGATAATGATAAACGGAATACTCAGCCATTGCCCGGTAGAGAAAATACCCAAAGCACTTTCAAATCCGCCCTGGCTCTCTTTGACAAACTCAACAGCAAAACGAATGCTCCATAACAACACCAGAAATATTCCGAAGATTTTGCCCAGATAATTGCGGGCATCTGTTTTCCAATATAAAAAGTACAATACCCAAAACAAAAGAAAATATCCGGCTGCTTCATACAGCTGCGTCGGGTGTCTGAAAGGAATTGCATCAAGAATGTGGCTGTATTGCGGGTCGGTAGCAATCGCTTTGAATGCCTCGTTTTGGTCGGTAATACCGGTTAATCTGGTTACGCTTTTGCCTGCCCAAAACTCACTCTCACGAATGAATTTTATTCCGAATGGATTATTCGGACTGGTAACATGTCCGTAGATTTCAGAATTGAAAAAGTTTCCGAACCGCACAAACATTCCGCCAATAGTAATAGCGAGAACAATGCGGTCAAAAATCCAGAGAAAAGGTCGGTGCGGAATCACTCTTCTGTTATAATAAATCATGGCGAGGATAATTCCTATCGCTGCTCCATGACTTGCCAACCCGGTAAAACCTACAATTTCAAATTCGGGCGAAAACCGAATCGGCAACAAAATTTCCAGCAAATGATCTTTGTAATAATCCCAGCTGTAAAAGAAAACATCGCCTAATCTTGCCCCAAGCAAAGTTGCAAAAATGGTATAAATAAACAGTTTGTCGAGATTGTCCTGCGATTCGCCTTCACGGTCGAAAATCTTTTTGGTAATATACCAGCCAAGACCAAATGCGACTACAAACATCAGACTGTAATATCTTAGGGTAAAAAAACCTAAATCGATTCCATAAGATGGATTCCAGGTAAAGGACAAAGCGGTTGTCATAAAATATATTTTTAGTTTTTACCACATAATTTAATTTTAAAAACAGCTTTGATATACAGATATAAAAACTATATGTCTATGTGGTTTAATTTTTTGGTAAATGTACAAATTAATTTGAATAATCAAGGTACGGGGTCGTATCCGCTTTTGCCCCAAGGGTGGCATTTCAGTATGCGACGAATGCCGAGATACAATCCTTTGAAAACACCATGTTTTTTCAAGGCCTCAAGCATATAATGCGAACAAGTTGGTGTGAAACGGCACGAAGAAGGTGTAAGTGGAGAAATAACAATTTGATAAAACCGAACCAGTATTACGAATGGAAAAATCAATATTCTCTGGATTCTTTTCATATTTTGTATAAATATTTTGACCACAAATTACACCGAATTAACGGATAAATTTGTGGTCAAAGATAAAAATTTTAACTAATTCAAATGGAATCTAATTTTACTTAGTTTCTTTCATTTTTGCTTTTTTGCCAAATCGCTCACTTCTTTTTTCCATCATTTTTTTCTTTTTGGCATCATATTTTTCGATTTGCTCAGGAGTCAATATACTTTTAATCTCTTTATCAAATTGTTCTCTGTCTTCTTTTCTTTTTGCAAAGACTTCTTTCATTTTGGCTTTGTCCATTTTTTGGTCAACTTCTTTTTTGTCCAACCGTCTATCCAACTTATGTGCTTTCATAGTTTCTTTTTTCTTTGCATAAATCTCTTTGATTTTGACTTGCTGTTCGGCGGTTAAATCCAATTCTTTTGCCATTTTTTCTACCTTCGCTTCCGGGGACATCATTTTTCTGTCCATTTTCTTTTCTTGTGCAACCGCCGTTGTTCCTAACGCGATAGCCAACATTAAAACTAATTTTTTCATTTTTATTCTATTTTTATAGGTTATATTTAGTGCAAAACAACAGTCGTGCCAAAAACAAATGTCGGGTCTTAAAAAAATCTTATATTAACACGATCACTTCACTACAACCGGCTTAATATTAGCAAATTCATACATGGCAAATTGTGACAATTCGCGTCCGTAACCCGAGTTTTTCACTCCGCCAAACGGCACGGCAGGGTCGCTGATAGTCATTTCGTTGATATACACCGAGCCTTCATCAAATCGTTTTGCCATATTTTCGGCTTTCTGTACATCTGCTGTAAACAGCGAAACGCCCAAACCAAACGACGACTGATTGCTCAATTTCACGGCCTCGTCATCGGTATCAAACGGCATCAGCACCGCCACCGGTCCAAAGGTTTCTTCTGTGAAAACTGGCATATCAGCAGTAACATCAGTCAGAACGGTGGGTTCAAAGAAGGCATCTTTCCGGTGACCGCCTATACAAACTTTTGCCCCCATCGCTACACTTTTCTGAATTTGATTGTCAAGCTCAATCGCCAAATCTTCTCTTGCCATGGCTCCTATCTCCGTGGTTTCGTCCCATTTATCGCCAGTTTTGAGCTGTTTTACCCTATCTATATATCGTTTTAGAAATTCATCGTATATGGACCGATGAACCAAAATACGCTTGGCGGCAATGCAACTTTGTCCGGCATTTTGCATACGTGCCTGAACGGCTTTGTCTATAGTTTTATCTAAATCAGCATCGTTCAAAACAATAAGTGCATTGCTGCCGCCAAGTTCCAGCACACATTTCTTGAGATATTTTCCGGCGGTTTCCGCCACCGAACGTCCGGCAGCCTCGCTTCCGGTCAGCGATACTGCTTTCACTACCGAATGAGCGATAACCTCGCTTACCTCTTTTCCGGGCAAGAATAAATTTAGGTAAACCGGGTAATCATCACAAGCGACATTTACTGCTTCCTGCAGCAGCTTTGCACTCAACGGCACGTTGGACGCATGTTTGAGCACAAATGTATTGCCGAGAATCAAATTGGGAATTACAAATCGAAACACTTGCCAAAATGGATAATTCCACGGCATTACACCCAACAAAACGCCCAAGGGCTCAAACGTAATATAACTTTTACTCCAACCAGTTTCAATAGTCCGAGGTTGTAAATAATGTTGTGCATTATCTATATAATAATCACAAAGATAAGCACACTTTTTCACTTCGGCTTTGCTTTGGGCGATAGGTTTGTGCATATCTTCTGTGATAGCTTTGGCATAATGCTCCAAATTATCGAGTAAATTCTGTCTGATTTTCTTTACACCGGTAATTCTTTCTGTCAATGGTAAAGATTTCCACCGGACAAAAGATTGTTGCATTTTTTCTGTTTTTTCAAATGCTTGCTGAAGGCTTATCGTATGCATGTTTTTTGTTTTTAAAATTACGAAATATAGCAGGAATGAAATAATTAATCCAAAAAAAAGTTTATTTTTGGCAGATAAACAACAGAAAAAATGGCTTCAGGTTTTTTTGCAATTTTAGATGATATTGCTATGCTCATGGACGATGTGGCGTTGGCAAGCAAGGTGGCAACAAAGAAAACTGCCGGAATATTGGGCGATGATTTGGCTGTAAATGCCGAAAAAGCAACCGGTTTTTCCGCTTCGAGAGAATTACCCGTGCTTTGGGCGATTACCAAAGGTTCTTTTGTGAATAAACTGATTATCCTGCCTGTTATTTTTCTTCTTAACTATTACCTGCCCGACCTGATTAAATATGTGCTGATTGCCGGAGGATTGTATTTGGCTTATGAAGGTGTGGAAAAAATTATCTGGTATTTTTTTCATCGGAAACACGAGCAAAAACACCATGAAGAAACAACTTCGACTGAACCGTTAACTGTGGTCAGCGAAAAGGAAAAAATAAAATCAGCAATTATTACCGATTTTATCCTATCGGTAGAAATTGTGATTATCGCTCTGAGCACAGTAGCAGATGCCGACTTGTCGGTACAAATCGTAACGGTGTCGGTCGTGGCAATTCTCGCTACAATCGGGGTATATGGTTTGGTCGCTTTGATTGTCAGAATGGACGATTTTGGGCTAAAGCTGGTTGAAAAATCCAACAACACAGGTTTGATCGCCAAAACCGGAAATGTGTTGATAAAACTTCTTCCGGTTGTTATCAAGGCTCTCGGGGTAATCGGAACGGTGGCTTTGTTGCTGGTTTCCGGCGAGATATTTTCTCATCAGGTAGATTATTTTCATCATCTGTTAAATAATCTTCCGGCAATCGCCAGACAGATTATTTTTGCTTTGGTCATGGGTACTATTGCTTTTCTGATTGTTTCCTTAATCAAAAAAACTATCGGACTGGTCAGTAAAAAAGAGGCTTGATGTTAAAAAACAATTATTGTGATTGTTTTCTAACCCAGAACAACTATCTTTGGTTTACTAATTATAGCATTATGAAAAAAGTATTATCAGCAATCGCATTTGTTTTAATTTCCAGTATGACTTTTACTTCCTGTATCACGGAAGAAAAAGACAACACAGGTCCCCAGATAGAAATTGTTACACCCGAAGATGGAGAAGTTTTTGCTCCCGGCGATGTGATGAATCTTCATTTAAAATTCAAAGATGCAGACGGTATTGCTGTGTATCAATACGAAATATACAACGAAATAGTTAGTGCTCCTAACAGTTTTGAAGACGAAAGAGAAGTGCCTATCGGTGGCTTTGTTACTGAATTTCCTATTATTCACAAAATCACTATTCCGGAAGAAGTTGACAATGCTCCAACGACCCCTGGCACATATATTATTGATGTGAAAGCAAGAGATTTTAACGACAACCTGTCTATTCTCAGACAAACAATAGAGATAGTTGCCGAGGAAGAATAAAATCATCGCAAACAATCTATACAAAAAAGACTACCATCATTGGTGGTCTTTTCTTATATTTGTTCAAAATGTTTAAAAAAATAGTAAATATGAAAAAATTAGTTAGTGGCATATTGTTGGCATCGCTGATTATATCGTGTAACAAAAAAAACAATTCGCAAGACTTAGTGGAAAGATTAGAATACCCTGAAACAAAGAAAGACAGCACAGTATTCACTTATTTCGGAGAGGAAGTCGCTGACCCTTATCATTGGCTGGAAAACGACCGGTCGGAAGAAACCGGAAAATGGGTTACGGCTCAAAATGAAACTACTTTTGGTTATTTAGCCCAGATTCCGTATCTGGACAAGCTGAAAAAACAACTCGAAAGTAAATGGAATTATGAAAAAATCGGAGCTCCGTTTGTTGAAGGAGAATATACTTACTTTTTCAAAAACGACGGTTTGCAAAACCAATCTGTCTTGTACCGGAAAGATAAAGACGGAAAAGAAGAAGTTTTCTTAGACCCGAATACTTTTTCGGAAAAAGGAACAACTTCTCTTGCCGACCTTTCTTTTTCTGATGACGGAAGCCTCGTTGCTTATGCGATTTCAGAGGGCGGAAGCGACTGGAGAAAAGTTATTGTGCTCAATGCAAAAGACAAATCGATTGTTGGCGACACCTTGGTAGATGTTAAATTCAGCGGACTTTCGTGGTACAAAAACGAAGGTTTTTACTACTCAAGCTATGACAAACCTGAAGGCAGTGAATTGTCTTCTAAAACAGATCAGCACAAACTATATTATCATGTACTGAACACTCCTCAAAAGGAAGATAAAGTGATATTCGGAGGTGATATAAAACGCCGCTACATCGGTGGATATGTGACTGACGACCAGAACTATTTGATAATTACTGCCGCCAATGCCACTTATGGCAATGAGCTTTATATCCAAAATCTTTCTGATGGTTCGGCAATCCGGAATATCGTAAACAATATGGATAATTCACATACTGTCTTGGACGCCAAAGACGGGAAATTATTCATCATTACCGACCTGAACGCTCCCAACCAACGGTTGGTTGTTACCGATGCTGCCAATCCGGCGATGAGCAACTGGAAAGATGTGATTGCGGAAACAGAAAATACGGTAAGTTTTTCTAAAGCAGGCAACTATTTGTTTGCCAATTACATGAAAGATGCCCTTTCTGTGGTTAAGCAATATGATTATGACGGAAAAGAAATCAGAGAAATTGAATTGCCTGGATTGGGAACAGCTTCCGGATTCGGCGACAAATCTGATGCTACGGAATTATATTACAGCTTTACCAACTACGTTACACCAACTACGATATTCAAGCTGGATTTAGCTTCCGGAAAATCTGAAGAATACCAGAAACCAAAAATTGATTTTAATCCGGACGATTACGAATCCAAGCAAGTTTTCTATACCTCAAAAGATGGTACAAAAGTTCCGATGATGATTACTTATAAAAAAGGAACAAAACTCAATGGTCAAAACCCTACGATACTATACGGTTACGGCGGTTTCAACATCAGTCTGACACCAAGTTTCAGTGTTCCCAATGCCGTTTGGATGGAAAACGGAGGTATCTATGCCGTTGCTAACCTCAGAGGTGGTGGCGAATATGGTAAAGACTGGCATATTGCCGGAACACAGATGAAAAAACAAAACGTTTTTGATGATTTCATCGCTGCAGCGGAATTTCTTATCAAAGAAAACTATACTTCGTCAGATTATCTGGCAATCAGAGGAGGTTCAAACGGCGGTTTACTTGTTGGTGCGTGCATGACTCAGCGTCCGGATTTGTTCCGTGTAGCGTTGCCTGCCGTGGGCGTTTTGGACATGCTTAGATACCACACATTCACTGCAGGAGCTGGCTGGGCATACGATTACGGAACTGCTGAAGATTCCAAAGAAATGTTTGATTACCTGAAGGCTTATTCTCCGGTGCATAATGTAAAGGAAAATACGGAATATCCGGCTACGTTGATTACTACTGCCGACCACGACGACCGCGTTGTTCCTGCACACAGCTTTAAATTTGCCGCTGAATTGCAAGACAAATACAAAGGAACCCGCCCGATGTTAATCCGTATTGATGTTGATGCAGGGCACGGTGCTGGTAAATCGGTTGAACAAACAATTAGCGAAAATGCCGACATACAAGCGTTTACCTTATATAATATGGGAATAAAGAATATCAAAAACTAATTACCTTTGCAAACCTTCCGGATTTTAAAACCCGGAAGGTTTTGATTAAAAGAAAGCAACCCATCAGATATCCTAAACATTTCAGTGATGACACGAACTATCCAAATCACAAAAATCAGTTTGATTTTTATTCTCAGCTTATTTTTCGGAAGCTGTATTAACACTACCACCATCTCCGATGGTTTGACACTAATCGAAGGAAGTGGAAATGTGATTACCGAGCAAAGGAAAACCCCTAAAAGCTTTGACAAAATTGATGTATCGAGCATTCTTAAAGTAGAATTGGAACAAGCACCGGACTACGAAATTATCGTGGAAGCTGATGACAACATTATTCCATATATTCTTACAGAAGTTCACGGTGGCACACTGAAAATTCATTTTGACAATGTTTCCGTAAAAAACATCAAAGAGGCGAAAGTTTACGTAAAAATGCCCGATATTTCAGAATTACGAGCGTCGGCATCTTCTGAAATTAAAACTAAAAAACCAATAAAATCCGAAGATTTGGTGTTAAGAACAAGCAGTGTAGCCGATATGGTTTTGGCAGAAGTGAGAGCCAAATCCGTGGTGATGGAAGCAGGCAGCTCGTCTGATATCAAAATCGAAGATATCTATACCACAGCCTGTGAAATCCAAAGCTCGTCAACCGCAGGAATTGAAATCAACCATATCGAATCGGGTAAAATTAATTTATCTGCATCAAGCAGTTCAGATATTGAAATGAATAAAGTTTTCACGAAATCTTTCTTTGCCGAAAGCTCGTCAACGGCTGATATTGAGGTCAAATATATTCAATCAGACAAAATCAACCTGATTGCCGGCAGCAGTTCCGACATCAAACTAAAAGGAAAAGCATTGAATTTATCTGCCAAAACCTCATCAACAGCGACTATCGACACCAAAGAGCTTGTTGCGGATAATGCCACCGTTTCGGCATCGAGCAGTTCAAAAATATTGGTGCACCCGGTTGTTTCACTAAAAGCTAAGGCGTCGTCAGCGGCAGATATTTACTATTACAACCAACCCGAGACGATTGACAAAGATACTTCGTCATCGGGCAGCGTAAAAAAGAAGTGATAACAATCTGAATGAATATATAAAAAAATAAAAAGCCCGAAAATAATTATTTTCGGGCTTTTTTAATTGTAAAATATTTACTCAAAATCCAGCTTATAAATACTACTGTTCCGGATATCGTCGTGTGAGCTGAATGTCACATCAAGGTCTTTGACGAGTCCAGTGTCGAGTCCGTAAACCCAGCCGTGAACAGACAGTTCCTGCCCTCTGCTCCACGCTTCCTGCACAATTGAAGTCACAGCCAAGTTCAGCACTTGTTGTTTAGTATTCCATTCTACGAAACGGTCAAACCTTTCTTGCTCGTCTTCGATGGCTTCAATATCGCTTTTACGGAATTTATAACTGTCTTTGATATGACGAATCCAGTTGTCGATAATCCCTACCGAACTACTTCCCATAGCGGCTTTTACACCACCACAACCGTAATGCCCACAAACGATTACGTGTTTCACTTTCAGCACATTAACTGAATAATCAAGTACACTCAGCATATTCATATCAGAGTGAACGACCATATTGGCGATGTTCCTGTGAACAAACACCTCGCCGGGCTGGGCACCAATAATCTGGTTTGCCGGAACGCGGCTGTCTGAACAACCAATCCACAAAAGCGGAGGAGTTTGCGTATCTTTCAATTTTTTGAAAAAATCCGGGTCTAAAGCCAGTTTTGACTCTACCCACTTTTTGTTATTTTCTATGATTTGCTTATAAAAATCTGACATTGTTTTATGTTTTTATTTATTCTTTTTTTTCTTTTTATTTTTTCCGTTTCCGTTAGTTTCCTCGTATTTTATTTCTGTAATTACCTCGCTTGACGTTTTATGTCTTTCTCTGTGTTTCATCAATAAATTATGCTCAACAGAAACATTTCTGATATCAGTTTCTGTGTTTGACAAATCGTATTCGTTCTTAAAGCCGATAAGCGTAACATCGATGTTTTTTAACTGAGCACGGATATCTCTGAATTCTTTAATACTATCCAGAATATCATGGGCGATATAAACCGTGTCTGAAGCGTTGATAATTACTTTTGAGTTATCAGGAATTTTATTTAAAGTAAACAAAATAGCCGCTTTGTTCAAAAAAGATACTTCCTGTGCCAAGTGAATATGGATAACATCTCCTTTTTCATATTCCTCTTTACGGAAATAATAAGCCCTTTTCATGTTTCCTCTCAATATGGCAAATATACTGATAAACATTCCTAATGCTACACCGGTTAGCAGGTCGGTAAACACCACCACCAATACGGTTACTATGAACGGCACAAACTGATATTTCCCGCGGCGGAAAAAGTGTTTGAAAACAGCTGGTTTTGCTAATTTGTAGCCAATAACCAACAACACAGCTGCCAAAACTGCAAGCGGAATTTTGTTCAACAAAAACGGAATCGACAATACACTAACCAAAAGCAAAATTCCGTGAATGATTGCCGACATTTTTGATTTTGCACCAGCATTGGCATTAGCAGATGAACGAACGACCACCGAAGTCATTGGCAACCCGCCCAGCAACGAGCTTATCATGTTTCCTGTTCCCTGAGCTTTCAGCTCCAAATTGGTATCAGTAAGGCGTTTTTGCGGGTCGATCCTGTCGGACGCCTCAATACACAAAAGTGTTTCAATCGAAGCCACAATCGCAATGGTTACCGCAACTGTCCAAACCTCTTTATTGGTAAAACTTGAAAAGTTTAATCCGTCTGAAAAATTCAGAAAATCAGGCAGAATGAAAATTCCTTTGAATCCTTCCCAGCTTGTTACCACTGGTAGTTCAACAAGATAATTACTTGATGTAATAGCCAACGGACTTCCGGTCGCTTTGAAGATTTCATTTAAAACTGTTCCGACAATAACCGCCACCAATGCACTCGGAAGCATTTTTATTTTTTTGAGCACATCAACTTTATCCCATATAATAATGATGGCTAATGAAACGAGAGCAATAATGATTACACCCGCCTGAATTTCGGTAAAAGCTTTGGCAAGATCTGTGAAAATAGCCAGCCCGTTTCCTACTTCGACATCTGAACCTAAAGCTTTCGGGATTTGCTTCAGAAAAATGATAATTCCGATACCGGCAAGCATTCCTTCAATAACGTTATTCGGAAAATAATTCGAGATTGCTCCCGCCTTGAGATACCCCAACGCCAACTGCATCAGTCCTGCCAGAAAAACAGCCGTCAGAAAAACCTCGAATGAACCCAATGAAAGAATCGCCGCAAGCACAATCGCGGTAAGTCCGGCTGCTGGTCCCGAAACACTGATGTGAGAATTGGAAAGATATCCAACCACGATTCCACCAACGATTCCGGTTATAATTCCCGAGAACAATGGTGCTCCCGAAGCCATTGCAATTCCCAAACACAACGGGAGTGCAACTAAAAACACAACCAATCCTGAGGAAAAATCATACTTCAGATTGGCAAAAAGATTTATTTTTTTTGACATAATTTATTTAAAATTTAGTGTGAAAACACATTGTAATGACTTTGTTGTCATGACAAAACAAGCATGATTCAACCTTGGTCAGGTCAAACCAGCATCAAACCCAATCCTGAAAAGATTGAGGTAATTACACTAAATTTTGTTCAGGAGGCGGAAGTAGGATTTCATCAAAGTAATCATCATTCAGAAAAAGTTTTTTAGAGGCAAACTGTCTGTTCTGAATGAGTATGAAATCTGAAAAATCGCAGAAACTGGTGTATGCCACAAGTTTTTCTTCTTCTTCAATAAGATTATTGGAATTCTTGGTTTCCTCTTCGGTAAGCGTGAGTGAATCGTAACTGAAATCGGTATCTTTCAAGGTACAAAGTGCAGGTGTAACAAAAGCATTGCACATAATGGCAATGAAGATTACACTGAGTATTTTATGAAACAATCGATTTCTTTCCATTTTTCTTTTTCTCGTGATGCAAATATAAAAAGATGTATTCGTCTTTGGTTATCTGTTTAACAAGATTTAACGCCTTATAACAATATATTAATCTGTTTTATTTATACTCATTTTAAATTAACCGTTTCTTCGGCTAATCTGTATTCAAACTTTTTTAAACTCCTAAATATCGAAGTATATTTGCTGTTGGTAGTAATTTTAAGAGAAAATGCAATCTACACAATTTGATTTAATACCTATTTTGATGCAGTTAGGACTGGCTGCCGGTTTCGTTATACTAACCGTATTTATCTCCGGAAAGTTAGGTCCAAAACGTTCATCAAAAAAGAAAGATGTGAATTTTGAGTGCGGTATAGAATCCGTCGGTAATGCCCGCGTGCCTTTTAACGTGAAATACTTTTTGGTAGCCATTCTGTTTGTGCTGTTCGACGTAGAAGTTATTTTTATGTATCCTTGGGCAGTCAATTTCAAAGCACTTGGCTGGGAAGGTTTTGCCAAAATGGGCATCTTTATCGCCATCTTGGTAGTTGGATTATTTTATGAGTTCAAGAAAAAAGGACTCGAATGGGATTAAACAACGGAATTATGAGTAACAAAGATATCAAAATGACCGCCCCTCCCGAAGGCTATACCGGAGAAGGTTTTTTCGCAACCAAGCTGAGTGACATTGTCGGGCTGGCTCGTGCCAATTCCATGTGGCCTTTGCCTTTCGCCACTTCTTGCTGCGGAATTGAATTTATGGCAACCATGGCAGCCACATACGACATTGCCCGATTTGGCTCGGAACGAATGAGTTTCTCGCCTCGTCAGGCAGATGTACTGCTGGTTATGGGAACCATTGCCAAGAAAATGGCACCGATTCTTCGTCAGGTTTATGAGCAAATGTCGGAACCGAGATGGGTAATCGCAGTCGGGGCGTGTGCCAGTACCGGAGGCGTGTTTGACACCTACTCTGTTCTGCAGGGTATCGATAAAGTTATTCCGGTAGATGTTTATGTACCGGGTTGTCCACCAAGACCGGAGCAGATTCTGGATGGTATCCTTCAACTACAGGAAATCGTGAAGAAAGAATCTGTTTACAGACGCGGTTCTGAAGAATACCAAAAGTTATTAAACTCATACAACATCAAATAATGAGCTTGACTAACGAAACCATACAACAAAAACTGATAGAGAAATTCGGTACCGATATTATCGAATTTCATCAGTCATACGATATATTAACCTTTGAAATCAATCCGGAAAAAACCCGGGAGGTCATTCAGTTTCTGAAAGAAGACCAGGAATTAAACTTCCATTTTCTGACAGACGTCTGCGGTGTGCATTATCCTGATTATCCGGAAGAAAGGCAATTTGCCGTTGTTTATCATCTGCATAACTGGCTGACCAAAGTTCGGATAAGAATCAAAACTTTCCTGAACGGCAGAAAGCCTGAAACAGAAAGTATCGCAGATATTTTCCCGGCAGCCAATTGGCAGGAAAGGGAAACTTACGATTTCTACGGAATCGTTTTCAAAGGACACCCGCAATTGAAGCGTATTTTAAACATGGACGAAATGGAATCTTTTCCATTAAGAAAAGAGTTTCCGTTGGAAGACCAAGGTAGAACCGATAAAGACGACCGTTTCTTCGGAAGAACCGGTCCTAATTGTTAATCCATTCGAGTTATGTCAGAATTATTGCTAACACCCGAAGACCGGTTTCAGAAAGAAATTGACCGCCGCAAAAATGAAGACGGAGTGGAGTTATCTGTCCTCAATCTCGGTCCGACACACCCTGCCACGCACGGTATTTTCCAGAATATCCTGTTAATGGACGGAGAGAAAGTCATTGACGGAGAAGGTACTGTCGGATATATTCACCGGGCATTTGAAAAAATCGCCGAAAACAGACCTTTTTATCAAATCAATGTGCTTACCGACAGGCTGAATTACTGCTCATCGCCTATCAACAATATGGGTTGGTGGATGACTGTCGAGAAGGCGATGAACATCGAAATCCCGAAGCGTGTACAGTACTTGCGTGTGATTATTATGGAATTGGCTCGTATTGCCGATCATATCATATGTAGTTCGGTGATGGGCGTAGATACCGGGGCTTTGACCGGTTTTTTATACGTTTTCCAATACAGAGAAAAAATATACGAAATATACGAAGAAATCTGTGGAGCAAGACTAACGACCAATATGGGACGTATCGGCGGGTTTGAACGTGAATGGAGTGAAACCGCCTGGAAAAAAATCAATGAGTTTTTGGACGAGTTCCCTGCTATATGGACAGAGTTCGAAAACCTGTTGGTGAGAAACCGTATTTTTATGGACAGAACGATTGATTCCGGAGCTATTTCTGCCGAGAGGGCATTGGCTTATGGTTTTACAGGTCCAAACCTACGTGCAGCCGGGGTAGATTATGACGTTCGCGTAGCACAACCTTACAGCTCGTACGAAGATTTTGAATTTGACGTTCCGGTTGGACAAAACGGTGATTGTTATGACCGGTTTTGTGTGCGTAATGCTGAAGTTTGGGAAAGTTTAAAAATCATTCGTCAAGCCATAGACAAAATGCCGGAAGGACCTTTCCATGCTGATGTTCCTGAATATTATCTTCCACCAAAAGAAGATGTATATAATAATATGGAAGCCTTGATTTATCACTTCAAAATTGTGATGGGAGAAATTCCGGTAACCAACAAAGAAATTTATCATGCCGTTGAAGGCGGTAACGGAGAATTAGGATTCTATCTTATCACTGACGGAAGTCGAAGACCATATCGATTGCATTTCAGAAGACCTTGTTTCATCTATTACCAGGCATTCAACGAAATCATCAAAGGTCGTAGCTTGTCTGACGCGATTATTACGCTGTCAAGTATGAACGTTATTGCTGGAGAATTAGACGCTTAATCTTATGGAAAGAACAACAATAAAACAAGAAATAAACATAAGTGAATCGTTAATGGAACGCATTAACGAATTGCTTTCACATTATCCGTCTGATAAAAAGAAATCGGCTTTACTGCCTGTTCTTCATGCAGTTCAAGACGCACACGACCATTGGTTGAGTGTGGAATTGATGGATAAAGTAGCTGAAATTTTAGAAATACAACCTATCGAAGTTTACGAAGTTGCTACATTTTACACAATGTATGCTTTAAAACCAAGAGGAAAATACCCTTTGGAATTTTGCCGAACTTCGTGCTGTATGCTTCGTGGAGCAGAAGATATGATGGATTACACCTGCAATAAATTGGGAGTAAAAGAAAACGAAGTAACTTCTGACGGAATGTTTTCCGTTCACGGAGTGGAGTGTTTGGGAGCTTGCGGATATGCACCGATGTTGCAGTTAGGAGATTTTAACCACGAGCATTTGACCAAAGAAAAAATCGACCAGTTGATTGAAGATTGCAGAGAGGGAAAAATTGATTTAGTATAATTTCGGAGTTATGGCAAGAAAGATATTACTTGAAAAAACAGGAATTGAGGGTATTCGTAATTATGATGTATATCGTAAAAACGGAGGGTATGCCTCTGTGGAAAAAGCTCTGAAAATGACCCCTGACGAAATTGTCGAGGAGGTTAAAAAATCAGGAATGAGAGGTCGTGGAGGAGCTGGTTTCCCGATGGGAATGAAGTGGAGTTTTATCGACAAAAAATCGGGAAAGCCAAGACACTTGGTCTGCAATGCTGACGAATCCGAACCCGGTACTTTCAAAGACCGTTATTTAATGGAGTATATTCCGCATTTGCTTATCGAGGGAATGATTGCTTCGAGTTATGCTTTGGAGGCAAACCTTTCTTATATCTACATTCGTGGGGAATATATGTGGATTTTCAAAATATTGGAAAAAGCCATAAAAGAGGCTTATGCAAATGGTTGGTTAGGAAAAAACATTAAAGGCTCGGGATTTGATTTGGACTTGTATGTGCATTGCGGAGCAGGAGCTTATATATGTGGAGAAGAAACAGCTCTTATCGAATCTTTGGAAGGAAAAAGAGGAAATCCGAGAATGAAACCGCCTTTCCCTGCCGTTAGCGGATTGTGGGCAGAGCCGACTGTTGTAAACAACGTGGAATCTATATCGAATGTGCCTTGGATTATTTTAAATTCGGGAGATGAATATGCCAAAATCGGAATCGGACGTTCAACAGGAACGAAACTGATTTCTGCCTCGGGGCATTGTAAAAATCCGGGTGTTTACGAAATCGAACTCGGACTTTCGGTTGATGAATTTATGAATTCGGACGAATATTTGGGAGGAATGATGAACGACAGACCTCTGAAGGCTCTTATTCCTGGAGGTTCATCTGTTCCGATTCTGCCTGAACATTTGATTTTCAAAACAGCAAACGGAGAAGACCGATTAATGACTTACGAATCGCTTTCTGACGGAGGTTTTGCAACAGGGTCAATGTTGGGCTCGGGAGGATTTATCGTATATAATGATACTTCTTGTATTGTAAGAAATACTTGGAATTTTTCGAGATTTTACCACCACGAAAGTTGCGGACAATGTTCGCCTTGTCGTGAGGGAACAGGTTGGATGGAAAAAGTCCTGTACCGAATCGAAACAGGACACGGAACAGAAGAAGATATTGAATTGCTTTGGAGCATTCAGTCGAAAATTGAGGGGAATACAATTTGTCCGTTAGGAGATGCTGCGGCTTGGCCTGTTGCTGCTGCTATCAGACATTTCAGAGAAGAATTTGAATATCACATTCGTTTCCCTGAAAAAATCAAAAACAGAGACCATTTTGTAAATGAGCCGATGTCGAAAGTAAGACATTTGTTAGAAAAGCAAATGGTATAATCCCCTCCCGACCTCCCCAAAGGGGAGGAGCAAGGAGTGAAAATTTATAATGGATATTTAAAATTTCCTTCGGAAAGCCCCTCCTTTGGAGGGGTTGGGGAGGATTAGAATAGAAATATGAAAGTAACAATAGACGGACAAACAATAGAAGTAGAGGCCGGGACAACCATTTTACAGGCTGCCCGAATGATGGGAGGAGAATCTGTCCCTCCTGCAATGTGCTACTATTCAAAACTCGAAAATACGGGAGGGAACTGTCGTGCTTGTTTGGTGGAAGTAGCCAAAGGAAGTGAGGCAGACCCAAGACCAATGCCGAAAATGATGCCTTCGTGCAAAACAACCGTTATGGACGGAATGGAAGTAAAAGTAAAATCTTCCGAAAGAGCCATGGATGCCCGAAAAGCCGTAACGGAATTTTTGCTTATCAACCACCCTTTGGATTGTCCGGTTTGCGACCAGGCAGGGGAATGTGATTTACAGAATCTGGCATTTGAACACGGATTAGAAAAAACCCGTTTTAAAGAAGAAAAGAGAACTTTTGAGCCTGAAAATATCGGAGATAAAATACAACTTCATATGAATCGTTGTATTTTGTGCTACCGTTGTGTAAAAGTCGCCGACCAACTTACAAACGAGAGAGTTCACGGAGTAATGAACCGAGGTGACCACGCACAAATTTCGACTTATATTTCCAAAGCAATTGACAATGAGTTTTCGGGAAATATGATTGATGTATGTCCGGTTGGAGCTTTGACAGACAAGACATTCCGTTTCAAATCGAGGGTTTGGTTTAACAAGCCTTTCAATGCACACAGAAATTGCGATAAATGTTGTGGAAAAACAACCCTTTGGATGTTCGGAAACGAAATTCAGAGAGTTACAGCCCGCAAAGACGAATACCACGAAGTGGAAGAATTCATCTGTAACGAATGTCGTTACGACCACAAAGATACAAACGATTGGGTTATCGAAGGACCTCGTAAGTTCGAGAAATGGAGTGTAATCAACCAAAACAATTACACCCGCGACATGAAAAAAGTGGAAATTCATACCGAAAAACAGATTTTATTGGGTCGAGATCAAGACCGTAAGAAAATCAGTATGAAAGACATTCCTTATTCATCTGAAAAAACGACGGAATAATTATGGAGAATGCAATTATCATAGAAAAAGGCGTTATTATTTTAGCCGTATTTGCCATCACGATGTTGTTTGCGATGTATTCGACATTGGCAGAACGAAAAATAGCCGCATGGATTCAGGACAGACGAGGCCCGAACAGAGCCGGTAAAGGTGGTATATTGCAACCTTTGGCAGACGGTTTGAAACTGTTTTCCAAAGAAGAATTTATGCCAAACACACCCAACACATTTTTGTTTGTGTTAGGCCCGACAATTTCCATGACTATGGCATTGATGACCAGTGCTGTTATCCCATGGGGAAGCACCTTGGAAATCGGCGGAAGAACAGTCGTTTTACAAGCTACCGACATCAATGTAGCCATGCTGTATGTGTTTGCTGTACTGTCTGTTAGCGTTTACGGAATTATTATCGGAGGCTGGGCGTCCAACAATAAATTCTCTTTGATGAGTGCCATGCGTGTGGCTTCACAGATGATTTCGTACGAAATTGCGATGGGATTATCCATCGTAGCGTTACTGATGATGTACAGTACCATGAGTTTATCTGAAATTGCAGCAGGTCAGCACGGTATGGCTTGGAACATTTTCTATCAGCCTTTAGGATTTTTTATCTTTCTGATATGTTCATTTGCTGAAACCAACCGCACGCCGTTTGATTTGGCAGAATGTGAACAGGAATTGATAGGTGGTTATCACACAGAATATTCCTCTATGCGAATGGGATTCTATTTGTTTGCGGAATATGCAGCAATGTTCATCTCCTCTACCCTTTTGGCGGTGCTTTACCTCGGAGCATACAATTATCCGGGCATGGACTGGGTAGCCGAAAATTGGGGACACAACGTATCAGGCATCATCGGAATATTGGCATTATTTGCTAAAATATGTTTTTTCATATTTGTCTATATGTGGGTAAGATGGACCATTCCAAGATTCCGCTACGACCAGTTAATGAATTTGGGTTGGAAAATACTGATTCCGTTGTCTATTATCAATATCATTATTACCGCCATTGTAATTCTTATTCAAAACTAAAGCAAACAGCTTTAAAATAAAACAGACATGTCTATAGATACTATTTCATTATCGGGCAGAAAAAAGCAGGTTACTAACAAAAAAATGAATTTTTGGGAGCGTATTTATGTGGTAGCTATTCTCAAGGGAATGCAAACTACATTCAAACACATTTTCAAAAAGAAAGTTACCATCAGTTATCCTGAACAACAACGACCATTCAGTCCTGTTTATCGCGGGCGACACACACTGATGCGGGACGAAGAAGGTAGAGAACGTTGCACCGCCTGCGGTCTTTGTGCTTTATCCTGCCCTGCCGAAGCTATCACGATGAAAGCTGCCGAGCGTAAACCAGAAGAAAAACATCTGTACCGCGAAGAAAAATATGCCGAAATCTACGAAATCAATATGTTGCGTTGTATTTACTGCGGATTGTGCGAAGAGGCTTGCCCGAAACAAGCTATTTACCTGACAAAATCCGGAAGAATCGTAAATGCCGGCACCAGCAGAGAAAGTTTCATTTTCGGTAAAGAACAATTGGTTATGCCACTTGAGGCGGCAGTCAACAACACAAAACAAAATCAAGCTTAAATATATGAATACTATCGAAATCATATTTTATATATTATCGGCAGTCACATTGGGCAGTGCCATGCTGACGATTCTGAGCAAGAACCCGATTCACAGTGCTATCTGGCTGGTTGTAAGTTTTTTCAGTATTGCCGGGCATTATGCTTTGATGAATTCTCAGTTTCTGGCAATGGTGCATATCATTGTATATTCCGGAGCCATCATGATATTGATGCTCTTTACCATTATGTTGATGAACCTCAACATCAGTGACCATATTTCCAAACCGATGGTCACAAAAGTAATTGCTGCCGTGGCATTTTGCCTTGTCGGACTTACTTTAATTAGTGTGTTGGCGAAAACCGCACCTGCCATCGACACTTATGTAAACGGAACACACGATTACCAATCTATCGAAATATTAGGACAAATATTATTAGATGAATATGTTCTGCCGTTTGAAATGGTCGCTATATTATTGCTTATGGCAATGATTGGTGCAGTACTCATCTCTAAAAAAGACAGAAAACCAGCATAATATGGAAAATGTTTTACAAATCATCGGTGTAGAAAACTACATTTATCTGGCTGTGATGCTATTTGCAGTCGGTGCTTTCGGATTGCTTTACCGACGCAACGCCATCGTGATGTTTATGTCTATTGAAATCATGCTGAATGCCGCCAACCTACTGCTGGTAGTCTTTTCAAACTATCATCAGGACGCAAGCGGACAGGTTTTCGTATTTTTCAGTATGGCAGTAGCCGCTGCCGAAGTAGCTATCGGACTGGCAATTTTAGTGTCTATATACAGAAATATGGGCAGCATAGATATTGATAAACTTAAAAACTTAAAAGGATAATAAATGGAGCTATCGATACTCATTACCATCATTTTACCCTTGGTTGGCTTCTTGCTGTTGTTTCTCGGCGGACGCAGCATCAGCAATAAATTGTCGGGAGCAATCGCTACACTCACTGTGGCAGCATCTTTTGTTCTGTCGATACTCATCTTTACTTCTATCAAAAGTACAGGCGAATCTATCCATATTCATCTTTTTGACTGGATACAATTTGCTGATTTCAAAATTGATTTTGCTTTTCACATCGACCAGCTGAATGCTTTGTGGTTGCTTTTCGTGACCGGTATCGGAGCGTTGATTCATTGGTATTCAACTTCGTACATGAAAGGCGACGACGATTACAATAAATATTTCTCTTACCTGAACCTGTTCGTATTTTTTATGTTGGTTTTGGTCAGCGGAAGCAACTTGCTGATTATGTTTATCGGTTGGGAAGGCGTAGGTTTATGCTCATACTTGCTCATCGGTTTCTGGCATAAAAATCAAGCGTTCAATGATGCTGCCAAAAAAGCCTTTATCATGAACCGTATCGGGGATTTAGGTTTCCTTATCGGGGCTTTTATCCTGATTTCATTGTACAATACCATCGACTTTGTTGAATTACGTCAGCTTACTGAACATGGAACGTCATTGGCTGCATTGCCATTGCTTGGCGGAGCGACCTTGGCATTGTTTGTTGCCGCAGCAGGAAAAAGTGCTCAGATTCCGCTTTACACCTGGTTACCCGATGCGATGGCGGGTCCTACACCGGTTTCTGCATTAATTCACGCAGCAACTATGGTTACTGCCGGGATTTTTATGATTACCCGACTGAACTTCATTTTTGACCTAACGCCTGATGTACAGAACATTATTGCTGTTGTTGGTGCGTTAACTTCATTGCTCGCAGCCTCAATCGGTCTGGCACAAAACGACATCAAAAAAGTATTAGCCTATTCAACCGTTTCTCAGTTGGGACTAATGTTCTTAGCTATCGGATTAGGTGCTTATGAAATCGCTGTTTTCCACGTGATTACACACGCTTTCTTCAAAGCCTGTTTGTTCCTGGGTTCAGGGTCAGTTATCCACGCCGTGGGTGGCGAACAAGATATGCGTCACATGGGCGGACTGAAAAAATATATGGGAATTACTTATGTAACTTTTCTTATTTCCTCATTGGCAATTTCCGGAATTCCGCCATTTTCAGGGTTTTTCTCTAAAGATGAAATTCTGATGACGGCTTTCCATAACAATATGGTACTTTACATCATCGGCTCGTTAGCATCAATCATGACGGCTTTTTATATGTTCCGATTGATATATCTTACTTTCTTCAACCAATTCAGAGGAACGGAAGAACAAAAATCACACTTACATGAAAGTCCGAAAAGTATGACTACTCCTTTGATTGTATTGGCCATATTGGCGACTGTCGGCGGAGCAATCAGTTTGCCGGGAAGCAGTTGGCTAAACGATTTTCTGGCTCCGGCAATCGTACACAATGCAGCTGCCCACCCGCACGAATTGGGCACAACAGAATATCTGCTGATGGCTGTGGCTGTGGTTGGTGCTTTGATCGGAATCGGTTTGGCATACAACAAATACGGTAAAGGCAAATTTGTTCCGGGCAACGACAATCAGTTATCAGGCATACAAAAAGTTTTATCCAACAAATTTTATATAGACGAAATATACAATGTGCTTATCGTTTCACCGATAAACTGGTTGGGAAGCGTTTTCAAAACTATTTTCGAACCACTTATTGCCGGCATTGTTTTATCGTTTGGCAGGTTTGCCCACGAACTATCCTATCAAGGTAAAAAAGCCCAAAATGGAAATATCGGATTATATCTGTTTGCTTTTGTCTTTGGTATTTGTGCTATTGTTTATTATTTATTCATCAGATAATATTAGATATGAACGTTAATTTTATATTAATCACACTGTTACTCGGAGCCATAATTACCTATTTATCCGGCAACAAACAAGCCCGAAATGTAGCGACTGTATTTGGATTTTTATCCTTTGCAATGACAATATATGCCTCTGTCTTATTTTTGAATGGAACAGACGTATCTTTTGCATCAAAATGGATGTCTAAACCAAATGTTTCTTATGCCTTACATGCAGACGGACTGAGTTTGCTCATGCTTTTGCTGAACACTTTTCTGACGCCGGTTATTATTCTCACTTCGATTGGGAGCAACCACAAAAACGCACGCTTACTTTATGCCTTGGTATTGTTTATGGCATTCGCGATGGGCGGAACGTTTTTAGCTTCTGACGGTTTGGCTTATTACATTTTTTGGGAGCTGGCTTTATTGCCAATCTTCGCTATCGGGTTACTTTGGGGTAATGACAGTTGGGAAAACAGAAAAAAGGCGATGTACAAATTTTTCATTTACACATTTGCCGGCTCGCTGTTTATGTTGGTGGGAATCATTTATTTATATACGAAAGCCAATAGCTTTTTACTGGCAGATTTCCTACAGATTAATTTAACTTCCAAAGAACAAACCTATATTTTCTTTGCATTTTTTGTTGCCTATGCGGTTAAAATTCCGATTTTTCCTTTTCACACCTGGCAGGCAAATGCTTATGAAAAATCACCAGCAATCGGGAGTATGTTATTGTCCGGAATTATGCTTAAAATGGGATTATATTCCGTACTTCGCTGGCAGATTCCACTGACCGAAAACATCAGTTCGACTTTGCAAAATACTGTGATTGTCTTATCATTAATCGGTGTGATTTATGCCTCATTCATTGCATTGAAATCAACGCATATCAAACGAATATTGGCCTATTCATCTATGGCTCACGTTGGGTTGATTGCCGCAGCGGCATATACCTACAACACCAATAGTTTCCAAGGAGTTGCTGTTCAGATGATTGCTCACGGCATCGTCATCGTTGCGTTGTTTTTCCTGGCGGAAATTCTTTATCAGAGATATGGCACGTATGACATCAAAGAAATGGGAGGCATCAGAAGTCAGGCGGTAAGATTTTCTTCTTATTTCCTCATCTTTGTTTTTGCATCGGTAGGATTGCCGGGAACATTTAGTTTTATCGGCGAATTCACTCTGTTGCTGAGCTTATCTGAATACAAAATTATTTATGCCATCGTTGGTGGAACGACCATCATTTTCGGGGCTTATTATATGCTCAAAATGTTCCAGACAGCGATGTTGGGTCCACAAAACAGCAAAACATTCAAAGATGTTTCCGGATACGAACATCTTATTTTACTCCTTTTGGCATTGATTGTCCTGTTTTTTGGATTATATCCAAAGCCAATTACGGATTTATTATTTGCAACATTATAAAAATTAAAAATATCGGATTAGCCGAAAATACAATAAGTTAAACCTATGAATACATTAATCGCATTAGCTATATTATCTGTGTTGGTATTGCTTATGGAGATGCTCAACCTCCGAAGAATCATTGTGCCGGTAACCATCATCGGATTATTGGCCGCTTTGGGCATATCGGTATCTGAATGGGACACCAACCAATCGTTTTACCACAGCATGATTGTCGTGAACAAAACCAATATGCTGTTCAGCGGATTATTTATCGTACTGACGATATTTTTGGTTGCCCTGAGCGAATCTTTTTACAAGCCTATTTACAATAAAATTGCCGACTTCATATCCATAAAATTGTTTTTGCTGATTGGTGCAGTTTGTATGATTTGTTTCGGAAACATGGTCATGTTTTTCTTAGGCTTAGAAATATTGTCTATCTCGCTGTACATATTGGCGGGGAGTGACTTTACCAACATTAAAAGCAATGAGGCCGGAATGAAATATTTGCTGTTAGGCTCTTTTGCTTCCGGATTTGTATTGTTCGGTATCGCTATGATTTACGGAGCTACGGCAAGTTTTAATATTATCGAAATCAGTGCACTTTGGTCTCAGCAACCGTTATGGTTTTCGTTGGGAGCCGTGCTTATTTTAATCGGATTGTTGTTTAAAGTAGCTGCATTTCCATTCCATTTCTGGGCACCCGATGTATATCAAGGAGCACCGGTATTGACCACAACACTGATGAGTACACTGGCAAAAGTTGCCGCTGTGGCTGCTTTGTTCAAATTATATCAGATTTTTATGCCGGGATTACCTTCTGAATTCAATCAACTATTGATTTTCATTATCATGGCTACAATGTTGGTTGGAAATATCATGGCATTACAGCAAAACAACGTGAAAAGAATGTTGGCTTATTCCGGAATTTCTCATGCCGGATTTATGCTTATGGCATTGCTCAGTGCAGCTATTTCTGGTCCGTATCTGTTCTATTACGCTACTGCGTATTCTATTGCAGGTATAGCCGCTTTCAGTGCTGTGCTATATGTTTGTCAAGGAATGGACGATGAAGATATTTCTTCATTCAAAGGTTTGGTTTACCAAAAGCCCCTCATGGCGGTCGTGCTGGCAGGCGGTTTGTTATCTATGGCAGGAATACCGGTAATGGCAGGGTTTTTCGGAAAACTTTTCTTGTTTGAAAACACCCTGAATGCAGGTCATACATTCCTCGTAATTTGGGCAGTTATCAATTCTATAATCAGTATTTATTACTATTTCAGACTGATGATTACCGCTTTTACCAAACCGGAAACTGACACAACAACCGACGAAATTATTCACAAGAAAAGATATTATACCACTTATATGCTGGTAGGAATGGTTAGTGTAATAATCAGTATCGCTATCGGTATTTATCCGGATTTAATCCTCGGTCTTTTCTAAGATTTCCCGATATTTGCCACGAATACACTCGTGGCATTTTTATATTATGATAAAAGAAAATCCTTCCGCTTACGAACGGTTTCTGCCTTTGGTTACCGCTATAGCCATGTTCATGCAGTCGCTCGACGGAACGATTTTAAACACGTCTTTGCCGAGCATCGCCAAAAGCATGGATTATTCGCCGTTGGAAATGCAGTCGGTTATTGTCAGCTACACGCTAACATTGGCGTTATTCATTCCGCTTTCCGGTTGGTTATCCGACAAATTCGGAACAAAAAAAATGTTCATGTTTGCCGTATTTCTTTTCACTTTGGGGTCGCTTTTCTGTGCCTTATCGGTTAATCTGTTCACACTTAATTTATCACGGATTCTTCAGGCAATCGGTGGCTCAATGATGGTTCCTATTGCCCGGCTGGCGATTTTGTATCAATATCCGCGGAGTGAGTTGCTCAAAATCATGAATTACATTACCATTCCCGGATTATTGGGGCTTGTTGTAGGACCAAGTTTGGGTGGGTTTTTATCTGATAATCTGTCCTGGCATTGGATATTTTTAGTCAATCTTCCGGTCGGAATTTTCGGTATCATTATGGCATGGAAAATTATGCCGAATTACAAAAACACCGTCGGTAAATTCGACATTCTCGGATTGCTCTATTTCAGTCTGGCATTGGTTTTTATTACTTTGGTTATGGAACTCGGAAGTGTGGGCATCAATCACTGGACACTACTTTTGGGATTAACCTTTTTAGCCGGATTACTGTTTGTTTTATATTACCGTCATTTCAAAAAAAGTACCAATCCGATTATTGACCTGAATCTTTTCAAAATCAGAACACTACGTATCGGATTAATTGGCAGTCTGATTACTCGTTTCGGTATCAGCGGATTACCCTTTCTGCTTCCACTGATGATGCAGGTCGGGTTTGGTTTTTCAGCTTCAAAAGCCGGTATGATGCTCCTCCCCTCTGCCCTGACTACAATCGCAGTAAAGCCGTGGATTGTTGGTATCGTCAAACGATTTGGCTACCGGAAAATTTTGATGAGTAACACACTTTTTCTGGCGACAATTATCTTTGTATTCAGTTTTATGGAAAAAGAAACACCGCTGGTTTATTACATTTTGCTGATGGTAGCTTACGGAGCATTTACCTCCATACAGATGACCTCGATGAACACCATTTCCCTTTCCGACCTCGGTGATAAACAAGCGAGCGGTGGCAACAGCCTTTTGACAATTATGCAACAGCTTTCGGTAAGTTTCGGGATTTCTATCGCCGCTTTGGTGTTGGCTTTCTACAAAGACCAAATGGATTTTTATCACGGTGATTTGGTAACCGCTTTCCAATACACTCTGATGACATTAGCCGGACTGACAGCCTTATCCAGCCTCACATTTACCCAACTTAAACGCAGCGACGGCGAGAAAATGGCAAAATAAATCAAAAAACCACTTTCTAAATTTTGTTAATTTTTAACAGATTATTATATTTGTATCTGAAAAAGAAAATTAGCCAAATTATCTATTATTTATACTTAAATCTTACTTTAACCATGAAAAAGCAATTACTATTGTTGCTTTTTGGCTTATCCGCTATGTCGGGTTACAGCCAGGAAGTGGCCTGGGAACGCAGTATCGGTGGCTCCCATTCCGAATACCTTTTTGATATGACCCCGACGGTCGATTACGGCTTTATTTTAGCCGGAAGCTCCCTGTCGGACAAAACCGGTGATAAAGCTGAATCTGGTAGCGGCAATCTCGATTATTTCATCTGGAAGATGGATAAGCACGGTGAGGAAGAATGGCAGATGAGCTTCGGTGCTGACGGAGCGGATTTGTTGCAAAAGATTACCCCCGCAGACGACATGGGCTACCTGCTTGCCGGGACTTCCAACTCCGGAATCGGCGGTGTAAAATCTGAAGAAAGCCGTGGCAAAAACGACCTCTGGCTGATTAAAATCAACGCCAAAGGAGCTATTGAATGGGAAAAGACCATTGGCGGTTCGGGTGACGACAAGCTGATGAGCGTAACCCGGCTCGATGACGGATACATTGTCGGAGCAGCAAGCAATTCGCCAGTATCGGGTGAGAAAACCGATAAGAGCAAAGGCGGTATGGACATCTGGCTGATCCGTTTAGACAAAACCGGAAAGATTCTTTGGCAAAGAACCTATGGCGGATTCTATAACGATGAAGTAAAGAAAATCCTGCCTACCGAAAGTGGTTTTGTCGTATTGTCAGAATCCAATTCTCCGGCAGGTGAAGATAAGAACCTCGATAATCTGGGCAGTACCGATATCTGGGTGTTGCAATTGGACAACAGCGGTAACCTCCGCAGTCAGTATGTCTTTGGCGGGGAGGGTGACGACCGGGCAACGGATATTTTATCCACCGAAAACGGTTATATCATTACAGGCAGCAAGCAGGAAGACGGCAACCGTCAGTTTTGGGTGATGCAGACCGATAAACAACTGATGGAAACCGACAGCTTTACCCATGAGTTTTCGGGTGATGCTTTTATGACCGACACTTTCCTTGATGAAAATGGCAACCTGCTTTTATCGGGATATAATATGGATTTGAAAACCCGAAAAAAAAGCTACCTGTCTGTCAAAACCAATTTGAGTGGCGACAAACTTTGGGATAAGGAATTATCTACCTCGGGCGATGATTTACTGCGTAAAGTGGTCAAAACCCGCGATGGTGGTTATGTGTTTGCCGGAAATTCCAACGGCACCAAAGCCAAAATCAAAAGCAGCAACCAGGGCGGGTATGATTACTGGGTGTTGAAACTGCACAACGAAGAAGAAATCAAAACCCCGGAAATCAAACTGGAAGCCATTCCGAACCCGACCGAAAACTTTACACAGATTGTACTGAACCACGACTACGAATACGGCGAACTGATGATTGTGGATATGACCGGAAAAATCCTGCATCGCGAAGCCCTGCAATATGATATGGCAACCTTGGATTTCTCTACCTACCCAAGAGGAGTCTATGTAGTCACAGTCAAAACCGACGTGATGGAAAGTTCAGTTAAAGTAATCAAAAAATAAACGAATTATGAGAAAGATATTCGGGCTGTTAAGCCTTTTTATAACCTATAGTGCCACGGCACAGGAGATTGTGCTGCCGGGATCTACAACTAATATAGAGCATGCAGAAAGCATAGCAACGGGGAATGTGAACCCGTCCATTGAGCTGTTTAATATAGAAACGTCCAATCCGAACCTGAATTTACAGGCAAGATTAACTTTTAATCCTTTTGCGTTTTTCTATGAAGATATATTGGGATATGAAGTAAAATCCTTTTTTGACAAAGGATGGGATATTAATATCATTCCAAATATTACCAAATACGTCGATCGTGGAAGCATGGATGATGAGCTGTATTACAGTGAAATTGTAAAATGTAGTCCAGACATCAATCATTCAACAACCTACAATTTTAGTGTTTTTGATGTACAGGGTGTGTTTACTTTTGAAGAACAGAACGGACAACTTGCTGTAAAAACTTTATATAGCTCTGACTATATCGACATTGATGTTGATTATGATTTTTCAACAGTTTCGGGTCAGGAGATATTTCAGATAAATACCATTGCCCTAATAGATAAAAACGGTACCCGTTACGAGTTTAATGAAAAGCAAAAATCCGCTTTTTACGTATCTGGCATGAGCTGCGATAACGAATTTCACGAAATAAACCGCTCATTTTTACTATCGGAGGTTAAGGATAAGTTTGGCACAACCTTACTGACTTATGAATATTACAGCTACCCTGATTCAATAAATCAAGGATCTCAAACCTTCCAATACGACCAAAAATACCTGATGTCTATTTATGTGCCTGAGATGTCGAGAGTTGATTTTATACTGAATCAAACCCAAAAAAGATATACATCTGTCCGGGTATCGCGGTCATCAGGACCCGCCTACATGCTGGAAAGGGTAATCGAACTGCCATCAGGTGGTTCGAACAAGAAGATCATTTTCAATAATGGTGACTATCAGAACGGCAATCAGGAAACGGAATATGAGTATAAGATTTCATCCCAGTTCTATCCCAATTATACCAACAGTTACGTAGAGATTACGTCGCCTTTTAAGGGAATAACCAGATATGAATTTGAACCTCACGATTACGGCTATCATCATACGCCGGACAATCCGGCAGAATTTCCGGAATACACCACGGTGGAAGAACAGTTGCCGGTCACTAATTTATCTACCAGTAACTTTAGTAAATATAGTTTTCATGTTCCGGATGAATACCTGAATGATGACAAAATTTATCTCTCCTATGCAACCCGTGTTCCGCCAGGGTCTATTGATCCAGGTGGTGGTCAAAATGCAGGGAATGTACCAATAGACCTTATGAAGTCCAACAACACCATAGTACATACATTTGGTCTTCCCAACCAGCAGATTCAGGTAAATAATATACTGAACAATTACAAGAGTAATTTTACGAATAACACTTTTTATGTTGGAGGAGATGCCTTATTCTACGAATATACCGGCGTAAAAGTAAAACGGGTATATGAGGTACTGGATCCGACTATTGAGAAAAAAGAACACTTGGGTGGTTATCGCATACGCAAGATTATAAACAAAGACTATGACGGGACAATAGTATCGGCAAAAACCTTTACCTATCGGATGAAAGACGATCCTTACAGAAGCTCCGGAGTCGTAGACGTTTTTTACGTGACTGGTCATACCCCTGTACACAGCAAATACGCACAGACTCCGCTTATTATCTATTATACTTCTGTGATCACGGAAGAAGAAGGGAAGGGAAAAGTTGTGTACGATTATAGTGACGCTGTGATTGGCTGGCATAATCTTGTTGTTCCGCTAAGCAACCTGTCTTCCATACCAAGTGCAGTTTATACCTACAACGAAGCCGGAAAATTGCTCAGCCACGATACGAATGAATTTGAATTGGTCGAAATAGACCCCAATGGAAATGGCTATTTCAAACCTATACCGATACTAAAAAAAATGACGACCACTGCCAAATCTTATGCTCCGGGACTGTTTACCTCTGAAAGCCGTACCGCTGTAATAGAAACCAACTTTGATACCATCAGTCGTCAGGTAACCCATCGTAAGATTACTGATATGGTTACTTCGGAAGTATTTGAAGAGCAGCACTACCACCTAAAAATGGGAAATGCCTACTACCAGACTGCGGTTAAAAAATACAAAAACGGTACAATAATCAACCAGAGCAAGGCGGAATATGCCCCGGTAAACAACGGTACGCTGGCTAATGTATATGCTCTGGAAAAAACATTTGCAACCAAAGAGAACCGCCCCTGGCAACTTGAAAAAGAAATTACACTTTATGATAATAAAGGAAAAATTCTTGAATACAAGACCAAAGAGGGCGTTTATGTATCCCTGATATGGGGATACCATGACAGCAAAGTGGTTGCCGAACTGAAAAACCAACGCTATGCACAGATAGCTGCCGGAACCATTACCAATATCAAAACATACTCCAATTCGGAGAACGCTTCTTTGGAGACTGCTTTAAACAGTCTGCGAAACGCCCATCCGGAGGCTTTTATTACCACCTACACGTATTTTCCATTGGTAGGACTGAGGAGTGTTACCGATTTGAACGGACACCGGACAACGTATCAATACGACCAGTTTAATCGCTTGCATAAGGTACTCAACCATGAGGGCGATGTAGTGAAAGAATATGACTATAACTTCAAAAACTAAATGATGAAAAAGCTACTGACCATATTATTATTGGGTATGATTTCGTGGGCTTATTCCCAAAATCAGAACCATAATTACATACAGGAAAAAATATACCTCAGTGACCAGGAAAACGATGAGGAATCACTGACAGGAATTACTTATTACGACGGATTAGGCCGCCCTATTCAGGCGGTTCAAAAAGGTGCCTCGCCGGTGGACGGACAGGACATTATCAAACATATCGAGTACGAACCCAATATCGGGCAGGTCAAGGATTACCTGCCTTATGCCGGGTCGGGAGCCAATTTTGCTACAAATGCCAAGGCAGAAACGTTAGACTTTTACGATACGTCAAAGTACCAGCTCACTACCAACCCCTACAGCGAAAACCGTTTGGAGGCATCGCCAAGGCAGCGGCTATTGGAGACCGCCGAACCGGGTAACGACTGGGCAATGGATGCGTCTGAAAAACACACTGTACGGTATGACTATGCCTTTAATACCTCAAGAGAAAACGTACGGAAGTACACGGTGAGCAGTACATTAAACACCTCCCGCGGGGCTTATGTCAATACCATTGCTGAGAATGGTTACTACTCCAGCAACAGCCTGTCTAAAACCGTAATAAAAAATGAAAACTGGAAAGCCTCGGACGGTAAGAATAACACCACCGAAGAGTTTAAAGGCTTCGACGGGAATATTGTACTGAAACGTACCTACAACGATGGCGTGGCTCACGATACATACTACGTCTATGACATTTATGGTAATTTGTCGTATGTGCTGCCACCATTAGCCAACGGTACTGTAACCAGCACCACACTCGACAAATTGTGTTATCAATACCTCTACGATGAGAAAAACCGCTTGGTAGAGAAAAAGCTACCGGGAAAGAATTGGGAATATATTGTGTATGACAAAGCCGACCGTATCGTGATGACCGGACCGGTAAACAGCCCCTTTGGTGACGGGAATACGGGATGGTTATTTACCAAATACGATGCCATGAACCGTGTGGCATATACCGGTTATTACAACGGACACAGCGTAACGGCTGCTAACCGCCAACTTATTAAAGATGCGGTAGATGCCCAATCGGACAACAACGAGAGTAAAACCACTGCCAACCAAACCGTGGATGGCGTAGCGATACGCTACAGCAACACCAAATTCCCGACCAGTTCGGTAAACTTACTCACGGTAAACTACTATGACAATTACAGCTATCCGGGGGCTCCGACCAGCTTTCCGAGCATTGGCGGAGTGCCAACAGTGCAGACGGTAAAGGGACTACCCACAGGTAGCTGGACACGGGTGGTAACTACAGCAGCCGAACGGAAAGGTACAACTGGTTACGTGCTTTATAATGCGAAATATCAACCTTTGCGTGCGTATAGTAAAAACCATCTGAATGGTTATACACAGACTGATTACCAAGTAACTTTTGCCGGAGTGCCGACCAAAGCAACCACCAAACACAGACGCACCAACAGTGGCACGGTACTGACCATTGTAGATAATTACACCTACGATGACCAGCTGAGACTGACCAAACACACTCAGAAAACAGGCAGCCAGCCCGAACAGCTGATTACCGAAAATGTGTATGACGCTTTAGGTACGCTGGTAACCAAAAACGTAGGCGGACTGGAAACAGCTACCGACCCTTTGCAAAAGGTAGATTACCGCTACAATGTGCGGGGCTGGCTGACAGATATCAATAATGTGCCGGAAGGTTTACAAAAGCTACCTCCTTTCGGTTCAATAGACAGCAAGGATTTATTTAATTTCAAGATCAAATACAACAGTACTTTTGGGGGTGATGACGATACAAAAGCCCAGTACAACGGTAACATATCCAGCCTGGCGTGGCACACCAAAACGGATAACCAAGTGAGAGGTTATGCCTATGATTATGACCACCTGAACCGTATGCAGTATGCCAGTCATCTCAAGTACTTTACAGTGACCAGCGGTGTATTAATCATCGGTTATAATTATAATCGGACAGGACAATACGCCGAAGATTTGTCTTATGACAAAAACGGAAATATCCTAAGCCTTGATCGCTACGGGCAGGAAGTAGCCGGACAGCCTATACAGATTGATGAGTTGACCTATACATACGACGGTAACCGCTTGCTGAAAGTGGCAGACGGTACAAACAACCCGGAAGGTTTTGACGACGGAAATAGCAGTAATGATTACTTATATGACAGCATGGGTAACCTTGTGGCAGATAAGAATAAAAAGATTTCGAGAATCAGATACAATCATCTCAACCTGCCAACGGAAGTAACATTTAATACCGGAAAGATTAATTACACTTATGATGCTGCCGGTACACGACTGGCTAAAAAAGTAGAACCAACAAGTGGTGCAACGATTACGACCGAATACTTAGGCGGTTTCCAGTATGAAAACAGCGAGCTCAAATTTTTCCACCAGCCGGAAGGGTTTGTACAAAATGAAAATAATCAATACATTTACCACTTCATTTACAAAGACCATCTCGGCAACAACCGATTGACCTATGCTGATTTGAACGGAGATGGTGAAGTAACCCCGGGAGAAATTATTGAAGAAAACAACTATTACCCGTTTGGATTAAAACATCAGGGCTACAACGAGCTGGCGGGCGACACACATAAATACAAGTTCTTAAACAGAGAGTACCAACCTGAGCTGGGATTGAATACCATTGCGACCGATTACCGCCATTACGACGCGGCACTGGGCAGGTTTAACAATATGGATGCGTTAAGCGAACTGGCACCAAGTCAAACACCTTACCGCTACGGGTTTAACAACCCGGTGTATTGGACTGACCCGACAGGGTTGTTTGAGACTGAACAACAAGCAAATAGATGGATGGCAAGATATAGTATTTCGGGGTCAGTTTATTCATATGAAGGTGTGTATTGGGTGTATTCTAATGGCGTACATTATTATATGGATGGCGATTTACTCCATTTTTACTATAATGTTAGTGATGGTGGAGATGGTGTCTTAGATTCAATGGTATTTGGAAGTACTAGCGGAAGACCGGTAGGTGGTGCAGGCGGCAGTTCATCATCGGGTAGTAGCGGAAGCCCTGCAGGAAATGGACCGGGAGGACCGAGCAGCGGTGCCGCACCAGGAGCACCAGGAGGATTTTCAGGTGCCGGACCAGGAGGAATTAGCTTTGGTCAAGGTATGTCAATGATACAAGTGGGAGCTGGTACCACAACAGGATTTTTAACAGATGCGAGTGCTAAATATGCAAACAAATCATTTTATTATCAAGGGTCTGTTAATTACAGTAATACCATTGATTTCTCCGGTAAGTATTCGCCAAATGCCAACATAAATGTCTATGACAAAGGATATAAACAAGCGATACATAAAATTACAACATTAAGGACAGTTACAAACTATGTTTCTAAAGGAGCAAATGCCGCTGGATATATAGATGGAATTAATAAAATAGGAGACGGACAATATATTGAAGGAGCACACTCCGTAGGCACTAATTATGTCGGTGTAAAAATTGGCTCATCATTAGGTTGGGGCTATGGCGTTGTATTTACAGCATCCTATACTTTCTGGGAGCAAAACCTGCCTAAGAGTGAGGTGTACAACAGGCTTATTCATGGGAGAGATTCCGACGTTTATAAGATGCGTTCCCGACACTGGCGTTAAACATATATTATATATACAATGAATAAAATATTAAATTCAATTAAAGAATTCTGGCTTGATTTTTTTTCAGCTTACTATCGTAGGCTGAAAAAAAATGCCGATTACGAAACGCCAGATAGTATTCTGCTAACAATGGCTTTTATACAAGGAGTTAATTTTGATACTGTATTACTTTTTATTTTTTTATGGTTTCCATCTATAAATGTTAATACATTTGTCATCTTGTTAGCTCCAATGGTGGCATTCGCATTGTTAAACCTCTACTTGTTTTACTATAAGTTCGATAAACACCAAAGACAAGCTGCAATTGCCCGAAAGCCACGTTATAAACGTATTGTGTATGACTTATATGATGTTTTCTCAACTATCTTACTCATGTTGATGGCATACCTTTACTCTTTAACGTAATATTTTCTGAAAAGAAAGTGCAGAAAACGTCAAAAACATTAAATTCAATTAAAGAATTCTGGCTTGATTTTTTTTCAGCTTACTATCGTAGGCTGAAAAAAAATGCCGATTACGAAACGCCTTATAGTATTTTGCTATATATGGGGTTTGTACAAGGCAACTGTTTTAACTCTATATTTGTCATATTATTACATTTATTTTCTGTAAAATTAAATAAATGGATTTTAGTAGCTCCCATGGTAGGTTTTGTGGTTATTAATTGCTATATTTTCTATTATAAATTTAATGAAAGCCAAAGAAAAGCTGCAATTGACCGAAAACCGCATTATAAGCGTATTGTATATGATTTGTTTGACTTTTTGTCGGTAGTTCTGTTTTTTATCGTCTTGTATATTCTTTCAAAGTATAGATAGGGTAATGTATCAAATGTGGTGCCGCACCAGGAGGAGTGCCTGGAGGGACAGGAATGACAATTGCTAATGGAGTAGTCGGGGCACTTTCTACTGGAAATATAGTTCCAAGTGGATACCTAAAATATAATGAATTATGGCATCAAACCAAAACAAGAGGAACATCTTTTAGCTTTCAGAATAAATGGAAAAATTCAGGGGCTCAGTATTGGCGAGCACAACAAGTTAAAAGTTTACAACCTGCTCGAAGTGTTGGAGCAATGCTGACAAAGGCGAGCGGTGCATTACTAGTCGTTGATGTAGCAGTCTCTGGACAAGTCCAACCATCTCATTGGATAAACGGAACTATGATTGGTATTTCAGGAACGGGGGTCGGCTCAATAGTGGCAGCAGTTTGGTATATTGCAGACTATGGAACAGGAGCATATAACTATTTTTTCACTGATGATGGATTTAGAACATTGTCAGATGTAATCGACGAAAGTGATTTTGGACAGAATATGACTATTAACATATATTAATTATGATAAAAAGTAGATTTAACGGAGACACCTATTTTTGGGGAATTTTCTTATCAATTTGGATTGTCCCTGGTGCAATAATGATTATTAGAGGGTTAAGGAACTACACCTTTAAACTTGGTGAGACTTTGATTTTATTATTATTTGTTACATTGTTCTATTTTTTAATTAATTTTTTGAAGCATATAAAAATAATAACAATCAAAGAGGATGAACTAAAATATTATTCCTTGTTGCGTCCATTTGGCAAAACGCTAAACCTAAAAGATTATAGTGGTAAGATCATCACTTCCGAATCTGGTTCAAGAGGAAGCTATCAAGTTATCTATTTAGTGAATAAACAAAATGAAACGGCATTTAAACTCATGGGACTGCACTACAAAAATTTTGAGGAAATAAATGATGCAATAATACTTAAAAAAATTAACTTTCATCCAACCCTGTCTCAGTATTTTAAACTTCTGTTTTTTGAAAAGGTACAAGTAAAAAGCGGGGGTAAGAAAAGTGAAACTTTAAGCATTATTTTAAATATCATCAAGATTGTAAGTATAGCCGGAGCTCTTCTCCTCATATTAGGGTTGATTGTAAAACAACTATAAACCGTCAATGCACCAAATGTGGTGCTGAACCAGGAGCACCAGGAGGATTTTCAGGTGCCGGACCAGGAGGAGTCTCTGGAGGGACAGGTACCGGAAGTAACTTCGCTGATAATTGGAATAACTTTAACAATAATGTTGTATTTCCGGCAAATGGCGTTGCAACTATATTTGAAACAGGTGCCAAACGTGCAGGAACTACCATAAGTACTGCCAATGCTTTTAATAAAAAAGCTTTAGCAGAAACTTTGTCGGCAGCAAAAATAGCAAAAATCGCTGGTAGAGTTTCTATGGCAGGGAATATTTCTACAATGGGTCAAGCTGTCTATCAACTTGCTGAAAACCCAACTTGGGGTAATGCGGCAAGAGTTGGAGTTCAAGGCTCGATAATTGCCCTTGAAATAGGGTTAAACGCATGGGTACCCGGCTTGGGACTTTTAGTAGGAGTTGGCTTAACTGCCTTGGAGGCTCATTATGGTCAGCAGTTCTATGATTATATTGATGGTAAATAAAATTATAAAAAATGTATAAATTTTTGTTTTACAAGTTATATCGGTTTGCTAAAGCGCAAGAACAAACAGTTCCTCCAAATTTTGGTTTTGTTGCACTTGCAACAATTTTTGAATTGTTGCACTTTGCAATAATAGCAGTGTTTTTTAAAATTGTAGGATTAGAAATCAATCTTATTAGTAAAGAAGTCTTTGTTGCATTAATATTTATCTTTGGTTTTTCGATAAATTATTTTCTTTTTATAAAATCTAAACTGATTTATAGAATTAATGAGGAATATCAGAAGCAAAATCGTACTGTATGGAAAGACAACGTACTCTTTTTTTCTTATATAATATTTATTTATTTAGTTATGTTGCTTGAAGTATGGGTATATCAAAATTATAATGTTTAAATTTTTATTTTATAAGTTATATCGTATGGCTGTAAATCAACAGGATACAGTACCTCCAAATTTTGGTTTTGTTGCACTAGCAACAATGTTTGAAATATTACATTTTGCAATATTATTTGGTTTTATTGATGAATTTTTTGGGTATAAATTCTCCTTTGTTAGTTCACTAGAGAAATATGTTGGAATTATTTATTTAATTTTAGGATTAGTGCTTAATTATCTGATTTTTATCAAAACCAAATGGATTTATAGAATTAATGAATATTATCAAAAACAAAACCGTATACTTTGGAAAGATAATTTGTTGTTTTTCTTATATATAATTCTACTAGCGGGATTCTTTGTGTTTCTGACATGGTATCATCAAAATTATAATGTTTAAATTTTTATTTTATAAGTTATATCGTATGGCTGTAAATCAACAGGATACAGTACCGGTAACTTTTGGTTTTATTGCTTTTGCAACAATTTTTGAATTGTTGCATTTCGCAATAATTTCTGTACTCTTTAAAATTGTTGGGATAGAAATCAATCTTATCAGTAAAGAAGTTTTTGTTGCATTGTTATTTATCATTGGTTTTTCGATAAATTATCTACTTTTTATAAGAACACGGTTGATTTATAGAATTAATGAAGAGTATCATAACCAGAATCGCATTCTATGGAAAGATAATTTTCTATTTGTTTCTTATATACTTTTTATTTTTCTAGTTATGTTCCTTGAAGTATGGATTTATCAAAGGTAATGTACCAAATGCAGTGCTGGACCAGATAGTGGATTTTCAGGTGCCGGACCAGGAGGAGTGTCTAGAGGGACAAGCATATTCCAAGGACAAGGTTCTACACCTGCTGAAAGATTTTGGAACAGCCCAATGATGAGATTAACCATACCTGATAAAATATCATTCGGTATTGCCGGTGAATGGGCATATTTTGTTGGTATTGATGTAAATACGTTCAATTTTACGGTACTTACAAGAGGCGAAGCGGGGATATATTATACACCCAACATAAATGTACGAGCTGGAGTCGGTAGTTACGTTTCGGGCGGACTTAATTTCTCTACAGGATTATTTACAGGAAACCCAAGTAATATTACGGCAAGTATGCTACAAGGACATACGGCGGGAGTGGTTTTGACAGGTGCATATATTGGCGAAGCATCGGTTGGTGTTTCGTATTCTCCTACAAGAGAAGCTTCTCAAGGTTTTATAAATATGAATGTAGGTGTTGGTCTTGGGGCCGGTCCTGCAGGAGGAGCAGGAGGTTTTTTCGGTGCTCAGTATCAATATACCCCAGCTTATGGAACAATTTGGAAATGGTATTAAAGAAGAATATTATGGAAAGAAATAATAAAAAAAAGAGAAGAAAGATATTAAATATTATTCTTGGGGGCGGATCTATTTTAGCAATGTTAGGGGCAATAATTTATGTTCAAATCACAATAAATAAAGATGCGGATAGGTTTTATAAAAATTCAATCTCCTCCATTATTACAGATAAAGGGACAGATTGGTTAACAGGCAGAGCAAATGTATTCTACTTGTCTGATGGGTTAAAAATATTTTTAGCTTTTAATAAAGTAAGCCAGCTATCAGTTGGAGATTCAATATATAAAGAGTCCGATACTTATATATATGATGTCTATAAGAAAAATCATAAAGGGCAATATGAGCATAGTGGAACTTATGACTATAGAAAAGTGCATTCTGATTAAATAACCATAATGGAAATGTAATTAGGCTATCCGAAAAGCCGGACAGTCTAATTACATCAAAATAATTAGAAATGCCATTAAAGAAATAAAAAGAAGAAAAATGATATTAAAAACACATAGATGATGAAAAAAATAATATGCGGATTATCAACGATATTACTAATGGGGTGTATAAATACTGTAAAGACTGATGTTTTATCGGATAAAGAAGATGCCGAAAAAATAGCAGAACAATTGTACTCTAATTTAGAGAAAAATGAGTATCAAGACGCACACAAGTTATTCAGTTCTAAATTTTTTGATGTTACTCCACCTGACAGTTTAAATAATATATTTCAACAAATAAGAACACTAGGAGATTATAAGCACCGTACTTTAGCAGATTGGAGTACATTTAGCGTTACCGGATCAAGATCTAAAACGGAATACATGCTAAACTATGTCGTAGAATATACTTTATACCCCGCACAAGAAATAATTAGAATGGAGAAAGAAGAAGATGAGATATTTATTATTAGTTACGAAGTGTACTCAGATGGGTTTGAACAATAATTGGAGTTTTTCAAACGCCCCAAAAAAGGGGCGTTTTTTCTTATTGCTCCCCTTGCAACAAAAACTGCAGAGCAAATAACGTCAGAATATGCAGCAACGATGAAGTCGGTTTCAAAAATCGCACGAGCTGGTGGACATTTGGTTTCCGTTGGAGAGATAGGATATGGTGTTTATCAAGATGGAGGCTGGGGATATAATGCAAATGTAGCCACTGGAGGAGCAATTGGAGGTACTATCGGAGCATGGGGAGGTGCGAAAGCGGGAGCAGCAGCAGGAGCTGTTATAGGATCTTTTATTCCCATACTAGGAACGGGAGCAGGTGCAGTAATAGGTGGAATAGTAGGAGGAATAGTGGGTTCGCAAGTAGGTTCAGATGCAGGAAAATACTTGGTAAGAGAAACCTATAATTATTAAATTTATAAATATGAAAGAGATAAAAATTAAAACAAACAAAAAGAAGTTAATATTTCTTTTCTTTATGAGCTTTGCTTTGGCTTTTTTTAGTTTTTGGTACATATTATTTCCTTCAGATTTTGTAAATATTATTACTCGAAGAAAAGAGTTAATATTTATTGCAGGAATTATTGGATCAGTAGTATTTGGAGTCAGCTCAATATGGATATTTTTTAGGTTATTTGATAATAAGCCAGGACTAATTATTAATGAACAAGGTATTATTGATAATACAAATACTGGTTCGATAGGGTTGATAAAATGGGACGATATTATTGAAGTTCGGCATAAGAGAATCATGTCAAATTCTCTTATGCTTATTGTAGTTAAAGACCCTCAAAAATATTTACAGAAAGTATCTGTTTTTAAAAGATTGTCATTGAAGCAAAATATAAATAACTATGGTACTCCAATAGCCTTAACTTCTGTTTCATTAGACTGTAATTTTGACGAATTGGAAAGAATCGTAAATGATGCTTTTTCAATAATTCAACAGAATAATAGCGAGTAGTGTACTGATAATATACCAAATGTGGTGTTGAGCATATTTCAACTATAAAAAGTTTTTAAAATCAAGCATTAGTATAGTAATGGTAGTATAAAAGACGGGCAAATGACAAAAAGCAAGTTTACTGGAGACACCTATTTTTGGGGAGTTTTTATGATCATCCCATTATTTAGCTTTATAGTTTTCTCTATAAAGATTTTACAAACATATAATTTTAAACTTGGTGAGACTTTGATTTTATTATTATTTGTTACATTGTTCTATTTTCTAATTAATTTTTTGAAGCATATAAAAATAATAACAATCAAGGAGGATGAACTAAAATATTATTCCTTGTTGCGTCCATTTGGCAAAACGTTAAACCTAAAAGATTATATTGGTAAGATAATAACTTCTGAATCTGGTTCAAGAGGAAGCTATCAAGTTATCTATTTAGTGAATAAACAAAATGAGACGGCATTTAAACTTATGGGACTACACTACAAAAATTTTGAGGAAATAAATGATGCGATAGTGCTTAAAAAAATTAACTTTCATCCAACCCTGTCACAGTATTTTAAACTTCTGTTTTTTGAAAAGGTACAAGTAAAAAGCGGGGGTAACAAAAGTGAAACTTTAAGCACTATTTTAAATATCATCAAGATTGTAAGTATAGCCGGAGCTATTCTCCTCATATTAGGGTTGATTGTAAAACAACTATAAACCTCAATATTCAAAAACGCTCCAAATAGAAATGGAGCGTTTTTCAATTCCTCTTGCACCAAATGCCAACATAAATGTCTATGACAAAGGATATAAACAAGCGATACATAAAATTACAGCGTTAAGAGGAGTAACAAATACTGTATCTAAAGGAGTAAATGTTATGGGATATGCGGACGGTGTTAGCAAGATGGTTAATATATTGCAGGTACACATTCCATAGGCACTAATTATGTCGGTGTAAAAATTGGTTCATCGTTAGGTTGGGGCTATGGCGTTGTATTTACAGCATCCTATACTTTCTGGGAGCAAAACCTGCCTAAGAGTGAGGTGTACAACAGGCTTATTCATGGGAGAGATTCCGACGTTTATAAGATGCGTTCCCGACACTGGCGTTAAACATATATTATATATACAATGAATAAAATATTAAATTCAATTAAAGAATTCTGGCTTGATTTTTTTTCAGCTTACTATCGTAGGCTGAAAAAAAATGCCGATTACGAAACGCCAGATAGTATTCTGCTAACAATGGCTTTTATACAAGGCAATTATTTTAATTCTATATTTGTTATAATATTACACCTCTTTTCCGTAAAATTAAACAAATGGATTTTATTAGCCCCAATGGCAGCATTTGCATTGTTAAACCTATGCTTTTTTTATTATAAGTTCGATAAGCACCAAAGAAAAGCTGCAATTGACCGAAAGCCACGTTATAAACGTATTGTATATGATTTGTTTGACTTTTTGTCGGTAGTCCTACTTTGTATCGTCTTGTATCTTCTTTCAAAGTATAGATAGGGTAATGTATCAAATGTGGTGTTTAGCAAATTTCAGCCATAAAAAGTGTTTAAAATCAAGCATTAGCATAGAAATAAGGGAGTACAAAAGACGGGCATTTGTCCGTCTTTTGTATTTTTACGACTTTAAATCGCCTTAAAATCAATTTAACCAAACCTAATGTTTCAAATGTGGAGTTATGAGATCAATATGCCCGTTTTGTAATTCTGATCAACTAATCAAAAGCGGCTACACCCGGCAAAACAAACAACGACCCACAATCTAGTGAGAATGAAGAATGTTGGAAAAATGTATTGATTTAACTACCGGATAATTTTAAATATTACTATTTTTATCCTAAGAATCGTCGTTTTATGCAAATCAAAAAAGTTGAACTAAGAAATTTAGCGTTAGAAGATTATATCGAGTTAAAAAACTCGATGCTTCAGGCTTACGAAGAAGGCGTAGAAGATCCGTATTGGAAAAAAGAAGAAATCAGAAGACTGCTAAAAATTTTCCCTGAAGGTCAGTTGGTTATTGTGGTAGATGATGTTGTGGTAGGTGCCGCACTTTCGTTGATTGTAGAAGAAAATCTGGCACTTTCAAACCATAAATACAACGATATTATCACCGATAGCAAATTTCGTGCACACAATCCTGATGGAGATATTTTGTACGGAATTGACGTGTTTATCCACCCGAATTACAGAGGTCTACGATTGGGCAGAAGATTATATGATGCCCGAAAGGAATTGTGCGAACAGCTCAACCTGAAATCTATCATTTTTGCCGGACGCATCTCCAATTACCACAATTTTTCAGCAGATTTGACTCCCAAACAATATCTCGAAAAAGTTAAAACCAAAGAAATACACGACCCGGTTATTTCGTTTCAGCTAAACAATGATTTTCATATCAAAAGGCTGTTACGAAACTATTTGGAAGGCGACTACGATTCAAAAGATTATGCGGTTTTGCTGGAATGGAGTAATATTTCTTATGACAAATCTCCTGTTTTAATTAATGTTAAAAAAAGTGTGGTTCGCTTAGGTTTAATCCAGTGGCAGATGCGTTCTCTTAATAACCTGGAGGAGTTTTTCGATCAGGCAGAGTTTTTCATTGACGCGGTTTCAGGTTACGAGAGTGATTTTGCAGCGTTTCCCGAACTGTTTGTCGCACCGCTTATGGCTGATTACAACCATTTGTCCGAATCTGAAGCAATGCGTGAACTGGCAAAATATACCGAACCTATCAGCAAGCGTTTTCAAGAACTCGCCATTCAATACAATATCAATATTATTACCGGCAGCATGCCTTTACTGGAAGATGGTATTTTGTATAATGTCGGTTTTTTGTGCAAACGCGACGGAACTTCGGAAATGTACCGGAAGCTACACATTACTCCAAACGAAAGGCTGTATTGGGGAATGCAGGGCGGAAACACTATACAAACATTTGACACCGACTGCGGAAAAATCGGAATTATTGTTTGTTATGATGTAGAATTCCCGGAGCTTTCACGAATCATGAGCGAAGACGGAATGGAAATTCTGTTTGTTCCTTATCTGACCGATACGCAAAACGGATATACCCGTGTTCGAAGTTGTGCACAGGCACGTGCCATCGAAAACGAATGTTATGTAGCCATTACCGGTTGCGTAGGCAACCTGCCGAAAGTCAATAATATGGATATTCAGTACGGGCAAGCGGCAGTGTTTACGCCCTCAGACTTTACTTTTCCAAACAATGGCATAAAAGCTGAAGCAACTCCTAATACCGAAATGACTTTAATTGTAGATGTGGATTTAACAGCATTGAAAGAATTACACGAACTGGGAAGTGTCCGTATTAAAAAAGACCGCCGTTTGGATTTGTATCGATTAAGAAAACTGAAATAATCAACAAGTATTTCGTTGACCTGATAAATTTAGCAGAAATTTAAAGCCCGTTTAAATTTGACAAATTAAAAGACTAACACCTGCTATTCATGGGCTCATAAAGAACTTTGCACCATTGAAGATACCGGGCGAAATATTAAAAAACATAATAAAACATTTACATAATACGCAAAAGTGTACTATCTTTGAAGTGTAATTAGATATCAGATAATTATGAGCAAAAAAGAAAAGCTAACACCGCTTTCAGACGACGAAAAAGAATTAATAACGCTAATAAGATTATATCACAAAGCTTATCCAAATGGTCAGAGAGATTATGAATGGTTAATAGACAAACAAATTCAAAGAATGTTAGACAGAGACTAACCGAGATACCGTCCGAAATGGCGGCACTCTTAATCAAATAATATTATGGAAACAACAATAGACGTGAGAACAAAAGGCACGGTAAAACAAAAATTATCAGATATATTATTAGATATATCAATGGCAAAAATTTCAACAAAATATTTTGAAAAATCACGTTCATGGCTTTATCATAAGCTGGACGGAATTGACGGAAACGGGAAACCCACCGATTTTACAGCAGAAGAAAAAGAAACTCTTCGAGCTGCTTTAAAGGATTTATCAAGCAGAATTGATAGTTGTGCAGATAGTTTATAGACTCCTTAACTGATTTTTAATTACACCCGCCCCAAAACACGAGCCTCGTTTCGGGGCTTTTTTTACCTGCTTTTCATGTCATATTATTTTTCTGAATTTGGTTTTCAGTGACACAAACATTTTTTTTGTGTCACTCTTGTGTCAAAAATAACTTCTTTTCGTTCCATTGTATAAAAAATTAAAGTGAATAATAAACCCTTTCAGATTTCATTATCCACTTTAATTCCCTATATATGAGATATTTACGCAACAATTAAATCAATTGACCGATTATTGACTTTTTGTGCTTAAAACTTCTTTTGTGACCCAGGGAGGATTCGAACCCCCAACCCTCAGAGCCGAAATCTGATATTCTATCCAGTTGAACTACTGGGCCGACCTTAATATTTATGTTGTTAATAGTTTTTTCACAACAGCTGATATGGTTTTTCCGTCTGCGGCTCCGGCTAATTTAGCATTTGCCAGCCCCATTACTTTTCCCATATCCTGCATTCCCGAAAAACTGCCTTCTTCCACAATTTGAGCAATGATTTTCTCCACTTCTTCCTCACTCATCTGCTCGGGCAAAAACTGCTCTATTACTTTGATTTGTGCCAACTCCGGCTCTGCCAGGTCTAAGCGGTTTTGTGCAGTAAAAACATCTGCACTTTCTTTGCGTTGCTTAACCAGCTTTTGCAATATCTTCACTTCATCTTGTTCTGAAATTGCTGAATCGCTACCAGACGTTTGTACCAGCAATAATTCAGATTTTATTGCTCTCAAAGCTTCCAGAGCTATCTGGTCTTTGCTTTTCATTGCCGTTTTTAAGGCTTCTGTAATTTGAGTTTGTAAGCTCATAAGGCTATTTTTCGAGTGGCAAATATACAAAAAAACCCGAAAATGATTCACTTCCGGGTTATAAAAATTTTATGCTGATTAATCTACATTGTCATGCAAAAAAGAGTTGTTGGAACGTAATTGCAAATCGTCATTCTGGTCAACGCTCAGCGAAGTTCTCGACACCTGACTGCTGTCCTGTACTTCTTTCAGATTCACTCCCATACGCTTGTAGGCAGGTTCTTTTTCCAACTCATTGAGCGACTGTGCGGCATTGTTGAATTTATAATTAAACTCTTTCATTTTCCGTTTACGCTCTTCAGCTCTCTGACGTAGAATATCATTGATTGATGCATCAACAGGTGAAATTTCCTGCTCAACAATCATTTTTTTTTCTTCCGTGATAACCGGTTTTTCTACCGGCTGATTGTCCGTTTCTTCTGTTCTCAGGGTAAAATTCAAGATTTCTTCCTGCTGCTCAGGTTCTTTTTCTTTTGGTGCCGGCTGCGAAAGCTGCTGTTCTACTTCCATATAATCTTCCAGCGAATAAACGATTTTTTCCTGTCCGTCATGCTGTGTTTCCGGTTCCTGAACAAAATTTTGTATCATTTGCGGTTCCGGATTTTCAGGTGTTTGCGGCAACTGATCTTCAGGTGTAAATGTTGGCTTTACGATAATAAACTCTGCATCAACAACTTCTATATCACGAACATCGTTTTTAACGATTTTTTCAATTTTTACCGTAGTTTCATTTTTCACTACCGGATTAGCCGGTTGGACCTCAACTTGGTTTATCGTTTTTTTTTCTGTATCATTGGAATAGCCGGTGTTCGGCATTCCGAACAATCCACCCGTAGTAATTGATTCTGCCGGTTTTTCATTGGTTAACGGCTTTTCCGGGTCTAATAATTTAGGCTGCTCTGCTTTGGTTAAATCTGCCGTTACGGATTGGTTTTCGTCCAAAACATGAATGATTTTATTCGGCCCAGACGAGTTAACGATTTCCTTTTGTTGTTCGATGTTAAATCCGGTCGCAATAATAGTCACAGAAATGGCGTCACCCAACTGCGGGTCTTCGCCTACTCCCATGATGATATTGGCACTGTGCCCGGCCTCTGTCTGGATATAATCATTGATTTCTCCGATTTCATCAATCGTGATTTCATTATCGCCGGAAACAATCAACAACAACACATTTTTCGCTCCGCTGATTTTATTGTCATTCAGCAATGGCGAATCTAAAGCGGAAATAATTGCCTGTTTGGCTCTGTCTTCGCCTTCTGCCGCCGCAGAACCCATGATTGCCGTACCGCTGTCAGACAAAACAGTTTTGGCATCTTTCAAATCGATATTCTGGGTGTAGTGTTTCGTGATCACTTCAGCAATTCCGCGTGAAGCTGTTGCCAACACTTCATCGGCTTTTGAGAATCCTGCCTTTAACCCAAGGTTTCCATAAACTTCTCTCAGCTTATTGTTATTAATAACGATTAAGGAATCAACTACTTTTCTCAGCTTATCCACACCTTTGGCTGCTTGTTGCTGACGTACTTTTCCTTCAAACTGAAAAGGAATTGTGACAATTCCGACTGTCAGAATATCTCTTTCTTTTGCCAGCTGAGCAATTACCGGTGCGGCTCCGGTTCCGGTTCCGCCACCCATTCCTGCAGTGATAAAAACCATTTTGGTGTTGTTATCCAGCAATTTTTCAATTTCGTCGATGCTTTCCAATGCCGACTGCTGTCCGATTTCAGGATTCGCTCCTGCTCCCAAACCTTCGGTCAGGCTCACACCCAACTGGATTTTGGTAGGTACCGGACTGTTTTGCAAAGCCTGAGCATCTGTATTACAAACGATGAAATCCACACCCTGGATTCCTTGATTAAACATGTGGTTGATAGCGTTGCTTCCTCCACCTCCTACTCCGATTACCTTAATCACGTTGGATTGGTTTTTGGGTAAATCGAAAGTGATATTGTCAAATGTATTTTCCATACCTACAAGCATTTTTTATTCTGATTTGTCTATAAATTCTTTAAATCTGGCTAAGAAACCTCCGAAAAATTTTTGTTTGATTCTTTCGGCAGAAGATTGTTGTTCTTCTTGTGTATCAATATCTTCTTCCACAATATGTTGAGCGGTTTCTTCCTGTTTTGTTTCTTGTCTGATTGACTGAACAGACTCTTGATATCTTTCTTTCAGTCTGATTTCGTCCTGATGTTCCTGCACATAAATACGGCTTCTCGAATTGTTCAGTTCGCTCTCCATCGTCAGTCCGACTGCGGTTGCATACAGTGGCCGGGCTACCAGTTCTGCTGATTCGCCGGCAATATGTTCGCTTGGCTTCCCGATACGGGTGTCGATTCCGGTAATGTATTCCACGAGCTGTTTAATGTGTTTCAGCTCCGAGCCACCGCCCGTAAGAACGATTCCGGCAATGAGTTTTTTTTGTGGATTATCATATCCGTAGGCTTTGATTTCTGCAAAAATCATTTCAATGATTTCCACCACCCGAGCGTGAATAATCTTCGACAGGTTTTTCAGAGAAATTTCTTTCGGCTCCTGCCCTCTGAGTCCTGGAATGGAAACAATTTCGTTCTCCCGGTTTTCGCCTGGCCATGCCGAGCCAAACTTCACTTTGAGTAATTCAGCCTGTTTTTCAATGATAGAGCAACCTTCTTTGATATCTTCCGTGATGATATTTCCACCGAACGGCACAACGGCTGTGTGACGAATGATTCCGTCTTTGAAAATTGCCAAATCTGTTGTTCCGCCACCAATATCGACCAATGCTACACCGGCCTCTTTTTCCTCATCGCTTAAAACCGCATCAGCAGACGCTAATGGTTCCAGCGTTAGTCCGGCTAATTCCAATCCGGCTTCTTTCACACATCTTCCGGCATTTCTGATAGATGAAGATTGACCAACCACCACGTGAAAGTCGGCTTCGAGTCTTCTGCCATACATACCGATTGGCTCTCTGATACCCGCTTCATCATCAATCTTAAATTCCTGAGGTAAAACGTGTATAATTTCTTCTCCGGGTAACATCGTTAGTTTTTGCACCTGCTCAATAAGCTTGTCAATATCGTCTTGTGAAATAACTGCATCGGGGTTTTCCCGGCTGATATATTCGTGGTGCTGGATACTGCGAATGTGCTGTCCGGCAATACCGACAACCACTCCTTTGATGTTGTAACCACATTCGTTTTTGGCAAGTGCAACCGCATTCTGAATAGACTGAATAGTTTGCGTGATATTATTTACCACACCTCTTTTCACTCCCAGACTTTTGGCGTTACCCAAACCAACAATTTCCAACTTTCCGTATTCATTGCGTCTGCCTACCATCGCAACAATTTTTGTCGTTCCGATATCGAGTCCTACTGCCAATTTTTCTTCACCCATAGCTTATTGTTTTGTGCAAATAACTTGTTCTGTAAATCTCAAATTAATGTTCTTATAGTTTTGCATTATCGTATCATTTTCGGCATAATGCATAAAAATCTTATAATTGGTCAATTTTCTGTCAATTTCTTTCATGTGCCCGAATTCTATGTCGGCATCATGTGCCCGTGACGTCAGATTCAATGTTTGGTCGGGATTAATGCGGATCCCTGTAATCATTTCTTTCATAAAATCATCTTCGGTTATCTTTTTGAGTACCTTCACAAACTTCTGCTGGTTTTTCTCATTCAAAACTCCGCTTACCAACGGCACTCTCACACTGAACCCGGCAGACAATGGCATGGTATCTCCTTCCGTACTAATGTAATAAGACATTCCGTTGTTGATGACTCTTGCCAGTGCCTTTTTCTGCTCAACTTCCGCATGTAAATTACCTGAGATATCAACATAAACCTCTGAACGGGCTATCCATTTGTTAATATCTAATTTTTGCTCCCAATCCCTCAAATCTAAGGCTTCTCTCGCAATTACGGAAGGGTTTGAAAAATTTTGTTTCAACAAGTTATTAACCATCTCCTGTGTCAGAAAATGATTTTCATTTCCTACGAATTTAACTTTGACATCACGTATTTCCTGCTGGCTGTTGCTTGCATTGGCAAAACGAAACAGCATCACCAGACTGACTAACACCAACAATAATCCTATGTCAAAACCATTTATTTTTTTCATTTTTGTTGAACCGTTTATTTATTCGTTTCGTCAGTTTAATTTAATATTTAAGACTTCGTTTCTTTGGAAGACTGTGAGTTTGTGAATTTGTGAATTTGTAAATCCTCCGCAAGAGGCACAACCATTTCTCCAATATCTCCTGCTCCTACCATTGCAATAATCTGAGCATTAGAAGTTAAAACTTCTTTTTCCAATTCTTGTTTGGATACTATTTTTTTATTCGGATTATTTATTTTTTCCAGCAATAATCCTGATGTAATTCCTTCTATAGGCAACTCTCGGGCGGGGTAAATATCCAATAAAATTACCTCGTCAAATTGCGATAAGCTCTCCGCAAAGCCCTCCAAAAAATCCCTCGTTCTGCTGAATAAATGTGGTTGAAAAATCACTAAATTTTTTCGGGTTGGATACAGCTCTTTGACTGCCTTATACACTGCATTTATCTCGGTCGGGTGGTGTGCGTAATCATCTATCAAAACCAGATTATCTGTTTTTATTTTGTACGAAAAACGCCTTTCAATTCCTTTGAAACTCTCCAATGCCTTACGGATATTTTCATCAGAAATTCCGTAGGTTTTTGCCATAGAAAGTGCCATCAAAGCATTACTCAAATTGTGTTTTCCGAACAGATGAAAACGAATATCCTTTATCGTGTCTTCTGTGGTGTGTACGTCAAAAACATAAGCTCCGTTTTCGATACGTACGTTTTCGGCTTTGAAAATTCTCTCTCCTCCCAAAAAAGGAAGGGTTTTGGAAGTTCCTTGATTATCCGAAACCTCTATCTGAACACCATCAAGTGGCAATCCTTTGGCTACGAACAATTTATTTTTATCTTGAATTTTATTAGCAAAATCAATAAATGCTTCTTCGATATGTGAACTATCCCCGTAAATATCCAAATGGTCTGCGTCCATTGAGGTTACACAAGCCATATCGGGATATAATTTCAAAAAAGAACGGTCAAACTCGTCTGCTTCGACAACCGTAACCGTTTTTCCGTTTCCTATCAGATTGGAATGATAATTCTCAACAATTCCACCCACGAAAGCAGTAACATCAACCCCGCTTTGATGCAGAATATGCCCCAAAATTGCGGTAGTTGTGGTTTTTCCGTGCGTTCCTGCCACTGCAAAACAATAGGTATCTTTGGTAATCAATCCCAAAACTTCTGAACGCTTTTTTATCTCAAACCCGTTATCCAAAAAATAATTCCATTCCGAATGTGATTTAGGAATGGCAGGGGTAATCACAACCAATGTGTTTTCCGGCACCAAGTTGCTTGGAATATTATCCAAATCATCGGTATAATGAACAGACATACCTAAACTTTCCAGCTCGCGAGTGAGTTTTGTACTGGTTTTGTCATATCCATAAACAATTTTCCCAACAGAATGGAAATAACGTGCCAAAGCACTCATTCCGATGCCTCCGATTCCGATGAAAAATATGTTTTTAAATTCGTTCATTTTTTTAATTACTTAATTTTTCTTTTCGATACTTTATATATCTTATTAAAATTTTTATATATCTGCTCTTTGTTTTTGATAATGTCGTTAAGTACGTCATCATTATTAATTACAAAATCATTATTCACTACTTTAATTATATTGGCATTTTTATAATATAATTTATTTCTTGTGTGACCGTAATATTCTTCAGTATAAATTAAATCATCGTCATTAATAAAATATCTCGTTCGTATCAGACTAATCGTCGTGACTTTAAAATCTCCAAAACGTGGAATTTGTGAAGAGTCGGTCAAATATATATGAACTATTTTATCATTTTTTAATTGTACATATACTGTATGATAAGTTTTTTTGTTGAATCTGTTTAGCAATTTAATATCATCAAGGCTTATCATCTTCAATGAACTGTCATTTTTAATTTCATTTACTAAACAATCAATTCTGTTTATTTCTAAAGAATCGGCAATCATATCTTGTCCGAAAACCATTGTTGTCAGAAGAATAAAAAATGATATTATGTGTTTTTTATATTCATATTTTACTTCTCGATACGTTCCATTTCATTACACTACTCGAAGTGACGTTTGTTTGATATTATAATTTTTTCTTTGTTTTACTTATTAGCTTGTCAAAATCACTTTCATAATCTCTGTCTTGAATTACCCGAAATTTATCGTATTCACTTTCGGCTTTGAGTTTGGCTTCAAGCATTGTTATTTTTCCCTTGTCGATTAAAATCGGATAGTTCGAAAGTTCTAAAAAACGATCTAAAAAATTTGCCCATTGCTTCATATTAAAGGCAATGCCGCGTTGTGCATTGTTTTCTGCTAAATCTAAATAAGCCGAAACAATTCTGTTCAACTCCAAAATATGTTCGTGCGACAAATAGTTTTTAGCTACAGAAACATCGGTTTTCATAATTTTCCCATCGGGAGCATCTTTCCACGTTTTTAATCCCATATACAACTTGGTAGCATCGGCTTCGGTATAAATTATTTCAGCAGCCGTTTTTCCTGTAATTGCCCAGTGTAATTTATTTTGAACCATTGCAAAGAAATCACGGGTTTGTAAACTTTTTTTATCGTAATCGGTGCTTAAAGCATATAAATCGGTTATTTTTTGATAAAATCTACGTTCACTTGCACGGATCTCACGAATGCGTTCCAACAATTCATCAAAATAATCCTGACCAAAATTTTTGCCTTGCTTCAACCGTTCGTCGTCTATCACAAAACCCTTGATGATAAACTCGTTCAATGTTTGTGTTGCCCACTTTCTGAATTCGGTTGCTTGTACCGAATTTACTCTATAACCAACTGCTAAAATGGCTTCTAAACGATAAAAACTTGTATCGTATACTTTACCATCTGTAGCAGTTGTTTCCATTTTGGAAATAACTGAATTCTGTTCTAATTCCTCTGTTTCAAAAATATTTTTTAAATGTTTGCTTATCGCAGGAACACCCACACCAAACAATTCTGCCATTGTTTTTTGTGTAAGCCAAAATGTACCGTTTTGGAAATAAACCGATACATTGACTTTTTGGTCAGTAGTATTAAACAGTAAAATATCCTTTGGTTTCATTTTTTATTTCGGTTTATCGATTTCTTACATTCGAATTGTCGTTTGACTTTATGACTTTTGACTAATTTTACAATCTCATCAACAATATCCTTTGTGGCATTTGGCTTGGCCAATTCTTTTATATTCTCGCTTAATTCTTTTTGTAATTCCTCATTATTTACAATTTCCGAAAACACGTTTTCAAACCGAATATCCAATTCTGATTCTTTTATTAAAACAGCTCCGTTTTTGTCGGAAATGGCTCTTGCATTTTTGGTTTGATGGTCTTCTGCTACATTCGGAGAAGGAATAAAAATCGTCGGTTTTCCGACAATCGACAACTCCGAAACGGACGATGCACCGGCTCTCGAAATAATTATATCTGCAGCTGCATATACCAAATCCATTCGGTCAATAAATGACAAAACTTGGATGTTGGGTGTTGGGTGTTGGGTGTCAGAATCGTATTTTTTATATTCTTCGTAATAAAACTTTCCGCATTGCCAAATTAACTGAACATCTTGGTTTACGATAAAATCTAATTCTTTCTCAATCAGTTGGTTTATTCTTCTTGCTCCCAAGCTCCCGCCCAACACTAATAATGTTCTTTTATTCGGGTCTAAATCAAAATGCTTTATTGCATCTGGTCTGTTTTCTTCTACATTCAGCAAATCCTGGCGAACAGGATTTCCCGTAAAAACAATTTTTTCTTTCGGGAAAAACTTATCCAATCCATCATAAGCCACACAAATTGTTTTCGCTTTTTTCGACAAAACCTTATTGGTTATTCCCGGATAGGAATTTTGCTCCTGAATCAAAGTCGGAATTTTCATACTTTGTGCTACCTGCACAACCGAACCACTGGCAAAACCTCCAGTTCCGATAACCACATCGGGATTAAATTTTTTAATGATTTTTCTGGATTTGAGTAAACTCGATAAAAATTTAAATGGAAATTTCAGATTTTCTAAAGTCAGTTTTCGTTGAATCCCGCTAATCCAAAGACCTTCAATCTCATAACCAGCTTGGGGAACTTTCTGCATTTCCATTTTGTCTTTTGCTCCCACAAACAGAATTTCACAATCAGGAAACCTCAACTTTAATTCATTCGCAATCGCAATCGCAGGATAAATATGTCCTCCTGTTCCTCCTCCTGATATGATAAATCTTGGTTTCATATATCTTTATTTGCTGTTATTGCAGCGTTTATTTTTTTGTTTTAAGCGACAACTATAAATTCTTCAATGCCTTAACGGCTATATCTTCGTCTTCTGTTTTTTCATCTTCCTGTTGAGCCAGTAATTCTCTGAAAGCTTCTTGTTTTTTTTCACTTTCTTTCAGTTGTTGTTTGACTTGTTCTTCTTTTCTGGATACACTCAGAATAATCCCGATGGATACGCAGGTCATCCAGATAGAGGTTCCTCCGCTACTGATTAATGGTAACGGCTGCCCTGTGGTCGGAAATATTTCTACGGCGACACCCATATTAATCAGTGCCTGAAAAATAATGGAAAAACCTAATCCAAACACCAGATATTTCCCAAACGAATTGGGAGCTTTCATCGAGACGACCAGAAACCGGAACAGCAACAACACATAAAAAAATAATACGGTCAGTCCGCCAATCAACCCGAATTCTTCGACAATAATTGCATAAATAAAATCTGATGATGATTGTGGCAAAAAGTTTTTCTGTACGCTTTTTCCTGGACCTACGCCAAATATTTCGCCTTTGGCAATAGCTATTTTGGCGTTATCAATCTGGTATCTGTCCACATCTTTATCATCAGAGCCAAAACGTTCGATACGGGCAGTCCATGTGCTGAATCTTGACGGCATCGTGTCCGGAAAAGCCTTTGCGGCAAAGAAAAACAATGTTCCTAACAAGGCACAGATTGCCAGTACTTTTCCCAGATATTTTAGCGGATATTTACCCACAAACAATAGCATGCAACAAGAGGTAAATATCAGTGCTGCCGTGGATAAATTGGACGGAGCAATAGGAACGACAATAGCAAAAACAGGTACCCAAACGTAGAGCAACGATTTTTTGAAACTGTAATATTCGTCTTCAAACCGCCACAAAAACCACGACAAATAAGCAATAATGGCTATCCACCCTATCGACGAAGGCTGAAAACTAAGATTAATCAGCGGTACTTTTATCCATCGGCTGGCATTGGCTCCGGCAATCGTGACACCTTGCATCGCTGTAATAATCAGCAATATACTAGCGATAATCCACAGCAACGGTGCAACGTATTTGAAGCGTTCAAACGGTATGCGATGAATGATGTAAATAATCAAAATTCCGATAAAAATATGAAAAAAGTGTTTGACCAAAATACCCACGATAGTTCCTGTTCCGACTACGTGAACCAAATTGGTACTGGCACTGAACACAGGCATAAAAGAGATGATGGCGAGTAAAATTACAAACGCCCAAATTGCTTTATCTCCCTGAAATCCTGATAAAATCTTTTTCATATTCTTTGTTTATTTGCTGATCGCCTATTCGCGAATTTGCAGATTTGCCTATCCGCCTATTTGTTATTTACAAATTACTAACAGCCCGCTTAAACTGATTTCCTCTGTCCTGATAATTTTCAAACAAATCAAAGCTCGCACATGCCGGCGACAACAATACTTGGTCGCCTTCTTCGGCAATTTTACTTGCTATTTTTACCGCTTCGTCCATTGAAGTGGTTTCGAGTATCACATCAACAATTCTACCGAAAGTATTTTTGAGCTTTTCATTGTCGATTCCGAGGCAAATGATGGCTTTAACCTTTTCGTTTACAAACGGCAGCAGCTCATCGTAATCATTTCCTTTGTCCACGCCTCCGGCAATCCAGATAACCGGTGCATTCACACTTTCCAACGCAAAATAGGTAGCGTTCACATTGGTCGCTTTTGAATCGTTGATATATTGTACTTTCCTGATACGAGCTACTTTTTCCAGACGATGCGGTGCTCCGCTGAAATTCGATAAACTTTCGCGAATGGTTTTGTTTCTCACACGCATCAGCTGTGCCGCCAAGCTGGCCGCCATAGCATTTTTCTGGTTGTGTTTTCCTCCGACAGCTATTTCGTCTGTGGCGATAATCGTTTGCTCCTGGTTATTAATCATAGTTGTGATTGTATTATCTTTAATATATGCTCCTTTAGTTAATATTTTTTTTGTTGAAAAAGGCAGTAAATTCGCCTTGGTTTGATGCTTATTCAGCCAGTCTGTAATCACTGAATCGTCGGCATCGTATATCAAATAATCCTTATCGGACTGATTTTTTGTAATATTGAATTTTGCATTTACATAATTCTCAAACTGATGATTGTATCTGTCTAAATGGTCGGGCGTGATGTTGGTAATCACTGCAATATGCGGGGCATAATCCCTGATATCGTCCAGTTGAAAACTACTCAGCTCCAACACATACAACTTATCCGGAGTTTTTGCCACTTGTCCGGCATAACTGTCGCCGATGTTTCCGGCTGCCGCAGCATTTAATCCCCCGTTTTTCAAAATATGTTCAATCCACATGGTCGTGGTGGTTTTCCCGTTACTTCCGGTAATGCCTATTGTTGGCTGAGTGTTGTATCGAAAGGCAAATTCTATTTCGGAAACAATGTCGATTCCCTGCTCTCTGATTTTCTTTACAACATTGACTTCATTAGGGATTCCCGGCGATTTTACCACCAAATCGGCTTGTAATATCTTAGCTAACGTATGTTGTTTTTCTTCCCATTCGATATGGTTTTGTGTCAATAATCGCTGATAGTCTTCTCCAATTGATCCGTAATCGGAAACAAACACATCGAAACCTTGCTGAGCTGCCAAAATAGCTGTTCCCACACCGCTTTCTCCTCCGCCAAGAATAACCAACTTTTTCATCTATCTCAATTTTAATGATATGACACAAAATACTGCCAAAAATATAGCAACAATCCAAAACCGGGTTACAATCTTACTTTCGTGATAGCCTCCTTTCTGAAAATGATGATGTAAGGGCGACATCAGAAAAATCCGTCTGCCTTCGCCATATTTCCGCTTGGTATATTTGAAATAACTTACCTGCATGACCACCGATAAATTTTCTATCAGGAAAACGCCACACAAAACCGGTAACAACAATTCTTTTCGCACAGAAATCGCCAATACCGCAATGATTCCGCCAATGGTTAAACTACCCGTATCGCCCATAAAAACCTGAGCCGGATAGGCATTATACCAAAGAAATCCGACCAATGCCCCAGCGAAAGCCGCAATGAAAATCGTCATTTCTCCGGAATAGGGTATATACATAATATTCAGGTAATTAGAAAAAATAATATTCCCCGACACAAATGCGAACACACCCAACACCACCACATTTATGGCAGATGTACCCGCTGCCAAACCATCAATTCCGTCTGTAAGATTGGCTCCGTTGGAAATCGCTGTGATGATGAAAATAACCACCGGAATGAATATCAGCCAGACATAGTCCTGATAACCGTCGCCCATCCATGAGATAAGCTGACCATAATCAAACTCGTTGTTTTTGAAAAATGGTATTGTTGTCGCGGTGGATTTCACATCAAATTGTGCCGCCATTTCGGTGTCCATCATATTGCTTGGTGCTTCACGGACGGTCACATCGGGGTGGAAATACAGAATACTACCAACAATGATTCCCAGTCCTATCTGTCCAAACACTTTAAATTTTCCTTTGAGACCTTCCTTGTCTTTTTTGAATACTTTGATATAATCGTCAAGAAAACCAATTGTTCCCATCCATATCGTTGTGAGAATAAGCAGCCAGATATACACATTGTCGATTCTTGCAAATAGCAAAACCGGAATGAGTGTTGCCAGAATAATGATAATTCCACCCATTGTTGGTGTACCTGCTTTTTGATTTTGCCCTTCGAGTCCGAGTTCTCTAACGGTTTCGCCAATTTGCTTTCTGCGGATATAGCTGATAATCCGTTTACCGAATATCGTCGATATCAGCAATGATAATATCAATGCGATTCCCGAACGAAACGTGATATATTGATATAATCCCGTTCCCGGCAAATCGAAGGTTTTATCTAAATATTCTAAAAAGTAATATATCATATTTTTTTGTTTAAAGTTCGGGAGGTTCCTCTTTCATCGGAATGACAACCGTTAAGCAATTATTTCCTCAACAACTCTATTATTTCTTTTGCAATTTGCATATCATCAAAATCGTGTTTTACACCATTTATGTCCTGATAGGTTTCGTGTCCTTTTCCTGCGATGAGAATAATATCATTCCGGTTTGCCATTTTGATAGCGGCTTTAATCGCCTGCCGACGGTCTTCGATGGTAATCGTTTTTCTCGTATGCTGGGCTTCCACACCGGCTTCAATATCATTCAAAATCTGATGAGGGTCTTCAAACCTCGGATTATCTGAAGTGAAAACTACCTGGTCGCTCATTTCTGCGGCGATTTTTCCCATCAACGGACGTTTGGTTTTGTCTCTGTCTCCGCCACAGCCGACCACGGTGATAACTTGTTCGTTTCTGGTTCGGATATCTTCAATGGTTTTCAGTACATTTTCCAATGCATCGGGTGTGTGAGCATAATCGACAATAACCGTTAGCTCATTCGGAGAAACTATATACTCGAATCTTCCGGATACACTTTCTAAAGTGCTCAATTGCAATAAAACTTCGGTTTCGTCCATGCCCAGTTCGATAGCCGTTGCATATATCGCCAGAATATTCGAGGCATTAAATGTACCTATCAGCTTTACCCAAATTTCTTTCTGATTAATAGTCAGCAACATACCGCCTAACTGTCTTTCCAGAATTTTAACCTGATAATCGGCAATATTACTCAACGCATACGTTTTTTTTCTAGCTGGTGTATTCTGCAACATGAACATACCATTTTTGTCATCAGCATTGGTCAGGGCAAAAGCATTTTTGGGCAACTGGTCAAAGAATTTCTTTTTAACGTCGCGATATGCGGCAAATGTTTTGTGATAATCCAAATGGTCGTGTGACAAGTTGGTAAAAATTCCACCGCTGAATGTCAGCCCTTCTGTCCGTTTTTGCTCAATACCGTGTGAACTCACTTCCATGAAACAAAATTCGCAGCCTTCTTCTACCATTTGATGCAGATAACGGTTGATGGTTATCGCGTCGGGCGTGGTGTGTGTAGCAGTAAATTCTTTTTTTCCTATCAATATTTTTACAGTAGAAATCAGCCCCACGTTGTAACCCAGCTGCGTAAACAACTGATGTGATAAAGTAGCTGTGGTGGTTTTGCCGTTTGTTCCGGTTACACCAATCAGCTTAAGCTTTTCAGACGGGTGGTCGTAAAAATTATCAGCCATCAAAGCCAGTGCTTTGTGTGAATCGTTTACTTCAATGTAAGTCACTCCTTCGGTAATTTCTTCTGGTAATTTTTCACAAATTACAACCAAAACTCCTTTCTCGACGGCTTTGTCAATATATTGATGCCCATCAACCTGCGCGCCTTTTAATGCCACGAAAAGACTACCCGATTTTGCGTTTCGGGAATCCAGTATTAAATCGGCAACCTCAACATAAGTTGAGCCTTTGACTGCCTCAATGGATACTTTGTATAATATGTCTTTTAACTGTTTCAACCTAATTCTAATATAATGAGCTGATTCTTTTTAATTTGCTCTCCTGCCTGAACAGACTGACGCTTAACTTTGCCCAATCCGTTGATGTGAACTTTTAATCCGAGGTTTTCCAGAATAGGAACAGCGTCCATTGCAGGTAATCCTCGTACGTCTGGCATCTGGGTTGCATTGTGCTGGACTTTTGTATAATAAGATTCATAATCCCGGTTTACTTTTTCAAGCGGTTGATTTACATCTTCGACCTGATTCAATGACGGATTGTCGGTGTAAATTTTCTGTGCCAGACGCTTGAATACCGGTCCGGCAACATCTGCTCCGTAATAACTTCCTTTTGTGGGTTTATGAACTACCACAATACAAGAATATTTCGGATTATCGGCAGGGAAATATCCGGCAAATGATGAGGCATAATACATTCCGCCCTCTCTGCCGCCATAATTCATCTGAGCCGTTCCTGTTTTTCCGGCTATCGGAAAATCGGGCGAATATAATTTTTTACCTGTACCTCTTTTCACTACGTTTTTGAGAATATCCTGCATCTGCCGGATTACTTCCGGACGGGCAATTTGTGGATTAATTACTTCGGTTTCATACATTTTAATTGAATGGTCAACATCTCTCACTTCTTTCACAAATTGTGGTTTGACCATTACTCCGTCATTCGCCACCGCATTATATAATGTAAGCATTTGCAATGGAGACACCAGTATTCCATAACCATACGCCATCCACGGCAAAGCAATTTTACTCCAGTTTCGGTCGCCCGGACTCGGAATATATGATTTGGGTTCGCCTCTGAGCTGAATCCCTAAAGTATCATTGAACCCAAACGATTCCAGTTTATTAATGAACTGCTCCGGGTTGTTTTTATAAGCCTCATTTACAGCTTGTGTAACCACTGTATTGGACGAAACTTCAAACCCTCGGGCGAGTGATATTTTTCCATATCCCCGGCGATTGGAATCTGTTACCCGGCGATTAGAAAAAGTGACCACCCCATTTTTTGTATCAATAATAGTAGCCGTGTCGCATTTTTTATCATCCAGCAAAGCCAGATAGGATGCTAACTTGAAAGTTGATCCAGGGTCGTGGCGTTCTAATATGGCGTAATTAATCGTTTCGATATAATCTCCGGACAATGTTCTGCCCAGATTGGAAATTGCTTTAATATGCCCGGTTTGGGTTTCCATAACAATTACTGTTCCATGGTCGGCTTCATATTGCTGTAAAACGTCCAGCAAAGCATGATGAGCAATGTCCTGAATGAAAACATCTATGGTTGTGATAACATCATATCCGTCCACAGGATCCACATCATTTTCATCACTGATTGGTTTCCACAATCCTTTCGACATTTTTTGTACTGTCCTTGCCCCTTCTTTTCCGGTCAAATATTTGGTAAATGCCGCTTCGATTCCTTTTCTTGTAATGGTTCCGTCTTCATTTTCCCGTTCATAACCAATAGTTCGGTTGGCAATCATTCCAATCGGATATTCTCTCACATATTGTTGTTCTACAATTAATCCGCCTTTGTTTTTGCCGAGATTAAACAGCGGAAATTGTTTCAGTTTCATATATTCGATATAGCTGAGCTTATTGGCTATCGGCAGATATCTTTTTTTGCTGGCTCTGGATTTCCGGAAATAGGATTCCCACTGCCCTACACTTCTTTTTCCTACAAACCGGCTCAATGAATCAGACAAAGCGTGAATATTTTGCTCGAAATCTTCTGCTTTGGCAGCATAAGGGTCAAAGAAAATGGTATATTTCGGAATAGATGTTGCCAACAAACTACCGTCTGAGGAATAAATATTCCCTCTGTTTGCCGGGATTTTTTCCATTCTCACAGTCAAGCTATCTGCTTTGGCACGCCAGGTTTCCCCTTCCTTAAACTGAATGTAGCTGAGCTTTGCCAAAATCAATACGGCAACCAACATCATACCTCCGTAGATGAGCAATATTCTTGTGCTGTTATCTCCTCTTTTTATTGCCATAGTTTCTTATACCACGGTTTTGTTTCTTCTTTTTTCACTTTAATTTTCACAGGCGGTGCATCGGGAATAAAAATTCCTTCCGGCTCCATTTTTTTTTCTATACTCGATTCGAGTTTCATCAACATCAGTTCCGAACGTCGTTCTACATATTCAGTCCGGTATTCTTTGACCTCTTCTGTCAGGTTTTTGAGGTTAATGATTTTTTGTTCAAACACATGGTTATTGGCAATGAGCATCAGCACCCAAAATACCACGTAAATGATAAAAAACCAGTTTCTTGATGACTGTTCATCAACTAGATATTTTGCTTTTATGACATCGTAAAAACTCATCTTACTTTTTTTCAGCTATTCTCAACTTGGCACTTCTTGCTCTGTTATTTGTCGCTATTTCTTCGGAAGTCGGTTCAATATGTTTGCCTATTTTCTTGAATGGCACTTCAAACCTGCCGAACATATCTCTTTCGGGTTCGCCTTCAAACATTCCGTTTCGCATAAAGCGTTTGACCAGCCTGTCTTCCAGCGAATGATAGGAAATCACACTCAATCGTCCGGACAGTTTCAGCACTTCCGGAGTTTGGGACAGAAATTCTTTTAAGGCTTCTATTTCCTGATTAACTTCAATGCGGATTGCCTGATAAATCTGTGCCAGAATTTTATGGTTTTTGTGAGCCGGCAAAAACTTATCCAATGCTTCTTTGAGCTGTGAGCTGTCGGTTATCGGCGATTGTGTCCGATAGTTTACAATGGCACTCGCCATGCCCTTTGCCTGATGAAGCTCGCCATACATTTTGAACAACCGGGCTAAATCCTGTTCGGCATAATCATTAATAACATTTCGTGCCGACAATCCTGCACTTTGGTTCATTCGCATATCCAGTTCGGCATCAAAACGGGTGGAAAAACCACGCTCAGGCACATCAAATTGGTGAGATGAGACGCCCAAATCCGCCAGAATGCCGTCAACTTGTTTCACGCCATAAAACCGCAGGTATCTTTTAAGGTATCTGAAATTCTGGTCAATTAACGTAAATCGTTTATCATCAATCACATTTTGCTTGGCATCTTCGTCCTGGTCAAAAGCAAAGAGTTTTCCTTTTTCGTTTAACCGGCTTAATATTTCTCTCGAATGACCGCCACCGCCAAAGGTTACGTCCACATAAATGCCGTCGGGACGGATATTCATTCCATCTACGGATTCTTTGAGCAATACCGGTTGGTGGTAATTAGTTGTTGTCATCAGCTGTATCTTTTCCCATTACTTCCTGAGCCAAATCGGCAAAATCAATATCTTCGTCAGACAATAAGTTTTCATACAACTCTTTATCCCAAATCTCGATGATATTTATCTTGGAAGACAAAACAATTTCTTTTTGTATGCCGGCAAAAGCCATCAAATCTTTAGCAACCAGTAAACGCCCGTTGTCGTCAATATCGACCAACTTCACGCCTGCCATAAATTTACGCACGAACAAATCGTTCTTTTTGTTGAACCGGTTGAGCTGATTGATTTTTCCCATCATAATCTGCCATTCTGCCATCGGCCAAAGTTCCAAGCATTTTTCAAACACAGAACGTTTGAGCACAAAGCCATCTTCCGCAGCCGGAAGTTGTTTCTTCATTCCGGACGGAATCATCAGACGCCCTTTAGCATCTACTTTACATTCATATGTTCCTACAATGGCTTTCATTTTCTACTCTTGCTCAGTACATGAACAAAATTAAAAAATAATTACCACTTTTTACCACATCTTACCACTTTGTTGATAAATTTTGAGTTATCAACAATTCGGAAATTTGTTTAGATAAAGAATCGGAAATAAAACCGCTGTTTATAGAGTATTGATATTTGTTTGTGCAAATGAACACAAATTATTTCTTGTTGATAAGCCTGTTGATAATTGTCAATCCGATTTCAACAAACCAGAAAATCAATAGAGAAAAGAGAGTTTTTTGTTTGGTTTTATATCAAATTCAACAATTTTGGCAAATCGGTTATGCTTTGTAAAGTGTAAAAATTGGTGTGTTTGATTTCGTAGTTAATCCGTTCGTGTGCCCAGGTAGTATGGTAAGGAATATGCACTGCCGAGCCGCCCAGCTCGATAACCGGTAACACATCTGATTTCAATGAGTTACCTACCATCAGGAAATCAGAAAAATCAATTTCGAGCCTTTTCAGCATCTTTTGGTAATCGAGCTGATTTTTGTCAATCATTACCTCAATATGATGAAAAAGTTGTCCGATACCAGAATCGTGTAGCTTGCGGTGCTGGTCTTTCAAATCGCCTTTGGTTGCAACAATAACCGGAAAGTATTTTGCTACCACCAATAAGGTTTCTTCCACACCGTCCAGCAAATGTACCGGCTGGTTGAGCATATCTTTGCCTATCAACAAAATACTGTCATACAATTCGTTAGACAAATATCCGTTAGCGATTTCATTCGCAGATTCTATCATCGACAACACATATCCTTTGATGCCATATCCGTATAAAGGTAAATTCTTAATCTGAGTGTCATACAGCTTTTGGGAAATACTTTGTTTGGACAAAAAATCGCCCATTAAAGTAATGAATCGCTGCTCGGCTTCTTCAAAATAAGGTTCGTTGTCCCAAAGTGTATCATCTGCATCAAAGGCAATAATTTTTGGTATAAGTGAGCGGTTGGCGGTCATATTTTTCAATTTGTATGCATAAATACGAAAAAAACTTGAGTTTTACTCAATTTGTGGATAACTTACACATTATCGAAATCACACAAAAGGGTCATTTATACTAAAACTTCCCCAAACAGCCATTCTTATTGTTAATATATTGTAAAATAATAGCAATCGGATTGATTTTTGAATTACATCTTACAAATCAATAAATTTATATCAATATGAAAAATGTATTAAAATTTTTAGGTACTGGTGTTTTGTTATTATTTGTAGTAACTGCATGTAGCAAAGATGACGACCCGGCAGATAATGATTTGTTTGTAGGAACATATAACGGATCGATTTCTTATACGTCAGACTCAGAAAATAAATCTTCTGATGATGGGAAAGTGACTGTTGTTAAAGTGGGAGACAAATATAATTTTGCCTTTTCTGACGGAATTCCAAACATTAACGGAATTGAATTTGAAGAAGAAGATGATAATTACTACATCAATATTGGCGGAAGCGAGTTGAGTTATATTCGCATCAACGAAAGCGATTTAAAAATATTATATGTCGTAGATGGCGAAACGTGGACGGCTGATTGTAGCAGATAAACTACCTGAAAAAAGAAGAAGAAAGAGGCGGGAAACCCGCCTCTTTTATTATGCTTAAAACCGAATTTCTTTAGCATTTTTGGGTATTTCGTAAACGAAATTCAGGTCGATGTTTTTGCTGATTTTGGAATAATTCAGTTTGAGATCTACCGTCTGTTTTGCGTTAGTGGCAAAAATATGAATTTGCTGAGGCAAAACAACTCCCTCCGATTGTTTGTGGTTTTTATAATTGATTTCCAACTCATTAGATGAATTATCCAGCGATAATTTTTCTTTGTGCAGATTCCAGCTACCATCTACCCAGTATTGTAATTCCACCAAATCATTTTGTGTAACTAACTGCGTTAAAACACGATATAGATTTTCTTCAATATCTTTGCTGGTGATTTCTTGTCGTTGATCATATAAGGCTTTACCCAATAAAAGATTTTCAACTTTTTCATAATCCAACTCAACGCCGAGCAAATTGCTTATTAAAGTAAAATCGCCGTCGTAATAAGTGGTAGTCATGCTTTCGTAATAGGAAACTCGCTCTGGCGTGATGTAAACTTTAGCCCATGTAAATCCTAATTTTTTGATGATAATAAGAATTTGCTCACCCCGCTCAATGCGAATATCGGTTTGCACGCCCATTGAGAAACCACTGTACGCTGCATCGCCTATAATATGTAAGGTCTCAAAATCAGACTCAACCGATAGGTGATTGTCCAGAATGTCTGCCGCATTCAGTCTTTTGTTCAAACGAGTGTCGGTAACTTTAGTTGAATCATCTGCATCTTTGGTCGTTTTCAATTGTCCCGATTTGCAGGAAACCAACAAAAGTAACAACAGCAATATTCCTATTAATGCTCTCATATATAATCGATTATTCTAACACACTGTAATCGCCAATGCTGATGTTGGTAAACTTACCATTGAATTTTGCATAATTGCCAATCATTGCGTTATCCAGTTCGGCATTTTTAATTTCTGCATGGGTTTGTATTAGGCTGTTTTTTATCGTTGCATTTTCTACTTTGGTATTGTTTCCTAAAGATACATTCGGACCAACAGTTGCGTTTTTCAGCACTACATTTTCCCCGATATAACAAGGCGGAACAATCGTTGAATTTTCTATAACGACTGTTGATGAAACCATATTTTCTTCATCATTATGCAGGAAATTCAGCATACGGTTGTTGGTATCAACAGTGACGTTTTTATTGCCGCAATCCATCCATTCATCTACTTTTCCGGGAACAAAACGTAAACCTTTCTGTTTCATATTTTCCAACGCATCGGTCAGTTGATATTCGCCGCCTTTTTCAATATTGTTGTCGATTAAATATTCTAATTCACTACGTAGATTTTCAGCTGATTTAAAGAAATAAATCCCGATAATCGCTAAATCTGAAACAAATTCTTTGGGCTTTTCAACAAAATCCACGATTTCGTTTTTATCGTTTAACTGAACCACTCCGAACGCACTCGGGTCATCTACAGCTTTTACCCAAATCACAGAATCGGCAGTAGCATCAAGTGAAAAATCTGCACGGAACAAAGTATCGGCATACGCCACCACGATGGGGCCTTGCATACTTTCTTTGGCACACAAAATGGCGTGAGCTGTTCCCAAAGCTTCGTTTTGGTAATAAATCGTTCCTTTTGAACCTAATTTTTCCGCAATAGCAACTAAATCTTTTTCAACATCTTTGCCAAAGCTTTCATGAATGATAAACGCGATTTCATCGATAGGTTGGTTAATTACTTTGGCAATATCTTCTACCAAACGGTGTACAATTGGTTTGCCAGCAATAGGTATTAAAGGTTTTGGCGTTGTTAATGTATGTGGACGTAAGCGTGAGCCACGACCCGCCATCGGTACGATTATTTTCATTTTTTGTTTGTGTTTTTCATTTTCCTGCAAGGTCTGACAGACCTTGTAGGTATATAATTTATATAATAATCCTGAAAGGTTTTTAAAAACCTTTCAGAATAAGCGTTTTATTTCACTCCGGTACTTCCAAATCCACCTGCACCGCGTTCTGTTGTAGAAAGTTCTTCTACTTCAGTCCATTCGGCACGTTCGTGCTTTGCAATGACCATTTGGGCGATACGTTCGCCATTTTCTACAACAAATGTTTCTTTAGAAAGATTAGCAAGAATCACGCCAATTTCGCCACGATAATCTGCATCAATGGTTCCGGGAGAGTTCAGGCAGGTAATTCCTTTTTTCAATGCCAGTCCGCTTCTTGGACGCACTTGTGCTTCGTATCCCACGGGAATTTCCATAAACAATCCGGTTGGAATCAAAGCACGTTCCATCGGTTCTATTATAACAGGTTCTGATAAATTGGCACGTAAATCCATTCCTGCCGATGCAAAGGTTTCATAGCTTGGCAATGCGTGTTGTGATTTGTTAATAATGTTTATTTTCATCTTTTAACTACTGATTTTATAATTCGGTTGATAAATGTTTTTTCGTTGTAATAAATCAATCCCACGAATATAAGAATGAATGCCGTTCCGATGAAATAATTTTCCCTGAAATTGTAAAAATAGACAAACGAGAACAACACAGACCCTCCCAGATATAAGGAAATCGCTTTTTTGTCGTAAGGTATCGGATAGGATTTTTGTCCTAAAACATAAGAAATCAACATCATTGAAACATAGACAGCCAAAGTGGCGATGGCAGAACCAATCAAACCGATTTTTGGAATAAGGATATAATTCAGCAACAATGTCAGCACCGCTCCGAACACGGAAATATATGCACCGATTTTGGTTTTGTCCTGCAATTTGTACCAAACCGATAAATTGGTGTAAATCCCCAGCATCAAATTGGCAAGAATAATATAAGGAACTATTTCCATCGCATGCCAATATTCTTCTTCGGGTATATAGAATCGTTTAATCAAATCGGCAAAAATGACAATAACCAACATTGCCAGGCTTCCGAAAATAACAAAATATTTGGTAACCGCTGCATATTTTATCGGGGCATCATCGTTTTTGGCATAACTGAAAAAGAACGGCTCAATTCCCAATGAATAAGCCATACGGAACAAAACCATAAAAACGCCGATTTTGTAAATGGCTCCGTAACTTGCCAGTCCCAGTTTTTTATATTCTTCGGGCAATAATATATCTAACAAGACTTTGTCAAAAGTTTCATTGACCACAAATGCCAGTCCGGCAATCATTACCGGAAAACTGTACACCAACATTTCGTTGAGCAACTTTTTGTTAAAAGACCATTTCAGTCGCAGGTAATGCTTTGACAATAATAAAAGCGTGGTCAAACTCGCCACAAGATTGGCAACAAATAAATAGCCGACTTCAAAATTCGGAATAAAAAAACGATTCAGCGAACTCTCAGAATGATTTTGTAGGTAGGCCGGAATCAAATACAGCAAAACCACCGTCAATCCGGCATTAATCAGTACGTTGGCAATCTTAATAGCACTGTATTTTATCGGTCTTTGTTCTGCACGCAATATCGCAAACGGAATGATGACCAAAGCGTCCAGCACCAAAATCCAGATAAGAAAATCTACAATAACGGGCGGAATACCAAAATAGGCATCGATATAATTTTTGAAAACATATACCAAGCCTATAAAAACCGCACAAATCATCATCAAAAATAAAATGGTGTTGTTGATAACCTCTTTTTTGTTTTTATGTTTGTTGTAAAATCGGAAAAAAGCCGTTTCCATTCCAAACGACAGAACCACGTTGAAAAACATCAACCACGAAAAAATGAGTGTATAATCTGCATAGGCATTCGTCGGTAACCACTTCATATGATACGGAGCCATAATGAACCCTATCATACGCGGAACAACCGTGGCTATTCCATAGATTAAAGTGGTTTTAAACAGATTTTTATATATACTCAAAATAGGTTAATTTTTAAAATACACGGGGTTCAGATAAGGTTTTACTTCGTCAAATGTAAACTTTAACTCCGTTGCACCGTTGGCATAAGGGGCAATTTCATACGGATTATAATAGACTTCCACCTCGTCATCTGAAATCATGATGTTGTCTGCCAGGTAAAAACGATTGTCTTCAAACATAAATCCTTTTTCTTCCAGCGAATCGCCTTCATTCAGTTTGTATATAGCGTAAAACTTATCTTTTACCATTTTTTCAAATCCTGAATAATTCACAAAAAGTTGTTTCACCGGTACTGTTTTCCCGGTTTCCATATCGTAAAACTGTGAAATCTTGCCGTAATTGCCGTGTGCACCGCCCGTAAAAGTGTAAAAATCGTAGGTAACATTCACCAGTTGCTTACTCAATCGTTCCGCATCGACATCTATTTTTGCTTCCCACGGAATAGGTTCGTTCGGGAAATCGGTTTTGATTTTTTCATACGACTGAATGAAATTCTGCATCAATTCCTCATAATTTTCAAATTGTTCACCTGTTTCAGCAAAGGAAATCAGCGAAGAAACCTGTTGCAAAATTTCGTCATTAATAACTGTGAACGATTTTTTGTCTCCCGAAAAATACGGAATTTCGATTTCTACTTTGGAGCAATCATCTCCACGGCAAATTTGCGATTTCAGTGCATACTTTTTTTCTTCAACACGTCCATTGTCGGCTTGTTTACAACTCCAGAAACTACTGGTTACAAACAATAAAAATAAAATTTTTCTCATAGCTGTATTAACATTATTTTAAATACAAAAGTATGATAAAAGTACCACATAGTGTGTTAAGAGTTGTTCCAAAAAACGAAAAATGAAAAACAGATAAAGCTTGTTATTGTTTTGTTTTTGAGTAATTTTACCTCAAAAAGCAAAAACATGAAAAATATCTTACTCGCATCGGCAGTTGTTTTTAGCATCAATGCCTTTGCCCAAAAACCTGTTTTTACGCAGGCGAAAATAGAATCGGCAAGAGTGTACAATAATTCGGCAGAATTAAAACACAAAACCACCGCACAGGTTCCTGCAGGAACTTCCGAAATCGTGATAACGAATGTGGCGAATTACCTCAACGAAAGCACCGTTCAGATTCGTGTTCCGAAACACGTTACGGTAATGTCTGTTCAATTTACCAATGCGTATGTCGAAGAATACGACAACAATCAGGATTCGCCTTTGATTAAACCCGTAAAAGAGGAAATCGAAAAAAAAGAAGCCGAGTTAAAAGCTGTATCGAATAAATTATCTGCTGAACAAGGAAGTTTGGAAATCCTGGATGAAAATCAATCTTTGGAAAAAACACAAAACTTTTCAGTGACCGAATTGGCTAAATTGGTAGATTTCTATAAAAGCAAGAAAATAGAATTAAGCACCGCTATTGATGCTTTAGAAAAACAAAGTAAAGAGCTAAAGGAAGAGCTCATGATTTTAAAGGGAAAACTAACCTTTAACGAAACCTCAGCAGAAAAAACAAGTCAGGGAAAACTGATTGTTAATGTAATGAGCAATCAGGCGGGAAGTATTCCGCTAGAAGTTTCCTATCTGACCAATCAGGCGACGTGGCAACCGGGTTACGAAATGCGTATTGACAAAATCAATACTCCTATTCAAATGCTTTACAAAGCCGAAGTGGTGCAAAACACAGGTATTGATTGGAAAAACGTAAAATTGTCTTTAACCAGCGGTCAGGCAAATCAAAATACTATCGCTCCGGAATTAAATACTTGGTTTGTGGATTATATAGAAAAGTCCGCTAATATGCGTAATAAAGCAAATGCAACTATGGCATTGGAAATGGCATCTATGAAGACAGTGCAAGAAGATTTCGATGACGAAACTACTTCTGGTAAATTAGCAGATTATGCCACAATAAGTGACTACACCCAAATCAATGAATCTCAACTCAATGTAACTTTTGATATTGACATTCCATACACCATTTTGAGTAACGGCAAACAGCACAGCGTGTCATTGAAGGAAGTAAGCGTGCCGGCAACCTACACTTATCTGACCATTCCGAAATTAGACAACAACGTATATCTTGTGGCAAAAATCAAAGATTACAGTCAGTATAATATGCTTTCGGGACAAGCCAACGTGGTATTTGACGGAATGTATGTCGGAAAAACCTACATTAATCCGAACTCATACAAAGACGAATTACAGCTGAGTTTAGGCAAAGACCCGAACATTTCGGTGGACAAGAAAGTGGTTTCAGATAAATCGGGAACAAAAATGTTGTCTTCTAAAAAAGAGCAGAATTTTACCTATGAAATTACTGTCCGAAACAACAAAAAGGAAAATATTGAACTGCTTGTGGAAGACCAGGTGCCGGTGAGCAAAAACAAAGACATCGAAATTTCTCTGACCGACAAAAAAGGAGCTGATTTTGACGAAGAAACCGGAAAACTATCGTGGAAAATAAACTTAAAATCCAACAGCTCAGAAAAAATCAGATTTGGTTATCAGGTAAAATCTGATAAAAATCAACAGTTGTATTTGTAGATATATAGCCGCGAATTCCTGAAAATGAACCAAATACTATAAAACGAATGTCTCCAAAATGAAAAAAATTAAAAGATTTAATTTTGTATTTCTATCCCTAATCATTCTAACAACTTTAAATTCTTGTAAAGTCACGAGGTTTGTAGTTTATAATTTTGCTGATATCAACGATCATAAAAAATTCCCCGCAAGAAACATAGCAAACGGAGATGACAAATTCATTTTTCCAACCGCCGAAAATGGAAAAGTTCCGAAAAAAATAGACATAAAAGGAGAAAAACAACTATTTGAAAATTATTTGGAAGACAACAAAACAGTAGCATTTTTGATCATACAAAATGATACTATACAGTATGAAAACTATTGGGGTAAGTACGACGAAACGTCAATCGTTCCTTCTTTTTCTATGGCAAAATCCATTACTTCAATTTTGATTGGTTGTGCCATTGACGACAAACTTATCAAATCTGTAAATGAACCGATAACAAATTACATTCCTGAGCTTAAAGAAAATGGTTTTGACAAAGTAACTATTGAACATGTCCTGCAAATGACCTCAGGGTTAGATTTCAACGAGAATTATTTTAATCCGTTTGGAGATGTTGCTACTTTCTACTACGGCACGAACCTGCGAAAGGAAATCAGAAAAATGAAATTAAAAACTGAACCGGGAAAACAATTTGAATATGTTAGCGGCAACACTCAATTGTTAGGATTAATTTTAGAAAGAGCATTGGAAAACAAATCGGTCACTGAATACCTTGAAGAAAAAATCTGGAAACCTTTAGAAATGGAATTTGAAGCATCGTGGAGTCTGGACAGAAAAAAAGAAGGTTTAGAAAAAACTTTTTGCTGTATAAATGCACGAGCAAGAGATTATGCAAAAATTGGAAGATTATACCTTAACAAAGGAAAATGGAACGGCAAACAGATTGTGTCCGAAGATTGGGTTAAACAATCCACGAAAATCGATACTGCCAACGGAAGTGTTTGGTATTACCAGTATCAATGGTGGCTACCAACTCAAACAGGCGATTTTATGGCTCAGGGAATTTTAGGGCAATATATTTACGTTCACCCAAAGAAAAACCTTGTTATTGTTCGACTCGGAAAAAATCAAGGAGGGACAGATTGGTGGGAGATTCTGTCAAGTTTAGGGCAAGCATACTAAAAATCAACAACTGGGTTTGTAGATATATAGAATCGCACGAATCAATTTGTAAAAATTTGTGTAATTCGTGGCTAAAATTATTCTCTTACCCAAACAATTCACTAACCACATCTTCGATTTTACTTACCAAGCAAACGTCGATAGCTTTAGCCTGATAGCTGATTTTGTTATATTTAGATAAAAATATTTTGGCAAAGCCTAATTTTTCTGCTTCCTGAATCCGTTGGTCAACCCGGTTAATCGGACGGATTTCGCCCGACAATCCTACTTCGCCGGCAAAGCAACAATCTTTCAGAATCGGTAAATCTTCGTTGGAAGACAAAATCGCAGCAACAACCGCCAAATCAATCGCGGTATCATCAACGGTAATTCCGCCGGTTATATTCAGGAAAACATCTTTTGCACCCAACCGGAATCCAGCTCGTTTTTCCAGTACTGCCAGTACCATGTTGAGTCTTTTCGCGTTATAACCCGTGGCACTTCGTTGCGGTGTTCCGTAAACTGCCGTACTAACCAACGCCTGAATCTCGACCATAATCGGACGCATTCCTTCAATCGTACAAGCAATTGCTGTTCCCGAAAGTTCTTCTTCACGATGCGACAACAGTATTTCCGACGGATTGTTTACTTCTCTGAGTCCACTTCCCTGCATTTCGTATATGCCTAATTCGGCAGTAGAACCAAAACGGTTTTTCAATGCACGTAAAATTCTGTAAACGTGGTTGCGGTCGCCTTCAAACTGCAAAACAGTATCTACCATGTGTTCCAGAATCTTTGGTCCGGCAATGTTTCCGTCTTTGGTAATATGCCCGATGAGGATAACGGGCGTGGCAGTTTCTTTAGCAAATTTTATCAGTTCGGCAGTGCATTCTTTAATTTGCGAAACACTTCCGGCAGATGATTCTACATAATCAGTGTGTAAAGTTTGTATGGAATCAATAATGACAATATCCGGCTCGGTTTGTTCGACTTGCCTGAAAATATTTTGCGTGTTAGTTTCGGTCAGGATATAACAGGAATTGTTATTCGGATTGATACGTTCGGCACGCATTTTTATCTGTTTCTGACTCTCTTCGCCCGAAACATACAGCACTTTGTAGGGCAACTGTAAGGATAATTGCAAAAGCAATGTACTTTTTCCGATACCCGGTTCGCCGCCCAGCAAAACCACCGAACCCGGTACGATTCCGCCACCCAGAACACGATTGAGTTCGCTGTCCAAAGTATTCATACGCACTTCCTGATGCGTATCGATTTCATTAATCAACAAAGGCTTGGACACTCTTTTAGAAAGGCTGCTTTCCGGGCTTTTCCAACCCGATTTTTCTGGTTTCTGAAGCACTTCTTCCACCAAAGTATTCCACTGTTTGCAGGCGGGACACTGCCCCAGCCATTTCGTATACTGAGCTCCGCAAGACGAACAGAAAAAAGCGGTTTTTAGTTTTGCCATGAGGTAATTTTGTCAGATAAAGGTAAGAATTTATTTTTAGCATAGAAAAAAACTTCTGTCAACATAAAAAGCCGGCACAATATTGCACCGGCTTGTTGGTCTATGTCAAAAAACTTATTCCTGTGTTTCGTTTTCTGTTTGCGTTTCTGGTGCTTGCTGCTGCTGTCCTGCATTAGGCAAAAGACTGTTTTCTGCAGGTGCTGGCGTTGTTGCGTTTTCGTCGTAAATCTTGGACTCATTACCCAAACCGGCATTGAAACTAACCCCTGATAATAAAATCAGGATAATCAGAATAGCTCCTAATGTCCAGGTACTTTTATCCAGAAATTTGTTGGTGTTCTGAACGCCGCCGATGCTTCCTCCGCCTCCGCCAAGAGAAGAATCCAAGCCTCCTCCTTTCGGATTTTGAATCATGATTACGGCAACCAACAGTATAGAAACGATGGTAATTAATACTAATAGAATTGTAAATGTGCTCATTGTTTATGAATTATGTTGTTGTAATTTTTTAATGTCTTCAATTCGCTCTGCAAAGAAACTACTTTTTTCCGGATATTTCAAAATTAAAATTTCATAAGCTTGTATTGCTTTCTGATATTTTTTTTGTTCGAGGTAAATTCGAGCTAATGTTTCGGTCATTAAAGCAGACGGCGATTCATCTGATTTCTGTTCTACCGACGGCGGATTGCTACTGGTTTTAACCGGTGTGATTTTAGGGTTATTCTCAATAAAACGGTCGATGATGTCCAATTTTTTTGTCAATCCGGTGTCTTCTCCGGAAGTTTCTTTTTGCGTGGACTGAGGAAGTTTCGACAGCGGTTCGGTTTTAGTGAGCTGCAACCATTCGGTAAATGACATTTTTTCGGAAGCATCGAATTTTAATGGTTTTCCGATTTCGAGTTTTTCTTCCAGATGCTCATTTTCCAATTTATTTTCTTCTTCCGGCTGAATATATGCTGGTTGAATATTATTTGACACCGCTGATTCGTGATGACTGATTTCTTCCACATCGAATACATCAATTGTATCAATATCAATCGGTTGATAGGAATTAAACTCTTCCGAAATGATAAAATCAAAAAGTAAATCGCGGTCGGTGGTGTATGCGGCAGTGGTTTTCAGCCCGGCGTTATAACGGGCATCTTCTTGTTGATACAAAGCCTTGAGCAATAAGGCATGCGCAGATTGCAAATAAGGATATGTGGCAACTATTTGCTGCAACCAACCCAAATCATCGCTACCGATACTTTCCGGAAATTGTATTTTTTGTTTATAAACTTGTGTAATATCCATATCTAAATTACCATTTTGCCAAAGACGCATTGAAAACATCTTGCGTGATTCGTTCGTAAATTTCTTCAACAGCGGTGTTGAGCAACGCTCCGGTCAGCTGGTCATTGGCAGGATAATCATAAAAGTGGGAAAACCTGCGTTCAAAATCATCTTCCGGGTTTCGGCGATTGGTAAATCTCACGTTGATTGAAATATACAAGCGGTTTTGGGCGGCGGTTTGCTGAGCCGTTGCTGTCATTGGCGAAATACGAAACTCGGTAATTTCGCCTTCGTAAACCAAATCGGCATTGGAATTGGTCAGGCTCAGGCTGGTTTGATTCTGAATCAAATCCTGCAATTCGTTGGTAAACGTACGTTCGATACCCGGTTCGACCAACTCGGCGTTGTTCAGGAAATAATTTACCTGAAAAGTTTCCGCATCGATTTTTCCTGTTCCTGTGAAATTGTATATCCCGCAGCTTGTTAGCATTAGCACGAGAATCAGTATTATTGTATATTGTATGTTGTATGCTATCTGTTTTTTCATTATTGCTTTTATTTATAAATCATTTTATACATATCAAATCCTTTTGCCCAAAAATCTTTCTGTGTTTCTTCCAGAACAAAACCGTTTTTCTCATAAAACTGAAAGGCGAACTGGGAGGTCCTTACAGTGATTTTTTCAACATCGGGCATAGAATGCAGCAATGCTATTCTGTGCTTGAGCAAATCTGTTCCTAACCCCTTTCCTTGAAAATTCGGATTAATAATATCCCAGCTGAGCTTTCCTGTTTTAGATGTTTTCTCAAAATTAATTCCGCCCGAACCAACGATTTTATCATTTATTTCTATCACAAAATATTGTTCGATTGCACTATCCAGATAATGGTCAAAATCTTTGATTTCGGTTTTGGCAAAATATTGGGGTGTATTCATTTGCAAAATTTCCATTAATTCCGGTTTATCACTAATATGATATTTTCTAATTCTTATCTTATTCACTCAATGGACTATTTAACTTTTGCCTATTTACTAATTAATCAACTACATCACAAATCATATTGCTTAATCTTTCGGTAAAGCGTTCGTTCAGAAATTCCCAATTCATCAGCAGCGGCTTTTCGTTTGCCGTTGTTTCGTGCCAGGGCTTTTTTTATCAACTCAATTTCTTTTTGGTCTAATCTGAGCGTTTCGTCTTCTTCCTCTTCTACGGTTTCTGCGATAACATAATCGCTTTCATCGTCGTCGTGAGAGGGTGTATGCACAAAATCATTGTTGGTATTCGCTGGCGAACTTGCGGAAGGTAACGCCGGAATTTCGTTGTTAAAATCATTTTCAGGCTGACCGTATATTTTTTTAATCAATGATTTATTGTTTTCCTGCACCTGCTGGCTGTCGTTGTTTTTGAGCAATTCCAGAGTAAGTTTTTTCAAATCATTCAAATCGCCTTTCATGTCAAAGAGAAATTTGTACAAAATTTCCCGTTCAGAACTGAAATCACTTTCTGCTTTCCGGTTAACCACCGACGGTAATTGCTCATCTCTGTTGGGCAAATAGCTTTTTAACGTACGCAAATCAATTTCGCGGTTGCTTTCCATAACCGATATTTGCTCGGCAACATTACGAAGCTGCCGGATATTTCCGTCCCAGCGATATTGCGTGAGATAACCCGCAGCATCATCGGACAGCCGTATAGCAGGCATTTTATATTTAGAGGCAAAATCTGCCGAAAACTTACGGAACAATAAATGAATATCATTACCACGCTCTCGCAAAGGCGGTAGGTTGATTTCGACAGTGCTCAAACGATAATACAAATCTTCACGAAACTTCCCTTTTTCAATGGCTTCAAACATTTTGACGTTGGTTGCGGCCACAATCCGCACATCGGTTTTCTGCACTTTTGACGAACCTACTTTGATGAATTCGCCGTTTTCCAACACACGCAACAAACGTACCTGTGTGGTCAATGGCAGCTCTCCCACTTCGTCTAAAAAAATCGTTCCTCCGCCGGCAACTTCAAAATAACCTTCACGGGTGTTTACTGCTCCGGTAAAAGCACCTTTTTCATGTCCGAAAAGCTCCGAATCAATCGTTCCTTCGGGAATAGCACCGCAGTTTACCGCAATATACTTTCCGTGTTTGCGATGCGAGAGTGCGTGAATAATCTTCGGAATACTTTCTTTTCCGACACCGCTTTCGCCGGTTACCAAAACTGAAATATCCGTTGGTGCTACCTGAATAGCTTTTTCAATAGCACGGTTCAGCTTCGGGTCGTTGCCTATTATCTCGAATCGTTGTTTTATCGTCTGTATGTTTTCCATATTACGCTCTATATTTCTCCAAAAGAGGAGCTTTTATACTTTTTTTTTATATAAAGTTTTTCAAATCAAAATCTTCCAATACCCTCTTGTACCACCTTCTCGCACTATAATATTCTTTTCATTTAACGCATTAAAATGCGCCTGTGACGCAGAGTGGTTTATCTGCTACTTCTCTGTAGGATATGTGCGGTTGGTCTCTGTCATTGATTTTTTAGTTTTCTTTGTTTAAAGTTTAAGATTTCAAACTGTAATAAAAACGACTGAATGATTAAACAATTTAGATGACAATTAAATTTTAAGGTTAAAGACTACACTATCTTTTACTTTTGGAAAAACCTTATCCTCAATAATCAATTTAACCTTCATATTTTGCTCGTTCTCATAAGAAAATTGATACACCTCTGAAATACAATCAATATATACGAAAATATCTTTTTCTTCTTTCTTAAACAAGATATTTCTGTTGAACGTATTTTTCAATTCACTCCCTTTTTGGATGTTTATCGCATAGCTTTTGCAATTGGCATTTGTTTTACCTTTTGCAATTTTTAAAGGAACGTCTTTTTCATTGTCAGTTAAATACAGACTGTAATTCAAATATTCAACACCCGAGTCATTTGCTTGATTGTTTCCTTTTTGCATTCTTGTAATTGTAACGTCATTTACCTTATTTAATTCAACATCAGAGTTTGATACAATAATTAAATCTGTTGTTTTTGTAGAACAGGATATCAATAGCAACATTAATATAGGTAAGGCAATTTTTTTCATTTTCTTTTTTCTAATATAATTCTTTGATGTTGTCAATAAAAAATTAACTCTGCATCTCACTATACCCCACCGCTTCGCCAATCAAAGTAGTTGAAGTACAATCGTTGATTTTCACCATCACAAAATCGCCGGCTTGGTAATTTCCTTTCGGGAAAACAACGGTTGTGTTTTGTGAGTTTCTTCCTGCCCAATGTTGGTCAGAACGTTTAGATTCTTTCTCAATCAGCACTTCAACGGTTTTTCCGACATAACTTTTTGTGCGTTCGAGTCCCATTTTCTGTTGCAGGTCGATGATTTCCTGCAAACGTCGTTTTTTCACTGCTTCCGGCACATCATCTTTGAGCTTTCTCGCTGCCAGTGTTCCCGGTCTTTCGGAATAGATAAACATATATCCAAAATCATATTTTACATATTCCAGCAACGATAAAGTATCATGATGATCTTCTTCGGTTTCGGTCGGGAATCCGGCGATGATATCCTGCGACAAGGCAATATCCGGAATAATAGCTTTGATTTTATCTACCAACGCCATGTATTCTTCGCGGGTGTGCTGGCGGTTCATTTCTTTGAGAATTCTTGTGCTACCACTCTGCACAGGTAAGTGGATATATTTACAAACATTGTGATGCTTGGCAATAACGTGCATAACCTCTTCGTGCATATCCTGCGGATTGGACGTTGAAAAACGGAAACGCATTTTCGGAAACGCCGTTGCACACATATCTAATAACTGGGCGAAATCTACCGCAGTGGCTTTTTGCATTTCGGTGGCTTTCTCAAAATCCTTTTTGAGACCGCCTCCATACCATAAATAGGAATCGACATTTTGCCCGAGAAGGGTAATTTCTTTAAACCCTCTTTCGTGAAGTTCCTTAATTTCTTTGATGATACTCTGCGGGTCACGCGAACGTTCACGTCCTCGCGTAAACGGAACTACGCAGAATGTACACATATTGTCACAACCGCGGGTAATGGAAACAAAAGCCGTCACGCCGTTGCTGTTCAGACGTACAGGCGAAATATCACCGTAAGTTTCTTCTTTAGAGAGAATTACGTTAATGGCATCACGCCCTTCATCAATATCTCTGAGCAGGTTAGGCAAATCTTTGTAGGCATCTGGTCCCACGACCATATCCACGATTTTTTCTTCTTCCAGAAACTTGCTTTTCAAACGCTCTGCCATACAGCCCAAAACTCCGACTTTCATTGACGGGTTGATTTTCTTTACGGCATTATATTGTTCTAAACGATTTCTGACAGTTTGCTCTGCTTTATCCCGAATCGAACACGTATTGACCAAAACCAAATCTGCTTCTTCTAGATTTTGAGTGGTGTTATAACCTTCGTTTGCCAGAATAGACGCCACGATTTCACTGTCAGAAAAATTCATCTGACAGCCATAACTTTCTATAAACAGCTTTTTAGTATTGCTTTCTTTTTGTTCTAAAACCAAACTGGTTCCCTGTTTGTTTTCTTCAATTACTTTTTCCATAATCCTTTCAACTAAATGCTTATCTTGCAATATGCAAAGGTATAATATAATTTCTTTTTCAATGCCATTTTGGCAGGTTTTTAGAATACATATAATGAATGGTTTTTTAGCAAAATACTGCTTGACTAATAAAAAAAAACTATTTTTGCCTTTCTAAAACTAATTTCATGTCAAAAAATTTAGTCATCGTTGAGTCACCTGCTAAGGCAAAAACCATAGAAAAATTTTTAGGTGCAGACTATCAGGTTGAATCGAGTTTTGGTCATATTTCCGATTTGCCGTCGAAGGAAATCGGGGTAGATATTTCCAATAACTTCAAACCCAAATATGAGGTTTCGCCCGATAAAAAATCTGTTGTAAAAAAATTAAAAGACCTGGCAAAAAAAGCCAATGTGGTTTGGTTAGCCTCTGATGAAGACCGCGAGGGGGAAGCCATTGCGTGGCATTTGTATGAAGAATTAGGGTTGAAACCGGAAAACACCAAACGAATTGTTTTTCATGAAATTACCAAATCAGCCATAAAAAAAGCCATCGAAAACCCACGGGATATTGATTACAACCTGGTCAATGCACAACAAGCTCGTCGTGTATTGGACAGATTGGTTGGTTACGAACTTTCTCCTATACTTTGGAAGAAGGTAAAAGGAGGTCTGTCAGCGGGTCGTGTTCAATCGGTTGCTGTGAGATTGATTGTTGAAAGAGAAAAAGAAATCATCAATTTTGATGCAGAAACATTTTACAGCGTAACCGCCGTTTTCACAACATTAGACGGAAAAACAGTTAAGGCAAAACTGGATAAAAAATTCGGTTCAGAAAAAACAGCGGAACAATTTTTGCAAGCCAATATAGGTGCTGAATTCAAAGTTTCGGGACTCGAAACCAAACCCGGAAAAAAATCGCCGGCAGCACCATTTACGACTTCCACATTGCAACAGGAAGCAGCAAGAAAACTCTATTTTCCGGTAGGAAAAACCATGCGTGTCGCACAGCGTTTGTACGAAAACGGATTGATTACTTACATGAGAACCGACAGCGTAAACCTCTCTCAGGAGGCAACACAGGCGGCTCAGGCAGAAATCCTGTCACAATATGGCGAAAAATACAGCAAACCTCGCAGCTATGTGACCAAAGCCAAAGGAGCACAAGAGGCTCACGAAGCCATCAGACCCACCGATATGTCTCTTCATTCTGTGAGTTTAGACCGGGACGAAAGCCGATTGTACGAACTGATTTGGAAAAGAACAATCGCTTCCCAGATGAGTGACGCCCAACTGGAAAGAACGCAAGTATCTATCCTGGCGAATAAACATTCAGAGAAATTTACTGCTTCGGGTGAAGTGCTTTTATTTGATGGTTTTCTGAAAGTATATCTCGAAGGAAATGACGAAGAAGATGAAGAACAGGAAGGAATGCTTCCGGCAATGAAAGTAAACGAAAAACTGGAAGCCAAAGACATTACCGCAACACAAAAATTCAGTCGTCCGCCGGCAAGATACACCGAAGCCTCTTTGGTAAAAAAACTTGAAGAATTGGGTATCGGTCGCCCATCGACTTATGCACCGACTATTTCAACAGTTATCGCTCGTAATTATGTAGAAAAAGGAACAAATGAGGGGGAAGAACGTGCTTATAAAATCATCAGCCTGAAAAATGATGCAATAAAAACGCAATCACAGACCGAAAAGGTCGGGGCGAGCAAAGGAAAAATGGTACCAACCGATATCGGGATTATCGTAACAGATTTCTTAGTGAAAAACTTTGCCTCTATTATGGACTACAATTTTACCGCCAAAGTAGAAGAAGATTTTGACGAAATCGCTGCAGGTAACCAGGACTGGACAGATATGATGAATAGTTTTTATTCTCATTTCAGTCCGGTAGTACAAGATGTAGAGAAAAATGCAGACCGGGAATCCGGCGAACGTATCTTAGGTACCGACCCAAAATCAGGCAAACCGGTATCGGTACGTTTGGGAAGATTCGGACCGATGGCTCAGATTGGAGCTCCCGACGACGAGGAAAAACAGTTTGCCAGCCTGAATCCGAATCAGAATATCGGTACAATTACACTGGAAGAGGCTTTAGATTTATTTTTACTACCTAAACAATTAGGAGAATATAAAGGAGAACAAATCGAAACCAATGTAGGAAGATTTGGTCCTTACGTTAAATATGGTAAAAAATTCATTTCTTTACCGAAAGGACAAGACCCTCTCGACACCACTTTGAACCAGGCTATCGAACTGATTGAAGAAAGAGAGCGTGCCGACGCACCAATTGCAACCTACGACAGCAAACCGGTACAAAAGGGTGTAGGAAGATTTGGTCCTTATATTAAATGGAACAACATTTTTATCAATGTCAATAAAAAATATGATTTTGATAATCTTTCTCAGGCAGACATCAACACCTTAATAGAGGAGAAATTGCAGAAAGAGCGTGAAAAAGTTATTCACAACTGGGAAGAAGAAGGCATCAGAGTGGAAAAAGCCCGTTGGGGACGCTCCAATATTATATATGACAGCAAGAAAAAAATTGAGCTGAGCAAAGATGTTGATGCTCAATCACTGACATTGGAACAAGTCAAAGCGATTATAAAGGAGAAAGGCGGTGCGAAAAAAACAAAAGCTAAAGCCAAGAAAAAATAACCATGATGGATTTTGAGTTTCTACAACCGTTAAGCCAGATATTGATTGACGAAATCCGGCAGAAATCATCATTTTCTATCGGAGGACAAACGGCTTTTCACACAGCCGGACATTTTCCGGATATAGACAATAAAGACATTGCTATTATATCGGTTGATAATCCGGATAAAAATTATCCCAACCCGGATTTTGATACAATCCGCAGGGAATTTTACGCTTTATATCCCGGCAACTGGTCAAAATCTATAGTGGATTTGGGACATATTCTCGCCGGAGATACTGCCGACGACACCTATTATCTGATAAAGAAAATTTCCGCCTCGTTAATAAAAAACAATATTCTGCCTATAATTGTAGGAGCATCACAAGACACGACTTATGGAATATACAGAGCATTCGACGAACTGGAACAACAGGTTTCGCTGGTAACTATCGACAGCAAAATCGACGTTGTTTCCGATTACGACAATCTATCTGAGTCGTTTGTGGCACGTATTATACTGGAAGAACCCAACAATCTGATTAATTATGCTAATCTTGGTTATCAAACCTATTTTAATTCTCAGGAAGAAATTGACCTGATTAACCGCATGCAGTTTGACGCTTATCGCCTGGGAGAAGTCGTACAAAACATCAAAGTTGCCGAACCTGTAATGCGAAATGCCGACATCGTCAGTTTGGATATGCAGGCAGTACAAGGTGCTTTGACAGGAAATGTAACCCGGCAACCCAACGGATTCGACGGCAGAGAAATCTGTGCTTTAGCCCGTTACGCCGGATACAGCGACCAGTTAAAATCCTTCGGGATTTTTAACATGCACAAAAAAGACGAAAATCATTTGTTATTGTCACAAATAATTTGGTACTTTATCGAAGGATTTAATTACCGATTGTATGAATATCCTTTTTCAAGCAAGGAAGATTATTATAAATATGTAGTTCCGCTGGAAGAACAGGAATTAATTTTCTATAAAAGTAATTTGTCGGAAAGATGGTGGATAGCCGGTCAGGATTACCAAAATAAAGAGAAGCTATATCCATGCCATCATGCTGATTATCAGAGAGCTTTATCTCGAGAAATACCCGAGATATGGTGGAGAATTAATCAAAAAGAAACCTAAGCCAAACCTGTTACAAAAAGGTAATGTTAAATAAAAACTAAAAAATTTTTCATTTTTTTTTGTATAATTCAAAATAAATAAATAGGTTTACGCTTTATAAAAATTAAATAAACCTCAAATAATATATGAAGAAGTTCATTACACTTGCAGCAGTTGCGTCATTGTTGTTCAGTTGCGGTTCTGGAGATAGAGGTGAGCTACTAGACGGAGTTCAAGGAAAACGTTGGGTCACAGAGAAACCTCAGGGAATGTCTTACATTCCGGGTGGAACCTTTACTATGGGTAAAACGCATGAAGATTTTTTAGGTGCCGAAGATGCTCCACCGAAACAAGTTACGGTAGGTTCATTCTATATGGATGAAACGGAGGTTACGAATAACCAGTACCGTAAGTTCGTTGAACACGTTAAGGACTCTATTATCAGAACTCGCCTAGCCATTATGGCTGACGAAATGGGTATGGAGCCTGCAGCCGGAGGAATCGGTGAGTTTGCCTTCTTACCTGAAGAAGATCCTACATTGAATCAGAACCAATCTGCCTATGATCGTTACATGTACGACAACTATTACAGTATGGCAATGGACGAAGACGAATATGCTGGACGAAGATTAAACAAAAAAATCAGATTGATTACCGACACGCGTCGTTATCCAGACGAATACTATGTAGAGGCTATGGACAGTTTATACATTCCGGCAGACCAGAACATGCTTGGATTAACTGTGTTCGATGTGGCAAAGCTACAGTTTAAGTATTCTTACTTCGACAGAGAAGCCAACCTTAAGGATAACACGACAAGTGCAAGAGACAGAAGGTCAAAATACCTGAAAACAAAAATAGTAAGTATCTATCCGGACACGACTGTTTGGGCAAAAGAAATGGCTGGTAGTTATACCAACCCGATGGTTGACCAGTATTTCTGGCACGAGGCTTACGGAGAGTATCCTGTAGTCGGAGTTACTCAGGTTCAGGCAGAAGCTTTCACAGCGTGGAGAACGTTGTACAAAAATGCTTATCTGAAATCAAGAAGAGGAAACTATAATTTTGAAGAATACCGTTTGCCTACAGAGCAAGAATGGGAATATGCAGCTCGAGGCGGTATCGAAAGAGGAATGTATCCATGGGGAGGCCCTAATGTGGTTGACGAAAAAGCATGTTTCCTTGCTAACTTCAAAACAGACCGAGGAGATTATGCTGCTGACGGAGCAATGTTTACCGCAGAGGCAAGATCATACGCGCCTAACGGGTATAACTTGTATAATATGTCAGGTAACGTAGCTGAATGGACTGCTGACGCCTATGTACAAGGAGCTTATGTAACCAACTCAAGTTTTTCCGCAAAAGCAGTTGCCGCAGACGCCAACCCATTGAGAGTGGTTCGCGGAGGCTCATGGAGAGACCCTTCATACTTCCTGCAAGTTGCAACACGTGACAAAGAAGACAAAGACTCTGCAAGATCATACATCGGTTTCAGAACAGCATTCAAAGCAGCGGGACCAGCAGTTGACGAAAGAAATATTCCGACAAGCGGAAGAAGTGGCAGATAATAATAAAACAGTAAAATTAAATTCCAAACATTAAATACACATTTGAATTATGGCAATACCAAAAAAAGTAATGAACTTTTGCTACGGAATGGGAGCTTCTGTGGTAATTATAGGAGCATTGTTTAAGATTACTCACATGGAGTGGGGTCCGTTTAATGGAAACAACATGCTTACAGTAGGGTTAGTAGTAGAAGCAATCATCTTCGCTATCTCTGCCTTTGAACCTGTAGATGATGAATTTGACTGGTCGAGAGTATATCCTGAGCTAAAAGGAGGCGAACCAAGACAAATGCAAGTTGCTGCCGGTGGATATTCCGGAGGAGGTGCCGTAACAACAGTTAGCGGAGGTGCCGAAGGTGGTAAATATGCAGGCGGAAATTATAATGCTTCTGGTTTTGTTGGTGGCGGAGCTGTTGCACCTGCACCGGAAAGAGAAATGCTTTCTGACAAATTAGACAACATATTAAAAGAAGCTAAAATCGACGGACAGTTGATGGAAAGCCTTAGAAACAGTATTCAAAACTTCGAGGCGGCAGCAAAAGGAATTGCACCTACAGTTGACGCGGTAGCATCTTCTAACAAATATGCTGAAGAAATGAGTACGGCAGCTGCACAATTAGCGTCGTTGAATGAAATGTACAAATCTCAGTTAGACAGTGCTACTAAAAATGCAGACATCAACAGAGAAGTAGCAGAAAACAATTTGAAATTGAAAGAGCAAATGCAAGTCTTAGGTGCCAACCTATCTACATTGAATGCAGTGTATGGCGGTATGCTAACAGCTATGGGAAAAACAGCTCTTTAATAATATAAACTTAAACTAAACTATGGCTGGAGGAAAATTAACAGCAAGGCAAAAAATGATTAACCTGATGTATCTGGTGTTTATCGCAATGATGGCACTAAATATGTCAAGGGAAGCATTGACCGCCTTTGCTATGATGGACGCAAAATTTGTTGAATCTAATAAAGATGCTCAAGACCAAAATAAATTTTTACTTGAGCAGCTAGACCAAAGAGCTGGCGATGAACCAGTTAGATATGGAGAACCTTATGAAAAAGCTAAACAAATTAGTGCTTTGTCTAATGAGTTTTACACTTACCTTGGAGAATTGAGACAATCTGTCATCGAACCATTTGAGAAAAACAAAGATGAAAACGGAAATTTGCCTTATGAGCAAATGGACAAAGCAGAAGTAATTGATTATGGCTGGTTCGTAAAAGACAAATATTCTGAAAAAGGAGAAGAAATCGTAGCTAAAATTAATGGATTTAGAAACTCTTTCAACGAAATATTAGGTATTGACGCAACTTTCGACTTCTTAAAAAGAAAGTTAGACGACAGATTTAACACAGACAATGTTATTGATGCTGATGGAAACGATAGACAGTACCTGGATTATCATTACAAAGGATTGCCTTCAGTATCAGCTATGGCAAAACTATCTGCGATGCAGAATGATATCCGCCAAGTAGAACAAGAAGCCTATAACCTTTTCTTAGGCAACTCATTAAAAGAAGCAGCTTCATTTAGCAACTACAGGGCGATGGTATTTACAGATAAATCAGTGTATTTTGAAGGAGAACCAATCACAGGAAGTGTTGCTTTAGCAAGATTCGATGACAGAACCGTTCCTACTAAGGTAGTAGTAAACGGTCAGGAAATAGATTTGAAAGACGCTAAATCATTCAAAGATGGGCAAGTACAAATTAATACCAGAGCAGGAAGAATTGGCGAGCATAAGTTTGTAGGGCAATTTACTTTCTTAGAAGACGGTAAAGTTATTCCTGTTGATATCCAAAGCTCTAACTATGTGGTTGTACCAAGACCAAATTCGGCGACAATCGCAGCAGACAGAATGAATGTGGTGTATATGGGATTAGATAACCCAATATCTGCGTCATTTGCAGGAGTACCAAGTGACAAAGTAACTGTTACGACATCAAGCGGTAGTCTGAGAAAAACAGGTGATGGTAAATACATTTTGACCCCATCGGCAACCAGAGAAGTTGTTATTACAGCCAAAGCTACATTACCTGATGGTACATCTACCAGTGATCAACAAACTTTCAGAGTTAAGCCTGTACCAAGACCATTTGGAACAATCAGAGGTACAGAAGCTGCTCAAGGTCCTATTAATAACTTAAAGATATCAACTATTGGTGCCAAATTTGATGATTTTGAATTTGATGTATCATTACAGGTTACAGAATATACTATTATATTCCCGAGAGGATTAGGTTCAGAAGTAGTTAAAGGAAGTACCAGCTTGTCTGAATCCGCAAAAAGAAAAGCAGATCAGTTAAAATCAGGGGATATTGTTAGAATAACCGGTATTAAAACAAGAATTTCTGGTGTTGACATGAGAACTAAAGATGCAGCAGATGCAACTTATACCATTCAATAATAAAAGTATAGATTATGAGATTAAATAAATTTTTTCTTAGTGCTTTGTTCTTAGTAAGCAGTTTTGGCGTAATGGCTCAAAACTACCTGCTAAACGCAAAATCGCCTGACGAAATCACAGACAAAGGTATCGAAGATATTATGGCTGAAGCCGATGGACCAATACCTTACCCGCACATCAACGAAAACGACATTTTGTTTTCAAAAATGGTATGGGAAACTATTCCGTTGGACGAAAGAGCAAACTTGATTTATTACTATCCGGAAAGAGAAACAGAAGAGAGAAAACCTCTTTTTAAAGTTTTGTTAGACGCAGTAAAATCTAAAGATATTACGGAAATCTATGAATCAGATGATTTCAAGGTTAAACTTAATTTTGAGCAATTAAAAGATAAGTTTACCCGGAAGGATACAATGCCTGAGGGCTTTGATCAATTATTGTTCGGTGAACAAATTGACCCTCAATTTATTGTCGAATATACTTTAGAACCAACAGATGTGGTAGAATATCATATTAAAGGAGTATGGTATTTTGACAGAAATGCAGGAGAGTTAAAATACAGAATTCTCGGTATTGCCCCTGTCGTTTATGACATCAACACCAAGCGATATGCTAAAGAAGAATGGCAAGCCATCGAACTGTTTTGGATTTTCTATCCGGATCCAAACGTGAGAAACGTATTGTTCAGTAACTACGCTTTCAACGAGAAAAATCCACGTAAGAAAATAAACTTTGACTACTTGTTCAACGCACGAAGATTTTCCGGGACTATCTATAAAGTAGAGAATATTCAGGATATCACAATCTCAGAGCAAGTCGGCGAAAATGCATGGTTCCAATTGATGGAGGCAGAGCGTATCAAAGAAAACATTCGTAACATGGAAGATGATTTGTGGTCAAACTAAAACATAAATCACTTTAAAACTATAGAAAACTCTTACCTTTGTAAGAGTTTTTTTATTTATGAAAACAGATTATATCATTGTCGGAGGAGGTTTGGCCGGATTGTGTTTTGCTGCATATTGCCGCCAAAACAATAAATCGTTCATACTGATTGATTCCAGTGAAAACAGTAAATCTTCATTAGTTGCCGTCGGGTTATTTAATCCGATTATACTAAAAAGATTTACCGCCATTTGGAACGCCGATTACCAAATGAATCTCGCCAATCATTTCTATACAAAACAGGAAAAAGTCCTCAAAAGCAAGTTTTTTCATTACGTACCACTATACAGAAAATTTGCTAATGTCGAGGAACAGAACAATTGGTTTGCTGCTTGTGACAAAGCCACTCTACGAGAGTTTCTCACAGATAAAATTATCTATGAAAACATCAATGGGATTGATGCACCATTAGGTTACGGAGAAGTACACCAATCCGGCTATTTAGATACGCAACAGTTTGTTCGTGTCTTTCATCATCATTTAGCCAACAACAATCAACTACAAACAGAATCGTTTGATTACACTCTTTTGCAAACAGAAAACAATAAAATTGTTTATAAAGACATCACAGCCGCGAAAATCATTTTTGCCGAAGGCTTTTCGATGCACAATAATCCTTATTTTAATCAACTACCTCTTGACGGAACAAAAGGCGAAGTGCTGACTGTTCGTATTCCGGATTTAAAATCGGACGTTATTCTTAAATCGAATATTTTTGTACTTCCTATTGGCAATGATTTGTATCGCGTGGGAGCAACCTACGATTGGGAAGATAAGGATGACAAAACCACCGAAGAAGGAAAAAATCAACTGCTGAGCGACTTAAAAGAACTGACAAATCTTCCGTTTGACATTGTGGAACACAAAGCCGGTATTCGTCCTACCGTCCGGGACAGAAGACCACTTGTCGGAACACATTACAAACACCAAAATATACATTTGCTCAACGGATTGGGAACACGAGGTGTATTACTCGGACCTTATTTGGCAGAACAACTGTTTAATCATCTCGAAAACAACACCGATTTACCTAAAGAAATCGACATCAACAGGTATTATAAAAAACAAAATTTAATATAATCAGCCATGCTAAACATACATAATCTGACGGTTTCATTTTCCGGAGAAAACCTTTTTGAAGGAATTACATTTCGTTTGAACGCCGGAGACAGAGTCGGCTTAATCGGAAAAAACGGTGCCGGAAAATCAACTATGCTTAAAGTTTTATCCGGAGAAATCGCCCCGGACGGAGGAAGCATTGCAACCGAAAAAAATCTGCGAATCGGTTTCCTGAAACAGGATTTGGATTTTGAATCCGGAAAAACCGTTTTGGAAGAAAGCTATCAGGCATTTACAGAAATAAAATCCATTGAATCACAGCTCGATAAAATCAACAATGAACTGGCAACCCGTACAGATTACGAATCGGAATCTTACAATGATTTGATTGAAAAGCTCAGCGAACTTACCCATCAATATGATATTCTGGGCGGATACAACTACCAGGGACAAGCCGAAAAAGTTTTGTTAGGTCTGGGGTTCAAACCCGAAGATTTTGACCGGTACACCGAAACTTTTTCGGGAGGTTGGCGAATGCGTATCGAACTGGCAAAATTATTACTTCAGAACAACGATGTGTTGCTACTGGACGAACCGACGAACCACCTCGATATTGAAAGTATTTTGTGGCTGGAAGGTTTCCTGAATAATTTTCCCGGAGCGGTTGTTTTGGTTTCCCACGACAAAACATTTCTAGATAATGTAACCAATAGAACCATTGAGATTTCTTTGGGAAAAATCTATGATTACAATAAGCCTTATTCACAATATCTCGTGCTCCGCGAGGAAGTGAGGACCAATCAGCTGGCAGCACAAAAAAACCAAGCAAAAATGATAGAGGACACCGAAAAGCTTATCAATAAATTTCGGGCGAAAGCCAACAAAGCATCAATGGCACAGTCATTAATCAAAAAACTGGATAAAATCGAGCGAATTGAGGTGGACGAAGAAGACAATGCGGTGATGAACATCTCATTCCCTATTTCGGTTAATCCCGGAAAAGTGGTATTGGAAATAGAAAATTTTACCAAGGCTTTCGATGATAAAATTATTCTGCAAAACCTCAACCTGAATATCGAACGAGGTGACAAAGTGGCTTTTGTGGGGCAAAACGGCGAAGGAAAATCTACGTTGATAAAAGGTGTTCTCAACGAATTTGATTACCAAGGAACTATCAAACCGGGACACAATGTACAGATAGGTTATTTTGCCCAAAATCAGGCAGATTACCTCGATGGCGAAAAAACGATTGTGGATACAATGATTGACGCCGCAGACGATTCTAACCGGGCAAAAGTGCGGGATATGTTGGGAGCATTTTTGTTCAGAGGCGATGATGTAGAGAAAAAAGTAAAAGTGCTTTCGGGAGGCGAACGAAACCGATTGGCATTGTGCCTAATGTTGCTCAAACCCATCAATGTTTTGCTGATGGACGAACCAACCAACCACCTGGATATCGCATCGAAAAACGTATTGAAAAAAGCCCTGAAAAAGTTTGAAGGAACGCTTGTGATTGTTTCGCACGACCGGGATTTTCTGGAAGGGCTGACCGACAAGGTATATGAGTTTAAAAACCGAACCATTAAAGAATATCTAGGTGATATTAACTATTTCCTCGAGGAGCGAAAAATGGCAGATATGCGGGCTTTTGAATCCGAACAGAAAAACAGACAGAAACTCAAGGAACAACCAACCGGCGAGAAAAAAACGAAAATGAGTTATGAGCAACAGAAAGCACTAAAATCTTTACAAAATAAACTTTCAAAGCTGGAAACTCAAATCAGTGATTTAGAGAAAAAAATAGAAAAATCGGATAAAGAACTGGCTCAAAACTATGAAACACTGATGAATGACACCCAATGGTTTTCAAAATATGAAAAGCAAAAAAATGAATTGGAACAGGCGATGACAGATTGGGGAAATGTTCAGGAAGAATTAGACAGGCAATAAAAAAAGAGAGTGCTTTTCAACCACTCTCTTTTTAACTAAATGTGTTGCGTTAATTCTGATGTCTGACAAACAAACTCAATCCGTTGAGTTGTCTGATAACTTTCGGGTCTTTGGCTACTTTTTCAAACTCTTCGCCGAGTAACACTTTAAATCTTTCTGTAAGCGAATGGCAGAACTGTTCGATTTTATCTTTGGGAATATCCGCATTCGTTGAGGCTAATTTATCATATTTTGCTCTCAACAGATTTCGTGCTTCTACCAAATTAGCTTGCGGAACTTTATCTACATGCTGCTTTAATAAATTCATATCCTGCTCGACAAATTCAGCAAATTTATTGGTGTTTTTTCTTACCTCTTCAATAGTCAAGTTATTAATCTGAGCTTCTGCCTGCAAACCAAATGCAGCAAACATGGCTAAAAACAATATTTTCTTCATAATTTCTATTTTTTAATTTCAACAGAATCAAATATATAAATTTTTTCTGAGAGTTTGTTATGTTTTTATTTTTTTTACCACAGACGCAGAAATATTCACTTTCAGGACAAATGACCTGAAAAACAGATTACAAAAAAAAGCAACTCCGTATGAAGTTGCTTTTATATTTTGAATAATCATTGATTATTTCACTACTAATTTTCTTGTAGCAGATTTTCCGTCTTGTGTGATTTGCATCATGTAAACACCTGATTTAAGCGATGAAATGTTTACTGACTGGCTTACGTTTGCTTTCAAAACTGTTTTTCCTAACAAATCTGTGATTACGATATCTTTGTTAGACAAGCTGTTCGAAATTACGTTTACCACATCAGATGCAGGATTTGGATAAATGCTCAACCCCTCGATGCTATTCTTTTGTGTAGAAGTTGGTTGTCCTTGATACACTTTAACATTATCTAAATAAATATCACTGCTATTTGCGTAATTTCTAAAGTTCACCCGTATGCCCACAGCACCTTCTGGTGCAACCTCAGAAACTACTACTTCTGTCCATTCTGAAACCGCAACATGAGAATCTGCTGGTTGAAAAGTTTCTACGTTTTCTGGTAGATTAACATTGGCTCCCTCTTCATTCAATGTTCTCCATTGAAACCAATGTTTGAAGTTTAGTTCGCTTCCTTCTGATTTGTACCAAAAGCTAACGGTGTAAGTTTCTCCTGCTGTTACTTCAATATCTTGTAATCCTCCATTGTTATTTCCGCTGGAAGCTGCTCTTGCTTCTATTTTTACCGAGATATTGCCATCTTGTGCATCTCCTTCTACCTTAGAAATGATTCCGTTTGACAAGTTATTAGGAGAAAAGAACCAGCCTTCTGGAGCCATTGTCCCATCTTCCCAAGTCTCTAAACTACCATTTTCGTTAAGCAACGTTTGTGCCTGTACGGTAAATGCCATAGCTACAATGGCGATTGCTGTGTAAAATTTTTTCATAATATTTTTGTTTTAATTTTGCTCTGCAAAGTTACAAATATTCTCTTTATTTATTTTCTTCTAATATCAAGAAATCGTTAACTATTTAAGCACTAATTTGCGGGTTACAGTTTGTTTTTTCTCTGTAACTCTAATCAAATAAATGCCTGGTTTCAAGTCTTCGAGTTGTAAAACCACCCGTTCTGCGTCGGATTGTGTGGCATACACTTTTTTGCCGAGCAAATCGAACAATTCAATCTGCTTGGTGCTATTTGACGATGTGGAAACCACAACCTGCTTGTCGGTAACCGGATTAGGATAAATTTGCAATCCTTCAATCTGATTGTCTTTTTGGTTATCTTTTGGTTGATTTTGAGCGAATCCGCTTAGGTTTATCGTCAAAAACAGGATAATTATAAAGAGATACTTTTGCTTCATAGTAAATAAATTGTAGGTAAATATACAAAATATATTTCAAAAGTAATGCCAAAAAAATTACCTGTCATTATTGACAGGTAATTTTAGGGTTATTTTATGATTGTATTCTTACAAACCTACAGACCAGCCTTGTGCCCAAGATGGGGTTGCTGTTCCGTTTCCTGCTCCGGTTGCTGTTCCGTTTTCGGTATAAATACCTTCGGCTGTCGCATTGGCAGGCGTAGTTACGTTTTCAAATTTAACATTCGTAGCTTTCAGTTCCGTACCAACATAACCTGCTGATAAATCCGGTGCAGCCTGAACGTCGAAACCAGTTCCCCAGTTTTTCAACACTACATTGTCGAATTGTGCTTTTGTTCCCACTCTCAGTTTGATAGCGTGGTTTTCTCCTCCGCCATTATTACCAATCAATGTTAAATTTTTGATAGTAGGGTTAGAGATTGGCGTAGCAGCTTCGTTATTCGAGTTATTATCTGCTTCGATACCTCTGTTTCCGTCGTTGGTTCTGATTCCGTACCAGTTTTCTCCGGTTCCGTTCCAGCCTTCTGTCCAGTCAAATAAATCATCGCCTACTTCAGATGCGTAGTTGGTAACGATTAAGTGAGAAGCATCTACTGTACCTCCGAACCACTCGAAACCGTCGTCTGAACCTTCGTGAACTTGCACATAATCAATAGTTGTTCCATTACCAACACCAAACATAGAAAGTCCGTTGAATTCTTTGTCTGCGTTGTAAGCATATCCTGAATATTCAATTCTCAGATATTTGATAGAGCCTGAATTATCGGTTACATCTGTTCCTCCATAAGTTAATTCAGAAACCTCTGCAGTAGCTGTTGTCCCTTTATTGATAGGTGCCTTTCCACAAAGTACCAAACCACCCCATTTACCTGGTGTTTTTTCTTCTGCAGTCATTACCACAGGATTAGATGAAGTACCTTCTACGAAGATTTGACCTCCTTGCCCTACTGCAATATAACGAACTGCGTTAAAATCGTTGTCTGAAGAAAGACTTGTAGCCTCAATTTTTACTCCGGCTTTGATGGTTAATTTTCCACCGTTGGCTACAACTAATTTTCCGGTTAATTTGTATGTTCCGTCTGTCAGGGTAACGTGTTCTCCGCTTTTGATTTCGCCTCTAAGGTCATTTCTGTCCACGACAAAATCTCCAGGGTTTTGTTCTTCCGGTGTGTTGTCATCACTTGAACAAGAAACTGTTGTTGTTGCAAAAGTGAAAGATAATAAAGCTAAACTAAATAGTCTTAAAATTGGCTTTTTCATTGTTTTTCTAATTTTGATTAATGTTTGTACAAATTTGATTATAAATTATTTAAGCGATATTAAGCAAGTGTAATGAAATTGTTACGGGTTGATGAAAGTTGGAAAGTTTTAAAGTTGAAAAGTTACAACATTAAACTTTTCAACATTAAACCCATCAAAATGTATATTTCGCACCAAGCCCTATGAACATTCCTCTTTTGTATTTGATAGCGTCTATATCGCCTGAAGCATTTTGCTGTACTCGTCTGAATTCCGGATTAAGCAGGTTTCGTGCTGTGAAATCAATTGCGATATTTTTATGAATTTTAGTTTTCAAAACAAAATCCAGCGTGCCCATTCCTTTATCTACCAGGTTTCCTTTTTGCTCTACACCCAGAGCGTATAAGCGGTCGGAATAATGCGCGTAGGCTAAAGTAGCTGTCATACCACGGTCATCGCTCCATTCTTTGGTATAGGAAACATCTGCATTAATCAGCAAATCGGAAGCTCCGGTAAACGATGAACGTTCGTCTGTGAAATTGGTATTAATTAATCCGTTTGTTTCACGTTGTATTTTTTCTCTGTCAATTTTTTGGTCGGTTTTCATGTAAGATACATTCAATCCGGCAACAAGCTTGTTCTCATAATCGCCACCAAAATCAGCAATTCTTTTCTTGATTTCAAATTCAGCTCCGTAAGCATATCCTTTGTCGCCAATGTTTACCCACGTAATATCGTTGGTCGAAGACGCCATCGTGATTTCGTTAATCGGGTCGATGATGTATTTACCGAAAGCGGTAACTGAAATGACCTCATCGTTCATCGGGAACATTTCCCATTTTAAATCAACATTGTAATTTTGCGACGGATATAAATAAGGATTACCCACTTTGATTTCCGTTACGTCTTCATAGATAAACAAAGCACGTTCTTTGAATTGCGGCAAAGTGTAGGTTTTACTGGTTGCGAAACGTAAATTCTGGATTGGGTCAAGTTCGTATTTCAATGATAAGGTTGGCAAAAATTCATTCCTTTCAAAAGTATTTGAATCACCGGCTGCGTCCAATTGCGTACGCCAGTTTACGGTTTGGTCGATTCTTTCAAACCGCAGACCGACAACAGTGCTTAATTTTTCCGACAAACGGTATTCCAGATTGGCGAATCCGGCATGAATGTTTTGTTCTCCCGAATAAGTCTGCGGTGTCATACCCGCAAAAGATTCTGTACGAAACAATCCGTTGCTGAAATTCTCTGCATTGAAAAACGAATCCAAATTATTCGGATTTACAACAGTTTGAAGTGCATTACCCGAAATACGGAAATTGAACTGAATCGCCTCAAAATCTCTTTGTTTCATTCTTCCGTTATATCCTAAACTCAATTTTCCCTTGGCATTACCGAATTCATCAACGCCTAATTTGTAATTCAAAGCTAAGTTCGCTGCGATTTCATCTTCTTGCAGGTGTTGGAAATAACGATGATTGTCCGTAATAGTGTTTTGTGCCAAGCGATAAGTATCGGTATCGCTCCAGTGATACAATTTATTCTGCGTTCTGTCTGGCATATCACTTTCAATCGTATTGTAAGCAACCGCCCAGTCCAATCCTAATTTTTCATTCAATTTGTGTGAACCTAAAAGCTGGTTGATTAAAACGGTATTCTGAATAAATGTTCCTCTTTGAACAATATGGTCATCGTGTGTACCTTCAAAATCACGGTCATATCCGGTATAAGTATCTCTTGATAAATCAGATGAATTCACGTACAAAAGGTTGTAAGCCAGCTTGTGATTGTCGTTGATATGATAATTCGCATTAAACATACCAGTTGTATTGGTCGTATGCGAAAATTTTTCCTGACGGAAAGATTTTAATTTTGACCCTTGGGCATTCAAACTTTGATTCAGACCTTCTCTGAACTGGAAGCCGTTGTCAAAATTGGCTGTAGCAAATAAATTCAACCTTCCTTCCTGCCCGATGTTGAATGATTTTCCGGCTTTCAGACCAAAGTTTCCGCCAACCTGCCCGACGTGTTTCGGGTTTAAGCTGTTTTCAAAACTGTAATTTGTCAGCGGATTTGCCGGAACGCCATAAGAAGCATATCCCATTGAACTCGGTCCCTGAGGCAATAAAAACTCACTTCCTTTGCTGGTGGCATTGGTGTTGATTTTTGTACCCAATTCGATTTCAAGCAAACTGTCGTCCTGAAAATCTTTGGAAAGAATATCGATATTTGCCCCACCGAAATCTCCCGTGTTTTTTGCACTAAAAGTTTTATCAATGGAAATATATTCTACAATATCCGTTGAAAAAAGCTCCAGGTTTACATTCTTTTTTTCCGGGTCGTTGGACGGAACAGGTAATCCGTTTAAAGTGGTAGAATTGTAACGGTCGCCCAAACCACGTACATATACATTATTGCTTCCTTCCTGCTTGGAAATTCCCGACGTTTTAGCAACAGCCGAAGCAACGTCGCTCACTCCTTTTCGCGAAAGCTCCTGTGCACCAATTTGTTGTTTTATTTCCAACGATTTTCGTTGTTCATTTAATAAAACACTTTCGTCGGCTTTGTTGCTCGACACGGTAATAACCAAGTCTTCCAAATCGTTATCTTCCGGGAAAAGCTCAAACAGCAATTCATCGGATAATTCCGTTATGGTTTCGGACACCGTGCCGTAGCCCAGATATTCTATATCCAGCTGAGCAGGTATTTTTTTCAAGGTTAATGTAAAACTTCCGTCCTCTTCGGTTTCCACACCGATCTCCTGTTCTGCAACTATCACAGTTGCGTAAGGCAACGGTTCACCGGTAGCAAAATCAATCACTTGCCCTTTAACCGTCAATGTGCTTTGAGCGAAAAGACCGCCCGAAAATAATAGCACAATCATTGATAAAAAAATTCTCATACTTACTTGTTTAAAACTTCGGCAAAGGAAACAAGTGTATGTAAATAAGGTGTTAGCTATTGTTTAAGACTATGTGATAAAAAGAGCGGTAAGGTTAATTTTATTTAAAGTTATATGTCAGGTAACGAATATATTTGTGTGTTTCGTGACTTTCTCTCACACGCCCCTTACCTCTTCTGAAAACTTTTCCATTAACTGCACCATTTTTTCCTGAATTTCGGCAAAAGTCAATTTGTCTTTGGTTTGATATAGAAACATGAGTGCGTAGGGCTGATTGAGGTCAGTTGGCAAAAGTGTTTTATTCAGCCGGTAAGCCTCTCTCAACAAGCGTTTGAAACGGTTTCTGTCCACTGCTTTTTTGAAATACCTTTTCGACACCGAAACGCCTGTCTGAAAAGAGCTTTCTGCATCAGAAACAGGAGCAAAAACCAATCGCAGAGGATATTTGGATACCGATTTTCCTTCTGAAAACAACAAATCGATATGTTTTTTCTTTTTCAGTTTTTCAGTTTTCGGATAGCCGCAGGTTTTTATCGTTTGTTTCAAATTTTGATTTTTTCTGATTTTCAATCGGTTATCTCGAAGCAGTCATATTAGCCGGATTAAGGTAATCGTCCAGTTGTTCTTTGGTCAGCAAGTTTTCTTCCAACACAAGCTCGTAAACACTTCTGCCTGTCTCTAAGGCTTTTTTAGCAATAAAAGTACTTGCTTTGTAACCAATATATGGATTAAGAGCCGTTACAATTCCGATACTGTTTCTGACTTCTTTTTCCAGATGCTCCGCATTTGCCGTGATACCGTCCACGCATTTTTCTCTCAGCGTCAGCATACCGTTGGTCAGGTATTTAATCGATTCCATAATAGACAACGCAATTACAGGTTCCATTACGTTCAGCTGTAACTGCCCCGCCTCCGATGCTATCGCCACCGTTAAATCATTACCCATTACTTTAAAACAAATCTGATTGACCACTTCCGGAATCACAGGATTTACTTTTCCCGGCATGATAGAAGACCCGGGCTGCATCGGCGGTAAATTAATTTCGTATAATCCTGTTCTTGGCCCTGAACTCAGCAATCGCAAATCGTTACTTATTTTAGATAGTTTTAAGGCTAATTTTTTTAACGCTGAAGAATATTCTACAAAAACGCTGGTGTCTGAAGTCGCTTCCACCAGGTTTTCTGCCAAAGTAACCGGCTCTCCGGTAATTTGTGCGATTTTTTCGATACACAATTCAGCATAGTCTTTCGGGGCATTTAATCCGGTTCCGATAGCTGTGGCTCCCATATTCACTTCCAAAAGACGGAAACTCACTTCCTGGAGGTTTTTAACTTCTTTTTTAAGCATATAAGCAAATGCTTCAAACTCTTGCCCTAAGGTCATCGGCACAGCGTCCTGCAGCTGCGTGCGTCCCATTTTAATAACCATTCGGAATTCCTCTGCTTTTTTATCAAAGGCAAAATAGAGTTTTTCCAACGCATCAATCAGAATTTTGTTTTGCTCAAAAAGGGTTAGTTTCAACGCTGTGGGATAAGCATCATTCGTAGATTGAGATTGATTCACATGGTCATTAGGCGAGCAATATTTATACGCTCCCCTGCTCTTACCCATTTTTTCGAGGGCAATATTGGCAATCACTTCGTTGGCTGCCATATTCACAGATGTACCGGCTCCGCCCTGCATCATATCAATAGGAAATTCTTCCGTGTGTTTGCCGTCTATAAGCTCCTGCGATGCAATAGCAATAAAATTGAAAATTTCTGTGGGTAACAATCCCAGTTCGTGATTGGCTTGTGCTGCACCCAACTTGACTACGCCCAGTGATTTGACAAACAAAGGGAACTGCGACAGTTTGTGTGTTGATATATTAAAATTGTTTATGGCTCGTTGTGTCTGTACTCCGTAATAAGCTTTTTCGGGTACGTCTAATTCTCCTAACAAATCTGATTCTTTTCTCATGAGTGCTGTATTTGCTAATGAAGTATAAAGGTACTGATTTTTTTTAAGTTTTGTTTTATTTGCCTATTGAATCTACCGTTTGTCTCATAACTACCATTAGAATAATTTAATATAAGGTTCGAACATAAATATTTGCCCTCTTTTACCGCCCGTCATTTCTTTTAATATATCATATTGTTCCATTTCATCAATAATTTTGTAGGCAGTTGGCATTGATACGCCTGTAAATGCTACTACCTGTTGGGCATTGATGATGGGACGTTGATATAAATGTTCTAAAATATTGAGTAAATGGTGGCTTCGTGTGCTGTTCTTTTGTATTAATTCTTCTTTTTCCTTTTTCAATTTTAATATGGCATCGAATGTAGCAACCCCACTTTTCGCTGTTTCTATGATGCCTACCAAAAAAAACTTCAACCACTGTTTCATATCGCTATGCGTACGAACACGCATCAAATTATCGTAATATAGTCCTCGGTTGCGTTCAAAAAAATCCGATAAATATAAAATAGGTTTTTTAAGAATTCCCTTATCGACTAAATAAAGCGTAATCAATAAACGCCCTACACGACCATTTCCATCTAAAAAAGGGTGAATGGTTTCAAACTGGTAATGTATCAATGCAATCTTTAACAAATCAGGAAAAAAGTATTCATTGTTATGAGCAAATTTTTCCAGATCATTCATCAATTCCGGCACAGAAGTATGTACAGGTGGTATAAAAGTAGCGTCATTTATACTGGCACCACCTATCCAATTTTGACTGGTACGGAATTCGCCAGGCAATTTATGTTCTCCACGGACACTTTGCAATAATATACGATGTGTATCACGGATCAACCGAGATGAAAAAGGTAAATCGTGGAGTTTCTGAATGGCTTTGTTCATCGCCTCTATATAATTATGGACTTCTACCCAATCGTCTCTTCGCTCAACTCCTAGATCTTCTTTATCCAAAAAAGCATCTTCTATATTAGTTTGTGTACCTTCAATCTTGCTACTCTGTGTAGCTTCCTTGGCTACGTGCATACTGATGAACAAGTCGATATTGGGGATATATTCGGAATACATATCCAAACGCCCCATCTGTCGGTCAGCTTGGGACAGCAATTGTTGTATCTCCATATCGTCCAATAACCATTGCTTGTTCAGTTCGGTAGGCTGAAAACTTTTGTAATATCCTTGGTTAATATAGGTCCCTGCTTTGAAATCTTTCATTGGAATTGAATTTATAAGAGTATTTTAAATAAGCCATAGCCTTATTTAAAATACGATAAGCTAAATTAAATAAAAAAATCCTTATTTAAAAATGTGTGATAATTTTTAAATAAGCCGAATCTTATTTCATAAAGTCCCAAAAACATATCGGGAAGAGAGTTATAGTTAACTTTCTTCCCGATATAATTTCAGTAAAATACCTAAACTATGCTTATATAGCTTCCACCATCAATCCATCGTCGGTTTTTTCTACCTTCGCCAACTTATTGCTGGTCAAATCTTTAATCGCTTTGTCCCATTTTTTGTTAGACAATCCCGATTCACTTTTCAGGTTATCTAAAGTCGTATTTCCTAAAGATTGAAGTAAATTAAAAACGGCTTGGGCGTCATCTGAAATTTTCGGTAGTTGTTTTTCCGGTTTCATCTGTGGGAAAAATAATACTTCCTGAATAGATTCATTGTTGGTTAAAAACATGGTTAACCTGTCCATTCCGATACCTAAACCTGATGTTGGCGGCATACCGAATTCCAAGGCACGCAAAAAGTCCTGGTCAATAAACATGGCCTCGTCATCGCCTTTTTCGGATAGTTTTAATTGTTCCTCAAAACGTTCTCTTTGGTCGATTGGGTCGTTCAGCTCAGAATAAGCATTTGCAATTTCTTTACCGCAAACCATCAGCTCAAATCGTTCGGTTAGTTCCGGATTATTTCGGTGTTTTTTCGTTAATGGTGACATCTCAACGGGATAATCCGTGATGAAAGTCGGCTGAATAAAATTCGGTTCACATTTTTCCCCGAAAATTTCGTCAATCAGCTTGCCTTTGCCCATGGTTTCGTTCACATCGATTCCCATCTCAACAGCGGCTTTTCTGATTGCCTCTTCCGATTTTCCGTCGATATCAAAACCGGTATATTTAAGAATCGCTTCACGCATAGAAACTCTCGGATATGGTGCTTTCCAGTTGATTTCATGTTTACCGAAAGTGCTTGTTGTAGTACCGTTTACTGCAACCGCACAATTTTCCAGCAACCGTTCAGTAAAATCCATCATCCAGTTGTAATCTTTATAAGCTACATAAATTTCCATCACTGTAAACTCAGGGTTATGTGTTCTGTCCATACCTTCATTTCTGAAGTTTTTGGCAAATTCATATACGCCGTCAAATCCCCCAACAATTAATCTTTTTAGATAAAGCTCATTGGCAATTCTTAAATACAATGGAATATCCAAAGCATTGTGATGAGTCGAAAAAGGTCTTGCAGCTGCACCACCTGGAATAGATTGCAAAATAGGTGTTTCCACCTCCATGTAACCAGCATCGTCAAAAAAGTTACGCATTGCTTTGAACAATTTGGTGCGTTTCACGAATGTTTCTTTGTGTTTTGGATTCACGATTAAATCCACATAGCGCATACGGTAACGTAATTCCGGGTCGGTAAAAGCGTCAAACACTTTTCCGTCGGCATCGGTTTTGGGTAATGGCAACGGTCTTAAACTTTTACTCAGCAAAACCAGATTCTTTGCACGCAAAGTTTTTTCGCCGACCTGCGTGGTAAACAATTCGCCTTCCACCCCGATAAAATCGCCTAAGTCGATGAGCTTTTTGAAAACTTCGTTATACAAAGTTTTGTCTTCACCCGGACAAATTTCATCTCTGTTGATGTATAATTGCACTCTGCCTTCGCTGTCCTGTAACTCGGCAAAAGAGGCTTTCCCCTGCACGCGTGCAGACATCAACCGTCCGGCAACAATCACTTGCTTGCCTTCCTTGAAATCATTCTTTATCTGTTTGGAAGTGTGGTTAACCGGATACAACTCGGCAGGGTACGGATTAATACCCATCGCCTGAAGTTTGTTCAACTTCTCTCTTCTGATGATTTCTTGTTCTGACAATTGCATAATGATTGTAATTAAATTTAATGTGCAAATATAACAAAACTATTGGCTAACTTTTGCGGATAATTATGCTGAAAAATCGGTTTAAAATCCCGAAATTTGAAGAAAAATTCATCCAATGAGTATTTGGAGGGTAATATTATCTATTATTTTTCCGCCTTTGGCAGTGATTGACAAAGGTTGCGGCTCTGTTGTAATCGTTGCTCTGCTGACGATTGCCGGGTGGATTCCGGGAGTAATCGCGGCATTAATTATATTAAACAATCCAAAACACCAAAATTAAATCTATGAACAAGCAAGTACAACTCATCGACTTAGGCACCAAAGATTATAAAGAAACCTGGGATTTTCAGGAAGGACTGTTTAAAAGTATTGTGGATATAAAATCTGCAAACAGAGATAATGACACGCCTAAACCAACGCCAAACTACCTGTTGTTTGTAGAGCACCCGCATGTTTATACCTTGGGAAAAAGCGGGGATATGAGCAATTTACTACTGAATGAGAAACAGTTAGAAGAAAAAAATGCTACATTTTATAAAATCAACCGTGGAGGCGATATTACTTATCACGGTCCCGGGCAGATTGTCGGTTATCCGATTCTGGATTTGGACAATTTCTTTACCGATATTCATAAATATTTACGTTTGCTTGAAGAAACCATCATTAAAGTTCTGGCTGATTATGGCATCGAAAGCGGGCGGAGTGAAGGCGAAACAGGTGTCTGGCTCGACGTCGGGACGCCGTTTGCCCGAAAAATTTGTGCTATGGGCGTACGGGCATCACGCTGGGTAACTATGCATGGGTTTGCCCTCAATGTCAATGCTGATTTGGGATATTTCGATAATATTATTCCGTGCGGTATTCGCGGAAAAGGCGTAACTTCTATGCACGCCGAACTCAACCGAAAAGTAGATGAACTCGAAGTAGAAAAGAAAATTATCAAATATTTTTCGGAGTTGTTTGAGGCGGAAGTTGTTGTTTGATAACCTAAAGTGTATTTGTCGGTATATCAAAAGAGTTGATTAGTTATTTCTAAGCCATTGAATATCTTCCAAAAGTTGTTTTACATTTTTGGTATCGTCTTGATTTTCATCTAGTAATGTACCATCATAAAAGCCTCTGATTCGTCCTTTTTTATCAACCAGAACAAAATTTTCGGTATGAACCATATCATATAATTCGTCCGGACTTCCTGTTTTAACCGCCAAAAAAGACTGACGAGCCAAATAATAAATATCTTTTTTATCACCGGTAACCAAATTCCACTTTTCATCAATTACCCCTTTTTCATCGGCATATTTTCTCAGGACTTCGGGCGTGTCAATATCTGGAGTAACAGAAAGAGAAAGCAACTTCACATCGTCCATATCTTTAATTTGTTCCTGTAACCAAGCCATGTTATCGGTCATAATCGGACAAATGGTCGGGCAGGTAGTGAAAAAGAAATCCGCTACATAAATCACATCTTTATAATCATCTTGCGTAATGGTTTTGTTATTTTGATTCTGAAAAGAAAAATCAGCTATTTTATGCCTGAATTTGTTGTTCTGATATTGAATAAGGGTATCTACCAACTCCGGATTAACCATTGCCGGCGTATAAACCGGTAGTTGTTTGACAGGTTTGAGTGCGTTGTAAAAAAGTGTCAAAACCACCGCACTAATCAAAGATAAAACCAGAAAAAACCAGCGATAACGCTTAAATATGTCAATCATGTTTTTGTTTTCAAAATTACACAATGATTACCCGAAAAACGTTAATTATTATTTAATATGATTGTTTAAAGTCAAATTGAGTTTTGAAAACTGAAAAAACAATTGAATAATTTGAAATTTCGAACGTGAAATTCTAACTTTGGTTGTAGCGATAACAGCCTGAAACAAAAAAACCTTAAGCTTTCAACAAGCACAAATTAACACACATTAAAACATGAATTCGCCAAGAAATCAGACTTTTTTACTATCTTGGTCGAAAATTTAAATCGATTATAATGAAAAAATTAGTTTTTACAGTCGCTTTTTTGAGCGTTACTGCTTTTGGTTTTGCACAAACCAACGACTTTAAACAAGACGTATTGAAGATGATGGAGGTTTCGGGTGCAAACGCTTCTCAGGAAGAATTAATCAAAAATCAGATTTTACCTATGGTCGCAGAAGAAAAAAGAGACGACCTGAAAAAAGAAGTACAAACTGTTTTTGGCGAAATCAATAGTGATGTGGCTGACTTATATATGAAAAAATTCACACACGATGAGGTTAAAGAAATATTGAAATTTTACGAATCGCCTGTCGGGAAGAAAATGAGTGAAGTAACTCCCGAAATCACTTCCGAATCGATGAAAGCCGGTGAAAAATACAATATGAAATTTCAGCAGATTATCATGAAATACATGAACTAATTTGTGTGTTTAATATCTTAGGTTTCAAAAAACAGAAAAAGAGGTTGTCCAAAATATTCGTTTAGACAGCCCCTTTCTCTTCCTAATTCAAAAAATAATTATACGGCAAACAGGTTTTCCAGTTCGCTCATAGTGTTTTCGTCGGTTTGAATATCTTTGACCACCTGCCCTTTCTGCAAAGCTACAATCCGGTTGCTGACCTCAACGGTATGTTGCAAATCGTGGCTGGAAATGAGCATTGTTGTATTCTTTTGTTTGGCTAAATCCTTCAGTAAATTTTTCAAACGGATTTGTGTTGTCGGGTCAAGATTAGCAAACGGCTCGTCCAGAATCACTACCTTCGGGCTGCCGATAAAAGCTCCGGCAATACCAACTTTTTTCTGGTTTCCTTTTGATAAATCCCTGATATATTTGCTGTTATCTAAAACTTCATCTTTAAAAAACGGAGCAAAAGGTTGTAAAAACACTTCCAAATCAGTTGGCGAAACACCTCTCAAATCTGCAATGAATTTAAAATATTCAGTTGGTGTGAGGTAACCAATCAAAAAGCTTTCGTCCAAGAAAGCTGACGTGAAATGTTTCCAATCTTCTGACTGGCTGACATTGATACCGTTGCTGGTCACGTGTCCGGTTGTGGGCTGAATTAAATCCAGCAACAAACTGAACAAAGTTGTTTTTCCGGCTCCGTTGTTACCGACCAAACCAAAACTTTCGCCTTCGGCAATTTCGAGACCGTCAATATGCAACACTACATTTTGCCCGTATCTTTTGGATAGATTTTCGATATGAATCATATTTATTTTCTTTTATATGCTTGTAAAGTTGAATATTTTTCTTTTTGATATACTTTCTGGATTTGATTAAAGAAATAATCTTTGAATGCAAACCCGATTATTCCTGCTAATGCTACCAACAAACTACCAAACCACGAAGTGTACAGAATTGCTCCTATACCATATAAAACCATCGGAACAAGCATTTTAGGCAACGCCAGTAACAAACTTCGGACATTGAATGCAGATTTATCGCCCATCAGGTTTTTGTTGGTCGTGAGGTCAATCGGTGTTTTGATATAAGCCCCACTCAGCATGACCAGATAACTGTTCACACCGATGTTAAAAATCGCTGCGGAAACGACCATCAGATAAATTTCCCAGCCAAAATAAATGTAGAAAGCACCTATCAGCGTACACGCTATGGTGGCAATAACCATCAGCCACCATTTTGCCTGCAAATAATCTTTGTAGGTAACATTTTGGGTCATCATTAATGGATAATAAGCTGAATCCCAGCTCGGAATATAGTTTCCGAATGAAAAAACAAAACCTCCGCTGACAAATATCGCGGCGAACATCTTCATTCCTCCGGAATCGCCAAACGTAGAAAATCCTGTAAAGAAAAGTAACCCATAGAATACAAACAAAAAGCTGGCAAGCATGGTGGATTTTGAGCGTTTGTTCCGGGTAAGCATTTTTACATCTAATTGTAGAAAAGAGCCGATTTTTCCATATCTGTTCAGCCAGGAAACATTAAGATTATTCACTTTTTCGGTTTGGGCAATCACACCTTTATCCAAATACAGATTGCTAAGTATCATTTTTTGGGCGGCACGATACAACAAAATTACTATCGGAACAAAGATTAGCGACAATCCTGGATATTGATAAAAAGGGTAAAAAATTGCACGGGAAACTTCCAAGATATTGATTAGGTCAAAATAATTTGCCGCGATACCCAATGCTAAGATAACAACGATTATGGCAAAAACCGTGTTGTTTTTATTGACAAACAGATTGATGAAGTTATTGACCTGAGCCAAAAGTAAACATGCAATTGCCAATGAAAAAACCGCTATTTTTTGTGGTTGATCAATCAACAAAACAACAAAAAACGGAATAAAAAACAAATAAGAAAATAGTGCGTAAACCGAGAACATACTTTGGGTGAGCATTTGCCCGACTATTTTTCGTTTCGGGATATTGGTCAACAACAAAGGCTTTATATTCAAGTAATTAAACTTTTGAAAAAAGTACCGCAATACCAAATCAAACAGAAAATAAAACAGCAAATAGGCACAGATTGTTTCTATTGTACTGCCAAATTGCGTGAACGGATTGCTTTCACTATCCTCAGTAATAACCATCGGCAAAACAATTCCCGCTATCAGGAACATCAGGGAAAAGAAAAAGTAATTAACCGCCATTAAAATAGTAACCAACAGGTTTCCGACAAACTGCGGATTCCTTAAAAACTCTTTTTTTCTCAGGTATAAAAATCGTTGAAACATAAACTGCTTGTTATTTTACAGTACATAAGTAGCGACCCGAACGCCTTTGTTACAGTTTTTAACAAAAAAAGAGTTGCACAAAACGGCAACTCTCTCTCTTCAACAACGCAAGACATTATCTTTTCGTTGAGAAGCAATCTAAATTAATAAAAAACAACTAAATATCCTTCTTTGACAAATATAATAAAATTTTGTTAACGTCCAAATATTTTTTTGAGTTTTTAAAGTCCGGTCATCGTGATTGAAAAATTAAAAAAACAATGCCTAATATTTTTATGTATAAGAATTTTAGGTATATTTGCATACCTAAAACTCATAAGTATATAAATCAGGAAATGAAAAAGCAACAACAACTGTATAAAGGAAGTTTGAATACGATTATTATGAAACTTCTGGAGCAAAACGGAAAAATGTACGGCTACGAAATCACACAGAAAGTGAAAGAAATCACGCAAGGCGAAATGAATATTACCGAAGGTGCGTTGTATCCGGCATTACACAAAATGGAAGCAGAAGGTTTTCTGGACGTGGAAATGGACAGGGTGGACGGACGTATTCGCAAATATTACAAGCTGACGGAAAACGGTGTGAAAGAAACAGCATCGCGACTGGAAGAGTTGGAAAACTTTATCCGCAACATGCAAACGATTGTAAATCCTAACTTTAAAACTGCTTTTTGATGAAACTGACAGATGAGCAAATTCAACAAATAGAACTCAAATTGTATAATGATTATGAGTTTTACTACGATGATGCAAAGCACGAAATTATCGACCATATTGCCTCAGAGATTGAAAACCGGAAAGAAAATGAGTCTTTTGAAACTGCATTTGAACGGATTTTTACTCAATGGGATTCCCGATTGAAAGATACGGAATGGAACGGCATACACTTTTACGGAAAAATAAAAATACCGGCATTTTATAAACAAAAAATGCAGAAATCACTTCGTACAGATTTGATGTATTACGTGTTGGCTGTTTTGTTTTTTCCTGTGGCAATTTATTTGCTTAAAGACTTCATAACGCTCGAAACGCTAAACCGCACTGTTTTTGTTTATAAGATTCTGCTTGTAACCACAGCTGTTTTTGGCAATCAATATGTGTTGAGAAAATATGAAACAGATAAATACACAACGGTTTATGGAGAAATTGCCCAATTTGCAAACAAAAGAAATTTAGCTCCATTATTACTCCTTTCGTTTGTTACCCTATCAAGTCAAGAGCTCAGATATTGGGCAACGTTCAATATATGGTTATTATCTTTGACCTTTATAAATGCTTTTTATTTTTTGTTTATTATAAAATATTGTAACTATTTCCGGCACTTGTCGATGGTAAAAAAAATACGAAAATGGAACGTCGCTTAACCAACGAACATATCGAACAACTGTTTGCTTTTACCAAAAAACATTTGGTAGAGCATTACGATGTGCAAGTTGAATTGGTCGATCATTTGGCAAATGCCATTGAGGCACAATGGAAAACGAATCCAAACATTTCGTTCGAAGAAGCTTTGGAAAAAGAGTTTAAAAAGTTTGGCGTGTTTGGTTTCAGCGGTTTGGTCGAGCAAAAACAAGCGGCGTTGCAAAATCATTATTGGCAAATCATCAAAAAAGAGTTTATCAACTATTTTTCGGTTCCAAGAATTGTATTGTCGGGTGCATTCTTTTATGGCTTGTTTTTGGTGTTTTCGGATTCAGATACGTTACATAACGACATTTTATTTGGGTTAGAAATTCTATTAATGGTTGCAGCGGCACTTTTCTGGTATTTACAGTACCGCACCTTGAGAAAAAAGCACAAAAAATGGTTGATTAACAGCGTTTCCAACTATTTTTACAGTCTTCCTATCGTGATGATTGCCTTTGTGACCTTTGGTGCAAATAGACCTGACAGAAATCTTTTTGAAATTATTTTAGAAACCGTTTTTACTGGCGTATATCTGTTATTTTGCTTGATATTATTCACCAAAATCATTCCTTTACTGAAAAAAGAAATCATGCTAATTGAGCAGAAATTCCAAAAAATATGAGAAAAATATCCGAAGTTGAAATCAACCAATTATTCGATTTTACCAAAAAACATTATGTAGAACATTACGATGTGCAGGTAGAACTCGTTGACCATCTGGCAAATGCGATTGAGCAACAATGGAACGAAAATCCGACCATTTCGTTTGAAGATGCTTTGGAAAAAGAATACAACAACTATGGCGTGTTTGGTTTCAGCGGTTTGGTCGAGCAAAAACAAGCGGCGTTGCAAAATCATTATTGGCAAATCATCAAAAAAGAGTTTATCAACTATTTTTCGGTTCCCAGAATTGTATTGTCGGGTGCATTCTTTTATGGCTTGTTTTTGGTGTTTTCGGATTCAGATACGTTACATAACGACATTTTATTTGGGTTAGAAATTCTATTAATGGTTGCAGCGGCACTTTTCTGGTATTTACAGTACCGCACCTTGAGAAAAAAGCACAAAAAATGGTTGATTAACAGCGTTTCCAACTATTTTTACAGTCTTCCTATCGTGATGATTGCCTTTGTGACCTTTGGTGCAAATAGACCTGACAGAAATCTTTTTGAAATTATTTTAGAAACCGTTTTTACTGGCGTATATCTGTTATTTTGCTTGATATTATTCACCAAAATCATTCCTTTGCTGAAAAAAGAAATCATACTAATTGAGCAGAAATTCCAAAAAATATGAGAAAAATAACCGAAGTTGAAATCAACCAATTATTCGATTTTACCAAAAAACATTATGTAGAACATTACGATGTGCAGGTAGAACTCGTTGACCATCTGGCAAATGCGATTGAGCAACAATGGAACGAAAACCCGACCATTTCGTTTGAAGATGCTTTGGAAAAAGAGTTTAAAAAGTTTGGTGTATTCGGTTTTACGGGATTAGTAGAACAAAAGCAGAATGAACTACATAAATATTACAATAAAAAAATGTGGAAAGAAATCGTACAGTTTGTTTCCATTCCGAAAATAATCCTAACTATTTGCCTGTATTTTATCTTGTATAATTTTCTGAAAAGCTTTCAGCCCTGGAGCGACATTGTTTTGTATGTGTTGCTACTGATAAGTTTTATTTATATGTTAGTTGACGGTTTCCGGTTTATCTACCAAATGAAAAAACAACAAAAGCAAACACAAAAAAGCTGGTTGATTCAATCTGTTGCGAGCCAGGTTTATTCTATGCCCACAATAGGTTTTGTTCCTGTATATATCCAGTTTTTTCTCGACACAGATAGCGGCGTAATGTCTTTAGCTTATTTACACTTTTTGACAGCATTTTGTTTGTTTCATTTCATCGGCTTTTACATTTTGATATTCAAATTAAAACCAGCCTTAAAAAGCGAAATTTCAAGAACCGAGAATAAATATCAGTTTGTATAAACATTTAGGGTGACACCGAAAAGGACACCTCGAAAGCTGTTCTTCATCTCAAAATCTATCTTTGCTCAAAATACTGCAAATTAACAATTTGACAAACAATACTTCTATTCACCAATTTTAAATCTAAGTAATTCCATTATACTTCTACATATTTTCTTGATCAATCAATTCTTCTAGCATTCCACAATTTAATGCGATGCATTTCGTTTAATTAATCATCGTAACAATCCCTTTTATGAATTGAATATTCACCACCAATTAGCCGTCGGAAACGCATAAAAGGCGGTATCTTGTTTATCCTGCCACGGTGCCTGATGAAAAAACCAGCAGTTTTCTATTTTGTCGAATGCCTTGCTCACGTTGCGTTCACCCCAGCGATAACCTGTTTTGTACGTTTTGCCCTCAAAAGTGATCGTACCGAATATAGTAGGATACGAGGATCCTGAAACGCCGTTGGTGTATTGGATTGCCTTTTCCAACTTCAATACTGTGCCTTTCGGGAATGTAATTATCTCTTCGATATCTCCAATGCTTTTTTGCTCATCGACATACCGCCATTGCGGATGCAAGCTGTCCAACAGCATATACGGATAATCACTATTGTTGTTCATAGGGATTTTGTCTTTGAACAGCACCGTTTCCTTATTCAACGTAACGGTTTTGCCAATCCATTCCTTGAATGGTTCGTATTTGTTGAGACTGGTAGATTTGGTCTTTATCGTAGCATAGAGAATAAAAATAAATCCTGCTATAACTACGACAATAACCAATGCTATGATACCCATTATTCGTTTTGTGGTCATATTATTTTTTGTCCGTAATGTATATTTCTGTCAGGTCATCGTCAGATACGAAACGTATGTTATAGCCTGTTTGTTCCTTTAGTTTCACCAAAGGCATACTTTCTGTTTCAAAATCGACGCTGTTGAGCTGTTCTTTTGGTTTATGTCCTCTGTTCATCTCGGTCGACTTGGCGATATGATAAACATCGCCATCCACCTTGAGGACTTTAAACCAGCCAAAACGGATTTCTGCTCCAATCGGAGTTCCTTTTTCTTTATAGATCTCATACTTGCCAAAATAGATATCGCCCTCTACAGGAGCTTGCTCCATGGCTACATATTCGGCTGGTTTTGGTATAGGCGGTTTCATTTCTTGATAGACAATCAATCCCATAGCGGTCATCATCAACAAGACAAATATCCAGCCTACGATCGTCAATTTGAATATAAAAGGTGGTTTCGCCGCTTCAGCAACCTTCTGATTAGCAAAAGCCTTCATTTCCGGTGTCCAAAACCGGCGGGCAATTTTCTTTTGTGTCACTTCATCCCAAAATTCGCCATACGCTTTTTTGGAATGTACTGAAAAAAGTGCCGTACGGGTCAATTGCCTGTAAACACCAAGTATCATTGGATTACCGGGATTTTTCGGGTTTTGTAATTTTTCATTACGATGAACCCCTTGTTCTATTTTGTTGATTACAAAAAACATAATTTTTCTTTTTTTAGTTCAATATCTTTATTCGTTTTTATTTCTCTAAAAGTTCAAACAACAAGGTACATCCCTCTACACAAATCAAGTCGTGACCTTCTTTTTCCTCCAATGGAACAAGGTATAGCTTTCGCTGTTCTTTATTGAAAAGAAGCGGTAATAGTAGCCGTCATCCATTTTAAAAATAGCAAATGCCGGTTGCTTCCCGTCATCTATTTTTAATGACAGAATCCTCCCCCCTTTTTGTAGTGGGTTTCTAATGCACATCTTCCGTTGGATTCAAAAACATAAGTATCCTCTCCGGAACAGGGCTGTACTTCTTCGGACGACGCAATTATTTTGGTGTTCTCGTTCCAAATCACTACTTCTACAAATTTCCAAACACCGACAATGCTTTCTGCATCTGAAATTCGCGTAGGTTCATCATCTTTGGAACAGGAAATGAAAAAAACACAAAAGCCGACTAATAATAAGGATATATTTTTCATTTGATTTTTCTAATCTTAAACAAAATTTGTGGTGGAATAACAACTACTTTAGAATATTACTCTTTAGGAACAACTATCATTGACTGAAATTCAGAATAACCAGATTCAACAGATAAGAAATCAATCTCTTTGCCGTTTTCCCAAATGATATTTGCTTGTTTGCCATTTCTATATTCACTTCCTAAAACATACACCTTTTCATCAACAACCTGTACGGCAAAAGCGTAGGTGTGTCCGGATGCAGTATGTTGAATAGGCAGCAATTCGTTGTTTTTAAAAACTCTCGGAACATATTTATTACCCACTTGTTCGTATCCGGCTGCATAAACATTTTCGTTTTCTACTGTTAAGTCAAGTCCACGATTAATTCTTTCTCCTGAAATTAATTTTGTCGGCACGCCGTTCTTCCACAGCTTAAAACTTCTTTCACCAATAGCATCAGTATAGCCTACAATATAAACATTGTCTTGATCTACATAAATACTCTTTGCATACGTCAGTGTATCAATATTTGAAATCGCCGATCCTATACCGTTTTTCCAATATTTAGATATGATTCCTCCTTCGTGCCTTTCATATCCTACGATATGAACTTCGTTATTTAAAACAAATATATCTTCAAGACGTGTGCTCACATCATTTGACCCAATATGCGTGAATTCTCCATTTTTCCATACTATCGCCCTGTACGTTGCATTTTCTGCTTGTGGCAGGTAGCTTCCTATAACATACACGTCGTTGTCCTTAACAAACACCGCCTTAGCTGTAACACTTTTTGAGTTAGGAGCATTTAACTCTTGTGCCTGCCCATTTACCCATAACAATGCTTTTACAGATTCTTGCTCTTCATTTAGTTCTTCGCCAACGACATATACATCGTCACCCGACACTTTAATATCACGAGCAATTGTAGAGCCACCCGTAACAGAAGGAAGAACTACTTTTTGTCTATTCTTCATGTACAAAGCACTATATCTGTCTTGATGCATTTCTACACCGGCACGATACACATAAACAGATAAGGTATCCGTTATTTCTTCTTCATTAAAACCATCATCTTTTTGACAAGACATTGTTATAAGAGATATAACAATCGTCATAATCATCACCCAAATTCTACTACTCATTTTTCAATTAATTAAATATTAAAATTTTATTTGTGTTCTTATTATTTGTCAATAAAATCAAATTTGTCTTCAAATAATTTTCCAATTACGGGCAAAGGTTTTTTGACTTCGTTGGCAACGTTGATGATTCCTACAATCATAATAATGAAAAACAGGATTCCAGCATAGCTCACTAAAACTCCGAGTGTAGCAGAAAAAATGGAAAGTACATAAACCGCAATGTTGAAAAGGATTGCCAAAACCAGCAAACCCAATCCTTGTTTCAGATGATATATGCTAAAACTGTCTCGTTGCTCTTTTCCGACAAAATAGGCTATCAGCCACAAAATACCGAGGTAACTGAGAATGGATTGAACTTTTGGTGTCATAATTTATTTATTTTTATGTTTATCCAAATTTATCCATAACAAGATTATTATTTCTCTTTTGCCCTTGAACAAAACATCTACAACATTTAAAATTGTATATACAAAACATCTACAAAAACCATAATTATTTAATAATCAATTTTTTGAACATATAAGTTTAACACGCTTATATTCGGTTTTGATTCAATTTTTTCATTATTTTGTCTCTGTTTGTAGATATTAAAGAATGAAAACACTATCGGTTTTATATATTTTAGCTGCTTATTTACTTTGTACCGCCACAGTGAAAAGCCAATCTTTGAGTCCATCTACCACCAAAGTGTTAGACCAGTTGGAATATTTTCATTTACATAATCAACCGGAGGAAGCACTAAACTTATTGGCGACAGAAATTGAAAACACATCTGAAACAACAGATTTAGCCTATTTCTATTCCTATCAAAGTACAATTTATACTACAAAGGACAGTCTTTTACTCTCCAAAAAACTGATTGATTTAAGCATGGAAAACGCCAGAAAATCCGGCAATAAAAATGCTTTGGCGATGGCATACAGAGGGAAAGCTTTTTTGGCAAATGCAATGAATATGCCCGATGTGGTGGTAAAAGATGCGATAGAAGGATTAAAACAAATTGAAAATAATGACGAAGATCCGACCACGAAATATTCTCTCAATTATCTTCTTTATGGTGCGTATAGCAAATGGGACGATAGCGAGAAGATGGAAACCTACATCCGAAAAGCTCAACATTATGCTTTAATGGCTGAAAACGTGAATCTTCAAGTAAATGTAAACAACGGTTTGTCAAGTATGTACCAGGCACGTTTCAAAAAAACAAGCGAGTCGCAATTATTGGACAGCAGCTATTACTACCTGAGTCAATCCTTTGCTTTGCAACAGAAAAATCCTGAAAAAGTGAGCGGCAATACTTTTGTGATTACCTGTATCAATCTGGCGAACTACTATTTGGATTATTCGCCGGAAAACCTTGCCGAACGCAAAGAAAAAGCGTACCGTTATCTTGATCTTGCCGAAGAAAAGCTGAAAGCTGACAAAGCTTCACAGGAAAAATGGATGAACGTTTTCGGAATTAAAAGTGGTTTTGCCAAAAAAGAAGGAAACCCAGCTCTTGCCGAAAAGTATTTGTTGCAGGGTTTAAGCCATTTAGTAGCTTCCAACAAAAATTATTACCGGTTAGAATATGCTGTAAATAAAGATTTGACCGATTTGGCATTCAAAAGAAACGATACGAAAGCCGCTTTGCAATATCAGCAAAGAGCGGAGGAATTGTTAAAAAAATCGTTTAACGAGCAACAACTTTTCAACGTACAAAAATTGGAAGTACAATATGAAACAGAGAAAAAAGATAAGGAGCTACAATTGCTAAAGGAGCGGGAAGCATTTAACCGAAAGCAAAATTACCTGTATGGCGGAATTGCATCGGCATTGCTTTTCGGGCTGGGTTTTATGTTTGTTTCTTACCATTTCAAGTTGCGTTATTCCATTGAACGAGAGAAAAAATTAGCCCAAGAAAAAGAAGACGCCGAACAACAGGCAAAGATGCAGATTTTGCTGGAAAAAGAAGAACAAGCCCGGCTGAAAGCAGAACAGGAATTACTGGATTTGCGGAAACAACAATTGGAGAAAGAAGCATTGGCAAACTCATTAATTATCGACAGAAAGAATGAAACCCTAAAACAGATTCAGAACAAGATACAAAGTGGAGAAGCAAGTCATATTCAGAAACTTATTAAAGAAGAAATGCTACTTCAGACCGATTTTGAAGACATTAAACTTCAGATACAAGAACTCCACCCCGATTTCTTCAATCGGTTGAACGAAAAAGCCGTTCAAAAGTTAACGCCGCTGGACTTGAAATATTGTACGTACCTCTACCTAAAAATGTCCACCAAGCAAATTGCCCAGATCCTACACGTAGAACCGCAAAGCGTTCGGATGTTCAAATACCGTCTGAAACAAAAATTCGGATTGGGAAAAGAGATTAGCCTTGAAGAGTTTTTGCTACATAGTGACAGAACATAATAAGTAATGGAATAGTTTTTACCTCCAGCTTCTAAAAAGGGTGTCACCGAAAAAGACACCTCGAAAGTGCTATTTTATGTGATATGCTTAATTTTCGTCTTCAACCAGCATATTTTAGATTTAAACAACCCGTTGATTTTTAACAATTTAGCTAAAAACAAAAAATCCTAACCATTGCTGATTAGGATTTTTGCTCTGACCAAATGGGGCAATTTACATCGAAAAAAAATCACAGGGGTTTAATCCTGTGATTTCATCTTGTACTGCTTGTTTATGCAAAGGCTTGCCCGGGTTGGAAATGTCCGCTAAGGGCAATTCTGTTCCACGCATTGATGGTAATGACCGCCATAATGATTTCAGCGATTTGGTTTTCACTAAAAAACTGTAAGGCTTTTTCGTAGGTTTCATCAGACAAACCGTTTTGATGAATTAAAGTTACTTCTTCAGTTATCATTAGTATGGCTCTTTCTTCATCGGTAAAAATATCACTTGTTTCTTTCCAAGCATTGAGCAAGAAAATACGTTGATTGGTTTCGCCATTTTTCAACGCATCTTTGGTATGCATATCAATGCAGTAAGCACAGCCGTTGATTTGCGAAGCTCTGATTTTTATAAGTTCTTTCAATGTTTTGGAAATAGAAATATTGGAAAGATATGTTTCCAAACCCATCATTGCCTTTAAAGCATTAGGTTCTGCCGAGTTGATGTTTACACGTTTTTGCATTGTTTATTATTTTAAAATTGTTCAATGCAAAGTTGAAAAATGGTCAACGGAAAAAACTTAAACTGGTTTAAGAAACAATTCGCTTGCGGATTTCACTCAAATATTCTGGCGTAAACCCCAGGAAAGAAGCAATGAGATATTGTGGTACACGCTGCACAAATTCAGGGTGCTTGCGAAGTAATTCAAAATAAAATTCTTCTTTGGAAAGTGAAAAGAGGTATTTGATACGCATTTGAGCTGCTGCATAAGCTCTTTGATAAACAAACCGAAAATAGCGTTCCATTTTGGGGAATGCCTTCAACAATTTTTCCTGATTGTCTTGCGAAATATAAAGTATCTGTGATTTTTCTACAGCTTGAATGTAAAATTCAGTAGGTAGTTTTCGTTCATAGGCAATATTATCGGTAAGCCACCAATTCTCGATAGCAAATTCAGTCGTCTGTTCAATACCTTTTTCGTTAATGTAAAATTTGCGTAGCAATCCATTCAACACAAAATAATGGTATCTGCAAATTTGTCCTTCTTCCAGTAAATTTTCTTTTTTCAACACCTGTTTTGTTTCAAAGAATTTCAAAATCTCTTCAAATTCTTCATCAGAAATTTGTGCGAATTTGTCTATATGTTTTTTGAAGATTTTGGACATTTTGTTGTTGTAAGGTGTTGTTGTAAGATCGCAGGAACGTTTCGAGGCTTGTGCAAGCCAATTTTCTATTTGCTAATTTACAGTTTAAAAACAAATAAAAAATGGTTTTGCGGATAGAAAGTACAAAATTCAAATTTTGCACTTAATCACGTATTTCGCCAATACGATGTTGGCAGTAGTTTTTTTACATTATGCAATTCCTTAATTCAGTCAAAAAGTCTTGTTTTTTATTCTTTAAGTCTAAATATACCGAAATCGGTTTTTGTACCCTAAATGCTCTTTGTTTGTCAAATGTAGTTTTTTCATTTTTGTACAACCAAGCTAAAGATGTTACAGCTAATGGTAAAATCGAAACTTCATTTATAATTAATGGAACAGCAACATTTGCTGACGCCCAATATTGTCTTGATAAATTTGCTTGTTTTTTTATCAAATCCCATTCTGATTCCGCTTTTTTAATTTCTTCTGTAAAGCCTTCTTGAATAAATTTTATCTTTTGTTCATCCAGTTCATTAATATCTATTTTAGATAATTCACCATATATTTTTTTTAGTTCTTGCCTAACACCTTCTAACCTTCCTTCTTCACGCATTTTTAACGCAAAAGCGGTGTCAACATTGTTCAAAAAAGTTAAGGGAATTTGCGAGTATAAATGATTAGTTTTTGTCCAGAAGTCATTTACTCCTAATTGTTTTATTTGATACCAAGATGTTTCAGATGGCGTATATATATTTCCTCCACTTATTTTAGAAACATATAACATAGCTTCAATTGAACCTCCACTTTTTAACGGTGTAATCATTCCATCTCTATTAAAATTGCTTTTATCAATCTTGTTCCATAATGGATTTGTTTTAGATATATGTTCTAATATTTTATCTGCAAAGGATTCAGCTTCTTTATTTGTGAAAACAGGATTCTGTAAAGACAAAATATCTTGAATGATTTCTTCTTTATTTTTATTTTTCGAATAAATAGCAAACTGTTCAGCCAAATGATTTTCGGCTGATTCTTTTCCTATTTCAAAAAAATCGTCACGATTTATTTTTAAGACTCTTTCTTTGATTCGTTTGTCTATTTCATCCCTTAAATCTAAATCGTATTCACAAGGGTTTACAACCAGCTTTACAATTCCTGCTTTCACCCATTTTTGAATAATTATATAAAAGTATAGAGCATCTAAAAAATCAGGCAACCATCTTTTTGCATTTATTCTTGGGTCAATATCTTGATTAGTTACTGAAGGATTCTGTAATGGATGAAAAACCAATATTTTATCTGAATAAAGAGAAAATCGTACAATTTCATCAATAATTCTGTTTGCTTTTAGTGTTGAATAATGAATACTAGAAAATGTACTTTTTAAATTTCCTAATTCGGTTGAATAGTCAAAGTTTCTAGTAAATAATTTAGCAAATACTCGATAAGTTCTTTTTACTTTTAATTGCGTAATATTTTTGGCAACATCATCCCAAGTTTTACACTTCCTTAAATCAAAAGTTTGATAAAGGAAATCATATAATTTCGCATTCTGTTCATCGAAATAATCCATTCTGTTCAAAATTACTGCCAACGGTCTAGCATAAGAGCAGTGGCGGATTTAAGACCACAACTTTTTCCACCAAGACTGACCTTTATTAGTTGAATTATCTTTTGATTTATCACTTTCCCCGCCATTGCTTTTATGCATTGTTGGGCTTAGTATTTTTTCTTCACTTTCTTTTATTTCCTCAGTTTCATTTTCTGAAATTTCCGAATCAATATTCAATTCCGGCTTAGCTTTTTTTAGTTCGGCTTTTTCTTCTTTTAAATCAGCTATTCTTCTTCTAATCAATTCTTTCTTTTCCTCTGTGCTAGTTTCTTGATTTTCTGTTATTTCTATTTTTAGGCTTTCTTTAATTTGAATTTCGTTTTCTACAAATGAATTCCAATCATCTTCTGATTTAGATTTTTCATCCTTTTCTTCTTCTGTGAGGTCAATTGGTTTCTCGATTTTTGTTAATCCTCTAAATTCAAAATTTATTGGTTTAGTTTTCCCCGTTTCGATAAACTCAATTTGATATTCTCCTTTTTCTTCATTTACCTCAATTACTTTACCTTGTTTCCAAATCAAGTGATTTACCAAATCTCCAACATCAAATTTCTTTTGAATTAATTGTCGACTTGCATCAAGTTTAAGTTGTTCTTTAGCTTCATTTATGATTTCTTGACTTAATTCTCCTTTTCTCACAAAATAATTGTCGCTTATTTCAAATAAAAAACGAGAAGGATATTTATTTAAACCTGTACTGAAATTGAATCCTTCTGATTCAGTCATATAAAATGCTTTTTCGGCTCTAGTAATTGCAACATAGGTTAAACGTCTTTCTTCTTCAATTGCTTTTGCTCTTCTTTCTTTAATTGACATTGCACTTGGTAATACGCCTTCAGTGAAGCCACAAAGAAAAACGTAAGGAAATTCTAAACCTTTAGAAGTGTGAATAGTCATTAATTTAACTCGGTCATTTCTATCATCTTCAATATCCATATCTGTGTAAAGTGCAATTTCTTGCAAATATTCAGTAAGGTTTATTGGTTCTTCGTCTTGTGTTTCTAATAAAATTATAGAGTTCTGAAGTTCTTTAATATTATCTAATCTATCTGTGTCTCCATCAGTTCTATAATAAGCAGACAATCCGCTTTCGTCCATTATTTCTTTTACTAAATCGGAAATAATTAAATCTACTTTTGATTTTTTATACTTTTCTATAAGTTCAACAAATTCAATTGCACCTTTCCTACTTAAATCTTTGTCAGTTATATTTTGTTGCAAGGCTGAATAAAGAGAAATACTTTCTTTTTCGGCAATTTTCGCTACATTTTCAATGAACTTTTTCCCTAAACCTCTACTTGGTGTATTTACAACTCTTAAGAAGGAAAAATCATCTTCAAACTCAATCAATCGTAAATATGCTAAGACATCTTTAATTTCTTTACGTTCAAAAAATCGAATACCACCAAAAACCGAATAAGGAATATTTTCTCGAATTAGAGATTGTTCAATACTACGTGAAATATGATTTGCTCTGTATAATATTGCAAAATCGGAATATTTACAGTTTTCATCTTTTACAAGTCTTTTGATTTCATTTGCGACCCATAATCCTTCTTCGTAATCATTTTCTCCGTGAAAGTGAACAACTTCAACACCTTCTGGATTTTGAGTGAACATATCTTTATCTACTCGAACTTTATTGTTTTTAATTATATGATTCCCGAGACTTAAAATATTTGGTGTCGAACGATAATTTTGATTCATTATGATTGTTTTTGAATCAACAAATTGTTTGTCAAAATCAACCAAAATTTCAGGTTTTGCACCTCTCCATTCGTAAATGGTTTGGTCTGGGTCGCCAACAACGAAAAGATTTTTATGGAACTGAGAAAGCATCTCAATTAGCATAAATTGTTTTTGCGAACTATCTTGAGTTTCGTCAACTTGAATGTAATGTAATCTCTTTTGCCACTTTTCAAGAACGTCAGGATTATTAACGAATATGTAAAGAGCAAAATTGAGTAAATCGTCAAAGTCTAAAGCGAAATTTCTTTGTTGCTTTTCTAAATACCTAATAAAGATTTTTTCTATTTCATTATCAGTTTCTTTTTTCTTTGATTCAAGGATATATTGCAAATATTCTTGCGAAGTTTTTTGTTTGCTTATATATCGTAGAACTTGTTTGAAAGTGAACACTTTTGATGTTAAACCCAATTCATTATAAACTTGACGAAGTACAGTTTTTTGGTCTTCAACGTCCATTATTATAAAGTTCTTTGGGTATTTGATTTTGTTTATGTCCTCTCTTAAAACTCGAACACAAAATCCGTGATAAGTGGTTATGTAACTTAAATCTGAATTTTCTCCAACTAAACGTTTTACCCTTTTTCGCATTTCTTGTGCAGCCTTGTTTGTAAAGGTTACACACAGAATATTGGAAGAGTTAATTCCTAATGCTTCAACAATGTAGGCATATCTTTGAGTAAGAGCTTTAGTTTTTCCCGAACCTGCACCTGCAATTACTCTAACAAAACCTTCCGTTTCTGTTACAGCTTCTAACTGTTGTTCGTTTAAATTTTCTTTTAATCTCTCTACGCCATTCATTGAAAGTTACTTTAAGTTTTGTTACTAATCTTCGTCATCAAAATCTATAATTCCCTCTTTCAATTCAGGAAATACTTTGGTTGTCTCAATCTCATTTATGGAAGTAACATCTTTTAGTTTCCTTTGAATTGCTCTCGTACGAACACCCATTACATCATCTAGTTGGTTCAACCCTGTTCGTATATTATTTTGTGCCTTTGACATCATACCTCCAAAATTTTCAAATTCTTTTTTTACTGCTCCTAAAACGTGCCAAACTTCACTACTTCTTTTTTGTATCGCAAGTGTTTTGAATCCCATCTGTAAACTGTTTAAAATGGCAGCTAAAGTTGTTGGTCCTGTTACGATTATTTTATAATCTCTTTGTAAAGTTTCTAATAAGGAAGCCTTTCTAACTACCTCTGCATAAATTCCCTCAAATGGTAAAAACATAATTCCAAAATCTGTTGTATTTGGTGGGTCGATATATTTTTCGCTAATGTCTTTCGCCATTTTCTTTATTGTGTTGTCCAATTCTTTTTGTGCAAACTGAATTTTGTCCAAATCTCCATCTTCATAAGCTTCTTGAAGTTTTTCATAAACATCTTTAGGAAATTTAGCATCTACAGGTAGCCAAACGACCGATTCATCTTCATTTTTTCCTGGTAGTTTTATGGCAAACTCAACTGTTGCTGAACTTCCTTTTTTTGTTTTTACATTTGCTTCATATTGGTCTGGTGCAAGGATTTGTTCTAAAAGCATTGCAAGTTGGACTTCTCCAATTCCTCCACGCATTTTTACATTACTAAGTACTTTTTTTAATCCACCGACATCAGTTGCAAGGTTCTTCATTTCTCCTAAACCTTCCTGAACAGATTTTAACTGTTTTCCAACCGTCTCAAATGATTGAGTTAAACGTTCGTTTAAAGTTTTTTGAAGCTTTTCGTCAACTGTTTTTCTTACTTCGTTGAGTTGTTTCGTATTATCCTCTCTTATTTCTTTTAGTTGATTTTCAACTGTTTCTTTTACTTCTTTAATCCTTTTTTCGGATTCTTGATTTATTTCGGTTTGTTGTTTACTAAAGGCATCAAATCTTTCTTTTAAAAGGTCATTTAAGCGTTTGGTATTGTTGTCAAATCCTTCTTTAAAACTATCAAGCGATTTAGTCAATTCTTCCCTTTGATTTTTTGCAGAACTATTTGATTCTACTCTATTTCTTTGAAATTCATCTTTTATTGACTTGTCGGTTCTTTCCAATGTTGAATCAAATTTCACCAATGAAGTTTTCGTTTCATTAAAATTTCCTTCAATGTCAAAATCAAGTTTTATCTTTTTTAATAAAGTTATAATCAGATTTACTGCAAGTAAGATTATCAGTATTATGAGTAGTATTATTTCTGTCGTCATATTTGTTTTTTCATATTAAGCCCAACGTCCTGTGGCTTTGCGACTGTTGCGGAAATTGGAACTGAGTTCGCTCGGCTGGACGAAACGAAGTTAGGAAATTATAATTTAATTTTATAACTTATTGAGCAATAGCGCAAAACCGCTGTTGTGCGACGTTTTTATGCAGTTATTGTATTAAAATCGATAGCCTAAATTTAAACCAAATTTAGCAACTATGGTATGGTCGGTTTTTTCTTCATTAAATAACATTTTTCCATAACCTAGGTTAGCACCATAGACAAATCCACTTTTAGTAATGCCTTTCCAACCTAAGCCAACACCAACGGAAAAATTAATAACATCAGGGTTTTCAGTAAATGTTATTTCCTCTGGTGTATCATATATTTTTTTTCCATCAACAGACATAATCATCCCAAATCCTTCAACAAAAAAGCCTGAAGCATACTTTTTACCAAAATACATTCTGTAATATGGAGAAATCGAATAATTCATATCTTCATCCTTACTATTATCGTAAGTATACATAAAAGAAGTTCCCAATGATGACTTTTTGTTTAAATGTCTTTCATAACTTACATTAATCCCTCCCGCTAAAGGTGCAATTAAATTCACTATAACTTCATTTTTCTTTTCATTAGGATTCACAATGGAGTCATTTTTATTTTGTGCCTTAGCAACAAAAAACGAAAACAGTAGTACAACTGCTAAAAAGGTTTTCTTCATAATTTTTTATTTGATTAATTCAAGACAAACCTATAGTAATTTTCTTTCACAAATGTTATGTTATTCATAAACGCCTCGTTAAATAAAGCATAAATAAAAGCAAAGTAAAATTTGTATAAAGATTTTGTAATTCTAGTTCGGTTTTGTAAAATGACGCACAACACCCAAATATACGAAACTATTTATATTTACAAATGGCTATAAATGTTTAAAATTATCTTTTTTTCCATTACATATCAAAAAATCCCCCGAAGGGGATTAAATGTTAGTAACTGAACCTGTAACCGTGGGTTTGCTTACGTTCACCACGGCAACATCTTGTAATGTATAATGATATACCGCTTATTTACTGACTTGCAGGGGTGACACCTGTTTCTAAATAGGGGTGACACCGAAAAGGACACCTCGAAAGTGCTATTTTATGTGATATGCTCAATTTCGTCTTCAACCAGAATATTTTCGATTTAAACAACCTGTTGGTTTTTAACGATTTAGCTAAAAACAAAAAATCCTAACCATTGCTGATTAGGATTTTTGCTCCCCCTCTTGGGCTCGAACCAAGGACCCTCTGATTAACAGTCAGATGCTCTAACCAACTGAGCTAAGGAGGAAGTTGTTGTTTAAATCGGTTGCAAACTTAAATGCTTTTTTTAATATCTGCAAACAATTTTTTTATTTTTTTCTTCTTGTTGAAAGAACTTGTTTTCGTTATTGCGAGTGCAAATGTAGCACATTTTTTTACTACTGCAAATTTTTAAATAAAATTTTATTTAAAAATTGCCTTGTAAATATCATTTCCGTTGGCAAATAACAGCAAAGCAATCAGAATGAAAAAGCCAGCCGTTTGGGCATATTCCATAAACTTGTCACTTGGCTTTCTGCCGGTAACGATTTCATACAGCAAAAACATCACGTGCCCGCCGTCCAGTGCCGGAATCGGTAACAGGTTCATCACACCAAGCATGATAGACAACAAGGCGGTAATATTCCAAAAATGCTCCCAGCTCCACGTATCAGGAAAAACATCATAAATTGCTTTGAATCCGCCCACGCTTTTGTATGCTCCGGTGTCCGGATTAACAATTTTCTTTAATTGCTGTCCGTAATCCACCAGCCTTTCGATACCTTTATTTATCCCCACAGGAACAGACTCAAGCAGGGAGTAGCTTTCATGAGAAATTTCATACAGCCCCAAACGCTCGGCGTCTTTTTCTCTCAATCTTTTCGGATAAGCAAACCCTAATTTCCCTTCTTCATTGATAACAAGCGGCACTTTCAATTCTTCGTCGTCACGTTTTACGACAGCCGTTACTGTCTGGTTTTTATGTTTCTCAAGAATCGGCACAATTTGGTCTGCATATTCTATTCGGATATCATTAAGTGCGGTTATAAAATCCCCCGGCTGTAGAGCATCTTTGTTATGAGAATCTTCCGGAACAACTGACACAATAAGCGGAATTCGAGGAGCAACCGGGAAAATATCTTGCTCTCTTTCTGTAGCAAGTTTGTCTAATATATTAACAGGCAAATCTATTTCAACATCTGCCCCGTCACGGTTAACAACCAAATGCTGAGCCATCATAATTTTATAAGGCAACTCATTGGCTCGCTCTATTTTGTCCCCGTCCGCCAGAACAATTTTATCTCCGGTTTGTAGCCCTGCCTCTTGCAAAACTTCCGATTGCACCCACACACCATCTTTTAAACTTTCATTGGCAATATATTTATCCCCATAATAGCTTACCATTCCGATGTAAATCACAAATGCCAGAATAAAATTCACAGTCACACCACCAAGCATAATAATTAATCTCTGCCATGCCGGTTTCGAGCGGAACTCCCACGGTTGCGGTTCCTGCTTCATCTGTTCGGTGTCCATACTTTCGTCAATCATTCCGGCGATTTTCACATAGCCGCCCAATGGCAACCAACCAATACCATACACGGTTTCGCCGATTTTTTTCTTGAACAAAGAAAACTTAACATCAAAAAACAGGTAAAATTTCTCTACCCGGGTTTTGAATATTTTTGCGGGAATAAAATGCCCCAGCTCGTGCAAAACAATGAGCAGCGACAAACTCAGTAAAAATTGAGATATTTTGATAACGAATTCCATATTTTCTTACTTAAAAACCGCACAAAAATACGGTTTTAATTAGAAGTTTACACCTTTAGTCTTATTTTATCATTTTTTTAGGGCTGATTTTTCCGCAAACAGAGAAATCTGGGTATAAACAAATATGCGAATTCGCCTATAGGCAAATTCGCATATTTCAATCTCTATTTTGTTGTGTACTGTGTGTTTATTGATGATTTACATCATTACGGTGCTCAAGAATATTCAGGTTTTCATCAACGAAATACGCACTACCGAATCCGTTTACGTAGCTTCCTTTGGTTGGCTCAAGTTTTATTACGATAAAATCTTTCATCTCAGAAATGATATCTACCACTTTTCCGTGACGATCTTTTAATGATGCAACAACTGTTTTCCACAAATCAGAATCTCTTTCCACTTCCGACGTAGTTGTTTCCATAGTCAGTCTTTCTCTTGCATACACTTGTTTTGTTGCCGATTCATCTTCGATAAACATCATAGATGCATATCCGTTCAACAAATTTTTGGTGTGTTTTGCCATAAAAGAAACCAATACGTAAAAATCTTTACCTTCCTGCACATAAGGAGCATAGCTGGAAGTCGGCACACCTTCACTGTTCGTTGTTGCCAATATAACCGATTTTACCGAAGCGACTAACTCCTTTACCTTTGGAGCCAATGGCTTGGTTTTTTTCTGTGCAGTTGTTGCGTTTGTATGTGAATCCATATTTGATATAAATTTAATTGGGTACAAATTTAGTTATTTGGATTAAATAAAGATAATTATTTCCGAATAATCTTGATAAAAAGATGAGAATAAATTTATTACGTCCGAAAAGTTGCAGATTAAAATTATTGCTGTACATTTGCACCGAAATCAGAAAACCTGATTCTACATAATAATCATTTAAATAATATTAGCATGTATTTGACTAAAGAGAAAAAAGAAGAAATCTTCGCACAATACGGCGGAGAATCGAAAAACACAGGTTCTGCCGAAGGGCAAATCGCGTTGTTCACTTACCGAATCAACCACCTGACTGAGCACTTGAAAAGAAACCGTAAAGATTTCAACACCGAGCGTTCATTGGTATTATTGGTAGGTAAAAGACGTAGATTACTTGATTATCTTAAAAATAAAGAAATCAACAGATACCGTGAGATTATCAAACAATTGAACATCAGAAAATAATTTTCAGAGGTGCTTTTTGCACCTCTTTTTGTTTTTTATAACTTGAAAAAAAATGTTTAAATTATAAAAAAATTGTTTTTATTGTCATTCCGACAAAGGAGGAATCTCTCTAAAAATCAATAGTTTAAACAAATACTTAAAAAAGCTGTTTTTCATTGGGCCACAACTACACAACAACAACGCAACTGTCCATTATTAATTAAAAACATTTTTTAAGGTATGATACCGAATGTATTTCAAGAAACCATCGATTTAGGAAATGGGAGAACCATCGAAATCGAAACCGGAAAATTAGCCAAACAAGCTGATGGTTCCGTAGTAATTAAAACAGGAAACTGCGTATTGTTGGCAACAGCAGTATCTGCAAGATCTGCCAACCCAGGCGTCGATTTTTTACCACTTACGGTAGATTTCCGGGAAAAATTTTCCTCTGCCGGTAGATTTCCGGGAGGCTTTTTCAAAAGAGAAGCCCGACCAAGCGACCACGAAATTCTGACGATGCGTTTGGTTGACCGCGTGTTGCGTCCGTTATTTCCGGACGATTACCACGCCGAAACACAAATCATGATACAACTTTTGTCTTATGACGAGGAAGTAATGCCCGATTCATTGGCAGGATTAGCCGCTTCGGCAGCCCTGGCAGTATCTGATATTCCTTTCTACAACTACATTTCAGAAGTGCGTGTAGCAAGAGTAAATGGAGAATTTATCATTAACCCGAACAAATCTCAACTTGCTGAAGCCGATATCGATATGATGATTGGAGCATCTAAAGATTCGGTAGCGATGGTAGAGGGAGAAATGAAAGAAATCTCTGAAAAAGAAATGGTTGAGGCAATTAAATTTGCCCATGAAGCCATCAAAAAACAAATCGAAGCTCAGGAAAACTTGCGGGCAAAACTCAATTTGTCTTACCGCGAATATGAGTCTGAAAAAGCGGACGAAACTATCAAAACAAAAGTATTTGATTTCGCTTACGACAAAACTTTCGCTATTGCAGCTGAAGCCAGTGCAAAACATGAAAGAAGCGAAAAATTTGCCACATTAGAGGAGGAAGTAAAAGCCCTTTTCACTGAAGAAGAATTGGAAGAAAACGGCGATTTAGTACACAAATATTTCCACGACGTTCAGAAAGAGGCAGTAAGAAACCTGATTCTCGACAAAGGAATCCGTTTGGACGGAAGAACCACTACCGAAATCAGACCGATTTGGTGCGAAGTGAATTATTTACCATCTACGCATGGTTCGTCAATCTTTACTCGTGGAGAAACACAGGCGTTGGCTTCCGTAACTTTAGGTACGTCAAGAGATGTAAACGTGATTGACCTTCCGAGCGAACAAGGCGAAGAAAAATTCTATTTGCACTATAACTTCCCACCGTTTTCAACCGGAGAAGCAAGACCATTAAGAGGTGTTTCTCGTCGTGAAATCGGACACGGAAACCTGGCACAAAGAGCTTTGAAAGGAATGATTCCGGAAGATTGTCCTTATACTATCCGATTGATGTCAGATGTATTGGAATCGAACGGTTCGTCGTCAATGGCAACCGTTTGTGCCGGAACAATGGCATTGATGGACGCTGGTATTCAAATGAAAAAACCGGTTTCGGGTATCGCCATGGGATTAATTTCTGATGCCAAAACAGGCAGATGGGCAGTGCTTTCAGACATTTTGGGAGATGAAGACCACTTAGGAGATATGGATTTCAAAGTAACCGGTACAGCAGACGGAATTACCGCTTGCCAGATGGACATCAAAATCGAAGGTTTGGCATATGACATTATGGAAAAAGCCTTGGAGCAAGCTCGTGACGGAAGATTGCATATCTTGGGCAAATTAACAGAAACTATTGCACAGCCAAACGAGCAAGTTAAACCTCATGCACCGAAGATTATTAAAATCACTATTCCGAAAGATTTCATTGGAGCAATCATCGGACCAGGCGGTAAAAATATTCAAGGATTGCAGGAAGCTACCGGCACTACGATTGTGATTAACGAAGAGGGTGACACCGGAATCGTGGAAATCCTCGGAACTTCTCAGGAAGGTATCGACACAGCCATTCAAAGTATTCAAAACAGTACTTTTGAACCGGTTGTAGGTGAAACTTATAAAGTAACCGTAACAAAAATGCTTGACTTTGGAGCAGTGATTGAATTCGTTCCGGGTAAAGATTCGTTATTACATGTTTCTGAGTTTGACTGGAAACGCATCGAAAACCCTTCTGATGTTCTTAAAGTAGGCGATGTTCTTGATGTAAAATACATCGGTATCGACCCGAAAACAAGAAAGCCGAAAGTTTCTCGAAAAGCCTTAATGCCGAGACCACCAAGACCCGAGCATAAAGACAATCCAAGAAACAACGAGAATAATAAATAATTCTTAAAACCGCTTCAAATTGAAGCGGTTTTTATTTTTGTTAACAAGTTAGCCATTATTTTTGCCATCAAAACAATAAAACGATGAAAAAATTACTTTGGCTATTTTTACTTTTACCTTTTTGTGCACAAGCACAGATTTCAGGACGGTTGTTGGACAGCGAAACGCACGAACCTATTCCGTATGCACAAATCACGATTGCTAATCCGAAAGTACAGACCTACTCTACCGAAAACGGTCAGTTTAATTTTACGCAATTGGATTACGACAAAAATTATACCCTATCCATTGATGCTTTAGGCTATTTCAACAAAGAGATTAACACGTCTGAACTGAGCAATAGCCCGGATATTTTATTGGATCTCAACGAAGAAGTTTTACCGGAACTATACATCATTCCCGAAAATGCAAAAACCAAAATCAGGACGTATGGTCAGACAAAAGAAGGGTCGAAAAACACATTGATTGGAGCTTGTAATTCCGATTATTTGAAACTTATCGATAAAGAAAGCAAAGAAAGTGATTTCGAAGATGGAGAATATGGTATTTTATTCAGAAACAAAGGGTTAAGTAAAATTCTTTCTGCACATCTACATATACATCAAAATACATTAAAAAGGGCTTTAATAAAAATTCAGCTTTATGAAATATCAGGAGGAAAACCAATAAAACCGATTGTTCATGAGCCAATTATATTTGATATAAGAGATAAACAAGTAGGTTGGTTTAAAATCAATTTGGAAAATCAAAATATCTACCTTGACAAAGGCATTAAGAAGGTTGCAATGTTTATAAAAACGGTAGATACCGAATATTATCAAGATAAAGAAGACAATTGCTTATATTTTACTGGCATTTTCCCATCTTTGAACAATACAATAATTTACAGACACTTAAATGATGAAGGGTTTAGTAAAATTCCTCTTAGTTTTCCGTTATACTTAACAGTAGAAACTTACAGCTGGTAGATTTTTTCGGTTATGTAAATTAAATTTCGGTTAATTCTTACCTATCAAACGGGCAACATATTTCCCGATGACATCAAATTCGAGATTAACTCTCGTACCTGTTTGATAGGTTTTAAACAAAGTGTTTTCCAATGTATATGGAATTATCGCTACACTGAAAGTATTTTTGCCGGAATTAACCACAGTAAGACTTGTACCATCAACGGTTATCGAACCTTTTTCGATGGTTACATTTCCTTTGCTGGCATCATATTCAAAAGTAAAAACCGTACTGCCATTTTGTGACTGAATGTTTGTACAAACGGCGGTTTGGTCCACGTGTCCCTGCACAATATGCCCGTCCAGCCTTTCTGTTAGCAGCATTCCTCTTTCGAGATTAACCTCCTGCCCGACTTCCCAGTTACCGATCGTTGTTTTTTCTATAGTTTCCGCAATGGCAGTAACCTTATACATATCGCCTTCAATTGCTACAACAGTCAGACAAACACCATTATGGGCTACACTTTGGTCAACTTTTAACTCTGAAGTAAAAGCAGATTTTATCCACAAGTGTAAATTACCTTGCTCAGCCGACATTTTAACTATTTTCCCAAAAGACTCTACGATACCTGTAAACATTTTCCGAATATTTTTTTAACTTTGTTCAAAAGTAGCAAATAATCAGACAGGTGCAATGGTAAAAACAGGAGAAAATATTATAGTCGGGATTTCTGTAGGGGATATGAACGGGATTGGCCCTGAAATCATATTAAAAACCTTTGAAGATGCCCGCATGCTTGAGCTTTGCACACCGGTATTGTTTGCCAACAGCAGAGTTTTTACCTTTATCAAAAAGTATTTAAAAAGTAAAACCAATTTCATCTATACCGACCAGCCGGATAAAATCCAATACGGGAAATTCAACATTTTTAATGTCTGGAACGAGCCAGTAGATATCAATTTCGGAAAAACAGACCCAATTGTAGGAGGCTACGCCATTGAGTCGTTTGTTTCGGCGACCCGGGCACTCAAAGAAGGCTTGATAGACGTTTTGGTTACCGCCCCTATCGACAAGCACAATGTGCAATCGGAAAAATTCAACTTTCCCGGACACACCGATTACCTCAATCAGGAACTGAACGGCGAAGCGTTAATGCTGATGGTCAACGGGAATTTGCGGGTTGGATTGCTTACCGAGCATTTGCCGCTGAGCGAAGTAACCGCACACATCACACCGCAGAAAATCACAGAAAAAGTAAAAATCATACACCAAAGTCTGGTGCAGGATTTCAATATTTTAAAACCGCGAATTGCTGTTCTCGGACTTAATCCACATAACGGAGACCATGGCGTAATCGGCAATCAGGACGATGAAATCATTAAACCAACAGTGGAAAAATTATTTGACGAAGGTTATCTCGTTTCCGGTCCATTCCCGGCAGATGGTTTTTTTGGTTCGGCACTTTATGAAAATTTTGACGCTATTCTTGCCTGTTACCACGACCAGGGATTAGTGCCTTTCAAAACGTTGTCTTTCGGAAAAGGCGTGAATTTCACTGCCGGATTAGACAAAATCAGAACATCGCCCGACCACGGAACCGCATTTGACATTGCTGGCAAAGGAATCGCTGATTTCAGCTCGTTCAGGGAGGCAATATATATGGCTATTGACATTTATCAAAACCGTTTTGCTTACGAAGAAAGCAATAAAAACCCTTTAAAAATAAACATTAACAGCCGAAAAGAATAAAAAACCGTATTTTTTGTATATAATAACAAAAGTTTTTTATCTTTGCACGCTCAAATAGATGATTATGTCCGGTTTAAAAAATTATTTAATCCCGTTTTTGGGGCTAAAGCTCGGCAAACATCAATTTGAATATCAGATTGATAAAGAGTTCTTAGAATTATTTGATTACAACGAATTTCAAGCATTGAATGTGCAATGTATGGTTGAACTCAACAAGAAGGAAACTATGCTGGAACTCAGTGTTTTTCACAAAGGAACCGTTTTGGTAAATTGTGATTTGACCAACGAAGAGTTTGAACAGCCGATAGAAGGCACATTGAAAATGATTGTGAAATTCGGCGAGGAATACAACGACGACCACGATGAAATTCTCATATTGCCCTACGAAGAACACCAATTGTCCGTAGCACAATATATTTATGAATCGATATTGCTGTCTGTTCCGTCAAAAAGAATACACCCCGGTGTACTGGACGGCACGTTGGAATCAAAAGCACTGGAATATCTCGATTATCAACCTGAAGAAGATATCGAAGAAGAACAATCTGACAACGAAGAAGAATCAGAGACAGACCCAAGATGGGATAAATTAAAACAACTATTAACGGATAAATAATACAAGTTATGGCACATCCTAAAAGAAAGATTTCTAAAACAAGAAGAGATAAGAGAAGAACACATTACAAAGCAGTAGCACCAACCATCGCTACATGTCCAACAACCGGAGAGGCTCATTTGTTTCACAGAGCACACTGGCACGAAGGAAAATTGTACTACAGAGGACAAGTAGTTATTGACAAAGCTGAGGCTGAGACCGAAGCATAGGTCTATATTGCGTGTAAAAAAGCTAACTCTCGACGGAGTCATTTGTCGAGAGTTTTTTTTATATGAAATAGTTCAAAAAACACGAAAATTGGTCGAAAAAACAATCATTTGCATTTTTTTTCGTAATTTTCGGGTCTGAATACAAACTAACGATAACAAGATAGTTCTTATGACAAGAGTAACTGCAGCAATTACTGCTGTCGGAAAATACGTTCCGGAATATGTTTTATCCAATCAAATTCTGGAAACAATGGTTGATACCAACGACGAATGGATTACAACCAGAACAGGTATCAAAGAACGTCGGATTCTGAAAAAAGAAGAAGGAGAAGGCACTTCGTATATGGCAATCAAAGCCGCTCAGGACTTAATCGCCAAGAAAAACCTCAATCCGGAGGAAATTGATTTGCTTATTCTTGCTTCAGCAACACCAGATATGCCCGTAGCGTCAACAGGTGTTTTTGTAGCTACAAAAATCGGGGCGGTAAACGCTTTTGCATACGACCTGCAAGCTGCCTGCTCAAGTTTTTTGTATGCCATGTCAACAGCAGCTTCTTATATCGAATCCGGTCGCTACAAAAAAGTATTGGTCATCGGTGCAGACAAAATGTCCTCTATCATTGATTATGAAGACAGAGCCACTTGTATCATTTTCGGAGACGGTGCCGGAGCTGTATTATTTGAGCCCAACGAAGAAGGTCTTGGTCTTCAGGACGAATATCTCAGAAGCGACGGTGCCGGCAGAGATTTTCTGAAAATTGAAGCCGGAGGTTCCATATTACCTACTTCAGAAGAAACCGTAAAAAACAAACAGCATTTTGTTCATCAGGACGGAAAAACGGTATTCAAACACGCTGTTGCAGGTATGGCTGACGTTGCCGAAAAAATTATGGTCAGAAATCAACTGACCAAAGAAAATGTCAACTGGCTTGTACCTCATCAGGCAAACAAGAGAATCATCGATGCGACTGCCCACAGAATGGGGCTTGATGACGACAAAGTGCTTATCAACATTCACAAATACGGCAACACTACTTCAGCGACCTTGCCGCTTTTGCTCAACGATTACGAAAAACAAATCAAAAAAGGAGATAATCTAATTTTTGCCTCATTCGGAGGTGGGTTCACATGGGGCGCCATCTACCTAAAGTGGGCATACAATAGTTAATCAAAATCAACAAAATTTCTAAACTATGGATATTAAAGAAATTCAAAGCTTAATCAAATTTGTAGCCAAATCAGGCGCTACAGAAGTGAAACTGGAAATGGACGATTTCAAAATCACCATCAAAACCGGAACCGAAGGAGGAACAGAAACCGCCTATATTCAACAAATTCCGGTCGGAAATCCAGCTGTTGCACAACCTGTCGCTCCGGCTGCTACGCCAACTGCTGAAATGCCTGCTGCACCTGCTCAGGAAAATGCAGACAATGACAAATACATCACCGTAAAATCACCTATCATTGGTACATTCTACAGAAAACCATCACCGGACAAAGCTCCGTTCGTGGAAGTAGGAAGTGATATCAAACAAGGAGATGTGCTGTGCGTTATCGAAGCAATGAAACTATTTAACGAAATCGAATCTGAAGTGTCTGGTAAAATCGTAAAAGTTCTGGTTGACGACTCTTCACCGGTAGAATTCGACCAACCACTATTCTTAGTTGATCCTTCTTAATTTGATTATTTGAAGATGTGCAGGTTTTGATAACAATTACCACACTTCAAAAATTTTCAGATTTTCAAATTGTTTAATTTTCAAATTAAAGAGATGTTTAATAAAATACTAATTGCCAATCGGGGAGAAATCGCTTTGCGGATTATCCGTACCTGTAAAGAAATGGGGATAAAAACCGTGGCTGTTTACTCTAAAGTTGATGCAGACAGTTTGCATGTAAAATTTGCAGATGAAGCCGTTTGTATCGGCCCGGCACCAAGTAGCGAATCCTACCTGAAAATACCGAATATCATTGCAGCGGCAGAAATTACCAATGCTGATGCTATTCACCCGGGTTATGGTTTCTTATCCGAAAACGCTAAGTTCTCAAAAATCTGTGCAGAACATGGCATAAAATTTATCGGAGCTTCGCCCGAAATGATTGAACAAATGGGTGACAAAGCCACCGCCAAAGAAACGATGAAAGCTGCCGGAGTACCAACAGTTCCCGGTTCTGACGGGTTGTTAAAGTCTTTGGAGCATGCCAAACAAGTTGCAGGAGAAATTGGTTATCCGGTAATGATGAAAGCTACTGCCGGTGGCGGTGGTCGCGGAATGCGTGAAATCTGGAAAGAAGAAGACCTTGACAAAGCATGGGAAAGTGCCCGCCAGGAAGCTGCTGCGGCATTTGGCAATGACGGAATGTACATGGAAAAACTTATCGTTGACCCGAGACATATCGAAATCCAGGTGGTTGGAGATGCTTACGGAAAAGCCTGCCATTTGTCTGAAAGAGATTGTTCTATCCAGCGTCGTCACCAGAAACTGACTGAGGAAACCCCGTCACCGTTTATGACTACGGCTTTACGTAAAAAAATGGGAGAAGCCGCTGTGAAAGCTGCAGAATATATCAAATACGAAGGTGCAGGTACTATCGAATTTCTGGTAGATAAAGACCGTAATTTCTATTTTATGGAAATGAACACCCGTATTCAGGTAGAGCACCCGATTACCGAGCAGGTAATTGATTACGACCTCATCAGAGAACAAATATTAGTTGCTGCCGGCACACCGATTTCCGGAAAGAACTACACCCCGAAACTACACTCTATCGAATGCCGTATTAACGCGGAAGATCCTTATAACGGATTCAGACCGTCGCCGGGAAAAATCACGACTTTACACGCTCCGGGAGGGCATGGAATTCGTCTGGACACCCATGTGTATTCAGGCTATACCATTCCGGCAAACTACGATTCAATGATTGCCAAACTGATTACCACAGCTCAAACCCGCGAAGAAGCCATCAATAAGATGAAAAGAGCCTTAGACGAGTTTGTGATTGAAGGAATCAAAACAACCATTCCGTTCCACAGACAGCTGATGGACGATCCGAATTATGTGGCAGGAAACTACACCACTGCATTTATGGAAACTTTTGAAATGAAAGATGAAGAATAGGAAGAAGCCGGACTGATTTGTCCGGCTTTTTTGTTGGATATCGGGTGTTTGATGTTTGGTGTTCTGCCTGCTGAAATCTGCCTGCCGACTGCTAATTATAAAAAAAATGCCTTATTTCGTTGTGTACCTGCATAATTGTACTATCTTTGGCACAATTATTAATTTTATTATTTTTTATTTAAATGAGAACAGGTACAGTAAAGTTCTTTAATGAAACCAAAGGTTTTGGTTTTATTACCGACGGAGAAACAGGAGAAGATATCTTTGTACACATTAGCGGTGTCAAAGGTCGTGTAATCAAAGACGGAGACCAGGTTTCTTACGAGGAAGCTGACGGAAAAAAAGGAAAAATCGCTACAGAAGTTATTATCGTTGAATAATCATATCAGTATTAGAATTTCCGAAAAACACCTCAATATGCTTGGGGTGTTTTTTTGTAACTGAAAAAAAAGTTACATTTGTCGCTCAATAAATTAATTATGTCTTTGAAAAAAGCTTTGTTTTGGACGTTTGTCGTGTTGCTGATAGACCAAATCAGTAAAATATATATTAAAACCAATTTTCTTTTAGGAGAAGAAATTCACGTTTTTGACTGGTTCAGAATACGGTTTATTGAAAACGAGGGCATGGCTTGGGGCGTAAAACTACCCGGAGATTACGGTAAACTGGCTCTGACACTGTTCCGGATTGTTGCCGTAGGCGGAATTCTGTACTGGCTTAACGACACCGTCAAAAAGAACAGCCCTAAACTGCTCACTTTTGCCATAGCACTTGTTTTGGCAGGGGCTTTGGGTAATATCATCGATTCTGTTTTTTACGGCGTTATTTTCAGCGAAAGCACACCTTATCACTTGGCAGAGGCTTTCTCGGACAACGCTTATGGCAGTTGGTTTCACGGTAAAGTGGTTGATATGCTGTACTTCCCGATTTGGCAAGGCAAACTACCAGAGTGGCTACCGATTTGGGGCGGTCAGGATTTTCTCTTTTTTAACGCCATATTCAACCTGGCAGATTCTGCCATTACTGTGGGTGTTGCCATAATGATTTTGTTTAATAAGCGGTTGTTTAAGTAAGCTCGCCAAAAAGCTACAAAATCTAAATCAACTCTGTCTAATTCTAATTGGCATTAGCTATAATGGATTTTTGTTTTTAAATTCGACAAAAATCTGATGTATGTATAGAGTTGTTTTATTTTTTATTTTGTGTTTACCTCTAGTCGGTTTTTCCCAAAACGCAATCATTGACAGTTTGCTACAACGCAATCAAATAATCAATGATGATACGGAGAAAATAAATAACTGGAACAAAATTTCAGATTTATATAAAACACAAGACCCTAATCAAACGCAACACTATGCCCAAAAGGCTCTTCTTTTAGCAGAAAAACTGAATTTTGATAAGGGCAAGGCAATTGCTTATATGAATCTCGGCAATGCTTCGGTTGTTTTGGGAGATTATGTTTCAGCCTTAGAATTTTTTACCAACGCCAAAAACATCTATGAAGATTTAAACCTTATTTCTGAAGATTTTGATAATGGTTTGGCAAGGGCTTATGGAAGCATCGGAGTTGTTTTCTCGGAGCAGGGAAGCTATACCAAGTCTTTGGAATATCATTTGAAAGCTCTGAAAATTTATGAAGCGACAAACAGAGACGACATGTTGGCAAAAGTCTATAACAATACAGGTATTGTATATAAGGCAAGAGGAGAAAACTTCAAAGCATTAAATTACTTCCAGAAAGCAAAAGAGATTCAGGAAAAACTCAATGATGGTACCATCGGAATTACTACAACTAACATAGGCAATATCTATTTAGACCTTAACGATTACGAACAGGCATTTTTATATTATGATGAAGCCAAGTCTTATTTCAATAAATACCCGAATTATAGAGGCGAAGGAGAACTTTATAATAATTTAGGTGTATATTACAATCGTACGAATAATCCGGATAAAGCCCTTGAAAGTTGGGCTGAAGCGACCGATAAATTCAACCAAATTGATGATAAATTCGGTTTATCAGACACATATTATTATTTAGGTAATTTTCATTTTGAAAACAACAATTACCACGAGGCGTTGTTATATACCAAAAAAGCAAACGTTTTGGCAGAAGATGTTGGTATTCTTACCATGAAAGTATTCAGCGAAAAATTACTCAGTGATATTTATGAAAAACAGAACAATGTAGAAAAAGCACTATTACACTATAAAAAATACGCCATTTCCAAAGACAGCCTGACGAATTATGAAAACATTAGAAAAAGTGTACAATCAGAAATGACTTTCGAATTTGAGAAAAGAGAATCCCTACACAAAAAAGAACAGGAAAAGAAAGAAATATTGCTAAAAGAGCAAGCAAAAAGACACACGCTACAACTGTTTTTCGGACTATTGACCATTATACTGATTGTAGGCATCGGATTTTTGTACTACAACAGAAATCAGTTGAAAAAAACACTTACCTTACAAAAAGACCTTGCCGATTACGAGCAGAAAGCACTGCATTTGCAGATGAATCCACATTTTGTATTTAATTGTTTGGGGTCGATATCAAGCTTTATTGTTCAGAACGGAAATGATGCAGCGGTAAAATATTTAGCCAAGTTCTCCAAATTAATGAGACTCACGTTAGATTATTCTAAAGAAACATTAATTTCCGTCGATAAGGAAATAGAAGGACTTCAAAACTATCTTGAGCTTGAACAACTTAGATTTAATAATGCATTTGACTTTTCTATCACAAAAGCAGATAATATTGAAGACGACATAGCACTCCCTCCTCTTTTGATACAACCCTTTGTTGAAAATGCAATCATACATGGACTTATTCCGAAAAAGGAAGGGAACCTCAAGGTTCTGATTGACTTTTCTCTGACTGAAAATAACCTGATATGCACTATTACAGACAACGGAATTGGTATAAATGTTTCAAAAAAGAGAAAGAAAAATTCTGTTCAGGTACATAAATCTCTGGCAATAGAAATTATAAAAAAACGGTTGGAAATGATGGACAATGCAAAACAAAAAACCTTCTTTTCCATTGAAGAACAAGAAAAAGACGGTATTACATCGGGCACAAAAGTATTACTTGAATTACCTATTCAATATCTAAAAACATAAAAAGATGATTACAGCAATATTAGTAGATGACGACGTAAATCTCAGAAAAGGCATGAAAAAACTTATTCAGCGGTATGCTCCGGAAATTAATATTTTGGGAGAAGCCGAAAGTGTTGAGGAGGCTATCGAGATTTTTAACAAAGTGAACCCTCAGGTATTGTTTTTGGATATTAGGCTAAATGACGGAACAGGGTTTGATATCCTGGAAAAACTTACGGCAGCAAGCGGAAAAGTAGAATCTCAGGTCGTCTTTATCACCGCTCATGAAGAATACGCTATCAGAGCATTCAGGTTTAGTGCCTTGGATTTTTTACTAAAACCGGTAGATCCGGACGAACTGATAAAAGTTCTCGAAAAAATAAAAAATACCATAAGAAAAATGGATACTTTCGGACACATTGATTTACTGCTGGAAAATATCCGGAATAAAGTAGATAATTTCAAAAGAATTGCCTTGTCCACCATAGACGGAATTCATCTTTTTGACATCAGCGACATTATCAGATGTGAATCGACAGATAATTACACTACGTTCTATATCCAAAATTCAAAGCCTGTTTTAATATCTAAAACACTCAAAGAATATGAGGAGCTACTGGCGAAACATGGGTTTGAACGCATACACCAGTCTCATTTAATCAATTTAGCCTATTTAAAATCCTATATCAAGAAAGACGGTGGATATGTTATCATGACAGACAATACACATTTACCGGTTTCTCAACGGAAAAAGGATAGATTACAAGACATTATACGTAACTTATAAAAGGAAAATATCTTTATTCTCAGCCAAAATAAGCAAATTCTAATTAGCCCATCACAGAAAAACGAATGATGATTAATTTTATAGAAACAAAAAAATATAAATATCATGAAAAAATTATTACAAATCACAGCAGCCTATTTCGTCTTAACAGCATTTAACCCTGTTTCTGCACAGATAGTAAATATCCCCGACAATAATTTTAAACAAAAATTATTAACATCAAGTACTGGTAACGATGTTGCTAAGGATGTTGACGGGAACAACATGAAAATAGACGTTAATAATGATGGGGAAATTCAAGAAAGTGAAGCACTAAATGTATATGAACTGAGTATATACAATTCTTCAATAGCCGATTTGACAGGTATTGAGGCTTTTACAAACCTTACTCTTTTGGGTGTTTCACACAATGATTTATCAACAATTGATTTGTCCAATAACCCTAACCTTGAATATTTTAATTGTAGTTCTAATGATTTAACTGTGATTGATTTATCCAACAATTCAAATATTTACCATTTGGATTGTGGCTCTAATAATTTAATCACAATCGATTTATCCAACAATTCAAATATTTACTATTTGGATTGTGGCTCTAATAATTTAACTACAATCGATTTATCTAATAATCCTAATATTTATACTCTTTCGTTATACGACAACCCAAACCTAACCACTTTAAACCTTCATAATGGAACTTTATTAAATACTGAAATTTTTGAGAATGGTTCGTGGAGCGAAATGTGGAATTTACCAGATAACGTGTACATTTGTGCAGATGAAGAAGAAATTTCTATTATTGGTCCTTATTTAAATACGATGGGGAGTTCCGGTCAGGTAATATCCTCTGCATGTAGCTTTTTACCGGCGGGCGATTATAACACTATTAAAGGGGTTGTTTATAGCGATTGGGACAATAATGGTTGTGAAGAGGGTGAAGAGGTGAATTTTAGCGGAGTAAAGCTTCAAAAAGATAGTGACTACATTTATTCTTACACCAACTTTGATGGTGAGTATCATTTTTTTACCAACGACGGAACATTTAACCTCAGTCTTGGAGATATTAACCCGGATTGGTTCACAGTAACTCCGGAAGATTATTCTATTGTTTTTGATGCTGTTGATGGGAGCGTTTCAGAACAAGACTTCTGTATTACACCTAACGGCAACCACCCTGATTTGGAAATTCTAATTACACCGCTTGGTGGTGCCATTCCAGGGTTTACATCGGTATATAAAATCGTTTACAGAAACATCGGTAACCAACTAATGTCTGGAGAATATGGAATAAATCTTTTCTTTGATGACAACCTCATGGATTTCGTTTCTGCAGACGTTACCCCAGAATCAACTGGTACAGGAACCCTAAGCTGGTCATACGAAAACCTCAAGCCATTTGAATCAAGAGAGATAATTGTAGATATGGCTATTAATACCCCTACAGACCCTGATTTTCCTGTAGAGATTGACGACGAACTGACCTTTACCGTAAACATATTGCCTGTATCAGGAGATGAAAACCCTCTTGACAACACATTTATTTACAACCAAACAGTTGTGGGAAGCTTTGATCCTAATGACATTACTTGTTTAGAAGGAAAAGAAGTCGGCACAAATTATATTGGAGAAGACTTGCATTACCTTGTTAGATTCGAGAATACAGGCACAGATGTAGCTCATAACATCGTAGTAATTATGGATATTAATGAAGATTACTACAACCCGGATTCATTAGATATATTACGCAGTTCGCATGATGTTGACGTTCGTTTGCATGGCAACACAGCCGAAATGTATTTCAATAATATTATGTTAGAAACATCTGGGCACGGAAATATTTTATTGGCACTGGAAACCAGAGATACGCTTGAAGAAAACGATTTTGTTATCAGCAAAACCGATATTTATTTCGATTTCAATTACCCGATAACAACCAATGATGCCCAAACTACTTTTTTAGCCAGCCTAAGCATAGTAGAAAATACAGAAAATATCAATCTTAATATCTATCCGAACCCGGCAAAAGATAAATTCACAATAAGTACCAAGTCAAAAATCCGTCAGATAGAAATATTCGACATGACCGGAAAACTGATAAAAATAAGCACTGTGAATGATAACGAATCCGTTCAGGATATTAACTACCTCAGTAACGGTGTTTATCTGATGAAGGTAAAAACAGACGATGGAAATATAACTGCCCGATTGGTTAAAGAATAAATATTCTTATTCCGATTTCAGCCAAAGACTTCCCGAAAACGCCATTATGATTTTCGGGAAATCTTTTGTTTTTTATATCCACTGATAATATTTCCCTTGCAATGGTTTGACCAACCCTTTCATTTCGAGATTAAAAAGCAAAACCATCAGTTGATGAACAGGTATTCCGGTATCTATGGAAATCACGTCGAGTAATTCTTTTTCCTTTTTGCCAAGATAATCTGCAATAATTTGTTCTTCATCACTCAATTCCACAAAAAGCTGAGGCTGAACAGCCTTAGGTTTAGAATTTGCGGGATTTATCCAACCCATCAGCTGAACGATATCTTCATGTGAAGTTATCAAATGAGCCTGATTGGTTTTAATCAAATGGTTGCACCCAGCACTATACGGGTCGGTAATTCGACCGGGAACCGCCATCACTTCACGATTGTAGTCATTCGCCAAACGAGCGGTAGATAACGAGCCACCCCGAACGGCACTTTCCACAACCACCGTTCCGGCAGATAATCCGGCAACGATGCGATTCCGCCGGACAAAATTTTCTTTATTAACCGCATCAGAACTCCAGAATTCGGTCAGGAATCCGCCATTTTCAATGATTTTTTGGTTGTATTTTTTGTGCATCGCCGGATAGGTTTGCTGTAAACCGTGACCCAAAACAGCAATCGTTTTCAGGTCGTTATCAACAGCGGCAAGGTGTGCGTGGATATCTGCCCCGAAAGCATATCCGCTAACGATAGTCGGTTCATAACTTTGGATATTTTTAATGGTTTCTTTGATAAACGAAATGCCATTTTGCGTGATATTCCGCGTGCCGACAACGCTGAGCATGTTTTTATAAACGGAAAAATCAATTCCTTTGTAAAACAAAAACAACGGAGCATCAACACATTGTTTCAGCAAATATGGATAATTATCATCAAAAATCGTCAGGATTTCTATTTGATTATTTTTTGTGAATTTCAACTCATTTTCTACCAAATCAAAGCGGTTGAAAGATTTTATTTTTTTAACCAGCACATCGCTGATGCCTTCCACCGACTTTAATTCTTTCGCATTCACTTCAAAAATTTTTTGAGGCGAATCAAAATGACGGAGTAGTTTTTTGGCAATAACACTTCCCACGCGGTCAATACGCGAGAGTGCCATCAGGTAATATAATTCTTCCTTTTTCATGCAAATTTTGTTGTCGGATAAAGATAGAAAAATACTTATAAACAACCTTATTCAAAATGTTGAAAAATTATCAATGAATAGTATTTGAATGTGTATGATTAATTAATATATTTGTATTATGAGATTAGAAAAGTATATATCCGATTTATTATACAGACACCAATGCGTGGTTGTTCCTGGGTTCGGGGCATTCATCGCGGAAGAAGTAAGTGCAACTTATAATCCGAAAAGTCAGACTTTTATTCCGCCAAGGAAATTGGTTTATCTCAATACGTTATTAAAAAATAATGACGGTTTGCTAGCTCAATATATTGCCAGAGAAAAGCAAATTACCTACTCAACTGCAGTAGAATTCATCAGTGAAAATGTTACTATGTGGAATAGTGCAATTGAGCAAAAAAAACCGATTGAATTGAGCGGTTTAGGGACAATATTAAAAAATGAAGAGGGTATCGTTGGTTTCGAGGCTTATGGTATTCAGAATTATCTGACTACTTCGTTTGGATTGAGCAATGTTATGGTATCTAAACTTCAGCAAGCAGAAAAAGAAACCAAAATAATTCCTATTCAATCCCGCAAATCCGGATACAGAAAATATGCACAAGCTGCTGCTGCGGTACTTATCGGTGCAGGAGCATGGTTCGGTTACAACAATTACCAGGAATATACTTATTTTGAATCACAGAAAAATGCAGTAACGCAGGCTGTGAACGACAAAGTGCAGCAACAGTTGCAACAGGCAACCTTTTTTATCGAACCTCCTCAAATAAAATTTGAAACCAATGAAACCAAAATCAATCATTATCTGATTGCAGGAGCTTTCAGAACAGAAAAAAGAGCCAGTGTACTTGTTGAAGAACTCAAAGAAAAAGGCTTTGAAAACGCCCGGTTTTTATCTAAAACCAAGTATAATCTCTACCCGGTAACTTATGGTTCTTATACCGACGAAACCGAAGCAAGAGAAAAGCTAAGAGAGATACAAAAAACAGACAATAAAGAAGCTTGGATTTTGACACAGGAAAGCAAATAAACAATATTCTTAATAACATACACTACCCCGAAGAGAAATTTTCGGGGTATTTTTATATGTAGATTATTTATTTATTGAATGTGTTAGGTCTATAAAACGAGATTGTCCAGCTATAGTATTTATACGGAAAAAAGCATAGATTATTCATTCTTCGCAGATGGATTGAATCATATCTTTTTAGAGAGGTTAGAGTGTAGAAAAGTCGACCTAAGGGTAAATATATATATGACGTGAATCGATTAAGCTAAAAGCCCTCTCTCATTCTGATAGAGCCTCGAGGGCTTGAAATCTTTACTCGAACAGACAGAGCAATCTCAAATAATCATATATGCCCCTTTTTGCTTTTCTATACACGAAATTAGATTATATTAGGTATTGAATAAATCGAATATAAACAAAAAGTCCTTTACATTTCTGTAAAGGACTCTTAAAACAAGGCGGCGACCCGAGTCCCGATAGTCATCGGGACGAACTGCGCCGCTCGTATAAAAAAAGAAAGCCTGTCTTTTTCAAGACAGGCTTCACTAAAACAAGGCGGCGACATACTCTCCCGCATGGTATTGCAGTACCATCTGCGCAATCGGGCTTAACTTCTCTGTTCGGAATGGGAAGAGGTGAGCCCCGATGCTATAACCACCTTAAGCTTTTCAGGCAAGAGGCATTAGCCATAAGGCATTAGCTTTTTACCCCCCATTAGCTATTGNGTAATCAGGTTGGCACCTGTGCCGTTATACAGCACTTATGAAGAAATGTATGAATTCGGACAAATTCTCTCTGAAGGAATCAGACAAATGAAGTAGTTTTTAGAGCCTGTTTAAAATTATCTAATAATTTGTTTATGCTTCTTTTTGGTCATAACTGCGTTAAATTTTAAAACGATAGCTCTGCTATCCTTTGAAAATTTGCCTTGTTCTGCCTCAAAAATAAACTATAAACATTTTTACAATACAAATTTAAACAGACTCTTACTTTTAAAATTATAAAACCCGCATCTTTCAATTTGATATGATGCGGGTTTATTTTGAACTTAATAGGTCTTCAGAACCTGAAAAAGGTTTATTTTTTCACTATTTCTTGTTAATACGGATTTCAAACATTTTATCCCAGTTTTTTCCGGTCACAAAAAAAGTATCTGTTTTTTTGTTATAGGCAATTCCGTTCAATACGTCCATATCCGGGTGGTGAGTTACTTTATCCTTCAAGGAAGCAAGGTTCAGCACACCTTCAACCGCACCGGTATTTGGGTCGATTATTGCAACAGCGTCCTGCGTATAAACATTGGCATAAATTTTACCGTTCACCCATTCCATTTCATTGATTGCCGGAATAACATAGCTGTTGGTCGCAACGGTCACATAATCAATCATTGAAAAATCTTCCGGATTTACTTTATAAATATTCGGACTACCGCCGGTCATATATAAATTTTCTCCGTCAGTAACCAATCCCCAACCTTGCATATTTTGAAAATATTTAAAGGTTCTTTTCTTTTCCAGCGTATGCACGTCATACACATAACCTTCGTTATGCTGCCATGTCAACTGATAGATTTCGTCATTCAGTACAGTAGCTCCTTCCCCGAAATATTGGTCGTCCAGCTCTACTATTTTCAGGACTTCTCCGGTTTTCGGGTTCACTTGTCTTATACTTGATTTCCCTCTGTTTCCGGTTTTTTCACTTGCTCCGTTTCCGGTACTTTCAATCAGCATATCTCCGTAAAATTCCAATCCTTGCGTATAGGCTTTGAGGTCATGCGGATATTCGTTCACAATATCAAAAGTCAATACTTCCGGAATATCCTGTGGCAAAACATCTATATTTACCTGTGCCGCACCGGTACTTTTTCCGGAAAAAACTTCAGCACTAATGCGTTTCGGCCCATATTTTTCGGCAGATAAATCATACTGAAAAACATCGTCGCTTTTCGCTCTACCGATTCGTTTATCATTGGCATAATACACCACAGAATCTATCGAAATATTATCCGGATTAGTGATTTGCAAAGGCACCGACTGTCCTATGTCATAAGTTTGATTGAGCTTTGACGAATCAAATTGAAAAGTAGTTTTTTCTGTTGCTTTTTTATCTTCGCATGAAATCAACACCAAAGTAGAAAAGGCTACAAGTGATAATGTGTATATCTTTTTCATTGTTTTTAAATTATTTTAGTAGAAAATATCAGCGAATATACCCATTTTTTAAACGCCAAAAAAACTAAGCAACAAAAAATTAACACTCCAAATACTTTGCTTAAATTTGCTCAGTAACAAAAGGATAATGAAAAGAAAAATCTGTGTAATTGACAATTACGACTCGTTTGTGTATAATCTGGTTCATATTATCGAAGGATTAGACACGAGCGAAATTGTTGTATATAAAAATGATGAAATAGATTTTGAGGAATTACGTCATTGTGATAAAATATTGCTCTCGCCCGGGCCGGGCGTACCTCGTGAATCCGGACAACTGATGGAAGTTATTCATCAATTTCATCAAACGCACGCTATATTGGGGGTATGTCTGGGGCACCAGGCAATCGGAGAGTATTTCGGCTGGAAACTTACCCAGCTCGACCGCCCTTTGCATGGTATCCCGACAATGATAAGCGTAACTGCCGACAATCTGTTGTTTCATCAGATTCCGAAAAAATTTCAAATTGGTCATTATCATTCCTGGATTATTACTCCACCAAAAGATATTACCAATAATGCTCTCGAAATAACTGCCGTAGATGAGCATCATCACGTAATGGCTGTCAGACACAATCATTTACCTGTTTATGGCGTGCAGTTCCACCCGGAATCTATCATGACGGAATTTGGTCGTGAAATACTAGCAAATTGGGTAAACAGCTAAATTTATCTGTATAAAAATTCTCAGTCTGTTGCAGAAAGATAAAAAAGTAGTATATTTGCACTGGCAAGTCCTACACGACCAGCTCCTGCAGAATCCCCCAGGGTGGGAACGCAGCAAGGGTATGTGGTTGTAGCGGTGCGATGTAGGTCGCTTGCCACTTTTTAACGAAATATCTTACATAAAAATACACAAAGGAACTGTTAATCAGTTCCTTTTTTGTTTGCTTAAGCTAATAAAAAACTGTCTGAAAAAAAATCCCAGACAGTCTTTTGTCAAAAAGTAACCAAGTAATTTAAATTAATTAATATTTAGCTGATAAGGCATAATAGCTTGTACACCTTTAGCTTGTTCCAAATAATTGATGCGTTCGAGCATTTCGTAATTTTCTTTTCCAATCTGTTCAATCATCATTGCTTTGTGATTGGCTTTCATCTTAACGCCAAGCAAATCTGCAATTAAATCACTAAATGAGATTTTATATTCAGGGAAAGACAATACTTTGTATTTACTTAATTCCACTTTACCGGCTGCGTATTCAATCGCATCGTCCAGCCCACCCAATTCATCTACTAAACCGATTTCTTTTGCTTTCACACCTGTCCAGACACGTCCCTGACCGATTTCATCAACTTGCTCTTTGGTCATGTTTCGTCCTTCAGAAACGTGTGTAACAAACGTATCATACACACGTTCAATACTTTCCTGAATTTCAGCTTTAGCCTCAGGCGATAATTCCTTAAGCAGGGAATATCCTCCGGAACGCTGGTGTGTTTTTACTTCTTCTACATTAATTCCCCATTTATTTGCCAGTTTTTCCAGATTCGGAATCATGCCAAACACACCAATAGAACCGGTTATGGTAGTAGGCTCAGCAAAGATATGGTCGGCTCGGCTGGCAATATAATATCCGCCGGAAGCGGCCACATCGCCCATGGAAACAATCACCGGTTTTACTTTACGGGTTAAATCTACTTCTCTCAAAATCAAATCTGAGGTCAAAGCACTACCTCCCGGACTGTTCACACGCAAAACAACGGCTTTTATATTATCATCGTTTCTTGCTTTAACCAAAGCTCTGTTAATTGAACCTTCTCCAATAATTTTTGCGTTTCCTTCTCCACCTCTGATTTCACCCTGAGCATAAATAACCGCAATAGCGTCTTTTACAGAAGAATTATTAAATTTAGGCTTAACCTCAGTAACGTAATCCAATACTTTTATTTCGTTATATTTTTCATCTTTCTTGACACCCAATGCTTTTTTAATGCCATTTTCAAATTCATCTACATAAGCCACTTTGTCCACAAATTTTTTCTGTAAAGCCAGCTGCGGTGTTCTCGCCCCGAGATTATTAGCAATGCTATTCAATGAATCCAGCGAAATATTTCGGGCATCAGAAATATCTGTCGCTATCGTATTCCAGATAGAATTCAGCATATCGGTAATCTGCTCTCTGTTTGCTTCACTCATATTTTGCTGTAAAAACGGCTCAACTGCACTTTTGTATTTTCCGTGGCGGATAACCTGCATTTCGATGCCTGTTTTGTCCTGAAAATCTTTGAAGTAGGCTACTTGCGATGCCAACCCTCTAAAATCAAAATCGCCAACCGGATTCACGTATAAAGTATCTGCAATCGAGCTTAAATAGTAAGTTCCTTGTGAATAAGCATCAGCGTAAGCTACCACGAATTTACCGGTCTTTTTGAACTCTTCCAGCTTTTCTCTCAATTCTTTAGATTGGGTCAAACCTAAACTTATTCTCGGATTGAAAATTTTTATTCCTTTAATACGGTCGTCTGTTTTGGCATATTCAATGGCATTCATCACATCAACCAAACCATCTGATTTTTGGTCGGAAAACTGAAAATCTTCGATATAGGTTTTTCCGCCGTAATCATCAGTAACCATTGTCAAATCTAAATCAATCACCGAATTGGATTTAGTTTTTACCGTGTTATTACTGCCGCTTGCGGAAAGAAAAACTCCGACAATCATCAGCATAAAAAAGCTGATAAACAGGAAAATAAAAATCCCGACAACTGTTGCTAATACATTTTTAAAAAAATTCATAATTCTGATTTGTTTTACCTAATAAGTAGTCATCATACGCGATTTGTTACAAACGGATAGATTTTTTTGCTTAATTTGCACCCATGCAACACAAAGTCATTCTTTCGTTAGGAAGTAATTTAGGTAACCGTGAAGATTATTTACAAGAAGCTATCCACCAGATTAATCTCCGGGTAGGTACTGTGGTTTCTGTTTCCGGACTATATGAAACACCATCGTGGGGTTTTGACAGTCATCATTTTTTAAATGCTGCCACGCTTGTTCACAGCTATTTTCCGGCTGAGGATATTTTAGCTGAAATCCTGCAAATAGAAAAAGAACTAGGGCGAAATCGAAAGGACAGCGAAGGTTATCAGGCGAGAACTATTGATATAGATATTATCGCTTATGACGATGCTATTATCAAAATGACTGATTTAATTATCCCGCACCCACAGCTGGCTCACAGAAAATTTGTGTTGATGCCCTTGGTCGATATATGCCCGGATTGGGTGCACCCGGAAAGCAAAACTTCCGTTAAAGATTTACTTAAAAATACTGGTGATACGTCCGCATTAACAGCGACCGGCACGCTGATTGCTCCGATTGACAAATATAAAAATCTGTTTGAAAAATATACAGTTATTGAAGGAAATATCGGTAGCGGAAAAACGAGTCTGGTCAAAAAAATAAGTGAAGATTTTAGTATTACACCTGTTTTGGAAAGTTTTGAAAATAATCCTTTTATTGCTGATTTTTACCAAAATCCGGAATGCAAAGCATTTACACTTGAAATGCACTTTCTGCTGGAACGCATAGACCAGCTCAGTGTTTTAAACAATTCCACCAAATACATCAGCGATTATCATCTAGAGAAATGTCTGCTTTTTGCCCGACAGACTTTGAATAAAAATGAATACGCTTTGTTTATAAAAGCATTTAACAAGTTGTCTTTCAACACCAAATCGATTGATTCGTATATTTATTTACACCAGCCGACTGATAAACTGCTGCGACAAATCAAAACAAGAAACCGTTCTTTTGAAACGAATATTTCTTCCGGTTATCTCGAAAAAATCGGTCAGGCTTACGAAAATCAGTTTGAATTAATCCATGCGGAAAACAAAAAAAGAATTGATATGAGCCAACTGGATTTTAAAAAAAATCCGGCGGACTATATGACAATTCTGTCTGATATTTTCAGCCGTTAAAGCTGTGCTATTTTCCTGTAAAAATCCCACATAGCTATTCCGGCACTCACCGAAACATTGAGTGAATGTTTGGTGCCTTCCTGCGGAATTTCAATAACCGCGTCGCAATTATCTACTACGGACTGTTGCACGCCCTTGACCTCGTTACCAAAAATAAGTGCATAAACCGTGTCTGGTTTGAGCGTAAAATCCTGTAACATTACCGAGCCTTCTGTTTGTTCCAAAGCTATGGTGCAAACTGATTGCTCTTTCAGTTCCTTCAAAAGTTGCATCACATCTTCTCGGTACTCCCACTCTACTGTTTCGGTTGCTCCCAATGCGGTTTTACGGATTTCTTTATGCGGCGGACAAGCTGTAATGCCACACAAATAAATTTTCTGAATTAAAAAAGCATCTGCCGTCCGGAACACCGCCCCGATATTGTGCAAACTGCGAATATTATCCAATATAATAATGACAGGCTTTTTCGCTGCCTGTTTAAACTCTTCCGTCGTTTTGCGATTAAGCTCGTCTAAGATTAGTTTTTTCATTTGTTGTTTATTTTTTCCCGTTTACCTGAAAATCCTTCAGGTAATAAGGTTCAAAATAGGCTACATCTTCAAAGGATTTTTCCTGATATTTCTTCAGATTCAACGCTGTCATATCTTTGGCTGAGGGATAAATATTATCTGGATAATAAACAAATTTCGGTTCGCTGAGTACTTCCCGACATTTCAACGCACCATCGCCGACAAGATGAATCTTATCTTTATATTCTGAAAAGCTGTTCGGCTCAATCACCTTCGCATTGGGCATTTCGATATAATGCTTATTACTGTCAAAAACACAGGTAAACACTTCCATTCGGCGGGCATCAATCATCGGAATAATCAGTCCATCTTCCGGATTGATTTGTTGTGCCAGCACTTCCAGCGTGCTGTGTGCCAGTAACGGAATATTCAACGCATAGCACAACCCTTTCGCCGCCGAGACACCTATCCGTAATCCGGTGTAGGAACCAGGACCTTTGCTGACTGCTACTGCATCTAAATCAGAAAAAGACAATCCTGTCTGCGTGACCACCTGATTGATAAACTCGTGTAGTTTTTCAGCATGGGTATATTGTTCTTTCGCCAATTCTTCACAAGCCAAAAGCTTTTCGCCTTCGGTCAATGCAACAGAACATTGCTTTGTTGCGGTTTCAACAGACAAGATTATGGGCAATGTATTCATTCTTATTTTTTGACTGTATCCAAATTATCTTTTACAAAAACTTTGGCACCGGGTATCAGCAACTTACTTACTGTAGAATATGGCCCTGTAATCACTTCATCGCCTTTTTCCAATCCGCTGATAATTTCGATATTTTTATCGTCCTGAATACCTGTTTGTACATACTTGATTTCTGCCAAATCACCGTTTTTCACATACACTGCTTCTTTTCTGGTATCCGAACCTTCTTCCTGGTGCATGATGATTGCCCCGATTGGCACAGCCAGAATATCACTTTTTTCGTTGGAAATGATGTCCACCGTAGCAGTCATTCCCGGTCTGAATGGCGAATAGGTTTCCGGTTTGCCTTCCATCAAATCTTCGTATGAGGATTTGTTAATTCTTATTTTTACTTTGAAATTTGTTACCTGGTCGGCAGTCAATGTTTCATCGGCTGAATTGGAAATAGACGTTACTATTCCGTCGAATTTCTTTTTCATATAGGCATCTACTTCTATGACCGCCTTATTTCCGACTGCAATTTTTACAATGTCATTTTCATTGACATCTACTTCTACCTCCATATTATTCAGATTGGCAATACGCATCAATTCAGTTCCTGTCATTTGTTGTGTACCCAAAACTCTTTCGCCCAGTTCCACATCTAATTTAGAAATAGTTCCGCTTGCCGGGGCATAAATCGTTGTTCTGTTCATGTTGTCATGAGCTTCAGTAACCGTTGCCTGAGCACCTTGCACATTGTAATATGCTGAGTTTTTAGAAGCTTTTGCCACTTCATAAGCCGCCTCAATTTTTTCCCATTCTGCTCTCGAAATCACTCCTTTATCTAACAAAGTTTTGTTTCGGTCGAAGTTATATTTGGCTTCTGCCAGTTGGGCTTCTGCCTGATTAAGATTTGCCCGAGCGGTGGACAATGAAGCTATGGTTCGGTCTATTGCTGACTGATACAAATCCGGATTAATCCGTACCAGCAGCTGTCCTTTTTCCACAACCTGACCTTCAACCACCGGTAAATCAATAATTTCGCCGGATACTTCCGAAGATATTTTCACTTCTACTTCAGGCTGTACTTTCCCTGTCGCAGATACTTTTTCTGTTATCGCCGAAGTGGAAATTGCTGTAACTTCTACTTCAGTGCCTTCGCCTTTGTTAGCAAATTGTTTGGACACAAACATTCCGATAACCAAAACAGCTGCAACAATAATGAGAATAATGATTATAATTTTTTTTCTTGACATCTTAATCTAATTTAAAAATGGGTAATCCGAAGTAATATTCTAATATTTTTGTTTTGAATATAAAATCATATTTAGCACGCAATAATTCTGACTGAGCTGCCACCAGCATATTCTGGTTTTGGTTTAAATCGAAGATATTAATCAGCCCGACATCATATCTTTGCTGTGCATATTCCATGGATTGCTTACGAGCCTCCAAAGTAGTTCTTGCTGCCTGATAGGCCTGCAAAGCACCTTGCGTATCTGTGTAAGCGGTGTACACTTTTTGTTCGAGCTGCAATTCATTTTCCTTTACAGCCAGCAAGGCTTTCTCATGAGCAAGCTTAGCTCTTTTCACATTATTCCGTACTGAAAAACCATTGAGAATTGGTATCGAAATTCCTATACCGAAATTATGCCCTTTGTTCATATCAAACTGTTCCAGCAACGGTGCCGGTTTACCGAAAACAGGTTGTGTACGAGGTGCCAATACTCTTTGATTAGTTCCTTCCACAATTCCAATTTGCTGCGGATTATTTACATCTACGATATAATCTGTAACCACATCAGCGTGGGCAGCTCTGGTCGCCAAGTTGTAAAAAGCCCGTATGGACGGAAGTCTTGCAGATTTGGCAATCGCTACATCGGTTTCTGCCAGTTCAACCTGCGTTTGGAGTATTTTATAATCCTGCAATACATCTTTAGACTGCTCAATAATCTGTTGCGGGTCTTGTAGCAAAACTTCAGACGCTTCTATTTCAAAACTTTCGTCAGCAACATCAAAATTCTGATAATCATCAATCTGCAACAGCTGTGTTAGTGAGAGTTTGGCTAACTTCAAATTATTTTCAGCAACAATCACATTTTGCTTACTCGCCTCTACGGTCGCCTGACTGTCTAACACATCGCCCTGCGGTGCAGAACCGGCATCAACTAAACTTTGTACTCTGTCGAGTTGCTGTTCATCAAAACGAAGCTGAGCTAAGTTTGCCTTTAGAATTTCTTTGGAAAAAATAATCTGCAAATAGGCATTTACTACATTAATGGAAACATCATCAACGATTTTTTCTGTCTGGTAGCGGGCTGCCAACGTGGACAAATCGGCTCGACGCATTCTTTTGTGATTCTGCCCGCCTTTGTATATGTCTATACCGACATCGAATCCGGCAGAAGTAAATTGTGTTGTTTGATTTTCCAACAACCCGGTGGTAATGTTCTGATTCAAACCAACTGTCCAGGAATGTGAGCCGGACGCATTAATTGTCGGGAAAAAATTTCCGACAGCATCTTTTTTATCCAGTTCTGCGGTTTTCTCATCTAAAAGATATTGCTGGATAGAAAGGTTATTCTGACGTGCATAACTCACGCATTCTTCTAATGTCCATTGCTTGTTCTGTGCATTGAGCCATGCGAATGTGAGTGTGAATATGCCTACTAATATTTTTTTCATACCTGATTAACTCTGTATGGTGTTAGTAGGGCTTTTGAGAAATATGTTACATTGTCAGGCGACTTTTTTTTGTTTTTTATCTTTCATGATTCTGTATATGGCAAAACCGACCAACGCCACCAATATATAAGGAAAAGCCATCAGATAGACAATTCCGTTGTTGATGCCTTCCGCTTTGTTGCCTCCATCTTCAGTAATTAAAGTTGCCCGGCACATGGCACACTGAGCCTGAGCCTGATAACAAAAACCAAGCATAAATATAACAAATAAAATTAATCTTCTTTTCATCATTTTAATGTTGATAATATGGGGAAATCATCAGATAAACAATCACACCGGTAACGGCTACATACAACCACAACGGGTATGCAATACGGGCAATTTTCTTGTGCTTTGCATAATTACCCAAAATTCCACGTGAATAAGTAATCAGCACAAACGGAATGATAATTATCGACAGTATGATATGTGTAATAAGAATAAAAAAGTAAACATATTTGATTGCACCTGTGCCACCATAGCTTGTTTCTACCGAAGTCATATGATAAGCAACGTACATCGCCAGAAAAGCAACAGAACAGCCAATCGCAATCTTTACCAATCGTTCGTGCAGATTTCGGTTTCCCCTTTTAATGGCTCTTACTGCCAAAACAAGTAATACTGCCGTAATCCCGTTAATGGTTGCGTAAATCGGTGGTAAAAAACTTAATGGTTTTACATCATAGCCCAACTTTTGCAGGTTCACGCCAAACAATAAAGCCACCACAGCCGGGATAGCAATGGACAAAACTTTTATCCAGAAATTATATTTTTTTTCTAAGGCTAATTTATCCTCCATTATTCTGCCAATAAAATTTTAATGTCTTCTTTTAACATTTCCACACCTTCTTGTTCTGTGCCGTCATAGTACAAAATCGGATTGCCTGAATTATCCTTCCGGCAACGGATATTTCCCTTTTTGTCTATCAAAGCAAAATAACCGGAATGCTCAAACCCTCCAGGGACATCATCGTTTTGTGCAGCATAGAGATTAAAATTTTTTACCAAAGCAAATATTTCTTCCTGCGTATTGGTCAAAAACTGCCAATTCGGATTCACAACGCCTAATGATTTGGCATGTGATTTTAATTCCTCGGGTGTATCGTTGGTTGGATCGATGGTAAATGAAGCTATACCAAAATTGTTTTCGAACTTGAAAGTGTTTTGTAGCTTCACCATATTTTCATTCATTATTGGGCAAATCGTCGGGCAGGAAGTGAAGAAAAATTCTACTAAATAAACTTTTCCGTCATAAAAATCATTGGTAATCGTTTCGTTATCCTGATTAGTAAAACTAAACTCCGGGGCTCTGCCAATGGTAAGCAATTCTTTTTCGGCAGATTTATTCAATCGATCATTTTGAACAATGGTATCATTCTTAAAGCCATCAACGATTTTCGGCACAAACAAAATTCCGAAAACCAAAACAGCAAAAGCTACGACGATGTAGGAATATTTTTTCATTCTGATTCTTGTGTTTTATAGTTTTTCTTTGTTGCTAATCGATATTCTGCCAAAACCACTTTCAGATCGTCTTCCATTTCGTTGTGCAAGATTTCTATTGGTTCTGAAGACAGATAACCGTCCTGATATTGCTGATTGTCTAATTTTTTCTTTCTCCCGCGAAGTTTAAAATCTTTATCTACGATAAAAACGTAAGGTGTATTGGCATCAACCATCGGAACATCTACCTGTAATTTTTGGTAATATTCCCGAATTTCTTCCGGCTGGGCAAAAATATAATTCCATGAAGGCATTTCGGTAGTTCTGCTTAACTTTTCGACATATTCCTCCACTTCATTCTTGCGTTCTTCCGGCACTACATACACGACCTGCAAATCGAGATAACGTTTGTTTTTTTGGTAAACTTCCTGACTAACATTAGTCATATTGGATTGATTCTCAAAAGACAAATCACCTATAAAGCCTAAAATTGTTACCTTGTCGTTCAGCCGAATATGTTGCCCATCGCTGGTTTGCCAATGATTCGGGATTTCGGGAATCTGCTCATTTACTACGGGTAACTTCACAAAGATGTTTACACCCGAAGAGAAAAAGAGATAAACAACAATAGGAATTACAAACAAAGCTATGAATAAACCTACTTTTTTCATCTGAAACTGTTTCGTGCAAATATAAAAAATGGCGGTCATAAAACCGCCATTTTAACTATATATTAATCTTTAGAATATCCATCTGTATCCGGCTACCGGCGAGTTATAAACATCATATACATATTGACCTTCATCAAGAATCAAAAGAGTCATATATATAATCAGGAATACCATTGTACCGGCAATCGTCCAGACGAAACCTTTTTTCTCGCCTTCCAGGTGCATGAACGCCCACATAATATAATAAGCTTTCACTATGGTAAGAATAATGAATATCCAGTTTAGTAAACTTAGGTGCAGAATCCAAAAACCTGCTTTGGTATGGAACAGAAAATCTGGTTTAAATATACCCAAGGCTACCTCGACAATCGTTAAAACTGACAAAATACCAAATACTGTCCAAATTCTTTTTGTGTTCGATTCGTGTGTATGAGCTGACATAATTTAAGCTGTTTTTCTAATTAAACAAGATAGAAGAATGTGAATACGAATACCCAAACAAGGTCAACAAAGTGCCAGTATAATCCTACTTTTTCCACCATTTCGTATGAACCTCTTTTTTCGTAAGTACCTAACAGTACATTGAAAAATATGATGATATTCAGCAATACTCCGATTGAAACGTGGAATCCATGGAACCCTGTAATGAAAAAGAACAGGTTCGCAAATGTTTTGTGTCCGAATTCGTTTCTTATCAGATTAGCTCCTTCCACCACATAGGTAAAGTCACTGATTCTTGCTAAGCTTTCTTCCCGTGATAAAACGATTTTTTCGTGAGCATTATCCGGTGTTGTATATTGCGTTCTGATTCTGATATTAGGATCAGCCTCCAATCCGGCAATTACCTGGTTTAATGATACCGACGTTGTAGATTTAGAACCTAAAAACCATGAACCGTCATTTCTGGACAAGGCGGCATCTTCTCTGTGTACTGAGGTATCAGCAAAATCAGCTAATGCTAATTTTTTCCCTTCCCCGTCAACAAAGTGCAAGATTTCTCCTCCTTTTGTTTCAACAGCTCCGTAGGTTCCGTTAATAAAGTTTTTCCACTCCCAAGCTTGCGAACCAAGGAAAATTCCTCCTCCTACAATAGTAAGCAGCATATAAAGGGCTACTTTGTTTTTTTTCATTTGATGTCCGGCATCAACTGCCAATACCATTGTTACTGATGAAAAAATCAAAATAAATGTCATCAAGGCAACATAGTACATTGGTGCATCTACCCCGTGCATAAACGGAAAGTGGTTAAACACCTCATCGGCAATCGGCCAAGAGTCTGCAAATTTAAATCTTGTAAATCCATAGGCTACCAGAAACCCACAAAAAGTTAAAGAATCTGATACGATGAAATACCACATCATCATTTTACCATAGCTGGCTCCGAAAGGCTTTACGGCTTCGCCTCCGCCCCAAACTTTTTGCTTTGTAGCTACTGAATCAACTGTCGCTCCCATAGTATTGTTAATATTTTTAAAAAGTGTTCAAATTTACATTTTTTTTTGTTCAACCAAAAGCAATTTCGTTATTTATAAAACGTGAAGAACAAAAATAAATACAACCACAAGAAATCCATAAAGTGCCAGTAAATCGCACCTAACTCAATTCCAAGCGTTTGAGAAGAAGTGTACTTTTGTTTAAAATGATTATAAATTATAACCAAAAGAGAAATCATTCCACCAAACAAGTGTGCCAAATGCACAATTACAATCACGTAAAGGAATGAGGTAGTAATGGTGCTTTCACTTCCTGTAAAATAATACCCTTGTTCAACAATCTGCCCAAAGCCAATAAACTGTAATATCACAAAAGCTACTCCGAGCAATAAAGTCAATAACAGAAAAAGCGTGGTATTAGACCGATTACCTTTTTTTATCGCACTCACTGCCAAGTGAAAAGTCGCACTACTGATTAGTATCACAATCGTACTCCAAAGGAAAGATTGTGGCAGGTCAAAATCAGTCAGCCAATCCGGACGTGATTTACTTACCACATAAGCACTGGTCAATCCTGCAAAAATCATTACAATACTTGCCATAGCAAGAAAAAGCATCGTTTTGTACGATTTTTCTTTTCTTTTTTGTCTAAGTGTTATTTCTTCCGGTTGATTCATTAGAATAAAAATTTATCTATCACGAATATGATTTGTATCAAAGATATATAAGTCACACTGACCAACATTAATGATTTAGCTGCTTTGTTAGTTCTTTTCTGATAAAGTTGAATGGCTGCCCAAATCATCCACAAACCACATACAAATACAATAATCGCAGCTGGAATGCTCAGATTTAAACTTCCTGTCAGTCCGGTTGCCGGAAACACAGAAACTACCGTTAACCAAATACTGTACAAAATAGCCTGTAATGCAGTTTTAGTATCTTTTCTTCCGGTTGGCAGCATAGAAAAACCTGCTTTTTGGTAATCGTCATACAAAAACCAGCCGATAGCCCAAAAGTGCGGAAACTGCCAGAAAAATTGTATCAAAAACAATGTTCCCGCCTCAACGCCAAATTCTCCGGTGCAAGCTACCCAGCCAAGCATGAAAGGAATAGCTCCCGGGAACGCTCCGACAAATACCGATAAAGGTGTGATGGGTTTGAGGGGCGTATATATACACGTATATAAAAAGATAGATATCGCACCGAACATGGCTGTTTTCGGATTGATGATGTACAAGATAACCACTCCGGCAATCGCTAATAACGACGCAACAGCAAAAGCGGTATTCACAGACATTCTACCAGACGCTACCGGCCGGTTTTTTGTCCTGTCCATTTTGGCGTCAATATCTTTTTCTATAATCTGATTGTAGGCGTTGGACGCTCCGACCATGCAATAACCTCCAATTGCTAACATAGCAACAATCGTCCAGTTGACTTCCGACCACGAATCTACTGCCAAAAAGTAACCGGCAATAGAAGAAAAAACAACGCTAACAGCCAAGCCTACTTTGGTCAATTCCTTAAAATCTTTGAAAACTGAATAAGTCGATGTTTTGGTATTCACTGCTCGCTGTGGTATAATCGTTGTTCTGACTGCAAATATACTTTAAAAAATATCTTTTCGCTAACTATTTTAAAATATTGTTTAGCAAACAACAATCAGTACCTTCAAAGCCGTAAAATCCACAAAGAAAAAAACACTAACAGCCCTTAACGGGTCGGTAACAAACATAAAAAAACCTCACTGTGTGTGAGGTTTTAGTTTGCGGTATATCAGACAAATGCCTGTTCCGGTTATGACTCCTGCAGTATTACACAGCACGTCCAACCATTCAAAGGAACGCCTTGTTGGAAATACATCTTGTAAAATTTCCACCATCAGTCCGAAGAGGATTAATCCGGCTACAATCAATATAATGATGAGTCCCGAAAGTTTTTTCTTTCTTGCTGATAATGCCCACAGCCACAAAAATGAAGCGGTGGTGTAAAACACAAAATGTACAATTTTGTCGATATGCGGAAAGGATATTTTCTGAACGCTGTCGATGTTTGACAGATTAATCAGACAGAAAATCAATATCAATACATTCCACAATACCGCCAAAAGCGTTTTTTTGTTAGGCACCTATCAATTCTTTGTATTGCTCGTCTGACAATAAATCTGCAATTTGTGATTCGTCAGAAAGCTTGATTTTTATCATCCAGCCTTTTCCGTACGGGTCTGTATTTACCAATTCCGGTTCGGTTTCCAATTCTTCATTGAATTCGATAATCTCTCCCGACAAAGGCAAGAATAAATCAGAAACTGTTTTTACGGCTTCTACTGTACCAAACACTTCTTCTCTGTCTAAATTTTGGTCAAGAGTTTCTACCTCAACATATACAATATCGCCCAATTCTTTTTGAGCAAAATCAGTGATACCCACTGTAGCGATATCACCCTCTACGTTCACCCATTCGTGATCTTTTGTGTACTTTAAATTAACTGGTATATTCATTGTGATTAAGTTTTCAGCAAATGTAACATTATTTTTTTAGTAGACGATGAAAAATTATTTATTACAGTTCAAGACATTGTTAAATAACAAAAAAATGTAGCAGTTTTCCGCCCTGATGTTATGTGACGTACAAATTTTCCTTTATGAGTTTTTCACTTTTTATCTGTGAAAGAACAATACTATGACTTTTTTTGAATATGCGATAAAAATTCTTGTTTGACAGCTTCATTCTCAAACTGTCCCGAATAACTAACCGTAACGGTTTTGCTATTGGTATCTGTAATGCCTCTTGAAGCCACACACAAATGGTCCGCTTCTATTACAACTGCCACATCATCGTGTTGCAATATTTCTTTTAATGCTTCCGAAATCTGAACAGTCAAACGCTCCTGAACTTGTGGTCGTTTGGCGTAATACTGCACCAATCGGTTGATTTTAGACAGCCCGATAACTTGCTTGTCGGGAATGTAAGCTACGTGTACTTTACCAATAATAGGCACAAAATGATGTTCGCAATTGGAATATAACGTAATGTCTTTTTCAATGAGCATTTTTTTGTAACCGTATTTGTTTTCAAAAAGACTGATTTCGGGTTTGTTGTCGGGGTTTAGTCCGCTGAATGTTTCCTTTACAAACATTTTTGCCACTCGTTTCGGTGTTCCGTTCAAACTATCGTCAGAAAGGTCGAGTCCGAGTATTTGCATTATCTCTGCAAAATGATGTTCTATCTGGTTTATCTTTTCACTGTCGCTCAACTCAAAAGCGTTGTTAAGAATAGGTGTATCTGTTACGATTTTGTCTAAACCGGTATTTAATAATTCCTGCATGATAAAATTATAATTCGTTAATTTTTTTCATTACATTTTCTACCATTGCGTCGCAATAAATCAAATTAAATTCAAATAATTCGCTGGCAGAATAAGCGTTTTCTATCTCACTTCGCAGCATTGTTTTTGCTCTGTTTAAACGCACTTTTACGTTTGCTTCACTGATATTCAGCATTGCTGCGGTTTCGGAAACATTTAATCCGTTTATTTCCCGTAACGAAAAAACCATTCGATAATCCAGTGGAATTTTTACAAGCGAATTTTCAATGATAGTTCCCAGCTCACGGCTTTGAATTACTTTGTCTGTCTCATTATTTCTATTGGTAAACATTGGCGTTGCGTGTTCGTTTACGTCTTGCATAATTTCATTTCTAAAACTTGATTTTTCTCTTTTCCGATAGCAGTTATTCATCATAATACGAATAATCCACGTTTTAAAACTGGAACGATTTTCAAATTGTGATAAACTTTTAAAAGCATCAATATAAGTATCTTGCATCAAGTCCTGTGTATCCTCGTGATTGTAATTGTACGACCTGCCAATTTTATATAAATAAGCATTAAACCGCCTTACGATAAGTTCGTAAAGCGATTTTTCTCCTTTTAAAACTCGTTCAATGATTTCTGTTTCTGTCAGTTTTTCAAATTGTTTCATACTTTATTCAACAATTTTAGATAATCTTGCCATAGCCAAAGCCGAAATTGCCATTACGAGGTCACGTACAGCTACGTCCACATAGTTGAAACCAAGTAATAATGTCAATGCAATAGCTGTTAACCAAGCGGCAACAATATATCCGCCAATTTCAGCTTTTTTCAGTACAATGATACCTGCAACAATTTCAATAACGCCTACAATCATCATAAAAGTTGAGGCAGAAAACGGTAATAAATCAGCCATTGCAGGATTGATGTATTGTTCCCAATTTATTAGCAAATTAGTGAATTTATCAGCTCCTGCAACAATAGGCACAATTCCGAATGTGTATTTTAACAGGTTGAATGTCTGTGTCAAAGATTGACTTTTAATTGTACTTTCCATTTTTGAAAATTTTAAATGTTTATACCTGATTAGAGTAAACATAAAATGAAAAGGTTACAAAAAGATGTCAGAAAGTGAATATTTCAGGTGAGGTTTCTGGCAATTTCAGACCAAATTGTTGTTATGGATATTTTTTATTTTTCAATCAGTTTTTTAGCATATTCAAGTTCTGTGTCGTAACCCTTAATGTACTCGTCAAAAGTGGGTTGAATTTGAAAATCAGGTATTATACCATTACCAAACTTTCCTTTTTTTACATCTAAAACAAATTTTAAAATTGGAATATCAACAACCAATTTGGTGTTTGGCAAAGTCAATTCTAAAGACGATCCACTCGTGTTTCCATAGTATCCGCCTCCGGTTTCTTCTCCGATAAAAATAGCATCTGTATATTCTTTCATTAAAGTCGAAAACTCGGCTCCTCCCGAATAAGTCCAGCCACTTGTTAAAACATAAACTTGTCCTTTAAACGGATTGTTTTTTAATGGTTCTTGAAGATAAATACCCGGTTTTCGGTAAATTTTCCCATCATCTGAGTTTTCGTTTTCTGCTCTTAACTCATTTTCTAATTCTTTTCTGTCTTCGGGACTTGAATAATCTGTATGATTAAGAAAACTAAACGAAAATCTTGATAATTCAACGTGTTTGTATTTATTGTAGGGTTTGTCAGTCAGATAAGAAAACAGATAATCCTCGTTTCCTTCCGAACCACCTCCGTTATCTCTCAAATCTATTATCAGATTCGTTGATTTTTGCTTTGAAATTTCTATAAATGATGAGTCCACAAATTGTTCGAAATTCATATTGTACTCTTCAAAATCGCTGTTACCAAAAGTCGTGAAAGTTAAAACCGCAGTGTTATTCTCTATAAATAGCAATTCTCCAGGTTTGTCTATTTCTTCTCTTATTTTGTTTTCATTAAAAACTTGTGCCGTAAGTTCGCTTAGTCTTTTGTACGAAACAGATTTTAACTGATGGGTTTCCGTTTTTCCTGTTGATAGGTCTTTTGTAGTTATTGTGTTTTCTTTTTGTTGGTCAATAACTTTTGCATACTCTCTTGAAAAACCTCTTAAATCTAAATATCTGTACTTGGACGATAGAATGAATCCATCTGAGGCGAATGTGTTGAATATTCTTTGATAGATTTCTTCAATTTTAACTCCGTTAATTTCTGTCAATGTCAATCCTTTGTATGGCTGATTTAAAATCAACGGTTTTTCATTGAGGTTTGTAATAATTAATGGAAGAAAAAATCCCTTTTCAGCTAATGCGTTGTTCAGTTCATCAGACAACGAAATATCGCAATGGTCTTCTTTAGAGAAAGCTATAATTGGAGAAACGATATTATAAAATTGTAAGCTGTTTAGATTGTCTTTTAATAAAGTTCGTTGAATGGAAACTAAACTATCAAATTGTTTTTCAGTCGAATACCAATATAATCCTGTATGAGCTTCTTTCAAACTATTTACTAATAAATCAAAATCAGCTTGAAGTTCAGAAAAAGAAAGTTGTTTTAGTTCTAAATTTTGGAATGATGATATTTTGTTGGTTGCGTTTTCATTCTGTTTACAAGAAAAAAGAAATAATAAACTTATAATTGTTAGTAAATTTTTCATAGCTTGGTTTTAAAATATCGTACAACGTCTCGAGCCTTGGCGATAGTGTATAACCCCACATTTAGCTTCGCTGAACCACTTCGTTAGGTTTCGCTAAGCCTTTGTGCTTGTTGGACAACTCAAATATAAAAAAAATTCGTATCTTGCTGTATGCAAGGACGAAAAGATTTTACCCCGCAGCTAAAAAAGTAACCTCCTTAAAATTGTTTTAAAGAGGTCGTTTTTTATGTTTTTTTCTGTTCTTGCTCTGAAAATTGGAGTTGTGCAATGGTTGGTTCGGGCTTTTCGTCAGCCTTTAATAGACGACAAATATACCCAAATAATGAAAAGAATTTGCAACGGTATTCTGAACCATAAATAAATTAGTCCATTTCCGTCAAAAGTTCCTTTCTGGTAGTCAATGTGTTTTATGGTTGCATAGATGTTTGCAGGAAGTATGAGTATGAAAAATGCAATTAACAACCACGCTGTAACCATTCGGAAATTTGGAATAAAAAGCCCGATTGCTGCGGCAATTTCAATAATACCTGTCAAGTAAACTGTTTCGCTTTTGAATGGAATAAAGTCGGGTAGCATCATTGCCATACCTTTGGTAAATGCAAAGTGTCCTATTGCAGTGAAGGCAAGCATTGCCGACATTGCAATTCGTCCTGATAATGCAAGTTCAAAATTTCCACGAACAATTTTTGTTGTCAAAAGCGAAACTGCAAATACTGAAAGTAAAACTATTAAAGGCTTCATCTGTTTTTATTTTGCGACAAAGGTCAATAGAATTATAGAGCGAAACAATGAACTTGGGTTAATAAATTCGCTTACGTATTCTGCTCAATGCTTGTGGTGTAACTCCAATATAAGAAGCAATGTATTTTAAAGGGATTTTTTCTATGAGTTCAGGTTGTTCTGTAAATAAATTCAGGTAACGTTGTTCGGCTGTTTCGTTTAGTAGTGAAAGTTCTCTTTTTGATTTTTTCAGGAATAAATCTTCACTCGCTTGTCGTCCGATTGTATTTCCAATCTCTGTTTCATCGTAAATTGTTTGAAGGTCGTTATATGTCAGTCGCCAAAGTGTAGTTTTTGTTAGGGTTTCCACGTGGTAAATTGATGGTCTTTGGGTCAAAAATGAGTCGTACCCACTTACGAAGTTGTTGTCAAATATAAAAGTAAATGTCAGGTCGTTTTCTTCTTTGGGAATATAGAAACGTATAATACCTGTTTCGACAAATGAAAGGTAATTTTCAACTTGCCCAACTTTTAATAGAACGTGTTTTTTAGAAAATTCCTGTTTCGTAAGTTTTGAGGAAAAAATCTGCCAATCTTTGTCAGTCAGCATAAATGTCTTTTCAAAATATTTTCGGATTTGTTCCATTGTTCATTTTTACACTGTCGTTCGTCAGCCTGACCGCTAACACTCAAATTAACGCAATCAAGCCAAATACTAATTCTACATTTTTCGTATGGCTAACATATTTCATTGTAAATTAATTTGCGAAATTATATCGCAGGGTTACTCCCGATCGAATGTTTGTAATCGGGTACATCGTAGATATAACCGCATTGTTAAACATGTGCTCGTAGAAGAAATCGCCTTGGAAATTTTTACTGAATGTGTATGTTGCTCTCAAATTAACCATCCAGTTATCTTGTCCGCCACCGAGTTGCGTGTTATCAAAATCGAGGTATCTGATATAGGTTTTGTTTTTTCTCCATGAAAAATTCACAACTACGTCCACATCGCTGACAATTCGTCCGCCGTTTCCTGCTTCCGCAAAATCGGTATTGATTGCCACATCTTTTATACGGAATCCGACTTCAACCGAGTAGGTATTTCCTTGTACCTCAGTGAGTAAGTTATTATCAAAACTCAATGACAACATTCTGTCTTTATCCATTCGGGCTTTGAAGCTGAATGCTGATTTGGTTGTAAAACCTACCTCTACCAACGGCATGAAACGCTCTATCATATTGATATTGCCCACCACTGTTGGCGAAGGATAATTTCCTGCTGCGTTGAGTGCGTCTGGATCGGCAATGTAATCATAATTGGTCTGGAAAGAATTTACCGAATATGACGATTGATATTGATGCTTGATTGTGAAATTGGTAAACTTATCTTTCAACCACGGTAATTTAGATAAACCTGAATAAGTGATATTCCAGTTCGGAAGCGGAATATTCATTTTAAATCCGCTAAGCTTATCCGAATTTTGTCCTGTATATGCCGAAATAAATGCCGGTATCAATACGTCTTGGCTTGTGCGTCCATATCCCACAGGATAACCGTATTCGTCAATATTATTCGGGTCAGATAAATCTATACCACGTTGGCGTGCCAAATCGAAAGCAATGTTCTGACGACTGTTCCGGAAAGCATCAAAAACCTCCGAACCGTTGATGTCACTTCTGCCAAAAGCTGTCGGCAACATAATTGTTGATATGGAATAATTACCAAATTCATACGGCGACCTCGAATTGTAAAATCCGTTGCTGTCCACATCATATTGTTCGCTCATGCTATTGGATTCCTGCATATTGGCTGTAAGGTCAATAACCAAATCATTTAATGGTCTTACTTCTGCTTTGAAAGACAAACTTTTTTGGTGTACTTCGCTATACATCTGGTTGAATCCTTGGTAGTTCGTCAGCCAGCCGTTGCGTGCAGCGAGATAACGAACATCTTCCTGACTACCGAACACAAAGCCTAAAGTTGGCTTACTCGACCCGAAGAATCCTAAGCCCGGCAAGTAACCCGGCAACACCGTTCCATTGCTTTCCGTATAAGAAAGCTGGACATTCTTCACGCTGGTAGCCAGATTAATCAACGCATCAACAAAGGCACTTCCTTCTTTTTCTTCTTCCTCATTTCCTTCTTGTTTGCCCTGCATTGCATTTGCCTCCAATTTTTGTCCAGGACGTAATCTTTGTTGTGTTGAGGCTGTTCGGCTGTTCAACGTTTTTTTCTTATTCTTAGTTGGTTCTAATCCGATATACTTGTAGAATCTTCCCATATCCAGCCTGGTGTTCAACTGGTGTTTGTTGGAATTCTGAATTGTATTCCCCAGATTGTAATAATTTCCGTCGAGGTAAATATTCGACATGGCATCAGATGAACGCTGCCAATGGAAATTACTTGTGTAGGTATATGTTCCGTTAATGAATGCTAAAAACGGTATTTTACTAAATGGTAACTGATAACTCGCATTGAATTGCTGCATGTGGGTGTTGTGTTGCCCCATATCAAAATAACCGTCCCAGATGCCCAGTGAATTATCGACATAATAATTATCGTCCATATAATTACGAACCAAATTATTGTTGTTCACTGTATATTGTACATTGATAGATTTTGTGAGCTTGAAATTCAATCCGTAGCCATAATTAAAGAAATAATTTCTTCTGTACAAGGGCTGGATTTCAATTCCCTGAATATCAATCATTCGATATTTCTGCTGATTCAACTGACGAACAATATTGGTATTGAAAGTCACATTTGACGGCATAAGATTCAGATTAAAATCAGTCAGCCATTTGAAATATTTTTTCTGTTTAAATTCTTTGCTGTTTTTAAACGGTTCGATATTCCATGGTTTGAATCCATAGTTATAATCCAACGAAGTCCGTGCTTGCTGGTCAACCAGTTTTTCAATCTCAAAGGTTTTTTGCTCGAGTTTGCTATAAGAATGTGACAATGTAAAATTCTCGATATTGTAAAACCGTTCTTTCTGGTTTTCGCCGAGATTTTTTCTCACTCCGGTAAAGTTAATACTCGTTCTTTTGGTATGTTCAACCGCCCGGTCTTTGATTCTGTCTTTTTCTTCCTGTGACTGTGCGTAATCTATGGCATCTTGTAATTTCACATCAGGGTCATTCGGATCCCATTCCGGTGTAATAAATTCTTCAGAAACCGAATAGCTTATCGGCAGAGTAACATTCCATTTTTTAGGCAGGAATTTATCGGCATTTACCGATGTTGCCACGCCGTACTGGAACACGTCTGCCCGGCTTCTTTCCTGCGGTCCTTGTTCCAATGCTCCGAACCCTGAAGTCGATGTATTGACTGATGCCGAAATCGAGGCTACATCAGCAATGTTCGCGTCCATTGTGGCGAGAGCAGCCCAACCACCGCTATTGTCCATATCCGACAAACGGAGTTCGTTGAACCAAACTTCTCCCCTCACGTCTTTTGGTTGCTGTGCTGTACTTTGGTATAAAATATCTGTCTGGTTTCTTACCCCCAACATCATGGTTCTTACCAAACCGTAATTCGGGTTTCCTTTTACCCCGATACGCAATCGGTTAGGTTTTGGCGAAACCAGCTCGGGTGCGATTTCATCTTCGTATTTAAAATAAATTCTGCTTGGGTCATAGTTCGGGTCTGACCGCATTGCCAGTTTGAGTTTTGTTAACAATTCCAACTGTACTTCAATTTCATTTTCCAAAGGCCATACATCGTAAGCAGAGCTTTGCCCCCATTCGGTCAATTTCAACGGCACTTCAATCTGGTAGAAGTTATCTGTAAAATCATTTCCGAAACGGATAAAGGCTACCAATTCATCATCTTCCAATCGGGTTGGGTCTTCTGGTCCGTCCAATGCTTCGGCATGTAGGAACATACGCATTTTTTTATAGCTACGCATGTCTATCGGATCATAGAAATTTTTGAAAACAGCTCTGGAATCTCCCGGCTCTAAACCTGACGGAACAGCGATATTTTTATTCTGCTGATAAACCGTCAACGACAATGATTGCTCATTTTGATTAATAACAGTGTTGTTCTGATTAATCTGCTCCCGGTCTATTCCCGGTGGCATTACATAAGGAATTGGCTGTCTGGAAAAGTTGTCAATCACATTGACAGATTGTACGTCAAAACCAGTATTGCTTCCGTCAACGATAAGGGTCGGATCTTCTACCAAATCTTTCTCATATCTGTACCACATGCTTTTTACCAAATCCAACGATGCGAAACGCAAAGTTACCTCATCAGAAAAGTCTGTTACATACATTCGCATAAACTGGATAGACTGCAAATCGGCAATTGCTCCGACCGCTCTGTCCGGGTTAGCCTGTATCGGCACTTTGTATTGCACCCATTTTACCGGTGTGGTTGAACCATCTGCAAGCTGAGCGTCTGTAAGCCGTACATCGGTTACATAATTTTCGCCTACCACCGGATTTGGTTTTACCTCCACTTTATACTCATAATAAGCATTGATGGTGTTCATCGTATTATCCCCATCAATGTCCTCTTTATCCGGGATATTATTGTTACCTCTATTATTATCCGAAAACTCAATAGGGTTGTTGCCTTCCAATCCGTTATAGTTTCTATAACGCTGGATAATATTACCTGACGCAGTCAAAAAGAATTCATAATTATCTGCGGAAGGGTCATCTAAATGAGCAAAATCCGGGAATTTTGCACGTTCATCATCATCAAGAAATCCGTCGAGTCCGGCATCTTGATAACGTCGGTTATTAGGGTCTGTGTCAAAAGCATAAATTAAGGCAGTTGATGCCGGCACTCTCCCCCAATCACTACTGATTGTCGGTGTGCTGTTATCAGCTCCCGGCAATCCGTTTTCGTATTGTTTCAATCCGTCCTGCAGAATATCTTCGGAAATATATCCGAAATTCAGATAAAGACTACCTTCGTTGGTAATATCTACCACATCTCCCGGATTGCCAGTATAAGGGTCCATCATCCAAAATTCAACATACTCGATATTATTTTGCTCAAAATTCGGCGATGACATCGAACGCATAATACCTGCCCAGTTTTGTGAAGGATTTAATGAACCTGAACTACTTAAATATTCCGGATTAAAGTTATATGGTCCTCTTTCTTTTGGATAATAAGTTAAATCCAACGTATTAATAACGAGTAATTCTCCGGCAGCTACGTCCATGCTCGGGAAAATTTCTTCTTTCAGAATACGACGGGTTCGGTTTGATGCTAAATCAACATCGGTAATTCCGTTTGGTCTTCTGCTTGGCGAATAGAAAATAGGGTCAATGCGATACCAAGCCATTTTAGCTCTGCGGTAACCACTTTGTAAATCCTGGAATTGTTCTCCAAACCCTACTGGCACACTCGACAAATACCACGAATTAGGTGCCAGCAAGCTGATGTTTGAATGACTCCCCTCAAAACTATCTACAAACGAGGTAGCCTCTCCATTCAGCTGATCGCGATTGGACGCTCCCGGAATCAGATAGGCAAACTCTCCTTTCAGGCTGATGTCAGACATAGCATCGGTATCAACATTTGGTAATTTGTTAACCCAGCGTGTCAGAAATGGTGCCTCGGTGTAATAATTAGCATTAAAGCCTAAAATCGTGTTGTTGACAGCTTCCTGTCCGTACGCACTTTTTATAGTCAGCGGTTGTTCGGATAGCCTTAGATAGGTTCCTCCGATAGAGAAATTTTCATTAAACTTATGGTCAACATGTACACCGAAAAAAGTCTTTTGTGTTTGATTGAACATATTGTTGCTTTCTACAGAAATTTCTATCTGAGAGTTTTCCAAAGACGGGTTGATAATTTCTACTCTTCCGGACTGGTAATCAACATTATAATCTTGTCCTTCAATCAATGTACGTCCGCTGGCAGTAACTGTAACAGAGCCCGGTTGTACGTTATACCCGACATTGATTCCGCCACCCGTTCCGGACGAACGGTATTTTCCTTTCATTTGGAATTTATTTTTCTGGCTGTCCTGCAATGCTTTGGTTGCATTCCGCCGGTATAAATCCCGGAAAACGTATTTTTTCTGATTGTCATTATATGACGCATCTACTTCATAATCCTCTCCGCTATTGGTGGAAAGTTTATCAAACAAATATTTACCAAATGGTTCTACTGTTGTAAAAATTATCAAGCCATTTCGCGGGTCGATGGTTATACCATCAAAAGTATTGGTATTGGTCATTTGACCGCCTTGGCTGCCCATACCTCCGCCTCTACCACCTTGGTAGCCACCTTGATTCCCTCCGTAAGAATTGCTATTATAATCCGGATTGGTCGTCATACTCGAACTGATAAAATCGAAGTAGCCGTCGCCTCCTTGCTGCGGGTCGTTGGTGTTGTTCAACCGGTCTAAATGAAATACATTCAGCAATGCGGTACTTTCCACATCTTCGGGGAGTGGCGTACTGCCAACCGGTGCAATATAATTCAGTGGTTGCGGGTCGGTATATAAGATATTGAATAAAAATCCTTCCTGAGAAATCTGTTGATATCCGCCACCTCCGATTTGATAAATGTTTTTCATCATCAAATCCCACACTGGCTGGTCGGTGGAAGTCAAACTGCTTTTCAGCATTTTCAAAATAATACTTTGTGTGGCCGGAATATCATCGCCATTATCATCTTGTGTGGTCACATTAGCATCTACGCCGTCGGTTCCGAATTCTCCAACACGATAGACTTCGCCCCCTATTGTATATTCATACGCCACCGCCAAAACTTCATTATTATTCAACGGCTGACGAAGTGAAATATACCCCAACTGCGGGTGGAAAGTAAAATCGGAAGAATTAAGTTTCCTTGCATTTTCCAGCTTTACATAATCCTTACCTTCGGTAACCTGAATATTAAATCCGCTGGCAATGGTGTTGATATTCCGCAAAGATTCATTGAGGAAGTTATTGCCGATGTTTCTCGGGTCATACTGGTTATTTCGGTTGTTCGGCGGTGTATCTGCCGGAACGTTAAAAAATCCCGGGTGCAGATTAAGGTCGGTAACAATGGTTCGTTCCAGATTAGCATTCATCAGGCGGGATTCCCCCAAATCCTGAATAGCCACAATATTCCTTTGGTTGTTGTTTACTTCATTTAAACGATTTTGCCTGTTTGTTACCCACACTTCAACTCTTGTAATACGAACACGACTGTTGATAAACGGATAGTTTTCCAAAGCCTCATCGTACTTATTTCTGAAATATTGCGACAGAAAAAAGTGTCTGTTTGCGTCATAATCGAGAGCAAAAAGTTCGAACTCTTCCACCATTCCTCCACCTTCAGCAACAATGGTTCTTCGTTCTGAATTTTGTCTGGAAAAAACACCGGTTACTGTTGTCGGTCCAAACTGCAAAGTAGATTTAACTCCAAACAAGTTTTGTGCTCCTCTTACCAGTGAATTATTAACTGGCATACTCACGTTACCCACCTCAAGAGCTTGCAGAATGTCGTCTTCGCCCGGCTGATAGTTGAGTTTTGCCATTTGCTGCTGCATACCGAACTGAGACTGCGTATCGTAATTGATATTCACGTCCATGTTTGTACCTACTTTTCCTTGTAATCCCACAGATATTCGCGGATCGAAGGACAAAGCAAAAACCGAACGGTTCCGTGGCGAAATCATCGGGTTATCTTGTTTAGAATAACGCACACCCAAATCCAATTCCAAACTTCCGCTTGGTTTGATATCAATGGTATTACTACCAAAAATAGACTCAAATAATTTAGAGTTTACCGTGTACATCGGCAACATATCCTGTTGTTCTTCTTCAGACAGCCTACCTTCGGTAGCACTCATTTTTTGTCTGAAAAAAGTACGCATATTGCGTTTGAGCAACAAAGCTTCGTACTCTTCACGGGTCAGAATTATCGGATAATTGATATTGTAATCTTCATATTTTTTTGAATAAATGTACCGGTCAGATTCCGGGTCATATTCATAGGATTCTATGATTTTGTCAATGTCTTCCAATACGACATTTCCTTTTATTACATTTTGCTCTTCCTGTTCGGGTTCATCTTCTTCATCAACCTGAGCAAAAACAGTGGCGGGCATACACAATAAAAGTACAACCAGCCACTTAAAAAACATATTTCTATCAGATGTCATCATCCAAATTACAGATTTTTCAGTGCTTGCTTAATAATCATTTCTGACGTAGCATCGGGATTGGTACTTACTATTTTTTTAATCACTTTCTCAGTTGATTTCCTGTTAAATCCTAATACTTCTAATGCAGATAACGCTTCTTCTGTATTTGTATTGTGATGAATGACCGATAAATCTTCGAAAGCACCCAATTTTAACACCTTTTCCTGTAATTCCAACACAATTCGCTGGGCGGTTTTAGGCCCGACTCCTTTAATCGCTTTTAATGTTGCGACATCAGCATTGGCTATGGCGGCCATCAATTCCGAAGGTGTAATATAAGACAACATATTACGTGCCGTATTGGCTCCGATGCCCGAAACGGATATCAGCAGTTTAAAAATCTGCCTTTCGGATTTTTCCATAAATCCATAAAGTACATGGGCATCTTCCCGTACCTGCAGGTAAGTGTATATCAAAATATTTTCCTCCGCAGGCAGCAAGGAATAGCTATGCAGAGAAATGCTCACTTCATAGCCTATACCTCCACATTCGACCACTATTTCAGTCGGTGATTTTTCTATTAATTTTCCTCTTAACAAGGTAATCATACACAGCAATTTTTTCGTAACAATGTGTTACTTTTTATTTTTCTTTCTTTTTTTCTTTTCGTCTGCATCTACCACAGCCACAGCGGTCATATTGACCATTTCCTCTACGCTTGCACCCAGTTGAAACACGTGAACCGCCTTGTCTAACCCCAAAATAATCGGTCCGATAGAAGTAGCTCCGTTAAGCTCTTTCAGCATTTTGTAGGTAGAATTCGCTGCGTCCAGATTAGCAAATATAAGCGTATTTACTTTCCTGTTAACTAACTTTGAGAAAGGAAAATTCTCTTTTAACAACTCTTGATTCAAAGCAAAATCCATTTGTATATCGCCGTCCACGATTAAATCCGGATATCTTTCATGTAAGGATTCTACTGCTTTCTGAATTTTTCTCGGCGATTCTAAATTAGACGAACCGAAATTACTGTATGAAATCATCGCTGTTACCGGCTCCATACCAAACATTTTCACTGTGGTTGCGGTCATCAGAGCGATGTCAGCTAATTCTTCTGCGGTCGGGTCGGGATTAATCGCCGTATCAGCCAAAAATACCGGTCCTCTTTTTTGGGTAAGCATCAGATTGGCTGATGATATTTTCCTCACGCCTTGTATTTTTGGTATCATTTCCAATACCGGTTTCAATGCCGTACGGTAACTTCTCGAATAGCCCGACAACATAGCATCTGCCTGTTCTTCCAACACCAACATTGAGGCGAAATAGCTCCGGTCTCTCATCATTTTACGGGCATCATTCAGGGTTACTCCATGACGTTCTCTGCTTTTCCAGAATTTTTGAGCAAAAATTTCTCTACGTTCAGCTTCTTCATCTGTTTTCGGGTCTATGATTTCAACATCGGCATGAAATCCTAATTCTTCTTTCAGTTCTAAAATAACCTTTTTATTTCCGAGTAGTATCGGTGTAGCAATGCCTTCTTCATAAACAATTTGAGCTGCTTTCAATACATTAATTTGGTCAGCCTCGGTATAAACAACTTTTTGTGAAGTTGTTTTTGCCCGGTTCATCAGTAACCGCACCATTTTATTGTCGTTCCCCAAACGGTCGGCAAGCTCATCTCTGTATTTGTCCCAATCGGTAATCGGCGAGGTTGCCACACCTGAATCTATGGCGGCTTTTGCTACTGCCAACGGAACCTCTGTAATCAGCCTTGGGTCAAACGGTTTTGGAATAATATATTCTCTGCCAAACGAAAGTTTCGTTTCGCCATAAGCAATATTCACCTGTTCAGGAACAGTCTCTTTAGCTAAATCAGCCAATGCCCGGACAGCTGCCATTTTCATTTCTTCATTGATTTTTGTCGCACGAACATCTAACGCACCTCTGAAAATATAAGGAAACCCAAGTACATTATTTACCTGATTAGGGTGGTCGGAACGCCCGGTTGCCATAATCACATCGTTTCGGGCAGCTATCGCCAAATCATATTTTATTTCCGGATTAGGATTTGCCATCGCGAACACAATCGGGTTATCTGCCATAGATAAAAGCATATCTGCCGAAAGAATATCTCCGGTAGAAAGACCGATAAAAACATCGGCTCCTTTCACAGCATCTGCAAGTGTTGAAACCGGTTTGTCGGTCGCATACTCCAGTTGTAACGAAGATAATTTTTCATTGTCTTTTTTCAGTACGCCCTTACTGTTCAGCATCAGAAAATTTTCTTTTTTCGCTCCTAATGCCACATACAGATTAGCACAGGCAATAGCTGCCGAACCTGCTCCGGACACGACAATTTCTATTTCCTCCAGCTTTTTTCCTGCCAGCTCTACCGCATTCAATAATGCTGCTGCCGATATAATTGCAGTTCCGTGCTGGTCATCGTGCATAACCGGAATATCCAGCTCTTCTTTTAATCTTCTTTCTATTTCAAAAGATTCGGGTGCTTTGATATCTTCAAGATTAATTCCGCCGAAAGTCGGTGCAATTCTTTTTACTGTTTCAACAAATTCGTCAATATTTTTAGTGTCGACTTCTATGTCAAAAACATCTATTCCTGCAAATATTTTAAACAAAAGACCTTTTCCTTCCATGACCGGTTTAGACGCTTCGGGACCGATATCTCCCAAGCCTAAAACAGCTGTACCATTAGAAATTACGGCAACCAGATTTCCTTTTGCCGTATATTTATACACATTATTAACATCTTTGGCAATCTCGAGGCACGGCTCTGCAACGCCCGGCGAATACGCCAGGGATAAATCCCGCTGAGACGAAGTTGGTTTGGTTGGAACTATGGATATTTTTCCCGGAGCAGGCTTAGCATGATAAAGTAAAGCCTCCCGTCTTTTGCTGTCTTTGTGCATATTTTATGTTTTTTTTAATAAACTGAACTCACAAAGATACAAATTCCTAATTAAACAACACTTATGATTTTTTTGTTTAAAGTTTTGAAAACTATGACGAAGTAACGAAATAACCGCTAAGACTAATAATGGCTTTTGACTAATAGCTATTTTGTTTCAGGTTTCAAAAGCTAACAGGATAGATTCAACAGGACATAAAAAAACCTGCCTGAAAAAAAACTTTTTTTCAGGCAGGTCAGGTTGCTTACAGCTTATCGCCTAAAGCTTTTATTTTATACTCGGAACCTGTACAAGCTCGTTGGTTTCTGCATCGTAATCGATATCATCTATATTGAATCCGAATAGCTGGAAAAAATCGTTTCGGTATCCTTCGATATCCGATATTTCTTCGATATTTTCTGAAGTCACTTTGTCCCAAAGCACAGCTACTTCCGCCTGAACATCTTCTCTCATTTCCCAATCATCTACACGGATTCTTCCGTTTTCATCCAAAAGAATTTCATCGGCATATAATCTGTCGGCAAACAAACGTTGCATCTGCTCGATACAACCTTCGTGGATACCTTTTTCTTTCATGACTTTATACAATAATGAGATATATAAAGGCACCACAGGAATCGCTGAACTGGATTGTGTAACCAGTGCTTTGTTCACAGAAACATACGCTTTTCCGTTCACTCCGCTCAAAATATCATTGATTACAGGAACGGTAGCCTCCAAATCGTCTTTGGCTTTCCCGATAGTTCCATTACGGTAAATCGGGTAGGTCAATTCCGGCCCGATGTAGGAATAAGCTACTGTTTTTGCATCATCAGCCAAAACACCTGCTTTAGATAATTCTTCCATCCAGAATTTCCAGTCTTCCCCACCCATCACAGCGATTGTGTTGGCGATATCTTCGTCGCTATCAATCGGGTCAATAGAAATATCGGAAACTACTCCGGTGTGGAAATCAACAGTTTTATTGGTAAAAGGCTTGCCAATCGGTTTAAGTACAGAAGCGTAACTCACACCGGTTTTCGGGTGCGTACGCCGTGGCGATGCCAAACTATACACCACCAAGTCAACCTGACCTAAATCCTGCTTAATCAAATCAATAGTCTGCTGCTTGATTTCATCAGAAAAAGCATCGCCGTTGATTGATTTAGCATAAAGTCCGGCTGCATGAGCTTCTTTTTCAAACGCCGCACTGTTGTACCAGCCAGCTGTGGCAGGACGCCCTTCTGTGGCAGGTTTTTCAAAGAACACACCAATTGTCGCCGCATCAGAACCGAAAGCGTTTGCGATACGAGAAGCGATTCCGAAACCGGTAGATGCTCCGATGACCAATACTTTTTTCGGTCCGTTGTTGATTTTACCTTTTGATTTTACGTAATCTATCTGTCTTTTGATATTTTTTGCAGCTCCTTCCGGGTGTGCTGTCAAACAAATGAATCCTCTTGTTCTCGGTTTGATAATCATATTTTGCTATTTTTTTGCTTTATTAAATACCCAAATAATTTGTCGGATTGATTTTTTTCAATTCTGCTTTTACTTCGGCAGAAATATCTAAATTTTCAATAAACTGATGGATACTGCTTCGGGTAATCGCCTCATTCGTTCTTGTTAAATCTTTCAGTGCTTCATACGGGTTGGGATAACCTTCACGACGAAGAATAGTCTGGATAGCCTCGGCAACTACCGCCCAGTTGTCTTCCAAATCCTGCATAATTGCTGCCTCATTGAGTAACAACTTATCCAATCCTTTTAATGTTGATTCAAAAGCGATGAGTGTATGTCCGAACGGTACACCAATGTTTCTGAAAACGGTACTGTCGGTCAAATCACGCTGTAATCTGGATACCGGAAGTTTGGCAGACAAATGCTCAAATACAGCATTGGCTATACCTAAATTTCCTTCTGAATTTTCAAAATCAATCGGATTAACTTTATGTGGCATGGCTGATGAACCGATTTCGCCTGCTTTAATTTTCTGTTTGAAATATTCCATCGACACATAAGTCCAAACATCTCTGTTCAAATCCAACACAATGGTATTGATACGTTTGAGTGCATCGAACAAAGCTGCAAAATGGTCATAATGTTCAATCTGTGTGGTCGGGAACGAATGTTTTAACGCCAAAGTTTCTTCCACAAAACTTTCTCCGAACGCCCGCCAGTCATATTCCGGATAAGCCACGTGATGTGCGTTGTAATTTCCGGTAGCTCCTCCGAATTTAGCCGCAAACGGAATATTGTTTAACAACCTCAACTGCTCTTCCAGACGCACCACAAAAACCTGAATTTCTTTTCCCAAGCGGGTTGGCGATGCAGGTTGTCCGTGTGTTTTCGCCAGCATCGGGACGTCTTTCCACTCGATGCTCAATTCTTTCAATCTCGTAATCAGGTTGATAAGCATTGGTTTGTACACATTCACAAATGCGTCTTTGGCAGAAAGCGGTATGGCTGTATTGTTGATGTCCTGAGAAGTCAGCCCGAAATGGATAAACTCTTTGTATTCCTGCAATCCTAAACGGTCAAAAGCTGATTTGATGAAGTATTCAACTGCTTTGACATCGTGGTTGGTTGTTTTCTCAATTTCTTTGATTGCCTGAGCGTCGTCTGCAGAAAAATTTCTGTAAATATCCCGCAAAGCGTCAAACAAATTTTTATCCACACCCATCAATTGAGGTAATGGCAACTCGCAAAGAGCGATAAAATACTCCACCTCAATCAAAACCCGATATTTAATCAAAGCTTCTTCCGAGAAATAATGAGCCAGAGCCTCTGTTTTTTTTCTGTATCGACCGTCAATCGGCGATATTGCGTTTAATTCTGTTAGCATATCTACATTCGTTGATGTTTTGCAAATATAACTATCATTTTTTAGATTTTAGAATGTAAATTTATAAATCAGTTGGATTCTATCAACTTCTACTAAACATATCTCTGAACTGATAAAGCAGTCGTTCTATCAATCGCAAATCTTCTGTGATGATGTCTGCTGTCCCGGTCATTTCTTGTTGGAATATAATTTCTTTATCGTAAGAGGTTTCTAAACCATCAGGCAGGGTTACGTCAATAAGCAGGTTGTTTTCTTTGTCGGGTGTTAGGGAAATGGTTTTTACTTCTCCTTTGACGATTCCAAACTCTCTGTCTGGGTAATTTGCCAAACGGATATTGACTGCCTGTCCTGTTTTAATTTTCCCGGAGTTTAATGCAGGTGCTTTGATTTTTCCCACAAAATCAGATTTCGTTTGCGGCACAATCACAAAAGTATTTTCTCCGGCGTTGATGGTTTGGTTTTCTGTCCAGATTTGCATAAACGAAACTTGTCCCGAAATAGAAGAACGCAAAACGTACGTTAATTCCCATTCTGTTATGGATTTTTTGAGTTGGTTGAAAGATAAGATAACATTTCGCAGTAAATTAATATTGTCTTTCGACTGATTTACCGTTGTCGTTTTTTTGTTTCGGTTTAAATCGTTGAGCGACGAACGCAATTGAGAAATTTGCGATTGTAAACTATTGTTGCTTTTTTCCTGTTGCAGATATTCTACATTTTTCTGTTCCCATTCCTGTGCAGAAATTACGCCTTTTTCATACAAGTTTTTATAGCGATTTAGTTCTGTTTTTTTGTATTGGAGTTCTTTTTGTCCGATTTCTTTCTGCCCGATAAGCAATTTCAGTCTTTCGTGCTGTTGAGAAGTTTCGATGTTTTGGGCAGTAATTTCAATTTGATAAGGTTCTAAATCTTTATTCAGTTTATACGCCAGATAATCTTTTTGGAACAGAGCATAGGCACTTTCAATGGTTCCTAAATTCAAAACAGGGAGCTTTTCTAACGGAAAAATAAAATCATCATTGTTTATTTTAATGCTATCAACCACCGATTTCAACAAAAAAACATCGTTGTAATCTGCCGGATTTTCGATAACTGCCAAAGGTGTATTTTCAGCAACAGAACTTCGGTCTTCTACAAATATCTTTTCAATTTTACCAGAACTGTTAGCTACTAATTTTTCAGGTGGAATTTGGGTTGTGATTGTTATTTCTGTTGTGATAATATCGGGATATCTGATAAGCCAGGAAAACAGAAAAATCAAAACGATAATAAACAAAATAAGCACATTTCCCCATCGTATCATCCAATGCGGAACACGAGTAAGAATGTCCTGAACTTCCTCACTTCTTAATTCAATCCTCCCCAACCCCTCCAAAGGAGGGGATTCGTTTTCTGTATTGTTATTGTCAAAATTCATTTTTATTTTTTAAGTTCAACAGCTCCTCCCTTTACTTCGTCAGTTCGCTTCGCTCGTGTGGGGAGGTCGGGAGGAGATTTAATTTCCTAACTGTAATTGATTTTTAACCAATTCGTAATAATTTCCTTTTAAGGCTACTAACTCTTTGTGACTTCCTTGCTCGATGATTTTCCCTTTGTCCAAAACCACGATTTGGTCTGCATTCATCACGGTACTCAGTCTATGAGCAATAACCACAACCGTTTTGTTTTTGAAAAAGATATTGAGTTTTTCCATAATTTCCTTTTCATTATTGGCATCTAACGCACTTGTTGCCTCGTCAAAAAACAACATTTCAGGATTTTTATAAACTGCCCTTGCAATCAAAAGCCGTTGTTTTTGTCCGGTACTCATCCCCATTCCTTCCATTCCTATTTTGGTATTGTAACCTAAAGGCAAACTATCAATATACGATTTTATGTTCGCTACATCTGTGGCATATTGAAGTCTGTGCTTGTCTATTATATCCACGCCCACAGCAATATTATTAGCAATTGTATCGTTAAAAATATATCCCTCCTGCATGACCGAACCTATGTGATTTCTCCACGATTTTTGAGAAATATTTTTTAAGTCTATTGTGTTATAAAAGATGTTTCCTTCAATAGGTTCATAGAATTTTAAAAGCATTTTCATTAAAGTAGTTTTGCCACTTCCACTAACTCCTACGATTGCCGTTATTTTGTTTTTCGGAATGGTAAGGTTTAATTTATCCAAAACAAACGTATCAGAACCTGTGTATCTGAAAGACACGTCTTTAAGAACAATATCCGCTTTTTCAGGAATATCTTTTATGGATTCGCTTTCGGTTTGTGATTCGTCTTCTTTATCGTGGATTTCTCCTAAGCGGGCTAACGATATTTTTGCATCTTGCAATTCTCTGACAAAGCCAATAAGTTGCATAACAGGAGCATTCAGATTTCCAACAATAGACGAAATTGCCATCATCATACCCAGCGTAATTTCTCCGTCAATGACTAATTTTGCAGAAAGAAAAACGATAAAAATATTTTTTAATTCATTGATAAAATTAGATCCAATACCTTGGGTTTGCTCTAATACTAATCCCTCCATTGATACTTTAAACAGTCGAGCCTGTACATATTCCCAACCCCAACGTTTTTGCTTTTCGGCATTGTGAAGCTTGATTTCCTGCATTCCGTTAATCAGTTCGATGACTTTGCTTTGTTCCTGACTTACTTCGGAAAATCTTTTGTAGTCTAACTTTTCCCTTCTTTTTAAAAATAAAATAATCCAACCGAAATACAACAAGCTTCCCAAAAAGAAAATTCCGAATATTTGTAGATTGTAGTACGCCAAAACGCTGCCCATAATCAACATATTTACCACCGAAAACAACACACTCAAAGAAGATGTTGTGAGTATTCTTTCGATTCGGCTATGGTCATTGATGCGTTGCATAATATCTCCTGTCATTCGTACATCAAAAAACGAAATCGGGAGATTCATCAGCTTGATAAAAAAGTCTGAAATCAGAGAAATATTGATTCTCGTTGATAAATGCAATAATATCCAGCTGCGGATAAACTCCAAGGCAGTTTTTCCGAAAAACAAAAAAAGTTGAGCAATAAGCACCAGCCAGATAAAGTGCATATTTTGGTTTTGTATGCCGACATCTACAATGCTTTGTGTCAAAAACGGAAAAATAAGCTGTAAGATACTTCCTGCTAAAAGTCCGATAGCCAGCTGAATGATAAACGATTTGTATTTGAAAAGATATTTGGATAGAAAGCGGAAACCGAAAATCCTCCCCCCAGCCCCCTCCTTTGGAGGGGGAGCTTGTTCGTAGAAGTTAGGTGTCGGTTCTAACAATAAAGCGATTCCTTCTTCGGTAGTTTCATCGGCATTATTCCCTATCCAGTGTTTTAAAAATTCTTCCTGAGTGTATTCCAATAAACCAAAAGCCGGGTCAGAAATCCCCACCCTAACCCTCCCCAAAGGGGAGGGAATTTGTTTGTTGCCTTTCCGAAAGAACTTCCCTCCTTTGGAGGGATTGAGGGAGGATAAAACCACATAGTGATTCTTATTCCAATGCAAAATACAAGGCAAAGGAGCTTCCAACAGTTTTTCTAATGATAGCTTAACTCCCAAAGTTCGGAAACCGATTTGCTCTGCTGCTTCACTTAATGACAATAGGTTTGCTCCCTCACGAGTAGTTTCTGAAAGCTCCCGTAAGGTTTGGATATTAAGCGTTCTGCCATAATGTTTGGCAATGATTTTAAGGCAGGTAGCTCCGCAATCTTTGGCATCGGCTTGTTTGTAGTGGGGGAACTTTTTAGGCATTTTTTTCTTCTAAATCCGAAATAAAATATTTCAGTTCTTCTAAATCGTAATCACTTGGATATACGTTTTTGTTGAAAACAATAACAGGTGTATAATTTAGATTATTTCCAACACAAAACAGATATTGCTTTTCTAGCTCTGATTTTGTGATTTCTGAAATTTCTGTTTGCTTCCATTTTCTAAGCCAATCTTCTAAAGACATTTTTTTTATATACCAATCATCAAGGGCATTTATAATAGTATTGTTTTCAGACAAAAATATTTCATACATACTTTCTACAACAGGAATAAAAGGGTTTTCTGTATTTTGAATGTTTACGTTAAACAATATTTCTAAAGAAATTTTTTCGGGATAGCTTTTAAAAAACTCCAATCCTTTTTTATAAGTGCTATAGCAATGTCCACAACTCGGACTTAAAAACAATTGTAGTTTAATTGAATTTTCTTGGTTGTTTATGGTTATTCCTCTTAATATTTCAATCTCTTCATTAACAGGATTTTTATTCGACAGAAATTCAAATATTTCAAATTTGCGTTTAAATCTGAACAAAGTTCTGTTTTTTGAAACCAAATCATTTCTGCTTATAAGGACTTTTTCAACTGTTTTCCATAAAAACCAAGCTACAATAACGGTTATAACATATTGTAAATATTCATAAATATTCCAAGCCATTTCATCGTATGAAAACAGAAAAATTATCGCTTGTAGAAATAAAACAAATGAGACTCCTAAACACAGAATACACCATTTTTTGATTTTGAATTGCTGTAAATAAACAGAATACAAAATAACAGGAACAGACAAAAGACAGAAAAATCCTATTGGCTCAAAAAATGTAGGTTTTGCAACAATCAGAAACAAATTTGCAAAAAAGAAAACAATGGGTAAATCCGAAAAACTGATTCCAAAAAGAAGTTTACTTTCGTTTGATTTTACAACAGAATCGCAGGAAACAGTTTTGTTTGAACCGTTACAAACTTTGGAAACAACAGGATTTGCTTCGCCCAAAGATTCCTGTACAATAAAAATTCCCAACAAAAGCCCGATTATTGAAAGCAGCAAAAATGCAGTATAATTCCAGAAAAATAGTTCAGAATTTATCTGATTTAGCAAACCTCCAAAAAACAATAAAACCAAAGGAACTGTAAACCAAATATTTTTATTTTCAAAAACAGAAGGTTTTGGTTTTTCTTTTATTTCGTTTTCTCCAATAGCTAAAATAAGTCCGTCCCAAATGTTTTTAAATTCATCAAAAGTAATTTTTATTGTTTTGCCTTTTCGGTTTTCATAAGAGATTCTTGCTTGGTCTTTATTGACCAAAACAAACTCTGTTTTGTTTTCTATAAAAATAGATGCCATGAATTTTTCAGGTAAATTTTGTAGCTGTTCTTTAGGTACTGTAGCAGTTACGATTTCAATTCCTGAAAGTTCCAAACTATCCGTAATAGCATACAAGCTCGGATAATTAGGGTGCGATAAATAATTTTCTTTAAACTCCTCAAAATATGACGGTTCGTACTTATTTTGAGATAAGTATTGAGAAATAAGGATTTGCATTTAAAAATTAGTTCTTTAAAAGTTTATCAAGTTCTTGTTTGATAATATCACTATCGGGACTTGGAGCGTTTTTGTGAACCAGATTACCTTGTTTATCATATAGTAAATATCTCGGAATAGAGCGTAAGTTCAATTCTTTATAAAAATCAGCATTCGGATAATTAACAGTTAATAAGCTAAAACGATTTTGTGATAGTCCTTCGTCCCTATTTGCCTTTTGCCATTTTTCAAAATCATTATCAATAGACAGATACAAAAACACGACATCTTTATCTTTGTATTGTTTGTGCAGCTCTCTTGAAGCAGGCATTAAAGCCCTACAAGGAGCACACCAGCTTGCCCAAAAATCTATGTAGATTACTTTACCTTTATTTTCTTCTAAAATTTGAGATAAGGTTTGTTTTTGTTTTTGGGAGTTTATAAAGTAAATTTCTTGGGTTTCTTTTTTTAGGTCTGTAAAGTTCAGTAAATACTTGTCTTCCAAAAAAGCAACTAAAGTTGTGTCTTTTGCTGTTTGCTTAAAGTTATTAAATCGATCTCTGAAATCATTGTATGAAAAACTTTCTGTCATTCGATCTAAATAATAAAACAACAAATAATCCTTTGCTTTTTCTCCATAAATGTCTGATTGATAAACCGAATCAAAAGCTGTTTTATAATTTGGAAAGGAACCGTTGTTACTTTTGATATTAGTTATATTAAATTTTTTAAAAGCTTGGTTTACAATATAACTTTGATATTCCTCTAAACCAATAATTGAATCATTCTTTAAAAATATATTATCGTCAAAATCGTTGCTTTTGATTTTTTGAGAATATAAGAATTTGATTTTTATAATTTTATAAAACGGTTCGAAAATTAAATTGTTCCTGTACAATGAATCTAATCTTTCTGCTGCTAAAATATAATTTAGGCTGTCTTTCTTTATAGCTTTTATCTTCAAGGCTACATTTTCAATCATAAAATCAGGTATAAATAGAATTGAATCTTTTATATTTGTCTTTTGGATATCTCCAACTAACGTATTACTATTTTTATAATATTCTTTTATATCTTCTAAGTTGGTATAATCGACTACGATAGTATCTCCTCTTTTAAGATAATAGGTGTTTTGTATTAGAGCTGAAAAATTTAAATTCACAAGCATAATGTTATTGGTATGCTTGATTCTTATTGTATCAACTTTACCGCTAAGGTTGTTTTTATAATTAGCTAAACTATTTTTATAATCTATTATTTCAACAAAATTCGGCTTATTAAGTGCATATATATGTTTTTCTAAAACTTCTGTTTCTCTTTCAGGAGAAAAGTTATTTAAGATCAAAACAGAATATAATGGACGAGTATTCTCTTTTATTTCTCTTTTATTTTCAGCACAGCTAATAAAAATAAATAGTATAAAAAAAAAACTAAATAAATTATTCATAAGATTAGTATGTAAAGATTAGAAAGAAACAATCTAAAGTAAAGAAAATAAATAATGTAAAATTACATGATTGATAAATTCAATAGAAAGTTTCTTTCTGTTTTTTTAAGAAATTAATACCAAGAGGCACCACCACAGCTATCACAGCACCATTTCCCGCCGTAAGCACCAGCTCCACCTTGAGCAGTTTCTTTATCCACATTTCTTACAACAATTGAACCCTGACCATAATTACATTGAGGACCATGTTCACCTGGTGCTGTACATTTTGGGATATAGAAAGCGCAAGTCCCAGTACCTGCACTTGCTGAAAGTCCAATATCAGATATTGCATAATTACCCCCTGTTAAGTTTATCTGTTGCTCTTTGGTTAAAACAGCAACACCTTCCAAATTTAAAATTGAATTTAACATAATTCAAAAAATATTTAATTACACATAATTTCAGCAAAGCCACTTTAGCTTTGCCTAATCCTTATCTTTCATCTTTTCAAATCTTATGCGCACTTAGTTCTGTTAAAACGAAGATAAGAATGTTTTTATCGTTACAAACATAAATCATTTACACAGATATGCTTATACAAAAAATAAACAGATTTTGGACAAATTTTAGACAAGTTTCGCACATTTATTTTGTATTTATCTAAAAGATTCTACTTTTGTAAAAATTGCTCTCATGAAAAAGACAAAATTAATTAATGCTCGGAAACAAAAGGGTCTGAGTATTAAAGAAGTAGCTGATTTGATGAAAATGGAAGATTACTCATACAGAAGACGAGAAAATGGCAAAGTAAAAATTTCTAATGAAGAATGGGTAAGATTAGCTGAAATCTTAGAAGTGAAATTTGAAGATATATTTGAATCAGAAAATATCACCTTCGCAGAAAGCCAAGACCAACCCTCAAATATATATACTGTTCCTGAACACCTCCTTGAAAACCAAAGAGAGTATATAGATACACTAAAGGGTGAAATATCTAAACTTAAGGCAGAAATACAATCTCTCAAAGCGAGGAAGATTGACAGAACCGACATTTACCCGGATTCAGACAAAACTATACAACCTCATGCCAAGCAAAATAAAAAGTAATAAAAACTCCCAAGTAGGTAAGACCACACCTGACCATAAAAAAACCGACTCTTCCGAGCCGGTTTGTTTTTAGTTTATTCAGACCATTCCTTGATGGATTGCTCATTCATTCTTACGTATTCTTTGTTTCCTGCCTTGGCAGCTGCCTCAGAAGATTTTTGAGCAGTTTCAATCGCTCCTTTTTTATCGCCGAGTTTTGCCTGGATTAAAGCCTTTTGTCTCAAGACATAAAACGGTGTTTCTCCGTCCGACATTTTGACACTTTGCTCAATAAATTCCATTGCTTTTTTCAATTCAATATCCTCAGTATAAAGATACTGTGCCGCCAGGAAATAATCCCGTGCTGACGAGGTTCCGGCATTGAGTCCTTTTTCAATGCTTTGCAGAGCTTTTTTCTGTGTAGGCACTTCAAACGGAACGGTCGCTTTTGTTTTTTCCCACGAAATAACCAATTCTCCGCTATTGTTATCTATCGGGTTAACGGCAATAGTCAGATATTCGGTAAAATCGGTCGGGCTGAGCTTTGCTCCGGCTTTCAAAGCAATTTTTTTATCGTCCCAATTTTGAGGTACGCCCCAGCTTTTGGTATCGCTATAAAAAATGACTGTCCAGCTGTCTTTTTCAGGAATAGTGTATAAGGCATATTCCCCTTTTGGCAAATGATTTCCACCAATAATCACATCGTCTGAAAAGCTGATTTTGGTATTTTCATTTGCACCGGTTCGCCAAATTTGTCCATAAGGAATCATATCACCAAAAACAGTTCTTCCTTTCACTCCCGGACGGGCATATTCCAATTCTATTTCTGTCAATCCGACTACTTGTTCAGATTCTATTTTCGGGCTTGCTGCCGGTACCTTAACTTGTGCATAAGTAGATAAACTCATGGCAAATACTGCGGTTAAAATTATTTTTTTCATGATATATTATTTATTATAGTTATCTAATCCTGATTGCAACCAACCGGCATATTCATCGACATTAGGTGTATAACCAACCGGTTCTGCCAGCTGGTTTTCGTTTTCATCTAAAAGAATATAATACGGCTGTGCATTCATCTGGTATTTTTCAATCTGGAAATCACTCCATTTGTTACCGATAGAACGGATTTTCTTTCCGGTTGTTTCTGAAATATATTGCTCACTTTCCGGCAACGGTTTTTTATCATCAACATATAATGAAATCAACACAAATTCATTTTTTATCTTAGATAAAACAGCGTCTTCCGACCAAACGTAATCTTCCATTTTACGGCAGTTCACACAAGCAAATCCGGTAAAATCCAATAAAATCGGTTTTCCGACAGATTTGGCATAATCCACACCTGTTTGGTAATCGGTAAAGGCAATAATGCCGTGAGGCCCTTCTTTGGCTCCTTCCGGTAATTCCTGAACAGCTGAGCTGCCACCCCCGCCTCCTACCCCGTGCGGACTTTCCGAATAGGTCATCGGTGGCGGAAATCCGGAAATGATTTTAAGCGGTGCTCCCCATAATCCCGGAATTAAATAAATAGTAAATGTAGATACCAGCAATGCCATAAACAATCGTCCAACTGAAAGTTTTTCGATAACACTATCATGTGGTAAACGTATTTTCCCGAGCAAATACAATGCCCATGTTCCGAATACAGCTATCCAGATAGCTAAAAACACTTCTCTTTCCAGCCAATGTTTTTGCAATACCAAATCTGCATTGGATAAAAATTTAAATGCCAAAGCTAATTCCAGAAATCCTAACGATACTTTCACGGTATTCATCCAACCACCCGAACGCGGCAAGGTGTTGAGCCAACCCGGGAACATTGCAAATAGCATAAAAGGCAAAGCCAATGCCAGTGAAAAACCAAACATTCCGATAAGCGGTGCTAAGCCGCCTTTTGACGCTGCTTCAACCAAAATCGTTCCGACAATCGGTCCTGTACATGAAAATGACACTACTGCCAGAGCTAATGCCATAAAGAAAATACCTACCATACCACCGCGGTCTGCCTGACGGTCAATTTTATTCGCCCAGGAATTAGGTAACATAATCTCAAATGCACCTAAAAAGGAAACGGCAAAAATCACTAAAATTCCAAAGAAAATGACATTAAACCAAACATTGGTGGACATGGCATTGAGGGCATCTGCACCGAATATTTTGGTTACTATCAGTCCTAAAACAACGTAAATCACAATGATAGATACGCCATAAATAATAGCATTCCGAATACCTTTAGCCCGGTTTTTACTTTGTTTGGTAAAAAAGCTGACCGTCATCGGAATCATCGGGAACACGCACGGTGTGAGCAATGCAGCAAAACCACCTATAAATGAGGCAATAAATATCCCCCAGAAACTTCTGCTTTCATCTTGCTTTACCGGTTTATCGGTCGCTTTATTATCATTTTCGGTTGTTGCTTTATCTTTTTGTTGTTGCTGGAAAGCCTCAAAATTTCTGACTTCCTGAGCTGTTAATTCTTTTAAATCAAATACAAAGTATTTATCTTGAGGAATACAAACATCTACGCAAGCTTGATAGAACAAGGTTAATTGTATATTTTCTGCCTCAGGATTGGTTACTTTTATTTTTTGTGTAAAAGTTACTTCATCAACAAAATAATATTCATCTACTTCAAAAATATCATTGAACTGAACCACATATTCACTTTCTTCGGCTTTGCCCACCGGCTCATAATTGCCCTCGGCATTTTCAAACACCAATTCGGTGGGTTGTGCACCTCCTTCTGGTGTAAACTGCGAATACATATGCCATTCGTCTTCAATCATTCCTTTTAAAGTAATAACATACTCATTGTCAGACGATTTCTCTATTTGAGATTGCCATTTTACCGGGTCTTGTATTTGGGCAAATCCGGCTGTGGTTAACAGAATAGTTAAAATAGAAATTAAAGTTCTCATTATATAATATACTTAATATTTAATTGTTTTTGTGTTTTAGCTGTTGTCTTAAACCGGTCGTCCATTCGGTGCCCGATTATCCAGATAACCCGGTCTTTATTATCAGTTAAAATCCACGTTTCTTCTTTCTCAAAAAGGCTAAATTTTTCATCTTTGAAATATTTACTCAGTTTTTTCTTTCCTTTCATTCCGAATGGATAAAAATAATCTCCTGCTTTCCACTTCCTTATACAAAGCGGAAAATCAAGCAAATCTTCATCTACTACAATCTGATTTTTATCCGTTACAGGATTTTTTTCTTCAAAAATACCCAAAGTTAATGATATTGGTTCAAAAACCTTCTTTTCATCTTTGTTAATTTTGTAATAATCTTTATTATTTTGAAAATTAATGGTTTTCAGCACGAGCCTTTCTCTATCTTTAAGCAAAATATGCGTAGGCGAAAAAACCTGTTTTCCACTTTCGGAATCCATAAGTTGGTTAATATCTTCCCAGGCTGTGAAATTATATTTTTTCAGAAACTGATAAAGAAAAGCCTGAGGATTTTTATAAGATTTCAATTTGCTAATATCTATATACACCTCATCATCTGATAGATAGCTCACACATTTATTTTCAAAGCCGGCAATGGCTTCTTCCAATATATCATTAACCTGATTGAGATTGGCTTTGGTTTGCAAAAAAGTTTGCAAAAACTGCGGATTGATAGTTTCCAAAACCGGCACAACATGATGACGAATCCGGTTGCGGGCATATTTATCGGAAGAATTAGACTTATCTTCTCGCCAATTCAGTTGGTTTTCTTCGGCATATTGCAAAATTTCCTGCTTAGTGAATGGCAACAACGGACGAATGATTCCGTTGTTTTCTTTGATACCCAAAAGTCCGCTCAAACCTGTACCCCGAACGAAATTAATCAGAAAAGTTTCTGTATCGTCATTCAGATGATGAGCCGTCGCCAGGCAGGAATAACCGTATTGTTTTTTCAGTTCGTCAAACCAATCATACCGCAATTTTCGGGCAGCCAATTGTATGGACAAATTATTTTGCCGGGCATAATTTTCCGTATCAAAATGCGTCAGATGCAGTGGCAGATTATTTTCCCGGGCGAAGTTTTCCACAAACTTCTGGTCTTCATCGCTTTCTTTTCCTCTCAATTTAAAATTGACATGTGCCACAGCAATATTAAAATCCAGTTTTTGAAGTATATATGCCAATACCACGCTATCCACACCACCGCTTACGGCGACAAGCACCGGGCAATCTTTGAGGTGGCGGTAATTTTCTGCGATGTGAAGTTCCATTTTAATGAAAAAACTAATGGTCAAAAATACATAAATTAGTTCACACTTATGACATAAAAAAAACTGCCCGGAAATTCCGGACAGTTTTTCAACAAATTTTGAACCTGTTTAAATTTGTATTGTAAAAATGTTTATAGGTTATTTCTGTGCTTTGGCTTTAACCACTTTATCAGCCATAATCAAAGCATTGTATAAGTTCACGAATTTTCCGGAAGTAGAAATATCCTGGAAATTACGTTTGTCGGAAGCATCTCCGGATACAATCACGTCAAAGTTTACCGGTACACCTGAATCTTTCATGATTTGTTTTACCTCAGGTGCTGTAAGGCTCGGGAAATAAGAACGAATCATCGCGGCAACACCGGCTGCGTTTGGCGAAGCCATTGAAGTCCCTTGTAAATACTCATATTTTCCATGAGGAACAGTTGCGTAAATTTTAACTCCCGGTGCGAAAACATCTACATCAACATGACCAAAGTTAGAGAACTCAGCAACCATTTTTTCTCCGAAAGTAGGGTTCAAGGCACCTACAACCAAAAAGTTATCAGCGATTTCATTTCTTTCGCCTACTTTTCTGTCGTTCGGATATCTTTTGATTTCGTCGCCTTCTACCGGATTCAAATCCATATTATCGTTACCGGCAGCAACGACAATCAACACGTCTTTTTCTGCAGCATATTTAATTGCGTCATATACCCACTCGCTGTGCTGAGCGAAATATTTACCGAAACTTCCATTGATTACTTTAGCTCCATTGTCGGCTGCATAACGAATCGCCAAAGCAACATCTTTATCATATTCATCTCCGTCCGGCACGGCTCTTACCGCCATGATTTCAACGTTTTTACTGGCAACACCGTCGCCGCCCAACTTGTTCCCACGAGCCTGAGCAATGATTCCGGCTACGTGTGTTCCGTGTTTGGCATGGTCTCTGTCACCCAACACATCATTGTTACCATAATCGGTATCGTTAATGTCGTCCGGATTGTCGCCAACGATTGCTCTTCCGTCGAAGTTTACATTCAAGTGACTGTTTGCTTGAGAGTTATAATATTCTGCGATATCGTCGATATAATCAAATCCATCACGTCCAGCCATGTAGATATTCAAGAAAAGACTCGTTCCTGCTATTACTTCTTCAGGAGCATCTTCTGGAATTGCCAACAAATCTTCTTTCTCGAATCTGTCTTTGCCTAAGTACTCTGTCACGGCATTACGCAATTCTTTAAATTGCTCTACACGCTTTCCAAGAGGCTCGATACCTGCAAGTTCTTCGTCTAATTTAGCCTTAGCTTCTTTGTATAATTCAGAACCGTCATCGCCTTTTTTCACGATACGGGTAAACTCTAAATTTTCTGCATTGGACTCACCTAACAAATTCCAACCATGTATATCATCTACATAACCATTGTTGTCATCATCAATACCATTTCCGGCTTTTTCTTTCGGGTTAGTCCAGATAGCATGTTTCAAATCTTCGTGGTCAATTTCAATACCAGAATCTATAACAGCAACCACGACTTTTTGTCCTTTTTTGTTTTTAATGATAGATTCGTAGGCTCTGTCCACCGACATTCCCGGAACGGTATCTCTCAAAATATCTAAATGACTCCAGCGTTTTAACTGGTCTTCACTTAAATCGGTCGTTCTCGCCGGGATATGGTCAACCGATTTGATTGGTGTCATATCACTTAAATCCGGCAAAGTTTGTACGGATTTACAGCTTGTTAATGCAATCGCTAATGCAGCGGATAAATAAAAGGGTTTTGTGAATTTCATGTTTATGTGATTTATCTCTTGAATAAGTTGTAAATATATTTCTTGTGTTACAGTTTACGTTTATTTTAACATTATTTTAAAACATCTTGCAGGGTCAAAACCTCATCAAGACGAGGTCCTTTTTCGGTATTTTGCAATGTAATTACCGGGTTATGGGCATCATGTTCCAAAAAGAGTAAAAACCGTTCATCAACTGCCATTTGCAAAAACTTTTGTTTCTCAGGCAAAGTCAATAGTGGTCGGGTATCATATCCCATTACATAAGGCAACGGAATGTGTCCGGCGGTAGGTAGCAAATCTGCACAAAAAGCAATGGTATTTCCCTGATAATCAATCAACGGAATCATTTGTTTTTCGGTATGTCCGTCAACGAAAAAAATCCCAAAACCCAATTCGGATTTTTTTAGCAAATCTCCGTCAGGGCGTTGGATAAAATGAAGCTGCCCGGATTCCTGCAACGGCAGAATATTTTCAGACAAGAAAGAGGCTTTTTCTCTTGCATTGGGCTTCGTTGCCCATTCCCAATGGTTTTCGTTCGTCCAATAACGGGCATTTTTAAACGTCGGCACATAACCGGTGCGGTCTTTATTCCACGAAACAGCTCCGCCCACATGGTCAAAATGCAAGTGCGTCAGAAAAACATCGGTAATATCATCGGGGCAAAAACCTTTTTCTCTGAGGGATTTTTCCAACGAATAATCTCCCCATAAATGATAGTAACCAAAAAATTTATCCGATTGTTTATCGCCCATTCCGGTATCAATCAAAATGAGGCGGTCGGCATCTTCGATAAGCAAGCACCGAGCTGCAATATCTATCTGGTTATTTTCATCTGCGGGATTAGTTTTGTTCCAAATCGCTTTTGGCACAACACCGAACATAGCTCCTCCGTCTAATTTGAAGTTTCCCGCTTCGATTGCATGTAATTTCATATTAAATCTGACTTTTGATGAGGTAAAGATACGATAATTCTGTTTAGCTGTCAGCAGTCAGAACTTGAAACAAGAAAAACCTGAAACTTTAAACTCCACTTCACACACCAATAACCGTTTAGTAATATTTGATTAACCACAAGATTAATTATCTCCAATAGTTTTGTGCCAGATAAAAATTACAATTTTAATTAGACAATGAAAAGAATTTTTACACTTATTACCTTAGGCATTACTTCCTTTACTTGGGCACAAAGTGGTGTTATTTCCGGTGAAGTTACCGACGCTTATGACGGTTTTGCCTTACCCGGAGCTTCTTTGTATATCGAAGACAGCAACCGCTACACCGTTTCTGACCAGAATGGCGGATATCAATTTTTGGACGTTCCGGAAGGGACATACACCGTATATGTGGAATATATAGGTTATACAACTGAATTTGGCGAAATAGTTGTCGAATCAGGAAAAACTGCCCGATTGAATTTCCAAATGCTTATTGGCGATAACACACTGGAGGAACTCGTTATTGTCGGAGATTTCCTTCGCGGTCAGGCAAAAGCTTTGAATCAACAAAAAAACAACAGCAACATCACGAACATCATTTCATCAGACCAGGTCGGACGGTTTCCGGACACCAATGTGGGTGATGCGTTGAAACGTGTTCCTGGAATTACTATGCAGAATGACCAGGGTGAGGCTCGTAATATCATCATTCGCGGACTATCACCTGAATTAAACTCTGTAACATTGAACGGCGACCGTATTCCGTCTGCTGAAGGCGATAACAGAAATGTACAAATGGATTTGATTCCGTCTGATATGATTTCGACCATCGAAGTGAATAAAACGCTTACTCCGGATATGGACGCTGACGCTATCGGTGGTTCGGTAAACCTGATTACCCGTGCTGTACCGGGCAGAGAAAGACTTTCTGCTTCATTGTCAGGTGGTTTTGCACCAATTCGTGACAAAGGAATTTACAACGGAAGTTTCATTTACGGAAACAGATTTCTGGACGACCGCTTAGGCATCGTGGCATCGGGAACTTACCAGACACAGAATTTCGGCTCAGATAACATCGAGGCTGTTTGGGATAAAGATGATAATGAAAATACTTATTTAAGCGAAATGGACATTCGTAAATATGATGTACAAAGGATACGAAGAAGTGTTTCCTTAGGTTCAGATTATATCATCGACGACAACAACCGTTTGGATTTCAACATTATGTACAACTGGCGTGACGACCGTGAAAACCGTTTCAGAACGCGATACAGAGATATTGAATTGCAAGACGACGGTACTTATATGGGAAGTATCCGCAGAGAAACCAAAGGTGGTATTGACAATAATCGCAACAAAAACGCTCGTCTGGAAGACCAAAGAGTTTTCAACACTTCCCTCAAAGGACAGCATTTGATTTCTTCCAAACTGGATATGGACTGGGCATTGTCTTACTCTAAAGCCAGCGAAGAACGTCCGAATGAGCGATATATTGATTTCCAGCAAAAAGATGTGTTGATGATGCAAGACCTCAGCAACCCTAACCTACCATTGGTTTCTGCTGTAAATGGAGAAAATCCGGCTGATTTCGAGTTGCGAAAAATCACTGAAAATTATAATTACACCGAAGAAAGTGAATTAGGTTTTAAATTGAACTTCAGAACACCGCTTTCTGTCATTGAAGGGCAAAAAGGACGACTTCGTTTTGGTGGAAGATTAAGAATAAAAGACAAAAACAGAGAAAACAACTTTTTCTCTTACGAAAGCATCGACGGAATCGGCAACCTGAATGAAGTTCCGAATCAATTTTTCTCCGGAAACGGTTTCAACCCCGGAAGTAAATACGCTCCCGGCTATTTTGCCCAGGAAAGTTATTTGGGCAACCTCGATTTGAAAAACCCCGCGTTGTTTGACGAAATCGACGAACCTTCAGAATATCTGGCTTTAAACTATGAAGCTAAAGAAAATATCGTTGCCGGATATATTCGCTGGGACCAGGATATTACAGATAAAACCTCAGTAATCATAGGTGCAAGGATAGAAAATACTTCTATTGAATATACCGGAAATTACGTTCTGGAAGAAGAAGAACTTGCCGGAAAATTAGAAAATTCCAACAGCTACACCAATATTTTGCCGGGCGTTACCGTTAAACATAATTTTACCAAAGATTTTATTCTTCGCGGGGCAATCACTACCGGATTAGCAAGACCAAACTATTACCAACTGGCTCCTTTCGTGAGTGCTACTGTGGAAGATGCCGAAATCGAAGCGGGTAATCCAAACCTAAAACCGACTTATGCGACAAACTTCGATTTGATGATTGAAAATTATTTTGAAAACATAGGAATTGTTTCTGCCGGTGTTTTCTACAAAAAACTGAATAATTTCATCTATACCTACCGCAACGGACAATTTACCAATCAGGATTTTTCAGATAATTTCTCAGGTATCAGCAACCCAATTCCTGCCGGCGAACGTTGGGAATTTACGCAGGCACGTAACGGAGAAAGTGTAGATGTATTCGGATTTGAAGTAGCTATTCAGAAAAAACTAGATTTCTTACCGGGATTCCTAAGCAATTTCAGCCTATTCGCTAACTATACGTTCACAGATTCTAAAGCAAAAGGAATTACCAACGAAGACGGCGACGTGCGTGACGACTTAGGTTTACCGAGAACTGCTCCGCATATGTTAAACGGCTCATTATCTTGGGAAAATGACAAATTCTCAGCGAGGATATCAGCCAATTTCACATCAGATTATCTGGACGAAATCGGTGGAAACGAATTTGAAGATGCTTATTACGACAAACAATTTTTCCTTGATTTTAATGCCGCTTACAAAATCACTCCACAGTTCAGGATTTTCGCTGAAGCCAACAACCTGACCAACCAGCCGTTGAGATATTATCAGGGAGCTTCCAACCGCATGAAACAATTGGAATATTACCAACCACGATATGTTTTAGGATTAAAATTTGATTTATAATGAACAGACACAGTAGATTTTTAAGCATACTTTTTTTAATACTTTTTTCATATTTCAATGGTTTGAGTCAGGAACGCCCTGACTCAAACCTTAATCATGTCATCACAGATACCAAAGACATTGAGGCTGTCGAGGACGGCTTGTCTTTTCTGGCGATTGGCGATTTCGGGCGACACGGGCATTTTACCCAGAAAGAAGTTGCCAGAGATATGGGTTCAGTAGCCGAAATTCTCGATTTGACTTTTACTGTTTCCGTTGGCGATAATTTTTATCCGAACGGGGTACAAAGCACACAGGATTACCAATGGATTTCTTCCTATGAAAGTATTTACACCCATCATTTGCTGCACGAGCCCTGGTACGTTGCTTTGGGCAATCACGATTATGAAGGCATTGCACAAGCCCAGATTGATTACACCAAAGTGTCCAGAAGGTGGGAAATGCCTAACCATTATTTTGAAAAAATGATTGAAATCGACAATAACCAATACCTTCAGTTGTTGGTTATCGACACCAATCCTTTTGTAAAAAAATACCACAACGAACCGGAAAAATATGTAGAAATCGCTGAACAAGATACCGAAAAACAACTGAAATGGCTGAATGAAAAACTGCAAAACAACGACCCGAAAATTGTTTGGAAAGTAGTCGTTGGACACCACCCTTTGTATTCGGGTGGTAAACGCAAAACCAGCGAAGAAACCGTTCAGATAAGAGATATTTTCCAACCGATATTTAACCAGCATCAGGTGGACGCTTACATTTGCGGGCATGAGCACGATTTGCAAATCATCAAAAAGAAAAACGATACTTTCACACAGTTTTTGTCGGGTGCGGGAAGTGAGCTCCGCGAAACCGGATTTACCGAAGGTACGTTGTATGCCGAAGCTGTTCCTGGGTTTATGGCATTTGCCGTTACAGCGGATAAACTGAAAGTATATGTTATCAAATCCGGCAAAAACGATTTTGAAGTAAGTTACCAATCAGAAATTACCAAATAATGAAAAAATCATTTTTTATAATAAGCACTTCCCTACTCCTTATCGGGTGTGGAGACAAACTGGCTCCTGTAGCCGAAAATGCTGTTCAGCCAACCGTTACAACTGAGCAAACGCCAAATGACACTGATGACCCGGCTATCTGGGTAAATCCGGTTCAGCCTGAAAAATCTTTGATTTTAGGCACAGACAAAGAGGAAAAAACCGGTGGACTTTATGCGTATAATCTTCAGGGAGAAATTGTTAATAAGGTTTATCCGATGGACAGACCCAACAATGTGGACGTAACCTATGGTTTCCTTCTCAACGGAACTGCCACCGACATTGCCGTCGTGACTGAACGCATGACCAATAAAGTACGAATTTTCAGTCTGCCTGATTTGAATCCGATAGACAACGGAGGTCTGGACGTTTTTGAGGGCGAAGAACTACGAGCTCCGATGGGTATTGCCACTTATCAGAATCCGGCTAACGGAAAAACCTATATTATCGTAGGGCGAAAAGACGGAAATTCCGAAGAATATCTTTTCCAATATGAACTAATGGAAAAAGATGGCTACATAACCGGAAAACTGGTAAGAAAATTCGGGAAATATTCCGGCAAAAAGGAAATTGAAGCTATTGCGGTCGATAACGAGCTGGGCTATGTTTACTATTCTGACGAAACAGCCGGTGTGCGGAAATATTATGCCGACCCGGACAAAGGGAATACAGAACTAACTTTCTTTGCTCAAAACGATGCGAAACGCGACCACGAAGGTATTGCTTTATACAAGAAAGATGCAAAAACCGGTTACATTTTGGTATCTGACCAGCAGGCGAATAACTTTTTGGTGTATAAAAGAGAAGGCGAAAGTGCCAACCCGCATGAACATAAATTGATTGCCCGGATTCCGGTTTCGACTATCGAATGTGACGGTGCAGATGCGGTTAACGTCAACCTTGGCAAAGGTTTTGAAAACGGAATTTTTGTAGCAATGAGTAACGGAAGGGTTTTTCAATTCTACGACTGGAATATCATCAGCGAGGCTATTGAAACTTTTCGGGTTTCAGCAAGCGAATAGAAAAATAACCATAAAGGCACAAAGGACACAATAAATCTCTGTGTCCTTTTTTTGTAGTTGTAAGTTTACAGTTCAAACCTGAAACAAAAAACTCTCGTCACAAAACTGCAACAAGGTTTTTAAAACAAGTCCGAGTGTGTTCCTGTTCTGATAAGCGAAATCAATTTTATTTCTTCATTTTGTTCCCAAATAAGCAACCAATCTGGCTGGATATGGCATTCCCAAGTTCCCACATAGTTCCCTGAAAGTTTATGTGGTTTATATTTACTGGGGAGTTTACCTTTATTTCCGAGAAGAAGAACCACTTCCTTTAACAAATCTTCTTTCAATCCTCTCTTTAAAGATTTTTTAAAGTCTTTTTTTAAACCTATTCGTAGCAACAACTTTGTACATCAACTTTTGAGTTTTTCAAATAATTCATCTACACTCTCTGCCTCTATTAATCCAATACCTGATTTAGCTTCTTTAATTGCCTTTTCTGTTTCTTTGTTGTAACGTGATTTTTCATTTTCCGTGATAATAACATCTTTGTTTTTTTCAGCAAGCAACTTCGCCATTTCTAAAAGCAATTTTCCGGCTTTTGTTCGTTTATCTACAGTGATTGTCGTCATAGCTTTATGTGTTTGTTTATACTCACAAAGATACAAAAAATATTGAGATGATTTTTGACCTAACGCGGTACGACAAAGTTGAACTTTAAACTTTAAACAAAAGAAACCCGAAACAAAACCTTGCAGATTTCTCCAGGCATCAAGCACCCAAATAAAAAATCCCCGGTTATACAAACCGAGGATTTACACTTCGTTTTACGTCAATTAAAACTTATATCTGGCACCGATACCTAATTCCAGATTAATGTTGTTGTAATCGTGGTATTCCGTGATATAAATATTCGGCTTCAAATCCAGAAAGAACTGGAAAGGAGCCGGTTTCAGATGATACTCGATACCTCCAATTCCTGACAATGCCACGATAGCCCCGTCGTCTTTGTGCGAACCGTTTTTATAACTCCACGACCCCAGGCTACCACCAGCACCTACATACCAATGAAATCCATGCTGAATTGGAAAAACCCATTCATATAATCCTGTGATTTTCACTGCACTAAAATGACGAGAGTTCGCAAAGCCCAAATTCAACTCCAAACGGTTTTCGCTACTCAAAGCTCTCTGATAAGTGATTTCCCCACCGGCAATCCTGCTGGTAGTAAATTTCATTCCGATAGCATTTTTGGACATTCCTTGTCCGCTCTGCTGTGCCTGTGTTTCGGTCAGCCCTAATCCGGCTACAACCATTAAGGTAAAAACTATTTTTCTCATGTTTAACTATTTTTCTCTATCCACTTTCTTGCGTTCACAAATGCCTCCAACCATGGGCTTACCTCATCATTTCTATCTGGATAATTTGCCCAGTTCCACTGGAATATCGAGCGTTCGATATGTGGCATGGTTACCAAATGTCGCCCTGTTTTATCGCACATCATGGCTACGTTATAATCTGAACCGTTCGGGTTACCCGGATAGCTGTCATAAGCATATTTTGCCACGATATTATATTCTTTTTCTTCTCTCGGCAAGCTGAATTTTCCTTCGCCGTGTGAAATCCAAACACCCAATGTAGTTCCTGCCAAAGTAGATAACATCACAGAGTTATTCCCTTCTATTTTCACAGAAATAAAATTAGATTCGTGTTTTTGCGATACGTTATAAGTCATTTTGCCATGTACATCGTGTTCCGGATTAATCAAATCCAACTCCATAAACAACTGGCAGCCGTTACAGATTCCAACGGACAAAGTATTTGGTCTGTCAAAGAAATTCTTCAAAGCGTTTTTCGCTTTTTCGTTATACATAAACGCTCCTGCCCAACCTTTTGCCGAACCTAATACATCTGAATTGGAAAATCCGCCGACAGCTCCGATAAACTGAATGTCTTCCAGCGTTTCTCTGCCCGAAATCAAATCAGTCATGTGTACATCTTTCACATCAAACCCTGCCAGATACATCGCATGAGCCATTTCTCTTTCAGAGTTGGAACCTTTTTCGCGAATAATCGCCGCTTTGGGTCTGGCTGTTACTATATTGTTTTCCGGTAATTTTCCGGTAAAATGCTCCGGAAAAGTAAAGTTCAACGGTTGATATTTGTAATTGCTGTAACGTTCGTCTGCCATGCCGTTCTTCGACTGTTTCTGGTCGAGCAGGTAAGACGTTTTGTACCAAACATCACGCAAAGCACTTACGCTGAATTCGTATTTTTCATCAAAATGATTGATTTTGAATTCCTGCCCTTCGGACGGTACACCAATTTTAACAAAATCCACCTGATTTTCAGCTAATTTCCGTTCAAATGATTCATCATTATTCGCTTGTAAAACTACCGCGATATTTTCATTGAACAATGCTTTCATAATATCTCTTTCACCAAGCGGTGTCAAATCAATATCCGCATCTAAATTGTATCCTGAAAAACACATTTCGAGCAAAGTCGTAATCAATCCGCCCGAACCGATGTCGTGTCCTGCCGCAATTTCGTCTTCCAGAATTAACTGCTGAATCACATTAAATGCTTTTTTGAAATAAGCCGCATCAATAATTGTTGGTACCTCATCGCCTATTTTATTCAAAATCTGAGCAAATGAAGAACCTCCCAGTTTAAAATCATCTTTCGACAAATTGATATAGTAAATCGATCCGGCTGTTTTTTTCAAAACCGGTTCTACTACTTTTTTGATATCTGTACAGTTTCCTGCTGCGGAAATAATCACTGTTCCCGGCGATAAAACATTTTTCCCGTCCGGGTATTTCTGCTTCATTGACAAGGAATCTTTCCCCGTCGGAATATTGATTCCCAATTCGATAGCAAAATCAGAACAGCCTTTTACCGCCTGATACAACCGAGCATCTTCTCCAGGATTGTTACAAGCCCACATCCAGTTTGCCGAAAGCGACACACCGGAAAGTCCGTTTTTAACCGGAGCAAAAATCATATTAGACAAAGCCTCTCCAATCGCATTTCTCGAACCAGCAACCGGGTCAACCAAAGCCGTCAGCGGCGAATGACCGATAGTTGTCGCTACGCCTTCTTTTCCTTTGTAATCTAATGCCATTACGCCCACGTTGTTCAACGGCAGTTGTAAAGCTCCGGCACATTGTTGCTTGGCTACTTTTCCACCCACGCATCTGTCCACTTTATTCGTCAGCCAGTCTTTACAAGCCACCGCTTCGAGCTGTAAAACACTACGCAAATATATTTCTAACTGATTGATATCATAGGTTAATGGTTCATATTGATAATCAACAGTTTTATCATTCATAATTGTTTTTGGCGAAGAGCCGAACATATCTTCCAAGTCAAAATCCATTGGGGTAATTCCCTTGGTTTTTGAACTGAAAGTAAACCGATGGTCATCAGTTACATCGCCGACCACATACATCGGTGCACGTTCTCTTTCGGCAACTCTTTCCAAAACACTTACATTATCCCGGCTGATTACCAAGCCCATTCTTTCCTGTGACTCGTTTCCGATAATTTCTTTTGCCGATAAAGTCGGGTCGCCTACCGGTAATTTATCCAAATCAATCAATCCGCCGGTATCTTCCACTAATTCAGACAAACAGTTCAAATGTCCGCCTGCACCATGGTCGTGAATAGACACAATCGGATTTTCTTTGGATTCAACCATACCTCGAACGGCATTAGCCACCCTTTTTTGCATTTCGGGATTGGAACGCTGAATGGCATTCAGCTCTATTCCGCTGCCCATAGCTCCAGTATCTGCTGATGAAACGGCCGCTCCGCCCATTCCGATTCGATAGTTTTCTCCGCCCAAAATTACAATCTGATCGCCTGTATGTGGTGCTTTTTTCAGTGCCTGGTCTCTTTTTCCGTAACCAACTCCTCCGGCAAGCATAATCACTTTGTCGTAACCCACACGGATATCTTTTTCTTCGTGTTCAAACGTAAACACAGAACCGGCAATCAAAGGTTGCCCGAATTTATTTCCAAAGTCAGAAGCTCCGTTAGATGCTTTGATCAGAATATCCATTGGTGTTTGATATAACCACTCTCGTTCTTCCATGCCGTTTTCCCAGTTTCTGTCATCAGTCAATCGGGAGTATGAAGTCATGTACACCGCTGTTCCTGCCAATGGTAATGCTCCTTGCCCTCCTGCCAGACGGTCTCTGATTTCTCCACCCGAACCAGTCGCTGCTCCGCTGAATGGTTCAACCGTGGTCGGAAAATTATGGGTTTCGGCTTTGAGGGATATTACCGACTCAAAGTCATCTTCGTAGTAATAATCGGGTTTGTCCGCTGATTTCGGGGCAAACTGAACGAGTTGAGGTCCTTGAATAAATGCCACATTATCTGAATATGCCGAAACAATTTCATTCGGATTGGTTTCAGATGTTTTTTTTATCAGCTTAAACAACGAGCTTGGCATTTCTTCTCCGTCAATAACGAATGTTCCGTTGAAAATCTTATGACGACAATGTTCTGAATTGACCTGTGAAAAACCAAACACTTCAGAATCGGTTAATTTTCGTCCGATTTTTCGGCTAAGGTTTTCGAGATATTCCACCTCTTCGTCGCTCAAAGACAAGCCTTCCTTCACATTGTACAGAGCTATATCGTCAATCTCCTGAATGGCTTCCGGCTCAATATTTATGGTAAATATATCCTGGTTAAGCTGCTCATAAACCTGATTAATCATCGGGTCAATATCGCTGTTTTCTGTGCCGTATGGTTCAAATTCTTCAATTCGGATAATTCCGTGAATACCCATATTTTGGGTAATTTCTACTGCATTAGTACTCCATGGTGTAATCATTGCGGCTCTTGGTCCTACAAACCTGCTGCTGATTACCGTTGTTTGTACTTTTTTTGCATTCCCGAAAAGCCATTCCAATTTGGCAATATCTTCCGGTAAGATATCTTGTTGAGCTTCTACTGCATAGACTTTTTGAGAAGCATTTTCAAAGAAATGAATCATTACTGCTGATGTTTAACGTTGCGTTTAGTAAGCTACAAAGTTAATCTTTTTTTCGTTATGTTTTTGTGAAAAAATCGACTGGATTTTGGTGTTTACCGGAATTATTTTAACGTGAATTTGAGTTCAGCAGCTTTATTACTCGTATTTCAAAATTTCAAAATCGTATAATGCAATATAATCAATTTTGTGTTGCCAAATTTCTTTAGTATCTACACCGGGAAACGCCCCGACTATACTCGTATTTTCAAATTCATCATTGAAATAATATTTTATATCAGCTTTATAGGTAACTGGTTTTTTTAAATTATTCCGGATATTTAGTAATGTTACATAATCTTTATCTTCTTTTCCTTCATTATAATAACCTCCGACAAAAAAAATCTCAACAGTATTTTCCAGAGGTTCTTCACTAAATAAATTCTTACTTTCATCAAATGAATAATATTCTTCGCAAGGTTCAAAACTCAAAATCCTGTATTCATATTTATCGCCATCGATTTCTTTTAGTTCTAAAGTGATTTTTGACCAAAGAGGAAAGGAATATTTACCGTAGTCTGAAGGAAATTTGCCACTCTCTGTTTCCTGAGAACAGACACTTTGATTACTTAAAATAAATGCTAAAAAAAGTATCAGTATTTTCTTCATAATTTGCACTACAATTAGAATTTTATTTATCCAAATATTTAATACTTACCAACTTAACTCTTTCGCTGTAATTAATCATTTCAATCTGCAAAGGGTTATTGAGGCTGTCTTTGGCGTTAATCACATATTTTTTTCCGCCGTCTTCGGGCACATTGCTCTGTGAAAAATCTACATCGCCGTTAGTGAGGTACTGAGTCAGTTGGGCTGTCGTGAAAACTTCCATAGCGTCTTTTGCTTCCGAAGTCATAATAAGCGGTTTGGAACGTAGGTCTTTCAGCACACGGCAATTCGGCAGATAACAAAACTGCGTGTCTTTGGCTCCCCAAAAATAAAACACAATCGTACTTCCGATTAATAACCCCAAAAGATAATAGGCTAAACGCTGAGAAAATTTCATCTGTAATTAAATTTCGGCAAAGATAAGGCAGTTGTTTCAGAGTAGCAACAGGTTAATGTCTTTATTGTCGAGTCCGCACCATTCGCCTGCCTGACGGCTAACCAAAATGCCTTTGTAGAGGTAAATTCCGGACCGGATTGTTTTTACCCGCCCGATATAATCTTCAATACCTCCATATTCGCCGATATTCATCAAATATGTCGATAATATATTGCTGATTGCCTGAGAAGAAGTTTTAGAATATCTCGACGAAATATTCGGAACACAGTAGTGGATAACACCATGTTTTCTCAACACAGGTTTTTGATGCGAGGTTAGCTCAGAAGTTTCCACGCAACCACCGTTGTCGATGCAAACGTCGATAATTACTGCATTGGCTTTCATAATTTGCACCATGTCTTCGGTAATTACAATCGGAGAGCGGTTGATTCCTCTGATTGCTCCGATAACCACGTCACACCGTCTTAACGCTTTTTTCAATACTTTTTCCTGAATGGTTGATGTTGATATAGGTTGTGGTAACAATTTCTGTATTCTTTTCAACCGGTGGATAGAATTATCAAACACTTTGACGCTTGCTCCGAAAGCTAAAGCTGTTCTTGCGGAATATTCTGCTACCGTTCCTGCTCCGATAATAACCACTTCGGTAGGAAGCACACCGGTAATATTCCCAAACAACAAACCTTTTCCTTTCTTATATTTGTTCATATATTCCGAAGCGATATGAATAGACGCAACCCCGGCAATCTCACTCATCGCATTCAAAAAAGGGCAAGAGCCTTCTTCGTCCTGAACACATTCGTAGCTTAGAGCTGTAATTTTCTTTTTAGACAGTGTTTTGAAATATTCTGCCGTTTGCGTTTTGAATTGAAGGGCTGAGAAAAGATAGCTCCCCGGTTTCATCCATTCAATCTCCTGAATCGTTGGTGACTGTACCTTTATCACAATCGGACAGGCAAATACTTTTTCGGTATCGTGCGTGATTTCTGCCCCAGCTTCGCTGTATTCTTTGTCGGTGTAACTTGCCATTTTTCCTGCATCAGATTCCATCAGCACACGATGACCGTTTGCTGTGAGCATAGCTACGGCTTCCGGTGTAAGGCAAATACGGTATTCCGCATTAAAATCTTCTTTGGGCAAACCGATAAAAAGCTGGTCGCGGTGTTTTTTAATATCCAGTTTTTCTTCCTGCGGAATCAGCTCTTCTTGTGAAAAAGGAGTATTTACAGCCATAATTACAAAAATTTTAATCTTCTTGTTTGTGCATCAATGATATCCAATTGAATTTGATGAAAATCTTCCAAAATCGGCATAATTTTCTCCGGCCATTCGATAAAACAATAGTTTCCTGAATCCAGATATTCCTCAATACCGATATCATAGGCTTCCGACAAATCTTTCAGCCGGAACAAATCAAAATGATAGAGCAACCCACCGTCACATTCATATTCATTGACCAACGAAAAAGTGGGACTACTGGTTATATTCTGCACACCCAGACACTTAGCCATAGCTTTCGTCAGCGTGGTTTTGCCTGCCCCCATTTCTCCTTCAAACAAGATGATTTTATGTCTGTTTAAAGATAATATTTTTTTTGCAATTTCATCAATTTCATCTAAAGAAAACTCCATTTCCATATTTTACCGGGGATTTAATACCACAAACGGAATAATCATTTCTTCGAGCGAAATACCTCCGTGTTGATAAGTATTTCTGAAATAATTTACATAGTGATTGTAATTATTCTGATACGCCAAAAAGTAATCACTTTTAGCAAAAATAAATGAACTGCTGAGGTTGATAGACGGCAACTGAATCTCGTTCGGGTTTTTGACCGCGTACACATCTTTGTTTTGATAAGTCAATGATTTTCCGGTTTTGTACCGCAAGTTCAGGCTCGTGTTTCTGTCGCCGATTACCTTCGACGGATTTTTACAGTTTATCGTTCCGTGATCGGTCGTAATAATCAGTTTAAAACCCTCTTTGCGTGCTTCCTGAATAATTGCCAGAAGCGGCGAGTTTTTGAACCAGCTCAACGTCAACGAACGATAGGCTTTATCATTGGAAGCCAACTCCTTAATCACTTCCATTTCGGTTTTGGCATGCGAAATCATATCCACAAAATTATACACCAAAGCAATCAGTTTATTATCTTTATAGGATTTAAAATTTTCCGCCACTTTGATACCGTCACGCAGGTTGGTAATTTTGATGTATTTATTCTTGATATCCAATCTCATTCGCTGAATCTGAGCTTCCAAAAACTGTGATTCAAAGAGGTTTTTTCCACCATCATCGGTATCGTTTTTCCAATATTCCGGGTGTTTTTTTTCCATTTCGAGCGGTGTCATTCCTGAGAATATTGCATTTCGGGCATATTGTGTCGCGGTCGGCAATATGGAATAGTAGTAACTATCCTTTTCGATTTTGTAATATTCGTTAATCGTACTTTCAAAGGTTTTCCATTGGTCATAACGCAAATTGTCAATCACGACAAACAGGACTTTTTCTTCCGATTTGAGTTCAGGTATTACCCATTTTCTAAAAATCTGATGAGAAAAAATCGGTGCGTCTTCCGGATTATTAATCCAGTATTTGTATTCTTTTTCAATGAATTTTCCAAACTCGGTATTGGCTTGTTGTTTTTGGTCTTCCAATATCTGCATCAATCCGGAATCGGCCGTATTTTCCAGCTCCAGTTCCCAGAAAACTAATTTTTTATACAGTTCCGCCCATTGTTCGTGCGTATTAATCTGCATCAATTCCAAGGCAATATTCCTGAATTCTTTTTGGTAATCTAAAGTGGTTTTTTGCGAAACCAACCGGTTTACGTCCAGATTTTTCTTCAAGCTCAACAAAATCTGATTTGGGTTAACCGGCTTGATGAGGTAATCGGCAATTTTCGACCCGATAGCTTCGTCCATGATATATTCCTCCTCACTTTTCGTAATCATGATAACCGGAATAGTTGACTTGTGTTCCTTCAACTCCGACAAAGTTTCCAACCCACTGATTCCGGGCATATTTTCATCTAAAAAAACAATATCAAAATTTTCCTGACCAAACAAGTCAATCGCATCTTGACCATTCGTCGCCGTAACAACCTGATAACCTTTCTGTTCCAGAAACAATATATGCGGTTTCAAATATTCAATTTCGTCATCTACCCAAAGTATCTTTATCATATTCTTTTGCTTAAATTAATGTTATTCCGGACTAAAGTACCACAATGCCTACGAAACCTGTAATAAAGAAATATTAAATTTTCTTCTGAGATTATTCCACGTACGACCCAATCGGCAATTCGCTGATTTGTATCGTTCTGTCATAGTTCGTAAATGTTGCCTGAGTGATTTCAAAATCGTACACCAACTGAACAGTCCCTGCAATATCCACCTCGCGAGCCGTTACTTTCACGTTACCTTCGTTGGCTGTCCAAACATCGAAAAACAAGGCATCATTACCAAAATCGCAAGGCTGATAACCTTCAATCTGACTCAAAATCCCTTGATTAATTTTGATTTTTATATACTGACCGTCAGACAATTGAAAATTCTGCTCTCCTACAGCCGGTTGCAGCGACTCACTGAGTTTTAATTGCATCACTTTATCGCTGGTTTCCATATAAAATTCCATGTTACCGCAAAAATTGATTTCATCACGATCAAACTGATTAAAATTCAACGTATAAGACTCTGCTTGATAAGTACCAAACGTATAATCCGGATATTTAATCTGCTGGTCGCCTCTGCTCAGCACAATATTTCTAAACAAAATCGAAAAATTATATGCTACCGAAAAATTTTTCGGCTGATTTTCATCGTTTCTGACCTGCAATTGTTTAGAAATCAATATCGAGCCATTGTTTTCCGACACGTATTCGTCCACCACTTGCGGAAAAGCCGGCGGAACATCATCACACAGCATACTCTGATTACTGATATTATTATCATACAAACGGTAAATAATCTGATTGGTGTTGTTGGTCAAAACCTCCAGCTCCTCTCCTACCTGCAAATTATCATTGATAAGTGGTTCGCCTGTCGGACTGATGAGATTCAAAATCAACATTTCTCTGTCTTTCGCTTTGAAATACAACTCTTTATCCTCACATTTCTGCATAGTAACATCATCAAAATTGAGTGATTCAAACACCATATCTCCGTCATCACACGACACCGCAAGCATTAATCCGAAAACAAGCAACAGGATTTTTTTCATGGAATAATTTCTTTAATTTAAGAACAAAAATAAGTTTTTTAGCCCGAATGCAATCCCATAATGGCTTAATTTTTATCTTTGGGAGTTATTATTCAGCAAATACTATGGCAAAAACAGCACAACCGACCAATTATCCGGCATTGTACACATTGATTCTCGTGTTTTTTTTCTGGGGATTTATTGCAGCCGGAAACAATATTTTTATTCCTTTTTGTAAAGAATATTTTCATCTAGACCAGTTTCAGTCCCAGTTAATTGACTTTGCTTTTTACACCGCTTATTATTCCGGAGCTTTGATTTTGTTTGGCATAAGCATGATTCGAGGCAAAGATTTGGTTACCCGCTGGGGATATAAGAAAAGCATCATTTTCGGATTGCTATTTTCTGCTCTCGGAGCTGTCGCAATGATACTGGCTGTCAAAGCCGATGTATATCTCGGCATGCTCGTCGGATTATTCATCGTTGCATTAGGATTTTCATTACAGCAAACCGCAGCCAATCCTTTCGCGATTCTCTTGGGCGACCCGAAAACCGGAGCCAGCCGTGTGAATCTGGCAGGCGGAATCAATTCGTTGGGCACAACCATTGGACCATTGATTGTTGGTTATGTATTGTTTGGAACTGCAGCTGCACAAAATCAGCAAATTGCAGCACTAAGTCTGGATAAAGTAATTTGGCTGTATGTCTGCGTGGGATTACTCTTTGTTGGTGTTGCTGCTTTGTTTCATTTTTCCAGAAAATTACCGTTGGGTCAATCTGATGAACCTATCGAAAAAGCCGGCAAAGCCTTCCGGACATTAGTTATTATGACAGTTTTGCTACTCGGTTGCATGTCGGTAGTTTTTCAAACCTACCGCTCTGACGACAACCGGGAAGTCGCCCGATTGGAAACAGAATTATCCCGCTGGGACTCTGTCATCGCTTCTTCCGACAAAGAACAATTACCAAGCGATTATTATCTTGTCGAACAAAAATTGGAAGACGCAAAATCTTCATTGGAGAATAAGCGAATAACCTGGTTGTCGGTGGCGATGATTGTGATTATCGGCAGTTTGCTATATTCTTTATGGAGTGCCGGCAAAAAATCAACCGGTTGGGGAGCCATGCAACACCCGCAACTGATTTTGGGTATGTTGGCGATATTTATGTATGTTGGCGTGGAAGTTGCCATCGGGAGCAATCTGGGAGAATTGCTCAGCCTTGATGAATTTGGAGGATTATCAGCCGCTGAAGTCGCACCTTATGTTTCCATGTATTGGGGAAGTTTAATGATAGGTAGATGGACCGGTGCTGTGAGTGCTTTTGATTTTTCCGACAAACTCAAAAAAATATTACTTTTTGTGATTCCGCTGGTAGCTTTCGGCGTGATTTTAGTGGTTAACGCTATTGCCGGTTATGAAATTTCACATTTATATTACTATATCATTTGTGTGCTTTTGCAGATTGGTGCCGCTTATATCAGCAAAGACAAACCTGCACGTACTTTGTTAATATTCAGCTTATTTGGCATTACTTCATTACTCATCGGGCTAAATACAACCGGAATGACCGCTATTTATGCTTTTCTGGCAGGCGGACTGGCGTGTAGCATCATGTGGCCGGCAATTTTTAATCTGGCATTGATGGGATTAGGTAAATATACCGCACAAGGTTCTGCATTTTTGGTTATGATGATTCTGGGTGGTGGAATCATTCCGCCGATTCAGGGTAAATTTGCCGATATTGTCGGTATTCATTCTTCTTATTTCGTATCGTTGATTTGCTTTGTATATCTACTGTTTTTTGCATGGTTTGTTCGTAAAGTGCTGAACAAACAAGGTTTTGATATTGCTTAATATGTCCCAAAAAAATTACTACATAGCCGGATTGATGTCTTTTGCGATATGGGGATTTATGTCTTTAGCAATCAAACCGTTGATTGCTTATTCATCATTCAGCATATTGTTTTACCGAATATTTTTTGCCGGATTAGTCGGTTTGGTAGCATTTGTTATTTTCCGTCGGAAATCATTGCTCAGCACCCGGAAAAAGTATGCAGAGCTGATTAAGAAAGACAAGCAAAAATTTTGGCTTTACACTATTTCCGGAACGATTTTCCTGATGTTTAACTGGTTGCTGTTCATTTATGTAGTAAATAACATCAATGTACAAACCGCTTCGTTCGCCCTGTTTATGGCACCGATTATTACTGCTTTTCTGGCATATATTTTATTGAAAGAACGCATTTCGGGTATAAAAAAAGCAGCTATTTTCATTAGCTTTATAGCTTGTGTTAGTTATTACATGGCACAGCACGGAGATATTCTTTTTGCCTTACTGACAGCTTTATGCTATTCAATATATATGATTACACAAAAACGAAACAATTATCTGCCAAAAGATTTTATCGTGGTTATACAAATGGTTTTAATGCTGATTTTGATTATGCCATATTTCTTTTTAGTTGATTTTCAGCTACCTTCGGAAATTTCATTTTATGGCTGGACAATGATTTTAGGAATTGTTTTTACCTTACTAACTCTGTACCTGAATCTCTATGCTTTGCAAGGCATTCCGGCATCTACAGTCGGGATTTTACTATATATCAGCCCGATAATTACTTTTATTTTAGCAATTACTTATTTCAAAGAAACGGTAAATCCTTTACAAATTCTTTCTTATTTATTAATTTTGCTTGCCGTAGTATTATTTAATTATACTTCGATCAGGAAAATTTCAAATCTGTAAAACAAAATTTATGAGTCAGATATATCTCGATAACGCTGCCACAACCTCCGTCCGACCAGAGGTTGTCGAAGAAATGGTTAAAGTATTAACCAACGATTTCGGAAACCCGTCATCAACCTATGCTGTCGGCAGGCACGCCAAATCACTTATCGAAGCTGCCCGAAAATCTATCGCTAAACAAATTAATGCTCAGGCTTCGGATATTATTTTCACTTCGTGCGGAACGGAAGGTAACAACTGGATAATCCGTTCTTGCGTAAGGGATTTGGGAATCAAGCGGATTATTTCCACCACAATGGAACATCATTGTACCTTATATTCCATACAGCAAATCAAAAAAGAATATGGAACGGAAATCGTATATCTTCGTATTTTACCCAGCGGTCAGATTGATTATCAGCAATTAGAAGATTTATTACAGGACGACAAACCAACATTGGTCAGCCTGATGCATGTCAATAACGAAATCGGGACAATTCTGGATTTGAACCGGGTAGGAAATTTATGCAAACAAAACAATGCCTTGTTCCATTCTGATACCGTTCAATCTGTCGGAAAAACAGAATTTGATATGGCAAATACACCAGTAGATTTTATCGTGGCAAGTGCCCATAAATTCCACGGACCGAAAGGAGCCGGATTTGTTTATATCCGTAACAAAAGTAACTTCAAAGCTCTAATCGTTGGTGGTGAACAAGAAAAAGGTCTGCGTGCCGGAACCGAAGCACCGCATCAGGTAGTAGGCATGGCGAAAGCACTGGAACTGGCTTATCAGGATTTGGACGAACATCGAAGACATATCAGCGGACTGAAAGATTATTGCAAAGCAAAACTGTCGGAACATTTTCCAAAAGTGCGTTTTAATGGTGGCGACAACACTTTTTATAATGTAGTGAATGTATCACTGCCAATTTCGCCGGAAAAAGCGGCCATGCTTTTATTCCAGTTAGACATCAAAGGAATTGCCGTATCGAGAGGAAGTGCCTGCCAATCGGGCAGTCAAAAACCTTCGCACGTGCTGGCGTCATTTCTGACTGAAGAAGAATTGAAAAGTCCTAACCTCAGATTATCTTTCGGACATGACAACACACAAAAAGATATCGATTTTCTGATAGACATATTACAATCTGTTTAAGAATTATTTTTAACCTGAATTCGATTAACAAGGGGCTATGGTTTTGATTTTAGATTAATAATAATCGAATTCAGGTTTATATTGATTTTAATGAAGGAAATCATCCAGTATCTTCAAAAAAGGCAAACCTATAAACTTTACTTTATATAACTAATAACAGAACATCTCGGCAAACTAAACAAGATACTTTTGCCTATATTCTTTCGGCGTTATGCCTGTATATTTTTTGAAAAATGTCAAAAACCAATTATAATTTTCGTAACCTAAATTGATCGATATTTGCTTTATTGACCAATCTATATTATGTAATGCATTTTTTATAGTTTCTATTCTTTTTTCTATAATTAATTGCTTAGGCGTTTTACCTGTGTTTTTCTTACAAACTCTCCTTAATTGACTCTCGGTAACGTTTAATTTTTGAGAGAACGAACGAACCGAGTTAACAGACAACTTGTTCAAGTCATTAATAAGTATCTTAAATCTTCTATAAATTTTAATTTCCTTTGCGGATTTTATCTTTATATCTTTTTTCATTAAATCATACAAAAACACCATCAACATTTCTGTGTAAGCTTTTAAAGCTAAGCCTTTGTTATCTTTTCGTTTAAAGAAATTTTCAACAATTTCAGAAACAATAAAATTTATATGGTTTATTTCAGGTTTATTTTCGATTAAGTTATGTGTTTGGAATTCATCAAGGACAAACACAAGGTTTTTCTCTTTTTTAATTAACTCTTCTAATGCCAATTCATTAAAAGATAAAAGCCAACCCTTAGTTTGAGAGCTTACAATGAAACTGTAAGATAAATTACTCGGTAAAGTAAAAAAAACATTGGGTTTAATTTCAATACTTTTATCTTGTAGAAGTAATTTTCCTTCTCCTTTTTGCACAAAAACCAATTGAAACAAATTTTGGTGAGTATATATATCAATATTAGTTTTGTCCAGTGGAGTAATTAAGTTTTTAATAGATACAACATTTATCAACGCACGTTCAAAATAGATTTCATCGTTATTATAAATACTCTTACAATTTACAAACTTATTCATAGCCAATGAATTTACGAGTTCATAAATATAATACTTTTCCATTGAAAAACAAAGATTAATTGTTTTTATCATCAATTTTACAAAGTTTTTTGTCGATTTCACAAACCCTTTATTTCATTTTTTTACTATATATTGCACAAATAAACATAAAAACAGATGCAATGAAAAACATTTTTTTATTAGTTGGTATACTGATGTTAAGCATAACATCATGCCAAAAAGAAACCGATGATTTAGTCGAAAGCAATGCAATTCAAAGTAATTCGATTGAAAAAAAATCATCAGAAGTTGAAAATTTCAGGAAAGCCATTAACGAAATGAACCAGCCAAAGTATCACCCTACAAAGGAGTACACCGAAAAGTACGGCAGTGAACTTTCGCCCGAGCGTAAGCAAATTTTACTCGAACCTGCCAAAGAACTCATTTATTCAACAGGTATTGATGAACGAGCCTTACAAAATGAAGCCAATGGCGACATTAACATTATTTTAAACAAAGCGTTTGAAATTTACATTTCACAAACCTCTAAAAAATAACAATTATGAAAAAGTTAGCCTCATTAATTTTAGCTTTCGTATTTGTGCCAAGCGTTTTTGCTGCACCAAGTACAATGAATGTAATAAACAGCACGACAAATTTCACACTCTACTTTAATCTTATAGCAAAGAAAACTGGAGATTGTTATCCTCAGGTTAGAGATTATTACCCTTCGTCGGTAATGTCGGGATATTGCGACCTTGCCGCTGGTAATTCAATCTCGTTTGACAACTATACAGACCTATCTTCGTATTATCCAGGTTTACAATGTATAATTCAGACGAGTGCGGGTGGACCACCTTCAGCACTTCAAAATCCCAGTATAGGGGACAATGTAATGAATGGTGTAGGCATGGAATGGGCTTACATTATCAGTAAAGTTGAAAACAGTTCTGGAACAATTACCGAGGGAGAACCGTTAAGTTTCTCTGATTTTGCAAGTTGTGATGGTTTGCCCGATAGTTGGTATCAAACCAATACCATTGCAATTACTTATTTTACAATAGGTACATCTCGCTATTTTGTTGCAGCATAATTACTAACCAATGGTAGCATTGTTCTCATTTTAAGAACAATGCTACCATTCCATCTTTTTCAAGTTATGAAAATTTATATTACTATCATCATACTATTATTAGCCAATAGCGTCATTGCTCAACCGTTTAATGAATACGCAAAAAACTGGGCAACATATTTTGGCGGGCAAGGCATTCGGTTTATTTCAAGTGTTGTAGATTCAGAAGGAAACATCATTGCTATTGCGGATGATGCACATTCAATAAACCAAATTATACAAGACGAAAATTATTGGAATCAATTTGCTACAAACCCCAATATGCTATATAACAATACTATTCCGCCAACCATTTCTACTCATATTTTGCAAAGTTTAATTGTAAAATTTTCACCAAACGGCGAATTGTTAGAGTCGGGTTATTTACCTTTTCAAACATATAAAATGAGAATTGATAATTACGACAATATATACATAATTGCCCAAACCGAATTGGATAATTTAGCAACAGCAGGCGCCTGGCAAACTACGGCTGTAAATCCAGCCAATACGATAATAACAAAACTCAATCCTGATTTTTCAACTAATTGGTGTACCTATTTCCCAGGTAGTGGTTGCAATGATATTTGTTTTGACAGTGAATTAAATATTTACGGTGTAGGACAGACAGACATAAGTGATTCAATAACTACCGCAAATGTTTTTCAACCTAATTTTATTACGGAATATAATAGCAATAATCACCTCTATAATAATGGATATATATTCAAATTAAATAATGACGGACAACTGCAATGGGCGACTTATTTTGGAGTAGGCACACATAGTTTTGCGATTGCTTATCTTAATGACGAAATTATTACTTCATTTACTTGGGGTGATAATGATGATTCTTTATCACAATACAACAGCTATTATTATACACCTAACGCTTATCAACAAGATGTTTCAAGACAAATAATTACAAAATTCAATGCAACCACAGGAGAACGCACTTACGGCACTTATTTAGGTAATGATGGATTAGCTGTAACGCATATTACTTGTGATACTGAAAATTTTTACTTTTTAGGAATTGCAATAGATGAATTAGATAGCGATTTAATTAGTCCTGATGGGTACCAACCCAATATTGGTGGTTCTTTTGATCTGTATTTAGGTAAATTTGACACTAACGTTAACCCCATTTGGGGAACTTATATTGGAGGCTCTGATTATGAACAAACTAATTTTCAAGAAAATTTTTCTTTTAAAAATAATGCCCTATATTTTTCTGGAATAACATATAGTAACGAATTTAATCTTAGCCCTAATACTTATCAAAACAATAATAATGGCTACGGTGACCAACTAATGATGAAATTTTCTACTGATGATGCTCGTGCAGAACTTATTTGGGGCAGCTTTTTTGGCGGTGATAATCAAGAATTTTACGGAAGTATCGTTCCTGTAAGCGATGATACTTTTTATATTGTAGGCAATACTCTTAGCCAAACTAGCATTGCTACCGCAGATAGTTACCAACAAAATATAAGTTTTCACCCTTCATATCCAAATATTAATTTTGGAAACGGCTTTGTCGCAAAATTTGCACCAGAAGATGATCTTTCTGTTGATGATTTTAATGAAAATAGCTTTTCAATTTTCCCTAATCCTGCAAAAGACAAAGTAACAATTATAGGCAATTTCCATCAAAACAGTACAATTGAACTATATAATGTTCTTGGACAAAGAGTTTTAGAAGAAAAAGTGAATTTTGGTTCAGAAAAAACATTAAACCTATCAAATATACAAAGTGGAACTTACTTTTTATCAATTACAAACAACAACAAAAATTCATCAAAACACAAATTGATAGTTAAGTAATTATTACTTTATAACAACTTAACTTTAGTACTGTGCTGCTTACAAAATGAAGCCAATAGCGATATTAACATTATTTTAAACAAAGCGTTTGAAATATACATTTCACAAACCTCTAAAAAATAACGATTATGAAAAAGTTAGCCTCATTAATTTTAGTCTTCGTATGGATAAGTAGCATTGCTCAACCGTTTAATGAATACACAAAAAACTGGGCAACGTATTTTGGCGGGCAAGGCACGCGTTTTACCAATAGTTTTGTGGACAGTAATGGGGATATTATAGCAGTTGGCGAAATTACAGGCGGAATAAATCAGGTACTTTCCGACGAAGATTATTACAATTCATTTTGCACTTCAACACTTCCTGAATTTATGTACAACACTTCTTTGGTAACACCCTCTTACGCGAACCAAACAATAATTGCAAAATTTTCGCCCAGTGGCAATTTAATAAAATCTGTTTACTTACCTTTTTACACTATGGTAGCCAAAATAGATAGTAATGACAATATTTATATTGGAGGAAGTACGCACACAAACAATCTTGCTACACCTAATGCTTGGAACGAAACACCTTTCCCCGAAACCGTAAATAACTATGGAATAATGGCAAAACTAAACGATGATTTTTCTATCAACTGGTTAACTTATGTTCCTTCCTTTTCCATTAGTGAATTTTGCTTAGACGAAAATGATAATATTTATGGTATTACCACCACAGAAACAATGAATGGTATTACTACCACAAACGCATTTCAAGAAAATTTTATATATGAAATAACAGACAATAATGAATATTTTGAAAATGGTTATTTGTTTAAACTAAACAACCAAGGCCAACTGCAATGGGCAACATACTATGGACTAACTAGAGGTATAGCTGTTGATTATATGAATGGTGAACTAATAACATCATTTAACAGAAGTAGTTTAATACTAACACAATACGATGCCGATTTTTACACACCCAATGCTTACTCGCAAAATCCATCTTCACAAATTATTACAAAATTTAATGCTACAACAGGCGAACGCACATACAGCACCTATTTAGATTCTGGCATTTTTCGAATAATTAATGATGGCGAAAACTATTATTTTTATGGAGCTGGTTCTGAAATAACATTAAATGGGCTAATAAGCCCTAATGCATATCAGCCAAATTTTGGAGGTATGTTAGATTTATATTTAGGAAAATTTGACCAAAATATAAATCCCATTTGGGGAACTTACATTGGTGGAACAGATGTAGAATTAATTTTCGAACATCAAAACATAATAATTAAAGACAATGCTTTATATATGATAGGCTTAACAACAAGTAACTTTGATATTAATTCTCCATTCCCATACCAAAATAATTATGCAGGTGATAATGATCTTTTAATGATGAAATTTTCATTAAACGGTGATTTTATATGGGGCAGCTTTTTGGGCGGTGATAATCAAGAATTTTACGGAAGTATTGTTCCTGTAAGCGATGATACTTTTTATATTGTAGGCAATACTTATAGCCAAACTAACATTTCTACCGCAGATAGTTACCAAGAAAATATAAGTTTTCACCCTTCATATCCAAATATTAATTTTGGAAACGGCTTTGTCGCAAAATTTGCCCCAGAAAACGATCTTTCTGTTGATGATTTTAATGAAAATAGCTTTTCAATTTTCCCTAATCCTGCAAAAGACAAAGTAACAATTATAGGCAATTTCCATCAAAACAGTACAATTGAACTATATAATGTTCTTGGACAAAGAGTTTTAGAAGAAAAAGTGAATTTTGGTTCAGAAAAAACATTAAACCTATCAAATATACAAAGTGGAACTTACTTTTTATCAATTACAAACAACAACAAAAATTCATCAAAACACAAATTGATAGTTAAGTAATTATTACTTTCAAACCATTATTTAACTCAAATGCACCAACAGCAAGAATTAACACCAAAATCTTACAAAAAGAAAAACAGTACAAATAAGAATATCTGTACTGTTTAGTTAAAGTTTTTTATTTGCCTAATCCAGTATCAGTTTTTTCAGGACGTTATAATTAATAATAATCGAATTCAGGTTTTACTACTCAACAAAAATTAAGAATGGAAAATAATTTATTGATTTTCAGACTTTCTAGGCTTTTAAAACCTGGAAGGCCTTAGCAAAAACACAAGAGTTTTTATCATAACTTAAGAATTATTTATATTTTTGTAATAACCAACAAATAAAAAATATGGGATTTATTAAAGAATTTAAGGAGTTTGCCGTAAAAGGAAACGTTATGGATTTGGCTGTCGGTGTAATTATCGGTGGAGCATTCGGGAAAATCATTGACAGTGCAGTTAATGATTTAATCATGCCTGTTGTTTCGGCCATTATTGGTACACCAGACTTTACCAATATGTACTATGTACTAAAAGGTAATATCGAAGCAGGAATGACCCTTGAAGACGCTAAGGCTGTTGAAGGAGCTGTGGTATTATCTTATGGTAATTTTATTACCATTTTAATTAATTTTATCTTATTAGCATTAGTTGTATTTCTGATGGTTAAAGGAATGAATAATCTGAGAAAGAAAAAAGAAGAAGAAGCTCCGGCTGCACCAGCTGGACCAACCCAAGAGGAATTACTATCAGAAATCAGAGATTTGCTTAAAAAGGATAACTAATTTATCTTTAAAAACAAAAAAGAAGGGGTTAGGATTAGCCTAACTCCTTTTTTTATATTCCTGACTGAATAGGAGTAAAAAATCATAATTATCGAAATGAGCAATGGAAGAATATATTGTTTTTCCATAAAAAGTTCACTTTACATTTTCAACTCTTCTTTGTTATTTTAATTGATTAAACTATAAAAAAACTGCTGTAAAAATTTTACAACAGCTAAAAATGTTTTTCCTACCAATTTAAATTGGCTTTTATTCCGATGGTTACCCATCTGCCTGGCATAGGCAATGCACCGGCTTCGTTATATTGCGTGTCGAAAATATTCTGCATATCAGCATAATACACCAAGTTTTTATACTGATAACTCAATCTGAAATCTGTCAGAAAATAATCTTGATAACCTACCCGCTCATTAAATCTGTTTGCCAGCGAAACCGACCAGCTTTTGTGTGTATAATTAATCGTATTAATAATCTGATGCCTGAAACTTCTCACTCTGTATTTAGATAAAATATCTTCGTCCAGGTTCATCTCGGCATTCAGATAAGTATAAGTCAATTTAAAATTCCAGTTTTTCCAATCATACCCAAAAGCCAGGTTTCCTCCGAAAGTTTGCAGTTTTCCGACATTATTAGACTGAAAAGGTTCGGTTTCATCGACTCTTGTCCAATCAATAAAATCATAAATATTACGATGGAAAACATTAGCTTTCAACGTCCAGCTGTCATCTATGTGCTGATAGCCCCCTTCAACCTGATAAGCTCTTTCTGATTCAACAAACTCATTTCCAATATTTCCGATTTGGTTGAGATACAAATCGTTAAACGACGGAATACGTTGTCCTGAGCCTGCACTAAACGTGATTTTGTCCTTCTCTGTAACCGACAAACTGGCATCTATGCCCGGAAAAATCTGCCAGCCGAAAACCGTATTGTAATTCACATAAGTTCCTACTGTAAATATCAGATTTTGAATGCTGTAATTTTTATATTCTGCATATAAACCATAATTATTTCGTTCATGCTTGCCCAAATTATTTGAATTAATCTGCTCGTAACGCATTTCTGTTCCCACGCCGATTTCGCCTTCATTCATCGCATAATTCGCATTAACCTCTGCGTTGACTGCATTGGTGTAATGCTGGCTCCTTGCCGTAGAAATATTCTGTCGAATGTAACGATAATCGTCATAGTTATAACGGTAGCCGATTTGCGGAACCAATCTCAATCTGTCACTCAGTTGATGAGTCGATTTGATTGCAGCCATTGTTGTTGATACAATTTCTTTGGCTTCTCTGTCGCCCGGTGCAGCATAAAACCCGTTGGCACCGAACGAGCTGCGTACCCACCCCACTTGTGCCTCGATTTGGTTATTTTCATTAATGGTATAATCGCCCAAATACAACAACCTGTTGTTGTGAAAAGCCGTATTGTACTGATAGCCACTCCCCGATTCGTGCGAGCCGTATAATTGCTGATTAAATTTATTTTTAGACAAAGTCAGACCAAACTGTACACCTCTGTTATTATACATTCCGGAATCGGTTTCTTCATCTTTTTTGAAATTACTTCCGCCAAAAACATGGGCAAAAACCTGATTGCTGTCTGCTTTTTTGGTCACGATATTGACTGCACCTGTCAGAGCATTTACGCCATAAATCCGAGCTGCCGGTCCACGTAGTATTTCAATACGTTCAATCGCTTCGACCGGCACGGGCAAGTTCAAAGAATTATGTGCTGTTTGGTGGTCGATGATTTTCACTCCGTTGAGTAAGACCAATGTTTGCTCAAAGCTTCCTCCGTCAATGCTGATGTCGGCTTGTGTTCCGAATCCTCCGCGTTGCCGGATATCTACACCGTCGGCATAGTAGAGAATTTCGCTGAGGGTTTGTACCGGAAGTTTTTCAATGTCTTCCGAAGTGATGATTTGCACATTCCTGTTTTGCTGCGAAACTGGTATCTGGAGCCGGTTGCTCTGAATAATGATTTCGTCTAATTGCTGAATGCTGTCGTTTGGGGATTGCGCATAGACGCACCCCACCATAAACATGGTAAAGATTGTTGTTGGTTTCATTGGTTTATTTGTGTTTTTTGGTTGGCACAAATATAATCATTTACCCGTAACGTCCAAAAATAAAAATCCCGGGAATTTCCCGGGATTATTTGTTGAAGAATCAAAAACAAAAATTATTTTGTTGCTTCTTCTACTTTTTTAGCTCCTTCTTCAGCAGTTTTCTCTACTTCATTAACAGCTTCCTCAGCAGTTTTTTCTACTTCGTTAGCAGCTTCATTGATAGCTTCTTCTGTTTGATTAGCAGCTTCATTAATAGCTTCTCCTGCTTCGTTAGCAGCATTTTCTACGTTTTCTTGTGCTTCATTAGCAGCTTCTTCAGCTTCTTTTTTAGTCTCTGTACAAGAAACGAATACTACAGATGCAAGTACTACAGCTAAGCTTAAAACAATTTTTTTCATCTTTTTAATTAAATAAATTGGTTATTAATTTCGAGGCAAATATATAAAAAATTATTATTCGATATATAATTGCTTAAATTATTTTTCATTTGAAGTTAAAATAAAGTTCACTTATAATTCACAAGTTATCAGATTGTTCTGTATTATCTTTTTTTTCCACTTGTTCGGATTGGCTGGCTTTTTCTTGCTCTTCTATTTCTTTCTTTTTCGCATCAATGTCAGTTTTCAAATCATCAAACATGGTAAACTTCCACATTTTCGCTCCTGTCAGGTAAGCTACTCGTCCGACCAAAAAACCGGCTATGGGTGAGGTCATAATCAGGAAAAATACAATCGCTATTGATTTTGTTGTTACGGCAAAATCTACAAAATACATACTTACTGCAATAAGAATAAATCCTATACCAACTGTTACCGCCTTTACCGTTACTGACAAACGGGCATAGAAATCGGGCATTTTGAATATTCCGATTGAGGCAATCAAAGCGAACAAAGCACCTAATGTGCTAAAAATCATTATCAATATATCAGTCATCTTTCTTGGAGTTTTGAATGTAAAACGAAAGAGCTACGGTACTCAGAAAAGCAATGAGTGCCAATATCATCGCTACGTCCAGAAATATGGAATTATCGACAATAATGCTAAATATCAGTATGAATGCAACCCCTACCGTAATGAGCAAATCTAGTGCAACAATACGGTCAACAACTTGCGGACCTTTCAGAAACCGCAATAGTATGAACAGTTGTGCCAGACACAAAATCGGCATAATGACATATAATAAATAATCGTGTACACTCATGACTTATCTTAATATTTCCAACAGTTTGTTTTCGGTTCTTCGTTTGAAATTGTCTATAAATTTTTGCTTATCTCTGATATACATCACGTGAATATATATGAATTTTTTGTCATCTGAAATATGAATTACCAGTGTTCCGGGCGTCAGTGAAATCATATTACAAAGCATCGTGATTTCAAAATCGGTTTTGGCATCTGTTTCATATTTGATAATACCGGGTTTCATGTTATAATTCGGAGTCATTACATCGATGGAAACCTCTATGTTTGCTTTGAGCATATCGTACAGAAAATACAGTATAAATATGATAATATTGGGTACTTTGTAGAAATATTCTGTTCCGCTGGTAGATTTTCGGTTAACCAGCCACAGAATGTAAAACCCTAACACAAACCCAAATGAGAAATTTGCATAGTTGAGCTCCCCGGTAAGAGCTACCCAGACAAATGTCAGCATGATATTGAGTAAAAAATTCTGTGTCATATTAGTTTTTATTTAATACTGCGTCAATGTATATAGACGGATTTTTGAGTTCGTGAGCCGCCTGTCCTGCCAGTTCAAAAACTGCCGAAGCTCCCAGCCCGATGCACAAAGTGACTCCCGCAAGGAACAATATAGGAAAAATCAAAGCAAATTTACCACTTTTGGAAAAATTCCTGAACCGGTCTATTTCTTCTGTCAAAGGTTTCGGCGAATCTTTCCAGAATACCTCAGACCACATTCTGGCAATGACGAATAGCGTTACAAAACTCGCAAACACTAAACTTACCAACAAGAAATAATTTCCCTGACCGAATGATTCCTGGAATAAATATATTTTTGACCAGAATCCGGACAAAGGCGGTATGCCTACCAAAGAAAACAGAACAATAGCCGTAACAAATGAAAACATCGGATAATCTTTCAGCATTCCGCCCAAACGGTACATATCCACCGTATCTCTGGCTTTGTAGATTACACCGATAATCATAAACAGATTACTTTTCACAACCACATCATGAATCAGGTAAAAAATAGCCGCAGTAAATGCGATTTCGGTATATAATCCCAAACCGGCTATCAGGTAGCCAATATGGCAAACGATAAGATACGACAACACCCGTCTGATATTTCGTTTGTTAATCGTTCCTAAAGCTCCGGTTATCATCGTGAGTCCTGCCAATGTTGTCATCAAAGCAATGGTAAAATCATCAGGAACAAAAATTACAGTAAAAACTCTGAACAAGGCGTAAACTCCCATTTTCGTTAACAGTCCACCAAAAATAGCGGCTATTGCTGAAGGTGGCGTGTGATAAGATGACGGTAACCAGAAATATAATGGAAAAACCGCTGATTTAATCCCAAATCCGACAAAAAACAACAAGGCGGTAATAGATACTAAACCAGTATTTTCCACCTGGGCTATTTTCATGCTGATATCAGCAATATTTAGCGTTCCGGTAATTCCGTACAGAATAGCAATAGCTGTCAGAAATATGATTGATGCCAGCATATTCATCGTAACATATTTGATAGCTCCTTCCATTTGCATTTTTTTTCCGCCCACCGTTAGCAATATGAATGAAGAAATAATCACGACTTCAAACCAGACATAAAGATTAAAAATATCTCCGGTGAGGAACGCACCCAACAATCCCATAATGAGAAAATGGAAAGTAAAGAAATAGCCATACTTAATCCGGCTGACATTAATCGCCGAAGTGGAATATATACCCACTGCCCAACCTACAATGGCAGTAAGCAAAACCATAATTGCACTGAAAGTGTCTGATATAAAACTAATTCCGAACGGTGCGTCCCAGCCACCTGCCTGCAACAGCAAATGTTTGTGTTTGAGTGTTAAATCAAACAATTTGATGCAAAGCAAAAAAGCAATGGTGTTTCCAACAATACTGATAAGCTTCTGAGCTCTTAGGTTTCCCCAAAAGAAAAGCAGCAAAATTGCCGTAAACATATGTACCAATATCGGTGCTAATATAAAGTTTGTTGTCATATATCTAAATCTTGAATATTCAGCGAATCCAAATCATCTGAGCCTGTGGTGCTGTAAACTTTATGCAACAACACAATCGCAAATGCGGTTAATGCAAAGCTGATAACGATTGCAGTCAATATTAACGATTGAGGAATAGGGTCGGCATAAATATCTGTAAAATATTTTTCGTCTGCGGCGATAATCGGGGCTTTGCCTTTGGTAATTCCGCCTATCAGGAAAATCAGGATATTCGCTCCGTTTCCAATAAGCAGCAAACCCAGCAACATTCTGACCATACTTCGTCTGAACATCAGGTAAACTCCCGCTCCATACAACACACCTACTAAAATAACCAATAATAATTCCATATTTTTTTATACGTTTTCTGAGATTGTAAATAATATTGTCAAAACAACGCCAACCACAACGAGATAAACGCCTAAATCAAATATTAATGCCGAGCCTACCGAGCCGATAATTTCCAACGATTCGGCAAACCAAAGGGCAGACAAAAAGTTTTTGCCTATCAAAGTAGGAAGCACCGCACTAACAAATGATAATATCAATCCGGACGGAATCAGAAAAAACGGGTCTCGACGGAATAATAATTTTGTTTTCCGGGTATTATAAGCAAATGAATGTAAAACAAATGCAATCGACGCAATCAATCCACCTACAAATCCGCCGCCGGGCAGATAATGCCCTCGCAATAACACAAATACAGAAAACAGTAACAGCAACGGTAACAGATAGTTGGAAGCCGTCCGCAAGAAAGTGTTCTGTAATTTCAACACGGTTTTTCTCTCTAAATCATCTTTATCTTTCGCCATCTTGAGTTTTATATTTTAAAATACTGTAAACGCCCACTGCCGCAATTGCCAGCACAATGGTTTCAATCATGGTATCGAAACCTCTGTAATCTACCAGAATAATATTGACTACATTTTTTCCTTTGGCGACAACATAAGCATTTTCAGCATAGAAATTAGATACTGATTTATCTGAAGGATACACCAAAGCCTGCAAAGTAAGCATCGACATTAATATACCGAAAAATCCGGCAATAATAGCATCTCTTATAATTACTTTCCGGTTGGAATATCCTAAAAATGAAGGTAATTTTGACAATACGAGAATAAACAGCACTACGGTTAGTGTGTCTATCACAAATTGTGTAATCGCAATATCCGGTGCTCCGTAGAACACAAAAATCAAACAGATACAATAGCCGATAACGCCCGTACCGAGAATAGCTGTCAGCCGTGAGCGGGTAATGATGATAAAGAAAATGGCTATCAGAATGAGTATAAAAACTGCAAATTCGTATATTCTGAATGCAGATAATCCTTCTGTATTCACTTTCAAATCCACATCGGTAAATAGCTTATAACCCACAATTAAGGTTGTAAAAGCGATAATGATAGACAAATATATCCGCAAATATCCGTTATGAAAAAACCGGGTATAGCTGAATGCAAATTTTCTTATTCCAACGGCAATTGTTGTCATTACAGCCTTGCTGCTGTATTTTTCCAGACTATGCAATTTAACTTCCTGACCTGATTTTTCCCCCGATATTTTTCTGAAAACAATAATATAAATGAGAAAAGCCAAAAAGATAGTGACCAAACTCAATAGCAATACCGGACTAAAGCCATGCCATATTGCCAAATGCTGGCTTACTGCTTCGCCGAAAATGCTTTTTGTCGCCGATGCAATAATTCCGTAATCCGCCAATGACGGCAAAACACCGAATAGCAAAGTGCATATACTCAACAAAACAGGCGGTAGCCACAAATAAAAATCCGGTTTGTGAATATCTTCCTGTTTATGGCTCAGCGAACCTAAAAACGGTTTGAAACCAACCATAAATCCTGACGTTCCAATAAAAGCATTGGTTAGCAATAATAATGCTAAAAGTGCATAAATTCCCCATTCATAAAACAAACTACTCTCGAAAACCGATTCGTAAAACAATTCTTTACTGATAAAACCAAATGTGAGCGGTATTCCGGCACTGGATAATGCAGCAACAAATACCGCAATAGCCACGAAAGGCATCACTTTGCCCATTCCGGACAACAGCCTGATATCTCTGGTGTGTACCGCATGGTCAACAATTCCGGCAGAAAGGAAAAAAGTAGCTTTATACAAGGCATGAACCAGAATAAACGTTACTGCAGCAAACAAAGCGGTTTCTGTTCCAATACCAATAAAAAACACCAACAAACCTAATGCTGATATAGTCGAATACGCTAAAATTCCTTTCATATCCCGCTTGAACAAACTGACATATGCCGCTACCGACATCGTCATTCCACCCACTATCATCAATGTTCCATTCCAAACCCAGCCGTCACTAAGCACCGGCGAAAATCTGGCTAAAAGATAAATCCCCGCTTTAACCATTGTTGCCGAATGCAGATAGGCAGAAACCGGTGTTGGAGCTTTCATCGCTCCGGGCAGCCAGAAATGAAACGGAAATTGTGCCGATTTGGTAAATGCTCCGATAAACAGCAGGAAAATAATGACATAATAATATTGACTATCAATTAAATCTGTCGAATGATTGAGTAATTCTGTAATGGAATAAGTTCCTGCCACAGCTCCTATCAACGTAAAGGAAACCAACAGAAAAAAACCGCCCAGCCCGGTAAGCGACAACGCCCACATGGCACTTTTCCGGGAGTCTTCATCTTCATTGTTGAATCCTATCAGGAAGAAAGAACTGATACTGGTCAATTCCCAAAAAATAAATAATGTAATAATATTATCAGACAAAACCACTCCAAGCATGGCTCCCATAAACATGGTCAGGTAGCTGTAAAACCTGTGTAGCAATGGGTGTCCTCGCAAATAAGACGAGGAATAAAGGTAAACCAACGTACCGATTCCGGTAATCAGCAAGGCGAATAACAAAGCCAAGCCGTCTATTTTAAAATCCAGAGAAATGCCCAATTGCGGAATCCAGCTATTGCTGAAAAAAACTGCTTTTTTTCCGTCACTGACGACAGGCAAAAAACTGAGAAAATAGGCAAATAATCCAAAAGGCAACAGCGAAATTATCCGATAATATTTTGACTGAGCGAACCGCTTTGTCAGTAACAAAGTAAAGGCTGCAATAAAAATCAACAAGACTGGGAAAAGCATATATGATATTGATTCTGAGTATATTATTTTTTCATAGCTAATAATTCCGAACAAAAATAAAAAAAAAAACTGAATTTTTAGTGTAAACAACCTATCAAAAAACAGGTATTTTTTGCTGATTTCTGTTCGGCAAATTCCATTTCTTTTGTTTAATTTTGAAAAACAAGCTGATACTTATGAAATTTTTGCATACTGCTGACTGGCATCTCGGACAAACTTTTTACGAATACGACCGTACTGCTGAACACCAAGCTTTTCTCGACTGGCTGAAACACACCATCGAAAAAGAAAAAATAGACGTTTTGCTCGTTGCCGGCGATATTTTTGATACAGCAAATCCTGCTGCATCAACCGTCAGATTGTTTTATGATTTTCTGAATCACATCAGCAGTCAACAACCGGAATTACAAACTTTTATCATCGCAGGAAATCACGATTCTGCCATTCGCCTGGAAACTCCGACTCCACTGCTTGCCGGAACAAATATTCATCTTGTCGGGCAGGTAAAAAAAACCGATGATCATCAGATTGATTACGAAAAACTCATTTATCCTGTTCAGCAAAATAATGAACCCGTTGCCTGTTGTGTAGCAGTTCCTTTTCTGCGATTGGGCGATTATCCGAAAAGTGACAAAGGCGGGTACGATTACCTCGAAGGCATCACACGATTCTATGAAGAAATTCTGGACGAAGCCAAAGATATTGCTGATGGAAAACCGATTATCGTTATGGGACATTTGCATGCTTCCGGGACTGATTTTTCTGTTAATGATACCGCCGAGCGTGCTATCATGGGTGGAATTGAAGGTTTGTCTATCAACACATTGGCAGAAAAAGCCGATTATTGGGCATTGGGTCATATCCACAAACCGCAGGCTGTTGACGGAAATCAGCATATTCGTTACTCCGGAAGTCCGGTTCCGTTGTCTTTTTCAGAAATTGATTATCCACATCAGGTGGTTATTTTTGAAGTCAATCAAAATAAAGTGCAAAACATTGATTCGCTGCTAATTCCTGTCGATGTACCGTTGATAAACATTCCGAAAAACGGATACAAAGACCTCGAAAGTGTGTTGGAAGAAATTCGTCAATTACCTGAAAAAGAATTATTTGACACAAAAGACTATCCTTACCTGCAAATCAGGATTGCTATGAACAAACCCAATCCCGACATTAAGCCTAAAATCCAGCAGGGAATTGCTAACAAAGCCGTACGGTTGGCAAAAATTGATGCCAGAATGCACATTTCCAATGATAAAATGACGCTAAAAAAACAACCAGAGATAATTGATTTACAAAATATTAATCCGAAAGAAGTTTTAAAAAAATCTTTTGAAAACAAATACAATCAGCCTCTGCCCGATTATTACGAAACCATGCTGAATACCATTTTAGCCGACATCGACCAGCAAAAAAATCAACGTTAAGCCATGAAAATCATCTCGTTAGAAATACATAATATTGCCTCTATTGAAGGACCTCATCTGTTGAATTTTGAAGAAGAACCGTTGCAATCCGCTAGCATATTCGCCATTACCGGAGCCACAGGTTCAGGAAAATCGACTATTCTCGACGCAATTTGTCTGGCTTTGTATGATAAAACACCAAGATTATCAGGCGTTTTCAGTAACATTTCCGTAGAAAATATACTAGTAAAAGATGCTCGAAATTTATTACGGAAAGGAGCTGTAAATGGTTATGTAAAAGTAGTTTTTACCGGAATAGACAATCAATTTTATGAAGCTGAATGGACAGTCAGACGTGCTTACAACAAAGCGTCCGGGAGTTTACAAAGTGTTGAAATGCGGTTGTTCAACCTCAGTAAAAATGAGCCTTTCCCAGAAAACAGAAAGTCGCTCGTCAAAGAAGAAATCGAACGTTTAGTGGGGCTGAATTTTGAGCAATTTACCAAAAGTGTTATTCTGGCTCAGGGCGAATTTACCTCTTTTCTGAAAGCGGACGACGACAGCCGGGCGACCATTCTCGAAAAACTGACGGGAACGGAAATTTACCGCGATATTTCAATGGCAGTTTTTGAAAAACAAAGTATGTTGAAAAACAAGCTCAGCGAATTTGAAAAAATAATTGGTCAATACCCGCTTTTACCCGAAGAAGAACTCGATGAACTAAATAATCAGCAACGACAACTGACAGAGCAGAAAAACAACAGCAAAAAACAGCAGGAAATCCTTAGTAAACAATTGGATTGGTTTAATCATTTACATCAACTTCACGAAAATCATCTTTCGGCAAAAAAGGCTTTTGATGATATAATTCAGGAATTTGACAATCAACGGAAAAGAAAAGACACATTAACACAACTTCAACATATTCAATCGGTTAAGCAAGAAGTTATTCAGAAAAGTTGGGAAGAAAAAGAGATTGAAAATTTAAATGAAGTCATTAATCAGCTTACAGAAAAAATCGACCGGCAAAAAGAAATTATTAGCCAGCAAAAAGAATATATCCAAAAAAATGCTGATGAAATAACGCAACATAAATCACTGTCAGAAAAATTACACCCGGAAATCAATCGAGCAAGAGAGCTGGATTCATCTATCCGAAACGGTTTGAAACTCTATGAGGAAATTCTGGCAGATTATCGAAAAATACAAGAGGAAACTACGCAAATTCAGCATAAAATCAACCTGAAAAACGAGGAGTTGAAAGAAATTAACGAACATATTTCTTCTATTGAAAAATGGCAAAAAGACAACCAACTTTTCGCTCAGTTTGAACAGCATCAAAGCTGGATTAATTCCAAAATTAACGACCTAAAAAAAGAACAGCAAACTCTTGACAATCAACAGAAAAAACAATACAAAAACCAGCAACTTCTTCAACAGGCAGAAGCTACATCAGCACAAACAAAAAAACGCAGGGAAAGCATTGAAAAAGAACTTGTTGAATTAAAAAAATCCTTTCAGACGGTAAAAGAACAATTAACTCAATATGACGGTAAAAAATGGTTGGAAGAACGAAATAAAATCAGTGAAAAACAACGGCAAATCAATGAAGAAAAAGCCATTTTTCAAAATTATTACAACACGCTGAAAAGCTATCAGGAAATTGCTACCCGTATTGAGCAGAACAAAAACGTACTTCAAAATAAAACCAAAGAATTAACCGAAAAAAAAGCCCAAGAAACCATCGTCGAAACCGAAGTAAATACGCTCAAAAAAACGGTGGAAAAAATCCGGTACATTTATGATAAAAACCTCAGCGAATTACGGAATATGCTCAAAGAAAACGAACCTTGTATGGTTTGTGGCTCGACCGAACACCCTTATGTTGAGCACACGCTGAATGCTGTTCCGAGCGAAATTGAAGCGGATTATTCTGCCAAATGTGCCGAATGGGAAAAACTAAAAGAAAATATTATCAGTTTACAGATTGCGATTGATTATCAGAAACAGCAAAATCAGCTTGACACGATTCAATACAACAACATTTCACAAGAATTATCCACCATCGAAAACCGTTGGAAAAATTGCCGAAGTTTCAGCCTGATAACAGATAATGAAAATGCGGAACAATGGTTTGAAAATCAGCTCAATCATTGGCAAAATGTCTGGCAGGAAATTCAGCATAAGGAAGAAGCTTTCACTGAATTAAATACTGAATTTCAATCGATTAATAGTCAAATTCAAGAAAAATCAGCCGAAGAAAAAAACATTGAAACGGAACAAAACAACTTAGTTAATCAACAAAATTTATTGCAGCAGGAACTCACAATCATCAACAAAAATATGATTGAAATTACCGAAAATGTAACCCGGTTAAAACAAGAATTGCAAGAGCTTTTGGTCGATGAAAATTGGTATGCAAAATTAGAACAGGAAGATTATTTATTTCAACGGGATTTTCAGCAAGCGATTGAAAATTGGAAAAAATCAGCGGTAAAATCAACAGAATATCTCGCTAAAAAAGAAGAATTGTCTGTCAAACTCGATACGCTGAATCAAAAATCACAGTTTGAAACCAATCATTTAACCGCACTTTCCGAACGTTTGGAAAAAGGTAAAATCCACAATGAAGAACTTAAAAGTGAGAGGAATTCGCTATTGAGCGGAAAATCGGTGGGAGAAATCGAAAAATACATCAGTCAAAATGGAGAAAAACTGACACAACAACTTGATGAATCCAAAACCGATTTGAGCCGGCAGGAAGTCAATCTGGCAACGTTGCAAACGCAATTTGATGAAGCTCAAAAAACGAGAAAAAACAGACAGGAAAATCTGCAAAAAATTCATAAGCATATCGAAATATGGCTTCAAAACCAACCGGAAGAACACCAAATTTATCCGCAACAACTATTTGAACTGGCTCAATATAGCATCGAATTTATCCAAAAAGAGGAAAGTTTTTTCAGGCAATTGGAAGAAAATTATACCCGAACCAAAACTTTGTTTGACGAGCATCAAAATAACCTCAACAAACATCTGAAAACAGATAAACCCGAACAAAATGAGGAAACGCTTCGGGAAGAAAAAACGAATCTTGATAAACAATATAAAGAAATCGAGATTAGAATCAACGAGATTGATTATCAGCTCAAACGGCATCAGGAAAATCAACAGCAAAGACAAAAACTGATAGCAGAGCAGGAAGAAACCTATCATGATTATCAAAAATGGAACGAACTCAACGACCTGATTGGCAGCCGGGACGGGAAAAAATTCAGAAAAATTGCACAGGAATATACGCTCGATATGTTGTTGCAATATGCCAATCAGCACCTGAATAACATCAGTCAGCGATATACCCTTCATCGCATAGAAAATTCATTGAGCATATCTATTACCGACCACGATATGGCAGGCGAAATCCGTTCGGTTAATTCGCTTTCGGGTGGCGAATCGTTTTTGGTTTCACTGGCACTCGCGTTGGCTCTATCGTCGCTATCCTCTACCCGGCTCAATGTCGAATCGTTGTTTATTGACGAAGGTTTTGGTACATTAGACAGTGATACGCTTGCCATTGCTTTAGACGCTTTGGAAAGCCTGTATCATCAGGGGAAAAAAGTGGGTGTTATTTCGCACGTAGCAGAAATGGCGGAGCGTATTCCTGTTAAAATTCATCTGGAAAAACAAGGTAACGGGAAAAGCGTGATTGAAATTAGGATTTAGTGATTAGCTATTGCCTATTACAAATTCACAAAACGGCATTATATTTGTATTCATCAAACCACATAAAATCTATATATTATGAAAAAAATAGTTTTATCATTAAGTTTAGTTGCTGCGGTGTTGGTTTCTTGTAATGAGAAAAAAGAAACACCTGCGGAAAACACAGTAGAATCAACAGCTGTAACCGAAAATCCGGATCCGGCACACAATGCACAAAATTCATTGGATTGGGCGGGCGAATACACCGGTGTTTTGCCTTGTGCTGATTGTGAAGGTATAGAATATTTGGTCAAATTAAACGACGACAACACTTTTGAAGTTACTACAAAATACCTTCCAACTGGGGAAAGCTCCGTAGAAAAAGGTAACATTATGTGGCATGACGACGGAACGGTTGTTCATTTAAAAAACGATAATTTTGACGCAAAATATAAAGTTATCGAAAACGGGATTATCCATTTGGACCAGGACGGTAATGTGATTGAAGGCGAAATGGAAAGCCTGTATCACTTAATCAAGAAATAATAATCTATTAAAAAACCTGTAAGATTTTAAAATCTTACAGGTTTTTTTAAAAATATTGGATAGAACTTACAAGTCCTCTAACGTTTCAATAAATATCGGATAACCGTTTCGGCAGAGTACAATCCGAACAAAGCCGGAATCCAGCTGTTGGTACCAAAAAATGATTTTTTGAAATTGGTTCCGTCAGTCATTTTCAGACTGGATTCATCTGGGTGTTCTTTGGAAAATACGGCTTTTACACCTTTCGACACGCCCATTTTTTTCAATCTTTTTCTGATAACTTTTGCTAACGGACAAACATCTGTTTTGCTAATATCTTTAACCACCACTTTGGAGGCTTCCATTTTGCCACCAGCTCCCATATTACTAATGATTTTTACTTTTTGCTTTTTGGCAGCTACAATCAAATGCAGTTTTGGCGTGATACTGTCGATACAGTCCAATACATAATCATACTGAGAAGTCACAATTTCAGGTGCTCTTTCGGGCGTGACAAATTCTTCAATACGAGTGAGGTTTAATTCCGGATTAATATCCATCAGTCTGTCACCTACTATTTTTACTTTTGGTTCGTCAATCGTCGAATGCAAAGCCGGTAACTGCCGGTTGATGTTGGTTATATCGACCACATCGCCATCAACAATCGTAAGGTTTCCAACACCGGCACGAACTAAAAATTCTGCTGCAAATGAACCTACACCACCCAATCCGACCACCAAAACGTGAGCATTTTTCAGTTTTTCAATCCCTTCTGATTTGAACAACAACTCTGCTCTTTCCTGCCAAATAGCCATAACTTATTTTTTCAAATTCGGGTGCAAATTTAATTGAAATACCCGATTTACATTCTCTTTCAACTGATTTTTTAAACATTTGCCTTTTAATTTTTCCGCCATACGATATATGGATTGTATATCAGTTTTCGCATTATCGGTTTCGAAAAACAACCGGTTTTCGGGGCAATTCACAAAGGTTTCCTGTAAATTTGGGCTATGTAACAACATTTTACCAAAAGAAAGATAAAATCCTTTTTGCAACAATTGATTTGCCAATGGAGTATTTTTCGCAAAACCGTGTATGACCACCGGAATGTTTATCTTTTTTGCTGAACAGATTTCCATCAATTCCTGATAAGCCCGAACGCAGTGGATAATCAGCGGTTTGTTCAACGTTTGTGCTATATCCAATTGATGTATAAAAACTTCTTTTTGTATTTCTATCGGAATTTTACTCAGCTTGTCCAAACCACATTCGCCAACTGCCAAACAATTTTTCAGAGCAATTTTTTCCCTGACCAAATCAAGTTGTTTCTGCCAATTTTCATTAATATACCACGGGTGAATTCCGACGGAAAAATATTCTTCTCCCGAAATATTATCTTCCGGAAATTTATTGACGATTTCAAAAATATCCCGTTCTTTTTCCGGACGATGCGTATGTATGTTTATCCACATATCATCAAAATTTCACTCCGGCTTCTACACGCGTTTCTACCAAATTTTCCAGCGGAACAATCGGGCAGGAATAACCCGCAGCATAGGCACAATAAGGCTGATAAGCCAGATTGAAATTAATTACTAAAGTATCGGAATATGGGTTTTCCAAATCGAGATAACGCCCACCACCATACGTTTCCTCTCCATTAGTTTCATCTAAAAACGGTAGAAAAAGATAGTCTTCATAGCCGTCTTCATTGAGCAAATCTAAGTTTTGATAAACAATCAATTCGTGATATTTATCGTTCAGCTCAAAAGAAATTTTGGCAAATTTCATATACAATGGCTCATTTTCGCCCGTAGTAGGCATTTTAAATTTTTCCTGATTTTCCAATCGTTCAAAGTGAGCTTTAACGATATAAGTCGTATCAATCGGAAAAAAATGTATGCCTTCAAACGACCTTTTTTCTTCCTTACTCAAAGGTGTCGTTTTTGAGTTATCATAAAAGGATTTTAGTTTTTTCTGATGCCGTTCAATAGCAGGTATTGAACTGTTATCAACCGGTCTTTTTTGCGGATTGGAGCAACCGTATATTGTTGATATTAAAACAAACAATATGATTTTTGATATTATTTTTTTCATCATGACCAAATAGATTGATTTTTCAAAGTTACGGACTAATTTTGAGAGATTTATTTAGGTGTTTGCCTGTAAAATTAATAAATTTGCGTTCTGTATTTGTATAATCAAACATAAAAATATCTATGGACACTTTTGATGTTGCCATTATAGGCTCAGGTCCCGGCGGATATGTTGCCGCCATTCGTTGTGCTCAGTTGGGCATGAAAACAGCTATTATCGAGAAATATTCAACTCTTGGAGGAACTTGCCTTAATGTAGGCTGTATTCCTTCCAAAGCCTTGCTGGCATCTTCACACCATGTGGAAGAATTGGAAAAATTTGCCGAGCACGGTATCCAAATCGCCGGAGATGTTAAGGTTGATTTACAAAAAATGATTGAACGCAAACAATCTGTGGTTGACCAAACTTGTGCCGGTGTGAAGTTTTTGATGGACAAAAACCAAATTACTGTTTTTGAAGGTTTGGGTTCTTTTGAATCGGCTACACAAATCAAAATTACTAAAAATGATGGCAGCTCAGAAACTATCGAAGCGAAAAACACCATTATAGCAACCGGTTCAAAACCATCAAACCTGCCATTTATTACTTTAGACAAAGAAAGAGTCATCACTTCAACCGAAGCCTTAGAACTCAAAGAAGTGCCTAAACATCTTATCATCATCGGTGGCGGTGTTATCGGATTGGAGTTAGGACAAGTATATTTGCGTTTGGGAGCGAATGTTTCTGTGGTGGAATATGCCGACAGAATTCTTCCGACTATGGACGGAGCAGTTTCCAAAGAATTAACCAAAGTGTTGAAAAAACAAGGAATGAAATTCTACGTTTCACACAAAGTACAAAAAGCTGAGCGTCAAGGAGATTCAGTATTGGTTGAAGCTGAAAATAAAAAAGGAGAAATAGAAAAAATCGAAGGCGATTATGCTTTGGTTGCTGTCGGGCGTCGTCCGTACACCGACGGACTTCAAGCTGACAAAGCCGGAGTGAAAATCAATGATAGAGGGCAAGTAGAAGTAAATGAGCATTTGCAAACTTCTGCATCAAACATTTACGCTATCGGAGATGTTGTCAAAGGTGCGATGTTGGCTCACAAAGCATCAGAAGAAGGAATTATGGTAGCTGAAATCATTGCCGGTCAAAAACCACATATTGACTATAATCTTATCCCGGGCGTGGTATATACGTGGCCGGAAGTTGCCGCAGTAGGTAAAACCGAAGAGCAACTCAAAGCTGACGGTGTGGAATACAAAGCGGGGCAGTTCCCGTTCAGAGCATTAGGAAGAGCTCGTGCAAGTGATGACACCAACGGATTTGTAAAAATATTAGCTGATGCCAAAACAGATGAGATTTTGGGCGTACACATGGTAGGTGCCAGAGTCGCTGATTTGATTGCTGAGGCTGTTGTAGCTATGGAATTCAGAGCGTCGGCTGAAGATATCGCAAGAACTTCACACGCCCACCCAACTTTTGCAGAAGCCGTCATGGAAGCTGCTTTAGACGCTACCGAAAAAAGAGCTTTACACGTGTAAAAATATTGTAATTCAAAACTAAAAAAGCTGTTTGAAAATTTTCAAACAGCTTTTTTCATTATCTCAAAATCAGCCAATTTTACGGAATATATTTTTTATCAAAATTAGGTTTTCTTTTTTCCAGAAAAGCATTACGCCCTTCAATGGCTTCATCAGACATATAAGCCAATCGGGTTGCCTCGCCGGCAAAAACCTGTTGCCCCACCATACCATCATCAGTTAGATTCATCGCAAATTTCAACATTTTGATAGAAATCGGCGATTTTTCCAAAATCTCCAATGCCCACTGATAAGCTGTACTTTCCAGTTCGTCATGCGGAATCACAGCATTGACCATTCCCATTTCATAGGCATCTTGTGCTGAATAATTTCTTCCCAGAAAAAATATTTCTCTTGCCTTTTTCTGTCCGACCATTTTTGCCAGATAGGCAGAACCGTATCCGCCGTCGAAACTGGTTACATCTGCATCAGTTTGTTTGAATATAGCGTGCTCCTTACTTGCCAAAGTTAAATCACAAACGACATGCAACGAATGTCCTCCGCCGACTGCCCAACCCGGCACAACAGCAATAACAACTTTTGGCGTAAAACGGATTAACCGTTGTACTTCCAGAATATTCAAACGATGATAGCCATCTTCGCCGACATATCCCTGATAACCTCTTGTTTTTTGGTCGCCTCCACTACAAAAAGAATATACGCCATCTTTAGGCGAAGGTCCTTCTGCGGACAATAATATCACGCCAATAGATGTATCTTCGTGTGCATCAGAAAAAGCTCTGAGTAATTCGGCCGTTGTTTTCGGGCGAAAAGCATTTCGAACCTCGGGTCTGTTAAAAGCAATCCGGGCTACTCCACCACATTTTTTATAAGTAATATCATCAAATTCTATGGCGGTTTGCCAATTAATTGTTTCCATATATTTTTGATTTCTTTTTGTGTAAATATACGCCAATATCAGCATCTTTAAAATTTTACTAAGTAAAAATTAACACATTTGAACCTTAATAAAATTTGACAATTTGGTAACAAGCTTCGTATATTTGTTAGCATGATGAGAAAAAGTAATCTAATCCATATTACCGTAGTCGGTTTATCATTTTTATTGCCGACTTCTTGTGCTAAGGACGCACAGGCTCAAACCAGCATACACCTGCTTGAAAAAAAGCCCTTTGAAGTACCTTGCTCTACACTGACTCCCGAATATTTAATCGAGAAAAAAGCGGCTATCGACACCTATTTTCATTCATATATTAATAAAGGTAATTTTTCCGGCGGTTTTCTGGTTGCCAAAAACGGACAGATTATTTATGAAGACTATCAGGGTTACAGCAATTACGAAGACAAAAAGGAAATTGACAAGAACACGCCTATTCACGTGGCTTCAGTCGGAAAAACCCTGACTGCTATGAGCATTTTAAGATTAGTAGATTCAGGAAAACTGCAATTAGACCAAAAAGTCAATACTATTTTACCGAGTTTCCCTTACAAGGATATTACTGTCAGAATGCTGCTCAATCATCGTTCGGGCATTCCTTATTACGGCTATTTTACAGAGAAAAAAGGTGTTTGGGACAGAACTAAAACGATTTATAACGACGATGTTCTACATTTATTAGGCAGCAAAAACATCAAACTGGAATTTACGCCTGATACCCGTTTCCAATACTCTAATACCAATTATGTTATACTCGCCTCGATTGTAGAAAAAATTACTGAAAAATCTTTTCAGATGGCATTGAGAGAACTTATTCTTAATCCGTTGGGCATGCGTCATACTTTCGTGATGGACGATTTATCTAAAAAAGAGAAAGTTACGCAGTCGTATTACATCAACAACAAACGTATGCACTGGAATTATCTCGACGGAACGTATGGCGACAAAAATATTTACACCACTCCACGGGATATGGTTAAATTTGACCTGGCAATGTATTCCGATGATTTTTTGAGTAAAGATTTGAAAAAAGAAATTTTTAAAGGATATAGCTACGAAAGACCGGGACAAAATAATTACGGTTTAGGTTTTCGGCTTATTGAACCCAAAGATGACGGCGACCAGTACACCTTCCATAATGGTTGGTGGCGTGGCAACAGAACTTCTTATGTCACGGTTCGACAAGATACTGTGGCGATAATCTGTTTTGCCAACAACAACTCTACAAGTGCTTACAAAACAAAAGGTTTAGCCAAAGAATTTGGCAATTTCCCTTTTATTGAATCAGAATAATAGTATTGAAATATCCAAAAACAACCCTAAGATGAAGTTCATCTTAGGGTTGTTTTTTTTTTCACAAAAAAATCTAATCAGACAAATTCCGGATAAACTCTTCTTCGCTCCAGATAGGAATTCCCAATTTGTTGGCTTTTTCGAGTTTGGCAGGTCCCATATCGGCTCCGGCAACTACTACCGACGTTTTTCCGGTAATAGAACTTCCGTTTTTACCGCCGTAATCTTCTATTCTCCGTTTGATTTCATCACGTGAAAAATGTTCAAATTTACCCGAAACAACTAGAATCATTCCGGTAAATTTGTCAGAAACCTGTGTGCTTTCTTTTTCTTCCATTTCAAACTGTAAACCGTATGACTTTAATCTTTGAATCAATTCCAAATTGTTGTCATTGGCAAAAAAGGCAAGAATACTCAACGCTATTTTATCCCCGATTTCATCTACCTGAATCAGCGTATCATAATCTGCCATTATCAATGCTTCAATATTTTTAAAATGTTGAGCTATTTTTTTCGCAACGGTTTCGCCTACATAACGGATTCCTAAGGCAAACAATACCCGTTCAAACGGAATATTTTTCGACTGTTCGATTCCATTTATCAAGTTGTCCGCAGATTTTTCTGCCATTCTTTCGAGTGGTAAAATCTGTTCTTTTCTCAACTCATACAAATCTGCATAATCATTAACCAAGCCGTTCTTATATAACAAAGTAACCGTTTCGCCGCCCAAGCCTTCAATATCCATAGCTTTGCGGGAAATAAAATGCTCTATCCGACCGATGATTTGTGGCGGACAACCGTAGAAATTCGGGCAGTAATGTTGTGCTTCGCCTTCGGCTCTTACCAAGCTTGTACCACACTCGGGGCAAGTTTGGATATAGATAACCGGTTGGGAATCCCCCGGCCTGTTTTCGGTATCTACGCCAACAATTTTCGGAATGATTTCTCCTCCTTTTTCAACCATTACATGGTCGCCAACGCGTACGTCCAGCTTTTCAATTTGGTCGGCATTATGCAAAGATGCTCTCTTAACAATCGTACCTGCCAATTCCACCGGTTCGAGATTCGCAACAGGCGTAATCGCCCCTGTCCTTCCTACTTGATAATCAATGCTATTCAAGGTCGTTACCGCTTGTTCAGCCTTAAATTTATAGGCAATCGCCCAACGAGGATTTTTAGCTGTATAACCCAATTCTTCCTGCTGATACAAATCGTTTACCTTGATAACTACGCCGTCTGTTTCGTAAGGCAAATCGTGGCGGGCAGTATTCCAATAATCAATATAGGCAAAAACTTCGTCCATGTTATTGAGCAATTTTGATTGCTCCGGAACCTTGAATCCGTATGCTCTCGCACTTTGCAAAGCGTTGAATTGCGTTTTGAAATGCTCATCTGCACCGACAATATTATACAAAAAACATGCTAACGGTCTTTGTGCTACTGCAGAACTATCCTGTAATTTCAAACTTCCGGACGCAGTGTTTCTCGGGTTGGAATAAGGTGTTTCGCCCCTGGCTATCAGCTCCTCGTTCATTTTCTGAAATCCGGAAAAAGGCAGGATAATTTCCCCGCGAATATGGAATTTCGGCGGATAATTTCCTTTGAGTTTTAGCGGTACCGAACGAATGGTTTTCACATTGTTCGTCACGTCATCACCCTGAAAACCGTCGCCGCGGGTTACGGCACGTTTCAGTTGTCCGTTTTCATAAGTCAGAGAAATGGAAGCTCCGTCATATTTCAGTTCACAAACAAACTGCAAAGGCACATTTCCCAGATTTTTCTGCACGCGTTTTTCCCATTCGAGCAATTCTTCTTTGGAATAGGAATTTTCGAGCGAGTACATTCGGTTTTCGTGCACGACGGTTTCAAAATTTTTGGTAATTCCGCCTCCGACTCTCTGCGTAGGCGAGTTTTCATCAAAATATTCGGGATATTGATTTTCTAATTCCTGCAACCGTTTTAATTTCTGGTCGAATTCAAAATCAGAAATACTCGGTTCGTCCAGCACATAATAACGGTAATTGTGCTCAGACAATTCTTCCCGAAGGGCTAATATTTCCTGCTGTGCGTTCATTTTTTACTGTTTAGTAAATCGTAAATTTGTGCGTATAATTCGCCCTGACTTAAAATTCCGCCTTGCTTGATAAGGTCAAACAATTCATAATTTCTGTCTTTTTCAAACTTTTTGGTTCCGGTTCGGATTTCCACTTCAGGCGTAAACATTTTTTGTCCCAGCCATTCCAATCCGGATTTATCCATGAAATCTACTTCTTCATTCAATGATTTTATCATGATTACATCAATATTTTTCTCATCAAAACGAAAAAGAAAAATATGATTTTTGGCGAAATTCTCAATGAAATTGGCATTCTGCAAAGCTCCTTCCCAAATCAAATCCGAAAAAATATCTAATTCCTGCTCGGCTACTTCGGGTTTCTCCTTTTTAAGAATTTCCCATTCGTTTTTATCTATTTGTTGCGAGGCTAAGAAATTGGCAAATTCTTCGTGTAATTCTTCAAATTGTTCTTTGGTTAATCGTTCGTATTTCATATCAAAAGTTTACTGGCTAAATTAAGTTTTTTCTTGTATATACAAAAGAAAAAACCGTTCTGTCTGAGGTCAGACAAAACGGTTTTTATGGTATTAATTGCTAAATGATTAAACTTCAGCAACTACTTCGTAAGGTAAATCAACGACTACTTCTCTGTGTAAACGAACAGTAGCGTTATATTTTCCTACTCTCTTAACGATTGAAGATAAGATAAATTTCTTATCAATGTTATGCCCGTTTGAAGACAATTTTTCAGCGATATCTGCACTGGTTACAGAACCAAATAATTTGTTTCCTGCTCCAACTTTTGCTGTAATTTTGATTTCTAATGCTTTGATTGCTTCAGCAACTTTGTTTGCATCTTCTACCAATTTTGCTTCTTTGTGAGCTCTTTGTCTCAAGTTTTCTGCCAATACTTTTTTAGCAGACGGAGTAGCTAATACAGCTAATCCTTGTGGAATAAGGTAGTTGCGACCGTAACCTGGTTTTACTGTTACGATATCGTCTTTGAACCCTAATTTTTCCACATCTTGTTTTAAGATAATTTCCATGTTGTTGTCCTTTTTTTAATTAGAAGTTAGGCAACAGAACGTCGCCAACAACTAAGTTTTATTCTGATGATTATTTTAATAAATCGCCTACGTATGGCAACAATGCCAAGTGACGAGCTCTTTTTACTGCCACAGCTACTTTTCTTTGGTATTTCAAAGATGTACCTGTCAAACGGCGAGGTAAAATTTTACCTTGTTCGTTCAGCATTTTCAATAAGAAATCAGCATCTTTGTAATCAACATACTTGATACCTGATCTTTTGAATCGGCAATATTTTTTTGCTTTGCTTGTTTCGATATTAAGCGGAGTTAAATATCTGATGTCTCCGTCTTTTTTACCTTTTGCAGATTGTTCGATACTTGACATAATTAAGCTTTTTTAGTTTTTAGTTTCTCTCTTCTTCTTTCTGCCCAAGAAACAGCGTGTTTGTCTAAAGATACTGTTAAGAAACGCATTATTCGCTCATCGCGACGGAATTCTGTTTCTAATTCTTTAATTGCACTGCCTGGTACTTGGTACTCAAACAAATGGTAAAAACCACTTTTTTTCTTTTGGATTTCGTAAGCTAATTTTTTAAGCCCCCAATCCTCTTTAGCAATCATTTTCGCTCCTCTTGCAACTAAAAAATCTTCGAATTTAGTTACTGTTTCCTTTACCTGAGTTTCAGATAAAACGGGATTCAAAATGAAAACAGTTTCGTAATTGTTCATAATGTAAAAAATTTAATTTTTATAAATTGTCTGCAAAAATAGCATTTTTGATTCAAACGGCAAAAGTATTTTGTATTTATTTATCATCAACAAATTCCAGAATATCACCGGGTTGACAGTTGAGCTCTTTGCAGATGGCTTCTAACGTAGAAAAACGAATAGCTTTTGCCTTTCCGGTTTTCAGAATAGAAAGGTTGGCAGTCGTGATACCGATTTTGTCTGCCAGCTCCTGCGACTGCATTTTGCGTTTGGCGAGCATAACATCAAGGTTTACTATAATTGCCATAAGCTAAATGGTTAATTCGTTTTCTTCTTTTTGTCTTTTTGCTTCTTTGAAAACCTGACTGAGTACCAGAAAGAAAAAACCGATAATCAGCCCGCCTAACGGTGCTTTTAATTCGGATATAATTCGTTCGGACAAATTGGTCGAACTTGTGATAACTCTTTCTGAATGTATCGTAAATAGTTTTCCTAACAAGAATACGGCAATATAACTTGCCACAAAAATAAAGCCTATTTTTTTAAAGCGGCTGATGATTTTATTGTCAAAAAACAGGCGTTTTTCAAATTGCCGTACACATAAATTAAAAAGAAAAACCGCATAGAAATACAACAAGTAAACAAGATAGGAAATGGTCAGGAAAGTTCTGAAATAAATGGTGTTGCTTTCAGCCGGAATTTCTTTGCCCATAAATTCTATCAACCACGTTTGATGGTTGGCATGCTTAAAATCGGAATAGACTAACATTCCAAAAAAGACAGATAGCACCAACATCGATGCCCATAAAAAATGTGAAAGCCAGCCAAATGTTTTTAATGTTTTCATGATTAAATGGTTAATTCGTTTTCGTTTTGCATTTCAATTCCTTTTTTAAATATCAATGCCAATAAATAAATAATCCCCGCAAAAAAAAGTATTTCACTACCTGCCCAATTTATCGGAATATTTACTCCTTGATTTAAAATCCAATTTGAAAATTCGTTAGCGATTATTGCCAGAATTCCCGTCCCGAGTGAGATATAACTGATTTTTATAAACAAACTTGCAAATTCTTTGCTAAACGGTTTCACCAAGTTGAACTTTAAAAAGAATTTTACCGCAAAATAAGCAATCAATGATTTCAGTGCCGTTAATGTAATCAATAACAACACGATAGCAATATAATACGGTTTATTGACAACATACAATTCGGATAAATCAAGTCCTAAATATAAATTCTGTGCTCCGGCTGCATTTACAAAAAGACTGATTATAAAAGAAATTAAAATTGCTCCGGCTTTCATACACAGCCCGATGAATACTATCCAAAAAAGGATATGTACTGTTTTTAAAATAATTGAATTTGTTTTCATGATTTCTATTTTTAAATTGTTAATTCGTTTTCTTCTTTTTGTATTTTGGCTATTTTAAAAACCTCACTCAATGTTATAAAGAACAAGCCTATGGCAATATTAAAAAGCATTGAATCAGAATCATAACCAGTCAAATCCAATACGAATTCCTGATTTGTATATACATGGTAAAAAAAGGAAGAAACACTTGTCAGCAAGGCAACAATAATAAACACTTTTCCGATTGTATTAAAATTTCTAATCACTTTATCGTCAAACAAAAACTTTTCAATAAATAAATCAATTGTTTTTTTCAGTAGATAAATTGCATATACATAAAGTAAATAAGCAATGCTTCCTATTGCCATAATGATTTTTGTTCCAATAGTATATTCTTCTATATCATTTCCAGAAATCGTAACAGGAATATTCCAATCTGAATTAAACAAAATTAAAGGAATCATGACTAGAAGTACCACTCCGCCCATGACCAGAAAAAACAACATAAATTGAAGAATAGCCCGAAGAATAAAAATTTTTCTCATTTTTCATAAGTTTAAATTACTTCACAAAGATAAATAAATTATCGAAAAACAATAATTATTTATTGTAAAATAGAAATAAAAAAACAGAGGTCAAATAATAACCTCTGTTTAAATTTGAAAATTACTGAAGAAACTACTTCGTAATCACTACTTTTTGCGAGTAATACGAACCATCTGCTTCAAATTTTAAGATATATACTCCAGCTGTAAGAGCACTTACATCAATGGTATTATTTCCTTTATCCAAAGTTAGCGAACTTAATACTTGCTTACCTAACACATCGTAAAGAGCCACTTCAACAGTTGAACTAATACCCGTATTTACATCTATATTCAACTGGCTGTCGGTAACCGGATTAGGGTAAACGGTAATGTTACTTTTGAACTCTTGTTTGGTAACAGAAACCGTGTTAGGACCTACGTTTACTGCATACCAAGCATTGGCAACAGCTGCTGCCTCAGCAGAATCATCTCCATACAAATCTTGAGCTGCCTGAATGGTTGCTACGCGAGCGTCCATATAAGTTGCAGTCGTTGTCATATAATTCATCAAAGCACGATAGGCAATTTTCTCTGCTTTTTGAATAGTTTGAGCTGTCACGCTATAAGAATTTCCCACATCATTTGTACCAGAACCTCCTTCACTCAACAAATAAAACCAATAATTACCGATACCGCTGTTGGTATGCACTCCACCATAATCACTTGCCTCTGTCGTACCACTCGTATCTGCCCAGAGCTCCCCTTCATAAGTATCTGGCTGTCTTTGGTCCATAAGCGGGTCAGAATAAGCATCTTTTGGATTTGCCATATTTCTCATATGTCCCGGCTCTAACAACCATATATTTTCTCCTATTTTCCAATTAGGACTTAGATTAGTGTAAAACTCAATCGCCGTACCAAACATATCTGCAAATGATTCATTCAGTGCCCCGGATTCGCCTTGATAAATCAGACCTCCGTTACCGTTGCGAGAAATAACCAAATGAGAAAACTCATGTCCGGCAACATCTAATCCTACAACAATATCCATTAAACCAGAGTACCCCATACCATACAACATATAGGGATTGTTTTCAACATCTATGGCATAAGCCCCAGCATTAAATCCAAAACCGAACACTTCGTCTGAAAAATTATAATACCCTTTTACAATACTTCCGTTGTTATCATAACTGTTACGCTGGTGAATATCTGCATAATAATCGTGAGTTTGAGCTAATCCCCAAAGTATCTCGACCGGTGCTTCAGTCGCCGCCGAGGTAAAATTAGGTGTAGCATTCGTGTAATCGTACACATCGCCTATTAACTGAGCAGTAAATGAATCTATATTATAAACATCAATCGCATTAAATACGTGAATATTTCTTCCGTTATCTTTCAAACGATATTGCCCGTTATAGCTATCCACCGTAATAGGCTGATTTCCTCGATAATAAGTTTTTCCTGTTCCTGGTGTATCAGCGTGATATATTTTATTCTCTTCAAACAATACTTTTCCAGAAACTGCATCTACATAATAATTTTTAATATCGGCAGTATTCGCGTTAATTACATAAACTTTTTTAACTACATGATGATTAATTTTTCCTTCAAACTGAATTTTACTGATAATAGTTTTTATTTTGTCAGAAACATTAATCTTTTCAGCAGTTCCTTTTTGCCCGGCAAGAACAATATTTTTCACTTCCGCATCTGAAAGCATGTTTGTTACATCAAGGTCTTCAATATTGGTAATTTGTCCGTTGATTGATTTTACCACGTTATTTTTGCTATGAACCATAACCAATTCGCCTTCAATAGGAACACCTTTATAGCTATGTTGATAAATTTGGTGTTGCATACCGATATTATCCACATAATCACGTTGTTTTTCAAAGGTATGTTCACTTTCTTTCAAACCAAAAATAGTATGAAACTCATTAGTCAATGTTTCCGGCGAAATATTGAATGCTGTCAAATCTTCCCTGAAAGTTCCTTGTTCATTCAGCGAAACAACTTTTGGCAATCGATTATCCTGTGCATTGATTTCTACGGAATTTTTGTTTAAAAAACGGGAATAGCTATTTGTATTTTCAGCGAAAGATGAAATACCCATTAACCCAAAAAAGGATAATGTTAAAAATGCTCTTGATAGGATTTGGTTGTTTTTCCTCATAATTAATTATAATGGATTATATGTTTAATTTATTCTGTCTGAACTGGTCTTCTTCGTCACTTTCGATTCCCAAAGCTTTGTAGATATAGTAAAAAGTAGATAAGATTTCCGGTTTCCCGTCTATGATTGCCACATCGTGTTCAAAGTGGGCAGAAGGTTTGCCGTCGCGGGTAACGATTGTCCAACCGTCCTTCAACTGTTTGATTTCTTTTTTACCCATATTAATCATCGGTTCAATCGCTACGGTCATTCCTTCCGCAAATTTCTTACCTCTGCCTCTGCGTCCATAATTAGGCATTTCCGGACCTTCGTGCATTTTTCGCCCGATTCCATGCCCAACCAGTTCCCGCACCACGCTGTACCCTTTTTCTTCTGCATAAGTCTGAATGGCAAATCCAACATCGCCTACCCGGTTTCCGGCTCTGAATTCATTTATCCCGACATACAAAGATTCTTTCGTGGCTTGTAATAACTTTTTGGTTTCCGGTGCTACTTCGCCAACTTTAAACGTATAGGCATGGTCGCCGTAATATTCGTGAACAATCGCTCCTAAATCTGCCGACAAAATATCGCCATCTTCCAAAGGTCGGTCGGTCGGTAATCCGTGAACAATTTGTTCGTTCACACTTGTCAGCAAAGTACACGGACAGTCATACAATCCCAAAAAGCCAGGTTTTCCGCCGTGGTCTCTGATATATTGTTCTGCCAATTGGTCTAATTTTAAAGTGGTTACGCCGGGCTTTATCTCCGAAGCAAGCATACCTAACGTTTTACTGACCAACTGTGCGGCTTCACGCATTAATTCTATTTCTTCTCTTGTTTTTATTACTATCGAACTCATTGAATTGATTAATTTTCAGTTAATTGATACATTTTTTGCATAATTTCCTCCGTATCCCATTTCTCTCTGATATTCGGAGTCGCCATGATTTCATTCATTACGTCACGCTGCATATCTCCGATAGCAAGTGCCTCGGTATATGGACGCAGACTAAAAGTGACGCGGTCATACAACGGCAACCAACGCTCGGGATAAAGAGCTGTGAACTTGGCTTCTATTTTTTTCTGAAGTAAAAACATTTCATCAGCTGTTTTGGTACTCATCTCAATAAAATTACGGAAAGATAATTCCGCAATAGCATCTCCGTTGGGTTTACGGACATTTTCATAGTTTTCAAATACCGCCTGCCAGTCGTCACCGTGTTTTTGAATTTGTCGATACATTTCGGTAATATCCTCAAAACCAGCATTCATTCCCTGACCGTAAAAAGGCACGATGGCATGAGCCGCATCGCCAAGCAAAGCAACTTTATCCTGGTAAGTCCACGGAAAACATTGGGTAGTTACCAGTGAACTGGTCGGATTTTTAAAATAATCCGTCGTTAATTCCGGAATTAAATCTTTGGTATCCGGGAAATATTCTGCAAAAAAATGAAGTAATTTTTCTTCTGTATTGATATTTTCAAAAGATATTTCTCCTTCAAAGGGCATGAACAAAGTACAGGTAAAAGAACCGTCTTCATTCGCCAGAGCAATCAGCATAAAATCACCATGAGGCCAGATATGGAAAGAGTTTTTGTCTATTTTATGCGTACCGTCGGCACTGGCAGGAATTCTCAATTCTTTATATCCCAATGGTAAAAAATACTGTGAATAATCAAACCGGTTTTGCTTCTGCATTCTGGCTCTGATTTTGGAAAAAGCTCCGTCAGCCCCGAATATTTTATCAAACGGTAATTCTTCCCAATCACCTCGTTCTGACTTACCGACAAACAAACTTGGTTCGGACAAATTCACGTCCCAGATTTTACGCTCGAACTTGAATTCAACGCCAAATTCTTCTGCAATATCTACCATAATACGATTCAATCCGCCACGTGAAATCGAATAAATACTCCCTCCGTCAACGCCATATTTTTGATGTGTCACGCTACCATCGACTTTATGAATAGCCCGCTTGTCCATCGGAATAGCAAGCTGGCGGATTCTATCGCCAATACCAATATCGTCCAACGTTTTCCAGCCTCTTGTCGATATCGCCAAATTGATTGATTTACCTGAAAACTCTATTTCTCTGATATCCTTATTTTTATCAAAAACCTGAACATGATGCCCGATTTTTTTTAAGTATATAGCCAGTAGCGTTCCCACCAAACCGGCTCCGGCAACAGCTATATTTAAACTTTTTTGCATTTTTTCAGAAAGTTAAAACTTATAAAGCCACAAAGTTAACCATTTTTGAGCATAGAATAGTTATAATATCTTTACAGATACTGTTTTAAGAAATATTTAAAGGAAATATTTACCCGGAAGAATCAGAACAAAAATTTCACGAACGAAAGAAACATGTCTAAGCAAGTAATCTTAATCTCATCACAAATAGTTATTTATCTATTTCAAAGATAAACAAAAAAGTCCTTTACATTTCTTTAAAGGACTCTTAAAACAAGGCGGCGACCCGAGTCCCGATAGTCATCGGGACGAACTGCGCCGCTCGTATAAAAAAAGAAAGCCTGTCTTTTTCAAGACAGGCTTCACTAAAACAAGGCGGCGACATACTCTCCCGCATGGTATTGCAGTACCATCTGCGCAATCGGGCTTAACTTCTCTGTTCGGAATGGGAAGAGGTGAGCCCCGATGCTATAACCACCTTAAGCTTTTCAGGCAAGAGGCATTAGCCATAAGGCATTAGCTTTTTACCCCCCATTAGCTATTGNGAAGACCTATTAAGTTCAAAATAAACCCGCATCATATCAAATTGAAAGATGCGGGTTTTATAATTTTAAAAGTAAGAGTCTGTTTAAATTTGTATTGTAAAAATGTTTATAGTTTATTTTTGAGGCAGAACAAGGCAAATTTTCAAAGGATAGCAGAGCTATCGTTTTAAAATTTAACGCAGTTATGACCAAAAAGAAGCATAAACAAATTATTAGATAATTTTAAACAGGCTCTAAAAACTACTTCATTTGTCTGATTCCTTCAGAGAGAATTTGTCCGAATTCATACATTTCTTCATAAGTGCTGTATAACGGCACAGGTGCCAACCTGATTACGGCAGGTTCACGCCAATCTACAACAATACCGTTTTTCATCAGGTAATGGAATAAATCTTTGCCTTGTCCGTGTAAAATAACGGACAGTTGCGAACCTCTTTCAGCCGGATTTTCCGGTGTGATGATTTCCAGGCGGCTTTGGGTTTCTTCGGCAACTTGCTTGATGATAAATTCCAGATAAGCTGTTAATTGATTGCGTTTGGCAGACAATTTGTCCATACCAATTTCATCAAACATTTCCACAGATGCCAGATAAGGAGCCATCGCTAATACACCTGTACATGAACTTTGCCAGCCAAATGCTCCCGAATTCGGGTCAAACTCAGGTTCCATCAAAAAGCGACGTTCTTTGTTGTGACCATACCAGCCACCGAATCTTGGCAACGATTTATCATTGTGGTGTTTTTCGTGGATAAAATATCCCGAAACACTTCCCGGTCCGGCATTCATATATTTATAACTGCACCAACAGGCGAAATCTGCTTGCCAGTTGTGCAAAGATAATTCGATGTTTCCGACGGCATGTGCCAAATCCCAGCCAACTTTTGCTCCTGTTTCGTGACCTGCTTTGGTAATCACTTGCATATCCAACACTTGCCCCGTATAATAATTGATTCCACCGATTAAAACCAATGCCAGTTCATCACCAACTTCTCTGATTTTTTCAATAATGTCTTCGTTTCTCAGGTTGTGTTCTCCTTCACGGCGTTTCACTTCCACGATAGCCTCTTTTGGGTCGAAACCGTGAAAAGCGACTTGTGTTTGCAACATATACTGGTCGCTCGGAAAAGCTTTTTCTTCACAGATGATTTTGAATCTTTTAGCAGTCGGACGATAAAATGAAACCATCATCATGTGCAGATTGACCGTTAAGGTGTTCATCACAGAAACCTCGGAAGGCAAAGCCCCGACAATTTTTGACAATGGTACGGAAAATCTTTCGTGGTAGTCCCACCAAGGTTTTTCGGCATAAAAATGACCTTCAACGCCCATGTTTGCCCAATCGTCCATTACGTCATTGATATATTTTCGGGCACGTTTTGGAAGTAATCCCAATGAATTTCCGGTAAAATAAATTACTTTTTTACCATTCAGTTGCGGAAATTCAAATTCGGATTGGTATTTGGATAATTCGTCCTGTGTGTCCAAAGATTGTGCAAATGCTCTTGTATTCTGAAAAGTCATAATTATGATTTTGATTGTGCCAAAATTAAAACAAAAGATTTAGTTACTCAATTTTTGATTTAGAAAATCGAGTGATATGTGCCGGAAATATTATTTTTTCTATGTTTATAGAATAGAATTCAGAAGAAATGATTTTCATTAGTATAATTAGACAATCTTCCGGTTACCGAATGCCGTTAGCAGTATTTAGAAAACATACAATTGTTATACAAACTTTAAAAACTCGTTTTCCAGGATTTGAAGAAAAAACGCAAACGATTTTTGTGTAAATTCTCCATAATATTTCAGTTTTATATAAAATCTAACTGCTTTTGTGGTTATTGCTCAAAAATGTGATTATCAACTATCCATTAAAAAATCGGTTTCGTTTAATTGACTTTCCTTTTCTGAGTTGAATTGCATGAAAAATAGTAGGAACATCGTTTGTCCAGTTTTTCAGGGTAAGGATAATCGCAATAATTTCTATGCGGGTTAGTATGCCAACCCAAAAGCACAGTAAAAACAAGTATTTTGATTCGCATTGTAAAATAATCTGAACCAAAGTAGCAAACAATATCAAAGTCCAGAATTTCGCTCCGAGTGAATGCGTGGCAACTTCTTTTTTGAATTTGATAAAACTTACAACATACGTCAGGAGTTCACTTCCGATCAATACCGAAAGTAAGAGGAGATTGTTTTTAAAAAAATCGGGACAAAGTATATAGGCTGAAACAACTACGCTAATGAAAAATACCTGGTCAACAGAAGAGTCTAAGCGACGTAGTTTTTGGGTGGAAACCCTCAGTTTTCGTGCAATAATGCCATCGAAGATATCCGTTAAAAGTCCGACAGTCAACAATGCGACGATGATTTCTTTGTGGTATCCAGCCTGTAAAATACTCAAAAGGATAATCAGAAAGCCGATTATCAACCTTGAATAAATGAGTGTTATGGGGATTTTGGTTTTCATTCCTGCTTACAGCTAAATAGTGTAAATATACATAAACATGAAAAAAGTAGAAATAACTTATATTTTTAAACCATCAAATATTCCACCAACATATACCAACCCGCAATCGTAATAAACGAAATCGGAATACCAAAACCTACCATCATATTGCTTAGTTCGGGTTTGAGTCCGTAACTGGACGAGAGAATTGCACCAGTAATCATCGGTGCCATAGCAGCTTCAATAACGCACACTTTGGCGATTTCGTCGGTGCGTCCCAAAACCAGAAAAAACAAAGCGAAAATAACAGCGGGAAGTAAAATCAGTTGAAAAGCAAGCCCTAATGCCAGAAAACGAAAGTGTTTACTATAGGCTTTAAACTTCAGCTGAAATCCAACTGAAATCAATGCGACAGGCGAGAGGGTTGCTGCCAAATCTTTGAGTGTGGTACTAAAAAAATCAGGAAAATCTATGTTGAAAACCGCCATTGAAAAACCAATAAGAAATGCAACCAATGGTGGAAAAGTAAGCATTTTCTTCAACATGGAATCATTGTTGTTTTTCTGGCTGGAAAACAGCGTGGCAACCATTACGCCTACGGTAGAAAGCACTACAAATGTTCCGGGCAGGTCAATGATAATCAATGTTTTGAGAGCCTCGTCGCCATACAATGCCTGAATAACGGGAATACCGACAAACGAGGTGTTTCCGAGTCCTGCCGTAATAATTAAACAACCAATCAGTTTTTTCGACCAGTTGTACATTTTTCCCAGAAAAGTAAAAAGCAAATAGGATAATCCGAAAGCAATCCACGCTACTGAAGCGGGAAACAGTAAATCCCAGCCCAATTCAATTTTAGGCAGATAATACAACGCCATGGCAGGCAGGGCGATGAATAGAATATATTGGTTTAAAACGATTGCCGTATTTCGCGGAAAATTAGGAATACGCTGTATAACGATTCCAATAAATAGGCAGAGAAACAATAAGATTATACTCGACATTTTCTTAGTTTTCAGTATTCAGTCTCAGTATTAGTATTCAGTCTCAGTTTACAGTCATACTACTGCTAACTGAGAACTGCGACTGCAAACTAAACAACAGGTGTTCCGTACAAATCAAATTCTGTAGCATCATAAATTTCTACATTGACAAAATCTCCTGTTTTGACGTAATGTTTTGACGCATCAATCAAAACCTCGTTGTCCACATCAGGCGAGTCAAATTCGGTGCGTCCCACAAAATGATTCCCTTCTTTGCGGTCGATGATACAACGGAAAGTTTTTCCGATTTTCTCTTGATTTAATTCCCATGAAATCTGTGCCTGAATGTCCATGATTTCATTCGCACGGGCTTGTTTCACTTCGTTCGGTACATCGTCTTCAAGCAAGTAAGCATGCGTGTTTTCTTCGTGAGAATAAGTAAAACAGCCCAAACGCTCGAATCGCATTTCTTTGACCCAGTTTTTTAGTATTTCAAAGTCTTCTTCGGTTTCGCCCGGATAGCCCGTAATCAAAGTGGTACGGATAGCCATTCCCGGTACGGCTTCTCTGAAATCTTTGAGCAATCGGGTCGTTTTTTCGTAAGTCGTCCCGCGACGCATAGATTTCAGAATGTTATCAGAAATATGCTGCAACGGAATGTCAATGTAATTGCAGATTTTCGGTTCGCGTTTCATCAGTTCCAGAACGTCCATCGGGAAACCGGTAGGGAAGGCGTAATGCAGACGAATCCACTCAATGCCTTCAACTTTAACTAAGTTTTCCAGCAATTCTGCCAGGTTACGTTTTTTATATAAATCCAAACCGTAATAGGTCAAATCCTGTGCAATCAGAATCAGTTCTTTTACGCCGTCTTTGGCTAAATTCGTTGCTTCTTTAACCAGTTTTTCAATTGGTTGAGAAACGTGTTTTCCTCTCATTAGCGGAATCGCGCAAAACGAACAAGGTCGGTCACAACCTTCAGCAATTTTCAGGTAAGCGTAATTTTTCGGTGTGGTTGTCAGTCGTTCGCCTAGCAATTCGTGCTTGTAATCGGCACCTAAAGCTTTGAGTAACAGTGGTAATTCTGTTGTGCCGAAATATTGGTCAACATCAGGTATTTCTGATTCTAAATCGGGCTTGTAGCGTTCAGATAAACAGCCTGTTACGAAAATTTTATCGACCAATCCCTGTTCTTTTTTATCCACATATTCTAGAATAGTATTTACCGATTCCTCTTTGGCATTGTCGATAAATCCGCAGGTATTAATCACGATGATGTTGCCTTCGTCTTTTTTTGCCTCGTGAGTAACTTCTTTTCCGCTGGCTTTCAGCTGTCCCATCAACACCTCGCTGTCATAAAGGTTTTTGGAACAACCAAGTGTAACCACATTGATTTTATTTCTTTTTAATGATTTTGTTCTCATTGCTGGTTTTGTTAGATTCTGAAAATACCTCCGAAAGAAATGGTAGTTTCAAGGAAATTAAAATGATGACTGGCTTTGTCGGTCTTGCTGTGTGTCGTCCGAACGTTGTTCATGTTGATATGCCCGACTTTCACATCGTATTGTACAAAAAAATGCTTGAAAAAGATGAGGTTCAAACCTGCTTTGGCAGATAATCCGAAACCGGCAATGTTGAAATCGTCGTGTCGCTCTTTGCCTAATATCTGGGCATTGGTTTTCGGAAAAATGAATCCGCCACCTACGCCATAGGTAGCATTTAGCTGCACTTTGTCGGTATCAGGTAAATATACAAAACGCGACAAATCGTCCATGCGGCTGATTTCAGCATGGATATAATTCAGTCCGTCGGTGTGTTCAAACTGGACGAAATCTTCGGTAAGCCATAACAGATTGTCATTGACTTTTTCCCCATAACTACCTTCATTGGGATAATGACCGGAGTATTCCACCATTTGATTTTGTGTGGTCACATATTTCATGTGGTCGTAGCCCAGTGAAATATTGTATTTGTCGGAAATAAAATACCCGACTCTCAGGTTGGTTTGCGGAATTGTCATTCGTGCCGGATTGATGTAATCAATGTGCCAACCTTTGGGTTTGTCATGTGCCCGAGTTTCGTGCAACGTAAAATCATAATCTTCGCCCTGAAACCGAATATCAGAAGAGGAATACTGGCTTCTGTTTCCGCCCCAGTACACGAAAAATTTACCTTTATTATTCTCGGTATATTTAACAGGATTGTCTTGTGCAGTCATAGATAAACTGCACATAACGAACACAATAACAAAAAACGGTTTAAACATTTTCATAGATGAAAAAAATTTGTGCAAAAGTACAATAAAAAACTCGTTAATCGCTGAATTAACGAGTTGAATAAATTATTTGGAAAAAAGAGCCTGTTTAAAAATACACGTTATAAGAAAGTGTAATCATATTATTTTTCTGGGTAATTTTTGCCATATCATTCAAGCCTGAGCTAATCATTGGTGTGGCATATTTTTGTTGCAAATACGTGTATGCTAAATCAATACGTTTGTTGCCGAAGCTGTAACCAAATCCGGCAGAAATACCAAACAAATCGTCCATCAACTCTTTGTTTTTGTAAGGGCTTTGTTGCCATCTGTATCCACCTCTCAAACTCCATGCGTCAATACGGTATTCACCACCAACACGTATTTCGTTGGACGCCTGCAAATGGTCTTTATAGAAATTGTTGATAAGGGCAAATTCATCGCCTTTACCGTATTTCATGGTTGTATAGTCGGTACGGGAGTAATCTACGTTGATTAAACCGTTGTGACCGAAAACATACGCTAAACTCGCATTGATTTTGCCTGGTGTTTTCAGTTTGTATTTGTCATAAAGCGTAATCACATAGGGTGAAGCATCTACGTATTCCGAAGCACCATCAGTAACTACGATTGTTTCCATGAATTGTTCAAACTCATCGTTCAGGTTATACCACGTCGGCGATTGGTATGACAAACCGGCTCGTAACTCTTCTGTAACTTTTGCCATACCTCCGATGTTGAAAGAAAAACCATTTCCGTAAGTGTATAAGTCGTTGGTAAATAATATTTCTGTTACGCCGTTTTGCACATTGCTTTGTGTTCCTTCGTAAATTTCTTTGGTCATACGACGGTCTATTGTATGGAAATTAACGTTGGCTCCAACATAAAAACGATTGTTGAAATCAAAAGCCAGATTAGCAGTGATTTTGTTGTTTGTGCCACGACTTCTGGCATAATGTTCCTGTAAATAAGGGCCGTTTGCCATAGTGGAAACATAATTTCCTGCACCCGAATCAAAGTCCAGCAAATAAGACTGAAAACCTAATAATGCTTGTTGGGCAGAAAACCCTTGCGGAATGCTGTTCAAATCGGCATACAAATCGCCGATAGAAAGATTGCTGTCCTGAATCAAACCAATAGGCACAGCAGCACCGTCATAACCTTGATTGGCGTGTTGTAGGAAATAGTTTGCGATAGAATTTTCATTAATTCCTTTGAAATTTACGTCACGGTCAAGAAAACTGTTGCCAGAAATGTCGAAACTGAGCGTTGTCTTTTTCAGACTACTTTCCGGATTACTGTTTTCAAAATTAAATACTACCCCAACATTGCTGAAGTCAAAATTGGTTTTGTTGGCACGCTGGTTGTTGCCGAAATAATTTCCCTGATTGTTTTCCATATTCAGGTTTAGTCCGCCGGTGGCATAGTTTGCTACGTTTACCGCACTACCTGCCGGATTGATGTGGATACTCGAAATATCTCCACCAATTGCTCCAAACGAACCTCCCATTGCATTGAAACGGGCACTTCCTGTCTGGAAAGGGTTAGCGTACTGAACTCCCTCACCAGGCATCATTTCCTGTGCATGGACTGCATTGATTCCTATTAATAAGCTGCCTATTAAAAATGTTCTTTTTATCATAGTTGGTGTTTTTTATCTACTTCTGCCTGAGCCTCTTGATATTCCGCCACCTGTGCTTCTTGAGCCACCGGTGTTGATTGAGCGGGAAGGACTGAAGTTTCTGTTTGTATTTCGTTGTATAGTTTCTGAATTTCTGTTTTGTCTCATATTGTCAGAACGATTGATGGTGTTTCGGGAAACCGGTCTTCGTACGGTCTGGTTTCGTGAGTTATCAATATTTCTACTTCTTGAGTTTAATGTCCGCGAAGTTGTTAAATCTCTTGAGCGAAGTGTTCTTGTCTGGCGTAATGAATTGGTAGCCGGGCTGTAAACGGTTCGTCCTGGATTTCTGTGAAAAGAGCTTCTGGAAACATCTCTGTAAGCATATCTCGGATAACCCCAACCCCAGTAATAAGGGGTGTACCAATAGTATGGGTATCCCCAGCCCCAGCCAAAACCAGGATATCCCCAGCCAAAATAAGGGTCAGCCCAACCATAATGAAAACCATAACCAAACCCCCAATTCCAACCCCAATTGTTGTTGAAATAGATATTGGTATCGCCGGTTTGTTCGCCCCAACCCCCATATCTGTTAGGTTCGGATTGAGAAAAGTAATCTTCGGAGTCAATGATATAAGCATAACTGTCCGCTTCCTGTTTCATTTCATCGAAATAAGTGGCATAATCAACCGGTTGTTTGTCAACTTTCATCGGACGGTCGGTATAAATTCCGTCGGCATCGTAAAACCCTTGTGTTGAGGAACAAGAAGCCAGTGAAATAATACCAATCAATCCCAATATTTTGGAAAATGAGCGATAAGATTGCATATACTTGGACATAAGAAAAATATTTTTATTGTTGGACATTACAAAAATAGTTAGATTTGTGGGATATTTCTGTTAAAGAATACAAAACAAATTTCGTACCAATATTATGTTTTATGAGTAAAAGTATTACAACAAGAGCCGAAGATTATTCAAAATGGTATAATGAGCTGGTTGTCAAAGCCGATTTGGCAGAGAATTCCGGAGTGAGAGGGTGTATGGTTATCAAGCCGTATGGCTATGCAATTTGGGAAAAACTGCAAGCTGAATTAGACAAAAGATTTAAAGCCACCGGGCATCAAAATGCTTATTTTCCGATATTCGTACCTAAAAGTTATTTCGAAGCCGAAGAAAAAAATGCGGAAGGTTTTGCTAAAGAATGTGCTGTCGTGACCCATTATAGGCTGAAAAGCGATGAAGAAAATCCGGGCAAATTAAAAGTTGATGAAGATGCCAAGCTCGAAGAAGAATTGATTGTTCGTCCTACTTCTGAGGCGATTATCTGGAGTACATACAAAAATTGGATACAATCACACAGAGATTTACCGATATTGATTAATCAGTGGGCAAATGTTGTTCGTTGGGAAATGCGTACAAGATTATTTTTGCGTACTGCTGAATTTTTGTGGCAGGAAGGACACACCGCTCACGCAACAAAAGAAGAAGCCATTGCCGAGGCAGAACAAATGCTACACGTATATGCCGACGTGGCAGAAAATATCATGGCGATTCCGGTTGTGAAAGGAAGAAAAACAGAAACCGAACGTTTTGCCGGAGCAGAAGATACATTGACTATCGAGGCTTTGATGCAGGATGGGAAAGCCTTGCAGGCAGGAACATCTCATTTTTTAGGGCAAAATTTTGCTAAAGCTTTTGATGTAAAATATACCAATAAAGAAGGGAAACAAGAATATGTTTGGGCTACTTCGTGGGGGGTATCTACCCGTTTGATGGGGGCGTTGATTATGACGCATTCTGACGACAGTGGATTGGTACTTCCGCCAAAATTGGCACCAATACAAGTTGTGATTGTGCCTATTTTCAAAACCGAAGAAGAAAAAGCGAACATCGACCGATTTGTGAATCAACTGTCTGATGAATTGCAGGATATGAATATTTCTGTGAGATATGATGATAGGGATACACATCGTCCCGGATTCAAGTTTGCTGAATGGGAATTGAAAGGTGTGCCTGTGCGAATTACAGCTGGAGCGAGAGATATGCAGAATAATACCGTAGAGTTGGCTCGCCGCGATACGCAGACCAAAGAAACGGTTGAACAAAATGGATTAGCAAAGCGTATTCAGGATTTGTTGCATGAAATTCAGCAAAGTATTTACCAAAAAGCGTTTGCTTACCGAGAAAACCACATCACAGAAGTAAACAGCTTTGATGAATTCAAGGAAGTGTTGGAAACCAAAGGCGGATTTGTCTCTGCTCATTGGGACGGAACAGCCGAAACCGAAGAAAAAATCCAGGAACTAACCAAAGCTACCATTCGTTGTATCCCGTTGGATAACAAAGAAGAACAAGGCGTTTGTGTCTTTACTGGTAAGCCATCGGCCCAGAGAGTGTTGTTTGCTAAGGCTTATTGATAATTATAAAACCGGCGAAAGCCGGTTTATTTGGATATTATTATTGCACCAATTACTACCTCGTCGTCAGACATTAATTTTAAGTTTCTATAAGGGGAAATACGTTTTAGAGATAATTTTTCTTCTTTATAATTGGCTATACTAAAAGTAACTAAAGTTTCTTTGTCCAAATCTTTATCAAAAGTCAAACTATATTTACCATTTTTATCGGTATAAGTTTTTATATCCGTGTTTTCAATAGTGATTAATACATCAGAAATAGGGTCGCCAAAATCTATATCCGTTACCCTGCCTGTGATTGTTACTGTTTGTTCAAGGCTGGACAATGTTTTTTCATCATTATTGCTTTTGGTCTGTTCAATATTGTTTTCATTCGTTTGTGCTTGAACAGGTTCGGTAATTCCTAATAATGCACCAAGTCCGATAGTCCAAATCCACCGATTTCGAGAATGAATTTTAGGAAGAAAAAGTTCTTGTGAATTGATACTGTCAATTTGTGATTGTTTGATTCTTCCGCAAACATTTTGATTCTGTTGCAGATAATCTGAAATTTGCCGATTATTTAATTGGGTAAAATCAATAATCTGCTTTTCGCAAGTCTGGCAAAATCTGCAATTGCCGGTCTTGGGCATATTATTCCAATTTTCGCTACAAGCAAAAGTGACTTTTATCTTAGAACCCATGTTTATTCTAGTTTCGGAACCACTAATATAGAAAAAAGATTATAATTTTACGAAGATTGGTTGTTTTAATATTTAGTTTTACAATTCTGTTGAGTTGAAGTTGAGAGTGAAGTGATTCATTGTATGTCTGCTATCGTAAGTAAAGGGAAAAATTGATAAAAAAAGTTGCAGATTCAAATATTATATTTATTTTTGCAACCGAAAATGCAAATAAGCATTTCAAGGTCCGTTCGTCTAGGGGTTAGGACGCCAGGTTTTCATCCTGGTAACAGGGGTTCGATTCCCCTACGGACTACAAAAGGTTGTGTTTTACCTTAAAAAACAATGGTCCGTTCGTCTAGGGGTTAGGACGCCAGGTTTTCATCCTGGTAACAGGGGTTCGATTCCCCTACGGACTACAAGAGGTTGTATTTTACCTAAAAAAAAACAATGGTCCGTTCGTCTAGGGGTTAGGACGCCAGGTTTTCATCCTGGTAACAGGGGTTCGATTCCCCTACGGACTACAAAAAAGCACTCATTATTTGAGTGCTTTTTTGTTTTAAGTTATTGTTGGTTAGGTGCTTATGTCTGTAATTTCTTGATAGCTACACCAAGGCAGTCCCGATTATTTCCCGAAAAACAAGGTTTAGTTTAAATTCAGATAAAACAAAACAGATTCTGAGGGTATGAGAAAANCAGGGAAGTATTTTATGGTCCGTTCGTCTAGGGGTTAGGACGCCAGGTTTTCATCCTGGTAACAGGGGTTCGATTCCCCTACGGACTACAAGAGGTTGTATTTTACCTAAAAAAAAACAATGGTCCGTTCGTCTAGGGGTTAGGACGCCAGGTTTTCATCCTGGTAACAGGGGTTCGATTCCCCTACGGACTACAATTAGTTGTAAATAAGTTTTATAAAATAATGTGCCTGTGTCTCGGTCGTTATTTTATTAGTTAAAACCAAAGTGATTGTTTTTCAATTGTGGGAGGTTTTTCTTTTTTAACTAATAGTTTTATAATAATTATTACAATTAAAAAAAAGTATTTAAAATGGCAAATCATCAGTCAGCAAAAAAAAGAATCAGAAGTAGCGAGAAAAAAAGAGTTCTGAACAAATACCAACACAAAACAACACGTAACGCTATCAAAGCTTTGCGTGGTACTGAAGACCAGAAAGAGGCTCAGGAAAGATTGGTTTCTGTAACATCTATGATTGACAAATTGGCAAAGAAAAACATTATTCACAAGAATAAAGCAGCCAATTTGAAATCTAAATTAGCTAAACACGTTGCGTCTTTATCGTAAGACCTTCGAAAATTATAATCAGAATGAAAGCTCTCATACCTTTTATGAGGGCTTTTTGTGTTAAAAAATTACCAAACAATATATGAGTTCTATCAGAAACATCGCAATCATTGCACACGTTGACCACGGTAAAACAACTATGGTGGACAAAATCATGTATCATTGTCAGCTTTTTCGCGATAACGAAAACAAAGGCGACCTTATCTTAGATAATAATGATATAGAAAGAGAACGAGGAATAACCATTGTGTCTAAAAACGTATCCGTAGAATACAAAGGCACAAAAATTAATATCATAGATACCCCGGGTCACGCCGACTTCGGAGGCGAAGTAGAGCGGGTATTAAATATGGCAGATGGTGTTTTGCTTATTGTCGATGCTTTTGAAGGACCGATGCCACAAACACGTTTTGTGTTGCAAAAAGCCATTGAATTAGGGCTAAAACCTTGTGTTGTCATCAACAAAGTGGATAAAGAAAACTGCACGCCGGAGGAGGTGCATGATAAAGTTTTCGATCTGATGTTTGAATTAGGAGCAGAAGAATGGCAGTTGGACTTCCCGGCGGTTTACGGTTCAGCGAAAAACAACTGGATGTCCACCGATTGGAAACAACCGACAGACTCTATGGAGCCGTTACTGGAAATGGTTTTAGAACATATCCCAGCAGCAAAACAACTGGAAGGAACACCGCAAATGTTGATTACTTCATTGGATTTCTCTACCTACACCGGTCGTATTGCTATCGGAAGGTTACACAGAGGAATATTAAAAGAAGGTATGAATATTTCCTTGATAAAAAGAGAAGGGAATACGGTAAAATCCAGAATCAAAGATTTATATGTTTTTGAAGGTTTGGGCAAAAAGAAAGTAACCGAAGTGCACGCAGGAGATATTTGTGCTGTTACCGGAATCGAAGGTTTTGAAATCGGAGATTGTATTGCAGATTTCGAAAATCCTGAAGGCTTGGAAACCATCAAAATTGATGAGCCGACGATGAGTATGTTATTTACGATTAACGATTCGCCGTTTTTCGGTAAAGAAGGTAAATTCGTGACTTCTCGACACATCAAAGAAAGATTGGAAAAAGAATTGGAGAAAAACCTTGCATTGCGTGTGCAGGAAACCGGTTCGGCAGATAAATTTATGGTTTTCGGACGCGGTGTATTGCATTTATCAGTACTAATCGAAACCATGAGACGAGAAGGTTATGAATTACAAATCGGTCAGCCACAGGTTATTATCAAAGAAATTGACGGAGTGAAATGTGAGCCGGTAGAAGAATTGACCATTGATATTCCGGAAAATCTTTCGGGTAAAGCTGTAGAATATGTTACCTTGAGAAAAGGCGAAATGTTGTCTATGGAACCGAGAGGCGAACGCATGATTATCGTTTTCAATATTCCGTCGAGAGGAATTATCGGTCTGAGAAACCAATTATTGACAGCAACTGCCGGAGAAGCAATAATGACACACCGGTTTATTGAATATCAACCATATAAAGGCGAAATTGCAGGACGTAACAACGGTTCATTGATTTCAATGGAAAACGGAAAAGCGATTCCTTATTCGATTGATAAATTACAGGAAAGAGGACGTTTCTTTGTTGATCCGAATGAGGAAGTGTATGAAGGTCAGGTTATTGGAGAAAATTCTCGTTCAGATGATATGACCGTGAATGTAACCAAAACCAAAAAACTGACCAACGTTCGTTCGTCTGGTGCCGACGACAAGGCAAAAATTACGCCGGCAATTAAATTTTCACTCGAAGAAGCGTTGGAATATATTCAGAAAGATGAGTATGTGGAAGTAACGCCAAAATCTATTCGTCTGAGAAAGATTTTCCTGAAAGAACACGAGCGTAAAAGAAATAAATAAGATTTGATAATCGCCTATATTATTGTAATTTTGTGGTTTAACAAAGCGAATGAAGTATGTTTGATAATTTAAGTGATAAGTTAGATAAAGCTTTCCATATCCTGAAAGGGCATGGTAAGATAACAGAAGTAAATGTAGCGGAAACACTCAAAGAAATCCGCAGAGCTTTGCTCGATGCCGATGTTAACTATAAAATCGCCAAAGATTTTACCAATCAGGTAAAAGAAAAAGCCTTAGGACAAGAGGTGCTAACCTCATTGCAACCCGGTCAGCTGATGACCAAAATCATGAAAGATGAGCTGACAGAGCTGATGGGAGGAGATGCCGTAGGCATCAACCTTTCCGGTAATCCGGCAGTTATTCTGATGTCGGGTTTGCAAGGTTCGGGTAAAACGACTTTTTCCGGAAAATTGGCTAACTTCTTAAAAACTAAAAAGAACAAAAAAGTGTTACTCGTTGCTGCCGATATTTATCGTCCTGCGGCGATTGACCAGTTGCACGTTGTCGGAGAACAGATAGATGTGGAGGTATATGCCGAGCGTGAAAATAAAAACGCGGTTGAAATTGCCCAAAATGCCGTTCAGCATGCCAAAAGTAATGGTTTTCATGTAGTCATCATCGATACCGCCGGACGTTTAGCGATTGACGAACAGATGATGAACGAAATCGCAAATGTTCATGCTGCTGTTCAGCCACAGGAAACATTGTTTGTGGTTGATGCCATGACCGGACAAGATGCGGTAAACACAGCTAAAGCCTTTAACGACCGTCTGGATTTTGATGGTGTGGTATTGACCAAATTAGACGGAGATACCAGAGGTGGAGCTGCCATTTCGATTAAATCGGTAGTAAACAAACCGATTAAATTTATCGGTACTGGTGAGAAAATGGACGCGATTGATGTTTTCCACCCCGACCGTATGGCGGATCGTATTTTGGGAATGGGAGATGTTATTTCCTTGGTAGAGAGAGCTCAGGAACAATACGACGAAGAGGAAGCCAGAAAAATCCAGAAGAAAATTGCCAAAAATCAATTTGGCTTCGACGATTTCCTTAACCAAATTCAGCAAATCAAAAAAATGGGGTCAATGAAAGACCTTGTCGGTATGATTCCGGGTGTAGGAAAAGCACTCAAAGATGTTGAAATAGAAGACGATGCTTTCAAACATATCGAAGCGATGATTCATTCCATGACACCAGACGAACGGGCAAGACCATCAGTGTTGAACGCTCAGCGTAAACAGCGTATTGCCAAAGGTTCGGGGACAACTATTCAGCAAGTAAACCAACTGTTGAAACAATTTGACCAAATGAGCAAAATGATGAAAATGATGCAAGGTGCCAAAGGAAAAAATATGATGAGAATGATGAGTCAGATGAAAGGAATGGGTATAAAATAAATCCGGATTCTCTAATTATAATTGTTTAAAGAGTTGGTCTGAGTACGAAAACTGAAAAAATATTGAATAATTTGAAATTTTGAACGTGAAATTCCAACTTTGGTTGTAGAGGTAACAACTTTAAACAAAAAAACTTGAAACAAATTCATTATTAAGACAACAACGATGCAATTATTAGACGGAAAAAAAGTTTCGGAAGAAATTAAAAATGAAATTGCTGCCGAAGTAGCAAAAATAAAAGACCGTGGAGAAAAAGTTCCTCATCTGGCGGCAGTATTGGTCGGCAGTAACGGAGCGAGTTTGACGTATGTGGGCAGTAAAGTAAAAACCTGTGAGAAAATTGGGTTTGATTCTACTCTGGTTGCTTTGCCGGAAGAAACTACCGAAGAAGAATTGCTGGCAAAAATCAATGAGTTGAACAACAATGATGATATTGATGGGTTTATCGTTCAGTTGCCTTTACCGAAACATATTGATGAACAAAAAATCCTTAATGCGGTTGACCCGGACAAAGATGTAGATGGTTTCCACCCCGAGAATTTCGGACGTATGGCGTTGGAGTTGGAATCATTTATTCCGGCGACTCCTTTCGGAATTTTACAATTGTTGGAACGTAATCAGATAGAAACCAAAGGTAAAGAGGTTGTTGTAATCGGAAGGTCGAATATCGTTGGTAAACCAATGAGTTTACTGATGAGTCGTAAGGCTTATCCCGGTAATGCAACCGTAACACTAACTCATTCTGCCACACAAAATATTGAGGAAATCACTCGGAGGGCAGATATTATCATTACAGCTCTTGGTGTTCCTGAATTTCTGAAAGCTGATATGATTAAAGACGGAGCAGTGATTGTCGATGTAGGAATTACAAGGGTTGCTGATGCCAATCACCCAAAAGGTTACGTGATTAAAGGCGATGTGAAGTTTGATGAAGTAGCCCCGAAATCATCATGGATAACACCGGTTCCGGGTGGAGTTGGACCAATGACCATCGCTATGTTGATGAAAAACACTTTGTTGGCTCGGGAAAGAAAAGCAAATAAATAGAAATTTTTTAAAAAGATAAAAAGTCATTCCTTGGAATGGCTTTTTTAATGATATGCGTTAATATGAAAGCAGATAAAAATAAGCCTAATCCTATTATTGAAGTGCCGAAATATGTCAGAACATCGGCAAAGGCAATGTCTTTTGTGTCAGACAGATGGGCAGTTCGTTTTGCCTATAAATTATTTGTTACCCCAGCTCGTTTCCCTATGCCGGCACGAGAAAAAGGCATGGATACATTCTCAGTGAAATACCCGATGGTTTTGCCGGAATCGCACAAAAATATTTTGGTGTATGAATATGGCGAAGGACAGAAAACTGCTTTGCTGGTACATGGGTGGAGCGGGAGAGGAACCCAGCTTTTTTCTATAGCCAATTTGCTGAAAAAATCAGGTTACAAAGTGATTAGTTTTGATGCTCCCGGGCATGGAAAATCAAGCAAAAACAAAACACATTTGCTGGAATTTATGGAAGCGGTAACCTTGCTTGATGATAAATACCACGGATTTGATGTCATTGTCGGACATTCGCTGGGGGCAGTAGCCACGTTGAATTGCCTTGCCAGAGGAGTACGTGCGAAGAAAGCAGTAGCCGTCAGCGGTGGGAACAATATGGTGGACGTTCTCGAAGATTTTGTGAAAAAGTTGGGGTTGAAAGAGAAAATATCCCCAAAGCTACAACGTTATTTTGAAAAGAAACTCCATAACAAAATGGAAGATTATCATGTAGCCGAACAAGCCAGAAAAATAGATATTCCGGTATTGCTTATTCATGATAAAAACGACCCGGACGTGCCGTATCAGTCAAGTGTGGACATTCATAAGGCTATGTCAGAATCAACACTTTTCCTTACGGAAAAATTAGGTCATCGTAAAATACTGGGGGATAAAAATGTGTTGGAAGAAATAGAACGATTTTTAACTCACGATAATTTTTAAAATAAAATTTCAGTAAAAATACATCAAAGATTAATAGCAGGCAAAACGATTGTAAATAAAGGCATTACAATCGTTTTTTGATTTCTTGGTAACGAGGTAAAAAGCAGGAAAAAGCAACGATGGACAAAAGTAAGGTTACTAAAACGTTACTTTTAAATATCAGAAGTAATTTTTTTAAAATACTGTACTTCAGCTTTCTGCATAGTTTTTCATATTGTTCCGTGGCTCACATAAGTTTAATTTTATCATTAAGAATTGTGAGTATGGAAACGACAAAAAAATCAACATTTAAGGTTCTTTTCTACCTTAAAAAGAATGCCCCAAAGAAAAACGGAAAAGTTGCGGTTATGTGTAGAATTACCGTAAACGGAAAACAATCTGCATTCAGTACCAAGCTGGATATTTCCGCAACAAACTGGGATTTGAAGTATGGCAGGGTTTTAGGAAAAAGCCGAGAAGCCCAAGAAACAAACAGCAACCTTGACAAAATCCGTTCAGGTATTGAGGAATGCTATTCCAAAGTCCTAAAGAATGAGGGGACGGTAAACAGTACTAAACTTAAAAATGCCTTTCTCGGTATGGAAAGCGGAGAACTTACCTTTTTCAAATTCTATGAACAGTTCCTATTGGACTATGAGAAAAAGGTTAATAGTGGACTTCGGGTAAATGGTACACGCAGTAAATACAAAACACTTTTAAAGCACCTGCGTAATTTTGCACTGACAAAGTACGGATATTCTGAGTTATCATTCAACGATCTTACATCTGATTTTGTACAGGACTTTGATTATTACCTGCGTGACGACCAAAGCTTGACACACAACACCATTTGGTTGTATATGATTGGATTTACCACGCTTTGCCGCTTAGCAATGAGCAGAAAGCATCTTACTTTCAATCCATTCAGCGAGTATAAGAACACTAAAAAGGACAAAGACAGAGGTTATCTGCTACGGAATGAATTAGAACAACTTGTAACGTTCAACTGCGATAAAAAGAAAGACGAATTGGTTAAAGACCTGTTTGTTTTCAGTTGCTTTACAGGTCTTTCCTATTCAGATATGAAAGGACTTAGAAACAGCAATATTCAGGATTTCTTTGATGGCAACCAATGGATTATCATACGTAGGAAAAAGACAGCCACATCGTCAAACGTGATGCTGTTGGATATTCCTAAAATGATTATTGAGAAATATGCGGGATTTTCAAAGGATGGAAAGGTATTCCCTGTACCATCAAACACAGTCTGCAATGACAGCCTAAAGAGAATATCCCAACAGATTGACTGTCTAAAAGAAAAGAGAGTAACCTTCCATTTGGCACGTCATACATTTGCTACCTTGTTTTTGAGTGAGGGTGTTCCGCTGGAAAGTTTAAGCAAGATGTTAGGGCATAAGAACATGGCTACCACACAGATTTATGCCAAGATACTCAACGAGAAAGTCGGAAAGGATATGCAGAAGGTTTCCCATAAATTCAAGGGTATGGAACGGTCTTTCATTACTCAACTTTAATATAATATTCTTCAGATGATAGATTTGGAAGTTCCATCATCTTAATAAATAATTATATTTCATTATATTCGTATTTCATCCATATTGTAATACTTAAATCATAAATTCAGAATAATGCTATAATGATTACGAAGTTCAAATCAATCAATAACCTTGCTGTTTTCCAAAATTTCAATTGGGACACAGCTATTCGCGACGATGGAAATAATATAGTTTTATTTAAACCAATCAACATTTTATACGGACGTAACTATTCTGGTAAAACAACTCTTTCAAGAATAGTAAGAGCATTAGAAATAGGCAACATTTCTGATAAATACGAAAATCCACAATTTGAAGTAAGCATTCAAGACATTGCAGATACAACGCAAAATAATCTAACGGCACACGGAAAGAAAATCAGAGTGTTTAACGAAGATTTTGTAAAAGACAACCTTCGTTTCATTGTGAATTCGGATGAAAGTATTACCCCATTTGCAATAATTGGAGGTAATGCCACCATTGAAGAAGAAATACAAACATTAAAACATGATTTAGGTAGCAACGAAGAAGCAAACGAAACTGGATTTTATCTTGAACTTAAAAACGCTACAACAATTGCAAACACAGCATTACAAGCGTATCAAACAGAGAACAGTAGTTTGAGCCAACAACTAAACCATAAAGCAACTAACAACCCTAACGGAATAAAATACAAATCTGAAAAGTTTGGTGACCAAAATTATAACATCAATAAACTTCAAAATGATATTTCCACTGTTTTAGAAACTTCGTTTCTACCATTAACAGATACCGAAATAACAGAAAAACAAAATTTACTGAATGAGAGAACAAATGCAGATATTCCCACAATTGTAAAACCAAATTTAGATTTAAACACGCTTAATACAAAAGCGAAAGAACTTGTTACGAAATCAATCAGCAGTTCTAACAAAATCGAGCAACTTTTGAAAGATGCTATTCTTAATCGTTGGGTTAAAGATGGACGACAAATACACAAAGATAAACTTGAACAATGTGCTTTTTGTGGCAATGATATTTCAGAGAATCGTTGGAACGAACTGGACAGCCATTTTGACGAAGAATCTGAGAAATTAGAAATAGAAATCAATGTGTTAATTTCTCAAGTTGAAAATTCAATTCGCGATATTGATTCACAACTTCAAATCGACAAAAGTGCTTTTTATTCAAAATTTCATTCGGATTTAGATAGATTAATTTCACTAAAACAAAACATCGTTGATAAAATCAAAATAGAATTAAATCGCATTATTACAAGCCTTAAAGAACGAAAAGATGACCTTTTAAATACTAAAGAATATATTGATATTATTGATAATAGTAAGAGAATTCAATGGTGTTGGGAAATTTTTGAAAAATATAAAAATGAAGCAAACGGGTATAGTAATTCCTTGGGCAGCGAACAAACAGAAGCAAAAAAACTTTTGAGATTACGTGAAGTCTCCGATTTTGTAACAACAATTCAATATTCGAATGCAACCGCAAGAATACAGACATTGAAAGAAACTTCTGAAAACGAAACACAGGGCAAGCAAGCTGTAGAAGAGAAAATTAGACAACAGATTACCCAGATTGAAGATAAAGAACGCCTGATGAAAGATGAAGAAAAAGGAGCGTTGAAAGTAAATGAATATCTAAACAATTTCTTCGGGCATGATTTTCTAACATTACAAGCCTTAGGAGATGCAGATGTTTCAGGCGGTAAAAAAATACGATTTGAAATAGTAAGAAACGGAAAGAAATCACACCACCTAAGCGAAGGTGAATGTAGTTTGATTGCATTTTGTTACTTTATGGCAAAACTTGAAGATGTTGATACCAAAGGAAGCAAACCAATCATTTGGATTGATGATCCAATTTCAAGTTTAGATAGCAATCACATTTTTTTCGTTTATTCTCTTATTAATGCTGAAATTATTGCCAAACAAGAGTTTGAACAAATATTCATTTCTACACACAACCTTGATTTTCTAAAATACTTGAAACGTTTGCCGAGTGCTTTAAATAAAAACCAGAGTGCATACTTCTTGATTACACGAGAAAAAGAAAGCAGTAAAATCAAAATAATGCCACGTTATTTAAAGGATTATGTAACTGAATTTAATTTTTTGTTTCATCAAATTTATTTGTGTTCAACAGCCAATGCTGACGATGAAATCCAACATAACTTATTTTACAACTTCGGAAACAATACACGAAAGTTTTTAGAAGCATTTCTTTATTACAAGTATCCAAATGCAGTCGAAAAAGACGATAAACTAATAAGATTTTTTGGAGGGAATAGACAAGCTTCAAGCTTAACAGACAGAATAAATAATGAATTTTCACATTTAGAAGCATTGTTTGAAAAAGGTATGACCCCCATTGATATACCTGAAATGAAAAAAACTGCAACATTCATTTTAGATAAAATCAAAGAAAAAGACAGTGAACAATATGAAGCTTTACTTTTAAGCATTGGAGTCGAAGTTCTTGCTGAATCAGAAACGCCTCAATCATAAATATTACAGCCCATTGTTTTTAAGCAGTGGGCTGTTTCTTTAATTGACCGATACGGATTATAGTTTCAAAGCATTTATTTAAAATCGGCTAACGCTGATAGTTATTTTCCAATACTTTCACAATATCACTTTCACGAAAAAGGATTTTCCTTTCGAGTTTGATAAAAGGTATCAGTCCGTCATCTCTGTACTGTTGCAACGTCCGTTTGCTGATGTGTAACATCTCGCAGACCTGTTCGCCTGAAAGATAAATTTCCCCTTGCAATAATGGGTGGAAATATTCCCTGATATACAGCAGTTCATTTTTGATGCCTACCACAGCTTCGAGCAGAGCAAGCATATCCTCGTTTGAATTTCCAATCTGTTTCATTTCTTTTGCTTTTTTAATGGTCGCTCTCCCTGCATCAGTAACTCCACTTCGGATAATCTGAAATACGTCTTCCGATTGATTTGCGTTGCCCCAAGAATGCCTTTTGCCCTGTACGTCTGCAATGTTCTTTTGCTGATATTGAGCAGTTGGCAGGCTTCCTGTTGGTCGAGCCATTTTGTTGCCTGTTGCAAGGCTTTGTAAGGTGCAGTTATTTCCGAAATCAAATTGGAAACTTCCTTTACTTCTCTGTGCAGTGCCTTTAAAATCTGAATGTCTAAAACTGTTATTTCCATATCAACATCATTTAAACCTCGAAAATAAAAGCTATTGATATAGGTCATTCTAATGTTGTATCCATTGGCGTTGAGTGGCGGTGTTTTGCCAAATACTATGATGAAATATTTAAAAATGTATCCAAAAAAGAATAAAAAGGTAGCAAAGATAAAGCGGACAGCCACCGCACTGCCCAACCAAAAGCTTACGGCATAATGGCAGGGCAAAAAAAAGGTCGCTTTGGCGAGTTGCTCAGTTGCCCTGCCACCCTTCGGGACTTATTCCGTTTCCTTTTGGTTTTTCCCTGTCCGCCTTGATTATACGGCTTTCTTTTTTTTCTGTTTTTTTCTTTTGGAAACAATTTAAAAGGGAGTTAGGCATCCTGACCAAAGGACGGTCATCAAAACAATGGCTTGTGCTTATCGTTATAGATTTCCTTAATCAGTTCTCCGAACTCCTGAAAGTGGTATTCGATAATGTTGTCCAGATACGCATAAATCGTGAGCTTGTCGATACCCATAATGTTGGTAAGCCTGTTAAATGTTTCGTGGTGTACCTGACGTACATAGACCGATTTGCCTTTGCTTGCAATCCTGTTCGGGATTTTAAAGAACTGTCCGCAGTAATCCTCTTTCGTCAGCTTCTTTGGCTTTGAAGCGGTTCTTTTTGCATTACTTGATGTCGGTTTTGTATATTCCATTTCCGTAGGTTCTTCTCCAGCCATTACAAGCATCATCGCTTCTTCATCTACATTGGGTTTAGTAAAATCGACCTGATGTGTTATTGTCTGTTGTTCCTGTTGGGAATTTTTCTTGTCGTTACCGATAATCATTTCCATAAAATCCTGTTCTTCGGATTGCTGTTTTTTGTTTTCTTCGTGTATCATATCCATCGTTTTTAATATTATCTCAAATTAGCTGTCTGGTTAGCTAAGCAGTCAGTTGTAAATATCATTGCACAATAGCTATTTCATTAACTAAAAATACCCCCAACTTGCCTGCAATCAATCACGCTGATTTGCTGTCGGGGTTTTTGCTGTTCATTTACTTGATTAAGGACATAGCCAATCAGCTAACTAACCACACAAAGAAAATAAAAGCAATCCCAATCAGCATATAAATGGCACTATTTGGCGTTCATTGGCTTTATTTGGCTTAATCGTAAATAATTGTTATTCAGATAGTCTTATCGAAATTTGTAATGGAAGCGACTGCTTTTTTCGGCTAACTCCAATCCGTTTGCAAAACGGATTCTTCTGAACTCCTGTTCAGAGCAAGTTATCCTTTGAGGTCCTCGAAATGAATTTCGGCACTCAAAGGCACTTGCCCTTGCAGGGGGCTGGAAACGGCTCCGAAGTCGCCCGTTTGTGTAAAATTAAAAATGGATTTATTATGGAAGAGAAGAACAGAAAACAGATTAGGAAATCAGGAAGAAAACCAAAGATTGACCCTGCGGTCAATCGGTATTCCATCAACCTGAATGCAGAGGACAATGCCAAATTTCTTGCACTCTTTGACCAGTCAGAAATGAAAGCTATTGCTCATTTTATCACAGCCTGCATCTTTCAGAAGACGGTAAAGACCGTAAAAATTGATATGAATGCGGTGGAATATCACGAAAAGTTGACCCGATTTTTTAGCCAGTTCCGAGCAATCGGAACAAATTACAACCAAATTGTGAAGATATTATACCGCAATTTTTCAGAGAAAAAAGCAGGAACATATCTTTTTAGATTGGAAAAGGAAACCATAGAATTGGTACAAGTTACTAAAGAGGTTATCCGTTTGACACAGGAATTTGAAGAGAAGTATCTGAAAAAAGAGTAGAAAAATGATTGCGAAAATTGGAAAGGGAAGCAATATGTATGGTGCAATTCTGTACAATCAGCAGAAAGTGGACAATGAAAACGGAGCAGTTCTGCTCTTGAACAAGATACCCGACACTGTGGACGGCACGTATTCCGTAGCCTATTTTAATAAGTGCTTTGAGCCATATTTGTCGGCAAATATCAAAACGGAAAAAACGGTACGCCATATTTCGCTGAACCCAGATCCTTTGGATAAGGTCAGCGATGAGCAGTTTACCGAAATGGCTCAGGAGTATATGGAGCGTATGGGCTACGGGAACCAGCCTTATATTGTTTTCAAGCATACGGATATTGATCGCACACATATACACATTGTTTCGACCTGCGTAGGCATTGATGGAAAGAAAATCCCCGATGATTACGACCATCCACGCTCAATGGCTATTTGTCGGGATTTGGAAACAAAATACAATCTGCAAAAGGCTACCGAGCAGGAGCAGAAACAATCCAACAAAGTTTTCAAACCTGTGGATTACCACAAAGGCGACATCAAAAGTCAGATTGCTTCGGTAGTAAGGCATCTGCCAAAGAATTACAGCTTTTCGACTATGGGTAATTACAATGCTTTGCTTTCTCTGTTCAACATCACAGCAGAAGAAGTCAAAGGCGAACGGAACGGACAACCTGTAAACGGATTGGTCTATTTAGCTTTGGACGAGAACGGAAACAAGGCAAGCAATCCTTTTAAAGCATCACTTTTCGGAAAAGATGCAGGACTAACACAGCTTCAAAAACATTTTGAGCAGTCCAAAGAGAAATTGAAAACCAGCCCTGTGAGGTCTGTTCTGAAAAACACGGTTGAACTTGCCATTCATACGACAAGTAACGAAACAGATTTTAAAAAGCAATTGACTGAACAAGGAATTAATACGGTTGTGAGACGTAATCATGAAGGACGAATTTACGGAATGACATTTATTGACCACGAAAGCCGTAGTGTTTGGAACGGTTCGGCTTTAGACAGAAACCTGACGGCTAATGTCTTTAACGAATGGTGGAACAACGGTAGCAAGCCCGAACTGAAAATACAAGATAACCCTGTTCCCAAAACGAATACAATGGATAACCAACCAACGAAAGACCTTTTTGAGTTTATCCATCAGGAGCATTCCCAAAATTTCGATATGGGATTGTTCAGTTTGCTACCTAATGCACAGGGAGTGGACTACGAGGAAGAACAGTTTGCTAACCAAATAAAGAAAAAGAAGAAAGGCAGGAGATTGTAAAACTCTTACTTAATATCTCTTTTATTCTAATTAGAAAAATTACACCAATTGATAAGGGATTTTGTGTGAATAATTTTCTGCTATTTATTAAATATATCTAGTTTCTTTTTGGTTAGGATAATTTTTATACTTTTTGAATTATCAAGAGTAATGAAATATTAAGGGATAACATGTATTAGATAATTTAACAATTGTAGAAAAGAGAATTTGTGAGGAAAGGTTTCGTTATATTGAAATGTAATAAACACAACTTCATGTGATAGTCAGGGTTAAACGTAAATATCAGTTGTTTAAAGTTCTTACTTCCAAAATTAAGCTTTTTTATGCAAGGTTTCTAATAATTTTTCTTGTGTCATTAGCCTACTTACTAAAAATGTTTCATATACGTTTTTCTATAACAATGCTTTCCTGTAATGAATTCTCTTCTAGTACAGTAATAGACAAACTAGTTGTTGGAGTAAATAAATTTATAGTTACAATTTTAAAAGAAATCCCCGAAACAATTACGATCGGGGATTTCTTTTTAGAAACATAATTTGTATCAAATAACAAATGACTTTACGTGGGTTATCATTCCATTTTCAAATATCACAGTAAGAACTTTCTTTTGTATCACCATTTTTTTCAAAAGTTATCTGACCAAACTCTACAACAATATCCTTTTCTGTGATATGATTTTCTGTTGTGAAAGTTTCATCATCATAAGCAGAGCTTATATATTTGAGGGTTTCAGCTTTGCCATTAAAGGCACTTCCACCTACATTAATCCATTTGATGTCTTCAGCACAGTAAGTGATGAATTTCTCATACTCTCCTTCCGCTAAAGCTTTGTTAGCCTCTACAAAAATATCCTGATTGTTCATAACTAATAACTATTTAATTCCCTATTTGTACGCCAATCTTTCCATAAAAATCTGGATCACTATCTCTGAACTCAAGAAGGCTATGCGCTTTACCTATTTCTGCCAATGGGAAAACTTTGCTCAAGACAGGTTTTAATTTTCCTGATTCAATCAGTTTCGTAAGTTCGTCCAATTTATTTCTGTTTTGTCTGGTAAATACAAAATGATAAGTCGAATTTTTACCCCACGCATGGATCAGGTTTTGCGGAATTTCAATATCAACCAAGGTAACGACTTGTCCCATTTGGTTTAGAACCTTTCCACTGTCCGAAAGAGTAGTGCCACCAATTGTATCAATCACAACGTCTACGCCTTTACCGTTTGTTAGCTCTAAGATAGCGTCGATATAATTCTCTTTTTCATAGTCAATGGTATAATCTGCTCCCAATTCTTTAAGAAACTGATGATGAACAGATCTTGCCGTTGTATAAACAGTTGCACCCATTGCTTTTGCCAATTGAATAGTCGGTATTCCTACGCCTCCTGCACCTCCGTGAATTAAGATTGTTTGGTTGATCTTAAGCTGTGATCTTGTGTATAGCATTTCCCATGCAGTGCCTGCTGCTAAAGGAAATGTTGCAGCTTCCAAATGACTTACATTTTTAGGTTTTATACCAATTATCGATTCCTTTGCAACGTGATACTCGGCGTAACTTCCGTTTCCGTTAAAGATTTCCGGAGTATAATATACTTCGTCACCTACTTTAAAGTTTTTGACACCCGTTCCAATTTCTACAATCACGCCCGATACGTCGTGCCCTGTGACTACCGGAAGTTGCAACTCATTTTTATAGTCTCCTCTGCGAACCTGGAAATCCAGAGGATTTACCGATGTTGCCATAACTTTTACTAATACTTCATCAACTCCCGGTTTTGGGGTTGGAATATCTAGTATTTCGAATTTTTCTACCGAGCCGAACTCGTTTAACACTGCTGCTTTCATAATGATTTTATTTATTTAGTTGTTTGTGTATTTATCTATTTAGGTAAAATTCTAATTAAGTTGTTGAAATTTTTTTTAATATTTTTTTTTCAGGATTTATTTTCTTTTTTACTTGTATAATATCCTTCTGGTTTTAATTATGATATTTTGGATAAAACAGTTGGATTACGTTTTCTAAAATCAAGATATAATCACTTTATCTAAGTCTTAAAGAGTTGTTGATGAAGTTTCTACTTATCTTGTTTGTTATACAAATTTATATTAACTCTTAAGAAATGAACGTAGACAAATGTCTATAAGTAATCACATAATTGATTGATGATTATTTCATTACAGAATTAAAACTATTTATATTATTTAAAATTAGGTAATTAGGAGATTTTCTAAATGTAAGATTAAATTTTTTTATAATTCTTCTTTTATGTGTCTTGCTAATTCCTGAATTGCTATTTCATTTCTCTTGTAATACGTCCACTGTCCTTTTCTTGTTCCGATAAGAATTTCGGCTGATGACATTGTTTTTAAATAATCAGAAACTGTAGGAACCGACATTCCCGCTTTTTGTGCAATGTCAGATACACAGACTCCTAATTCAGGTGTATAATTACTCAATTCATCAGGAGGAAAATGATCAAAAGGATCTTTTAACCACGTTAGAATATTCAGTCGTGTCTCATTTGATAATGATTTAATTACTTCTAATAATTTCATACTTCATTAATTTTATTTTTCAAATTTAGGTAATTTTCTAAATACCTACAATTATTTTTTTGAAAACTTTTCATATAAGAGTAATTGACAAATACTATTAAGTTAGATTTTACTCAACCAGCTGTATACTTTTATTATTTTTTGCGGTTTCTGTTCCCCATTCAGAAATGGATTTAAGGATTGGTATTAAAGTCTTACCAAAATCGGTTAGTTCATAATCTACTTTTAGAGGAGGTTTAGTCGTATGAACGGTACGTTTGATTAAGCCGTCTGCTTCCATTTCTTTTAATTGAAGGCTCAAAGTACGTTCTGTTATAGAAGGACATTCTTTTCTCAGTTCACTGTATCGCTTTTTTTCAATTAAGTGAATCAGGATTACTGCTTTCCATTTACCCCCTATGTATTTCATTGTCAAGCTAGTGCTACAAGGAAATTTTTTGTTGTCTATACAATACATTTGTTACTATCATTTTTATCCGTTATTGCAAAGGTATTAAACTATACTTAATTTTGTAGCTATAAAAAATATAGTTTAAATTTAAAAATTAAAAAGTATGAGTTTTTTAGAGCTGACAAAAAAAAGGTACACTACCAAGAAGTATAATCCGGACAGAAAAATTCCTGCAGATAAGATTACTGAACTAAAAGAAATTTTACGATTAAGTGCATCATCTATCAACAGTCAGCCTTGGAAGTTTTCCTTTGTCGAAAACGAAGCCGTGAAACGTGAATTGGCTACTGTATCCTATTTTAATGAACAAAAAATCAATGAAGCAAGCCATCTTGTTGTGTTTAGTGCGATAGATAGCATACGGCTATTTGAAGATGAATTACTAACACATCTTCCCGCTGGATCCCAAGGATATTACAACCAGTTTTTGAAACCCTTATCCGAAACTGAGATAAAATCGTGGTTACAACATCAGGTGTATCTTTCGCTTGGTTTTTTTCTGTCTGCCTCTGTCAGTTTAGATATAGACAGTACTCCAATGGAAGGTATTCAAAGCGATAGATATCGGGAAATATTAGGGTTAAAAGATTACAAACCTTTGTTTGCTGTTGCTATCGGTTACAGAAATTCTGATGATGCTAATCAACCATCCATTAATTCCAAGTCTCGTTTGCCTTTGGAGAAAATTATCCAATCCATTTAAAAAAAGTAATGCAATATATTTTATTTTTAGCTTGGTAAGTACGTCACGTGAAGAATGGCATGTACTTACATCAATTGGTTATGAATTAAACCCCATCATTCACCAAATGGAACAATGGGGTTAAAAGCATAAAGAAATAGAATAGTGTCATGGTAATTAATATAGTAAATACAAAAACATCACATAAGATTTTAAAATCTTATGTGATGTTTTTGTATTTGGTGGTTGTTATTTTACAACCGTAGCTTCTAGTTCAACTTTTAATGTTTCAAACAATACCTTCACTTCCATAGCGGTCAAAGCTGTTTTAATATTGTATTGAGCTATCCATTCCTGAAGGATTGGGAAGTGTGGCCAAAGCTCTTCCATAGAGGTGGTGTAAAGATTTAACCTAACTATGCCTTCACATTCATAGCCTGCTGAAGTGATTACTTCTTCTAAATTAGAAATTGCCAGTTGCAGTTGTGATTTCATATCCTCATTGCTTGATGCGCCATTTGGGTCAATAGCTGCCTGACCAGAACAGTATAATGTACCAGTAATATTTTTTACTTCAACTGCTTGAACATAACTACGTTCATCTTGCCATTTCCACGGATTAATAATTCGTTTTTCCATTGTAATAATCTTTTAAAATGTTAATAATAAATTCATTACTACAAAAGTACGCTCCATTTTTTGCTTTACCTCTTGATGTATATCACAATTACAAAGTGACGTATATCACTTAGGAATGTTATTGTCTGATATAAAATATTTTTAAAGATATATCATCATGAATAATCAAAAGGTTTTAGTATGAGAATCTGCTCAATGTTTCTCTTGAAACACCTAAATAGGCTGCTAATTGGGATTTTGGAACCCTTTGTGCTAGTGCAGGGTATCTCTCAATCAACTGAAGATAACGTTCTTTAGTGTCGGAGGTGAGGGTAGAAAGAATCCGCTTTTGTGCGGCAATAAATCCAAAATAAGCTTTTTCCAGAAAAAAATGTTCAATTTTAGGTAAGCTACTGCATAAACGCTTATAGTTTTCATAAGTAATATACAGTACGTCTGTATCTTCCAAACAGATCAAAGACATAGATGTTTTTTGTTGTAGATAAAACGCTTCAAAATCACTTTCCCACCAATCTTCCATAGCAAAACCAACGATATGTTCACGCGTATCCGAATCTGTATATACTAATTTTAATAATCCTTTGCAGATAAAGTAATGCCTGGACAAATACTCTCTTTCCTGAAAAAGAAACTGTCCTTTTTTATGGGATTTTGCCGTGAACAAAGAGGCTATAAACTCAAATTCCGAATCTGTAAGAGAAATAATTTTTTCGATATGATTTTTTAGTATTTCAAACATTTTAATGTAACGGTTTAATTATGAAAATAAGCTGAGAAATGCTTTAAGCACTGGCGATGATACATTATCTTTTCGATAAATCAGAACAGTCTTTACCATGCCTATCTCTTTGGGCAGAGGGAATGTTTTAATTTTCTTTCCGCTGTAAAATGATGACACTATTTCTTCAGGTAGAAAACTAAAACCTATTCCTGATTCGATGAAGTTAACAACTCCTTCAATTGAATTTATTACCGTTTTGTGATAGTTCATAATGTTGTTACTAATCAGCCAGGCTTCCAGTCGTGCTCTGAAAAAGCAGCCCTGATCAAAAACAATTGCCTTAATTTGATGCTGTTCTATTAAATTATTTAAGCTTTTGATGCCGATAGGTGTTACAGCTACAATACGTTCATCCATGATATGGATCTGCTCCAGTTCTTCATTATAAATCGGTGCTGGAATAAATGCTGCGTCTAGTTTGTAATTCATAATATCGTTAATCAGTGTGTCACGCATGGCAGAAATTAAATCGATATCTACCAACGGAAATTTATTGGCCATTTCATTGACAATTCCGGGACCTTTAAGAGCCATGGTAGTTTCCAGAAACCCTATTTTGATATGACCTTTTATTATGTCGCTTTTTCCAACGGATAATTTGGCCTCTTCAATCAAATTACCGATCTGTTTGGAATAATGCAGCAACGTTTTTCCGGCTGATGTCAGTTCTACTTTTCTGGAAGTTCTCAAAAATAACGCTGCTCCGAATTCCTCTTCAAGACTTTTTATTCTTGCTGTTACATTCGATTGTACCGTAAACATAGCTTCTGCCGCTTTGGTAAAATTACCATGTAAAGCCACTGCCTCAAATAATTTTAGGTCATTAATATTCATAAATCATAAATTATGATTGTTTCAATAAAAATAAATCGTTTTTGATAATCAAATATAACACATAAATTTGTCACATGAAAAATAATATCAACAAAATTCTATTAGTCGTTGCAATCATTGTATCGGCTTTGCTACCAAATTCTTATATTATGGCACAATCTAACAACAACTCAGTAAATCAAGCGGAAAACACCGCCAGTAAAGTTTATTATCGCAAAATAAATGTAGGCGGACACAATATTTTTTATCGTGAATCAGGACCTCAGGATGCTCCTGTAATTTTACTTCTCCATGGGTATCCAACCTCATCCCATATGTTTCGGAATCTTATTCCGATATTGAACGAAAAGTATCATGTGATTGCTCCCGATCTTCCCGGATTTGGCTATTCAGATACACCTGACAGAAATGAATTCGATTATACATTTGATAATCTTGCTGATGTAATGCAGTCTTTTATTGATGAGCTGGAGCTGAAAAGGTTCGCCGTTTACGTTTTTGATTATGGCGCTCCTACAGGATACCGCCTTATGCTAGCAAATCCTGAAAAAATTACAGGATTTATCTCGCAGAATGGTAATGCTTATACAGAAGGGCTAGGCCCTGCATGGGATGCCGTTAAAAAATATTGGGCTAGTAATTCTGTAGAGGATAGAAATGCATTAAGAGGATTTGTTAAGGAGGAAGAGCTCAGATTTCAATATTTTACAGGTGTTACTGACCCCGAACTTATTGCTCCGGAAACGTATACGCTTGACCAATATTTTCTTGATCGACCAGAATCGGATGAAAAGCAACTTGATCTGATTTACGACTATCAAAACAATATAGATTTGTATCCGAAGTTTCAAGAATATTTTAGAAAGTACCAACCTAAAGCCCTTATTGTTTGGGGGAATAAAGATCCGTATTTCTTGCCTGCAGGCGCCGAAGCCTATAAGAGAGATATTCCAAGTGCAACGGTCAAGTTTTACGATACGGGACATTTTGCACTGGAAACACATGTAAATGAAATTGGGAATGATATTCTAGATTTTATGGAAACATTGCCTGATTAATAAAATCAGAATATACACAGTTTAAATATAATCAAGTACAAAATTTGAAGCTAATATATAAATTATGTTTGGTTTGAATTTTGTATTTTTGTGTAATGATATCACAAACAATTTTTCCGGATATTTACATTCAAACAGCTATGAAGCAGAGAGGGTTTAAAGTTGGTAGAAGTAATGTGCCTAAAAGTCCCGCAAGTGCATTTGGCAAAAGGCATTTCTACAAAATCGTACTCAGCATAGGGCGTGTGAATGTTCTTTATGGAGATCAATTGTTGAAGCTTGATGGCACTTACCTTTTTATTTCTAATCCGTACACCCCTTATTCTGTTGAGGTTGTTTCTGAGGTTCAGACCGGATACTCCTGTCTTTTTACCCGAGAGTTTATACAGCCGACAAAACTTACTGAAAGTATGCAGCAATCTATTCTTTTTGATAGAAGTGCAAGTCCTGCCTACAAAATTAATGATGTCCAGTTGGAAAGGATTAGTCAGTTATTCGAGAAGATGATTGTAGAGGAAGCTGCTGAATATGAGTATAAAGATGATGTAATGAGGTTGTATATTTCTATGTTGCTTCATGAAACAATCAAAATGAAATCCGCTAAGAATCGAATATTATCCGTAGATGCTTCTTACAGAATAACAAAACAGTTTTTGGAATTATTAGAACGTCAGTTTCCTATAGAGAGCCTAAAAATACCTTTAAGTTTACATACGGCACAAGATTTCGCGAATCATTTGGGAATCCACGTCAATTCCCTTAATCGAGCCGTGAAAAAAGTAACGGGGAAAACCACCACTTTGTTAATATCTGACCGAATTGCTACAGAAGCAAAAGCACTTCTGGAGTTGACGGATTGGAATGTAGCAGAAATTGCATATGCTCTAGGATTCGAATATCCGAATTATTTCAGCACATTTATGAAGAAAAATACTGGTAAAGCTCCAAAAAATTATCGAAAAAGTTAGATTGAAATTTATACTTTTTGGTTTGAAAAGTATACAACCGAAACTTAGTTAGTACCTACCTTTGCTTATCTGTTGGGATGAATTGTACTCAACACATGATAACAATATAAATTAAACTGAGTATATTATGGAAAAAAGAAAGTTAGGACTTAGCGGTCCTGAGGTATCGGTTATTGGTTTGGGATGTATGAATATGAGCCACGGATATGGTAACAATGTAGAACAAAAAGACATGATTAAGCTTATACATTATGCTTTAGATCATGGGGTAACTATGTTTGATACAGCAGAAATGTATGGACCGTTTACAAATGAAGAGCTCTTAGGAGATGCTTTTAAGGACAAACAAGGACAGGCCATTATTGCTACCAAATTTGGATTTGACTATGACCCAAAAACAAATGATATCTTGGGGTTAAGCAGCCATCCGGATCATATCAGAAAAAGTGTCGAAGGTTCTTTGAGACGACTTAAAACAGATCGTATCGATTTACTTTATCAGCATAGGGTTGATCCTAATGTGCCAATGGAAGATGTTGCCGGTACGGTCAAAGAACTTATTAACGAGGGAAAGGTAGGTTATTTTGGACTTTCTGCAGCCGATGAAGATAGTATCAGAAAGGCTCACGCAGTTCATCCTGTTACGGTATTACAAAGTGAATATTCTTTGTGGAGTCGTGATATAGAGAAAGCCATTTTCCCGACATTGAAAGAATTGGGTATCGGATTCGTAGCTTATGGACCTCTTGGTCATGGACTCCTGACAGGTAAAATCGATGCTACCACCAAGTTTGCAGTCAATGATATTAGGAATCGTTTCCCTCAGTTTTCAGAAGAAAGCCGAAAAAAGAATCAATCTGTTTTTTCATTATTTTCCGAGTTTGCAGCAACGAAAGAAATCACTCCTGCTCAATTGGCCTTAGCTTGGATCATCAACAAACATTCTGAATTTGTGCCAATTCCCGGGACGACTAAACTTGCCCGACTGGAGGAGAATATCGATGCTGCTCAGGTGATATTATCACAAGAGGAGATTAGCCAAATTGAGCAAATAGTGCAAGTGAACAATTAAGCAAGTAATAAATCGGGATAATGATCAAATAGTCATCGTGTAAATATCAACTTGTCGACTTATGTCATCGTTTTAAACCGAACAGCAATAGTAATATTGCTGTTCGGTTTAAAAATATAGAAAGAGGTATCATGAAAAACTTATTAAAATTGGAAGAAATTGCAATATTTCTATTCTGCATTTTCTTATTTAGCAAATTAAATTTTGCGTGGTGGTGGTTTCCTGCACTATTGCTATTGCCTGACATCGGTATGATTGGGTATGTTGTAAATCCTAAAATTGGGGCATTCACATATAACTTTACACATCATCGTTTGATAGCGATAATAATTGCTTTTTATGCTATTAGTTATGGAAATGAGTATTGGAAACTTTTTGCTATTATACTTTTTGCACACATTTCTTTTGACAGAATTTTGGGATATGGCTTGAAATATAATGACAGTTTCCAGAATACTCATTTAGGAATTATTGGAAGAAAAAAAAGAGATAGTCTTTAGTAAAATAATAAAATTTTGTTAAACATTTGTAGGTATTTAGGAAATTACCTAAATTTGCAGTATGAATTTATTAGAGATCATAAAGGCGTTATCAAACGAAACACGTTTAAATATTCTGGAATGGTTAAAAGACCCATTTAATCATTTTCCCAAAGAGGAATTAACTGAATATATACCCGATTTAGGTGTCTGTGTGTCTGATATTGCTAAAAAAGCTGGTATGTCTATTCCTACTGTTTCAGATTATTTAAAAACAATGTCATCAGCCAATATTTTGATTGCTACACGCAAGGGACAGTGGACGTATTATAAAAGAAACGAAAAATCTATTCAGGATTTATCTGAGTATATAAAAGACAGGTTATAAAAAAATTTAGGCTATAATTTAGGTGTTTACCTAATTATACAATTCTATAAAAACTGAAGCAATAATAGCGTCATTCTACAAAAGCAAAAAAATATAAAAAATGTATATGTGTGAGAGCAATAATGATATAAGAATTTGGTTAGGGAGGTGAATATGAATTATTATAATTTTTCAATCTTTAAATTGACGTACAAATAGATAGTTAAACAGTTATTAATAAAGATCAGATATGAATCAGGAAATTTTTATAAAGGCGAACAAAGCTTTAGCAGAAGGAAATTATGATGAATTTATTGCCTACTGTACCGAAGATATGAAATGGGAAAATGTTGGTAAAGATACGTTCAGTGGAAAGGATGAAGTTCTTAGATATATAAGTTCGGTTTATAATGGAATAACTTTCACAACCGAAAATCAGATTATTGAAAATGACTTCATCGTTGAGCTTGGTAAGATCGTATTTGAAATTGACGGGGAATCAAAAAAGAGTTCCTATTGTGACATTTGGAATTTTAGAAACGGATTAATTAGTCAAGTAACTTCGTTTGTGATTTGAGAAAACTGGATGAAAAAATGAATCAGTCTTGAGCCATATAAGCTTATAAGTAGTCTTTTGATGATTCTTTTAATTTTTTCAGTGCTTGAGTAATTAATTGTAGATGTTTATCTACGTTTTATCCTCGCAAGTTCATCTAAATTTATAAAAACGTAAAAAGAAACCTTTAATAAAAAAGAAATGTAAAAGATCTGGGTAGTAATTATAAAAATCACTTAATAATTAACACCCATACAAAAAAATAATTTAAAATGTTATAATTATGAAAGCAGCAGTATTAAATGAATTTGGCTCGGTAGAGAAATTCGAACTATTAGAAGTACCAACCCCAAAACCGGGAGTTGACGAAGTACTAGTAAAAGTAATGGCAACTTCAGTGAACCCATTGGATTTCCAGGTAAGACGAGGGGATTATAAAAATGAGTTACAGCTTCCGGTCATTACCGGTCATGATGTGTCTGGAGTGATTGTAGAAGTCGGTACAGGTGTCAAAAATTTTAAAGTTGGCGACGAGGTATACTATACTCCTGAAATCTTTAACGGGAATGGAAGCTATGCAGAATATCATGTTGCCAAAGAGTCCATCATCGGTATCAAACCTAAAAATGTAAGCCACTTGGAAGCCGCAACATTTCCTTTGGCAGCTGGTACAGCTTGGGAAATGCTTTATACCAGAGCACAACTTAAGATTAATCAAACGATTTTGATACACGGTGGTGCAGGTGGTGTGGGAATACCAACTATTCAAATAGCAAAGGCAATGGGAGCAACCGTTTATACAACAGCAAAGTCCGTTCATCATGATTTTCTAAAAAGTTTGGGTGCGGATTATACCATTGATTATGAAAAAGAAAATTATATCGATGCAATTTTAGAGCTAACCAATAATAAAGGTGTAGACGTTGTAATTGATACAATAGGCGGTAGCACACTTTCGGACAGTGGTAAGGTTTTAAGTCAAATGGGACAGGTTGTAACCTTAGTTGATATTGAACAGCCGCAAAACCTGATCCATGCGTGGGGGAAAAATGCCACTTACCATTTTGTATTTACCAGACAGAACAGAAACAAATTGGATGAGCTTACTAAGCTGGTAGAATCAGGAAAGCTGAAAGCTGTGGTGAACAAAGTATTTCCATTGTCGGAAATAAGCAAAGCTCATAGTTTGTTGGAATACAGAACAGGGGGTGAAAATTTCTATGGTAAAATAGGAATAGAGGTTGAAAAAGAACTATAAGAATTTTCAAAAAAATAAAAGGTCAATCGGTAGGCAGAATTGTTTTCTGTTTACCGTTAATTTAAAAACATAAAAATGAAAGCAATTGTCTTAAAAACACCAGGCGGTGTAGAAAACTTAGTTATTCAAGATTTAGATAAACCGATTATCAAATCTGGAGAAGTACTCATTCAGGTTAAAGCAATAAGTATTAATCCTGTCGATATAAAAACCCGTAATGGAAAAGGAATATATGGACGGATAAAAGATGAAAAACCTCTCATTTTAGGATGGGATATCTCGGGCATGGTTGTAGAAAGCCAAGATGCTAAATTTCAAATTGGGGATGAGGTATTCGGAATGGTAAATTTCCCGGGACATGGAAAGGCGTATGCAGAATATGTAGCAGCTCCGGCTTTGCACCTTGCGCGTAAACCTCAAAATATTTCCCATGAAGAAGCAGCTGCGACAACTTTGGTTGCCTTGACTGCCTGGCAAGCTCTTGTAACAAATGCCAATGTGCAGAAAGGTCAAAAAGTACTTATCCATGCAGCTTCGGGAGGAGTAGGACATATTGCAGTTCAGATTGCGAAACATTTGGGTGCTATTGTAGTTGGTACGTCATCTGCTAAAAACAAGGATTTTGTATTGAGTCTTGGAGCTGATGCACATATTGATTACCACGATTACGATTGGGCTAATCACCCAAGGGAATTTGATTTTGTTCTTGATACCATTGGAGGGGACAACATAGACAACTCTCTTGAAGTGACCAAGGAAGGCGGAAGCATCATTAGTATTCCTACCGGGCTGAATGAGGAAGTAACCGCGAAAGCAGCCTCTAAAGGAGTGACAGGTTATTTCATTCTGGTACAATCTAATGGAGATGATACGGAAAAAATTGCTAAGCTTTTGGAGAAAGGAATTATAAAACCTTATATTTTCAAAGCCTATGGTTTTGACCAAATACAAGAAGCTCATTTACAACAAGAAACCGGTAGAACTGTCGGTAAATTGATCATTACCGTATAAAATTGAAGAAATATGGTTTCTTAGGGTTTTGATGGTGGAAAAAGAATAAACAAAAATTATTAATTAAGAATAACCAAAGGGGTATGGAGCAATTCCCCTCCAGCCCCAATAAGAACTATGTGATTCGTTAGGCTCAAGTAATATCGGTTATTACAAATGGATTTTAATTATCCAATAATCTGCTTCCGATGGTTTACACCCCAATCGGCTATGCTAAGGGTGAGGGGTTTTAAAGTTTCGCCGTATTCGGTAAGTTGATATTGAACGGTAATGGGGTGCGTATTTAAAACTTCTCGAACAATAAGTTGATTCATTTCAAGTTCTTTAAGTTCCCGGCTGAGCATTTTTCCGGAAATACCTTCTACTTCCCTTAGTAACTCTGAATAGCGCATAGGGTAAAATGATAAACAGGAAATAATAGATATTTTCCATTTGCCACCAATAACATCCAGGGTATCATGTATCGCTCTGATATTATGTTTACACATCTTATTGATTTCTTTTGTTGTTGTCTTTTTCGTTTCCATGTACTGAATTTATTAATGGTTACCCAAATGTCACTATTACTTTTTGTCACAAAGATACAAATTGTCACTTATATGATATAGCTTTGCAATATAAAATTAAAAAAAATGGATTTAATACAAGATTTAAACTGGCGATATGCTACAAAAAGCTATAGCAACAAAAAAATAAGCAACGAAAAATTAGACTTTATCTTAGAAGCTACTAATCTATCAGCTTCTTCTGTAGGATTGCAGCCATATCGTATATTATCTATTGATAATGCGGAACTGAAGACAAAACTAGGAGCTAATTCTTTTAACAAACAAATAGCTCAATCCTCTCATCTATTAGTATTTGCCGCATACAATAAGGTTACTACCCAACATGTGCGAGATTTAGTAAAATTAACGGCAGATAAACAAGGGGTTACGATAGAATCTCTAGATGGATTATTCACGGCTGCTGATACACATTTTAAAAGTAGAAGCGACGAAGAAAACAAACTTTGGGCAGAAAGACAGACCTATATCGCATTGGGTACAGCATTGATCGCAGCAGCAAACGCCAAAGTCGATGCTACACCAATGGAAGGTTTTGATGCAGAATTATTTGATGAATTATTAGGGTTAAAAGAAAGAGATTTACACAGTGTTGTAATACTTTCTTTAGGGTATCGCGATGAAGCTACTGATTACTTGGCTAATCGCCCAAAAGTGAGAATACCTGTAGAAGAGATGGTAACAAAGATCAGTTAAATATAGTAGCAGCCTAAGTTTTCCAAGAAGCTTAGGCTCTCTATATGTTGTTATTTAATACACAAATATGACTCAGTTAGACATTCTGAATGGATAAATATTTAGATATATTAAGCAGATAAGGCCTTATAAACTAGGAGAAAATAAAAAAAAGCACTAACTTTGAAAGCATCTCAAATAGTTATATATGCATCCGCTTTTCAACTATATTAACGAATATGCATCAACTTTAATTTCAGAAGAAGATTTTAAAGTGTTAAGGAGTCATTTTGTTGAAAAAGAGATATGTAAAAAACAATATTTGCTTGAAGAGGGAGAGGTATGTGAAAACTTCGCATTTATTATAAAGGGCTCTATGCGTAAATACTATACAGATGAAAAAGGTATTGAACATGTTGTTAGTTTGTACGTAGAAAATTGGTGGGCTGGTGATCGCGAGAGTTTTGTAATGCTTACCCCCAGCAAATACAACATACAAGCCTTAGAAGATTGTGAAGTGCTTCTCATTACTCTAGAAAACAAGTTGAGATTAACAGAATTGTTTTCTTCTTTCAAGGAGATGTTATTGAAACTGGATGAAAAGAACAATATTGCAACACAAAAAAGAATCACCTCTTCGATTAGTTCCACAGCAGAGAAGCGGTATATAGATTTGGTTAAACGATATCCTCATTTTATTCAACGCTTTCCTCAACACCTTATTGCTTCTTATTTAGGTATTACTAAAGATACATTAAGTCGGGTACGTAGAAAAATGCTGAAAAAGTAGGTTTCAGCTCAAGCTTGTTTTTGTATTTCCTAGACATTTGTCTACGTTATCTTCTCTGTGTTTGATGTAGTTTTGTTTTTCTTAGACTAAAAAATCAAAACAAAAAATAGACATTGAATATTCAATTCATTCATATGCATCAACTATTTCATTATATTAACAAATATGCTATAATTTCTCAAGAAGATTTTAAAGTATTCTTAAGTCACTTTGTTCAAAAGAAAATACCCAAAAAGCAATATTTCCTTGAAGAAGGAGAAATTTGCAGGCACATGGCATTTATCGTGAAAGGGGCTATGCGTCAATATTATATAGATGAAAAAGGCGTTGAGCGTATAGTTAATTTATATGTTGAAAATTGGTGGGCTGCTGATTTTGAGAGTTTTGTTATGCATACGCCCAGTATTTACTCCATAGACGCTTGGGAAGATTGTGAAGTGTTACTCATTTCTAGAGAGAATACGTTAAAATTACGTAATCAATGCCCTGCGTTTAATGAACTACTATTAAGGCTCGATGAGCTAAATAGAATTACAACCCAAAAAAGAATCACTTATTCTATAAGTTATACTGCTGAGGTTCGTTATAAATATTTTATTGATAGTTTTCCATATTTTGTTAAACGCTTTCCTCAACACATCATTGCTTCTTATCTGGGAATTACTAAAGACACGCTAAGCCGTGTACGTAAAAAAATGCTTGAAAAGTAAGTGTTTTTGATTAAAATATTTGTTTATTGTTTTTTTGTAATGGATGAATTCAAAGGAATGAGTGGAAACAATTATATATCCAGCCAAAAAAAGTTTTCATTGTTCCAGACACTAAAACAAAATATTTTAACTAAATTGGATTCATTAACAACTAAAAAAATGTCAATCTATACCAGGACATGACAAAAACATCACCCTATGATAACAAGAAAAGCGACAAAATCTGATATAAAAACCCTATCAAAACTTTTTGACGATTACCGAATATTTTACAAAAAACAATCTGACGTACAATCTGCAGAAAACTTTCTATTTGAAAGAATTCAAAATCAAGACTCTGAAATTTTTGTGACTGAAAATGACAGCAATGAAATAATTGGATTTGTTCAACTCTACCCCATTTTTTCTTCAACAAGAATGCAAAGACTTTGGCTTTTGAACGACTTATTTGTAAGTCAAAATTACAGAGGTAAAGGTGTTTCCGTTCAACTTATTGACGAAGCAAAAAAGGTATGTATGGGAACAAACGGTTGTGGACTTGTTTTAGAAACTTCAAAAACAAATCATATTGGTAATAATCTATATCCAAAAACAGGATTTACATTAGACACCGAGAACAATTATTATTCGTGGGACAATAAATAGAATTGAATATGTTAGAATTATACAATGCTGTGAAAATTGTGGTAAAGACTCATCAAAAGAAAGTGCATAAGCGATGATATGTAATTATGAATGTAAATTTTGCAAAGATTATGTTGAAAATATTTTAGAGAATGTTTGTCCGAATTGTGGATGAGGATTAAAAAAACGACCGACAAGGTCTAAAAATGGATTAAAGAAATATCCAATGAGAGCCGATAAAATAATAAATCTCGTTTTTGACAATAAATATTTAGAAGCTAATAAAAATATCGACTCCAAGAAAACGATAAACTTAATAAATCCAAAACAAAAACGTCATCTAACATAGCTGGCAAAATGGCGGGTTAAATGCAAAATTTAAATTTATCCGCTGTTAAGTAAAGCGGCAAAACGTTGGTGTCAATTTTAAGACATGTATCGTCCATAAAATGGAAAGACTAAGAAAACATATAGAACAAATAAGTCCTTTATCCAATGAAGAATTTGATAATATCAAAATACTATTCACTAAGAAGCGGGTTCTGAAAAATCAATACTTATTACATGAAGGAGATGATGCGAAGTATGAATTTTTTGTATTGTCAGGATTGTATAAAGTTTTTTTTATTGATGAAAATGGAAAAGAATTCATTCTTCAATTTGCAAAAGAAAACTGGTGGATGAGTGATTATCAGGCATTTTTCAAGGAAAAAAAAGCTACGGTTTTTATAGAATGTATAGAGGCAGGAGAAGTATTGGTTTCCACTCTAGAAACAAGAGAAAAACTTTCTGCCGAATTGCATAAAATGGAATATTTTTACAGGATAAAACTCACCAACGGATATGTAGCATTGCAACAACGAATTAAACAATTGCTTTCCAGTACACCACAAGAACGCTATGAAGCTTTCGTAAAACTTTACCCAGACTTACTCCACCGTTTACCCAAAAAGCTCATTGCCGAATATCTGGGGCTAAGTCGAGAAACCCTGAGCAGAATGTATTCCAAATAAAACCATTACTATGCGAACTCTAATCTTATTATTACTTGTCGTCTCAGCAAATAGTTGTGCTTTATTTAACAAAGAAAAGGCAGTTGCGTACATGCAACGAAAGATGGATAAAAAAGGACCTCAAAATCTCGGATCTGTACCTGATTATGCTGATTTGAAATATTGGGCTTCTTCTCCTTTTAAAATCGACTCTAGCGATATCGTTCCAAACGGTGTTGAAAGGCCGAATGCCGAATTGGAAGCGGACGTGTTTTTTGTACATCCAACTACTTATATCAGCGGCGATGGTAACACTTACGATTTAAGTGAATTGGGTAAGAAGCCTTTTAAGGGGATTAAAATCCTGAAAGAAGCTCCCTGGAATGCCAACATTGATGATAAGGCCGTAAATCTATCAACCGACACCTTAAGCATAGGCAATCAAGCTACTGCATTTAACGCAAGTTGCCGTGTTTTTGCTCCACGATACCGGCAGGCAAACATCAAAGCTTTTTTCGTAAGTAATGAATCCGCTAATGCAGTCCAAGCTTTTGATATCGCCTATCAAGACATCAAAGAAGCGTTTCAATATTATTTAGACCATCACAATGAGGGGCGGCCCATCTTTATTGCCGCACACAGCCAAGGGTCGAGGCATACAGCAAGACTATTACAGGAGTTTTTTGACGGGAGGCCTTTACAAAATAAATTAGTATGTGCTTATCTTGCAGGTTATAAAACACCGGTAGATCTATTTAAAAATATTCCAATTGGCACTTCACCCAATCAGACCGGTTGTGTTGTTGCTTGGCAAAGCTTTAACGCAGGTGCCACTTTTACTGAAGCCGAACTGAACATGTACGGCAATACAATTGGCGTTAATCCAATTACCTGGACAATAGACAAAGGAAAGACAGCTACCGCTAAAAAAGCAGGAATTTTGGTGCCTAGTTCAGGACAAAGAGCATCCATTGTTGAGGCCGAAATTTCGGCAACGATTGACGATTATGGTTTATTGATGGTAAAAACACCCAGCTCTCTTAATCATTGGCTGAAAAATGCGAACAACTTCCACGTTTGGGATTATAATTTATTTTGGATGAGCATCAGAACAAATGTAGCTGATCGCTTAGCTGCTTTTTATAAAGAGTAAGGGATACTATTAGTAACAATAAAATAATTCCATAATATTTATGGCTTTCTATGTAAAAGTGTGACTTCGATCACACTTTTTTTGTGCGTTGCCTCCTTCTTAAAGGGTAGTATCTCATCGTACCTTTGATATATCAAAAGTAACAAAGTAAGTAACAATTTAAAATGTAGAAATCATGAGCAAAAAAGTTTTAATCATTGCGTCCAACGCCAATGCCATCGGACCCAACAACAGAAGAACAGGTGTTTTTCTACCAGAAGTAGCGCACCCTTATACCGAGTTTGACAAAGCAGGTTTTAAAATCGACTTCGCTTCTTTAACAGGTGATACACCTTATTTAGACGCACTAGGATTAGCAGGTGATCCCGACAACCTTAAATTTTTGACGGGTGATGGTTGGGATCTAATGCAAAAAGCAACCAAGTTGGAAGATTTGGATACCAGTGTGTATGATGCTGTTTTTGTTCCGGGAGGATTAGCACCTATGGTAGACATGCCTGAAAACGAATTATTGAAAAAGGTGATAGTCCAGACTTATGAGCGTGGTGCCGTAATTAGTGCCGTATGTCACGGCCCTGTAGCATTCCTTAATACCAAATTGAGTGATGGCTCCTATCTTGTTGAGGGCAAAAACATTTCATCATTTACCACAAAAGAGGAAGACAACTATGCCAGAGCCGATGTTCCTTTCGATTTACAAACAGCATTGGTAGAACAGGGTGCTATATTTCATGAGGCAGAACCTTGGCAGGATCAAAGCATTCAAGACGGACGAATAGTGACCGGACAAAATCCCGCTTCGGCAAAAAGTGTAGGCGAAAAAGTAGTCGCGTTATTAACTGAAAAATAACACATTAGAGACAGTTCCTTTCGGGAAATCAAGAGAAATTGTTTCAATTAAAATTTAAAATCATGAACAATAAAACAATCATAACCTTTGCCAAATGGCAGGTAAAACAAGGTAATTTAGACGCCGTTGTATCACTTTTGAAAGAAGCTGTTGCAAAAAGCTCTGCTGAAGAAGGGAACCTGAAATATGAAGTATATCAAGGGAATGACAACGAAAATATCTTGATGCTTTTTGAAGAGTACAAGAATCAGGAAGCATTGGAATTTCATAGAAATTCCGCACATTTTCAGGATGTAGTGGTTGGAAAAATAGTTCCGTTATTGGAAAACAGAGAAGTAATAATTAGTTCATTATTGGACATTTAAAAATAATTAAAATGGAAAATAATATTCAAAATAAAGTCGTCGTCATTACTGGAGCCAGTAGCGGTCTGGGAGAGGAAACAGCCAAATATCTTGCTGAAAAAGGAGCGCGTGTTGTGCTTGGAGCAAGACGAGGAGATAGATTGGAACAAATTGTAGCAGAGATTACCTCGAAAGGAGGCTCTGCAATATACCAAGTTACAGATGTAACCGATAAAGAACAAGTCCTGACCTTGGTTAACACTGCTGTAACTACTTACGGTAAAATTGACGTTTTGATTAATAACGCTGGTATCATGCCTATTGCCCCAATGTCTGAGCTTAGGATCGATGAATGGGACAGTATGATCGATATTAATATCAAAGGGGTCTTGTATGGAATAGCAGCTGCTTTACCCATTTTTCAAAAACAGGAATCTGGGCATTTCATCAATTTGGGTTCTGTTGCTGGCATCAAGGTTTTCAGTCCGGGTGGTACTGTTTATAGCGGAACCAAATATGCGGTTCGTGCTATAACCGATGGTCTTCGACATGAAGTTGGCGGAAATATACGAACAACTACGATAGAACCTGGGGCTGTTGATTCGGAATTAAAGTTCAGTACAAAGCACGAAACCAGTGCCAACGGCGTCAACAAGTTCTATGAACTGGCTATACCCGCTGCTTCTGTGGCAAGAGCAATCGCCTTTGCCATTGAACAACCTGCCGATGTAGATATCAACGAAATTGTATTACGCCCCACTGTGCAGGAGTTTTGATGCATATTAAGATGTAATAGAATGCAAAATCTAGTAATTATCTAAATAAAATAAAAAGTAAGAATCATTTTTATGTTAAGTCAAAAGTGATTTGCATCACACTCTTTTTGTGAGTATGCTCCTTCTCTTAAGGTACTTGTTTAAACTACCTTTGACTTATCAAAAGCAATAAAAATAGTATTAACAATTTAAAATTTATCATCATGAAAAAGTTCATTATCGCAACACTGGCAATTGCCTTTTTCTCTTCGTTTGCAGAAGGCAAAGAAGAAAATAGTTCCGTAGAAAAAGAAACTATTAAAAGTGAAGTAAAAGCAGACAAAAAAGTTTTAATCATTGTATCAAATGCTAACGCAATTGGTCCAAACAATCGTAGAACGGGCATCTTTTTACCAGAAGTGGCTCATCCGTATGCCGAATTTGACAAGGCCAATTATCAAATTGACTTTGCCAGTTTAACAGGAGATACTCCATATTTAGATGCGTTAGAATTGGCAAATGATCCACAAAACCTAGCTTTTTTAACAGGAGAAGGATGGAAAGCCATGCAAAAGGCTGTAAAACTATCGGATGTTGATGTTAGTAAGTACGACGCTATCTTTGTACCCGGCGGTTTAGCCCCAATGGTCGATATGCCGGAAAATAAACTCCTTAAAAAAGTAATTAAAGAGACCTATGAAAGAAATGCCGTTGTGGGTGCTGTATGTCACGGTCCGGTATCTTTGTTGAATGTAAAACTTAGCGATGGATCCTATTTGGTAAACGGTAAAAATATTACCTCATTCACAGATGAAGAAGAAGAAGCTTATGCATTGGCAGATGTGCCTTTCCTTCTTGAAACTGCCTTGACAAAGCAAGGTGCAAAATTCCATGCTGCTGAACCTTGGTCTGATCATAGCATTGCAGATGGTAATCTGGTAACCGGTCAAAATCCTGCTTCGGCAAAAGGAGTGGCTGAAAAAATGATTGCGATCTTAAATTTATCCAAATAATAATAGGCTGCAAATTATCCCCTTATCCTCTTCGTTGGATAGGGGGATAATTTTCGATTAAAAATGAGGTAGTATGAAAAACAATAAGGTTATATTCACGATAGTGCTATTCATAATGTTTACCTTGGATGGTTTAGCACAGACACAGAAAATGATGACACAAAATCTAGACGCTCCTACTAATAACAGTCAGATGATCATAAAAGATAGCAGTGTCATCCATGTTTTTGCAAGGTGGGAAGTCAAAGAAGGTCAGCTTGAACATGTTTTGAATTTTTTGAAGATAGTACACGATGAAAGTATCAAAGAAAATGGAAACCTTTTTTATCAAGTGCATCAAAGCAAGTCAGACCCTAACACGATCATACTATTCGAAGGCTATTCCAATGAACATGCATTCGAAGAACATAAGAAATCATTACATTATCATGAATATGTTTTGAGAAAAATAATCCCGCTTTTAGAAGATAGAGAAGTAATTGTAACCACTCCGGTAAACTTATAGTTAAAAAGTCTAGTTATGAATATCACATCTCAACAAGCAGATAAAGTCCTTGAATTTGCCAAGGCCAAAGCCAAAGAAATTAAAACCCCTATGAATATTGCCATTGTAGATGAAGGAGCTAATTTAAAATCTTTCATCAGAATGGATGATGCGCTTTTGGGAAGCGTAGATATAGCCATTAAAAAAGCTAAAACCTCTCGCCTTTTTGAGAAAAACACAGAAGATTTGGGGAAATTATCACAGCCGGGGGAGCCTTTGTATCTTATCGAAAACTCGAATAATGGTTTAATAACTTTTGCTGGCGGTGTTTTACTGCGAAACGATAGCGGTCAGATCATTGGAGCCATTGGTGTATCCGGAGGTTCTTTACAGCAAGACAAAGAAGTCGCCATGGCGGGGGCTAATATACTTTTATCGGATATTTCTTAAATTAGCAAATTCTAAAAATAAACTACAAAATGAAAATACTAGTAATAGGTACAACAGGAAGAGTAGGCCAACTTTTGGTAAAGGCTTTACTTCATGAGAATCATACAGTAGTTGGCACGTCCAGGAAAGCTGAACTTTTAATGGATTTTCCCAATTTTTCACAGATCAAATTAGATTTATTAAGCAGTGTAGAAGAAATAGAAGAAATGATCCCTAATGAAATTGAAGCTATTTATTTTGTATCGGGGTCAAGAGGAAAAAATTTGTTACAGGTTGATTTACACGGAGCCATCAAAACGATGCAGGTTGCAGAGAAACTTAACATTAAGAGATACGTCCTGTTAAGTTCAGTTTTTGCGTTGCAACCCAACAGATGGAACGAAAGCTTTTTGCAACCCTTAACCGATTACTACATCGCCAAACATTATGCAGATCAGTGGTTGCTTAGCACAGTCTTAAACTATACGATTTTGCAGCCAGGCACCCTAGAAGAAAAAAATGGTTCGGGAATGATAAAAGTCAACGTAGAAAATCCGGCAGGAAACGCCATTGAAAACGTAGTAACGACATTGGTTGAAGTATTACAAAATCAAGCTGCATTCAAAAAAGTCATCACGATGCACGATGGAGATACACCTATCAAAGAAGCTATTTCTAAGTTATAACTTTATCAACACAAATTAAAACAGCTATTATGATGAAGACCGTAAAAATAGAGTCACCTTACGACTTGAGCACAATCAAAGAATTGAATTTGATTGACAAGAACGAACTTGAAAAAGTTATTCAAACGGCTAAAAATCTTTTTGAAAACCAATCGCTCTGGATTCCTGCGTATAAAAGGATAGAAATATTGGAAAAAGCAGCCTCTTTAATGAGTGAGAGAATTGAAGAACTAACGCATTTGGCGCTCAGTGAAGGAGGAAAACCTTACAAAGATTCAAAAGCCGAAGTGCTAAGAGCCATCAAAGGTGTCAAATTAGCCGCCGAGCATATCTCACAAATTAAGGGTGAGCAAATTCCAATGGCTTTGACGGAATCAGCGCAAAACCGATTGGCTTTTACCACCAAAGAACCGATTGGTGTTGTAGCTGCTATTAGTGCCTTTAATCATCCATTGAATTTAGCGGTGCATCAGGTTGCGACAGCATTTGCAGCCGGTTGTCCGGTCATATTCAAACCAGCTATGACAACCCCCATGTCCGGGATGGCCTTGGCAGAAATTTTTAAAGAAGCTGGCGCACCCGAAGGTTGGTTACAGGTGATACTTTGTGAAAGAGATCTAGCCGAAGCATTGGTTACCGATTCACGAATTCATTTTTTCTCCTTTATCGGCTCAGCTAAAGTGGGCTGGTATTTGAACAGTAAATTGTCGCCAGGTACAAGAAGCGCTTTGGAACACGGTGGAGCAGCACCTGTCATTGTGGAAAAAGATGCTGATTTCGAAACGATGATTCCTGATTTGGTAAAAGGCGGGTTTTATCATGCTGGGCAAGTTTGTGTTTCGGTACAACGGGTTTTTGTACACGTTGAAATACTAGAAAATTTTATTGAGAAATTTGTTGTTGCAACGAATCAATTGTTGGTTGGGAATCCGGCAAATACAACTACCGATGTTGGCCCTTTGATCTCACCAAAAGAAGTAGATCGTGTAGAAGAATGGGTAAATGAGGCAATTGATGAAGGAGCACAGGTGCTTTCTGGAGGAAAACGAATTTCCACAACTCTTTATCAACCAACCGTTTTACTTAATCCTTCAGAAAAATCAAAAGTGTCAACCAGTGAAATTTTCGGACCGGTGGTCTGTATCTATTCTTATACCGACAGAGAAGAAGCCATCAGTAGAGCTAATGCCCTAGATGTCCATTTCCAGGCTGCGGTATTTACAAAAAATATAGACATCGCTATGGACACCGTTAAAAAACTTAATGCTACTGCGGTAATGGTCAATGACCATACGGCGTTCAGGGTCGATTGGATGCCTTTTGGCGGCAGAGATGCATCCGGAATTGGTATGGGTGGAATTCCCTTTACAATCAACGAAATGATGAGAGAAAAAATGACCGTGATTAAAAGTAAATATTTGTGATTACTATTTTAGTACGTCCTTAGAAAGAATATTTTTGGAAATCCCAACATTCATGAATAATAGTTTTTTTTTAAATTTGGCACACAAGTTAAGATATAAATTTGATCACTAATAATTTGAAAAAACTAAAAAAGTAGTAGTAAAGAATGATTTACACCATCTACATTTTTTTTAAATAAATTTATAGAACTGTAAATAAAATACCTACTCTTTAATGCATCAACAAAATATAGAGAAATATTTAGATGAATATAGCTACAGATTAAACAGGTCTATACATAAGCAAAATATTTTACCAATTTAATAATAGGAATAATAAGTAAAAAGCATATTGGATTACAATTGATTAAAAAAAGAAAGTAACTTTAAAGCTCTATTAATTAATTTAAACATAATGAGCCCAATATCTTTTCGGGCTCATTAACAACTATTGTTATCTATATTACATTACACTCTTTACACTAAAAAACCTTCCATTCCAAATGCCTTTATAGTTTTATTGAATTCAACTTGTACGGCATTATTTGCGGCATTAATATATTGTCCTGTAAAAGGATCAACATTAGTCCTTAGTGGACGTTCTCCTTTGGGTAAATTAATTAAATTCACAACGGCATCAGCAACATCTTGTGGATTGGGCTTTAAAGTTTCGAATGCTTTTCCAACAGCCGCCGCCATCTTATTAGGGAAATCTGCAATAGGTTCGTATGCGTCAACAACTGAAGTATCCGAACCAAAACTGAGTTTCTGCGACATCTCAGTCGGGAAAGCGCCTGGTTGTAGAATAGCAACGTCGACACCCAAGGGGCGTACTTCGTAATGCAAACCCTCGCTAATGCCTTCTAATCCAAATTTTGAAGCACTGTACATGACTGAGAAAGGAAAGGAAACTCTTCCAAATCCGCTAGTGATATTGATAATTAAGCCTTCTGATTGCTTACGCATATGCGGTAGTACCAATTTCATTAATCTCCAAGGTGCAATAACATTGATATCAAATATTTCTTGCACATCGGCTGTGGTAAAACTTTCTGCTATACCGTTTCTGCTGAAGCCAGCATTATTTACTAAAATATCTATTGTTCCTTCCTTGGAAATGATTGATTCAATGGCGTTTTGTACACTATCTTCATCTGTTAAGGCAACATCTAGTACGGTGATATTGTCTATCGTTGAAAGGGCTTGTGCTTTATCTAAATTTTTGCCCTTTGTATCTCTCATTGTAGCGTAAACAGTGTGCCCCAATGCAGCAATACTCTTTGCTGTAAGCCATCCAAATCCGCTATTTGTTCCTGTTATTAAAACTATTTTTCTGCTCATTATTTGTTGTTTTAAATTAATGACACAAAGTTCTTGATTTTAAAAAGGAAACTATTTACCATTTGGTAAAAAGCAATTTTAGCGGATGTTTTTTCTAATTCTACTCAACGATTGTTGGGTAATTCCCAAGTAAGAAGCAATATAAGAAAGGGGAATACGGTTGATAAGCATTGGGTATTTTTCAAGGAACGATAAATAACGGGTAGTAGCATCTTCTGAAACTAAAGGACTTCTTCTATCCATAGCGTCCATAAAACATTTTTGTACTATTTTTGCCGATATCTTGTCCCAATCAATGATTGTGTTTAAAATATCATCCCAATCTTTTCTAGAAAATACCAACATCTTACAGTCGGTAACGGCCTGTATATAATCAGTTGCAGCTGTTTGTGTATCAAATTTTTGCTGATCTGTTATGAAACTATCTTCGTTAATAAAATAATAGGTTATTTCTTCCCCTTTATTGTCGTAATAGCAAAAACGAAAAACGCCTTCCAAAACGAAACCAATGTAATTAGGCGATTTCCCTGCTTCGGAAAAATAGTCATCCTTTTTCAGTTCCAAGTATGTTGTTTTACTTTTGATAAAGTCGATTTGCTGTTGGTTTAAATTCCCAAACTGTAAAATATATTCAATTAATTTTTCCATTGTTGTAAAATTAGGAAACGGTTTTAACTACGTAATTACCATTTGGTAAAAAGTAATTTGGTGTCTTTTTTTTACGCAAAATCATGGTGACGGATTGTCTACTCAGTGGATTGTCTAGATGATAAATATATACAAAAATAATGAATTGTGATTCCCTAAAACCTTCTTTGTATTTGGATAGTTTGGTGGTTGAAAGCTTTTCCTCTTAGCCAAATACCACCGCTTCTGATGCTGCCAGATAAAAAGCGAGCTGAGAATAGAAAGATCAAAAGGTTACTCTATAACCTAGAGTTTTGCACCATATTTCCTTAATATGTTTGTCATTTATAAGCATCAACAACATTCCGACTAAAGCGATCCCATTTTGTGAACAATGCGAGATTCGTAGTGTTTTTTCTTTTCTTTAGGTTTTGAATTAATTCTTTTCATCGTGGACGATTAAAAGGATCTCGCTGAGTGATCTTCATAAATTACAGTTCGAACTTCAATTTTATGACTGACATAGTATTTTCTTAGCATCTGCTCTTGGTTTCGCTGAGAATAACCTTTATCAGTTTGTTCGTCAATACTTGCACCCACATAAAAATCCACAATATTTGTTCTACTAGTTATCATTCTTTTCCAACCTAGTATGGTTTCTAAATTCTAACATCAATTTAGAAAAAAATATGGTAAAATCAAAAGTACTAATGCTTTTAATTTTACCATATTTAAAAAGACTTTTTTAGTGCCCTCGATATTTACCAACGGTTTTTGAATAGTCCCATTAATCAAAAGTTATTTTTATTATTTGTAGTTAATTGTTTATAGAACGTAACTCTTTTATTTTTTGAATACCGATTTCATCCATCCACTGTTCAAAGCCTGTTAGTTTTGGCATCCAAGAAGATATAAATTCATAATCGATAGGATCATAACCTTCTTTCTCAATCATTTCAACCAATCTTGCAAATGTTTCACTTTGTTTATAAAGTATTTCTAGCGGTACTTGTATGAAATCAATCGGCTGGTTCAACTTCTCTTCCAAGAGTTGTAAGACTTGTTTAGGGGTATAAACTGTACCTCCAAAATCAATTGTTTTGCCATTGAATTGTTCATAGTTCTGAAATATTATTCGTGCAAAAGTTCCAATATCATTGGTTGATACCCAGGAAATTGCCGTTTCTTCTGGCAAAGGATTAATAAATTTACCATCTCCTAATCCGAAACTTGGTAAAAATAGGTTTTCCATAAACGAAGCAGGTCTTATTACAGCTCCTTGTAGATCACTTTCTAACAAATATTTTTCGATGGTGAACTTAAATTTCGGTCTGAATAAATCTTGTTTATCCGCACCAAGAACTGATGAGTAAAGAACAAATTTAACGCCTTGCATTTCTGCTAATTTAATTACTTCTATTCCGAGTTCTGCTTCTTGCTCATCTGTTTCTCTGCTAGAAACCCATACTGGAGGAAGAACGAGATAAAGTCCATCGATTTTTTTAAATAGATCACTTAAAGCTTGAATATTTTCTATATCACCTTTCACTAAAACCGCTCCAGCCTTTTCTAAATTATTAGCTTCAGACGATTTCGGATTTCTGGTAAGAGCAAATACCTCAAAATTATTTTCTAGTAATTCGTGTACTGTGGCGCTACCTTGTTTTCCGGTTGCACCTGTAACTAATATTCGTTTCATTTTAAAATTATTTTAAGCAAAATTACATTCATTATTTTGTAAATTTGTGTTTACTAACCTTTAGGAAAGTATTATGGAAAAAATAATAAAACCTTGTACGGAAAACGAAGAAATTTTAAAAAAAAGATTTTTAGCATTGAGGGATACTTTAGATTTATTAAGTGGTAAATGGCGTTTCTGTATTCTTCTAAATTTACATTATTATGAAAAACTAAGGTTTAAAGATTTTTTTGAAGTATCTGAAGGCATCTCCCCGAAAGTACTAAGTTCTGAACTTACTATGTTGGAAGCTCATCAACTGATCCAAAAAAATATTGAATATACCCCCACACAAGATATAACTTACTATGCCTTAACGAAGCATGCTCAAGAAGTATGGACTGTCTTGAATACATTAATTGAATTTGGGCTGTCCAATCGTAAAGAAGTAATCAAATCACTGTCGGATAAAGATAAAAATTTAGTTTAAATCAAAGAAAATCCATTTTCTAAACGCTACACGCCACTAAATAAATTTCTGAACAAGTTAACTCCTTATCAATTGCAATTCTGAGTCGCAGAAACCGCTGTAAAAATTCTCTTCATTATTATTCTCCTATCTTATTACTGATAGCTATTGTATAGAAATCCTACTTTCAATATTCACTATTTACTTCATTTTTCATTTCATAGACATTTGTCTACTTTTTTTTATTTCCATTAACATAATTTTGAATTATTAACTTTTAAATCAAAAAGAAATGGAAAAATCACCAAAAATTGGTCTTCAAGGGCTACTTCGTCCAGAAGACAGTATCGTAGTATTAATTGATCATCAGCCTTTTCAGGTTGCCAATTTACATAGCCACGAACCTACAATGATTATCAATAATACTGTAGGGCTTGCTAAAGCTACAAAAGTATTTAATGTACCTACTATTCTTACTACCGTTACCGAAGAACGAGGAGGCCTTATCATCAAAGGTATTCAAGATGTATTCCCAGAACAAAAGCCTATTAACAGAACATTTATCAATACTTGGGAGGACCTGCAGTTACTGATATCGTAAAAGAAAGTGGTCGTAAGCAATTGATTTTAGCCGGGCTGTGGACAGAGGTTTGTGTTGCAATGCCTGCAATTCAAGCTTTGGGAGAAGGTTATGATGTATTTGTAGTTACAGATGCGTGTGGCAGTGTAAGCCCTGAAGCACATGATATGGCTGTACGTAGAATGGTTCAGGTAGGTATTGTTCCAATCAATTGGTTGGCTGTAGTTTCAGAGTGGCAACGCGATTGGGCTCGTTTAGATACTGCATCTCAATTAGGTCCTATTTTGTTTGATCACGGTGGAGGAAGCGGAGTTGCCTTAGCCTGGGAATTGCAGTTACTTGCTACCACACCTCCGCAACAATAATAAATAGTATTAAAACAAAGACTGTCATATTTTGACAGTCTCTGGTTGATCTATCAAGTAATTTGTAACATAAAAGTATACTTATGAGTAACGATTTAGCTCTTCTAATGGAAGAAAATTTAGCTTGGGTATGGAGCGAAAGAGAGGCTTCTGACAGAATGAAATCAATTCAGACCATCTATACCGCTGAGAGTACTTTATATCATGTGGGCCATCAAACAACAGGATATGAAGCTATTAATGAAAGTATAAATAATATTCTGGCTAAGATGCCTGCAGAATTTAATTTTTTTAAACTAAAACCGGTGGTCATTAATAATAATGTAGGCAGGCTAATTTGGGGAATGGGACCGAATATAGAATCAATTGTAGCAACAGGAATGGACATCGCTGTATTTGAAGAAGGAAAAATACAATAATTATATGTATTTCTTGATTAAAAATAATTAGAATATGAAAAAACAAACTAGCTTTTCAACAAAAGGACAAAGAGCTGACATAGGCGATTTGACTATTTATCGGATGTTGGCGAATAGATATACCGATGCTGTCGGGCCATTTGTGTTCTTAGATCATATCATTCCGAAAGTTCATTCATCATCTATGGATAGCGGAACGGGCGGACATCCTCACCGGGGAATAGCGACATTAAGCTATATAATAGAAGGCGAAGATGAGCATTTTGATAGTATGGGAAATCATGCAAAAGTTTATTCTGGAGGGATTCAGTGGATGAAAGCCGGAAACGGGATTATTCATGATGAAACGTTAAATGTAGATTCCCGTACAGGAACCAATAGTACACATGCCTTTCAATTCTGGATCAACCTTCCGGCAAAAAACAAAGTCGAAAAACCGGAGTATTTAGCAATTCAAAGCGAAGAAGTCCCCCAAAAATCATTACCAAATGATAGTGGTTGGATAAAAGTAATTGTTGGCAATTATGAAGATTTAAAATCCATAATACCAAATTATTCCCAGCAGTTCTTATACCATATCCATATTGAAGCAGGGAAAAGCTTTTCCACTTTTATTGACGAAAAAATTGAAATAGCAGCATTTTTACCCACTAAGAATACAATCCTTAACGATGCTGAATTTGAAGCAGGTGAATTTATAGAATTTGACAGAAATGCAGGTGAAATCTTCATTGAAAACAAACTGAATGAAGCTACAGATATTTTACTATTTGGTGGTGAACATTATACAGAACCAATTGTAGCCGAAGGTCCGTTTGTAATGAACAGCCGGTCTGAGATAGCAGATGCCTACCGCGATTTTTATGCCGGAAAATACGGCAACATAATAAAACATTAAATAAACTTAAATCTAAAACAAACATGAAGAAAATCTTTACTATAGTAGTGGCAATTATCTTTGCTATAAATGCAAATGCCCAATCTGATAAGCAACTAATCGGTGCCGATTTGATTGTGTTCAATGCAAAAATTACCACTGGAAGCCTGACCAAGCCCGAAGCTTCTGCACTAGCAGTAAAAAGAGGTAGAATTTATGCTGTAGGTACAGATTCTGAGATACTGGAACTGAAGGACAATAATACCAAGCTTATTGATGCACATAGCCGTCGCCTGATACCAGGTATTAATGATGCCCACACACATTTACTGAACGAAAGAAGCTATAATTATAACGTAAGATGGGAAGGTGTACCTACATTAAAACGTGCCTTGGAAATGTTGAGTGAACAGGCAAAACGAACTCCTGAAGGTCAATGGGTTAAAGTGATTGGAGGTTGGTCTCCTTACCAGTTTGAAGAAAATCGACTACCGACCATCGAAGAAATTAAGAAAGCAGTTCCAAACAGACCTGTGATTGTACAGTATGCCTACAACCGTGCTTATTTAAATGAATTGGCTATGGAAGCTTTTGGAGTGGGTACGGATAAATTTCCGGACTCTCCGGATACAATATTCGAGAAAGATAAAAATGGAAAGTACACAGGTGTTATGCATTCGTACACATTTACATTTGCTGCACTAGAATTAATGGTACCACAACCGTCAGAAGAAGAGCAACTTAGTTCAATTGCTAATGCCATACATGATATGAATCGTTTTGGAGTTACCACAGCCGTCGATGCTGCTAGTATCTATGGTTACCCTCATGGACATGTTCCAATACAGGAACTAGCAAAAGAAAACCGCCTAAATATAAGAATGCCGTTTATAGATCTTCAGTTTGGTGACACCAGTAGTCCTAGTTTGGTAGATGCACAGATTAATGCCGTAACAAGAAAATCTCCAATTAGTGCAGGAGAAAACTTACATCCTCACATGGCACATGGTCACGTATACGAAGGTACAGGTGAAATACTTAGATTAGAAATACATGACCACGAAAATTTTGACAGACCTGCGGTCATCATAGATAAAGAACTAATGCATCGCTATATAAAAGAAGATATTACCAAACTTATAGAGAAAGGAATACCTTTTCGTTTGCATATTAGTTACAATGAAAACATCACATCATTTTTAGACGCTTTGGAGGAAATAAACAATAAGACACCATTGGACGGTTTACGTTGGAGCATTGAACACGCTGAAACCATTACTCCCGAAAATATTGCCAGAGTAAAAAAACTAGGTGGGGGTATTGCCTTAGATATGAAAATGGCAATGCATGGAGATGGATTTATAAAAACACACGGAATTGAAAAAGCATTACAAACCCCAAGATTAAGACAGTTGGTAGATAGCGGTATTCCACTAGCAATTACCACAGACGCGTTTAGAGCTTCATCATATAACCCATGGATTGGTATTAGTTGGATGATTACCGGAAAGTCTGTTTCAGGCTCTGAAATACTTGCAAAAAATAATCGGTTAACAAGAGAAGAAGCATTGAGATTAGTTACGGTTGGACCTACTTGGTTTGAAAATCAAGAAAGCGAAATGGGTAAAATAATTCCAGGTAATTTAGCAGATTTTGCGTTGCTTAATAAGGACTTTTTTACCATACCAGAAGATGAAATAAAAACCATTTCATCAGTTTTAACTGTACTTGATGGAAGAATTGTTTTTGGTGAAGAAGAATACAGCAAATTGTCACCTAAACTCCCGGAAACACTTCCCACATGGTCACCGGTGAAATACTTTGGAGGTTATTATAATACAAAGAACTAAATCACATTTTGCGACAATAATTTTTTCACTCATCCATTATATCAACCTTATTTAGAATAATCAAGTTTAATTTAAAAATCAAGTAATTATGAATTTAAAGAAACAAGCAACAGCCGTATGGAACGGTACGATTAAAGAAGGTAAAGGGCACCTGACTTCACAAAGCGGAGTTTTAAAACAAACCCCTTATACTTTTGTATCCCGTTTTGAAAACGGAACAGGCACTAATCCAGAAGAGCTTATGGCAGCAGCACATGCGGGCTGTTTTACCATGAAGCTGAGTGCAGACCTCACAGCTGCAGGCTACAATCCCGAGGAACTGACCACTACATCAACCATCACATTAGATAATGGTGTTATCACAAAATCCGATTTGGTATTGACTGCCAAAATTGACGGAATTACGGAAGAAGAGTTTCAAAAAATAGCCAAATCTGCCGAAGAAACCTGTCCTGTAAGTAATGCTTACAAATTAGAAATTACCTTAAAAGCAACTTTAATTTAATTCTCTAAAATGAAAAATATATTTACAATTTTAACAATGCTTTTTGTTTCGGCTACTATTGTTGCTCAAAGTAATGTGGCCTCTCTTGGAAGAGAAGAATACATTACGGTAGAAAAAAATGTCAAACTGCACGTCACAGATTTGGGTGAGGGAAAACCAGTGGTTTTAATTCACGGTTGGCCGTTAAGCGATGCAATGTATGAATATCAGTATCATTTTTTGGTTGATAAAGGCTACAGGGTGATAGGAATTACATTACGTGGATTTGGGAAATCAGACAAGCCTTTTGGTGCATATAATTATGATGTATATGCTCAGGATATAAAAGCCGTGTTGGATCAATTGGATATTAAAGATGCTACATTAGGCGGATTCTCTATGGGAGGCGCTATATCTATTCATTATGTGGCAAAATACAATAGTAGCAGAGTAAATAAGCTTGCATTATTTGGTGCAGCAGCACCGGTTTGGACCAAACGAAATGATTATAATTTTGGCTTTACCAAAGAAGCTGTAAATGATCTGATCGCATTGAGCAAGATTAACAGACCTCAGCTTCTAGAAAATTTTGGCAAAATATTCGGTGCGAGTGAAACGGCTTTACCTACAGGCATTGCCAACTGGCTGGGAGGTATTAATATAGAAGCTTCCCCTTATGCCACCACACAGAGTTTGATTGCTTTGCGAGATACAGATTTAAGAAGTGAACTTTCAAAAATAAATATCCCAACTGCCATCTTCCACGGAACAAAAGATATTATTTGTGAATTTGCATTGGCAGAACAAATGCATAAAGGAATTAAAAATTCTTATATCGTAAAATTTGAGAACAGTGGTCATGGTTTGTTTTTCGAAGAATTGGAAAAATTCAATACAGAGCTGCTCACTTTCCTGCAAAAGTAGATTAATAGTGAATAGCCTTGTCTTTAAAAACACAAGCGAACACAAAGGTTCTTTATATCTCGAAAAACAAGCATACGACAAATAACAATAAATCTATATATATGGAACGGAAAAAAACTAAAACAGTAGCCATTACTGGCGCAGGCAGTGGGCTTGGACTTGAGCTGGCGATCGGATTCGCAAAGCAAGGTTACAAAGTTTTTGGTACAGCATTCTCTCCACTCGAAATCGAGGCGCAAAAGCATGAGCTTTCTGATTTTGACATCACATTTACTGTGACTGATATCACCAATGAAACAGATGTCAGGAATTGGAGTAAAATCGTTGCTTCAACATTAGGGAATTACGGTTTAGATATTTTAATCAACAATGCTGGAGTACTTACTCCGGGACCTATGGAAGTATTGGAATTAGATGCTATTAGAAAAGAATTCGAAGTAAATGTATTCGGTAGCATTTCTACAATCAATGCCTTTCTACCATTACTAAGGAAGGCAAAGGGTCGCATTCTACAGATAGGTTCTTTGACTGGGCCTTTTTCTCTGCCATTCAGTGGTCCTTCAAGTGCATCAAAAGCCACTATGGAATCTTTTGCTGATGTATATAGAATAGAATTAAAACCACAAGGAATTGATTTTATAATGGTTCAACCAGGAAATATGCGTACTGGTGGTCCAGCTAAGACAGCCACACAGTTGAAAGAGGTATCGGATGCAATGACGGAAGAGCAAAAACAACTCTATGGTAAGTATTTTGAAAAATTTAGTTCTTCACTTAATGCAATGCAAGCCACTGGCTTAAATGGAGATCTGGCAGCGGCCAAGATAATAGAAATTTCGAAGCAAATCCCCGCCCCTATACGTGTAACAGTCGGAAAGGATGCAGAAGAACTTCTTCAAATGGTTAAAGAAAAAACAGATTCGGAATTAGATCAATTCAAGACGAAGCTTTTGGAACTCGACAATATACAAGAATAAAGTCTCAATTGAACATCTTCGACAAATACATGCATATGTATTGCTTTCAAATTTATCAGAAGTAATCAGAAAGTGAAAATCATTTAAGAGTAGCACTCATGTCAAAATGACGAACAATAAAACTGACAAGAATAGAAGTTTCAGACTTTGAAAATAGCTTGATGGCTTAGATTAAACTCATTAAAATATAAAAAATGAAAAACAAAGAAATCGTACTAAAAGCAATGAATGAATTGTTTCACGAAAAAGACAGTACTGCAATAGAACGTTATTGGCATGAATCTTACCAACAACACAATCCATCCATGATAAATGGTCACGAAGGGCTGAGACAGTTATTGCCGGTTTTAGATGCCAGCTTTAGGTGGAAACCAGGTATCATCGTGGAGGAAAATGATATTGTGATTACACACAGCCTTGTACATGGGTGGGGTCCAGTGCCAGTTATAGTAGTAGATATCTTCCGGTTGGAAGATGGGAAAATAGCAGAACACTGGGATGTTGTGCAGGAAGAAACCCCTGCTTCAAAATCTGGTAATGGGAACTCAATGACTTCTTTTTAAATTATTAAAACATGAAAAACAAATTAACAGGTAACAGATATATCATGGATGTAGGGATTTTGAAAACAGAGCTTTTCTTTGAAACGGATGAATCCATGGTTTTTACCGTCATAGACGGCGGTTCGCTAACGGAAAGTGGTTACTCGGAAAGGGTAGAAACTACTATTGCTGAAGTGCGTTCACAAGTATATATGATAGCATGGAAAGAAAAATCTGGAGCAACGGTAACCCATGTCGAAGACCATAAGAACGGAATTATTTACAGCAATGCAACGTTGCCTGATGGTAGTTTTTACACGATGAAAGGCAGCATACGCCTTTCAGGAGATTAAGAGAAATCTAATAATAAAATTCTGGCATTATGACACATTCAAATGAAAAAATAAATAACCCGATCCGTATTGGTTATAGCCTTTCACTTTCAGGTCCAGTGGCTGAGAATACTAAAGCAGTCAGGCTTGCACATCGCATTTGGGAGGAAGATATTAACAGCAAAGGCGGGCTTCTTGGTCGTAGAGTAGAGCTTGTTTGTTATGACGATAATGGAGATCCGTCACAAGTATCTGATATTTACACAAGTCTTTTAGACAAGGAGAAAGTAGACTTGGTTATTGGTGGATATGGAACAAATACCATTGCAGCCTCGATGTCTGTAATCATGGAACGTAAAAGATTCTTAGTAGGACTGATGGGGTTAGGCGTTAACTTGAATCTGAAGTATCCAGATTATTTTGCAATGATTCCTACAGGTCCTAAGCCCAATTCAACACTTACCGAAGGTTTTTTTGCACTTGCAACTTCCCAAACTCCTAAACCATTAACCGTTGCTATACTATCTGCCGATGCTGAATTTTCAAAAAATCCGGTTATTGGAGCCAGAGAAAATGCAGAGAAATATGGCTTTCAGGTTGTTTATGAAAGAACCTATCCACTTTCAACAGAAGATTTTACACCACTAATCGATCAGGTAAAAGTAATAAATGCCGATTTGTTTTTCATTTGTTCCTATTTGAACGATTCGATCGGACTGGTTCGTGCGATTCATAAGAGTGATTACCGTCCAAAGATGGTTGGTGGTGCTATGATTGGACCACAGAGTGCTTCTGTAAAGAAAGAGTTGGGGCCACTTCTAAATGGCTTTGTCAATTACGAATATTGGGTACCGGTGCCAAAGATGAATTTTTTGGGTGTTGCTGATATGTTAGCCAAATATCAGGCAAGGGCAGTTGAAGAAAATGTAGATCAGCTTGGTTACTATATGGTCCCTTTGGCATATGCACAAATGCAAGTGCTTGAACAGGCTATTATAGCAACTGAAAGTCTGGAAGATGTGGTTCTTTCTGCATATTGTCGGGATCATGCTTTTGAAACAGTCATTGGTAACATACGTTTTGGAGAAGGTGGAGAATGGGTTGAACCACGTGTGGTGCAGGTGCAATTTCAAAATATCAACAATCATGACATCGAAACCTTTAAGGACAGCCGTGTCCAAGTGGTTGTCGATCCTCCTATATATGCATCAGGTTCATTGATATACCCATATTCGCCATGATTTATCATTTGACTAAGCAATCATTAACATCATTAACTGTATAAACAAAATAACTAATCAATCTTAAAAACTAACAACTATGGAAAAACATGAATACCCAAAAGGAGAAATTGCCATTCTTTGGCAACCTAAATTATGTATTCACGCAGGAGTTTGTGTAAAAACTTTATCAAAAGTATATAATCCGAAAGAACGTCCGTGGATAAAAGCTGAGAACGCTACTACACAAGAGCTTATTGATCAGGTAGCGAAATGCCCGTCCGGAGCACTAAGTATTAAAAATAGAACTTAATAATTTTAGATATTATGGAAAATACAAAAGTAGTTTTTAAAGAAGACAGTATTTATGGCGAAGTTCAGCTGTTTTCAGATGACAAAAAAGCAGGTAAAATGGATATTTCCGTTGCAGATGAAAAGCTTAGGGTATATCATACGGAAGTAGATGATGAGTATGAAGGAAGAGGTTTTGCAAAACTATTACTTAATCAATTGGTAAGTTATGCACGAGAGAATAACCTGAGAATTATACCTCTTTGTCCGTACGTTCTTGCACAGTTCAAACGTAATCCGGAAGTATATGCAGATGTGTGGTTAAAGAAAACGATATAAATACTGGGTAATGTATGAAGTATATATTAGAAAAACCGGTAAAAGGAATTATAGGATCTCAAAAATACAAAACAGCTATTCATTGGAGAAATGGAGTTTTGATTACTGATGAACCCGAAAAATTAGGAGGTAAAGATATAGGCCCCGATCCTTATACACTATTACTGTCTTCTTTGGTAGGATGTACACTGGCAACACTCCGCATGTATATTGACCATAAAGGATTATCGATTTCAGAAATAAAAGTTGAGGCGAATATGTTCTTAAGAATAGAAAATCAAGAAACAACTACCCACATAGAACGAAAGATTGTATTTCAAGATCAACCAGATCAGGGAATACAGCAAAGGTTATTAAGGGTTGCCGAAAACTGTCCTATATCGAAAATGCTCAAAGGAGAAATTAAAATCTCAACCGAATTATAAAGATGAAGGAATTACGTTTCTTGGTTATTGGTAAAAATGAAGACATTCTGCAAACGCTAAAAAGAGTTATCGAAAATGATGAAGGATGGATAGCAGAAACATTAAAAAATGAAGCATTCGTTTACGAATATATAAACAAACACGATCTGGATATTCTTTTGTTAAGTGCAGGTTTAGATCAAACATTTGAAAGTAGCATAAAAGAATACATCAGAAACACAGGAAAACCAATAAAAATCATCGAACATTACGGTGGTGGTAGCGGATTATTGAAAAACGAAGTATATCAGCTTTTCCCTGAATTGAATGTGTAAAACACATACTTTTCTTAAAAGTAAGCGATAAAACTTCCATTGTAGAACATAAAAAATTATATATGGCTCATTTGCCCGAATTGATACAAGACATGGCACTGATACTCCTGGTAGGAGCATTGGTTACTATTCTTTTTAAACGAATTAAGCAACCCTTGGTGCTGGGGTATATTATTGCCGGTTTTTTGGTCGGTCCACATTTTCATTACCTGCCTACAATCGTTGATCACGAAAACATAGAGACTTTTGCCGAGATTGGTGTTATTATGCTTTTGTTCAGCTTGGGATTAGAATTTAGTTTCAAAAAGCTGGTAAAAGTAGGTGGTTCAGCATCTATTACAGCAGTTGTAGAAATTATATTTGTAGGTTTAGGAGGCTATCTGACAGGGTATTTATTAGGCTGGAATCAAATGGACAGCCTATTTCTTGCAGGAATGCTGGCAAGCTCCTCCACAACCATTATTCTAAAAGCATTTGATGAACTGGGATTAAAATCCAAACAGTTTGCCAAAGTGGTTTTTGGTGTGTTAGTAGTCGAAGATATTATTGTTATCCTCTTAATGGTATTACTTTCTACGGTTGCCATAACACAACACTTTCAAGGCTTAGAAATTTTGTTTACCGTATTGAAGCTTGGCTTTTTTATGGTGCTATGGTTTTTGGTAGGAATTTATCTGCTTCCCGTATTTATTAAAAAGACTAAACAATGGATGGATGAAGAAACGGTTCTTATCCTGTCAATAGGTCTTTGTTTTGGTATGGTGTTGCTGGCTACACAGGTTGGTTTTTCTGCCGAGTTAGGTGCTTTTGTTATGGGGTCTTTAATAGCAGAAACGGTATTGGCAGAGAAAATAGAACATCTTACGCTTCCTATCAAGCAACTTTTTGGTACTATATTCTTTGTTTCTGTGGGTATGATGATTGATCCACAGGCAATGTATACCTATGCAGGTCCTATATTAGCCATCACGTTGCTCACCATCGTTGGGAAATTTTCTTTTAGCGGATTAGGAGCTTTGATTTCCGGACAACCCTTAAAACAAGCGGTACAAATCGGTTCCAGTATGGCTCAGATTGGCGAATTTGCATTTATAGTTGCGGCTCTGGGTTTATCACTTGGTGTTATTTCGGAGTTTCTGTTTCCTATTGCCGTAGGCGTTTCGGCTATTACCACCTTCACTACACCATACTTCATAAAGCTTTCCGAACCACTATATAATATTATTGTAAAAACTCTTCCTGACAAATGGATAGCACGTTTGGATGCCTATACTTCCGAAACGCAGAAAAACAAAGACAATCCTCTATGGAAGAAAATGTTGCAAGAATACAACAGAATTCTTGTCATTAATAGCATTATTATCGTAGCTATTACCTTGTTGTTTAAATATTTAATCATTCCGCTTTTGAATACAGAGATAGAAAGCCCACTTTGGAGAAATCTTATCCTCGTGAGTTCTGCAACCTTGTTGGCATCTCCTTTTTTATGGGCAATCCTTAATAAAAAAATTAAGATAAAAGAAGGTAACGAAAACCTGAATTCGTACTATCTGAATTATTCCCTAACGGGTATTTTTTTAAATGCTATCCGATTTCTTGTAGGTATTTTCCTTATCGGTTTTTTTATTGACCAGATTACAACAACCAGATATGCATTGATAATTGCAGTTCCTTTAATTGTGGCATTGTTGTGGTTTTTCTCGGGTAAAATTCAGAGAATTCATCAGAGAATTGAACAGCAGTTTATATCGAATCTCAACGAAAGGGAACAGCTTGAATATGCCAGAAACAAGGGAACTATCGAACTACAGCAAAAAAATAAGGAAGCAAGCCAACATTTTCAGGAATGGGATGCGTATGTCACAGAATTAGAAGCCAGTGATACAATTTCCTTTGCTGGAATGTCTTTGTACGAGCTTAATTGGAAAGAGAAATTCGGAATCAATATTGTGTATATACGCAGAAATGACAGAACCGTTCATCTACCCAATGGAAAGCAAAGAATATTACCCAATGATAAAGTAGGTGTTTTGGGAACGGAAGAACAAATTTCTCAGTTAAAACTTGTTTTTGATCAAAAAGAGATTACACGAGAGAACGAAGAAGATATTGACATCAACGATATTCAACTTACTAAGATTCAACTTTCCGAAGCCAATCCGTATTGTAATAAAACAATAAAAAAATCGGGTATCCAAAAAGATTTGCATAGCCATGTGGTAGGTATTGAAAGAAACGGAAGTCGTATACTAAACCCAGGCTCGTCAGAAATGATATTAGCAAATGATATTATATGGCTTGTAGGTGATACACATAAAATAAAAGCGTGTTTAAAAAATCATCAGGAGAATTTTATGGAAGTGTAAAAAACAACTTTTTAAAAGCCGAAAAGCTTATGTATTCAAATATTCTAAAGAATGTATCTAAATATATTACTCTAACGGAAGAAGAACAATCGTTGTTTACAAGTATGCTGGATTTCAGGATTGTACCCAAAAAAACAATGATGCTTCGCGAGGGTGAAATCTGTCAGTTTGAAGGTTATATCCAAAAAGGTTGTGCCCGTATTTATTACATCAACGAAAATGGACGCGAAGCTACCTTGTCTTTTGCCGTAGAAGATTGGTGGGTGAGTGATGTAGGTTCATTTTACGAAAAAAGACCGTCTAATTTTTTTATTGAGACATTAGAGGATACGGAAATGTATCTGTTTTCTTTGGACAATAAAGAGAGGTTGTTAGCAGAAATTCCAAAGTTTGAAAGAATATTTCGTTTACTGGTACAAAGAAACTTATCTGCCATACAAAACAGATTGGTTAAAACAATTTCAAAACCTGCCACTGAACGGTATCTTGAATTTATTAAAACATATCCTTCGCTTCCAATACGCGTACCACAATATTACATAGCGTCCTATCTTGGTGTATCGCCAGAATTCGTAAGTACAATAAGAAAGAGACTCTCATCTAAATAAATTTAAATCCAAATAATTATGAAAAGATTAGAAGATAAAATAGCAATTATCACCGGAGGCGCTGGCGGTTTAGGTGCTGCAGAAGCTTTACTTTTTGCAAAAGAAGGAGCAAAATTATTGATTACAGACATCCAGGAAGAAGGTCTGAAAAATGTTAAGAATGAAATCACCGCTAACGGTGGAATCGTAGATTACATTGTACACGATGTAACTTCGGAACAGGATTGGGATAAAGTCGTTAATAAAGCAATTGAATTATATGGAGCCATTCATATTTTGGTAAATAATGCCGGAATTACTGGAAACCTTATGAGTAGTATAGAAGAAACATCTGTTGAAGAATTTAAAAAGGTTTTAGATATTAATATCCTAAGTCAATTTATAGGAATCAAAGCTGTGGTTCCACATATGAAAAAAAACGAAGACGGGGCATCTATTATTAATATTTCTTCTATTGCAGGGATAGTTGGATCGGCAAAAGCTACAGCTTATACAGCTTCTAAAGGTGCTGTAAGAAGTTTTACAAAAGGAGCTGCAGCCGAGTTAGTAAATCACAAAATTCGTGTTAATTCTGTACATCCGGGATATGTTGCTACTCCAATGACAAAAAACTTACCGAATGCAGAAGAATTCAAAAAAATGGCTATTGGTATAACCCCCATGAGACGTGAAGCCGTGCCTGAAGAAATTGCCTTTGGAGTACTTTATCTAGCCTCAGATGAATCAAGTTATACCACAGGTTCTGAAATGGTAATAGACGGAGGGAATACCGCAGTTTAATGAGTATTTTTGAGCAAAATTATTAATTATAAAAAGATATTATTATGCTAGATATTGTTATAGAAGCCAGACAAGCTGAACTTTCTGCAGGTTTCACAGTTAAACGTATTCTTCCTTACAGACTTAGAAGAATGATTGGTCCTTTTATTTTTATGGATCACGGAGGTCCTGTAAATGTACCGGTAACTTCTACCAGTAGCCTTGATGTATTACCACATCCGCATATAGGCCTGTCTACAGTCAGTTATTTGTTTAGCGGGAATGTGACACACAGAGACAGTCTTGGTGTAGAACAGATTATAAAACCAGGAGAAGTCAACTGGATGACCGCTGGTAAAGGTATTACGCATAGCGAACGTTTCGAAGATCCCGCTATGCTGGCCGGAGGTGAATTGGAAATGATACAGACATGGGTAGCACTTCCTGAAAAGGATGAAGAAAACGATCCGTCTTTTGAAAACTACAAACCGGAACAACTACCAATTTTTACGGATACAGGAGTTTGGATGCGTTTAATTGCGGGAGAAGCTTATGGCTTAAAAAGCAATGTTAAAACACATTCTCCTTTATTTTATGTACATGTTGTGTTACAGCCAGGAATTCGTTTTGGTTTACCGAAAGGACATAGTGAACGGGGTGCATACATTGTTCGAGGTATTGTAGAAGTCAATGGAATTACTTACAAACCAGGACAACTATTGGTGTTTACAAAAGGTGTAGACCCGTTGATTATAGCCAAAGAACCAACAACTTTGATGATGCTTGGTGGCGAACATCTGGGAGATAGGTACATCTGGTGGAATTTTGTTTCCAGCAGAAAAGACAGGATTGAACAGGCAAAGGAAGATTGGAAACAGGGACGTATTGATTTGCCCCCAATGGATAACGAAGAATATGTACCCTTGCCCGAAGATAAAAGCAAACCAGCAGGAGGACCTCCGCCTAATGCACTTTCTTGAGTAATATGAAAGTCTTAACAATAACGTGTTAAATTAAAATTCAGAAAAAATGGAAATAGGAATTGATAGTTTTGCATCTGCTATGTACGGCAGTAAAACACTGGGTAGTGTTGATGCAATGGAACAGTTGCTGGATAGGATTGTTCAGGCCGATAGGTCAGGTCTTGCAATTTATGGAATAGGGGAACATCATAAGAAAGAGTTTCTCGATTCTGCTCCTGCGGTAATACTTGCCGCAGCGGCAGCGAGGACGAAAAACATACGTTTGACCAGTGCAGTTACCGTTTTAAGTACCTCGGATCCGGTAAGGGTGTATCAAAACTTTGCTACCTTGGATCTGATATCCAAGGGGCGGGCAGAACTCGTGGTGGGCAGAGGATCTGCAATAGAATCTTACCCGCTGTTTGGTTTTGATCTGAACGATTATGACGCACTGTTTAAAGAAAAATTGGAACTTTTGCTGCAAATCCGTGAACAGGAATTTGTGACCTGGTCAGGGAAATTCAGACCGGCATTACAGAATCAACCCGTTTATCCTAGATCAACTCAGGAAAAGCTACCTGTTTGGCTTGGTGTTGGGGGAACTCCCGAATCATTTGTCAGAGCGGGAACTTTGGGGTTGCCACTAATGGTTGCGGTAATTGGTGGAGCAACCGCAAATTTCCGTCCATTAGTTGATTTGTATAGAGAAGCAGGAAAAAGAGCCGGTTTTGCACCAGAGCAATTGAAAGTAGGTTTGCACTCACCAGGTTATGTAGCAACAACTGATGATGAAGCGATTGCTGATTATTATCCAGGTTATGCCGAGCTTTGGACCAAGGCAGGCAAAGAGAGGGGATGGCCTCCGGTAACGAGAACCGGATTTGATGCATTGATTGCTCCTAAAGGTGTACTGGTCGTGGGAGGTCCGGAAGCTGTGGCTGCAAAACTATTAAGACATAGCGAGGCATTAGGTGGTATTGACCGATTTACTTTTCAGATGGATAATGCAGGACTTACCCATGAACAGCTGTTACGTTCCATAGAATTAATTGGTAAAGAAGTTATTCCAAGGATTAATAAAGAGCGGGATTCCTTTTTTTAGTTTTCATTACTCGTTTTATAGCCATTCTTCTTATTTGGAATGGCTTTTTTTCATTTTCGTTCATTTCTTAAACTAGTTAAATGAAAAGGAGATTTTATTGATGCAATTTTACAGTATAGAAATTAAAAACAAAAGCAATGGACAGAAAAGAATTTTTAAAAAAGGGATTGCTTGGAACGGGAATGTTTGTAGCAACAGCAGGATTGGGAAACATCCTGAAAAATAATATAGATGAAATTAAGGAGTTGGATTTACTAGGTTTTAATCATATACCCAACACAAACTCAAAAATTATGGAAAATAGTATTTTACACAAAGCAGAGTCAAGAGGCATCGCAAATCACGGGTGGCTAGAAAGTTACCACACATTTAGTTTTGCCAATTATCATAATCCTGAACGAATGCATTTTGGTGTCTTACGTGTTTTAAATGATGATAAAGTGGAAGCAGGAAGAGGTTTTGGAACACATCCGCATGATAATATGGAAATAATCAGTATCCCGTTGGAAGGTGATCTGGAACATAAAGACAGTATGGGAAACGTAACGGTGATAAAAAATGGAGATATTCAGGTAATGAGTGCCGGAACCGGTATCAAGCACAGTGAGTTTAATAAAAATAAGGATCAACTTGTGAAATTTTTACAGATATGGATATATCCCAATAAACGGAATGTTACACCAAGATACGACCAGATAAGTTTGGATGCTAAACAACGACATAACAGGTTTCAACAGATTTTATCTCCAGACCCTGATGATGAAGGTGTTTGGATTCATCAAAATGCTTGGTTTCATCTAGGAAATTTCGATAATGATTTTGAAACCGACTATACTGTAAAAAGCAACAAAAACGGTGTTTATGCTTTTATACTGAAAGGTAGTGCTGAAATAGAAGGACAAACACTTGAAACTCGCGACGGTTTTGGTATCTGGGATGTAGAGAAATTAACAATCAAATCAAAAACTAACGATACGGAAATCCTTTTAATGGATGTCCCTATGACTTTATAAAGGATATACAATTAAAAAATAATTAAAATTAAAAAAATGGCAAAATCAAATTGGACAATAGATCCTGCACATTCTGAAATAGGATTTAAAGTAAAACACATGATGTTTACTAATGTATCAGGAAAGTTTAACGACTTTCAGGCAACAATTGAAAATGAAGACGACAGGTTTGAAACCTCACAAATCTCATTTTCAGCACAGGTAAATTCCATTGATACAAACAATATAGATCGTGATAACCATCTTAGAAGTGCTGACTTTTTTGATGCGGAGAGCTTTCCTTTGATTTCTTTTCAATCAACCGGTATTAATAAGATTAATGAAAATGTATTTGAAATATCAGGAGATCTTACTATTAAAAATGTAACCAAGAACATAACCTTAGAAGTAGAATATAGCGGGTTGATGAAAGATCCTTGGGGAAACATAAAAGCTGGAATTTCCTTATCGGGAAAAATCAACCGAAAAGCGTTCGGATTAACGTGGAACGCTTCTCTTGAATCGGGAGGCGTATTAGTAGGAGAAGATACTAAATTAACAGCAGAAGTACAATTCATCAAAGAATAATTAGTAACAATTTAAATATAAATAAAAATGAAAAAAGTTATCTTATCATTCGTATTAGGTTTGGCATCAATCGCTACATTCGCTCAAGAACCAAGCCCTGAATTATTAAACCCTACCAATCATTCATTACTATTGATTGATCACGAAGGACAAATGGCATTTGCAACGCACAGCATTTCTACAACTGAGTTAAGAAATAATACTGCTCTTGTGGCAGGAGCTTCTAAAATATTCAAAGTCCCTACCGTTGTTACTACTGTTGCAGAGAAATCGTTTAGTGGCCCGGTATTTCCTGAAATTCAGGAATTTTATCCTGAAGCTACATCTGGTTATGTTGACAGAACTACAATGAATACATGGGAAGATGTTAATGCACATAAGGCCATCACAGGCAAAGGCAAAAAGAAAATCGTAATGGCTGGTTTATGGACAAGTGTTTGTATTGTAGGTCCTGTGCTTTCCGCTATCAGTGAAGGATATGATGTTTATGTAATTACCGATGCTTCGGGAGATGTAACAAAAGAGGCGCACGATCAGGCAGTAACACGTATGGTTCAGGCAGGAGCAAAACCAATCACTTCTTTACAATATTTGTTGGAATTGCAAAGAGACTGGGCTCGTCAGGAAACTTATAAAGCTGTTAATGACTTGGTGGTTAAATACGGTGGGGCATACGGAATTGGTGTTCAATATGCCAGAGAGATGCTAAAACACTAAAATATTGTAGTAACCTAAAGACAGGATCTTTTAATCCTGTCTTGCTAATTTATTGTAAAGTATGAAAATTATTAACAATATAATATTAAGTGCTGTTCTGTTGGGGGGATCGTTGGTACATGCACAAAAAGCAGATATTATCATTACAAATGGAAAGATTTCTACTTTGGATGCTAAAAATAACGAAGTTCAGGCTGTGGCCATTTCCGGCAATAAAATTCTGCAAACAGGCACAAACGCACAAATTCTGAAGCTAAAGGGAAGAGAAACAAAGATTGTAGATGCCAAAGGAAACCGTGTGATACCCGGATTATTCGATAGCCATATGCACGTAATCCGTGGAGGACGTTTTTATAATTTAGAATTGAGGTGGGACGGTGTAACTTCTGTAAAACGAGCACTGCAAATGCTAAAAGAACAGGCAGCAAGAACTCCCCAAGGACAATGGATACGCGTCGTGGGTGGATGGAACGAGTACCAGTTTGAAGAGAAAAGGCTTCCTACCCTTGAAGAAATCAATGAAGCTACCGGAGATGTGCCAACATTCATCCTTTATTTGTATGGAAAAGCATGGCTGAACAAAGCAGGACTCGAAAAATTACAAATCACAGGCGATACACCTAACCCTGCTGAAGGTCTTATACAAAAAGATGAAAATGGAGACCCTACAGGATTGTTGGTTGCCGAACCCAATGCCTTTATTTTATATTCCACATTGGCAAAGCTTCCCAACATGAACCGTGAAGAAGAAATCAATTCCACCTTGCAGTACATGACGGAATTAAATCGTTTGGGAGTTACAGCCGTTATGGATGCAGGAGGAGGTTTTCAGAATTTTCCCGATGATTATTCCATTACAGATGAACTGAATAAACAAGGCAAAATCACCGTTCGTTTACCTTACTTTTTATTTGCACAGAAAAAAGGTTCGGAGCTGGCTGATTATACTAAATGGATAGGCATGGTAAACCTGGATGAATACGCACATAACGGGCATAATGAGGTAGATTATCACGTAGAAGGTGGTGGTGAAAATATCGTAGGTGATGCAGCAGATTTTGAAAATTTCCTCTTTCCGCGCCCCGTACTTCCTGCTACTATGGAGGATAACCTTAAATCGGTTATTTCACTTCTGGTGAAACACAGATGGCCTTTTCGCCTACATGCAACCTATAATGAAAGTATAGAACGTTTTCTGAATGTCATTGAAGAGGTAAACCGTGAGACTCCGTTGAATGGTCTGGTGTGGTTTTTTGACCATGCTGAAACAGTAAGCGAAGAAAATATGCAACGGATCAAAGCATTAGGGGGAGGTATTGCTTTCCAGCACCGTATGGCTTATCAGGGTGAAAGTTTCATAAAACGTTACGGTAAAAAACCGGCATTGGCTTCTCCACCAGTTAAAAGAATGTTGGAATTAGGAATTCCTGTAGGATTAGGAACAGACGGAACACGTGTATCTTCTTACAACCTATGGGTAGCTCTTTATTGGATTACTACAGGTAAAACCATAGGAGGTAATCAGGTAATGGCACAGGAAAATACATTAGACAGAACTACTGCATTACGATTAGCCACCCACAAGGGATATGAGCTAATCAAAGAAGAGAAGAAAGGTAAGATAGAAAAAGGATATTATGCCGATTTGGTGATTTTAGACAAGGATTATTTTACAGTTTCGGAAGAAGATATTAAAAATATTACAAGTAAACTAACCATTGTAGATGGCAAGGTAGTATATGGTGACAAAGACTTTCAAACTGTTTCACCAGCTCCGCTTGAAGTAATTCCCTCATGGTCGCCTGTGAAATATTTTGGAGGTTATCAGAAAAAATAGATGTTATATTAAATCTGTAAAGTAATGAAAAAAATTATTCAAATTATTACCAATCCTCGTCCATCAAATTCCCTTTATCATATAGTTTTACTAGGGTTTCGGGTATTACTGTCAGTAGAAATGATTTATGCACATGGTCTTAAAAAATTAGGTATTGGTGTAGCAGAAGCTGAGCAAGTCCCCAATCCATTACATTTCCCAGAGGCAATAAACAATGCCCTTGCAGTTTCTGCCAATATTTTGTTTCCAATTTTGGTTATTCTTGGTATTTTTACAAGATTGGCAGTATTGCCCATACTTGCCTTGACGCTTACAGGATATTTTGTGTTGCATTTTCACGATGCACCATTAGTGAAAGATACACCCTTTATGTATAGTTTATCATATCTGGTAATTTTATTTTTAGGTGCAGGAAGATATTCATTAGATCATTATTTATTTAAAAAGTTCAGCAGATGAAGTTAAATCTCATCGTACTGTTGGGGATGTTGTTGATAACGCAATTTGCTAAAGGGCAAAAAAATAAGTTGATGCGTTATGACGAGGATTACTCGGGATTGAAAGATAGTACGAGAATTTTTTATAATAAGATAAAATACACCCAACTTTCAGGAAACAAACAAATTTATCTTTCGCTTGGAGGGGAAGCTCGGGGAGAATTGAATTATGCGATGAATGAAGATTGGGGAGAAATAAATATAAGACGAGATATTTTTTTTCTTCAGCGTTATAATTTGCATGCTGATTTGCATATAGGTGACCACATTCGTATTTTCGGGCAGTTACGCAGTGGTTTGGAAGACGGTCGTAAGACAGGTCCTCGTCGTATTGATGAGGATAAACTCAATGTACAGAACCTTTTTGTAGATTTTGTGCCTTATAAAGAAACAGATAAATCACTGACACTTCGGTTGGGTAGACAAGAACTCCGTTACGGCAGTGGTCGTTTGATAGATGCAAGAGAAGGACCCAACCTTCGTTTATACTTTGACGGTGCAAAAGCTGCTTATAGCTCGCCTAACCTAAAGATTGATGCGTTTGTTATGGCAGATGCTGTTGTGAATACAGGTGTTTTTGATAACACCTCTACCCGAAAACCCAATTTATGGGGAATTTACAATACTTATATTACTCCGAAAGGCTTAAATTTTGATTTATATTACCTAGGAATAAATCGTAAAAATGCCCGATTTGATGCAGGTGTTGCAGATGAATTACGGCATACTCTTGGTGTACGATTCTGGAGGAATGGCATTGGATTTGTTTATAATTTTGAAGCAGGATATCAGTTTGGGTCATTTGGTTCAGACAATATCAATGGTTTGGCTCTTTCTTCTGAAATTGGTTATGTGTTCAAACACATTACAGGATTGCCAGCCCTAAAGCTAAAGAGTGATTATATTTCTGGAGATAAGAATTCAAATGATGGTAAACTAGGTACCTTAAATGCTTTGTATCCAAATGGAGGGTATTTCGGAATGAATCCTCAGGCAGGTCCAGCAAATTTAATGTCTATTCACCCTAATCTAAACTGGAATCCTGCTAAAAACGTAACACTCACATTGGATGTGGTGTTTAACTGGCGTAATTCTCTGAATGATGGCGTATATGGTCCCAGTGGTTCGTTAAGATTATCATCATCCAGTTCAAAAGAAAGATACATAGGTACAGCATATATGACCACCTTTTCATGGGATATAAATGATTTTCTGAGTTATAATATAGGTGTACAATATTTTAAAACAGGTAGTTTTATCAATGATGTAATACCAACGCATAAAGATGGTTTTTTCGTGGGATCGGTTATAGGGTTTAAGTTTTAATTTTTTTTTGAGTGCGTTGGTATGTACAAAGAAAGTTAAACGATTAGTTTGCGAGTAAGTAGAATAACAATTCAAAATATCTGTTGATATATGGGTAATTTAAATTCTTTTAACAAGAAATATGTAGACAATATAATACAACAATTAGATAATGGAATTGATGAAGTAGTATTAGATTCGGAAAATATAATACCTCCTTTAGAATATATTATTAAATTAATTCTAAGAACTTTATTTAACTTACAACAATACATATTAAAAGTTGGTTTTGATAACATTCAACAGGAGATATACTTTTTTAAACATCAGAAACCTTTAATAGTTTCTAAACTTATATACTATAACTCAATTTATAAAATAGAAATCGAAAGACCTTATGGAGGTGATAAAGTGATAAAAAAATATTTAAATTCGGAACTGTACAAAGTCAAAAAATATTTTGATCATAATTTAGATTTCTACAAGTACTACAAAACTCAAAGTACATATCTTGATTATAAATATTTTGTACGTGGTAATTATGATATTAGATTAATTCTGAACTCATCTTATTTTGGAACTGATCATACTTTTTCGACTTCCCATGATTATGAGATAGCAAAAATTATTGCTAATAATTTGATTTATAAATATATTGAATATCAGATATGTGATGTTGATCAAGAGCATAAACTTTCTACCTTACCAAAACTTAATTGGACAAGTAGTAAAACGTCATTAGCGGAATTGATCTATGCACTTCATTCACAAGGCGTTTTTGATAATGGAAATGCTGATATTAAACAAATTGCCCAATCGTTAGAAATCTTTTTTAATATTGAATTGGGAGATTTCTATCATACCTACTCGGAACTTAAGAACCGGAAAATAAACCGAACGAAATTTCTTGACAACTTGCGTGACACATTGATTAGAAAAATGGATGAAGAGGAAGAGAGATGAAGTTTATCTGTATATATGTAAAAGTTGCATTCTGAACATTATAATCTTACTCTGCTTTACATAAAAAAATATGTATATTTGCTTTGAGCTAACGGAAACACGTTGAAAAGCAAAGCAATAAGCACCGTTACCAAATCGTTACCTGACTTCTTTGATAATCTCTATAAAAGCTTAGTATTCAACCGATACAGCTTTTTCCTGAAAACTTTAAAATAAATTTAGTACACAACAATACAAACAAATCATAATCAGAGGTTTGTGTTTTATTATGAACCTGAGTTCGATTAATAAAGTACTGATTGTCAATTGCTACAAGGTTTTTAAAACCTTGTAGTTGTGTAATTTCTTAGATAATAATCGAATTCAGGTTAAAAAGGTAAATCATCATCATCACTACCAAAAACATCTTTACCCGAGGGTAGATTTTGCGTAAAGTTCTGCTCATCTACATTCATTCGTGAAGGAAGTTCGTCGTATGAAAAATTGCTTTCTTCCAGATTATCAAACTTACCGTATTTACCAATAAATTTCAGCCTGATGTTATCCAAACCACCGTTTCGGTGCTTGGCAATGATAAATTCTGCTTGCCCTGCCGTTGGACTCTGTTCTTCGTCGTCCCATTCTTCAATTTTGTAGTATTCCGGTCGATAGATGAACGACACGATATCGGCGTCCTGCTCAATCGCACCCGATTCCCTCAAATCCGACAGCAAAGGTCTTTTGGAAGGACCACGCGTTTCAACCGCCCGCGACAACTGCGATAAAGCAATTACCGGGATATCCAACTCTTTAGCCAAAGCCTTTAAGTTTCTGGAAATAGTTGAAATTTCCTGCTCTCGGTTTCCGCCGCCTTTGCTGTTAGAATTACCGGCAGTCATCAACTGCAAATAATCCACGATAATTAGTTTAATGTCGTGCTGAGATTTCAGTCTTCTCGCTTTTGCCCGCAAATCGAAAATAGACAGCGAGGCGGTGTCGTCTATATATAAAGGTGCTTTTTCTAAGTCTTTTACTTTTACGTTGAGTTGTTCCCACTCGTGTTGTTCCAATCTTCCGGTTCTCAGTTTTTCAGAACCTAAGCCGGTTTCTGCAGAAATTAATCTTGTAATGAGTTGTACAGCAGACATTTCCAGTGAGAACACCGCGACACCCTGACCGCCGTCAATAGCAATATTACGTGCCATGGACAATACAAAAGCGGTTTTACCCATACCCGGACGTGCCGCAATAATGATAAGGTCGGAAGGCTGCCAGCCCGATGTGAGTACGTCCAGCTTGTGAAAGCCGGTTGCCAGTCCGGACAAACCTTCTCTTTTTCCGATTTCTTCGATTCGTTTTTTAGCCTGAGCTACTAAATCCTGAGCCGTTTCGGAATTTCTTTTTAAGTTTCCTTGTGTAACATCATATAATCTGGATTCTGCTTTGTCCAGCAATTCAAACACATCGGTGGTTTCGTCATAGGAATCTTCGATAATTTCGGCTGAAATTCGAATCAAACTGCGTTGAATGTGTTTCTGAAGAATAATCCGTGCGTGGAATTCTACGTGGGCAGAGGAAGAAACTTTTTGTGTGAGCTCAACAAGATAATAATCTCCGCCAACCAAATCAAGCTTTCCGTCCTTTCTCAATTGGGTGGAAACAGCAAGCAAATCCACGGGTGCATTAGCATCAAACAATTTTTTGATGGCTTCAAATATGTGTTGGTGTGCCTCTTTGTAAAAAGCTTCAGGCGTGAGAATATCAATCGTATCATCGACACCTTTTTTGTCAATCATCATAGCACCCAGCACAGCCTCCTCCAAATCAATAGCTTGGGGGGGGAGTTTGCCTCTTTGCAAGGCAATGGTGTCGGGGTTTTGATTGTTTCTCGAAACAAAAAGCGGCTTACTTTCCATACCCACAAATGTAGGGTATTTAAAAGACAGAACGAAAGTTTTTTTTTACAAGTTATTAGTTAGCTGTTGATAAAAAATGATAAGTTTTTAAATCTAAAATAGGGCAATCTAAGTATTAGTAAGTTAGCATTTTTGCAATTTATGAAACCGAAAGTTTCGATTTTAACCCCGCTATTTTGAAAAACTGCTTGTTAGTAGCCGTTTTTGTTCTGTCGTTAAAACTGTTTTGGTTTCCTGTTTTGTCCTGCAAAGGTAGCTATTTCGTTAATGCGTTTTTGTCGTGTTTCGGGTCGCTTGGCAAGAACGAGCGATGTCAACATCATTTTTCTAACTGTCTTGCTCAAACTTAGAAAATAGTCCTTTGAGCCTTTGTGTTTTCTGAACGCTTTTTCTAAGTCACTCGGGATGATCAACTCTTCCACTTCGTCTAAAATTGTCCACGAACCATTCTTTTTGGCAATTTCAGTACTATCCAAACCTGCTTGTGTCATCAGACCGTTGTCAATGAGTTGTCGCACTTTTTCTTTGTTGATTTTTGACCAAGTGCTGTTTGGTTTTCGTTTACTGAAAAACTGATGACTTGTTTCTTCGTCAATTTTTATTTTTTTGCTGTCTATCCAACCGAAGCAAAGGGCAATATCAACAGCTTCGCTCCAAGTGATAGATGGTTTATCTGATGATTTAACATAAAAAACAAGCCAAACAGATTGCTTTGACAAATGGTTTTTTTCTAACCATTGTCGCCACGCTGTTTGGTTTGTCGGATAAAATATTTCTGTTTCGTTCATTGTTACTTTACTACCGTTGCTTCTAATTCTACAGTCAAAGTTGCAAAAAGTCCTTTGACTTCAAGCAACGTTGTAGCTTGTTTAAGTCCGTGTTTTTGAATAAACGGCACATAAACGTCCATACAAGTTGTAAAAAACTCTTGCACTGATGTTGTGTAAACATTCAGTCTTACAATGTTTTTTGTTTCATAACCTGCTTCGTTGATAAGCGTTTCAAGGTTCTGAATTGTTTGCTGTAATTGCGACCGCATATCCGCATTGCTTGGCACACCATTAGCGTCAAGAGCTACTTGTCCCGAACAGTAAAGTGTTCCTGTTACGTTTGTTACTTCTACTGCTTGTGCAGAGTTTGTGTTTTCGCCCCAAACCCAGGGGTCAATTGTTCTTTTTTCCATTTTATTTACTTTTGAATTTGTTAAATGAAACAGCACTTTGCTATTTCTGGCAACAAAAGTAATATGGGGTTATGACAGCCTTATGTCAGGGGTCTAAAAAAATTAGTAATATTTGTCAAAATACTCTTGCAAAGTCATTCGGTGTGGTTCAAATTTATCGGGAAGCACTTCCAATTTTTTAATTCTGTCCAAACGGAAAAAACGAAATTCTTTTCTTAAACGACAATATGCAACCAACAACCAATTTTCCGTGCTTAATAATGCAAATGGTTCAATATGTCGGGTTGTCGTTTTGTTTTGTTCGTTGGTATATTCAATTTTTGTAAGGCGAAAATTGGTCAAAGCAAACTGCAAATCCGACAAATTATTACTGTTTCTTTCTCGGTTGAGATTTTGGTTGAATCTTGTCCTTTCAGATAGTAAATTGACCTTTTCTTTTTGACTGTATCTCAAAACCGCTTTGACTTTTTCAATAGCTTCTGAATAATCTTTTATAAATGAAGCATCTTTGTTTTTAAGAACTAATTGTTCGGCTGTAATTAAAGCGTTGGCTTGTGCTTCGGTAAACATTACGGGTGGCACTCTATAACCTTCCATAAGTGTGTAACCTTTGCCGTCTTCCGTGATAATTGGAACGCCTGCCTGTTCCAATGCTCTGATGTCCCTGTAAATTGTCCTGATACTAACCGAAAATTTGTCAGCAAGTTGCCTAGCGGTCAAAAGCCGTTTCGTTTGCAACTGTATCAAGATTGCGGTCAGCCGTGAAAGTCGTTTTACATCGTTGTCGTTCATTTGTTTTGAGGTTTTGTGAAAGAGCAGATTAAAAAGACTAATCTTTCAATTTAGAACTAACTTGAACAAAACCATTTTTTCTATTTGCTAAATTACAAAAAAGAGCAAATAAAAAAAATGGTTTTTGCGGATTAAATGCACAAATGTTCAACTTAGCAGTTTGCCCGCTCTTTTGCAAAACCCCTGTTATGTGCAAGTGCTTTTTGACTTTTAATTTATTACCTGTTAACTTCTTGCAAACTAATTTGTGAAGAATAAGTGATTTTTTGTTCGTCTGGCAAATCGTTCAAATGTGGAAATTTATTCTGCCGAAAATCTTTGTACATCTGTGCAACGTCTTCCATTGTGTCTGCTACAAAAGGTCCGTGATGCACCACAGGAACATTATGCGGTTGTCCTGCATACAACACAAAATGCGTATCATTCTCCAATGCTTCAAATTGAATTTCGTTGTTGCCGTTTTCAACTGTCTTGTCAAGCCGACCTGCTTGTTCAGCTTTGATAATTTTATCGCCTGCTTTCACACTGCCTTTCAGTACATACACCAAACCGTTGTAGTGTGATGGAATTTCTTGTGTTACCACAGCACGGTTGTCTAACCTAAAGTCCACCAAGGTAAATGGCGTATGGTTTTTTAATGGCGAAGTCAATCCGTTACTGCTTCCGCTATACACACGAATTTCGTGTTCATCGGTTTTGATTTTTGGCACTTCTTCCAATAGTATTCTTTGTAAGAAAGGCTGTGCATAACGCTTTTCGGGCGGTAGTACCAACCACACTTGCAGGATACGAAGTTTCTGTTCTGATGTGATTTCTTCGGTATGAATAATACCTTTTCCTGCGGTCATCAGTTCAAAACTTCCCGTTTTCCAATCTTTTTCATTGCCTTCCAAAACTAAGGTCAACGTTTCAAATCCTGCGTGTGGATGCGGCCCGCCTACGGGTTCGCCACCCGGAAGATTCAGACTATCGTCCATAAATAAAATGAATGGGTCGCTGTCTTGGTAAGGCACACCGTCCAATACTGCCATTGCCCGGTGCCCTGTTCCCAAAAAGCCATTATGCCAATGGTTTTGGGTTATGTGTGAAATATTTCTGCGTTCCATATCGATTATGATTTTGTGGTTTGAAAAAGTCTTTGTTTCAATTCCGGGAAACGGATAAATGCCGTAACCCAAAGCAGGATTTGAATGGCAACCGCCATTGCTATCGGTTCTTGGTGTTGCAGATGTGTTACGATAGCTCCGCCTAAATAGGCTACTAACAACAATGTTCCTAATATTCCTGTTCTTGGAATAATGAAGAGTATCAGTGAGATGATTTCAATAATCCCAATGAATTGATAAGTAGTGGCATCAATCCCGAACGAAGAAGCCTGTGCTATAGCCATTTCGTTTTGTGTGAGTTTCGTAAAAGCACTCATTGTAAACACAAGTGCTAAAACGATGGTCATAGTCCATCCTGTAATTTTGATTGCTTTTTGTGACATAATTATTGTTTTATTTAATGATTAACTGGCTTTCTATTGATTGGACAGCTCTACTCATGGCTGTCTCCTTTATACCGGGGATGGCCACCCCTTCTACCCTGAAAGTATGTATATCTGTAAGCCCTATAAAGCCCAGAATATTTTTGAGGTACTTCTCTGTAAAGTCAAAATCCTTCATAGGTCCATCAGAATAAACGCCTCCGCTGGATATGGCCAGATATACAGTTTTGTTTTTAACTAATCCCTCAACGCCATTTTCAGTGTAGCGGAAAGTAATGCCTGTACGTACCACATGGTCAATCCATGCTTTTAAAGAGGAAGGGATGGTAAAATTGTACATAGGAACATCGATCACTATGATATCTGAACTGATAAGCTCCTCGAGAGCCTGGTCAGAATAGGATACGGCATCTTTCAGCTCGTCAGAAAGCTTATCTGTAGGCGTCATGAAAGATGTGAAATGCATCTCATTCAGATGAGGCATCTCATTTTTGGCAAGATTCCGGGTAACAATATTTGTAATCGGAAGCTGATTTTTAAGTTTTTCAACAATTTTATTACCCAGTTGGTAACTCTGCGATTCATTTCCTTTGAAACTTGTAACTAATCTTAAAATGTTCATTTTTTAATTATTTAAATATTCTGATGCAAATTTCAGAATAAATACAATATCTTTGTTATCTGTTACAAAAAGGATAGTACTTACAAAAAGGATATTATATGAAAAAGCATACGGTTGAAAGTTGTGCAAAAGCTAAATTGGCGATACGTGACACACTTGATATAGTAGGAGGTAAATGGAAGTTGGTTTTGATTTCGGTTTTGCGAAGCGGAAAAAAGGGTTTTAATGAGTTGTCAAGGGAAGCGGGGATTTCGCCACGCATTTTGTCCAAAGAATTGCAGGAATTGGAAATGAACGGATTGGTTAGTCGTGAAGTTTGTAATACAAAACCTGTTACGGTTCAGTATGAATTAACTGATTACAGCCAAACGCTGAACGAGGTTTTATTGGCAATGGAAAAATGGGGTTATCTGCACAGGAAAAAAATTGTTCAAGGGGTTGAGTAATTGTCAAATCGTTCTGTGGTCGCTTGTCTGCGGTGGTTTGGTAGCAACGGTCTCGGCTATGAGTAGTTGCGTGTTTTAGTACTTATCTTTGCAAGTACGCACCAAACTGAAAATCCGTAAGGATTTTCAGAAGTAGGCGAGGACAAGCAATTACTTATAGCCATTGTTGGCAATAGTTTTTTACCAGTCATTATCTTTTTTAGTTGTTTTTCCGCTTACGTAATTATAAAATGATTGAGAAAGTTCATTCATTGTTAGTTCTAAACTCGGAACAGCGTCAATATATGATTTTCTAATTTCCCCGTTTTTCTTAAAAAAAGTTCGATAGTCGTAAAGTACTTTTTGACCACCATCAATAAAAAACTGTCCAATGATGTATTCAAATCTATAACGTCCATCTTTGAATGATATTTCTATTGTGTATTCCATATTGTAGGAATTCGTAATACCTAAAGATTTATACCACCAAGCATTTGTCGCAAATCCATCGATTCTAATTTTTTCATTAGTAATATTTGCTTTTAAAACCTTGTCAGGGTTTTTATAAGTTTCCTGAACCCAATTTTGAGCTTTTTGATAAATTTCGGATGCACTCAAACTATCAACTTCCACAACGATTGGTTCAACTCCGTTTGGTGTTAATTTCAGTTGAGGAATTTCTTGTCCGATTGATAAATTTGATATTAAAATCGTTAATGTTAAGAATAAAATTTTTTTCATTTTTGTTTTGTTTTAAATTATTGCCAACGGCTCGGGGCTTCACGCAGGTTTCTCGCTTGCGTGAAACCCAAGTTCGAGGACAGTCCCGAAGGGCTGTGCTTGACGTGTGACGTTTCGCGGCTATGCGCCGGGCGGGGCTTTTACCAGAAAATGTCCTTTTGGAAACGAAACCGTTCAACTCTCCGTAATCTGTCAATCGAAGACGGTTCCCCGCCTGGCACATAGCCATTGTTACCTGCTGGGCTTTTTCTATAATTGGTGTCTTATCTTGCTATAACTATCGTATATTTTTTCTAATCCTGCTCAATGAAGTAGCTGTAATTCCTAAATATGAGGCGATATAAACAAGTGGAACTCTATTTGCTAAATTCGGAAAGTTTTGCAAAAAATCTAAATATCTGGTTTTGGCATCAGTATTCAACTTTGGTTGTATTAAATTCACTTTATCCAACAAGGTTTTTATAGTAATTTTATTGATAATTTTATCCCAATCAATAATTGTTGCGGAGAGCTCTTTAAAACTTTCGTGCGAAAATGAAATCAATTGACAATCTGTAACGGCGCGTATGTAAATCATAGACAAAATTTTATGGTTGAAACTTTCTAAATCCACCACAAAATGATTTTCATCTACGAAATGATGAACAATCTCTTCGCCTTTGTTGTTGTAATAGCAAATCATCAAAACACCTTCCTGCACAAAAGCAATGTGTTTTGCAACTTTTCCCGCTTCGGAAAAATACTCACCTTTTAGCAGGCATTTTTCTTCCGCTTTGGCTTTTACCAAATCAATTTGCTGTTGATTGAGTTGTCCGAATTGCAATAAATAGCTTACAAGTTCTTCCATATATTATTGTTCAAAGAATAGTTTTTGCGTATCATTTATGATGGTTTCCAAACCTTCTTTTTTTAGACGTTCGTATTTCTGTGTAGCGTCATTTCCTGCAAAATAATGCAATTGTTTTTTGCCGTCTGTTGTTGCTTTGTAAACGATCTTTGCAATGTCGTCAGGAGTATCAGAAACAGAACTTGTATCGGACATTAACTTGCCTATATAATTATTAAAATCTGCCTGATAGTCTGGCTTAAAAGCCATTTCAGCATTACCTAAAAAAGATGTTCGCATAGAGCTCGGCACAATTGTTTTAATCGAAACACCTACTTTTTCTAATTCAAAACTCATGCCTGCCGTCCACATTTCCAAAGCTGCTTTTGTCGCTCCGTAAACCGCAATAAATGGTTCGGGAACGTAAGCAGCGATAGAGCTTGTTGAGATAATCACACCATTTTTTCTTTCCTTGAAATAAGGAAGTAATGCTTTGGTAACAAGAATTGTTCCTAATAAATTGGTATTTATTTGTCGTTCAATTTGTGAGATAGAGGTGGCTTCTAAATCGCCTCCAAGTCCGTACCCTGCATTATTAAACAACACATCAATCGGACTTATTTGTTCAGCTTTTGAGATAACATCCGTGATTTGTTCTGTATTGCAGATGTCTAATTGCAAAAAATGCACATTGGCTAATTCTGATAGCTTTTTTTCGTTTTCGAAATTACGCATTGTTCCAATAACTGTCCAACCTTTTGAGGCAAATAATTTAGCAGTTGCTTTTCCTAATCCTGACGAAGCACCTGTAATAAAAATTGTCTTGTTCATTTTTTTCGTTTTTAATTTCTGTTGCAAAGGACAAGAATTAAAAAGCAACAAGTCTTGCCATTTGGCAAGAAATGATTTTTTGTTGGTTGGTTTGGTTTTTCGTCTGTTTGTTAGTCTCGTCAGTCTGTTGGTTTGTCAGATCATTTAGCCTTGCAGGTAACGGCTCGGGGCTTCACGCAGGTTTCTCGCTTGCGTGAAACCCAAGTTCGAGGACAGTCCCGAAGGGCTGTGCTTGACGTGTGAAGCCCCGAGCCGTAGCGAGGGAAGCCCGAAGGGATTTCCTCGCTACGTTTAGTATATGGCAAGTAGGCGATTGCGGGCTTCAAACCTATCAAACCGAGATGAAGTTGAAGCGGGCTGTAACCGTTGAATTTACTACTATCCCGCCTATTTGCTATATACATTGTTAGTGGCAGTTATTATTTCCTTGGATTCTGTGTCGAATATAATTAATCCTTCTTCTTTATCCCCAAGTTGTCCTATCAATTCTCCTTTTTCATTCCAAATCGATGATTTTCCTGCACAATCATACCCGCCAGATTTTCCGACATAATTTGACATAAATGTTATCAAACTATTATTTTTAGCTATATCAGACAGTAATTTTAATTCGGAATCAATTCCGTTAATAGAACTTAGTACGCTTGCAATATAAATCGTTGCATTATTTCGTTTTGCAAACTCGCAATGTGCTTTATTAGTCGTCTCATAACAAATCGCAGGGGAGACAACTTCTGTTTCAAAATTTAAAACAAGTGGATTTTTGCCAGCTTTAAAAATTGGCTCTTCTGGCGGATATAAATATTGTTTTGAATATGTGATTCGCTCCTTTTTAGGCTGAAAAATAATCATGCTTACAAATGTATCATGCTCGGTTTTTGTCGGCAATCCAACTCCAATCGTGATTCCATTATTATCACTTAAATTCTGTATTACATCTAATCTTGCATCATTTTGATTGGTTGCAAGACTCTCAGCTATCTCAGGTTCGTATCCAGTTACAGACAACTCAGGAAAAATCACCAAATCAGCTTTGTTCTGAATTGCTTTATTTATCCAAATCAAATGAGTTTTTAAATTCTCCTCAATATTTCCTTTTATCGATTCTATTTGGGCTACTGCGATTCTCATCTTACTAGATATTTGAATTTTCGGTTCTTTTTAATATTCATGATTATCAACTATTCTCGGTTTCCAGCTAATTGCCACTAACGTTTTGCAGCTTGGCGAAGTGGCGGATAAATTGGACGGAAAGTTCAATTTAGCAGTAACGTAGCCGATGTGTTTCCACAGAAGCTAAATTATTAAAAAAAGCTGAATGTGGAACACATTCGGCGGATAAATATGCAGAAACTTTCAACTTAGCCGTTACCCCGCCATTTTGCCAATGCGATGTTGTGTGCAGTTTTATTTTTTAGAATTATTCCATTGCATAACATATTCCTTCTCTAAAGTTGGTTGGTCTATTGATTCCGATAAGATTATGAAGTCTTTGGATTTATAAAAGCTTACACTTTTCTCATTTTTTTGGTAAACGTTTAATTTTAATTCCGTTCGCAAATTCTTAGCATAATTCAAAAGTAAAGTTCCAATTCCTTTTCCTTGTTGTTCTATATCTACAAAAATTGATGCAATATAATTTTCACTTAATGCAATAAATCCTAAAATATTATTAGTTTCCTCTGCTACATAAACTTCTGAATTTGGAAGATATTTTTTAATCATTAAAGACTTGTTATTTATCCAATAATCTTTTGGTATAAAATCGTGAGCTATTATAGATGTGTTTAGCCAAATGTCAGCTAAAAATAGAACATCTTTATCTTCCATTTTTCTAATTATTGTCATTATTTTTCTATTGTTTAGTTCTTAGTTTTTTTGTTAGTATGTTAAAAAAGAAGTATCGCTCAATCTTTTTATAATTCTTTTTCCGTGTGTTGTTTGACTTAAAAAAGAAACACCTCCACTAATTCCATATAAGTCAATTTTGTTGAGATTTTTCACGTCTAATTCAAGCCACATAATATTAAATACACTTAATGTGTCTCCGTGAGAAACAATAATAATATTTTCTTCATCATTATTTATTATTTCTTTGTAGAAAGGCAGAAGTCTTTGCCAAACATCAAATCTAGATTCAGCATCACTGAAACATTTGTCATAAATTGTCAGCTCTTCATTTTCAATGTTCTCTTTCAGCCATTTAACCGATTTTCCTATTGCTTTTCCTAAACTTCTTTCTTTTAGTGACTCTGTAAAAATTGGATTTAGATTAAGTTGTTCTGCAATAATTTCAGCAGTTTGTTTTGTCCTTTTGAGTGTTGATGAATAGATAGAAAACTTCTTATTTTCTATTTCTTTATTGAGATTAAAGGCAATATTTTTAGCTTGTTGAATTCCTTTTTTACTCAATTCCCAATCAGTCCAAGAACCAATCATTCCGTTTGTATGATGAATAGATTCAGGATGTTGAATTGTAATTATTGTTTTATTTTGGAACATTCTATTTTATCGGTTTTTCGCAAAATTGCACACAACGGCTCGGGGCTTTGCGTTCGGGCGGGATTTCGAAGCCGAAACGTTCAACTAATATACAAATTTCAATAGAAGTACAAAACTTGAATTTTGCACTTCAGCCCGCCTGACGCAAAACCCTTGTTAGCTGTAGTGCTTATTATATTTTCAGAACGCCACTATCGGCTCTCAAGCTTGCTCCGTTAGTCGCCAAAGATAATGGGCTTGCTACATAGGTTACTAAATTAGCAATTTCTTCTGATTTTATAAACCTTTGCAAAAGAATATGCGGATTGGTTTGTTGAATGATACCATTTTTCACATCTTCAACATTTAGATTCTGTGTTTGTGCAATAGCATCTACTACATTGGCAACACCATCTGAATAGGTTGGCCCACCTAAAATTGTATTTACAGTTACTTCTGTTCCTTTTGTCAGCTTTGATAAACCATTGCTTATGGCGGACATAGCTGCTTTTGTCATTCCGTAATGTATCATATTTTCAGGAATGTTTACACCAGATTCACTGCTGATAAAAATAATTCTGCCCCATTTTTTGTCCAGCATATTGGGTAGTAGTTTTCTCGCTAACCTAACACCACTCATTACATTGATTTCAAAAATATTGTACCAATCGTTATCCGTAATTTGTTGAAAATCTTTTATCTCAAATATACCAAGGTTATTTACTAAAATATCAAAATCTTCTATTTCCGATAATAGCTTTTGAACTTCTTCCGTTTTAGAAAAATCTGTTACCATTGCAGATACTTTTCCGTTTGGAAATTTTTGTTGCAGTTCTATTCTTACTAGTTCTGTTTTTTCTGCATTTCTTCCATTAATGGTTACATCAACACCTTCAGATAATAGTTGTTGAGCAATAGCATAACCAATGCCTTGAGTAGAACCACTAATAAATGCTTTTTTGTTTTCTAATTTTAAATCCATCTTTTTTAATTTATAATTGTTAATTGTAATTCTATCTGTTCTTTTAATATTTGTTGATTAGGATATATTCTACGCAAAGAGTTTATGCCGCACCAAAAAGTGATAAGGTATCTTGCTAATATTTGAGCTTTTACTTTTGTTTTTAGGTTGCCTTTTCTTTGTTCTTTTTCAATAGTTTGGGCAAAAAGTAGTTCTGTTTCTTTCAATATTTTTATTGCCTCATTTTCCAAATCTTCATCTATAAATGTCATTTCCACAAGTGTATTTGCTACAATACAACCCCTTAAATGTGTTTGTTTATCTGACTTTGATATTCCCAAAAAGAACCGTTTTATTAAATCTATGGGTTCCGTACTGGCTTCTATTTTTTGTTTGAACAGATTGAAGTCTTCTCTTCTTTGCTCAAGTGCTTTTAGGAATAATTCCTTTTTCCCACCTTTAAATTTATTGTAAAGGCTTCCTGCACCTGCACCAGTTGCATTACTCAAGTCGCTCAATGAAGTACCTGAAAATCCCTTTTCCCAAAATATTTTTTGAATATTGAGTATTAACTCTTTGTCGTAATAAATGCTTGGTCTTCCTTTCATGTTATTTTTGTAATAATCATTACAAAAATAGTCAAAAAAAATAATTATACAGTCATCTTAGAAGAAATATTTTTGGAGCGTCGTTTTCGAGCATTACAGCTAACGGCTCGGGGCTTCACGCAGGTTTCTCGCTTGCGTGAAACCCAAGTTCGAGGACAGTCCCGAAGGGCTGTGCTTGACGTGGGAAGCCCCGAGCCGTAGCGAGAGAAGCCCGAAGGGATTTCCTCGCTACGGTCTCGTGTATGAGCAGTAGCGGATTTGTACTCACTAAATTTTCAGAAAGCAAGATACCTAATTAAGCACAAAAACGGTTCAAGTTTGCACTTAAACCGCTATTGCTTATACACAATGTTGTGCATAGTGCTCTATTGTTCAATCAGTTCCTATTTTATTTCATTTCGTAGTTCTCGCCAATCCAAATCCAATAAAGCTCCTTGCAGAGAATAGAGATAATAACATTTTGGAATAGTCTTCTCAGGATATTTATCACATATTTTTTGATAAGCAATTTTTGGTGTCATTTCTGCCAAGTCAGCTAATGTGAAAACCCCAGTTTCATTGAGCTTTTTAGCAATGGTTATACCAATGTTTTTCGCTTTCATTATTCTACGGGTTTTGTGTAGGTTACAATGTCAATTCCAATTCCGTTTGGGTCTTTGATTGCAAAATGTCTGTCTCCCCAAGATTCGTCTCGAATTTCTATTTCTATTTGAACTCCTTTGTCTTTAAGCTCTTTGTAAACTTCATCCACATTTTCGACTTCAATTGTTAAGTAAACACCTTTTCCACTAAACGCTGATTGAAAAATAGGTTTTTGGCTTGGGTGGTTCGGTTGCAAAAAGCTGATTTCAGCAGAATTGTTTGGTGTGTGAAGTAAGAGATAAAACTCGTTTTCAAAACTTACTCCGAAGTCCAATACTTCTGTGTAGAATTTCTTTGTTTCCTGTAGTTTTTCGGTAATTATTCCTGCGTTAAGTTTCATTTTATTCGTTGTTTGTGCATTTGAAATTCCAAAGAGTAAAACAAATGCGGTTAATAATAATGCTTTCATTGTCAATGATTTTGTTGCTACAAATTTAGGTTGACAAGAAATCGAAGCATTGTAAAAAACGGACAAACTTAACGGAAGGCTTCAGAAGGTGTTACTCCATAATATGTTTTAAAGTTTTTAATAAAATGGGCTTGGTCAAAAAATCCAACATCAAAGTAGAGTTTATTTTCTTTAAGACTTTGTTTTGAGGGTTTTGCATTCAAAATGTGCTGAAACCGTACAACATTACTAAATGATTTGGCGGTAGTGCCAATATGGAAGTTAAAAATTCTACGAAGTTGCCGAGGACTTAAACCTGTATTCAAGTCTTTTTCAATATCTAAATATCCGTTTTTCTGAAAAATCAGGTTTAGTGAATCTAAAAAACGGTGGTCATAGTTAATAGCTGATTTTCTTGAAAATCCGATTATCTTTTCGTTTAGGATTTTTGTAATGGTTTCAAAAGAATCCGAAGGCTTAATTACTGATTTAATCCAATTGGAAAAGTTGGGTAGGATTTTGTTTAATTCTTGGGATTGATTACTCAAAGTTTTGGCATTGACATTGAACAAAAGAGGAAAGGCAGAAGGCAAAAACCGAACACCGATATAATCAAATTCTTTTCCAATCTGGAACTGAGTATACTTTCGGCAAAATCCCATCACAAAATTTTCAGTTGGCTGTTTATGATTAAAAAATATGTCGATACAACCATCAGATACCACTCGATAATCGTAATCTTGGTTTAGAGTTTTTTGTGTTTTAAGTTGCCAAAAGCAGTACACAAAATTCTCAATTTCTTTATTTGGCTGGATTTCTTGATAGATTATCCCATAATCGTTTCCCGAAACTGCTGGTTGAATCGGTTTGTAATATTCTCTTATAGTTTTCAGTTCATTCACTGCGTTTTTTTCGCATTATGCACAACGTTTCGGGGCTTGGCGTCAGTGGCGGAAATTGAAGCGAAAAGTTTCAATTTAGCGACACGGTAAGCAAAAGCCAATTTATTGAATAAATTTAAGAAAAAAGTCAATATAATTGGCTTTTTGCGGAATAGAAAGCCAAAACTTCAAATTTTGCCTTAACCCGCCATTGCACCAAACCCTTGTTATATGCCGTTTTTTTTATTTTTTGCCGCTTCTTTTTGTCATATCTGGAACTGCTTCTCCTGGTATTATTTGAGTAATGACTTTTACGTCTTTAATAAGTCTTTGAATTATTTTTGAAACGGGTTCTTTGGTTCTTGAACTTTCTTCAATTGCTTTTTGTATAATTTCTCCATCTATTGTTTGTCCTTCAGGAGCAATAATCATAGATTGTCTATTAAAAGGTGCTGTGTTTACATCGTCAGCTCTAACCATTAATTTTTCTATTTCTTCAAACAATTCTTCATTTTCAAGTATCCCAACACCAGCATTCATAGAACCTTGGTTTATTAATATTTGACCTTCCATTTGTTTTTGAAGTTCTATCATAAATAAATCTTCATCACTAAAAGGAATATGAAAATCATTGAATTTTAAAAATATTCTGTCATCTACTATCATTTGAATATGATAATGCGGTTCTGCACCAATTTTCGCATTTTGATGACCTTCCAAATCTGTATTACCAACAGAAAAAGCCCATTCAATATTTTTATATTTAAATGTGGATTCTAAGAAAGAAGTTGAAGAAGTTTCGTTTTTTAAATCGTTGATGTTCGTTAAAAAAACTTCACTATTTGCTAACCAACGAAAATAACTATCAAGTTTAAAAAAACCGATAGGTTTCTTTAAATATGATTCAAAATGTTTTTTTCTAATTCCTTTTGGATAAGTAAACCAATGAAAACAAGTTTTAGATTCTTCAAAAGAATCCATATCCCCACCACAGAGAAAACATTTACCAATTTTCAGATTTGAAATAAACTCTTGATGAATTCGTTTGTTTTCTTCATCTTGTTGTCTATTTTTTTCTTCGATTAAATCAGCCCCTAGATTGTTGAAAAAAGATTTTAAATCTTGGTCTTTATATTTATTCATACGGCTTGCTTTAAAATGGCATATAACGGCTCGGGGCTTCACGCAGGTTTCTCGCTTGCGTGAAACCCAAGTTCGAGGACAGTCCCGAAGGGCTGTGCTTGACGTGTGAAGCCCCGAGCCGTAGCGAGGGAAGCCCGAAGGGATTTCCTCGCTACGTCCGGCGGCTTTGCGTTCGGGCGGGAATAGAAGCACGAATGTTGAGCCTTGAACTGATGCCAAATTTATAACAAAAAGATGAGTTTTGCACTTCAGCCCGCCTGACGCGAAACCGCTTGTTAGCGGTTCGTTGTTTTTCTATATTGTTTTTGTCAGTTTAGCCATTGCTCTTACTGGAAATGTCCCAACGCCTTTAAATTTTGGCGGAATTGCACTAAAAGTAAAACCGTCTTTGGGTAATAAATAAAGGTTACAAAGATGTTCAACTATCAAGATTTCCGCTCCTAAAAGTATCGTATGAACAGGTCTTGTTTTGCCGAATGTACTGTCAATATTATGAGAGTCAATACCAACCAATTTAACACTACAACCTCTTAAATATTTGGCTGCTCCTTCCGTCAAATAAGGATGATTTTCATAATACTTTTCTGTGTTCCAATTGCTGTCCCAACCTGTATGAATTAATACAGCTCTGTTTCTAATTTCGTGATTTTTTAAATGTTTTTCTGTTATTTCCAATGTTTCCGAAAACGGAACGTTAATCACAATTGCATCGAGGTCTGTAAAACATTCCAATCCAACTTCTGAAAGGTCTTTCCCGTTTTCAAATCTATGAAACGGACAGTCAATGTAAGTTCCAGTATTTGTAACCATGTCAATTTTCCCGATTTGAAATTCAGTACCTTCTTCATAAAATTGTTTTGAGTTTTCCCGGCTCAAATAGTCGCAAATAATAGGTGCAGGCAATCCTTTATAAGTTACAAGTCCGTTTTCTATTGTATGGCTTAAATCAATCAATAAGTCATTTTCTATTTTCTCGTTGATTGGTTTTCTTTTATGAGGTTCAGTCAAAATTTCTTTGTTAAGAATTTTGGTTTGTCCTACCATAAGAAGCCTTAAGTCTTCTACAATATAGTCAGCAAGTTCTTTATCAGAAATATTGTCGCCCAAAATATCAAGTCGAAAATCTTCGCCTTTAATACTTCCTCCGTTTGTAAAATAAATTTCAAAATCAAATTTTACTCTTTTGTCCATTTGCCTTATTTTTTGTCTATAAATTTCGATTTTTGTAAATGGTCGGTTCGGGCAGTTGTTTTGTTCAGATTTTAAATTCATAAACGTTTAAAAGCCTACCTTTTATTTTACTCTCCTTACTTTGGATTATTTTTCCACCCATTTTGGAATAAAATCCGTCAGCATTGGGTTCTGAATAAACTCGCAACGTGTTGTAATTGTTGTTTTTAGCCATTCTTTTGATAAACTCAAAAGACTTTCTGCCATATTCTTTACCTGTGTTTCCTGATAGAAACCAAAAATGGTCTAGTTCAATAAACTCACCCTTAAGCACAAGAGAGAAAAAGCCTACGTAATTTTGATTGTCGAATATTTTAAAAACTTTGTTTTCTTCGATATAAGAGGCTGTTATTGTCAGTTCGTTTGTCCACAAACTCATTTGTTCATCTGTGTAATTCCAAATCTTCTTGGACTTAAAAGCTGTTTCGGTTAACAATTTTGAGTCATTTTGTATAGCTTGTTCAAATTGTAAAGATGAAGTGTTATATTTCATTTTTTGATGCTGTTATTATTCTTGTGTAGGGATTTGGTTTGTTGTTCTTGTAGAAATTCCGATTATGCTAAATCCGCCTGCCATATTTTTTATTTATTTTTCTTCTTGTAGCAAGGAGTGTGCTAAACTTACTTCCAACATTTCGTTTGTATCGTTTTGCCTGCTAACTATTTACATACAAATGCCACTGAATGCCATAGGTGTCATTTATAATACGCATTTTATCTCCTGTGTCTATTTCATTCGGGTCAAAAACTTCTTCCCCTCCAATTTTTAGCTTTTCAGCAATTTCGAGGTGCTCTTCAGGATTGTCAAAGCTAACGCTTAACCCTACAATATTGCCGTTAGTGTAAGTTTCGGAATCAAAACCGTCTGATGCAAAAAAATGTATGTTTTCAGCTTTAAATTCTGCGTGGGCAATCTTGTTTTTAAAGTCTTCGGAAACCTTGAAAGGGGTTTCAGAAAATCGTTGCAGAAACAGCACCTCTCCTTTGAAGCAGTCTTTGTAGAATGCCAAGGCTTCTTCTGTTCTTCCTTGTATGGTAAAATAGGGCAATAATGTTTTCATTTCTTCTTTTTCCTGCAAATTTCCAAAATTGGGTTATAGCAAAATTGAACGGAGTTGCTATTTTATGGATTTGCCCGGCGGCACACCAAAAGCGTTAAGATAAGTTCTGTTGAAATGAGGCTGGTCAGAAAATCCGCCCATATAGGCTGATGTTGTCAGGGTTTCCTTATCGGTTACTATTGCCTGTAATGATTTAATCAGCTTTTTGTGTAATACGTATTCTTTGAAACTTATTCCTGTTTCCTGTTTGAACAGATGAGAAAAACGATAAATGGATATATTGTTGATTGAAGCCAGTTCACTCAAATCTATTTGTTCTGAATTCCAAATTAAATCAATGGATTTTTTTATTCGCTCATCTATGAATCGTTGAGGTGTCTCTGTTGCAATTTGTTTGATAATGTTTTCTATTACTGTTTCTGTAAGTTTTTCGGAATTATCATTTGTATTGCACCATTGCATTAATATTTCCGCTATTTCTTTGGTTTGTTCGGTTACTAACTCCTCAAACTCCTTGTCTTTATTTAAAAGGGTTGACCCTAAAGAAAAAAAAGGTTCTATATGTACAAAAGCTATTAGTGTGTTTGGGTTATAGTTGTATTTTCTGTTCGTATTGGGTTGGGAAATCAGTCCTGATGTTGTGATTTTTTGGTTTTCACCTTCAAACTCAAATTTATCATTAAAAGACAAAGCAATAGTTATGGCCCTATGTTTGTGCAGTTTTGAGTTTTCAAGTTCACCTACATAGATACCGCCAATTTTTGAAAATCCTATTTTTATTTGCTTGTTCAAAATTGTATTCTCTCAATGTTTTCCTGTGGTTTTGTTCGTCAGTTGCCTGACCGCTAACGGCTCGGGGCTTCACGCAGGTTTCTCGCTTGCGTGAAACCCAAGTTCGAGGACAGTCCCGAAGGGCTGTGCTTGACGTGTGAAGCCCCGAGCCGTAGCGAGGGAAGCCCGAAGGGATTTCCTCGCTACGGAAAAAGTATTGGCGAAGTGCGGGCTTAATTTGAACGAAAGTTCAAGTTCAGACCAATCGTAGCCAATATTTTTTCAATGGAACTAAGTTAATTAAAAATGTGGAATTGGAAAATATTGGCGGCTAAAAAAGTAGAGTAGTTCAACTTAGAATTTAAACCCGCATTTTGCCAATACTATGTTAGCAGAAGTTGTATTATACGGTTTCTTCATCATCTTCTTCTAAATTGTCTTTATTGCTTGATAATAAAACTCTATCTATGCTTTTTTCAACTAATTCTGTAGCTTGCTCTAACTTCTTTTCAGATTTTTTTTCTAATAAAGTTGCAACTTTCTGCATTCCTGGAACTTTCTCTAATTTGCTAATTGTCTTTTCAAGCTTATTTGAATTTTCCAAAAGTTCCATTATTGGATGGTCAGATGAATTATAGTCAGAGATTAATTTACCAGGATTTTCGGAATACATCTGTAAGAAGTCTTGAAGTAATTTGTTCTTTAAGTCATTCGATATTTCATCGTCACCTAAATCTTGAATTTGTCTTGAAAGACCTTCAAAAGTCTTACTTAAAACCTCTTTATGAGTATATTCTTCAATCAACCTCTTAGATAGATTCATTTTTTTGCTTGAAGAAATTGATAACCATAATACAGGAACATATAGTGGTAAAATTGCGACTACAAGTTTTGGCATTCGATTTATCACAGTATCAATGTCAGTATTTGCTAATAATGTAACTAAACTTATAATGAAAGGAATTAGTGAAACTACAACCATTCCAATTATTCCATAAGAAAATTGTTTCTTATGTTTTTCATAGGAAATGTCTTCATCTTTTTTCTTACTCGAAAATGCATGAGATAATCCCGCAGTTAAAGCATTTGGAAGTAAACTTTCTATTTTCTTATTTAATGCGTTAAATTTTTCTTCCCATTCTTGTATTTGATTAAATATTTTATCACTATTAACTTGTAACAAATTGTTTACATTATCATTTGTTGTCGTTTCTAATTTTTGAAAATCATTAGCAAATTTTTGTGTTCTTTCTGTGAGATTATCTAATGATTCTTCTAGTTCCTGCTTAAGTCCTTCAACAAAAATTTCTTCATCAGTTTCTTCATCCTTAGTTCCATATCCTAAAATTTCATTGTAAAGAGTTTCAAGTTCAACTTTTCTATTTGTAATAGATTTAACGAGTTGTGCAGATTTACTTTCATTGTCTTTAATAGTAGAAATATTAGTTTCTAGCTCACTTATTTCATCTTCTAAATCAGGATGATTATTTACAGTTTCCTCATATAATTTTATGGATGATTGTATTAATTCAATTTTTTCTTGAAGTTCATTTAATAAATTATCAACTTCTTCTTTTTGTTCCCTAAATTCTGTGAATTCATTTTTCGACTCGTCATTTAAAGACATTATTGCAGTTTTTAGTTCAGTAATTTCGTTTTGCGAAACTTTAATCTGATCTAAGATACTTTTTGCTTCATCTAAAGTGTCATTGGCTTTATTTCTATACTCTGAAGTTTTTCTTGAAGCTTGTTGAGCTTCTTTTTCATATTCTGGAGTAGTTTTCGAAACTAAATCTACACTTTGTTTTAGATTTGTTATTGATGAATTTAATTGAGTTGAAAAATTTGAAAGCTTTGAATGGTTGTTTTCAAGATTTACAAGCCTTTCCCAAAGTTTTTTAATTTCGGAATTTGACATATTAAAGAACATTTCAATTTGGTTACTGAGTTTTTATACAATTTCTGCTAACGTTTTGCGTGTATGTGCAGTAGCGGATTAGAAGCACTTACCTGTCCGTTTAGCACAAAGTTTCTTAGAAGCACAGAACTTCGATTTACCACTTTACCCGCTATTGCCACATACACGCTGTTAGCGTTTCGTGCTTTATATTTTATTGATGTCATTCTTTTCAAAGTCAGACATTAAACTTCTGTGTATCTCAACAAAACCGTCAATATAATTTTGCGAAATATTCCAATAGTCATCTAATATTTTCTTGTATTTATCATGTATTGTTTTTTGTACATCTTCATTAGGCACAGGAATGTAAACGTATTCTATCATATCCTTTTCAGGAACTCTTGCTCTCGAAGAAGAAGAACCAGTACTTAATCGAACTAATTGACTTTTTACCGCTTTAGATTGAAGAATTGCACAAAGCACATACTTACTTGAAATATGTTCATTTGGCTTAAATTCAAGTACGTAAACTTCCTTTGAAACGACACCATTTGTAATGTTTTCAGGTACGATTGTTACCCTATTTTTTCTTGGATTTATCCTTGAATAAATTAAATCTCCGCCTTTAATTTTATGCATTGATGATTTAATTTGAGAGCCTTTCAAGTATCTTATATTTGAAATTGTGCCTGTATCTGGTGAAATATCAGGAATTTCAAGGTAGTAATACATTTTATCATCTTTAGGCGTGTGGGACACATTTTTAATGTCACATATTTCACTTAGAGGCACAAGATTATCAAATCTTTCATGGAGAGTTTCTCTGTCTATTGAGTTTAAAAGATATGAAGCATCTATTCGTTTTTCAGCAATAATATCTTGGTCAACCCATCCACATTCTCCACCACTTTCAGTTTCAAAAATACCTTCAAAATAGGATTGTGATTTTAATATAAATACGCTTAAATCGTTTGCCACTTTTGGTTTGTAACTTGTTTTACCAGTTTCGTATCCAACTTCTTTTGCGTTACCCAAAAATATTTTTGATGGCTTGTTTTTTTCGGGGTCGGACTTATCTTTTTTTCTCAGTCCAATAATTGTTGTTTTTGAAACAGATTTACCAAAAGGTATAAATGCTCCTTCAGGCAAACTAACAACAGTAACAATGAAACAATTTTCAAGAATATACTTCCTAAATTCCAAATAGGTTTGCACATTTAACAAACCTTCTGGTAAAACAATATATAGTTCGCCACCTTTTGAAGAATTTAATGCTTTAATACACTTTTCAGTAAACAGAATATCAAGCTCTTCGCTATCTTTTCCTAACCCCATTTCATAACGGGATAATACATCACTAAAGCCGTATTTAATTGTGAATGGAGGATTTGTTAGGATAACATCAAAACTATCATCAGGCAACTTGTCAGAGCGTAAAGTGTCTCCTTGATAGATATTATTGTAACCATCACCGTGCATAATTAAGTTAATCTTCGCTAAAACGTGTAAATCTTCATCCGCTTCATGACCCCATAATCCTTTTTCGATAAGTTCATTGAATTTCTTCTTTGTCTCAACTTCTGAAAAGGGGCTGTCTATTATTTTTTGATTGACATGATTAAAAGCTTGTATCAAGAAACCACCTGAGCCACAAGCAGGGTCTAAAATTTTATCTCCAATCTGTGGGTCTGAGAATTTGACAATATAATCCACGATTTCTCTTGGTGTAAAATATTGGTCAAAGTCTCCACGTAAGGTTGATTTTAGGAATATTTCATAAACAGCACCTTTTATATCGTCTCCTGTACCTAAAAATGACCAAGGTTCAAGATATTTTATTATCTCTACTATACTGTCGTTATCTGTGATTTTTAATTGTTCTTCAGCTTCACTATAAATTGAAGGGTAACTATTCTTTGCATCCTGAAAAAGTTTTTTAAAAATTTCTAATTCGGTAACACTTTCTGATTTAGACCATTTCGATATGTACTCACTTAAAAACCTATTCGGTTCTTCGTTTTTTGAACGTCTCTCTTCATTCATCTTCACAAGCAAAATCTTAGTCATTTCCTTGAAAGATTGGTCTGAACGAATTAAAGCTCTCTTCTCAATTACACCTTTACACTTATCTATAATCTTATATAATTCATCTTGACTATAAAGAGTTAATAAAACACTTTTAATTTCCCTTATTTCAATCTCCGAAAGTTCTCTTTTTCTTGTTTTGTTTACATCTCTAATTAGTTGCTTTTTACTTGGAATTTCACCACTTCTTTGACCAGTATATATGTTGGTTAAAACACAGTCAAGACCGTTTGTAGTTACCGCATAAACGGCTGGTGGAGTAGAGATTAATTTGGCGTAACTTGAGGATTGTAAAATCTCTTTTTCGGCTATTGATATCTTAGGACTCTTTACATCAATTATTAGTTGTATGTTACCATCAATGTAAATTTCAATGTCAGAACGAACCTTCGCTTTTTTAGTTCCTATTTGTACATCAATACTGTTCTCAAAACGCATTGTGTCAGATTCATAACCAAGACTTTTTAAGTATGGCAAAATGACATTGATTTTAACATCTTCTTCTGTCTTTATTTTTGTATTGAAGTCAGTAACATTCTCTAAAACCCAGCTTTTTAAATTCATTCTATTTCCTTTTATATATCGCAAAATTACGGTTTTATTTTTATTCTCGGTGTTGTCTTTTAGCATGAACGCTAACGTTTCGGCGCTTGGCGAAGGTGGCGATTCTTATCACTAAACTTCAAACGAAGCGCGAAATTCAAACTTACGAAAAAGTTTTATACGAAATACGAAACCGCCACTTTTGCCAAACGCTTGTTATGTGTTCGCCCTTATTTTTTGTTTGGTTTATGTTATTTATTTTTTCATCTCGTATTCAAATCTTGCAACTTTAAGATGCCATAATTTGAGCGTTTGTCTTGCTTTTAGTTTTTCATTTTCATCACTTACTATAAGTTTGTCCGTAAAGGATTTGATGTATTTGCTCCAACAATTCCCTTTGGAATCGTTCAGTAAAAAATAAAAACCGGCATCCCCAAATTTATTTCCCGATGAATCTAAAATCAGTTCGTTTTTTTCTCCGACAGAAGGTTTCAAAATAACCGTTGCATTTCCTTTTGGCAACGGAAAAATGGCTTTTACGCAAGTAATTCCTGAGGGTAGCAAACAAGTTGTATAAATTCCCGAATAAATAACTTTTCCTGTTGATTGAAATTTTCGCAACCAAATCGTGTATTTTACTTCGTTGGTGTTTTTTGCAACTAATTCAATGATTTCGCTGGTCAGATTTTCAGAGGATTGAATGTTGTTTGTCGGAATATTGAGTTGATTAATTCGCTGACTGAACAATCTATTCACAACATAACCAAATATCTTAAATATCGGATTCCATTTTACATTTAATTGCAGTTTATATTCAGACGTTTTTTCGTAAAAATCAATAACATTTTTCGGTAGTTTTTTAATTTCATTTTCTGATAAATTCAAACTCAAAATGGAATCTAACAATCCTTTGGAATTGGATTTTCTTATTATGGTTAAATCTTCCTTTTCGGCTAATTGATGAATGAATTTTTCTCCAATTCCGCTTACTTCTCCAAAAGTACCAAACAACCACGTGTTTTCAGACGGATTGATTTTTCTTCCACAAATAATAACCCATTGTTGCGTAAACCAATCCTGAAATTTTTGCATTGTATCTGCTAAATTCATATTGGTTCAGTTTGAGTTGGGATATATTTTTTTTGGTCATTCCATTCTCCATATTCTGCAAGTGGTCTGAAACGCAATGTGGTAAACTCAAAATGGAAATCTTTTCTATCACGTTCTTTCATCGCATTGATGTGTCGTTTGGGTTGCGGAGTTTTGCTGTGTCCACGAACCATATCGGTCATTGCTTTTTGTGTTTTCCAAATCGAAAAAGTTGAAATGATATTTGGGTATCGAATAGAAGCCAAAGACAAAGTTGTTCCGTTATCGTCCCGAACTTGTTTTTCAACAGGTCTTCCCCAACGAAGAAATCTCGGAATTTGCGTGTATTTCATTCGAGCGATTGTAACGGCAACTACTGGATTATTTTCATTTTCCAATTCCGTTTCGTGATTGGGGATTTGAAACCCCGAAATTTTCCCCCATTGTCGTAAATATTCCAATCGAATATGCCAACCTTTTGCTATTTGTTTTCCTTTTGGGTTGGATTGTAAAAATTCATCGAGATACTTTTCATTTTCCCATTGAGCGAAAACCACAATTTCTCTGTTAAAAAATCTGGATTTGGAATAGATTGACGAACCTAATACCATTGCGGACATCGTTTCTGCATAAATCAATCCATTTACTTGTTTTGATTTAATTGGTAAATACATCATTCTGAGTGTAGAAATAAAAGATAGTTTTACAAGATGATAAGAAAATACACTCATTTTTTCTGTTGTTCTGTTTATGTACGGTCATTCGTAGGGTGACACATAACGTTTTGGGGCTTGGCGTCAGTGGCGGAAATTGAAGCGAAAAGTTTCAATTTAGCGACACAGTAAGCAAAAGCCAATTTATTGAATAAATTTAAGAAAAAAGTCAATATAATTGGCTTTTTGCGGAATAGAAAGCCGAAACTTTAAATTTTGCCTTAACCCGCCATTGCGCCAAACCCTTGTTACCTGCAGTTTTGTTTTCTTTCAATATAAGATTTCATTGTATTCAACATCGACTTCCAAGCAATTTCAGAATGTTGAAATTCAGCTTCATCTTTTAGGTTTCTAGCTGTCATTTTTAATCGCGTTAAATCTTTGTTTTCCAAAATTAAATCAAAACTGATATTTTGAAAATCATTTGAATTCATTTTATAATAATCATAAGATAAACTTGTAAATTCTACATATTGTTTAATTATAGCATAATCGACTATATTTGAGTTTAAAATTTTAAAGAATATTTTTTCATCTACATTCAATTGATTAAACTCAATATTCATAAAGTCAAAACATTCATTAAACAATTCTTTAGTCGTTAAAACTTTCCAAACTTTTTCGATATTTTGGTTTATCAGAATTTCTAAACTTAATATTTCACTTTTTCTCATTTGTAGTTTCTTTATGAGAGTTATGTTGGTAAAATTGCAGGTAACGGCTCGGGGCTTCACGCAGGTTTCTCGCTTGCGTGAAACCCAAGTTCGAGGACAGTCCCGAAGGGCTGTGCTTGACGTGTGAAGCCCCGAGCCGTAGCGAGGGAAGCCCGAAGGGATTTCCTCGCTACGGGCCGCGTATTGGCGATAGTGGCGGATGAGAAAGCCAAAACTTTCAATTTTGCACTAAGCTAAGTAACAGCCTTTTATTATTTTCTAAATTTATGAAAAAAGGAAATATAAAAGGCTGTTGCGACAAAAAAAGGAAAAACTTTCAATTTCTCCTTTAACCCGCCATTTCGCCAATACGATGTTATGCATAGTGTTTATTTTTCAACAATTTTTTTTGTAAGTTTTCCAAATTCTTGGTCTATAGTTAAAGTTAGTTCATAAATTTCATTGAAGCATTGAATTAGTTTTGTTTCATCATTTCTGGAATTTGTTATTTCGACCACTTTTTGTCTATAGTTATCAATTAATAAATTGAGTTTAGAAGATTCTTCAACTTCTTTTTCATTTTTTAGCTTGAATATTTTTTCAAAGTAAAGATTTAATGAATTAATTATTTCATCAATATTCGTACCTCTTGCAATCTTTTGTCTGTGAGCAATTTTTTTTATTTGCTCTATTGTCGTTGTCGTGTTTTCATTTATGCTTGAAAATTTTATAGCTTTAAATAAGCCAAAAATTTCATCCTTTGTTTTCTTTATGATAGTAGAATATCTATATGTATAAATTGCTGCCCCAATTGACACAATTGAACCTATCAAGCCAATCACCTCGTACCATTTCATACTAAACTAAGCTTAATTCATTTATGTCAAAATCTCTTACTATACTAAAAGCTTCAATTGGACAGTTACCATTTTCAACTAATTTGTCCCAAAATTTTTGGTCAAAGGAACCTCTTAAAAACATATATCTAAAAATTGCAATTAAATGGTATCTTTGAGTTTTTAATGTAGATTTTTCGCCTCTAACAAAAAAATCCTCATATTCGTAAAAGGAATAATATTTTTTATTCAACCATTCTTTATCAGCAAAATCTGTAATTATATCAACTTCTTCTTTTTTAATTGAAAATAGATCTTCATATTGTAAATGAAGTTCTGAAAATTCTAATAAAGGAAACAATGATACATTCCAAGCATATGCATAATCATTAGAAATTAAATTTGAAGTTTCAGGGTTTATTTTGCTTTGTAGAATCTGTATTCTTTGTAAATTAAATAGAGCTTTTTCGATATTCATTTTATTAGTATAGTTTTTTTAACATTATGCATAACGGCTCGGGGCTTCACGCAGGTTTCTCGCTTGCGTGAAACCCAAGTTCGAGGACAGTCCCGAAGGGCTGTGCTTGACGTGTGAAGCCCCGAGCCGTAGCGAGGGAAGCCCGAAGGGATTTCCTCGCTACACACAAATATACGAAACTGTTCCAAATATCCAAATAAAATTCGCATAACCAACCAAATTAAACTTTTTTGCGAATGTTTTATTGTTATTGCGTATAACTTCTGTAAATTAGTTTTTTTATTTGATAAATGGACAAAAAGATAGAGATTTTTAGGCAGCTTCTTGAGATTAAAAGATACAGTGTCAATTCGATAGAAACATATGTTAATGCGTTTCGTCAATTTTTATTACATTTTAAGGGTCAAGATGTAGATGTATTGACCGAACGACAAATCGAACAATATATCAACCAACAAGTGACCGAACGAAAAATTTCGGTTTCCTACCAAAAACAACTCGTAGCTGCTATTAAATTTTGGTATCTTGGGGTTTTGGATAGAAAAATTACTTTGAATTATCTATATCCTGACCGTCCTGAATTTAAAATTCCGGTGGTTTTTTCGCAGCAAGAAATCAAAAAAATGTTAGGCATATGTGAAAACATTAAGCACAAAGCTATTTTGGCAACCATTTATTCCTGTGGTTTACGACTTTCAGAACTCACGAGTCTGATGATTAAAGATGTCGATTCCAAGGCAATGACGGTAACGATTCGGCAGGGCAAAGGGAATCGTGATAGAGTAGTGGTTTTGTCTGAAAAGTTGTTGTTTTTATTGCGTGATTATTTCAAGGAATACAAACCAAAAGAATACCTTTTTGAAGGTCAATCGGGTGGAAAATATTCCGAAAGGAGCGTGCAACAGGTTCTTAAACAAATACTTGCTAAAGCCAATATAAAAACAAAAGGTTCTGTGCATACGTTACGACACAGTTATGCAACGCATTTGATAGAACAGGGCACAGATGTACGCTTTGTACAAGAATTATTAGGTCATAAAAACATAAAAACAACCATGATTTATACCCATTTGACCGATGCTACGAAGAGAAAAATTAAAAGTCCGTTGGATAATTTGTGATGATTTTGAAATAATCATTAGTAAAGCGTGCAATTACTCTAAAACCTACTCAAATCCAGCCTGTAATTCACTTTTTTCCAATCAATCATTTTAAAAAAATCGTCGATGTAGCCTTGCTTGTTGTTTTTGTGCTGCAGGTAATAGGCATGTTCCCACATATCAAGGTTAAACAGCGGAAAACCTTGTTCGGGGTTGCCTACCATTAGTGGATTATCTTCGTTGGGAGTAGTTGTAATGGAAATCGAACCGTTTTTCTTTAAGATAACCCAAACCCAGCCCGAACCGAAAATGCCTTTGGCTTTATTGGAAAATTGGGTTTTGAATTGCTCAAAACTCCCGAAATCACGGCGGATAAGTCCGGCAATGTTTCCGGTTGGTTCGCCGCCTCCTTGAGGTGAAACAATGTCCCAAAACAGGTTATGGTTGTAGTAACCGCCGGCATTGTTTCTCAGAAAATTATTTTCCATATCCGGTGAAGACAATATTTCTTCGATAGATTGAGCTTCCATCGGAGTTCCTTTCACGGCGATATTCAGGTTGTCTGCAAATCTGAGATGAATTTTGGCATAATGTTCTTCTATGGTTTGCGGATTCATACTCGGCATCAAATCGGTGTATTGGTAATTCAGTCCCGGCATTCTGAAAACCCCGTCTTTGGCTTTCACATCAGAGGGTTTGATGCGGCTATATCTGTCCTGATTGCTGTTTATGGCGACAGTCGGCACATCTACTTCGTAGAGATTGTCTTTTTTACCACAACCGACAGCGGTCAGTAATAGAGTAGTGGAAAGTAAAAATATTCTCATAGGTCTAACTGATTAACCAAATCTATATATGCCTTTTTTGCTTCGTCTTTTGTCAGATGTCTGACTTGTTGCCAGGCATTGAATTTGAATGCTCTGACCAAACCGTGTTCTTCTTCGCTTTTGAAATGGTGATGCCCTCCATATGTAGCCTGTTTGTAATAGCCATAAATACGGAGCTTAACGTCCGGAGCCATATCCATATCGGTGTTGGAGGCTCTTTGATAAGCTTGTTTAAATGCTATGTCTAATTGCTCGCTCATTTATTTTTGGGCAATAAGTGTTCGGTTGCCTGTGGCTTTTTGTTTCAGCATGACTTCTACGGGTGTTCCAAGCGGAAGATATAAATCTACTCTCGAACCGAATTTGATAAATCCGGCATCGTCGCCTTGCATCACTCTTTGTCCTTCTTTGGCATAGTTCACGATTCGTTTGGCTAAAGCTCCAGCAATTTGTCTGTACATTACTTCGCCAAACTCCGGATTGTCAATAACAACAGTAGTTCTTTCATTTTCTTCACTCGCTTTTGGGTGCCATGCCACGAGATATTTTCCCGGGTGATATTTGCTGTATTTGACCACGCCATTTAGTGCATAGCGAGTTACGTGCACATTAATCGGCGACATAAAGATAGAAACCATCAGTCGCTTGTCTTTAAAATATTCCGGTTCATACACTTCTTCGATAACGACCACTTTTCCGTCAACGGGTGCCAGAATCGTTTTGTCAGACGGTCGTGTAACTTCCCGGTTCGGATTTCGGAAAAATTGTAAGATTAGTAACAAAAATATCAAGACAGCTACTTGCCCTATTTTTTTTAACCAATAATATTGCTCCGGAACTAAAAAGTCCAGGGCAAAAATAATCGCAACGGCTATGGTTGCACTCACTAAGATAATCTTAGCTCCTTCTTTATGAAACTGAAACATAATTCAAAATTACTTTAAACAAAAATAAGAAAGGTAATGTAAAAATAAAACTATCTAAACGGTCTAAAATTCCGCCATGTCCCGGAATCAGGTTTCCGCTGTCTTTAACGCCGGCTTCCCGTTTGAATTTTGATTCTACCAAATCGCCGATTGTACCGAAAATACTCACTATCAACGCAACGATTATCCATTGATACCACGCAAAAGTATCGATATATTGGGCGATAATAACACCGGCAATCACACAAAACAACAAGCCTCCAAGAAAACCTTCAATGGTTTTTTTTGGCGAAACTTTTTCATAGAGTTTATGTTTGCCGAAACTTTTTCCGAATATATAAGCAAAAGTGTCATTTGTCCATATCAGTATAAAAACAGCCAAAACCATATAAGGATTATAGTCATTGCTGACAAAAGGATATTGTGTTATGGCGATGAACGGTAATAAAATATAACCGGTCAAGGTCAGCCAACCATTGATGTTGAATGCTTTGTTCCGGAATAATAAATATGCCAGATAAATAAGAAACGGAACGGAAAGTAAAATGATATAATGAAGTAAATTGCTGTGATTGAGTAAATAAGCTGATGTTACTAACAAACCTGTATATAAAAAAGCTGGTACTTTAGATATGTCAACTAAGCCTGAGAATTCATTAACGGTGACAAACAGAAGAAGTACGAAAAACAGCTGATAACTTTCGCGTCCGAGCAACGCAGCAAAAACAATCAGGGCTATATATACAATGCCGGATAACGACCGTACTACACTTTCATTCATTACATGTCTTCTAACAATAGTAAATACAGGCTTTTCGGAACACTTCCGTACTGTAAGAAATCATCAGATTTACAGTCTCTGAAATTTTGTAAAGTCGTAATATTCGACGGAATGTCACTACCATAACGGTATTTGATTTTTCGTAAACCGTCACTTTTTGAACGAGTAATCTGGCTGGTTTTTGCTAAAACAACAAAATGATATGGCAAATCAGCCGGTTTGTTTTGTGAAAACTGGATAGAAGAAAACAGTATCGAGCCGTCTTTGGCAATCAGTGATTCACAGCTGCAAAGCATGAATTGCGGGTTGGCAGGATTGTTAAACGGAATTTTGTTGTCTGTTAAATAGTGATGTAAACCCTTTTCAAAGCAGATTGCTTCTTTCTCGAACCAGTCGTTTTCTTCCAATATGCTGATGAAAGTTTCTTCCAAATCATTCACGTCTGAACAATACAGAAATCTACCGCCGTTATGTTTGAATTTTACAGTAAATTCCTCATCTACGGGCAGTTCTTTTTCAGGAAAATACTTGCTCTCCTCCGGGCTGTTACTTTCGCTTTGCCCGGAAGACATTAATTTCCCTAAAACTTTTTTAAAAAAACTCATTCACATTTTTTTAATCCCGGATTGATGAAATCCTAAGGGTCAAATATATAAAAAATCCTTGTTTAAAACGAAATTAAACAAGGATTTTTATATTTGTTAAATTATTATTCTACTGTTGTTTCTGTAGTAGAAATCTCTTCTTCAGTTTGACCGAAAGGTCTTTTCCCGAAGATATTTTCCAAATCTTCTCTGAAGATAACTTCTTTTTCTACCAGCAAGTCTGCCAGCTGTGTCAGCTTGTCTTTGTTGTTGGTAAGTAGTTCTATAGCTCTTTGGTATTGACTTTCAATAAGTTTTGATATTTCTTTGTCAATTTTTTGAGCGGTATCTTCTGAGTATGGTTTAGAAAAATTATACTCACTTTGTCCGCTTGAATCGTAATAGGTAATATTGCCCAATTCGTCATTCAAACCGTAAACGGTAACCATAGCCCGAGCTTGTTTGTTTACTTTTTCCAAATCACTTAAAGCACCGGTCGATATTTTATTGAAAATCACTTTTTCTGCTGCACGTCCGCCCATGGTTGCACACATTTCGTCCAGCATTTGCTCCGTTCTGACAATTTGTCTTTCTTCCGGTAAATACCAGGCGGCACCAAGGCTGATTCCTCTCGGAACGATGGTCACTTTAACCAGCGGTGCGGCGTGTTCCACCAACCAGCTGACAGTTGCGTGTCCGGCTTCGTGGATAGCAATAGCATACTTTTCTTCCGGAGTAATGATTTTGTTTTTCTTTTCCAAACCGCCGACAATTCTATCCACAGCGTCAAGGAAATCTTGCTTGTCCACTTCTTTTTTGCCTTTTCGGGCAGCAGTCAAAGCAGCTTCGTTACAAACGTTGGCAATATCCGCACCAGAGAATCCGGGGGTTTGCTTAGACAGAAAATCAATATTCAGGTCAGTACTGGTTTTGATTTTTTTCAAATGTACTTCAAATATCTGTTTACGCTCTCTTACGTCTGGTAAATCCACATGAATCTGACGATCAAAACGTCCGGCTCTCATCAAGGCTTTGTCTAATATTTCAGCCCGGTTGGTCGCTGCCAACACAATAACATTGGTGTTGGAGCCAAAACCGTCCATTTCTGTGAGTAGTTGATTCAATGTGTTTTCTCGTTCGTCATTTGAGCCTGAAAAATTTGATTTTCCTCTTGCTCGTCCAATCGCATCAATTTCGTCAATGAAAATGATGGCAGGTGATTTTTCTTTTGCTTGTTTGAACAAATCTCTTACTCTCGACGCACCAACTCCGACAAACATTTCCACGAAGTCTGAACCGGATAGCGAAAAGAAAGGTACTTTGGCTTCGCCGGCAACAGCTTTTGCTAAAAGTGTTTTACCGGTTCCAGGAGGACCGACAAGCAACGCTCCTTTAGGGATTTTACCACCAATGGAAGTATATTTTTCCGGATTTTTCAGAAACTCTACGATTTCTTGTATTTCTTCTTTGGCACCCTCCAATCCGGCTACGTCATCGAAGGTTATTTTAACGTTGTTTTTTTCGTCAAAAAGCTTGGCTCGTGATTTTCCGATACTGAATATCTGACCGCCACCGCCGCCACCGCTTCCGCCGGCTCCGCCCATCATTCTTCTCATCATATATATCCAGAAAAAGATGATAAGAATCATTGGTAGGAAGTTGATGAGAAGTGCTCCCCAGTTGCTTTCCGGTTCTGATTTGAATTCCTTAATCACACCTTTTTGCTGAGCTTCTTCGAGTTTTTTCTGAAACAATTCCCCATTTCCGACATTGACTATATAGTTCTCTTTTTTCGTAGAATTAAAACGGTCTGCGAAGCTGGTCGGTGTAGTGTTAGATTTGTGTTCTTCTGATTTTGAAGCTTCTTCGGTAAGATAGATTTTGGCTGTCTCCCGATTAAAAGTTACTTTCTCTATTTGTCCTTGGTCGAGATATTCATAGAATTTAGATAAAGAAATATCTTTTGCTTCGCCAAATCCACCACCACCTGACATGTAGCTGAATCCGAAAATCAACAGGATAATGCCAAGGTACATTATCCAGGGGTTATATCTGGGTTTATTATTTTTTATTGCTGACATATTTTTCTTAATATATTAACTGTTAGACACATGAAGCGTTTTTGCATCTCCCCACAAATCCTCAATATTGTAAAATTCACGTGTTTCTTTCTGGAAAATGTGTACTACCACGCTGATGTAATCCATCAAAATCCAGGTAGCTTGTTCCGCACCTTCGATGTGCCATGGTTTTTCATGCATTTCTTTGGATACGGTTTTCTGAATCGAGCCTGAAATGGCATTAACCTGTGTATTGGAATTTCCGTCGCAAATCACGAAGTAATCACAGGGTGTATTGTCTATTTCTCTCAAATCGAGTAGGGTAATATTTTCTCCCTTTACATTTTCTATTCCTTCGATGATAAGGGATAACAGTTTGTCGTTGTCTAATTTTTGTGTCATTGAAATATTTTATGCGAATCAAATGCAAATGTATTAAATCTATAGTAAATTAAGGCTTAAATTTGCAACTGATACTTAAATTTTATAGATGAATATAATCAAACTCAATGCCATTCCGTCCACCAACGATTATTTAAAACAATTATCGAAAGAATATCCTCTGCTTGATTTTACGGTAGTGGTTGCCGAAAATCAAACACAAGGCAAAGGACAAATGGGCGAGGTGTGGCAGTCTGAAAATGGTAAGAGCTTGTTGTTTAGTGTTTTAGTTAAATGTGAGAATGTGGATACGTCTTCACTTTTTCTGTTGAATGCACTAACTGCGTTGTCGGTTATCAATGCTTTTGAATCGTATAAAATGAACGGATTATCAATAAAATGGCCAAACGACATTTTGTCATACAATAAAAAAATCGGTGGCATATTAATCGAAAACATGTTTAAATCGTCAGGCGAAATACATGCTGTTGTCGGAATTGGGTTGAATTTCTACCAAACCGATTTTGGACATTTGCCACAGGCTTCGTCGGTGTATCACGCTTATGGAAAAATGATTGACCGGGAAGAAGTGATGATTAAAATTGTAGAATATATCCAAAAAAACATACCGAAACTAATTGATAAAGCTGATTTTTGGTGGGAAAAATATCACGATAAATTGTACAAAAAAGACATTCCTAATCTTTTTCAAAAAGACGGAAAAACGTTTACGGGAATTATCCGCAACGTTACCCGCGACGGTTTTTTACAGCTCGAAGATGAATCCGGCAACACACAAACTTACGGACTGAAAGAAATAAAAATGGTGTATTGATTTTGCCGAACTATTTTATGTTGAAAACTCAAACATTATCTGATTTTTTCAATAAACGTCAAAGCCACAGAGTTCATACAATACCGTTGCCCTGTGGTATCCTTCGGACCATCGTCAAAGACATGCCCGAGATGCCCGCCGCACCCGGCACAGGTAACTTCGGTGCGAATCATTCCGTAGGATAAATCCCGATGATAAACCACCGAACCTTCGATAGCCTGATCAAAAGAAGGCCAGCCGCAGCCTGAATTAAATTTAGTGTCTGAGCGAAAAAGCGGATTTCCGCAAGCTGCACAAGCATAATATCCTTCCTCAAAAAAGTCGTTATATTTACCAGAAAAAGGTCTTTCCGTTCCTTTTTCCCGAAGAATGTGATATTGCTCAGGTGTGAGTTTTTCTTTCCAGTTTTGATTGTTCATGTGAAAATAAATTTGATTTTTGATTTTGATTGCTGAAAACTATTGGCTTTTGCCTTTTGGCTAATTTACTATTTCAAATTTACTATTCATAAAGCAAATATTTCTTTCTGATTTCTTTGAATTTTTCCAAATCTTTTTCCCACGTTTTACGGATTTCGGTTTCGGATAATCCTTGTTCTATCTGCTTTTGCAGTTTTTTTGTTCCTGCTAATTTCATAAAGAAATTATTGAAAAACTTTGATTTATCAGCGGTGTTTTGGTAGGCTTTCAATAACCATTTCAATGATAAGCCACCGATAAATTCATGCTGCGATAAATCTTCTCCATAACACAGTTTTCCGTTGTGCATCGGGTCTTTAGCTCCTTCGTTGGGTTGTGGCGTAAAAGTAAAGTTCGTATTCTTTATAGAAGGAGAACCATAAATCTGAAATTGTTTGTCGGTTCCACGACCTACACTTACGTTTGTTCCTTCAAAAAAGCAAAGACTCGTGTAAAGATTAATAGCTAAATCATTTGGTAAATTCGGCGATGGTTTAACAGGTAGAGAATAGGATTTGTTTTTGTCGTAATTCTCGCATTTAATTACTGTTAAGTCACACTGTGTACCATTTTTTAACCATTTTTCGCCGTTTATCATTTGAGCATACTCTCCGATTGTCATTCCGTGCAAAACAGGGATTGGGTGCATTCCGACAAAACTTTTGTTTTCCATTTCTAAAGTTGGTCCGTCAACCACTGAGCCTTTTGGATTCGGGCGATCCAAAACAATCAACGGAATATTATTCTCTGCACAAGCCTCCATCAGATAATGCAACGAAGAAATATACGTATAAAACCTCGCACCGACGTCCTGCAAATCGAAAACCATTACATCAATTCCCTGCAATTGTTCTTTGGTAGGTTTTTTGTTGTTTCCGTAAAGCGAAATAATTGGTAAACCGGTTTTGGTATCTTTTCCGTCTTTAATCAGTTCTCCTGCGTCGGCGGTTCCTCTAAATCCGTGTTCAGGAGCAAAGATTTTTTGGACGTTGATGTTTTTTTCGATTAAGAAATCTATGATGCTATATGTTACTTTTTCCATTGCCGTTTCTGTTTCATCTCCACAACCATTTTGAGAACGACTTATTGCTTTTCCAGATTCCCACAGCTCAATTACCCCCGTTTGATTGGTTAAAACACCCACTTTTTTGTCCTTTAATAAAGGAAGATATTGGGCAGTTTGTTCTGCACCGGTTTGTATTTCGGTTTCATAGCCATTTGACTTTTGACTTTCGACTTTCGACTTATTTTGAGCATTACAAACAAAGTTTAAAGCAGTAAATAGTGTTACAGCAAAAAATAATACCGTATTTTTGAAAATAATTTTAGTTGTCATTGTGAATGTATCCTATTTTATTGCTAAACGATTAGCTGTTTCTAAAAAGTATAAAAGTAGTGTTTCTGCACCAATTATCAAAATTGCGGTGGTTGCGGTGGCAATCAGTGTTATCATGATGCTGGTTGCGGTGGCTACCGGGGTAGGTATGCAGCACGTTATCCGTGATAAAATATCTGCGTTTGGCGGGCATATTGTCGTTTCGCCATTTGACAATAACGATTCCGGAATTACTATTGAGCCGTTTTCGTTAGATGACGATTTGGTGCAAACCATTACATCTGACAGGGAAGTAAAATCGATACAACCGATTGCGACCAAAGCTGGAATTATCCGTACCGAAGAAACTTTTGAGGGCGTCTTGTACAAAGGTGTTTCTGCCGATTATGATTTCAGTTCGATTGCGTCTTATCTTGTTTCGGGCAAAGTGCCTGAATTTGGCGAAGAAATATCTAATCAAATTGTGATTTCTCAATATCTGGCAAATCGTTTGCAGGTAAAAACCGGCGATAAATTATCTACTTATTTTCTGAAAAACGACCATCAGTCAGCACCCAATGCACGAGGTTTTGAAGTAGTTGGTATTTATCAGTCTGATTTTAAAGAGTTTGATGAAACCTATGTGATTGGCGATTTGCGTCAGGTGCAAAGACTGAATAAATGGAGGAACGATGAAGCGGGAGCTTATGAAATCAGCCTGCATAATATTGACCACCTGAGTCCGGTAACCATGCAGATATATCAGATGTTGCCACCCGATGTGAATGCCACATCAATCAGTGAACAGTTTTATAATATTTTTAGCTGGCTGGAATTGTTTGATTTCAATATGCAGATTATCATCGGAATCATGATTATCGTGTCGGTTATTAATATGATAGTCGCTTTGCTGGTACTGATTTTGGAACGTTCGCAGATGATTGGAATCCTGAAAGCTTTGGGGGCAGACAACTGGGCAGTCCGAAAAATATTTCTATACAATGCTACCCGAATTGTGCTGAGAGGACTTTTCTGGGGCAACCTGATAGGCGTAGGCTTATTGCTTATTCAAAAATATTTTAATATTATTAAGCTTGATGCAAGCCAGTATTATGTGGAATCAGCTCCGGTTTATCTCAATTTGTGGCACATTCTAGCTATCAATATAGCTGTGATTGCTATTTGTTATTTGGTGCTGATTATTCCGTCATATCTGGTAGCGAAAATTTCGCCGGTAAAAGTGATTAAATTTCAGTAGGGAAGAAGAAAGAGTAAAGAAACAAGAAGAAAGACAACAATCAAATGAATCTATATTAATGATGAAGAATCAAGTTTTGTAGCCTAAAGCTGAAATAAAGCCTATGTCTAAAGTTTACCTCTTCACGTCTAAAGCATCACGCAAAGCATTGCCAATCATCATAAAAGAAACGACCAGCAGTACCATAGCAGTTCCTGGAATCAATGCGAGGTAAGCCTTTCCGAGAATGATGTAATTGTAATGCTCTTTAATCATTCCACCCCAGCTCGGGATAGGTACCTGAGCACCCAGACCTAAGAAACTCAGTCCGCTTTCAATCAATATGGCAGAGGCGAAATTGGCCGCGGAAATCACAATAACAGGTGCCCAGCTGTTGGGTAAAATGTGCCTGAATATGATTCTTGCGTCAGAAAATCCCAATGCCCGAGCAGCAGTGATATACTGAGCTTGTTTGAGGCTCATCACTTGTCCGCGGACAATACGGGCGACTTCTACCCACATCGTCAGTCCGACGGCGATGAAAACCTGCCAGAAGCCTTTGCCTAATGCCAGTGTGATGGCAATAACCAGCAGCAGAGTAGGGATAGACCATACCACATTAATCAGCCAAAGGATAAAAGTATCAATTTTTCCGCCAAAATACCCGGCAATTGCACCAAGCGTCACACCAACAATGATAGAAATAAAAACAGCTACAAACCCGATAGTTAGTGAAACCCGTGTTCCGATAAGCAAACGGCTCAGATAATCTCTACCTTGATTGTCGGTACCCAGCCAAAATTTTTTCTCTTTGATATGTTTTTCTTCAACGGTTTTACTGTCTGTGTGAAAAGCAACTATCGGCATTGATTTTTCCTGTGCCAGTTGTGGATCTTCATTGTATTGATGATAAAATAAAGTGTCGTTTTGAATATGATAATCCAGAATAGGAATATGCTGCGTGTTGATTGCCGAACCGGTCAACCAATCAGTAAAACTGTGGTTGTTGTTGATTGGTACTTCGATTATTTTTACTGTAAATCCTGGTGCCTTTGTTCGGATAGATACATCGCCGTTATTAGCATTTTTTGTAGCATCTGGTGCGATTACATAAGCAAACACACTGATTAGCATTAAAAAAATAATAAACCAAAAACTGAAAACACCCCAAAAATTCTTTTTGAATTTTTGGAGTGCTATCCCGAATTGAGATTCAGCTTGGTTTGTCATCGCTTAAGAGGCTTTTTTTAAGTCATTTAGCACGTTTACAGCTTCTTCGATATACAAATCTTCCTGCATATTTTCGTGCCATACCTCTCTTTTCGATTTCAAGACAGTATCCTGTTCAAACAAAGAAACTTCTGAAGGTAAGGATTTAAAAACCAATTGGTTTTTGTATTTTTTCAGACTTTCGTATTCCTTGGATTTTTCCTCTATTTTTTCAGCTTTTTGCTTAAATTCTTCCATATTCAATGAAAAAACTTTGTCGTTCTGACGTTCATTAATCCATTGGGCATTGCTGTCAATCAATCTGAAATTCTCATTGTTCCGGATTCTTTCTTGACTTTCACGAATTACCTGTTCAAAGTGATGTGGCAGCTTTTTGTATGAAGCCGGCTTGATTTTGTCCCAAGGCATTGCGTTATCATAATCTCTTTCGCCTGTGTCGATATACGAAAATCTGTCCGGTAAAATGATATCGCTTTCCACACCTTTCAGCTGTGTTGAACCACCGTTAATACGGTAAAATTTCTGTGAAGTAAATTTCAATGCTCCCAAATCAATATCATTTTTCTGAATCAAATCGTTCAGCACGAAATAATTTTGTACGGTTCCTTTGCCGAAAGTATGTTTTGACCCCAAAACAAGTCCGCGGTTGTAATCCTGTATGGCAGCGGCAAATATTTCAGATGCCGATGCGGAATAATTATTGACCAAAACCACCAAAGGTCCTGTCCAGATAGTTTTGATGCCATAATTTTCCAACGCCTGAGACTGTCCTTTGGAATTTTTTACTTGTACAACCGGACCGTTTTTCACAAAAAGACCGACCATGTCCACGACTGTTTTCAACGAGCCGCCACCGTTGTTTCTCAAATCCATAATGATACCTTCAACGTCTTGTTCTTTGAGGAGTTCAACCTCTTTCTGCACATCGGTAAAAGCGTTTCTGTACTCATTGCTTTCGTCGCTGACATAAAATTTAGGCAGGTTAATCAAGCCATACTTCCCGTTTTCTGTTTCAATAATTGTTGATTTGGCAAAAGTTTCCTGAATTTCAAAACGGTCTCTGATAATAGAAATAATTTTGATGCTTCCGTCCACTTTTTTTACAGTGAGTTTTACTTCGGTTCCTTTTTTACCTTTAATCATTTTAACTACTTTCGTTAACCGCATTCCGGTAATATCCACGGCTTCTTCACTGCCTTGGGCAACTTTTAGTACCAGGTCGCCGTTTTCGAGTTCTTTTCCTCTCCAGGCAGGACCTCCGGGCAGCACTTCAGTGATTTCTACATAATCATCTTTTTTTCTTAATGTCGCTCCGATACCTTCCATAGAACCTGACATACTTTCATCAAATTTTTCCTTGTTGTCGGGCGAAAGATAATTGGTGTGCGGGTCAAATTGTTCAACGATGCAGTTCAGGTAAATTCCTAACCATTCTTCACGACTGATATCAAGCATTGCGTCAAAAAATTCGTCTAAAGATTTTTTGGCACTTTCGCGACTTTCCTTTTCGATTTCCTCGAAAGTTTTGTTTTTTTCCTTATCATCGTCGTCAAGCTCTTTCTGTATGCTGAGTTTGTTGTTGATTGACGACAAAACAGTGTATTTCAGCTGAATTTTCCAACGTTCTTTCAGCTCTTCTGTAGTGGTCACATAAGGTTGTTTTTCATAGTCAGTGTCTATACTTTCGTTGGTAGAAAAGTCAAAAGGCTTGTCTAGAATTTCTTCATAAAAACCTTGTACCTCTTTCATTCTCTGCTGATGCAGGTTATAGCTCATATCAAAAAAACTGAATGATTTTTCTTTAATTAAATCATCAATTTGGTGCTCAAACTGATTCATCAAATCGACATCTTCCTGCAAAAAGAAACGCTTGCTGCCATCAAGTGCATCGAGATAATTCTTATAAACTTTGCCGGAAAATTCATCGTTTACATCAGCCGGGTCGTAATGCCCGTTTTGGATAATAAACGAAATCAACTCCATCAGCATGGATTCTTTTTCGGGATCCGGTGTGTTCTTTTTAGCCATGAAACTGCATGATGCCGCAGCTAGAAAAACAACGAACAAAAGTATTTTATAGTTCCTCTTCATAAGTATAAATTCAAGTTGAATTGAAATAAAGAACTAAAGTAGTTAAAAAAATATTCTCAGGCGGTGCAATGCCGGATAAAATTTTGTTAAACGCTGAAAACAGTGAGAAAGAAAGAAAATCCCTCGCAAAATAGCGAGGGATTGGTCAATGATTATTTCTTAACCCGTTGGGTGTAATTATTTTTAGGAAAATATATTGATTAGATATTGGTCAAGATACTGAAAAACAGTATCTTGAAGTCGCCAAACAAACCAATATCCATGTCAAATATAGTAAAAAAATATTTTAGAGTTTTAGAAGTTATAAGTTCTTTGAATTGTAAATTAGACTATAAATCAAAGGTTGGTAGAAAACAAAAAATGTCTGATTTAGAAGTAGTTGCATTGAGTTTAACAGCAGAATTTATGTCTATTGATAGTGAGAATTCTTTGTTTAAAGAGATTGACAACNTAATAGCCATATTAACGAGTTTTTTCAACCGTTCCAAATGCTTCATCACACCATTATTATTCATTGGTCTTTGATGATCTGTAGGTTTATGGTTGTGCAAAAAGTTTTCAAAATCCAGCATAAACTTATAATTCAGTTTCTCAAGATAAATATCTTCTTTTTTGTAATGTTTTCTGATAAACTTTTTCAGATACGACACAGTAGTAGTATAATTTTTCAATGTACCCGGAGCAAGTCTTCCAGTTTCAACCTGCTTATGATATTCCGAAAGTTTTATTAAAGTCATTCCTTCCTTTTTATCTTCGCCGAGATACAATGATTTAACAGCTTCCACGGTTATCTCTTGTCGCTGTTGAATTAATTGATGATAACAATCGGTAATCAGCGAACGAACTCGTTCAATATGATTGTTGAGCTTGATAACATCTTCCCGTTTACCTTTTGCTTTGCCTTTTACTTCATCCCAATTTTTGGGTAAGACTTTAGCTTTCAGGGAAATTTCTGACCTGCGACCATTTACCGTAATACGAGCGTAAACGGAATACTTTTCATTTTTCTGTTGTTTGGGTACTCTGATGATAAATTGAATCCCAAAAGTGTTCATTCTCTTCATATCCATTCATTTTGTGTTTAACTGTTTCTCTTTGGTACAGTTCTCTCGTTGCAACTATTAATTGCTCACAAAAAAGAAGTTAAATAGTGATAAAAAGCATTAAAATAAATGATGTAATATTTTGATATACATTTACTTATATGCTTTTCTGTGAGTAAATTTATAACATAAAAAAGACTCACCGAATAGCTCACGTTTAGATTGATATAAATTGGGATATTTTGATATGAAATAAAACAAAAAACCCGCAAATCCATAGAATTTGCGGGTTTCTGACGCCACTTAGTGTAAGTGTTGTCGGGGTGGCAGGATTCGAACCTGCGACCTCCTGGTCCCAAACCAGGCGCGATGACCGGGCTACGCTACACCCCGTGAACTTTTGAGAGTGCAAATGTAGATGAAAAAAATAACTTTGCAAATATTTTTCTGTTTTTTGTATCAATAATTTTTAAGTTGATGAATTAACCGTAAATTTGCTATCCTAAAAATTACACTTTTTTATAAATAAAATATGAGTATAGAACACGTAAAATGCCTGATTATAGGCTCAGGACCTGCGGGATACACCGCCGCCATATATGCTGCCAGAGCAAACATGAACCCGGTATTATATCAGGGAATCCAGCCTGGTGGACAGTTAACCACAACCAATGAAGTAGAAAATTTTCCAGGATATCCTGACGGTGTAACCGGACCGGAAATGATGGTACAACTACAAGCTCAGGCAAAAAGATTCAACACAGACGTTCGCGATGGCTGGGCAACCAAAGTTGATTTTTCCGCACCCGTGAAAAAAGTTTGGATTAACGATACTATCGAAATTCATGCCGACACCGTCATCATCAGTACCGGAGCAACGGCAAAGTATTTAGGTTTGGAATCGGAACAACATTATCTGGCACAAGGCGGGGGAGTTTCTGCCTGTGCGGTATGTGACGGTTTCTTTTACCGCAACCAAGATGTAGTGATTGTCGGAGCCGGAGACAGTGCCTGTGAAGAGGCTCATTATCTTTCTCATCTGTGTAATAAAGTAACCATGCTTGTGCGTTCAGAGCAATTCAGAGCGTCGAAAATCATGGAGGAACGTGTGAGAAAAACACCGAATATCGAAATCTTGATGAATACCGAAACTTTAGAAATCTTAGGCGATGGTCAGGTGGTAAACGGTGTAAAAGTAATTGACAAGACAAACAATGAAGAAAAAACGATTCCGGCTACCGGATTTTTCGTTGCTATCGGACATACACCAAACACGGAAATATTCAAAGATTTCGTGGAAACAGACGAAGCCGGATACATCATCACTAAAGGCAAGTCTTCCAAAACAAATGTTGCCGGGGTTTTTGCCTGTGGCGACGTACAAGACAGCGAATACCGACAAGCGGTCACGGCAGCTGGCTCGGGTTGTATTGCAGCACTGGACGCTGAAAGATACTTGGCAAGTATTTCCTAAATCATCAGACAGCTTCGGCTGTCTTTCTTTTTATTATGCTACAAGTCAATAATTTATCTTTTCGATATGAACAGAAAACCGTTCTCCGACAGCTTGATTTTTCGGTCAAATCCGGGAAATCTATGGCTGTTATGGGCAAAAGCGGGAGCGGAAAATCCACATTAATCAAACTATTGTATGGCTTGTTAGACGCCGACAATGGCTCAATTTTCTGGAAAGATATAAAAATTCTCGGTCCTGCTTATCATTTGGTTCCGGGAATGGATTTTATGAAATATGTAGCTCAGGATTTTGACCTCATGCCCTACACTACTCTACAGGAAAATATCGGGCATTTTTTGTCTAATTTTGATTTACGATATAAAAAAGAAAAAGTTGACGAACTTATTGAACTGGTTGGATTAACCGGCTTTGCGACCCGGAAAGTTTCGACACTAAGCGGCGGGCAGATGCAACGGGTTGCTCTAGCGAAAGCATTGGCCAGCCAGCCGGAGGTTTTGCTTTTGGACGAACCTTTCAGTCATTTGGATTACCCGCATAAAATTGAGCTGAGCAGAGCCATTTTTAAGTTTGCCAAAAAAAATAAGATTACGGTTATTTTTGCTACACATATACCGGAAGAAGCCTTGCAATTTGCCGATGATATATTGGTTTTGCATGAAGGAAAAATGATTTTTAACGGAACTTCCACTGAGGCTTACTACACCAAAAAGGACATTCGAGTTGCTCAATTATTCGGCGAAATCAATCAGCTTTCTTCAGCAATAACTCAAAAATTAAACGTGACAGAAAATCTGTTCAGACCTCATGAGCTAATTATTTCCGACAACAACGGAGTGTTGGCAACCGTTTCCGAATCTTATTTTATGGGCGATAGCTATTGGATTGAATTGCTTTGCGGAAGTCAAACTATATACGTAAAAAGTTCTTCAAAGATTGCTTCAGGCGAAAAGGTTTTCTTTACTGTCAAGTGATTATTCTATCTTAAAGATAATCAACAGCGAATTAATGATATACTGAATTCCGATTGCCATAACCAAAAATCCGACAATACGAGAAACAGCCACAATCCCTGACGCACCGAGTAATTGAGAAATGTAATTACTGCTTCTGAGCACAATAAAAATAGACAAGCAAGAAACCAATATAGCCGAAATAATGATAACTTTATCCAAATAGCCCGGATAATCCTGATACATCGCTATCAGCAAAGACATCGCTCCCGGTCCTGCCATCATCGGGATTGCCAAAGGCGTTAGTGAAACATCAGAACGGTGTTGGGCATCTGAAGTTACTTTTTTACTTACTCCGCGTTGTTTTCCGGTTGCCCCCATCAATAATCCGTATGCCGACATACAGATAATCAATCCTCCGGCAATTCTAAGTACATCTATCGAAATACCGAAAAAATTCAGGATATACCTGCCTGCAAAAAAAGAAACAATCAGGATAATCAACACATTAATTGAAGTCCAGAGAGCTGTTCTTTTTTTACTCCGTTTGCTGTCGTTTTGCGTCAGACTGAGGAAAATAGGCACTGAACCGATTGGATTCATTACCGAAAATAACGCACCGAAAGTAAAAATGAACAAGTCCATAACTGCTGATTTATTTTGCCTCAAAATTAGGAAATGTAATCTGGTTGACAAAGTTTTATTACCTTTGATGATGATGATTTAAAGATAAAAAAATGATTCCTTATTCCTTTCTCGATTTAGCCCACGTTACGCAAGGTAGTTCTTATACTGAAACTTTTGAAAAATCTGTCCGGTCTGCTCAATGTGCTGAGCGATTTGGTTATAAACGATACTGGTTTGCCGAACATCACAATATGGAAAGCGTAGCAAGCACTGCCACTCCGATTTTAATCGGGCACATTGCCGGAAAAACGAACCGCATTCGGGTTGGTTCCGGCGGAATTATGTTGCCCAATCACTCGCCGTTAATTGTAGCAGAAACCTTTGGTACACTGGCATCTTTATATCCAAATAGAATAGATTTAGGTCTTGGAAGAGCTCCCGGAACTGATACCAAAACTGCCCAATACATTCGTGCTGATTTTTTTCAGAACGCCCAAAATTTTGATGTTCGATTACAGGAATTACAACGTTTTTTTACTATGGAAAATCAGCATTCGGATTTGAGAGCCATTCCGGCAGAAGGAACGAATGTGCCTATCTGGATTCTGGGTTCAAGTACCGATAGTGCTTACGTCGCTTCGAGGTTTGGGTTGCCTTATGCTTTTGCCAGTCATTTTGCTCCGCAACAACTCGTTCATGCAATGGCTTTATACCGGCAAAAATGTGAAGAATTGAATAACAAACCGTATTCCATGGCTTGTTTTAATGTGATTATTGCCAATACTGAAAAAGAAGCTCAACGATTGTCAACTTCTTTTTATCGTATGTTTTTGGGAATTATCCGCAATGAAAGGAAACCTATGCAGCCGCCAGTCGATAGTATGGAAGGTTTGTGGAATCCGGAAGAGGAAGCCTATGTCAGACAAATGACAGCCTATTCGTTCATCGGAACAAAAGAATCCGTTTCCGAAGATATCCGATATGTGATTCAAAAATTACAACTGGACGAAGTGATTGTTTCCTGCCCGATATTTCATATAGAAGACAAGCTGACGTCTATCCAATATTTTGCTGAGATAATGAATGAGTGGTAATCTTATACAAATAGAAACTCCGCCTTGAGAGCGGAGTTTTTGTTATGACTTATTAATGAGTTTGTTTAAAGTTTCAAGTTGTTATCGTTACAATGAGATTTAGAATTTCACGTTCAAAATTTCAAATTACTTTCAGCCCAACCTTGAATTTTTCTAACTTTATAAACTTTAAAAAATCATAATATAAACTATTTCACATTAATCAATTCTACATCAAAAATCAATGTAGCATCTGGCGGGATTACTCCTCCGGCTCCTCTTGAGCCATAGCCTAAATACGACGGAATAACCAACCGGGCTTTGTCGCCTACCTGCAACAGTTGTAAGCCTTCGTCCCAGCCTTCGATAACCTGCCCGATTCCGACAACAAATTCCAAGGGTTGATTGCGTTTGAATGAACTATCAAATTCCTGACCATTAGCAAGTTTACCTCTGTAATGTACGGAAACAGTATTTCCTTTTTCGGCTTTTTTTCCGTTGCCTTTTTCGGTAATCTGATAGCGTAATCCGCTTGATGTTTTCTCAAATCCCTGAGATATTTTATCCAACTCGGCCTCGCTACGTTGTTTCTCTTCTTCTAGTCTCTTTTCGCGAGTTCCTTCAAATGTTCTGAAAGCTTCAATCGCATTCCATTTCTGAGCTTCCTCCCCTACCCGAATGATTTCTAAACTGTTAATAACATCATTAGGTTCTATGGCATCAACTACATCTTGTCCTTCAATCACATATCCGAAAACAGTATGATTATTGTCCAGCCAAGGTGTTGCCACGTGGGTAATAAAAAACTGGGAACCATTTGTCCCGGGACCGGCATTCGCCATTGAAAGCACTCCTGGTCTGTCATGTTTTAAATCCGGGTGGAATTCGTCATCGAATTGGTAACCAGGGCCTCCGGTACCACTGCCACTCGGACAGCCTCCCTGAATCATAAAGTCACTAATCACACGATGGAATTTCAGTCCATCATAATAAGGTTTTCCTTGCGGACGAATATCATTTTCGAGATTTCCTTCTGCCAAACCCACGAAATTCCCTACTGTTCCGGGTGTTTTATCATAAGTAAGCTGAATGAGAATATCTCCTTTTTCGGTATTGAATTTTGCGTAAATTCCGTTTTCCATAATAAAATATTTAGTCAGGCAAAGATACTTTAATCCGTCTAAATACACAAAAAAAGGGTTGACTATCCAGCCAACCCTTTATTGCTTTTAAAGTTTCATGTTTTTTTGTTTAAAGTTTGGGGTTCACACCCGGGATTTTAAATAATTCGCTTTTTTATGAGCGATTTACTTTAAACAAGTTCAACATCAAAATCTATTATAATTCCAATGCTTTAGTTGGATTGTTATCCATCAAAAGCTCTACCGGATTTTCTAATGCTTCTTTCACAGCAACCAAGAACCCTACAGATTCTCTACCATCAATAATTCGGTGGTCATAAGACAATGCGATATACATCATCGGAGCGATAACCACTTGTCCGTTCACAGCTACCGGTCTTTCGATGATATTGTGCATACCCAAAATACCTGATTGTGGCGGATTGATAATCGGTGTGGACAACATCGAACCGAAAACACCTCCATTGGTAATGGTAAACGTTCCTCCGGTCATTTCATCGACAGTAATTTTACCATCTCTGGCACGGGTTGCTAATCTTTTAATCTCAGCCTCAATGCCCCTGAAAGTCAATAATTCTGCATTTCGCACTACCGGCACCATCAATCCTTTTGGTCCGGATACTGCGATAGAAATATCGGCAAATTCATATTTAATCTGGTCTTGTCCGTCAATCATTGAGTTTACGTCCGGATAAAGCTCCAATGCTCTTGTAACCGCTTTGGTAAAGAAAGACATAAAACCTAAAGACACACCGTGCTTAGCTTTGAATGCTTCTTTAAATTCAGTTCTCAATCGGTTTATCTCAGTCAGATTTACTTCGTTGAAAGTAGTAAGCATTGCCGTGGTGTTTTTTGCCTCGACCAAACGCTCAGCTACTTTTCTGCGAAGCATGGACATTTTTTTGCGTTCGCTGTTTCGCGGTCCTCCGGTTGGCGTTCCCATAGACGGTACGGCATTAACCGCATCATCTTTAGTAACACGTCCGTCTTTTCCGGTACCCTGAATAGTAGCCGGGTCAATGTTTTTCTCGTTTAATATTTTCTTCGCAGCCGGTGATGCAGAACCTGTTGCATAGGTTTGCTCAGCTTGTTGCGGTGCTGGTGCAGCTTGTTTTTCTTCCGGTTTTTTATCTTCTTTCACTTCTGTTGTTGCAGAACCACCTTCTGGTTTAGCCGCACTTGTGTCAATCAGGCACACTACTTCTCCAACAGCTACAGCATCGCCTTCTTCTGCTTTAAGGGTAATTATTCCACTCGCTTCAGCCGGTAATTCCAAGGTAGCTTTATCTGAATCAACTTCTGCTATTGCCTGGTCTTTTTCTACATAATCTCCGTCCTGAACCAACCATGTAGCAATTTCAACTTCCGTGATAGATTCGCCCGGGGAAGGGACTTTCATTTCTAAAACACTCATCGGTTATATCTTTTTGTTTTCTGTTAGTAACTATTTATTGGTCTAATTTATTAAAAACTTTTTGAATGGCAGCACGGTGTCTTGCCTGTGACCTCATTACCGAACCTGATGCCGGTGCTGATGCGTCTGCCGGAGAGGCTAATCTGAATTTTACCAAATCGAAATTCATCAGCATATAGCTGTAAGCTCCCATATTTCTCGGCTCTTCCTGTGCCCAAACATAATCATCTGCATTGGGATAACTCTCAATAATCGCTTTGATTTTCTCCTTATCCAACGGAAATAATTGTTCGATACGCACAAAAGCTACATCATTTCTTTCCAGATTCTCTCTTTCTGCAATCAAATCATAATAGAATTTACCTGACACAAAAACAACTGTTTTTACGGCATTTTTATCGGTAATTTCTTTGTCATCAATAACAGTTTGGAATCCGCCGGAAGTAAATTCTTCTTTGGAAGAAACAGCTTTCGGGTGTCTGAGCAAACTTTTCGGCGACATCACAATTAATGGTTTTCTGAAATCAGTAACCATTTGTCTTCTCAGCAAATGAAACTGATTTGCTGGTGTAGTTGTGTTCACTACAAACATATTGTGGTCGGAAGTCAACTGCAAAAATCTCTCTAATCTTGCAGAAGAATGTTCCGCTCCCTGATGCTCATAACCGTGTGGCAATAACATCACAATTCCGTTTTGGTTGCCCCATTTATCTTCTCCGGAAGAAATATATTGGTCGGAAATAATCTGAGCCCCGTTAGAGAAATCCCCAAACTGTGCTTCCCAGATGGTTAATGCCTTCGGATTGGTTAATGCATATCCATATTCAAAACCTAACACGGCATATTCGGACAACAATGAGTTGTAAATACGCATTTGTCCGTTTTGGTTTTTAAGCTGATTCAGCGGAATGTAACTTTCTTCAGTATCTTCTGTTTTGATAACAGCATGGCGGTGTGAGAATGTTCCTCTTTCTACATCTTGTCCTGAAAATCTTACGTCAAAACCTTCTGAAATTAGCGTTCCGTAAGCCAACAACTCGCCCATAGCCCAGTCCAAACGGTCTTTTTCGTAGTACATAGACTTGCGGTCGTCAATCAATTTTTGCGTTTTCTTGATAAATTTCTTATCGTTCGGTAATTTTGTCAGCAATTCCGCAACTTCATCGAGTAATTCCGGTTTCACATTGGTATTATAATCAGCCAGCATCGTTTTACGGTCAGCAATTTTGTAGGTTTCCCACTCATTTTGCATAAAAGGAATAACGATAGCCTTCTCATTGTTTCGGGCTTCTTCCAGATTTTGCTCTAAAAGATTTTTGTACTCGTCTTCAATATTTTTGGCGTCCTGCTCGGTAATCACTCCGCTGTCAACCAATTTCTTGGTATATTGCACAGTCACTTTCTGATGTTTAGAAATCAGTTTGTATAACAAAGGCTGGGTAAATTTCGGTTCGTCACCTTCGTTATGCCCATATTTTCTATAACCAATTAAATCGATAAATACATCTTCCTTAAAATGATTTCTGTATTCCAATGCAAACAAAAATGCCTTAACTGCCGCCTCGGTATCATCTGCATTCACGTGAACGACCGGTGCTCCGACAACTTTGGAAACATCTGTGCTGTACACACTTGTTCTCGCATCTGTTTGATTGGTCGTAAATCCAACTTGGTTATTTAATACAATATGAATAGTTCCGCCGGTTTTATAAGCCCTGAGTCCTGACATCTGAACAACTTCATACACAATACCTTGTGCCGCCACGGCAGCATCGCCATGAATAGCTATCGGTAAAACCTGCGACGGACTGTCGCTGTAATATTTATCTTGTAGAGCCCTTGATACTCCTTCAATCACAGCTCCTACCGTTTCCAAATGTGATGGATTTGGTGCCAGATTGATGCTCAATTTTTTATCACCAAAATCAGTCTGGGTAGAATATCCTAAGTGATATTTTACATCGCCGTCAAACGAATCAGCCACATCGGCATAATCCTTTCCGTCGAATTCGGTAAATATATTTTTCGGTTGTTTGTTGAATATATTAGCCAGCATATTCAACCTTCCGCGATGTGCCATACCTACCACAACTTTTTCGATACCCGACTCTGCAGCTGCATCAAAAAGCTGGTGCATTGCAGGGATAACCGTTTCCAATCCTTCAATGGAAAACCTTTTTTGACCTACATATTTGGTATGGAAAAAGTTTTCAAAAGCACTGGATTTGATGAGCTTGGCTAAAATTTCTTTTTTCTTGTCGGCAGATATATCGGCAGCACCTTTTTCAAAATATTCAGCTACCCATTTAATTTTTTCCTCATTGTTGGTGTGTTCGAATTCTACTCCTACCGTACCACAATATATTTTTTGCAAATGAGCAACAATTTCCTTGAGTGTAGCTTTGTTCAACTGAACCATTTTTGAAACCTCAAAAACAGTATCTAAATCGCTGTTGATCAAACCAAAATGCTCGATAGAAAGATTAGGCGGGTTTGCCACTTTGCGTTCTTTCAGTGGGTTGATTTGACTTAGCAAATGCCCGTATCTGCGATAAGCATTAATTAACCGGATAACATCAAACTCTTTTTGCAGGTGCAAATCATTGACGTCCTGTATTAATCCATCTACAGAACCATTGTATTCAGTGGCAAAATCATAGCCCTGAAAAAAGGCTCTCCAACTTGGCTCCACACTGTCGGGACTTTGTAAATACTGGTCATACAAATCTGCAAAGAATGCAGTGTGAGCTGCGTTTAAAAAGGAAAATCTATCCATAGTTTTGTCTTAAAGACACTTTATTGTTTGTATTTAAATTGCTACAAATTTACAATACTTTATTTATTCTACCATATACTTTTGTATAGATTTAAACACACTTTACATATCAACAAAAATAAGCAGATTTTTTTATGAATATATCAAAAAAGATTTGATAAAATAAGGATATATCAAAAAATGAATTTTAAACAAAGAACATCACTGCCAATCCGACAAATACAATAACCTGAAAATATTTCAAAAAAAGCTGGAATTTTACGTTCTTACGCATAAAACCGGTTAATTTGGACGCTAAAGCAGCATATAGTGAAAAAATAATCAAAGCCTGAAAGACAAAAATTATTTCCATGGTAAAAATCTGTCCTTTGATATTTTCATTGGACAAATCAATAAAATTAGGAATAACTGCCAGAAAAAACATCAATACTTTCGGGTTGCTGATGTTCATAATTAATCCCTGAAAAGTATTGGCTATTGGATATTTTTTCGTGTTTTTCTCTGTAGCAATCTCGACCGTTTCCGGCTCAGATTTCCAAACTTTGTATGCCAGCCAAAGCAAATACAAAGCACCGAAGTATTTGACTGCCTGAAATATTCGCTCGTTTTGTGAGATTATCTGAGAAATCCCAAATGCCAGCAAAGAAGTGTGAAACAACAGCCCGACGGACAAACCCACTGCTGACGCCAAACCATATTTTCTGCCTTTGGAAATGCTTTGGGCAATCACATACATCACGTCCGGACCAGGGGCAATCGTGAGCAAAAAACTAGCAATAAGCACCGTGCTTATTTGTTCTGACATGTTTTTAAAATAGCTTTGTTGATGTCTTTGACCAACTTTGGTCCTTCATAAATAAACCCGGTATAAACCTGCACCAGACTGGCACCGGCGTTGAGTTTTTCCAAAGCATCTTCAGCAGTATGGATTCCGCCTACTCCGATAATCGGAAATGCTCCGTTACTTTTTTCATGCAAAAACCGAATTACTTCTGTACTGCGTTTTTTCAATGGCTGCCCCGACAACCCGCCGGTTTCTTTCTGATTGGTAGATTGCAAGCCTTCACGCGAAATGGTGGTGTTGGTAGCAATCACTCCGGCAATTTTCGTATCCTGAACAATATCAATAATATCCATCAACTGCTCGTTGGTCAAATCGGGTGCTATTTTGAGCAAAATCGGTTTGGTTTTGCTTTTTTGCTGATTTAAAGTCTGCAAAGTGCTTAACAATTCTGTGAGTGGTTCTTTATCCTGCAATTCACGGAGATTTGGCGTATTAGGCGAACTCACATTGACCACAAAATAATCGACATAATCATACAGTGCATTAAAGCATATTTTGTAATCTTCCACCGCCCTGTCGTTTGGTGTCACTTTGTTTTTACCGATATTCCCACCAATCAAAACGCCTTTGTTTTTTTTCAGCCGTTCAACAGCCACTTGCACTCCGCTGTTATTAAAACCCATTCGGTTGATGATTCCTTTATCTTCCTTTAAACGGAACAACCTCTTTTTAGGATTCCCGTCTTGCGGTTTGGGTGTAATGGTTCCGATTTCGATAAAACCAAAACCGAAGTTGTTCAATTCGTTGTAGATTTTAGCATCTTTGTCCAACCCTGCCGCCAAACCTACCGGATTATTGAATTTCAAACCAAACACTTCCCGTTCCAGTTTAGGATTATTCACCTGATAAATAGAGCGTATCAATGCAGAAACACCGGGAATTTTATTCAAAAATGAAATCATTCCGAAAGTAAAATGATGTACTTTTTCAGGGTCAAACTGAAACAGTATCGGGCGGATAAGTGTTTTGTACATATATAATGTATTCGTTTAAAGTTTATTATTGACGTTGCAAAAAAAATGGTTTATATTTTACCATTATTGTTCGTCTTCGTTTTGTCCCATCATCATCAGATAGGCTTTTAAAAATTCGTCTATTTCGCCATTCATTACCGCATCTACATCGCTGGTTTCATATTCAGAACGAACATCTTTGACCAGTTTATACGGGTGCATCACATAATTTCTGATTTGCGACCCCCATTCGATTTTCTTTTTGCCGGCTTCAATTTCATCTCTTTTTGCTTGACGCTTTTGCAATTCCATTTCATACAACTGGGATTTAAGCAATTGCATCGCCTTGGTTTTATTATCTAATTGCGAGCGGGTTTCAGAATTTTCAATAATGATTCCCGTTGGGTGGTGGCGTAACCGAACGGCGGTTTCCACCTTGTTCACGTTCTGCCCTCCCGCACCAGACGACCGCATGGTTTCCCATGAAATATCTGCCGGAGAAATTTCAATCTCAATGGTATCATCTGCCAATGGATAAACATATACCGAAACAAACGACGTGTGTCGCTTGGCGTTGCTGTCAAACGGGGAAATCCGCACCAAACGATGCACGCCGTTTTCGCCTTTCAGGTAACCAAAAGCATATTCGCCGTCGAACTCCAGAGTCACTGTTTTGACTCCCGCAACATCGCCTTCCTGATAGTTAAGCTCTTTGATTTTGTATTTGTTTTTCTCGCCCCACATCATATACATACGCATCAGCATAGACGCCCAGTCACAACTTTCCGTACCTCCGGCTCCGGCAGTAATCTGCAAAACGGCACTCATGCTATCCCCTTCATCTGACAACATATTTCTGAATTCAATATCTTCAACAAATTGCAAAGTTTTTTGGTATTGCTGAGTAACCTCTTCCTCTGAAGCATCGCCGGACTGAGCATATTCAAGTAATATCTGCAAATCCTCCAAAGACTCTTTGGCATTAGTATAGTCTTCCACCCATTTTTTCTTCGAGCGAAGTTCTTTCATGATGATTTCCGCCTTTTTGGAATCGTCCCAAAAATCAGGTGCAAAGGTTTTTTCTTCTTCGTTGGTAATTTCAATCAGCTTTTTCTCGATTTCCAAATACTTATGCAAGGCATCGATTCGCTCACTGAGATTTCTTATTTGTTCGTTATTGACCATATTGTTGTGTCGAGGTAATTTCCTACAAAATTAATGAATTTATGGTTAAAATTTCAGAAAAAGTCGATTAGTTGGTTAGCTATGAGTAAAGGGCCATTAGCCTGTCTCGGGTGTCACTTCGTTACTTCGTCACAGTTATCAGAACTTGAAACAAAAAACCTACAGAGTTAGCACAACAACGTGTACAAACCCTGTAGGTTTCTTTCTACATCAAACACCCTTCATTCGCTAATAACTCATTAATCAGATTTCTTCTTGAGCTGAAAATTATCTTCTGGAATAATTTGGTGCTTCTTTGGTAATCGTGATATTATGCGGGTGGCTTTCGCCGATTCCTGATGCGGTCAGTTGAACAAAACGAGCGGTTTCCTGCAAGGTTTTGATATCTTTTGCTCCGCAATACCCCATTCCGGCACGTAAACCACCGATAAATTGCAACATACTCTCAGCCAGTTCGCCTTTGTATGCTACACGTCCTTCGATACCCTCCGGAACGAGTTTTTTCACGTCGTCTTCCACATCTTGGAAATAACGGTCTTTCGAGCCTTGTTTCATCGAGGCTAATGACCCCATACCGCGGTATGATTTGTACTTTCTGCCTTCATAGATTATGGTTTCGCCCGGCGACTCTTTCGTTCCTGCCAACAATGACCCTAACATCACGCAATCAGCTCCGGCTGCCAAAGCCTTCGGAATATCGCCTGTGTAACGGATTCCTCCGTCTGCAATAACCGGAACTCCCGAACCTTTCAGTGCTTCTGCTACTTCCAACACTGCAGAAAACTGAGGAAATCCAACCCCTGCAACCACGCGGGTAGTACAGATAGACCCCGGCCCGATACCAACTTTCACGGCATCTGCACCGGCTTCCGCCAAATATAAAGCCGCTTCGGCAGTGGCAATATTACCGACAATCACATCTATTTCAGGAAAACTTTTCTTGACTTCTTTCAAAACAGTAACCACGCCTTTGGTGTGTCCGTGGGCAGTGTCGATAATCAAGGCATCAACTCCCGCTTTGACCAATGCACCGGCACGCTCAACCGCGTCGGCAGTTACACCCAAGGCAGCCGCTACACGCAAACGCCCGTATTTGTCTTTGTTGGCATCGGGTTTCAATGTCAATTTGGTTATATCTCTGAAAGTAATCAGTCCGATTAATTCATTTTTGCTATTAACAACAGGTAGTTTCTCGATTTTATTTTCTTGTAATATATGTTCGGCATCTTCGAGCGTTGTTCCCTCAAATGCAGTCACAATATTATCTTTTGTCATCACTTCGGTGATGGAACGGTTGCCATCACGCTCAAAACGCAAATCACGATTGGTTACAATTCCTGCCAGTATATTATTTTCATCTATGATAGGAATACCGCCAATGCTGTTTTCACGCATCGCATTTTTGGCATCAACAACAGTCGCAGTAAGCGGAAGTGTAACCGGGTCGATAATCATACCCGATTCGGCTCTTTTCACTTTTCTTACTTCGGTTGCCTGTTGCTCGGCGGTCATATTCTTGTGCAATACACCGATTCCGCCCTCACGAGCCATGGCAATAGCCATCGCACTTTCGGTCACGGTATCCATCGCTGCCGAAATAACAGGAGTGTTCAGGGTAATATTTCTGGAAAATTTTGTTTGAATGTTTACTTCTCGTGGTAATACTTCCGAATAATTCGGGATAAGAAGTACATCGTCATACGTCAATCCCTGACCTATGATTTTTGAGGTGTGTGCTTTCATGTGCAAATCGTAGTTGAATTGCATGCAAATTTAATCATTTTTTTTGAAGTATGAAAATCAATGATAAAAATCAAATATTTTCATTGATTCATTATACGAACTTTCAAACGCAGTAGGTTTGATTCCCGTATCTATTTTATTTGCGGTAAAATAACTCAGCATTTTTTCGGTTGGCATATTTCCTGTCAAATCGTCTTTTGCCATCGGGCAACCGCCAAAACCTTTGATAGCTCCGTCAAAACGTGTGCAACCTGCTTTGTATGCCGCATCGATTTTTTCAAACCATCTGTCGGGCGTGGTATGCAAATGTGCTCCAAACTCAATATCGGAATATTGCGGAATGAGATTAGCAAACAGATAATCAATCACTTCGGGTGTTGAGCTCCCGATAGTATCGGACAATGAAAGGATTTTCACACCCATATTTGCCAGCTTTTCTGTCCATTCCGCTACGATTTCGACATTCCATGGGTCTCCGTACGGATTTCCAAATCCCATAGATAAATATGCCACAACTTCTTTGTTGGTTTTTTGTGCGATTTCAATGATTTGTTGTAAGGTTACGATAGATTCGGCAATGGTTTTGTGTGTATTACGCATCTGAAAATTTTCTGATATCGAAAACGGATAACCTAAATACTGAATTTCGTCATGCACCGACGCCAGTTCCGCTCCTTTTACATTGGCAATAATGGCGAGCAGTTTACTTTTGGTTTGTGATAAGTCCAACTGTGCCAGTACCTCAGCGGTATCCTGCATTTGCGGAATCGCTTTCGGGGACACAAAACTTCCGAAATCTATGGTGTCAAAGCCCGCTGCCAATAGTGATTGGATATACTGTACCTTTTTCTCTGTAGGAATAAACATTTTGATGCCTTGCATGGCATCTCGCGGACATTCGATAATCTTCACTGATTTCATCTGTTCATTTTTTTGCTTTTAACAGCAAACTTAATTGTTATGGCTGATTATAGCTTCAAATATAATTCATTTTATCTGAATAGGAAAAATTAAGTTAGTTTTCAGCCAATAGTGATTAGCCAAAAGCCATTAGTAACCTCAGTCGTTACTTTGTCACTTCGTTACTTCGTTACAATTTACAGTTGTCAGAACTTGAAACTACCTAGATTATTGTATAAGTCCTTTTTGCCACGGTGTTTCCAGCGTTTGTGCGTCCATAGGTAATATTCTGGTGCCTGATGGATTTGCTGTTCTACTTTTTGCAGATACTGTTTGGTCAGTTCAAATTTCGGAAGAGATTGCACATCGTCTGTCAAAACTTCAAAAGTTGCCTGATAATGTCCTCTTTTCATTTTTTCTACTTTGAGATACAGTACATTCATGTCGAATTTTTTAGACAAAACTTCGCCTCCGGCATAAACCGGTACTTCAATACCCAAGAATTTCTCCCAATGACTGTTTTTTTTCAGTTGAGGAGATTGGTCTGCAGCTAAACCATATATGCCTTTTATTCCTTTATTTTCGTTGGAACGTATGACTGATGCTGTTTCAAAAATATGAATGAGATGTGTTTTGAACCGTCCGCGGATTTTTTTGACTAAATCATCAAAATGTTTGTTGTTGATCTTTTTGTAAACAGCGTATCCCTCAAAATTAACGTAATTATTCATCGAAATAACCCATTCATAGCTGGCATAATGGGCACACATCAGAATAATACTTTTGTTTTGGGATTCCATTTCCCGATAGACTTCCATGTTGGTAAAAACAAATCTTTGATTGATTTGTTTCCGGCTTATTTTCATGGTTTTAATCATTTCCAAGAACATATCGCACATGTGTCGGTATGATTTTTTCTCTATGATTAAACGTTCTTTTTCAGAAAGATGCGGAAAAGTCAATGCCAGATTTTCTCTGACTGTTTTTTTACGATAGCCTATGAGATAATAAGTAATCCCATAGGCTATGTCTGATAAAAAATATAATATTCTGAACGGTAATAATGCAATCAGCCAAAGCAGTGGATAGGCTATGATATAGACAAGAAATTGCATTATATTTTGTTTTTAGTAATAAAAATATCTTCGGACTTGGGCAATGTATTTCGCCAATCGAACTACCTGCATGCTGTAACCGAATTCGTTGTCATACCATACGTACAGCACCATATTCTTCCCATCGGGAGAAACAATGGTCGCTCTGCTGTCATAGATAGACGGTGCCGATGTACCGACAATATCAGAGGAAACTAATTCGTTACTAATCGAATATTTGATTTGCTCTACCAGATTTCCTTCGAGAGCGTGTTTTTTCATGATTTCGTTGATTTCCTCAACAGAAGTAGCTTTTTCCACTTCCAGATTCAACACTACTAATGAACCATTTGGCACCGGAACTCTGATTGCATTAGAAGTCAATTTACCTGCCAATGACGGCAAAGCTTTTGCCACGGCACTCCCTGCTCCTGTTTCGGTAATTACCATATTCAAGGCGGCAGCTCTACCTCTACGGTATTTTTTATGTTTATTATCTACCAAGTTTTGGTCGTTAGTATAGGCATGGATAGTTTCCAAATGCCCTTTTTTCACACCTAAAGTACTCTCAACAGCGGCTAAAACCGGCGTGATAGCATTGGTTGTACACGATGCTGCCGACCAGATTTTGGTGGTATCCACATCATATTCATCGTGATTAACTCCATACACAATATTCGGCACACCTTTGCCCGGTGCAGTAAGCAGCACTTTGTCGGCTCCTTTTGATTTCAGATGTCTTGACAAGGCTTCTTCATCTTTGAAAACACCTGTGTTGTCGATAATCAAAGCATCTTCAATGCCATATTGCGTGTAATCAATATCTTCAGGTTGATTGGCTGTAATCATTCGTACAGGCGAACCGTTGATAATCAATGACTCATTTTCCACATCAATATTAACAGACCCATGGAAATCTCCATGCACGGAATCATACATCAAAAGAGAAGCTCTTTTTTCCAATGAACTTTCATCGTTAGGATCTCTGGTAACAATGGCTTTTAAACGCAACTGTTGTCCTTTTCCGATTTTGGACATCAACTCTCTTGCCAACAAGCGTCCGATTCGTCCAAAACCGTATAATACTACATCTTTCGGTTGGATTTCCGGTGAATTTTTAGCATCTTTCAACTTGTCCACCACAAATGACAAAGTATCATTGTATTTGTTTCCTTCCAATTGATATTCATAGGTTAATTTCCCTAAATCAATACGAGCCGGCGGCAAATCTGAAGTAGAGATAGCTCTTGCGATTTCTACCGTATCAAAAACGTTTATCGGTTTTCCTACGAATTTTCCGGCATATTCATGCAGGTTGATAATGTCGCTTACATTTCTGTCCAACAATTGATTTCTGAATAAAATCAACTCGATAGATTTGTCAAACCATAAATCGTTTACAAACTTGATTAGTTCTACGCAAGCTTTTCTTCTGTCTGCCTGAAAAGCCAATTCTTTTCCGTATGAATCGTTAGTTCCCATGAAATGAAAAATATAAATTAGATAAAATTAAGTCCTACAAAAGTAACAAAATAATTGATATGATAAATTTTAAATTTTTTGAAACAAAAAACGGCTATAAAATAGCCGAATATATTGTTTATACCTGTATTACTCCCAGATTAAATGGTTTTTCGATGGGTGCGTGATCGGCAGCCTCGATGCCCATCGATATCCATTTTCGGGTATCAACCGGGTCAATTATTGCATCTGTCCACAATCGGGCAGCGGCATAATAAGGCGAAACCTGTTTGTCGTATCTCGCTTTGATTTTTTCAAACAATTCTGTTTCTTTTTCCGGTGTGAGCTCCTTACCTTTTGCTTTGAGCGATGACGCCTCGATTTGCAACAGCACTTTTGCCGCCTGTGCTCCGCCCATTACCGCCAACTCTGCACTTGGCCAAGCAAAAATCAACCTTGGATCGTAAGCCTTACCGCACATAGCATAGTTTCCGGCCCCATAGGAATTACCTACCACAACCGTAAATTTAGGCACAACAGAATTGGACACTGCATTGACCATTTTTGCTCCATCTTTAATAATTCCACCATGTTCAGATTTTGAACCCACCATGAATCCGGTTACGTCCTGCAAAAACACCAACGGAATTTTCTTTTGGTTACAGTTGGCGATAAATCTCGTGGCTTTATCGGCAGAATCGGAATAAATCACACCGCCAAACTGCATTTCGCTTGGTTTGGTTTTCGCTGCAGTTGTTTTGACTACCATTCGTTGATTAGCGATGATTCCCACCGCCCAACCATCAATGCGGGCATAAGCCGTAATAATCGTTTGTCCGTAACCTTCTTTGTATTCTTCAAACTTAGAATTGTCCACCAAACGTTTGATAATTTCTTTCATATCATATTGTTCGGCTCTGGATTTTGGCAGAATACCATATATTTCCTCCGGATTTTCTTTAGGTTTAACCGCTTTCACACGGTTATAACCGGCTTTGTCAAAACCGCCTATTTTATCAACAATATTTTTGATTTTATCCAAAGCATCTTTGTCATCTTTTGCTTTATAATCCGTTACACCGGAAATTTCGCAATGTGTAGTTGCACCACCAAGCGTTTCATTATCAATACTTTCACCAATAGCAGCTTTTACCAGATAACTTCCTGCCAAAAATATACTTCCTGTTTTATCTACAATCAATGCCTCGTCGCTCATAATCGGCAGATAAGCCCCTCCGGCAACGCAACTGCCCATTACTGCAGCAATCTGCGTGATTCCCATTGATGACATCACGGCATTGTTTCTGAAAATACGTCCAAAGTGTTCTTTGTCGGGAAAAATTTCGTCCTGCATCGGCAAATAAACGCCCGCACTGTCCACCAAATAAATAATCGGTAACCGGTTTTCGATAGCGATTTCCTGAGCACGAAGATTTTTTTTGCCCGTAATCGGGAACCAAGCTCCGGCTTTCACAGTAGCGTCATTGGCGACAACGATACATTGTTTTCCTTTGATATAACCAATTTTCACAACCACACCGCCTGACGGGCAACCACCATGTTCGGCATACATTTCTTCTCCGGCAAAAGCCCCGATTTCAATGCTGTTTTTTCCACTATCTAACAAATAATCAATTCGCTCGCGGGCTGTCATTTTGTTCTGACTGTGTAGTTTGGCAATTCGTTTTTCCCCTCCGCCCAGCTTTACTTTGGCTAATCTTCTTTTAAGTTCAGAAACTAAAAGTTTATTGTGGTCTTCGTTTTTATTGAAGTTTAAATCCATAGTGTTATTTTTAAAGTTCGGCTAAAGTACAAATTTACAAACAATCTTCAAAAATTGTTTTAGTGATTGGTGAATTAGTTGATTAGGCAAAAGCCATCAGCAGTTCCAGTCTTCACTACGTTGCAATTATCGGAACTTGAAACAAAAAGAAAACCTACAGGGTCAGCACAATAATATGTACAAACCCTGCAGGTTTCCTCCAACTCTATACTACGGCAGTCTTAAAATTTAAGATTCAAGCCGAGCAAGAAATTCATAGTTGCCTGCGGATAATAACCTGCTCCTTCGATGGTTGATATTTGTTCCGGATTAGTCCAGTCATCGTCGTAGGTGTAATAATATCCGTTGGAAATATATTTCGTATCGAAAATATTATTTACCATCAAATCAATTCTTGCTTCTTTGAACCATTTTTTCAACGGCAAACGGTAACTTGCTACAAAATCGGTGGTGGTGTAAGCATCTAATTTTGAGGCATCGCTATCGGTATTTCCCATATACTGTTTACCAACATACTTAGTCAGCAATGTCAATGATAAATCATCAACCGGTAAAAAGGTAATGGCATTTCCGGCAATGAAATTCGGCGAAAAAGAAATATTTGTGTTACCAAAATCTTGAATTTCCCCATCAAATTCAGCCCGATAATCTATATTTTTATTTTGGCTTATGGCTAAATTCGGCTGCCATAACCATTTGTCATGAAAACGGTATCTGGCATCAATTTCGATACCGGCACGAAAGCTTTTCCCTGAATTTTCTCTGACGGGTGCTCCCACATCGTTCAATGCCCCCGTCAATACCAACTGGTTGGTATAGTGCATATAATAACCATTTACATTCAGTTGTAGATTGTCTTTATTAAGCTTCCACCCCAATTCAAAGTCGTCCATAGTTTCCGGCTTCGGATTACCGCTTTCATAATCGTTTCGGTTGGGTTCTCTGTTGGCTCTGGCATAAGATAAATAGAAATTACTTTCATCGTTTAACAAATAAGTCACCCCAGCTTTTGGATTGAAAAAATTGAATTTATCATCAACCAAACCAGTATCCTGCCCATTGGCTTCATAGCTCACGTTTCTCAATTGCAAATCGCCATACAAAACCCATGAATTATCAATGACATAAGTCGCTTTGGCAAAAACATTCGCATCGTTTTTGGTAGAATTATCGAAATAATATTGTCGCTTGTACTGATAAACCAACGGTTCTCTCGTCCACAAAATATCGCCGAAATGGTCGCCTTTGTACTGATTAACCGCACCGCCAATCATCAAATCAAAATCGTCTTTGTTATAATTGGCAGAAAAAGTGAATCCGTAAAAATCATTTTCGAGATATTTTCGACGGATAATATCCGATTCTTCAATCAGTTCGCCGTTAACCATCACAGGTTCAATACCGTATTCGGTTACATCTTCGCCAGCTTTATAGTTTTCATAGTAACCAAAACCATCAGTGTAGTGAAAAGCTAAACTCGATTGCCAGTAGTCTGACCATTTTTGGTGCCAATGTATCTGGTAATGATTTTGTTTATAATTATCGGTTTCGTTATCGTAAAAACGCATATTTCCGTCGTCATCAAAATACATTCCGGAGGTATTAAATCGCCTTCCAAATTCCTTAATATCAGCACTCTCTACACCATTCCACGCCTGATATGTTTTTTCATTTCCGCCAAAAGCCAACATCTTAATCAATGTTTGTCCTTCCACATAAGTACCTTGCAAAAAGTAGGACTGTAAACGACTCGACGCCCTGTCGATATAACCGTCAGAGTGCATGTCTGACAATCGTCCGGTTAGTTCAAAGCGGTTATCAATTAATCCTGTGGTAAATTTAACTGTGTGTTTTCTGGTATTGAACGACCCGAATGAATTGGAAATTTCGCCACCGGATTCGTAAGAATAACCATCAGTTAGCATATTCAAACTCCCGCCAAAAGCACCTGCTCCGTTGGTCGATGAGCCGACTCCTCGCTGCAACTGCATATTCTCGACACTCGATACGAAATCAGGCATATTTACCCAAAATGTTCCGTGCGATTCGGCATCGTTGTATGGAATACCGTTGATGGTTACGTTAATACGTGTTGCATCACTACCACGCACCCGGATTCCGGTGTAACCCACACCGTTTCCTGCATCGGACGTGCTAACTACCGAAGGCATAAAGTTCAGCAAAACAGGAATATCCTGTCCTAAATTCCGGTTTTCCAAATCTTTTTTGGTAATCTTGGAAAAGGTCATCGGTGTGTTGTCTTTGGCTCTTACTGACTGGATAATCAATTCGTCCAAAACTTCTTCGGTTTGTGAGTTTTTCAACGAATCGTTCTGTGTTTGTAACGATTCATCGGTTTGTGCAAATGCCGTCGCTGAACTTAAAACAGCCAGACCGACAGTGCAAAAAAAACATCTTTTCATTCGTAAAATAATTTTACAAATAAAAGGGGCGATTATTTTCTTGTTAAACAATAATGTGATTGTAGAACAACATAAATAAGCGTGCACTCTTATTTATGTTGTTTTTCCCTTGGCAGCATTACCCGCCCAGGTTCATTGGGTATGATCTCAGCCGTTTATAGGCACCCCTTTGAGAACGGTGCAAAGGTAATCATCTTTGGAAATATAACAAGGTTTTTTTGTTTTAAGTTGTGATGGAGTGACGAAGTGACGGGGTGACGGAGTAACATCGTGACAACTCTTGCTTTGTTATGCTGAGCCTGTTTCAGCACCTCATTCACTAATGGCAGTTTGGCTAATCGCTAATTTTGTTTCAAGTTTAAAGATTTTTTGTATCTTACCACTATGAAAAAGCTACGCTACATACCGGGTATGTTTTCTATTATTTTGTTGCCTTTGCTGGGATATATTTATTTTCAGTCAAATGGGTATTTTACTCAATTAACTGCATTGGATTTCGTTGCTGAAGGTTTTGAAGAAATGAGAGAATGGTGTGAAGAAATGAATAATATAGATTGTGGTAAAGAATATGACAAAAGAATTTATAAAGAAATAAGTTTAAACGGAAATAAAGAGGAATCTCAAAAAGCATTTCAATATATTGATAATTTTGTAAGCAAAGTGATTCAAACTGAAGATACCATCAACGGCTTAAAAGTTCATTTTGAAAAAGATGCTACTTACAGCGAATTTATTGAAGTACTAAATATTTTTAATGAAAGAGATGCCCGAATGTATCTTTTAGACAACAGCACAATGTATTTTGTAGGTAGAGATTTGCCGTCAGAAAACATAATTGATATTGATTGCGAGGGACCTCCTGTTGAATATCTGTCTGAGGAAAGAATCGCTAAAATTAATAAAGCTTTTGAAGCTAACAACAAAGATTCAGCATCTCAGCAAATTTTCGACAATCTAAAAACACAATTTTTGCAAAACAAAATCATTTACAGTGCTTATTTCATTTTTGTATTTGTAGCATTGACTTATCTTATTAAAAGAAAAAGCACTTAACTGTTTGAAACGCAAGTGCTTTTTGATGAAATTTTACTTTTGCATTTCAGTATAATATTTGTAAAACAACGGAATCGTTTCTTACTTAGCACACGAAAGGATTCGTACGGTAGCCTAGAAATATAACAAGGTTTTATTTATTAAATATTTTTTGTGCTTTTAGAGCCTGTTTAAATTTATCTTTTTTTTTCATTAACCACAATCTTTTATTAAAAGGATTATTAATACAATGACACTCACAACTACTAATATGATAGTTCTCAAATATATACTCATATTTATCATATCTATGAAACTATAATCTTTTTTAAATTTATCGTTTAAAATATGATAAATGCCATAAACTATAAATGCCAAAATAGCTATATATAACAATCCTTTCTCCATTAAAAGTTACGCCATTTAAAATTGACTTGTATCAAAAAAAAGCACTTGACTGTTTGGAACGTAAGTGCTTTTTGGTGAAATTTTATTATTTATACATTTCAGCATAATACCTGTAAAACAACGGAATCGTCTCAATTCCTTTCAAATAGTTAAACACTCCGAAATGCTCGTTTGGCGAGTGAATAGCGTCTGAGTCCAAACCAAATCCCATCAGAATAGATTTTGATTCCAGTTCTTTTTCAAACAAAGCCACAATCGGAATGCTACCACCCGAACGAACCGGTATTGGTGCTACACCAAAAGTGTCGGTATAGGCTTTCGCTGCCGCCTGATAGCCCATCGAGTCAATTGGCGTTACATATCCTTGTCCGCCATGGTGCGGTGTTACTTTCACTTTTACCGATTCAGGTGCAATGCTTTCGAAATGATTTTTGAATAAGGTTGTGATTTCTTCCCAATCCTGATTAGGCACCAAACGCATCGAAATTTTCGCATAAGCTTTTGAAGGAATTACTGTTTTAGCACCTTCGCCAGTGTATCCACCCCAAATTCCGTTTACGTCCAACGTAGGACGAATTGAGTTCCGTTCGTTGGTAGTGTATCCTGCTTCGCCATACACGTCGTCGATATCCAAAGCTTTGTTATATTCTTCCTGAGAAAAAGGGCGTTTTGCCATTTCATCTCTTTCTTCCTGAGAAAGTTCTTCTACCTTATCATAGAATCCAGGTATGGTAATACGATTATTTTCATCGTGCAACGAAGCAATCATTTTTGTCAAAACATTGATAGGATTGGCTACTGCTCCGCCATATAGCCCAGAGTGTAAATCGCGATTTGGCCCAGTTACTTCCACCTCAACATAACTCAAACCACGCAAACCTGTTGTAATAGACGGTTGTGTGTTGGAAATCATTCCGGTATCGGAAATAAGAATTACATCGTTTTTCAGCTTTTCTTTATTTCTTGGCACAAACCACGACAAGCTACTCGAGCCTACTTCTTCTTCGCCTTCAATCATAAATTTTACGTTACACGGCAAAGTGTTGGTTTGCATCATCAGTTCCAAAGCTTTTACGTGCATGAACATTTGTCCTTTGTCGTCACAAGCTCCACGGGCAAAAATTGCTCCTTCAGGGTGGATAGCGGTCTCTTTGATTACAGGCTCGAAGGGTGGTGAATCCCACAAATCAATCGGGTCGGCAGGTTGTACATCATAATGTCCGTAAACCAAAACCGTAGGTAAGTCGGGATTGATGATTTTTTCGCCATACACGATAGGATAGCCTGGTGTTTCGCATATTTCCACTTTGTCACAACCAGCTTTTTCTAAAAATTCTTTGACCTTGTCGGCTGTATTGATGACATCTTGCGTATAGGCACTGTCTGCACTGACAGAAGGGATTTTCAACAAGTCAATTAACTCATTTATAAAGCGTTCCTTGTTGTCCCTGACGTAATCGTTTATCTGTTCCATATTTGTAAAAAGAAAATAAAATTTTATTTGATAACAAATATAGTAAAAAAATATGGTTCAACTATTGCATAATAAATTTCTGTTCGTATATTTGCACTCGTCTTACAAGAACAACAAGTTCTTCCAAAGCCGCGGGTGTGGTGAAATTGGTAGACACGCCAGACTTAGGATCTGGTGCCGCAAGGTGTGTAGGTTCGAGTCCTATCACCCGCACTTTTAACCCTAACTTTTAATAAGTTAGGGTTTTTTATTTGTTGTTTTAGCCAACATATAGCCATTTAAACTAACAAAAAAGAATTAGCTCAATAAACTAATCCTAATTCTCTTTTATTTTTATTCCTCATTTCCCAAATGATTCCAACCTCGTGCTTTGAGAGGAATCTGAGTATTTTCTCTCGTGACCAGATTCATACCGGCAGTTTGTTCGGTAGTGTGTCCGATTACGGTAAGATTCGGGTTACCTTTGATTTTGTCAAAATCTTCCATTTTGATGGTAAACAGCAGTTCGTAATCTTCTCCGCCATTAATAGAAATCGTGGTGCTGTCTAAATTAAATTCTTCACAAACATTGATAAACTCAGGGTCGAGCGGTAATTTATCCTCATAAATCTGGCAACCCACGCCTGATTGCGTGCAAATGTGTATCAATTCTGAAGATAAGCCATCGGAAACATCAATCATCGACTGGGGTTTCACGTCCAAATCCTGCAAGAGCTTTTTAATATCTGTTCGGGCTTCGGGTTTAAGCTGTCTTTCAATGATATAGCTATACATATCCAAATCGGGTTGATTGTTCGGATTAACCAGAAAAACCTGTTTTTCTCTTTCTAAAACCTGTAACCCCATGTAGGCAGAACCAATATCGCCGGTCAAAATGATTAATTGCTTGTCCTTTGCTCCCGAGCGATAAGCGATATCTGACTTATTCGCTTCTCCGATTGCCGTTACACTGATAACCAATCCGGTTTGCGAAGATGCGGTGTCTCCGCCAATCAAATCTACCTGATAACGCTCACACGCCAGTTTAATGCCCGCGTATAATTCTTCGATTGCTTCCAAGGTAAAACGATTGGAAACTGCAATAGAAACCGTTACCTGCGTAGGCGTGGCGTTCATGGCACAAATATCGGAAAGATTAACCACCACGGCTTTGTAACCCAGGTGTTTGAGTGGCATATAACTTAAGTCAAAATGCACGCCTTCAATAAGCAAATCGGTGCTTACCAATGATTTTTTATTTTTGAAATCCAAAACAGCTGCATCATCTCCTATTCCTGTTAATGTGGACGGATTTTTTACTTCAAAATGCTGAGTCAAATGGTTGATTAATCCGAATTCGCCCAGTTTTTCCAATGATGTTTTTTGGTTTTTATTTTCGAGCATACCTTGTTTTTTTTATTACATCTGTCTGAAAACATCTTCTTTCAGACCGTCGGCTTCTATTAACGAATCCATTTGTTCTTGTTTTTCTCTTTCCATTTGTTCTTGTGCTTTCAGCGATTCATCATCTACGCCTGCTGCTCGCAAAAACCGAACAAAATAATTGCGATAACCTTTCAGTTTTTCTTCTATCGGAGAGGTAATCGTGCTGTCATATTCTTTTGCCATCAGTATCAGATTTTCCATTCGGTGCAGATTCGCCAAAACTTCATATCCGTATTCATTCTGTTCGTCAGGTTTCATGGATTGGTAGAAATATAACTGCTCGTCATATTTTGTTGTCAAACGCGTAATAACTTCATCTGCCTTTTGTTTTTCGCCAAGTACATAATACATTTCGGCAAATGGTTCAACGGTTTCATAATTGCCGTAATAATCAATCGGGAAATTTGCCAGTGCGGTATCTATCACGTCTTTGGCTTTTTTCTGCTGACCTTCTGCGATGAGTTGTTCACTCAATCTTCCCAGATAAATCCGGAAAAACAAGGAGTTTTTACGTGTTTCAGGGTCATGGTAAATGTTTTCGCTTCCGTAGTTGCCCCAATCCCAGCTCATCACGGTTCTATACATTTTATCTGTATCAATTCCGCCCATATTCAACGGATTCGGGTCACTTTTATCTACCGGTGTCTTTACTGGCACCAACTGATAAGCATATCCGGTTAATTGCAGATAATCTTTCATCCAGAGGAAATCTTCATCAGAAATTGCCCCACCTGTGAAATATATCGGGCGTTCCCAATTGTTATTGGCAATGATATCCATCATGATGATTCTCATTCTGTACAAATAAGAAGTATTCATATCAAAATCAATATACGGAACGATATCGTCATGATATTTATCTGAAACAACCTGGTTTTTCATCACTTGTTCCTTATCAACCGTAATACGTACTTTGTTGGTTGGAATACGTACAAACTCTTGTAAATTTTCTGTCTGAAATTTGGTTCTCGGGTCATCTGACGCGATATAATCCAACAATGAATTCAGTTCAATTCGTTCTTCGATTGCCGGCACAACAAAAGCCTGATACAGTTTTTTTCCGTTATATTGCTTATGGTTAAATCGGATTTTCAACGGGTCGGATTCATAGGCTTTCACTTTCATCTGGTCGATGTACCAATCGGCCTGTAACAAAGCGGTGCAAACCACCCGAACATCTGTACGATAACCTTCCACTTCCTGCAAATACCACAGCGGGAATGTATCATTGTCGCCAATAGTGAAAATAATCGCATTGGGCTCGCACGAGTCAAGGTAAGCCTTGGCTGTGGCGAGAGCCGTGTATTTTTCGGAACGGTCGTGGTCGTCCCAGTTTTCTTTTGCCATCAATATCGGCGAGGCGAACATACCTAAAACTAACACCACCGGCAAAGCAATCTTAGCATTCAAACGTTTGGATAATTCATCATACACGGAAAACACGCCGTAACCCACCCAAATCGCGTATATCATAAACGATGCCACCACGGCATAATCGCGTTCACGAGGTTCAAAAGGACGTTCGTTCAAGAATATTTTCAAGGCAAAACTTGTAAACAGGAATAATGCCAATAATACATAAAACGTTTTTTTGTCGCGACGGTAATGAAAAATAATTCCAATTAACCCGAGGATAAACGGTAACATATAATAATGGTTCCGCCCTTTGTTGTTCAATACATCAGAAGGAAGGTTTTTCTGTGAGCCCAAACGGATTTCGTCCAAAGGTGTAATTCCGGTGACCCAATTTCCGTTCATTCTGTCGTTATTCCCCTGAATATCATTCTGCCGGCCGGAAAAATTCCACATCAGGTAACGCCAGTACATATATCCAAACTGGTATTCAAACATAAACTTCATGTTGTTGCCAAAAGTCGGGTTTTGTATTTCAAAATATTCCGAAAATTCCGGATTCTGCAGAAATTCCGCATGGTACCTTTGCAGAGAAATTTCACCGGACTTAAGCATTGATTTCAAATCATAAGCCAGTTGTTGCAACTGTTGATCACCAGCAAACTTCGATTTGATTTTAAAATCCAACGGTTCGGTATATATCATATAGTTTAACGGGTGTGAACCGTCTATACTCCACATTCTCGGCAGAAAGCCTTTGAGTTCGCTCGAAACATTTTGTTCTGCATTTTTGTACTGATTAACAATCTCATATTTACCCGAAACCGTATCACGCTCATAGTTTGGCAATTCATCGACATAAGGTTGATTCTTATCCAGTTCCTGACGATAAGCCGTTGTAAAATAAGTATCATAAAACAACGAACGTGAACCGTATTGCTCCCGATTGTAATAAGCCAGTAACTCTGCCGCATCTGACGGTTTATTTTCATTTATCGTAATATCTGAATTGGCTCTGATAGGCAACATCAACCAACATGAAAATCCGATAAAAACAAACAACATACTAAGAATAACGGTATTTGCTGCGTGTTTTTCCTTTTGTCTTGTATATCTCAGACCAAAAATAAAGAATGCCACAATGAAAACAAAAGCCAGAATTGTCCCGGAATTGAACGGCAAACCTAATGAATTGACTGCAAAAATCTCGAATTTACCAAAAAACTGCATCGTCCATGGTAGCATAAACATAAATGCAAAAAACAAAATGGCGACTACCACTACGTTAGCCACAATAAAATTGATAATTGTTACCTGCGGATATTTTTTGAAATAATACAAAAATCCGATAGACGGGATAGTCAACAATGCCATGAAATGTACTCCAAACGACATTCCTATGACCAAGGCAATGACGAGCAACCATTTGTTGCCACGTGCTTCGTCGATGTCGTCCACCCAGCGTAAACCGAGCCACAACAGCAAAGCAATCATCATGGTTGCCGTTGCATATACTTCAGCTTCAACAGCACTGAACCAGAAAGTATCAGAAAAAGCAAAGGTCAAAGCTCCGATAAAAGCACTTCCTAAAATTGCACAAGCAGTGTTTTTGTTGATTTCTTTATAGCTTTTGACCACTTTCGTGAGAATGTTAGTGCTGCTCCAAAACATAAACAGAATAGCGAATGCACTCGACACCGCCGCCACCATATTTACCGCAAAAGCGATATTTTCAGAGCTACCTGCAAACATGGAAAAGAATGCTCCCAACATCTGATACAACGGTGCTCCTGGAGGGTGTCCTACCTGCAATTTGGTAGAAGTTGCGATATATTCGCCTGCGTCCCAAAAACTTAAAGTCGGTTCCACCGTAAGTGTATAAGTAATTAAAGCCACAGCAAAAGCTACCCAACCTAAAATGTTATTCCATTTTTTGAAATTAATTGTTTGCATATCCTGTTTTTATCTTTCTTGTTCTTTGGCATTTTAATAAAGATACAAAGAAAACGATTTTTTAAGGATTATGCACATAAAACGATTTTTTTAATTTTTTATTCATAAAGATTTGCGTTGTATTTTTTTTATATTACATTTGCAACCGCAAAGGCAAAACCACTTTGTTTTGCAACGTTCACGAGTTTATTGGCCTATGGTGTAATGGTAACACAGCTGATTTTGGTTCAGTCGTTCTAGGTTCGAGTCCTAGTAGGCCAACGAAGTTTTGTAATACAATACTTTTGGTTAATAAATTAGTGGTTATACGAATAGGATGGCCTATGGTGTAATGGTAACACAGCTGATTTTGGTTCAGTCGTTCTAGGTTCGAGTCCTAGTAGGCCAACAAAAAAATCCGTTTTCTGATGAAAGCGGATTTTTGCTTTTATAAATCTTTGTGAATCTGAGCCTGCTCCCACCCTATTATCGCGGTTTTCCGGGTTGTGCCCCAGCGGTAGCCTTCAAATTTTCCTGTCGATTGGATTACCCTATGGCATGGAATCAGGAAAGCAACCGGATTATTTCCTATCGCCGTTCCAATCGCTCTGGAGGCATTCGGGTTGTCCAGTTCTTTAGCGATTTTGCCGTAAGTAGATAATTTCCCAAACGGAATTTTCAGCAGGCTTTCCCAAACTTTCAACTGAAAATCAGTACCTTTCAGGTGTAATTTTATTTCCTGCAGCTTTACCTGGTCACTTTGAAAAATCCGTAAGGCACTCTGCTGCATAATATTGGTTTGCTTCCGAAATGTAGCATTCGGGAATTTATTTTTTAATCCGGTCAAAGCCAATAAATTATCATCTTCAAAAGCCAGATAACAAATTCCTTTTGAGGTAGAGGCGACAATCACATTCCCAAACGGGCTGTTTGAAAAACTATAGTCAACAGTCAGGTTTTTTCCTCCACTTTTGTATTCGCCGGGGGTCATTCCTTCAATATTCACAAACAAATCATGCAAACGGCTCGTACTCGACAAACCGGTGTCAAATGCCGCGTCAAAAAGCGTTGCCTGTTCTTCTCTCAGCAATCTTTTGGCATATTCCACACTTGTATATTGCAAAAATTTCTTCGGGCTGGTTCCTGCCCATTCCGTAAATATCCGCTGAAGATGAGCCGGACTATAAGTTGCGTTTTCTGCTATTTCATTGAGATTGGGCTGCTGCTGGAAATTTTCTTTTATAAACGCAATAGCTTCCGCTACTTTCTCATAATGAATTTGCTCTGAATTTTTCATTTTCCTTGTTTTGATGCTACAAATTTCGTCCATGTATCAAAGCAACAAAATCCGAAATATGCGATTTATTAAAATTCTGAATCCGATGAGTTTGTGTTTTCTAATTGTTTGTGAGAACCGTCACAGTTTGGTTTTCGTTTTGACAGCCCACAGACACAATCAGTTAATCCATATCCGTCCAAAATACGTTGTTTATTTTTTTCAATTCGGGCAAACCTGGTTTTTGATTGTTTCGGCTGGGCAAAATACAAAAAATAACCTTTTTGCCTGCCTTTTGTTAGTTTTTCAAATGCAGTTTTAAACGCTGAATCTTCTCTGAAAATTTGCTCTAATTCTTCTGGAATTACATAGTCTGAAACCGTCTTTGTTTTTACCGCTAATCCCTTTTTTTCTATTTCGATAGCCTCACGGATATATTCTTTAATTGTTGATTCCAGTTCTATGATTTCAGGCAAATCCGTGAATCGGATTTGTCGTGCCGATTGGGTATTTTTTGTTTGCTGAACCAGAATTTTTTCCGGGTCTTTCAACAATGCTCCTTTATGAAACAATATCGCACAATAGTTTTTGAATTCATGAATCAGGACTATATTTTTCCCATTGTTTGTGTAACATGGGTGTTTCCATTTGAACTCTTCTTCCACTTCGCACTTCAAAATAATTTCACGAAGTTTAATCAGTTCTGTCTGCCATTTTCCGAGGCGGGACAAATAGTTATTTACATCTTCGTTTCTCATTCTGTCCGTTTTACCCTCTCAGTATTTTATCCATTTTTTTACCTTTGGCTAATTCGTCCACCAATTTATCCAGATATCGTACTTGTTTTGTCAAAGGATTTTCGATTTCTTCTATCCGATAACCGCAAATTACACCTTTTATCAAGCCGGCATTCGGGTTTAATTCGGCGGTATTAAAAAATGTTTCAAAAGTGGCTTTTTCAGCAATTAATTCCTGAATTTTATCATCATCAAATCCGGTCAGCCAGGTTATAACCTGATGCAATTCTTGCTTTGTCCGTTCTTTGTTTTCTACTTTTGTCACATAATGTGGATAAACTTCAGCGAAAGTCATTTTTGCGATACGCTCATTGTGTTCGGGGGTCGTTTTCATTTATCGGTTTTGTTATTTACATACTCAACAAATTTACACAAATAACTTATATGATTTACCGGAATCGTTTTCTGGAGCTTACAAAACGCTTGTCATACAATGGAAATATCTTTTTTAGATTCCTGCGGAATGACAAGTTTGCGTTGAATGACAGTGTTGCAATTAGATAAAAAATCCATAGAAACTAAAAAAAACCGAACTAAAAATTCGATGCAAGTTAGGCGATAATCTGTTCTGCCATTTTGGTAGCTTTGGCAATATCGACTCTTTTTTTGTATTTTTTTGAAGACGGAAGATAAAAAACCGGGGCTTTCTTACACAATCCCTGACATTTCATTTTTTTGAGCGAAACCCTACAATCGCTGCTTTTCAACAAATTCTCTAACAAAGTTTTAGGTTCTTCATTACATCGTCCGCATTTTTTCCCGTCGCAAAAGTAAATTACTTCTTTGTCCTTTTTATTTTTTCCCACAATATTTGTTGCTAAAAAAATTTCTGAGGCAAATATAAGTTATTTTTATTTATTCTAAATATGTTTTAATTATTTTTTGTGCTTACTAAAATCAAAATGTAATTTAAAAAGGAACCTATATTGTTGTTGTAAAATTACAAGGATTTCATAGATTAATAGCTATATTTACTGCGAAAATTCAGAAAAAAATGAAAAAAATTATCTGCTGGCTATTCGTTTTGGCATTAACTTATTTCGGGGTGTATCTGGCAAAAATAAATCCTTCGTGGATTGATGATTTTTATCTACCATATATTTATGCTAACCTCAACCGGTTATTATTCTTTTCGTTTAATCATTTTGATTTTTCAGTCGGGGATATTTTATATGCTTTGGTCATTCTACTGCTCATCAGGAAAATTGTTCTCATCACCAAAACCAAAAGAAAAATTTTTATTCGGTTAGCTACTTTGGCTCTTCAGTTTGTAGCTATTTTTTACCTGTGGTTTAACCTTTCGTGGGGCTTGTGCAATTACCGGACGCCACTGCACGCCAAATTAAATATTCCTACGCAATATACATTAGCGGATTTGCAAAATGAAACACAACGGCTAATTGGTTTAGTCAATCAATTACAGCAAGAGGTATCTACTGACGGACAAACGATTGAGATTGATTCAGATTTAGAAAAATTCAGTTCATTGGCTTATGACGGTTATCAAAATATGAGAGAAAAAATACAATTTCCGGTCAAAAATATCAGCCGTGTGAAACCTTCATTGTACAGTAAAGCGAATACCAAAATGGGATTTGGCGGATATTTCAATCCGTTCACGCACGAAAACCAGGTTAATACCGAGGTTCCCGCTATTTCTCTTTGTGTAACAACTGCTCACGAAATCGCTCATCAGCTGGGTTATGCCAGCGAAAGTGAGGCTAATTTTTTAGGTTATATGGCGTTGCTGCATCAGGATAATTTGTCTTTTCAATATGCCGCCAACCTATATGCATTGCGTTATTGTTTGCGTGAAATTTTCCGGAATGATTATGAAAATGCTGATTTTTACTTCAGCCAAATTAATGAAGGTACAAAAAAAGACATTCAGCTTGTAGATGAATTCTGGCAAAGCAACAAAAACATTACTTCCGACTGGTCAAAGCAATTTTACGGGCAGTTTCTTAAATTAAACAACCAAAAAGAAGGTATGCGTTCCTATCATCAGTTTGTTAATCTTTTGATTGGATATCATCAGAAAAAGATATAAATCTAATAATCAATAAATTAAAAATATAATACAAAAAACAATGACCGTAAATTTAAGACAACTTTTACTTTGTTTTGGCATGAAGTATTCCTTACTATAAATTAATTATTATTAGATTTGCCGATATTGGTTGTTAATACACACCATAATGAACTGAAAACAGTGGAATTAAACAACAATAAAAGTAGAAAAGCATTTTTTATTTTATGGAGTTTGTAGAAACTTTCTACAAGAAAAAGAGAAAATTATAAAGCATAAATCAATTAACAAAACATTATCATTTGAATTAAACAACTATTATTCAATGCTTTAATTTAACAAAAAACAAATATGTTAAAATAAAAACACAACAAGGAAGTATTGGCAGATATATTGATTATACAATTTAGATATTACACAAATTATGAATAAAGAACGTTTATTGGACTGGAGCTTATTATTAGTTATCATTGCTTCGGTATTTGTTTCATGCGATTTCAATAAGAATTCAGATGAGGAATCTAACGACTTACTACTGCCAATCATTCATGTAGATACGACTACGGCAATTATCGAAAAAGAATATATGGGAAGCATTGAAGGAAAAATCAATGTAGAAATCCGCCCTCAGGTAGAAGGAATATTGGAACAAATTTTTGTAGATGAAGGCGATTTCGTTAAAGAAGGGCAACCTTTGTTTCAAATAGATGTATCTGCCTACAGAGAAATATACAATAATGCATTAGCTAACGAAAATGTAGAAAAGGCAAAGCTTAAAAATGCACAATTGGAAGTCGATAGATTAGAACCACTTATCGATAACGAGGTTATTGCCCCGGTAAAATTAGAAACAGCTAAATCCAATTATGAAATAGCCAAAGCCTCTTTAGCCAAAGCCAGTGCGGCAGTTGCGTCGGCAAAAATCAATATGGAGTTTACCACTATAAAAGCTCCGGTAAGCGGTTATATAGGACGGATTCCGAAAAGAATCGGTAATCTGGTTTCAAAATCAGACAAAGAGCCACTTACCTATTTGTCAGATGTAAGTGACGTCTATGTTTATTTTTCAATGAGCGAAACAGATTATTTATATTTTTCCAAAGCCAACAATCAGTCGCCCGATTCTTTAAAAGGTTCTTCATTAGGAACATTATTACCCGAAGCTACCTTGTTTCTGGCAGACGGAGTTGAATATTCCGAAAAAGGAATCATCGACGCAATCAGCGGACAGATTAACCGCAGTACCGGTTCTATCTCATTGCGGGCAAGTTTTCCGAATTCCAAAGATTTAATGCGTTCCGGTAATACAGGAACAATCAGAATAATGGAAACGAGGAAAAAAGTAATTTTGATTCCCCAGGAAGTAACCACCAATATTCAAGACAAAATCTTTGTTTATTTGCTGGATAATGAGAATAGAGTACAACTCAGAGAAATCAAAACAGAAGGTTCAACAAGCAAGCGATTCATCGTTTCAGAAGGATTAAAACCCGGCGACCGAATAGTAAGAACCGGATTCAATAAAATTTCAGAAGGAACAATTGTAGTTCCTCAAAACTAAGAAATATGCTTAAAGAGATTATCAACCGCCCTATTCTATCCGCAGTAATATCAATTATATTGGTGCTTTTAGGTGCTATTGGGGCGTTTTTCCTGCCTATTACCAGATTTCCTGAAATCGCTCCACCAAGTGTAACCGTAAGTTTATCTTACCCCGGAGCAAGTGCGGAAACGGTAGCTCAAAGTGTTTTATTACCTATTGAAGAAGCCATCAATGGTGTGGACGGAATGACTTATATCTCTTCCAAAGCCAGCAACAGCGGTTCGGGAAGTATCGTTGTAAATTTTGAAGCCGGTACCGACCCCGACCAGGCAGCCGTGAATGTTCAGAACAGGGTATCGAAAGCTTCCGGGCAAATTCCCAGCGAGGTTAATGAATCCGGAATTACTGTTGCTCCCCGGCAAAGCGGTAACATAATGACTATCAACATCTATGCTGATAATCCTGATGAAATATATGATGAAACATTTCTGCAGGCCTTTTCTCAGATTAATATCAACCGCGAAATACTAAGGGTTCCGGGCGTTGCTGCAGTATCGCGAGTTGGTGCAAGGGATTATTCCATGCGTACATGGCTTAATCCTGAAAGGCTTGCCTCATATGGATTAACACCTCAGGAAGTTATCAGTGCCATAAAAGACCAAAGTTTTGAAATCGCTCCCGGAAAAATCGGTGAAACATCAGACGAGGTTTTTGAAACTTCTCTACGACATAACGGGAGATTCAGCCTGCCTGAAGAATATGAAAACCTGGTGATTAAAACCAATGAAGACGGCTCATTTTTGTTTCTGAAAGACGTTGCTCGTATTGAGTTCGGTGCTTCAAACGTGGGTAGTGACAACAGTGTAAACGGCTACCCCGGACTGACACTTAACATTTCTCAGACAAGTGGTTCCAACGCACGGGATATTGATATCGGCGTGAGAGAAGTGCTGGAACGATTATCCAAAACTTTTCCTTCGGGTATTCATTACGACATTACTTATTCCGTTAAAGACCAGATAGATGAATCTATCAATCAGGTAAAAAATACTATTTTTGAGGCTTTTCTGCTGGTTTTTGTAGTGGTTTTTGTGTTTTTACAGGATTTCCGTTCAACTCTTATCCCGAGTTTAGCGATACCGGTATCCTTGTTAGGTACTTTATTCTTCATTTATCTTCTTGGTTTTTCCATTAATGTACTGACCATGTTTGCTCTCGTGCTGGCGGTCGGTATTGTGGTAGATGACGCCATTGTCGTTGTAGAAGCTATTCATGAAAAAATGCAGACAACCGGGTTATCCCCTCGTCAGGCTACTATATTAACGATGAGTGAGATACGTCGGGCAATTATTTCCATTACATTGGTTATGGCGGCGGTATTTCTTCCGGTCGGTTTCATGCAGGGGCCGTCAGGAATATTTTACCGGCAATTTGCCTACACCTTAGCCATTGCTATATTAATTTCAGCTGTTAATGCACTTACCTTTGCTCCGGCTATGTGTGCTTTATTTTTGAAAAAAACACATCATAGTAATGAACACCCGCCTTATCCAAAACAGCGATCCAGACAATGGATAAATAAAATGGAAAGCGGAAAGAGAAAATTCTTTAGTGGTTTTAATATCTATTTCGACAAATTCACACTGTTTTATGCCAGAATTCTGCACGTGTTGTTAAGAAGAACAAAACTGACTTTATTAGTGCTGGCAGGAATCATCGCTTTAGGATTCGTCCTCATGAACCGTACACCTTCTACATTTATCCCTACGGAAGATGACAGCTTTTTAACCTATACAGTTACTATGCCTCCGGGTGCAACTTTGGCAAGAACGAAAAAAGTATTGGCACAAACAGACAGCCTGTTAAAAGACAGACCGGAAATTGCCGGAATGACAAGTATTTCGGGATACAATGCTATTGATGCCGCTACCAGCCCGTCTTTTGCTGTAGGATATATCAACCTGAAACCTTATAAAGAAAGAGGCGGAGTAAAAGATATCTCTGAAATTATTAACGATATTCAGGAAGAATTATCTCAGCTGAACGAAGGTAAATTCAGTGTTTTTCCTCGTCCTACCATTCAGGGATTCGGAGATTTCAGTGGGGTGGAATTTGTTTTACAAGACAGGTTAGATAGTGGTTTTGACAAATTCGATGAACAGGCTCAGAACATTATCCAGCGTCTGAACGATTCTGAAGTGGTTGCTAATGCTTTTACCTCTTTTAATGCTAATTTTCCGCAATATATTTTAGATATCGATTATGTCAAAGCCAAAGCATTAGGAGTAAGTGCTAAAAACCTGATGACGACTATCAGAGCTTATTACGGTCGTGTGCAGGCAGGCGATTTCAGCCGGTTCGGACGTCAATATCGGGTGTATATGCAAGCTGATGTGCAGTACCGCGATACACCTGAAACTTTCAGCAGTATTTTTGTAAAAAACAACAAAGGCGAAATGCTGCCGGTCAATACGCTGGTTAAACTCAGACAGATATATGGTCCGGAAACAGTTACCCGATACAACTTATTTAATGCTATTTCTATTAAAGCCACACCGGCTGACGGATATTCAACCGGAAATGTCATTGATTTAATAGAAGAAATTGTCAGCGAAATTCCCGGAAATTACTCTCATGAATTTACCGGAATGACTCTGGAAGAAAAAAATACCGGAAACCAAGCGATATATATATTCGCAATAAGTTTATTATTCGTATATTTCCTGTTGGCAGCACAATACGAGAGCTTTTTACTTCCTGTGGCTATTTTGATATCTGTACCTGCCGGTATATTAGGCGTTTACAGTTTGATTAATATGGCGGGACTGAACAATAATATCTACGTACAGGTTGCTCTTATTATGCTCATCGGTTTGCTGGCGAAAAACGCCATTTTGATTGTGGAATTTGCCCTGCAAAGGCGTAAAAACGGTTACTCGATTGTGAAAGCAGCCATCGAAGGGGCGAAAGTCCGGTTAAGACCGATTTTGATGACTTCCTTCGCATTTATTGTAGGAATCACCCCTCTGATATTTACTGTCGGTCCGTCTGCGATAGGAAATAAATCTATCGGTTACGGAGCCATTGGCGGAATGCTTTTCGGAGTAATTATCGGTATATTTGTAATTCCTGTTTTGTTTTATGTTTTTCAGGGATTAGATGAAAAAATTAAAGGTAAGATACGCTATGACGAATAAATTAATCAATCTGCTTTTACTGCTAAGTGTGATTGCTATATCATCTTGTAAAAGCACAGTCAATCAATACGATTTTCAGGCAGAATTTCCTGAAAACTATCGGATTATAGATAGCTTATCCGGTCAGGATTCCACTAATATTGCGAATATAAACTGGGAAGATTTTTTCAATGACCCTCAGTTAAACGCTTTAATAGAAAGAGGTTTAGAAAATAATTTCGATATTCAGACCGCTGTGAAAGATATAGAAATATACCGTCTGAGACACAGTCAAAGTAAACTCGAATGGCTACCAGACGTGAGTTTAAACGCAGCCGATGTCAGCTATCAGTTCCGGTCAGAAAATTTTTATTCTAACCCTACAGCAAAGTGGTATGCAGAAAAAGGAACAGAACCGCCAACAAATATGTACACTTATAACCCTCAACAATCCACTTCATTGCAGGTCAGTTGGGAATTAGATATTTGGGGCAAACTGAAAAGGCAACAAAAACAGGCTCTTTTGTCTTATCTGCAAACCGAAGAAGTACAAAAAGCCATACGAACCAGTTTGATTAGTGAAATCGCAGAAGGATATTACAATCTGATTTTACTTCACGCACAGCTCGAAGTTGCCGAAACGAATTATAAATTATCGGAAAACACTTACAACCTGATTGAATTACAATACGAAGCCGGAGAAATAACAGCTTTGGCAAAGCAACAAACCATGTCACAAATGTTATCAGCAAAGGCATTGATACCATCACTCAAACAACAGATTTCTTTACAGGAAAATCAGTTGAGTTTTCTGTTGGGCAGTTTCCCTGAATCGTTTGACCTTTCCTACAGCAAACTGGAAAATTATTATTATAACGACACGTTGCACTCTGGTATTCCTTTGCAGCTCGTGCAAAACAGACCTGATGTCAAATCTGCCGAATATGAACTCAGAGCCATGAACGAGCAGGTTGGTGTGTCGCAGGCAATGCAATATCCATCAATAAGAATCAGTGCCACAGGTGGAGTAAATGCAATGTTGGTGGAAAACTGGTTCAACATTCCGGGGTCGCTGTTTGGTGGTTTAGTTGGCGGAATAACTCAGCCTATATTCAACAAAAAAAGACTCAAAACCAATTATGAAACTGCTTTATTAGAACGGGATAAAGCCGAAATTGAATTACAAAAACAAGTTAATAAAGCCATCAATGAAGTCACAGAGGCACTCATTATGGTCAAAACAACCGATGAACAGATAGACATCGCCATAGAACAGGTAAACAATTCATCATTAGCGGTAAGACAAGCCAACCTACTGTTTAATAGTGGATTTGCCACCTATCTCGAGGTAATTAATGCACAGCGGAATGCTTTGGAAAATCAGCTTAGTCTGAACACGTTAAGAAAAAATAAACTGGTGGCACGTATTCAATTATACCGGGCATTGGGTGGCGGCTGGAAATAATCTGTAGAAAAAAAATATTTTTTCGCAAAAAGAATTTGTAAGTGCAAAAAAGTTTATATATTTGCAACCGCTTTAGTGAGCAATCAGCCATTTCGTTTGATGGCTTTATTTTTAAGTAGAACTAAGATTTAAAGACAATAGTAATGAGTAAGAGAACGTTTCAACCATCAAAAAGAAAAAGAAGAAACAAGCATGGTTTCAGAGATAGAATGGCTACAGTAAACGGTAGAAAAGTGTTGGCCCGCAGAAGAGCGAAAGGTCGTCACAAATTAACTGTTTCTTGTGAACCAAGACATAAAAAATAATGATTTATCAATCATAAAACAAAAGGTGTTACTTTGAGCGTAACGCCTTTTTTTGTACTTTTTTCAAAATTACACCTATTTTTATCAATCAAAAAAGACGTAATTTTACGTCAAAAATAACAACATCTCATGCCAAAAGACCAATCAATCAAAACAGTCCTTATCATCGGTTCAGGACCAATTATTATCGGACAAGCATGTGAATTTGACTACTCTGGTTCACAGGCCGCCCGCTCACTGAGAGAAGAAGGAATTAAAGTAATTCTTATTAATTCCAACCCGGCAACAATCATGACCGACCCTTCTATGGCAGACCATATTTATCTTCTGCCATTGGACACCAAATCTATCGTCGAAATCCTGAAAAAACACCCGGAAATCGATGCTGTACTACCAACAATGGGCGGACAAACGGCATTAAACCTGTGTCTGGAAGCTGATGAAAAAGGTATTTGGAAAGACTTTGATGTAAAACTCATCGGTGTGGATACCAACGCCATTAATGTTACGGAAGACAGAGAGCAGTTCAAAGAATTTTTAAGAAGCATTGACATTCCTTTTGCCCCGGCAAAAACAGCTACTTCTTTTCTTGAAGGAAAAGAAATTGCCCAGGAATTCGGCTTTCCGCTTGTTATCCGACCATCGTTTACTTTGGGAGGAACAGGAGCGTCTTTTGTCTTTGAAGAAAAAGATTTTGACAAATTGCTTACTCGTGGATTAGAAGCGTCGCCTATCCATGAAGTATTGATTGACAAAGCTCTTTTAGGCTGGAAAGAATATGAATTGGAATTACTCCGAGATAAAAATGACAACGTAGTTATCATCTGTACTATCGAAAATATGGACCCAATGGGAATCCACACCGGAGATAGTATTACCGTTGCCCCTGCCATGACTTTGTCAGACAAAACTATGCAGAGAATGCGTGATATGGCAATAAAAATGATGTGTGGTATCGGTAATTTCGCCGGAGGTTGTAACGTGCAGTTTGCCGTTTCGCCTGACGAGAAAGAAGACATTGTCGCTATTGAAATTAACCCTCGTGTGTCGCGTTCATCAGCTTTGGCATCAAAAGCCACCGGTTATCCGATTGCAAAAATCGCCAGTAAATTGGCTTTAGGATATAATCTGGACGAACTGCAAAACCAGATTACCAAAAACACATCTGCCCTTTTTGAGCCGACACTGGATTATGTTATCGTAAAAATCCCTCGTTGGAATTTTGATAAATTCGAGGGTGCCGAAAGAACTTTAGGCTTACAAATGAAATCTGTCGGGGAAGTGATGGGCATCGGACGTTCGTTCCAGGAAGCCTTACATAAAGCGACACAATCACTCGAAATCAAAAGAAACGGATTGGGTGCCGACGGAAAAGGATATAAAAATTATGACCAGATTATCGACAAGCTCACTCACGCCAGCTGGGATAGAGTTTTTGTGTTGTACGATGCTATCGAATATGGCATTCCGCTTTCGACCATACACGAAATTACAAAAATCGATATGTGGTTTTTGAAACAATTTGAGGAGATTTATTCCCTCGAAAAAGAAATCAAAAACTATTCTTTAGAAACTCTACCAAGAGAATTATTGCTCGAAGCCAAACAAAAAGGTTTTGCCGACAGACAAATTGCACACATGCTAAACTGCCTGGAAAGTCAGGTATATAAACTAAGAGAAGAGAAAAACATCAATCGTGTTTATAAATTGGTAGATACTTGTGCAGCAGAGTTTGTGGCACAAACGCCATACTACTACTCTACTTTCGAAAGCGATATTGAAACCGCCGACGGAAAAGTTTATACCGACAACGAAAGTAAACGTTCAGACAAAAAGAAAATCATCGTACTTGGCTCAGGACCTAACCGTATCGGGCAGGGAATTGAATTTGATTATTCCTGTGTGCATGGCGTGTTGGCAGCATCTGAATGTGGCTATGAAACCATTATGATTAACTGTAATCCAGAAACGGTTTCTACCGATTTCGACACAGCCGACAAACTATATTTCGAGCCGGTATTCTGGGAACATATTTACGACATCATTAAACACGAGCAACCGGAAGGTGTTATCGTTCAGCTTGGCGGGCAAACAGCCTTGAAATTAGCTGAAAAGTTAGACAAATACGGCATCAATATTATCGGAACAAGCTACGAAGCTTTGGACTTGGCGGAAGACCGCGGACGTTTCTCTCATTTATTGACCGAATTAAACATTCCTTTCCCGAAATTCGGCGTAGCAACTACCGCTGACGAAGCATCAGCATTAGCTGACGAACTGGACTTTCCGCTATTGGTTCGTCCGTCGTATGTATTGGGCGGACAAGGAATGAAAATTGTCATCAACAAAAAAGAACTGGAAGAACATGTGGTAGATTTATTGCGTGACATTCCGGGCAATAAGTTGTTGCTCGACCATTATCTCGCCGGAGCTGTTGAAGCCGAAGCCGATGCTATTTGCGATGGCGAAAATGTATATATTATCGGAATAATGGAGCACATTGAGCCATGCGGAGTTCATTCCGGCGACAGTAACGCGATGCTGCCTCCGTTCAATCTGGGCGAGTTCGTGTTACAGCAAATCAAAGACCACACGAAAAAAATCGCCATTGCCTTGAAAACCATTGGCTTAATCAACATTCAGTTCGCGATTAAAGACGATACGGTTTATATTATCGAGGCGAACCCTCGTGCATCGAGAACGGTGCCTTTTATCGCAAAAGCCTACGGTGAGCCTTATGTGAATTATGCAACCAAAGTGATGCTGGGCAAGAACAAAGTAACCGACTTCGATTTCAATCCGCAACTCAACGGATTTGCTATCAAAAAACCGGTTTTCTCTTTCAATAAATTCCCGGGCGTAAACAAAGCTTTAGGCCCTGAAATGAAATCAACCGGCGAAAGCATTTTGTTTATCGACGACTTGAAAGACGACCAATTTTATGAACTTTATACACGAAGAAAAATGTATTTGACCAAATAAACAAATCAAAAATCAAACGCAAAAGGCTGGAAAATTAATAATTTTTCGGCCTTTTGTTTTTTAAAGAAATAAACTCTTATTTTTGAGCCCTAACAAAAGTAATATCATCATCTATGAAAAAAAATATTTTTCTGGCAGCATTATTAGCTGTATCAATGGGTGCAGCAGCACAAAATTTCTACACTTTTACCAAAAGTGAAGCCACCTACGAAGACTTATCCGATACGGTTTCTATGAACAATGGGGAGGCATGGATTAATCAACCATATGGACCGTTTGAATCTCCATTTTCTCTATTTATTTTTGGTGAGGAATTAAGTTCCTTTGGGTTTTCAGGGAGGGATTTTGGAACTGGTAATATGGAAATAAGTGTTTACTTTCATGCTTTTCATGCTTTTGTTATGGGAAGAGGTTTTTCAGATCCAGCAACATCCCCTATTTCATACAAAATTGAAGGCGAAGAAGGTAGTCGGATTTTAAAGTTAGAAGTAAAGAATGCAGGTCTGCTAGCTGAGTTCGACTACAGCAGCTCTACTTCTCTTTCTACTTACCTTAACTATCAAGTTTGGCTCTATGAAGAAGATTCCAGTATTGAATATCACTATGGATACCACAACATTAGCACAACGTCAATATTAAATACCTATGGGGTTTCCATGGTCAGCATAGAGTTTTCTCATTATACAGGAATAATCCATAAAGGTTACGTTACCGGCTCGATTGAGAATCCCGTTTATTTAGAGTTTTCCGAGAACAATCTACCCGATAACCCTGAGGAACTGCTCACGCTTGACGATGTACCCCAACCCAACACGGTTTATCGTTTTGAGCTTAATCCGGCATCTGTGGATGGTGTAGAAAAAACAGGTTTTTCTATATATCCGAATCCGGCAACAGAAATAGTTAATCTGTCATTTAACGAAACAATCTACACAGAGTATGCCGTTTATGATATGACAGGAAGAAATATTCTTTCGGGTACAATCAATGGTGAAAGCAATACGCAAATCAGTATAGAATCACTACAAAGCGGCACTTACATGCTTAAAGTAGGCAATACCACCAAAAAATTTATCAAAAAATAATCATTGACCAATCCCTCGCTATTTTGCGAGGGATTTTTTCATTAAATTAAAAAAAACACTTTTTATTCGGAATAATAAAATAAAAAAATAACTTTGGAAAGGATTCAATTATGATAACTGAGCATGAATAAATTATTTTATATTTTAAGCCTATTATTATTTGTCACATTTACAGCATGCCACAAAGAGCCAATAGACACGGTTGTCACTGATGATTATATTAAGGGTAAAGCAATTGTACGATTTGAATTAAACGGTGTAACTTATGGGGCAAGAGCGAATGACGTAGAAAGCTTTTACAACCCCAACGGAATTTTATACATTGCTGCAAATGCAAAAGATGAAAATAATGATTTTGATCAAATTTCTTTGTCAATAAACATTTCTTCTGCCGAAAAAGGTTTTTACCCTACCGACGGTTTTATAATAAACAATGAATTAGATTCGTACTCCACAGCCTTATTAAAGTACAAAAGACTTGATTGGCCGTATGCTACATTTCAATTCACCGCCGAAGAAACGACACAAAATATCAACAGAGGTGGTTCACTAACCATAACCGAGGTCAATGAATTTGCCGGGCAAATTGAAGGTCATTTTTCCTTTGAGTTAGCACCACCACCTAATGAAGAAGAGCACAATTTACCTCCGGATCACCCAGATTTAGCAATACGAAAAATTGAAAATGGCTATTTTAAATATGTAAACTTTAAAAATTAATTTAAATACAATTCTTATGAGAAATTTAATTATGACAGGCTTTATTGCCTTATGTTCAATCGCCTCCTTTGCAGGTAATGGAGAAACAGAAATTAATCAGTTGAGTATTTCAAACATTGAAAATGCAATTGACAACAGTCAAATATCAAACGATAGTGAACCAACGTACATATATGAATTTTCACTATGGTTTTATTTATCTGACGGAAGTGGTACAGGAACCAGTTATGGGCATAAGATAGCAATAACGGAAACTTGTATAACAGAAGCTGAAATGGAACAGATGAGATCTGCATATTTATTCATATATCAACTACAATATCCAGGACAAAATATTATTATAACAGCTAATCAAATAGAGTCATGTGACTAACATAAGTCATACTTAATTCGCTTAAAGTAGGTAATACCACCAAAAAGTTTATTAAGAAATAACCCGTTGGGTGTAATTAAATTGTTTGATTTTTAATATTATTAATTGGTCTGTCAAATATGAATTTATTGATATATTGAATCAATGTTAATGCNCGCTCAATAGAAAAATTTTTCTTTTCAAGAACAGCCAATTCTTCTTTTGACAAATGCCCTCTTTCTACTTTGTCAAAATGCAGTCTGTATTTGGCAAACGGATCTTTTTCCAGCCAATCCATTGTAATAGCCATATTAACGAGTTTTTTCAACCGTTCCAAATGCTTCATTACACCGTTCTTATTTAATGGTCGTTGATGGTCTGTAGGTTTGTGACTGTGTAAAAAGTTTTCAAAATCCAGCATAAACTTATAATTCAGTTTCTCAAGATAAATATCTTCTTTTTTGTAATGTTTTCTGATAAACTTTTTCAGATACGACACAGTAGTAGTATAATTTTTCAACGTACCCGGAGCAAGTCTTCCGGTTTCAACCTGCTTATGATATTCCGAAAGCTTTATCAAAGTCATTCCTTCCTTTTTATCTTCTCCAAGGTACAATGATTTAACAGCATCTACGGTAATCGTTTGGCGTTGTTGTATCAATTGATGATAACAATCAGTAATCAATGAACGAACCCGTTCAATATGATTGTTAAGTTTGATAACATCTTCCCGTTTACCTTTTGCTTTGCCTTTTACTTCATCCCAATTTTTGGGTAAGACTTTAGCTTTCAGGGAAATTTCAGACTTTTTCCATTTACCGTAATTCTTGCATATACGGCTCCCATCTCATTTTTCTGTTGTTTCGTCACTCTGATGACAAAGTGAATACCAAAAGTGTTCATTGTTCTCATATCCATTCATTTTGTGTTTAACCATTGTACTTTGATACAGTTCACTAATTCTAATCATTAGTTGCTCATAAAAAAGAAGTCAAAAGGCGATAAAAAGTGTTAAAATAAATGATTTAATATTCTGATATACATTTACTTACGCTATTTTCCGTGAGCAAATTTAAAACATAAAATTTACTCACTTAATCGCTCACAGATAGATTGATATAAATTGGGATATTTTGATACGAAAAAAAACAAAAAAACCGCAAATCCATAGAATTTGCGGGTTTATGACGTCACTTAGTGTAAGTGTTGTCGGGGTGGCAGGATTCGAACCTGCGACCTCCTGGTCCCAAACCAGGCGCGATGACCGGGCTACGCTACACCCCGAAAATGCGGAGAGACAGGGATTCGAACCCTGGCGACGGTTACCCGCCGACAGATTAGCAATCTGCTCCGTTACCACTCCGGCACCTCTCCTTTTTTGTGTGCTTAAAGAACTTAAAAGCGGTGGCAAATGTATAACAAGTTTTATATTAACGCAAATATTTTTTCGGGTATTTTTTTAATGTTTCAGAATTGATTATAAATCAACAGTATAAAAATAGCAGATTTCGCCACAAAAAATAATCTGTTATTTAATTTATTGGTTTTTGCGTCATATTTGATTAAATTCGCAACTTAAATAAATTTGTATATTATGAATAAAAGAGTAGTTATAGTTTCTGCAGCAAGAACGCCAATCGGAAGTTTCATGGGAGCATTATCAACTGTTCCCGCACCAAAACTGGGTGCTGTTGCGATTAAAGGAGCATTGGAAAAAATAAATCTTAAGCCAGAATTGGTTGATGAAGTAATTATGGGAAATGTGGTGCAGGCTGGTGAAGGTCAGGCTCCTGCTCGCCAGGCAGCTTTGTTTGCCGGATTGTCAAATGAAGTTCCGGCAACTACTGTGAACAAAGTATGTGCTTCAGGAATGAAAGCTATTATGCAAGCTTCTCAGGCAATTCAGTGTGGCGATGCGGATATTATTGTAGCAGGTGGAATGGAAAATATGAGCTTGATTCCGCATTATGCTCATATGAGAAACGGGGCAAAATTCGGTCCGGTTACTTTCGTTGACGGAATGCAAAAAGACGGCTTAACCGATGCTTATGATAACAACGCAATGGGTGTATGTGCCGATTTATGTGCCAGTGAGTACAATTTCAGCCGTGAAGACCAAGATATTTTTGCTGTTGAATCATACAAACGTTCGGCTGCAGCTTGGGACGCTGGAAAATTTGCTAATGAAGTTGTGCCGGTTGAGGTTCCGCAAAGAAGGGGAGAGCCTGTAATTGTTAATAAAGACGAAGAATTTACCAATATCAAATTGGAAAAAGTGCCGGAATTACGCCCTGCTTTTACCAAAGACGGTACCGTTACTGCTGCCAACGCGTCAACAATCAATGACGGAGCTGCTGCGGTAGTCTTAATGAGCGAAGAAAAAGCTAAGGAATTAGGTTTGAAACCTTTGGCATACGTTAAAGGATATGCTGATGCTGCACAAGAACCTCAGTGGTTTACAACTGCACCGGCAAAAGCTTTGCCAAAAGCGTTAGACAGAGCTAATGTGAAAATTGAAGATGTAGATTTCTTCGAGTTCAATGAGGCTTTTTCGGTAGTAGGATTGGCAAATACGAAAATATTAAACCTCAATGCAGATAAAGTTAATGTAAACGGAGGAGCAGTTTCACTCGGACACCCACTGGGCTGTTCTGGAGCAAGAATTGTGGTAACATTAATCAATGTATTGGAGCAAAACAATGCAAAATTAGGTGCGGCGGCTATCTGTAACGGTGGTGGTGGTGCGTCTGCTATTGTGATTGAAAGAGCTTAATATTGAGCAGAAAAAAAGAAGAGAGCAGGAATAAAGATGACTTTATTCTTGCCTCTTTTTCTATCGTAAAAAAAGAGTTTGGATAAATCATGATAAAATCCAGAATTTCTTATATTCTATTCCCTATTTTCTAAAAAATGTACGCAATCTGTAACCTGTCTATTGTACCGTTGAGAGCCGAACCTACCGACCGTAGCGAAATGGTTTCTCAGGTGCTTTTTGGCGAAACGATGAAAATAACCGACGTGAAAGGAGCTTGGAGTAAAGTTATTTTACAAAATGATTCTTACGAAGGTTGGATAGATAGTAAACAGATTAATTCAATTGAACCGGAGTGTTTTTCGGCTATACAAAACAGAAATCAATTGCTCAACGGCGATTTGATAGAACATCTTACCAACGATGCTCATGTATTGACCACCATTCCGATTGGGGCAGAGCTGACTTTTTTGTCTGTTCCCGAAGTAAATAAAGATAATTATATTTTTGAAGGCAAGGTTATTACTGGACAACAACCGAAGGAAAACTTAATCAACACAGCATTTATGTTTTTGAATGCACCTTATCTTTGGGGCGGAAAAACACCCTTCGGGATTGATTGTTCCGGTTTTTCGCAAATGGTGTATAAACTTAACGGATATCAAATTCCGCGCGATGCTTATCAGCAAGCGGGTTTGGGCGAAAATCTGAGCTTTATTGAAGAAAGTGAGCCGGGCGATTTAGCATTTTTCGATAATGACGAAGGTAAAATCATTCACGTCGGAATAATGATGAAAGATAATTACATCATTCACGCTCACGGAAAAGTCCGCATTGACCGCATCGACCACCTCGGTATATTAAATGTCGATACCGGAAGACACACGCACAAACTTCGTGTTATCAAACGCATTGTGGAATAAATTCTGCACAGCATTAATAATTTACTAAAAACATCGCCAAAAAGGCTAATTTTAGTAATTTAGCCAATTGACAATATTAATGCTTTTGCAAAATGGATACACACGTTAAAAAAACAGGATTACAGATTGGAAGTACATTAGCTATTATCTTGATTTTGTTTTATTTATTCGTATATATTTCGGATTATAGATATATGACTTCGGTAATTACCGGTTTCATACTGATTTTCTTTTGTATAATTTTTGGTTTTACCGCTTCTTATCTGACAAAGAAAAGATTAGGTGGTTTGATAACTTTCAAAAATGCTTTTATTCCTTATTTCTTGACCGTTATTATTGGTGTTTTGGGAAGTACGTTATTTTTATATGTTTTATACGGATTGATTGATACCGAAACAGGAAACAAAATCCATTTGGAAATGATTGAACTCAGTAAACAACAGGCAATAAATTTTGAAATGTCGCCTGAACAAGCCGAACAATCACTGGAAATGGTCACACGAGCGAATCCGTATAGCATCGGTAAGATGTTGATGTCAGCAGGAACAAGGATTTTAATGCTTTGTGTTCCGGGATTTTTAGCGGCCGTGCTGTTCAAAAATCAATCTGAACCGATGAAAAACCGTGCTGAAGTTAATGAAAATTTATCCAGATAATTATGGATATATCTATCGTTATACCACTTCTCAACGAATCAGAATCATTGCCTGAACTGCATGCCTGGATTGAAAAAGTGATGCAGGAAAATGGTTATTCATATGAAATTATTTTTATAGATGACGGCAGCACTGATGATTCATGGCAGATTATTAAGCAGCTTAATAATCAATATGATGAAGTAAAAGGAATTCGGTTTGCCAAAAATTACGGTAAATCACAGGCATTGAATATCGGTTTTAAAAGTGCAAAAGGCAATGTTGTTATCACGATGGACGCAGATTTGCAAGACAGCCCCGATGAAATCCCCGAGCTTTACGATATGATTGTAAACCAAAATTACGATTTGGTTTCGGGTTGGAAAAAAAAGCGATACGACTCAGTTTTGTCTAAAAACCTTCCGTCAAAACTATTTAACTGTGCAGCACGAAAAACGTCCGGGCTCACACTACATGATTTTAATTGCGGACTCAAAGCCTATAACCATAAAGTAGTTAAATCAATTGACGTATATGGTGAAATGCACCGCTATATTCCAGTGTTGGCAAAGAATGAGGGGTTTAACCATATTACGGAAAAAGTTGTGAAGCACCAAGCCCGAAAATATGGACAATCGAAGTTTGGCGTAAGTCGTTTTATCAATGGCTTTCTCGATTTGATAACATTGTGGTTTCTGTCCAGATTCAGCAAACGCCCGATGCACTTTTTCGGTTTTTGGGGCGTAGTCATGTTTTTTATCGGGTTTTGTTCAGCTTTATATATCGGCGGACTGAAATTGTATAAATTATATATGCACCAGCCTACTATTTTGGTTACCGACAATCCTTGGTTTTACATCGCTTTAACCACCATGATTATTGGTACACAATTGTTTTTGGCGGGGTTTATCGCCGAAATTCTCAATAGAAACAAAAAAGGTAAACGTTATAAAGTTATAGAGGTGACGGAGTGAACAAGTGACAGTGTTATATCGTCACTTGTTCACATCGTCACAAAACAAAAAAACAAACAAAATGCACATACCACAAAATATATTAGATAAAGTCAATCAATGGACACAGCCGCCTTTTGATGCTGAAACCCGTAAGAAAGTTGAGCAGTTAATGACCACAGATGTTGTAGGATTGGAAGATGCTTTTTATAAAGATTTGGAATTCGGAACAGGAGGAATGAGAGGTGTTATGGGAGTTGGAACCAACCGAATCAATCAATATACTCTCGGAAAAAACACGCAGGGACTTTCGGATTATCTGAAAAAAACTTTTCCGAACGAAGAATTGAAAGTGGCGATTGCCTATGATTGCAGACATAACAGCAATACTTTGGCAAAAGTGGTGGCAGATGTTTTTTCGGCTAACAGAATTAAGGTTTTTTTATTTTCGGATTTAAGACCAACACCTGAATTATCTTTTGCTGTAAGACATTTGAATTGTCAGGCAGGAATTGTTTTGACTGCTTCACACAATCCTCCTGAATACAACGGATATAAAGTATATTGGAATGACGGAGGTCAACTTGTTCCTCCTCAAGATGGAGAAATTATTAAAGTAATTGAGAATTTGTCTTACGAAGAAATTAAATTTAATTCCGATGAAAAATTAATTCAGTATATAGATTTTGAGATTGACGAAGCATTTGTAAAATCGACGGTTGAAAATGCCAGCTTTGGAACATCTGAAAATGCCAAACGAAATTTAAAAATCGTTTATACGTCACTTCACGGGACTTCGATTAAGTTGATTCCGACTGTTTTGGAAAAAGCTGGGTATTCTGATGTGAATATCGTTACGGAACAGGCAGAGCCGAATGGAGATTTTCCTACGGTAAAATCGCCAAATCCCGAAGAGCCCGAAGCTCTGACAATGGCTTTGGAATTAGCGGATAAAATTAATGCTGATATCGTTATCGGAACAGACCCCGACTCAGACAGATTGGGAATTGCAGTTCGTGATTTGGGCGGAAAAATGATTTTACTCAACGGAAATCAGACCATGGTAATTATGACTGCTTTCTTGCTGGAACAATGGAAAAGAGCAGGAAAAATTTCAGGAAAAGAATTTATCGGGTCAACGATTGTTTCGACGCCGATGATGCTTGATTTGGCTGAGGGTTACGGAGTGGAATGCAAAGTTGGACTTACGGGTTTCAAATGGATTGCCAAGTTTATCCGAGATTTCCCAAATCAGACGTTTATCGGAGGCGGAGAAGAAAGTTTCGGTTTTATGATTGGAGATGCAGTGCGTGATAAAGATGCTATCGGAGCTACGCTTTTGGTTTGCGAAATTGCCAGTCAGGCAAAAGAGGCAGGGAGTTCGCTCTACAGAGAACTACTGAACCTTTATATCGACTACGGATTTTATAAGGAGCGATTAATCTCAATTACCAAAAAAGGGATTGATGGGGCCAACCAAATCAAACAAATGATGATTGATTTACGTGAAAGTCCGCTTTCGGAAATTGCTGGAGAACGAGTAGTGATGATTGAAGACTATCAGTCTTCTGTTGCCAAAGATTTGATGAACGGAGCAGAATATCCTATTTCAATTCCGAAGTCGAATGTGCTTATTTATTATTTGGAAGACGGAAGTAAAATTTGTGCAAGACCAAGTGGAACAGAGCCTAAAATCAAATTCTATTTTAGTGTAAACGAGCCTTTGGAAAGTATTGAAAAAGTCAAAGAAACCGAGCAATATTTAGACGAAAAAATCCAAAGGATTATTGAGGATATGAAGCTATGATTTTTTATAACTAAATTTAATCATAATTTAATTTATAACTACTTTTGGTTATATTTTTGTTTATAACTAAATTTTGCTATATTTGTATTTTGTAAATAACAATGATTGCGATTATAACAGGAGATATTATCAATTCGAGAACGGTAGCTACCCGGGAGTGGTTACCTGTTCTGGAATCGGTATTGAGTAAATTCGGCGATAAAGAAAAAGACTGGGAAATTTTCAGAGGAGATAGTTTTCAGCTGGAAGTCGCTCCCGAAAATGTTATCAAAACAGCTATATACCTCAAAACAACTCTTAAAACAATCGAGTCTTTAGACTTGCGAATCGGAGTAGGAATCGGAGAAAAAAACTTTTCGACAGCCACTATCAAAGAATCAAACGGAGAGGCGTTTGTGTTTTCGGGAGAAGCATTTGAAGAACTCAAAAAAAGGACTTTCTCGATTAAAACCCGTTCAGAAAAAACCGACCAGCAAATAAATCTGATTTTTGATTTGTTGATGGTTATTATGGATAAATGGAATACCAACGTATCGAAAACTGTTCGTTTTGCTTTGGATTTTCCTGATTTGACTCAAACCGAATTAGCCGGAAAAATGAATAAAAAGCAAAGTCAAATCAGTCGTGAACTGAATAAAGCCGGTTTTGAAGAAGTGCTCAGAGCAACAGAATTTTGTCAATACATAATCAATGACGATGGGGTTATTTATTCTTAAAATATTGTTGGCTCATCTTGTAGGCGATTTCGTTCTTCAACCTAAAAAATGGGTAGAAGACCGAAGTAAGAACGGATATAAATCCAAATATTTGTATGGACATATAACCGTACATTTTTTGCTTTTGATATTGTTTTTCATTACCGAATTGCAAGCAGTTTTCGGATATATCGTATTGATTACCGTATCACATTTTTTGATTGATTTGGGTAAAATATATGTAGAGCGGACAAACCGTTTCAGTCCGTTAGGATTGTTTATAACAGACCAGCTATTGCATCTTTTTGTATTAGCGACAATCGTATTTTACTCGTTTTTAGACATATCATTTTTTTTGAATATTCCTGTTGAAAAATTACTGTTTTGTGTAATAGCATTGCTTTTGATCACGTCGGTTACTTCCATTGCCATGAAACTGTTTTTCAGAAAGTGGAGCGAATCTTTCAGAAAAAAAACACGTAAAAAAGAATCGCTCAAAAATGCAGGAAACGTCATCGGAATTACAGAGCGATTACTCATAGTTTTGTTTATAAACATTGGTTTTTTGGAAGGAATAGGGTATTTGCTCGCGGCGAAATCCATTTTTCGTTTCGGCGACCTGACCAATGCAAAAGACAGAAAACTCACAGAATATATACTATCAGGAACATTGATTAGCTTTGCCATTGCTATCGTCGTCGGAATCGGATTGCGGTATGCTTTGATAAACTTATAATAATAACTAACTAAAAAATTTCTTCTTTTGAGAAATTAAAGAATTATGATTAGCCAATACTTTAAAAAAATATTCCGTTTTGCCAAGCCGTACAAAAAATATATGTATTTGAATATATTTTTCAATGTACTGTACGCTTTGTTCAGTGCATTGTCGTTTGTGGCATTAATTCCGATGCTTACGGTAATGTTTGGGGACGAAGAAAAAATTTATGAAAAACCACAATACAACGGAGTTTTCGAGATAAAAGATTACCTACTCGATTATATGAATTATTATATTACGACTACTTCCGACACGAGTGGAACGCAATACACGTTAAATGTAATGATTATCGGGATAATCTCTTTGTTTCTGCTAAAAAATATGTTCAATTATTGGGCAATGTATTTCATTACATTTTTGCGAAACGGAATATTAAAAGACATCAGAAATGCTTTATATAAAAAATCTGTTGAATTGCCATTATCATATTTTTCAGAAAAACGAAAAGGCGATATGATTTCAAGAATGACCTCTGATGTATTGGAAATTCAGCATTCATTTTTATCAATTTTAGAATTGATTGTACGAGAACCTTTAACGATTTTATTTACGATAATCGTAATGTTTTCAATTAGTTACGAATTGACTTTGTTTGTGTTTGTTTTTATTCCGATTTCGGGATTTATCATTTCCAAAGTAGGGAAATCGTTGAAGAAAAATTCAGACAAGGCGGCAAGAGAACAAGGGTTTTTCCTTTCAATTATTGATGAAACACTCGGAGGACTGAAAGTAATCAAAGGATTTAATGCAGAAAAAAACTTTGAAAAAAGATTTCAGGATTCAACACAACGCTTTTTCAAATTGAACAATCGGATTCTGAATAGACAAAATCTATCCTCGCCATTGAGTGAATTTCTAGGAATCGTGACCATTGCTGTTTTGCTTATTTACGGAGGAAAATTAGTGTTTGACGGCAAACTTCTTGCAGGAGCTTTTATTGCTTATATCGGCATGGCTTACAATATTTTAACTCCAGCCAAAGCGATTTCCAAAGCATCGTATTCGGTTAAAAAAGGTGATGCAGCGGCAGAACGTGTTTTGGAAGTTTTGGAAACTGAAAACCCGATTACAAGCAAACAAGATGCTATTGGAAAAACTGATTTTACCCATAGTATTTCTGTTGAAAATATTACTTTTTCATATGAAAACGAACCTGTGTTAAAAGATTTTTCTTTGGAAGTCCCAAAAGGAAAAACGGTGGCTTTGGTTGGGCAGTCGGGCAGTGGAAAGAGTACAATTGCGAATTTACTAACCCGTTTTTATGATGTGCAAAACGGAAGTATCAAAATTGACGGAATTGACGTTAAGGATTTCAACTTACAAAGTTTGAGAGGATTGATGGGATTGGTCACACAAGACAGTATTTTGTTTAACGATACCATTAAAAACAACCTTTTACTCGGAAAGGAAAACGCAACAGACGACGAAATCATTGATGCTCTGAAAGTTGCTAACGCATATGAATTTGTTAAAGACCTGCCCAACGGAATCGAAACCAATATTGGAGATAGCGGAAACAAGCTCTCGGGCGGACAAAAACAAAGGCTTTCGATTGCAAGAGCTGTGTTGAAAAATCCGCCGATTATGATTTTGGACGAGGCAACTTCCGCTTTGGATACCGAAAGTGAAAGATTGGTGCAACAAGCACTCGAAAATATGATGCAAAACCGAACTTCGGTTGTGATTGCACACCGACTTTCAACCATTCAGAAAGCGGATACTATTGTAGTAATGCAAAAAGGCGAAATCATAGAACAAGGTACGCACGATGAACTAATAGCCAAAAACGGAATGTATTCCAAATTAGTTGCTATGCAGAGTTTTGAGTAACCCCTTTGTGGAAATAAAATAAAAAAAGAGTTACTTTTCAGAGCAACTCTTTTTTTTATTTGGTATAAGTTTAATCGATTAAGCCTCAGAAGTTTCGCTGATGCTTTCTGCCATTTTTTTGTAGGTTCCGTCTTGTAGTTTAGTACGGATAGCCTCAAAAGCAGTTAAAGTCTCGTCAATATCTTCAAAAGTATGTGATGCTGTCGGGATAACTCTCAACAAAATCAAACCTTTCGGAATTACTGGATATACTACAATAGACAAGAAAATACCATAATTTTCTCGTAAATCGTTAACCATAACCATTGCCTCCGGAATCGAACCTTCGAGGTAAACCGGCGTTACACAAGTATTGGTGTCGCCAATGTTAAATCCTTTTTCTCTCAGTCCGTTTTGGATTTTGTTTACGTTTGCCCATAATTTTTCTTTCAGCTCCGGGTGGTTTCTTAATAACTCCAAACGTTTCAGTCCGCCTAAAGTATAAATCATCGGCAATGATTTGGCAAACATTTGTGAACGCAGATTGTATTGCAGAAAGCTGATAAGATCATTGTCACCCGCTACGAATGCTCCGATACCCGCCATAGATTTGGCAAAAGTAGAGAAATACACATCAATATCGTCCTGGCAGCCTTGCTCTTCGCCGGCACCGGCACCTGTTTTTCCGAGTGTTCCGAATCCGTGAGCATCATCGACCAATAGTCTGAAATTGTATTTTTCTTTGAGTGCAACGATTTCTCTAAGTTTTCCCTGTTGTCCCCGCATTCCGAAAACACCTTCGGTAATTACCAGAATACCGCCGTTTTGTTCATTGGCGATTTTTACCGCTCTTTCTAAGTTTTTTTCTAAGCTTTCAACATCATTATGCTGATAGGTAAATCGTTTCCCCATGTGTAGCCGAACACCGTCAATGATACAAGCGTGAGAATCTACATCGTAAACGATAACATCATTTTTGGTAACCAGAGCATCGATGATTGATACCATTCCCTGATAACCAAAGTTTAATAAATAAGCGGCTTCTTTGCTGACAAACTGAGCCAGTTCTCTTTGTAGTTGCTCATGATAATCTGTATGTCCGGACATCATTCTTGCTCCCATCGGGTAGGCTGCACCGTATTCAGCAGCTGCATCGGCATCGGCTTTTAAAACCTCGGGGTGCGTCGCCAATCCTAAATAATCATTCAATGACCAGTTTAACACATCTTTGCCTTGAAATTTCATGTGTGGACCTAATTTCCCTTCCAGTTTCGGAAAAACATAGTAGCCTTCGGCTTGTGATGCCCATTTCCCTAAAGGGCCTTTATTTTTTTGTATTCTGTCGAATAAATCTTTTACCATAACATAAAAATTATATAGTGCAAATTTACGCTAATATCGTCATACTTTTTTCAAACGAATCATCGGTTTACCGATAACTTTACAAGGTTTACCGAAAATTAAACAAAAATAGCGAGACTTTTCGCCTCGCTATTCAATTATATATCAGTTAATTAATTGTTGTAGAATTTCAATGCTTCTTTCAGTATTTCTGCAGATTTCAACAAATCCTGCTGTTCGATTACATAGGCCAGACGAACTTCGTTTTTGCCCATTCCTTTGGTAGAATAAAATCCGGCGGCAGGTGCGAGCATTACTGTTTCGCCGTCATAATGAAACGATTCCAGTAGCCATTTTGAGAAATCTTCTGCGTCATCTACAGGTAGTTGAGCAATGCAGTAAAAGGCTCCTTTCGGGCTGGCAACTTTTACACCTTCGATTTGTTGCAGGGCATTTACCAAGGTATTTCTGCGTTGTAAATATTCAGCCTGAACTTCGTCGAAATAGCTTTGTGGCGTGTCCAATGCTGCTTCGGAGGCAATTTGTGCATAGGTCGGTGGAGACAAACGAGCCTGAGCAAATTTCATTACGGTTGCCATAAATTCCTGATTTTTGGAAACCACACAACCAATTCTTGCCCCGCACATGCTGTATCTTTTAGATACGGAATCAATAACGATAGCGTTTTCAGCAATGTCAGTTTGGGTCAATATCGAATAATGTTTGTGCCCGTCGTAAGTGAATTCTCGATACACTTCGTCAGCAATCAGGAACAAATCGTGTTTTTTAACCAATTGTGCCAGCTTTTGGATTTCTTCTTCGCTATACAAATATCCTGTCGGATTACCAGGATTACAAATCAAAATAGCTTTGGTTTTTGGTGTAATCAAAGCCTCGAAAGATTCGATTGGCGGCAGGGCAAAATTATCTTCAAATTTGGACATAACCGGAATGATTTTCGCACCTGACGAGGTCGAAAAACCGTTATAATTGGCATAAAAAGGCTCAGGGATAATAATTTCGTCGCCTTCGTCTAATATGCTACCTATGGCAAAAAGCAGTGCTTCCGAACCGCCTGTGGTAATGATAATATCTTCCATTTCTACCGGTAATTGGTGTGAGCGATAATATTTTGCTAACTTACGTCGGTAAGATTCAAAACCAGCGGAATGGCTGTACTCGAGTACCTCGATAACGGAATTTTTTACAGCTTCCAAAGCCAGGTCAGGTGTTTTAATGTCGGGCTGACCAATGTTCAAATGGTAAACTTTTACACCGTTTTTCTTGGCGGCATCAGCATACGGAACCAACTTACGGATAGGCGATTCGGGCATATTCAGCCCTTTTTGAGATATTTTTGGCATAGCGATAAATTATCTGATTATTGTGCTGACAAAAATAAATCATATTTTTGATTACTGTCTATAGGAAAGTCTTTAATTATTCGTTAAAATCTATTTAGCAGTAATTTTAATTACTACTTTTGTTGATTGTATAAGAATACTACGAAATATCATGCAAAAATTACTTTCCTTTTTGTTTTCCACCCGTTTAATGGCTGTATTATTCATCGTTTTTGCCATTGCGATGGGAGTCGGAACTTTTATTGAAAATGATTACAATACCGATACTGCCCGTATGGTCGTTTACAACGCCAAATGGTTTGAGGTAATCATGTTTCTGTTTGTGGTCAATTTCATCGGGAACATTCAGCGTTACAAATTATACAAGAAAGAAAAATGGGCTACGTTGTTGTTACACTTAGCCTTTATTTTTATTATGGTTGGAGCGTTTATTACCCGATACATCAGCTTTGAAGGTATGATGCGAATTCCTGAAGGCGAAACTTCAGAACAAATTTACTCTGATGCCACCTATGTAACCGTTTGGGCTGATGGAGATTTGGACGGAGAAATGAGAAGACGCACATTCAGTCAGCAACATTATTTTTCGGCTGCTCTTGGTAAAGATAATTTGGTAAGCAAATTTGCGTCCAACGATTTCACGATAAAAGGGGATTTTAATCAAATTCCGTTTAAGGTAGAATATGTCGATTTCATTATGGGAGCACAAGATTCCATTTACCCGACAGAAAACGGAAAACGTTTCCTTAAACTGGTGGAGTCTTCTGAAGGCGAACGCCACGAGCACTTTATTGAAGAAGGAACGGTTGCTCAGATTCATAATATGCAGTATGCTTATAATCAACCTACTGAAGGAGCTATTAATTTTACAACCGATGGCGATACGCATTTTGTAGAGTCACCTTTTGGTGGAGAATATACCATTATGGCTACTCAGGCTAAGGGAGAAGTGCCGGTTAATCAAAAAGATACCTTGAATTTCCGTTCGTTGTATCATTTAGGCCCCGTTCAGTTTGTGATGGATTATCCGATAAAAGGGGAAAAGAAACTCGTATCAAACAACGATTTTAAAGACGGTCAAACCGCAGATGCTTTGGTGGTTAAAGTAACTTCACAAGGCGAGGAGCAAATCGTTACACTCACAGGGTCAAAAGGACAAATGGGTGTTCCGCAGTCGTTTAAATTAGGCGAATTGGATTTTACTTTATTTTACGGTTCCAGAGTTTATACCACACCATTTAAAGTACAGCTCAACGACTTTATCGCAGAAAAATATCCAGGTTCTAACAGCTATAAATCCTACGAAAGTCAGGTTACAATTATTGACGGAAACGAACAGTTTGATGCCCGAATATACATGAACAATATTTTAGATTACAAAGGCTACCGGTTTTTCCAGGCATCGTTTTTTCCGGACGAATCCGGAACAGTACTATCCGTTAACCACGATTTCTGGGGAACAACCATTACCTATATCGGTTACGGACTTTTGTACCTTGCTATGCTTGCTATTTTGTTTACCAAAAACTCCCGTTTTGGCGAATTAGGTAAAAAGCTGAAAAAACTGCGACAGAAGAAAGCATCACTGATGATATTGGTGTTTGCGTTTTTATCCGCAGGAAGTTTGCAGGCACAGCATCAGCACAATATGATGCCGAATGAACAACAAATCGACTCATTGATTCAGGCTGTTAAAATACCTCAGAAACAGGCAGATGCTTTCGGACAATTGGTTATTCAGGATTATGGCGGACGAATGAAACCGCTCAATACTTTTACTTCCGAAATGCTGAGAAAAGTAGCTAAAACAGAGAAGTTTAAAGGTTTGGACGGCGATCAGGTTTTTATTTCTATGCGGCAGTATCCAATGTTGTGGCACCATGTACCGATGATTAACCTGAAAAGAGGTAACGATAGTTTGAGAACTATTCTCGGTTTGCCGACAGATGCTAAGTACGCGACTTTTATGGATTTCTTCGATGCAGAAGGTAATTATAAATTATTGGAAGTATTGCGAGAGGCAGATTTGGCATCAGTTAAAAATCAGTTTCAGAAAGATTTTAAAGAAGTCGATAAGCGGATTTATTTAATGAGTCAGGCACTGACCGGAACCATTCTGAAGATTTTTCCGGTACCCGATGATGAAAACAACAAATGGATTTCTGATATCGAACTCGAAGGTTCAGGGATTACCCCGCAGGACTCCGGTTATGTCTATATCAAAAATATTCTGCCGTTGTATTATCAATCTTTGACTACCGCTATGCAAAGCCAAGACAAAGATTACAGCAAAGCAGATGAATTGCTGGAGTCGATTAATGCTTATCAGCACAAATTTGGTACCGAAGTTATGCCGAGCGACCAGCATATCAAATATGAAATATTATACAACAAATACGACGTATTCAAAAAATTGTATATGTGGTATATGACTGTGTCTGCGTTATTGTTTGCTGTTTGTATTTACCAGATTTTTTACAACAATAAATTTCTGAGAATTACCAATAAGTTACTGACCTCTTTGGTTGTGGTGTGTTTTGCTCTGCATACAATCGGGTTGGCTATGCGTTGGTATATTTCGGGTCACGCACCTTGGTCTAATGCTTATGAATCTGTAATATATGTTGGGTGGGCAACCATGCTTTTCGGGTTTGTTTTCGGACGAAAATCGAGTTTGACAGTTGCTTCGACAGCATTTGTCACTGCGATTATTTTGTGGGTAGCACACATGCATCATTTCGACCCGTCTATCGGAAACCTTGAACCGGTGTTGGACTCCTACTGGCTTATGATTCACGTAGCGGTTATTGTTGCCAGCTACGGGCCGTTTGCTTTGGGAATGATACTCGGAATTGTAGCGTTGTTCCTGATGATTTTTACGTCCAAATCCAATAAAAAACGAATGGAACTGAATATCCGCGAACTAACCTACATCAACGAAATGGCTCTGACCGTAGGGCTGGTCTTGTTGACAATCGGAAACTTCCTTGGCGGACAGTGGGCAAACGAAAGCTGGGGACGTTATTGGGGCTGGGACCCTAAAGAAACCTGGGCGTTGATTTCAATTATGGTGTATGCCTTTGCTATTCACATGCGATTAGTTCCGTCCTTACGCGGAACGTGGATATACAATTTCTTTTCCGTTATTGCTTTCTACGCGATTTTGATGACCTATTTTGGAGTAAATTTCTATCTGAGCGGTTTGCATTCCTACGCTAAAGGCGACCAGATGGTTACACCTGGGTTCATCTATATATCGGTGGCTTGTGTTGGTGTTCTGGGAATTATATCCTACATTCAATACAGGAGATATTATAAAAAATAACACCAAAGCCCTCAGATTATTGAGGGCTTTTTTGTAACTTTGGGATAAAAGAAAAAAACAATGAAACGAGTTTTAATGAGAAATATTTTACTGTCAATCGGTTCGCTTTTTATGTTTGCTTGTTTTGGCGGAAAAAAAGTTTATACCGTTGATGAACAAACTAAAAACGAACTGTCAAATATGGAAAATAACAAAACGATTTACGATTTTAAAGTCAATGATATTACCGGACAAGAATTTGATTTATCTTCCCTCAAAGGAAAAAAAGTGATGATTGTAAACACAGCCTCCAAATGCGGGCTCACACCACAGTTTGAACAGCTTGAACAATTGTATAAAGAATTTAAAGACCAAAATTTTACCATTATAGGTTTTCCTTCCAATGACTTTATGGGGCAAGACCCGGGAAGTAATGAGGAAATTGCAGAATTTTGTAAGTTGAATTACGGTGTGACTTTTCCGATGATGGAAAAAATCGTGGTTAAAGGAAAAGACAAACACCCTTTATATCAATATCTGACCGAAAAATCTCAAAACGGTATTGGTGATTTTGATATCGAATGGAATTTCCAGAAATTTCTCATCAACGAAGACGGAACGATTGATAAAGTAATCAGTCCAAGAGTTTTACCTAATGACAAAGAAGTGCTTGACTGGATTAAGCAATAAGTGTAAAATAGATATAGCAAAAGTCTTTGTGTTTTCTCGCAAAGATTTTTTTATCTTCCACCGACAAGCAAAAAAATCAAATAACCTTTTCTGTATCTTTGAATAAATTTCAGATATTACCAATGATAATTCCCGAAATTCCGTTAGCACAAAGTGTATTACAGCTTTTCAAAGCCAAGCATATTCAGCATATCGTTATATCGCCCGGTTCACGGAATGCCCCGTTAACCATCGGTTTTTCTTCCGATGCATATTTCCGTTGTTACAGCATTGCCGACGAGCGTTGTGCCGGATTTTTCGCTTTAGGAATTGCTCGTGAGCTTAAACAACCCGTGGCATTGCTTTGTACATCAGGCTCGGCGGTGCTCAATTATTATCCGGCGGTTGCTGAGGCTTTTTACAGCCAGATTCCGTTGATTGTTTGCTCCGCAGACCGACCTTTAGCGAAAATTGACATTGGCGATGGACAAACTATCCGCCAACAGAATGTTCTGACAAATCATACGGTTTTTAATGCTAACCTTACCGAAAATGCTTTCCCGGAAAATGACCGGCTCATTCAAAAAGCTATTCACGAATCGCAAATCCAAAAAGGTCCGGTTCATATTAATATTCCGTTTGAAGAACCTTTGTATAATACAGTAGAAACACCGGATTATACCCCCGAATTGATAGACTTCTCTAATCCGGATATGGAAAATATAAATTGGAAAAAATACCAGGAAAAATGGGTGGAAGCAAAAAAAATATTAGTACTGATTGGTTCACAGGAACCCGGTTCGCTAAGTGAAAATACCATTCGGAAACTAGCTCAGTTACCCAATGTGGTTGTGATGACAGAAATCAATTCCAATGTAAGAGATGAACATTTTGTTAACCATATCGATATCTTGATTACGCCTTTTGATGAACAGGAATTTAAAGCTTTGCAACCTGATATTTTAGTAACTATTGGCGGAATGGTGGTGTCAAAACGTATCAAAAGCTTTCTGAGAAATTATCCGCCTAAAGAACATTGGCATGTAGATTTACTGCGGGCTTATGATACATTTGGTGTGCTTTCGGACGAAATCCAATCATCGGCAGAAACTTTCTTTTCCCAAATGTCGGAAGTCGTAACATCAAGCGATTATCAGCAAAATGTTTTGCAGGTTGTTGAACAGCGAAAAATACAACATCAGCATTTTTTAGCAAACGCTCCATACAGCGATTGGTTGGTATATGCCAAAATCTGGAAAAATCTACCGACAAATATTCGCCTGGAAATTAGTAATAGTGCGGCAATCCGCTATGCACAATTATTTGAAACACCGAAAAACACTGAGGTTTTCTGCAATCGTGGTACGAGCGGCATCGACGGCAGTACCAGTACGGCAATCGGAGCGGCGGTTCATAGTCCTAAACTGACTTTGTTGGTGACTGGCGACATCAGCTTTTTCTACGATAGTAACGCCTTGTGGAATGCTTATATCCCACAAAATTTTAAAATTATATTGATAAACAATGGCGGCGGCGGCATATTCCGTATTTTGCCCGGTCATCAGGAAAAGCCGAATTTTAATCAATATTTTGAAACTCAACATCAGCTTTCGGCGGAATATCTTGCCAAAATGTTTAATTTTGACTATTATCTTGCTGAAAACGAATCTTCCTTAAACGAAGGTTTGGAAAAGCTTTGGAATGCTGAGAAACCAGCTATCCTGGAGGTTTTTACTCCAACAAAAATGAATAATCAAATTTTAAAACAATATTTCGAATCATTAAAATAAAACATGTTATGAAAAAAATCATTTATCCGTTGTCAGCAGTTATTTTGTTTGGATTTACTGGCTGTGCAGAGTTGCAACAAGTGGCAAATCAATTGCCTGAGATACTGAACGAAAATGGACAAATCGGGCAAAATCAAATCGCACAGGCTCTTAAACAGGCTTTGAATCAAGGGATTGATAAACAGGTTTCTAAACTTACAAAAACCAATGGTTTTTACAATAATAGCCTGGTTAAAATAGGGTTGCCGGCTGAATTACAGCAAGTAGAAAAAACACTCCGCTCAGTTGGGTTAGGAAATTTGGCAGATGAAGGTATCAAAGCGTTAAACAAAGCTGCTGAAAATGCAGTGAAAGAAGCCACTCCTATTTTTGTGGACGCGGTTAAAAGTATGACGATTTCAGACGCGACCAATATTTTGATGGGAGATAAAAATGCCGCCACAAAATACCTGGAAAGAACAACTTCAAAGGCTTTATACAGCAAGTTTAATCCAGTGATTGAAAACTCATTTAGCAAAGTGGGAGCCGATAAAATCTGGGCGAATATCATCAAGCAATACAACAATATTCCGATGGTCAAGAAAGTGAATCCGGATTTGACAGATTATGTCACTCAGGAGGCTTTGAACGGTGTTTATACCATGATTGAACAAGAAGAATTAAATATTAGAAAAAATGCTTCATCACGTACCACCGACCTGATGAAATCTGTATTTTCTATGCAGGATAAAAAATAGTTTTTGGAAATATGAACAAGCTTTAAAAAGGCAAAAGAAATCACATCTTTTGCCTTTTTATTTTTTCACTATTTGGTGAGTTTGTTGTTTTTGTCAAAAGCATAACCTCAATTTTAAAACTCTGCACTATATTTGTACATTAAAACCGAAAATTGATGTTACAAGACATACTAACACCCAAAATACAAGAAGCTGTTGAGGCGAATTTTGAACAGAAAATAGATAAAATAGAGTTTCAAGCTACACGGAAAGATTTTGAAGGCGACATCACAATGGTGGTTTTTCCATTGCTGAAAATCATCAAAGGTAATCCGGTGGCAATCGGAAACACCATTGGCGAATATTTGGTTCAGCACGTGGATATTGTGGAGAAATTCAACGTAGTGCAGGGTTTTCTAAACATTGTGATTGCAGATGAATATTTTACCGATATATTCAGAGAAGCCTATCAAAATGCAAGTTTTGGCAATCATCGTCCAGAGGAAGAAAAAGCTGTGATGGTGGAATATTCTTCGCCAAACACCAACAAACCTTTGCATTTGGGGCATATCCGAAATAATTTATTGGGTTATTCGGTGGCGGAAATCCTGAAAGCTAACGGAAATAAAGTATATAAAACACAGATTATCAACGACCGTGGCATTCATATTTGTAAATCCATGCTGGCGTGGCAAAAATTCGGAAACGGAGAAACTCCCGAATCTACTGGATTAAAAGGAGATAAGTTGGTTGGGAATTACTATGTGGTTTTTGATAAGGAATATAAAAAAGAAATTGAACAACTTGTTGCTGGCGGAATGACTGAAGATGAAGCCAAAAAACAAGCTCCATTGATGATTGAAGCCCAGGAAATGCTGCGAAAATGGGAAGCTGGTGATAAAGAAGTGGTTGCTCTTTGGGAAAAAATGAACCAATGGGTATATGACGGTTTTGAAGAAACCTACGCCAATCTGGGGGTCGATTTCGACAGTTATTATTACGAAAGTAATACCTATTTGCTGGGTAAGGACGTGGTGGAAGAAGGTCTGCATAAAGGCATTTTTTATAAAAAAGACGACGGTTCGGTTTGGATTGATTTAACCGATGAAGGTCTGGACGAAAAACTGGTGCTTCGTGCCGACGGAACTTCGGTGTATATCACGCAGGACATCGGAACGGCGATTCAGCGTGTGAAAGATTATCAGGATATTACCGGAATGGTTTACACAGTGGGCAATGAACAGGACTACCACTTCAAAGTGTTGTTTTTGATTTTACAAAAACTGGGTTACGACTGGGCTAAGCACCTTCATCATTTGTCTTATGGCATGGTTGATTTGCCGTCCGGAAAGATGAAATCCAGAGAAGGAACGGTGGTTGACGCTGACGATTTGATGCATGAAATGACCGAAACAGCTCGTGAGATTTCGGAAGAATTAGGCAAATTGGACGGAATGTCTGAGGACGAGAAAAATAAGCTCTACCGCACAATCGGAATGGGGGCATTGAAATATTATATTCTGAAAGTTGATCCGAAAAAACGTATCTTGTTTGACCCGAAAGAATCAGTGGATTTTAACGGAAATACAGGGCCTTTTATCCAATATACTTATGCCCGGATTCAGTCTATCCTCAGAAAATCCGGCTTTGATTACAGCAGAGAAATCTATAATGGCGAATTGGAGCCAAAAGAAAAAGATTTAATCAAAAAAATGTTGGAATTTCCGGCTGTGATTGAGCTGGCAGGAAACACGTTTAGCCCGGCTGTGATTGCCAATTATACTTATGATTTGGTCAAAGAATACAACTCTTTTTACCAAAGCGTATCCATATTGGGCGAAACCGATGCCGGCAAAAAAGCGTTCAGAGTACAATTATCAGACAAAATCGGACAAATTATTCAAAAAGCGTTTGCTTTGCTCGGAATTGAAGTACCGGAGCGAATGTAATTAACTTAATAAATACAGTAATGAAAAAAGTGATTTTAGGAATATTCTTTTTGCTGACTCAAGTGGGGTTTGCTCAAAGAGATTTAACCATTGAAGAGGCGACTATTGGGGCATACCGCAATTTTGCACCCGAAAGTATGAACTTTATCCAATGGAAAAATGACAACAGTTTTACACATATCGATGAGATGTATCGCAACCTGATGATACGTACGCAGGCCGATGATTACAAACCGTCTGTTTTATTATCGTTGACCGATTTACAACAAGCGTTGCAAAAGAAAGTGACCGATTTTCCTGTAGCTCAGGTGTATTATTTTCCATATCAATACGAATGGATAAATGAGCATTTGGTTCGTTTCCCGATTCAGACTCAAGAGAAAAATTACGAAGTATTCTACGATTTCGACAAAAAAGAAGTGCTGGATATTTTTACTTACTCGCTCGAAGGTAAAGAAACCTTAATAAGTGAAAATAGACAATATCTGGCATATTTACAAGATAATGCTATTCGATTGGTTGATAATAAAGGAAAGATTACCGAAGTAACAGATTTTGACCATGGAATCGTTTACGGTAGTGGTTATACGCACCGGGAAGAATTTGGGATTAAACAAGGAATGTGGTTCAGTCCGCAGAATGATAAGTTGCTGTTTTACCGCAAAGACGAAAGTATGGTTTCCGATTATCCGCTGGTTGATTTTGGTCAGCGAGTGGCTGAAAATAAACCGATTAAATACCCGATGGCAGGAATGAAAAGTGAGGAAGTAACGCTTCAGATATATGACATCAACAGTCAAAAATTTATTCAGTTGCAAACCGGCGAACCCAAAGAGCAATTTTTGACGATGGTGACTTGGAGTCCGGACGGACAATCGGTTTTTGTCGGCGTATTGAATCGCGAGCAAAACCATCTGAAAATCAATCAGTATGATGCCAAAACGGGAGCTTTTGTGAAAACATTGCTGGAAGAAACTTCGGATAAATATGTCGAGCCTCAGCACCCGTTGTATTTTAATCCGGATAATGATAAACAATTTGTGTATTTCACAGATGTAGATGGTTACAGACAACCACATTTGTATGATACCAACGGTAAATTAATCAAAAAATTAGGTTACCAAGACGTGGTTGTGAAAGATATTATCGGTATAGATAACGGCCAATTGTGGTATGTGGGTACAGATAACCGTGCTTTGGACAATGCTTTGTATGCCGTAAATCTGAAAAATGGCAAAACGCAAAAAGTAAACCAGAACGGAGGAACACATGAATTTGTACTTAATCCGTCGAAAACTTATTTTGTTGACCAATACAGCACCATTAACCAACCAAACGTTTTGGAAGTGGTACAAGTGAAAAACCACGAAGCAACGCAATTGTTGTCAGCCAAAAATCCGTATGAAGGAACTATCAACTTGCCTAAAATGGAATTGTTGGAAATCACTTCTGATGATAATAAAACTACCCTAAACGGACGTATTATTTATCCGAAAGATTTTGATGCCAACAAAAAATATCCGGTGCTGGTATATGTGTATGGTGGTCCTCATGCCCAATTGGTAACCAACTCATGGCTGGGTGGAGCTTCGTTGTTCGATTATTACATGGCACAGCAAGGTTTTGTAGTGTTCACGCTTGACAATAGAGGAAGTGCTAACCGCGGACGTGATTTTGAACAGGTTATCCATCGTCAGTTAGGGCAAAATGAGATGAAAGACCAGATGAAAGGAATCGATTATCTGAAATCTTTATCTTTTGTAGATGCTGACAAAATCGGTGTTTCCGGTTGGTCGTTTGGCGGATTTATGACCACTTCTTTGTTATTGAATTATCCGGAAACTTTTAAAGTAGGTGTTGCCGGAGGTCCGGTTATTGACTGGAAATGGTACGAAATCATGTATGGCGAACGCTATATGGATACACCGCAGGAAAACCCGGAAGGTTACGAGCTGACTTCAACATTGAACAAGGTGGACCAACTGCAAGGCAGATTGTTGATTATTCACGGAGCACAAGACCCGGTGGTGGTGCAACAGCACAGTATGGAGTTTATCGAGGCTTGTATCAAAGCCGGCAAACAGGTTGATTACTTCTTGTATCCGACGCACGAACATAATGTGATGGGAATGGACAGGATACACCTCAATGCGAAAATTGCTGATTATTTTATGACGCATTTGAAATAATTATTAAAAATCCGGTTGAATTTTTTCACCGGATTTTTTAATAGTAAGTAAGATTATTATGATTGGTCATTTAAGTAAAAAAAGTGTAGTAGTTTTTTCTGTCATTATTTTGATTATAATACTTTTTGCCGGAATAAGTGCATATAAGTGGAGAGGCTCATCTTTTGTGTATGAAGAAGTGATTTTGGATAGTGAAATAGATATTTATGTTAATACAGTTAGGGTGTCAAGAGGAGGTGTTTATCTGAATGATAAATATACTATTTCCACAGCATGGAGGAAAGATTGTAAAACGAATATGGAGATAAGGTCACAGGGAATAAAAGATTTCAGCCCTCCATATAGACTTATAAAACCAAAAGGAAGTTTATTTTATATTATAAGACATGATACACTATGTTTTGAACTTCCTTCAAATGACAGATTCACAGACCCAACCTTTAAAGATTTATTTGGTACTTTAAATTGATTAATAATTAAACATCTCGTATGTGATATCCTAAATCTCTTTTAACATTCGGTTATTATCCGCGACATATTAGTAACTTTGCATGGTTAAAAAAAACAGTTTGAGTTATGATGAATATTCCAGATTCGGTAAACCCGAGAGTTGTGATTATCGGAGGAGGTTTTGGAGGGCTTTCTCTTTTTAATCAATTGAAAAACAAAGCTTTTCAGGTAGTGCTGATAGATAAGCACAATTATCATAACTTCCAGCCGTTGATGTACCAGGTGGCAACCAGTGGTTTAGAGGCGAGTTCCATTACCTATCCTATCCGCAAAGTGATGCAGGACAGGAAAGAGGCTTACTTCCGAATGGCAATGGTGGAAAAAATTGATACTGAAAACAAAAAAGTAGTTACCGATGTAGGGACAATCTATTATGACTATGTGGTTATTGCTACCGGTTCCGAGAATAATTTCTTCGGAAATGCTGAAGTCGAAAAAAACAGTTTGGTCATGAAAAGCATTCCTCAGGCACTCAAAGTACGGAGTATATTACTGGAAAGTTTTGAATTGGCTTTACAAACCAATGATGTCGAAAAACAGAAAACGCTGTTAAACTTCGTTATTGTAGGAGGAGGACCGACAGGTGTGGAGCTGGCAGGAGCTTTGGCAGAAATGAAAAAAGCGGTTTTCCCGAAAGATTATCCCGATTTGGACGTGATAAATCTCATGCAGATTAACCTGATTCAGGGAGCAGACAGAGTGCTGGACGCTATGAGCGAAAAATCGTCTGAGGCGGCAGAAAAGTATCTGCATAATCTGGGCGTGGTTGTACACAAAAATGTTCGTGTAACCAACTATGACGGGGAAATGGTTGAAACGCATGATGGACAAAAGTTTTATTCCAAATCCGTAATATGGTCTGCCGGAGTAAAAGGAAACACCGTTGATGGTTTGGCAGAGACAGTTGACAGAGCTTCAAGAATTAAAGTAAATCCGCACAATCAGGTAGAGGGCTTTTCAGATGTTTTTGCCATTGGTGATGTGGCGGCGATGTATGGCGAAAAATACCAGTACGGACACCCGATGATGGCACAGCCCGCCATTCAGCAGGGGAAATTGCTTGCCGAAAATTTAGAAAGACTGGAGCAAAACAAGGCGTTAAAGGCATTCAAATATAAAGACAAAGGTTCGATGGCAACCATCGGGCGGAACAAAGCGGTGGTGGATTTGCCTAAATCACATTTCCATGGAGTTTTTGCCTGGTTTATCTGGATGTTTATCCATTTGATTTCATTAATCGGATTCAAAAATAAAGCTATTGTTCTTTGGAGTTGGATATACAATTATTTTGTATTTGACCGTGAATCCAGAGTAATATTCAGACCTTACCGTACGCCAAACCGAGAATAAAATCTTCAAAATTTATTTTCCTAAGTTATATAGTGATGAGTTTTTAAATTCATCACTTTTTTATTTTTGTAAATTGATGAAATACAGTCTAATACATGATTTGGAGTATTTTGTTTATAATTATTCTAAATATTATTTTAATTAAATCTAAATAGTAATTATATTTGCCGCTGAGAAGCAATCTAAATTTTTCAAATCATGAACAAAAAAATTATGTTTAAAACGCTGTTTTTGGCAGCGTTTGGCATGCAGTTACATGCACAAGATTACTGCGAACCCGAATGGTCGGGTTGGGCGGTAAATGAACCTACCCGACCTGTTACTTTGGTTCAGTTTGGGGTTGAGGAAAATGCAGATGGTGCGATTAATAATCCTACATCTGCTTTGGTATCTACAGATACGCCACGTTACGAAGATTTCTCTTCCACAGTAGTAACGGTTAATAAGGGTGAAACCTATACATTAAAAGTGAAAGGAAATACCGATGGTAATAATACAGATTATATTACGGTATATTTTGATTGGAATGGAGATGGCGTGTTTTCTAACAGTACTCCTGCTACTATTGAAGAGCAACAACAATGGACTAATCAAAAAGAAAAGCATCAACACGGAATGTCGCTGATAAACAGTACAGGAGAAGACGGTGTTGAAGTTTCTTATACCGTAAATATTCCTACAGATGCTGTAACTGGTGAAATCAGAATGCGGGTGGTAAAAAATTACAACGCACCTTCTCCGGCACCTTGTAGTAACCCGTTTATCTTTGGACAAGTAGAAGACTATACGTTAAATATTTCAGAGGGCACATGTTATCCTGTCTTTGAGTACAATGCAGATGGGGAGATGATAACTCAGGTAATTTTTAATACGATTAACAATACTTCTCCATTCCAATCAGGTACCATGCCACAGTATGAGGATTTTACTGACATTAGTACCGAAGTACAGGCTGGTTCTGATTATGAATTGTCTGTGAAAGGACCTGCATCTACATTCCCTAGTGACGTAGTCGCTTATATCGATTTTAACCAAGATGGTGTTTTTGACCAGGATACTGAATTCTTCTATGTAGGTAGGTTGGCCGCAGCTAATCCGGCTAATGCAAATACGGTAACCACAACCATAACCATTCCTGAAACAGCTTTGAATGGTGAAACAATAATGAGAATTATCAAAAATTCCAATGTTGCTGCCTATTCTGATGACGAAGCACCAAACACAATTGTTGATGCATGTGCAGAAGATTTAAGAAGCGGACAGGTAGAAGAATATACTATCAATATTTTAGAAGCTACCGAGTCTGAATATTGTGTTCCTAACTTCTTCTACCCATCTTCATCTGCAGGTGTCATATTGAACCAAATATCTTTGACAGGAGAGACAATAACCTGGAATATTGACGCTATTACTTACGATGAAAACGGATATGCAAATTATACCGATGAACCTTCTGCTGACCTTCTTCCGGGAAGTGCTTATGATTTAAACTTTCACACAGATTGGCAAGACCCACATTTTATAAATGTTCGTGCCTGGGTGGATTATAACCAGAATGGTCAGTTTGATGACGAAGAAGAAATTGGTTATATCAATAGTGGAATGGCTTCTTCCGGAGAAGGTACTTTTAATTTTACTGTTCCGGAAAATACTCCGGTAGGTATTTATCGTTTGCGTGTGATAATGCAATTTCCAAACTCTGCACCAAATAACCTCACTCCTTGTGGGACAATAGATTCTTATGGTGTAGGTATAGATTACAATCTGCAAGTCATTGAAGGAGCAATAGGAATAACAACAGTTGAAGTCACTACCCAAGACAATATTCCTGCTGAGATAACTACTGAAAACGGAACTCTACAACTCGTTGCAACAGTAACTCCTTCTGATGTTAGTCAAGCTGTGACTTGGTCTGTTGAAGAAGGAACAGAATTTGTTTCGGTTGATGAAAATGGATTAGTAACAGCTATTGCTAACGGAACAGCTATTATTCGTGCCACTTCTGTGGAAGATGAAACCAAATATGGCGAAATCGAAGTGGTTGTAAATATAGAAGAAACACCTGTTGAGCCGGAATGTGAAGCCATTGAAACATTCGATGTAACCTTTGATGATTTTGAAAACTTCCCGGCAAATTGTTGGAGTAGCAATGATTCTTCCGAACATACATTTACAGTAATAGAAGAAGATTCAAATAAAATGTTACAAGTGTACAGCGGATTTGCCGAAGAAGAAGTTTACATTATTTCACCGGAAATGGTAAGTATTGACGGAGCTCACAGCGTAAGTTATGAAGTGATTTCATTCACACAACCGGGCACAACATTACAAATAGGAACCATGTCAGACCCATCAGATGTTAGCACTTTTGTGGTAGCCGAAGACGCGGTTGATACCTCAGTAGGTGTTTACACATCACAATTGGTTTCATCTGTAGAAGGTCACAAATACGTAGCGATTAAATATGTACACAACGGCGGACACAAATTGCTAAAATTGGATAACATCAAGTGGATAGTTCCTGCAAGCACCGGACAATTCGACCGAAATCAGGTTAAATTATACCCTAATCCAACACGTGATTTGATATATATTGATACGGATTTGAATCTACAAACCATTGAGGTGTACAACAATTTAGGACAGAGAATATTGACCACCAACGGGGCAGATAATTCAGTAGATTTATCGGCTCAACCAGCAGGTGTATATATTTTCAGATTGCAAACTGTTGACGGACAAAACGCAGAATATAAAGTAATAAAACAATAATTAAATTAATTTGAGTTATGTGAAGGCTGTCTTTTAGGCAGCCTTTACTGTTTTATGTTTTTGCACGATATTTGATTAATATTTAGTAATTTTGATGAAAGGAACTAATTACTTATGAAGAAATATTTTTTAATATTAATCCTGTTTAGCGTTTGTGTTAATGCCCAGGTCAATGATTGGGAAAAATATGCCGATACACTTTCAGTAACCATCAATCAATATGGAGATGAGGAAGTAGAATATGTTTTGGAAGAATTATTTATTAATTTTTCCAAAGAAGAAATAGAGCGTGTTAAAACCATGAATATCCTCAAACGTAGAATTCTCCGGGTTTATCCATACGTAGTAGCTACATCAGATAATCTGACTACGCTGAATGAGAATCTGGCAAAAATGGATACTAAAAAAAGAAGAAAAGCCTATATCAAAAGGTCAGAACAATATCTAACAGACCAGTTTGAAGAACGATTGAAAAAGCTATCAAGACAAGACGGTCAGATATTGGTAAAGCTGATTAACCGACAAACCGGGAAAACCACTTTCGATTTGGTTAAAGAATTCAAAAGTGGCTGGTCAGCATTCTGGTCGAATCAAACTGCGAAATTGTTTGATATTAACCTCAAAACCAAGTATAATCCGGCAGAAACGCTCGAAGACTTTTACATTGAACAAATCCTGCAAGAGCTGAAAGAAGAAAAAAGAATAAACTATCGCCCACCTGCTTTGTACAGCGATTTGGAAAAATTACAGAATTCCTGGCGAGAAAAATTAGGAGATTCCGGTTATTATCCGGAATAAATAGATTAAAAATCTTATATTTGTAGCTTATTATAGGATATGGAGCAATTTATAGTTTCGGCACGTAAATACCGACCTCAAACCTTTGCAGATGTAGTAGGTCAGGAGGTAATTACCAATACTTTGAATAATGCTATTGAGAACAATCATTTGGCTCAGGCATTGCTGTTTACAGGTCCGAGAGGAGTCGGAAAAACGACTTGTGCCCGTATTTTAGCAAGAAAAATCAATCAACCGGGTTATGACGACCCGAATGAAGATTTTTCTTTCAATATTTTTGAGCTGGACGCCGCTTCAAATAACTCGGTCGATGATATCCGAAATTTGATTGACCAGGTAAGAATTCCGCCGCAAACCGGAAAATACAAAGTATATATCATTGATGAGGTACACATGCTGTCCAATGCAGCTTTCAATGCTTTTCTGAAAACTTTGGAAGAACCGCCTCAGCACGTTATTTTTATTCTGGCAACCACTGAAAAGCACAAAATTATCCCGACAATTTTATCGAGATGTCAGATTTTTGATTTTAAAAGAATAACCATTCAGGACGCCAAAAATCATTTGATTCAAGTAGCCGAAAGCCAGTACATTACTTTTGAGGAAGATGCTTTGCAGATTATTGCCCAGAAAGCAGACGGAGCCATGCGTGACGCTTTGTCGATATTCGACCGTGTAGTGTCTTATTGCGGTAATCATCTGACCCGGCAGGCAGTGGCAGAAAACCTGAATGTCCTGGATTTTGAATATTATCTCAATGTGACTAACCTCATTGCAACCAACAATATCCCACAGCTTTTGCTGGAGTTTGATGAGGTTTTAGCAAAAGGTTTCGACGGACATCATTTTGTTATTGGCCTGGCATCGCATTTCAGAAATCTGATGGTAAGCAAAAGACCCGAAACAGCTAGATTGTTACAGGTTAGTGAGCAAAGTCAGCAACGTTTTGTTGAACAGGCAAACCAATTCAGTCACGAGCAGTTAGTCCGGGCTATTGACATTGCCAACCGCACTGAATTGAGCTACAAAAACAGCCAAAACCAACGGTTGCTGGTTGAATTATGCCTGATGCAGTTAGCTTCCGTTACCCACCCGGAGGCTGAAAAAAAAAAAGCTGAATTATTCCTGATTCCACCTTCATTCTTTGTTCAACCGACCATTAAAGACATTGAGGTAAAGCTACCCGAAGTAGTCAGGACAACTTCGCCTGAAGTAGCCGAACCGCAGACTGTGGTTGAAAAACCGCAAACAGACAATCGTTTGAGCGGAGCTTTGCCGGCATTGTCACTGAAAAGCGTGAAATACCGCAAGCAGATTGAACAGGAACTCAAAAAAAATCATACAGAAGAAAAAGACTTGCCCGAAGACCAATTCACTACCGAGCAGGTTTTGGATTTATGGAAAGAATATGCAGACAGGTTTACCAAAACCGGACGAATGCTCATGTCTTCCATCATGAATATGGTTGAACCCAAGATAGATGGAAACACCATAACGATTGAACTGCCCAATCAGGGGTCTAAAATCAGTTTTGAAGAAAATATCTATGATTTGACTAACGGTTTGCGTAAGAAGTTGAATAATTACGCCCTGCAAATCAAGGTAGAAGTAAATGAAACTATTACCATAAAAAAAGCATTCACTATCGAGGATAAATTCAATTATTTCAAAGAGTTGAATCCAAACATGGAAACCCTGAAAAAAATGTTTGACCTCGATTTGGACGCAGGTTCATAATTAACTGATAATATTACTTTATATTTGCAAAAACAAAGCAGACAATGAACGCAAACATTCCTCAATTAGAAGAACTAACAGTACAGGTTCGCAGAGATATTTTACGTATGGTACACGCCGTAAACTCAGGTCACCCGGGAGGTTCCTTAGGGTGTGCTGAATTTTTCGTGGCGATGTATCAGCATATTATGAAAAGAAAAGAAGGTTTTGACATGGACGGTCAGGACGAAGATATTTTCTTTTTGTCTAACGGGCATATTTCTCCGGTTTTTTACAGCGTGCTGGCTCGCAGCGGATATTTTCCGGTAAGTGAACTGGCAACATTCCGTAAAATAGATTCCCGTTTGCAAGGACACCCGACTACACATTCGCATTTGCCGGGTGTTAGAATGGCTTCAGGTTCATTAGGGCAGGGACTTTCTGTCGGAATCGGTGCTGCATTGACTAAGAAACTGAATCAGGACGAAAATTTTGTATATGTTCTGATGGGCGACGGCGAATTGCAGGAAGGTCAAAACTGGGAAGCGTTGATGTATGCTGCGGCAAATAAGGTTGATAACCTCATTGCGACAATAGATTTGAACGGAAAACAAATTGACGGTGCCACCGACGAGGTACTTCCGATGGGAAGTTTACGGGCAAAATTCGAAGCTTTTGGTTGGCACGTGTTGGAAATTGAGCAAGGAAATAATATTTCGGCAATTATTGATGGAATGAGCTCAGCCAAAGCGGCAGCGAAAAAAGGAAAACCTGTGATGGTGTTGTTGCATACCGAAATGGGTAATGGAGTAGATTATATGATGCATACCCATGCCTGGCACGGAAAAGCACCAAATAATGAACAGTTGGAAAATGCTTTGAGTCAGAATAAGGAAACATTGGGTGATTACTAAATTAACTTTTTTATGAGAAAATTATTTTATGTAGTAATTAGCTTAATTTCTGTTTCGGCTTTGGCTCAGACCAAACAGGTAGAATTTACTCAGAAACTGACCTACAAAATAAACCTGAAAGACTCTTTGTCGCCGTACTATGAAGATTATAATAATATAAGTTATAATCATTATATTGGAAAAAATAAGACAGAAAGTTTAATATCAATTTATTATAAAGAGTTTTTTAGTGATTCTACTACAGAAACTAATCTCTTTGTCAAAGATGAGTGGATGATTCCTATCACAGTAAGCGGTATTTCCAAGGCGGTTTCCTACTCAATTTACTCGGCTTCTAAATTAATTCCCAACAATAAAACAGTTTCCAAAATGGATCGTAAAGGGAGTTTTGATGGGATAGATTGCCAATATTATGGTGCTTACTCGGTAAATAAACAAGATGAAGAGCCCGAATTTTGCTTTTGTATAGACGAAGATAATGAAATAAATAATGCCAATATTTTATTCCCCGGAACAGGTATTGAAGGCTTGATTGTGTCGGTAGAGGAATCCAGAGACGGAAGCTTTAATATGACATATCAATCAGTTGAAAACACAAATTTGGTATTAGATTTTAATACCGATAAAATGCTTGCGGATATTGAGGAGTATAAAACAGAACAGGAACCTTCTGTTGATATTGCGGAATCTTATTCAGATGATGTGGTGGAGGCATACGACTATTCAGAGTATGAAAGCCGGAATGCAATATACAACGACCCGCTTTACAGCTATGGTACATTAAATGATTATACCTTGTATAACTATGTATATCCTGTTTATGGTGTCACTGCCAACCTTTTGTATAATACCGAAGAATATAGTTACAATAAGTCAGAGGCTAAATATACTCGTGAGCAGGTTTTAAAATTCTTTAAAAAAAATACCAAAAACTTAGTGAAGGATTTATCTTCTTCAAAACTTATTACCTCTGAAGAAAAGAAAACTTTGAACGATTTCTTTACCGATAAGATTAAAGAAGCGGAAAAATTTGAGCCGGAAGCATTGCCCGAAGTTGAAAATACTACAGATTATTACGCAGATTACGCCGTAGCAGCAGCAGATTCCGTCGTTTATGCCGATTACGACTATAATTATTACACAAAATATCAATCGCAATACAAAGATATTGATGTAGCTGATATTTCTTTGGCTTATGACCTCTTGAGCGGTAAGGAATTAAAGCAAAACGCCCCGGACTATTGCGATGATTTAAAAAACAAAATCCCTGATTTTAAAAATAAGGATTTAAAAAACCATGTTCACAATTTTGCCGGACAGATTTGTGATTTGTATCTCTATCAGAACGGAGGTAGTGTAGATTACTACGGAACAATCAATAGTATGCGTAAAAGCTTGCTGGAAATCGAAAAAATGAGAAACAACTTGTCTAAGAACGATAAGAAATTACTTGTAGAATTCTTGAAAAATTTAGATTAAAAAGATGAAAACACACCAAAATACAGGAAATAAAGACACTCGCTCCGGATTTGGAGCCGGATTAACCGAATTAGGTAAAACCAATCCAAATGTGGTAGCACTTTGTGCCGATTTAACCGGATCGCTCAAAATGGACGAATTCAAAGAAAACCACCCCGAACGTTTCTTTCAGGTAGGAATTGCCGAGGCCAATATGATTGGTATGGCTGCCGGAATGACTATTGGCGGAAAAATCCCGTTTACCGGAACATTTGCTAACTTTTCAACCGGAAGAGTTTACGACCAGATTCGCCAGTCGGTAGCTTATGCGGAAAAAAACGTGAAAATTTGTGCCTCGCATGCCGGTTTGACTTTAGGCGAAGACGGAGCCACACACCAGATTCTGGAAGATATCGGTTTGATGAAAATGCTGCCGGGAATGGTCGTTATCAACCCTTGTGATTACAACCAGACTAAAGCGGCAACTATTGCAATAGCAGATTATGAAGGTCCTGTTTACTTGCGTTTTGGTCGCCCGTCGGTGGCTAATTTTACACCTGAAAATCAAAAATTTGAGATAGGAAAAGCCGTCATTCTGAACGAAGGAACTGATGTTACCCTTGTCGCAACAGGGCATCTGGTTTGGGAAGCTTTGCAAGCGGCTGAAACTTTAGAAAAAGAGGGGATTTCAGCCGAAGTAATCAATATTCATACGATAAAGCCTTTGGACGAAGCAGCAATTTTACAATCGGTAACTAAAACAGGTTGCGTGGTAACAGCTGAAGAACACAATTATTTGGGCGGATTGGGCGAAAGCATTTCTGGACTATTGTCAAGAGAGTTGCCGGCACCGCAGGAATTTGTAGCAGTAAATGATCAATTTGGAGAGTCAGGAAATCCAACTGATTTAATGAATAAATACGGTTTAAATGCACAAGCAATTGTTGAAAAAACAAAAAAAGTGCTGACAAGAAAAAAGTAAATCAATCTACAATTTATATATAAAAAGGGCAATCGATTATCGATTGCTCTTTTATTTTTCATATACAAAATGCCCGGTAATGCTATATTTGAAAAGATAAACTTTTAATATTTGACCATTGCCTACGTTGTGGACAATCAATCGTCTTTTACCATCATCGGATAATTGATTAGTGACAATGCCAATGTATGGAGTTTACCATTGAATCTTTCGGAAATAATCAATTATTTGCTAAAAAAAACGCCATAAATTTCTATGAATTTATGGCGAATATTAATGATATGCCTGTAGGTTATTTTCTTATTCCTAAAAGTTTCTTCCACAACGGTCTGTTATCTGCTATGTTCTGACCATATCCGTACCCATACCCATAACCTTTGGTAGAATCAGTATCGTTGAGCAGGATAGACATATTTGGTAATTTGCTATCTCTATGTAAACTTTCCGGAATTTCCAGCATTTTCTTATCCAGTTTATTAGCTCTGATTACATAAATAAAACTATCTGCATGTTTTGCGATTAACAGTGTATCGGTCACTAGGCTGACAGGGGCGGTATCCACAATGATATAGTCATAATTCGCTTTTAAATAAGCAAACATTTCATCAACTTTACTACTCATCAGTAATTCAGCCGGATTTGGTGGAATAGACCCGGCAGTCAGTACATGGAAATCATTGAATTTGTCAATTTTTGTAATAAAATCTTCAATTGAAGCGTCATTGTTCGTTAAGTAATTACTTACTCCTCTTTCCGGGCTTGGAATATAATCTGATATTCTCGGGTTTCTTAAATCCGTTCCTACCAAGATGGTTCTTTTTCCGGATAATGCAATTGTAGCAGCGAGATTAACGGACACAAATGTTTTTCCTTCGCCGGAGAATGTTGAGGTAAGGAAAATCGTTTTAGACTTGCCTTCCTGTTTGTGTAACATAAATTCCAGGTTTGTCCGGACGATTCTCATTGCTTCGGCACTACTTGAGCGACTGTTGATGTCTATGAGCTCATTAGGAGTTTCGGAGGTAGGTACATCTCCCAAAAACGGAATAGGTGTTTTACCTTCAATATCCAGCCTTGTTTTTATTTTTGTATCTAACAGGTTAATTACGTAAATAACAATAAACGGAATAAGTAGTCCCAGAATCACAGCTGCCAATAGTATAATCATCTTTTTGGGAGAAACTGCTTTAGTAACCGGGATAGCAACGTCTATTACTTTTGCATTTAGCTCAGTAGCTGCCATGGTAATATTCGTTTCTTCCCGCTTTTGTAACAGGTAAAGATATAAAGCTTCCTTGACTTTTTGCTGACGGTCAATGATTCTGAATTCTCTTTCCTGTCTCGGTGTCTGGGCTATTTTTGTGTTGATTTCATTCTCTTTCTGCTTTAAATCATTGCGTGTGATTTTAAGATTGGAAAGTTGTTGATTTAAACTGTTCAACACATTTGCTTTCAACTCAGTGATTTGAACCCCTGCCTGAACGATTCTTGGATTATTTTCGGTAGCTCCGCGAGGAGAACTTAATAATCTGTCTCGCTCAATAATCATTTTGTTTATTTCATCAACAACGATGTTACCCTGTGCATAATTAGCGGGTATTAAATCGTATGGTTCGCTGGATTTCAGGTAGTTAATTAAATCTTGCGTGATTTTTATCTGAACTTCATTCTCAATAACAGATTTTTGAAACTCATTGAGTTTTTGCAAAGAAAGTCTGACTTCTGTTTCCAAGTCAGCGATTTGGTTGATGTTTTTATATTGCTCAACATCTTTTTCTACATCACCCAACTCTACAGCAATGATATCCAGACGATTGGAAATGAAATCAGCTGTGTTTTTAGAAACTATCCTTTTTTCAAAAATAGATTGCTCATTATATATGGCAACCAAATGATTGAGGTAATCGGAACCTTTTTCACTGTTCGGTAAAATAACAGATAATCTGAGTACATTGGCGGTTTTACTTGTAGGCTCGATGGAAAGACTGTTTCTTAGATCTTCTACTGTTTGTTCTCTCGACTTGATATCAATACCGATGGTTGCACTTTCTTTGAGTTCTTCTGTAGTTTTGAGGTTGTTACGAACAATAGCAAAAGAAATGCTGTCACTTTTAACTTTTTGTCCGAATTGATATTCACCTAAATCACCGCTATTTTCACTTTTGATATGGTATCCTTTGTCAGTAAATTTAACGGAATAGTATTGAGATTTAAATTTTTCAGAATCAAGCCCTTTAACATCAATTACCTTGATAGGTGTTTCACTGTAAATTTCAGTCTTTTTGATATTTCCTTCTGTGTAGTAGCTAATGTTCAGGTCTAATGAATCGACGGTAATTTCGCTGAGTGTTCTCGACTTTAATACTTCGATTTCATTATCAATAACTTTACCTCCGCCAAAAATGTCGAGTTCAGAAAAAGCCATGAGTTGGTTGTTCTGAGATTTGTCATCTTTGATTAATATGGTTGTTTGCGACTGGTATTTATTTTCAGCATACCTCAGATAAAGAAAAGCGATGACAAGGGCAACAAAACCGCTTAAAACAAACCATCTCCAATGTATGATATACTTAAAGATTTCTTCTTTAATATTTATATTTTCTTCTTTATTGTCGAATGAATAATTATCCATTTAAATCATTTTAATTGTTAATTCTGATACCAAGTGTGATGATAGAAACCAATAGTGAAATAGCACTAAACATAGTTGATATGTTAGGTCCTACTGCTGCTGAGTTTTTTCGGACGTTGTTTTGTTCTACAAAAACGATGTCATTTTGTTTGAGATAGTAGAAATCTGAATTCATAAAATCGGCATTGGTAATATCTACATAGCTGCTCTTTCTTATGCCGTTTTCTTCTCTCATGACCAATACTTTTTGGCGGTTTCCGTAGATAGTCATATCTCCGGACAAGGCTAATGCTTCAGGTAGAGTGATGCGTTCTGACCCGATAGTATGAACTCCGGCTCGGTTTACTTCGCCATGTACAGTAACCTTATAGTTGGTAATCCGTATGTTAATAATCGGATTTTTGATATCTCTTGATATTCCTTTTTTCAAAAAATCTGCCAGTTGAGCTTTTGTTTTTCCGGCAACGTGGATTCTTCCCAAAACAGGAAATTCTATATAGCCTTCGTCATCTACCAAATAAGTATGCTGTTGTCTTTGCCCGACTCCTACACCACTTGATACAACAGTTCCGTAAACATTATAAGGCTCAGCAATTTCCTGGTCTTCAGCAGAAACAACAATGAGCAACATGTCATCGGGTTGGAAAACTGTTTCAAAACTTTTAGGCGATTCCGGTTGCAGGTTTTCTATCTCCTGGTAAGGCATGAATTTTTTTCTTGACACGCAAGAGCTAAAAGTCAAACCTATAAAAATCACCATAGCCAATAACAGTATTGATTTTTTCTTTTTCATGATTAATTATCTAATTTTGCGAATATTGAATTTAAACTTTTATATTCAGGTACAATATGTTTTACCATTTTTACCATTTCCTGTGTATTGTATTCTCTTGCTTTTTCTATCAATTCTTCAACCAAAGTACTTATATCTTCAAAAACTTCGGTTTTGTCCATGCCAATCATAATTTTTTCATGGTAGGTAGGTAATGTTTTCGAAGAATCTTTCAGTAATTCTTCGTATAATTTTTCTCCGGGTCTTAATCCTACTATTTTGATAGAAATATCTTTATCAGGAACCAATCCGGCTAATTTAATCATTTTATAAGCTAAATCTATTATTCTGACCGGTTTACCCATATCAAAGATATAAATTTCTCCGCCTTCTCCCATAGAACCGGCTTCCAATACCAATTGACAAGCTTCGGGAATGGTCATAAAATAACGGATAATATCCGGATGTGTAATTGTAACGGGGCCGCCTTCTGCAATTTGTTTAGTAAATAGAGGAACTACGGAACCGTTAGACCCTAATACATTACCAAACCTTGTCGTAATAAAATTGGTTTTGCCCTGCGATGATTTCTTCAGGTATTTGTCCAGCGACTGCACATACATTTCTGCTACCCGTTTGCTGGCTCCCATGATATTACTCGGATTAACAGCTTTGTCTGTGGAAACCATAACAAATCTTTCCGTACCGTATTGCACAGCAAGGTCTGCCAGGTTTTTTGTCCCCATCACGTTGGTAAAAACGGCCTGTTCCGGATTGTTTTCCATCAAAGGGACATGTTTGTAAGCAGCAGCGTGATAAATCACATCAGGCTGATGTGTTTTAAATATTTGTTCTAATAAATGTTTGTTTCTGATATCCGCTACTAAAGAAATCGTGTTATTGTCCGGATAATCTTTCTTTATTTCCAGTGTTACCTGATGAAGTGGGGTTTCTGCCTGGTCGAGTATAATTATTTTTTTCGGATTATACTTGCTTAACTGCCAAACAATTTCACTGCCAATACTGCCGGCACCACCCGAAACCATAACGGTTTTTCCATTTATTTGCTCACTGATTTTGGTGTTGTTGAGTACAATAGGTTTTCTGTCGAGTAAATCCTCTATCTTGATATTCCGGATACTAGCAGTAACTTGTTTTTGGTTTTCAATATCTGTGAATGCTGGCAGATTATATACCTTAATATGATAATTCAGGCAGTCATCAACAATTTTAAGCGTTTCGTCATAATTCAGGGAATCATCGGCAAGGATAACAGAATTAACCCCCATAACTCTGGCTAAAACCGGAATTTTTCGGTTATAATTCAGTAAGGGGAGATTCAGTAACCGGTTGTTTTTTTGGATAGATTCCGATTTATTATCTATAAAACCAACTAATTTAAACTTATGTGGAGTCTCTGCCAAGATGGCGTTGGCTATCGCGATGGCTTTATCTCCAGAACCATAAATCACGGTTTTGATTAAATCTTTTTCCCGTGATACGTTGATATAATTTTCGAATACACTTTTGACTGCTATCCGGAAAAATAACAATAAACAATAGGCAATGATTCCATAAAACAAAACTCTTGTTGTCATAAAGAGTTTTTTATCAAAAATATGTTCTAAACCAAAGTTGATTATAAATAGGGTAATTAACGTAGATAATTCTGCCCAGAAAAGATTAACAGCATCAACAAAAGTGGTGTGCCGGATAATACCGGAATAAGTTTTGAAAACTCTGAAAAACAATATATGTACAAAAACAAACAGGGCAAACAAAAAGGCAGAATGTCCGAAAGGATAAGAGTCTATACCTATTCCGTCCAGAAGATAGTTGCACGCCATGGCAGAGAAAAACACGATACATATATCTATCAATAGAATAGACCACCGGGGTAAATACCCAAGGTTTTTCATGCGTTTCTTCGAGAGAAAACCCAACGTTCTATTTTTCTCTTGTCCCAAATTACAATTTATTAGCGAGTTGCAAAAGTATAAAACATAATGTTAAAATATCTTAAAATTCCAGTTTCTTTTTTCGTAATTCAAAATTTTGACCCAAATAAACTCTTCTTACCATCTCATCTTCAGCGAGTTCTTCCGGAACACCGGCTTTTAGAATCCCGCCCTCAAACATCAGATAAGTCTGGTCGGTAATTGCCAGCGTTTCCTGAACGTTGTGGTCTGTAATTAAAATACCGATGTTTTTGTTTTTTAATCGGGCAACAATTCGCTGAATGTCTTCCACGGCAACGGGATCAACTCCGGCAAAGGGTTCGTCAAGCAAAATAAATTTCGGGTCGGTGGCTAATGCCCGGGCAATCTCTGTGCGTCGTCGTTCTCCACCCGAGAGTAAATCTCCGCGGTTCTTCCGAATGTGATTCAGGCTGAATTCTTCAATCAATTCGTCCCGTTTCATTTCCTGTTCTTTTTTGGATAATTTGGTCAGCTGTAAAACACTCATGATGTTATCTTCCACGCTCAGTTTTCTGAACACAGAAGCTTCCTGAGCCAAATAACCAATTCCGTTCTGGGCTCTTTTGTACATCGGAAAATCTGTGATTTCCATATTATCCAGAAATATTTTTCCGCCATTGGGTTTTACTAATCCTACAATCATATAGAAAGAGGTTGTTTTACCTGCTCCGTTCGGGCCAAGCAAACCAACAATTTCGCCTTGGTTTACTTCAACGGATATTCCCTTGACTACTTTTCGCCCCTTGTAGGTTTTTATCAGATTATCGGCTCGTAATTTCATGGCTCTTTTCTTGGTTGCGTTTGGTAATTACTTTCGCAATTATTATGCTTAATTCATATAGAATAATCATCGGGATAGATACTATAATCTGGCTGATGATGTCAGGTGGAGTAACAATAGCGGCTACAATTAATATTAATACATAGGCATACCTTCTGAAATCTTTTAGATTTTGTGTACTTACAATCCCTAAATGTGCCAGAAAAAATATGATTACCGGCAATTCAAAAATTAATCCAGTAGCTAATGAAGTTGTTTTTACGGTTCCAATATACGAATTTATATCAATTTGATTCTTTATTTCCGGACTTATTTGAATACCAGATAGAAAATTGATAGACAGTGGCACTAAAATGAAGTAACCGAAAGCTACGCCAAGAAAAAATAATACCGATGTGCAAGCAAGGAAAATGCTGGCGTATTTTTTTTCATTCTGATACATCGCCGGACTGATAAACTTCCATACTTCCCATAATATAAATGGTGTTGCCAAGATAAATCCTGCAGTAATTGATGTCCATATCAATACAGAAAATTGTCCTTCCATGGTCCTGTTCTGTAACTCAAAAGGTAATTCTTTCTGACAGAAGCTTTTGTCTAAATCGAATCGGGTTGCCATATCACAAAACCATTGATAAGTAATGAAATCCGGTTTTTTAGGTCCGAATATCACCGTGTCAAAAAGAAAATCTGAGAAAGTAAATGCGACTGCGGCAGCAATAATAATAGCTATTGAACTCCGAATCAGCACCCATCTCAAATCTTCCAGATGGTCGAGAAAAGACATTTCTTTGGTAGAATTCTTTTTGCTCATGATAGTAATCCTCCTTTAATAATATCGTGTAAATGTATCACTCCGGCATATTTTCCGTTATCAGTTACCAGTAATTGGGTAATCTGGTGGTTTTCCATCATGTCCAAAGCCTCAGAAACCAAACGGTCAGTGTCGATCGTTTTGGGGTTTGGTGTCATAATGTCTTTAGCTTTCAGTTGCATAAACTGTGTATTGTTTTGTAGCATTCTCCGGATATCGCCGTCGGTAATAATACCGGTTAGTTTATCGCCGTCCAACACGGCAGTAACACCCAGACGTTTGCCCGATATTTCGATAATCACACTTTGAATATCCGAATTTGAATTGACTTTCGGTTGGTTTTCCTTATCCAGAATAGCTGATATTTTCAGTAATAATTTTTTACCCAAAGCACCGCCCGGGTGGTATTTGGCAAAATCATCAGCTGTAAACTGTCTGATTTTCATCAGGCATACGGCAATCGCATCGCCCAATGCCAGCTGAACAGTAGTAGAATTGGTTGGTGCGAGATTATTTGGTTCGGCTTCGTTTTCAATATATGCATTTACAACAAAATCAGACTGTTGTGCCAGATATGAATTCGGGTTGGAAGTCATGCCGATTAATTGATTACCATCTCTTTTCAGCAGAGGCAATAAAACTTTTATCTCAGGGCTGTTTCCGCTTTTTGATATGCACATCACAATGTCGTCCGGGCTAAGCAAACCTAAGTCGCCATGAACCGCCTCGGCAGCATGAAGGAAATAAGAAGGTGTTCCGGTTGAGTTCAGCGTGGCAACAATTTTTTCCGCAATGTGGGCACTTTTGCCGATTCCGGTAATAATTAATTTGCCTTTTGTCTGATAAATCGCTTCTACGGCAGCTGCAAACTGGTTGTCAAGAAAATTTATTGAATTTTCAATCGACTTACTTTCAGCTAATAACACAGATTTTGCGGTGTCTAAAATGTTTTCTGTTTGATTCAAATCAAAATTATCGTTAATAGTTGTTTTCTTTTAAAGAAATTACGTATATTTATATTCCACAAATTTAGCGAAAATAGCATAATAAAATAATGAAATCATTACAAATTGATTTACATCAGGAATTAAAGAAACATTTCGGTTTTAATCAATTCAGAGGATTACAGGAAAATGTTGTCAAAACAATCATTTCCGGGCAAAACACTTTTGTGATTATGCCAACCGGAGGTGGGAAATCACTGTGTTACCAATTACCCGCATTGGTTCTGGAAGGAACGGCAATCGTTGTTTCCCCGCTGATTGCCCTGATGAAGAATCAGGTAGATGCCATAAGAGGCGTTTCGGAGCATCACGGAGTGGCTCACGTTTTGAATTCGTCGTTGAACAAATCGGAAATTAACCAGGTTAAGGAAGATATCCGAAACGGAATAACCAAATTACTGTATGTTGCCCCGGAATCACTGATTAAGGAAGAATATACTTCGTTCCTGCAAACCGTTCCGTTGTCTTTTATGGCAATTGACGAAGCACATTGTATCTCGGAATGGGGGCATGATTTCAGACCGGAATACCGGAATTTGAGAAATATTGTCCGGCAAATAGGCGATATTCCTATTATCGGATTAACGGCAACTGCGACGCCTAAAGTACAGGAAGATATTCTGAAAAATCTGGAAATGCCCGATGCGAAAGTATTCAAAGCATCATTCAACCGCCCTAATCTGTACTATGAGGTAAGACCAAAGACCAAAAACATAGAATCAGACATCATCAAATTTATCAAACAACATAAAGGAAAATCGGGTGTAATATATTGTTTGAGCCGTAAAAAGGTCGAAGAAATTACTCAGGTTTTACAGGTAAACGGGATTAGTGCAGTACCGTATCACGCCGGGCTGGACGCCAAAACCCGTGCCAAGCATCAGGATATGTTTCTGATGGAAGATGTAGATGTAGTGGTAGCTACTATTGCTTTCGGAATGGGGATTGACAAGCCTGATGTGCGGTTTGTTATCCATCATGATATTCCAAAATCACTGGAAAGCTATTATCAGGAAACCGGACGTGCCGGACGCGATGGAGGAGAAGGGCATTGTTTGGCGTACTATTCTTATAAGGATATAGAAAAATTAGAAAAATTCATGTCCGGTAAACCCATTGCCGAGCAGGAAATTGGCTACGCATTGTTGCAGGAAGTGGTAGCTTATGCCGAAACATCTATGTCAAGACGTAAATTTTTGCTGCATTATTTCGGAGAAGAATTTGATGAGAAAAATGGCGAAGGCTGGGACATGGACGATAATATCCGCAATCCGAAACCACAACACGAGGCCAAAGACGATGTGGTTAAACTGCTTAACGTCATCAAGGAAACCAAGCAGATATATAAAGCTAAAGAAACCATCAATACGCTTATCGGGCGGGTAAATGCCGTTATTAAATCATATAAAACAGATACCCACCCTTTCTTTGGTTTGGGTGACGGTCAAACCGATAAATACTGGATGGCACTCATTCGGCAGGTGTTGGTTTTTGGGTTGATATCCAAAGATATAGAAAGTTACGGTGTGTTGAAACTTACCGATGCCGGCGAGCAGTTTTTGAAGTCGCCGACCTCGTTTATGATGAGTGAAGACCATGATTATGCTACAAATTCAGCTGAGAATACAGGTTCACAGGTAAAAGTGTCTTCTGTAGTTGATGAAGTGTTGATAAAACTGCTGAAAGATTTACGGAAAAAAGTTTCTAAGAAATTGAATCTGCCGCCTTATGTGATTTTTCAGGACCCGTCCATAGATGATATGGCATTGAAATATCCGATTACGCTGGAAGAAATGTCTTTTGTACATGGAGTGAGCGAAGGAAAAGCAAAAAAATATGGTAAAGAATTCATTGAACTGATAAAAAATTATGTAGAAGAAAATGATATTATTCGCCCGGACGATTTGATTGTAAAGTCAACGGGGGCAAATTCTTCTCTGAAATTGTATGTTATTCAGTCGGTTGACCGCAAACTTTCTTTTGAAGATATTGCCAAAGCCAAAGGGTTGGATATGGATAATTTACTGAAAGAAATGGAACAGATTGTGTATTCCGGAACCAAATTAAACATTGATTACTGGATTGAAGAATATCTGGACGAAGACCAGCAGGAAGAAGTTTTCGACTACTTTATGTCTGCCGAAAGTGACGCTATTCAGGACGCATTAGATGAATTTGACGGCGATTATGATATTGAAGAATTACGGTTAATGCGTATCAAATTTATTAGTGAAGTAGCTAATTAACAAAGGCTGTTTCGAAAAATGATGTTTTTTTGTTTGTGTCATACCGAAGGATTGAGGTATCTTTATTCTATTCTTAAGATTCCTCCTTCGTCGGAATGACACAATCTTTATATTGTTTTATGAGAAATAATCTTTACCGGACAAGCCTTGGCCGCCTTTTCGATAGCTTCTTCTGCCTCGTGATTGGGAATTTTAAGCGTATGAAATCCTTTTTTATCAGTAGATTTCAACAATACCGATTTCCCATCTTTTTTAGACATTCGGAAGAATTCCGGTGCAAATTCTTCACAGTAATTGCAACCGATACATTTATTTCTTTGTAAGGTAACAATAACCATTAAGCATCTACGATTTTGTACAGTTTATCAGACGGACGAACTTTAAATTTTGTTCTGAAAGTTACTGTATCCGATTTACTTGCTTTGTCTTTTTCCGGCTGTCTGTCTTTGTTGTGTATTTCCATTTCTTCAACAACCATTTCCTGCGAACCGGTTGTCGGTCCTTGGATAAGCACCGAATCCCCGATTTTTAAATCATAAGCTTCAATCAAAAACTCGGCAATATCTGCCTTTGGATAAAAATGTCTTCCTTTACCGATATATACTTTTTTTCTTGTGGCGTTTGAACCTGGGTTGTCTGACCATTCGCCCAACTCTTGCCCAAGGTAATAACCTGCCCAAAAACCTCTGTTGTAAACTGTGTTGAGCTGTTCCATCCACTGAGCTACTTTTTCTTCGGTGTAAGTACCGTCATGAACGGCATCAATGGCTTCACGGTAGCATTTTGTAACCGTTGCGACATATTCAGGAGCTCTTCCGCGGCCTTCTATTTTTAACACTTTTACGCCGGTATCAATAACTTGGTCAAGAAAATCCAAGGTGCATAAATCTTTTGGAGACATCATGTATTCATTGTCCAACTCGATTTCAAACCCTGATTCCTGGTCAATAACCGTATATTTTTTTCTGCAATTTTGTTTACACGCACCGCGGTTGGCTGATGAATTGTGCGAATGCAGACTCAAATAGCATTTTCCTGAAACTGCCATACACAAAGCTCCGTGACCGAAAATTTCAATCTCTACCAAATTACCGGAAGGACCTCTTACATCATCTTTTTCAATCTGTTCACAGATTTTCTTTACCTGAATCAGACTCAATTCACGGCTCATTACCATAGTGTCTGCAAATAGTGCATAGAATTTTACCGTTTCGATATTGGTAATATTAATCTGTGTAGAGATATGTACTTCCATGCCGATTTGCCGGGCATAGGAAATCACAGCCTGGTCCATAGCAATTACGGCAGTAATATGACTCTCTTTTGCCTTGTCCAACACTCTTTTGATGATGGAAAGGTCGTGGTCATAAATAATAGTATTCAGCGTAAGGTATGTGCGGACATTCTTTTCGCTGCATCTCCGGCTGATTTCCGGTAAGTCTTCCAACGTGAAATTGATGGTTGCTCTTGCCCGCATATTGAGTTGTTCAACACCAAAGTAAACAGAGTCTGCCCCGTTATCTATCGCCGCCTGCAAAGAAGTGAAATCCCCTGCCGGACACATTAATTCTATTTTTCCGCTTGCTGTCATTTCTGCCTAAAATTTTTGCAAAGATAAGCAATATTCAATATTTTGTATCAGTATATTTTCTGAGTTGTCTTTTTTGTGAGTATTTTAGTACATTTGTAAGTAAATCACTATTGAAATTATGTCTATAGAAGTATCGGGGTTAAGTAAATTTTACGGCAACCAAAAAGCGTTGGACGAAGTTAGTTTTAAAATCGGAAGTGGCGAAATCGTAGGTTTCTTAGGACCGAACGGTGCGGGAAAATCTACATTGATGAAAATTCTGACAACCTATCTCAAAGCAGATGAAGGAACGGCGGTCGTGAACGGAATTGATGTATCTTCTGATTTGAAAAAGGTCAAAAAGACATTAGGTTATCTACCAGAGCATAATCCGTTATACCTGGACTTATATGTAAAAGAATATTTGTATTTCAATGCTGATATTTATAAAGTAAGCAAAAACAGGGTGGAAGAAGTGATTGAACAAACCGGACTGACACCCGAGGTCAATAAAAAAATCGGTCAGTTGTCTAAAGGTTATCGCCAGCGGGTCGGTTTGGCAACAGCTTTATTGCACGAACCCGATGTGTTAATTCTGGACGAACCGACTACCGGCTTAGACCCCAATCAATTGGTGGATATCCGTGGGTTGATAAAAAGTATCGGAAAAGATAAAACGGTTTTTCTGTCCACGCATATTATGCAGGAAGTGGAGGCGATTTGTGACCGGGTAATTATTATTAACAAAGGTAAAATCGTTGAGGACAGATATTTGAATGCTGACAAGGCAAAAACTGATTTACAGATTTTACAGGTCGAATTTGATCGTGAAATTGAAAAAACATTACTGGATTCTTTGGCGATAATAGTTTCTGCTGAAAATATTGGAGGAAATTTGTGGGAAATAAGCAGTGATAGTCAAGATGATGTGCGTCCGTTAATCTTTGATTTTGCTCAGGAAAATGGGTTAAAACTACTGACAGTTCGTTTTAAAACACAAGATTTGGAATCTTTATTCCGTGAAAAAACAAAAACAAATTAAGGAATCCGATACTCAACTTTTCCCTTATATGTAGAAGAAATATTTTCGTTGGCGGCTTTGTGGTATAAAATGGCATGGCCGGTCGAAGCCAATGTTCCTTCGATAAAATTCAATGGATTCAGATGAATATTATTACTGCTTCGGTGGTAAAAATAAACTTCGTTTGCTAATAAATTTCGGGCATCTACTGCCGGACTTCCGCCATAAAGTGACACGATAAAACGCTGCGTTTTGCCAGACAGTTTGAAATAAGCTACCTTATTATCTTCGATAGAAATAGATTGATTGTCGAAAATTAAATCAAATTCAGATGAAGAACTGTTTTCGGGCAGGCTGCTGATGATGAAAATGTCAGGAAAAGTCAGCGTATCGGCAGAATATATCCGAAATTGCGTTCGGCTTTTTATGGTGTGTAGGGTTGGAGTGTGGATAGTGATTTTTGCTACTTTTTGTCGATGAATTAAATCGCAATTATTCAGGTTTTCAATAGTCAGAACACTGTCTTTAACCTGCGTGGTAATTTGTTCTATTCTGTTTTTGAATGAGTAAATATCAACCTGGTATTCATTGCTTTGCATAATTTCCACTTCAACACCTTTTGGAATGTCAATCGTATGAAAAGGTGCAGTTTCCATAGTTTGCATCATATCATCGCCGGCAGATTTCAGGCAGTTTCCGTCCGGATTACAAGCGGAAAAAATGAGTAAAATAAACAAATATCTGACTGTTTTCATAGTTGTTAAAGTTTATAACCGATACCTAGTTCAAAGGCTTCGGCTTTGGCAAAATGTGTTTTCAGCGACATCACGCCAAACCAGTTATTACCCACATAATAACGCAATCCTAATCGTTGATATAGTATTCCGTTTTCTTTGTATTTGTCATAAATATATGCCCCGATATTTCCCTCGGCAGAAAGGCGGTCAAAGTGAATTTCATATCCGGCAAAAATCCCGACTCTTTTCCAATCGGTATCGGCAGGACGGTCGGATTCAGGGTAAGAATGAGCAATATAAGGAATCATTTCTTTCACAGTGTTGGACAAAAATAATTCCGTACCGGCTTGTATACTGCCTGTATATCCCAGTCTTTTATCTGCCATTAAGGCAATATGATAAAAAGGTTTTTGTCCCATTCCGATAATATGGCTTTCGTTTACCCCACTTCGGAAAATCAAGTTATATCTCACTTTCGGATTGATTTCAGGAACTTGTTCAGTACCAGTTTCCGGATTATATTTTTCAAAAGTGTAACTCAATCCGGCTGTTAAAGCGATGGTGTTGGTGCTGGTATTAGGTGTTTTGATAGTCGCATTGGAATGATGAATCAGAAACAGTCCACCAAATGCTTCCCAGTTTTTCCAGATATTCTGCCGGTAGGTAAGCTGAAAATAAGTTGAAGGCATCAAACGTGAGCCATAGGCAAGGTTCCGGAAATTCGATTCTTTGTCATACGGATTAGTTGCGAATGCCACGCCTTGTGCTACCCGAAAGTTCAAATGACGATTGAGAAAATAAAAATCATAATGAGCGAATAGTCCGTACAAACCGCCCAACGTTTTGTTATGATTATTCTGATAATGAAAAGAAAAACCGATGTCGGGATAATTGTAATGTTTCTGCCAAAATGAATTTTTAAAAGCTTTTCTGGAAATTCCAATAAGAAAACCGTCGGGTTTGTCGGTAATCAGATGGGAAATCTGGTCGCTATGTGGCAATATACTTCCGGTATAATACTGAGATTCAATCCGCCAGCCATTATTTTGAGCAAACAATATTGCGGGGCAACAAAACAGAAAGAGTTTTACAAACACTTTCATTTTTTTGATTCATTTTTTTGGTGAGAACCGCTTTCATCAATTTTGAAATGAGGAATAGCGATATGCAGGTTGTTTTCCTTCATTTTTTGAACAATATCGTAGCGGATACTACTCAAAATTCTCGGTTCTCTGAAACTGTTTGTAATAAATACATTCAGACTGAGTTCATAAGCATATTCGCCAAAGTTTTCCAGCATCACAAAGGGTTGAGGATTTTTCAGCACATGCGTGTTTTTCAATGCAGAATCCATCAATATTTTTTCTGCTAAATCAAGGTCTTCATTCAAAGGAATCCGGATTTTTATTCCGGCTCTGACCGCCCGGGTTACTTGTGTATAATTAAAGAAAACGTCGGTAATAAATTTGTGGTTAGGTATGATAATAACTCTGTCTTCCCGCGTGATTACCCGGGTTGTGCGTAAGGTAATTTCTATCACTTTACAGGCTTCGCCTTGAATTTCAATCACATCGCCTGCCATGATGGTTTTGTCTGTCATGATATATAATCCGCCGATAATATCCTGAAAAAGCTCCCGCATTGCCAAACCCAAACCGACAAAAAATACGGCGGCGGCTGTGAGGATAATCGTAATATCGATACCAGACAGGCTGAGAATGGATATAAAAACAAAGAGATAAACGAAATAAGAAACAAAATTATACACCCCTTTGAAACGAAGTGTTTCTTCATCGTTGAGCTTTCGCGTAGCAAAAAGATAAATAACCTTTAGTGCATATTTTACAATGACCAAAGCAACGACAAGCAGTAAAACCGAACCGACGGTAATGGCTATTTTGGTGTTTCCCTGATTGTGGGTAAATAGCTCAAAACCAAGAAAATCACGCACAGCATGCCATAAATCAGAACTAACCCGTTCAACAGTAGTGTTTTCCATAGTTTTATTTTTCGCAAATTTTAAAATAATCCGTTGATTTCCGCATCAATTTTATGGATAATTTTTCCTAAATCTTCCTGATTATCCACAAAGTTAAGGGTGTCCACATCGACAATTAAAATTTTTCCTTTGTCATAAGATTTTGCCCACGATTCGTAACGTTCGTTCAGTTTGCTGAGATAATCGATTGAAATTGAATTTTCGTATTCCCGCCCTCTTTTATGAATCTGACTAACCAGATTCGGAATCGAGCTTCGCAGATAAATCAGTAAATCCGGGGCACCGATAAGTTCTTCCATCAGCTCAAAGAGTGATTTGTAATTCTTGAAATCCCGACCGCTCATCAGTCCCATATCATGCAGATTGGGTGCAAATATGTAGGCATCTTCGTAAATCGTCCTGTCCTGAATCGTGTTTTTGCCGCTTTCCCGCATTCTGAGAATTTGCCGGAAACGACTGTTCAGGAAATACACCTGAAGATTAAAGGACCAGCGTTCCATCTGATGATAAAAATCATCGAGGTACGGATTGTCAACTACATCTTCAAAATGAGGTGTCCACTTATAATGTTTCGCCAATAGCTGAGTGAGGGTCGTTTTTCCCGCACCGATATTCCCGGCAATGGCAACTTGCATAATTTGTAATTTAAGAAATGAAATAAAAATCTGATGCAGTAAAAATAGTTAAAAATTGACGAACAAAAAAGAAAATAATTTTTTATAGGTCATTTTTAAATTCATATATAATATTCAATAACACGCAATAAATCAACAGTGTTTTGAACTCGACGTTATATTTGTTCATACTGTAAGCACCTTTATAGATACTGATAGAGATTAACTTGATTCTGTTCGCAAGCTCAGATCCTGCGGAAATTGAAGATTCAACGAAGTCAATGACAAAAGCTATGTTTAAAGGCTTTGATAAAGTCTAAAAATATGTAATTATCTGACGACCGCTATAATTTTTTGTTTTTCAAAGAAAGTTGCTTATTTTTGGAAAACCAAATTACATTTTTTAGTTTTCATAATTTGGAGTTTTTGAAGTTAATATCTTAGCAAGGCATCTGAAAAGATGCCTTGCTTTGTTTTGAAAAACTATATCCGTTGATAAGAATAAATATCGAATACAAAACGATGTTTGTCGTCTTTTTTGTGATGTGTAATCAACTTTTTTTGCCAAATTTTTTCATCAATTTCCGGGAAAAAAGTATCACCGTCCAATGTGGTTTGCACTTCCGTAATCAGTAATTCGGTTGCAAAAGGCATCAGTTGTCTGTATATTTCTCCGCCTCCGATAACGAAAATTTTATCCAATTTTTTTTCTTGGCAAAATGCTAATGCTTTGTCGATATGGTCAAACACAAAACAATTTTCTGGTACGGTGTAATTTTTTTTTCTGCTGATAATGAGATGCGTACGGTTGGGTAGGGATTTGGGGAAAGATTCAAATGTTTTCCTGCCCATCACGATAAAATGCCCGGTAGTTTGCTGTTTAAAAAACTTAAAATCATCGGGCAGATGCCACAGCAACTGATTGTCTTTGCCAATAACCCGATTCTGAGCCACAGCGGCTATCATCACTATTTCCATTACACAGATACTTTTCCTTTGATTGCCGGGTGCGGGTCGTAATTTTCCAGCGTGAAATCGTCAAATGTAAAATTAAAAATATCTTTTACATTCGGATTGAGTTTCATCGTCGGTAACGGTTTCGGTTCTCGTGACAGTTGCAATTCTAACTGTTCGATATGATTATTGTAAATATGTGCATCGCCGAAAGTATGAATAAAATCGCCGTAACCAAGTCCGCAAACCTGGGCAACCATCATCGTAAACAAGGCATAAGACGCGATGTTGAAAGGCACACCCAAAAAAATGTCTGCTGAACGCTGATAAAGCTGGCAGGATAATTTTCCGTTGGCAACATAAAACTGGAAGAAAGCGTGGCAAGGCGGTAAAGCAGCTTTTCCGTTGGCGACATTTTCACTGAATGAAACCGAAGTGTCCGGCAAAACAGACGGATTCCATGCGGAAATTAACATTCGTCTGCTGTTTGGGTTTTTCTTCAGCGTTTCAATCAATTCTTTGATTTGGTCGATTTCTTCGCCATTCCAGTTTCGCCATTGGTAGCCATAAATAGGACCTAAATCGCCGTTTTCATCTGCCCATTCGTCCCATATCCGAACGCCGTTTTCTTTCAGATATTTGATGTTGGTTTCGCCTTTCAGAAACCATAAAAGCTCGTGAATGATTGACTTGAGATGGACTTTTTTGGTGGTTACCAAAGGAAATCCTTCCGACAGGTCAAAACGCATTTGATAGCCGAAAACGCTTTTTGTTCCGGTTCCTGTGCGGTCGCCTTTCTGCGTGCCGTTGTCCATAACGTGTCGGACTAAATCTAAATATTGTTTCATGGTCTAAAAATCTCTTTTTCTTAATTCATCTCTGATTCTTGCCGCACGTTCGTAATCTTCGTCGAGCACGGCAGATTCTAACATTTGAGTAAGGTTTTCTTTGGAATATTTGGCAAATTCGTTCGTGAAATCGCTGTCATCGGCACTTAAAAAGTTTTCGATAACTTCCTCCAGACTTTGCTCGGTAGCTTGTTTGGCATCTTCAACCACAGACAGATTCACGCCAGCTTTATCCAGAATATCTTTGAAAACAAAAATCGGAGCGTTGAACCGAACAGCGATAGCCACCGCGTCAGACGTGCGGGCGTCCAGAATCACTTCCTGACCGTTTTGCTCGGTAATGATATTGGAATAAAAGATACCGTCTTCCAGTTTGTGAATAAAAATCTGTTTGACACGAATGCTATATTGGTCAGCCATGCTCTTGAATAAATCGTGTGTGAGCGGACGAGGCGATTTCAAATCGTGTTCTAACGCAATGGCAATGGATTGGGCTTCAAAAGCTCCTATTACAATCGGAATTTTCAGGGTGCCGTTTACTTCTCCCAAAATCAGTGCGTAAGCACCGTTTTGTGAGTGGCTGTATGAAATTCCTCTGATGACTAATCTTATTAAACTCATAGGATAAATATAACCAAAAAGTGGTCAAACAAAGGTAATATCTTTAAATTTAATAGCCTAATTAGAGTTTTTTATATTTCTGTCTGCTTTCCTTGGTTGTTTATTCTGTGAAATTTATTATTTTCAATTAATAAACCCTGTGATTCTACTTTGGGGAAATATTTGGTGTAACCTTTTGGTTGAGCAACGTCGATGCCGATAATTTTTCCGTTGGATAATCTGTGAACTTCATCTTGTATGGTGTGTCCTACAATGATATTCGAGGTTTGGTAAAAGTTCAAAATTTTGTCAATTTCTTCTTGTTCCAACTCATCGAAATAACCACGATACCAGTACGGACTTGTTTGACTTGATAAAATTAGTTTTTCTTTTAATGGTCTGTCTTTTTTAGAATAATACGGAATTGCGTAATTATTTCTGGCGATTTGATTCATCTCTGAAATCGTTATCTTGTTTTCAACAATTTCTGGACTGATTCCTGCATGTACAAATGTATAATTGCCAATTTGTTCAACAATATTTTTTGTTTTCAACCATTTGCCTAAATAGGTCGTCGTATCGTATAGTTGGTGTTGCTTTACTCCCAAAACACGTGCAACAGTTTCATACTTATATTTAGCGTATTTATGATTTCCTTGAATGTTCATTATCTCGTGATTTCCTAATATAAAATGAACTTTTCCACCTGCCTTTTCCGCTTCTTGCTCCAATTTATAAATGAACCACAATACTTGCGTAGCGAAATAATCCCGGTCTATAAAATCTCCGTTCAAAACCAAATGTCCATTTCCAAATATCCAATTCAGGTTTTCGTCTATAACTTTATTGTTGATTAAAAAATCTCTGAGCGTTTTGTATTTACTTTCAATATCAGATATAGCGATAATTTTTTCCACACTTTCATAACGATATGGTTCATTTATCAAGCTATCTTTCAGAACAAAAGAAAAGGAAGAATTGTCAAGATAATAATAAGCAGATAATTCCGGATTTCCAGTTTTAGAAATTTGCTTTTGTTCTACATCATACCCATTTTCCTCAGTTCCTTGAATGTATTTAATTTCATAGATGCTGTCTTTTTCAAAGATAAAAGGACCTTCATTTGCTAAATTTTTACTGGAAACTAAATTGTTTTGCTCATATTCAATAGGTTCAAAATCTAACCCCCAAATAAATATCCCTACAAAAAAGAATATCAGAATGGCGGCTCCTATAATTGTAGAAATGACCTTGAATACTTTTAAAATTTTTTTCATTTTTGATTTAATCAATGTTATGCAAGATAACGGAGACTAAGTTTATATTTATTGTTTTCAAATAGAAAAACAGCTGTAAAATTCATTTACAGCTGTTTATATTTACATATTTACTTGAGATGTTGAAACAAATCAACATCACAATTAATTATTCGCTTTAAATGCTTTTAGTTTCTCGATTAATTTCGGAACTACTTCAAACGCATCGCCAACCACGCCATAATCAGCCACTTTAAAGAAAGGAGCTTCCGGATCGTTATTGATAACTACTTTTACTTTCGATGCATTAATACCTGCAATATGCTGGATTGCACCAGAAATTCCCACAGCAATGTATAGGTTCGACGCTACCGGTTTTCCTGTTTGCCCTACGTGCTCAGAGTGAGGACGCCAGTCTAAATCAGAAACTGGTTTGGAACAAGCGGTTGCAGCGCCTAAAACATCGGCTAACTCTTCAATCATTCCCCAGTTTTCAGGACCTTTTAATCCGCGTCCGCCTGAAACTACAATTTCAGCATCGGCAATAGTTACTTTTCCGGTTACTTTCTCTACGTTTTCTACTTTCACAGCAAAATCGCTGTCGTTCAAAGCCGGTGCGAAATCTTCTGCTGCGGCAGCTCCGGCAGTTTCAACCAACCCGAAAGAGTTTTTCGCCAATGCCAATACTTTTACGTCTGAAGTAATTTCGGTTACGTCAAAAGCTTTGTTGGAAAAAGCGTTTCTTTTTACCTGAAAAGGTGAAGTAGAAACAGGAAGTGCCACCACGTTGGAAGCATATCCTGCGTTGAGGTTTACCGCCACGATTGGTGCTGCATACAAAGAGTTGGTCGTTGAGGTAACAGCGACTACTTTTGCTCCTTCTTTTTCGGCAGCTTGTTTGATAACATCTGCATAAGCTTTGGCGTTGAATTTATCTAATTGAGTGTTAGATACTTTCAAAATTTTATCTACACCATATTTGCCTAATTCCGATACATCTTCGGTGTTTACAGTAACGGCTGTTACGGTGGTGCCTAATGATTCGGCAACTTTCTTGGCATAAGAAGCTAACTCAAGTGTTGTTTTCTTGAATTTACCTTCGTTGGATTCTGCGTATATTAAAACTGACATAATTTTTAAATTGAAAGGATTAATGAATTTAGATTACTTTAGCCTCGTTGTGCAACAAATTTACCAATTCGTCAAGGTTGTCCGGACTAACTAATTTTACTGCTGATTTCGGAGCAGGACGTTCAAATTTAACCACTTTGGTTTTGGTATCGTTTCCGGTAGCTTCCATCACGTTTAATGCTTTTGTTCTGGCACTCATGATGCCTCGCATATTTGGAATACGAAGGTCTTTTTCTTCTACGATTCCTTTTTGTCCGCCCACTACCAATGGCAAAGCTGATTTCAAGGTTTCTTTTCCACCGTCGATTTCACGAACCAAAGTTGCTTCATTGCCTTCTACTTCAACACCGATACATGAATTCACGAAATTGTAATTCAATAAAGAGGCTAACATTCCCGGAACCATTCCGCCGTTGTAATCCAAAGATTCTTTTCCGCAGATAACCAGGTCATAACCGCCGTTTTTTACCACTTCGGCAAGCTCTTTTGCTACCTGAAATCCGTCTGTCGGAGCAGCGTTTACTCTGATAGCTTCGTCGGCACCGATTGCCAAAGCTTTACGGATAGTAGGTTCGGTATCAGGACCTCCAACATTGACTACGGTTACATTGGCTCCTTGTTTTTCTTTGAACCAGATAGCACGCGTCAAACCAAACTCATCATTCGGATTGATAACAAATTGTACTCCGTTGGTGTCAAAAGCGGTATCGTCGTTCACAAAGTTGATTTTCGACGTAGTATCAGGCACATGGCTGATGCAAACTAATATTTTCATGTCGATTATTTATATTTTAGATTAATTCTTAATTGCAACGAAGGTAAAAAAAATATTCCAAAGAAATATTATGCAAGCATAATTTTTTTAGCTGCGTTTTATTCGTGATTTTGTATTCTTGGGTCATTCCAGAAATTTTCGGTATATCTGTCGCCTATTTCTAAAGGGTTTTCATTCAATATTTGACCGTCAGACATTGCTTTCGGTTTATCAGACAAGATATAAAACTCATTGACAAAATCCATGCGACTGTCCAGATTAGCCATTTTTGAGCGAGCCTGAGCATTTACTGTATATTTGCAAAAGGACGGATAATAACGATTATTGTTAACAGTATATTTTGCGTGATAATCAAGATAAACATTACGAATGCTGGCAATGATGATGTTCACTTTGTTGTATTGTACCTTTTCCTGAGGAGTTTCATATTTCATCTCAAGAACTAACTTTTTGTCGGCATCGTAAGTGAAATATCCTGCAATGAGCATCTTCTTTTTGCTTTTTTCTGTTGGAGTAAAGTAACAAGTGTGAATTTCTGATTCGCCTACTTTTTTGGAGGTAATGGTCACTTCATATTGTTTGAATTGATCAAGCATTTCTGCAATATGACGGAATTTTAATGTCTGCGAAAAGTTTTCTTTCGGGTGTGCCAGACTGGAAGAAATTGAAACTTTATTTTTTTCTTCCTCATTTAATTTTTTTTTACTTCTGGATTGTACAACGGCAATATCTACCTCGTTACCGGGTTTCATATACACATTAACGATAGCATCTGAATGATATTGAGAATAAGAAGCCACCGAGCCTTTACTGCGAAAATAGGCTTCCAAACCGGAATTAGCAGAAAAAGACTGAATCGAATTGTCGATGACTTCCTGCAAAATTGATTTCGGATTGCTGTAAATCAGTAATTCTTCCAATGTTTCTGAATTAGGCTGAAGTTCCCAAACAAAATTTTCGGAGGAAGTGAGCGTTTTCTCGGCATACAGATAAAGATAATCATCTACAAAAATGGTCTGATTAATCAGATTTTCCGGTAACAGAACTTCGCCTTTGTCATTGGTTACACCAAAAAAAGATTCGTCGTCGCTAATTACAGCAACTTGTTGCACGGGGTCTTTGGTTTCGTTGTCAATCAGCGTAGCTTTGATGTTTTGTGCAAAAACTGCCGACGAACATAAGCAAAGCAAAAAAATATATTTATACATAAGCTTTAATATAAAAAGAGGCAGTCTTTCATGACCACCTCTTTATTAATAAACAAATTTAACTTTCTAAATAAGCCTCAATCGGAGCACAAGAACAAATCAGATTCCTGTCGCCATAGGCATCATCTACACGACGAACTGCCGGCCAAAATTTATTCTCTGCCAGATAGCTCAGCGGATAAGCTGCTTTTTGTCGGCTGTAAGGTAAATCCCAATTATCAGCAGTCAGCATATCCAAAGTGTGCGGTGCATTTTTTAGCACATTGTTGGTGTCGCCTTCTTCCGTTTCATCAATTTCCTTTTTAATGCTGATTAAAGCATCACAGAAACGGTCAAGTTCTGACAAATCTTCTGATTCTGTCGGTTCAATCATCAATGTTCCGGCAACCGGGAAAGATACGGTCGGTGCGTGGAAACCGTAATCCATCAATCGTTTGGCAATATCAGTTACCTCAATGCCTTTTGCTTTAAACATACGGCAGTCCACAATCATTTCGTGAGCAGCACGACCTCTTTCGCCTGTATATAATATGGTAAAATCGTTTTCCAAACGAGCTTTCATATAATTGGCATTTAAAATAGCCATTTCTGTAGCGGCTCTCAGACCTTTTGTGCCCAACATCGTGATGTATCCGAATGAAATCAAACATACCAATGCAGAACCGTAAGGAGCAGCCGAAATAGCTGTAATCGCTTTGTCGCCACCGACTTTCACGATTGGATTGTTCGGTAAAAACGCTACCAAATGCTCAGCCACACAAATAGGTCCTACACCCGGACCGCCACCACCGTGCGGAATGGCAAATGTTTTGTGTAAATTCAGGTGGCAAACGTCTGCACCGATTTTGGCAGGATTCGTTAACCCAACCTGAGCGTTCATGTTGGCACCGTCCATATATATTTGTCCTCCGTTTTCGTGAACAATATTAGTCAAATCAATGATGGAAGCCTCATACACACCGTGTGTAGAAGGGTAGGTAATCATTGCACAAGAAAGGTTGTCTTTGTGCTGTTCGGCTTTCGCTTTGAAATCCTCTACATCGATATTTCCTTTTTCTGTGGTTTTTACCACGACTACCTTCATGCCAGCCATGGCTGCCGAAGCCGGGTTGGTTCCGTGTGCCGAAGCCGGAATCAAAGCGATGTTTCGGTGTGATTCGCCACGGGCTTCATGGTAGGCTCTGATAACCATCAATCCGGTAAATTCTCCTTGAGCACCGGAATTTGGCTGTAAGGTTGTTCCGGCAAATCCGGTAATAACGCTTAACTGATGTTCCAGTTTTTTCAGCATTTGCAAATAACCTTCTGCCTGAGAAGCAGGGGCAAACGGATGAATGTTATTCCAGTTTGGTTGGCTCAAAGGCAACATTTCCGACGCGGCATTGAGTTTCATTGTACATGAACCTAATGAAATCATCGAATGATTCAGTGCCAAATCTTTGCGTTCTAGTTTTTTGATGTAACGCATCATTTGTGATTCTGAATGGTAAGAGTTGAAAACCTCATGTTCAAGGAATGCAGATGTTCTTTCCAGTTTTACAGGAATCATTGCCTGAGGAGAAAATGCTGTGATTTTTTCTGTTTCTTTTCCGGCAGCTTCAGCGAAAATCCCAATGATGTTATTGATGTCTTCCAAATTGATAGTTTCGTTAGTGGACAAAACTACGGTATCGGCGTTCGGATAAAAGAAATTATAGTTTTTGCTTTCAGCGATTGTTCTTACTTTTTCAGCCGGAGCTTTGAAATGAAGTGTATCGAAAAATCCGTTGTTCACTTGTTCAAAGCCTAAGTTCTCAACAGCTTCAGCAATAGTTACAGCAGCGGCGTGTACTTGGTTAGCGATTTTTTTCAAGCCTTTAGGACCGTGGTAAACCGCATACATTCCTGCCATAACGGCCAATAATACCTGAGCAGTACAAATATTCGAAGTTGCTTTTTCTCTTTTGATATGTTGCTCACGGGTTTGCAAAGCCATGCGTAAAGCTTCGTTGCCATTCATGTCTTTGGTTTTTCCGATGATGCGTCCCGGCATAGAACGCTTGTATTCTTCTTTGGTAGCAAAATATGCAGCGTGAGGTCCGCCGAATCCGAGTGGAATCCCAAATCTTTGTGTGGTACCAACAGCTACATCAGCACCCAACTCGCCAGGAGATTGTAATCTTGCCAGAGACAAAATATCTGCCGCCAAAGCTACTTTGATGTCTTTGCTATGAGCATTGTGAATGAAATCAGCATAATCATATACCTGACCATATTTGCCCGGATATTGAAGAATTGCCCCGAAGAAATCTTCTCCGAAATTGAAATCTTCATGTTTGCCAATTACAAGTTCTACACCGATAGGAATTGCTCTTGTCTGTAAAACAGAAATAGTTTGTGGTAAAACTTCTTCTGAAACAAAAAACTTGTTGGCGTTATTTTTCTTTTGATCTCTTGTTCTTACATCAAACAAAAGTGCCATAGCCTCGGCAACAGCCGTCGATTCGTCAAGTAGCGAAGCATTGGCAATTTCCATTCCGGTCAGTTCAATGATTACGGTTTGGTAATTTAGCAAAGCTTCTAATCGCCCTTGTGCAATTTCAGCTTGATATGGTGTGTAGGCAGTGTACCAGCCCGGGTTTTCAAATATATTTCTTTGGATAACCGCAGGAACTACTGCTTCGTGATATCCCATTCCGATTAATGAACGAAAAACTTTGTTTTTCTGACCTAACTGAGTTGCATAATTCAAGTATTCATATTCACTCATTGCCGGCTCTAATTCCAGGTCCTTTTCTAATCGGATTTTGTCCGGAAATGTTTCATACAATAATTGTTCGATGTCTTTAACACCAATGGTGTCTAACATCTTTTGTGCATCGTCTGCTCTCGGACCGATGTGTCTTGAAGAGAATGAATTTTTTTCCATTTTAATAAAGGCGAATTATGGTTGTGTTATTAAAAGTGCAAAATTAAACATTTTTTCAGTTGGTTATGTTTTTTGGATATATATTTCATGAGGTTGGATAAAACGATTTTTTATTTGGATTCAATAAAAATAGTAATTAGTTTTGCCTGAAAATAATTTCGGTATGAGAAACTATTACTTGCTTATTGTGTTATTATTGACTGTGCACCATATAAATGCCCAACATAAATTAAATGGCTGGGTATATAATGATGGAGGCGAGATTCTGTCGGGAGCATCAGTTCGGATAACCAATCAGTCTTTTAGCCGTCAGACAACAGTTAATGAATCCGGAGAATATGTTTTTACAGATATTGTAGCAGGAAGCTATGAAATAACATCCTCTTATCAGGGGAAATCAGTGGAATATACTGTTCAGATTCCTGAGGAAAAAACATTTGATATTGTGTTTTTTACAGAACAATCAGGCGAGCTCGACGAGTTGACTATTCAGATTGAATCCGTAAAATCACAGAAAGAAAAAGAAGGTTTTGCGATGAATGTTGTAGAAACCAAAGAGGCGTCATTGCGAAACATACAAACCAATGATTTGCTCGACCGAACCGTTGGTGTGCGTGTTCGCCAGAATGGTGGTTTAGGTTCCGGTGTAAATTATAACCTTAACGGAATGTCGGGGAATGCTGTGCGGGTGATGATTGATGGTGTCCCAATTTCTATATTCGGAAGTTCATTCAACCTGAGTAGCATTCCGCCGGCTTTGATTGAAAGAATTGAGGTGTACAAAGGGGTGTTACCAGCTCATTTGTCTGACGATGCTATGGGTGGAATCATCAATGTTGTAATGAAAAAAGGTAAATATACGAATGCCAATGCGTCACTTTCTTATGGTTCGTTCAACACTTTTCAGGCAAACTTGTTCGGAAATTATAGCGATGAAAAATCAGGATTGACTTTTCGTTTTTCCGGATTCTATAATTATTCAGATAACGATTATGAAATTTGGGGCAAATTCGTCAAACAAACATTGCCTAATGGACAAATTGAAGAAAATCTTCGTGTAAAAAGGTTCAACGATGCATATAAATCATACGGAAGCAGGTTTGAGTTAGGTTTTGTAGACGTAAAATGGGCTGATGAGTTTTTTATCAACTACAATGGTTCTTATTCCTACAATGAAATCCAGCACGGTTTATATATGACCAGACCTTATAAGGGGAGATTCAGCGAATCGGAAGCGAATATCGTTAATGTAAATTACGCTAAAAAAGACATATTCATAAAAGGGTTGACGTTTCGTACCAATAACCAATTCGGAAAACGTAAAACAGTGGTTAATGATACAGTATCATGGGCATATAATTGGTACGGAGAAAAGGTCGTAGGTATTAAAGGTGACTATCTAAAAACACCAGACGGAGCACAGCAAGGAGCACCGACTATATTGCACGTGAACAGAAATGTGTTAGCTTCCAGATCGCAGTTAGACTACGAAATCACAGACAATCACAAAGTAGGGGTTAATTATTTTCTCGACAAGATGAAACGGACTGATGACGATTTGATGAAAACTGATTTACAGCGTCAGTTTATTCCGAGCGGGAAAAATAGCAAGCAGATTTTGTCGGCATATTATCAGGCACGATTTTTCGAAAGCAGATTGAAAACCAACCTTTTTTATAAATATTATCAGCAAAAAACCAACAAAATTGATCCGGCTATTCAACAGGGAGTGATTGTGCAAAATCAATATGAAAGAGATTTTAACACAAACGGTTATGGTTTTGCTGGTTCTTATTTGATTACCGATGCAGTAGCCTTGTTATTTTCTGCCGAAAAAGCAGTAAGAATGCCAACAGATAACGAAATTTATGGTGAACCGGATTTAAATATTGTATCTAATTTTGGACTGAAACCAGAAGAAAGCAATAACATTAATCTCGGATTCAAAATAGGACCGTATCAAGTAGCTAAACACCGATTTTCTTTAGGAGCTACAGGATTTATCCGTGATACCAAAGATAAAATTATGCGACGAGCAACCTCCAACCTTAATGATGCCGTAGAACAAGCACCTTTTGAAAATCTAGGCAAAACAAAATCACAAGGATTTGAGGTGGAACTAAAATATGATTATAACGAGAAATTATTCCTGATTGCACAAGCCTCGAAGTTTGACAGTCGATACAATGTGAAATATGACAATAACGGAAATGTGTTGAGCAATTATAATGTTCAGTTACCAAATGAGCCTTATCTCAATGCATATGTAGGATTGCAATATGCAGCAGGCGAAATCATTCAGAAAGAATCTTCTCTGAATATTTATTATGATTTCAACTTTGTTGATTCATTTTACGGGATCTGGGTACCAAGAGTTGTAAAAGGAGTGGAAGCTTTTGAGATTCCGCAACAATTTGTACATAATGCCGGATTGAGCTATACTTTTCCAAGCAAACAATTCGTGCTCAGTTTTGATATGAACAATATTTTCAATGCTCAGGCGTATGACAATTTCGCTGTACAAAAACCAGGCAGAGCTTTCTATGTGAAACTTAATTATTCATTTTTTAAATTATAAACTAACCAATAAATATCATGAAAAACAGATTTTTTAGACTTTTGACCATAGGGTCATTACTGACAGCCTTTGCATTCGTAGGATGTAACAACGATGATAATGCTACCGACAAAGAAGAAGGTAGGCAAGACGGCGAAAGATGGATTACCATTGCGGGTGCCAAACACGGAGATAATCCCGGTGACGGAAATGGAGGAACGGTAATTTATTCCGTATCTGAAGCAGATGCTAAAGATCCGAACAAAGAAATCCGTGTTTTTGAAGATGGCTTTAATGTTCGCTCGCAAAGAACTGCTCGTTTACAAATTTCTGAGGACGGAAACACTTTGTTTAATATCGCTTATGCTGGTGATAACGGAGGTGAATTTTCTACATATAGAGTAGAAGGCGGAAATAATTTCGTAGAGTATGGTGCTAAAGTAAGTATCGCAGAGTATGCCGGAACATCGCCTCGTTGGGCAAAATTATTTGACGGAGATCAAACCGGAGTAGCTGTAAATGTGAGTGCACCTACTCCAAATGAAGGAGATTATGAATATACCCGTGGTTTAGCAACAGTTTTAGCATTGGACTTGAAAAATGCTGCGATTGCCAATTATGAGCAGTATGAAATTCCGTTGACAGCCGAAGAAGAAAATCAGGGATACCATATCTTCAGGTTAGATGCACCGGTACTTAACAAAGCTAAAAATAAATTAATTATCGGTACATGGATGAGAAAAACAGACCCTCAGACTGGTGAAAATGATACAAATGCATATGAGCGTTTGGGAGCAAAATCGGTAGTGGTGGACTACCCTTCATTAACAAACCCAACTGTGATTACATCAACTAATGCTAATGGAGATACTAGCGGATACAGAAGTTTTAATAGCTTTGTGGCTGATGACGGTAACATCTACCAAGCGACACAAAGAGATGTAAATGGTTCTAAAATATTGAGAATCAACCAAAGCAATAAATATGATAATTCGTATGTATTCTCTTTAGATGATGCTTTAGGTGTGACAGGTTCTTATGTGGAATCCTGGAGATATGCAAGTAATGGAATCGCTTATGTGATGTACACCCATAATGGTTCGGAAGAAAGTGCACTGACAGGTAACAGTCAAAGCTTTTTGGCACGTGTAGATTTGTTCAATAGAACGGCCGAGCGAGTAGATTTACCTTATGATGCAGACTTATATTCTTTTCAATATCAAGGGTTTGCTGTTGTAGGAGATGAGGTGTATGTTGCCATAGCTCCGGTTGGGAAAAATGGAAATATTTATATCCTAAACAGCAAAACAGGGGAAGTAAAAAAAGGAGCAAAGCTTATTAATGAATCGGGAAATCATTTCATTGGAGCATTCTAAAATTTTTCATAATAATTTGTTTGCGAAAGCCTCAGACAGACATGTTTGGGGTTTTTGTTTTTTTGAATAAGGGCTTTCTATTTGTGATATATTTTGTAGTGATGAAAAATAGTTGTTTATCCATTGTTCTTATAGTAATGTTGTTGGTTTCTTGTTCAAGACAAATTCCTTTTGATAAAGAAGAATGGGATGCCAAAGATGATATTTTCTATAACCACAGAGAATTTATGATAGAAGATTTACAGAACAATTATCTGAAATCAGGAATGAAATATAAAGATGTTGCTGAATTGTTAGGACAAAAAGGAGAATATCACGATTCAATATATGTTCAACTCAAATATGATATTTACACCGATTATGGTTGGAGTTTTGATCCTGTCGAAACTAAAACTTTTGTTGTTAATTTTTTACCTGATTCAACTTATGTGAGTTCAGAAATTTATCATTGGAAAAAGAAATAATCTTGCTGACAAAGAAGACGTGTAAAAAAGTGTCATTTTGAGCGAAACGGGGCGGAATCGAAAAATCTTGTTTCGATGATAATTAGAGATTTCTCCTTCGTTGAAATGACAAATTTGTTGCTTTCTTTTCTATCTTTGAGATATGAAAAAATACCTCGTCATCTTATCGATATTTATTTTGTTTTCGTGTGTTTCTAAAACTGAAAAAGTACCGCTTTCGTTCTACTTTTGGCGTACCGCTTTCCAACTTACAGATACCGAAAAAGAATATTTGAATGATTTGGAAGTTCGCAGGTTGTATGTGCGTTATTTTGATGTAGCATTAAAAAACGCCGAGGCCATTCCTGTTGCACCTGTTATTTTTCAAGAAAAACCACAAGGCTATGAGGTTATTCCGGTTATTTATATTAAGAATGAAGTTTTTTTAAGCGAAAATACAACCGACAGTTTGGCAACTAAAGTGTTTAACTACATTCAGCAAATCAATAAATCGGCAGAAATAACCGTCAATGAAATCCAGTTTGATTGCGATTGGAGCTTGAAATCAAAAGATAATTATTTTCAGTTTATTGATGAATTTAAAAAACTGCACCCAAATCTTTCGGCAACAATTCGTTTGCATCAGATTAAATATCCCGAAAAAACAGGAATTCCCGAAGTAGAAACCGGTGTTTTGATGTATTACAATATGGGTGTGATTAGTGCCGGCGACGACAATTCTATTTACGAACAAGCGATTGCTCGGCGTTATATCAAATCATTGCAAAATTATTCCTTACCTTTGGATATAGCCTTGCCGATTTTTAGCTGGGGCGTACACATCCGAGACAATCAGGTGGTGAATTTGATTGGAGGAATGCGTCAGAAAGATATGCAGAACGACCATTTTAAGAAGCTAAACGAAAATCAATATCAGGTAACAGATGATTTTGTGTACAACGGACGTTATCTGGCAAAAGACGATGTAATTAAAATCGAAGAACCATCAGCAAAACAGCTAAAAGAAATGGTTACGGATTTAAGAAAAAACATAAAAAATAAACCCAAAGAAATTATTCTTTACGATTTGAGTGAACAAAATTTGACCGAATATGAAAAAAAGACTTATCAAGCTGTTTGCCATTGGTAGTGTTGCCGTTAGCATGATGTATGGAATTTACGCCTATGGCTGTGCCGACGGCTGGTGGGGTGCGGGTTACACTTCTATTTTTTCGCCCGAAATTACCGTAAATAACAAAAATTACGAACCGTTTTTTTACGATGATTATACCATTTTTTATAATGGATATAATATTCAGAGTACAACCGATTTGTTCAAAGAAGAAACGATAAAAGACTGGAAAAATTATCTGGGAAAATACGACGCAAAAACAGTGGAATATTATCTGTATGATGAAACGCTAAATGAAATTTTAGCTGAACTTTCGGAACCGGAAACCCCTGAAAAATTGTTAAATAATCTTGTGCAAAAACAATACGAGTTAGATTTCAGCCGTCAGGAAACGAAAAATTTTCTGGAGTTTATTTTAATGTCGCGAGGAATAGAATCTTATTCCAATCAAACCTATAATTACTGGGATTACGACAATCGGATAGCACTCAATGCCGACAAAGATTTTGTAAGCCACAAAGAACAGATTTATAACAAAACGTCCAAAAAAGATACATTTTATAAAAACCGTCTGTGGTTTCAGGTAGTTCGTGCCAAATTTTATTCGGAAGACAGAAGTTCTGTTATTCCTTTTTTTAACGAAACCGAGAAAAATCAACCCAAAAATAATTTGTATTATCAAGCGTTGAGCTATGTGGGCGGTGCGTATAAATCTGTGAAAAATTACGAGAAATCAAATGCTGTTTTTGCAGAAGTTTTTGATAAATCCGAACCTTTAATGCCATCGGCTTTGTTTGATTATCGACCATTGGGCGAGAAAGAATTTGAAAAATCGGTAAAAGCCGTTTCCGATAAATCGACCAAAGAAGCTTTGTATGCCTTGCAAGGCTATTATACCAACGAATTTACGGCTATGCAAGATTTGTACAAACTCAATCCGCAGTCGCCACATTTAGATTTTTTGTTGTCGCGTTGGGTCAATATCAACGAGCAAAGCATCAATGTTTACACAGGTTATGAAGCTTTGGATATTGTTGATACGAAAAAAACGAAATCAACATTTAAAAGCAAAATAAATAATACGGAATTGAAGTGGATTAATAGTGTGGCAGATAATAACAAAGTGGCTAATCCTTATATCTGGAAAGCTGCATCGGCGTATTTCAACTCGTTGGCTGGCGATTATCAAAAATCGGCAAATCAGTTGCAGCAAGCACATCAATTAGCCAAAAATACAGACCAAAAAGCACAGGTTCGCAGTTTGCGTTTGTTCAACAATTTGTTGAGTACCGATAAAATGGATATTAATGCCGAAAGCAAATTGATTGAAGATGTGAATTGGCTGTTTTATGATGAATCTAATGTGAATTATTGGGAATCATCAAATAGAATTACTTATTTACAGACGTTTACCAAAAAATATTTAAGTTCGATATATAAAACAGAAGGCAATCTTTTGATGGCTGAACTGACTTATCCGATTAATGGATTTTACAAAAACCAAAAACAAAGCGAAGCAATGGAACAACTGTTGTTGAGCAAAACAAAAACTGCCTGGCAGGAAGTTTTTGTAGGAATTTATCCATACAAATTGGCTGATATTTATGAAAGCAGAGGAATTTATTTGTTTTATCAGGATAAAATTGAGGAAGCAATTGCTGAGTTTGAAAAAATCCCAACTTTTGAAAGACGTGAATATAATTGGCAAACCAAAGAATATGAAACGGTAACAGTTGATTATAAAACGCAGGAATTGTATGGGAATCCTTTCAATGGAAAAATCAAAGATTGTAACGATTGTGACCACAAAGCTAAACAATCAGTAAAATATTCACAACTGTCATTTCTTAAAAAAATAAAGGAAATGCAGGAAAAAATCGAAGCCGGCGACGATGTGTATAACAATGCGTTGCTGGTCGGCAATGCGTTTTACAATGCGTCATATTTTGGTAATGCGCGTTCGTTTTATTACAACGATATTATTAGTGAATACGGAAATAGTATTTCCAACGAGCACGAACAAATGTTGTACGGAATGGAAAACGTGAAAAAGTATTATGGATTGGCACAAAAACACGCTGTTGATAAAGAGCAAAAGTCCAAAATGGCGTATATGCAGGCAAAAGTAGAACGCAATGATTTTTATGCGACCACTTATTTTATGCCGAATGATTATTTTTATCCATATGGCGATTTTGTAAGTTTTAAAAAATGGAAAGGTTTTGTTGATTTAAAAGAAAACTATTCCGACACCAGATATTATCAGGACGTGATTGCAGAATGCGGTTATTTCCGGAAGTATTTGGGGATAGAATAGATGAGATAAACTATAAAAAAAACTGCAAGATCACGTCTTGCAGTTTTTTTAACTCTTTAGTAGATTATTTAGTCTCTCTGGTCAGTTCAATATATCCACTGTGCAGGAATCCACCAATTATAAATGCCTGATAATAATAGGTTCCGTCAGGTAATAATTTGCCGGAATTGGATTGTCCTTCCCATTCATTAGTATAGAAATCTTTGCTGTAAACCTCAGTACCATAGCGATTGAATATGGTAATCTTTGCCACGTGGAAAGGCGTTAAATCGAGTTTGTCATTCAGTCCGTCCCCGTTTGGTGAAATGCCTTTCGGAATCACCACTTCCTGACGGTCAACATCGACACAGGTTTCACATACCGGTACAGGGTCTTCGTTGTGTTCTGATTCAACGGTAACGATATTGATGAAATCGCCCAGCTGGCTTTCGCTTATTTTTACCGTTACGTAGTAAGTTACTGTTTCTCCGACTGCCAAAACCGGAATAACATCGTATAAATTGCCATTTCCGGAAGTGTTTATGGTTGAATTCCAGCTCATATATACAGCTCCTTCTGGTAGAGGATCGCTTACGATAATGTCAATAGCATCACTCGGGCCGTTGTTGGTAACAGCAATCACATAAGTAGTTTCTTGTCCGGGTTTGTAGTAGATAATTCCGTCATCTTTTACCGCGTTGAGGTCAGCAGTACGGATAACCGGCACGATAGTGGGGTCATACAACTCAGCTGTTTTAGGGTCATCAGAAATGAAACTTTCCTGATCCAGTACGGTCGGTGTTTCGAGTGTAGCCTGATTCACGACTTCTCCCACTACAAAATCGTTGTGAGTAACTGTGTGTTTGGCGGTAATTATGGCTGTTTCTCCAGGTTCGAGCCTTGGGATAAAGTTCGGAACAAGACTTCCTGCATCTGCATTATCATCGGTAATATGGATTTCTATTACAGGTAATGGGCCGTCATTTTTGATGGTTATTTCATATTCAATCACTTCGCCGACACGATATACAGCCTCCTGCAAAGCATTTTTCTGGAAAATCAATCTACCTTTAGTAATGGTCGCTTCATCTGTGTTATTGTCCGGGTTTTTATCTTCATTGTCGCCCTGTACAGTTGCTATATTAACATATTCGCCTTGTTCGTTGATTTTAACTGTTATTTCTAAGGTTTCGGATTGACCTGGAGCTAAAGTTCCGATGTCCCATATTCCTGTTGTCTCATCATAGCTGCCTTGCGAAGCTGTTGAGCTGACATAGGTATATCCGGAGGGTAAAATATCTGTAACCTGAGCATTCATTTCTGTGAAAATCTCATCATTGTTGGTTACGGTTATTTCAAAAACGGCTTCATCATATTCCTGATTTAACAACTCTTTAGTGATAGACAAATCGCTACATGGATTGACAATTACTTCTAATCCTTCAGAAATAATTCCCCAGCCGCAGGTTCTAAATACATTGACTGAATAGACACCCGATTCGGTAGCAATCCATTCATTTTCCTCAGTCGTTCCTAAAGATTCTCCGTTTAAAAACCATTCGTATTCGAATATTCCCTCTGTGTTTTCAATAGCAAGAGTTACTGTACAATCATCGTTTTCCTGTAAGGTAACGGGAGTAGGAGATGCCTGACCGAATGCAGAGAAAAACGCCGACATTGAAAAGCCTTCGCCAGATTGCACAATGCTTGTTGTTAGAGGCATATCTGAAGTGATGATTAACTCGTCAGGGCTGGAAATATTCGTATCATTAAATGTAATCAGGTAAAACCCCGTTGTGCCTATAGCTGTTCTGGGAGACACGCCCGGATAAGTTTCTATATCCTGATTATTTACCATTACTGGTTCGTCTGGGCTTTCGATAACACAAAAAGCAGAGTAAGGTAAATTACTGTTATTATAGTGAATAAATTTTCTTGCCTGAATGTTTAATGCTCCGGCACACCCTCCGATGGGTAACACTGTAGAAATATCAGTTTCTGATTGTACTTCTGTCCCGGAATATACAATCACCGGTTTGTTCGTTTCTATCAGAGATGAGGAAAGAGCATTGGTTCTATCTCCGTGAAAAAAAGTGTGGTGGTCGCCAGCCGATGTCAAAGTTATGGTCTCCGCCGGATTTGCAGCAGATATTGTTCCGTCAGCATTATAATTAACTATTTCTACTGTTGTGTTGTCTTCCGCAGCAACAATAGTCGTTTGTTCTCCTCCATATCCGTTATTGATGTGATTTTGCGTAGCAGGAAAACCCCAGCCTCTTACGACGAGGTATTGAGTTCCTAACACACGAATAGGAGCAATCTGGTCAAAGGTACCGTCTTGCCCATTGGAAGGAGTCGGGTTATTCCAAGGAGTATCTCCCCAGTTTCCTGTGTTCATTACAACGAACTTGTCGGCAGTCAGCAAAGAACCTATAGGGGCGTGGAACATTCTGCTTTCTCCTTCATCTAAAGTCACAACTGTCGGGGGAGTAGTAGGGATAGTTACTTCGGTATCGTCTTCCGTTGCCATAACCGAATATACAGGATTGTTGTCTGATAAACCTATGGTACTTGTTCTGTAATAGCCGATTCTGAATTCTAACCCTTTGCCTTCTTCTCCAAAACTCACTAAAGAAGCATTCCCTTTTATGGTAAGATAACTGTTAGCAGCCGGAGCATCTGAGGCAATATTTCGCAAATTGACTAACACAGGAGCTTCTGCTTCTACAATCAACCCTCTGTCTGTGAGAGTGGTTCCGGGTGTATTTCTTGATAAACCGTTGGGGCTGCCCGGGAATCTATAGCTGATAGGATTATCTATGCTGACAGTTAACTCATCGGTTATTAAAGTACCATCACTTTTGCTGAGAGTTACCTGTACCGGGGTCGGACTGAGTGTTCCAATAACTATTTCATTAGCATCACTCCAATATTGCCAGGGAGCGGGTGCGACATAATGTTTTGAATAATATTGAGCATTGGCAGAAATACTGCTGATGATAAACAGTAATATAACGAAAGTTTTACAAAGTAGTTTCATTCCCTAATTGATTGTTTTTTTGTAGTTCATTGATATTCAGAAAGACAAATATAACAACTAATAAAGAAAATTAACGAAAATTTAGTTTATTTTTTTTGTAAAAATAAGAAAAATAAAATTATCGGAACAAGCATCAGGAGGATAATGAAATAATTATCCAGCATTAAATTAATGTCAAATAATATAGTGGTTATCAACCCACCGACAGCTCCGCCGATGTGAGCAGAATGCCCAATCATTCCGAGCTGCTTTTTCATTCCGTATAGTGAATAAAGCATATATCCTATGGCAAAGATATAAGCCGGAATCGGGATAGGAATAAAAAATAAGTACAATGACATTTCAGGGTAAATAGCAATACTGCCATACACAATCCCGGTTACTGCTCCGGAGGCTCCGATAGCGGAATAGTTGGGTTCGTTCTGATGTTGTTTTAATGTGAACAGATTTCCTGCTAATAGGCTGATAAAGTATATAACCAGAAAAATAACATAACCGAAATAACCAATAATTATCGGTGCGAATATATACAAAGTCAGCATATTGAAAATCAAATGAGTAACGTCGGCATGAAGAAATGCTGATGAAATCATGCGAATTCTTTCGCCTTGCTGAATTTTCCCGATATGAAACATATATTTCGAGAAAAAAGCCCGGTCATTAAACCCTTTGTAGCTGACAATTACATTGACTGCAATCAGCAGGATAATTATCAAATCAGTGGTCATGCTACCTGCTTACTTTTTCTCCATTCTTTCCATACCGAAAAGATTATCGGAACAATGGAAATAAAGATAATTAACAAAATTACTTTAGAAAAATTGTCTTTAATCAGCGGAATATTTCCAAGGAAAAAACCTGCCAGAGTTATCCCTACGACCCACAAGATAGCTCCGAAAATATTATAACTGATAAAAGTAGAGTAATTCATTCTGCCGATTCCCGCAACAAACGGAGCTAAGGTTCTTACAATCGGTACAAAACGGGCAATAACAATAGTTTTACTACCATATTTGTTATAGAAATCATGCGTTTTCTCAATATGTTGTGGCTGAACTGGTTTTTTGCCGAATATTTTAAAATTCAGCATACGGTTGCCGATGTTTTTTCCGATAGAGTAATTGAGGCTGTCGCCTGTTATGGCTGCGACAAGCAACAAGGCGATTACAATCCAGATGTTGAGACTTTCAGGGTATTGTGCTGCCAACATTCCGGCTGCGAAAAGCAACGAATCGCCGGGTAGGAAAGGCATAACAACCAGGCCGGTTTCTACAAAAATAATAAGAAACAAAATGGCGTAAATCCAAATGCCGTAATTTGCCAGAAGTTCCGCCAGATGCACATCTATATGCAGAATAAAATCAATTAAATCCATAGAGTTTTACTTAACAGGACCTTCCCATTCCGTAATTCCACCTACTAAGTTGTAGGTTTTTTCAAAGCCTAATTGTTGCATAATCATACAAGCCTGACCGCTTCGTCCGCCTGATTTGCAATATACATAGTAACTTTTGTTTTTATCTAACTTTTCTAACTCGTCCAAAAAGCCCTGACCTTGGTAAAAATCAAAGTTAATGGAATTCGGAATAGCTTTTTCTTCCACTTCTTCCTCGGTGCGAACGTCCAGAATCACAGCTTCTGAATCATTATTTGCCTGTTCCCACCATATATTTTGTTCTAAATCCATAGTTGATTGTTTAAAATGATGTCAAATTTCCACTGCAAATATACATAAACGCAACGAGAAAATTTTAAACTGGCAAGCTCTAAAATATATATTTTGTGAAATCAGTAAAATGTTTCCATTCTTTCGCAATTTGTTTACATTATGAAAAGATAATCATATCCGATTTTCCTTTGTAGATAAAGACGCATTCCGGAATCAACCGGAAAAGCATTGGTGTAATTCTTTTAACAAAATTATAAAAAGTAGCTCCCTGATTGGAGGTTGTTTTTGTGTATTTTAGCGGAGTGTAATGCAGATAGCACGGATTTATGCAAAAAAATCGATGACAATCTATGTGATTTGCAGGAAAACAAAAACAAAAAGAAAAATGAAAATATTCAAAAAAATGATAATAGGAATTATAAGCGTAATCGTTGTTCTCGTAATCGGCGGACTACTTTTTATGCAACACCCGATGTTTGGTAAATTACCCAAAGGCGAACGATTGGAACGTATCAAACAATCGCCTAACTATAAAGACGGAGTTTTTAAAAATCAATCGCCTACGAAGATGCTAATAAGCGATAAGTCAAGAATCCGGGTGTTTTGGGATTTTTTGTTTACCAAAGTAGAAGATTTGAATCCGTCCAAAGACATTCCGTCTGTTAAAACCGACTTGAAAAACCTGAATCCCGATGAAGACGTTTTGGTCTGGTTAGGTCATTCTTCCTTATATATGCAGATTGAAGGCAAAAAAATCGCTTTTGACCCGGTATTGGTTTCCGCTTCTCCCGTTCCTTTTGTGAACAAGGCATTTGCCGGAGCCAACAATTATCAGCCCGACGATTTGCCCGATTTGGATTATCTCATCATCACGCACGACCATTGGGACCACCTTGATTATAAAACGATGCTTAACCTGAAAAACCGAACGCAAAAAATCATTTGTCCGTTGGGTGTCGGGGTACATTTTGAACATTGGGGATTTGATGTTTCTAAAATTATTGAATTGGATTGGAACGATGCTACTCAGTTAGAAAGCCTGAAAATTACCGCACTACCTGCACGGCATTTTTCGGGTAGAGGGTTGAACTCTAACCATTCGCTTTGGGCAGGGTATATGTTGCAAAGTCCTTCTTTTGGGAATATTTATGTATCGGGCGACACGGGTTATGATACACATTTCCAAAAAATTAAAGAACAATTCGGTGTAATTGATTTCGCCATTATGGAAAACGGACAGTACAACGAAGAGTGGAAATACATTCACATGATTCCTGAAGATTTGGTTAAAGCGATTGAAGAATTGCAGCCCAAAAAACTGATGACCGTTCACAACTCAAAATTTGCTTTGGGAATGCATTCTTGGTACGAACCGTTGGACAAAATTGTTGATACTGCTGAAGAACATTCATTTAACCTGATTACCCCGATGATTGGTGAACCGGTTATGCTAAACGACAGTACACAAGTATTTAAGAAGTGGTGGAAATAAAAAAGTAAAGTATTACTTTTATGAATTCATTACTTCAGTCAATTGTTTTCGGATTACAGGATATGGAAATGACCCAATTGGCACCTAAACGATACTCAACGCCAAACTGATTACAGTAGAATATGACGTAACCGAATTTAGACAGATTTTGAAAGGCGTTGTAAAGCCTTTGCAAATTGGGGAATTGAATACCGAAATGCTTTGAAGGAGGAATAGGTTGGTTGACAGGTAAAAATGATTAAAAAATTAATTCATAGCCTATTGCAGATAATTAAAAAAGTTGTAAGTTTGCAGTCTGAATAATTTAAAAAAAGAAAAATTAAAAAGTTATTTGCTGTTTACACCTTTTTGGGCAGCCGAAAAGCTTCGGGGTAGCAAATAGCCATAACGATTAAAACATTTTATCATGAGAAAAGGTATTCATCCGGAAAATTACAGATTAGTAGCGTTTAAAGATATGTCTAACGAAGACATTTTTATTACAAAATCAACAGTAGATACAAAAGAAACTATCGAAGTTGATGGGGTAGAATACCCGCTTTGTAAAATGGAGATTTCGCGTACGTCACACCCGTACTACACAGGTAAATCTAAATTAATTGATACGGCAGGTCGTATTGATAAATTCAAAAACAAATACGCTAAATTCAAAAAATAATTTTCTTCTTCGAAGAAGAAAGCACCATACAAAAAAGACCTTTCATTCCGAAAGGTCTTTTTTAATTTACGTAACCGTACTTAACCAGATATTTCTCGAACCAAGGGTCTGATAATTTTGAAATAATCACGCCTTTGCTTGATGAAACATGAACAAAGCGGTCGTTTTTCAAATAAATGCCTACATGGTCAATCCGTTTTTTTCCGAATGAGAAGAAAACCAAATCACCTTCTTTAAGCTTATGCTTCTTGGTGGGTTTGATTTCTTTTGCCATATCCGCTGAGGTTCTCGGCAGATTAATTTGGTAGATTTCCCGGTAAAGATTTCCGGCAAATGCCGAACAATCTATTCCGGATTTAGAATTTCCGCCGAGGCGATGTTTCACACCGAGCCAGTCATTAATATAGTTGTAGAGATTGATTTGCGTGATTTCATTCGGGCTCACTTCCAGTTTTTTGGCAAACTCATGCTGAATCTGCCCGGTAGTTGTTCCCGAAACCGATGAGTCTGCTGGTTTGGAAGTTGTTCGGGTAGCTGAACAACCTGCCAGCACACTAAGCAGCACAAAACTCATCAACAGTTTTAAGAAAACAGAAAAACCGGTTTCCCGGTTTTTTTTATTCTGACTCATTGTTCGCATTTTTAAGATACTCGAGTTTTTCTTTCCAAAGTTTCAGTTCTTCTTTGTGACGCTCAATATTTTTATTGATTTCTTTCATCAAAGGATTGTTTTTGTCTGCCCCGGAAATAAACATCATGTTATTTTCCAGCTGCATAATATCTGACTGAACTTCATCGACCTTGCGTTGTAGGAAAGTAAATTCTTTCTGAATGCGTCGTTGGTCTTTTTCTTCCATCATGTTAGCCACTCTGTTGGTAAACTTAACCAGCTCGCCCTCTTTTTTGCCCATACTCAGTTTGTCGAAGAAAGTATCGAGCATACGGTTGAATTTTCCTTCAATATGACGGCGGGTGTGCGGCACTTTTCCGAGCGATTTCCAATGAGCGATATGTTGCTTGATCGCGTCTAAATCAGCATTGTGGTCGCCGGTCATTTCAAACGATTTCAACTCTTCCAGGTAATCTTTTTTCTTATTGAAATTATCCATTTCTTCGCCCATCGCCTTGTTTTTTATGGAATGGTATCTGTCGAAATAAGCATTACAGGTTTCTTTGAATTCTTTCCAGATTTCGTCAGAGTTTTTTCTTGGAACGTGACCTATCTTTTTCCAGTCTTCCTGAATCTGAATCATCATTGGCGTCACGCGTTCAAAGTCATCACTGTCTTTCAGCTCGCGTGCTTTGTCAATCAACGCTCGTTTTTTGAATAGATTTTCATGCTGTTCCTTTTTGATGTTTTTATAGAATTCGTTCTTTTGTTTATTGAAATTTCGGGTGACAGATTTAAATTTATCCCAAACTTCCTGATTGTTTTCCTGAGGAACTCTGCCTATACCGAAAAATTTCTCTCTCAACGTATTAATTGCCTTAATGGATTTTTGCCAATGGCTGTGCAGTTTATTCTGTGAATAATCCAAACGCTCTATTTCGTCGATGATATTGAGTTTTTGAGTCAGATTTTCTTTTTCTCTTTCTCTGTACTGCTCGTAATAAGCATCTTTTTTATCATGTAGTTGTTTGGTAATATCACTGAATTTCTGCCAGATTTCTTCTCTGATTTCGCGATCAACCGGGCCGGTTTCCTCTTTCCAGATTCTGTGTAAAAGCTGTAACTCTCTGAATGCTTGAGGGATATTTGTTTCGTTTAGCAAATTCTCTGCTTGCTCAATCAATTTTTGTTTTTGTTCGAGATTGTGTTTGAAATCCAAATCACGGGCTTCTCTGTCGAGATGCAACTGGTCGTAAAAACGCTCCATATGGAAATGAAAATCATTCCATACGATATTGTATTTGTCACGCGGAATTGCTCCGGCATTTTTCCAACGTTCTCTGATGTCCTGAATATCTTTTAACGCTGCGTTGTAGTTGCTGGTATTATCAATAAGTGCTTTGAGTTCCTCGATGATTTCCTCCCGACTCTTTAAGTTGTCTTTGAGTTGTTTTTCAATAGATTTATATTGGTTTTGCCGGGCAGATTTGTAGTTGTTATAAACCTCCTCGAAACTATGTTTTATCGGATAGTCAGACTGAAAATCCTGCTCTTCAGCGTCCGGGTTTTCATGGAAAAATAATTCTTTTTTACTCTCTACCCAATCGTTGTATTTGTCATAAAAGTTTTTACGGATTTCTTCCGCTTCGTCTTTAATGAGGATAGGTTTGTGGTTTTGCATTAATTTTTTCAGCGTTTCCACCAATTCGTCCATCGACAGAGATTCAAGGTTCAGGCTTTCTACCGAAGCGTCTTCGCCCAAAGAAATTTCTTCACTTTGTTCCGCATTAGACTCATTAATCGATTCTATGGCATCGACTTCTTTTTTGATTTCTTGTTCGTTTCCTTCTGCAATTTGCTGCAGGTTGTCATTCTTTTCTTCTAACATTACAATGGTGTTAATGGATTAAAATTTCCCTAAAGATAAATATATTCAATAAAAATACAAAAACTCTGATTTAAAAAACATATAAAAATATATTTTTGTTCCAAAACCCTGTGAATTGGCGTATATTTGCAATAAAAATCATGGTAAAAACCGTAATTTTTGACATGGACGGTGTGATTGTCGATACCGAGCCGGTACACAAATATGCTTATTTCAGACATTTTGAAGAATTGCGTATAGATGTTTCCGACGAACTGTATGCGAGCTTTACAGGTAATTCTACTAAAAATGTTTATCAGAAAATCAAAGATATTTACGGTATAGGAGGTGAGGTCAATGATTTGGTATTGCGAAAAAGAGCCTTGTTTAACGATGCTTTCGACACTAAACCTGATTTGAGTTTGATTTCAGGTGTTGAACGGTTAATTGAAGATTTACACCAAAATGAGATAGAACTGATTTTGGCATCATCGGCATCGAAAAGCACGATTTCAAGGGTTTTCAATCGTTTTGAATTAGACAGATTCTTTTCACACAAAGTCAGTGGCGAAGATTTTCCAAAGTCCAAACCCGACCCGGCGATATTTCTGCATGCAGCATCGCTTTCAAAAAACACCAAAGATGATTGTATTATTATCGAAGACAGCACCAGTGGAGTGAAAGCTGCCTGTGCTTCCGGGATTTTCTGTGTGGGGTATATTAGCGAAAATTCCAAATATCAGAATCTGGAAGGAGCGTCTTGCATCGTCCACGATTTTAACGAGATAAATGCTGATTTTATCCGGAGGGTTAAATAGAAAACTTTTCGTATTAACTAACTTATTTTTTCATTATTCGATAGGTCTGTTTGTCTGTTGTGTTAGAAATAGTTAATAAATACACACCTGAAACTAAAGAATTAATATCTACCGAAACTATTTCGCTGGTATTAATTGGTTGTTGAAAAACCCGTTGCCCTTGCATATCGTAGATGTCAATTTTAGTAAAACCTTCGATTTCTCCGGTGAGGTGCAAAACATTCTCGGCAGGATTGGGATAAATACTGATTTTCTTTTTGTCGAAAGTACCGCTACTTACAGGTTCGGTACTAAAGTAGGTATAAACCAAGCCGCCATAAGTTGAGCTACCTTCTTCGTCTAGTTCAAGCAGATTACCTTGTGTAATAAAATTCTCAGCATTGGAGTTACCACTGGTTTGCTCTACAGAGTAATAACCATTTTCTGCCGGAAAAATAGCTAGTGAAGCATCATCGCCCTCAAAGCCGTAGTAGCTCGAATACAACACCGTACTACCATCATTAGCCAATAGTAAATGATAGGAGTCATTATTATTGGCGGTAACCATGTTTTTCTCTGTTTGGTAAGCATCTTCGGTAGTGACACTTGCGGTGCTGTTGGTTTGACCAAAGAGCCAGATATTGCCATCGGAGTTGATACTTGCTATTCTTCTATGATCTAAATGGGTACCCGATTTAAAAACATTGTTGAAAAGATAGGTTCTCCATAACAGTTCTGAGCCGTCACTATTTAACCTGCCAATTAAGCCAACATAGCTGCTCGTGTTCATTAGCTCATCAATAAAAGCCCCTTCTGTTGCTTCATTTTCTAATGAAGATGAGCCATGTACTTGTATTATATATATATCATTTTCAAACACTTCCACAGTTCTTATAGACTCGTCGTAGTAAGTTCCCCAAGCTCTGGTACCATCAAAGTTAAATTTATTAACAAAACCACTTGTTAGAAATTCTCCATTTACATTGGTATTTGGAGCCATTTGGTATGCCCCCTCGGTACTAAAGTAAGAGTAGTTAGTGACTGGTACACCTGAAAAAAAATCAGTAGATATAACAAATCCCGCAACAATAATTCCGTTGGGCGTTGCTTTGATGCTTCTTATGCCTGTATAGTGCATACCAAAAAAAGTACTCCATTGGTAAGCTCCATTACTATCCAACTTTGTTAGTGTTGAAGTTTTGTTGGTTCCGAGTAAAAAGTCTTCAGGATTAGCTGTAGATTGAAAAGGAGCATTTTCAATTATTTCATCATTGTTTTTATAAGAAATAAAATATACATTATTATCTGCATCAGTGGTAATGGTTGAACCGGTGTATTCCTCACTACCGTAAAAAAAGTCTATATAAGTACACCATTGTAATTCGCCGGTTGCTGAGTATTTGGCCAAAAAGCCATTTTTGGGTACAGGGTCGGTAGGTATTTGGTTAAAATCAAATTCGGTGCGGTAAGCACCAAGGGTGGTAAAGTTTTCTGTTTCACTGGTATTCCCACCAATATACCAACTTCCGTCCTCAGCCCGGTGTTTGTTATAAATTTGAGTCGTTTCCGGCGAGCCAATTTCAATAAAGGTTTGAGTTGTCGATTCGGGTAACTGCAAAGCATTAATTTTATTGTTTTCCCCGCTATCTATATAATAAACAATTCCGTCATATATAGATATACCGTAAATCCAATTACTTTCTACCTTCCTATTTTCTTTCACACCCCAAATGTGGTGGTAGGAGGATTGAGAAAGAGCAGAAGTTAAATAAAAAAAAGTTAAAATAAATATATAGTTGTATTTCATAATAGGTGTCATTTTAAGAATCTACTATAAGCACAAGTTGTTTGCCTCATAGTAGATTCTTTTTTATAAATTATCTGTAAATTCAAAATAATGAATGTCGTTGTACCATACATAGAACATTTCATAAGGTTCTCCAGGAGGAGTGTGATAAGTCCCTGTTTCTGAATGAGGTCCATTACCTCCCAAGTTACCATTGTAACCAAAACCATCATCATATCCGCCTTTCAATCTGAATTTCATATATTGAAATTTGAATCTATTAGGTGTATTTCCTACTGGAGGTAAAGGTAAGGTCGCAATGGGTAAATTAGATGTTTGCCCAGGACCTTGTAATACATTTCCTGCAAAAGGCCATACATTTAAGAAAGGGAATTGTAAATTACTAGTTAGCCCATCTGAGATATGAAATACTGTTCCTCCCGGAATTAACAATTCACATGAATCGAAAGGAACATCGTTTACATATACATAATTTACGCCATTTATCGTACTGGTTTGAATCATTTGGATACAAAGATAAGTATAACAGTGGTTATTAATAACAAGCTGTGTTGCGTTAGCATTAAGTATAGTACCTAACACTAATCCTAAAGATAAAAATAACTTTTTCATAATTTATTTGTTTTTGATAAGTTCAATAAATCTAATAAAACCGAGGTAAGTGGTTCTTTCCTCTTCGGTAGTAAGGTCTTCGGGTATTTTCGTGTTCTCCGGCAAGCCATGCACTTTGAGTAAGGCTTTAGCTTCGGTAAATAATAAATTGGCTTTTTCAGAATCGGTTAATTGTTTTCCGGAACGGGATATTTCTTTAAGTTTGTTCTGAAAATTCTTTACTTCAACAAGTTCGTCTTGTTTTGCACTTTTGGTTGAATAGCTGGTTGTTGTTTCTTGTTGCTCATTGGTTGGAACATCTTCGCTGCAACCAAAAACTACAAATAGCATAGCAAACACAGTTAAACTCATGTACTTTTTTGTTTTCATAATGTCTAATATTTGAATTTCAGCCAACAATGTAGCAAAAATATTTTAACTTAACAAATAATAACAAAAAAATAAACGTAAAATAGTTTTATGGATAATATTTGAATAAAAAAATCCAAAAAGATTTATCACTAAACCTTTTCGGATTTTTTGAAAATAAATATGGTTACGAAATTACTTCACAAATGGGTCAGCCGGAAGTAGTTTGGAAGAAACTTCTCCAAAACCAATTCGTACTTTTCCGTTTTGGCAATAACCACGCATGATTACGGTGTCGTTATCTTCAATGAAAGTTCGTTTTTCTCCGTTATTAAGTTCTAGCGGCTTTTGTCCGCCCCATGTCAATTCAAGTAGTGAGCCAAAGCTGTCTTGTGTTTGTCCTGAAATCGTTCCTGACCCCATCAAATCTCCGGCATTGATTTTACAACCATTCACAGCGTGGTGTGCGAGTTGTTGACTCATTGTCCAGTACATGTATTTGAAATTAGAAACACAAATAGTGCTGTCATTTCCGTTTTCAGGCTGGATAATTACCTCCAGGTTAATGTCAAACGCATGATTGCCGGTTTGTTGCAAATAAGGCAACGGTTGAGGGTTTTCTTGTTTTGGACTTTCGCAACGGAAAGGCTCCAAAGCATCTAAAGTAACTACCCAGCATGAGATAGACGAAGCGAAATTTTTTGCCAGAAACGGTCCGAGCGGCACATATTCCCATGCCTGAATATCTCTGGCACTCCAGTCGTTGAGCAATACCATTCCAAAGATGTAATCCTCAGCTTCTTCGACTGGAATTCTGTCTCCGAGTTTGTTGGCATCTGTAGTAATAAAAGCGGTTTCGAGCTCAAAATCTACTCTTTTTGAAGGGCCAAAAACAGGTTGCTTTTCGCTTTTTGGCAAAGTTTGTCCGGTAGGTCGTTTAACCGCTACACCCGATGGTACAATTGATGAGCTTCTGCCGTGATAACCAACCGGAATGTGTAACCAGTTAGGTAACAAAGCATTTTCAGGATCTCTGAATAGCTTACCGACATTCGTAGCGTGTTCTCTGCTGGAATAAAAGTCGGTATAATCGCCGATGATAACCGGCAACTGCATTTCTACTTCTTCAATCGGGAATAAAACCACTTCTTTCTGCGATTCGTTGTCTCTTAATTCGGAATTGTCGTGCCGGAAAATTTCTGAAATTCTGTTCCGCACCAACCGCCATGTTTTTTTACCTAATGTGATAAAATCATTCAAAGAATCTTGTAAAAACACATCATCGTGTAAATCAATACCGTCAAAATAGCCTAATTGATGTAATGCACTCAGGTCGATAGCCTGATTTCCGATTCGTGTGCCTATGGTAATCACATCATCTTTGGTCAAAAAAACACCAAAAGGAATGTTTTGAATAGGAAAATCGCTGTTGGGTTCTACGTCTATCCAGGATTTAAGTTCCGGATTGTTAGCGTGAATAATCATATAAAAATTGATTTTAAAAGGGTTCTACAATTATTTTAGTCAAATATATCATTAAAGACTTATTTTAACAAACCAATTTCGTAAATTTGAATTCATTTTAACGAAATATTAGACCATGCAACACGATAAGGAAATTTTTGACTTAATTGCAGACGAAAAAGAACGTCAGATTCAGGGGTTGGAACTTATTGCTTCTGAGAACTTTGTGAGTGAACAGGTCATGCAGGCAGCAGGTTCTGTTTTGACGAATAAATATGCCGAAGGTTATCCGAATAAAAGATATTACGGCGGTTGTGAAGTTGTTGATATCGCAGAGCAACTCGCTATCGACAGGGCAAAGGCTTTGTTCGGGGCGGAATATGTGAATGTACAGCCACACTCGGGCTCGCAGGCAAATACAGCGGTTTATGCGGCAGTATTGAATCCCGGCGACAAAATTTTAGGTTTTGATTTATCCCACGGAGGACATCTTACACACGGTTCGCCAGTAAATTTTTCCGGAAAATTATACAATCCGGTGTTTTATGGCGTGAACAAAGAAACCGGAAGGCTGGATTATGACCACATTGCGGAAGTAGCTCAAAGAGAACAACCTAAGTTAATCATTGCCGGAGCATCAGCCTATTCCAGAGATATGGATTTTAAACGATTCAGGGAAATAGCCGACAGTGTTGGGGCGATATTGATGGCAGACATTTCGCACCCTGCCGGATTGATTGCTAAAGGAATTTTGAATGACCCACTACCTCACTGTCATATCGTAACGACAACAACGCACAAAACCCTCCGCGGACCGAGAGGCGGAATGATTATGATGGGCAAAGACTTCGAGAATCCGTTTGGAATAAAATCTCCGAAAGGCGAATTGAGAATGATGTCTGCATTATTGGATAGTGCTGTTTTTCCGGGTAATCAGGGAGGTCCTTTGATGCATATTATTGCAGCCAAAGCGGTAGCTTTCGGCGAAGCTCTTTCTGATGAGTTTTTCCATTACATTTTACAAGTAAAGAAAAATGCACAGGCAATGGCAGAAGCTTTTGTAAAAAGAGGCTATGATATTATTTCGGGCGGAACAGATAATCACATGATGCTTATTGATTTACGAAATAAAAACATTACCGGAAAAGATGCGGAAAAAACTTTGGGCAAAGCCGATATTACTGTAAACAAGAATATGGTACCGTTTGACGACAAATCGCCATTTGTAACTTCAGGTATCAGAGTGGGAACAGCTGCAATAACAACCAGAGGTTTGAAAGAAAATGATATGGAAACCATCGTTGATTTCATCGACAGAGCTATTCAAAATCACGATAATGACGATGCTTTAGAACAAATCGCTGAGGAAGTTACCGAAATGATGAGTGATAAACCACTATTCATGCAATAATAAATTTGACCAATTATAGAAAAGAGCCGATTTCGGCTCTTTTTTTGTAACATTTAGGCTTATAAGGCAACTAATCAGTTGTAAATAAGAAAATAATGAAAAAAATATTACTCTTTGTTTTGTTGGTTGTTTCGCCGTTTGTGGTAGCACAAAATGTGTTATATAAAGGTGTGGTAAAAGATTTTGAAACTGACAGTCCGGTGCCGTATGTGAGTATTACTGCCAAAGGGAGCAACAGCAGTACGGTAACTAATATTGACGGGAAATTCCAGATTTGGGTCAGTCCGGATACCAAAGAATTGACTTTTTCTCATTTGAGTTACAAACTAAAAAGTCTTTCGTTGAATAGTAAAAACAGAGAGAGTTTAACTATCTATCTGGATATAGCTGCTTATGAACTGGAGGAATTGCTAATTCCCAACCGACCGATAAAAGATATTATTCTGGAAGTATTGGATAATTCACAAAAACAGTTTTCTAACGATGTGGTTTTAAACACTTATTACCGCGAAATGCTCACGATTAATAACGAAATCAATACTTTCGGCGATGGAATGCTCGATTTTTATTACAAAGACAAAAAAGAAAGTGATATTATTGTGAACCAAAGCCGGTTTGCCCGTTTCAAATCAGAAGAATTTAAGGCTTATGAGGCCTCACCATTGACTTTGCATTTATTAAATATGCAGGAATTGGTTACCGATGCTTTTCAGTTTACAACGATGCGAAAGATTGTCAAAGAAAAAGAATATGGTTTGAGTCTTACACAGAAAACCGGAGCAGACGGAAGAACACTTACTATACTGCATTTTGAACCTGAATCGAATGCGAAAAAAGTTGCTTTGAAAGGAACAATGGTATATGATGAAGAAAAGAAATTGGTGCTGGATATAGAAATGAGTATTCACCCGGATTTTATAGAAAATCTGACTATGAGAAACAGGGTTTTCTTTCGGTTCAAGCCGAATAATGTGGTGCGGAAAACCATTTTCAATATAGACGGAAATCGTTATTATCTGTCTTATAAAATGGGTAGAATCCACGGAACAGTTGAGCGGGAAACCGAACGTTTTTATGCTGGCGGAAATTATGAATTAGTTATTGTTGATACCAAAATGGGTAATCTACAGCCTAACCCTGATTTGATTTACCATGAGCCTACACTCGAACGATTAGGGAAAAATTACACCACGCCTTATTGGAAAGAACACAACACATTGGTGCTGTCTGAAAAAGAAAAAGCCGTACTCGGACGACTTAATGAAGTGGAATGATTTTTTACCACGCGAAGTAATAGTTTTTTTATGATGAGTTAGTTAACGATTTGATATGCAGTAAATTTCCACTTTATATTTGATCTTGCCGGTAGTTATTTAAACATTTCTTTTAATTCATCTAAATATGAAAATTCCTCATAACCTAAATATTTATATTGAGATTGAATTTCGTTTTTTAATTGCTTGTAGTTTTTGTGGTAAAACTCTGAAATTTTAATCTTTTTTTTATTGTTTTGATAAAAATATAAATATTCATAAGTTCCACCTCTTGAGGGTAACATAGAATATTTCCAACCATCTATTTCTGAAGCTTTATAACTTTTAATTATTGCTCCGAAAAATCGTTTAACTACTATATTGTTTTGGGTAAGCTCGATAGTTATATACTTTGTTCTTAATTCTCCAAACACTAAATAGATAAATGTGAAGATTATTAGTCCAAGAATAAATATTTTCGGAAAAGGCTTATTATCATAATATGAATTTCCAAAGAATGTCGGAACTACCATAAACAATAGATAAAGACATACTATCGTTAATAATAAAACTAAATATGATTTGAATGTAAATTTTGATCTCAATGAATCTTTTCTTTCAAAGTACTGTGTCATGCTTGCAAAACTAATTAATCTATGCATCTGTGGCAACTCAATAAGTTGCTTATTATTGCTTAGTGACAATCTGACTGGCAAATTCATTGGCGTTTTCCACAATTTTATAGGCATCTACAATTTTCTTAACCAATCGGTGGCGTACAATATCTTTGTCGTCCAGGAACAATATGCCGATACCTTCAACATTAGCAAGGATATTCAACGCCTCTCTTAATCCGGAAGAAATTTTTCTGGGTAAATCCACCTGTCCGGGGTCGCCGGTAATGATGAATTTGGCATTTTTTCCCATTCGGGTCAGAAACATTTTCATCTGTGCGTGGGTGGTATTTTGGGCTTCGTCTAAAATCACAAAAGCATTGTCCAGCGTTCGTCCCCGCATAAATGCTAGCGGAGCAATCTGAATAATTCCTTTGGCGATGTAATCTTCCAAGGTTGCAGGCAGAATCATATCTCGCAAAGCATCGTACAACGGTTGCATATACGGATCCAGTTTTTCTTTCATATCTCCGGGCAGAAATCCTAAATTTTCTCCGGCTTCCACCGCAGGGCGGGTAAGAATTATCCGTTTGACTTGTTTTTCTTTCAATGCTTTTACAGCCAAAGCTACGCTGGTATAGGTTTTCCCTGTTCCGGCGGGACCAACGGCAAAAACCATATCGTTTTTCTGAACAAATTCAACGAGTTTTTGCTGATTAGGCGTTTTGGCTTTGACCTGTTTTCCGCCTACGCCATGCACCAAAACCGTATCGTGAAAATTGGCTTCTTTTTGAGGAGCATCGTCCAGAATAAGCCTTTCGATGATGTTTTCATTAATGGTATTGTATTTCTGAAAATATTTCACAACCCGATCGAAACGGTCTTCAAAAGCGTCCATAATTTCGCTGTCGCCGTATATTTTTACCAGATTTCCGCGGGCAACAATTTTCAGTTTCGGATAAAGTTTTTTCAGTGTAGTGAGGTGTATATCCTGTGGACCCCAAAAATCTTTGGGTGTAATCTGTTCCAACTCAATTATTCTTTCGTTCAAAAGCGTCAAATTTTAATTAAAATAATTAGTTTTGTATGTTCAAAGCTAATAAAAAATATTCAGAATTTGTTTAAAATCAGGTCAAATTCATGGCAATTATTACATTAACTACCGATTATGGTTTCCGCGATTTCTATGTGGCTTCGGCAAAAGGTGTTTTGAACAGCCGTTTTCCGGAGGCTGCTATCGTTGACATATCTCATGAAATTGATTTGTATAATATCGGAATGGGAAGTTATGTGCTGAAAAATGCGATTGAACACTTTCCGGATAAAACCATTCATGTCTTTGCCGTTGATGCTTCGCTGTCGCAACGTACAGATTATTTGGTTATGGAATACGAAAATCAGTATTTTATCGCACCCGACAACGGAGCTTTGAGTTTGATTCTGGTCGATGATGAACCGGCGAAGTTATACAAAACCATAGCCACTGGGCAAAAGTCGCTTTTTGCTTATTTTTCCGGATTGATAGAAAAAATTATCGCTGCTGATTTTTCCGGAATCGGAGCAGAAATAGATAAGGAAGGTATGGTGCAATCTACCGAACTGCGTCCGCAAATTTTATCGGAAGGAAATGCGATAAAAGGGCATATTGTCTATGAAGACCGTTATGGAAATGCAATCACAAACGTTTCCCGAAAACTGTTTGAAGATATAGGGCAGGGCAGGGCATTTGAAATGTTGGTAAGCCTGAAAAAAATCAGTCGAATCAATCGTTTTTACGATGATTTTAATACAGCAGATAAGCCGCTGAACGATTATCACGGACAGTTGTTTTCGATTTTTAACCAAAACGATTATTTACAGTTGTCGATTTATAAAGGAATTCCGGGAAGAGGCGGAACGGTTAAAAGTCTTTTGGGGTTGACCTATCGGGATTCGTTTGTTATCACATTTAAAGAATAAAATATGTTTGTAAGAATAGTAAAAATGAGTTTTCACGAAGATAAAATTGATGATTTTTTAGCCAATTTTCACGAAGTAAAAGACAAAATCAGAAATTTTGAAGGAAATAATTTTCTGGAATTATATCAGGATAAAAACAATAAATCAGTGTTTTTTACCTATAGTATCTGGCAAAATGAAGAAGATTTGGAAAACTACCGCCATTCCGATTTATTCAAAGAAGTTTGGAGTTATACCAAACAGTTTTTTAACGCCAAACCCGAAGCCTGGAGCGTAGATAAATTGGTAACTTTGGAGTAATTTATGGTTGGTTGTCGGTGGATTACAAACTAAAATTTACATTCGCTCCAACAACTTTGAACCTTAAAACTGAATAAAACTTTAAACCAACAAATGAAAGCAATATTAATCAAAGAAATCAAATCTTTTTTCGGTTCGCTTACCGGTTATCTGGTTATCGGAATATTTTTGATTTTATGCGGATTATTTCTCTGGATTTTTGACGGAGAGTATAATATTCTGCAAAGCAGATACAACGATTTAGCACCGTTTTTCCGGCTTGCCCCATGGGTTTTGTTACTCTTGGTTCCGGCGGTAACGATGCGGAGTTTCGCCGAAGAAAAAAAACAAGGAACAATGGAATTGCTACTGACCAAACCTGTGTCGGCACTCGAAATCGTTTTAGGTAAATATTTAGGTGCAGCGATTTTGATTCTCATAGCTATTCTACCAACATTATTGTATATTTTCGTATTGCAACCTTATGGTTTTCCGGAAAATAATATGGATTTAGGTAGCACTTTCGGGTCCTATATCGGATTGATTTTCCTGATTTTAGCCTACACCGCCATTGGTGTTTTTGCCAGTACGCTGACCGAAAATCAGATTGTGGCGTTTTTAATAGCTGTTGTCGGTTGCTTTCTGTTTTTTATAGGTTTTGAAAAACTGTCCGAAATGTTCAGTGTCGCATCTGTGGTAGAGAAAATCGGCATGAATTATCATTACAAAAGCATCAGCCGAGGCGTGATTGACACCCGGGATATTGTCTATTTTGTTACATTGTCATCAGCTTTTGTTGCCATTACTCATTTTCAAATTAAATCTTTAAGGAAATGATGAAGAACAGAAAAAACCAGATTTCGCTTATACTTGTTATCGTTTTTTTGGTAGCAATCAACTTGTTGTCGGGAGTGGTGTTCAAACGCTTTGATTTTACACAAGACAAAAGATATACGTTGTCGGAAACCACTCGCTCACTCATTCATGAAGTAAAAGAACCGATGTTGGTTGAGGTTTTTCTGGAAGGTAATTTTCCGGGGGAAATTCGTAAACTGCAAACCGAAACACAACAACTTCTGGAGGAATTTTCAGCGATTAATTCTGATATCTATTTCAAATTTACCAATCCGCACGACCAACCCGATGCCGACAAGTTTCTGGCCGATTTGCATGCCAGCGGAATGAAGCCACTTTCAGTAACGGTAAATGACAGAGGAAAACAAAGTCAGGAAATGGTTTTTCCGTGGGCGGTAATTACTTATGGTGAAAAATATGCGATAATTCCGTTAATGCGAAATGTGATGAGCGTTAGCCTTGAAGAAAATATCAATTCGTCGGTGCAATATTTAGAATATGCGTTGGCAGAAGGAATGCAAAAAGTGATTGTGCCGAAATCTAAAAAAATCGCGATAATCAAAGGCATTGACGCACCCGATGATATTTATTTTGCCGATTTGCTGATGAGTCTTCAGGAAAGCTATTTCATCGCTCCGTTTACGTTAGACAGCATTCAGGCAAACCCCAATAAAACCTTGCAGGAACTCAAAGAATATGAGTTGGCAATGGTCATGAAACCCAACAAAACTTTCTCTGAATCAGACGTGCAGGTTCTTGACCAATACATCATGAATGGCGGAAAAACAATGTGGCTGATTGACCAGGTACAAGCCGAAATGGACAGCCTGATGCAAAAAAGCGAGGCACTGACTTACCCGAAAGAAACCGGACTCAATGAAATGTTTTTTAAATATGGTTTGCGAATCAACCCGGTTTTGGTCAAAGATGAAATGGGAACACCAATCCGTCTGGCGGTCGGTCGTGAAGGTTCGGAAACGGTCTATGATAATTTTATCTGGAAATTCGCTCCGTTTGTGATGCCATCGAGTTCGCACCCGGTAGTGAAAAACCTGGAAGGAATCAAATTTGATTTTGTCAACAGTATCGACACTTTGAAAAACGGTATTCAGAAAACAGTATTGTTGCAAAGTTCGCCGTATTCATCAACGGTTGGTAGTCCGGGAATGATTGGTTTACAGATGTTGAATGAGGAAATCCAACCCGATTTTTATCAGGATAAAGGAAATATTCCGCTGGCAGTTTTGTTGGAAGGCGAGTTTACTTCGACTTATAATAACCGGATTTTACCTTTTAAGCAATCAGATTTTGTTCCGAAAAGCCAGCCAACCAAAATGATTGTGGTCGCTGATGGCGATATAGCGAAAAATCAGCTGGACAATAAAAAATTACCTATGGAACTGGGTTACGATAAATGGACAAACACATTATACGGCAATAAAGAGTTCATGCTCAATGCAGTAAATTACTTGCTGGACGATTCCGGATTGATGAGTTTGCGGAACAAAACCGTTAAGTTGCCATTGCTCGACAAAGAAAAAGTTTACAGCGATTACAGCCAGGTACAAATGCTGGTCGTAGGATTACCATTGATTATTTTGCTGATATTTGCCGGATTGTTCATCGTAATCCGAAGAAAAAAGTATCAAAAATAAACGAGGAAACTATTTTTATATTTGGATTTAAAAAAATATATTTGTACATCAAAACCGAAAAATCGGATAAATTATAAAACAAGATGAAATTTATTATTTCGAGTTCGTATTTATTAAAGCAACTACAGGTGTTAGGAAGTGTAATTAACACCAATCACACGTTACATATCTTAGACAATTTTCTGTTTGAAGTAGATGAAAATCAGTTAAAGATTTCCGCTTCAGATTTGGAAACTACCGTTACAGCCACGCTGGACGATGTGCAATCAACCAGCCAGGCAAGCGTTGCTATTTCGGCGAGATTGTTGCTGGATACATTAAAAACATTTCCTGACCAGCCATTGACTTTTGTTCTGACGGACGAAAATACCATTGAGATTAGTTCAGAAATGGGTAAATATGTGTTGGCATATCTTCCCGGGGAAGAATTCCCGAAAGCGGAAACCCTGGAAGAACCTTCCACAACAATTTTACCATCGAGTGTGTTGGCAACAGCCGTTAGTAAAACCATTTTCGCTGCAGGGAATGATGATTTACGTCCGGTAATGTCGGGGGTGTATTTTAATTTTTCGCCGAGCGGAGTGATTTTCGTGGCTACAGATGCACACAAATTGGTTAAATATTCTCAGACAGCGATTACTTCGGACGCCGAAACAAGCTTCATCATGCCGAAAAAACCGCTTAATATTCTGAAAAATATTCTGGCTTCAACAGACACAGATGTTCGTGTAGAGTTCAACGAATCCAATGCAAGATTTTCGTTTGATAATTACACTTTGACTTGTCGTTTGATTGATGGAAAATACCCGAATTATGAAGCGGTAATTCCGAAAGAAAATCCAAATAAACTGGAAATTTCCCGTACGCAGCTATTGAGTTCTGTGCGACGTGTTGCTGTGTTTGCGAGTAAAACAACACATCAAATCCGATTGAAAATTACCGGTTCAGAGTTGAATATTTCAGCCGAAGACATTGATTACTCAAATAAAGCAGAGGAAAGATTGACTTGTAATTACCAAGGAGATGATATGCAGATTGGTTTCAACTCTAAATTTTTGATTGAGATGTTGAGTAATCTGGAATCAGATACTGTGTTGTTGGAAATGTCATTGCCAAACAGAGCCGGAATCCTTACCCCATTGGAAGGACTGGAAGACGGCGAAAACATTTTGATGTTAGTCATGCCGGTAATGTTGAATAACTAATGGCGGTTTAAGCATAATATAAAATAACCTCTGAAAATCAGAGGTTATTTTATTATAATTCATGCAGAACCATGACGGGTTCATTAATATGGTATGATAATTTCTTGGTAAAACTGCTACCAAACAAACGGTCGAAGAAATTCCGGTTTCTGCGTACCATCGCCAGAATATTAATCTGCTGTTCTCCTATAAAGTCAAATATACTACCTTCTACATCGTTACTTTCAATGATATGGAAAGACACGAAAGATTGAGAAAATCTGTTTTTCCATTCGGTTAATTTCAGTTGAAAATCATCGTCATCAGGCGTGTTCGTGACGTGAATTACCTGTATTGCTGCGTTCAACTGTTCAGCAATATTGATGACTTCTTCCATAGCCGGAATATCTTTGTCTTTGAATAAAGTCGTGAAACCAATTTTTTTAAGACCTTCAAAACGAGCGTTGTGCGGAACGCTTATTACCGGTATTTTTACACCTCTGATTACATTAACAGTATTAGAACCTAACAGTTTCTTTTCAATTCCGGACGCACCGATGGTTCCCATAACAATAAAACTGATGTTTTGTTCATCAATAATTCTTTGGATAATAGGTAGTAATATTCCTCTTTCGAAAACAAAATCCATGGCAACATGGTCCATTTCATGTTTTAGAGCAAGGTCTTGTAATTCTCCCAGATGTTTTTTGTAATGAGTAAGCTCATTCTCTTCCAATTTGTCATAAACATCAAAAATTAAATCAGGTTCGCCGCTACTGGTTGTTGAAATAATCGGCATTTCATAAACGTGCAAAACCAACAATTCAGCATTGAGTGAATGAGCTAATTTTAGTGCATATAGAAAGGCATTGTTGGCTGTTTCTGAAAAATCGGTAGGAAAAAGAATTTTTGTCATCGGTTAAAATTTTGAGAATAAATATAGGAAAAAAACTTGTATAATGGAGGGAAATTGAAGTATATTTTCAGATAAATTCCTCAGATACCAATAAGAATTACTAAATTTGAATAAATCCAGAATATTATGTTATCTAACGATACAATTTGTGCATTGGCGACGGCTAACGGAATGGGAGCCATTGCTGTAATTCGTATTTCGGGACCGGACGCGATTACGAAAGCAGATGAAATTTTTCAGTCTAAATTCGGTAATAAAAAACTGTTGGCAGTAGATTCGCATACAGTTCATTTGGGCTATGTGAAACAAAACAATACTTTGCTGGACGAGGCTTTGTTTACCGTTTTCAAAGGACCGAATTCTTACACCGGCGAAGACGTGGTCGAGATTTCTACACATGGTTCGGTGTATATCCAGCAAAAAGTAATGGAACTGCTCAACCGAATCGGAGTTCGCAATGCTAATCCGGGCGAATATACTTTCCGGGCGTTTTGGAACGGAAAAATGGATTTGTCACAAGCCGAAGCGGTTGCCGATTTGATTGCGTCAGATTCTCAGGCTTCGCACGAAATTGCACTCAAGCAGATGCGTGGAGGTTTTTCCAACCAAATTAAAGAGTTGCGGGAAGAGATGATTAATTTTGCCGCACTAATGGAGTTGGAATTAGATTTTTCCGAAGAAGATGTGGAATTTGCTAACAGGGATAAATTCAATGAATTACTCAATAAATTACAAAACACGCTCAAAAAATTAGCTGATTCTTTCGCTTATGGAAACGTCATCAAAAACGGTGTGCCAGTAGCAATTGTCGGAGCACCGAATGCGGGTAAATCTACTTTGCTCAACGCCCTGCTCAATGAAGAGCGGGCTATTGTTTCCGATATTGAAGGTACAACCCGTGACACGATTGAAGAGGTGCTGAACATCAACGGAATAGCTTTTCGATTTATTGATACAGCCGGATTACGCACTTCGGGCGACAAAATAGAGCAAATCGGGATTGAGAAAACAAGGGAAAAAATCAAGCAGGCAAAGGTTGTGATTCATCTTTATGATGTGCACAGAATGACCGAACAAATGGTGGCTCAGCAGTTGGACGAATTGTTACAAAGTAATAACATCGTATTGAACGTTGCTAATAAAATAGACGAAACTTCAGCTAAAAATGCCATTTCAGATGAGCTGAAAAAAGAATTTCCTGATGTGATTCATTTAGCGATTTCTGCCCGGGAAAATATTGGAATTGAAGAGTTGAAACAAGCACTCAGCAATCAGGTGCAACAGTTGGGAAGCTCGTCTGACGATACGATTGTAAGTAATTCACGCCATCTATCAGCTCTACAAAATACGTTGAAGCAGATTCATAAAATCAGAGAAGGATTACAACACAATCTGCCGGGAGATTTGCTGGCTATTGATATCCGCGAAGCATTAGCTTATCTCGGAGAAATTACAGGAGAAATTGATGTGGACCAGGATATTTTGGGAACAATTTTTGGGAAGTTTTGTATCGGAAAGTAGTAGGTAGTTTGATAGCAGACTTTTTTGTTTGCTCCGTCCTTTTAAATGACCAAATTTTGGAAATATAGGATTTAACTGAAATAGTTAGGTTTTTAACATTTATTTGTATATTGCACTAACCTTACCATAGCAAAGCATAATGAAAATTTTAATTGATACAAACATTCTGATTCATTTAGAAGACAACAAAGTCATTAATGAGAGTTTTGCTCAATTTTACAGGTTAGCAATATCGAATAATTGTAAGATATTATATCATCCTTTAGCTATTCCTAAAGATTTGGACCGTGATAAGAATGTTGACAGGAAGCAAATTACACAATCTAAATTGAGAAAGTACGAAAGACTGATTGATTATTCAAAACCCGATGAAGATTTTAATAAAACGGTAGGATGTAAAAATGAAAATGATGAAATAGACAATTTACAGCTTTATCAGGTCAGCAGAAATTATGTAGATTATTTCGTTACGGAAGATAAAGGCATACGTTCAAAATCCAAAACATTAAATGTTATCACATTCAGACTTGTTAATTATCTGAAAAAGAAAGTAACTTTACGAAAAATAAACTAGATACCGATTTTGAAAAATAATAAAAAGTACATATTTTATATTTTAGTACTCTGCATTAGTATATATGTTTTTTATTCTTTTTTTTCAAGGATAAAATTTTTCTTTGAAGAAACAGCTTTGTGGTTATTTCCCAGTAATGAGGACAGAAATGGAGAGTTTTTAAAAATTGTACTTTCGGTTATTGGAGGTGCGGGTGTTTTATATAGTCTTCATTTAGCATATAAAAGACTTCTTTTAACAAATAAAGGTTTAGAACTTCAATCTGAAGCAATAAATAAACAGAGTGAACAGTTAGACTTGTCAAGAAAAGGGCAAGTTGATGAACGCTTTAAAAATGCTGTTGAACATTTAGGTAGTGATAAAGAACCTATAATATTAGGAGGGGTTGTTGAACTTCATCAAATTGCAAAGGAGGAAAAAGATAAATATTCTGCGGTTGTTTTTAATATTCTTACATCATATTTACGCTCTGTTTTAAAAGTTAGTATTCCAAGAGAAGATGATTTTTCTACTACAATACCACAGACTATCATTGATTTCTTATTTAAAAATGAAGGGATAGATTTGTATAAAAATTTAAAACCTAACTTAAGTTTTTGTAATCTTAATAGTTTAGATATTAATGGTTCTAATTTTACTTCAGGTAATTTTAGTTTTTCTATAATGCCAATGCACATTAATGATGTATCCTTTGAAGATGTAAAATTTGGGAGAACACAATTTACAAATGGAAGATTAAATAATGTAAACTTTAGAAGTGCTGACTTTCACGATAATTTATTTAATTTTTGTGAGTTAAATAATATTGACTTTTATGGAGCAAAATTTTATAGTCAATTTTTTATAAACACTAAATTTTGTGATTGTAAATTTTCTGATATGAATTTTTATAATTCAAAATTTTTATTGTGCCATTTTGAAAACTCCAATTTTATAAAATCAGAACTCTTGAATACTCATTTTTTAGGGTCTAATTTTGTTAGTTCTAATTTTTCTAACAATGAAATAACTAATGTAGATTATATTGGTTCTGGTTTTTTAGACACATCATTTGAAAGTCGATTTTTTAAATGTAATTTTTCAGGAATACAATTAAAATATAATTTTGATTATATTCAAGTTAAGGATATAGAAAAGAATATTGATAAGCCAATAAACAAAACAGGTATTAGAGAATTACCTTTAAATTCATTTTTAGATTGTTACTGGGAGACTTTAACATATAAAGATTACAAGGGCATAGAAAATGAATGTGAAACAATAGTTTCAAAGTGGGAAGAAAAATATAAAAAGGATGAATCAGGAAATGAGAAATAAAAATAAAATACATTTGTATCAATATTTTCCGTAATAAAAAATAACAAATGAACTAAAAAAAGATAACAAACATATTATAAAATATTAGCGTTTCGCTTTAAAATTTCCCGTACTAGAAATACGACCAATTTTTCAAACACCACGGGAAAGGTAAAAGATGAAATGCCTACGGTTTGCGTAGGCGTTCCTTTTGCTTTGTGGTGTGCCTTTGGTCGGGCTTCTAGTACAAGTAAAATAGGAATTAGCCTACGCTCTCTTTTAATACCGTAGCATCAATGAAACTATACCAAACTTTAGAATCCCAACTCAAAAAAGAACCCAATTTTGTAACCGATAACGGAGAACTCAAAAAATGGGTGGTAATTAGCAAAGCTCGAAACTTTGATGAAGAGCTGATTGAATTATTATTAAAAAATCAGGAACTAAAAGATAAATTTTTTGTAACTGTAAAAGATGTTTTGGTTTTTAATCAAAACCTGTTCATTCAGTTTTTAGAGCAGAAAAACTACCTGAACGACAGCTATACCCAATACAAAAACAAAGTCGGTCTGACCATTGACGGTAAATACCTGAAACAACGTAACGAAGTAGCGTTGGTATGGCCTTTTAAAGATTGTGTTTTGGAAGGCGGACAAAGCAGAGAGGAAGACAAACGGGAAGAAATCTTTTTCAATGAGATATTGGCACAAGACGAAATTACCCAACTTTTAGAACCCAAAGTGCTGACTAATGCCAAACGCTATGACAAAGACGGAGAAAAATCCTTTGACCAATTTAACCGCAATGAACAAGGCATTATTACTGACAATCTTATTATTAAAGGTAACAACCTTTTAGCTCTACACTCACTCAAACAGGAATTTGCAGGAAAAGTAAAGCTTATTTACATCGACCCGCCTTATAATACGGGTAATGATGGTTTTAAATATAACGATTCTTTCAACCATTCTACTTGGTTAACTTTTATGAAAAACAGGTTGCAAGTTGCAAGGGAATTATTAAGAAATGATGGAGTTGTTTTTGTTCAATGTGATGATAATGAGCAAGCTTATTTAAAAATATTAATGGATGAAATATTTGGAAGAGAAAACTTTATTGGTAATATAGTTTGGAAGGGAAGAGGAGGAAGACAGGATAGTAAGTTTATAGCCCAAATTCACGAAACAATTATATCTTTTTCAAAAAACACTTCTGAATTAGAACTTTTTAAAGTTACTATAGAGGATACTTCTAGCTATTCATTACAAGATGAAAAAGGGAAATATAAAGTTCAATTGATTAGAAAATGGGGAAGTAACAGTCGAAGAATTGATAGACCTAATTTATATTATGGAGTGCCATTTAAAGAAGAAATAATTTTTCCAATTCTTCCAAATGGAGATGATGGTTGTTGGAGATGGAGTGAAAATAAACTTAAAAAAGCTATTGAAAATGATGAGATTATATTAATTGAGAAAGACGGAAGAAAAGAATTATACGAAAAAATATATGAGAAAGATGGAACAAAACAAGTAGTTTTCAATTCCTGGATTGAAGAATCGTTCTCTGGTCAAGGAGCTAAAACTCTTCAAAACATATTTGATAAAAAAGTATTTGATTACCCTAAACCTGAACAGTTAATAGAAAAAATAATCGAAATATCTACGTTAGAAAACGACATCGTTCTCGATTATCATTTAGGAAGTGGAACAACCGCCTCAACTGCCCATAAAATGAATCGTCAGTATATCGGTATTGAACAAATGGATTATATCGAAACTGTTGCTGTGGAGCGTTTGAAAAAAGTTATTGACGGAGAACAAGGCGGTATTTCAAAATCCGTTAATTGGCAAGGCGGAGGTTCATTCGTTTACCTCGAACTCAAAAAATACAACCAAACCTTTATAGAGCAGATTGAACAGGCTAAAGACACAAATGAGCTTTTACAGGTTTGGGAAGATATGAAAGCTAAATCGTTTCTGAATTACAATGTGGATATTCAAAAACGGGAACAGCATATAGAGGAATTTAAAGCACTCACATTGGCAGAACAAAAACAGCATTTGTGTGAATTGTTAGACAAAAACCAATTGTACGTGAATCGTTCAGCATTTGACAATAAGGAGTTTGAATGTACCGAAGAAGAGAAAAAACTAACCAAAGATTTTTATCAGATTAAAGATTAAGCAAATGGCATTTCTACACGAAATATTCAACAATCCGTTTGCCAAAAAGGCTTTGGCACAAGTGGAATTACCAAATTATATAACCGACAACCTGAAATATGCCATACGTCCTTATCAGGAAGAGGCTTTTAAAAGGTATTTGTATCTGGAGCAGGAAGATTTTGAGGAAAAGCCAAACAAACCGTATCATTTGCTTTTCAATATGGCAACTGGAAGCGGTAAAACGATGGTTATGGCAGGTTTGATATTGCATTTGTACGAAAAAGGCTATCGTAATTTTCTGTTTTTCGTAAACAGCAGTAACATTATTCAAAAAACCAAAGACAACTTTCTGAATCAGAGAACATCAAAATATTTGTTCAAAGACAAAATCGTCATTAACGGAAAGAATGTTTTGATTAAGGAAATAGACAATTTTGACGAAGCTGATAATCAAAACATCAACATTAAGTTTGTCTCCATTCAGATGCTTACTTCGGGTTTGCTCTTAAATGTGAGGGAAAACGGTTTAAGCTTTGAAGATTTTGAGGACAGAAAGCTTGTTCTTATAGGGGATGAAGCCCATCACAATAATGCTGATGTTTGGGGAGATTTGGTGGAGCGTATCCATAAAATGAATTTTGACAATATTCTTTTGGAGTTTACCGCAACTTTGGACTATGAAAGTAGAAAAATAGTCGAAAAATATCAGGATAAAGTGCTTTATAAGTACGATTTAGCTCAATTCCGAATAAATAAATATTCCAAGGAAATCAACTTGGTTCGTTCGCATTATGACGAGCAAGACCGTATCATTCAGGCTTTGATTTTGAACCTGTACCGTCAGGAACTGGCTACTTCAAATAACATCAACCTAAAACCTGTTATACTGTTCAAAGCCAAACGAACTATTAAAGAATCGGAAGAGAACAAAGAAAAGTTCCATAAACTGATTGATGATTTTTCGATAGAAATGATTGAGAAAATCCAAAGAACTTCTACCGTTCCGATTGTACAAAAGGCTTTTAATTTCTTTGAATCCAAAGGTATTTCGACCAATGAAATCGTCAAACGCATACAAGCCAATTTCAAAGAAGAAAACTGCCTAAGTGCCAACAACGATACCGAAACGGAAAAGAACCAGATATTGCTCAACACTTTAGAAGACGAGAACAATCCGATAAGGGCTGTTTTTGCCGTTCAGAAACTCAATGAAGGCTGGGACGTGCTGAATTTGTTTGATATAGTCCGTTTATACGAAGACCGTGACGGAAAAAACGGAAAGCCTGGTAAAACCACACTGTCAGAAGCACAGTTGATTGGTCGTGGAGCTCGGTATTATCCGTTTGCTTTGGAAGTCGGACAGGATAAATACACCCGAAAATACGATGATGATATTTCCAATGATTTAAAGGTATTGGAAGAATTGTATTACCATACCAAAGAAGACAGCCGTTATATTTCGGAATTGAAAAAAGCTTTGGTTGAATCAGGTATTTATGAAGATGATGAGCATTTGGTAAGAAAACAACTTACCTTAAAATTGGATTTTAAAAAGACAGATTTATACCTGAACGGATATGTTTTTGCCAATAAAAAAGTTCCGAAAAACTTTAACAATATTAAATCTTTTTCCGATTTGGGAGTTAAGAAAACGGATTACCGTCATACGCTTTCTTCGGGCATAGGAAAAATGTCAAGTGCTATGGCTTTTGAAATGGAACATCCTGTTTCCAATAATGAAGTCATAAAAGGCAAAGAAGTAAATCTGTCGGATATTCCCAAGCACGTTGTTCGTTTTGCGTTGAGTCAAAATCCTTTTTTCTATTTTGATAATTTATCGCATTATTTTCCCAATATAGATTCTCTTTCTGACTTCATAGAAAATAAGGATTATTTAGGTGATTTGAAGATTACGTTTAAGGGAACACACGACAGACTTCAGGAAATTACACACTTTGACTATTTACAAGCTCTCAACGGACTTTTGCAAAATATTGAAACAGATATTAAGAATAATTCCACAGAATACGAAGGTTCGGAATACATCAAAAAACCGTTCTATGAAACTTTTACAGATAAAGAAATCAGAGTGCGAAAAGGAGATGTTCGTGAAAACGGTCAGGAAGAGTTAATAGCTAAGGAGTCTTGGTATCCTTTTAATGCCAATTACGGAACCAGTGAAGAAAAAAAGTTTGTAGAACTTTTTGCCAAACGGTTTAATGGTTTAACCGAAAAGTTTGAGAATATCTATCTTGTCCGAAACGAAAGGCATTTAGCCATTTACGATAAATCGGGACGTGCTTTTGAACCTGACTTTTTATTGTTTTGCCAACAACGAGACGGAGAAAGGTTAACATTTCAGGTTTTTATAGAACCCAAAGGGAAGCACCTAATAGCATACGACAAATGGAAAGAAGACTTTTTAAAACAAATCCGTGCAGAACAAAAGACTATTCCGTTACATACAGACAAATATCTGATTACGGCTGTTCCGTTTTATAATTATGAAAATGAAAATGAGTTTGCGTTAGAGTTGAAAAATGTGTTGGAAAGATAGAAAGTACTTTTGCGGAGAAAAACACTTTAATTACCGCAAAATATGCGGAGAATAATTTGTATATTTACCGCATAAATTCAGAATCAATGACAACTTATATACATCAACTTAAAAACTGGGCTAATTTCCAATGGAATGAGCAAGATTTTATTTCACTGTTAAGTGAAGTTAGAAACCTGCAAGGCAAACTTATGGGTAAAGTTGAATTGCTTGGTTTTGAATTGAAAGACGAAGCCAATTTAGAAACATTGATACAAGATGTTGTTCAGTCTTCCGAGATAGAGGGAGAAATTCTAAATCCTGAACAAGTTCGTTCATCAATTGCAACAAGGTTAGGTTTGGAAGATTCAGGATTACAACATTCCGACAGACATATTGATGGAGTTGTAGAAATGATGCTGGATGCTACTCAAAACAATGATAAAACATTGAGTGATGAAAGGCTGTTCGGTTGGCACGCTGCATTATTTCCAACAGGCAGAAGCGGAATGTATAAAATCGAAGTTGCTAAATGGCGTTCAGGCGATATGCAGGTAGTTTCGGGTGGAATGGGCAGAGAAATTGTGCATTACGAAGCACCAAAGTCAGAACTTTTAGAGCAGGAAATGAAACAGTTCATAGATTGGTTCAATACAGAATCTAATTTAGACCCTATACTGAAAGCTTCTGTTGCTCACTTATGGTTTGTAACCATACATCCATTTGATGACGGAAACGGTCGTATTGCTCGTGCTATTACCGATATGCAACTTTCTAAAGCTGATGGAGTAAACCAACGCTTTTACAGTATGTCGGCACAAATTAAAAATGAGAGAAAGTTCTATTACAAAATATTAGAACACACGCAAAAAGATGATTTAGATATTACAGAATGGATTGTTTGGTTTCTTGAATGTTTGAAGAACGCAATACTTTCTTCTAATACAATTATTGATAAAGTTGTAAAGAAACATCAGTTTTGGGCAAAAAATGCGGGTAAAATTAGGAATGAACGTCAGCAAAAAATGCTCAACAAGCTAATGGATAACTTTGAAGGCAATCTAACAACTTCTAAATGGGCTAAAATGATGAAATCATCACAAGACACCGCTTTGAGGGATATAACGGATTTGGTAAATAAAGGAGTTTTGGTAAAGGCAAAATCAGGCGGAAGAAGCACACATTATGAGCTTAAATTGTAAAATTTAGTTTTTTTGTATCTTTGATAGTATCAAATGATATTATGGGGTATCGGATCCAACCTTAAAAACATTCAATTTTGACTTTGTTTGACCTATGAAAAGCCTTTGTTTTCTAATGTTTTGTCCCGAAAAATTAAAATCTCATCAAAGTATTATATAAAGGGATTTATAGATATACTTTAAGTTCTTCATCGGTAAGTAGAGTAGTTTAATAAATATTAGTTAGTATGCGAAAAAAACTGAAAATTCTTATATCTTTATCAAGAACTTTCAGGTTTAAAAATCAGTGAATTATGTTTTTATTGCTCCCAAAGTCATATTTCTTCTTTCAGCACATTTTTCCTTTTGAAATACAACAACACGCCACTTAAAATCAACCCAATGAATGCAATAAGCAGCATATTAAAAATATAAGGATAAGTCAAAGTCACTGATCCATTTTCGACAATGAGAATCCGGAATGCCGGCAGAAAATGCGTAAGCGGAATCACTTGTGCAATCCATTGTATCCAAACAGGCATTTGGCTAAGTGGCCACGTAAACCCGGACAGAATAAAACTCGGTGTAGCAATTACCATCAGTACTTCGGTAGCTTTGAGCTGATTAGGAATCATGATACTGACCAAAATTCCAATAAAACTGACAGACAGCACAAATACACCGGCAATCAACGTTAGTGTGCCGATATTTTCATGAAAAGGAATTCTGAACCACAGTGTAAACAGATAATACAAAATCCAGATACCAAAACTCATGATTAAATATGGAATTACTTTGACTGCAATCATTTCCCATACCGATTTTGTCCGGCGTGCCAGCTCGGCGAAAGTTCCGTTTTCAAACTCTGAAGCGAAAGACAATGCAAGTCCCAGCAATAAAACCTGTTGCAAAACGGTGGCTAAAATTCCCGGCCAAAGAAAATACATATAGTTTGTACTTCGGTTATTTTGCTTGATAAATGTAGTTTTGAAAGGTTCGTACTGGCTTATGAGTAATTCTTCCGGAACACCCTGCTTTCTCAAGGTTTCTATCTGTGTGCCGGCTTTTAATGTTCCTAAAACCAACTGTATGGCTGATGCTCCGTAATTGGCAGTCAGCACATTGGACGTATTGACTAATGTTAATATTTCCGGATTGCGTTTGGTTAAAACTTCGCGTTCAAAATCTTTCGGAAAAAAGACCACACAAACCGCATCATTCTTTGCAACGGTTTCATCGAGGCGCGTTTCGTCATAAATGATTTCAGCAATATGAATAACCTCGTTGTCATTCATCATCTCTATGGCTTTGTTTGACATGGAACTCCTGTCTTGGTCAACCACCACAATGGGTAAATCGGTTACTTTTCCTTTCCCGTAAACATACCCTAACAAAATTCCGTACATAACTGGCGCTCCGATGAATAATAAGCGTAAGATTTTGTTGTCCCAAAACAACCGGAATTCCCGTTTTAGTAATTCTAAAAATGTTTTCATCATTATTGTTTTAATATTACCGTTGATTTGGTCAGAATGTCTTCGGTTTGGGTTGTTTGTTTTGGCAACACAATCATTTCGTACAAAGCATTCTGCATATCGTAATCCGGATAGGCAGTAGCAATATTGGCATAGGCACCGATTTGTTTAATGTTTTGTATTTCCGCTTCAATATTCTCATTGAGATAAGGAACAAAAACATGAATTGTTTCACCTTTTTTGTATTTTGTCAAATCGCTTTCGGGAATAGTAAAACGGAAATGAATCGTATTGGACAAAACGCCTTTAAATAAAGTATATCCCGGCAATGCCAATTCGCCTTGCTTGAGTGTGATTAAATTAATCTGCATATCCTGCGGTGCGATGATATAACGCTCTTTTTCTGCTACGCTGACTTCCTGCAATGCCCCGCTCGCTCGATCTTGTTGCCCGAGAGCCATCATTTGTTGTTCTATCCGGACACCGTTTTGCACATCGGCAATTTCGGCATCAACCGCCAGTAATTGTGCCTGAGCACCCTGATACTTAGCAAAAACCTCGTCGTATTGCTGTTGAGGAATCAGTGAGTCTTTGACCAAAGCTTCCATCCGGTTAAGTGATTTTTTGGCAAATTCGTACTGTTCTTTCAAAGCCGATTTTTTGGCATTCAGTTGTTTTAACTGATTTTGTGTAGCACCGGTAGTTGCCATCTGATATTGTGCCTGTGCTGATTTAACCGCACCTTCAGCCTGTGCTTTTTTGGCAGAGACTTCCGGAATATCCAATATAGCGAGCGTATCTCCTTTTTTGACAAAGTCGCCTTCCTTGACAAGGATTGTTTCGATGCGTCCGGCGAGTTTGCCTACAACCGCCAATTCGTCCCGTTCTACTTTTCCTTGTAATTCCTTGTCTGTGTTACTGCCACAAGCAATGAGTAACATGGATGAGGTTATGGCTAATACAATTTTTCTCATGATATAATTATTTTACAGTCAGATATTGCGTTAATGTTCCGGTTGATTGATAGGTTTCAATCGCTTTTTCTCTTTGTTTAGCAATCGCTTCATACCAGTCGAATGAAGCTTTGAACGTATCATTTTCAGCTTCCAGCCGGTTGTTAATGCCCATTAATCCGTTGGCATATTGTTTCTGAGCCAATGTGTTGTTGTTTTCTGCAATTTGTTTACGCTGTTGATGAATGGTCATTTGCTCTGTGGCTGTCTGGTATTCCGATTGATTTTTTGCCAGTAGTAAATCCAGTTTTTCTTTGGCATCGTTTAATTTCAGGTCGATTTGTTGCTGACTAAGTTGTGCCTCCTTGATTTTTTCTTTCCGTTCAAAACCTTCGAAAATACTCCATTTCATTCCAATACCGACCATAAAATTAGGATGTAAAGTCAATTCGTTTAGCCGAAACTCAGCATTTCGGTTTATTTGGTTTAGATATACATCTGATTTTAGATCAAAAACCGATGCATATTGATAAGATGCGAAAGCACCTATGTTGGGCAACAGACTTCCTTTTTCTTTTTTAATGGCATATTCATTGGCGGTTTTGAAAGCTTCCAGTGCTTTGATCTCATTTTTGTTATCTGCAGACAGTTCGCTTTGAACAATAATAGGTTCGAGTTGATAAACGGTATTCAATATTGTGCTTTTGTCCAGTTTGGTCGCTTGTATAAGTTTGAGCACCAAAAGCTCTTTTTTGCTTTCCACATCTTTTCTTTTAGACGCCAACTCGAGCTGAGCCAGCTTGATTTTATCCCGGTCATAAGGAATTGCCAAACCGGCAGAGATGGCTTTTTCCACCCGTTCAGTTTCTTTGTTTAATCTTTTTTCACTGTTATCGAGTAGTTTTTCTGCTTCGTGCAATAAAGCCAATTGGTCAAAACTTATAATAATATCCTTAATAATTTCATCTTTTTGGTTTTCCATCAGATAAGCGGTTCCCTCATTTTTATATTTCAACGCTTTGGCTCCGTTCGTAATTTGCCCACCGCTGAAAATAACCTGATTGAGTTTGAGTCCGCCTACGAAAGCTTGTCCGGAATTGTCAAAAGTGGTTTTTCCGTCAAAAAGCTGTATGCCTGTGAGTGGCAGTGTTTGTGTTGGTACATCAACGGTGAGCTCATTGTTGAGGTAAGCATACATTGCACTGGCTTCCAATCGGGGTAGGAATTTTTGTTTGATTCCTTTTTGCTTCATTTCCATTTTTTGGATTTCCAGATGATTGTTTTGCATCTCTACATCGTTCATTACAGCTTGTTGAATGGCATCATACAAAGATGGTGAAACGAGAATTTGTGCATACATTCCGCTCGCTGCCATAAGGCTGATTAAGGTAAGAATCAATTTTTTCATGATAGCTCTTTGTTAATATTCTCAAATATGAGTTGAAAACTGTCTCTGATATTCAAAGTTTGTTCTTCTGTCAGATTTTTGGTAGCAATATCAATGGTTTCGTTGACGACATTCATCATCGGAATTTCGATATTTCTGCCTTTTTGTGTAAGGAATATCAGCTTAAGCCTTCGGTCATTTTTATCGGCTTTACGCTCGACATAACCTTCTTTTTCCAGATTATCAATCAAACGGGTAATGCTGGGTTTGTCGCGATAAGTTGCTTCTGCTAGTGCTTGTTGTGAACAGCCGTCGTTTTTCCACAACACCGCCAGAATAGACCATTGTTCCCGAGTCAGATAAATATCGTTGTCTTTGAATTTTTTTACTAAAAATCGGTTGAGTAATAGTGGCACTCTGCCCATGAGCAGGTTGTACTTATTTTCGTTACTTAATTTAGTCGCTTTCATAAAGAAGGTTGTTTAAACAACAGCAAAGTTACATAAACAATGGTTTATTATGCAACTATTATTTAAGTGTTTTTTTAATTCTTCTTTAAAATATTGAATATTAGTTATTTAGTATTTGTTAAAAAATAAATAAGTTGTTTAACCGCTTTTCCCCTGTGGCTGATGATGTTTTTTTGTTCTATATCCATTTGGGCAAAAGTGTGGTCAAAACCACTTGGTGTAAAAACAGGGTCATAACCAAAACCATTTGTCCCGATTTTTTCGTGGGTAATATTTCCTTCCACAATACCGGTAAACAGATGTTGTTCATTATCGATGTTGAGAGCAATGACTGTTTTGAACCGGGCTTTCCGGTTCGTTTGCTCAGCTAATTTTTTCAGCACTAACTCTATGTTTTTATCATCATTTTTATCTTTTCCGGCATATCGGGCAGAATATACGCCGGGTTCGCCGTTCAGTGCTTCAATTTCGAGTCCGGTGTCATCTGCAAAACAGGGCAAACCGTATTTCTCAGTAACATAATTTGCTTTGAGAATCGCATTACTTTCAATGGTATTGCCGGTTTCCGGAATATCTTCGGTACAGTTGATATCAGCCAAAGACAATATTTCTATATCATCTGGCAATTGATTACTGATTTCTCTGACTTTGTTGAGGTTGTTGGACGCAAATACTATTTTCATAACTTAGATTATTTTTTTACCACAAAGGCACAGAGAAAAAAGAAAAACTTTGTGCCTCTGTGTTTTTTTTTGTAGTTATTTTTTTAACTGATGAAGCTATACAAACCGCTTTTCTTCATAATTTGTGTTAGAACTAATTTAAGTTTTTGGTGTTCAGGATTTTCTAATTTGATATCGTTTTGTAAAAGTAATACCGCTTGTTGTCGCGCCAGTGATAGAATTTGCTGGTCTTTAACCAGGTCTGCCATTCTCAGATTAAGCACGCCGCTTTGTTGCGTACCCATTAAATCACCCGGACCGCGTAGTTTTAAATCTACTTCGGCAATTTCAAAACCGTCATTGGTACGGCACATCGTGTCCATTCGTACCTGTGAATCGTTGCTGAGTTTGTTTCCGGTCATTAAAATACAATAACTCTGGTCGCCACCTCTGCCCACGCGCCCCCGAAGCTGGTGCAGCTGAGATAACCCAAACCGTTCGGCACTTTCGATAACCATCACGGTGGCATTCGGGACGTTTACACCCACTTCAATAACAGTGGTCGCTATCATAATCTGGGTTTCTCCTTTAACAAACCTCGCCATTTCACGGTCTTTTTCCGTAGCGGTCATCTGTCCGTGTACAATACTGATGGCGTAATCGGGTAGGGGGAAATCTCTCGAAATTCCTTCGTAACCGTCCATCAGATTTTTGTAATCGAGCTTTTCACTTTCCTGAATCAGCGGATACACCATATACACTTGTCTGCCTTTGGCAATTTCGTCTTTGACAAATTTCCAGACTCGTAGCCGTTTGCCTTCATAATAATGTATGGTCTGCACTGGTTTTCTGCCCGGAGGTAATTCGTCGATAACGGAAACGTCCAAATCGCCGTACAAACTCATCGCCAAAGTACGCGGAATCGGTGTGGCAGTCATTACCAAAACATGTGGTGGCAAATGATTTTTTTTCCATAGTTTCGCCCTTTGGTCCACGCCAAAACGATGTTGTTCATCAATAATTGCCAGTCCCAGATTGTTAAATTTAACTGGGTCTTCCAGAATGGCGTGTGTGCCAATTAATATGGTCAGGTTTCCGTTGATTAAATCTTCCAGAATCTGTCTGCGTTGAGCAGTTTTTGTTGAGCCGGTGAGTAGCCCAATATTAACCCCGATTTGCCCTGCCCATTCCTGTAATCCGTTAAAATGTTGATTAGCAAGAATTTCTGTCGGTGCCATAATACACGCCTGAAAATCATTGCCGATAGCGATTAACGCCGACAGGAATGCAACAACTGTTTTCCCTGAACCGACATCGCCTTGTAACAACCGGTTCATTTGCACAGGCTTCGCCATATCGGAACGGATTTCTTTAATCACTTTTTTCTGTGCATTGGTCAGCGGAAAAGGTAAGTGATTATTGTAAAAATCATGAAATTTTTCCCCTACAATTTCAAACGGATAACCTTGTATTTTCTGTTTTCTGAAAATATTCTGGTTGATGAGCTGCATCTGAATCAAAAACAATTCTTCAAACTTGATTCGGTATTGAGCTAGATTCAGTTTTTCTGCTGTTTCCGGGAAGTGGACGTGAAAAATAGCTTCTTGTTTTGATACCAGATGGAGTTTTTTTCTTAAATCTATTGGCAGAATTTCCTCCAATGCCGGCAGGGCATAATTCACGGCTTCGGCAATAATCCGCTGAATCACTTTGTTGGAAATATTCCGTTTGCCCAAAGTTTCGGTTGATGGATAAACCGCTTGCAGACCAGATTGAATTTTGTTTTGGTGTTCTTCGTACAATTCCATTTCCGGGTGGGGCATGGAAAGCGTTTGCCCATACCAATTGGTTTTTCCGAAAATGACATACGGCACATTAATTTTCAGGTTGTCGTTTATCCATTTGTGTCCGCGAAACCAAACCAATTCCATTTTAGATACGCCGTCCGTAAACGTGGCTACCAATCTTTTTCCGCGTTTTTGTTCAACGGTTTTCAGATGAATTATTTTTCCTATAATTTGGACTTCACTTTTGTTGTTTTTGGTTAATTCGTTGATTTTGTAATATTTAGTACGGTCTGAATATTTGTAGGGAAAAAAGTGAAGTAACTCGTTTACTGTAAATATTTGCAGTTCTTTTTTGATAATATCAGCCCGATTAGGTCCAACGCCTTTCAGATATTCAATAGGTAAATTCAAATCGGGTTGCTGCATAAATATTTATATAGAATTAGGTTTTTCAGAAAAATTTAATATTTTTACGTAAAATTAATCCAAAACATTGAAATATGAAAAAAATACTTTTGTTAGGACTACTTACTTTTGGTTTTATTGCTTGTAATAATGACGATAGTTCGCCGGAAGGGACAACTAATGTAAAAACATTTCAAAACGTTAAAGTAGCATTTGGGGACGGATTTGAGCAAAGTGCCGTTGGTACTTTTAATTTTCCGTCTGATTCTGAAAAGATTAAATCGATTAAGATGTATATTCAGGATATTTGCCCGAATAAAGAATGTGACGAATGGGATAGATATGCGAATGTATATGTAAAAAACCAGGAAACAGGAGAATGGTATGAAATCGGACGGTTTATTACGCCGTACTGGGTAGGTACAGAGTTATTGGAACGTGGTTTAGAAGTAGATGTAACTGATTTTAAATCACTACTTAAAGGGCAGACTGAATTAAAGATATATACCGAAACCTGGTTGGCGAAAGGAAGAACATATAGTGTTGATTTTGACTTTGTTTATGGCGAGCCGGACTATAAATATTCGGCTGTGGTACCGGTTATGCAATACAATCATTCTTCGATTGACGGAGTACCTTATGGGGTAACGCATAATCTGGATTTGACCAAAAGCATTCAATTGCCAAGTGGAGTAGAGAAAGCATATCTTCGTACGATTATTTCAGGTTGGGGGCACGCTACGCCGTATGATACAGGTGGCAGAGGTTGTGCTGAGTGGTGTTTCAGAACGCATCACGTTGCCATTAATAACGCACCGACTTTTGAGCATGAATTAGGTCCGCTTGGTTGTGCGAGTAATCCAATAAACAATCAATCACCTGGAAACTGGACAGGAGATAGAGCTGGTTGGTGTCCAGGAATGGTTGTTCCGGTAAGAGAAGATGAATTGAGTAGCGGATTGATTGGAAGTAATTTTAGTTTTGAATATCAGTTTGAAGACTGGACAAGCAATGGTAATGGAGGAAATGCATTTTACGCCATTTCAACCTTTGTCGTGGTAAAAAGTAATTCGCCGATTAACAATCTTCCGGTAGTAACGGATTGATAATTTTTCCGGTTCAGATATTTAGAGCACAGCAATAATTGCTGTGCTTTTTTCTTTTGAGTCCCTGGAATTTTATCCTTAACTTTCGCAGTCTTTAATTTAAAAAGGATTTATGACTAAAATTTATCAGGAAAACGTAATAGAACAAACGCAAATAGTCAGTAAATTAAAAAGAATTTCAAATGTGTTGAGTTTGTTGAGATTAGCAGTTGTGGTGCTGTTTCTGACCAGTTTATATCAGGTTTTGATTGAACAATCGGTAGCCGATATTTGGCAATTATTGATTTATGGTTCGGCAGCAGTTTTCTTGACTTTGCTGTTGATATATCAAAGAAATGCCAAAAAACTGGCGTATCACAAGCAATTATTAGCTATAAATAAAGATGAATTTAATTATTTGACTAACAATGATTTGCCTTTCGATAATGGTAAAGACTTTATCGACAGCCAGCATGCCAACAGTTTCGATTTGGATTTGTTCGGGGAAAAATCACTTTTTCAGCATATCAACCGCACAAAACTTACTTTAGGAAAAAAGAAGTTAGCTCAGTTATTTACCGAAACAGTTAATCCGAAGGAAGTTATTCGACGTCAAAAAGCGGTTCAGGAATTAAGTGAAAAATTCTCACTAAGACAACATTTTTCGGTGCTTTCCGCCTTGTCGGAAGATAAGGAAGAATATATGGATAATTTGAAGCGTTGGGTAAATAGCGACCAAAAAAGCAAGAAAGGTTTAGCGTTTTATTTGTCCTGGTTATTTCCGGTGTTGTTTTTCGTTCTGGTGGTTTTGTATGCTTTCGACAATACTTTAATTGATTCAAAATGGATTGGTTATTTGTTTATAATCAATATGTTATCAGTAGGTTTTAACTTTAAACATATCAATGGCGAAATTCAGAACTCGTCCAAGATTGCTCAAACCTTATCGACCTATTCCGGATTGATAAAAACGATAAAAGAAGTTGATTTTCAGTCTGATTTGTTAGTGCAAAAACAGAAGGAACTTGCCTCAGAAACCGTTTCGGCCGATTTGCTTATCAAAAAATTATCCCGCTTGTTTGAACAGCTCGACACCATCGCCAATATGTTTGTAGCGATTTTGCTCAATGGATTGTTTCAATATCATAACCACGTATATTACAGAGTTGTCAAATGGAAATCTGCTTACAGCCGGCAACTTTTCCATTGGTTGAATACTGTTGCGGATATCGAAGCACTGAACAGCGTAGCTAATTTTGCCTATAATAATCCGAAATATGTTTATCCGGCAATTAACGAAAATAATCATTTTGCTTTTCAACAGCTCGGGCACCCTTTAATCGAAAAAACGAAAAGAGTTTGCAACGATATTGATTTCAGGCAACAACGATTGACGATTTTGACCGGTTCGAATATGTCCGGAAAAAGTACTTTTCTGAGAACAATTGGCGTAAACTTGCTATTGACCGGGGCGGGGTCGCCGGTTTGTGCGACGGAAGCAACCGTTTGCCCGATTCCGCTTTGGGTTTCTATGCGATTAACCGATTCGCTGAAAGACGGCGAATCTTATTTTTATGCCGAAGTAAAAAGGTTAAAACAAATTGTGGTGGAAGCACAGCAACAACCGGTTTTTGTGTTGTTAGATGAAATTCTTCGCGGCACAAACTCTGACGATAAAACGCAGGGAACGATTGGCGTGATTGAAAAAATGGTAAATTGCGGAGCAACCGGAATGATAGCAACGCATGATTTGGAAGTTTGCACAGTAGAAAATAAATATCCGAATGTGTTGACGAATAAATCCTTTGAAGGAATTATTGCCAATGATGAATTGTCTTTTGATTACAAATTACGCGACGGTATTTGTCAAAATAAAAATGCCACCTTCATTATGAAAAAAATGGAAATTATATAGTATGCCGGGTGTCAAAAGCGACCTGCAAGATTTATATCTTAATTGCGATTTAACTTACGTATATATTGAAAAATGATTGGTGGATTTTATCAAAATATTTAAATATTCGTATTTATAAAGAATAAGAAAAATTTGTATTATGGGTTTGGAATAATGATAAAATCATCTGCATCGCGGAGGAAATTAAATTTTTTTCTGGCTTTTTCCAGGTTGTTTTTCTCTGATTCTACAATTTTGATACCTTCATTTTCGTATGGTTCAATCAGGTAATTACCCATGTAATCAACGGCTTGTGAATGTCCAGAATAAAAAATACCGGCTGGGTCAGTACCACAACGGTTTACACCAATCACATAACTCATGTTTTCCACCGCACGGGCTTTGAGCAATGTATCCCATGCATCAATCCGTTTGTCTGGCCAAGAAGCAACATAAATCAGCATATCATAATCTTCATTTTGGATTCGTGAAAATACCGGAAACCGCAAATCATAGCAAACTTGCAGAGCGATTTTCCAACCCAGATAATCTACAATAACCCGGTTTTTTCCGGCAGCATAATGTTTGTCCTCTTTTGCCAGTGAAAACAAATGCCGTTTGTCGTAGATTTGATAATTTCCGTCGGGATAAACGAACATCATTCGGTTGTAATAAGCATTTTGTTCCTTAACCACAAAACTGCCTGTTATAGCAAAACGGTGTTTTTGTGCAGCATTTTGCAACCATTGCAGCGTTTTGGAATTGGTAAATTCTTCCGCAGATTTTTCCGGATTCATCGTAAAGCCAGTGCTAAACATTTCGGGTAATACAACCAAGTCTACCTTATCTGCCAATGAATTTAATGCCTGAGTGAGATACGCCAGATTTACCTGTTTGTCTTCCCAAATCACATCAAATTGTACCAATGCTGTTTTCATCTTTCAAAGATAGGGAATTTTGATATAATCGGTTATTTGTGTAAATACATTACCAAAATTAAAACAGTACAAATGGGAATATTCGTACTGTTTAATCTAAAAATTTTTTATTGGGTTAATTCTGCAATATTTTTCAGAATCTACAATTTTGTAAATTTTGAAGAAAATGACTGGCCGCTACTTTCTTTGGCTTTAATAATATAGAGGCCTTTACCTAAGCTACTTATGTCAATATTGTCTTTTTTGTTTTCAGACAAAACAAGCTTCCCTAAAATGGAATAAACCTGAACATCTTCGAGTTCTTCCGAGAAATAGAGGATATCAGCAGAAGGATTCGGATATAATTTCACTTTACTATTTTGGAATATTTCTTCAATAGACACATTGTTGTCTCCGATAACATATATGCTTGGTCCAATATAAACGTTGTCTATGTAATCGTGGTAGTAGGCAGGAAAGTACAGGTTATTATTGAATACTTGTAATTTATCTGTAAAACGCAGTGCATCAAAATTTGGGTTTTCAGGAAGTATAATCTGAGTGGTTTCGGCAGTTCCTTCAGTTACCCATAGCTGATGACCATACTCTTCATTGGTAGTTGTAAAGTATAGTTTATCATCTAAAACAGTAAGGTTGTATGGTCCGCAATAGTTGCATGGTGCGCCACTTTCATTACCTTCGGTAATATCTATAACCAGGTTTGTTCCTTCCTCAGTTCCGTCGGTTACCCATAGCTCAGGTCCATGTATGCCATCATTGGCTGTAAAGTACAGTTTCCCGTCAAGTTCAGCCATAAAAGGTCGCATATATCCCATGGGCCGCTGTTGTGGATACCAATAAGATTGCCCATTTATACTTGTTGAGTTGATGTCTTTTACCATATGCGTTGCTTCTTCTGTTCCGTCGGTTACCCAAAGTTCAGAGTAGGAAGCATAAAAATATAAACTTCCATTACAGACAAATAAATCCTGAACACCATCATTAAATCCCATAATCATATAAGTTCCAGTGAGCGTTCCATCAGTCACCCAAAGACCTTCATTAGCACCGATTTTACCCGAAAAATATAATTTATCATTATATATTGTCAGTTCGTTGGCGTTAACATTATAAAAAACGTGTGTTCCGACTTCTGTACCATCACTTACCCAAAGCTTCAGTCCATAACCATCATCTACTGTGAAGTATATTAAATCGTTATAGATCACCGGAGGGTGTTCATCAAAATACTCGCTATGAGTCATAGAACCATGATATGGGTTAATATCTTTAACCATAAATGTTCCGGTTTCTGTTCCGTCACTTGTCCATAATTCGTGTCCGTACACACCGTCATCTGCCCAAAAATATAGCTTGTCGTTGTATGCCATCAGGTTTTTTGGGCTGGAGGAGCTATTTGGTTTTATATCTTTAACCAAGTAAGTTCCTTCTTCTGTTCCGTCTGTTGCCCATAATTCTTCAAGAATGAAAGGGGCATTGCCCACAAAATAAACAAGTTCTCCTGCTCCTGTAATGTTCATGGGGTCAGTGGCCATCTCTTGTTGTGAAAAAACTAAATGTGTACCGTTCGTAGTTCCGTCAGATGCGTGCAATTCATAATCAAAATCGCTGTCGCCAGTGTGTGCTTTGAAATAAATTTTATCTCCATAGGTTGTTATTTCTGAGTAGGAACCCCAGAAAAAGGGTACGTCTCCATCATTTGGATTAATATTTTTAAGCAAAACAGGTGTTGTCTGGGCACTCATAGTTAATATGACACCTAAAAAAAGCAAAATTATAAGTTCTTTTTTCATAATGAGTTAATTTAATTTTTTGTTTTTACCTGTTGGGTAAAATTAGTTTTTGATGATAATTCCTTGCTATTTTGAGTAGGTTTTTTATTCCGTTTATCATCTGAATATTAGAATACGAAACAGTTCCGATAAATATTGGGAGAAATTAACTTTTCGGATAGCCTTTTTATGTTTTAGTAATTTGAATTAATTACATTTCTTACCCGATTCCGACTGAACCTTAATCTTCATGCACAGGATTTCCTAACTGTTCCCAAGTCAGTAAACTACAACCTTGTTGGGATTGATAACTCGCATAAACAACCGCATTAGCATTAAGCTCTGTAAACTCAAATACCTGACTTTCTCCATAATTGTTAGAAATTTTAACCTTTGATTTTGAACTGTCTGTCCATTCCCAATCGTTATATGCGAAAGGAGTTCCGTTTATCCCGTCTTTATAATACATTTTACCGTTAGGAAAAAACGCATAATAATAGCCATCTTCATCAATTTCTTCCACGTCATTTTCTCCTTCGCAATTATACTCGATTTCCCCATAAATATACTTCCACCATTTTTGTGAGTTCGTTTGTGAAGTTGTCATTGATGAAGATGATGCACTTCCTTCATCATACCCTGTTAAAGTAACAAATCTTTCTCCGACAGGAACTATTTCTCCTTTAGGTACACCATTAAGATAATCCTTGTTTCCTCCGTTGTCATCGCTGCTGCACGAAATGACCATTAGTCCTAATGAGAAAACTAAACCGATTGTTTTTAATAAATTCTTCATTTTATATCTTTTTTAGTTAATTATTTTGACAAATGTAAAGGCTTTATCTAAACGAAAAAATACCCCGATTAGGGTATTTTTTCAAAAGAAGGTTACTTGATAACCATTAGATTTACACCAACAAAAGATAAATTAATAAAAAAACCTTACCCTTTTTTAGAAGAGTAAGGCAACATAAATATAGCTATTGGTAGATGAATAAATGTACTAATTCAAAAAACTATTTTTATGAAATAACTTATTCTTCTTTAAAATCTATATCCTACGGATACCTGAATTACTGAGTTTTTAACTTTGTAATCCCCTTCATCATCTCCTAAGTCCATAATGTTTGACAAACCTAAATTGTAACGAGCTCCAACAAAAATATTTTCAGTAAAATTATACCCCAATCCTAAATTCAGACCAAAATCAATAGATTTATAAGAATCTTTAACATCCATTCCGTCTTCTGATCCAGATTCTCCCCACTCAGTGTCATTATAGCTGTAATCTTCTTTTGCACTTAACAAAAGCCCTACCTGCGGACCAGCTTCAACAAATAGCGACTCTGTTGCATAATACTTCAACATCAAAGGAATGTTTAAGTAACTTAATTTTACTTTACCTTCCTCCGAGAAACCTTCTTCCGAAAACTCGTATTTCGCTCCCTGAATAGAGTATAGCAATTCGGGTTGGAAAGCGAATTGCTCTGCAAGTTTAATCTCTGCAAAAGCTCCTAAATGAAACCCAATTAAAGATTTTGTGTCTTCAACATCTCCTGTTTGGTTAGCAATGTTTAGACCTGCTTTAGCTCCAAATTTGATTTCTTGTGCATTACCTGCAATCGTAGCTACAGCTACAAATAATAATGATAGTACTAATTTCTTCATTTTTATTTTATTTAAGATTTAACACAGCAAACCTAAACAGAAAAATGATGTTAAAAAATACCCTAATCAGGGTATTTTTCAAAAACAGAAATGTAAAATTGCTATACTAAATTAAACCAAACCTCTTTCGATGGCGTATTTAACCAACATAGATTGGTTTTTTAGTCCTAATTTGTTGCGAAGATTTTTTCGGTGTGTTTCCACCGTATGTAAACTAAGGCATAAATCATCTGCTATTTGGTTTGCAGTATGTCCGAGTGCGATGAGTTTTAATATTTCTTTTTCTCTTTGTGTAATATCAAATGTTTCGGAAGATTTGATATTATTGAATTCAGAAGTTTTGCATTGTTCGCCAAATACAACGTCTAAGATAGCTTCTTTAAGGATTTCGATATTGGTGCATTTCGACAAGTAAATATCTGCTCCGTTGTGCATTGCATTCAAAACAAACTCCTCGCTGTAAAAGCTCGACAAAATCATTATTTTAATATTGCTGTTCAGCTTTTTGATTTGTTTGCAACATTCGATTCCGTCCATTTCGGGCATATTGATATCTAATATAACGATATCCGGTATGTTGTGGTTAATCAGGTTAATTAATTCTACTCCGTTATCAGCTAACCCGATAATCTCGACTTCCTCAACTTCTTTCAGTACCATCATAAGCGCTTCAGAAAAAAGCCGGTGGTCGTCTGCAATCATTAATTTTACCTTGTCCATATCATATGATTTAACGGATTACTTATCATCATACCGGAAGTTCAAACAAAATATTTGTGCCTTTTCCGGAAGGCTCAAATCTAACTGTTCCTTTTAGCTGGTTTACGCGTGAGTAAATACTCTTCCAGCCTACTCCCTGCTGTGCTTCTGACTCTGAAAAACCGATACCGTTATCAGAATAATTCAAAATAATATTTTTTCCCTTTGCCTCTAATTTGAGCTGAATAGAATCAGCCTTTGAATGCCTGATAGCATTCGAGAATAATTCCTGTATGATTCTGTAAACATTGATTTTGGTTTGTGAATCAAACTTAATATCTTCAGAAAATTCATAACTGATATATAGATTCTTGGTCTGATTGATACTTTTTACAAGCTCGTTTACGGCAGAGTTCAATCCGAATTTTTCCAGTGTAGGCGAAGATAATTCTCTTGAAATTGCTCTTACTTCATCAATGCTCATCTGCAATAAATCCAACCCTTTAGCTAAATTATTTCTGGAGGTTTCATTCTCTGATTTATTTTTTTCGGATTCTACATAAAGCTTAATGGTGGCTAACATTACCCCTAACCGGTCGTGCAATTCGTGGGCAATTTTTTGCTTGGTATTTTCTTTGCTTTCAAGTATTTTTATAACAGATTTCAGTTCTTCTTCTTTCAGTTTTGAAAGCATTTCCTGTTTTTCGATTTCGTGTTTTTTTCTTTGATTGGAATTTCTCATTCTCAGTAAAACCAAAAGCATGACAATGATAAGAATAACCGAAATAAGTGATATGATGACAATCAGATTATTTTTAATTTGTTTTTCCTTTTGCAGATGGGAATTTTGAAGTTCCGTGATATGTTTTTCCCTGTTTTCGGAATCATATTTAGCTCTTATCCAAGCAATGTTTCTCAAACTTTGTTCTGAAAGAATTTCATTATGCTTTTCGGAAGATTTTTGAAAGTAATACAACGCATTTTTGTAATCTCCTTGCTTTTCGTAAGATTCACTTAACAAATTTGTGACTGTCATAATTCCATTTTTGTCCTCTGTACTTTCATATATATCAAGAGCTTTTTCTAAATCTGTAATGGCTTTGTCATATTGTTCCAGCCATTTATAATTTTTAGCTCTCTGAAAATAAACTTTTCCGACCCACTTTTGAGCTCCCAAATCCTGATATGTTTTTAACGACCTGTTAAGGTAATCTAATGCCAAATCAAAGTTACCTTCACTATGATAAATATTTGCTATGTTATCATAGGCCATCGCTGTTCTAAAGGCATCTTTGTTGTTCTGAGCTAACTGCAATGCTTTTTCGTTATAATACATAATGCTATCCTTGTCTTCAAAGAGTTGATACACTACGGCTAAATTATTATAAACAAGCGTAACTTCACCTAATTCATTTTCTTTCTTTTTATACTCCAAAGACTTATTTATTAAGTCTAAGATATTCTTTTTTAGCGTGTTTGCCTCTTTTTCATAAAGTGTTCCAGATTGCTTTTTTGTATAAGCCCACCGCATTAAAGTAATGGCATAATTAAGCCGAATATGAGCTAAATGGTCTTCGAATACTTCATCTGTTTTTACCCCTTCTTGGCAAACTTCTATAGCTTGTTGAAAAGTTTCTGTAGCTTGCTCATATTCTGTTTTTTCCATATAAAGACGAGCCATTCCCTGAAGTACAGCACTTCGTGTTTGCAGGTTGTGGGTTCTTTCATAAAGAGCCTGTAAATCCTGTAAAGTTTGCTCTGTTTTATCCATATCACCCGCCAGAACACAGGCATTGTAAATCAACCTGAGAGATTTATCAAGGAGCATATCATTATTTTCTTTTACAGCCAATTCTTTTAGTTTTTCTGCAGTTTCTAAAGCTTTGGCTAAATCAAAAGTTTGATATTCCGCAGATAACTCTTCGTATATTTCTGCCTTATGCTGTATATCTTTGGAATTTATTAACTCAGACTCAAGACTATCCACCCGCTGCTGGTTTTGTCCGTATAGTGATAACCCAACAAAAAACATAATAAAAAAGAGGTAATATATTTTCATATTTACAGTTTAAATTGTATAAATATTTTGCAAATTAACGTTTTATTTTTATTATTAAAAGAATAGGGTTGGTAAAAAATAAATGATGAATCCGATAAAAGTGATATTTAAAACTTGTTTCTACAAATGTAAAGGCTTTGTACAAAGTAAAAAATACCCTAAAAAGGGTATTTTTGTCGATATGATAGTATGGAGGTTTTTTTTTTGTAAGCTTATTTTATCTATAAAAAATTTAAAGATGAAACAAAAACTACTTGCTATTTTAACTCTATCGAGTCACCAATCGGCAGTAAAATCAATTCTTTCTTTTTGTTGGCAAATTTTTGTTTGGCAACTTCGTGGTCGATTTTAATATATCCGAAAGTATCGTAGTGGTAGCCTAAAACATGATTGACATCTAAATATTCTGCGGCAATAGTAGCATCGTCCACGTCCATTGTAAAATTGCTTCCGATAGGTAAAATTGCTAAATCCAGAGGATTTCTCATCGGAATGAGTTTCATGTCATAAGTCAAAGCGGTATCTCCGGCAATGTAGATGTTTTTCTCTTCGGCTTCGATTACAAAACCACCGGGTTGCCCGCCATAACTCCCGTCCGGAAAACTACTTGAGTGAATAGCGTTGACATATTTTACTTTTCCAAAATCAAATTCCCACGTTCCGCCGTGGTTCATCGGGTGCGTTGTAAAACCTTTGGCTTCGTAATAACCAGCGATTTCGGCATTGGAAACAATGATTGCTCCTGTGTTTTTCGCAATCGTTTCCACGTCCAAGATATGGTCACCGTGAGCGTGCGTAATCAGGATGTAATCTGCTTTTAAAGCGTTTATATCAATATGTTTGGCTAATTCATTACCCGAAATAAATGGGTCGATAATCAGGTTTTTTCCATTAGCTCCAATTGCTAAAGAAGCGTGTCCAAGATAAGTTATTTTCATAAATTAGTGCATTTAAAATTAGTGCAATTGAAAGCAATAAAGATATAAAAAAAGTACTTAACGACAAACGTTTTAACTCTGGATCTAACAATCGGGGATTTTTTGTTTTGCCAACTATTCCAATATTTTTCAACAAAGGGATAAAGCCGATGGCATAAACAAATTGATACCACTTTGAAAACACATTCATAGCGTAAAGATTGATGAATATCACTGCGAATATGATTAAATAAAAATGGTATTGTTTCGCTTTTTCATAGCCCATTTTTACCACCATTGTTTTTTTGCCCATGACAGTATCATTTTCTACATCACGCATGTTGTTCATATTCAATACCGCCATACTCAGTAAACCGATTCCTGATGCAGGAAAAACGATTTTCCAATCCATAGAATGCCCGAATAAATAATAAGTTCCCAACGTGCTGACCAATCCGAAAAAGATAAACACAAAAACATCGCCTAATCCTTTGTAACCATAAGCCGAATTGCCCACCGTATATTTTATCGCTGCACCCACACAAGCTATCGCCAATACGAAATAGATGATTGCCTGAAGAAAATTTGCATTTCCAAAAGACGTATAAATCACTCCGACAGAAGTTATCAGCGACAAAACCAACGTGATGATAATCGCATTTTTCATCTGCTGTTTGGTAATTTCGCCGCTCTGTACCGCTCTTTTAGGACCTACCCTGTTTTCGTTATCCGTGCCTTTGACCGCATCGCCGTAATCATTGGCATAATTGGACAAAACCTGAAAAAACAAAGTCGTCAGCAAGCATAAAATCACGATAATGTAATAATTCGATTGTGTGTGGTAGTTTTGATATGCCGCCGCACTTCCAACCAAAATTCCGGATATTGATAACGGAAGTGTTCGCAGACGAGCTGCTTTTATCCATTTTTTCATATTTTTATATTTTTGCCACTAGTTATTTTTTACTTTAAATCTATGCATCTGTGGCTTTATATTATCTGTTTTACAAATCTCACAATAGTGTCAAGAACCAAAGGTTTTGCGTCTTTATGTGCCGTGTGCCCGGCATTCGGAACAATTAGCTTTCGAAACTGGTCATTTTTTGTAATATAAATTTGATGTCTGAACAAAAAATCTGATGTTCACTTTCCAAAACTACATCCATTGATAATTATTTTTCTCGATTTTATATAGCCATTCGTCGGACAGCTTTTGCAATTTACCAAAATCATAATAATAAAGCGTCACAGCACCACCAGCTGTATATAAATTCAAAGAACCCAACTTTCGTCCTTCCTGAAAATAACTTTGACTAAGGCTGATTTGTTGCACTTTATTGATTTGAAGATATGTGGTTGTAACGTCCCAAATGCCTTTTTTCAATACAATAAAATCGTCTTTGATGTACAGTTTTTCGTTTCGGTATCCGCAGTAAATCAAAAAGTAAAAGAACACCAAAAACGGCAGAATAACCCACGCATAATGCATCGTTTCACTGTAATAAAAAACACCCAAAGCAATCAATGCCGGAATACATAACCAAAAGAATTTGAGCAATAAAATCCGTTTGTGTGGTTTCAGAAATTCAGTTGGAATTTCTAAATCGGTTTGGTAAATCACGTGAAAAATTTTGTCCAGTTCCAAACGATTTGCTCCGGGAACGACCAGCCCTTTTTTCTGTTTATTGTTTTCTGTTGATTCCACTTGCTGGATTTTGACTTCAAACAAATTCATCAGCTTTTGGAAATAATTCTGTTGTACTTTGAACAGCTGTACTTTTTGCGATGGGACAGCGGTAATATGAGAATCGGTCAGTCCGTAGGAAACCGTCAACTGCTTGTTTTTGATGTTAATCTGATAATTGAAATAGGTAAACAAAGTCCGTATTAAATTAAACAAAATAATAAAAACAATCAGTCCGAATGCCAGAAGTAATCCAACCAATCCGATGTATTGTTCATACGAAACCGAATTAAAAATATCATTGTAAATCGAAATTTCGTCTTCATCAGTAAATAAAAAATCTTTTGTCTGCTCAATAATCTGAAACGAAAATGCAATCATTAATCCCAATGTTTGCAGATAATTCCTTGTCAATCCGATTTTGATTAAACTCGTCAATCCAATTTTAATTCTTTCTTCGGTTGCGGTGTTTTCAGGTTGTGAAATAAAGGTTTCATCTTGTTGTTCGGTTTTGTCAGTTTCCTCAGAAACAGCAAGTTCGGTGTTGGTTAAAACTTCTTTCAGTGCCAATGCCTTACGATAATCCACACCGTTGATAGCAATCTCAGTTTTGGAACTTCCTGCCGTATCCACCTTAACCATATACAAGCCAATCAGTTTATGGATTAATTTCTGATTTAGGTTCACTTCGTGGATTTTACCCAGCTTTACGACCGTTTTGGATTTGCTCAGCCAGCCTTTGTTGATAACTAACTCATCATCAATAACCTGATACGAATAATAGAAATAATTGATAAATAAACGGGAAATTAATAACACAAATATTCCTGCAAAAACAATATACAACCATGGTGATTTGTTATCGAAACCTCGAAGTGCCAGTACTGCCAATATCGGCCACAACGAGCGAAACATCACCCAAACTGCATTTCCCAAAACCAACCACAAGGCTTTTCGGGCTAATTTATTGGGTTGCGAAAAATCATACTTAGGCATTTGCTTCATCTTCCAGCTCCTGTAAACGGTTTAACAAAAAGGATTTCCAACGTTCGGCTTCTTCCAGCGTCAGTCCGGGAATCGCTACATCAACGCTGTCGCTTGCCGCTGTATGCAGCCCCAAAACTGCCAATCCTAGACGTTTGGCATACCAACCTTGTTTAATCACCACATGCTGTAAACGAATGTAAGGAACAACATTAGTAGATTTGAAAATCAATCCTTTTTTGTACAACACATCGTGTTTGCGAAAGGCGTATTGCTTCTTTTTGTATGTGATTAAAGGAAAACACCCGATGATTATAGATAATAACAAAACACCTCCGATGAAATAATATTTCTCCGGCTCATCAAAGATAAAAAAAAGAGCTATAGCAATCACAATTCCTATCAGAATGGTAATCAGTGTATTCATTCGGACAATCTTTACATAATCTTTGTGAAGATGCGTAAAATCAACAGCTTCATATTGCGGAATTTCGTCTAAGGAAATAGTGTTGTTTTCAAAATCAGACATATTTGAATTTTTTTCCAAAAATACGGTAATTATTTGTGTTTTAAAATAGCATTTTTTTGATGTTTAAATATTTTATATATATTTGTAAATGTGATATTTTACGAATATGTAAATGAAACCTGATTATTTAACTAAATTTTGTTATATGAAACGTATTTTTTCTTACCCCGTATTATTTTTGTTCTTTGTAGGCATTTTGTTTTCGTCATGCGAAAGTTCTGATGGATTCGACAATTATAACCCAAGTATAGATGATATTTTAAATCCCGGAAACCCAGGAAATCCCGGAGAACCTGGAAACCCTCAACCAACTTCTGCAATTGTTGGTAAGTGGGCAAAAGTTGGAATTTCTGATGGGTCGAATGGAGAGATATTATATCATGACCACGCATGTGCAACCACCAATGATTTTATTGAATTTATGGAGAATGGTACAGTCAGAGATGTTGCTTATCTTCCTAATTGCACTATAGGAGAAGAAGATTTTGGTACGTTTTCGGTAAATGGAGATATTTTGACTATTTCTAGTAATGACCCTAATGGAGAATTAGTTTCAGGCGAAATAACGATTTTGACGCTTACTGATTCCACTCTTGAGCTTTATGTAGAAGATTCAGGAATTTCTTTTGTTATAGTATATGAGGCATATTAAGCTAAGGGCATTTCTAATTTAAAAAAAAGCACGAAATTTTCGTGCTTTTTTTGCTTAAACTCAAAACCTAAACTTCCTATTTTGTTTTTTCTCGGCATTGCGTTTTTTGTCTTCCAATCGTTTTTTGATAACCGCTTTCGGGATTTTGGTAGCAATGCGTTTTTTGTCTTTTTTCAAAGCGTTCTCCAACAGCAGAAACAAACGTTGCGTACACAATGCTTTGTTTTTAAACTGACTTCGGGTATCGCTGCATTCAATGATGACAAAGCCTTCTTTGGTAAGGCGGTTGGTTAATTTTTCCGCTAATGTTGCTTTTTCATCGTCCGTTAATCCCGAAGAAGTTGCCGGAGCAAACTGCAATTGTATTTTTGTAGCTACTTTATTCACATTTTGTCCACCCGCACCTGAACTTCGGACGGCTTTGTATTGTATTTCGGTTTTTATGATTTCTCTATTCATTTTCCAATGCGTAAACTAAAGTGTAATTTTCAAAAGTCATAAAATAAAAGGTGAATTTACAAACAAATTGAAGTTCCTTGCAATCAACAAAAGCAGTTCCTTCAGTACTATTATTTGTGAAATCCTGTACGTGCATATCCTGTTTAAAACTCAAACTACGTGAGTTGCACATTTTGTACAGCGATTCTTTTGCACCCCAAACAATGCTTAAATCTTCGATGTAATTTTTATTTTTATCCAGAAACTCAAATTCCGTTTCAATAAATTTATCAGCAATGCGTATGATTTTCTCGCGTTGTTTTTCAATGTCAATCCCAACGTTTTTCGTGCTGACAATAATTGCAGAAAAATCAAAAGAATGTGTAATTGAGATGTGTTTTCCGTCGCTCAAAGCTGGTTTTCCGTTGCTGTCATAATTCAGGTCAAAATCAGTATAACCGGCTGTCTCCAAAAGTTTCCGTACGCTCAGAAAACCCTTTCGGTGTTGTTCAGAAAGCATTCCGTTGTAACGTTTCTGATGTTTTTCCTGCATCGACACACTTTGTTTCAGCTCTTCTTCAGTTTCGGTAATTTTCCAGACAAAAATTTCCGTTTCAGCATCAGCTTTTATGTTTTTATATAAAGGCATAAAATCGTGTTTATAATTTCATTGGCAATCAATTCAAAGTAAATCCGTAAATTTGCAGAAAATTGATTTACAAATATACAGATAGATGAGCACAAAAACGATACCTTACGTGGCTTATAAAGTGAAAGATATTTCATTGGCAAGCTGGGGAAGAAAGGAAATTGAATTGGCAGAAGCCGAAATGCCGGGATTGATGGCACTTCGCGAAGAATATAAAAACGAACAACCTTTAAAAGGAGCGAGAATTGCAGGGTGCTTGCATATGACTATTCAAACAGCGGTTTTGATTGAAACATTGAAAGCGTTGGGAGCTGAGGTTACCTGGAGTTCTTGTAATATTTTCTCTACGCAAGACCATGCGGCGGCGGCGATTGCCGATGCAGGAATTCAGGTGTATGCGTGGAAAGGATTAAACGAAGAAGAGTTTGACTGGTGCATCGAGCAGACGTTGTTTTTTGGTGAAGACCGTCAGCCGTTGAATATGATTCTGGACGATGGAGGCGATTTGACCAATATGGTTTTAGACCGTTATCCGGAATTGGTTTCGGGAATCAAAGGATTGTCTGAAGAAACCACAACAGGCGTTCATCGTTTGTATGAGCGTATGGCAAACGGAACACTTCCGATGCCGGCAATCAACGTGAACGATTCGGTTACAAAATCAAAATTTGATAATAAATACGGTTGTCGTGAATCTGCAGTAGATGCTATTCGTCGTGCAACAGATGTAATGCTAGCCGGAAAACGCGTGGTTGTTTGCGGATATGGCGACGTTGGTAAAGGAACGGCAGCATCATTCCGTGGAGCAGGTTCTATTGTTACCGTTACTGAAATTGATCCGATTTGTGCATTGCAAGCGGCAATGGAAGGCTACGAAGTAAAAAAATTGGATAATGTAATTGCTAATGCAGACATCGTTATCACAACAACCGGAAACAAAGATATTATCATCGACCGTCATTTTAAAATGATGAAAGACAAAACGATTGTTTGCAACATCGGACATTTTGATAATGAAATTGATATGGCTTGGCTGAACAAAAACTACGGTTCTACCAAAACAGAAGTAAAACCTCAAGTTGATTTATATAATATTGACGGGAAAGATGTAATCGTTTTGGCAGAAGGTCGGTTAGTGAACTTGGGTTGTGCCACCGGGCACCCGTCATTTGTGATGTCGAACTCGTTCACGAACCAAACATTGGCCCAAATTGAGTTATGGAAACATTCGGATAAATATGAAAATAAAGTGTATATGTTACCTAAATATTTAGATGAAAAAGTAGCCAAATTACATTTAAAACGTATTGGTGTAGAATTAGATACTTTGTCGGAAGAGCAGGCTAAATATATAGGAGTGAAAGTCGAAGGTCCTTTCAAGCCTGACTATTACAGATATTAACCTGTAATTTAAACCATATTAAAACCAGTCATTTTTTGGCTGGTTTTTTATTTTTTTAAACAATTTTATTTTTTTGTTTAGAAAATTATTATCTTTCGGTCTTTAAAAAGTATAAAATGTTTTATTATGAAAAAACAATATCTATTATTTTTGACTTTGGCGATATCATTTGTTGCTTTTGGAGTAATTAACCCATTAGAGGTTAATTTTCTAAAAGAAGGTAATGTTGCCACAGCAGAAGCAATCAACGATGCAGTAGATTGTGACGAGGCTAACCAATGTACCTACACATTCGTAATGACGGATGAATTTGGCGATGGTTGGAGTGGAGGCACAATGACTGTTTTTCAAAACGAAGAAGAAGTTGAGACATTTGGTTTAACAGGTGGAGCGACAGGCTCGATAGAAATCGCATTATGTGATGGAGAGCCGTTTTCATTATTTTGGAACTCTGGAGGCTCTTGGCAAGATGAAGTAGGCATTACAATTTTAGACGCTTTTGGAGAAGAAGTTTATTCAAAACCTCCAGATACTGGTTCGCCAGATTCTGAACTTTATACAGGCGTGGTCGATTGTACAGCACCTTCTTGCCCTAAACCAATAAATGTAGAGGCAGAAGTTACAGTAGATTCTGCGACAATTAGCTGGACAGAGCAAGGCGATGCAACGGAGTGGGAAGTGATTGTCGTGCCCGCAGGTTCGGGAGAACCAAGTGGCGATGAAGATGATATTATTCTGACAACAGACAATCCATATACTTTTGAAGATTTGGAAGGAACAACAACTTACGAATTTTATGTCCGGGCAATATGTGACGCAGCTACTGATGATATTAGTGGTTGGAGATCTTTTGTATTTATGACAGTCATAGCAAATGACGAGTGTGATGCAGCTACCGAGGTACCTGTAAACACTGATGCTACTTGTGACTTAACTGCCAGCGGCACTTTTCAAGGAGCAACGCTGTCGGAAGATATGCCTGGACCTTGTGACGCCTGGTCAACTATTTATCAGGATGTTTGGTTTGAGTTTGAAGCAACAGAATCGGCTCATGCTATATCAATTTTGAATTCATTTGATACTTATAGTATGTATATACAGGTTTTTTCCGATGATATTTGTGATGATTCTACATCTGAGCCTATGACTTGCGGAAACAGTCCAGTAATGGCTTCAGGGTTAACTGTTGGTGAAACTTATAAGATCAGAGTTTTTTCTACCTGGAATCTAACTTCCAGTTTTGATATTTGCGTAAGAACGTTGAACACTCCGGAGAATGACGATTGTGACGAAGCGATTGATGTACCGGTAAACACAGATGCAACGTGTACGTTAACTGTTCCTGGTACTTTTGAGGACGCAACACTTTCTTCTATTGGAGGCTTGATAACTTGCTATGAATGGGATGAGGCTGTCAAAGATGTTTGGTTTGAATTTGAGGCAACTGATGTCGTGCATAAAGTTTCTATGTTAAATAATAACGAGAGCTGGAGTAGTTATATAGAAGTTTTCGAAGAAGTTGATTGTAATACACCGGGTGCAGAGCCTATTTCTTGTGGTCAGGATGTAATAACTTTGTCTGGATTAACAATTGGTGACACTTATAAAGTTAGAGTTTCTACCTACTCGGCAACTAATAATTCTACATTTGATATCTGCGTTAGAACCTTAAACGCTCCGGATAATGATGATTGTGACGAAGCGACTGATGTACCGGTAAACACAGATGCAAGTTGTACATTAACAACTCCCGGTACTTTTGATGATGCAACACTTTCCTCTGTGGGGGGGGTGATAGCTTGTTATGATTGGGATGAAGCTGTTAAAGATGTGTGGTTTGAATTTGAAGCTACTGATACAATACATAAAGTTTCTATATTAAACGTTGCCGATACTTGGACTACCTATGTGGAGGTTTTTGAAGAAGCTGATTGTAATACGCCGGGGGCAGAACCTATTGCCTGTGGGCAGGGTACAATAACATTGTCTGGATTAACGATTGGAGATACTTACAAAATCAGGGTTTCTACTTATTCAGCTACCAATAATTCTACATTTGATGTTTGTGTTAGAACATTGCAAGCTCCGGATAATGATGATTGCGATGGGGCGGTAGAATTGCCGGTAAGCGAAACAATGGAATGTGAAGAAACTGTTTCTGGAACATTTTTGGACGCTACCCTAAGTGAGGGAGCTAGTGATGGGTGTAACGATTTTAATGAACCGGTTGTAGATGTATGGTATGAGTTTGAGGCTATAACCACTACACATGGGGTTGTTCTTAGTACTGAGGCAAGTGCTTGGAATGTCCATATTGAGGTATATGAAGAGGATATTTGCACCGGTTATCTCGATCCGATTGAATGTGGTCAAACTACGGAGCTTGTTGTGAATGATTTAACGCCGGGTGAGACCTATAAAGTCAGAGTAATTACTGTTTCAGCCACAGATGAATTTGACTTTGAAATGTGTGTAATTTCATTATTCCCACCAATTCGTGTAGCAGACGACGAACATACTGTTCCGGAATTGGTTGAAGATGTATTGATTGGTGATGCTGGGAATTGTACCGGAATAGAAAATATCAGTTGGGTAACGGGGACGGATTTCAACGATGTAAATGGTATTGCTTATTTTGAAAAAAATGGCTCGCAGTTTCCATTCGAAAATGGGATTGTATTGGCTACTTGTAGAGCGATAGATTCAGAAGGTCCTTCGGAACAACCTATACAATCAGGAAATATGAATAGCTGGCCGGATGATGAGCAATTGACAGACTATATGCATACTGTGTTAGGAAATAATGATGATTATCACAATGCTACAATATTGGAGTTTGATTTTACACCGGCCACAGATAGTTTGAAATTTAATTTTATTTTTGCTTCTAATGAGTATGGAGGATCTTTTCAATGTAGTTTTTCAGATGCCTTTGCATTTTTCTTAACAGATATAGATACAGGTGTGACGGAAAACTTGGCTATAGTGCCAGATACGACTGACCCTATTTCTGTAATAACCATCAGAAAAGAAATTCATTCTCCTCCAGGTTCTACAAATTGCGGGGATGCAAACCCGGAATATTTCCATGAATTATACTACCCTAATGGGCAGTATAATGGGCAATTACCGTTAATAAATCCAATTAATTACAGAGGTTGGACTGTACCTATGACGGCGGAGAGTGCTGTAACGCCAGGAAAAACTTATCGTATTAAAATGGTGATTCAAGATAGGGGAGATGCGTCTTTTGATTCAGCAGTATTCCTTGAAGGGGGGAGTTTTGATATAGGTTCGGTTGATTTAGGCGGTGATATGTTGATTGAGGATTTAAATGCAGTATGTGAAGACGACCAGGTGTTGCTGGATACACAATTAGACCCTGAGAAATATACTTTTGAATGGTACAAAGACGATGTGCTTATTGAAGGAGAAACCGGACCAACGTTAATAGTTACGGAAACCGGTGTATATCGAATTGAGGCTTATTATGAAGGAAATACAACTTGCGGTATCAGTGATAGTGTGCTTATTGAAATATACCCGATTATAGTATTAGAGGAAGATTTGCAAGATATTCCGGTTTGTGTTGTTCCGGGCAGAATGCCTGAGGTAGATATTACAATTCATGAACCGGTATTTGACCAGTATAAAGTAGGCGGTGCCGATTTTGAATACTCTTATCATTTGAGTGAGGATAATGCAAAGAATGATGTCGATGCTATCGAAAATCCTGAGGCATATACACCTGAAGCAATCCCGGTTACTATATACCTCAGAGTGTATAACACATTGACCGAGTGTGTTCAGGTATTTGAATTTGATATCATTCGCAAACCGCTATTGGATTTTACACCACATGATGATATCCCGATTTGTGTATATCCTGATTATTTTACTCCAACAGATTTAACACAAGTAGAAGAGTTTTTCAGAAATCAGACAATTGCATCAATAGTGTTCGAAGGCTATTATCTCGATCAGGAGGATGCCTATGATTTGGAAAATCCAATTACGGGAGATTTGACAGAATTTGTGGTAGATGAACTGCCGACCACAATCTATATGGCAATATTGAACGAAGAAACAGGTTGTTATTCATTTACCAGCTTTAATATTGTGGCAACAGAAACTCTAGACCCTCAACTGCCTGAAGATGTTGTGATTTGTGATGGATATTTAGTGCCCGAACTACCTGCCGGACAATATTATAGTGCTTCAGAATTCGGTGAAGGAGAGCGTGTTCAGCCAGGAACAATATTAGGAGAAGGAAATCATACCCTTTATATTAATATTGAAAATGAAATTGGTTGCGTTTTCAGTCACAGATATGATATTCAGGTAATTCAATGTACACCGCAAAGAGGAATATCTCCGAATGGTGACGGGTTAAATGATGCATTTGATTTAACAGAATACCATTTGTTAGAATTGAAGATTTTCAATCGTGATGGAATAGAAGTGTATTCTCACGGTATAGGATATACCGATCAATGGGAAGGACAGTCTAATAGCGGCAACCTGTTGCCAGACGGAACATATTATTATCATTTTATAACACCAACCGGAATAAAAACTGGATATGTTCAGTTGGTTCGTGAGGTTAGGTAAGTAAAACAAATGAACAAAAAATGGAGATACTTTTAGTGTCTCCATTTTCTTTTAAAAACATTTCCGCTTCCAACGGGTTCGTTTGTAGCCACTTGAGTATATATTTCAATAAAAGGGATAAAAATCTTCTCATTTCACTTGCATTATTTGATAAAAGAGTTTTATATTTGCGTCCTCGTTTGGGATAGGAGATGGGGGTTTAGGATAAAGTACATTATAGATTTTTGGATAGGGAATAAGACTTTGAATTTTTTTCAAAAAAAAGTACAAAANGTTGATAACCACTACGTTATCTCCGCAGTCCACGTGAGGCGTGAACCCTGGTTTGTGTTTTCCACGAAGTAGCTTAGCTATTTCGGAAGACAATCTACCCAAAGTCTGACCCTCAGCGTCGATGAGCACCCATTGCTTGTCAGCAGTCTGGCTGTTCAAAGATTGTGTCTTGTAACTTAAACTTTCCACTTTTTACTAATAATTTAATTAAACATTCCTGCCCTAAGACATTTCTTAGGGCTTGCAAAAATAAATAACTTTTTTGAGGTGGCAATATAGAAACTGTTATTTTTATTGATACGTTTTTTGCCTTTTACAAAAAAGAAAACCCCGGACTTTTAAAATCCGGGGTTTGTATTGAGAATGAATGAATTATTTCTCTCCGTCCATTTTTGCTTTTAATTCTGCTAAAGCGTCCAAATCACCTAAAGTGGTTTTTTCAGCTTGTGTATTAGCAGCTTTTTCAGCAGCTTGTTTCATGTTTTTCTCTTCTTCCTCACGGAAAGTAGCTGTATGAGATGCAACAACACGCTTGAATTCTTTGTTGAATTCGATTACTTTGAAATCTGCGTTGTCTCCTTTTTTCAACTTCTTACCGTCTTCTTTTTCTAAAAGACGTGAAGGGATAAATGCTACGATGTCTTCGTTGAAAGGAATAGTTGCTCCCTTATCATTAACATCTTCAAGAGTAGCATTGTGAACAGTACCTACGCCAAACTCCTCTTCGTATTTATCCCAAGGGTTTGCAGTAGTTTGTTTATGACCTAAAGATAACTTTCTTCCGTCAACGTCTAATTCAAGAACGATAACTTCTAATTGGTCGCCAACATTTACTACTTCAGAAGGGTGTTTCACTTTCTTAGTCCAAGATAAGTCAGAGATGTAAACCAATCCGTCAATACCTTCTTCTAATTCTACGAATACACCGAAGTTGGTGAAGTTACGAACTGTACCTGTGTGTTTAGAACCTACTGGGTATTTAGCAGTGATATCAGTCCATGGGTCAGGGGTCAATTGCTTGATGCCCAATGACATTTTTCTTTCTTCTCTGTCTAAAGTAAGGATAACAGCTTCTACTTCGTCGCCAACGCTTACGAAATCCTGAGCCGAGCGCAAGTGAGTTGACCATGACATTTCAGAAACGTGGATTAATCCTTCTACGCCTTCAGCTACTTCAATGAATGCACCATAGTCAGCTAAAACAACTACTTTACCTTTTACTTTGTCACCTACTTTAAGTTCAGCGTCCAAAGCGTCCCACGGGTGGGCGTGAAGTTGTTTCAATCCTAATTGGATACGTGTTTTTTCGTCATCAAAGTCTAAGATTACAACATTCAGTTTTTGGTCTAATTCCAATACCTCAGATGGGTGGTTGATACGAGACCAAGACAGGTCAGTGATGTGGATTAATCCGTCAACACCTCCTAAATCGATGAATACACCGTATGAAGTGATGTTTTTAACTACACCTTCTAATACTTGTCCTTTTTCTAACTGACCGATGATTTCTTTTTTCTGTTCTTCGATATCAGCCTCGATAAGTGCTTTGTGAGAAACTACAACGTTTTTGAATTCGTGGTTGATTTTTACCACTTTGAATTCCATAGTTTTATTTACATATTGGTCGTAATCACGGATAGGTTTCACGTCAATTTGTGACCCTGGTAAGAACGCCTCGATACCGAATACGTCCACAATCATACCACCTTTAGTTCTGCATTTCACAAAACCGTTTACGATTTCGCCTGTTTCATGTGCTTTGATTACACGCTCCCATGCTTTGATTGTACGGGCTTTTCTGTGAGACAATACCAATTGTCCGTTTTTGTCCTCTCTTACGTCAATCAATACATCTACTTTGTCCCCAACTTTAAGGTCAGGATTGTATCTGAATTCATTTAAAGAGATTACGCCTTCAGATTTTGCATTGATGTCAACAATAGCATCTCTGTCGGTAATTCTGACAACAATACCTTGTACTACTTCTGAATCGTCAGTAGAGATAAAAGTTTTGTCAACTAATTGTTCGAATTCGTTCAATTGTTGGTTGTCAACTTTTGCGATACCGTTTTCATACGTATCCCAGTCAAAACCTCGTAAGAATTCTTCTTGTGTTTGTGTTTGTTCAGACATGTCTGATTAAAATTTTGTATTCTGATGTTACAGAGTTTCTTCAGAAATAACCTCAGAAGTGATTAAATTGTTTTTTGTCAAACCTTTACCGAAACTCTTTATCTTAGTAAAAGCGAATGCAAAATTAATACTTTTTTTAATACGAAAGATATTTTAAAGGATTATTTTTCAGATTGTTGTCAGATATTTGATGTTGGAAGAAACCCGTAGGGCTTATATATGTTGTTGTGCTAACTGTGACGAGAAGTGACGAAGTGACGAGAGGTGACAAAGTGATGACCGAGACCAACTAATGGCTTTTGATTCTTTCTTCTTGGCTCTTAACTAATGCCTAAAAATAAATCGTTTCAATCATTGCAGAATGAATTAAAATCTGTAAATTTGTGGAGTGAAATCTACACATTGTGGAATTGATGTACACAAGACCGATATAAAAAGCAGGTAAAACTATAGTAAAGATGTTTTGGCATACCGTTTGCAATTAAATAAGCAAAAGTAGTTCTGAAAAATATTTACTGGACATTTACCAAAAAAGTAGTAAGTAGTTTTTTCAAAAAAGTAGTAGTTAATGTAGTTTTTGGTGGGTAGCTTGACGTCTTGTTAGGCTGCCCATTTTTTTTGTAGTAAAAAGAAAAAAATTAGCCACAAATTGCACTAATTTTCACGAAACAATTTGTGTTAATTATTGCAATCTGTGGCTTTCTTCTATTTTAAGGTATTGATTTATAAATTTATTTTCCCTACCATTTTTTCCGGTTTAACCCATTCGTCAAATTCTTCCGGAGTAAGATAGCCTAATCTCACAGCTTCTTCTTTCAAGGTAGTTCCGTTTTTGTGGGCAGTTTGAGCGATTTCAGCCGCTTTGTAATAACCGATTTTGGTATTCAGTGCAGTAACAAGCATCAATGAATTATCCAACAGACTTTGAATTCTTTCGTGGTTTGGCTCGATACCCTGAGCACAGTGCAGATCGAAAGAAATACAAGCATCAGCAATCAAATTGGCAGATTCTAAAAAGTTTGCCGCCATCATCGGTTTGAATACATTCAGTTCGTAATGCCCTTGTGTACCACCAATGGTAATTGCCACGTCGTTGCCCATAACCTGTGCAGCTACCATGGTTAAAGCTTCGCATTGAGTAGGATTTACTTTTCCGGGCATAATAGATGAACCCGGCTCGTTTTCCGGAATAATAATCTCTCCGATTCCCGAACGAGGTCCCGATGCCAGCATTCTGATGTCGTTAGCTATTTTATTTAAAGAAACTGCTAATTGTTTTAACGCACCGTGCGTTTCCACAATAGCGTCATGTGCTGCCAAAGCCTCAAATTTGTTTGCTGCCGTCACGAAAGGTAATCCTGTGAAATCTGCGATATATTTAGCAACCAAAACGTCATATCCGTCTGGTGTGTTCAAACCTGTTCCTACAGCTGTACCACCCAATGCCAGTTCAGATAAATGAGCTAAAGTGTTTTTCAATGCTTTCAGTCCATATTCCAACTGCATGGCATAACCCGAAAGTTCTTGCCCTAAGGTTAGGGGAGTGGCGTCCATCAGGTGTGTTCTACCGATTTTTACTACATCTTTGAATGCTTTAGCTTTTTCTTCCAAAGTGCGTTTTAATTGTTCAACGCCCGGAATCGTTTTCTTTACCACTGCTTTATATGCCGCAATGTGCATTCCGGTGGGGAAAGTATCGTTAGATGATTGAGATTTATTTACGTCATCATTCGCTTTCAATACCGGTTCGCCTTCGCCGATTTTTCCGCCTGCCAAAACTTGTGCACGGTTGGCAACCACTTCATTAACGTTCATGTTTGACTGCGTTCCGGAACCTGTTTGCCAGATTACTAACGGAAACTGGTCGTTCAATTTGCCTTCCAGTATTTCGTCGCAAACCTGAGCTATGGCATTACGTTTTTCGACAGGCAAAACGCCCAATTCGCAGTTGGCAAATGCAGCAGCCTTTTTCAGATAGGCAAAACCTTCAATGATTTCTTTAGGCATACTTGCCGGTTTGCCTATTTTAAAATTGTTTCGGGAACGTTCCGTTTGAGCACCCCAATATTTGTCAGCAGGTACTTTCACTTCTCCCATAGTGTCTTTCTCGATACGAAATTCCATGATTTATAATGATTAATTTTGTGTTGATAAAAATTTTGCCTAAAATTACTCATTATCTGTTTAACGGTAAAATATTCTATAAAAATTTTTAGTCAGGTGTTTGTATATTAAAAATTATGGGTTACATTTGCATAACAATAAAATCGTAATCAAAATGTTTGGATTTAGTCAATATTTAGCTTTTATAATAGGAGTTGTTATCTTGTTAATGGGATTTTGGTTGATGTTGTTTTTGGTCAACGTAGCCATAGTATGGGCTGTCGGTGGTACCAGAGATATGTTGCAGGAAAGAAAGGAAAAAAGAGAAACAGAAAAGCAAATTTAACTTTTGTTTTTTGTAAGTAAATAGAATGTAAGGCTATTGAGAAATCAGTAGCCTTTTTTGTGTTGAATTATTTCTTTAATTCAATGATTTCCATGTTTTTAATATCCGAACCGATTATTTCAAACCTGAGCATAGTCCTTGCCTGATGATGTCCGTATATGCCAGCTGCCCCAGGATTCAGATGTAAAATATTCAGCTGATTATCATATTGTACTTTTAAAATATGTGAATGCCCGCTAATGAAAATCTGAGGTCGTTCTTTGAGCAGTAAATCTTTTATTCCTTTGGCATATCTTCCCGGATATCCGCCAATATGCGTCATCAATACCTTGACTTTTTCACAGGTAAAAAGCTGGTTCAGCGGAAAATCTTTTCGGGCTTCCGTGCCGTCGATGTTTCCATATACTGCTCTGAGCGGTTTGAGCTCCCGGATTTTATCCGTAACAGCCAAATTGCCGATATCGCCGGCATGCCACACTTCGTCTGCATTTTGTACATGATGTAAAATCCGTTCGTCAATATAACTGTGTGTGTCGGATAATAAGAGAATTTTCATTATTCAGATTCGTTGGAGGTGTAAAATAAAATCATTTCTTCGATAGCACGACTACATACCTGGCAAAAATCTTCCGCCTGATTGATTTTCATTCGGCAATGATGTGATGGAATGTATAAACCGTTTCCTTTTAACCCTTCAAATGCACCGATTTGTACAGCATTCATCAATGAATCAGGGGTCGGAATCGGTGTTGTTTCTGCCACCAAATCCTGCCATTTACTTGTAAAATCAACCAATGAAGTGATGTTTTTTTCCCAAGGTTCAGTTTGTTGTACTGCTTTGTTTTCAAAAACGTCTTCTTCGTAAAAATATTCGTCTGCCAATCCGGCAAAACTGTGCCCGAATTCATGTACCACCACCGGAGCAAATTGTTTGTTTTTTGTTGTGGTAAGTGTGTAGGAATTCAAAATACCGCCACCGCCGTAAACATCTGTATTGGCAAGAATAATAATATGCTGATAAGGCACACTTTCCAGCAAACCGTGCAGTGATTTAATGTGTGAAGTCGTTAGATACCGTTCGGAATAAAAAGTGTCAAAATGTGATTGAACAGCCGTTGAATGCCAAATATTTTGTGAAGGAACACTCACGTTTGAATCTTCCGAAACCGATTTCACAGCGACAATTTCAAAAGCATTTTGATGTTTTTTAAAGGCTTTATGTTTGAATAGACTTTCCATGGCTTGTCGGGCATAATCCATAAAAAGAGGCATTTCGTCTTGCTGAAAACCTTCGGCAACGATGGCAATTTTAATCGGGTTTTCTACCGAAGATTTGTGAATGATTTCATACGGAACATCGTTGTTTTCTGTGGCTTTCCGAATGAGAATATCTGCTGGGTCAATGGTGTGCTTAAGCAAAATTTTCTCTTTGTGGTAAGCGTCAAAAAAAGAAACCTGTACATTGATTTTGTTTTTTGGAAAGGGAATGAGATAAGAATTTTCAAAGCTTTTTGATGCAGTTTTAGCTTCGTCCAAAGTCAGCCATTCCTGAAACAAACTTCCGAAAGGCAAAACGTAAATCAACTGTCGGGTCGTTTCATCATACACTTTGATTTGTCCATAACCCTGAATGGGGGTGGTGCTTAGATTTCCTTTTCGTCCGTGCCATTGATTCAGTTGTACTAAATCGCTCAGAAAAACATGTTGTTTGTCACTGTTTCCAGCAAAAATGTAATCCAAACGCAGGGTTTTGTCGATGAAATAATCTTCAAATTTCTGGGCATTTGCCCCAAAAGCAAACAAAAAAGTGAGTAATAAAAATAGTTGACGCATGGTGTTTTTTTTGATTAAGATTCAGAAATCAGCTCCAAAATTAATTTTGATAATATTTGAACATCGCTGTTTATTGTTCCTTGCATATAGCGATTGTAAATATCCATATTATCAGGCGGATTCAAGTTGAGTTTCAGCCCTTTTTCCAAGGCGAGTGAACGCAAAAATTCTCTTTGTACACGTCCGTTACCTTCTCTGAAAGGGTGCAAATAATTTACGTTATCTAAAATTTCGGCTAATTTATTTGCCAGTATTGTTTTGTCGTTGTTGTCGATAGATTTGTATTCAGCAATTAAACTGTCGATGTATTGAAAAGCGGTGTCAAACCGTTCCTCGTCAAAGAAAGGCTTTCCGTCTTTGCTGATATTTACAGTCCGGAGCTTACCCGCCCATTCATAAATATCCTGAAATAAATGTTTGTGAATACTAAGCAAACTTGCTGTACTTTTAATTTTGACGGGATTGTTAAATAATTCTTCAACTCTTTTAGAAACTTTTAAGCTCTCATAGACCAACAAAATTTTTTCGTCCACAATATTGGCTAAATTACGCAATACACCATTTTTATAAGTATATTTTAATTCAGAGTCAATATATCTGTAACTATTTTCCATGAATGTTATGCAACTTGGCTAAAAAATCCATTTCTGAGATTAAACCGTTTTTCCAATCTAAATATAATTGAATTAATTCAGTAGTCGGTTCAAAACCTTCAAACATATTGCTCCCGATAGCATTTGCTGTGCTTTCGAGTGTTTTTAGGTCTTTAAACTGCACACCCATCAGGGTCAGATTTTCACGGTCTATGGTTATGGCTTTGTACATTTTCAAATGCTCTTAGTATTACAAAGATAAGAAAATATTTAGTTTTTTGTTAATGGTACGTTCGGGGTAATTGAAGTATCTTTGTAACGTTAAATTTTTAAAGATTGAGATATTTCGTAGAATTTGCATATAATGGCACCCGTTATCACGGCTGGCAGTCACAACCCAACGCCGTTACAGTTCAGGAAGAAATGACAAAGGCGTTCGGTTTGTTGTTGCCGGCTGAACTGGAATTGGTTGGTGCCGGACGAACAGATGCAGGCGTACACGCCCGGCAGATGTATGCACATTTTGACTGGCATCAGGAAATTGATGAAGCCAAACTGGTCGCCAAACTGAATTCTTTCTTGTCTAAAGACATTGCCGTTTACCGGATTTTTCCGGTCAATGACGATGCACACGCCCGTTTCGATGCCACCCAACGCAAATATGAATATTATCTGCATACGAAAAAAAATCCCTTTTTGAATGAAACAAGCTGGTACAATCACCGTCCGTTGGATTTTGACAAAATGAACCAAGCTGCCAAAATCTTGTTTGAATATGAAGATTTTGAATGTTTTTCTAAAACACATACCGATGTTTACACCTATCTTTGTAAAATCTATCAGGCTGAATGGACGAATGTTGCCGAACATCAATGGGTATTTACGATAACGGCAAATCGATTCTTGCGGAATATGGTTCGGGCTGTTGTCGGAACGCTGGTCAATGTTGGTTTGGGAAAAATTGAGCCTGAAGATGTACACAAAATTATACAAAGCAAAGACAGGGGCAAAGCCGGATTTTCGGTGCCGGCATGCGGTTTGCACCTTGTTGAAGTTAGTTATCCTTATCTATGAAAAAAATAAATACAAGCACACTCAGAAAAGTTTTACGTTATATCACGCCATACAAATTTGTGGTCATCATCGTTATTGCCAGCGTGATATTGCTATCGGCATTTGCTGCTTTAAGGCCTTATATGGTTAAGCAAATTGTCGATAATTATGTGGAAGTAAAAGATGCCAACGGATTAGCAATGTACAGTTTTTTGATAGGCGTTGTACTTCTGGTGGAAGTGGTTTCACAATATTCGTTTTCATACAGTGCCAGCTGGCTCGGACAGCGGATTGTAAAAGATATTCGGGAAGAACTTTTTCATAAAATTACCCATTTCAAACTTCGTTATTTTGATAAAGAATCGGTCGGAAGGCTGATTACCCGGAATGTTTCCGATATCGAATCTATTGCCAGTATTTTCAGCCAGGGACTGTTTATGATTATTTCAGATGTACTGAAAATGGTGGTCGTGCTTGGCATTATGTTTTTTATGAATTGGAAACTCACGTTTGTCGTGATGGCGGCAATGCCTGTGTTGCTCTATGCTACAAGGGTTTTTCAACAACACATGAAAAAAGCCTTTGACGAAGTGAGAACGCAAGTCGCCAATCTGAATTCATTTGTACAGGAACGTATAACCGGAATGAAAATCGTCCAGCTGTTTACCCGAGAAAAACAGGAATATGAAAAGTTTGAAGAAATCAACCAAAAGCACAATCAGGCGTGGCAAAAAAACATTTTATACAACTCCATATTTTTTCCAATAGCCGATTTCGTTTCTCAGATAACGTTGGGTTGCGTTGTAATTTTCGGAGGTTTCAATATCATCGGTGGAGGTAATCTGACGACTACCGGAGATTTGGTTGCCTACACCATGATGATACCGATGTTGTTTAATCCGCTTAGACAAATTGCCGATAAATTCAACGTGATGCAGATGGGAATTGTGGCTGCCGACCGCGTTTTTGAAATCATGGACAGAGACGATGTGATTCAGACAGAAGGAAATCAGATTGCCCCAAAATTTCAAGGAAATATTGATTTTCAGGAAGTAAGATTTAGCTACAATCCGGAAGTAGAAGTGCTGAAAGGCATAAATCTGAACATTCAGCCCGGGCAAACCGTGGCGATTGTGGGTTCGTCCGGAGCGGGAAAATCGACGATGATTAATTTATTGAGCAGGTTTTATGAAATTGACAGTGGAAAAATTACCATCGACGGTACGGATATCAACGCGTTTACGCTACAAAGTTTACGCCGGCAAATCGCGATTGTATTGCAAGATGTGTTTTTGTTCAGCGACAGTATTTTGAACAATATCACGTTAAACAATCCCGCAATCAGCAAAGAAGATGTCGTTGAAGCTGCAAAGAAAATCGGGGTGCATGATTTTATTGGAACGTTGCCGGGAGGGTATGATTATAATGTCAAAGAACGCGGAGCGATGATTTCATCGGGGCAGCGGCAATTGATTTCGTTTTTGCGTGCCTATATGAGCCAGCCAAGTATTTTAATTTTGGACGAGGCAACTTCGTCAATCGATTCCCATTCGGAAGAGCTTATCCAACAGGCGATTAAAATCCTGACCAAAGACCGAACTTCTATTATTATTGCACATCGTTTGGCGACCATTACCCACGCTGACGTGATTATCGTGATGGACCAAGGGCAAATTGTTGAAAAAGGCACACATCAAGAGTTGCTGCAAATAGAAAACGGACATTATAAAAGTTTGTATCAATCACAGTTTCATGCAGCCGAAGCAGGTTGATAACAAAAAAACAATTTGGTGGTTTTCAAAATAAATGCTTAAATTCGCAACTGATTGAAATAGTTAAAAAAACAGCTTCAAATAACTTTTTAATTAAAAAATTAAATAACAATAATGTGCTGAAAGCTTAATGCTTACAGCCTAAAAACAATTAAAAAATGAAATACGATATCATCATCTTAGGAAGCGGTCCGGGCGGATATGTAACTGCCATCAGAGCCTCGCAATTAGGTTTTAAAGTTGCCGTAGTGGAAAAGGAAAATTTAGGGGGAATCTGCTTAAACTGGGGGTGTATCCCGACGAAAGCATTGTTAAAATCGGCTCAGGTTTTTGATTATTTAAAACACGCTTCTGATTATGGTTTGACTATCAATGGCGAAGTAGATAAAGATTTTGGAGCTGTAATTGCACGTTCACGCGGTGTTGCCGACGGAATGAGCAAAGGTGTTCAGTTTTTGATGAAAAAGAACAAAATTGATGTTATTGACGGTGCTGGAAAAGTAAAACCGGGCAAAAAAGTTGATGTTACCGATAAAGACGGAAAAGTAACCGAATATTTTGCGGATCATATCATTATTGCAACCGGAGCACGTTCTCGCGAATTGCCAAACTTACCGCAAGATGGTAAAAAAATAATCGGATACCGTCAGGCAATGACCTTGCCGGAGCAACCAAAGAAAATGATTGTTGTAGGTTCAGGTGCGATTGGTGTTGAGTTCGCTCATTTCTATAATTCTATGGGAACTGAAGTTACCATTGTTGAATTTATGCCAAACATTGTTCCTGTGGAAGATGAAGATGTTTCCAAACAATTTGAACGTTCTTTGAAAAAGGCAGGCATTACTATTATGACCAATTCATCGGTTGAAAAAGTAGATACTTCCGGAAATGGTGTAAAAGCTACGGTAAAAACAGCTAAAGGAGAAGAAATTTTAGAAGCTGATATTTTACTTTCGGCTGTGGGTATCAAATCAAACATAGAAAATATTGGATTAGAAGAAACCGGAATCAAAACAGATAAAGATAAAATTCAGGTAGATGAATTTTATCAAACGAATGTTTCGGGTTACTATGCTATTGGAGATGTGGTTCCGGGACAAGCTTTAGCTCACGTAGCATCTGCTGAAGGAATTCTTTGTGTGGAAAAAATTGCAGGTTTGCACGTAGAACCATTAGATTACGGAAATATTCCTGGTTGTACCTATGCAACACCGGAAATTGCGTCGGTTGGAATGACCGAGAAAAAAGCAAAAGAAGCCGGTTATGAAATCAAAGTAGGTAAATTCCCGTTCTCTGCATCAGGAAAAGCAAAAGCTGCCGGAACACCGGACGGTTTTGTAAAAGTAATTTTCGATGCCAAATACGGCGAATGGTTAGGCTGTCATATGATTGGAGCCGGCGTTACCGATATGATTGCCGAAGCTGTTGTTGCCCGTAAATTAGAAACCACAGGACACGAAATCTTAAAAGCTGTTCATCCTCACCCAACTATGAGTGAGGCTGTTATGGAAGCTGTTGCAGCTGCTTATGATGAAGTGATTCACTTGTAAGATTTTGTTTAAAGTTTAAGGTTTAAAGGTTCAAAGTTGAACTGAATAATAAAGAACCTCAAAGGAGCAATCTTTTGAGGTTTTTCTGTATATTTACTTTTAAAGTATGGTGGTTTTAAAAAAGATGTAATATCAAACATGAAAGAAATAGAAAAGCCCAAACAAAGAAGTCAGTTAAGGCAAATATTCGGAAAGGAATATTTTATCCTGAAACGAAAAATGGATTGGTTTTTCGGAAACAAAAAATGGGCGGTTTCTAAAAGTGAAAAATTATTTAAAAATACTGTTTTCCGGCACAAATCAATTATTCTTCGTTCTCTTAAAGACGTTGATATGTATCTGCAGGAAAACAAGAAAACCAACCTAAAGATTGCTGTTTCATACATTGACCATTTAATAATTAACCCGGGCGAAACTTTCTCAGTTTGGAAACTTGTAGGCAGACCTTCAAAACGCAAAGGATATCTGGAAGGACTTGTTTTAAAACAAGGAATGATTGCAAAAGACACAGGTGGCGGACTTTGTCAGTTAGGAAATTTGCTTTTTTGGATTTTTGCACATTCACCTTTGACAATTACAGAAAGACACCGACACGGATTTGACGTATTTCCCGACGTAAACAGAAAAGTACCTTTTGGTGCAGGTGCAACATTGTCTTATAATTACATTGATTTACAAGTTAAAAATGAAACTGATAATATTTTTCAATTGAAATTGTGGCTAAACGAAACACACCTGAACGGCGAATTATTCAGTAAAGAAAAAATTGACAAAGAATACAAGGTCGAAGAACGGAATCATTTAATGAAAATGCAGTTTTGGGGAGGTTATTCACGGCACAATCAAATTTTTAAAATAGAAAAGAATAAAGGTTTAACGACAGAAAAACTACTTGCTGAAAATCATGCGATTATGATGTATAATCCGTTTATAGGTAAGGATAAACAATAAAACTGTGGTTGGTAAAATATAATAATCCATGAACATCGTTGAAAATTTTTTGCTCAATCAATTAGATTTAAGATTAGAAAACAGGTATTTCGCTCGGAATCTAATCTTAAAAAATGAATTTGACTCCGAAAGTTTGGTTGCTCTTATCGACCGCACAAGCGGAAAACAGAAAGTTCATTTGTTGTGTTTCTGCGATACTTTTTCACGGACTCATTTGTTGTATTTCAAAAACGATTTCCAGTATTTTATTGATTTAGCAGAGAATGAAAACCACGAAACCAACAAAAGAAGTCTGACCAATATGTATATCGGTATGTTGAAACATACTCATAATGATTTATCTGCCGAACAAAAACAACAGCTAACCGAAATTTGCTTTTCATGGTTAATCGGAGAATCTCTCGTTGCAACAAAATCAAACTGTATCACTTGTCTGGATTTACTATCCGAAGAAAATAAATGGATTACTGAAGAGCTTACCGCAATTATTGAACAAATGTATCCGCAGATGACTGTTTCATTTCAAAGTCGTGCAAGAAAAATCCTCAAACGAAAAAGATGATTTCGTTAGATGCTGGCTATTAACACTCAATAGCCAGCATCTAACATCTAAAATCTTTGCATTAGTTTTGCCCAATCGTAATGCCCAATAATTGATAAAATTCTTTTAGCAAAGCAGGGTGTCCAGGCCATGCGGGAGATGTCGTCAAATTGTTGTCAGTAATCGCTTTATCGGCATCAATTTCTTTGTAATTTCCACCTGCGAGTGTAATTTCCGGACCAACAGCCGGATAAGCAGTAAGTGTACGGTTTTTCACAACTTCCGCAGCAGTCAGAATCTGAATACCATGACAAATAGCAGCCACAGGTTTGTTATTCTCGAAAAAATGCCGGGTGTATGCCAATACTTTGTCATTCAGTCTAATATACTCAGGAGCTCGTCCGCCACAAACATACAAACCGTCATAATCATCAAGTTGTACATCATCAAAGGTTTTGTTGATTTGGAAATTGTGTCCTCTAAGTTCTACATAAGTCTGGAAACCCACAAAATCATGAATGGCAGTAGCGATAATTTCGCCTTTTTTCTTTCCGGGGCAAACCACATCAACCTCACAACCCACAGATAAAAGTGCTTGAAACGGCACCATAATCTCGTAATCTTCTACGAAATCGCCGGCTAACATCAATATTTTTTTGCTCATCATCATAAAGTTTAAAATGTTACATCGTAAATTTACAAAGAAATAAAGACAATTACCTAATGGAAACACAAATAAACTGGGAAGATTTTGCTAAAATAGATATTCGGGTCGGAACGATAATCGATGCACAGATATTTGAAAAAGCCCGTAATCCTGCTTATAAGGTCTGGATAGATTTTGGCGGGGAAGGAATTAAAAAAACATCAGCTCAAATCACTAATTTGTATGATTTAAACGAGCTTATTGGCAAACAGGTTTTGGCGGTAATCAACTTTCCGCCTAAGCAAATTGCTGATTTTATGAGCGAATGTTTATTACTCGGAGCTGTAGGCGAAAACAAAGACGTAACTCTGATTTCGGTGGACAAACCCTGTGAAAACGGACTGCGAATTTCTTGATTCTGTAAGTATGATTATTGATTCAGAATCCCTTACATTTGCATTATGAAATGGCTGAGGTTTTTACTTTTTCCCTTCGGGATATTGTATTGGTTGATTACGAGTATTCGGAATTACCTCTACAATCACGTTTTGTATAAAAGCTACCAAGCACCGATTCCTGTGATTGCAGTGGGGAATCTGAGCGTTGGAGGAACGGGAAAGTCGCCTCAGACGGAATATTTAATCCGTTTATTATCAGATAAATACAAGGTGGCGGTTTTGAGCAGGGGTTACAAGCGAAAAACGGAGGGTTTTGTATTGGCAGATGAAAATACCCGGGTAGAAGATTTGGGCGATGAACCTTTTCAGTTTTTTTCTAAGTTTCATCACATACAAGTTGCTGTCGATGCAGATAGAACAAACGGAATCAAACAACTTTTACAGTCCGGCAATCCGCCCGAAGTGATATTGCTCGATGATGCGTATCAGCATAGGAAAGTCAAGGCAACAGCGTATATTTTGCTTACCGCTTATGGCGATTTGTATTGTGATGATTATATTCTACCGGTTGGAAATCTGCGTGAATCTGGTAGCGGAGCTGATCGTGCGGCAATTATTATTGTGACTAAATGTCCTGAAAATATTACTGAAACAGAAATACAGAAAATTAAAAACAAACTACAGCCTAAACCTTTTCAAAAAATCTTTTTTACGACCATCAGCTATGATGAATATGTTTATAACCAAACTGAAAAAATCCGTTTAGCCGATATTCCGGCAGAGCAGATTTTTGCTGTTTCCGGTATTGCCAATCCGGATTTGTTTTATGCACATCTGGCTGTTTCGGACAGATTGACTTTTCCTGATCATCATCATTTTTCAGCAAAGGATATTGACAAAATAACGGAAAAATCCAATGGAAAAATTATCATTACTACCGAAAAAGATTATATGCGGTTGAAAGGTAAATTACCTCAGGATAAATTATATTATTTACCGATAAAAACCGATTTTATTAAGGAAAAAGAAATCTTTGACCAAGCTGTTATTTCTGTTTGTAATGCTGAATTAAACCAAATACCCTAATACTATTCCCAGAACGATAACCGAGATTTTGGCGATATTGAATTTATGATTTTCGCTACTTTCAAAAATGATTGTGGAAGAAATATGAAAAAGAATTCCGATAACGACAGCTGAAATTTCCGTATAATAATGCGTAAGAAAATCTAATTTCTCAGACGCTAACGTTCCGAGTGGAGTCATCAAGGCGAAAGCAACCATAAATAAAATAATCCATTTTTTTGCCAAACCTGCATTAACAAAAAACATGGATAAAATGATAGCAATCGGCAGATGATGAATGGCAATTCCTATAGCTAAATCGTGGTGGTGGCTAACGGGCATTCCTTCCAATAATGCGTGAATACATAAGCTAATAAAAAGCGTCCAGGGCATTGCGTTCATTTTTTCGTGGGTATGAACATGTCCGTGTTCAGCACCTTTTGAGAAAAATTCCAATATGATTTGAAATAAAATCCCGACCATGATAAACAACCCGATTCTGTATCCTCCCGAATGGTCATGCTGATGTTCATCGTGATGATGACCGTGAAAAACAGTGTCATACACTTCGGGTAACAGGTGCATAACTGTTATAGACAACAAAAAAGCTCCGCTGAATGCCAACAGCAGTTTCAGATTTTTTTTGTTTTTTGGCTGAAATATCAGCCCGATGAAAGCACCCAGCAACACAGATACTAAAGGTAAAATATAGGTCATTTTCTACGATTAATCAAATTGATTTTAGCAAGCGACAAATTTACGCTATTTTTGCACTATTATAGCATTTTTTTGCTCAATACACGATATATGAATAATTATAAAATGGTAGCCAAAACATTTTTTGGTTTCGAAGATATATTAGCCCAGGAATTACGGGTTCTTGGTGCTCAAAATGTCGAGCAAGGCATACGAATGGTAAGTTTTTCCGGCGACACAGGATTTATGTACAAAGCCAATCTGAGTTTGCGTACCGCTTTGAAAATCCTTAAACCTATCAAAACTTTCAAGGTTTTTGACGAAGAAAGTTTATATAAAGGTGTAAAATCTATCGATTGGTCAGAAATTCTTTTCGCCAATCAGACGTTTGTGGTTGATGCTACGGCGTATAGCGAGGCGTTTAACAATTCGTTATTTGTGGTACTGAAGTCGAAAGATGCAATTGTGGACCAGTTTCGTGAGCAATTCGGCAAACGTCCGAGCATAGACAAACAACACCCCGACATTCGGATTCATGTGCATATTCAGAAAGATGTTTGCACCGTTTCCTTGGACACTTCCGGCGAATCGTTGCATCATCGTGGTTACCGGACATCAACCAATATTGCACCGATAAACGAAGTGTTGGCGGCAGGAATTTTGCTGTTGTCGGGCTGGAGAGGGCAAACACATTTTCTCGACCCGATGTGTGGTTCGGGAACATTTCTGGTTGAGGCAGCGATGATTGCGTGTAATATTCCGCCAAATATCAACCGGCGTGAATTTGCTTTTGAAAAATGGCGGGACTGGGACGAAGATTTATTTGACAAAATCGAAGAATCTTTATTGAACAAAATCAAGGATTTTCCATATCGGATTGTTGGATATGACAAAGCACCGTCGGCAGTCAGAAAATCACGGGAAAATGTTCGTAATGCCAATTTGGAGGAATATATTGATATTGAACAGCAAGACTTTTTTAAAACCGAAAAAGAAACCGAAGGACCTTTACACATGGTTTTTAATCCACCTTATGGCGAACGGCTGGATATTGATTTGGAACGTTTTTACCGCGAAATCGGAGATACATTCAAACGGTCTTACCCACAAACCGAGGCATGGTTTATTACCGGAAATGTGGAAGCCTTGAAATATGTCGGCTTAAAAACTACCCGAAGAATTAAACTATTCAATGGAAAAATTGAATCCCGATTAGTCAAGTATGATATTTACGAAGGAAGTAAAAGAGCAAAATTTCAAAAAAATGAGTAAACAAAATAAAGTTTTTATCGTGCAGTTTGTATGTTTCGCTGTGCTTTTTCTGCTTGGCAAATTGCTGTTGAGCTTTACCGAAATTACCGGTTTTATGAATCCGTTACTGTGTGCGGTTTTTGCCACGATATTATCGCCACAATTCAAAGTAATCAAAACAGACGAAGGTGAAAAAGTGATGATGCGTTTTCTGTTTAATAAAAAAATAAAGGAGATAAAGTGGTTGTAAATTAACCATGAAATAAAGTTTTTTTTGTTTATGCTGAGGCAAGGAAGCATCTCTTTTTTAAACAGGCTCTAAATGATTAACTACTACAAAATACTTGAAATACCTGATTTTTCAGACGACCAGACGATAAAAAAGGCCTATCGTACTTTGTCTAAAAAATACCACCCGGACGTTAACCGAAGTGAACAGGCTCATCAGTATTTTATTGTGATTAAAGAGGCGTATGAATATTTGTCTGACCCGAAAAACAAACGCTGGTTAGATGAAATTCTTATCAGGCAAAAGCAAATAAAAAACCAATCGACCGAATATGCCCGGAAAGAAAGTCAATCTGGGAATAACTGGCCACCACCAAAAATTCATTATTTCAAATCAAATACTTCTTTTTATTCTTTAGATGATATTGTCGTTATTGAATGGCAGGTGGAAGGAGCGAAAAGCGTTGATATAGATTATCTCGGAACGGTGAATGCGATGGGCAAACACGGGCTCAAACTCAAAAGAGTGGAAGAAGAGTTGGTGGTTAATATGCGTGTGACGGGTTTTGATAATCAACATTATTACCGCAAGTTGGTTTTCAAATATCGCGATAAAAATCCGAATGTGGAAGCGTGGCGACGACAGCGAAGAATCAATCCAAACGTTCGGCAGGAACATTTCAAAAAAGAAAATATTTTCGGAGTTTATGGCAGAGTTCCGGCGGAAACTTTCCGTCAGAGAATGATTGTTGCTACTGTGTTTTTGGCAGTGGTGTTGTGGTTGAGTTTTTGGCAGCAATGGACTTTTATGTTTTACCTGAGTCTGTTTGTCTATGTTTTTTTCATCAGCGTAACTCTTTCCAAGCGGTTGCATGATTTGAATACAAGCTGGTCAGAGGTTTTTTTATCTAATCCGTTCAATGGAATAAAAACACTTTTTACTCGCCGAGGGATTCAGAAAACCAATGATTACGGACCTTATCGTCCGCCGAAATATTTACATTTTAAGGATGCTTACCGCAAAATTATTTCCCAGTTTAAAAAATGGACTTTTTCGACAAAATTAGCAGTTTCTGTTACTTTGCTGTCCATTATCTTGCCGATGATTCCGTATTTACAACCGGTGGAACAAGGAAACTTTTACAAAGTTGGGTTGTATAGTTCTTCTACGACTTATTACCTGGTTTTGGACGATGAAATACATTTGCCGATTGATTACAAAATTTTTCGTTCGTTGCGAAACGGTGGGTATAATAGTATGAAAATTAATCAATTAATGCTAACTAAAGAAATTGCTTCTGTGGAATTTATCTCGAATAAGCAATCATTAACCAAAACGGTTTATTATGGATTTATCGGTACTCGCCCCGCTGTTTTAATGGTTTTGGTTTTTCTTTTACTTTTAGAATGGCAGCTGATTCAATCGTTTAACAAAGTTAAAAATCAAAATCAGTTGTCACAGATTATGTGGTTGATTTGCTTTATTTTATTGATTGTCTGGTTGGTTTTGTAACTGTTTTGGTGTTTTTTTATACAACGGAATAAAATAACTGATGGAATAATTGAACGAAGCCCCGATGTTTCCGCTGAATTTTTCACCATACCCCGGAATATATAAATTCTCAAAACCTTCGGGCTGTTTTTGATGAAGCAACAAGCTGAAACGAACAGAAAATCCCATAAAAACGTTGTCAAAAAGACGTGTTTTTATTCCGCCCACCAAATCGAGCCAGTGTGCGTGCAGTCCGGAACTTGTCAGATTCGGATAAATTTCATTTTCATCAAAATAACCGTCGGTAGTGAAAATTTTGTAGGAATGCAGAGTTTGTTCATGAAAACTCAAACCGTATCGCCCGCCGACATAAATCATGTTTTCCAAATCCATCCAGTTGTTGTGCATGTTATAGTCCAGACCGATTTTCAGGTATTGACCTTTGGTAGTAAAACTCAGGCGGTCTTCTTCCTTAAACTTTTCATCACGACCCAGTTCAGCTGCGATATACACTTTTTTGTTCCAGCGATAATCGCCGTTAATCTCGAAACCGGTGTAGTTATTATCCCAGATATTCCGGCTGAGTTTGAATAAATCTGTCCCGACTCTGAGTCCGTACCGTTGCGGGTAAACCGTGGGATTATCCTCATTTTCCTGAGCATAAACACTGATTGTTGAGGATAAAATGAGCAGACTAAAAATATATTTGAACATGTGTGGTGTCATTGGTTGTTATTTCATTTGTATAGTCCAAAGTGCTAATCCAACCCGGCAGGTGCTGAATGGTGTCATTCACAGAATTAACCCTAACTCTTTGGAAAACACTTCGGTATCCGCAAGCTTTGGAAACATATTCGCTACTCGTTTCATACCTGAAATCCAGCAGATTTGCCCGGGTAATCGTGTCATTGCCTATCCATTCCTTGAGTTCTACATACCAAACGGTATTTTCTTCATACACTTTGAGAGGCAATGTAAATGAGGCTCTGTTCAGAAATTGTATGACCGGAATGGTATCCTGATGAATATAGTCCAAAGCGTAGCAGTTAATCATCTGGGCGGTTTTTTGTTCTTCATTATTCAACCGATTGTATAAGGTAATATTTACCTGCGGGGTGTCAACATTTACGCCCCCACACAAATCGTTTTTTTCGCAGGCAGTGACAAAAAATATCGTAATCAAAAACGGAATAATATTCCTTTTTGTTGAAATCATAAATGAATTATTGGTTAAAAAATGACTTTGATTTTTCCGATGTAAATATACGTAAAAACTTCGCGTATTCGCAAATCTGTGTATTTGCGAATACGCGAATACACAGATTTGCACAAGATTACTATGAAATAAGATTTTTTTGCTGAAAAAATTACTATTTTTGTGACCTACTAAGACGATATATAATGTTGCCAAGGATAAATCCTACACATACAAAAGCCTGGAAAAAGTTAGAAAATTATTATAGTGCTCATTCGTTATCAAATAATAACAAAGCGACTGTTCGGATAGTTGAGAGCGGTCTGACTTATGATTTTTCTAAATCTTTAGTTAGTGCAGAGGCATTTTCTATGTTAACTGAATTAGCTGATGAGTGTGAGCTTTCTCGGGCTATTGACGATTTTTTCGGTGGAAAAGCGATCAATGAAACAGAGAAACGGGCAGTATTGCATACGGCTTTGCGTCAATTTTCTTCCAATGATTATTTATCAGATGATATTTATCAGAAGGTAACTCATGAACGAAGTCGCATTAAAAATTTTGTCAATGAAATATTATCAGGTGAGCGGTTGGCAAGTAATGGTAAGCCTTTTCGTCATGTAGTCAATATCGGTATTGGTGGCAGTGATTTGGGATTGCGTATGGCATACAAAGCCTTGAAACCATACAAAAATTCTGATTTACAATTACATTTTATCAACAGTATTGATGCCCAGCAGATAGAACAATTACTACAAGAAATTTCTTTAGAAGAAACTTTGTTTGTCGTGGTATCCAAAAGTTTTTCTACCAAAGAGACTTTGTCTAATGCCAATGTTTTTAAAGATTTGTGTATCGAACAATTAGGTAAAGAAAACTGGAAAAAACATTTTGCCGGGGTTACTGTTTATCCTTCGGCAGCAGCTGAATTCGGCATACAGCCCGATTATACTTTTTTGTTTTGGGACTGGGTTTGTGGCAGATTCAGTATGTGGAGCAGCGTAGGATTAGCTTTAGCATTAGGGTTAGGTTACGACATTTTTGAGCAGATGTTACGTGGGGCGGAAAAAGCCGACCAACATTTTAAAAATCAACCTTTTGAGGAAAATATTCCCGTCCGTTTGGCACTTCAGGGTATTGCTTATACCAATTTTTTAAAAGCACAAACAGAGGCGATACTACCTTATTCTGAATTATTAGGATTGTTGCCGACCTATTTACAGCAAGTTGCTATGGAAAGCAATGGCAAACGCATTGACCGGAACGGAGAAGTTGTAGATTATGCTACAGCACCCATTGTTTGGGGAGATTTGGGAAACAATGCCCAGCATTCCTTTTTTCAGTTATTGCACCAGGGTTCGTGGTTAGTTCCGGCTGATTTTATTTTGGTAAAAAAATACCAACATTCCTTTCATGAGCATCAGTTGCAACTGGCAGCCAATTGTTATGCACAAACAGAAGCACTTTTTAAAGGAAAAAATGAAAATGAAGTAAGGCAACAGCTTCAGTCAAAGCAATTATCGGAACAAGAAATAGAAGAGTTATTACCACATAAAATATTTTCGGGAAACAAACCATCTACATTAATTGAAATTGATGAGTTGACTCCGGAAAATTTAGGGATTTTATGTAGCTTTTACGAACATAAATATTTTGTACAAGGAATTATATGGAATATCTACAGTTTTGACCAATGGGGAGTGGAGCTAGGGAAAGAATTGGCACTAAATTGGGAAGAACAATTAAAAAAATAAGAAGAAAAATGAAAGAGAAAAATATAAACGAACAACTCTCGAAAAAAGTACCAACAGAAAATAAAGGAATTAAGGTAGGAATAACATTCAGTGCCTTTGATTTGCTACATGCAGGGCACATCAAAATGTTGGAAGACGCCAAGCGTCAGTGTGATTATCTGATTTGTGGATTGCAGACCGACCCTACATTAGACCGTCCGGAAAAGAACAGACCTGTGCAAAGTGTGGTGGAACGTTACATTCAGCTGAAAGGTTGTAAGTTTGTTGATGAGATTGTTCCGTATGCTACCGAGCAGGATTTGGAAGATATTTTACGGTCATTCAAAATAGATGTTCGTATCTTAGGAGAAGAATATAAAGGAAAAGATTTTACAGGACGTACTTACTGTGAAGAAAAAGGTATCGAGCTGCATTTCAATACTCGTGACCACCGTTTCTCAAGTTCGGGTTTAAGGAAAGAAGTAGCTCAGAAAGAAGCGGATAAATAAGCAAATAGGCAAATTCGCGAATACGCAGATTCGCGAATTTGCCTATAGGATATGATGCCGTGGTGCTCGGGGTAGCACACAAAGAGTTTTTAAACTTAGACCTGAGCCTTAAAAAATGAAAATGCTATTGTTGTTTATGATGTAAAAGGAGAGAAAACGGATAATAAGCTATAAGTATAGTAGTCAATTTAAATCCAAATCGTTACTAAGCAAAGTGTTTTTTGTATTTTAATTCAAAGTAGAGTAGTTTTAGGTTGTAATTTTTGAATATAAACATAGATTTGAAAAAATGGGAAAAATTTTAGTCACTGGAGGTTTGGGTTATATTGGTTCACATACGGTGGTTGTTTTGCAAGAGGCAGGCTATGAGGTTGTTATTGTGGATGATTTATCAAATTCTGACATTTCGTTTTTGGAAAGAATTACTGAAATTACTGGAAGGAAACCTGAATTTTATCAGCTTGATTTAAAAGACTATGATAAGGTATTAATATTATTCAAGGAAAAGAGGATTGATGGGGTGATACATTTTGCTGCTCACAAGGCTGTTGGAGAATCTGTTGTGAAACCACTGATGTATTATCGCAATAATATGTTGGGCTTGATTAACTTGCTGGAAGTTATGGAGGTGTGTGGAGTGGATCATATGATTTTTTCATCGTCATGCACAGTGTATGGCCAGGCAGAAAAGATGCCTATAGATGAACAAACACCGTTAAAACAACCGGAATCGCCTTATGGAAAAACGAAGCAGATGGGGGAGGAGATTATTGCAGATTATGTAAAAGCTACTCAAAAAAATGCTATTGCTTTGAGGTACTTTAACCCGGTGGGTGCACATCCGACTGGATTGTTAGGAGAAGTGCCTAATGGAATCCCTAATAATTTATTGCCTTATATTACTCAAGTAGCGGCAGGGATAAGAGAAAAATTAAATGTTTTTGGAGCTGATTATGAGACTCGAGACGGCACAGCTATTAGAGACTATATAGATGTAAACGATTTGGCAGATGCTCATGTCAAGGCCTTAAACAGATTAATTCATAAACAAAATAAAAAGTTCTTAGAATTTTTCAATCTAGGTACTGGTATAGGATCTACTGTTTTAGAGATGATTCATGCTTTTGAAAAGGCTAATGGTTTGAAAATTCCTTATGAGATTATTAATAGAAGAGAAGGGGATATACAGGAAGCTTATGCTAATTTTACTTTAGCAAAAAAGGAATTGGAGTGGGAACCTACATTATCTTTAGAACAATCATTACAGAATTCTTGGGAGTTTCAGAAAAAAATATAATAAATTGAAGTCCAAATATTAAATGAAAAACATAAAAAACATCACTTGTATAGGAGCCGGATATGTAGGCGGACCAACAATGTCTGTTATTGCACAAAAAAATCCTCATATCAAGGTAACGGTAGTTGACCTCAATACGGCTCGTATAGCTGCTTGGAATGACACAGATTTATCCAAATTACCGATTTACGAACCTGGCTTAGATACTGTTGTTGGCGAGGCGAGAGGTAGGAATTTGTTCTTTTCTACAGATATAGAAAAAGCCATTGACGAAGCCGATATGATTTTTATTTCGGTAAATACACCGACAAAAACTTACGGAAAAGGTAAAGGACAAGCGGCCGATTTGAAATATATTGAGCTTTGTGCCAGACAAATAGCGAAAGTAGCCAAAAATGATAAAATTGTTGTTGAAAAATCTACATTGCCGGTGCGTACTGCCGAAGCTTTAAAAAGCATTTTGCACAATACTGGTAACGGAGTAAATTTTCATATTTTGTCCAATCCTGAGTTTCTGGCAGAAGGTACGGCTATTCAGGATTTACAAAATCCCGACCGTGTACTGATTGGTGGAGAAAATGAAGATGCCATTCAGGCATTGGTAAATATTTACGCTGCTTGGGTACCGCAAGAAAATATTATTACCACCAATTTATGGTCTTCTGAATTGTCTAAATTAGTTGCCAATGCGTTTCTGGCACAGCGTGTGTCGAGTATCAATGCCATTTCTGAATTGTGTGAAGCAACAGGGGCTGACGTCAACGAAGTAGCTTTTGCTATTGGAAAAGACAGCCGTATTGGACCGAAATTCCTGAAAGCATCTGTTGGATTTGGCGGTTCTTGTTTCCAAAAAGATATTTTAAATTTGGTTTATATTGCCCGTACCTATAATCTAAACAAAGTAGCCGATTATTGGGAACAGGTGATTATTATGAACGACCATCAAAAGGAACGTTTTTCAGATAACATAATCAAAACATTATACAATACGGTTAACGGTAAAAATATCGCTTTTCTGGGTTGGGCATTCAAAAAAGACACCAATGATACCAGAGAGTCGGCAGCGATTTATGTCGCTGACCATTTGTTAGATGAAGAGGCTTTTATCACGGTATACGATCCAAAAGTTTCTGAAGAACAAATTTACAGAGATTTGGATTACCTAGGAACAAGAAGCCCGGAAGAAAATCGCCGTTTGGTGAAAGTAGCAAATGATCCGTACGAAGCTTGTGACCAAGCCCATGCCGTAGCTGTTTTAACCGAGTGGGACGAGTTTAAAACTTACGATTGGCAAAAGATTTATGACGATATGTATAAACCTGCCTTTGTGTTTGACGGAAGAAATGTATTAAATAAAAAGGAACTGACAGGAAAAGGATTTGTGGTGTATAATATAGGGAGTTGATAGGCAGATTCGCAAATTCGCGAATACGCAAATTCGCCTGCAAACAAATTAAGTAATAAAAAGCAAATAATGAAAAAAATCTTAATTACCGGAGGAGCAGGTTTTATAGGCTCTAACTTAACAGAATACTTTCTCAATAAAGGCTATTTTGTACGTTGTCTGGATAATTTTTCTACCGGATATAAACACAACATAGAAGAATTTTTGAGTAATCCAAATTATGAGTTGATTGAAGGGGATATCCGTGATTTAGCAACTTGCCATCAAGCTGTCAAAGGAATGGATTACGTACTCCATCAAGCAGCTTTAGGGTCAGTTCCACGCTCCATCAATGATCCAATTACTTCTAACGAAGTGAATGTTTCTGGTTTTTTGAATATGTTGGTAGCTGTTCGTGATGAAGGGATAAAGCGTATGGTGTATGCAGCGAGTTCATCCACTTATGGCGATTCAGAAAGTCTGCCAAAAGTAGAAGATATCATCGGAAAACCTCTATCGCCCTATGCCGTAACCAAATATGTAAATGAGTTATATGCCGATGTATTTGCTAAGACCTACGGTATGGAAATTATCGGTTTACGCTATTTTAATGTTTTTGGTCGCCGTCAGAATACGAGGGGGGCGTATGCAGCAGTGATTCCTTTGTTTACCAAACAATTGATCCAACACGAAAGCCCTACGATTAACGGCACAGGCGAAAATTCCCGGGATTTCACGTATATCGACAATGTGATTCAGATGAATGAACGGGCAATGCTGACTGATAATCCAAATGCAGTAAATACCGTTTATAATACTGCAGTAGGCGACCGTACTAATTTGAATGAATTAGCCGCTTATTTAAAAGAGTTTTTAACAGAATATGATACCGAAATAGCAAATATAGAGGTGAAACACGGCCCAAACAGAGTTGGGGATATCCCGCACTCTTTGGCATCCGTTGATAAAGCTAAAACCATGTTGGGTTATAAACCTACGCATAAAATTAAAGAAGGGTTGAAAGAAGCTGTCAAATGGTATTGGGAGCATAAGGAGATGCTCTAATTTGTGAGTAGTAGTTGGTGGCTTGTGAATGGTGAGAAATAAACTACCAAACACATATTGCCGTCTCAAGACTAAAAAATATGATACAGTCTTTTCGAGATCTAGAAATATGGCAAAGAGCAGTGTGTTTGGTAGATGATGTTTACCTTTTAACAAAGAGCTTTCCCAAAGAAGAGTTATTTGTATTAACTTCGCAGATTAGGAGATGTGTAATTTCGGTACCGTCTAACATAGCGGAAGGATTTGGAAGAAAAGGTACAAAAGAGTATCTTCAATTTTGTTATATTAGTTTAGGTTCTTTGGCGGAATTAGAAACTCAGCTAGAAATCGCTAAACGACAAGGGTATATAACAGAAGATTTAGAAAAATATATTCAAGACATCATTGTAATTAGAAAACAATTGTACGGATTAATAAAAAGCTTAAAAAATAAACTATAAAATTATTACAGAAATGTAATTCAAATAATAAAAATGAATAATACAAGTTCACAACCAACCACCAACCACCAACCACCAACCACCAATCACAAAATCGCCGTTATAGGTCTCGGGTATGTAGGATTGCCATTAGCACGATTATTTGCTACAAAACACAATGTGGTAGGATTTGATATTAATCAGAGAAGAATTGATGAATTAAGAAGCGGAAAGGATTTGACTTTGGAAGTAGAAGATGATATTCTTCAAGCTGTTTTGAAATCCTCTAATAATTCAGACAACGGACTTTTTGTAAGTAATAATTTGGATGATATCAAGGATTGTAATTATTACATCGTTACAGTTCCAACTCCTGTGGACAAAAACAACCGACCTGATTTAACTCCTTTATATAAATCTTCTGAAACAGTAGGTAAGGTATTGAAAAAAGGTGATATAGTTATTTATGAATCAACGGTTTATCCCGGAGTAACGGAAGAAGAATGTATTCCTGTTTTAGAAAGAATTTCTGGATTGAAATTTAACGAAGATTTTTTTGCAGGATATTCTCCTGAGCGTATCAATCCTGGGGATAAGGAGCATACAGTTGAAAAAATTCTTAAAGTAACTTCTGGTTCAACTCCGGAAATCGGAAAAAAAGTTGATGAACTATACAAATCTGTAATTATTGCCGGAACACATTTGGCTCCAACAATTAAAGTTGCAGAGGCTGCAAAAGTAATTGAAAACTCACAACGGGATATCAATATTGCATTTGTCAATGAATTGGCAAAGATTTTTAATTTGTTAGAGATTGATACCCATGCGGTGTTGGAAGCAGCAGGAACCAAATGGAACTTTTTACCGTTTAAACCAGGTTTGGTAGGCGGTCACTGCATTGGTGTTGACCCTTATTATTTGGCGCAAAAAGCACAAGAAAAAGGCTATCACCCAGAGATTATCTTGGCAGGTCGCCGATTGAACGATTCTATGGGCGAATACGTAGCCTCGCAAGTGGTGAAATGCATGATTAAAAAAGGCATTAATGTAAATGGTGCGAACGTTTTGAATTTAGGAATTACCTTTAAAGAAAACTGCCCGGATGTACGTAACACCAAAGCGGTAGATGTGATTCGTAGTTTAGAAGATTATGGTGTTAATATAACCACTTTTGATCCTTGGGCAAATAGTGATGAAGTTCATCATGAGTATAATTTAAAATCAGAATCAGACATAGAGCAAATTCGTAAATTCGCAGATTCGAAAAATGGATTCGATTCCATTATCCTAACCGTAGCACACAAAGAATTTTTAGATTTAAACCTAAACCATTTTCTTTCAGAAAATGGTGTGATTTATGATGTGAAGGGGATATTAAAGTATTGTGATAATAGGTTATAAAAAACATATGATAAGGTGTGTTGAAACATCTTTAATTTATATATGTCAGAATCAAAACGTATAGTAAAAAACACAATGTTTCTGTATATAAGAATGTTTCTTCTTATGGGAGTTACTTTATATACGTCTCGGATTGTGTTAAGAGAGTTAGGAGTATCAGATTATGGTATTTATAGTGTGGTGGGGGGCTTCGTTACTTTGTTAGGAGTTTTGAGCGGAGCTATGTCTTCGGCTACACAAAGGTATTTATCTTTTAGTATAGGTAAAGGAGATTTTGTTCAGTTAAAGAAAACATTTAGTATAACATTAACCATACATATTGGAATAGCTGTTTTAGGGTTGCTTTTGGCAGAAACCTTAGGTTTGTGGTATGTAAATTATAAAATGGTATTTCCAGATGATAGGGTTTTTGCTGTTAATATGGTATATCAATTTTCCATTTTAACTTTTTTACTGAAAATAATTCAAGTGCCATACAATGCGTTAATTATTGCTCGAGAGCGGATGAATATGTATGCTTATGTAAGTATATTAGAAGCAGTATTAAGATTAGCAATAGTTTTTATGTTGGTTTATTTTGGCTCTGATAAGTTAATTACCTATGCTATTTTAACCTTTAGTATAGCTTTTATAATTCGGATGATTTATCAGATTTATTGCCATAGAGAGTTCGCAGAGAGTCGGTATAAATTTCAATACGACAAAAAGTATTACAAAGAGCTAATAAGCTACTCTGGATGGAACTTTTTAGGCAATATTGCTTTTTTTGGTAAAAATCAAGGTATAAATATAGTTTTGAATTTATTTTTTGGAACAGTTGTCAATGCGGCTTATGGAGTCACAAATCAGGTGTATGGAGCAGTAAATTTATTTGTATCCAATTTTCAATTGGCATTAAATCCTCAAATTATTCAAAATTATTCACAAGGAAATTTGAAACAAGTTCATTATTTGATTTCTCAAGGGTCTAAGTTTTCTTTTTTTCTTATGCTTATTATTGTAACTCCTATTTTATTAAACACGGATTATATTTTACATTTATGGCTGAATAATCCACCTGAATATACAGTTGATTTTCTTCAATTGTGCTTAGTTAATATATTGATAGAATGTCTATCAGGAACGCTACTAACAGGAGCACAGGCAACAGGAAAAATGAAAAGATATCAACTAATCGTTGGATCATTAGTGTTTTTAAATTTACCACTAAGTTATTTAATGCTAAAGTTAGGTTTTGAACCTTATAGCACCTATGTAATTGCTATTATTATATCTTTACTTTCTCTCCAATTTAGATTGTTTTTCCTAAAAAGAGAAATGGAATTTGATGTAAGGGAATATTATTTTAGAGTGTTGTCAAAAGTTGCAGTATTAGGTAGTTTTGTGGCAGCTATAATATTTGGACTTCAAAATTATTGGGATTATGAACTTAATATTTGGACTTTTATTGTTGAGTCAATTTTTGTAATGGGGCTTTTGGTTCTAATGATTATTATAGTTGGTATTACTAAAAATGAAAGAAAACTAATACTTCAATTAATTAATAAAAAATTTAAGCGACATAAATAAGATTATTTATGTTATCTTACTAAAAATAAAAAATAGTAACGAAAGGCAATATAAAAGAAATGAAAGTAACAGTAGTAATCCCCGCAAAGAACCGAGAAAATACAATTGAAAGAGCCATTAATAGTGTACTTTTGCAAAAAGGTAATTTTAGCATAGAAATTATCGTTGTAGATGATGCTTCAATTGATAATACTGTATTTAAGGTTAAGGAATTAATCCAACAACATTCGGAAATTTCTTTAATTCAAAACAAACAATCCGTAGGAGGGGCTGCAGCGAGAAATATAGGGGCAAGACAAGCTACGGGAGATTATATCGCTTTTTTAGACAGCGATGATGAATGGTTAGAAAATCATTTACAAAAAAAAATAGAACTAATCAAAGTAAGTAATGCGGCAGGAGCTTTTGGAGCATTTAACATAGTTCGTGGAACTCAATTAAAAACTTTAAACTTTGCAGTGTTCCAAAATATGGATATGGCATCGTATATCTTTGAAAAAGGAGGTGACGCAAGAACATCTACTTTTGTATTTCAGAAAGATGCTTTTATGCAAGTGATGTTTGATGACGATTTAGGAAAGCATCAAGATTGGGACTTGGCAATACGGTTTGATAAAAAGTTTAAAATGGTATTTGACGACCAAAGAAACGTAAATATGTATGTGGATGGTGGAAATAGAATGAGTAATAAGAATAATTATAATGCATCAGAATATTTTCTTAATAAACACAAAGAAGGTTTGTCTAATCAAGCACTATATAATTTTAAATTAAACATTTGCTTTAATGCTTTTAGAACAGAAGGTAATTCAAATAACTTTAAAAAAGGGATGAATGATTTAAAAGCATTAGGAATGAAATCTGATGTAGTACATAGAAAAAAATACAAATTATTAAGTAATCCTTTTTATAGAGTATTATTACCTTTGGCGTTTTATTTACGTCGTAATTTTCAATAAGACAATAAAAATTAATGGAAAACCATAGTTTACATAAAGTAGTAAGTCGTAGAGAAACTATAAATAGTATAGGCTTGGCTATTCTTTTATGTGCTAACCCGTTGAGTTGGCTATTACCCATTGATAATATAATTGTTGCTATTTCATTAATTAGTTTATTAATAGTAATTGTCAATAATCCTATTACAACTTTTATCAATAAAAAACTTTTTGTAATAGTAGGAGTTATTCTATTATTTGTATTTAGCTATATGTTAGGTAGAGTTGAACCAGAAAGATTTTCTTTATATTTTCTTTCCTTTTTGGTTTTTGGCGTTACAGGGATATTGTATTCAAATACACAATTTGATTACAAAATATTTTATAAATCTATTTTGATAATAAGTATATTATCATTACCAGGCATTTATAGAATTTCAAGTACTGATTATAGTCACCTAATGGATGACGATGCTTTAATGTTTTTAATGGGAGTTTCTCAAGGAGCTTTACGTCTATTATTAGGAGTATTTATAGTAATGTTCTTATTAAAAAAAAGAATCTTAAAAATAGGAACTCTTTTGGTTATTCTTGTATATCTGTTTTTTTTCTTTAGTTTTGGTACACGTAGTTCTATTATGGGGTTGTTTTTATTTTGTATATTTTATTATTTAATTAAAAAAAATAAATTAACAAACCGGGCTTTTATTATAATATTGTTATGTGGTTTTATCTTTTCTTTTTTTATGATAGATATTATGCTAACAACTCAATATTTTTTGGATCAGATAGGGATTAATGTAAAAGCAATTGATAAGATGGTTCGAATGGCTACTATGGGAGAAGAACTTTCTAACGGAAGGGTTCGTTTGTGGGAACAAGCCTTCAAAGATATCACAGCTTCGCCTCTTTTTGGTAACGGTGTTTCTGCTTATGAAAAAACAAATGGAATTTATCCACACAATTTTCTTATTCAAGTTTTTCATGAAGGAGGTGTTTTATATTTTATCCCAATATTGATAGTTATTTTAAAGTTTTTTAGACTGATCTTTTCTAATATACAAACTAAAGAATCTAAGATATTCCTTATATATTTGTTATTTAGTGGTATGATTGAGCTCCTTTTTTCAAACGTATATTGGCGTAATGTCTATTTTTGGTTTTTTATAGGTTATGTATTAAATCTTTCTTTAAAACCACTAACTCCAAAAAAAGAGTCTTCAACGCCACATATAAAAGGTGCTGTATAATATAAAAATATAAGCTATGAGAATTTTACATATAATAAACTCTCTTAATACAGGAGGAGCAGAAAAATTGATAGTTGATACATTACTTTTGTATAATAAAAAAAACATTAAAGCAGATTTATTGTTATTGAAAAAATCGGATACAATTTTATACAAACAGATAGGAGAAGAAAATCTTAACATATTTTCTATTGATGCTAAAAGTTATTATAATTTTTCGAATATTTTCAAATTAAAAAAATATATAGGAAAATACGATATTATACATGCTCATTTATTCCCAACAGTATATTTATTGGCTCTTTGTAGATTTCTTTTTTATCCTAAAAAAATAATAATATATACAGAACATAGTACAAATAATAAAAGAAGAGATAAATTTTATTTCAAATGGATCGAGAAATTTATCTATTCACAATACAACAAAATCATTTGTATATCAAAAGGAACTGAAATCAAGCTAATAAAACATTTGGGAAATAGTTGTAAGAATAAATTAATTACTATAGATAATGGTGTAAATTTATCAGTATTTAATGCAAATGAATTACAAGCAGATATAAGAAATAAAGAAAAAATAGTACTTACTCAAGTATCAAGTTTTCGATATCCCAAAGATCAAGATACAATTATACGATCTTTAAAATTATTACCAGAAAATGTGATTGTGCAACTTGCAGGCTCTGGTCCGAGATTAGATGAATGTAAAAAATTAGCAGAGCAATTAAACTTACAAGATAGAGTAATATTCTTAGGACAAAGGAGCGATATTCCAGAAATTTTATATCATACAGATATATGTATAATGTCTTCTTTTTATGAGGGTTTAAGTCTTTCATCTGTTGAAGCTATGGCATGTAAAAAACCTATAGTAGCATCAAATGTGGAAGGATTAAAAGAAGTTATTGAAGGCTTTGGTATTTTGTTCGAAGCTGGAAATGAAAAAGAATTAGCAACTGAAATTCTTAGGTTAATTAATGATAATGTCTATTATAATCAAGTTGCAGAATTATGCTATAAACGATCAAAAGATTATGATATAAATATTATGGTATCAAATTATATTGCTGTTTATAAGAACGAATTAATAAATAAGTTATGAGTAAGTTTAAAATAATTGTCTGTTTAAGTTTTCTATTTTTATCAACTTTTGGATTAGCTAATCCAATTGATTTGACAAAATATTTACCAAAAGGATATGATACAACAGGTAAAACAGATTATACTTCATATCTTCAAAAAGGATTAGATAGTAACGACAACGTTTTAATGCCTAATTTTCCTATATTAGTGAATAAAAATGGACTTAAATTATCAAGTAATCAAACGATTAATTTTCAGAGTAAATCAAAATTAATTATGATGCCTAATGCAGAGACTAATTATGGCATATTGCATATTGTAAAGGTAAAAAACGTCAAGGTCATCAATCCAACTTTAGTAGGAGATAGAGATAAACATACAGGAACGAAAGGAGAGTGGGGAATGGGAATTAGTATCTTATCATCTCAAAATATTCAAATTATTAATCCCAGTATAAAAAATTGTTGGGGAGACGGTATATATATCGGTGAAGATAAAACATTAAAACAACCTAATGTCAATATAAAAATTAGTGGAGGAATAATAGATAATAATAGAAGAAATGGAATTTCTGTAATTTCAGTAAAAGGTTTAGAGATAAAAGATATAGAAATATGTAATACCAATGGTGTAAATCCAATGTCAGGTATTGATATAGAACCAAACAATAATCGACAATTCCTACAAAATATTGTTTTAAGTAATATTAAAACAGTTAATAACAAAAATGAAGGGGTTAAAGTATATTTAAAATATTATGTTGGCTCTAAAAACGAAATATCAATTGATATAGAAAATCTTAATGATTCTAAATCTCTTAACGGTTTAACATATTCCGGAGTTTTAAAAGAAGATTTTCTAAAAGCCAAAAATATGAAAGGGTATATTAAAGTCAAAAACTTTAAATCAGATAAAAAAAATCAAATAAAGAAACACAGAAGAACTGATTTACCAATTAAGTTTAAAGTCAATTAATGGAAAAATCAAATACAATTTATTTGAAGGGATTAAATGGTATTAGAGCAATAGCAGCTTTAGGAGTATTATTATCTCACACGAATTTAGCTTTAAAACATTTTAACGACAATAATATTAACTTTATAAATGCTTTAAAAAATTAAACAAAAGAGAGCATAATAATTATAATATATATGCAACAATTAAAAATTCTTTGGACAGGAGGTTGGGATTCAACATTTCGTATTCTAATGCTAAGAAAACACAATGTAACTATTGTTCCTTATTATGTTTATTTTAAGGGGAGAAAAACAAACGATGATGAATTGGCTGTCATATGTAAAATCAGAGATAAAATTATGACATTGCCTGACACTAAGGCTTCCATTCTAGATACAGTAATTTTTGAAGAATCTAAAAAAATTTCAAAAGACATACAACAAGCTTTTCTCAATTTAAGAAATGAGTCTTTTTTAGGGGCACAATATGTTCAACTAAGTGAATTAGCTCTACGAATTGAAGATCTTGAATTGGGGATTCATAAAGATGATAAGGCACATAAATTCATACAAGAATTTGGAGTATTAGATAAAATTAAATCAGAATATGGTAATGTTCTAATTTTAGATAAAGAAAAAACTTCTAATAAAGATGTAATTAATCTTTTCGGCAATTTTAGATTTCCCTTATTAAACCTTACTAAAGTTGAAATGAAAAAGATTGCTGAAAAAGAAGGAGTACTTCACATAATGAATGAAACCATTTTTTGTCATCATCTAATTAAAAATAAACCTTGTGGTTATTGCAATCCATGCATATATACAATACAAGAAGGGCTTAGTTATAGATTTGGTAATCTTGGCTTAATTAGATATTATTTATCTTATCCATTAAAAAAAATATTAGGTAAAATATAAACTAACTAAGTTCTTAGATTTTTCTATAAAATGTATAAAAATGAAAACAAAACTGATCCGTATAACAACTGTACCACAATCATTAAGAGGTTTATTGAAAGGACAACTCAACTACATGTCGACTAATGGTTTCGAAGTGATAGGGGTGTCAAGTCCAGGCGAAGCTTTACACGATGTGGAGAGAAATGAAGGGGTAAAAACGGTAGGTATAGAGATGACGCGCTCCATAACGCCGATTCAAGATCTAAAAGCCTTAGTACAGCTTATTCAATTATTTCGAAAAGAAAAACCACACATTGTTCATACGCATACACCAAAAGCAGGTTTGCTAGGGATGATGGCTGCAAAAATAGCAGGAGTACCTCATCGTTTACATACGGTGGCAGGTATGCCACTGACGGTAGCAACAGGCAGCAAAAGACAATTATTAAACCAAATGGAAAAATTGACCTATGCTTGTGCCACCAAAGTGTATCCAAATTCATTTGGCTTAGAAAAAATAATCTTAGATGAGAAATTTACTTCTCCTTCAAAATTAAAAGTAATAGGGAATGGCAGTTCGAACGGGATTGATACATCTATATTTGATCCAGCCCTAGTTAAAGATGAGGTTAAAAGTAATTTAAGAAAGGAATTAAATATAAATAATAATGACACAGTTTTACTATATGTTGGTCGTATAGTTAAAGATAAAGGTATAAACGAATTAGTTACGGCATTTAATAATATTATTGATGATTCATTAAAATTAATCTTAGTAGGTGGAGTGCATAAAAATGATCCTATTTCTAAGACGTCTAAAGAAATTATCGAAACCAACAATAGAATTAAGGCAGTTGGTATTAAAAGAAATGTAATAGATTATTACGCTATAGCGGATGTATTTGTATTTCCAAGTTATCGAGAAGGGTTTCCTAATGTTCTACTAGAAGCTTGTTCAATGGGATTACCATGTGTAGTTACAAATATAAATGGAAATAATGAAATTATTCAGGATGGTATTAATGGATTGATTGTTGAGCCCAGGGATGCAAATGGTTTAGAAATAGCTATTCGAAACATTATAAATTCTTCAATTAATTCTGATAATATTAAACAACAGAATAGAGAAATTATTCGTGAGAATTACGAACGAAAAAAGCTTTGGGAGAATATCCTAGATGAATATAAAAATTTAAAAAATGCTTAAAAATTTAATTTATATACCCTACTATATCATAAAAACTCCTCGTGCAACATTTATTAAAAATGTTAAATATGTGAGTAAGAAAGAAAAAAAATCTTTTATCACAATTTTATTTGATATTATAAAATGTAGTGTAGTACATAGTACTTCTTTCATGGATTATTTTTTACTTCGCTTTTTTAATAAAACGGAGGAAGAAAGAAAAGAATATGCTGGGACAGGTTTTATGTATGAGTATCAATTAAAAATGAATCCGATTCATTCTAGAAAAATTCTTTCGGATAAAGTTGAGTTTTTTAGACATTTTAATCAATCAATCGGTCGGGAATGGTATATTTTATCAGAATTTAGTCAAAATAGGAATTACATTATTGCTTTATTGCAGAGGTCTAAAAAAATTGTTTTGAAAGATTCAAAGGGTCAAGCGGGTAAAGAAGTTGAAGTAATTAACTCTATTAGTTATGATGCTTTAGTTTCATACATGATACAGAGAAAGTTTGATCTAATTGAAGAGTTTGTCTACCAGCACGACAATTTACAAAAATTAGCACCTAGAGGTTTAAACACAATTAGAATTATAACTCAAATAAATAAGAATAAAGAAGTTGACATTATAGGTACAATTCTTAGATTAAGTATTGATTCTAATACGGATAATCTCTCTGTTGGTAATGCTGCTGCATCAATAGATTTGATGTCGGGTAAAGTTGATCGTAAAGCTGTTTACGGAGATTTTACAAAAAATGATATCGAAATTCACCCAATATCTGGCGTGCGAATTGTTGATTTTAAAATTCCATTTTGGGAAGAAAGTATAAAATTAGTCAAGGACGCTGCTCTAAATTCGTTAGATAATAAATCAATAGGTTGGGATGTAGCTATTACAAACAATGGTCCTATTTTGATTGAAGGAAATCATAATTGGGGTAGAACTCTTTGGCAATTACCAGTGAATAAAGGTTTAAAAAAAGTTTTAGATCAATATGTATAAAAACAATATCAAACGCTTGTTAGATTTTACAATTGCCTTAATTGGTTTAATTGGTTTAATTTGTTTATCACCGATATTCATTATCGTAACCATAGGATTGTATTTTACGAATCAAGGCAAACCTTTCTTTTTCCAAGAACGTCCAGGGCTATATGAACGTATTTTTAAGATCATTAAGTTTAAAACAATGAACGATAAAAAAGATGTAAATGGTAAACTATTACCTGATGCCGATCGTTTAACACCTATTGGCGCTTTTGTTCGTAAAACCTCTTTAGACGAAATCCCACAATTGATTAATGTGTTGAAAGGCACTATTGTTCCTGTAAAAAATGTCGATACGTTAAAAAAAACTATGAAAAAAATGGCAGAGGATAAAGAATACTATAACAAGTTAAAAATAAACGCACGACCAATGATACAATCTCGATATGAACAATCAGTCGTTTGGAATGCATTATTGGAGGAGTATAACTCATTAATTAAATTATCTAATAAGCAAATTATCTAATTATCAGTATGTACAAAAACTTCTTCAAACGCCTCTTTGATTTCTTAGCTGCTTTTCAGGTAATTTATCATATAGTTATACGTTAAAGTTTTTATTTTTACTGTAAAGTTATAGTTATATCTATAATTATTTGTAGTTTTGCAGAAAGTTATAATCGTAATGCGTTATGAATCTGAACTTCCCAAATAGTATTCCACGCCCTTTATATATCGATAGAGTAGTTCCTTTTATCGGAAAAAACCTAATAAAAGTATTTACAGGTCAACGACGTGTTGGGAAAAGTCATTTATTGTTTCAGTTAATGGCAATTATCAAAGAAAATGACTCCGAAAGTAACGTCATTTACATCAATAAAGAAGATTTGGCTTTTAGAGCAATAAAAAATGCGGAGGATTTAAACAATTATATTCTTGAGCATAAATCGGAAAAGCAGCAGAATTATGTTTTCATTGATGAAATCCAAGAAATCGAGAATTTTGAGGATGGTTTACGTTCTTTACTATTAGATAATTCTATTGATTTATATTGCACCGGCAGTAATGCGGAGTTGCTTTCCGGAGATATTGCAGGAAGATTGAGCGGACGTTTTATAGAAATTCAAGTGTATAGTTTGACTTATACAGAGTTTTTAACCTTTCAACAATTGGAAGATACCGTGGAGTCTTTACAAAAATATATGAAATATGGCGGTTTGCCTTATTTGAAACATATACCATTGGAAGATGCTGTTGTTTTTGAATATCTTAAAAATATTTATTCAACTATTGTTTTTAGAGATGTTATCAATCGATATGCTGTTCGCAATACGTCTTTTTTAGAGCAATTAGTATTTTTCTTAGCATCCAATATTGGAAGTATATTTTCGGCCAAAAAAATCAGTGATTTTCTAAAATCTCAAAAAGTAAACATAGCACCCAATCAGGTACAAATTTATGCCCAGCACCTTACCAATGCTTTTTTAATTCATCAGGTGAAACGCTATGATGTAGAAGGCAAGCGATTATTTGAAATAGGAGAGAAATATTATTTTGAAAACTTAGGTATTCGCAATGCACTTTGGGGGTACCGTCCACAAGATATAGGAAAAATAATGGAGAATGTGGTCTATAATCATTTGGTAGCCCATAATTATGCGGTTAATGTGGGTATATTAGGAGCCAACGAAATTGATTTTATAGCCGAAAAAAACGGGGAAAAGGTATATATCCAGGTAGCATTATCATTATTGGAAGAAAAAACAATTCAAAGAGAGTTTGGTAATTTGCAAAAGATAAAAGACAATTACCCTAAAATGGTCATAACTATGGATACTTTTTCAGGAAATACCTTTGACGGCATTGAAGTTATAGATTTAAAAAGTTTTTTGACTAATATTGGAACTAATCTTTAAATACTATGTACAAAAACTACTTAAAACGTTTGTTTGATTTTTTAGCCGCTTTTTTTGGCTTAATCTTGTTAAGTCCAATATTTATCGTGGTGATGATTGGTTTGTATTTTGTGAATCAAGGCAAACCATTTTTCTTTCAGGCACGTCCGGGTAAAGGCGAACGTATTTTTAAAATTGTGAAGTTTAAAACCATGAATGATAAAAAAGATGTACATGGTAATTTGCTACCCGATGCCGATCGTTTAACACCTATAGGTGCTTTTGTACGCAAAACCTCGTTAGACGAGATACCACAATTAATCAATGTATTAAAAGGCGATATGTCCTTAATCGGTCCCAGACCATTGCGGACCTATTATTTGCCACTGTACAACGAAGAACAAAAAAAACGACACAATGTTCGACCTGGAATTACAGGCTGGGCACAAGTAAATGGGCGTAATGCGATTTCTTGGACAAAGAAATTTGAATTAGATGTGTATTATGTGAATAATATTAGTTTTTTATTGGATATAAAAATATTTTTTCTAACAATAAAAAAAGTATTCATTCGCGAAGGAATCAGCAAAGAAGGACATGTAACTACTGAAGCATTTAACGGTAAAAATTAATGATGAAAATTATAATTATTGGTGGAGGGAACGTTGGAGGATATGTTATTAATAATATTAAACAATTTACGGATAAATTTGAGATTATAGGTATTCTTGATGATGATATCAGTAAAATTGGTCATACCCTTTGGGGAATAAAAGTGATTGGAGAAATTGATAGAATTCATGAAATCTCATCAATTCATGATAATATAGGTGTTGTTATTTCAATAGCAAATCCCCAGATAAAAAAACGTGTAATAGAGAGGTTATCGATTATAAAAAATTTAAATTACCCTAATCTGATTCATAAAAACTGTTGGATTAGTAATAATGTTGAGATGGGGTATGGTAATATTATTTATCCAAATGTAAGTATTAATTACGAAACCATCATTCATAATTTTGTAACGATTAATATGAATGCTTCTTTGGGGCACAATTGTGAATTAAATGATTATGATACAATTTCACCAGGAGTTAATCTAGCAGGCTTTACAAAAGTTGGTTATTCTACATTTTTTGGAATAGGGTGTTCAGTAATACAAGGCCATAGTATAGGACGAAATGTTCTTATTGGAGCTGGTGCTGTGATTATTAATGATGTTCCTGATGGAGCAACAGTGGTAGGGAATCCAGGAAGAATCATCAAATAAAACAACCATGAAAAACTTTTTCTTTCTTTTCGTTGTTAGTCTTTGGATATCTTTTTCGGGTTTTGCACCAGCCAACTTTACAGAAGATAATATAACAGATATTGCCAAAGAGCAAGTCGTATATGTTACCAAAACGGGAAAGAAGTATCATAAAGGAAGTTGTCGTTATTTAAAAAGAAGTAAAATTAAAACATCAAAATCTAAAGCACAGAAACAAGGTTATACCGCGTGCAAAGTTTGTAAGCCATAATAGAGGTATATAGAGAAGTTAAAAAAAGAGTGTGATTGATACAGATAAATTTTGTAATTTTGGTATAAATAGTCTTTGGTTTAAATAGAAAAAAATGAATATTCAAGCAGAAAAAATAGTATTGGCTAAAATGCTTTTGGAAACAGAGAATCCACGAATCATTGCGTCTATAAAAAAAATATTCAGCAAAGAAAATAAGAGTGATTTTTGGAATGATTTATCTGCAGAACAAAAAGAAGAAATACAAAAAGCCTCCTTGGAAATAGATAATGATGAAGTCATTGATTACGATTTGTTTATGCAAAATTACCGTTAAATGGAACGTGAAGTTGTTCTTTCTAAAACAGCAGAAAAGAAATTGCGTAAACTTTTTGACTTCTTAACAGAACAATGGTCTGAAAATGTAAAAAATGAATTTATAAAAAAGCTAGATTTTTCTATCAATAGCATTAAAAACCAACCAGAGAGTTTTCCGGAATCTAAAACACAGAAAGGACTAAGGAAATGTGTGGTGACAAAGCAAACAACACTTTACTACCGCTTTAATAATAAGCAAATAAGTGTACTTACTGTATTTGATACAAGACAACATCCCCAAAAATTAAATAAAGATTTTAAAAATGAACGATAAAATATGGCTTTCCTCACCACACATGGGAGGAAACGAACAAAAATACGTAAATGAAGCATTTGAAGCCAATTGGGTAGCACCGTTAGGACCTAACGTAAACGGTTTTGAAGCAGATTTGGAAAAATATTTAAAGGCAGATATTAAAGTCGCGGCATTGTCAGCAGGAACAGCGGCTTTACATTTGGCATTGATTGAATGTGGAGTAACCCACGGCGATGAAGTAATCTGTCAGTCGATGACGTTTTCGGCATCTGCCAATCCTATTGCCTATCAGGGAGCGATACCGGTATTTGTAGATTCAGAACCGGATACGTGGAATATTTGTCCTGTTGCGTTGGAAGAAGCTATTAAAGACCGCATCGCAAAAGGAAAAACGCCAAAAGCTATTGTAGCCGTGCATTTATACGGCATGCCGTTCAAGGTAGATGAAGTAATGGCTATTGCCAATAAATACAACATTCCGGTGATTGAAGATGCTGCCGAAGCTTTGGGTTCTACCTACAAAGGAAAGGCGTGCGGAACGTTTGGTCGTTTTGGTGTTTTGTCGTTTAATGGCAACAAAATCATCACGACTTCGGGAGGTGGAGCATTGGTTTGTCATTCCCAGGAAGACAAGGATAAAACAGTTTTTCTTTCTACACAGGCAAGAGATAATGCACCACATTACCAACATTCAGAAATTGGTTACAATTATCGTATGAGCAACATCTGTGCGGGAATTGGTCGCGGACAAATGGAAGTTTTAAACGATAGAGTTGAAGCCCGTCGAAAGATGAATACTTTCTATCAGCAACTATTTAAAGATATTGACGGAGTAACCGTTTTTGCAGAGCCAAATTCAGATTTTTATTCCAACCATTGGCTGTCTGCAATTCTCATCGACCCGAAAATTACAGGCAAAACCCGGGAAGATTTACGTTTAGCCTTTTTGGAAGACAATATTGAATCTCGTCCTTTGTGGAAACCGATGCATTTGCAACCGGTTTTTTCCGGAACACCGTATTACGGGGGCAGCGTTTCAGAAGATTTGTTTGAGAATGGTTTGTGTCTGCCTTCTGGTTCTAATTTAACCGATCAAGAACGCGAGCGTATTACTAAAAAAGTGAAAGAAGTTTTTAGAAAATAAGCTAAATAATAATTTAATAACGACCGAAATTTCGGTCGTTTTTTTATCCATTCTCAGAAATTATTTAAGCTAAATAAATACTTTGCTACCCCTTGAAAATTTAACGCAGTTATAGCCAAAAAGAAGCATAATCCTGTTGTGCATTTGGACAAAAATTCGTCAGTTCGAGTAAAAATCTGAAAGATTTTGTATCGAGAACTAAATAAAAAGACTTCTCGATACAAAATTTCTTCCACTTCGTTACAGAAATCTCACTCGAAGTGACGTTAGTTGATATTTTTCGTTTCCTAAATGCACAACAGGTAAGCATAAGTAAATTATTAGATAAATTTTGAACAGACTCTTAGAATAAAATTAACTAAAATAGTACTTTGATATTATAATATAACATTATTTTAGTATTTTAGCCCATAGAACAAAAACAAAATAATTAATGAGAAGAATTACTTTAACACTTTTGACAGGTCTGGTACTAACTTTTTCTGGTCATGCACAAGACTATACTACGACAGTTTTTGATGAAGTTGTTTTCTACGATGGATACGCAGATACTTATACTGAGCCGGCTCCGCCTGAAGGAATTATCAGAATGTCGAATTCAAGATATGCCGCAAAACTGTCCGAAACACAATTGGACGGCATACAAGATACTTTTTCTATCGACGTTACTATCGGTGCTTTGTGTGATAATTATGACCGGCAAGGTGGTGTCTTTTTAGCTCTTGTTCCCGCAGGAGAAGATATTGATTCGGAAAACAAGCAGGTCATGGAAGTAGGGCGTTTCATTACGCCTTTTATGGATAAAAATGTAATGCCCGATGTAGTGCCGTATCATTACGAATTGAGTCATTTGGCAGGTCTGTTTCAAGATGAAGTGATAAGAGATAATTACGACATTTGGGTAGAATTTTTCTTATTTGGTGTGCCTTATGCTGCCAACACGGAGATAGATGGATGTGAAGGAAGAAGTGATGTTTTCAGAGGAACAATTGTGTTGAATTCTTCTGTTGATGAAGATAATCCGGCATCGAATTACATACCGAAACCGTTGTGGAGCCGATTACAGATGAACAAAACCAATAATTCAGACGAATGGGGAACTGCTGTAAGGTTGGTTAATTTTAGCAATGAAGAAGAATTGACAGATGCTCACGTTCAGTTGATTACTTCTGCACATGGAGCCAATTCAGGAGGAGAAGAATATATCAGAAGGCAACATTATGTGTATTTTAATGGTGAACAGGTCTTAACATACAGACCGGGAGGTGAATCCTGCGAGCCGTTCAGACAGTATAACACACAGCCTAATGGAATATATAGTCTATATCCCCGAACAGATGCTGATTGGGCCCAATGGAACAACTGGTGTCCGGGCGATGTGATTCCTAACAGATTTATTGAATTAGGAGACGTTCCTGCCGGGGAACATCAGTTTAAACTGACTGTTCCTACCGGACAATTTCCGAATGATAATGACGAAATAGTGTTGTCTGCATTTATTTACTCGGCAGACCATACACCACTTGATAATGAATATTTTCAAATTACAGATTATGTGATTTATCCTAATCCTGCCTCTGACAGGGTTCAGATAGAATCAAGTGAAGCAGTGAAATTGGTGCGTGTTTTTAATTTGGCAGGACAAAAAGTATTGGAAAATTCCGGTTCACAAATTAATATAGAAAACCTAAGTTCAGGTAGTTACCTAATGGAACTGAATTTTGAAAACGGAGTGAAAACTACAGAAAAACTGATTAAACAATAATCCTTAACCCTTGACTGTTTATAGTCAAATCAATAGAATAATGAAGTACATTAAAAACTCTTTTTACTTTCTGCTATTGACATTACTCACCTCTGTGAATGTATTCGCTCAATATACAGAAAAGCATTATATCGCTCCGGCACCATGGCAATACTGGAGCGAAGCTAATGAAATAGTCGTTTCTACCGCCGAACCCAACGAAGTTACGGTAGTTTTAACAAAAAGTGACGGAAGTTATCTGACCACATTTACCGTTTTGCCTGATTCGCCTGTTTCTTTTATTTTTGAAGGAACAGCCTCTGCATTAACACGAAATCAAACCAATACAACCTATAATGATAGAGGGTTAATTGTCGAAGCAACAGCACCGGTGATGGTCAATCTGAGGAATATTGCCTCCGATGCACCCGGTCTGACCAATGCTACGATTAAAGGAAATGCTTCCTTGGTGAGTTTTGGTAATGAAGGTGTCGGACTTGCATTCCGGTTGGGTTATTACAGAACGAGCTACACCGGGTTAAACACCGGACAACCGGTTTATTCTGTAATGGCTCTGGAAGACGAGACGGATATATTTTTAAACGGAGCATTTCAATTTACTTTACACGAAGGACAAAGCAGATTGTTTACTGCAGCGGTCGGTTCTCTGCTTACTTCAAGCAAGGGAGTTGTTGCCAATGTAGGAAGCTACGGAGATACCCCACAGGCGTGTGGCGGTAGTGGTGAAGACGGAACTTTTGACCAGATTGCACCTAACAATGTTTTGGGCAGACAGTTTGTTGTGGTACGGGGAGACGGGCAGGCAGGAACCGGAGACAATCACCCTGAACAAACAACAATTGTTGCAGCCGAAGATGGTACGCAGGTAACAATTACCAATTTTAATGCTGCCGGAACGGCGATTTCGACCAATACGCCTGCGCTGCTTAACGCTGGCGATTTCTATACTTTTCATCATGGAGATACAAATAATCAGTATTCGTCCAGTTTGATTGAATCTAACAACCCGATTGCCGTTTATTCGGGTACTGCCGTAGCGTGTGAAACCGATATTTCAACGGTTTTGCCGATTGGTGGCTGTGCGGGAGCTTCGGATGTAAGAACGAGAAAATTTATTGATTATAATGGTAACAATCTGCCATATTTTGGTTTTGTGATTATAGAATCACCAACCACGCCGGTATATATCAATAATCAAAATATAGAAACACTGACAGGGCAGCCAAGAATGGAAATTGGCGCAAGTGGTTTCTATATGATACGTTTTGATAACTCGTCGGTACAGAATCCAGATGAGATTATTATTACTTCTTCAGCACGACTGACAACAAGTCTGGTGCAGCAGGGTGTAGGATTTTCCATGTCCGGATTTTTCTCTGCATTTAGTGATGCTCCCGACCAGCCGTTTATTCCGGACGCTCAGGAAGGTTGCGGATTAGAGCTGGAAACTACACCGGGAATGGAACCTTATCAATGGTATTTTGAAGGAGAACCTATTGACGGAGCAACAGAAAATACATATACCGCTTTGGAAAGTGGTAACTATTCGGTACAGGGTACAAGAGATTGTGGAGAAACAACGATTTCAACACCTTTATATGTTGAGGTAATTCCTTGTACAGATTTATCCATTACCAAAACCGCATCTCAGGAAGATGAAAATTTCTATTTTGAAATAACCGTGACCAATGAGCAAGGGTTGGCAGATTCGGGAGTAGAAGTTGTCGATATTTTACCATCTGGTTATACGTATGTGTCTTACACAAGCACGCAAGGAACTTATGATGCTGAAACAGGTGTGTGGCAGGTAGGTAATTTAGATAGCGGAGAATCAGCAAGTATCCAGATTTTTGTGGAAATCAATGATGTCGGATTGCTTTTAAATGAGGCAACTGTTTCCGGTACAAATATAGATGTTAAGCAGGAAAATAATCGGGATACAGCCAAGATGGTCACTATCTACGATTTGAATCCATTAGATGACATGCACCACTGCGAAAGTGATGGGGATATTTTTGATTTAACGGAATATGACAACGTAGTTTACTACGGCAATTTGATTGTTAATGTAGCTTATTTTAATAGTTTAGATGATGCTGATGCAAACGAAAATCCGATTCCGAATCCTGAAACTTATCAGGGAACGGATGACGAAATGATTTGGGTGAGAGTGACACATATTGCAGAGGAAAACGTCTATGCCACAACCTCATTTACCTTATATATTCATGCCAACCCAGTGATCAACCCCTTACAACAGCCGTTGTACGGTTGTGAGGTAATAGGTACAGGCGGGTCAGGGGAGTTTGATTTGAGTTTAAATATAGGTAACATCACGATGAATACGCCTTATGTAGAGGTAGAATATTACTTAACGGAGCCTGAGGCGGAATTAGGTGATTCAAGTGTAGCCTTACCGACGGTTTACACAGGACCAAGCGGTACGATTTACGCCCGTGTGATAAACACACAAACAGGCTGTTATACAGTAACCGAGCAAGAGTTGATAGTAAGACCGACTCCAACGGCGAACGAATTGCCACCGGTCATCCATTGTGATGTCAACAACGACGGTTTTGGCAGTTTTAATTTAGCGTCCTTGGTTCACGAGATAGCAGGTAATCCAGTACCGGCAGATATAGACGTTACGTTCCACCACACCTTGGCANATGTTTTCTTTTCTAACGAAAAGTGAGTTTTTTTAGCCATTCTGCTTACCAAAGAATGTAAAAAAGGACGACTTTGAAGGTCGTCCTCATTCTTAGTATAAGCATTAATCTTATTGCTGGTTGGTTGCTCTCCAGCAGCGCTAACTTCCTCTTCAGATTAACTGGCGGAATATAACAACTATTTTGATAAAATCCACCAACTATTTTTCAGTACATTACCAAATTTATCTAATAATTTGTTTATGCTTCTTTTTGGTCATAACTGCGTTAAACTTTAAAACGATAGCTCTGCTATCCTTTGAAAATTTGCCTTGTTCTTGCCTCAAAAATAACCTATAAACATTTTTACAATACAAATTTAAACAGGCTCTAAACAAAAAGCCCGCGATTTAAATCGTGGGCTATGGAAAAAAATTCTGTCATTTAATTATCTTATCCTAAAAATGCCTGAAGCATCCAAATGTCTTTTTCCTGTTCTGTGATTAAGTCGCTAATCATAGAGTTAGTACCTTCATCATCAATTTCATCAGTGGTTTGCAGTAAAACTCTTTCTAATTTCAGCAAGCCCTGAATAGATTCAATAACTAATTTCACAGCCTGTTCATCGCCAGAAACATTTTTTCCGACTTTGATTTTGTTAAGCTCCAGATAATCAGCAAATGTATGCAATGGCACACCGTCCAGTGTCAGGATTCTTTCTGCGATTTCGTCCACGCGCATTTGGGCATTGTTGTATAATTCTTCAAACTTCACGTGCAAATCAAAAAATCTTTTTCCGCGTATGTTCCAATGCACACCTCTCAGGTTTTGGTAATAAACTTGGAAATTTGCTAACAATTCATTGAGCAACTCAATGTTTTTTTTAGTTTCTTTGTTGGGTAATCCTAAGTGGTTCATAATATCTGTGTTTTAAAATTATACCATAAAATTACTAAATTTTAGCCCGATATTTGTGAATCTATTATTAAAATATCTAATAACGCCATAAAGATTTATTATGACTATTACACAATTAGAATATGTGATTGCAGTTGCCAAGCACCAGAATTTCACGCTGGCAGCTGAAAAATGTAATGTGACACAACCAACTTTGAGTATGCAAATCCAGAAACTCGAAGATGAACTTGGAGTAAAAATATTTGACCGAAATAAAAAAAGTGTTTTGCTGACCGAAGTGGGAGCAGAGATTGTTAATCAGGCAAAAAATGTTTTGGGCGAATCGGAACGGATTTATGACATCATCGACCAGCAAAAAGGTTTTATCGGCGGAACTTTCAAACTGGGTGTAATCCCAACAATTACACCTACCTTGGTGCCGATGTTTTTAAAAACTTTCAACAATAAATACCCGAAAGTATTGCTGATTATTGAAGAATATCCGACGGAAGAATTGATATACCGATTGAAAAACGGTTTGCTCGATGCTGCGATTGCCGCCACGCCTTTGGAAGAAAAAAATATTGAGGAAAAACCTTTATATTACGAACCTTTTGTTGGGTATTTTCCGCCGTCATTTGCATTGAATGAGCCTTATGTGACGCCAGATGATTTAGACGTTAGTCATTTGCTGCTGCTCGAAGACGGGCATTGTTTCCGAAACGGTGTTTTGAATTTATGTAAGGCATCAAAATTACAGGCTGACAATAAATTTGAAATCAAAACAGGTAACTTTGAAACCATTGTAAAATTAGCCAACGAAGGCCTGGGAATTACCTTATTACCTTATTTACACACTTTGGATTTAAAACCCGAATATCAGAAAAATCTGGTAGCATTCAAAGATCCGAAACCTTCCAGAGAGGTCAGCCTGATTTTTGAAAAATCGGGACTGAAAGCCCATATCATCGAGGCTTTGTATGAAACAATCAAGTCGGTTGTGCGGGGTGCAATTGCTTTTTATGATGTTAAAATTATTAGCCCGAGATTAAACGGTTAGATTTTCTTTGGCTTTAATAAAATCAGTAATCATATAGCTGATTAGTTTCCCGACGAGGTTCGGGTTTTTATCCGAACCAAAATTGGGCGCACCTTCACATATATGCAGGTACGACGCTTTTTTGCTTTGCCCCATATAATGAATAAAACGCCGGGCATCAGTTGCCGTGAATCCCGTAGGTGTTATGGCACTTGACGGAATCATTTCAATACTATCCAAATCCATTTCAATACCATATCTTTTGTCTTTGATATGCTGGTGGGCGATGTTGAGCTGGGTGCTGAATGGTTTCTCTTCCCGAACAGCAATCTCTTCAAAAGTATTGTAAGCTACATCGCCGTTGGTATTTTTAATTTCCTGAAAAATACTTTTAGAGGTATAATTTTCGTGTAGTCCGAAAATAAAATATTTGTCTAAAAACTTTTCTTCATAAGCATAGCTGAAACCGTTTCCGCTGTGACGACCTTCACGTGCTCTGAAATCGGTGTGAGCGTCAAAGTTAATGGCGTTTACGGCTGTCCCTGTATGCAAAGCCAACGCTTTGATATTTCCGTAGGCATTGTTGTGTCCGCCTCCGATAATAACCGGAATTTTATCATATTTGTAGATGATATGCAACAGATGCGTGACCTCTTTGTCGATAAGTTCAACAAGAGGATAGAGTTTTTCCACATCAGTGGAAGGATTCGGCAGTAAATCATCAAACGAAAAACTTCCTAAAACTCCGACCCAATTACCTTTACAATATTTATTGTGCTGTATATTCAGAAGACTGTTCAAGGTATTTTTCCATGCCAGTTTTGTTCCGTTCCGACCAAAATTTGCTTGTACGCCAATGTCTTCCTCGATACCCAGCAGGATATATTTTGCAGGGGTTTCTGCCAGAAAATTCTCGATAGGGCGGTTCCCGGGAAAATCTACTTTTTCTCCGAATTTTTTCTCTCCTTTGCGGGGATTAGTGAATTTTTCGCATTGTTCGCTGTCAAAAGCTTTAAAATATACAGAACTCATTCCAATATGTTAATTAATATTTTTAACAGACTAAATATAAAAACATTGTTTATATTTGTCAAAGGTAAATGTCAATCGATGTAGCATCGATTAAAATATTTTTCATAACTATTTTTTTCACACCAAAAACATTCAATTGCTTTTGGTGTGTTTTTTTATATTCGTTTACCATTGATAATCACTTGTTCAATCAACATATCTCCAAAGTTATACGGAATTTCATAAAATGAATTCAGCTTTTCCGTAATCATCACATTGGCTTTTTTCCCTTTGGTAATACTGCCATGCGTGGATAACAAATCCATAGCATACGCCCCGTTGATTGTTGCCGCATTGATGGCTTCTTCCGGTGTCATACGAAGTTTGATACAAGCAGTTGCAACTACCAGATTCATATTCCCTGAGGGCGTTGTTCCGGGGTTGTAATCCGACGCAATCGCCAGTGGTAATCCGGCATCAATGATTTTTCTGGCAGGTGTGTAAGGAATTGTAATAAAGAAAGAGCAGGTTGGCAATGCTACCGGCATTGTTTTACTTCCTTTTAATACTTCAATATCTGCATCGGTTACGATTTCCAGGTGGTCAACAGACAATGCGTCGTTTTTTACACAAGATTCGATACCGTCAATAGCGGTAAACTGATTTACGTGTATTTTGGCTTTCAATCCGTATTTTTTTCCGGCTTGCATGACTCTTTCAGTTTCTTCTACAGAAAAATACCCGGTTTCCAGAAAAGCATCAACAAAATCAGCCAGATTTTCCTCTGCGATTGCCGGAATCATTTCATTGCACAACAAATCAATATAACCCTGATGATTTTCTCTGTATTCCAACGGAAAGGCGTGTGCCCCCAAAAAAGTAGATTTAATCATTCCGGGATAATCCGCTTTCAGCCGTTTGATAACCCGAAGCATTTTCAGTTCTGCATCAGTGGTTAGTCCATATCCAGATTTGATTTCAATAGCTCCGGTACCCATTCTCACTACATTATCCAAACGTTTTTTTGACTGTTTATAAAGTTCTTCTTCCGGGGTTTCTTGTAATTTTTTGGCAGAATTTAGGATACCACCGCCTCTTTCAAATATTTCTTCATAACTCAAACCGTTAATTCTATCCACAAATTCCTGTTCGCGGTTGCCTGCATAAACGATGTGTGTGTGGCTGTCCACCCAGGCAGGTAATACAAATTTTCCTTTGGCATCGATGATTTCATCAGCATTTGTATCCGATAAATCTTCCATTTTCCCGTAATTGGTAATCGTGTCATTTTCGATTTTCAAAAATGCATTTTCGATAGAAGGTAGGGTTTTCATTTCATCTCCCGACAAAAAACCGGGGGTGTTTTCTCTGACCTGCAAAAGGGATTTGATATTGATAATTAATAGGCTCATAGATAAAATATTTGCTCAAAATTACTTTTTTATTCGTTAATATAAAATTATTCGGATAAAGAAGATGTTATAATTTCACATATATTCTTTCTATATTTGCCCGAGTAAAGGTGAATCAGGTGAAAATCCTGAGCTGTCGCGCAACTGTAACCGGAATCAAACCGGAAGTCAGACCCCTTCAAAATGCTTTCGCGTCTAAAAGCTGACTGCTTGTTCCTTCTTGGAAATAGTACGTTTTTTATGGCTCTGAAGCATAATTAAATTAATCATTAAAACCATTTAATTATGAATTTAGAACAAAGAATCCAAAACTCCGAAACCCGCATTTTCAAAGCGGTTTTTCCTAACACGACCAACCATTATGACACTTTATTTGGTGGCACGGCGATGCAACTCATGGACGAAGTGGCTTTTATCACAGCAACCCGTTTCAGTCGGCAAAAAATGGTAACCATAAGCAGTGAACGTATCGATTTTACCCAACCGATTCCTGCTGGAACGATTGTAGAGCTAATTGGAAAAGTAACAAAAGTTGGTAATACCAGTTTGGTTGTTCATGTCGAAATTTTTGTGGAACAAATGTATTCATCGGGTCGCGAGAGTGCGATTTCAGGTAATTTTACTTTTGTGGCAATCGATGAAAACAAACGACCTGTGAGGATAGTTAAAGAATAATTTTGTCCGTTTCGGCATTAAATGTTTGGTTTTTTCTCATATCTGCAAAATTCCATATATTTGTTAGTCCAAACTTCCGGGTTTGGTCTGGAGTTTGTTGTTGAATGACAAAAAATATTTATGAAAAGAAAAATCAGATATTGTAGATGGTTGTTTTTATTGTTTCCGTTGGGTGTCTTTGCCCAGACAGATGGAACGCCCGAAAATACTCCCGACCCCATAGCCGTGGTAAACGGATACATCGTCAGGTATTCGGAGTTAGCTCGTTTGAAGCCTGAGTATATATCTTCCATGGCAGAGTTGGATGCTGAAGATGCTGTAAAATTATTCGGGGAAAGAGCCAAAGGTGGTGCCATTGTGATTAAATTAAAAGGAAGAAACACAACAGGAACAGGCGAGAAGGTAGAGGAAGAAGTGCTTACCCGAGCAGAGGAAATAGCAGAACAAAAAGCCAAGGAAGAAGCTGCCGAAGCCGAACGTCAACGATTAGCCGAAGAGAAAGCTCGTGAAGAAGCAACTGAAGCTGAACGTCAACGATTGGTGGAAGAAAAAGCCCGAGAAGAAGCAGCCGAAGCCGAACGTCAACGATTAGCAGAAGAAAAAGCTCGTGAAGAAGCAGCTGAAGCCGAACGTCAAAGATTGGCTGAACAAAAGGCTCGTGAAGAAGCAGCTGAAGCTGAACGTCAAAGATTAGCCGAGCAAAAAGCTCGTGAAGAAGCTGCCGAAGCTGAACGTCAAAGGTTGGCGGAGCAAAAAGCTCGTGAAAAAGCAGCCGAAGCCGAACGTCAAAGATTGGCTGAGCAAAAAGCTCGTGAAGAAGCAGCCGAAGCTGAACGTCAAAGATTAGCAGAGGAAAAAGCTCGTGAAGAAGCAGCCGAAGCTGAACGTCAAAGATTAGCAGAGGAAAAAGCCCGAGAAGAAGCAACTGAAGCCGAACGTCAAAGATTAGCAGAAGAAAAAGCCCGAGAAGAAGCAGCTGAAGCCGAACGTCAAAGATTAGCAGAAGAAAAAGCCCGAGAAGAAGCCGCTGAAGCCGAACGTCAAAGATTGGCAGAAGAAAAAGCCCGAGAAGAAGCCGCTGAAGCCGAACGTCAAAGGTTGGCTGAACAGAAAGCCCGAGAAGAAGCTGCTGAAGCTGAACGTCAAAGATTGGCAGAAGAAAAAGCCCGAGAAGCCGCCGAAGCCGAACGTCAACGATTGGCGGAAGAAAAAGCCCGAGAAGAAGCAGCTGAAGCTGAACGTAAAAGATTAGCTGAGCAAAAAGCCCGAGAAGAAGCAGCTGAAGCTGAACGTCAACGATTGGCGGAAGAAAAAGCCCGAGAAGAAGCCGCTGAAGCCGAACGTAAAAGGTTAGCCGAAGAAAAAGCTCGTGAAGAAGAAAACAAAATAGCTATTTCAGAAGCTGAAAAAACGGAAGAATCTTATTTTTCTTCTGATTTTGTAGGTCAGTTACAAAAGGATTTTGAAAAAAGTGTGAATGACCCGAAGGTAAAAAAAATACTGGTTAACGGACAGGAAGTTTCCAGAGAAGATGCGTTGAAAATAAACGTGTTTGATGTGGAAACGTCTATCGTTACTTATAATACAGAAAAAACAGAATCTGTGTTGGAAATAAGTTTATCTCAGAAGAATTAGAGGATTCTTTTACATAGAAATGAAATTAAGCCTGCAAATTTTGCAGGCTTAATGAATTAAAAATTTACAATTTCTGTGATTTCCAGACCGTATCCAATCATTCCGACGCGTTTGATTTGCCGGGAATTACTCATTAGCCTTAATTTGGAAATATTCAAATCGTGTAATATCTGGGCACCGATACCGAAATCTCTTTCATCTATTTCAAGTTTAGGTGCTTTGATGAGTTGTTGGTCTTCGGTTTGTAAAGATTTTAACTGGCTTAACCGGTTAAGCAAATCTGTGGAGCTGATATTTTTATCAATAAAAATGATAGCACCTTTCTCTTCTTTGTTGAGTACGTCAAACATGCGACTGAGTTTGTCACTGTCAGGACTGGTCAGAATGTCCAGTATATCACTGTTCACATGGGAAGAATTGATACGAGTCAGTACAGGTTCGCCGTCGTTCCACACGCCTTTTGTCAGGGCAATGTGAATTTTTTTATTGGTTACCTGATGATAAGCTCTCATTCGGTAAGTGCCATATTTTGTAGTCAGCTCAAAATCTTCTTTTTTCTGAATCAAGCTGTCGTGTTTCATTCGATATGCTACCAAATCTTCGATAGATACCAGTTTCATATCAAATTTTTCGGCAACTTCTTTCAGTTGCGGAAGTCTTGCCATCGTTCCGTCTTCGTTCAGAATTTCTACTAAAATTCCGGCAGGACTTAACCCTGCCAGTCTGGCAAAATCTACAGCAGCCTCGGTATGCCCAGACCTTCTCAACACACCGCCTTCTTTGGCGATAAGTGGAAAAATATGTCCGGGGCGACCTAAATCTTCCGGTTTGGTATCGGATTTGACCAAATGTTGTATCGTTTTGGCTCTATCATGAGCAGAAATTCCGGTGGTACAGCCGTGTCCGATTAAATCAACAGAAACGGTAAAAGCAGTGTGGTGCAAAACAGTATTGTTATTGACCATCGGTTTTAAATCGAGTTCTTTGCAACGTTTTTCTGTTAGCGGTGCACAAATCAGTCCTCGTCCGTGGGTTGCCATGAAGTTAATCATTTCGGGAGTCACTTTTTCGGCAGCTGCGATAAAGTCACCTTCATTTTCGCGGTCTTCATCATCGACGACAATAATCATTTTTCCCTGACGAATATCTTCGATAGCCTCTTCAATAGTATTGAGTTGTATTTTTGACATATTATTTTTTGGTTGTTTTTTCTTTTTTAAATCGTTTAGCAAACCATGTTTTGAGGTCATACCACATATTGTCCATACTGGTAATTCCACGGTCGCGTGTAGCTTTGTAGCTGAAATTGACGGCAAGAGGAAGCAGGGCAAAAGTGCCTACCCACGCACCAATCCAGCCTAATAAAACATTTTCTTGTGCCAGTTTGTAGCCAAAGGTATTAATGAAATGGTAGGTAATAAATATAATTACGGCGAAAACCATTGGCAAACCAACACCGCCTTTGCGGATAATAGCTCCTAACGGGGCTCCGATAAAGAACATCAGCATGCAGGAAAACGCCAAGGCATATTTATTTTGCAATACATATTCATGAAAATTGATTTCTTTCAGCTGGTTTTCGTTTCGGTCGATATTGTTTTGTACTGAAAATTTAATACTTTCTGCATTGCTTGCTGCCGACTGAAATATTTGTGCCAATCGCTGTGGGGCTTCACTTTTTAATAACTCATCTTCAGAATTGACGGCAATAACAGTTTTATTTTGTTTCTGCTGAAAAACAGATTTTTCTGTACGAACAGCAATATTCTCTGTTTGCGAATTGATTTCTCTGGACAGGTTTGTGCCTAATGAATCCATGGCTTTTCTTAGCTGGCTAACATTCATCATTTTGGCATTACTGTTGATTTCGTCTGTGTTTTCTTCCACTTCAAACTGGGCTAAATCTACTACAATGGTATATTTTTCAAAATGAGCTTTAGCAAAAGGCATTCTGTTTTGTTGTGAAAAAGTTTTGGTAGCGACATCTTCGTAATAATTTCCGTTTAGTAGATGAAGTTTAAGTAAATTGGCTGCCTCATCACTTTCAAGTTGCCCTTCGTGTGAACGGATAACTGTCCGGTTGATAGTTCCGATGTCGGATTTGATATGAATAGTCACATTTTCCAAATCTTGCCCTTTTTCCCCTTTTTTCTCATCGACTTTCATATTGATTTTACCCAAGTCGTTGAATTGCCCTGCCGCAATTGCCATAGCGGGTTTTGCCTGGATAATTTCGTGTCGTAAACTTGTAAATTTATATTCACTTTTTGGGGCAATATCATTCACAAACCAGAACGACACAAACGATAATCCGACAATAAATATAATCGGTACACGCATTGCCCTTTGCAGTGAAATTCCGGCAGATTTCATAGCAGCAAACTCATAATTTTCAGCAAAATTTCCGAAAGTCATGATTGACGACAACAGTACCGATAAAGGCAAAACCATAGAAATCATTCTTGGGGAATAGTAAAACAAAAACCGGACTACGGTAAACAAATCCAAATCTTTGCCTGCCAGTTCTTCAATATATACCCAAACGCCTTGTAAAACAAAAATGAAATACAAGACGGTAAAAACCGATAAAAATGATTTTACGAAAGTCGATAATATGTATTTGTCGATTATTTTCACTATCGGTTAGTCAACTTCATAAACATAATAACCCGGATAATCTGATTTTTTAAACTGGAATTCAGTATCCGGCATGTTTTGGTTACTTTTAAATGAATTGATAGTCAGAGTGTTTCTACTTTGAAAAGCATCAATCTCGATAATTTTATACACCATGTTTGTTTTGGTATCAATACCGATTAAACCACTGTTTTTTGTCTTTGTACCTGATTTTGGTGTCAGTTTGATAAATTGGATTTTTCTGCCGTCACCCAGTTGCTGCTCAATATCCCACTGGAAATTGTATTCACTTGTTTTGAAATACGATAGCAGGGTAGAAGGAGTCATAATGCCCATATCTTCCGATTGGTTGTAAATATTCACTTCTTTGTCCTGCGGATTGATGTTATACGTTTTTTTTCCGTCATAAATCATCGACAAACCATCGAGTTTAATATTGAATTTTTGCCCTTTGACTTTGATAAGACCGTCAAAAAAATTTTCATCACTCTGAAAGGTAAACGTAAAGCTATAATCTTTCAGACTATTGATTTTGTTTTTGGATTGCTCATACAATTTCATCGCTTTTTCAGATGTTTGTGCCTGAGCAATATGGATTGACATCAATGCCAAAATGAATAAAAAATACTTTTTCATACTACTAAATTTCATTATTTAAAAATTCTTCCAGTGAAATCAAGTCAGGAATATTCACCGAGCGGGCTTTGCTGCCTTCAAACGGTCCGACGATTCCCGCGGCTTCCAGCTGGTCTATCAATCGACCGGCTCGGTTGTACCCCAGTTTTAATTTTCGCTGTAACAGTGATGCCGAACCTTGTTGTGCCGTGACGATTACTTCGGCAGCTTCACGGAACAAAACATCTCTTTCCGATATATCTATATCAAGACTCGTGCCACCTTCTTCGCCGACATATTCCGGTAATAAATAGGCTTCCGGATAAGCCTTTTGCGAGCCGATAAATTCTGTGATTTTTTCGACCTCCGGAGTATCCACAAAACCGCATTGAACCCGAGTAACATCATTACCTTGCGTATATAACAAATCGCCTCGTCCAATCAACTGGTCGGCACCGGGACCGTCCAAAATGGTTCGTGAGTCGATTTTGGAACTTACCCGGAAAGCTATTCTGGCAGGGAAATTCGCTTTGATAATTCCCGTAATCACGTTTACCGACGGTCGTTGCGTTGCGATAATCAAGTGAATACCAATCGCCCGAGCCAGCTGTGCCAAACGCGCAATAGGCGTTTCTACTTCTTTTCCGGCAGTCATGATTAAATCGGCAAATTCGTCCACAACAAGTACGATATAAGGTAGAAAATGATGACCATTTTCCGGATTGAGTTTTCGCTGTTTGAATTTGACGTTGTATTCCTTAATGTTTCTGACCATAGCATCTTTAAGCAACGAATAACGGTTGTCCATTTCGATACACAAAGAGTTTAATGTATTGATAACTTTAGAGTTATCTGTGATAATCGCATCTTCGCTATCTGGTAATTTAGCCAGATAATGACGTTCGATTTTGTTGAATAAAGTCAGTTCTACTTTTTTCGGGTCAACCAACACGAATTTGACTTCTGCCGGGTGTTTTTTATAAAGCAATGATGTCAGCACAGCGTTGAGTCCGACAGATTTTCCTTGTCCGGTTGCACCCGCCATCAGCAAGTGAGGCATTTTTGCCAAATCCACCACAAAGGTTTCGTTAGAAATGGTTTTTCCGAGAGCAATCGGCAATTCCATTTCGGCATTCTGGAATTTGGCAGAGCTAATCAGAGATTTCATCGAAACGACTGTCGGCTTGGTGTTAGGCACCTCGATACCGATAGTTCCTCTGCCCGGAATCGGAGCAATAATCCGGATTCCTAATGCCGATAAAGACAAGGCAATGTCATCTTCGAGGTTTTTGATTTTAGAAATTCTCACACCGGCTTCCGGAATGATTTCATACAAAGTCACAGTTGGTCCGACAGTTGCTTTGATTTTGTCGATTCCGATTTTATAATTGCTTAATGTTTCAACAATTTTATTTTTATTTTCTTCCAGTTCCGATTGATTGATGGTAATGCTCCCTGAAGAATGGTCTATCAATAAATCAATGGTAGGGAACTGATAATTAGAAAGCTCCAGTGTCGGGTCAAATTCGCCAAAATCATCAACGAGCTTAGCCGCCAGATTTTCCTCTATTTCGTCTTCTTCCACCGCCGATTCGATAATGAAATCGCTATTATCATCAGTTGTTTCTTCCGTATAAACTGGTTTTTCTTCTGGTTCAGTTTTAATATCCAGCTCAATTCCGCTTATCGGCGGAGTTGTTTTTTCTTCTGTTTGTATTTCTTCCGGCTTTTCTTTTTGTGAAAAATCTGTTACCGACGAAGATGATGTTTGATGTTTTGTTATTTCTTTTTCTTCTTGATTTACATTGTTTTCAAAGTCTTTATCTGATGTTTTACTTAAATCTTCTAATACTTTTGATTTTGTTGTATTAAAAAACGAAGTGAAACTTTCCGGCGACATTTTTATTCTGAAAACGAGGTAAAACAATACGGCAAATATAACCAAAAGCATGGTACCGAATTTGCCTAAATATATTTGTAAATATTGATTGATTTCATAACCGACAACACCGCCGAGCACCGGATTTTTTTCGCCGAAATAACCGAATGCTACTGATATAATCAATATGGCGAATAGATCCCAGAACAATATTTTTCTCAATTTAGCTCCCGAAAACGGAAAAGCGAAAAAATAGGCCAAAAGAAAAGCTATTTTGACAAACAGGAATGAAGCTACGCCAAAACCTCTGTAAATGAATAAGTCAGACAAATAGGCACCGACTTTCCCAAGCCAGTTTTTTGCTTCAATATTTTTATCAGCCAGTTCACGAACAATATCCTGGTCATAATTTCCGTACATGAAATAGGAAATAAAACTGAACAGTAAAGCAAAAGCCGTAAACAACATAACGACAGAAAGCGTAAACAAAATCCGTTTACCGTTGGTTATTTTATTTTTCGTGGTGGATTGTGTTTTTTTAGTAGTCGTATTTTTTTTCTTTTTCACTGACATAATTTAAAAATTAAAAATTTTCGGCAGATAAATAAACAAACCGATAGCCACAGCGGTTAATGCTGCAAAAGTAACTGCTCCGGCGGAAATATCTTTGATAAAACCTATTTTTTTATGGTAATCGGGGTGAATGAAATCTGCTGTTTTTTCCACAGCTGTGTTGAGTCCTTCTACTGCCAGCACCAAGCCTAAAGCCATGATTTGAAACAACCATTCTGTCCGGGATATGTCGAAATACCAGCCGGCAATCATGACCAATGCACCGATTGACAACTGAGAAATAATGCTGTCTTCGGTTGTACACAGTTTGTACAAACCGACCATAGCGTATTTCAGACTTCTTAACCGACCAACAAAAAATGAGACTTTCTTTTGCTCCATTACCTGATTATAAATTTACAATAGTTTGTCTGATTTTGACTAATTTTTCCATAAGTGCATCAAACTGGTCTAACGGCAGCATATTCGCACCATCGCTTTTTGCCTGACTTGGGTCAAAATGCGTTTCCACAAAAATTCCGTCCACACCGCAGGCAATTCCGGCTTTGGCAATGGTTTCAATCAACTCCGGACGACCACCTGTGACGCCGCTGTTTTGATTAGGCTGCTGTAATGAATGAGTGATGTCTAAAACAGTTGTAGCGAACTTTTTCATTATCGGAATACTGCGGTAATCCACGATTAAATCCTGGTAACCGAACATGGTTCCACGGTCGGTAACCATTATTTTTTCGTTGTGTGAATCCTGCACTTTTTTTACAGCGTGTTGCATACTTTCCGGACTCATAAACTGTCCTTTTTTCAGGTTGATTACTTTGCCGGTTTCAGCTGCAGCAACCACCAAATCGGTTTGCCGAACCAGAAAAGCCGGAATCTGTAAAACATCTACATATTCGGCTGCCAGTGCCGCTTCGTGGCTTTCATGTATATCGGTAACAGTAGGTAATCCGAAATGTTTGCCAACTTCCTGCAAAATTTTCAACGCTTTTTCATCACCGATTCCGGTAAAAGAATCGATGCGTGAGCGATTGGCTTTCCGGTAAGAACCTTTAAAAATCAACGGAATTTGATAGCGATTGGTAATTTCAACCAGTTTTTCTGCAATTTTATATGCCATGTCTTCGCCTTCGATAGCACATGGACCAGCCAGCAAAAAGAAATTATTGCTGTCGGTATGTTTGATATGAGGTATTTCGTTCAGGTTCATTTTCTCTTTTTGTTTTTTGATTTTTTGTTCGTTTCAACCACAACCGGCGGGGTATAATCTTTGGTTTTCATTAGATAAGACAGCCCGATAGTGAATATTATTCCGTATGAAAATGTATCGATAATTCCATTTCGGATATAGCCTGTCAGGTTGATATTTTCGATTAGCATTTCTGCATTAATATGATTTTCAGTTAAATGAGATTTAAGCTGTTCAAAATAATCCGGAGCGATAGATTCATACATAATGTACTGAGCAATCGGGTTGAGCATTGCCACCATACTGGTCAACAGCAATCCGAATTTGAATGCTTCTTTGATGCTCCAGTTATTTTGGTAAATAACTTTTTTCTTTTCCCTATAAGCAAAATAATAACAGGCAAAAACCAAGGCGTAAAACCCGATAATTCCAAATACTACCACCGAAACAGATCGGTTTGCGTTGTCGTGAAAACCTAATAGTTTTTCCCCTACAAACCACAACACTGTCAGGCAGGTAATGAGGGCAGCCCATTTGATTTCTATTCCTAATTTCTTCATTAAAAAAACATTCGAAATTTAGCTGTAAAAATACTTCATTTTTCTGTAACCTGAAAAAGAAAGACTTTTAAAATCATCACAAAGTGACGGAATGACAAAGTGACGGAGTAAAGAAGTAACAAAGTGACGGAGTAACGACTGAGACTACTAATGGCTTTTGGCTCTTGCCTAATCAACTAATCACAGAATTAAAATCTTTTTGAAAATCTTCATTAAAATCCTATAATTGTTGGTAAATTTGGGAACAGTAATTTTAAGGATATTTTTCTATGAAAGATACAAATGTGGCTCGTAATCATTATATAGACAGAGAGATAAGCTGGTTGAATTTCAATGAACGTGTTTTGCAGGAAGCTGCCGACAGCGAGGTGGCTTTGCTGGACAGAATTCGTTTTCTGGGAATATTTTCCAATAATCTTGATGAGTTTTTCCGGGTGCGTTATGCTTCTATCCGCAGGCTGGCAATGGATAAAAAAGGCAAACGTATTCTGGAAAGCGGTATGGAAGCTCATGAATTATTGAGCCGAATCACACAAATTGTTATCGAACAGCAAAGCAAAAGTTTGTATGTGCTTGAGCAAATACAAAATCAGCTGGCAGCAGAAAATATCCATATCATCAACGAAAAACAGCTGGATAAGGAGCAGGAAATTTTTGTAAAAGAATTTTTTACACATAAATTAAGTGCAGATTTGATAACGATTATTCTCAACGATTTGGCAGAATTTCCGTTATTGGGCGATACGCACGGTTATCTTGCCATAAAGCTGAAAATGGCTGGCAGCAAACCCGAAGCGAAGAAAAAAGTTCGGTATGCACTTATCGAAATTCCAAACCACGTCAGCCGGTTTGTTGTTTTACCGCAAAGAGGTAACAAGCAGTTTGTGATGCACTTAGATGATGTGATCCGTTACAATCTGCATCAGATATTTTCCATTTTCAACTATGAAAGTATCTCTGCCCACATGATTAAGGTAACCCGCGATGCCGAGCTTGATTTTGATTCGGATTTGCACAAAAGTTTCCTCGAAAAAATATCATCAAGCGTGAGAGACCGCAGGATAGGCGAGGTGGTTCGGTTTGTGTATGACAAAGATATTGAGCAGGATACGTTAGAATTCTTCTTGGATAAAATGGAAATCGAATCTATCGACAGTATCATTCCGGGCGGAAGATACCACAACCGCCGTGATTATATGAGTTTTCCGACTTTGGGCAGAAAAGATTTGATATTTCAAAAAGCCAATCCGTTGCCGGTTGAAGGTTTAGGGTTTGAAAACAGCATCATCAGTCAGTTAAAGAAAAAAGATTATCTGATACATACGCCATACCAATCATTCAGCTATATTGTCCGGTTTTTGAGAGAGGCAGCTTTGGACCCGAAAGTAACGACAATTAAAATTACTTTGTATCGTCTGGCAAGAAATTCTCAAATCATCAGTTCGTTGATTAATGCGGCAAAAAACGGCAAAAAAGTAGTAGCACAAATTGAATTACAGGCACGTTTTGACGAACGAAGTAATATCAATTATGCGGAACAACTGCAAACCGAAGGCGTACAGCTTATTTTTGGAGTAAAAGGACTCAAAGTGCATAGCAAAATATGTGTGGTAGAACGGATTGAGAGCAAAAAAGTAAAATATTACGGCATTATATCGACCGGAAATTTCAACGAATCTACTGCCAATATTTACACCGATGTGGCGTTGATGACTTCTCATCAAAAAATCATGAAAGAAGTCAATAAAGTGTTTGATTTTTTTGAAGTCAATTACAAAATTCAGCGATATAAGCATTTGATAACGTCGCCACACTACACCCGAAGTCGTTTTAACAAATTGATAGATAGGGAAATACAAAATGCAATGAACGGAAAGCCGGCGTATATCAAACTGAAAATGAACAGCTTGTCCGATACCAGAATGATAGACCGCTTGTATCATGCTAGCCGGGCTGGAGTGAATATTCAGTTGATTGTCAGAGGAATATGCTGTTTGATTCCGGGAGTTCCGGGAATGAGCGATAATATTGAGGCGATTAGTATTGTAGATAATTTTCTGGAACATTCACGAATTTATATCTTTGGCAATAACGATAATCCCGAAGTATTCATTTCGTCTGCCGATTGGATGACCCGGAATATTGATGATAGAGTTGAAGTCAGCTGTCCGATTTATGATGAAGAAGTTAAACAGCAACTATTGGATATTTTTGAGAATTACTGGCATGGAAATGTGAAAGTCCGGATTCACGAGAAAACGTTGTCTAACCAATATCGACCGCTTATCGGCGAAAAATATCGGGCACAGTTTGAAATGTACAAATATTATGAAAATCAATTGGAAGTCGAATTATCATGAATATAAAAAAATATGCAGCTATAGATATTGGTTCAAATGCTATGAGGTTATTGATTACCAATATTTTAGAAGATAACAAGGAAGTGGTATTCAACAAAAGTGAGATTATCCGTGTACCCATTCGTTTGGGGCAGGACGCTTTCACCGTTGGCGAAATATCCGAAAAAAATATCGGGCGTATGCAGGACGCGATGCAGGCTTTTCGGCTGCTGATGCAGGTTTATGGTGTGGAACGTTACGCTGCCTGTGCCACGTCTGCGATGCGGGAAGCATACAATGGTTCTGATCTGGTTAAATATATTAAAGAGAAAACCGGCGTCGATATCGAAATTATCGACGGAAATAAAGAAGCAAGAATAATTGCCAATTCACAGTTGAAAAAACTGATTGCTACAGAAGGAAATTTTTTATTCGTCGATGTAGGCGGTGGAAGCACCGAGCTAACTATTTTTTCTGAAGGTGAGCAGGTTACTTCCAAATCATTTAAAAACGGAACTGTACGGTTGTTAAATAATATGGTTAATCAGCAGGTTTGGGATAGCATGGAAGATTGGGTTAAAACCCAAACCGATAAGCTGAAAGATGTGGTATTGATTGGTTCTGGCGGAAATATCAATAAAGTATTTAAAATGTCAGGAAAAGCTCAGGGAAAATCACTTAACTATACTTACTTAAATAAACAGTTTAATTATTTAAAAAAACTAAGTTACGACCAGCGTGTGAGTGATTTAGGGCTGAATCCCGACCGTGCCGATGTAATTGTTCCTGCATTGAACATATATCGGAGTGCTATGAAATGGAGCAACGCCAGTAAAATTTTTGTACCGAAAATCGGTTTGTCTGACGGGATTATTAAAGCATCTTACTATCAAAACAGCGGAATCAGAATACACGATTTGAAGTGAGAGATTTTAAAAAAAGGATAATTTTATATATTTGCTGAAAAGTTTATGTAAAATATCTTTGGTTTGAAAAGACAAAAAATTTGTTTGGTAGAGTTGGGAGGTTCGCATTTTGAGTGTATGGAAACACAAATCCATTTCTTAAAAGATGACTTTCATCTGACGTTGCTGACCAATTCCGACAAATTGGATAAAGTATCTGCATTAGTCCCTTTGGTCAATGAGGTCAAGGCTATGCCGTTTTCTGCCAATGAAAGTTTTACGTTTGCCAATTCCTTAAAGATTACCCGTTTACTGAAAAAATCGGATTACAATTTTGTAGTGCTCAATACCGCTCAGGGAGGAATCAAATGGATATGTTTGTTCTCTTTTTTTATCGGAGTCAAAGCTAAATTTCTTGGTATCTTGCACAATGTACACAAGCTGAAAAAAGGTTTTGGTCAACGGATAATTAGTGAAAGAGTGTCTCACTATTTTGTATTTGGTGACTTTTTAGAGAAATACACTCAAACCTTTTCCAAAAAAAGTATAAGTAGTTTCCTACCGATATTTGTCAGGCATGAAAATGTTGTTTCTGTCCGGAAACCTGCAGATGAATTTTGGATTTGTATTCCGGGAAATATTGAGTTCAAACGAAGAGATTACCCGAAATTGCTCGATGCGATAACAGCAACAAACTTATCCGATAAGGTCAGGTTTGTGCTTTTGGGAACAACAAAAAGCAAAGATGCTGAAGTGCTGAAAGAAAAAATCAATGAGCTTAAAATCAATGATTTTTTTATTCTTTTCGATGAATATATAGACACACAGATTTTCAATACCTATCTTTCGTTGTCTGACTGTGTTTTGCCGTTGTTGACTGCCGATTCGTCCGAAACTAAACTGTATCAAACCTGTAAGGTTTCCGGTTCGTGGCTCAACGTGTTGACGTTTCACAAGCCGTTGCTTTGCCACAATATTTTTAACCACCTCGATGATTTACAAAAACGAAGTATTTTTTATTCAGATTTAAAAGAATTGTTTCATACTTATTTGCAAAATCCTACCCATGAAATGTTCTCTGGGCTGGTAACCACTGATGTAAAACAGGATTTTGAATACCAAAAACAGGTGTTTTTAAAGCATTTTCAATCTTAAGATAAATCAATAAATATGAGTATACTCATTTACTTTATCAGAAATATTCAGCTTGTCAAATTCAATTAAAATATTTACAAATTCTTCTACCGTTATTTTTTCAGAGAAATCAATAAGAATACCTTCATAATCACCTTCATTAATAGATTTCCATATTTCTATTCTTGTTGAAAGCTTGTGTTTAAAATATTGTAAACCATTTACTTGGTGTAAATCTACTAATCGAAAATATTCTTCTGTAGGCTCAATCATTGGAGGTGCTTCGACAAAAACTCCCTTAAAAGGCAACTTCACAAAAGCATTTTGTTTGTTCAGTGTGTCACTATACACAAAATAGATATCTTTGGTATCTTCATGATTGCTTTCTTTCTGGAATTTACGGTAGGTCAGTTCCTGTAACGCCGGTGCGATTTCTTCCAGCGAAAGCTCGCGATTGACAGTCAAAATCCAGTGTGTATTTCCAATACGACCACCTTGATTGACAATAACTTCGCCATTTTCGTCTTTGTCGATATACACCGGACTAAAATCATTTATCTCTGTTGTTACGGAATAATCCGACCGGCTGATTTTCATTTCTTTTTGGCAGGACGCAAACAGCAATCCGCCCAAAATCATTACAAATAATCTATTTTTCATACGTTTTGATATATAATTTCACACATTCTGTTGCTTCTTTCACATCATGAACCCGAAGTATGTTTGCACCACTCATCAATGCCAGCGTATTCAAAACCGTTGTACCATTCAGGGCTTCCTGTGGAGTGGTTTCTAAAAATTTATAAATCATTGATTTTCGGGAAATTCCGGCTAAAATTGGAACATCTAAATGCTGAAATAAATTGAGTTTGCTGAGTAATTCATAATTCTGATCCAAAGTTTTGGAAAAACCAAATCCTGGGTCAATAATCACATCTTTGATGCCGGCTTCGTAAGCTTGGGCTAACCTTTCGGAAAAATAATGAATAATTTCTTTAGTTACATCTTCATAATCAGTGAATTGTTGCATATTTTGTGGAGTTCCTCTCATGTGCATCATAATATAAGGTGCTCGTTGCCGGGCGGCTACATGTAGCATATTTTTATCCAGATTTCCGCCCGAAATATCGTTGATGATTGCGGCTCCTTCGTCAATGGCTTTGTCAGCGACATTGGCACGGAAAGTATCTACCGAAATCAGTATATCCGGAAATTCTTTCAGCAAAGTTTTGATAACAGGTAACAATCTTTCTGTTTCCATTTCCTCCGATACAAATTCGGCGTTCGGTTGCGAAGAATAAGCTCCGATATCGATGATGTCAGCACCTTCGTTGAGCATCTTTTCGGTCTGAAAAACAGCTTGTTTAACTGAGTTGTGTTTTCCGCCGTCAAAAAAAGAATTGGGTGTAATATTCAGGATTCCCATGACCAAAGGACGGGAAAGAGAAAGCAGTTTTCCTTTGCAATTTATGCTGTGCGGCGAGGACATTTTCATCTGAAAAAGGTTTTTTACTGTTTTTGGTATGGTAAACCGTTAGTTTTTGCTAAATTTGGACTTTGTGCAAAGATAAAAGATATGTCAACACCAGAGCAATTCGATGAAATAATTTCTGCTTGCAGAGCATTATATATAAAAAAATTTCAGGATTATGGCAGTGCCTGGCGGATATTGAGATTGCCGTCGCTGACCGACCAGATTTTCATCAAAGCCCAGCGAATCCGCAGTTTGCAGGAAAATGAAATCCGCAAGGTCGATGAAGATGAAACCGCTGAATTTATTGGCATTATCAATTATTCTGTAATGGCATTGATTCAGATAGAAAAAGGCATCGTTCAACAGCCCGATTTGGCTGAGGAAGAAGCTATTAGTTTGTATGATGAACAAATTGCATTAACCAAACAGCTGATGCTCGACAAAAACCACGATTATGGCGAAGCCTGGCGTGAAATGCGTGTGAGTTCACTGACCGACTTGATTTTGCAAAAACTTTTACGTGTTAAGCAAATCGAAGACAATGCCGGAAAAACCATAGTTTCTGAAGGTGTAGATGCCAATTACAGAGATATGATTAATTATGCCGTTTTTGCTTTGATATTACTTCAATTTACCCAAAACCATAACTAAAATAATATGAGAATTATCACACAAATTGCCCGATTGATTGTAGGGATATTGTTTATTATCTCTGGATTAATCAAACTGAATGACCCGCTGGGTTTTTCTTTTAAGCTGGACGAATATTTTTCGGAAATGGTGTTTAATATGCCTTTTCTTCAACCTTTTGCTCTTTCGATAGCCTTGTTTGTGGTTATTGCAGAAGTGCTTTTAGGCGTGATGTTACTTATCGGTTACAAACGGAAATTTACGCTTTGGTCGCTTTTTGCGATGATTGTATTTTTCACATTTCTCACATTTTACTCGGCTTATTTCAACAAAGTAACCGACTGCGGTTGTTTTGGCGATGCCATTCCGCTCACGCCCTGGCAATCATTTTATAAAGATATAGCCTTATTGGTACTTATCTTAATATTGCTTGCCGGACGCAAGTATATCAAACCGATTTTCAATGCCACCAAAGGGCTGGTCACGGTAATTGTCAGTTTAATATTGTGTGCGGGGCTAGGCTATCACGTGCTTAATCATTTACCGGTTATTGATTTCAGACCGTACAAAATTGGGGTAGATATTAAAAAAGGAATGGAATTTCCGGAAGGTGCCCAAAAAGATGAATTTGATATTAAATTTATTTACGAAGTAAACGGCAGGGAAGAAGCATTTTCTATGGATAATTTAGGGAATATTCCGGAGGGAGCCAAGTTTATCCGACGAGATGAAAAGCTGATTTCTAAAGGTTATGAACCGCCGATTCACGATTTTACCATAGAAAAATACGGAGATGATTATTTAGATGATTATCTGGAAGAACCAAAAGTAGTAATGGTTATTGCTTACGATTTAAATATTACTGATGAAAAAGGTTTGCAGAAATTAGCTCAGTTGGAGCAAGATGCTTACGATAATGGTTATGAAATTATTGGATTGACTTCTTCATCTGATGATATGATAGAAAAAGTAAAAAGTCAAAATAAAGTTGATTTTGAATTTTATTTCTGTGACGCCACCACGCTGAAAACTATTATTCGTGCTAATCCGGGAGCGGTTGTGATGGAGTATGGTGTTATCAAAGATAAAAAACACTGGAATGATTTAGATAAACTAAAATTATAATAGTTGGTTCGGTATATCATTCATAAAATAGGTTATGCCCTGCTCACGATGTTTGGCGTGGTCACGGTGGTGTTTTTCCTTTTTAATGTTTTGCCGGGTGACCCGGCACGAATGATGCTTGACCAAAATGAAAATTCTGAACAGCTCGCAATTATCAAAAAGAAATACGGATTTGACCAACCGGTTTATAAACAATATCTGTTTTATCTCAATGATATTTCGCCGGTGTCTGTACATAGTAAAAATTCGGTTAATTATACCTTTTTTTCGGAAAAATATACCGGAAAAGTGTTGTTTGATATAGGAAATAACCAGATTGCGGTTAAAACACCTTATCTCCGAGAAAGTTTTCAGAAAAACGGCAAACCTGTCACAGATATTATTGCCGATACGTTACCCAACACCATTTTTCTCGCGTGTTTTGCTATCGGCATAGCTGTTGCGGTAGGATTGGTTTTGGGCGTTTTTTCTGCTTTATATGCCAACAGTTGGTTTGATAAATTGATAGCTGTTATCAGCACTTTGGGAATGAGTTTGCCCTCGTTTTTCAGTGCGATTTTGTTTGCTTGGATATTCGGGTTTGTACTCCACGAATACACCAATCTGAACATGACCGGAAGTTTGTATGAAGTAGATGATTTCGGGAATGGTGTTTATATGAATTTAAGAAACAGCATACTGCCTGCATTTGTTTTAGGTATCCGACCATTGGCGGTAGTTATACAATTGATGCGTAATTCGTTGCTGGAAGTATTTAATGAAGATTATATCCGAACGGCAAGAGCCAAAGGGTTAGGTACTTTTCGTGTAGTTTACAAACATGCTTTGAAAAACGCATTGAACCCAGTCGTAACCGCTTTGTCCGGGTGGTTTGCCTCGTTGCTTGCCGGAGCGGTTTTTGTAGAATACATTTTCGGCTGGAATGGTTTGGGGAAAGAAATCGTGGACGCACTCAATAACCTTGATTTACCTATTATTATGGGAGCAGTTTTAGTTATTGCGACCACTTTTGTGCTGATTACTATTTTGGTTGATTTTGTTTATGCGTATCTCGACCCGAGAATTAAATTAAAATAAAGATGATGAAAAAAATATGGATTTTATTACCGGCATTACTCAGTGTTTCACTGATAGCCTGCGATGCTAAAAAAGAAGAAAAAGAAGCTATGCCAAAAACAGAAAAAACAATCGATGAAAGTAAAGATTCTTTCAGTGAAGTGGCATTAAAAAAACAATTTGAAACACCAAATGGAGACTTTGTCAGTTTGGAAAACATTTTGACTCAGCATCAGGGAAAACCTGTTGTGATTGACGTTTGGGCATCTTGGTGTCCTGATTGTATCAAAGGTTTTCCTGAGTTGAAAAGTCTTCAGCAAAAATACCCGGAAGCGGTTTACGTTTTTTTGTCTTTAGACAGAGCCGTTGAGAAATGGAAAGAAGCCATTGAAAAATATGAATTAAGCGGCGAACATTATTACTTAAACGAAACCATGAAAGGCGAATTTGGACAATCGATTGAGTTGGATTGGATTCCGCGTTACATCGTGGTTGATGCTGAAGGAAATATTGCACTGAAAAAAGCCATTGTGGCAAACGACCCGATTTTAATCAATACTTTAGAAAGTTTACAAACTACAAAATAATTGACTCATGAGACATAAAATAGTTGCCGGAAACTGGAAAATGCACAAAGATTTGAATGAAACCACTTCATTTCTTAACGAATTAATCGAAAAGCTACCAAGTGATAAAGAAGTAGAAATCATGGTGGCGCCGCCGTTCACAAATCTGCTGATTGCAAGCAAACATCTGGAAGATACCAACATAAGCGTGGTGGCTCAGAATATGCACCAGGCAGAGGGCGGAGCTTTTACCGGGGAAATTTCTGCCAATATGCTGGAAAGTGTTGGTGTACAAATTGTTATTCTCGGACATTCGGAAAGAAGACATTATTTCGGCGAAAATTCGTCGGTGCTGGCAAGCAAGGTAGATACGGCTATCAGACACAATATGCGAATTATTTTCTGTATCGGCGAAGAACTCAAAGACCGACAGAATAAGCAATATAAAAACGTGATTTTTTATCAGCTTAAAGATGCTTTGTATCATCTGCCAAAATCGGCTTGGAAACACATTGTGCTGGCGTATGAACCGGTTTGGGCGATTGGCACGGGCGAAACAGCAACACCTCAGCAGGCACAGGAAATGCATCAATACATCAGAGAACAACTGGCTTATCAATATGATGATGAGCTGGCTCAGACGGTGCAGATTTTGTACGGAGGAAGTGTGAAACCGTCAAATGCTGAAGAAATTTTCTCTCAACCAGATGTTGATGGCGGATTAATTGGTGGTGCGGCACTGGTTGCCGATGATTTTGTTAAAATCATTGAAGCAGTATAATGAAATATTTTTGGTTATTCATATTATTCGGTTCTATGCAGGGGTTTTCACAAACTTCCCTGTACGGACCGACTATTTCCTATCAGTCGCAAAGTGGCAGTATGGGAAAAATAGGCGGTTATTATTTGCATTATTCCGAGAAAACAAACATGGGTATAAAGCTTGATGCGACAGCTAATTTCGCCTATTTCAGAAATCAATTTTTAGTCATTCCCGAAGCTGGTCTGACATTTTATCCCAATGTGGATTTATTGATAGAACCTTTTCTGGAAACAGAAATTAATCCTTATACGGTTACGCCCAAAGTCGGTTTTAGCATAGTTACTATACTCGATTTTAGTTTCGGTTACGGCTTTGACCTGAAAACCAAACAGGATTTAAAACCATTGCAAGGTTTCACTTTTTCAATAGGAATTAATATTCCGTTGAATTTTGAACTGAAATATTAGTATTTGTCAGTAAACAATGAATTTTACAAGATTTCATTGAATATATTAATGTTTTTCATACTTTTGTAGGTGTAGAATTTAAAGTAAGCAGAAAATGTAAAAAAATAATTTCTTTCAAACAAATAAAAGTAACAATCATTTATGATTGTTCTATTGTTGAATTCATAAAAGAAAGAAATTATGCTTACTATCCAAAATTTAACCTATACACATCTTAACAAGGATTTACTGTTTAGTGACATTAATCTTACAGTAAATAATCACGACAAAATAGCTTTAATCGGAAACAATGGCGTAGGGAAATCTACGTTGTTGAAAATTATTACCAAAGAACTTCAACCATCTGACGGACAAATAAATATTGATACAGAACCGTATTATATTCCGCAGATTTTCGGACAGTTCAATCATTTGACGATTGCACAAGCCATGGCTCGGGAAAAACAACTTTGATAAAAGTAATTTTGGGAAATCTCATACCACAAATCGGAAATGTTTTTATTGCAGAAAACAAGACCGTTTATATTGATCAGGATTATTCTTTGATAGAAAACAATCTGAAAATTTACGAACAGGTACAACAATTTAATATTTCTGCATTGCAGGAACACGAAATCAAAATGAGATTAAACCGATTTTTATTTACCAAAGATGATTGGGACAAACCTTGTAGTTCTTTGAGTGGGGGAGAAAGAATGCGTTTAATTTTGTGCTGTTTGAGTATAGGCAATCAGTCACCTGATATGATTATTCTGGACGAGCCGACCAATAATCTCGATATTCAGAATATAGAAATACTAACCAATGCCATTAACGAGTATCAGGGAACATTGCTTGTGATTTCTCACGATGAAACATTTTTAGAGCAAATCGGTATTGAAAGGGAAATCAGCATCATTTCTTAACATACATCAATGCCCTTGGTTTTCAGGTAGCTTACCTTTGTAATAGAATTTAAAAATATATCAAACATGGAAAATCAAACAACAGTAAAATGGGTAGCAGATCTTACTCACAGTGAACTTTTTTTCAAAGTAAAACATTTGATGATTTCAAATGTCAGAGGCGAATTTAAAAACTTCGAAGCCGAGATTGATGGAGAAGATTTCAGAACAGCATCTATCAAAGCGAGTGTTGATAGTTCATCAATTTTCACTAATAATGATGAACGCGATAACCATTTGAGAAGTGCAGATTTCTTCGATGCAGAAAATCATAAGGAAATTACATTTCAATCTACAGCTTTAAAAGCAAAAGATGATGAAAATTATGAGCTCACAGGAATACTCACCATCAAAGGAATAAGTAAAGAAATTACGCTTAACGTGGAGTATGGAGGAGTTAATAAAGATCCTTGGGGAAATGATAAAGCAGGTTTCTCTATTAATGGAAAAATCAACAGAAAAGACTGGGGATTGAACTGGAATTCTGCATTAGAAACAGGCGGCGTATTAGTCAGTGATGAAGTGAGAATAAGTGCAGAGATTCAGTTTATAAAACAACTGTCATAAAAACAGGTTGTTTTATATTTCACACACAAATTCAAGAAAACTATGACAAATATAGTATTGCACAAAGCAGCAACAAGAGGTCACGCCAACCACGGTTGGCTTGACTCTTATCACACTTTTAGCTTCGCAGGTTATCATAATCCTGACCGAATGAATTTTGGTGTACTTCGTGTTTTAAATGACGATAAGATTGATCCTGCAATGGGGTTTGGTATGCATCGGCATGATAATATGGAAATCATCAGTATTCCATTAAAAGGTGATTTGGAACACAAAGACAGTATGGGAAATACGGGAATCATCAAACGTGGCGATATCCAGGTGATGAGTGCAGGGTCGGGGATTCAGCATAGTGAATATAATCATAGCCAAAACAACGTTACTGAATTTCTGCAAATATGGGTTTTTCCGAACAAAAGAAATGTAGAACCACGTTATGACCAAATTATTTTAAACGAGAATGATAGACAAAATAAATTTCAACAGATACTATCACCCGACCCTGATGATGAGGGAGTTTGGATTCACCAGAATGCCTGGTTTCATATAGGACAATTCGATAAAGATGTTTCGTCTGAATATCAAATCAAAGAAAGAGGAAATGGTGTGTATGTATTTATCATCAGCGGAAGCGCCACGGTTGAAGGGCAAGAACTTGATCGCAGAGATGGTATGGGAATTTGGGATATAAATGAATTAAAAGTTACGTCAAACGCTCCACAAACTGAAATACTTTTAATGGAAGTACCAATGAATCTCTAAATAATAAAGTTACTGGTTGCTATAATATAATTGAATTTTGCAGTGTTAGCTTTCTTTTCTAAATGCAAAGATTTAAAAAAACGACAGAAAAGTATCAAACGGATAGGTTTTAAATATGTAGGTTTTTTTACCTTTGCCCCATGAAAAGAAAAAAGATAACTTATCAGAACTATCTTAAACTTATTTTGACTTCAATAGTAGTAAGCTTGTGCAGTGTGTTACTTGTATATGCGACAAAACATTTAACTGAGCATATAGAGCATCTAATATACCAGAAGGCAGAGTCTAACCTGAAGTTTTTATATATCTTTTTGCCAACAATTGGTATTACCTCTATTTATTTTCTCAGAAAATATCTTTTTAAAGGAAAGAAGAATAAGGGAATTACCGAAATCTACAAAACACTCGACCACAGAAAAGACCATCTTCCGGCATTCAAAATTCCTTCGCATCTTATTAATGGATTTTTAACCGTGATTTTTGGCGGTTCTACAGGAATTGAAGTATCTTCCGTTGTGGCTTCAGCCACAGCAGGAAATATAGTTTATAAACAAAAATTGTCGGCACAGTTATTTAAACGTGAACTGATTTGTGCAGGCGTGACAGCAGCTGTTGCGGTATTGTTTACCAGTCCGTTAGCGGGTTTTTTATTTTCGATTGAAGTCATTTCCGGAAAAGTAAGAAAATCCCTGATTGTCAGTTGTGCAGTAGCTGCCTTAGTGTCGTGGATTTTTATTGTCAAGTTTGACAATATTTCAATACTTCCATTTTCCGTTCAGCAATGGAATTGGTACGCCTTGCCTTTATTTGCTGCTTTGAGCATAATGGGAGGAGGAGTTTCAGTATATTTTACACTGCTGGTAACACGAATGAAAAAAATATTTGGTAACATCAACAACAATTTTTTAAGAGTCAATCTCGGAGCCATTTCTGTTGGTGTATTAATTTTTTTGTTTCCGGTTTTGTACGGCGACAGTTATCACGGCTTAAAAGAAGTCATAGAGTCTCCTACAATTCCGTTATTCACATTAGCTTGTCTTTTTATCCTCAAACCTATTGCCGCTTCATTGACCTTGGGAGCAGGTGGCGACGGAGGTGTTTTTGCTCCGAGCATTGTAGCCGGTGCTGTTTTAGGGCTGTTTTTTGCTCAATTTTGTAATGTACATTTCGGTATGAACCTGATACCGCTCAATTTTGCTTTGGTAGGAGCTTGTGCCACATTATCAGCTTCTATATATGCACCTTTTACAGCTTTGATTTTGACCTGCAATCTGGTCCCGAATGGATATCAATTATTTTTTCCGCTATTGATAGGTTGTTTCTCGGCAAAATATTTTTCTAAGATGATTTTACCATACAATTTATATACCTACGATTTTTACTTACTTAACAAGCAATCAGTAAAATAATTTAACAGACTCTAAGTTAAAAAAAATAACTTTGCCATAACGTAATAATTGGAAAAAAACATCAACTTGCCCAAAATATTCATCACATGAACAGAAGAAAGTTTTTAAAAAGCGGAGGTATTGCCGCTTTAGGGACAACGCTTTATACATCAGCTACCGGACAGGCAGCGAATTGGTTTGCTACAGATGAAGGACTGACTAATCAGGTAAAAAATATCATTTTTTTGGTCAGCGACGGCATGAGTATCGGAACGCTCAATATGGCAAATTTGTATTCAGAGCGTATTTTGGGCAAAACAACCAAATGGATTGAACTATATCAGCAAAACAAAGTATCCCGCGGATTGATGGATATGGCTTCTGCCTCTTCAATAGTAACAGATTCCGCTGCGGCAAGTTCATCTTGGGGGAGTGGTTATCGGGTAAAAAACGGCTCGATAAATGTTTCGGTTGATAATGAAAACCTGAGTCCTATTTGGGATAAGTTTAAAAAAGCCGGAAAAAAAGTTGGTTGTGTAACTACCGTACCGATTACGCATGCCACGCCGGCAGGTTTTACTGTGAGCATCAAAAGCCGAAACGACCAGTCAAAAATTGCAGAAGAATATCTTCGGTATGGATATGATGTGCTGTTGGGTGGTGGAGATAAATATTTTAATGCATCGCACCGGAAAGATAAAAAAGATATGTATCAATCATTCCGAAATGCCAGTTATAATGTCGTTCGCAGCAAAAATGAATTAATGAAAATAAGTGGTTCGCAGAAGTTGTTGGGGGTGTTCGATTATGATGCTTTGCCATATCAGATAGACAGGGAAAATGATACTGATTTACAGAAAACTATCCCCAGTTTGGCAGATATGACCCAAAAAGCTATTGAAAACCTTAGTCAGCACCCGGGTGGTTTTGTGTTGCAGGTAGAATCCGGAAAAGTTGATTGGGCAGCTCACGCCAATGATATTGCAGGGTTGATTCATGAGCAGTTGCAGTTTGACAAAGCAGTGGAAGTAGCCATTAATTATGCAGAACAACGCAACGATACTCTGGTTATCATTACAACCGACCACGGAAATGCCAATCCGGGAGTGATTTACGGGAAATATGCTGATTCTAATTTTGATTCTATAGCTCATTACAAAAAATCTAACGAGTTGTTTCTTAATAGTATAACGTCAGATTGGAATGAGAAAAAACTATCGGAATATACACAACATCAATTAGGTATTGATTTGAATCACGAAGATGCGTCTCACGTTTTGCGTTACTATCAGGGACTCGAAAAAGAGGAGGACGGCTTGTATAATTACAGAAAATTACCTTACAAAACCTTTGCAGATATTCAGCAAAAAACTGATTCGGTAGGCTGGATTTCCATGGATCATTCCGCTGATTATGTAGAAATAGCTATGTTTGGTGCAGGAAAAGAAAAACTGGCACCGTTTATTAAAAATACTGATTTGCATTGGTTTATGCTACATGTAACCGGACTGAAACAAGATTGATTCTGTAAAAGAAAAAATAAATCAAAACCGAATAAAAAATCTGTTGGTTTTGTGCGAAAAAGTCAATAAATTTGCACCCGATTCTTTATATAGAAAGGTGCTCGAGTGGTTGAAGAGGCTACCCTGGAAAGGTAGTATACGGGTAACCGTATCGAGGGTTCGAATCCCTTCCTTTCTGCAGTAATAAACCGTAATTAGCATTGCTAATTACGGTTTTTCTATTTTACAAATTGAAGTAACATTCTAAAATTTCCTATCTTAGCAAAAAAATTATAATGAGAAAAAGTGTATTACTTGGTTTAGCGTGTATTTGTTCGTCGCTAAGTTACGGACAATGGTATCCTGAAGAAAAAGACAGCGGTTTCAGTGACCGCAGTTTTTGGGAAAATGTACGATTTGGAGGAGGTGTCGGCTTAGGTTTTGGCGATGGTTTTACTAATTTCGGTATCGCACCAAGTGCTTTGTATCAGATAAATAACCAGTTTGGTGTTGGTACAGGTTTGCAATATAATTACACCCGATTGAAAAACGATTATACGTCTTCGTCTTACGGAGTGAATTTGCTGGGTACTTATAATCCTATCCCGGAATTTCAGTTCTCTTTGGAGTTGGAACAGTTGCGGGTAAATAATACGATAGATGCTTATACTTTCGAGGGCAGAAGTTACCCTGAAGTGAAAGATTCTTTCTGGAATACTGCGTTGTTTGTCGGTGCCGGATTCAGTTCAGGGAATGCCACGATAGGAGTGAAGTACAACATTCTTTTTAATAAAAATGACCGGGTTTATGCCGATTCATGGATGCCTTTCGTTCGGTTCTATTTTTAGTGAATGAATTTCATAAATATAAAACCTGTAAGCGACTACTTACAGGTTTTTCTTTTGGTGTATAAAACTAAAAACCCAATACTGAATTTGATTTCCAATCTAAATTATTCTTATACCATAAATGTCCGTTTTGTACTATTAAAGGTGAGTCTATATTATTGGTGTATAAAGAACCTGTTCCTAAGCCCTGAGGCATCGGGTTGTTGAGTGTAAATGTCCATTGAGCAATCGCGTTTAGCCCGATATTGCTTTCCAAAGCAGAGGTAATCCACCAGCCGATATTTAGCTTTTCGGCAATTTCAATCCATTCTTGCGTGCCTTTAAATCCACCTACCAAACTTGGCTTTAAAATGATGTATTGTGGTTGAATTTTCTGTAATAGATTTTCTTTATCATTGTAATTTGTCACGCCAATCAGTTCTTCGTCTAAAGCAATGGGTAATGGTGTCTTTTTACATAGCTCTGACATACTGTCAGGTTGTTTTTGTTTGATTGGTTGTTCTATACTATGTAATTTTAATTCAGATAGTTGATTTAATTTATATAAAGCATTACTTTTATCAAAACCACCATTAGCATCAACCCGTATTTCTACTTTTTCAGGCGGAAAATGTGTGCGGATATACCGTATTAAACGTAACTCTTCGTCAAAATCAATAGCACCAATTTTGAGTTTGATACAGTCAAAACCTTGTGCTATTTTTTCGTCAATCTGCTCTTTCATAAATTCGGGCGTTCCCATCCAGATTAACCCGTTTATCGGTATAGATTTTTGCCCTTCGGCAAACGCACTTGGGAATAAAATCATCGGGTCGTTGCTTTCCAAAGAAAGAAATGCCTGTTCAATGCCAAACTGTATGGACGGATATTCTCGAAGGGCTTCCCAAAGTGTATTTTTACCTAAGTGTATGTTGTTGCATGCCCATTGTAATTTGTCCGAATAGTCTGGTCTGTCGTCAAGAGATAATCCTCTGAGAATACCGCATTCTCCAATACCTTTTTTTCCGTCTTTTTCAAGAATAATAAACCAGGTTTCTTTTTCGGTCATCACACCCCGTGAAGTCCCCGAAGGTCGTTTGAAATCTAAAATATATTTTATCAAAGTAGCTTTCATGGTTTGGGAATTTCTGTTTATTCGCTAATTGACTAATTCGTTTCAGTCTCTAACTCAAAAAAACTGAACACGGTTGAGCCGTAATTCCGTTCGGCAGTAAAGTTTTCAAGATGAGATAAAGAAGTCCTGTCAGAATGTTCGATAATCAACATACCATTGTCTTCCAACAGTTTTTTTTCAAAAATAAGCTTGACGATTTCTTCAAATTTTTCCTGTGTAAAATCATAAGGAGGGTCGGCAAAAATTAAATCAAACTGCTGTTTGGCTTTTTCTAAAAACTTGTAAACGTCTGACTTATATGCGACGATAGGCATCTCAAATTCCTGTGCCGTTTTTTTGATAAATTGTACGCAAGGATAATGAACGTCCACCGAAAGTACATTTTCTGCACCTCGTGAAGCAAATTCATAGCTCATATTACCTGTTCCTGCAAACAAATCCAGCACATTCAGTCCTCCGAAATGCACGTGATGATTAAGAATGTTAAACAATGCTTCTTTGCTCAAATCGGTTGTCGGACGCACTGGTAATTTTTTTGGCGGATTGATGCGTCGCCCTTTATATTTTCCGGAAATAATTCTCATATTTGCAAGGTTAAAAAATGCGAACGAACAACATCGGAAACCGTATCAACCTCTTTTTGTAGTGGCAATACTAATGGTTTTTGAATAAATTCGCTGATGAGCTGATAGTAATCATCATCATTGGTAATATCGCCCATTAACAGTAACGGTATTTCGAGCCGATCGAGGTTGAGCTGTTCATAAACAAACAATGTATAATAAGCAAAATCCTCTTTGGACTGTACAGAAAAACGGTTATACAATTTGAATTTACCGTTTTGAACGACACAAATTAACAGGCTTTTCTGGTTTATGCAGACGAAAACACCGTCTTTTATATCGGTTTGATTATCCAGAACATAATCCAGAAAAACAGTGGAAATATGCCGGTAACTAAACGTTCCGAGCTTGTCTATCAGGTAGTTATTGAAGTTAACATAAGGTACATACACATTTCTCATGTCGTGGCATTCATCAAAATCAAAAAAATCAGTAGAATAGATTTTTACGGTATATTGCAGATAATTTCCCATCAAGGTTTCATCAAATAAAATCTGAGGTACGAAAGTATTCAAATCGTTATTGTGAATAACCAGAATATCCCGATAAGTCGCCAACAACCAGTTGTTTTCCGAAAAAATCTGGTCGAGCTGTGCGTCCAAAGGAGCCAAGCTATCAATGTCGCAACTCTGAAAACGGGTAAATTTATCAGTCGGCAAATCTTTCAACCCAAAAGCAAAAAAATCTTTCCCGACTTCGATAACCAATTGATGATGCAGTGATGTACTCATAAAATCTGTTGTAATAAGCAACAAAATTACAATTTTTTAATTGGATAGAGATACATATCTTTGTGGTTATGATGAACGTGCAGAATTTTTATCAAAACTTGTTAGAGCAGTTTCCGTTTGAAACGACAACCAAGCAAAACGAACTATTTTTTAAGCTCAGCCATTTTATTTTGGAAAGCGATAACGATAAGATTTTTGTGCTGAAAGGATTTGCAGGAACAGGAAAAACGACTGTTTTGTCCACGTTAATCAATGAGTTACACCGAATCAAGCGAAAGTACGTGATGCTTGCCCCGACGGGCAGGGCGTCGAAAGTGGTGGCAAATTATTCAGGGAAATCAGCATTCACGATTCATAAACATATTTATTATACCAAAGACATTGCCCACGGCGGATTCACGCTCAAGGCGAATAAATACAAGAACACGGTTTTTATTGTTGATGAAGCCTCAATGCTGTCTGATAATGCGACCGAAGGCTCTACTTACGGCTCGCTTTTAGACGATTTGATTTACTATGTTTATTCGGGTGAAAACTGCCGGTTGATATTAGTTGGCGATACCGCTCAGTTGCCGCCGGTGGGGCAGGATAGGAGTATTGCTCTGGACGAAAATCAGCTGTCACTCAGGTATCGGCTTTCAGCAGATTCTATCGAATTGGACGAAGTGATGCGTCAGGCGGAAGACTCCGGGATATTGTACAACGCAACATTGCTTCGAGAAACCATTCAGTCTGATTTTCCGGACGCTTTTTCATTTGATATTCAGGATTATAAGGATATTGTCCGCTTGCAGGACAGCTACGATACGCTTGACGCTATACAAGATGCTTACAGCCGTGACGGAGCAGAAGACACGATATTTATCGTTCGCAGTAATAAGCGGGCTAATTTGTATAATCAGCATATCCGGCAACGGATTTTAGACAGAGAAGGCGAGTTGAATGCCGGCGATTATCTGATGGTGGTCAAGAATAATTATTACTGGCTCAAAGACAAAAAGATGTTCATTGCCAACGGCGATATTCTGGAAGTAATGCGGATTTATCATTTTCAGGAATTATACGGATTCCGGTTTGCCGAGGTACAGGCACGATTGATTGACTATCCTGATGTTCCGCCGTTTGATACTATTATTCTGCTCGACACGCTCACTTCGGAAAGTCCGTCACTGACTTACGAAGAATATCAACGATTTTTTCAGCAAGTGGCATTGGATTATGAAGAGGTGATTTCGCATCGGAAAAAGCAGGAAAAAATCCATGAAAATGAATATTTCAACGCTTTGCAGGTCAAATTCGGTTATGCTGTAACCTGTCACAAATCGCAGGGCGGACAATGGAAAAAAGTGTTTGTTGAGCAACCTTATTTGCCAGATGGTTTCCAGACAGAAGATATGAAATGGCTGTACACCGCAGTAACCCGTGCCACCGAAAAGCTATATTTACTCGGGTTTGAAGACCGGTTTTTTATTGAGGAGTAACGAAGTGATGGAGTGACGGAGTGACGAAGTAACAAAGCAGTGATGACTGAAAACCGCTAATGGCTCTTGGTTAATCAACCAATTCACTAATTGACTAACGACTTTTGCCTAATCAACTATTTCGTATAAATTTGTATAAAACTAAACATATGAAAATTATAGCAGTTATTCCTGCCCGATATAATTCTACTCGTTTTCCGGCTAAATTGATGCAGGATTTGTGTGGAAAGCCGGTTATTTTGCGTACCTATGAAGCAACGGTAAACACCGGGATTTTCGATGAAGTTATTGTAGCGACCGATTCTTCTGAAATTTTTGATGTAATCCGGAAGAATGGAGGAAAAGCCGTTATGAGCCAAAAACAACATGAAAGTGGAAGTGACCGTATCGCGGAAGCTGTAGCGGATATTGATGCCGACATTGTGGTAAATGTGCAGGGCGACGAACCGTTTATTAGTGTAGAAAATCTAATTAAATTAGTAGATATTTTCAAACAAGATACCAAGCAGAAAGTCGATGTGGCTTCTCTGATGTTTCGTATTACAGAACGCGATGCAGAAAAAAATCCGAATCACGTGAAAGTGGTTACGGATAACGATAATTTTGCCCTATATTTTTCCCGCAGTCCGATACCATTTAACCGCGACGGAATTTTACCTGTAGATTATTACCAGCATATCGGTGTGTATGCTTTCCGAAAATCAGCGTTGATGGCTTTTACACAATGGAAAACCTCTACTTTGGAAAATATTGAAAAACTCGAACAGTTACGTTATCTCGAAAACGGAAAACGTATCAGAATGGCTTTGGTGGAAAAACCATCGATAGGTATAGACACGCCGGAAGATTTAGAAAAAGCGATTGAATTCTTAAAAGCGAATTAGCAAATATGCAGATATGAGAATGTGCGAATTAGCAAATATGCGAATTAGCGAATATACGGAATGTGCATATTCGCTAATTAATCTGCTAAATTACATGTTTGCTTTTAAACATTCCATCATCGTTTGAAATGTACGTTCGATATCAGCGTCAAGTCCGATAGAAAAACGGATTAAACCATCGGTAAGTCCCATTTCTTTTTGTTCGTCTTCAGGAATTTCTGATGAGGTAGAAGTGCCCGGAGCACTGAATAATGTTTTGTAAAAACCAAGACTTACTGCAAGATACCCCACATTTTTCTGTTGCATCATTTCCATAGTTGCGTTGGCTTTTTCCAGTGAACCGGCATCAATAGTCAGCATTCCGCCAAATCCGTATTTTTCGTTATACATCTGTTTGTACAATTCATGTCCAGGGTGGCTTTTCAGTCCCGGATAGACTGTTTTTATGCCGGCTTCCTCAAATTTTTCTGCTAAATATTGTGCATTTCGGCTATGTTGCTGAATGCGAATCGGCAAGGTGCGTAAGTTTTTTAATACGCTCGAAGCACGAAGACTGTCCATCGTTGGACCAAGTAGCATACACGCCCCGTTATTCACATCTTTTAGTGCATTGATAAAATCGGTTTCACCACAGATTACGCCGCCAACCGTATCGCTACTTCCGTTGATGTATTTTGTTAAACTGTGGATAACGATATCGGCACCCAACTGTTTTGGCGAAACAGATAATGGCGAAAATGTATTATCAACAATAACCTTGATATTATTTTTCTTTGCCAAAGTTGAAATTCCTTTGATGTCAGCTACTTCAAGTAGCGGGTTACTCACTGTTTCCAGGTAAATAACTTTGGTGTTGGGTTGAATCAATTGTTCGATTAAATCCAATTTGGTAATATCCACAAAGTCGATTTTTACACCAAAATCCGGTAGAAAATTTTTCAAGAAAGCATAAGTTCCACCGTAAATGGTTCGGCTCGAAATAATATGGTCGCCCGATTTGCAAAGTTGCATCAAAGCAGATGTGATTGCACCCATACCTGATGCCGTTACATTGGCAGATTCGGTGTTTTCCATTTTTGCCAACGCTTCCGATAAATATAAATTACTTGGCGAAGAGTGTCGGCTGTACAAATAGCAACCATCGGTATTGCCTTCAAAAGTATCAAACATGCTTTTTGCTGACATAAATGTGTAGGTAGAAGAATCTGAAATAGAAGGATTTACGCCTCCAAATTCTCCAAAAAATTGTAGGTCTTGGATTTCATTTCCCGGATCGAACATATTTTTGTATAATTTTAATTATGATTAATATAAAACTGTTTTGGTGCAAATTAGTAAAAATATTTTTTGTGATACAATTATTATTGTTAATTTTATCCAAGCTAAAAATATTCCAATGAAATTAGACCAAACAGATTTATCACTGCTTAATTTGTTGCAGGAAGACAGCAAGCAAACGACCAAAGAACTATCGGCACAGCTCGGTTTATCCGTCACGGCTGTATTTGAACGGATTAAAAAGCTGGAAAGAAACGAAGTTATCCGGAAATATGTAGCGATTCTGGATAAAAATAAAATTGAGCGGGCGTTTATCGTGATTACTTTGGTAAAGATAAAAACGCATTCCAAAGAGGCGATTTTGGATTTTGAAAGAAAAATCAGCGAGATGCCTGAGGTATTAGAATGTTTTCATGTGAGTGGCGAATATGATTATGTGTTGAAAATCAGCTTAAAAGATATGGAGAGTTATCGTGATTTTATGATTTCCAAGCTCACTTCGTTAGATGAAGTGTCGAGTACGCAAAGTATGTTTTCCATTGAAGAAGTGAAAAATTCTACGGTGTACAGGCTATAAATTATAGCATGGCTACTCATTTTTCTTAATTCCTTTTTCCACAATAGGAATCATAGCAAAAGCACCAATAATGAGAATGAACATTCCCAATGCAATATCGACTTCTTCGGAAGTGTTGAAAATTCCTTTTATCGGAGAAAGAACTGTCATTATCAAACCGAAAATCATCATTACTTTCGCTCCGTATTTTTGGGCAAAATCCCAATTCTTTTGATTTTTCATTGAACCTCCCGTCCGGTAACCATACCAGCCATTGATTTTTTTGGGTGGAAAAAAATACATAATCGCTCCGAAAATCAAGAAAATTATTCCGGACAAGCACAACATTGGGTTGATTATTTCTGCTATTTCAAACATAATTTATTCAATTAAATTACCTTCTGACATATAAACCATTACAGCCGCAAACAATCCGCCGAAAATCAGCAAGGCTAAAATAAAATAGTTGAGTATTTTTTGCCATTTTGGATAGCTATTAGGGTCATATTTTTTTCCCAGAAAAAACAAAGGTGTCATTCCCCAGCAAAAAACCAAAATAAGCAATGCGACACTCAGATTTTCATTTTTAGTAAAGAAATAACCTGAAATTCCGACCAAAGCACAGCCTAATGCCACACCGTAAAAAACTTTTTTGTAGATTTTAGTGATTCCCTTAAAATCAACATTCTTTTTCTTTTCGTCACTCATGGTGTTGTAACCGCTCAACAAACTTGAGGCATTTTCTTCATTGAGAATGCCTCCCCAGAACGCCATAATGAATGCACAAACCAAACAAGCTGTCAGCATTTAATTTCTTTTTAGTTGTTCTACCACTTTTTCCAGTTCTTCAGGTTTTTGTGTACCGATGATAAACGTTTTTCCGTCTTTTAGGTGTACGTACAAACCTTTATTTCCTTTGATGTTGTAAACTGTTCCGTATTTGGTGGTAAACCGAATTCCCCAGCCGCCGACAAATCCATAATTAATGACTTTAACGGATTGGATTTCAGACAAAAAATAGTTGCGTTTCACAAACGGAACAAACTGAAAAGAAATACTTTCGCGGGTAATTTCCGTTTTTAGTTGTGTGATGTAAATCAGGTATATACAGGCAATCGGAATGATCAAAGAGAAAATTATTGCCAGGTTGTCTGCGATAGCTTCGCCTGAAATAATCAATTGAAAAAATACGATAAACGGGACACCAAGGGTAAGTATGATAAGTAACCAAACCCACCATTGGTTGAAACGTTGCTTCTCAGTGAATAATGGTGTCATTTTATTTTTCTTTTTTAAATAATATTTCGCCGCCTTGATTGAGAATCATCGTGTTATCGTCTGGATTAAAAGTCATTTTTAGCATTGCCATATCAAATTTAAAAATATGCTCTTCCACGGCTTCTAACGGAAATGACGGTTGGCTTGTGGCTTGTGCTATCAAAACGCCATTTTCGGTGGTAATAGTAATTTTCATTGGAATGAGCGGGGAAGAATATGTGCCAATGTATTTTTGCAGATTTTCTTCAGTAGGTTGGTAGCCCGGAGTGAAAACAGGTATTTCAAAATCTTTCCCGTAAACAGTACTAAGAATGGCAATATACACATCGTTGTTATCAAAATTTGTACCATTGTTCAGCACTGCATAAGACAAATTATCTTCACGAATGTGGCTAAAAATTGAGCTAAAACCGTCTATACCGCCTGTGTGACCCAAACATACTTTCTCATAAAAAGGAAACCGTGTCATTCCTAATCCGAAATTATTTTCCATGTCTAACATTTTTTTCAGGCTTTCTTCTGAAATTATTTTCCCGGAAAATAAAGCATCTGAAAACTTAACAAGTTCTTCTGCTGTAGAAACAATAGCACCAGCACCCAATGTTACTGAAGAATGCGTTTCTGTTTCTTTGACCCATTTACCAATAAATTGATAGGAGTGAGCTTCGTGATTTTTGGGATTAATTTCGTAGCCGATATACGTGTTTTTTAGCCCTAAAGGTTGAGTGATTTTGCCTTGTAATATTTCGTCAAAAGTTTGGTTATAAACTTTTTCCAAGATAAGAGTAAGCAACATATAGTTGGAGTTGCTATATTCTGTCTGGCTGCCAGGTTCAAAAACAGTACCATTTCGTTTGATGATGTCAAGAATTTCGGTTGGTGTATGGGCATTTGTATGCCAATCAAAAAAAGTAGGGTCACTCGTGAGGTTAAATATTCCGCTTTGGTGGTTGAGCAGGTTTTTTAGCGTTATTTTCTCGGCATTTTCAACATCCGGAAAAAAATCAGACAAAGCTTGGTCTAAGCTTAATTTGCTTTCTTCCACAGCTTTCATCACCAATGTAGCGGTAAAAGTTTTGCTGATCGACCCTATTTTGTAAATCGTTCGATGGTCAGCACGAATTTGATTTTCTACATCGGCGAAGCCAATAGAATTTTGATAAATAATCTCTCCATTTTTAGAAATAGCAATACTTGTCATGAATTTGTCATTTTTTTCTAAATTCTCCAAGTATTTGTCAAGCTTATCAAAATTGATTTCTTGAGCGAAAAGTGTTGTTCCTGAGAACAATACAGTAAGTAAAAATAATTTTTTCATCATCAAAAGTTAAAAGAGTTAATAATATAAGAAGCAGCCAGGTCGGCAATAATTATAAATATTATCATTAACTGAATCCATTAGAAGGTTTCATTAGTATTTCACTTTTTCATTTAACCATTTTACAATATCTTCCAAAACTTTAGGTTCTATCGTAGTTTCAATAGTTCCATATTCATCAGGTAAGCCTGTTTGGGCTGGTTGAAACATGTGGTTTAAGCCGTCATAAGAAATAATGTCCAAGTTACCTTTCACTCCTAATTCTTTGGTAATCCCTGCAAGATTTTCTACACTTGGAACTTGTATATCTTTAGTTCCATTTATGGCTAAAACATTGCAATCTATTTTTGCTAAATAATTTTGCGGATTAAACTGGATAAATTCTTTCATCCAGTTTGTCGATAATGAAGCTGATTTTTCATTTATCTGCTCATCACTTAGAGTACTATAGTTTGGATTAGATTTGAAGTAAGATATTAATTCTAGTTTAATTTTTTCGATGTCATTATTTCTTTTAATAATCTCATATATTGACTGGTTTTCATCTAATATCTCTTTCGTTTCTGATTGGGAAAGGTTAGAAGCTTCCGCAAGAATTTTGGTTTGGTATAGCAATATTTCATCACCGGTAGTTCCTGGAGCTGCCATCAATATAATAAAATTCAGTGATTTGTCTTCTGAAGCAATAATTTGAGCTACCTGTCCACCTTCACTATGCCCCAGAACACCAATTTTCTTAGAATCAATTTCTTTTCTGTTTTTTAAGTATTCAATAGCGGCTTTGGTATCATTGGCAAAATCAAAAACTGTAGCCAATGAGTAATTGCCTCCAGATTCAGCTATACCACGTTTATCATATCTTAAAACAGCATAACCGTGGGTGGTAAAATAATCAGAAAGAACCAAAAATGGCTTATGCCCACGTATCTCTTCATTTCTGTCTTGTGGACCACTACCGGAAACCAAAACAACTGCTGGAAATTTCCCGTTTCCTTTAGGTAGTGTCAATGTCCCTGCCAAATTGATACCATCTTCTTTATTTTCAAATGTAATATCTTCGGAATGATAATCAAACGGAGATTGTGGTTCTTGCGGGCGGTTGCGTTTAAACTTCCCTTTCGTTAAATTTAGAGTAAATGACTGACTACCTTGGGTAAACGTACCATTGATAACATCGTTTTCGAGTTTTCCCTCATAATTCATCATCATTTGAGGGTGTTTTAAATAAAGTGTATTATCTTCAAACCGAATTTCGGGTATTTCAAGACCAAAACCACCTTGGTTGGGGCTATCAAAAGTAGCTTTCAACCCATTATTTTTGTTAGAAATGTGTAAAACAAAAGGAAGTTTATTCATTGGAATTTCAATGTTTCCGTTCCATGTTCCTTCGATTTGAGCAAACAAAGAAGTACTCAATAGTAAACTGAAAATTAAAATAATGTTTTTCATCATCAAAAGTTAAAAGAGTTAATAATGTAAGAAGCAACCAGGTCGGCAATAATCAACGCCAGGACAAAAGTCACATAATGCCCGACTTTTTTGCTGTGTGTCGCTGTTCTGAATCCGATTACAAAAAGATAGATATAGTAAACAATAAACACCAGAGAAACAATAGCCAAAACTATAAACAAAGGTGAGGGCAGATAGGAATAAATTCCGCCGTCTTGCACAGCTTGTTCTAAAGCGTTTATTTCTCGGATCTGGAAATGATTGATATTTTGAAAACCGAGTATATAAAAAGGAATGAAACCTATAATTACCGTATTAAAAATATCGATAAACCGTGTTTTCCCATTGACAATTTTACCGGCAATAAAGAAAAATAAAGACAAAACAGAAACAATAACCAGTTGATTAAACAAGGCTTTCCAGACAGTAACTTTGTTCAGTGGATTTATCCGTAAAATCTGAAATTCAACATGGCAGAAATGGGAAACAAACACGCTGAGTGCCAAAGCGGTCAAACCGACAATCAGCAAGGTTCGTTCCTGCGACCATTTAAACGGGTTGAGTAGGAGCGGAGTTATTTTCATCGTCATATTGTTTTTTGAGTTGTATCGTTTTTTCAATCATATCGTCTAACTGGTTACGAAGCGTCGGGTAGCTCACGCCAATTTGCTTTGCCATTTCTTTCAGGCTACCGCTGTGCAGAAAGAATTGCAACACAAATTCCTGTTCTTTAGGCGATAATTGCATAAAAACAGGCAATGGAAAATTACCGGAAACTTTGGTCTGACATTCGTCACAAACCAATTCCGATACTTTGAGCCGGCTTTCGCAACTTGGACAAGTATTTGGTATTTTTAAATTCAATTTTAATTTTATTAAAAAATGTTTTTACAAAATTAAAATTATTTTTTAAAAAAGAAATATTTTAAATGCTTTTTTTGCCAGAATATTTTTTGCTCGCACAAAACATCAGCAGAACGGTAATGAGAGCGTTTAGAATAATTAACTCATTATCAAATACATAATTCCCGAAAAACAAAGTAGAATTATCTACAATCCACCATGTAATCAACGGGGAAACCATGCAGATAAACGGTATCCACTTGTCCCGGATTTGCCGGTTTTTGAACAATAAAGTGTAAATAAACAATCCTAAAAGCGGTCCGTAAGTGTAGGAAGCAATCCGAAAAATCATACTTACCACCGATTTATCGTTGATAGAATTAAAGACGATTATGACCAGAAACATCAGAAAAGCGAAAGACAAATGAACAGCATAACGGGTTCGGATTTTTTTCTTTTCAGATGATTTTACATCTTTATCCATACCCAAAAAGTCCACGCAAAAAGAAGTTGTTAAAGCAGTCAGAGCCGAATCGGTGGTGGCAAAAGTAGCGGCGACAATCCCCAAAACAAAAACCACAGCCGGAACACCTGCCATATAATTAATCGCGATTTCAGGGAAAAGATAATCCGTTCTGGCATGCCCCAATTCATCTACCGGAATAGCAATACCGTTCTTTTCTGCGTAAATGTAAAGCAATGCTCCGACAGAAAGGAAAAATAAATTAATCAGCACAAAAACCCCTGTGAAGGCAAACATATTTTTCTGTGCGTCTTTAATATTGGCACAACTCAGGTTTTTCTGCATCAAATCCTGGTCTAAACCGACCATTGCTAAGGTAACGAAAACACCACCCAGAAATTGCTTGACGAAATGATAGCGGTTTCCGATGAAATCTTCAAAAAAGAATATTTTGGAATAATTAGATTGTTTAACCGATTCAAAAGCCTCAATGGCAGAAAAGTCTAAAGAAAGGCAGATAAAAATAATTGTGGACACCACAGCCGAAACCAGAAAAAATGTCTGCAAAGTGTCGGTAACGATGATAGTTTTGAGTCCGGCTTTGTAGGTATAGGCAAATATAAACAGCAAACTTAGTATAACCGTCATGGCAAACGGAATGTTGTATGCGTCAAAAACATAGCGTTGCAGCACAATAACTACCAAATATAACCGGAATGCCGACCCGACGGTACGACTCAGCAAAAAGATTGTTGCGGCTGATTTATAGCTGTAAATCCCTAATTTTTTTTCAAAATAGGTGTAAATAGAAACTAGATTCAACCGATAATATAACGGTAATAAAACCGTGGCTGTCAACAGAAAACCGACAGCATTACCCAGCACAAACTGGAAATATTTGAATTGCTCGCCGTTGGGCGAACCGACCTCACCGGGAACGGATATAAATGTTACGCCCGACAAAGCCGTGCCAATCATTCCGAAAGCAACCAGATACCATTTTGCATTTTTGTTTGCCTGAAAAAAAGCACTGTTACTGTTGTCTTTCCGGCTCATGAACCACGAAATGGTCAGTAACATTAAAAAGTAAACAATGATGATAGTGAGTATCGTATTTGCTGACATAAATTACGGTTTGAATGTCAAAAGTAAATAATAATCTCAATAATACGGTTAATCGTGTTCAATTTAATATAAAAACGTAATTTTGCAACTATGGAATATCCGTCTAAATTGTTAGAAAAGGCAGTCGACCAAATGTCGCAATTACCCGGCGTTGGCAAACGTACAGCTTTGCGTTTGATGCTTCATCTGCTTAGGCAGCCTGAACACCAGACCTTTGAATTGGCAAAAGCTTTGCATCAGTTGAGAGAAAATATCAATTATTGCCCGAAATGTTACACGATTTGTGATGAGGGATTGTGTGATATTTGCCGGAACCCTTCCAGAGACAGGTCAATCATTTGCGTGGTGGAAGATGTACGTGATGTGATGGCTATCGAAAATACCCAGCAATTTCGCGGATTATATCACGTTCTCGGCGGAAAAATTTCGCCTATGGACGGCATTGGTCCGCACCAGTTACATATCAAACCGTTGGTAGAACGCATCAAGGAAGGCAATGTACAGGAAATTATATTTGCACTGAGTTCAACGATGGAAGGTGATACGACCAATTATTATATCTACAAGCAAATCAAGGATTTCGATGTAAAAACTTCGACTATCGCAAGAGGAATTGCAGTAGGCGACGAAATCGAATTTGCCGATGAAATTACTTTAGGGCGAAGTCTTATACACAGAATTCCGTTTGAAAATTCAATTGGAGGCTGAGATGAAGTTTTAAGTTTAAAAGTTTCAAGTTTTTGACTTTAGGACATTAAGACTTTCGACATTAATGATTAAAAACAAGCAATAATCCGATGAGCGATTCGTAATGCTTCTGTGCCGTCTTCTAGCGGAACAATCGGTGTTGAATTGTTGTTAATCGCTTCGGCAAAACTTTCGAGTTCTTCCAGAATAGCATTGGACGGTGACACTTCCGGGTTGTCAAAATAGATTTGTTTTTTTACCCCTTCGGCATTTTGCAGAATCAAATCGAAATCGCCCGGCACTTCAGGAGCGTCTTTCATTTTGACTACTTCACAGATTTTGTCCAGATAATCTACCGAAATATAAGCGTCTTTCTGAAAAAAACGGGCTTTTCGCATATTTTTCATTGAAATACGACTCGAAGTAACATTAGCGACGCAACCGTTTTCAAATTCAATCCGGGCATTGGCAATATCCGGTGAATCGCTGATTACTGCTGTTCCGGTGGCGTGAACTTCTTTTACCGGCGATTTGACCACGCTGAGAATAGCGTCAATGTCGTGAATCATCAAGTCTAACACCACAGGAACGTCTGTTCCACGCGGATTAAACTCAGCCAAACGGTGCGTTTCGATAAACATCGGGTTGTTGATTTTATCTTTAACTGATTTAAAAGCCGGGTTAAACCGCTCAACATGACCGACTTGTCCTTTAACGTCGTATTCTTTTGCTAAACGTATGATTTCTTCGGCTTCTTCAACAGAATTGGCAATAGGTTTTTCTAAGAAAATATGTTTTTTATTCCGGATTGCTTTAACGGCACATTCATAATGCGACAGGGTAGGGGTCACAATATCAACAACATCAACAGCATCAATGAGTTCGTCGATGGTTGTGAATCGTTGATAACCAAATTCCTGACTTACATTATTTGCATAATCTTCATTTGCATCATAAAACCCAACCAGTTCATACATCGGGGATTGTTCTAATAGCCGTAAATGTATTTTGCCTAAATGTCCGGCACCTAAAACACCAACTTTTAACATGAAAAAAATTTTTACAAAGTTAAATAATTATGATTGGATATTTATAAAAAAAATCCCGACATCTTTCGACATCGGGATTTTTGGGTTTAAAGTTTTTGAGATTCTTCGACAAGCTCAGAATGACAACAAAAACTTTTGACATTAAGACTTACTTACTTGTCTCTGGTTTTAAAACAGCTATTACGCGGTTTTTGTTCAGATATTTATTAGCAACGTTTTGTACGTCTTTAGCAGTAAGTGCATTAAGGTTTTTCTCGAAATCCAAAGCTTTTGTCGGGTCTTCCTGGTTGTTAAACGCACTGATTAACACATTCAACCAATAACGGTTTTCTTTCAGTGATTTGGTATAATCGGTCATTTCGCCTTCTTTGAATTTCTCTAAATCTTTGGCATCAGGACCGTTTTGCTGAATTTTTTCAATTTCTTTCAAAGTCAATTCAATCAATTTATCAGCATCAGCCGGATTTGTTGGGAACCCAACAGAGAAGTTGTATGAACCATAAGGCAATTTGTCTAAACTTCCGCTGGCACTTGCTCCGTAAACACCACCTTCTTTTTCACGTAATTCTTCGATTAATTTAATCGTAAGAATTTCGCCCAAAGCCTGCATTGCCAAATCTTCTTTTTTAGAATAAGTTGTTTCTCCGTCATAAGAAATTCTTACGCTGGCTTTGTCGTCGTTTCCTTTGAAAACCTCTTTTTTGTGAACACCCGATTTAGTACGGAAACCGGTATCTTTATAGGTTTCGTTTCTGTTTAAAGCTGGTAACGATGCCAGATATTGCTCAGAAAGTGTTTTCATTTGTTCGTCGGTTACGTTTCCTACAAAGAAGAACTCAAAATCGCTGGCATCAGCAAAACGTTCTTTGAAGATTTCGTATGCTTTCTGATAGCTGGTGTTGTCCCAATCTTCACTTTTTGGGATAGGCGAGGTGTAACGTTCGTTGTGTCCATACATGAAGTCTGCCAATTCGATTTGGAAAAATACTTCCGGCATTGCCATCAGGTTGGAAAGGTAAGATTTCATCTTGTTTTTCTCTGATTCAAATGCTTTTTCGTCATAATTCAAATCTGTGAAATACGCATAAACCGATTGGAACAAATATTCCAAATCTTTTGGTGTGGCATTTCCTGAGAAACCTTCTGTGATTCCGCCTATAAACGGAGAAGCACTGTATAACTTCCCTGAATTAAATTTCGTCAACGCATTTTGATCCATACCTGCGATTCCTGCCTGCGATACAGAACCTGTTGCCAAATGAATTTGCTTGTAAGTGTCTGTATCAACCAAGTTCAATCCGCCGAAACTTCTCGCTCCGAATAAGATTTCGTCATTTTTGAAATCGGTTTTCTTGTAGGTTACTTTTGCTCCGTTAGATAATTCCAAAGTGGTGGTTCCTAATTTTTCGTTGTGCGTAGTATTGACTACTTTGCCCGGCGTAATTTCCGTACGGATTAATGATTCTGCTACTGATGCGTCTTCATACGGTGTGATTTCTACTTTGGAAACGTCTAATGCTTCCAAAACATCTTTTTCTGTCGGAACAGCCACACCTTCTTTTTCCGGTCCGGTCAAAACAATCACACGATTTTCTTCCTTAATATAAGAATGGATTAATTTGTTTACTTCTTCCAAAGTAATAGACGGAAGTAATTCCTGTACAAGGTTGTAGGTATATTCCGTAGAAGGAATCGCTTCGCCTTCTAAGAAATGTGTCTGATATCTGCCTAAATAAGCCGATGAGTTGTTTTTGTCTCTGTCGTTATAGGCTTTTTCATAATATGCCAAAGTTTCGGTTTTCGTACGGTCTAATTCTGATTGTGTAAATCCGAATCTTCTCGCACGTTCGTTTTCAATAGCCAATACTTTTAATGCTTCCAGCTGTTTGTCTTCGGCGGTCATGGCAAACGATTGGAATGCGTCTTTGGTACGTCCTAACAAACTTCCGTGAAAGCTGTAACCATACACAAATGGGGGTGTAGCCTCATTGGTGTATTCTTCCAAGCGATTATTCAGCATAGACGAAAACAAACTGTTAATCAAATCATCTCTGTAATCCCCGATAGTTGTTGTCGGTTCGCTGTTTTTGTCGTCTTTATAAATAATCTGAACGTTGGCAGAAGTAGCCTCTTTGTCTGTACTCACGGAAACGAAAGTTTCTTTATGATTAGGAATATCGAAAGATTTGCGTTCTTTTTCGTTCGCAGGATTTTGATATTTGCCGAAATGAGCTTTGATTTTGGCCTCCATTTCGTCCACATTAATATCTCCGACAACAATTACTGCCATCAAATTCGGACGATACCAATCTTTATAAAACTGACGAAGTTCTTCGTGCTTAAATGTTTCCAGATTTTCTTTTGTTCCGATGGGCAAACGGTTGGCGTATAATGAATTGTGAAGTAATTTTGGAAGATATTGTTCCATCATTCGGGTACTTGCTCCCAAACGTGTCCGATATTCTTCGATAACCACTCCGCGTTCGTCGTCAATATCCTGACCGTCCAACGTAGCGTTAAATGCCCAATCTTCCAGAATCTGAAAACCTTTGTCTAATTTTTCCGCATCATCAGATGGTAGAGGTAAGAAATAAACCGTTTCGTCAAAGCTGGTATAAGCATTCAGATGCTGACCGAATTTCACTCCAATGCTTTGCAGATAGTCAATCAAATCGTTTTTAGGGAAATTTTTGGTTCCGTTAAAAACCATATGCTCCATAAAGTGAGCCAAACCAACCTGTTTGTCAGTTTCCAGGATAGAACCCGCATTGAGTACCAGGCGTAAATCAACTTTCTTTTCGGGTTTTGCATTGTGGCGAATGTAATACTTCAAACCATTGTCCAACTCTCCGATTCGAACGTCTGGGTCATCTGGTAGTTTTTGGCTTAAATCTGCCACCTGTGCCCATAAAGATGCTGGTAACACAAGTAGTGCAAGTGTAATTTTCTTAAAATTCATGGTAAATATTTTTTAAAATAATTGGGTAAAAATAACCGTTTTTTCTATTTAACATTAACAAAAAAATGTTAAAACAGGCTCTCAACTTTATAAGGAAATCGTTCTTTTATATAGTGCCAGTAATTCATTCGCCACGGCAAACGGCGATTTGGTATTGTTTTGTATTTCATTTTCTGCGATTTCCAATCTTTTTTTTATTTCTTCATTTTGATAGAAAGAATTGAGTAAATGCTCCTGTACGGTTTCTTTGAGCCAGTACAAATTCTGGTTGGTACGGTTTTGTTCAAAATAATCATTGCTTTTTGTAAGTTCAAAATAACTTTGAATCATATCCCATATTTTGTCAATTCCCTGATTGTAATAAGCACTTGCAGTTCTCACTTTAGGCTGCCAACCCGATTCTTTGAGCGGAAAAAGATGTAAAGCCCGGTTCACGTCTAACTTGGCTGTTCTGGCACGATCTATATTATCGCCGTCGGCTTTGTTGATAATTACAGCATCAGCCATTTCCATCACGCCTCTTTTGATACCTTGTAGCTCATCGCCGGCACCGGCAAGATTCAATAAAAGGAAAAAATCTGTCATACTGTGAACAGCTGTTTCAGATTGCCCCACACCAACAGTTTCTATTAATATGGTGTCAAAACCACAGGCTTCGCAAAGGATAATCGCTTCACGGGTTTTTCTCGACACACCGCCCAAACTCTCGCCCGAAGCCGATGGACGAATAAAGGCATTTTCTTCCTTGACCAAATCTTCCATACGGGTTTTATCGCCCAAAATACTTCCTTTAGATATGGAACTACTTGGGTCGATAGCTAAAACCGCAATTTTCTTCCCTTGTTTAAGGAGATATAATCCGAATGTTTCGATAAATGTACTTTTACCCACGCCCGGAACACCGGTTATGCCAATTCGAACAGATTGGTTGGCGTGTGGCAGGCAGGCTTTGATAATGTCGTCTGCTTGTTGCTGATGTTTCGGATTTTGACTTTCTATCAAAGTAATCGCCTGGCTGAGGGCGGTTTTATCGCCTTGGAGAATACCGTCAATCAGTTGCAGATGATTTTTTTTCTTTTTTCTGAATTGCTGAATCCTTTTAACTGCCTCTTTCCCGACATGCTCGGGCTGACTGATTCCTTCGTTTTCAAACAATGCTGACTGATTCTCTGACATCTTAAATGTTTTGTAGGATACTGAAGACGTAAATATACGAAAAGATAGAGAAAAAATCGGATAATATTGAGATAAACTTTCCTCCGCTGACCAATCCGTATTCCCATAAATATTTGATAACTTTGCAGGAAAAATAGTATGTCAGTTTCAGGTTTGTCCGCTCAATCAACCAAACCGGTTTATTCTATATTAGTAGCGATTAGTTTGGCCCATCTTATCAACGATTTGTTACAAGCGGTAATTCCGGCAATATACCCTCGGCTCGAAGCTCAATTTGACTTATCAATGACTCAGGTCGGAATGATTACTTTGTGTTATCAGCTGTCGGCATCAATTTTTCAGCCGGTCGTCGGGGCATATACAGACAAAAAACCTAAACCTTTTTCGCAGGTTATCGGAATGTGTTTTACTATTCTGGGAATTATTACATTGGCTTATGCACCCAGTTATGGATTTGTGTTGATGGCTGTAATTTTGGTCGGAATCGGCTCATCGATTTTCCACCCCGAATCATCACGGGTGGCTTATCTGGCATCGGGCGGACGAAGGAGTTTTGCCCAGTCTGTTTTTCAGATAGGCGGAAATGCAGGAACAGCTATGGCCCCGTTACTGATTGCTTGGATTGTACTGCCAAACGGGCAGCATTATATTTTGTGGTTTGTTTTATTTGCTTTCGTGGCACAATTATTTTTAGGATATATTGGTCGATGGTATAAAAACAATCTGAAGGATAAAACCAATAAAAACGGCAAACTGATTAAACTGCCGAATTTGTCAAGTTCGAGAATTACTTTTTCAGTTGTTATTCTATTGATTTTGATATTTTCTAAGTATTTTTACGTGGCGGGCATAACGAGCTATTTCCAGTTTTATACGATGGATAAATTCGGACTAACCGAAGTTCAGGCACAGGTTTATCTGTTTTATTTTCTGATAGCAGTAGCCATCGGCACATTGCTTGGCGGAATTTTCGGGGATAAATTCGGTAGAAAATATGTGATTTGGTTTTCTGTTCTCGGGGCAGCACCTTTTACGTTGATGTTACCTTATGCAAATTTAGAACAGACAGCTATACTCATCGTATTAGTCGGGCTGATAATATCATCTGCATTTCCTGCTATTTTGGTTTATGCACAGGAATTATTACCTAAAAAAATCGGAATGGTATCCGGGTTGTTTTACGGTTTTGCCTTCGGAATGGGCGGATTAGGCTCTGCGATATTAGGGTGGTGGGCAGACCAGACTTCGATAGAGTATATTTATCTGGTATGTTCCTATTTACCGCTAATTGGTGTGATAGCTTACTTTTTGCCGAATATGAAGAAAATAACTTATACAATCGTCGAAAATGAATAAAGAAATCAATTTTCTTACTGCGGAGTTGTCCCGGTTGATAGGACAGTCAAAAGTAATTGCCGATTTGGAGGAGCGAAAAAAGTATGGTAGTGACCATACTGAAGATTTCTGCTTTCCACCGACCGTTGTGGTTAAACCGGAAAGTACCGAAGATGTTTCCGTTGTCATGAAATGGGCAAATCAGCATGAAATTCCGGTTATCCCGATTGGTGCGAGAACCGGTTTGAGCGGAGGAATTCTGGCAACGAAGGGTGGAATCGGATTGTCTTTAGAACGATTAAATAAAATTATTCATATCGATGAAAATAATTTGCAAGTGATTACCGAACCCGGTGTGATTACAGAGATTTTGCAAAATGCCGTTGCCGAAAAAGGGTTGTTTTATCCGGTTGACCCGTCAAGCAAAGGCAGTTGTTTTATTGGTGGAAATGTGGCAGAAAATGCGGGCGGAGCGAGAGCAGTTAAATATGGTGTTACCAAAGATTATGTGCTGAATCTGGAAGTGGTTTTGCCTAATGGCGAAATTATCTGGACGGGAGCCAATACCCTCAAAAACGCCACCGGATATAACCTGACTCAACTCATGGTTGGTAGCGAAGGAACATTGGGTGTGATTACCAAAATCGTACTGAAACTAATTCCGCAAAAGCAATACACCAATCTTTTACTCGTGCCGTTTTACTACATGGACGAAGCAACTTCGGCGGTGGCGGAAATTTTTAAGGCGGGTATTGTGCCGAGTGCGATGGAATTTATGGAAATTGAAGCCATTAACTGGACGGCCAAATTCATGGACATACCTGATTTGAATTTGCCTGAAAATACTGAAGCCTTGTTATTGATAGAAATTGATGGAAACAATACCGAAGTGATGTTCAGCGAAGCCGAAAAACTGATGCAGATTTTGGAAAATTTTACTATTGGCGAAATCATGTTTGCCGAAACGGAAGAACACAAAAGTGCTTTCTGGAAAATGAGAAGAAATATCGCCGAAGCGGTCAAAACTTTTTCGGTGTACAAGGAAGAAGATACGGTAGTTCCGCGTTATGAGCTGACCCGGTTGCTGAAAGGTGTGAAAGAAATTGGGGCGAAATATGGTTTTAATTCCATCTGTTACGGGCACGCTGGCGATGGTAATTTGCATATTAATATCATCAAAGAAAATATGCCTGACGAACAATGGAAAAATGTTGTTCCGAAAGGCGTGAAAGAAATTTTTGAATTAACGGTCAGTTTGGGCGGAACATTATCCGGAGAACATGGAATTGGCTGGGTGCAACGGAATTTTATGCCGATTGCATTCAACAAAGTTCAGTTACAATTAATGAAAGGAATCAAAACGTTGTTTGACCCGAAAAATATAATGAATCCCGGGAAAATATTTCCGGATAATAACTAGCAAGTGTCTGAAATTCATACGATAAATAACGAAAACTATCGGTTCCAAAAGATTATTACCGCTGCCGGAATAATGCTTTTGGTAATCAAGTTTGTTGCTTGGTATATGACCGGTTCTGTTGCTATACTGACCGATGCAATGGAAAGTATTGTAAATGTAATCAGCGGATTTATCGGATTGTATAGCCTGTATTTATCAGCATTACCCAGAGATAAAAACCACCCTTACGGACACGGAAAAGTGGAGTTTATTTCAGCTTTTATAGAAGGTGGTTTGATTACCGTTGCCGGAATTATTATTATTTATGAAGCAGTCGGAAACCTGAGAAATAACACAGAAATCATACAAATTGATTTCGGAATTTATCTGGTGGCTTTCACAGCTTTGATTAATTATTTATTGGGTTATTTTGCTATAAAAAAAGGAAGAAAAAACCATTCTCTGGCGTTGATTGCCAGCGGAAAACATCTGCAAACCGATACATATTCCACCTTAGGGATTATTTTAGGGCTAATCATTATCCAGTTTACCCGGATTTATTGGCTCGACGCTGTTATTGCATTAATATTTTCGGGGATTATCATTTACACGGGTTATAAAATTATCCGTACCGCCATATCCGGAATTATGGACGAAACTGATGATAAATTACTGAATGAAGTGGTTGATTTATTAAATAAAGAACGGAGTATTAACTGGATAGATTTACACAATCTTCGCATTATCAAATACGGAAGCACTTTGCATTTCGATTGCCACATGACCGTGCCATGGTACTTTAATATCAAGGAAGGACACAATGAAGTGGATAAGCTGGAAGATATTGTAAAAGAATACTTTGGCGACAGAGTAGAGTTTTTCGTCCATTTAGACGCCTGCAAGGATTATTCCTGTCGTATCTGTGCTAAAACAGATTGTCCGGTTCGTCAGCACTCGTTTATCAAAAAGATAGACTGGACACCGGAAAATATCTGTAAAAACGAGAAACATATTGTAAATGGCTCTGAATCAGAATAATATACCGGTTTTAAATAAGCTTGTATAAGTCCGAAAAAATCACTATATTTGTCTGTTACTTTTTATAGAAAATTTCAATACATATTATGAGTGAAGAATTAAATAAAAAATCGTATTCCGCCGATAGTATTCAGGCTCTCGAAGGTATGGAACACGTAAGAATGCGTCCGTCCATGTACATCGGAGATGTGGGAGTGCGAGGATTACACCATTTGGTTTATGAAGTAGTAGATAACTCGATTGATGAGGCATTAGCCGGGCATTGTGACAAAATTGATGTTGTCATCAACGAAGACAACTCTGTTAGTGTAGAAGATAACGGGCGTGGAATTCCGGTCGGCATACACAAAAAAGAGGGCGTTTCGGCACTCGAAGTTGTAATGACAAAAATTGGTGCGGGAGGAAAATTCGATAAAGACTCATATAAAGTTTCCGGAGGATTACACGGAGTAGGTGTATCATGTGTGAACGCACTTTCTGAGAAACTTGTTGCCGAAGTACACACAGAAGGAAAAATCTGGATACAGGAATATTCACGGGGTAAAGCTCTGGCACCGGTAAAATCCATAGGCGATGCCACTTCAACGGGTACAAAAGTTACTTTTAAACCCGATTATGAAATATTTACACAAACGTTAGTTTATTCCTACGATACGCTGGCAGGACGCTTGAGAGAACTGGCATACTTAAATAAAGGAGTAACCATTACCCTGACTGATTTAAGAGAAACAGATGAAGAAGGAAAACCGAAAACCGAAATTTTCTTTTCTGAAGAAGGGTTGAAGGAATACGTTAAATTCCTGGACGGAAGTCGTACACCTATTATTTCAGGAGTAATCAGCATGGAAACTGAAAAAGGAGATATTCCGGTTGAAGTAGCCTTGATTTATAACGACAGTTATTCCGAAAATATTTATTCGTATGTAAATAATATCAATACACACGAAGGAGGAACGCATTTGCAAGGATTCCGTATGGGATTGACCCGTACTTTGAAAAAATATGCCGATGCTTCCGGATTACTGGATAAACTGAAATTTGAAATTTCCGGAGATGATTTCCGGGAAGGTTTGACCGCGATTATTTCTGTTAAGGTAATGGAACCTCAGTTTGAAGGACAAACCAAAACCAAATTAGGAAACCGTGAAGTAGTTTCGCCCGTTTCTCAGGCTGTTGCTGATATGTTGGAGGCATATCTGGAAGAAAATCCGATAGATGCTAAAACCATTGTACAAAAGGTAATTTTAGCAGCACAGGCACGTCATGCAGCGAAAAAAGCCCGTGAAATGGTACAGCGTAAAACCGTGATGAGCGGAGGAGGACTTCCAGGAAAACTGTCTGACTGTTCGGAACAAGACCCTGAAAAATGTGAGATTTTCTTTGTCGAGGGAGACTCGGCAGGAGGAACCGCCAAACAAGGTCGCGACCGTAATTTTCAGGCGATTATGCCATTGCGTGGAAAAATCCTGAATGTGGAAAAAGCAATGGGACACAAAGTGTTTGAAAATGAAGAAATCCGTAATATTTTTACCGCTTTGGGCGTAACCATTGGAACAGAAGAAGATAGTAAAGCACTAAACCTTTCTAAGCTGCGTTACCATAAAGTAGTGATTATGTGTGATGCCGATGTGGACGGAAGCCATATTGCCACATTAATTCTGACATTCTTTTTCCGATATATGCGTGAACTAATTGAAAAAGGATATGTTTATATCGCTACACCACCATTATATATGGTTAAGAAAGGAAATAAAAAAGAATATGCGTGGAACGACGAAGAACGATTGTCGTTAATGGAGCAAATGGGGCAGGGAGCAGGCATACAGCGATATAAAGGTCTTGGAGAGATGAACGCAGAGCAGTTGTGGGAAACCACTATGAATCCGGAACACCGTATTTTGAGACAAATCACGATTGAAGATTTAGCATTGGCAGATAACACCTTCTCTATGCTGATGGGAGATGAAGTACCGCCACGTCGCGAATTTATAGAGAAAAACGCCACTTATGCGAATATTGACGTATAAGCGTTTTAAGATTTTTTATTAACAACAAAGCATTCTTATCAAATATATTTGGTAAGAATGCTTTGTATATTATATATTTGTTCGTTCAAAAAAATTAATAACTATAAATAATGCAAAACAAAGGACTCGTTAAATTCATTGCGATTATTTTTACGTTGGTATGTCTATACCAGCTTTCGTTTACTTTTGTAAGTAAACATTACGAAAAGAAAGCAAAAGAATTTGCACAGGGAGATTTGACCAAAGAATCACGATTTTTAGATTCTATCGGTAACCAGGTGGTTTATCTTGGTAACACCTACAAAGAAGTCAGAGACAAGCAACTTCAAAGAGGTTTGGATCTAGAAGGTGGTATCAATGTGACACTACAAATCTCAATCGGAGACATCTTAAAAGGATTGTCAAACAATTCCCACAATGCCGTTTTTAACCAGGCATTGGAAGAGGCAAAAACCAACCGGAGAGGAAACCAAACCTATCTGAATGCTTTTTATGAAGCTTTTGACAGAATTTCAAACGGTACTGTAAAATTATCATCGCCAGAAATTTTTGCCAACAGAAGTTTACCTGAAATCAACTCAAGTATGAGTAACGATGAGGTAAAATCAATTCTTAATCAAAAAGTACAGGAATCTATCGAAAGTGCCTATAAGGTATTTGGTGAGCGTATCGACAAATTTGGTGTAGTATCGCCAACTATCCAGATGATTGGAAATACCGGAAGGATTCTGGTTGAATTACCGGGAGCTAAAGATATTGACCGAGTACAATCATTGTTGCAAAGTACGGCTCAGTTAGAATTCTGGGAAACCTATAAAGTAGAAGAGGCGTGGGGAGCTTTCATGGCTGCCAACGAATATTTGAGAACAGCTAAATCGGCTGAGAAAACCAACGATACACTTGCTGATGTTACTGCCGAATCGGACGTGGATAAAATGCTGGGTGTATCTGATAACAAAGATGACAACCCGGGACCATTGGTAAGCCTAATGGCACAACAAGGATTTCAAGGTTCGCCGATAATTGCCTATTACAGAGCTGTTGATAAAAATATTGTAGATGAATACCTGAATCAGGCCGAAGTTCAAAATATATTTTCAAGAAACCTTCGACATGCAAGACTTGTTTGGGGAAAACCTGAAAAAAGTCAGGAATCTCATGAAGAGCTTGTAGCTTTGTATGCTATTAAAGGAAACGCTCAAAACGAGCCACCACTTTCAGGAAGTGTGATTACCGGAGCAAGCCAAGAGTATGATAACCTTAATCGTGCGATGGTGTCTATGAGTATGAATGCTAAAGGAGCCAAAGAATGGGAAGCATTAACCGGAAAGGCATACACGCAAGGTACGAATATTGCTATTGTATTAGATAACGTAGTTTATTCGGCACCGGGAGTTACGACCGGACCGATTTCCGGAGGAAACTCAACAATTTCCGGAAACTTTACCGTTGCTGAGGCTAAAGATTTGGCAAACATATTACAAGCCGGAAAATTACCTGCATCAGCAGATATTATTGCCTCAGAAATTGTAGGGCCGTCATTAGGGGAACAAGCCGTGAACAGCGGATTGTTATCAGCTGTCGTGGCATTGGTTGTTGTCGGAATGTGGATGGTATTCTACTACGGCAGAGCAGGTTGGTATGCTGATATTGCTTTGTTGGTAAACTTATTGTTCTTGTTTGGTGTAATGACCAGTTTTGGATTCGTTCTGACGCTGCCGGGTATTGCCGGTATCGTTCTGACGCTCGGTACGGCGGTCGATGCCAACATTTTGATATACGAAACCGTCAAGGACGAAATGAGGAGAGGAAAAACATTTCCTCAAGCAGTAGCCGCTGCTTATGGTTGGGGTGGTTCAGCTATGCGCCCGATTATCGATGCGAATGTTACGCATATCATTACCGGGGTAATTCTCTTTATTTTCGGAACAGGTCCGATTAAAGGTTTTGCTACTACTTTATTGGTAGGTATTTTTACCTCTTTGTTTACAGCATTATTCATTGCACGTATATTCATTGATATGGATATTAAGAAAAACAAAGTGCTTGCATTCTCAACAAATATCACGAAAAACTGGTTTACCAAGTTTAATTATAATTTCTTAGGAAAACGAAAATGGACTTATGCATTTTCTTCCCTTGTATTGATAATTTCCGTAGTTTCTTTATCAACAAACGGATTAGACCAGGGAGTTGAATTTGTCGGAGGACGAACTTTTCAGGTTAGATTTGACCAGCCGGCAGACCATGCCGCAATCAGTTCTAAGTTGAGTGAAGATTTTGGTGTGAATGTGGAAGTAAAACAATTCGGACCGGTGGAACAAGTTCGGATTATTACCAAATTCATGATTGAAGACGAAAGCTCGGAAGTAGATGAACAGGTAAACAAAATGTTGCATGAAAGTTTGCAGGGTTTTTATAAAAAACCACTTGACTATCAAGAGTTTATCAATACGTCTGATGAGGCAGCTACTTTAGGCGTTGTACAAGCAACGAAGGTTAATCCAACGATGTCTAATGACATTAAAACTGATGCCTTCTGGGCAGTAATCGGAGCGATTGGAGCGATATTTATCTATTTGGTTATATCTTTCAAAAAGTGGCAATATTCATTCGGAACTGTGGTTGCTATTGTGCATGACGTGGTTTTCGTATTGGGAATATATTCGTTATTATACAAGTATATGCCTTTCCACATGGAAATTGATCAGCACTTTATTGCAGCGATATTAACAGTAATCAGTTATTCGGTTAACGATACCGTTGTGGTATTTGACCGGGTAAGAGAATATCTGACCGGAAATTCAGAAAAAGGGAAATCTGTAGAATCAATTGTAAACAAAGCAGTTAATACAACGATTGCTCGTACAATTAATACGTCTTTAACCCTAATATTCGTATTATTGGTAATGTTTATTTTCGGTGGCGATTCTATCCGAGGATTTATGTTTGCCATGTTAGTTGGTATTATTGTGGGAACCTATTCATCACTTTTCTTGGCAACGCCAATATTGGTGGATACCTTGTCGAAGAAAGAAAAACAAGCGATTGAAGAAAGACATAATAATCCGGAGGAGGGCGAATTGGATATTATTAAAGAATAAAAATTTTTCCATATAATTTAAAACCCCCGGTTTGTTTACGCAAATCGGGGGTTTTTCTTATGCTGTAATCACAAGACCTTCCAGGTTTTTGAAAAGATAGAAGGTTTTAAATAAAAAGTCAATATTTTAATTTTAAAACCGGTAAACAATCGCATTCACATTCATTCCCGCACCAACGGAGGCAAACAGAACTACATTTCCTTTTTTGATAGTATGCTGAGGCAATTCATTATTTAAAATCATTGTCAGCAAAGAAGGAATCGTAGCTACGCTGCTGTTTCCCAATTTATGAATAACCATGGGCATGATATTTTCAGGAACAGGTACATCATATAACTGATAGAATCGGTTGACAATCGCTTCGTCCATTTTTTCATTCGCCTGATGTATGATGATTTTATCTAACTGATGAATAGAATATCCGCTTTCGTCCAAACATTTTTTCATTGCACCGGGAACATTCGATAAAGCGAATTCGTAGATTTTTCTGCCGTTCATTTTGATGTATTTGATGTCCGGATTGCTATCATTGTTGTAAGATTTTCCGAAATACAAATAATCCTTTTCTTTTAGTGTAAATGAGCCTGAAATATGCGATTTTATTCCGGATTCATCGTTACTAAGTTTCAGAATCGCAGCTCCTGCACCGTCAGCATAAATCATACTGTCCCGGTCGTGAATATCGACTACACGGGAAAGCGTTTCCGCACCGATAACCAAACAGCGTTTGGCAATACCCGATTTGATAAAAGCATGAGCCTGAATCATTCCTTCAATCCAGCCCGGACAGCCGAACAATACATCATAAGCCACGCAGAAATTGTTTTTGATTTTCAATAGATTTTTGACCCTGGAAGCAATGCTTGGTACGGTATCAGACTGAACCGTCCCGAAATGTACATCGCCGAAATTGTGTGCAAAAATGATATAATCCAATGTCTCGGGGTCTATGTCTGCATTTTCAATGGCAGCTTGTGCTGCAAGAAAACCCAAATCAGAGGTTACCTGTGTTTTGTTGGCATAACGCCGTTCTTCAATTCCTGTGATTTCTTTCAGCTTTCCGGCAATGGTTGCATTATCTTGTTTCAACGCTTTTCCGCTTTCGTCCATAAACTCGTGCTGGTCGAAAAACAGATTGGTAATGGTTTGTGAAGGAATATAGTTTCCGACTCCTATAATTTTACTTGTCATTGGCAGTTTTCTGGTTAAAAATGATTAGGTAAATATAAGGATTTAACGGGAATATTGCTAAAAAAAGTAATGAAATTTACTGGTAATACATAATAAAAAGCCACAGATGCACGGATTTTTTTGTTTACTGATTATAAAATGACCATTAATTATCGAATGCAAAGCATTCTATATCCGTGAAAATTATTTTTTGCAGGTATTTGTGCTAAATAACACCTATCTATCTGTATATCTGTGGTATAAAATAATAGAAGCCATTACTTAAATTTGTAAATAAACACAGTTTATGCTGTAAGCATCTCTATTAGATTCCTACGGAAATCGAAGATTCGACGAAGTCAATGATAAACGTTGTGTTTAAAAGCTTTTACAAAACTTAATTTCGTTTATTCTTTTCTTCAATCCATTTCGACATATATTTCAATGCGTTATATTGATTGTCGTGTAGGATTTGCCCGATAAAATTTTGTTGTCTGTGCCAGCTCAGATTTGTTGAGATTTCATAAATTCGGTTAGACAATGATTGCAAATAATCTATGTTTTGATAACGTTTTTTGTACAATGCAAAACCGGTATTTTTTGCTTTTTCCCAAACCTGTTGGTTATGGTGTAAATCTATGGCATTTGTGACGAACAAATCATCTTGGTCGGCAATGAAACCACACCATTGACTGCCAATCTTCATATCTTCTGCTCCGATTGATGTGGTAACACTTGGCAGCCCGGCTTGCATGGCATCGACAAATTTCCCTTTGATTCCTGCACCGAATGGAATAGGAGCCAACAGCACTCGATAATTTTTCATCGTTTCGAGTACATTTTCTGTTCGCCCTTTGATGATAAAACCAGTTTCCGGATTGTGAAGCTGAAGCACTTTTTCGGTCATATAAGCCCCATAAATATGTAGTTCGGTTTCGGGAAGTTGCTTTTTTATCTTTGCCCAGATATCTTTCTTTAATTTCAGAATGGTTTGATAATTAGGCTCATGCAGACAATTTCCGATAAACATAAAATGCTGTCTGTCAGAAAATTTTATTTCGTTTTGGTCAATATCCTGTTGCTGAATAAATGGAATATACATCAGCAATTCTTTCTGAATATGAAAATCGTTGATGAGCAAATTCATTTCAAATTGAGAAATAATCAGTGACAAATCGCATCGCAGAATGCTGGCAATTTCTCTTTTCGCCTCAGACGAAAAGAAATTAACAGGAAGTTTTTTCTTATAAGCGATTTCGCGGGCTTTGCGTACAAAATGTAAATCTTCGGTATCCAGAATAGTCAGGGAATCCGGTAATATATTTCGCACTCGCCAACCAAATTGTTCTTCAGTAACGAAACGGTCAAACATGATCATATCGGGTTGTATTTCAGAAATATAATCATCAAAAGAAGAATCATTTAGCTGAATGCTTTTTTCTGTTACTCCTTTTTGGATTAGCGAATAGCTATGCTTAGATTTGCTTGCCGCTGAGGCAAAATACACGGTGTAATTTTGCTCCTGAAAAAAATCAATCAACTGTAATATTCGCCAGCCAGCCGCAGAAGACTTAGGCTCAGGCCAAACTAAACCGATGATAAGAATTTTTTTAGGCATACCATTAAATATAAACACAAATGTAGTTAATTTGATTAACTTTGTTTTGTATAAAAAAGACAAACTATGTTAGGACTCAAATTATTGACCGACCCGCGTTGGGCGAATATTGCCGAAGATAATATAGAAGAAATTTTAACCGACCACGCCTGGTGTGAACAAAAAGCGGCAACCAATGCAATTTCGCTTATTATGCTGAATTCTCAATATGAAGATTTGGTTACCACATTGACCGAAATTGCTATTGAGGAAATGGAACATTTTAAGATGGTACATGAAATCATCAAAGAACGCGGTTATAAATTAGGTATGCAACGCGAGGACGACTATGTGAGCAAACTCTATAAATTCATGAAAAAAGACGGCAGTCGGAATGATGCTTTTATTGACCGATTACTTTTCGCTGCCATGATTGAAGCTCGAAGCTGTGAGCGTTTCAGAGTTTTGTCCGAGAATATTAAAGATGGAGAGCTGGCGAAATTTTACCGTGATTTGATGATTAGTGAAGCTAATCACTACACGACTTTTTTGAAATTTGCCCGAAAATATACTGAACGTATTGATGTGGACAAACGTTGGAAAGAATGGCTGGATTTTGAAGGAAAACTCATTCAAAGCTATGGAAAGAAAGAATTTGTTCACGGATAATAAAAGAAATTAACATGTTTACTAATCTCAAAAATACAATCGAAAGTACAATCCTGCATTCAACGCTTTCGACAGAAGAAAAGCTACAAAGTATCTGTGATTTGCTTCGTAGCAAAGTTACTCATTACGATTGGGTGGGCTTTTATTTTCATAAAGAAGATGAGAAAGTGCTGGAGCTTGCCCAATATTCCGGCACTCCGACAGACCATACCATTATTCCTTTCGGTAAAGGAATTTGCGGACAGGTTGCTGTGTCCAATCAAAATTTTGTCGTTCCGGACGTGAAAGCACAAGATAACTATATCGCTTGCAGCCTGACTGTGAAATCCGAAATCGTAATTCCGGTTTTTGTAAACGGAAAAAATATCGGACAGATTGATATTGACTCAGAAACTTTAAATCCTTTCACAGAAAAAGACGAAAGATTCTTGGAGTGGGTTTGCAGTGAAGTAGGTAAAATACTGGTACTTAATTGTTAAAAAATATACTCGGAGGAAATTATTTTTAAGAAAAATTTGTGAGAGACAAAAAAATAAATTAATTTCATCGAAATTTATTATTAAACATTTTTTTATATAACATTTAAAAAGTATAGAAGTATGAAAAAAATTTTACTTAGCATTGCTGTTTTAGGGATTATTGGAACAGCTAATGCACAGAAGTTAGCCTTAATCGAGGAGTTTTCTGGGGAAAATTGTGGGCCGTGTGCCTCACAAAATCCCGGTTTTATGGCTTTAATAGAGACTCCCGGTAATGAAACGAAGGTTTTGCTGTTGAAATACCAAAGCCCTATTCCTTCTGCAGGACCAATTTATTATGAAAACACCGTTTTTACAGATGCAAGAATGGATTACTATCAGGTAGGATCAGCTCCTTATGCCCGTATTAATGGTGACCATGAAGTTGGAGAAAATAACCCACAAGCAATACAGTATGACCAAGTGGGAATGATAGCTCACGCTCAGCAATCTGATATTGATAATGCAGCGGCAGAAAGCACTAATTTTACGATGTCTATTTCTGACCCGGTTTATAGTGGTAATGGTCAATCTTTTACTGCTACGATTACTGTAACGGCTACTGCCGCAACTACAGAATCTAACACCAAGCTAAGAGTGGCTTTGGCGGAAGAATTACAGTATAGTACTGCTCCGGGGACTAATGGAGAAACACATTTTCAGAATGTAGTTAGACAAATGTACCCTAATGCTGACGGACAATCGATTGATACAAGCTGGACTGCAGGTCAAACGAGAACATATACCATTACAGGGGCGGTACCGAACTATGTAAATGACAATCCTCCTTCAGTTTTCTTAGCAGCTTTCTTACAAGATGATACTACTTTGGAAGTATTGCAAGCAACAAGAACTGATGGTAATATGGATATTGAAAAAGCAAATCTCGATGTTGCAGCAAGTAACTTGCAAGTTGAAGCAGGGTCTCTTGTTTGTGATTTACCGGCGTCTTTTGATGATGCTATAATAAATGTGACTAATACAGCGACAACGGAGATTACATCTTTCGATATTTTGTATAAATTTAGTAATGAAGATAATTGGAATACAGAATCTTGGACAGGGAACCTTGCAGCAGGGAGTTCTGTAGAAGTAACTTTACCTGCAATAACTTTAAATAGCTCTGGATTTGTTGGATTGGAAGTTAAAGTTGATAACCCTAATGGAACTGTAGATTATAATGATTATGATAATACAGTATCAAGAACATTTACTGTTTTAAACCCAGAGGCTGTCGAGCTACCGATTATGAATGATTTAGAAACTCCTCTTGAAGATTGGATTAGTTATACTGCTTCGTCAAATGGTTATCCTATTGTTAAAGTAAGTTCAGATGGTTTAGGTTATGACGGTTCAGATTTCTTATTATGGTACCCTTGTTATCAGCTTCCTACAGGGGTAGCTCCGGGATATTATATTACACCAAAAGCTAATTTAGCAGAAGAAAGTGCTTTGGATTTTTATTTGGCTTATGCTCAATATCAGTCAGGAAGTGCAGTATCAGGAGATAGATTGGAGATTGTGTATTCAACCGATTGTGGAAGTACATGGACAAGAATCTGGATGCAGGAAAATAGTGACTTAGCTACGGCTCCAAATACAGCAAATAATTTTATTCCTACAGCTAATCAATGGGAAATGAGATCTGTTGATTTGTCAGAAGTTCCGGAAGATGCACTTATCGCTTTCAGAGCAACAACAGGTTATGGTAATAATATTTTTATTGATAATATCACAATCAGAACGGGGGCAGTTTCTATTGATAAAATAATGGATTTAAGCGGATTGAATTTATTCCCTAACCCTACTAACGATATCTTGAATGTATCATTAACAATGAAAATGAGTGAGAGCGTAAACTTTACAGTTATTAACTCTATCGGACAAGAAGTGATGAACGTTACTGAAACATTAAGCGAAGGAAACCAACAAACAACATTGAATGTATCTAACTTGGCTGCTGGCGTTTATATTTTGAATATCAACACAGAAGGAGGTTCTACACAGAGAAAATTTGTTAAAAATTAATTGTAAAAGTTAAAAATCAATGTAAAAATGGATTAATAAATTTTATTAATCCATTTTTTTATATATTTACCGAAACAAAAAATATTTCACGATTATGAAAAAATTTATATTTTCAATGGCAGCCATAGCTTTTGCATCAATAGTTTCTGCCCAGACTTTCTCTATTGAACATGAAATTATGGACGAAACCACGGAAGGAACTCCAGGTAACAATCCTACTGAGGAAGCGGTAACAATGTATAACCATGTGTTTAATGAAAGTGATGCTCCGATAGAGAATTTAAAATGGAAATTAGAAGAAGTAGATTTACCTGCAGGGTGGGCTTTGTTCACTTTTTGTGACAATCAAACTTGTTACACCCAAAGCCAGGTAAATCAATTTATTGCTAATGATAGTGAAGTACCGTTTTTTACAATAGCTGTTGGAGAAAGTTCTGAGCTTAAGCCACAAATTTATGTACCGGAATATGCAGATGATGGAGTAGGTACTGTAACGGTTAAAGTTTTCTTTTATACAGACGAAACTGAAACCGAAATTGCCGAAGAACAAACAGCAACATTTATCGTAAGGAAAGGCAATGTGGGTACAGAAATCATTGACATGAAAGACGAACGCGTGGCTGTTTTTCCAAATCCAGGTAATGGGCAATTATTCTTATACACAGATTTAAGTTTAGACGCCCGTAGCTTTCAGGTATTTGACTTGATGGGACGAATCGTATTAACAGGAAACATCAGTGACGAAACTACTTCTGTTGATGCTTTATCACTTCAAACAGGAAATTATTTGATAAAAGTAATTGATGGAAATGAAAATAGTATCACTACCAGAAAATGGATTAAAAAGTAATATGATTTTGAATAAGTTATTAAAAAAATCCGCTTCACAAACCGTGAAGCGGATTTTTGTTTAACTTTAAACTTCGTCACTTCCGGTCACTCGGTTACTCGGTCACTCTCAAACAATCAACCACTAATCCAATCTTCACGGTCTAAACTTCGGTATTGAATTGCTTCGGCAATGTGAACGGATTGTACATTTTCGGCATTGTCTAAATCAGCAATCGTACGTGATACTTTCAAAATTCTGTCATAAGCACGAGCAGATAAATTTAGTTTTTCCATAGCATTTTTGAGTAAATTCAATGACATTTCATCAGGATTGCAATGCTGTTTTATCAGTTTTGAACTCATTTGTGCATTGTAATGAATGCCTTCAAAATCTTTAAACCTTTCTGACTGAATTTTTCTGGCAGCAATCACTCTCTTTCTAATATCGTCACTTTTTTCTGCCGTTGAGCGGTCTGATAATTTTTCAAACGGTACCGGATTAACTTCAATGTGAATATCAATCCTGTCCAGCAATGGTCCGGATATTTTATTCAAGTATCTTGCCATTTCCTGCGGCGTGGAAGTAATCGGTGCCGAGCCATCGTTGAAATAACCGCTTGGCGACGGATTCATACTGGCAACCAGCATAAAAGATGACGGATAAGACACCGTGAATCTGGCTCTGGCAATCGTTACTTCTCTGTCTTCCAAAGGCTGCCGCATCACTTCCAGTACTTCGCGTTTAAATTCGGGTAATTCATCTAAGAATAAGACTCCATTATGTGCCAAAGAAATTTCGCCCGGTTGTGGATAACTCCCGCCTCCAACCAACGACACACTCGAAGCTGTGTGATGTGGGTTGCGAAATGGTCTTTTCCGGATTAGCCCTACATTGACAGCTTTGCCGACAACACTGTGTATTTTGGTGGTTTCCAAAGCTTCTTCCAAAGTCATTGGCGGCAAAATGCTTGGTAATCGCTTAGCGAGCATGGTTTTTCCTGAACCCGGAGGACCAATAAGCAAAATATTATGTCCGCCTGCTGCTGCAATTTCCATTGCACGTTTTATGCTTTCCTGACCTTTTACTTCAGAAAAATCAGCAGAAAAAACATCATTTTCTTCTGCAAAAAGCTCATTTTCATTTAATTTGGTGGGTTGCATATAATTTTGACCTTCAATATGGTCAATCAACTGTTTGATATTATCAATGCCGTATACATCAACGCCCTGAACAACAGCGGCTTCCTTTTCATTAACTTTGGGTACAAATAATGTTTTAAAACCTTCTTTTTTTGCTTCAATTGCCATAGGTAAAGCTCCTTTGACTGGCTGCACACTTCCGTCGAGAGAGAGTTCGCCCATAATTACGCAATCATCAAAATTTTGCTGTTTGATTTGTCCCGACGCAGCTAAAATCCCCATAGCAATAGGCAAATCATAAGCTGAACCTTCCTTTCGCATATCAGCGGGTGCCATATTAATGGTAATTCTTTTCCCGGGAAGATTAAAACCTGTGTTTGACAAGGCAGCAGCAATCCGGTAGCTACTTTCTTTAACAGCATTGTCGGGCAATCCTACTAAATGGTAACCAACGCCTTTGTCAATATTTACTTCAATGGTAATTGTGGTCGCATTAATGCCAAAAACGGCACTTCCGAATATTTTTACAAGCATAGCAATTATTTTCTTTTCTATAAAAATAGGAATATTTTTTGAAATGAAATAAAACGTTTGAAATAATATTTATAATTTAAACAGGCTCTTAGATTCCTCGTCGCTCGTTCCTTGCTATGCTCGGAATGATAATCGGAAATATTTTTTTGTGCACCAATAAACTTTTCTACTTTTATCAGCTTTATAACTTTTCTGCTTACATATATTTTATATATTTGAAACAAAAACTTTTTATGCGTAAAAGAAGCTTTCTATTATATACGCTGGCGGCTTTTGGCTGCGGACAAATGTTTGCCCAGCAATCAATCGGTTATACCCATTCCAATACAGATTTTGACAAAGCAGTTACTCTGTTCAGAGAAGAACAGTATGCGGCGGCTCAAAATCTATTTGACCAGATTAACGACCGGGAAATATCACAGGAAATGCAGGCCGATTGTGCCTATTATATCGCTTTTTGTGCCGTTTCTCTCAATCAGGACGGGGCTGAGGAAAAGGTCAATCAGTTTGTGAATAACTATCCGACCAGTGCCAAGCAACCTCAGGCATATATGGCTATCAGTAATTTTTATTTTAAACAAGGTGATTATCAGCAGGCACTTCGTTATGCAGAGCGTGTAAACGAAAATATGCTGTCGGAACAAAACCGGGAGAGATTGTACTTTAATAAAGCTTATGCTTATTTTGAAAACAAAAACTATAACCGGGCAAAAAATTATTTCGATAAAATTCAGGATTCGGAAGATTACGGCGAGCAAGCCAAATATTATACCGGATATATCGCTTATCTACAGGACGATTATCAAACGGCTCAGGATTTGTTTGGCGAAGTAGGCGAGCGGGATAAATATGCCGAAAAATTGGGTTATTACCAATCTGATATGAATTTTAAAGCAGGTGCATTTGAAAAAGCTATTGAAGAAGGGTTGTCCCAGTTAGACAAATCGACACCGGAAGAGCAATCTGAACTAAACAAAATTATTGGAGAAAGTTATTTTAACCTTAAACAATACGATGAGGCTCTACCTTATCTGTTGGCATATAAAGGCAAAGATGGTAAGTGGAGCAATACCGATTTTTACCAGTTGGGGTATGTTTATTACCAGCAAAAAAATTACCAAAAAGCCATTAATGAATTCAATAAAATCATTGGTGGAACAGATGCCGTAGCACAAAATGCCTACTATCATTTGGGTGAAAGTTATTTGATTTTAGAGCAAAAACCACAAGCACTGAATGCATTCAAAAATGCTTCGGAAATGTTGTTTAATCCACAGATTTCGGAAGATGCTTATTTGAATTATGCCAAATTGAGTTACGAAATCGGAAACCCGTACCAAAGTGTACCCGAAGTATTGACAAACTTTTTGTCGGCTTACCCGAACTCAGCGGGGAAATCGGAAATCAATGATTTGCTGATAGATTCTTATATTTCTTCAAAAAATTACAAAGAAGCCCTACGTTTGCTGGAAGAAAACAAAACACCGTCACATCGGGCAGCTTATCAGAAAGTTACTTTTTACAGAGGTTTGGAATTATATGGTGAAGGAAAATATACCGAGGCTTTAGGAATGTTGCAAAAATCTATCGCTGAGCGGTCAGACCACAAAATGCTGGCAAGGGCAACTTATTGGCGTGCCGAAACAGAATATGCCTTGAACAAATATCAGGACGCATATAAAAATTATACGTTGTTCAGAGACCAGCTGCATGCCGATAAAACCCCGGAATACAAAAATATTCAGTACAGTTTGGGCTATACGGCTTTTAAACTCAAAGAATTTGACAAAGCGGCGAAGCATTTTTCGGCTTATGTCGATCAGTCTGCAACGGGCGATAAAAAAACGGACGCTTACCTCAGGCTTGCTGACAGCGAATTTATGAACGGAAAATACTGGGCTGCTGCAGAAGCCTATAATCAGGTTATTTCAAGTAACTCATCTGACAAGGATTATGCTGAATTCCAGAAAGCTATCACGTATGGTTTGGTAGGAGAGCAAGCTAAAATGAATAAGGCTTTGCAAGATTTTTCAACGAATAACCCGCAGTCGAATTATGCCGATGATGCCTTGTATGAATTGGGAAGTTCTTATGCCAATACCAACCAAAATCAGTTGGCAATACAGACATTTGATAAGTTGATTACTCAATATTCTTCCAGTCCGTTTGTGCCTAAAGCGATTTTGAGACAAGGGCTTGTTTTTTATAATAATCAGCAAAATGGCGACGCTTTGCAGAAATATAAAAAAGTGGTCAGTGATTTTCCTGGAACGAATGATGCGGTGGAGGCTGTGCAAAATGCACGAATCATTTATCGGGAAACCGGGCGTACTGATGAATTTGCTGCCTGGGTACAAAATATTGATTTTGTGGATATTTCGCAAGCCGAATTGGATAATGACACTTATCAGGCAGCAGAGCAGAAACTGGCTCAGCAGGAAAATCAGCAGGCGATTACTTTCTTTAATAACTATTTGAAAAATTATCCGACCGGAATTCATTCTCTGAAAGCTCATTTCAATCTGGCTGAATTATATTTTGCTGAAAATAATCAGGATAAAGCCATTCCGCATTACAATAAAGTAACGGAGGCATCTCAGAATGAATATACAGAAACAGCCTGGACGAAACTGGCAACCATTTATTTACAGCAAAATAAAGACGATGATGCCGTTCGTGCTTTGACCAAACTAGAAAGTAGTGCCGGACATGAGCAAAATAAGATTTTCGCTCAGGCAAACCTGATGAAATTATACGAAAAGCAAAACAATGACGAAAAAGCAAGTGCTTATGCCGATAAAGTACTGAAAAACAAAAAATCAGACAAGCAAATGCTTTTAGATGCCCAAATAATATTGGCAAGACAGGCTTTCAGAAACAGCAATCATCAGGAAGCTCAGCGTTTGTTTGCCGAGATTCAGAAAGAAGCCCGCGGAGCTTTGGCAGCAGAGACTTTATATTACGATGCTTATTACAAAAACAAAGCCGGGCAATATGAAAGCTCTAATCAGGTAGTGCAAAAATTAGCCAAAGATTACTCTGCCCATAAATATTACGGTGCCAAAGGATTGATTTTGATGGCGAAAAATTATTACGGACTGAAAGACAGCTATCAGGCTACTTATATTTTGGAAAACGTTATTACGAACTTTAAACAGTATTCAGATGTTGTGAGCGAGGCTCAAACCGAGCTGAACAAAATTAAAGCCGAAGAAACCAAAAGAAATTCATCTATTCAAAACTAAGATTGTAATGAACAAACGAACATATATATCCTATTTTTTGTTATTGGCAGGTTTTACGCTATCTGCTCAGGAAAAAGATAATATCGGAACCGAAACGGTAACCGTCACTTCGGCATATCGGGCACAGGTCAATGACGCGTTTAAAATTCAGGAACGCCCCGAATTGAACGATGAAGATAACCAACAGAAAATCGATATTGATTATCAGATTAATTCCGTGCCGGTGGCTTCAACTTTCCTGCCCGAAAAAGGACAGGCAGCCAAGGTGGACGAAGACAGTTTGAAAACCATTTACAGCAATCATGTATGGTTCAGAGCAGGAAATTATTCCACTTTTGAAGGAGAGTTGTCTATAACAGAACAAGTGAGTCCGAATCTGTATTTGGGAGGAAACATCTCGCATTTGTCTTCTTACGGAGATATTGACGGTGTAGCGTATGACAACGAAATGAGTCGTTCTAATCTTAATTTCTATCTCGGAAATCAAGGAGCAAAAAATGCGTGGAAACTTGGTTTCGGAACATACAGAAATATGCAAAACTGGTATGGAATTCCGGAGGAAGTAAATGGTTTTTATCCACATGACCAAGCACAATCTCTTGATTTAAAGCAAATTCATACCGGCGTTTATGCCGATGGGAAATTTGAAAGTTATCACGGAATTTTAGAATCTGCACAGGTCAAATATCAGTATTTTACAGATGATTTTGATAGTAAAGAACACCATTTAAAATTTCGCCCTGATTTGCGTTTTAATGTTATTGATGTTAATGCAAAACTCGGACTTTTTGCAGATTATTTAAGTACAGAATTTAATGATTTCGATGCAAAAACCGATTATCAATATACCGTATTGGGTGCCGAACCAGGCATCAGGCTACATGACGATACTTATTCCCTCGAATTAGGTTTGGGATTTGGTTCAATTAACAGTACGGTAAATGACGAATCGGATAGTCGTTTTGTGATTTACCCCAATGTAGCTTTACATGTAGATGTTGTTAAAGATATTGTCATGTTTTACGGAGGAGTTGATGGCGGAATCCATCAAAATACTTATGCTAATCTGGCAAAGGAAAATCCTTTTGTGGCGCCGGTACTCGACATCAAACCTACGTTTACGCAATACAACGCCTATGCCGGAATGAAAGGTAAACTCTATCACAATGTGGCTTACAACATCAGAGCGTCGTATAAAACCGAAGATGACAAACAGCTGTTTGTCAATAATCCATTAGCTTCCTCAGTAACTAACAATCTTTCTTATGAATATGGTAATTCATTCGGAATGGCTTACGATATTGTTTCTACTTTCACGGCTTATGGCGAGTTGAATCTGGAGTTTTCTGACAATGTAAGCATTAATCTATCCGGGGAATACAACAGCTATCAAACTAAAAATCTGAGATATGCTTATAACATGCCCGAAACCAAATTGGGGGCAGATGTTCGTATGGATTTTACCCCGAAATGGTTTGCCGGTATTCAGGGATATTGGATAGGGAAACGCTATGACAGATTCGTGAACAGTTTCACTTTTCCTGTAGAAGAAACCGACGTTGAATTGGATTCTTTCGTAGATTTAAATGCTTATCTGGGCTATCGCCCAACAGAGAAATGGACGGTTTTTGCCAGAGCCAATAACATTTTTAATAACGATTATAACTATTGGCAAAATTATCCCGTGCAAGGTTTTCAGGTATCGGCAGGAGCCATGTATAAATTCAATTTTTAATATTATATAATGATAAAAAGCCATGCAAATCAACAACTTTTGTGTGGCTTTTCATTTTAAAATCAGATAAAAATGGAAAAGCAGGTTTTAGATTTCTTAAAGAATCTGGCAAAAAACAATAACCGTGAATGGTTTGGAGAAAATAAAGCAACGTTTGAAAAAGCCAAAAATGATGCCTTGTTTGATTTTAATCTTATTCATGAAGAATTGCGGCAAACAGATTTTTTAGAACCGATGAAAATGTACCGGATTTATCGTGACATTCGGTTTTCTGGAGATAAAACGCCTTACAAAACACATTTTTCGATGTACATAGGAAGACAAAAACCAGATTACCGAGGAGGTTATTATCTTCATATCGAACCTGGAAATTCATTTATCGGAATCGGTTTTTTCAATCCGGAAAAAGAAGATTTACTGCGTATCAGAAAAGAAATTGAACTGGATAATGAGTTGGAGGGGATTCTGAACACAAAAGATATTAAAACAACATTCGGCAGTTTAACAGGCGACGAAGTAAAAACTGCACCCAAAGGTTTTGATAAAAATCATGAACGTATCCATTTGATTAAAAAAAAGCAGTTTCTGTTAATCCATAAATTAAAAGACGAAGAAGTTTTAAGTCAGGATTTTTCAAAGAAAGCAGTTGCGGTTTTCAAAAAATCACGACCTTTTGTTGATTATATGACCGATGTTTTGTTGACGAATTTAAACGGGGAAAGGATTTAATGTATTGAAAGGGAATATCCTTACAATAAATAAAACAATCAGTTTCTACCAGCAATATTTTTCAATCCAAATTATTGTTATTTCCGGGAAAAGAATTAACTTTAATGGTTATAAAAATACTTGCTTATGAATATGACTACTGAAGACATAGAAAAAGAAAACAAAGCCATTGCTCAAGAGTATAAAGAATTACTGAGAATCAGTTATCAAACATTGAATGATGACGAAAAAAAACTGATTCGAAAGGCTTTTGATGTAGCTGTCGAAGCCCATAAAGACCAACGAAGAAAATCAGGAGAAGCCTATATTTTCCACCCGATAGCGGTGGCAAAAATCGTGGCGTCAGAAATTGGATTGGGGGCAACGTCTATCGCTTCTGCACTTTTGCACGACGTGGTGGAAGACACTGATATTACCGTTGAACAAATAGAAGAAATGTTCAACCCGAAAATTGCTCAGATTGTAGCCGGATTAACCAAAATATCCAGAATGGAGCCCGACCCGGATATTTCACTTCAGGCTGAGAATTACCGGAAAATGCTACTGACATTGCATGATGATGTTCGTGTAATCCTGATTAAAATTGCTGATCGCTTGCATAATATGCAGACAATGGAAGGCATGGTTCCTTACAAACAGGCGAAAATAGCTTCAGAAACCTTGTACATCTATGCACCGCTGGCTCACAGATTGGGTTTATTCAACATAAAAATTAAGTTGGAAGATTTAGGGCTTAAATATACCGAGCCGGAAGTGTATCAGGATATTTTGAGCAAAATTAAAGAATCCAAAGAAGAACAAGATGCTTATATTAAGCTGATTTCAGATGTTTTGAGCGAGTCGTTGGATAAAGAAAATATCAAATATAGTATTAAAGGAAGGTCGAAATCGATTTATTCCATTTATCGTAAAATGAAAATGCAGGGCGTTACTTTCGATGAAGTTTACGATAAATTTGCTTTGCGGATTGTTTACGAATCTGAACAGCAGAATGAAAAGTTTCTGGCATGGAAAATTTATTCGGTTGTCACAGACCATTACCGTCCATCGCCAAACCGATTGAGAGATTGGATATCTTCTCCAAAATCAACAGGTTATGAAGCGTTGCATATTACCGTTATGGGACCAAAAGGTCGTTGGGTGGAGGTACAGGTGCGTAGTGAACGAATGGACGAAATTGCCGAAAAAGGTTACGCGGCTCATTATAAATATAAGCAAGGTGTCAGTGAAGAAAACAGTTTGGATATCTGGTTGAATCACTTGCGGGAGGCTTTGGAAAATTCTTCGGAAAATGCAGTAGATTTTGTTGAAGATTTTAAACTGAATTTCTATGCCAAAGAGATCTATGTTTTTACACCCAAGGGCGAAATCAAATCGCTACCGAAAGGTGCAACAGCATTAGATTTCGCATTTAGTGTACATTCCGAAGTCGGCATTAAAACCAGAGGAGCGAAAGTGAATGGGAAACTGGTTCCGTTAAATTATGTGCTGAACAGCGGCGACCAGGTAGAAATTATTACATCATCTAATCAAAAACCAAGCGTGCATTGGTTAGAATTTGTTTCAACAGCCAGAGCCAGAAACAAGATTAAAAATGTTCTCAATGAAGATATCAAATCTCGGGCTGAAGAAGGTAAAGAGATTTTACAACGTAAACTGAAACACCTGAAAATTGACTGGTCTGAGAAAACTGTGAATGATTTGGTCAATTATTTCAAAGAAAAAACAAGTCAGGACGTTTTTTACAAAGCAGGAACAGGAGCTATTGATAACCAACAACTTAAAGAATTTGCTAATCATAAGAACAGCAATACGTTCTTCAATTTATTCCGAAAATCTATTCGGAAAACCGAACCGCCTGTTAAGACCGACAGCAATCTGGATTTGATTGTGTTTGGCGATGGAGAAGAAAAACTGGATTATAAACTGGCGAATTGCTGTAACCCAATTCCGGGAGATGATGTATTTGGTTTTGTGACGATTAACGAAGGGATAAAGGTGCATAAGAAGAACTGTCCGAATGCTATCAGTCTGCGTTCCAATTATGCTTACAGAATTATGTCAGCAAAATGGATAGATTCAACTAATCAGGAATTTGATGTTACATTAAAAATATTCGGCATTGATGAATTAGGGTTAACAAATGAACTTACTAAAGTGATTTCTAATAATATGGCTATTAATATAAGAAGTATTTCTTTAAGTAGCGATGCCGGAATTTTCACAGGAGAAATAAAAGTGAGTGTACCTAATAATCATGTTCTGCAAAAGCTGATTAACAATATTAAATCAGTAAACGGAGTAGAAAAAGTAACCAGAATGCAGACATCTTAATTTAATAAACTGTCTGATAAAACAATATTTTGCGTTATATTTGCAACGCTCATAGCTCATTATTATGGAAGTAAATAAAAATCAGGAAATTGTAAAAAATGTTTTTACCAAATATCTGGAAGAAAAAGGGCATCGAAAAACACCCGAGCGATACGCCATTCTGCAGGAAATTTATGAAAACAACGAGCATTTTGATATCGAATCTTTGTATATCAAAATGAAGAATAAGAACTATCGTGTGAGCAGGGCTACGTTGTACAACACGATTGAGCTTTTGCTCGAATGTGGTTTGGTGCGGCGTCATCAGTTCGGGCAAAATCAGGCTCACTATGAAAAATCATATTTTGACAAACAGCACGACCACCTTATTCTTACTGATACTGGCGAGGTAATTGAGTTTTGCGACCCGCGGATACAAACCATTAAAAAAACGATTGAAGAAATATTCGGGGTGAGTATTCACAATCATTCGCTGTACTTTTATGGTTCAAAAACAACAGACAATAATACAGAAGCAAACTAAAAAACGACTAATAATTTAATTATGACAGTAGATTTACTGCTCGGTCTTCAATGGGGAGACGAAGGCAAAGGAAAAATTGTTGATGTACTTACTTCCAAATATGATATTATCGCACGATTCCAGGGTGGACCAAATGCAGGTCACACACTTGAATTTGATGGTATTAAGCATGTATTGAGAACCATTCCGTCCGGTATATTTCACAAGAATGCTATCAACATCATCGGTAACGGCGTTGTGATGGATCCGGTGGTTTTTCAAAGTGAAATACAAGGTCTTGAAAAGTTTTCAATAAATATTAAAGATAAATTACTCATTTCCCGAAAAGCCCATTTGATATTGCCAACACACCGTTTGCTGGACGCAGCTTCGGAGGCAGCGAAAGGTAAAGCCAAAATCGGTTCTACACTCAAAGGAATCGGGCCGACTTATATGGATAAAACCGGTAGAAACGGATTGAGAGTGGGAGATATCGAACTGAGCGATTTCAGAGAAAAATACAGAGCTTTGGCAGATAAGCATATCGAAATGATTGACTTCTACAAAGTGGATATTCAATATGATTTAGCAGAGTTGGAAACCGAATTTTTCGCAGCAATCGAAGAATTAAAACAACTAACATTTATTGATTCAGAAGATTATTTGAACCAAGCACTGAAAGACGGAAAAAGTATTCTGGCAGAAGGAGCTCAAGGTTCTTTGTTGGATATCGATTTCGGAACTTATCCGTTTGTAACTTCATCGACAACCACTGCGGCGGGAGCCTGCACGGGATTGGGCATTGCACCGAACAAGGTCAAAGAAGTATTCGGGATTTTCAAAGCCTACACTACTCGTGTGGGTTCAGGACCTTTCCCGACCGAACTCAATGATGAAATCGGAACGAGAATGGCTAAATTAGGTAACGAATTCGGTTCAGTAACCGGTCGTGCCAGAAGATGCGGCTGGCTGGATTTGGTTGCATTGAAATATGCCGTTCAAATAAACGGAGTTACCGAATTATATATGATGAAAGGCGATGTGCTTTCTGGATTTGAAAACCTGAAAGTGTGTACCGCATACAATTACAAAGGCGAAAAAATCGACCATTTGCCTTTTAATATTGAGGAAGAAAATGTTATACCAATTTATGAAGAACTCAAAGGCTGGAATGCTGATTTAACCGGTATGCAATCGTATGAGCAATTTCCGGAAGAACTGAAAGCGTATATCAGTTTCATTGAAAAAGAAGTTGGTGTGCCGATTAAAATTGTTTCAGTCGGTCCTGACAGGAAACAGACCATAACAATTCAATAAATAAAAGCTGTCCATTCGGGCAGCTTTTTTGTATTTAAAAGTTATTTTGATAAATCTTCCATCTGCCAGCCAAATAAAAATCCGAGTCGCATTCTGATAAGCATCTTTTTTACAAATTGAGAAAAAAACTTGTACTGACCGAAAACAGTTCCGATAATAATCAAAAGAATTTTATAAACCGGTAAAATCAATAATATCGACAAAGGCCAGTAGATAAACGGATTCATTGTAGCTTTTTCAATACCGATATAAGCCAGAATCGGTCGTGTAATCCATGCCGATGTACTTCCTGTGATAGCGAAAACAATAAATATGATAACTAATTGAAAATTAGACTGAACGCCCCATCTCTGTTTTAAACCTGCCATTTTATACACCGTTTGATTATAAGTGCCAAAGTTAATGAAAAATAAAGAGAAACAAATTATATTTATAAATGAGGTAAATAGGGCAAAAATTAGCCTGAAAACTTTTTTATTTCTTATTTTTGTAGAAAATCGCTATTATGCTAATATTAGGAATTGCAGGTGGTACAGGTTGTGGCAAAACAACGGTTGTCAATCAGATTATCAAAGAGTTGCCTGAAGATGAAATTGGTATTATTTCACAGGATTCATATTATAAAGCCAATGACCATTTGAGTTTTGAAGAGCGGGAATTGATTAATTTCGACCACCCGCGTTCGATTGATTTTGAATTGTTAACCCAACATTTGAAAGACCTCAAAGCAGGGAAAAGCATTAATCAGCCAGTGTATTCGTTTGTACATCACAACCGAACGGGCGATTTTATTCTGACGAAACCGCGAAAAGTAATGATTGTGGAAGGTATATTGATTTTTACTAATCCTGAACTTCGGGAAATGTTTGACATTAAAATATTTGTCCATGCCGATGTTGACGAACGACTTATCCGCCGGCTGCGTAGAGATATTGCCGAACGAGGGCGTGATATGGAAGAAGTTTTGGCAAGATATCAAAACACATTAAAACCGATGCACGAGCAATTTATTGAGCCGACAAAATCATTTGCAGATATCATTATTCCAAACGACCGGTACAATACGGTGGCAACGGATATTGTACGAACCGTGATTAAACAAACTATAAAATAAGAGAGATGAAAGAAAAATTTGCCCGATTAATTCAGAAATATCCTTTTGTTAAATGGTTTACTAATCGGTTTGTTCTGGTTACCATATTTTTTGCGGTTTGGCTGATATTTTTTGATACTTATTCTTTTTTTGACCATAGAGAAATTAATCAGGAAATCAATAAGTTAGAAAAAAACAAAGAGTTTTATCAGTCTGAAATTGAGAAAGATAAAAAATCAATTACCAAATTGAATCAAAAAGAAGAATTAGAAAAATTTGCCAGAGAACAATATTATATGAAACGTGAAAACGAAGATGTTTTTATCATTGAAATAGACTCGGCAAAAACTAAATAATATATATTTCTATGAAAAATTTATTTCCGGATTTTGAAAAAATAAGTTCCAAACAATGGAAAAACCTTATTCAGTACGACCTGAAAGGTGCGGATTATAACGAAACATTAGTTTGGGAAAGCTTGGAAGGTATCAAAGTGAAGCCATTTTATCACAACGATGAAGATTTTGTTACCAATAATGTAACAACGCAGAATACTCATTTTGCTGTTTTACAGGCAATTTATGTTCACGATTTAAATAAATCAGCAGACAAAGCCAACGAATTATTAAAACGCGGGGCAGAAAGCATTCGTTTTATTGTTCCGACCAAAGAAACAGACGTTGTTTCATTGTTAAACAATTTAGAGAACCCCAAAGCGGTTTATTTTCAATTGTTGTTTTTGGACAAGGAAACGATGTTGAAAATTGATAATGAAGCGTCAAAACTTGGGTTTGAAGTTTATGTTTTAATCGACCCGGTTCATCAATTGGGATTTGACGGAAATTTTTTCAAAGACGGAAATTCGGATTTTGAAACCCTCAATGAAATCAACCAACAAGCGAATAACATCAATTGGCTGACAGTGAATGCGACAACCTATCAGAACGCAGGAGCTAATATGATTCAACAGTTGGCTTACACTTTGGCACATACCAATGAATACCTCAACCGTATTAAGGATTTTAACAAAAATATTACTGTTGAAATTACCGTGGGCGGAAATTATTTCTTTGAAATTGCCAAGCTTCGTGCTTTACGAATGCTTTTAAATGCATTGGCAGATGAATATTCGTCCGATATCACATTTCACATTATTGCAAAACCTACACGCCGAAACAAAACGCTGTATGATTACAACGTGAATATGTTGCGAACCACTACCGAATGTATGAGTGCTGTGATTGGCGGAGCTGATGCTGTGGAAAATATGGCTTACGATGCTATTTATCACAAAACCAATGAATTTGGCGACCGAATTGCCCGAAATCAATTATTAATTTTAAAGCAAGAAAGTTATTTTGACCAAGTGAATAATCCTGCCGACGGTGCGTATTATATCGAAAACCTGACCACGCAATTAGCCGAAAAAGCATTGGAATTGTTTAAACACATCGAAAAAAACGGCGGTTTGATTACGCAGTTAATCGAAGGAACAATTCAACGGAAAATTTCTGAAAGTGCCGAAAAAGAACAGCAGTTATTCGATGAAGGAAAAGAAGTTTTATTAGGAACCAACAAATATCCAAACAAAGAAGACCGAATGAAACACGATTTGGAATTGTATCCGTTTGTAAAACAAAATCCAAGAAAAACCCTGATTATTCCAATTATTGAAAAACGTTTGGCTGAAAAATTGGAGCAGGAGCGATTGGAAACAGAATAATTTTGTAACTTTCAGAAAAAGAAGATTATGAAAGCAATCAGAGAAATAGTGAAAGTAAAAAATCGTCAGATAGTTATAAATTTACCCGATGATTTTGATGCGGAAGAAGTTGAAGTAATTGTATTAAAGACAATTGAAAATGAAATTCCGCAATGGCACATTAATGAAGTTCGCGAAAGAACTTCAGAATATTTAAAAAATCCTGATATCGCTTTAGATTTTGACGAAGCAATCAAAGATATTGAGAATGAATTATAAATTGAAAATTCTTCCAAGAGCTAAATTTGATTTAAAAGAAATTGCTGTATGGTATGATGAAGAAGTTCAAAAAGGACTTGGAAAAAGATTTCTATCTTCTGTAAAAAGAGAAATGGCTCTTGTACAAAAGAATCCGCTTTTTTTTCAAACAAAATACGACAATAACAAAACGGTTTTAGTGAGAAATTTTCCATATTTAATTCATTACGAAATAATCAATAGTCATATTGTTGTAAAAGCTGTTTTACACACCGCAAGAAGTCCGAAGAATTATCCAAAATAAAAAGTTGGTTATGAAAAAGAAAAACAAAATAAAATTATTTGAGGAAAAGAAAGTACGTACACTTTGGGACGAAGAACAGGAAAAGTGGTATATTTCTGTGATTGATGTGATTGAGGTATTGACAGGAACAGACCGACCAAGAAAATATTGGAGCGACTTAAAAGCAAAACTCAAAAAAGAAGGAAGTCAGTTGTCCGAAAAAATCGGACAACTGAAAATGCAATCTTCTGATGGTAAATTTTACAAAACCGATGTTGCCGATACCGAACAGATTTTTCGTTTAATATGAAATATCTTTGAATGAATATTGTGAATATATTGAATAAATGAGTTAATCTCGAACTTGTATGGTTTAGTAAGTTTAGATAATAAAAAAATAAAGATGGGATTCATTGTCATAATTTTAATTGTTATAAGTACTTACGGTTATTATATAAGTCTAAAAAATCAAAATACAACTATTAAAACTCTTTCTATAATTGGTTTAATTTTAGGTATTTTGCTCTTTATAGTATTAGCTGTATTTTATACAATATTATTTGCATAAAAATAATTTAATATGAAAATAAAATGAGAAAAAACATACAACATATCACATTAGAAGGTAAAAACCTTAAACCTGAAACAAATTCAAACCTTAAAAACTCCCCTCCTTTGGAGGGGGTGGGGGAGGAATTCCTAACCGCCGAAGGAATTGAGGTAAAACCGACCTATTCCGAAGCGGATTTAGAAGGTTTGGAACAAATTGGCTTTGCCGCAGGTTTTGCACCGAATTTACGCGGTCCATATAGCACAATGTATGTTCGTCGTCCGTGGACAATTCGTCAGTATGCGGGATTTTCAACTGCCGAAGAATCCAATGCTTTTTACAGACGAAACTTGGAAGCAGGACAAAAAGGACTTTCAGTTGCTTTTGATTTGGCTACGCACCGCGGTTACGACAGTGACCACGAAAGAGTTGTCGGCGATGTTGGAAAAGCCGGAGTTGCTATTGATTCGGTAGAGGATATGAAAATCCTTTTTGACCAAATCCCTTTGGACGAAATGTCGGTTTCGATGACAATGAACGGAGCTGTGCTTCCGATTCTGGCGTTTTATATCGTAGCAGCAAAAGAGCAAGGTGTCGATAAAAAATTACTTTCGGGAACTATTCAGAATGATATTCTGAAAGAGTTTATGGTACGGAACACTTACATTTATCCGCCAACGCCGTCAATGAAAATCATTGCCGATATTTTTGAATATACAAGTAAATATATGCCGAAATTTAACTCGATTTCGATTTCGGGCTATCATATTCAGGAAGCCGGAGGAACAAACGATATTGAACTGGCTTATACTTTGGCAGACGGATTGGAATATGTCCGCACGGGATTGGCAGCGGGAATGGATATTGATAAGTTTGCACCTCGTTTGTCGTTCTTTTGGGCAATCGGAATGAACCATTTTATGGAAATTGCCAAAATGCGTGCAGGGAGAATGTTGTGGGCAAAATTAATCAAACAATTTAACCCGAAAGACCAAAAATCATTGGCATTGCGTACGCACTGTCAGACTTCGGGTTGGAGTTTGACCGAGCAAGATCCGTTTAACAATGTGGCACGAACTGCAATTGAAGCCATGGGGGCTGCACTTGGAGGAACGCAATCGTTACATACAAATGCTTTGGACGAGGCGATTGCTTTGCCTACCGATTTCTCGGCTCGGATTGCGAGGAATACACAGATTTATATTCAGGAAGAAACCAAAATTACCAAAACGGTTGACCCTTGGGCTGGTAGTTATTATGTGGAAAATCTAACAGCTGAAATCGCTGAAAAAGCGTGGAAACTGATTGAAGAGGTAGAATCCTACGGCGGAATGACCAAAGCGATTGAAGCCGGGATTCCGAAAATGCGTATTGAAGAAGCTGCGGCTCGCAAACAAGCTCGTATCGATTCTGGTCAGGATATTATTGTAGGCGTAAACAAGTATCGTTTAGAAAAAGAAGACCCGTTGCAAATTTTGGAAGTTGATAATCAAGTCGTTCGTCAGCAACAGATTGAGCGGTTGAATAAAATCAAAGCAACCCGCAACAACGATAAAGTTCAGGAATGTTTAAACAAACTGACGGAATCGGCAAAAACAGGTCAGGGTAATTTATTGGAACTGGCTGTTGAAGCAGCGGAAAACCGAGCAACTTTAGGAGAAATTTCCGATGCTTTGGAAACGGTTTTCGGAAGATATAAAGCACAAATTAAAACCATTAGCGGCGTGTATAATAAAGAAATCAAAACAGATGAAAATTTTGCCAAAGCAAAACAGTTGGCAGATGAATTTGCAAAACAAGAAGGACGCCGTCCACGTATTATGATTGCAAAAATGGGACAGGACGGACACGACCGCGGTGCAAAAGTTGTAGCTACAGGTTATGCCGATGTCGGTTTCGACGTGGATATGGGACCATTGTTCCAAACACCTGCCGAGGCGGCAAAACAAGCCGTAGAAAACGACGTACACGTATTGGGCGTTTCTTCATTGGCAGCAGGACACAAAACGCTTGTTCCGCAAGTTATTGAAGAACTGAAAAAATACGGACGTGAAGATATTATGGTTATTGTAGGCGGCGTAATTCCTGCACAGGATTATCAGTATTTGTTTGATGCAGGAGCAGTAGCCGTTTTTGGACCAGGAACCAGAATTGCCGATGCAGCGATTACGATTTTGGATATTTTGTTGGATTCGGAATAAGTTATTTTCTATTCATAATAAATTAAAAGACAGTTTTTTAGCTGTCTTTTTTTGTTTTCAAAACTAACTAAATAGTTAATTAACTATGAAAATAGTTTTTAAACTAAATTTTTAGTTATATATTTGTTCATATAAAATCATCATCATGGAAAAATTGACCAACAAAGAAGAGCAGATAATGCAAATCCTCTGGCAGATAGAAGAGGGTTTTGTGAACGATATTATGGAGCAAATGCCTGAACCAAAGCCACATTACAATACACTTTCGACGATTGTTCGGTTGCTGGAAGAAAAAGGATTTGTTACTCACAAGAGCTATGGAAAATCACATCAGTATTTTCCGGTTATTTCATTGGAAGATTATCGTGGAGTGTATGTGACCGATTCGATTAAAAAATATTTTGGCAATTCGGTATCGAATCTCGTTAACTACTTTGTGAAAGAAGAAAAACTGTCGGAAGAAGAAATCCGGGAGTTGATGCATATTATCGAAAACAATAAAAAGTAAGCTATGAACCCATTAGTTATTTACTTGTTGAAATCCAATTTGCTATTGGTTTTCTTCTGGCTTTTTTACCGTTTGTTTTTGCGAAAAGAAACTTTCTATACGCCAATTCGCTGGTATTTCGTTGGAAGTGTGGTATTGTCACTGATTGTTCCGTTGTTGAACTATACCAGAACGGTAATAATCAAACAGGAATTAGTACCGGCAGAATTTGATTTTGTTCCCAATTTTCCGATCGAAGACATGTTTGTTCCGATGGCAGAACCTTCTTTTTGGGAAACGATTGACTGGCAGAATGTGCTTTTGTTTCTAATAGGTGCTATCAGTTTAATTTTATTGCTGAAGTCTGGATATCAGATTTTTAAATTGTACATGAGCGTTAAAAATTTACCTTCTTCAGGAAAGAATCCATTAATAAAAATAACACAAAATCAGCAAAATATTTACTCATTTTATCGGTGGATTGTTGTTCCGGAAAACAAAGTTTCCTGCCCGGATTTAAATATTATTCTGGCACATGAAAAAATCCATCTCAACCAAAAACACACTTTGGATTTGATTTTTATTGAATTAGTTTCTGCTGTTTTCTGGTTCAATCCATTGATAAAATGGTTGCAAAAAGATATCAATACCAATCTGGAATTTATTGTTGATGAAAAAATGGTTACTGAATATGAGCGTGTTGCCTATCAGAAAAGTCTTTTGCAGGAACAAAATGCCCATTCGCCGGCATATATCAACGCGTTTAGCACCAACGATTTGAAAAAACGAATTATTCAACTTAATACACAAAAATCTAAAAGTATGAAAAAATTAAAATTTTTACTGACAGCTCCCGTACTTGTTGCTTTTTTTGCTTTTTTCCAGGTGGAAACAGTAGCACAGATTCAAACGATTGAAATGGAGGAGACTACTACGAATGAAACTTCGTATATCGTGGAGAGTAACTTTTCTGAAAGAGAATTTAAGAAATTAACCAAAGAACTTAAAGATAAGTTTGATATTGAATTTATCATCAATAGAATTGAATATAAAGATGATAAAGTCAGTATTTTAGATTATATTATCCAAAAAGGGAAACACAAGGTATCTTCATCAACAACCATGTTAGAAGGAGGAATTGACCCGTTTCTGATAACCGTTAGTCCGAATGGGGAAAAACCTTTCCGAGTGGAAAAATATCCTGAAAACGAAAAATATTCTTATACTGTGGACGATAGGGTAGATGTTGATTTTGATATTTCTAAAGAGGAATGGAAAAACAAAAGTTGGATTGATAAAATAATGAAAAAGCAAAAAACTGTTTTTCTGATTGATGGCAAACAAGTTTCCGCATCGGAAGTCAGACAATTGGCTGATGATGAGGTTTTTACGATTAATATTTATAAAGATAAAGGAACCGTAAATAAATATGGTGAAAATACTGATTGTGTGGTGGTTATCAGAACAGAAAAACAAATAAGAAATGTAAATACGTTTTCTGTCAGTCCGGAAAGTTTAAAATCAAACCGAGAAAATTATGAGGAATTAATTGAAAAATTCCCGGTTGTGATTGACGATGTTCCGCAAACCAAAGAACAGTTGAAAAAGTTCGACAATACCAAAATTCAGTCGATGTATTTGGAAATAATACATGGGGCAAAAAATGAAACAATCTATCATCTTTCTACCAAACCGATTGATTATGATGTAGAACATGAGAAAAAAAGAGTAGAAGAACGAGCTGCAAAAGAAAATTATATAAAAAATAAAAATGGAGAAAGTGTAAATGGTAAATCTCTTGATAACCTCGAAATTCCTGAAGGTTTTGAAAAAATAAGCATTTACAACCGTTGGGGAAATTTGGTTTATGAATCAAAGGAAAACAAAAAGTTTGAAAAAAAGCAATTAGATAATCTTGTGGGCGGCACTTATTTTTATGTAATAAGAACCAAAGGAAAAGAAAAGTCGGGGTATATTCAAATTGAAACAGAGAAAAATATATCAACCACAACGATTGATAACAACGGAATATTTATCGAAAATCCGGAAGCAGGAATAAATATTAATGACGATGATAAAATATTGCTTATTGTTGACGGAAAAGAGGTTTCTGTGGGAGAATTTAAGAAAATTGACCCTAAAAATATTGAAAATATAACCATTCTCAGCCAGGCAGAGCAACTGAAACCTTATGGCGAAAAAGGAAAATACGGTGTGATGCTGATTAAAACTAAATCTCAGAAAAAGATAGACGGAGAAACAGCTATTGAAAAAAGAAGGGTAGAGGCGGAGAAAAAAAGAAAAGAGATGATAGAACGGCATCGGCAAGCAATGACACGTCACGAGCAAGCAACAGAAAGAAAAAAATCAGTCCAAAACCAGAAAGAAGATAATTTTGCAGATAATTTCAATTTGTTAAAATCAATCTTTAACGATATGAAATCTATAAAAGACGAGGTTGAAAACGAAAATGTTACAATTACTCATATTTCTGCAAAAATATCTTTTCCGGAAGAAGGAATAGAAATGGAAATGTTGGAAAATTATTAAAAAAGCCAGCCACGAATTATTTGTTTTTGTAATTCGTGGCTGTTTTTTTATAAAAGAATTACAGTCTCTTTCTTCTTAATTCTTTCTATTCTCTATCATTCCATTCCATCGTTTCAACTATTTTCAGCATATCATTTTTGATATATTGAGCTGCCGGAATAATAGAATCAAAATTAGGCTTGGCATAAAAATATAATGATCCGACAATGAAATGATTGGTACTGTCGGTTGCATAGAACTGCACATTAGTAGCAGTGTTTCCAATGAGTTCATAAAACATACCATAAACTTTTTTGTCGGCGTCAATGATGATATTTTCCTGAATTTCTTCTGCTTTTATCGTGTGTTCAAAAGTTAATCTTTGGGCATCTTTCAATAACTTCGTCAGATTATTTTTTCCCACAGCTTCGTAGTCCACAAAGATTTTTGCTTTCATTTCGGGATAATCAATCTGAAAACTACAATCTTTGACGTTTGTAATATTTGCGATTGTATTTTGCTCATATTTAAAAGCACACGGAGCATTTTCGGTTTGGTATTCCGGTTGTGGGTAACTCAGCCGTAAATAAGCGTCTGGTTTGGGTTTTACGTCGTTGTTACAAGCCCAAAAAAGTGTTGCTGTTAGTGCAAAAACGGCTATTTTATTCATTTGTTTTATAGTTTTCATCTTGATTAATAATGACTTTAACCTTAGATATTTTCCGGTTGTCTGATTCTGTAATAATAAACTGATATTCCTCAAAATCAATAATTTCGCCTACATTCGGAAACCTGTCACTCAGTTCAATAAGAAATCCTGCCAAACTTTCGGCTTCGTTCCGGCTGTTTTCAAAAATATCTCCGTCGGCATCAATTATTCTGTAAAAATCTTTGAGCGATATTTTTCCGTCAAACAAATATTCAGACGCATTAATTTGAGTGTATTCAATTTCTTCTTCGTCAAATTCATCAGAAATTTCGCCGATGATTTCTTCCAAAACATCTTCCAGCGTGATGATTCCGGAAGTGTCGCCGAATTCATTAACGACAATTGCCAAATGTTTCTTAGATGACTGAAAATCAATTAATAAATCGTCGAGTTTTTTACTTTCAGGAATAAAATAGGCTTCACGGATAACGGATTTCCAGGCAAACACTTTTTTATCCAGATAGGGAATTAAATCTTTCACAAACAAAATCCCGACAATATGGTCGATATTATCTTCATAAACCGGAATTCTCGAATAGCCCTGCTCGGTTATTTTGGGCAATATTTCATGAAAAGGTTCTGATTGTTCCAACGCAAAAACGTCGATTCGGGGTGTCATTACCTGATAAGCCTCGGTCGAGCCGAAATTAGCAATGCCTTCCAGTATTTTCTGTTCTTCTTCGGAAGTATGGCTGTAATCGGTCATTTCCAGTGCTTGGGAAAGTTCTTCGACAGAAAAACTGTTTTCTTCTTCGTCAAAGCTCACTTTCAACCATTTGCCTATTTGCCTGAACGGATAAGTAACCGGACTCAGAATAAGGTTAGAAATTTCTATAAACCAGATGGATTTTATAATAAAAACCTCATTCTTTTCATAGGCATAAAACCTGGAAATCAATTCGCCGAAGCATACTAAAATCAATATACCCGAAATCAGATAAATCAACCAGCTGATTTCCGGTATGAAAACCGTATCGAGCCATAGAAATTTTATTCCGGATAATGCCAGCAAAAACAATACTTTCCCGAGAATGATTCCGGTTGTGATAGTCGATTGTAATCGGATTGGCTGTGCCAGTATTTTTTGCAATGATTTTTTGACCTTTTGGAAACTGTCGATTTCTTCATAATCAGATTTAGAAATGGAAAAATATGCCACTTCCGCTGCGGAATATACAATGACTAACAATAAAGAAATCAGCAAAAGCGAAACGGCGATGACGATGCCGTAATTGCTGTGAAGTAATAAAAAATATTGACTGGGTTCAGGGTCCAAGTTATTGCAAATTTTAGTTTACGTTAATTTAAAAAGGAATGTCGTTATTACTGTCGATATCTTTTGTTCTCGGAATATCAAAATCATCGTCGTCGTCCACACTATGGCGTTTTTCAGTTTGGCTGTTGTCTTTTTTCAAAGACAAAAAGATGAACTCAGTAGCCTGAATTTCGTTGGTATGTTTGACAGTGCCGTCTTCTGTTTGCCAATGGCGGGTTCTGATTTTTCCTTCAATATATATTTTATCGCCTTTTGACAAATATTTTTCACAAAGCTCGGCGGCTTTGTTCCGCACAACGATATTGTGCCATTCGGTAGAGGTTATTTTTTCGTTGGTTGTTTTGTTGATATAGGTTTCATTGGTGGCAATAGAAAACCGACCGATGCAGTTTCCGCCTTCAAAATAGTGCATTTTCACATCATCGCCCAAATGACCTATGAGTATAACTTTGTTTAAGGTTCCTAACATATACATTAAAATTGTAAACCAAATATAGAAAAAACTTTAGGATTGATGATAGTATTTTTCCAAAAATTTCTTCAGTGGTACAGGGAAGGCATATTTTTGCACATCTTCCGGAACAATTGCATTTGCTGCACGATGATTAATTTGTGATTTAAAAAAACGAATGTGCAACTGCTGGTGCGTAAGTTGGTGCTTTATGGAATAATCTGTTAATTCTTGAAAATCAATAAGTTTTTGATTGTAAAATATTTCTTCAAATTGAGATTGAATTGTTGTTTCCATTGCTTCATTATCGGTTTCGATTATCGGAAACTGATAAAGATTTTTCCAGATATCATCAGATGAACGCTGTTCAATAATAATATTTTTTTTGACGTCTTCCAACAAGAGAAAATGGAAAAAACGTTTTTTTACTTTTACTTTCTTTGATTTTACAGGCAGGTTTTGGATTTCATTATTGCGGTAAGCAAAACATTCTTCCTGTATAAAACATTCCTGACATAATGGTTGTTTGGGCTTACATACCATCGAACCAAAATCCATCATTGCCTGGTTAAAAACATCAGGATTTTTGTCCGGAATCAGCTCATTGGCTAATGACTGAAATATCTTTTTGGCCTGATTGGTCGAAATATCATCTTTAATCCCGAAAATTCTCGACAAAACCCGATACACATTGCCGTCCACCGCAGCCACCGGTTCTTTGAAAGCAAACGAAGCAATCGCAGCGGCAGTATAATTACCGACACCTTTTAATTGTAATAAATCTGAATAGTTATCCGGAAAATTTCCGCCGAGTTCAGTAACAATATACCGGGCGGTAAAGTGCATATTCCTCGCTCTGGAATAATATCCCAAACCTTCCCACAGTTTCAATACTTCATCTTCAGAGGCTTGTGCCAAATCATATATGGTATGAAATTCGCTGATAAATCTTTCGTAATAAGGCATTCCCTGCTGTACTCTGGTTTGTTGCAGAATTATCTCAGAAAGCCAGATTTTATAGGCATTATCGGTAGCTCGCCACGGAAGATTCCGCTGATTGATATTGTACCATTTTAAGAGTTTCTGACTGAAGTTGACCATGATGTTTATTTGCAGGCACGAAGGTAAAATTTAATTTTGATATAAAAATAGCCTTAATGAGTTGATTTTTTAGAATTTAAATTAATATATTTGCACTCGCTTTGAAACTACAAGTTAAATTAAAATTAATAAATATACAATTAAGATGACTAAAGCAGATATCGTAGCCAAAATTTCAGACAAATTGGGGCTTCCAAAAGGAGACGTGCAAGCGGCAGTAGAAACTTTTATGGACGAAGTAAAAACTTCGTTGGAAACAGGCGAGAATGTTTACCTTAGAGGTTTCGGAAGTTTTATCGTGAAAACACGTGCAGAAAAAACAGGGAGAAATATTTCCAAAAACACAACTATCAAAATACCGGCTCACAACATTCCGGCTTTTAAACCGGCTAAAGTATTCGTTGAGTCTGTAAAGACAAAAAATAAAGTAAAATAAACGAATTATTAACATAAAAATTTAGACCTATGCCAAGTGGTAAAAAAAGAAAAAGACATAAGGTAGCTACGCATAAACGTAAAAAAAGAGCGAGAGCTAACCGTCATAAGAAGAAAAAGTAGTTTAATACTACTTTTTCAACTTTTTTATAAAGTTCTTTGAAATAAGTTTGATTTATCAAACGTTCGGGTAAAATTAATATATACCTGTAATTTAGTTGTTTAATCCCTTTGCCATATGCTGATATGTGTAAAGGAAAAAAATTTACAGTGTGAACAAAGAGTTAATTATAAGGTCTGGTTCAGATACAGTAGATTTTGCCTTACTAAAAGACGGGAAATTAGTAGAACTGCACAGAGAAAACATTGATACAAAAAGTTTTGAAGTCGGGGATATTTTTATTGCAAAAATCAGAAAACCTGTTCAGGGGCTGAATGCGGCTTTCATCAATGCCGGTCACGAAAAAGACGGCTTTTTGCATTATCACGATTTGGGGGCTAACCTGAAATCACTGATGAAATTCATCAAAGGAATAACCACCGGGAAAACAAAAGACTATTCCCTTAAAAACTTCAAATTTGAACCACAGATAGACAAAGGAGGCTCAATTACAGATGTGTTGAGTGCCAATCAGTCTGTTTTGGTACAAGTCGTTAAAGAACCAATTTCTACCAAAGGGCCTCGTATGAGTTCCGAGCTGTCGATAGCCGGCAGATATGTGGTTTTGGTTCCGTTCTCTGACCGCATTTCCATTTCTCAGAAAATTCGTTCAAAAGACGAAAAAGCAAGACTAAAAAAATTAGTACAAGCCATTAAGCCAGAAGGTTTTGGCGTGATTGTACGAACCGTTGCAGAAGGCAAACAAGTATCCGAATTAGAAAAAGACTTAGAGCAACTGTTTAACCGATGGTTAACCATGTGCAAAAGACTAAGCAAGGCACAACACCCATCAAAAGTTTTGGGCGAAGTTGGCAAAACTTCAAGCATATTAAGAGATTTATTTGATGACCGTTTTACAGGAATTTACATAGATGACAAAGACCTGTATGACGAAACGAAGGATTATTTGCAAGAGATAGCCCCTTCAAAATCTTCCATTGTGAAGCTCTATAATAATAAGAGTCTGCCGCTATTTGAAAAATTCAATATCGAGAGGCAGATTAAAACTTCTTTTGGAAAAACAGTATCTATGAGCAAAGGAGCCTATTTGGTTATCGAACATACCGAAGCCCTCCATGTGATAGATGTCAATAGCGGAAATCGTTCAAACAAAGCAACATCACAGGAAGACACAGCCCTCGAAGTCAATATGATTGCTGCCGCAGAAGTAGCAAGGCAGCTGCGACTGAGAGATATGGGCGGAATTATCGTTGTCGATTTTATAGATATGCGTAATGCCGAACATCGCAAACAGCTGTTCGACTTTCTGAAAGAAGAAATGAGTGACGACAAAGCTAAACACAAAATCTTGCCCCCTAGTAAATTTGGCTTGATACAAATTACTAGACAAAGAGTCAGACCTGAAATATCAATTAAAACAAGAGAAGAAGACCCCAATAATGAAAATGGGGAAATCGAGGCTCCGATTGTTGTCGTTGATAAAATAACAGCTGACCTTGAAAACATTATCAAAACAAAGAAAAAAGTGGTTTTAAACGCCCACCCGTTTGTAGCGGCATTTTTAACAAAAGGATTTCCGTCTGTGAGGTTCAAATGGCTGTTCAAATACAAACGATGGGTTAAAATTATCTCGAGAGATGCCTATACTTATTTAGAATATCACTTCTTTGACCAGGAAGGAAATCGAATCAATTAATATGTTTTAACCGTCTAATGATTTTTCGTTAGGCGGTTTTTCTATGAACAAATTTTAAAATCAAAAAAGCATTGTAAAAATTTTTACAATGCTTTTTTTGTATAAGTAACCAGCTTTTTACAAAGCCGGATATTTACCCGGATTACTTTCGTGCATAATTGCATAAACCTTTTCAAACACATCTTCTTCAGACGGTTTGGAGAAATAATCTCCGTCTGTCCCGTAAGCCGGTCTATGAGCTTTTGCAGTAAGTGTTTGTGGTTGACTGTCTAGATATTTATATCCTCCTTGATTTTCTACAATATGTTGCAGAATATACGCCGATGCTCCGCCCGGAACATCTTCATCAACGACCAATAAACGATTGGTTTTTTGTAAAGATTTCACACAATCGTGATTAAGGTCAAACGGCAACAATGATTGAGCGTCAATAATTTCTACATTGATATTTACTTCTGCCAATTCCTTCGCAGCTTGTTCAACGATTCGCAATGTTGAACCATAAGAAACGATAGTAATATCGCTACCTTCTTTAATCGTTTCAACCACTCCGATAGCTGTAGTAAACTCACCTAAATTAGTAGGCATTTTTTCTTTTAATCGGTAACCATTCAGGCATTCAACAATCAATGCCGGTTCATCTGATTTGAGCAAAGTATTATAGAAACCAGCAGCTTTGGTCATGTTTCTCGGTACCAATACGTGCATACCTCGAATGGCATTAATAATCATACCCATTGGCGAACCTGAATGCCAGATTCCTTCCAATCGGTGTCCGCGTGTACGTACAATCAATGGTGCTTTCTGACGACCGGCTGTTCTGTATTCCAATGTTGCCAAATCGTCACTCATAATCTGAATGGCATACAACAAATAATCCAGATATTGGATTTCAGCGATTGGTCTTAAACCTCTCATTGCCATACCAATTCCTTGACCCAAAATAGTCGCCTCCCGAATACCGGTATCAGACACACGCAATTCTCCGTATTTTTCCTGCAAACCTTCCAAACCTTGGTTTACATCTCCGATATGTCCGGAATCTTCTCCGAAAATTAACGTTTCCGGATAAGTGGCAAAAATGTGGTCAAAGTTATCTCTCAGTACAATCCTTGCATCTACTTCGGTCGAATTATCGTCATATTGCGGTTGAATTTCCTCAGCCAAAGTAGCTTTCTGATTCGATTCAGACATCAAATGACTGCTGTATTTTGGCTGAACTTTGCTAAAGTATTGTTCAATCCATTGGTTCAGTTCCTGATTACCATTTTGTTGAACAAAATATCTTTTGGCAATCCTTGCTGTGGACAAAATATCTTTTCGGATAGGCTCTTTGATTGCAGACAAATCTTTAACCATTTGAGCGATTTTATCCGGATTTGATGAGCTTGCCCCAATTTTGTTTAAAATAGTGATTAATTCTTCACGTTCTTCTTTGATAGGATTAAGGTAAGCCTCCCAGGCAGTACGTTTGCTTTCACGAACGATTTTTTTAGCTTCCTCGTCGAGTTGCTGTAATTCTTCATCAGTTGCCATATTGTTGGCAATCAGCCATTCACGCATTTTTTCTATACAGTCATATTCTGTTTCCCAAGCCAGTCTTTCTTTGGTTTTATATCTTTCGTGCGAACCGGAAGTGGAATGTCCCTGAGGTTGTGTAAGTTCCTGTACGTGAATCAGCACCGGAATGTGATTTTCTCTTGCGATTTGTCCGGCTTTCTGATAAGTTTCTACCAAGGAAGGGTAATCCCAGCCATTTACGGTAAGAATTTCGTAACCGTTGGTATCGTTTTCTCTTTGAAAACCTTTTAATATTTCTGATATATTTTCCTTAGTGGTTTGATGCCGGGCATGAACGGAAATTCCATACATATCGTCCCAAACACTCATTACCATTGGTACTTGTAAAACACCAGCCGCGTTGATAGTTTCGAAAAACAATCCTTCAGATGTAGAGGCATTACCGATTGTTCCCCAAGCAACTTCATTTCCTTCGTTTGAAAACTGGTTGTTTTTGTCGGCATCAGCATTTGCCCGGTAATATTTAGAAGCTTGTGCCAGACCTAATAATCTCGGCATTTGCCCGGCAGTAGGCGAGATATCGGCACTGGAATTTTTTTGTTCAGTCAGGTTTTTCCATTGTCCGTTTTCGTCCAAACTATGTGTGGCAAAATGTCCGCCCATTTGTCGTCCGGCAGACATCGGTTCTTGCTCAGCATCGGCATGACCGTACAATCCGGCAAAAAATTCCTGCGGAGTCATTGCTCCGATAGCCATCATAAAGGTTTGGTCACGGTAATATCCTGAACGGAAATCCCCGTTTTTGAAAGCTTTTGCCATCGCCAGTTGCGGAACCTCTTTTCCGTCGCCGAAAATACCGAATTTTGCTTTTCCAGTTAATACTTCCCGTCGTCCGAGCAAACTGCATTCGCGACTGATGCGAGCTGTTTTATAATCGTTTATTACTTCTGTTTTGAAGTCGTCAAATGTTATCGAATCTTTGGTTTTTACTTCACTCATGTCTGTCATAATCTTTATTTCGCCCACGAAATTATTAAAAAAAAAGCAATTTTGGTAAAAAAAAATATAACCAATACTTCGAAATCGGGCTTGTCGTTATTAATTCTCTAATTTCTCAGGCTTCGTGGAAAAAAGTTTTTTCTCTTTTATCAGCTTTGCAATTTTTTCCGGGAGATATTGTTCCCAATCGTTCTCATTCCGGTAAATCTTTTGGATGACTTCCCGGGCGTGAATGTTCAAATCTTTCGGGTCATAATCAGTAATATCGAATATCTGTTTTTTATGAACAAAATATTCAACAATAGGCTGTAAATCAGCATCGTTCAGCTGAATGTTTTTTGAAGTAACGATATTGCCGTTCTTGTCCAGCATCGGGTACAGATACAGCTGAATATTGCTTTTAAACAATTTGCCCAGACCTTCAAAAGCACCGCCACCAAGATGTTGGTAATATTTAGAATCAAAAATATTTTCCAGGTTATTGGCTCCGAGTGCCAGACCGATTTTTTCAGAAGTATATTGAGAACAATATTCGGTTACTTTGTAATATTTTTTAAAGTTAGAAATCATCACATAATGCCCCAGAGAACATAGCAATTCGGCACGGTCAATAAAATCCTGTTCATCGATTTCACCTTCCATCAGCAAGTTGTTCAAGGTAATTTCAAACATCACTGTGGTTTGTTCTTTGGTAATTTTATTATATTCGAGAAAAAGTTCAAGTGATTTTTCTAACATATTTATATTTACCGAAGTAACTGGTCTGAAACTTCCTCTTAAAAGTAATAAATTTTTGCGGTAAAGAATATTTGCCGGTAACAAACTATTTCCTTTCGGGCCAAAAACAATAGCGTTAGAAAAGCCCTTTTTGACCAGATACATGCTCATCAAACGATTGTCTATTCCTGGAAAACATGAACCGGAAAAGTTAATACTGTCTATCTCAATCTGGTCTTTGTCTATGTGGTCATACAGGCTGTCAATCAATCTTTTGGGATTGTTACGTTTGTAAAAAGCTCCGTATATCAGATTCACGCCCAAAACGCCCAAAGTGTGCTGCTGTAAACGTGCGTCGGTTTCTTTAAACTGAATATGCAGGATAATTTCGTTGTATTCGCCTTTCGGTTCCACCTGAAAACGGATACCGACCCAACCATGACCTTTGAATTTCTTAGCAAAATCAATAGTAGCAACGGTATTTGCATAGCTGAAATACAACCGGTTCGGAAATTCATCATTGTGCAAACGCTCCTCCATCAGGCTCGATTCGTGCATCAGCATTTTTCTCAGCCGGTTTTCGGTTACATATCTGCCATCAGGCTCAACAGTATAAATTGCGTCGCTGAATTGCTTGTCATAGGCAGACATCGCCTTGGCAATAGTACGTGACGAACCGCCCGCTCTGAAAAAATGGCGGACTGTTTCCTGTCCGGCACCGATTTCGGAAAAACTTCCGTAAATGTTTTTGTTTAAATTCAGTCTCAGAGCTTTGTCTGAGATAGCAGGTTGATGCTTGATAATCCTGTCTCCGTCAATAATTAAGTCGTTTTCAAAGGCTTTCATAAAACTAAAAATATTTGTCGTATTTTTACAGCATAAAGATACTTCAATAAAACCGAAGATATTGTAATTTTGTAAAAAAAAGTATGAAAATATATTTTCTCGGAACAGGCACTTCACAAGGTATTCCGGTTATCGGGTGCAATGACGAAGTGTGCAAAAGCAATGATATTCGCGACAAAAGGTTGCGGACATCTGTTTTTGTTGATTGGGATAATGTGATTTTCCAGATTGATTGCGGTCCTGATTTCAGACAGCAAATGCTTCGCTCGGAATGCCCGCATATTGACGCATTATTGTTTACGCACGAACACGCCGACCATACCGCCGGGATTGATGACATCAGGCCTTTTTGTTTTATGAAAAAAGGATTTATGGACGTGTACGGATTGCCGAGGGTATTGCAAAATTTACAAAAACGGTTTGATTATGCTTTTGCCACCGAAAACCGTTATCCGGGTGCACCGGCATTGGCACCGCATGAAATTGAGGCAGAAAAACTATTTTGCATTAAAGGAAAAACAGTGGTGCCGATTAATGTAATGCACGGAAACCTGCCTATACTTGGTTATCGATTTGATAAACTGGCTTATCTGACCGATGTAAAAACCTTGTCAGATGAAGCATTAAATAATTTGCAGGGACTTGATATTCTTGTTATTAACGCCTTACGGATAAAAGAGCACCCTACGCATAATAATTTATCTGCTGCATTGGAATATATCCAAAAAATCAATCCGAAAAAAGCCTATCTTACTCATATCGGTCATGAACTGGGTTTGCATCAAAAAGTAGAAAAAGAATTGCCTGAAAATGTTTTTTTAGCCTATGATAATTTACAGATTGAATTGTAGTTATACTTTTCAGTACACGGCAAAAAAGATTTTTAAAAATTTAATTCACTATGTAACAAGCATTTAATTGTTTTTATCGTGTACTAAAGTTATATTCAGTTATTTAAACAATAAAATTAATTAATGAAAATAGCGTTTGAAAAATACAATCCGAAGTGGGCAATAGATTTTAAAATCATAAAAGAAGAATTGTTACAGCTCATCGGATTTCTCAATCCTCGAATTGAACATATAGGAAGTACGTCTGTAGAAGGTTTGTCTGCCAAACCCATTATTGATATTCTCGTTGGTGTGAATGATGAAACGGACTTGGAAAAAACTATTTCCCCGTTGCTAAACAATAATCATAATTATATTTATTATGAGTGCTTTAATGAAATTATGCCGTATCGCAGACTTTTTACAAAATTTAAAATTAATCCGGAAGAATTGTCCATTTCGAAGATAATCACGGACAGAAATAAAATTCCCGCAAGCACAGAAGAATTTAAATGCCGTTTGTCTAACATTCACATTTTGCCTTATGATTCCGAACACTGGATTAGGCATATTGCTTTCAGGGATTATCTGAGAGTACACCCCGATATTAAAAATCAATATCAATCATTGAAAGAGGAATTAATCAAACAAGAATGGCGTGATGTGCCTGAATATAACGGCGGGAAAGATAAATTTATCAAAACAGAAGAAAAGAAAGCGATTGATTGGTATAAAAATTTGAACAAGCACTAATGAAAAGGAAAACTAAACAATTACCGGAAATAAAATTGTTGAAAATAGACGATTTGAATCAGGAAGATTCCAATGCTCATTTTTATGCCAATTTGATTTCTAAACATTTGATTAGTAATCATTCACGCATAGAATCACATCATAAACACAATTTTTATGCAGTTTTTTTGTTTACCCGAGGAACCGGTATGCACGAAATTGATTTCAATCGGTATGAAGTCAAGCCGGGTGCGGTGTTTTTCCTGACGCCGGGCCAAACACATTGCTGGGATTTGTCGCCTGATACCGAAGGTTATTTGTTTTTTCACAGTCGTGAATTTTATGAAACTTACCACGTCAAAACCCTGTTGAAAGATTTTGTGTTTTTTGAATCGTTCCAGACAGAAAAATGTTTTTATCTGAAAGATAATGAGTTAGAAAAAGTAAAACCATTTTTTGCAGATATTTTAAATGAATATCAATCTAATCAATGGAAGAAAATTCAACTGATTAACAGCTATTTGGCACAGCTTTACATCTGGCTAAACAGATTTGTTTCAACCAAAAGTCTGCTCAATTTTGATGAACTAAAAAGATATCAAACGATTTATACCGGTTTTGAAGATGTACTCGAATCCAATTTCCTGAAAATGCGAAATGCCGGAGAATATGCTGATATACTGAATATTACACAAAAACACTTGAACCGTGTTGTCAAATCCATTACCGGAAAAACGACTACTTCGGTTATTGCCGAAAGGATTGTTCTGGAAGCCAAACGCGAACTGATTTTCTCGCAAAAATCTGTTGGGGAAATTGCCGACGATTTGAATTTTTCGGACGTGTCTTATTTTATCAAGTTTTTCAAAAAATATACGCAGGAAACACCGGCAGAATTTGCCAGACGAAACCTCACTACAAACAGTTAATCGCTGTCTTTATCCAAAAAGATATTTAGCCACATCAGGCGGGACAGCTTGTAATTAATCATCGAAAACAAGAAAGCAATCACGATCACAATAGAAAAAATCGTGATAAAAGACCAGTCAAAAATAAGCCCCAAAACAATCACGGCAATCATTTCAGCACACGTAATTCCGTAGCTGATATACATTGCACCGAAATAAAAACCTGTTTCACGATGAAAAGAATACCCGCAAACATCGCATTGTTTTTTCATTTTAGGCATTTTGAACAAAAAAGGATTGCCGTTAGAGGCAAATACTTTTGTTTTTTCACAATTCGGGCAGGTTCCTTTAGCTACTCTGTTTAAATATGATGACATAATGCATGTAAAATTTGGTACAAAGTTACTACTTTTACCACTTGTTTTGTAGAATAATAAAGCCTAATAATGGTACGAATCGGACATTTTAAAAATAATTTTCATTCTGTTTCTTTTTTATCAGACAAAGAAAAATTACCAGAAAAGTTTAATTTTCCTACCAATTACGAACCACATTCGATAGCGATTCAGGCAAGTGAAGAAGTACAGAAATATTTGCAAAAAATACATCGTCCGGACGAAAAAGGAAGAATGTATGGTGTATTGATTGTCGAAAATTCGCTGGGAGAATTAGGTTTTTTAGCAGCGTATTCCGGACAAGATAAAGAACATGACTCTTATTTTGTTCCGCCGATTTATGACCGTTTGAATCCGAACGAATTTTTTGTCAAAAATGAGGAAGAATTAACCCAAATCAATCAGGAAATAGAGCAGAGGTTAAATGATGATAAATATCTGAAAATCATTCAAGAAAAAAAATATTTTATCAGTCAATTACAAAAAGAAATTGATGAAAAAATCCAAGCAAACCAAACCGCTAAAAAGGAAAGAGAACAACAACGGAAAAATCTTTCAGGAAATAATCAGGAAGAATTAAACCAATTAATCCGTCAAAGCCAAACCCAGAAAAGTGAGTTGAACCGACTGAAAAAATTCTGGAAAAACCGTATTTCGGAAATTGAGGCATCTTTGAAAGAATTTGAAGAAAAAATCAACCAGCTGAAAGTCAGACGGCAACAGCTTTCACAACAAACGCAGCAACAGTTGTTCAAAAGCTATCATTGTTTGAATGCTTTAGGCGAAAATAAAGACATTTTGACGATTTTTGACGAGCAGTTGTCGCAAGAACCACCAGCAGGAACAGGCGATTGCTGTGCCCCGAAACTGTTGAATTATGCCTATCAAAACCAGTTGAAACCGATTACTATGGCTGAATTCTGGTGGGGAAAATCGCCTAAAACAGAAGTCAGAAAACATCTACATTATTATCCGGCTTGTCGCGGAAAATGTGAACCTTTACTCAATCACATGCTCAGAGGTTTGGAAGTGGAAGAAAATCCGCTGGACAAACAAATGAAAAACGGCAAACGTATCAAAATAATCTATGAAGACGAAGACATTGCGGTTATCGAAAAGCCGCATCAGCTGTTGTCTGTTCCTGGAATAAAAACACAAAATTCGGTTCTGGAACAAGCCAGGAAAATGATTCCGGGTATTAGCGGAGCCATTATTGTACACCGTTTAGATTGGGCAACGTCTGGATTAATGGTTTTGGGAAAGAATGAAAATGCTTACCGGAATTTACAAAATCAATTTTTAAAAAGAACGGTTTTCAAGCGATATTCAGCTCTTTTAGACGGAAAAATTAACGTTCAATCGGGCGAAATCAATTTACCTTTGCGGGTCGATTTGAATGACCGTCCAAGACAAATGGTTTGCGAAAAATTCGGCAAAAAAGCCATGACCACATACGAAATCCAGGAAATAATTAATGAAAAAACCCGCATTTACCTTTATCCTGTAACCGGACGAACCCACCAACTCAGAGTACACATGGCACATTTTTCGGGCATGAATTGTGCGATTGCTGGCGATTCGTTGTACGGAAAACCGGCAGAACGATTATATTTGCAAGCAGACCAGCTCGGTTTCCATCACCCCGTAACAAACGAATGGCTGTTTTTTGAGATGAAGCCCGAATTTTAAAATGATTTCGAATATTTTTTTGGACGAACTAATAAAATTAAATTGCCTTAACACGTGTAATTCTTGGTTAAAAAATAACACAGTTTCTAAGAGCCTGTTTAAATTTGTATTGTAAAAATGTTTATAGGTTATTTTTGAGATAGAACAAGGCAAATTTTCAAAGGATAGCAGAGCTATCGTTTTAAAATTTAACGCAGTTATAGCCAAAAAGAAGCATAAACAAATTATTAGATAAATTTTAAACAGGCTCTAAACAACAATTCCAAAAACCATCTTAAAAACTCAGCTTTATCGGCTGAGTTTTTTTAATTTTATGCTTTGGTACGCAATTTGTACCATCAACAGAAAAAGAAACCAGTTATGAAAAAAATATTTTTAACATTTTTAATCCTTACAAGTGCAGCAACCATCTATGCACAGAACGTTTTTCAATCAGGCGAATATTTCAAATTCAAAATATCGTATGGTTTGTTTAGTGCCGGATATGCTACACTGGAACTGAATGAAACTACCTATGACGGTAAAAAAGTTTTCCACGCCAAAGGTTTTGGGCAAACTACCGGAGTAACCAAAGCGTTTTTCAAAGTACGCGACGATTACCAAAGCTATTTTGACGTACAAACAGGACGTCCTTATCGCTCAATCAGGAATATTTACGAAGGTGGTTACACCCGAAATCAGGAAAGTTTGTTCAATTACAGCAACAACACCGTTAAAGTAATCGACCATAAAAACTCCAAAAGCAGTTCCTACTCCATCAGTAATAATATACAGGACGTCATTTCGGCTTTCTATGCATTGAGAAATAATCCGAAAATATCCAACATGAAAAAGAACGAATCTATCCAGATAGATATGTTTTTTGATGACGAAATTTATAAATTTAAATTAAAGTTCCTTGGTAAGGAAAAAATAAAAACTAAATTTGGGGAACAAACTGCATTAAAGTTCAGACCATACGTGCAAGCCGGTCGTGTGTTTAAGGAACAAGAGAGTTTAACAATCTGGGTTTCAGACGATTCATCTAAAGTTCCACTACGCGTTGAGGCGAGTTTATTGGTTGGTTCGTTAAAAGCAGAATTGGTTGAACACAAAGGATTAAAACAAAAACTCGGAAACTGATGACAGATACCATGCAAAAATATCAGGAAAACATTGAAAAACTCGAAGAAAAATTTCGTGCCATTGACCAAAAAACCGAAACCCACCTGGAAGGTTTATTGTGGCAAAAACCAATCACTTATTGGGATTATATACAGACAGATGCTTTGCTGAGCCTGCAAACGCAACGTTCTGTTTTCCCTGACGAAATGGTATTTATTATGTACCACCAAATCAATGAATTACTATTCAAAATGATTCTATGGGAAATCAAACAAGTGTCTTATGCCGAAAATCTGACGACACAGTTTTTCACGGAAAGGCTATATAGAATCAGTCGTTACTTTGACATGCTTACCACCTCTTTCGACATTATGGGCGACGGCATGGAAACTAAGCAATATCTTAAATTTCGTCACACACTTACTCCGGCGAGCGGTTTCCAAAGTGCTCAATATCGTTTAATTGAATTCGCATCTACCGATTTAATCAATCTGATTGATGCACGTCACAGAGCAACCATTGACCGGAACACGCCATACGAGCACGCCCTGGAACACCTTTATTGGCAAGCAGCAGGCAAAGATTATAAAACAGGCAAAAAATCTTATTTAATCAATGAATTCGAAAAGAAATACAAAAAAGAATTCCTTGATTTTATGGAAGAATACAATACCATCAACCTTTGGCAGAGATTCAAACAACTGCCGGAAGAAGACCAGAAAAATGAAAATTTGGTCAATGCGATGCGTCACTATGACAAAACGGTAAACATTACTTGGGTTATCGGACATTTCAAAGCAGCCAAAAAATATATCGAAAGCGAATCGGGGCCGCAGGAAGCAACTGGAGGAAGTGATTGGAAAAAATATATGCTGCCGGAATATCAAAGAAGGATATTTTTCCCTGAATTATGGTCTGAAGAAGAATTAGCCAACTGGGGAAAAAATGCTTTGAATGAGTAATATACGCAGTACATATTTATTTTCTTTAGCATTAGCAATCGCAGTATTATTAGGCTGTTTTGGCTGTGATAACAACAAGAATCTGCCAACTGATGGCAACAACAATGATTCTGTTGATTCGTTGCCGGAAGAAAACATCTTTGGTTTCCCGCTGAATGACTACATCATTGAACGCGATACAATCAAACGAGGCGATAATCTCAGTAAAATTCTGGCCCGGCACGATTTCGACGCAGTAGAAATTGCCAAAACTGCCGAAAAAGTCCGGGATTCTTTTGATTACAAAAAGCTTCGTCCCGGAAAAGTGCTTACTTTACTCAAAAGCAAAACAACTCCTTCCACGCTGGATATATTAGTCTATGAACCTGACAATATGGGGTTTAATGTGATTAATTTCAAAGATTCCACTTATGCTTATACCGTCAATTATCCGGTAACTTATACAGAGAAAACCGTTGCCGGAGAAATTTCCGGTTCGTTGTCCGAATCTTTACAAAGAGAAGGCTTAGACCCCGGATTGGGAACACACTTATCGAACGCTTTTGCCTGGTCGGTCGATTTCTTTAAATTCAGAAGAGGCGACCGATTTGCGGTAACTGTCCGTGAAAAATATATCAATGACACTATCTATGTTGGAATTGATGAAATTTTAGGAGCTTATTTTAATTATCAGGGGAAAGAAGTTTATGGATTTTCTCATTCCAAACCCGATAGCAAAACCACAGAATTTTTTGATGAAAACGGCAAGCAGATGAAAACCATGTTTCTGAAAGCCCCACTAAAATACTTCCGGATTACGTCTAAATTTACCAAGAGTCGGTTTCATCCGGTACAAAAACGTTGGAAAGCTCATAATGGCACCGACTATGCTGCACCGCACGGAACACCGATTATGGCAACGGCAGCAGGCAAAGTAATAGAAGCCGGATATACCGCCGGAAACGGGAATTATGTTAAAATTAGACATAACGCCACCTACACAACACAATACCTGCATATGAGCAAAATATTGGTAAAAAGAGGACAAACCGTTCAGCAAGGACAAACTATCGGGCGGGTAGGCAGCACCGGTTTGGCAACAGGGCCTCATGTGTGTTATCGTTTCTGGAAAAATGGCGTACAGGTTGACCCGTTAAAACAAAATCTGCCGACCTCTCAGGCAATGGATAAAAATGATTTACCGGCATATCTGGAAAAAATCAAGCCCATAAAACAGCATATCGACGAGGCTTTGATGGATAAATTTCCGAATTAGATTTAATTTAGATGTTCAGCCGTCAACATCTAACAGGCAATATCTTTTCAATAATCATTTTCCCAACAAATCTTCCACATAAACCGAAACAGGTACAGAAAACGTTTGCGAAATCGGTTTGCCGTTTTGGGTGGCAGGAACCCAACGACTGGATTTTACTACTCTTACTGCCTCTTTGTACACGCTGTTTTCTTTCGTTGAATTGACAGGTTTGAAGTTTTGAGGGTTTCCGTTTTCATCAATATCAAATAGCAGATAAACCGTATAATAGGCTTGCTGCGGGTCGAGGTTCAGCTCTTCAATATTTACATTATGGAAGTTAAAATTCTCAGCAATATAATTTCTAAAAGCCCGCAAACCTTTGTCAAAACGGGCATTGGTTCGTATAGGCACATCAACACTGTCAGTAACTGTTTCAGGCACGATAACTTCTGTCTGAACATACACCGAATCCTGCTGTGCCGAAACATCAGTGCTCAAAATCAATAACAAAAAGGCAAATATCATTCTCATTTTTAGTTGATTTTATAGATTAACGACAACGCTTTGTCAATGCTTTTCACTTGTTCAAAGGTAAGCAATAATCGCAAACCTTTTTTGGTTTCTTTTTCTTTCAGCCTACACAACGTCGGATTGTTTTGTACAAACATGAGCACTTTTCTGAACTGGTCGGTTTGGTAAAAAGGTGAACTTTGGTCGGCAACAAAATAACCAATCATTTTTCCTTGTTTCAGCACAAGTTTTTCGATGCCTAACTCCACCGCTTTCCATTTGATTTTCACACTGTCCAGCAAATTTCTGGCAGTTGGCGGAATCTGTCCGAAAATATCGGTTATTTTCTCTTCAAATTTTGCCAGCTCCTGCTCATTTTTGACGGCATTCAACTCGTTGTAAAGATTCATTCTCTCAGTAATGTTATTCACATAATCATCAGGAAAAAGCACTTCGAAATCAGATTCCAGCACAAAATCTCTGACGTATTTCTTCGGTTTTTCCGGTTCGTTTTCGTCATATAATTCCTTGAATTCATCTTCTTTCAGTTCCTCAATTGCCTCATTCATGATTTTCTGGTAAGTTTCAAAACCGATTTCGTTGATAAAACCGCTTTGTTCGCCACCGAGCAAATCCCCTGCCCCTCTGATTTCCAAATCTTTCATAGCAATGTTGAAACCACTTCCCAGATCCGAAAACTGTTCCAAAGCCTCGAGGCGTTTTCGGGCTTCTTCGGTCATCAAACTATAAGGCGGACAAATAAAATAACAAAACGCTTTTTTGTTGCTTCGCCCAACACGACCTCTCATCTGGTGCAAATCAGACAGTCCGAAATTGTTGGCATTATTGATAAAAATAGTGTTGGCATTCGGTACGTCCAACCCGCTTTCGATAATCGTGGTGGCAACCAACACATCATATTTCCCATCGATAAAATCGAGTAATGTTCGTTCCAATTGTTTGCCGTCCATTTGCCCGTGACCGACAGCCACTCTGGCATCAGGTACCAGTCGCTGAATCATTCCGGCAATTTCCCTGATATTTTCGATTCGGTTATTGATAAAAAACACTTGTCCGCCACGTTCAAGCTCCATGCTGATGGCATCGCGGATAGTTTCTTCATTAAAACCAACTACCGATGTTTCAATCGGATAACGGTTAGGCGGTGGTGTCGAAATTATGGACAAATCACGTGCCGCCATCAGCGAAAACTGTAAAGTTCTCGGTATCGGCGTGGCAGTTAAAGTCAATGTGTCAATGTTTTCGCCCAATGTTTTGAGCTTATCCTTTACGGCAACGCCAAATTTTTGTTCTTCATCAACAATCAGCAAGCCCAAATCCTTGAATTGAATGCTTTTTCCGACCAACTGATGTGTACCAATGATGATGTCGATTTTTCCGTTTGCCAAATCTTCCAGCGTCTGGGTTTTCTGCTTTCCGGTTTTGAAACGGTTGAGATATTCCACCCGAATCGGCAGATTTTTCAATCTTTCCCTGAAAGTCTGGTAATGCTGAAACGCCAAAACTGTAGTCGGAACCAACACAGCCACTTGCTTGCCGTTGTCCACCATCTTGAATGCAGCACGAATGGCAACTTCCGTTTTTCCGAACCCGACATCGCCACAAACCAATCTGTCCATCGGTCGTTCGTTTTCCATATCGGCTTTGACATCGTTGGTCGCTTTGTACTGGTCGGGCGTATCTTCATAAAGAAACGAGCTTTCCAATTCAGCCTGCAAATAACTGTCTGGGGCACAAGCAAAACCTCTTTCTGTCCGTCTTTTGGCATATAGTTTAATGAGGTTAAAAGCAATTTCCTTAACCCGGGCTTTGGTTTTTTTCTTCAGGTTTTTCCATGCTTGTGATCCCAATTTGTATATTTTCGGCTCGGCACCGTCTTTGCCGTTGTATTTGGCGATTTTATGTAAAGCATGTATGCCGACATATACAATATCATTGTCTGCATAAATCAACTTAATGGCTTCCTGTTTTTTGCCATCAACTTCTATTTTTTGTAACCCGCCGAATTTTCCGATTCCATGGTCGATATGCGTCACATAATCGCCTACCGACAAAGAAGTCAGCTCTTTAAGGGTAATATTTTGCTTTTTGTTTTTGGAATTTTTGATAGAAAAACGATGATACCGCTCAAAAATCTGATGGTCGGTGTAACAGGCTATCTGGTTTTCATCATCGATAAATCCCTGATATAACGGAAAAACTTTGGTTTCGTACGAAATAACCTGTTTCTGTCCGTTTTCTTTGAAATTCTCGAAAATATCGTAAAAACGAGTGGCTTGTGCCTCGCTCGTGCAATACAAATAATTGACATAACCGTTTTGATGATTGGTATTCAGGTTGTCAATCAACAAATCGAATTGCTTGTTGAAAGTCGGTTGCGGACGAAAGAGAAATTCAATTTTTTCATTCGGAACAAAATCCGGATTTTCGTTCAGGCAAACCGAAGTAAAATGGAATAATTGTTTGGTCAATTCCTTGCCGGAAACGAACATTTCTGCCGGGCTTAATCGTTTGATGGTTTGGTCTAACCGAGCAAAAGCATCTTCGGCTTTTTCAAAAAGATGTTGTAAACGGTCTTTTAAAAATTGTGTATTTTGCACAAAAACAATCGTTTCATTTTTGATGAAACTCAAAAAATTTTCCCGCTGTTCCTGTGTGGATTTGTTGGCAATATTTGGGATAATATCAATCTTTTTCAGATTTTCGACCGATAATTGTGTTTCGATATCAAACGTACGGATACTGTCAATTTCATCGCCGAAAAATTCAATACGATAAGGCAAATCATTAGAAAACGAAAATACGTCTAATATACCGCCGCGAACAGAAAATTCGCCGGGTTCGGTAACAAAATCAACGCGTTTGAAATCATATTCAAACAGCGTTTCATTGACTTTGTCGAGTGATATTTCTTCATTCAAAATCAGCCTGAGCGTATTTTGTTCCAATTGTTTTTTGGTTACTACTTTTTCGAGCAACGCATCGGCATAAGTTACAATAATCGCCGGTTTTTTGCGGGAATTGATGCGATTGAGCACCTCGGCCCGAAGTAAAACATTGGCGTTGTCTGTTGTTTCAATTTCGTAAGGTCGGCGATATGAACCGGGATAAAACAACACATCTTTTTTGTTCAGCAAATTCTCTAAATCGTTCAGATAATAAGCCGCTTCCTCCTTGTCGTTGAACACGAGCATAAACGGATTGTCAGCCTGGCGGAAAAGTTCCTGAACGACAAAAGACAAAGACGACCCGACAAAACCTTTGGCGAGAATTTGGTTTCTTTTTACAAGAATGCTTTTTAGTAATTGTTTGGTTTTACTGTTGTTAGCGTATATGTCTGATAAATTCATAGGATTAAGGCAACACTTTTGAAGTAGCTCGTCTGACAGTATCTATGTTTTGGTATAAGTTTTCTTCCCCTTCTTCACGTGGGATACTTTTCTTCAGAAGAATTTCTTCCATTTGATTGACAATCGACTGGGTGCTTTTGTTGATGTTTGCTAATATTTCACTGATTTTTTTATCCGGAATCAAGTCTAACTGCATGTACATATCCAGATTTTGAAGATGTGTGTTCAGCAAAGCGATTCTGCTCTGAACAGCTTGATTATTAAATTCTTCCGGAACCGAAACGGATAGTTTTTCGCCCAGTGCAGTGAGGTTTTCCGCTTCCTGCCTGAAAGCCGAAAGTGATGATAAAGGTTTGGACGAGATTTCCTCCAGCAAATCGTGCCATTCTTTCCATTCGTTGATTTTAACCTGGACATTTTTTGGTGTTTCCGGTCGTTCGAAAATCCACTTTTGATTCACGTTATTGAACAAAGAATCCTGCCTTCTGACTTGCTCTTCGTTGAGTGAATAGGTGTCGGAAGTTGTTTTTTTGCAGCCGAATAACACGACCAATACTATCAAAGTTAAATAGAATTTCATATCAAAAATCAAACTCCCGCAAAGTTACGAATGTTCGGTTGAAAAAGTAAGAGCCTGTTTAAAATTTATCTAATAATTTGATAGAAGTACTATTTAAATTCATACATAATATTTAATAAAACGTTATAAATCAAACGGTGTTTTGAACTTAACGTCGTATTTGTCATGCTGGAAGCATCTTTTACAGACGCTCTTAGAGATTCCTACGGAATGACAAACGTTGTGTTTAAAGACTTTTACTGAGTTTGGTAATATGTAATTATCTTACGACCTCAATAATTTGACATACAAAAATAATCTATTCCTCCCTGCCCTTTTGCATGGTAAAAGAAAATGTAGAACCTTTTTCGGGTTCACTTTCCACATAAATATGTTCGTCGTGAGCTTCAATAATGTGTTTGACAATGGATAATCCCAAACCGGAACCGCCCACTTTTCGCTGACGACTGGAATCTATCCGGTAAAAACGCTCAAACAACCTCGGAAGATGTTTAGGCTCAATACCTTTTCCGTCGTCGGTAATACGGATTAGAATTTTGTTGTCGGTCAAATCTTCAAAGGCAACTTCGGTAGTACCGTTTTTTCTGCCGTATTTAATGGAATTTTCCATAAGATTAATCGCTACCCGATAGATTTTTTCTTCATCGCCATACACGAATATCTTGCGGTAATGGTCTTTGTCGAATAGCAAAACAATATCTTTTTCATCAGCTTTGAGTTCCAGCAAATCAAACACTCGCTGAAAAACAGCTACAATGTCAAAGTTTGTTTTCTCTATATGCAATTCGTTGGTTTCCAACTTGGTAATCATATCCAGACTTTCCACCACGTCTATTAATCTTTCTACACCGTTTTCGGCTCTTTTAAGGTATTTTTTCTTGAGTGTTTTGTCGAGTTTAATATTTTTATCCAGCAAAGTTTCCAGATAACCCTGAACCGTAAACAGTGGTGTTTTGAGTTCATGAGCTACATTTCCGATAAATTCACGACGATATTCTTCCTGAATTTTGAGCGTTTCGACTTCCACTTTCTTTTTTCTGGCAAAAGTGTTCAACTCCTGCATCAGCGTTTTCATGTCGGTGGTAACTGGCTGGCTCCGCAAATCGGATTCGTCCAGCAAAGAAACCTGTTTATACAATTTCTGAATGCGTTTGTAAATGAAATGTTCAACGCGAAACTGAAGAACGATAAAGCAAAAAACAAAAAATAATACGGCAAATGCCAGCGTAAACCACAAGTGAAAAGCACCAAAAAGATACTCCAATGCAGAGAGTAAAATTACCGCAAAAACGGTAATCAACAAGGTCGATTTGAAGGCAAATTTATATGATTTTTTATACCGTACGCTCATTAAATTTCAAACTTGTATCCGACTCCTTTAATGGTTTTAAAATAATTATCGCCGATTTTTTCCCGCAATTTCCGGATATGAACGTCGATAGTTCGTCCACCGACAACAACTTCGTTACCCCACACTTTGTCCAGAATTTCTTCGCGGTTAAACACTTTTCCGGGTTTGGAAGCCAAAAGATACAGCAATTCAAACTCTTTTTTAGGCAACACCATTTCCTCGTCGGCTTTCACAACTTTATATTCCTCCCGATTGATTTCGATATCGGCAACCTGTATCGTTCCTGATTTTTGTTCCTTATTTTTCAACCGTCTGAGCAATGCATTCACTTTGCTAACCAGTACTTTCGGCTTGATAGGCTTGGTAATATAATCGTCGGCACCAACTTCAAAACCTGCCAATTGGGAATAATCTTCGCCCCGGGCAGTCAGAAAGGTAATAATGGTTTGTTCGAGTTTTTTATTTCTTCGGATATTTTCACATGCTTCGATACCGTCCATTTCGGGCATCATCACGTCCATAATTATCAAATGGGGTTCTTTTTTGTTGGCTTTTTCTATGGCTTCAATACCGTTTTTTGCTTTAAAAACCTGATATTTTTCAGCTTCGAGATGAATACTTAATATTTCCAGAATATCCGGTTCGTCATCGACCAATAATATTTTAATATCCTTATTTTTCATTGTTCAAGGGTTTATTTGAGTGTAAAATTAATGATAATTAATCATAAATATTATTGGTTTACAATTATTTAATAACGCCGTTTTTTTGGTAATAATTTATTAACACAAAAAACTGTCCGGAAAGCATTTACTTTCCGGACAGTTTTTTATTTTTATTTAGCTAATATGATTAGCCTAAATAAGTTTTTAATATCTTACTTCGTGAAGTATGTTTCAATCTGCGGATAGCTTTTTCCTTGATTTGACGAACTCTTTCACGGGTCAAATCGAAAGTTTCTCCGATTTCTTCCAAAGTCATCGGATGCTGATTACCCAATCCGAAATACAACCTTACCACGTCAGCCTCTCTCGGAGTCAGTGTTTCCAAGGCTCTTTCTATCTCTGTACTCAAAGACTCATGGATTAATTCTTTGTCCGGATTTGGCGATTCGCCCGAACGCAAAACGTCGTACAGGTTAGAATCTTCCCCTTCTACCAACGGTGCGTCCATAGACAAGTGACGACCTGAATTTTTCATGGATTCCTTCACATCGTTCACGGTCATATCTAATTCTTTCGCAATTTCTTCTGCGGAAGGCGGACGTTCGTTAGCTTGCTCCAATAAAGCAAAAGTTTTGTTGATTTTGTTGATAGAACCAATCTTATTGAGTGGTAAACGCACAATTCTGGATTGCTCTGCCAATGCAGACAATATCGACTGACGAATCCACCAAACGGCATAGGAAATAAATTTAAATCCTCTCGTTTCATCAAATCTTTTGGCAGCTTTAATCAATCCGAGGTTTCCTTCGTTGATTAAATCCGGTAATGTCAAGCCTTGGTTTTGATATTGTTTTGCCACAGAAACCACAAATCGCAAATTGGCTTTGGTCAGTTTTTCCAAAGCAACCTGATCGCCGGCTTTGATTCTTTGTGCCAACTCCACCTCTTCATCTGCCGTAATCAAATCGACTTTTCCAATCTCCTGAAGGTACTTATCCAAAGAAGCTGTTTCACGATTGGTTACCTGCTTTGTAATCTTTAATTGTCTCATATTGCTGTTTAGTCCTCTTTATTTTTATTTGTGTTGTTAGGTATATCAGTTATACGAACGAGGTGGTCAAAATGTTACAAAATAGTTTCAGTTTTTTTGTTAAAGAAGTAATTCAGGCGGATTTACACCCAAAAAAACACGTTATCTTATTCATAAACAAAGAATTTGCCTTGCCACCTCAAAAAAGTTATTTATTTTTGCAAGCCCTAAGAAATGTCTTAGGACAGGAATGTTTAATTAAATTATTAGTAAAAAGTGGAAAGTTTAAGTTACAAGACACAATCTTTGAACAGCCAGACTGCTGACAAGCAATGGGTGCTCATCGACGCTGAGGGTCAGACTTTGGGTAGATTGTCTTCCGAAATAGCTAAGCTACTTCGTGGAAAACACAAACCAGGGTTCACGCCTCACGTGGACTGCGGAGATAACGTAGTGGTTATCAANGACTGACGAAGTAATCAAACAAGCTGAAGAAGATGCTAAAGCAGAATTGAAAGCCGAAGGTAAACCTGAGCAAATATGGGATAAAATCATTCCCGGAAAAATTCAGCGGTTTATCTCCGACAATACTACTTTAGACCAGGAAAAAGCACTGCTTGACCAAAACTTCATCAAAGATGAAAGCAAAAAAGTAGGCGAATACGTAAAAGAATTTAACGTGGAAGTCACAGGTTTTAAACGCGTTAGCTTAGGATAAACCTTGTTCCTTCTTTTATATAAAAAACACCCCCGGAAGAAATTCTTCCGGGGGTGTTTTTTATAGAGTTTGTTCAAGGTTTAAAGTTGTCATCGCTATAACCAAAATTGGAATTTCAAGTTATTCAATGTTCCTCAGCCTTTATCAGCCCAACTTTGAACTTTTCTAACTTGTAAACAATCATATAATCAAATTGCAAAGATTTAATATGCGGGAAGTTTAAGTTAAAAGTTCTCTGTCATTCCGATACAGCAAGAAATGAGCAATGAGGACTTGAGAGTTTTGTTCAAACAGGCGAAGCAATTTCAAATAAGTTAGAGGCTTCTCCTCACTCTTCGTCGAAATGACAATTTACTTTTTACTTTTCTATAGCGATTTGACTATGTATTAAAAAAAGGAGCTGCGAATGCAGCTCCTTTTATATTCAATCTGTAATCAATATTGTGATTAGTTTTTCACTACTTTGATTAACTGTTGATATCCGTCAATATGCAATTTCAACAAGTATGTTCCGTTGCTCAGTCCGCTCATATCTACCGTAATCTGGTTGTTGTTGAACTCCTGAGTTCCTACCAACTGACCAACCGCATTGTAGATTTCTACACTTTCAATCGTGTCAGTATACTGGATAGTCAACATGCCTTGTGTCGGGTTAGGATAGTAAACCAACTTGGCTCTGTCAAACTTCGCATTGCCTAACGTTACGGTTACAGTTACTGCAAACGGTTCGCTAATACAACCATTGTCGCTCACAAGCACAGCATAGTATGTCGTGTTGTTTGCTAATGGCATATCTGACTGAAGCGGGTTAGTAAGCGTGGCTGCATCATCTGCATGGGCAAACCATAATACGCCTTCTTCATTTACAACCAAATCTGCAATAGTTATTTCATCAATGCTTATGTTGTAAACAAACGCTTGTTCTGCTTCGCCTGTCGGTGCGTCAGGAACAGGAGCAATTTCAATATCTACTACCACTCTTTCTGATTCGCAGCCGCTATACACGCTACTGATATAGTACACACCATTTGTGAGTGTTGTACTTTCAGGTAATGCTGTGATAGCTGTCGGGCTTACATACCATTTGTAAGTAACTCCTGTTGTTGCAGGTATTTCTACCTCGCCAATAGTTGTTCCCTCACAAAGGCTCATATTAGCAATTTGCGGAGCAACAGTGTTCACAATCTGTACAGAAATTGCTTTTCTGTTTGATTCACATCCGTTCAACTCTTGTGATACATAGTAAGTGCCATTGCTCAAAGCTGCATCGCCTGCAAGCGGTGTGGTTGAAGTTGCACTGTCAAACCATCTGAACATCGCTCCTTCTGCTCCGGTCACTACCAAGTCAGAAACTACGGCAGATCCACAGAATGTTTGTGAACTCGCTGTTGGCTGAGGCAATGTTTCATTTACTATAAATGTAATGGCTGTTCTTGCTGATTCGCAAATACCTATTCTCTGACTTGCATAGTATGTACCTGCATAAACCTGAGAGTTGGCATTCATCGGTTGAGAAGTTGTCTCATTAGCATACCAAACCAATTCTGCATCGGGTTGCTGACCAATTTCTACGTTGGCTAACACTTCAAATCCACAAATTGTTACAGTCTGTTGACCTACTGCCGGCGGAGTTTGAGTTACCGTTATCTGAACTGCTAATCTGTCCGACTCACAATCTCCAATTTGCTCTGCGATATAGAATGTACCTGTGTACAACGCTGTTCCTGTGTCCAATGCTGTTCCACCTGTTGCGGTTTCATATACATTTAAGTTAGTACCAGTCGTGTGATTCACTATAATATCCTCAATAGTAGCACTGTCACAGAATTGTTGTGTTGTTTCTCCTGTTGGGATAGAAATATCCTCCACGACAACTTCTACTTCAATTCTGCTTGACTCACAAGTTCCATTGATAGATGAAACATAATATGTTCCTGAGCTTTCAATTGTTTGAACTGCATCTGTGGCATCTTCACTTACATACCATCTTGTTTCCCAACCTAAAGGAAGGTTTGCTTCAACATCTGCTGTCACTAATTGTGCACAAGCATATTGAGCTGTGATTACAGGAAGCAATTCTTCTATGGTCATCACTGCTGTAAGCTCAAAGTTTTCGTAGTTATTACCTCCGTCTATATGAGCTGTAACGGTGTGCTCACCTAGTGATAGTTGGTTATTACCTGTATAAGAAACTGTTGCTCCTGCTGGTAAATCTCCATCAATTGTTAATGAATGCTCTGTACAATCATAGGTGAATGTATCATCCTCGAAAGTGATTCCTGTGATTGTTGCTTTATTGATAGTAAGTGTAGCGGTTAGTTCTAAATCTGAGTAGAACTCTCCTCCTTCTATATTTGCAACAACTTCATATTCACCAGCCTCAGTTTGTACATTGCCCGTATAAGTAACAGTTACACCGTCCGGTAAGTCTCCTGTCACTTCGATAGTCTTTTCAGTACCATCATAAGTGAATTCGGCATCATCAAGTGTAATGTCTGTCAAGACCCCACGGATAAACATAACAGCCTCTAACTCCATATCTTCATAGTTTGTTCCACCATCGATATGAGCTGTTACATCATAGTCTCCTACTTCTGTTTCCTCATTTCCTGTATAGGTAACGGTTACGCCATCTGGTAAATCTCCTGTAATAAAGATAGATTTCTCTTCTCCATCATAAGTTACCGTTTGGTCTTCAAAAGTGATACCGGTTAACTCAGCTTTAGTAATCGTCAATGTACCGGTTACATAAGTGATTTCGTAATTAGCAGCTACTAATCCACTAATTTCTATATCATATTCACCACCATCAACGGCTGTAACTGCGTCTCCTGCATAAGTCAATTCACCTGAAAGGTCGCTTGCCTGGTCTTCATATACAAAACCTTCATATGCTACTGTCCAGTCTTCAAACACCTCACCATCGTAAACTTTGGTTTGGTCATCGGCAGTAACTGTAAGGTCTGCTTTGGTTACAGTTAACGTAAAGGTAACATCTTCAGCTGGTAAATAATCGGCGTTACCTGCTTGTTTGGCTGTAACTTCTGTTTCACCTGCACCTTGGATAACAAGTTGTCCACTTACAAAAGTTGCTACTGTTTCGTCTGCAACTACATAAGTTAATGCTAAACCACTATCAGATTCACCATTTACAAATGGCTCATCACCATATACTTTTGTGATATCCTCTGCAGTGATTACCTGTGGTTCAGAAGGCTCTACTGCTATAAAAGTAATTGGTCCAAACCATTCTCCACAAGTACCAGTTACACGAACATATACATCGTACTCATCGCCTTCTGTCAATCCTTCGATTGTGTATGGGCTTGCTTCAGCTGTTACAAGTGATATATAATCATCACCTTGTGTATAGCCGGTTTCACCATACTCGATATCAAATTCAGTGGCATCACCTTCTGCTGTTATTTCTAACGTTGCAGTTGGCCCAGTAATAGCTATTATCTCTGCAGTAACAACATCAATAACTGGTGTTACTGTTACTACTACTTCTTCACGTGGGGATTTGCAATCTCCAGAATACGTTAAATCATAAAAAAAGTAATATGTTCCAGTCGTTGTTCCTCCCCATTCAGAAGCAGTTATTGTAACCTTTCCGTCTTCTGATTCAAAAGGGAAGTTATTTGGGCTACTTATTGTATGTCTATACAAATCAATCCCTGAATACTGTTTCACCAACATTCTATATCCTGTGCCTTCAGATATTTCAAAATTAAGAGGAATCACATTCGCATTGTCTATACCTGTATTTGTTACAGCAACAGTTCCTGTTTCAAAAATTTCTGTTCCTGATGAATCTTGTATTTTAATGTTAATTGTTCCTGTTGAAATAGAGAAAATACTTACCGATGTTAGAGTAACTGTTTCATCAACATCAAAAACCACACCCCAATTTGAATTAACATAAGTTGAAGAACCTGCTGGAGGCGCTCCCATTCCAACACTACTTTCTCCACCACCTTCAGCTACAGATTCCACCCAAAACGAAGTTGTTTCAGTAAGTTCGTCTGTTTCAAAAGTTGTACCTGTAAATATTGGCTCGGTTGCATCTGCTGCATCGTACCAATTTACTGTACCTTCCGAATCCACTTCCAAACTGATGCTTCCTGTGTCACAGATATTAAAATCTTCTGTTACCAACTCCATATCCGGATACTCACACAACGTTGTAAAAGTTACGCCCTCACTCCAATAGCTTTCATCAGTATCTTCTGTACACAATGATTTGATGTAAATTGTATAAGTTGTACTGGCTTCTAATCCAGACAATGTAGCAGACAAATCTGTAGTTTCAATTGTATCTATTACCACTTCTTCATCCTCTTCATTTTCAGTTCGGATTTCAACTACATAACCATCTTCTGGCGTATTTCCTAAGTCAGGAGTTTGCCAAGTTGCCTCAGCCGAGTTTTTGGTAATGTTACCTACCTCGATATTTAACGGAGGAAAACAAGTTGGCGCCGCCAAAATACTCACTGCATAATCCTCTATTTCAGTATATCCAGTTGATGTGGAACATGGATCCAAATCGGCACCGCTTGAATCCCAACGATATTGTACTCTTAGTCTGTAAATTCCTGGTTCTGTACCATAAGGAACTGTAAATTCAGGAAAACTAACAGTAGAACTACCAGAAATCGTATTTGGTATAAAAGCTACCATTTCGTCTTCATCAAAAACCAAGTTGTTATTGTAATCAATCCAAATGGCTGCTCCGTGACTTCCTGAACCAGAGCCACTGGTTAACGAAGCTACATAAGAAAAGCTTGCCTGTAATTCAGCCGCATCAACAGTAGCTGTATAATCGCTATAACCGTTAGTTCCTTCTGAAGCTGCCGAACTGTTATCTAAATTACTTAACTTAAAGTTTCGGATTTCATCACTATTATTAGCTGAACCTGTAGGGATACAATGCCCTGTATAGATTGCATACGGCCCAGCCCAAGTGCTTACCCCATCAGTTCCACAGTCCTGACGAACATAATATTCGTAAGAAGTTTCTGCATCTAAACCACTAAGCGTTCCGCCGTTTGCAAAACCTGTTACCAAGGTACCTTCTGTAGCTACATCAAATCCTGGAATACCCCATTTGATATCAAATGTAGTCCCAGTACTTGTCCAACTCAAATCTACACTTTCCAACGTTACACCTGACATTGCTAAATCTGTAGGTTTTGAACAATCCGGAATAGTAATTTCAATATTATCAATAGCTGCTGCATCTTCTGAACCAGAATTTCCATCATTTTTCCATTCAAAAATTAGGCGCATGGTTTGCCCTGCAAAGCTTGACAAATCAACGTCTGTATTTTCATAAGTAGTCCAATCCGACTCGCCCATAAAGTCACCTCCGACCCGGATTCGTCCCGAGCCAGATGAAATTTGAGAAGTACCTGCACTTGGCAAATAAGAAGCTGGTGCCAACCACACTCTAAAGTAATCCCAGTTAGTAGTAGAGGATCCTGGTTCTCCTTCACCTTTCCAATCAAAAGAGATAGTCGCATCAGACGTTCCTGCAGGAACAGCAATATCTCTATATGCATGTACGACACGTGTACCCGAAGTATTATATTCATTACTTACTCCACCATCTTTTGAAATATACAAAGAGCTTCCTGGATTACCTGCTGCGTTTCCTACATACCAATTATTCTCATGCGAATCGTTATTGGTAAATGCCCAACCATGTGTTCCTTCAAAATCTTGTTCATAATTAAGCGTTGCAGGAACTTGGGTAGTGGTAAAATTACCTGTTAGATACCCACTGTCGTGATAAGTATTATTTGCTTTTATTCTAAAGAAATACTGTGTACTTACCGCCAAACCTGTTAAATCCTGAGACACATCCGCTCCCATTTCAAATGGTGAGCCTGTAATCGGATTTTCATATTCACTGTCAGTATATACTTCCAATGTGTAAGTAATTGCTCCAACTTCTCCTCCAGCATTAGATGCTGTCCAAGAAACAGTTGCTGAAGTATCTGCATGATTGCTTACTACTGCCACTGTTGGTGTTGCTGGTGCAGTTACCTCACTATCTGTTAATGATAATTCAGAATACCATGGTGCACCAAAACAATCATTCTCCGCACTTCTTGAGAATACATAGTAATAATATTCTGTGTTAGACGTTAAGCTTGTTGCGTTTCCTTCCAAATTCGCTCCGTTATATACACAGAAATACGTATTATCACCGTCTGTTAATGAGGCAATAGCCGTTGTTTGACTTGTTGAGTAAGTTGTTCCGTCAACTAACACTGGCGGTACATCACTTGTACTTCTGAAAATAACATAGCCTGTCGGTACTGCGGCCGGCGCTTCATAATTTAATTTTGTAGCCGTCGCAGTTATATCTGTAAAAGTGATATTTGCTGGTGCATCCGGTAATTCACAAGCGGTCGCAAAGCTAATACTTTCCCAAACACTTTCGTCGGTATCTTGTGTACATAAGGTCTTGATATAAACTGTGTAAGCTGTACCTGGATCCAAATCAGCCAATGTAGCTGTTAAATCAGTAGCAGACATAGTCGCTACAAAACCTTCCGTTTCGCCCGGTTCACCTGCTGTTCTGATTTCGATTTCGTAACCATCATCAGGATCATTACCCATACCAGAATCAGGCACTTCCCATGTTACTACCGCTGAATCTGTGGTAATATTATCCACTTCAAGATTAAGTGGTGGGAAACAAGTTGGGATTTCATCTACTACAAAATCGTCTACCCAATAATACCAGTTTTGTGCATCTGAATTCTGTCTTATTGCAATATAATTATTTCCACCTGTAAGTTCTGTAGTATTGAAATATACCGTATACTCTTCAAAAACATCCTCTTCTTCTTGGTCAATTGTTTGTACAAGCTCAAACGTACTGATATCTGTAGGATCACTCATCACGCCAACATCTATAGTTCCAGAATTATCTCCTTCTCTTTGTAAATAAAATCTAACTCGGAGATTATGTATATCTTCGGCAAATGCCGGCGAAACCGCATAAGTAGGCTCATCTATAGCCGCTCTAAACTTTAAACTATTGGAACTAACAGACGGAGACGATACAATCGAAGGAAAACCCTCGTAAATTACAGGACGTGACCAGCAATTAGGATATGAATCCGTACCTGTTCCATACGTATCAAAATTTTCAGTATATGGAAGAGTAGTTACTGCATTACATAAGGTTGTGAAACTAAATGGACCTGTCCAATCACTCAAATCACCGTCGCCACAATCCTGGCGCACATAATACTCATACGCCGTATTAGGGTCTAAATCTTCGGCAATATAAGGGTTAGACACTCCTATTTCTGTTGGCTCCCCTGTAGATTCTTCACCTGCTGCCACAATTTCTATATCGAACAAATCTCCATCGGCTACCCAACTCAAATCTGCACTATCAGAAATAACATTGGTAGCTGTAAGGGCCGAAGGAGGTAAACAAGTTGGTGGTGTTCCTTCTTCAAAAGAGAATCTGATTTGTGGTCTGTTACTATTTGTTGAACTTGTATTAGTATCACAACGACTCTCAGACGTATCACTTCTTACAAACCTAGACCCAGCTGTCATAGAATGTGTTCTTACTCCCCCGTATGGAGACGAAAAAGGGTTGCTTCCTCCTGTACAAATATCTATTACAATATTATCTATACCATTCCAAACGAAATTAGTATCGAAAGCAATCATATCAAATTCTCCTGCAGAAACTACTGTCGGAAGATAATCAGCAGCCTCTCTTACTGTAACCAAATCCGTAGAAGTAATATGCGAGGAGGCATTACTCGCTGACGTATGACCTATTTTTATTGTATAATTTAACAAAGCCGTATTGGTTCCTTCTGACACAGAAAATCCCAGTTCCGTTAATTCATTATAGGCAATAAGTCCGGCAGCAGTTAATTCTGCTGCGGTATATACAGTCTGGTAATGCATTGAACTATAATAATCATCAATAGGGTCACTACTTGATCCATTGGTATTTCCACCTCCATCTCCAATAGTAACCTGATTAGCTGCAGTGAATGTTATCGGTCCTGTCCAGTTACTGAAACCATCTACATCACAATCTCTTCTTACATATACGTCATACGTTTGCCCTTCTGTTACATCTATCAGGTTATAACTAAAAGTAGTCAGATCAACAGAAGTTCCCGCTGTTTCTACATCAAAGCCTGTCTGTCCATATTTGAATTCAAAATCCTCACCTACCTCTGCCCAAGAGAAAGTAGCTCCTCCGACAGAAACACCACTCATTGCAAAGTCTGTTGGTTTCGGACAATCAGGAGTTATCTCTGCTGAAACACCAAATATATTCAGAAACCCACTATCCGAGCTTGTTTTAGTAAATGAAATTGATTCAATTAACTTTGTTTGATTTGCTGTTTCAATTGCAATTGGCACTTGAAACAACTTAGGATTTGACGAATTGTTATCGGGACTCCCTCCTCCACGAGAGACTCTCCCTATTCCCTGAATAGCAGCAGGGTTTGTCCCGGTTTGATACCAATCTGGTATTGTTTGACTACTGATTGCTTGGGTAGAGTTGTCTGTAAAGGTTATAACCCCAGTAAAATTGGAAGATGCACTTCCTGAAGTAGCCAAGACGAAAATTTGAAGTGCACTCTGTGGGTTTGCAAAAACCAAAGTACCTTCACCTCCGTTTTCATTAATTCTTAAAACATTGTCGTCATCGTAGGGTGCCAGTTGAAAAGATAACCCTGGAGTGGTTGTTGCAATAGAATTAATTAATCCATTTGCGGGTAATCCTACTGTAGCTCCCGGATAATCAATACTCATAAAAGCATTGTTGGCTCCAGATCCTGTCGCATCTACCGCCGTAGATGTAAAAGTTGCCGCAGGACTATCCTCAGCAATAACATCTTCGTTAAATCCGGAAGAAACCGTTAAAGGGACATATTCCTGTCCCATCATGTGTATGGGCAAAAAGAGCAATGCCATACAACATAAGTAAATAATTCTTCTCATAATAATTAAAAATTTAGTTTGGCTACTAATTTAGTATTTTTTCTTTACATTAAGAATCTTTAACGTTAAAGTTTTTTTAACAAGCAATATATAACTATATGATTTCGTTGGTCGGACACTAAGAAAATCCTATTCGAAAGATTTTTAATATCAGGTGTAGAAATAAAAAATCCGTCCGGTATAACGTCCGAACGGATTAATTTTTAAAGGGTTAAATAAATTATTTTTTCATTACTTTGATGAGTTGTTGGTATCCGTTAATTTGTAGTTTTAACAGATAAGTTCCACTGCTTAGACTACTCATATCTACTGCAATATAGTTGCTGTCAAATGCTTGAGTTTTTACCAACTGACCAACTGTGTTGTAAATTTCTACATTTTCAATAACATCAGTATATTCAATATTCAAGACATCTTGTGCCGGGTTCGGGTAGTAATTCAATTTGGTTCTGTCAAACCTTTCGTTACCCAACGTAACAGTAACTGTTACGGTAAATATTTCGCTCACACAGTCATTGTCGCTGACAATCACGCCATAATATGTTGTGTTGTTCGTTAACGGCATATCAGACTGTAATGGGTTGGTAAGCGTGACAGCATCATCCGCATGGGCAAACCACAATACACCTTCTTCGTTCACTACCAAGTCGGCAACGGTTACCTCGTTGATACTTACACTGTAAACAAACGATTGGAACGGCTCTCCGGTCGGAGCATTCGGAACGGGAGTGGTTTCGATATCTACAACCACTCTCTCAGATTCACAACCCGCATACACTTTACTGATATAATAGGTGTTGTTTGTCACTACGGTGCTTGCCGGTAATGCCGTGATAGCTGTCGGGCTGATGTACCATTTGTAGGTAACTCCGGTTGTTGCCGGTATGTCTATTTCTGCAATAGTTGTTCCTTCACAAAGGCTCATATTGGCAATTTGCGGAGCGGCTGTATTTACAATCTGTACAGAAATCGCTTTTCTGTTTGACTCACAACCATTCATTGTTTGTGACACATAGTAAGTACCATTACTCAACGTTTCATTGTCATCAAGTGGTGTAGTTGATGTTGCACTGGCAAACCATTGCAATACCGCTCCCGGCTCTCCGGTTGCCGCTAAATCGGCAACGATTGCAGAACTACAAAAAGTTTGAGAACTTGCTGATGGTTGTGGTAAAACTTGGTTTACAACGAAAGTAATAGCAGCTCTTGCTGATTCACAAATACCTGTTTTTTGGCTTACATAATATGTGCCGGCATAAATCTGTACATTAGTGTCCATCACCTGTGACGCGGTTGAGTTGGCGTACCATAATAATTCCGTACCGTCTTGTTGCCCCACTTCCACGTTGGCTAATGTTTGGTAGCCGCAAATAGTTATTGTTTGTGAGACAATTGCCGGTGGTGTTTGTGTTATTGTTACCTGAACAGCCAACCTGTCTGATTCACAGACATCACCAATCTGCTCAGAGATGTAGAAAGTACCAGTAAATAAATCTGTTCCTGGACTCAAAGCTGTTCCTCCAGTCGCATTTTCATACACATTCAATATGCTTCCTGTAGTATGATTAACCATCAGGTCTTCAATAGTAGCACTATCACAGAATTGCTGTATTAACTCGCCGGTTGGTGTGGTCACACCTTCTACGGTTACATCTACGGCAATTCTTTCTGACTGACAATTTCCTACTTCGTTTAATACATAGTAAATGCCAGATTCATTAAACTCGCCAATCGCGTCTTCTGCATCAATACTATCAAACCACATCAGGTTTAGCGGGGAGCTAACAGCATCTTGAACAGATGTTGGCACACACAAATAAATTTCAGTAATATCTGGTGTAGCTACTTCCGGCACTGTTACTGCTGTTTCAAACATAGCTTCACACCCTCCATCAGATGTTACTACCACTTCATACATTGTTTCTCCGGCATTCTCAGAGTAGAAATATACCTGTTCGGCACTTTCTCCGTTATAAGCTGTCGTAGCTCCTGCATCGAGGAACAAGTTGTCGAATGGGGTCCACACAACGTCATATCCATCAGCTGTTCCGGTGCTTATTAATTGTGCCGTTCCCGGACAAACCAAATAATCTTCTTCAAGATTTGTTGCTTCCGGAAGAGAATTCACTACAACTACCACCTCTACAGATTCTGAGCAAGGGTCGTCAGATTGAGAAGCTGTAAGCGTATAGGTTGTTGTTTCAGAAGGACTGAAAACCCAGCCTGTTGTTTCATTCCCGGATACTCCGGTTTCCGGATACCAGTTGAATGTGTCAAAGTCATCTTCTCCGGACGTTATCGTTATCGGTTGAGAAGAACTTGCTACACATATCTCTGTTTCTGTTTCGGAAAGAGTTAAATCCGGTGCTTCTGTTATAGTTACAAGAACCGCCTCTCGTGGCGAAACGCAACCGTCAGCTGTTCTTGCCTCTGCATAAAAAGTGGTTTCGGTACTTATTACCGGAGTAGTGAAACTGTCGCCTTCATATAAATGAGTTGTTGCTTCTTCGGAATCATACCAACGTATAATTGCATCAGTACCGAAATCTGCAGAAATGGTAGCTGTACCTATTCCGCATACTTCGCCTGGCGTTGCAGAAACAAATTCCGGATATTCACATAAAGTAGTAAATGTTACTGCCGTAGTCCATGAACTCTCGTCGTCAGTGTCACAAACCGATTGTACATAAACCTGATAGGTAGTGTCCGGATCAAGTCCTGTGATAGTAACAGTTTGTGTGGTAGTTGTGCCTTCATCTACCGCCCCTGTTTCTTCTCCCGGATTTCCTGAAGTGCGAACCTCGTAGTTGTATCCATTTGCAGGTGCTGTCGCAGGTGCATCCCATGAGATAACAGCTCCTTCGATAGAAATATCTGAGATAGTGATCTCTTGAGGTTGAGGACAACCAATTCCAATTATAGGTACAAGGTAATCTGCCCAGGTTCCATAGCCATAGCTTCCGCAAGGGTCTTCTCCTGCTCCGCTATTTGCCTCTCTTTGCCAAACTCTCATTCTGTAATTACCACTGGATATATCTACCGGAATTTCTATAGTCATTGTATAAGTAACCGGGTCAGAGGCAGAATAGACAGGAAGTGCCAGCCTTTCGTCTTCTTCAAAACTTCCGTTTTGATTAAAGTCTATAGCTACACCTACACCTGTCCAGCCACTAACTGTGGCAGTAACAGTATATTCTTCTCCTGCATTCAAAGGTGGCACGTCCACACTTGTTCTGTCCCTGTCTGTATAAGAAGCCGGACTGTCCGAAAAACTTGTTTCTACAATCGAAACATTGGTTATTCTATGGCTAGAACTAGGATTACTATAACTCGGTGTACAATATTGAGGAGTAAAACTAAATGGCCCTGACCACATGCTTACGCCATCGGTTGCTCCACAATCTTGGCGTACATAGAATTCGTAGGTTGTGTCGGCAATAAGATTGGAAAGTGTTCCACCGTTTGTGAATCCTTCTTCTAAAGTACCTTCATTATCATCTATGTCAAAACCTTCTTCTCCCCAAATAATATCAAAATCGGTTCCGTCGCTTGTCCAACCTAAGTCTGCACTATTGGCAGTAATATTTGTCGCGTTCAATGAAGACATATGAGGTTCTAAACAAGCGGGGATATCTTCCAAGGCATAGAAAATTTTCCAAGTACCATCATCAACTTTGTTGTTATATTCGGAACAGTCCGTTGATTGCCCAAAAGATGTCCAAGTTCTGAAAGCTCTTAGTTCAAAAGTAATCGTTGCATTTGTAGCTCCAACAGCAAAATCCAAAGAACGGTTAGCATAAACCATAGTACCTCCAGTCCCTACTCCATTAACCACTGCACTTTCTCCTGCACTTAATTCGGGAGAATAGATATAAGAACGTTGTTCGCTCCGATAAGCTCCGTTTGCAGCTGTCATATCATACTCTGTTGAAATAGAAGCAATTCGTTTTCCTTCCGGAATCGTAAGCGTTAAAATTCCCGGGCAACTGGATTCACTACTATTGTTAACGTTAGTATTGTGTATAGTGCTAATATCCCCTTCGTTGTATATCAATACGTCTTCCGGAGTAAAAGTCAAAGGTCCTGCCCAATTACTAAAACCATCAGCATCACAATCTTGCCTTACATATACGTCATAGGTTTGCCCTTCTGTTACTTCAGTATTTGTGAAAACAAAAGACGTTGTAGTCAGAATTTCGGATATACCTTCGGTTTCTACATCAAAACCGGTAATGCCATATTTCAGTTCAAAACTGTCTCCAATACTTTCCCAGTTCACAGTTGCTCCCTGGGTAGTAATATCGCTTACACTCAAATTTGTAGGTTTTGGACAATCAGGTGTTATTTCTGCTGAAACACCGAAAATATTCAAAAATCTTCCTGTAATTGTTTGGGTATTAACAAAGTGAATACTTTCAATCTGTTTGGTTTGGTTAGCCGCATCTATAGCTATTTCGATTTGATAAACCCGAGGATTATTAAACGCAGATTCCCAGTTGTTGTTGCTCCGATTTACCCTCCCATTTAAATAATAAGCTACGGAACTCCCACCATACCAATCTGCTACGTTTTGAGTAGTAATAGCTTGCGTAGTATCATCAGTAAAAGTAATTGTTCCTGTGAAAGTACAAGCTCCACTTCCTCCGGTTGCTAATACATAAATCTTTAAAGCTTCTTCTTGATTCTGAAACGTTAATGTTCCGTTTTCTGTGCCACCACTTTCTAACCTTAGGGCATTGTTGTCCGCGTAATCTCCTAACTGAAATGTTACATCAGAAGAAGTGACAGAGGAAAAAACTCCACTCGCCGGAAAACCAGCTGTTCCTGCTCCCGGGAAACCAACTGACACAAAGCAAAAATTAGCTCCTGTCTCTACGGCATCTACTGCCGAGGTTGTGAAATCAACCGCAGGACTATCTTCTGCAATAACATCTACGTTAAAGCCAGAAGAAACCGTTAAAGGAACATACTCTTGCCCCACCAATATGTATGGCAAAAAGAGTAATGCCATACAACATAATTTTAAGTAAATAATTCTTCTCATAAGAATAGTATAGTTTAGGTTTTGGCTACTAATTTAGTTTTTTTTCTTTATATTAAGAAACTTTAACGTTAAAGTTTTTTTTGACAAGCAATATATAACAAAATAATTTCGTTGGTCGGACACTAAGAAAATCTCGTTTGAAGGCTTTTTAATATCCGCCCTCAACAAAAAAGAGCCACGAAAAATCGTGACTCTTTTTACTATTAAAATAAGATGAAATTAGCTTGCTGCAATCAGGTTTAGTGCAGAACCTGCTTTGAACCATGCAATCTGGCTTTCGTTATAGGTATGATTGGTTACAATCACATCTTTAGAACCGTCTTTGTGAACAAACTCTAGTGTTAGTGGCTTGCCCGGTGCGAATTCGGTCAAATCTAAGAAATTGATAGTATCGTCTTCCTGGATTTTGTCGTAATCTGCTTCGTTAGCAAATGTTAATCCTAACATTCCTTGTTTTTTCAGGTTGGTTTCGTGAATACGAGCAAATGATTTTACCAATACAGCCCTTACCCCCAAATGTCTTGGTTCCATCGCTGCGTGCTCACGGGAAGAACCCTCTCCGTAATTGTGGTCGCCCACAACAATAGTATCAATACCATTGGCTTTGTAATCTCTTTGCACAGCCGGCACTTCGCCATATTCTCCGGTAAGCTGATTTTTTACTGAATTGGTTTGCTTATTGAAATAATTTACTGCACCAATCAACATATTATTAGAAATATTATCTAAATGTCCTCTGAATCTCAACCATGGTCCTGCCATAGAAATGTGGTCGGTTGTACATTTACCTTCTGCTTTGATAAGCAATTTAGCGTTAGTAATATTTTTTCCGTCCCAAGGCTTGAAAGGTTGCAACAACTCCAATCGCTGAGAGCTCGGGTCAACAATAACCTCTACTCCTGCTCCATCGGCAGCCGGTGCCTGATAACCAGGATCTTCCACATCGAATCCTTTGGTTGGCAATTCTTCTCCTTTTGGCGGGTCTAACCTTACTTCTTCTCCATTATCGTTAATCAAAGCATCTGTAATCGGGTTGAAATCCAATCTTCCTGAAATTGCCAATGCAGCTACCATTTCCGGCGAAGTCACAAAAGCATGTGTATTCGGGTTACCGTCGGCACGTTTAGAGAAGTTACGGTTGAATGAATGTACAATCGTGTTTTTCTCTTGTTTGTCAGCACCTTCTCTGTCCCATTGTCCGATACAAGGTCCACAAGCGTTGGTAAACACTTTTGTTCCTAATTTTTCAAAAGTATCGATGATACCGTCTCTTTCAATGGTGTATCTGATTTGCTCAGACCCCGGATTGATTCCGAATTCTGCTTTTGGTGTAATGTTTTTATCCAATGCCTGTTGTACGATTGATACCGCACGTGACATATCTTCATAAGAAGAGTTGGTACAAGAACCTATCAATCCCCACTCTACTTTTATCGGCCAGCCGTTTTCGGCAGCTTCTGTTTTCATTTTAGAAACCGGCGTACCTCTATCCGGCGTAAATGGCCCGTTGATATGCGGCTCTAATTCTGATAAGTTGATTTCGATGAGTTGATCGAAATATTTTTCCGGCTCTGCATATACCTCAGGGTCAGCAGTCAGATAATCAGCCACTTTATCAGCAGCGTCCACTACGTCCTGACGACCTGTAGCTGCCAGATATCTTCTCATGGAATCATCATAACCAAAGGTTGAAGTCGTTGCCCCGATTTCCGCTCCCATGTTACAGATTGTTCCTTTTCCGGTTGCAGACATAGATTTTGCTCCTTCTCCGAAGTATTCCACAATCGCACCTGTTCCTCCTTTTACAGTAAGGATATCGGCTACTTTCAGGATAACGTCTTTCGGTGCAGTCCAGCCGTTTAGTTTTCCGGTTAATTTTACTCCGATTAGTTTCGGGAATTTCAATTCCCAAGCCATTCCTGCCATTACGTCCACCGCGTCGGCACCACCAACACCGATAGCAATCATTCCCAATCCGCCTGCGTTTACCGTATGCGAATCGGTTCCAATCATCATTCCGCCCGGAAAAGCATAGTTTTCCAAAACGATTTGGTGGATAATCCCGGCTCCGGGTTTCCAGAAACCAATTCCGTATTTGTTAGATACAGACGACAAAAAGTCAAATACTTCTCTGGATTGTTTGTTAGCTACTGCCAAATCGGTTTCGGCACCAACTTTAGCCTGAATCAAGTGGTCGCAGTGAACGGTAGTCGGTACAGCAACCTGAGATTTTCCGGCGTGCATAAACTGCAAAAGAGCCATCTGAGCTGTTGCGTCCTGACAAGCAATTCTGTCTGGTGCAAAATCAACATAATCGCGACCTCTTTCGTATTTTTGTGTCGGTTGTTCTTCCCACAAATGGGCATACAGTATTTTTTCTGACAGCGTAAGAGGTTTTCCCACCACTTCACGTGCTTTATCCACACGCTGAGGCATTCTCTCGTACACTTTTTTAATCATTTCAATATCAAAAGCCATATTTCAAATGTTTTAGTAGATTTCTTTAAGTCGTGCAAATTTAATAAACGATTTTCATTTTTGAAAGTTTTTAATAAAACCTTAAATATGAGAAACATTTATTTATAATTATTCTATTTTACAAAGGAATAGTCATCATTACCAAACAACACCACAAAAAATGATTATATTTTTAACAAACAAACAATTAATCCAACACTCTAATTATCAATAATTATTGATTTTAGCAAAAAAATATACAGAAAATTTTTGATTTTTTATTTGGTTAGAATAGTTTTTCAACAAAAAAACCACCTGAAAAACAGATGGTTTTGTGTTTTACTTCAAACAAATTACTGCACCCAGGAATTAGAGAATTTACAGTTTTTGTACTGGTCATCAACAAATATATAGGTTTGCCCGATTTTTTTATCAATCCACTCACCCAGCTTGTCTCGCTTTTTATTATCGAGAGCGATACGCTGAATTGCCACAAAATCTTTGGAAAAATCTGCTTTGTGACTGTCAATCTTATCCAAAACTTTAATAATCTGATAACGGGCGTTATCTTTATAATTATAAGCAATTACGGGCGATATTTCTCCTTTTTTCAGATTGTAAATTGAGTTGTACAGGTTTCTGTCGGTAATTGAGTTGAGCTCAAAACGAGTATCTCCCGTACTTGGGTGCATCATGATACCGTTACTGTTTTTGTTGGTTTTGTTGGTAGAATATTTCATTACCGCCTCTTCAAAAGTCATTTCGTTATTCAGGATTTTCATTCGTACCTCATCTGCCAGATTCCGGGCTTCCTGTATAGCTTCTGCAGTAGGTTTCGGCGAAATCAGAATGTGTCTGACATCATATTTTTCGCCTCGTATCTTTTCAAGATAAACGATATGATAGCCATAATCCGTTTTGAAAGGTTCGGAAACCTGCCCTTCTTTTAAGGAAAAAGTCGCATCTTTAAACTCTTTTACAAAATCACTGTTTTTGTCGATTGAATATAATCCTCCACTTTTCACAGAGCCCGGGTCTTCCGTATAAAGATACACCTTACTACTGAATGAAGAACCGTCTTCTACTTCTTTTTTTATCTGATTCAACTGGTCAATAACCTTTTGCACCTGTCCTTCGGATATTTCAGGTTCTATCAGAATTTCTGCCAACTCCATCTGGTCGCCAATAATCGGTAATTCTTCTTCCGGAAGGCTGTTAAAAAACTGGCGAACCTCCTCGGGTGTGATTTCTACACTAGTGGCAACCGTATTTTGATACTGACTGATTTTCAGGTTATTTTCGATAATTTCTTTCAAATATTTACTTAATTCTTCAAAACTGCTTTTGCCATAAAATTTTACCACTCCGTCAATCGATCCGGTAGCCTGAACCGCCTGGTCTAACTGAGCCTGCAAGTTTTGCTCTACCATTTCGGGCATTACCTGAATACTATCTAATTCAGCATGGTACAAAAACAATTTTGATTCCATCAGCGAACCATAAACCATGCATTCGTCAAAATCCATCGGTCTGTCTTTCCTCGACATAATATCCAGCAAACTTTTCTGCACATCAGATTCCAGAACGATTTTATCGCCAACCATACCGACAATTCCGTCAATTCGTTTGTTGTCAGAAGTTTGCGACCAGGTTGTTTGCATCGTGCAAAGCAATATAGTAAAAAGGAAATAGTGTAATATTTTCATGTGTTTATTTTTATTGTTTTTCAATGGTCACATGTAACCTTTGATGTTTAAAATAATCATTTCGCTGTATGTTTAATAATTATTTTAAACATGTCGGTTTCATTTTTTGATAATAATTAATGTGGCAAAGATACTATTCTGTACCACAAAGCGTTGATTTTTATTTTAATTTTAAGATTTACCAACGCCAAAGATAAACAAAATCAGCTATTTTCTTCGTTTAATCGAAAATACAATTCGGGATATTTTTTGTATCTTTATGATTATAAAACGTGTAAAGCTATGACAACAATCACTATAAAAATAAACGAACGTACCAAAGCAGGCAAAACATTAAAGAGCCTGATTGAGCTTTTCTCGAAAGAAAACAACGGCGTTGAAATTATTTCCGACAAAAAAAGTCCATACAGCAAAGAATTTGTTGAAAAAATAAAAAGAGCGGAAAAAGATATCGAAGAAGACAATACAATTACTATAAATCCAGACGATATATGGGGAAGTATTTTGTCGAAATAACCTCTAATGCTCAGAAAGATTTACAAAAGCATTATAAGTCTGGGAATAAATCGGTAATAAAAAAGATTGAGAAAATTCTTTTTCAATTAGCAGAAACACCTTTTTCCGGAGAAGGAAAACCGGAACAACTAAAGCACGATTATCAAGGCTATTGGTCGAGAAGATTAAATCAGAAAGACCGGATTATATATCGTGTTTAAGAAGAAATCGTTATGGTTTTTGTCGTATCAGCAATGGGACATTACGAAAACAAATAAACGCTTTCGAAAAATCATCGTATTTTTAACCTTATGAATCCAAAAACTTTCGCTGAAAAAGTAATTGAATTTAACCGAAACCTTTATTATCCGGGAAAACTACCTGATGGTTTTCAGGTACTGAATCCTTATTTCGATAATCCGGAAACTATGGTGGTCATGCAAAAATTTTATCATAAATATTACCATGATACTTCGGGCAGAAAGTTTATCATCGGCATAAACCCAAGTCGCAACGGAGCAGGCGTTACCGGCGTTCCGTTTACAGACACCAAGCGGTTGGAATCGGTTTGCGGAATTCCGATGCAATCGGCTCACACGCATGAAATTTCATCTGTTTTTCTGTACGATATGATTGATGCTTTTGGCGGTACAAAAGATTTCTACCAGCAGTTTTACATCAATTCACCTTTTCCGTTGGCGATTGTCAGAAAATCGAAAGAAGGAAAATTCCTGAATGCGAATTATTATGATGATAAACAGCTCTTTGCAAACGTCAAAGATTTTATGATAGAATCGCTCGAAAAGCATATCAGTCTCGGGCTGGACACTTCAGAAGTTTTCATATTAGGAAAGAAAAATGCCGATTTTATCCAAAAACTGAATCAAGAGAAAAAACTCTTTGACAAACTGACCGTTCTTGAACACCCTCGTTTTATTCAGCAATATAAATCTAAAGAAAAGCAATTGTATATTGATAAATATATTTTGGCTTTGAGTTCATAAGAAACAATTAATTGGTTTATTCCATAGATTTCACAATTCAGTTACCTATTTTTGCAATAAGATTTTTCTTACAATCTCTTTATGAAGCTCGAAGATTACCACAAAAAAGCCCGGATAAAACAAGCGGAACACAAAAAGTTTCTCGCCCGAATCAAAAGTAAACCACCCAAGCATTTTGACCAGAAAATGCAGGAAATTCACAATGATGTTTTTAACCGGATTGACTGTCTCTCGTGTGCAAATTGCTGTAAAACCACCGGACCGCTTTTCACACAAAAAGACATCGAACGACTGGCCAAGGTTTTTCGGCTAAAACCGCAACAATTCATCGAAACTTATTTACGGATTGATGAAGATAATGATTATGTGCTACAGTCGGTTCCGTGTCCTTTTCTCGGGAGTGATAATTACTGTTCGGTTTATGAAGACCGCCCCAAAGCCTGTCGGGAATATCCACATACCGACCGGAGAAAATTCTACCAAATCAACCATCTGACGATTAAAAATACTTTGATTTGCCCTGCCGCATACGAGGTTGTGGAACAAATGAGTAAAGAATTCAAATAATTTTTTTATCTTAGTTTTTTTAATTCCTTCTTTAATGAAAAGAATAACTATTTTTTTTCTGTTTATCAGTTGCTTATTTATTGGTTGTGCCGATGACAACAACTCTTATGAAATCATTGAGAAACCAGAGCCGATTTCGGTTGATTTAGAGAATGTGCCTTATGCAACACTCTCTGAATACCATTTTTTTACCGGAAATTTGAAAAATCTTACTCCACATGAAGATTTACTGTTATACAAACCCAATAGTGAACTTTTCACTGATTATGCCCAAAAAACGAGATATGTATGGCTACCGGAAAATGCGAAAGCTAATTATACTTATGAAAATACTCCACTAAACCTACCTGTCGGAAGTGTTTTGATTAAAATATTTTACTACGATGAAACTCAGCTCAATTCAGATAAAAAAATCATCGAAACCAGATTGATGATTCTCAAAGACGAAGGCTGGATTTTTGCCAACTACAAATGGAACGAAGAACAGTCTGAGGCTTATCTCGACATGAGTGAAAGCACAATTCCGTTAAGCATCAATCACTTAAACGAAACCATTAATTTTGATTATAAAATTCCGAACGAATCTCAATGTATGTCCTGTCATTCTATCAACAATGAACTTGTTCCAATAGGTATCAAACCCATTCATCTGAATTATACACTGACCTATCCTGACGGAAACGAAAACCAGCTTAACCGTTGGATTCAGAGAGGAAAACTCGAGGAGAATTTACCCGGCGGCATCAATACGGTTGTTGATTATTCAGATATATCCAAACCGATTTCGGAAAGAGCAAGAGCCTATTTTGACATTCAGTGTGCTCATTGCCACCAAACCGGCGGAGAGGCCGTATCTACGCCTTTAAATCTTTCATATCATCAAACGACATTTCTCAAAAATATGGGCGTTTGCGTAGATCAACCCCACCCGATTCCGGGAGTACTAACGAATGGGAAAATTGTAGATCCGCAAAATCCTGAAAACTCTTTGCTTTACCTCCTGATGAATACCGACGACACTTACCTAAGAATGCCCCGCCTTGGAAGATCCACCATACACCGGGAAGGCGTTCAGCTCATCGAAGAATGGATAAATTCATTGGAAGAATGTGAATAAAATCAAACTTTTGTTTTAACTTTACGACATTATTCATCATTAAAAAATAAAGCTATGGGAGTTTTAAAAGTAATTGAAGTATTATCAAGCTCAGAGAAAAGTTGGGAAGATGCCACGCAAAAAGCCGTGGAAAAAGCATCAAAAACCGTAAAAAACATTCGTTCTGCCTATGTGCAGGATCAAAGTGCACAGGTAAAAGACAACAAAGTTGTCGAATATCGCGTGAACCTTAAACTTACTTTTGAGATTGAGTAACCTATTCAGATAGTTTCTGATTAAAAGACCGGAAAGCGAAATACTTTTCGGCCTTTTATTTTTATGTTTTCATAGACTTTCACGAAAAAACTTATCTTTGCCTCATGCAAAACGAACAACACATTTTTGGTATCCGGGCTGTTATCGAGGCGATTCAGGCAGGAAAAGAAATAGACAAAGTGTTTATCCAGAAAGAAGCTCAGGGCGATTTGATGCAGGAGCTGCTGAAAACGCTAAAGAAAAACAATATTAATTTTTCCTACGTTCCGGTGGAGAAATTAAACAAATTGAGCAAATTCAACAATCATCAGGGAGCAGTAGCAGCTATTGCCCCAATAAAGTTTGTTACGATAGAGCAACTCGTTGAAAGCGTATTGGAAGTAAAAGAAAACCCGTTGTTTATTATTCTCGACCAGCTGTCGGACGCTCGTAATTTCGGAGCCATCGTACGAACAGCTGAATGCGTTGGAGCTGATGGCATCATCATTCCCAAAACAGGCTCGGCTCCGGTTAATGCAGATGCGGTAAAAACCTCTGCCGGTGCATTATTCAACATACCGGTTTGCAAAGTTGATCATGTGAAAGACGCTGTCTTTTATTTGCAAGGCTCAGGCATTACAACCATTGCTGCCACAGAAAAAACTGAGCAATCTTTGTACGAACTCGATTTGCAAAAAGGCATTGCCATCATTATGGGATCAGAAGATAAAGGCGTAAATCCATCGGTACTGAAAATCGTTGACGAAAAAGCCAAACTACCGATGTATGGCAAAATTTCTTCCTTAAATGTATCGGTAGCATGCGGAGCATTTTTGTATGAAGCTGTCCGGCAACGATTAGGAAAAAGTTAAAGTATTCCGCTACTTTCTCAAAAAAAAGTACCTTAGCAGAAACAAACCTAAGTTACCATGAAAAATATTTTAATCGCAGTCTGCATTTTTGCAGGAACTTTCTGTGCCTCAGCACAGATCGGAATCAAAGGAGGAATGGTGTATAGCGGAGAAAGCGGTATGCTGAAATCGGCTGAAGCAACCTACAAATCCAAAGGAAGTGCCAATATCGGATGGCAAGCCGGATTAACGGGAAGAATCGACCTTGCCGTGATATACATCGAACCGGAAATCCTTTATACATCATTTAAAGACGAATACTTGACGTTACAAAATCAGGAATTTTCCATCACCAAAAACCGAGTGGATATTCCTATAAATGTGGGCATGAATTTTAGTTTTCTCAGGCTACATGCCGGCCCGGTTTTTACCTATTATTTGGACGACAAAAACACCCTGAAAGATGTTATCAATGCCAAGCAAGACAATTTTAATTTGGGTGCACAAATCGGTTTGGGTGTACAACTCGATCAATTGTACCTCAACGCGAGATATGAAATGAGCATTACCAAAACAGGTTCTGCTTTTGAGGACGCGATTTCCAATACCACATACAACACCGAAAACAGACCACATTTGCTTAATGTATCACTAACTTATTATTTTAACTAAATTTTTTAAATATTTCTATTCAATGAAGAAACTGATTTTTTTATTTACCGCAATGATTATGGTTTTGCCCACAAAGGTCAAAGCCGATGAAGGGATGTGGTTTTTAATGTTTATCGAGCGATTGAATCATCGCGATATGCAAAAAATGGGGCTACAACTCACACCCGAAGAAATCTACAGTATCAACAGCCACTCTTTGAAAGACGCTATTGTTCAGTTCGATAACGGCTGTACGGCAGAAATGATTTCATCACAAGGGTTGGTTTTGACTAACCATCACTGTGGTTATGAGCGAATTGCTCAACTTTCTACACCGGAAGATGACATTTTGACGAACGGTTTTTGGGCAAAAGACAACACCGAAGAACGCTATGCCGAAGGATTATCGGTAAGATTTTTCGTTCGTATGGACGATGTTTCCGAGCGAATTTTGTCGAAAGTAAACGACAATATGAACGAATTGGAACGCGAAAAAGCCATCAATCAGGAAATCGCTAAAATCCAACAAGAAAATGATGAAGGCGGAAAATACACTGTTTCCGTAAAATCATTTTTCCAGGGAAATGAATTCTATTATTTTGTTTATCAAGATTATACCGATGTACGATTGGTAGGAACACCACCAAACAGTATCGGAAAATATGGCGGCGACACAGACAACTGGGAATGGCCTCGCCACACCGGAGATTTCTCTATTTTCAGAGTTTATACCGATAAAGACGGGAATCCTGCTCCTTATTCTGAAGATAATATCCCGATGAATCCGAAGCATCATTTACCGGTTAATATCGGCGGTATCAAAGCTGGAGATTTCTCTATGATTTTAGGCTATCCGGGACGCACCAACCGCTGGATGCCTGCCGAAGGTGTACAGCAAAACGTAGAGTTTGCTTATCCTGCGTGGGTAGAAGGCTCAAGACTGGGCATGGACGTAATGAAAAAATACATGGACAGCAACGATAAAGTTCGTCTGGATTATGCTTCCACTTATGCCGGAGTTGCTAATTACTGGAAAAACCGTCAAGGTATGATTGATGCACTGAATGAGCAAAAAACAGCTGAAACCAAACGCAAAAATGAAGCTGAGTTCAACCAATGGGCAAACCAGATGGAAAACAAAGCCAAATATGGCAATGTGATGCAGGACATCAACGCCTATTATGCAGCCACTAACGAAAAAGCTCGTCACGACAATTACCTGATGACTACACTTCGTACAGCTGGCATGGCAGTAATCCCTTATCAATTTGGCAATGCATTGGCTAATTATGCTCAGGCGAATGAGGCTTTCAGAGCCAATATCCGTCCGAACCTTGAGGCGGCTATCGAAGAGGTTTTTGCTAATCTTTATCTGCCTATGGAAGAAGAAATGCTGGCAAAACAATTACAGTTGTACGCAACGAAATCTACCGGTTATGAAATCGCACCATACATCAAGGAGTTAGGAGAAAAGAACAACTATGATTACACCAAAATTATCAAACAAGGATTTGAAAACAGCATTTTCACTTCTGCGGAAAAACTAAAAGCATTTTTGGATAATCCGGACGCTACATTGCTTGAAAATGATGAATTGTACAAAATTTCGACCGACTTATTGACCAAATATCGCGAAGAGCCGGAAAACCTGAAAGAAGTAAACGAGAAATTCCAAAGAGCTTATCGTCTTTTTGTTGATGGTTTGAGACAGGCTAATCCAGATAAAAAATATTATCCAGACGCCAACTCCACTTTGCGATTGACCTACGGAACAGTAAGAGATCTACCTCGTCGTACTGACAGGGTAAATGATGCTTCAGACAACTGGTTTACTACGCTGAAAGGAACTATCGCCAAACATATTCCGGGTGATGACGAATTTGAAAATCCGCAAAAACTCATTGATTTATACAATGCGAAAGATTACGGACAATACGCTGACATCGACGGAACGTTACACGTGAATTTCCTGACCGACCACGATATTACAGGAGGTAATTCAGGTTCGCCTGTGCTCAACGGAAAAGGAGAGCTCATCGGCTTAGCTTTCGACGGTAACATCGAGGCAATGGCAGGTGATGTAATCTTTGACCCTGAATTGCAAAGAACCATCAATGTGGATATCCGTTATGTGTTGTTTATCATCGACAAATATGCCGGTGCAACCAACATCATCAAAGAGTTGGATATCGTAAAATAATCTAACACACATCAATACCAAAAAGCCATCCAAATCGGGTGGCTTTTGTTGTATATTTAATATTAACACAAAATTAACTTTTAGATGTATTTAAAATTCGCTTATTATTATTGCTTTATATTTAATTTAAATCAAAATCATATGAGAAAGATTTTTTTATTATTCTTTGCATTATTTTACCTATCTCTCAATGCAAGAATTTGTACTGAAATATGTTATGGACATGAAGGTACTAACAGTATGCAATTTACTGTCATCGCCTGGAGTCAAGAATCAGACGGTGATTGTGTTCGACCTGGTATAGATGGGCAGGTATATGCAATATCTAAAACAGGCTTTAGAAATCCCAGAACAGGATCTTACACTTTTCACACAAATTACAGAGGCTGGTATCCGTCCGGTGCGTCTGGTTGTTAATTTAAATCAATAAAATAAAACATAAAAGTTATGAAAAAAATATTTAAACTTACATTGAGCATTGTGTTTCTCTCATTAATCATCTCTTGTGATGGCGAGAAACAACTATCAAATGAACAAGAAAATGCTAAAAATTATCAAAAAACATTTGCATCAAACACAAATGATTTATCGCATATCCCTTTAATTTCATCTACTGATGAAAACGAGAGTGCTTTAGAATTAATTTTTGAGAATGATTTTCAAACTAAAGAAATGTCTAATCAATATGGCTGGGAATATTTTGACAAATTTCATTCTCAAGGGCTAAATAGCAGTGAAGAGCAATACGTTGCTTATGTTGTACTCAAAAGAAAAGAATTGATAACTCAATTATCAATTAAGCCACAAGACGAAGATATACTTAATGCATTTAAGAGAAACATTGATATTTTAGTAAACAATAAGTATCTTGGATATCATTTATTATATAATGCCCTAAATGTAATATCTACTATAGATGAATCATACACAAAAGAAACTGCAAGAAAAATTGTAGCTTATTCTATAGACAACGAGTATGTTTGTAATGGCTATCAAGAGTTACTGAATAATTCTAATATAGATGACCAAACAAAGGAGTCGTATAGTCTATGGATTGAGAATTGCAAATATGCTGACATTATTGCAAACTCGTTTTTATAAATTTCATCACAACACACAAAAAGCCATCCAAATCGGGTGGCTTTTGTTGTGTGAAATATTTTTTAACAATCAGATAAATAGTAAGTTGAAAATTAGTATCTTTGCGGTCTTGAAAATTAAGTTTATTCCAAAAACGGATAATCTTTAGAATTAACAGTTACATGAAATCAATAATATTATTTGGAAAACCCGGAGCGGGCAAAGGCACACAAGCAACATTTTTAGAAAAACAATACAATTTATACCATGTTTCAACCGGAGATATTTTTCGGTATAACCTGAAAAACGAAACCGAATTAGGCAAAATCGCCAAAACATATATCGACCGTGGAGAATTGGTTCCGGACGAAATTACCATCAATATGCTCAAGGAAGAAGTGAAAAAAAACATGGACAAATCCGGTTTTTTGTTTGACGGTTTCCCAAGAACGATTGCCCAAGCTGAGGCTTTGGACAACTTCCTGAAAGAACTGAACCTCGAAGTTACCGCCACGGTTGCTTTGGAGGCTGACGACGAAATTTTAGTGGAAAGAATTCTGGAAAGAGGAAAAACTTCCGGAAGAACAGACGACCAGGACGAGGAAAAAATCCGAAACCGGTACAAAGAATATAACGAAAAAACAGCCCCGCTGATTGCGTATTACCAAAATCAAAATAAATACTACGCAGTAAACGGAATAGGAGAAATACCCGAAATTACGGTCAGGTTGAGTCAGGTAATCGACCAGCTGTAATTTTTTGAATTTCTAAAAACCTTATCATTGCTAAAACGATAAGGTTTTTTATCTTTACTATATGGAAATTATCATCATACTGTTTTTAATTTTGCTCAACGGCGTATTTTCTATGTCCGAAATGGCACTCGTTTCGGTCAAAAAAAGCCGTTTGGAAATTGATGCCAAAAAGGGAAGTTCACGAGCAAAAGCAGCATTACAATTAGTAGAAAAGCCTAACAACTTTCTGTCAACAGTACAAATAGGCATTACGCTGATTGGAATATTAACCGGTATTTTTTCGGGCGACAAAATCGCAACCGACCTCAAACTGACCATAGAAAACGTTCCGGCATTAGTCCCCTATTCTTCCACCATTTCAGTAACGGTTATTTTGATAATCATCACATTTCTGACATTGGTTTTTGGCGAATTGTTACCGAAACGTTTGGGACTGAGCTATCCGAATGCCATTGCCAAAGCCATGGCGTTACCGATGAGTTTTATCTCAAAAATAACCGCACCGTTTGTTTGGTTACTGACCAAAACCACCGACAACGTACTGAGAATATTAAACATTAATTCTGCCAACGACGAACGCGTAACCGAAGAAGAAATCCGACGAATGATTAAGGCAAGTACCATCGACGGCGAAGTACAGGAAATCGAGCAAGACATCGTTGAGCGGGTTTTTAATATCGGCGACAGAAAAATCAACTCATTGATGACCCACCGGAAATCGGTTGTATTTTTGCAAATGCAAGACACTTTTCAGGAAGTAAAAAACAAGGTAGTTAATGAAATCCATTCTTTCTATCCGGTTTGCCAACAAAACATGGAAGAAGTTATCGGGATAGTATCATTAAAAGATATATTTTTGATGGTTGAGAAAGAAAATGTCGATTTTCAGTCTATCATCAACGAACCTGTTTTCATGAACGAATTTACCTCGGCATATCACGCTTTGGAAATATTCAAATCGACCAAAAATCATTTTGCTTTAGTCACAGACGAATATGGCGTGGTCCAAGGTGTACTTACACTGAATGACATTTTGGAAGCATTGGTTGGCGACGCGTCCGAATTTGACGAAGACGAATATCAACTCACACAAATCAATGACGATTACTGGGAATCTGACGGTTTTTATCCGTTACATGATTTACTTACCTATTTTGATTTGGACGAGTTTATCAACCAATACGATGTGGCAACCGTCAGCGGATTGGTCATGGAAGAATTATCATATATCCCGGTAAACGGGGAAAAACTGTACTGGAATAATCTCGAAATAGAGATTTTAGACAGTGACGGAAATAAAATTAACAAAGTAGGAATCAGGATAATAAATCCGGAACAAGAAGACTAATGACAGAAGGGAATTTTGTAGATTACGTAAAAATTTATGCGGCGTCCGGCAACGGAGGCAAGGGCTCTGCACATCTTCACAGAGAAAAATATATCGCCAAAGGAGGACCTGATGGCGGCGATGGCGGACGTGGCGGACACGTATATGTTCGTGGCGATAAGAACCTCTGGACATTACACCATCTGAAATTCGGCAAGCACATCAAAGCCGGTCACGGAGGTGACGGTGGTAGCTCACGAAGCACAGGTGCCGACGGCGAAGATGTTTATATCGATGTCCCGCTCGGAACGGTAGTCAAACATAAAGAAACCGGCGTAGTCATTTTTGAAATCACTGAAGATAGCGAGCAAAAAATATTAGCAGAAGGCGGGAAAGGCGGTTTGGGTAACTGGCATTTCAGAAGTTCAACGAATCAAACTCCGCGTTATGCCCAACCCGGATTACCCGGCGAAGAAATCGACGTTATTATTGAGCTTAAAGTTCTGGCAGATGTCGGCTTGGTTGGTTTTCCGAATGCCGGAAAATCTACGCTATTGTCGGTAATTACCGCCGCCAAACCAAAGATTGCAAATTATCCTTTTACAACACTCAAACCCAATTTAGGCATCGTGCCATACAGAGATTTTCGTTCTTTTGTTATGGCTGATATTCCCGGGATTATCGAAGGTGCTGCCGAAGGAAAAGGTTTGGGACATTATTTCCTCAGACATATCGAACGGAACTCCATATTGCTGTTTCTTATACCTGCCGACACCGATGATATCAAGAAAGAATATGAAATTTTGCTGGACGAGCTGAGGAGATACAATCCTGAATTGCTGGACAAAGACCAACTGATTGCGATTTCCAAATCGGATATGCTGGACGAAGAATTAAAAACCGAGATCAAACAACAGTTAGACAAAGAACTTGGAAACGTTGACTATCTGTTTATTTCATCAGTCGCTCAATTAGGATTAACTGAACTGAAAGACCGTTTGTGGGATTTATTGAATAAATAGCCATTAGATGTTGTTTCAGGTTTCTTTTATTTAATGCTGAAGTCTGAATTCCAAACACATAAAACATAAATTGTTCCGCAAAATAATTCCAAAATCACATACGTAATTAAAAATTAATATTTACATTTGCACCCTTAAACAACCGAGGGTCGGGTACCCTCACTAAATCAATTAAGATTATGCCAGTAAAAATCAGATTACAAAGACACGGTAAAAAAGGGAAACCTTTCTACTGGATTGTTGCCGCAGATTCGCGTGCAAAAAGAGATGGTAAATTCCTTGAAAAAATCGGAACTTACAATCCAAACACTAACCCTGCAACTATCGACTTGAACGTTGATTCGGCTGCAAGCTGGTTATTCAAAGGTGCACAGCCGACAGACACAGCTCGTGCGATTTTGTCTTACAAAGGTGCTTTGTTGAAACACCACTTGAACGGAGGTGTTCGTAAAGGAGCTATCACTCAAGAGCAAGCTGACGAGAAATTCGCTGCTTGGTTGGAAGAAAAAGAAAACAAAATTACTGCAAAATCTACAGGATTGGCAGAATCTAAAGCTGCTGCTAAAGCAAAAGCCTTAGAAGCTGAAAAAGAAGTAAGTGCAAAACGTGTGAAAGCTGCTGAAGAAGCTCAGGCTGAAGCCGAAGTTCCTGCTGTAGAAGAAGAGGTTGTAGAAGAAACTGCAACTGAAGAAACTCCTGCTGCTGAGGATAACACCGAAGAAAAAGAAGCTTAATTATTCCTGCGGTTATGCTTAAAAAAGATTGTTTTTATTTAGGTAAAATCGCAAAGAAATTTAGTTTTAAAGGCGAGGTATTACTTTTTTTGGATACCGATGAGCCTGAAACTTACGAAAATCTGGAATCAGTTTTTGTCGAACTCAACGACGAAAATCTGATTCCTTTTTTTATTGAATCTGCACAGTTGCACAGAAACCATTTTCTGCGAGTGCAGTTTGAAGATGTTTACTCCGAAGAAGATGCCGATGACATTATCGGTGCCGAAGTATATCTCCCGCTATCTATGCTACCCAAGCTGGAAGGCAACCAATTTTACTATCACGAAATCACAGATTTTGAAGTGATTGATGAAACACATGGAGCAATAGGTAAACTGAGTCGCGTGAACGACAACGGCGTGCAACCACTGTTTGTCATCATCAACAACAACAAAGAAATATTGGTTCCGGTCATTGATGATTTTATCGTTAAGATTGACAGAGAAAACAAACAACTCCACCTTCGCACTCCACAAGGATTAGTTGATTTGTATTTATAATTCGTCAAAAAATCATTTTCCGACATGTTCACTTTCAAAAAATTTACCATCCAACAAAATCGTTGTGCGATGAAAGTCGGCACAGACGGTGTTTTGCTCGGAGCTTGGACACCTTTATATAACAATCCCTACACGGTTTTGGACATTGGTTCAGGCACAGGATTATTGGCACTGATGCTTACACAGCGTTCCGGTGCCGAACAAATTGATGCCGTAGAAATCGACGAAGAAGCCTTTACACAATGTGTGGAAAATTTTGAAAACAGTCCGTGGAGCGACCGTTTGTATTGTTATTGTGCTTCATTGGAAGATTTTACAGAAGAATTTTTTGAAGAAATCACTTATGATTTAATCGTTTCTAATCCTCCTTTTTATTCAGAAAATTACAAATCAGGAGATACGCAACGCGACACTGCTCGTTTTACCGACTCACTACCTTTTGAACAACTGATTGCCTGCACCGAAGGTTTGTTGAGCGAAAACGGAATATTTGCAGTTATTATTCCGTATAAAGAAGAAGAAAAATTTATTCGTCTTTCGGCTGAATACGGCTTATGTCCTTTTAAGATTACCCAGATACGTGGGAATCAAAATGCTGAAATAAAGCGTAGTTTGATAGCTTTTTCTCGGAAACAAACTGACAAAATACCTGTTGATGAATTGGTTATTGAAACCCAAAGACACCAATACACCAAGGAATATAAATCACTTGTAGAGGATTTTTACCTGAATATTTAGAAAAAAAATCAAAAATAAATTATTTGTCAGAAAATTATTTTATATTTGCAACGTTGATTTACGACAAATATGACCAACATACAATTTACATACATGCAAGCAATGATGATGTGGAATATTCCGCAAGGCTTGTTGTGTATATAGATTAAATGAAAACTATAGATTTAATAAGCCTTTGCCAACAGCAGAGGCTTTTTTTATGAAAAAAATGAAAAACAATTTAACAAATATAATGATAATGCAGATGACGGCCATGATGATGTGCCGTCCACCAAACTTTTGCCTAAAGCAGACTGCTTATTAGACCGTCCGAGTGTCTAATCCATAAAGTCCTTTCGGCAAACCCGAAAGGACTTTTTGTTTGAATCTTAATCAATAACTAAATAAATCTTACCATGAACAATTTTAAATTTTCCACACAAGCATTACACAATGGACACGATGTACAATCTACTAACAGAGCCAGAGCTGTTCCCATCTACCAAACCTCTTCGTATGTATTTGAAAATGCTGATCATGCAGCAGGAGCGTTTAACTTATCGATACCAGCATTTATCTATACGCGATTAAACAATCCGACCAACGACATACTCGAAAAAAGATTAGCGACCCTTGAAGGAGGCATCGGAGCAGTAGTTACATCCTCAGGTATGTCAGCAATTTCTACGGCATTACTAACGTTGCTTAAATCAGATGACCATATCGTGTCGTCTAGCAGTTTGTATGGAGGTACATATAACCTGTTTAATGTAACTCTACCCAGATTTGGCATCACAACCACCTTTGTTGATCCGAATGATACAGATAATTTCAAAAAAGCTATTAACGAAAACACCAAAGCTATTTTTATCGAAAGTTTGGGCAACCCTAAATTGGATATCATTGATATTGAATCGGTGGCTAAGATAGCTCAAGAATATAAAATTCCGCTTATTGTAGATAATACCGTTGCTTCTCCATATCTGCTACGACCAATAGAATACGGAGCAAATATTGTCATTCACTCATTAACCAAATACATCACGGGTAATGGAACGTCTATCGGTGGTGCGATTATCGACGGAGGAAATTTTGATTGGAGCAGTGGTAAGTTTCCTGAATTTACCGAGCCTTCACCTGGTTATCACGGTTTGGTATATCACGAAGCTTTAGGCAATGCGGCTTTTATCGCCAAGATAAGAATCGAAGGATTGCGTGACTTGGGCGGGGCATTAAGCCCGTTTAATGCTTTTCAAACCTTACAAGGACTTGAAACCTTGCCTGTTCGAATCAAAAAACACAGCGAAAACGCTTTAATACTGGCTGAGTGGCTGGAGCAACAAAAGGAAGTAGCATGGGTAAATTATCCTGGACTCAAATCAAGTAAATACTACAAATTGGCTCAGAAATATCTACCTGAAGGACAAAGCGGTATCGTAACATTCGGATTGAAAAAAGGATTCGAAGCGGCTAAAAAAGTAGCTAACGATACACAATTATTTTCCTTGCTCGCCAATATAGGAGATACCAAATCTCTTATCATTCACCCTGCATCAACCACGCACCAACAATTATCAAGCGAAGACCAAATTACTACCGGAGTAACCCCCGATTTGTTGAGATTGTCTGTAGGTATTGAAGATATAGAAGACTTAAAGCAAGATTTAAAAAACGTATTTGACCAATTGTAAATCTATAAACCGATGTGTACACAAACTGAAATACTTAACTTAATTCCGGCCGATCCGCTTACCGGATCAATTGCAGTACCGATTTATCAAACGACAACTTTCGTGCAAGAACAGCCCGGTAAACACCAAGGGTTTGATTATTCGAGAACTAATAATCCTACACGTCAGGTGCTCGAAAATTTAATAGCCGGATTAGAAGGAGGCAATCATGGTTTTGCTTTTTCTAGCGGATTAGCCGCTATTGATGCCGTTTTCAAAACCCTGTCAGCAGGAGATGAGGTCATAGCAACCAAGGATATTTATGGAGGCACTTATCGATTACTTACGCAGGTATATGCTAAATTCGGGATTAAGTCTCATTTTGTTTGCCCGTCGGATAGTCAAAACATCATTGATGTAATCACACCCAAAACCAAACTCATTTGGATTGAAAGCCCCACCAATCCTACACTTAGAGTGTTTGACATAAGTGTTCTTGCTGATGTAGCGAAGCAGAACAATATTTTGCTTTGCGTGGACAACACTTTTGCTACTCCACTTATCCAAAAACCGATTGAATTAGGTGCCGATATCGTGGTGCACAGTGCTACCAAATATATTGCGGGACATTCGGATGTCGTAGCAGGATTAGTTATTATCCAATCAGATGAATTAGCCAAAAACATTAAGTTTCATCAAAATGCTACAGGAGCGGTACTTTCCCCTTTTGATAGTTTTTTAACGATTCGAGGAATAGAAACTTTGTCACTACGTATCAAACAGCATTCTGAAAATGCCTTGAGAATAGCTAAATTCTTAGTTAATCACTCACAAGTTAACCACGCGTACTATCCGGGATTAGAAGAACATGAAAGTCATCAAATTGCTCTCAAACAACAAAAATATTTTGGCGGTGTAGTGAGTTTTGATTTGAAACAAGATGACGAAAAAACGGCATTGAAAGTACTCAAAAATCTCAAGCAATTTAAGTTAGTGGAAGGATTAGGAGGTATAAAAAGCCTGAGTAATTACCCAAGTAAAATGTCACATGGTGCTGTTCCCAAAGAGGTAAAGTATGCGTGTGGAATCACAGACAGTCTTATCCGCTTGTCGGTCGGATTGGAAGAAGCCGATGATTTGATTAATGATTTACAACAAGCACTCGCCCAAATAGAAAATCATGTTACAGAACCAGTTAAATAAAATTTTATTTCAAGATTATCCCTTTCCGACCGGCAAGATAACAGACATCACATTGACTTATCAGTTATTCGGGCAACCTCTGCATACTTCTCCTGTGGTATTGGTCAATCATGCACTCACGGGTAATAGCGAGGTGGCTGGTAAAAACGGTTGGTGGACTCAATTAGTTGGATATAATCAAGTCATTGATTTAAATCGTTACACAATCTTGACGTTTGATATACCGGGTAATGGGTTTGGAGGAGAAAGCGAAAATTTGTTTGAGAATTATACTGATTTTTCTACAAAAATTATTGCCGATTTATTCTGGAAAGGATTAGACGAACTTAACATTAACCAGCTTTTTGCTGTTGTTGGTGGCAGCTTGGGCGGAGGGATAGCTTGGGAAATGTTATTTCAGCACTCTCAGCGTATTCAACACCTGATTCCGATAGCCACGAGCATTCAATCATCAGATTGGTTAAAAGCCAATGTTTTGGTACAGGAACAAATATTAAACAATTCGTTGCAACCTATTGAAAACGCTCGTATGCACGCGATGTTACTATACCGAACACCAATTTCACTTACTTGGAAGTTCAATCGTCAGGTTAAGGCTGATGAACAGCAATATGCCGTAGAGAGTTGGTTAAAGTATCATGGAAGAGCTCTACAATCTCGATTTGAATTACCTGCTTATCAATTGATGAATCATTTATTGAGGACAATTGGCGAAGACTTGTGTCCCGAAGACATTATTCAATTAGCCAAAATTACTTCAGCACAAATTCATCTGGTAGCCATAGATTCTGATTTGATGTTTACCCACGAAGAACAAAAGAATACTTATGAAACATTTAAAAGATATACTGAAAAAGTAAATTTTTCAACCATAAAATCAATACATGGTCACGACGCATTTTTGATTGAATACGAACAGCTTAATACAATACTAAACAACATATTTAAACAATAAGAAATGAAGATAGTAAAATTTGGCGGAAAATCGTTAGCATCAGGGCAGGCATTCCTCCCTGTGATCGATATTATTAAAAATAAAATCAGGGAAGATCAAATTGTGGTTGTCGTATCCGCAGTAGGAGACACCACCGACACACTCGAAAACATATTAGAATTGGCAAAAACCAAACAAGATTATCTTCCGGTATTTGAATCTTTCAAGAATAAAGCGTATCATCAATTGGGCGATATTCAAAGTGAACTGCAAATATTATCCAAGCTATATGAAGGCGTATCATTGGTTGAAGATTATAGCCCAAAAGTGAAAGATTATGTACTGGCTCAAGGAGAGGTAATTGCCAGTAAATTGTTGACTGAACAGCTACGTCAATCAGGTGTCCGTGCCGTGGCTGTAGATAGCCGTAAACTATTGGTTACCGATAACAACTTTGGACAAGCACAACCCAACGAACAATTGTCAAAAGAAATTACTCGGCAATATTTCTCGAAACTTAATCCAGATGAAATTGCAATAGTAACCGGTTTTATCGGGACAACCGAAAAAGACGAAACAACTACTTTAGGACGAAATGGCAGTAACTACTCAGCAGCTTTACTGGCGAATTTTTTACAGGCAGATGAATTACAAAATTACACACATGTTGATGGTATTTACACCACCAATCCCGATTGGGTAAAGGATGCTCATAAGATTGAAGAACTTCATTTTGATGAGGCCAACGAATTGGCTAATTTCGGAGCATCTATCTTACACGCTAAAACTATTCTGCCATTGGTAGAAAGTAATATCCCGTTACGGATACTGAATACACTTAATCCATCTAACAAAGGCACATTGATATCGTCCAATCCGGTTAGTAGAGGCATCAAGTCCTTAACCGCTCAGTCCAATATTGCTCTAATTCAATTTGAAGGACTTGGTTTATTAGGTGTTGTCGGTATCGATGCTCGGGTGTTTACAGCTTTGGCTAATGAAGGGATAAGTGTGAGTGTGATTTCACAAGGTACATCTGAACGCGGATTGGGCTTTGTCGTCGATGAGAAAAATGCTGACTTGGCAGTGAAAGCCTTGCAAAAAGAATTTCAAGAGGATTTTTATACCAAAGATGTGAACCAAATCATTGTTCGGCGTGATGTTGCTGTGATTTCTATCATAGGACAAGATTTGAGTACTTTCGACAAGCCTTATGCTGCCTTGGTAAAGAATAAAATTGTGCCTATCCTTTTTAATAACACCGTAAGTGGTAAAAACATCAGCTTAATTGTTAAAAAAGAGGAGGCAAAAAAAGCAATAAATGTCATTCATGGTCAAATTTTCGGAGTAACCAAAAATATAAACATTGCGATTTTTGGTCATGGATTAGTAGGTGGTACACTCATCGACCAGATTTTACAATCAGCTCAATCCATCGAAGAAAAGAAAAACATCAAGCTGAATATTTTCGCCATAGCCAACTCCCAAAAAGTATTGCTTTGTGAACACGGCATTGATGATAATTGGAAAGAAAATCTGCTCAACAAAGGCACACCATATCAATTGCAAGATATTATCCGATTTGCCAACCAATATCATCTGGAAAATTTAATTGCAGTTGATAACACGGCATCTGGCAAAATCATCGAATACTATATCCCTTTGGTTGAAAATGGATTTGATTTAATATCTTCTAACAAAATAGCCAATACGGTACACTATTCGTTTTACAAGCAATTGCGTAAGGCACTTAAGACAAATCACAAAGAATATTTGTACGAAACTAATGTTGGAGCGGGATTGCCACTGATTGATACTATCAAGTTATTGCATTTATCCGGAGAAAATATCACTAAGATTAAAGGAGTGTTTTCGGGTAGTTTGAGCTATATTTTCAATACATTTTCGGCACAAGACAAAAAGTTCAGTGAAGTATTACAAGAGGCTGTACAAAAAGGCTTTACCGAGCCCGACCCTCGTGAAGATTTATCTGGCAATGATGTAGGGCGAAAGTTACTGATTCTTGCTCGTGAACTGGACTTACATAATGAATTTGACGAGATTAATATACAAAATCTAATTTCTGCCGATTTACAAGAAATTTCTACCGAAGCATTTTTAACAAATTTAACGCAACTCGATGGATATTTTGAACAGATAAAAAAAGATTTACCCACTGGTTCGGTACTGAGATATGTGGGTGAACTATCCGGAAATTTACAAGAAGACAAAGGTTTGCTTGAGACCAAGCTCGTTCAAGTGCCCCAAAATTCTGCCCTGGGACAGCTCCAAGACTCAGATAGCTTATTTGAAATATATACCGAAAGCTACGGCGAAAACCCAATTATTATTCAAGGTGCCGGTGCCGGTGCATCGGTAACCGCAAGAGGTGTTTTTGGCGATATTCTCCGATTAGCAAATAAATAATAAAAATAACTTTAGATATGATTACATCAGACAACCCTAATGATTGCTGTTTTGAAACCCAAGCAATACGAACACAATGTCAACGAAGCCAGTATAACGAGCACACAACCCCTTTGTATCTCACTTCAAGCTTTGTATTTGACAACGCCGAAGAAATGAAAGCGGTGTTTGCGGAAGAAGTTGACAAATTTTCCTATGCCCGATTTAGCAACCCTAATCAAACCGAATTGGTTGAAAAACTATGTTTGATAGAAAAAGCTGAGGCTGGATATAGTTTTTCTACTGGCATGGCTGCAATTTTTGGCAGTATTTTTCCATTAATTAAGCCCGGCGACCATATCGTATCTTGCTTGAATATTTTTGGTTCATCGCGAACTATCTTGTCTACTATTTTGTCTGAATGGGGTGTGGATACATCTTATTTCGAGGCTAAATCGACAGATAAAATAGAAGACTTGATTCAGCCTAAAACTAAGATATTATTTGTTGAAACCCCTACCAATCCAGGGGTTGATGTGCTTGATTTAAGCTATTTGGGAGAAGTTGCCCGAAAGTATAATTTGATTTTTGTAGTTGATAACACTTTTGCAACACCTTATTTGCAAAACCCAACCGATTTTGGTGCAGATATCGTTGTACATTCCACTACCAAGCTAATAGATGGTCAAGGAAGAGTTTGTGGTGGCATTGCTGTCGGAAAGAAAGATTTAATCCGAAAAATATATTTTTTTTCTCGTACAATAGGCTCTTCCATGTCTGCTTTTGACGCTTGGGTATTATCCAAAAGCATTGAAACACTTGCAGTTCGTGTTGATAAGCATTGCCAAAATGCACTTAAGATAGCTCATTTTCTTGAAAGTCATCCGCAAATAGAATTTGTTCGTTATCCTTTCTTACCAAGCCATCCACAGTATGAAATAGCAAAAAAACAAATGAAGCAAGGAGGTAATATTATCGCCTTCGGAATAAAAGGAAGACTTGATGCAGGTAGAGCATTCTTAAATGCCTTACAGTTATGCAGTCGCTCAGCTAACCTTGGAGATAGTAGAACCATCGTTACACACCCTGCTTCTACCACACATAGTAAAGTTCCTGCAGAAGAAAAAATAGCTACAGGCATCACAGACAACCTGATTCGTCTATCTGTAGGATTAGAAAATACGAGAGATATTATCCGTGACTTAGAACAAGCGTTAACTATTACACAACAATAACCCTGTTTTACACACCAATGAAGAATGATTAAAGAAATAAATATGTCAACAATACTTATACATACTGATATCAGAAGCCTATTAAAAAAACGAACATTAGCACTCGATGCCGCTGCAGTATCTGCACCTATCCACAGAGTAGATACTTTGGATTGGAAAAAATAGAACAAGGTTAATTAGAAGACTACGCCAATAGAAGAAGTTGAGCGATAGTTATCTCCCAACTTAGCTCAAACACAACAAATTAACAACTAACGAATCATGAAAGCAACAGAACATATCCAAAAAGAAAAGGAGAAAATATTCAAGGAATATTTGACTCTATCGAAGCCGAAGTATTTTGTTGAAGATTTAGAATGTTTTAGAAATTTTAAAATTTTCAATACAAAAACACTTAGATAAGATAAATACAAGTGATTATATCAAAAAACCAAATAATAACAAAAAAGAAATACATGAAAAAAATCCATAGCACCAATATTAATGATTTTACGTTCACGCTAAAGAGCACTTGTTTAGATGAAAACTATCTCCCGGCAAGCAATACACGCCTGACAACCAATTTTGCCAATCTGGCAAGAGGAGCTAATCGTCAGCAAAACTTACGCAATGCCTTGAATATGATTAACAATCGATTCAATTCTTTGGCTCATGCGGATAATGATAAAGGTAATCGTTACCTTGTAGAACTTGAAATCATGACTGTGACGATGAGTATTGATACTAATACTAGTATTGACAATCTGCCGATGATGGAAGTATTGAAGACGAATATTTTAGATCGTAAGACAGGTATTCAGATCGAAGGTGTTGCCGGTAACAATTTCTCATCTTATGTCCGTGATTACGATTTCAGCGTTTTATTGATCGAGTACAATAAAGATAAACCTGATTTTAGTATTCCTGATTGTTTTGGTGATCTGCATGGAAAACTATACAAGTGCTTTGTGAATTCAGACACTTATAAAGAGCACTTTAAGCAATCACCGATTATCTGCCTAAGTGTATCGAGCAACAAAACATATACCCGCACCGAGTTTCACCATCCGGTTCTGGGCTTCGAGTATGTGCAGGATGCGTATTCTCTTACGGATGAATATTTCTCTAAAATGGGCTTAAAAGTTCGTTTTTTCATGCCAGCAAACAGTGTGGCACCGATGGCTTTTTATCATGGCGGAGATTTGCTTACTGATTATACTGATCTTGGACTGATCAGCTCCATCAGCACCATGGAGACTTTCCAGAAGATCTATCGCCCAGAAATTTATAATGCAAATTCAGTGGCTGGTAAAATTTATCAACCTAATCTCAAACACGAAGATTATTCACTGACTCGCGTGGAGTATGACCGCGAAGAGCGCAGCCGACTTGCTGTTGAACAAGGTAAATATTGTGAAGAGCATTTCATTAAGCCTTACAAAAGTGTTTTAGAACAATGGTCTGCCAATTTTGCTCTTTAATTAATACAACAAATTAAAATTACTTTATAATGGATAGATTATTATTACCTACCTCAATTGTGGGAAGTTTACCCAAACCTGCCTGGTTGGCACCGCCGGAGAAATTATGGTCACCCTGGAAATTAGACGGCAATCAGTTATTGGAAGGAAAAGAAGATGCTTTGCGTATCGCCTTGCAGGAACAACAATTGGCTGGGCTGGATATCATCTGCGACGGCGAACAAACACGCCAACATTTCGTAACTACTTTTATCGAACATTTGTCTGGTGTAGATTTTGAAAACCGTAAAACGGTAAGAATCCGTAACCGTTATGATGCAAGTGTTCCAGTAGTTGTAGGTGATGTTGCCCGTCAAAAAGTCGTCTTTGTTGAAGATGCTAAATTTTTACGCAAACAGACCGATAAGCGTATAAAATGGGCATTACCAGGACCATTGACCATGGTAGATACCTTGTACGATGACCATTACAAAAGTCGGGAGAAACTGGCTTGGGAATTTGCAAAAGCCCTCAATGAAGAAGCAAGAGAACTGCAGGATGCAGGGGTAGATATTATCCAGTTTGATGAACCTGCATTTAATGTATTCTTTGATGAAGTAAACGATTGGGGAATGGCAACTTTGGAAAGAGCTGTAGAAGGATTAAACTGCGAAACCGCCGTACATATTTGCTACGGATATGGAATTAAAGCCAACAACGATTGGAAAAAAACATTGGGTTCCGAGTGGAGACAATATGAAGAGATTTTCCCTAAAATTCAAAAATCTAAAATTGACGTGGTATCATTAGAATGCCAAAATTCCAATGTGCCTTTAGATTTAATGGAACTCGTTCGTGGCAAAAAAATAATGGTGGGAGCTATTGATGTGGCAACCAACATCATCGAAACTCCTGAAGAAGTAGCTGATACACTACGTAAAGCTCTGCAGTTCGTAGATATTAAAAATCTTTACCCTTCAACAAACTGCGGAATGGCACCGCTATCCAGAAACGTGGCAAGAGGTAAACTCGAAGCTTTAAGCGCGGGAGCTGAAATTATACGCAAAGAATTTGGAGTTTAATTTCAATATATTCCTTGAAAAGTATTGTGGAATCAACAGAAAAATAAAGAAAAGCAGCTTGAATAAGTTATTAAAAGTATCGAAGAAGCAGGTTTCAACGGTTTCCTGATAATGATAGGACTGATTATTCTGATGCCCTATTTTTACCTCAGGCCGGGATGATCAAAGAATCCATTTCAGTGGATAAAATTGCGAGTGGAGCCCCTATCGCTGATTTACTTTTTTTATAGCTTACGTTTAAGTGTTTAGATACTAAAGGCAGGGCTTTCTAAAACGTTTTAAGGTTGATTTGCCTGATGATTTGGTAAATGCTGTACTTCATGCTAAAGATAAACAAGCGATTAAACAAATTGGTATAGAGTGGTGTGCTGAACAAACCAGAGAGTTGAAAGCTCGCCATGTACCTATTATTCATTATTATTCAATGGGAAAATCGGATAATATTACAGCCATTCTGAAAAGCATATAGAAAATTATCTCATAAAAAACCCGTTTAAAAATTTTTAAACGGGTTTACTTTGCTTATAAAAGTAAAAAAACTACTTCACTTTGTTGTAATATTCGGTTACTTTATTCCAGTCGATTACATTAAAAAACGCATTGATGTAATCAGGTCGACGGTTTTGGTAGTTCAGATAATAAGCATGTTCCCAAACGTCTAATCCTAAAATTGGCGTTCCTTCACAACCGATACCCGGCATCAACGGATTGTCTTGGTTGGCTGTTGAACAAACTTCCAACTCGCCGTTTTTCACACAAAGCCAAGCCCAACCCGAACCAAATTGTGTAGCTGCTGCTTTGGAAAAAGCATCTTTGAATGCTTCAAACGAACCGAATTTTTTGTCAATTGCCCCAGCCAATTCACCGCTTGGTTGTCCGCCACCGTTTGGCGACATCACTGTCCAGAACAAGTTGTGGTTAAAGTACCCTCCACCGTTATTACGGACAGCTTTGTTATTCAAATCAAGGTTTTCTAAGATTTCCTCAATAGTTTTACCTTCCAAATTCGTGCCTTCGATAGCCGCATTCAGATTATTTGTATATCCTTGATGATGCTTAGAGTGATGGATTTCCATTGTACGAGCATCAATGTTTGGTTCCAACGCATCGTATGCGTATGGTAACTGTGGTAATTCAAAAGCCATAATTTTATTTATTTTTATATTAATATTATTGTCCTTCAAATTTAACAATTTTTGTATCTTTAAAAAAGTTTTCTATCGTTAATTTATTGATAAAACAAATCGTGATTCATACAGCATTTACTATATACAACGCTTCGGCAGGCTCAGGAAAGACTTTTACACTGGTTAAAGAATATCTGAAAATCATTCTGAAAGCCCCTTCTGATGAGGCTTACAAACGGATTCTCGCTATTACCTTTACCAACAAAGCTGTCAAGGAAATGAAAAATCGCGTGCTGAATACTTTGCACGACTTTTCAATTAGTCCGGTTAATCAACGTTCGGAAGCGATGCTCGGCATGCTTGTTGAAGAACTGAATCTTTCCGGAGAAAAAATTCAGGAAAAATCCAGTCGAATCATCAAGCAGATTATTTACAATTATGCCGGATTTGACATTTCTACCATCGACAAATTCACGCATCGGGTTATCCGTACATTTGCTACGGATTTGAATTTATCGCCCAACTTTCAGGTTTCACTCGACACCAAAGCGATTTTGCAGGAAGCCGTTGATGCAGTAATTGCTCAGGCAGGGACGGAAGAAGAAATCACTAAATTGTTACTGGATTTTTCGTTGTACAAATCTGAACAGGACAAAAGTTGGGACATTTCGCATGAGTTGCTTAGCATCGGCGAATTATTACTCAAAGAAAACAACATTGACGAAATTGAATCCCTAAAAAAGGTTTCTTCCGAATTATTTATACAAACCCGCGACGAATTGCACATTCGCATCAAAGAAGCCGAAAACCAAACTAAGGAACTTGCAACAAACTTAATCGAATGGCTCGAAAACCAGCAAATTGACCTTAGCGATTTCTCAGGAAAATATTTTCCGAATCACCTGGAAAAAATTTCACTCGGCACTTTTAATCCGAATAATAAGTTATACAATACTGAAGACAGCATTAAGGTTAAAAAAGGAGCCAAATCTGCTGATATTGTGCATAATATTTTGCCGCAAATCATTGAGAAAGTCAATAAAATTTACCATTCCTACGGCAAATCATCTTTGTATCAGAATATCCTGAACAATCTTACGCCTCTGGCATTGCTCAACCGTATTCATCAGGAAATGGAACGGATACAACAAGAACAAAATATTTTGTCTATCAACAAATTCAACACGATTATCCACGACGAAATCAAACAGCAGCCTGCACCGTTTATCTATGAGCGTATTGGCGAACGCTATCGGCATTATTTCATTGATGAATTTCAGGATACCTCCGAGATGCAGTGGGCAAATCTGTTGCCGTTGATTGACAATGCACTTTCGGGGCAGGATATGCAGGGCAACCCGGGTTCACTGATGATTGTCGGCGACCCGAAACAATCTATTTATCGCTGGCGGGGCGGAAAAGCCGAGCAATTTATCACATTGAGTCAGCATGAAAATCCGTTTTCCAATCCGGATAAAAAAGTGGTTCATCTCGACACCAATTACCGTAGTTACTCAGAAATTGTCGATTTCAACAATCAATTTTTTGCTTTTATTTCGGGCTTATTTCAGCAACCTGATTATAAAAAATTATATGCCGAAGACAGCTTTCAAAAAAACAATACCAAAAATGGTGGTTATGTAGAATTCCGCTTTATAGACAAAAACGATACAGACGACGACGAAACCGCCAACGATTTGTATCTCAAAGCCACGCTTGAAACCATCAAAAAAGCTTTAGCCAATGGTTTTTCCTACAAAGACACGGTGGTGCTAACCCGAAAAGTGCGGCAAGGCGTGGCAATTGCTAATTTTCTGACAGAAAACAACGTCCCGATTTTATCGTCCGAAACGCTCTTAATCAACAATTCGTCTGATGTGCAACTGTTGATTTTATTACTGAAATACAGCACACAAACCAATGATGCCGACACCAAAGCCAAATGGTTGTACCAGACAGCAAAACATCAGAACGAAATGCCGGTGCACGATTTCATTACGCAAGGTTTACCTTTGAAAGACACCGAACTCGAACAATGGCTGCATGGATTTGGCATAAATGTCAGCTTTGATTATGTCCGGAAAACAGATTTATATACCGCTGTGGAATATTTGGCCCAGCAATTTATTCCGGAAACGAAAAAATATTCTTATGTGCAGTATTTCATGGACGTGGTTCTGGAACACAGCACCCGTTATCACAGCAGTTCATCGGATTTTATTCGATATTGGGAACAAAATTATGAACGAATCAGTATTCCGGCACCGGAAAATTCTGATGCGGTCAAAATCATGACCATTCACAAATCAAAAGGATTGGAGTTTCCGGTAGTTATTTTTCCGTTTGCTAATGAAAAATTATCCGATACCCGTGATAAAATATGGGTTGACTTACCTAAAAAACAGTTCGATTTACCTAAAGGATTGATTAATCAAAGTAAACAACTTAATTTTTACGGACAGAAAATCCAGCAACATTACGAAGAGAAAAAAGAAGAATATTTGTTTGATGTCGTGAACATATTATATGTAACGCTGACCCGTGCCGTTGAACAATTATATATTATTACAGAAAATCCCGGAAAAACCATCAACAACCCAACAAAAGTATCAGATTGTTTTGCTTTGTATCTGGGAAATAAACATATTGAAATTCCTGAAGACAAAATCGTTCGTATAGGGAATCCGCAAAGAGTTTCTATACAAAAAGAAGAACAAGAACCGTTGCGAATCATTGAAAGCATTGACAATAATTTTCGTCCGGATAACATTAAAATCGCCAAACGTACTGCTTTATTGTGGAACAATGAAACGCAAACTGCCATCGACGAAGGGAATCAGCTGCACCGGATTTTAGCAAAAATATCTTCTGAAAAAGACATCGAAAAAAGCCTGCAAACTGCCTTGTTGAAAGGCGAAATCAATCCGGAAGACAAAATCTGGCTTAGCCAAATCATTCAGCAAATCGTCAATCATCAGGAATTACAGCATTATTTTGATTCCGGAAAAACGATATACAACGAAAGAATGATTTTGTCTGAGAAAAATCTCATTCCGGATAAAATGGTTTTCGACGGAAAAAATGCTTATTTGCTGGATTACAAAACCGGTCAGGAATCTAAAAAACATCATCAGCAAATCGAATCTTATGCCGATATACTCGAATCGATGGGATATTCAGTTGTCCAAAAAACATTGATCTATATCAGGCAAGATGATATAAAAGTGATACATTTGTAATCGAAAAAAAAGAAAACAATTATGTACGGTAAAATTCAACAACATTTACAAAACGAATTAGCTGACATCAAAGAAAGTGGGCTATTTAAATCAGAACGCATCATTGTGTCGCCACAGGGAGCGGAAATCAAAATAGACAATGGACAAACCGTTTTGAATTTTTGTGCCAACAATTATTTAGGACTTTCCTCCCACCCCGAGGTCGTTCAGGCAGCCAAAGACGCTCTGGATTCTCACGGTTTCGGAATGTCATCGGTACGTTTTATTTGTGGTACGCAAGATATTCACAAACAATTGGAAGCAGAAATAGCCTCGTTTTACGGAACAGAAGACACTATATTATATGCCGCAGCTTTTGATGCCAACGGTGGTGTATTTGAACCGTTACTAACTGAAGAAGACGCTATCATTTCTGACAGTTTGAATCACGCCTCTATCATTGACGGAGTTCGTTTGTGTAAAGCTGCCAGATACCGTTACGAAAACAACAACATGGAAGACCTTGAGGCTCAGCTGAAAAAAGCTGTTGCCGACAACCGACGTTTCAAAGTGATTGTAACCGATGGGGTTTTTTCCATGGACGGATTGGTTGCTCCTTTAGATAAGATATGTGATTTGGCAGATAAATATGATGCGATGGTTATGGTAGATGAATGCCATGCCGCTGGATTTATCGGTGCGACAGGAAAAGGAACACTCGAAGCCAAAAACGTGATGGGACGCGTAGATATTATTACCGGAACACTCGGTAAAGCACTTGGTGGAGCAATGGGCGGTTACACTACCGGGAAAAAAGAAATCATCGAAATGCTCAGACAACGCTCCAGACCCTATTTATTTTCCAATTCCCTTTCGCCGGTTATCGTAGGTGCATCACTGAAAGTATTTGATATACTTAAAAGAGATACTTCTTTGAGAGATAAATTAGAATGGAATACACAATATTTCAAAAAAGGCATGAAAGAAGCCGGTTTTGACATCATCGATGGCGACTCGGCAATTGTTCCGGTAATGTTGTATGATGCGAAATTATCGCAGGTTATGGCAGATAAATTACTGGAAAAAGGCATTTATGTCATCGGATTCTTTTATCCGGTTGTACCTAAAGATAAAGCACGAATCAGAGTTCAGCTTTCTGCTGCACACAGCCAGGAACATCTGGACAAAGCCATAAAAGCATTCATTGAAGTCGGTAAAGAATTAAACATTATATAAGTGTTAAATAAAAAAATAATTAACATTTATTTGATTATTAAAAAATAGTGATGTATTTTTGTTGCTATATAGCATTTGTAAATTAGTAGTTATGAAACATTTCAACAAATTATTTGTAGCTGCAGCCATGTTAGGAACAATGACAGCTGCACAAGCACAAACTGAAGACCAACCATGGGCGGTTGGCGTTGGCATGAATGCTCTTGACGGAGGTCGTTCAAGCGTAGCCACAGGATTTGGCGACAGATTTGGACAATATTTCCAAACAGACAACTGGAGTATGCTTCCATCAGTATCCACATTAAGCGTTCATCGTTATCTTGGTTCAAACCTATCATTCGGAGTTGTAGGGTCAGTTAACAAAATGACCAAAATGGTTAATCCATTAAATCCGGGAGGTTTTGACAACATCGTAATGGACGGCGGTGTCATCACAGATGCTGACTTCAACGGGCAAAGAACTGTTGACGCAGTAGATATGATGTACTATGGCATTGATGGTCAGTTCCGATACAGCATCGGCGGACTAATCGGTTCTAAATGGTTTGACCCGTCTGTTCACGTAGGTGGTGGTTATGCTTTCTTAGGAAAAGCATCTTCCGGTAACGTAAACGGAGGTTTAGGCTTGACCATCTGGTTTTCTGAAAACATTGGTTTAAGCTTGTCTTCAACTTATAAATATCAATTCGAAGACGGACAAGAAGAATTATACAGCTTCGAAAGAGGTAATGATATTTCCGTTCCTTCTCACTTACAACACATGGCAGGATTTACTTTCCGTTTCGGAGGTAAAGACACTGACGGCGACGGAGTATTAGATAAATATGACGAATGTCCTGAATTACCAGGATTAGTTGAATTAAACGGTTGTCCTGATACTGACGGTGACGGAATTATCGACCCTGAAGATGACTGTCCATTCGAAGCAGGATTACCTGAATACAACGGCTGTCCTGACGATGACGGTGACGGAGTGCCTAACCACCAAGACGCTTGCCCTGATGAATTTGGTCCTGCAGAAAATAACGGATGCCCTTGGGGAGATACTGACGGTGACGGAGTTCTTGACAATGTAGATAAATGTCCGGAAGAAGCCGGTCCTGCAGAAAATGACGGATGTCCTTGGCCTGATACTGACGGTGACGGAGTGCCTGACCACGAAGACGAATGTCCTAAAATTGCTGGTCCTGCATCTAACAACGGCTGTCCTGAAGTAGAAGAAAAACACATCAAAGAATTGAACGATTACGGTAAAACCATATTGTTCAACACAGGAAAATCAACTTTCCAAGAGCAATCTTACGCTGTGTTAAACGAGATGGCAAGAGTAATGAAACAATTCCCTACGGCTAAATTCGTAGTTGAAGGACACACTGACTCAACAGGAAGTGACAAAATCAATGACCCTCTATCTTTAGACAGAGCAAAAGCAGTACAAGACTATTTGATTTCTCAAGGAGTTAAAGCTGACAGACTTTCTGCTGAAGGATTCGGTTCTAAACGTCCTATCGACACAAACAAAACTGCTGCCGGTAGAGCAAATAACCGTCGTACTGAGGTTAGACTTGTAAAATAAGTTTTAAATATTTAAAACACTAAAAAGGTTGTCTTTTCAGACAACCTTTTTATTTATACCATAATTCTTATATTTTTAGGAGAAAATTTTTACAAATATTTTTTTCATTCGGCTTTGATAGCTTAATTTTGCTAAAATCCTAAATAGGCAAAAAACAGCCTTTTATTAAAAACAACAAAAATGAAAGAACTAACGAAAGAAGTTTATTTAGACTGGTACGAAAATATGCTCTTTTGGCGTAAGTTTGAAGACAAACTTGCCGCTTTATATATACAGCAAAAAGTGAGAGGTTTCTTACACCTTTATAACGGACAGGAGGCCATTCTTGCCGGCTGCTTACACGCTATGGACTTATCTAAAGACAAAATGATTACAGCTTATCGTAATCACGTTCAACCTATCGGTATGGGTGTTGACCCGAGAAAAGTTATGGCGGAATTGTTAGGTAAAGCTACCGGAACCTCACAAGGCTTGGGAGGCTCTATGCACATCTTCTCAAAAGAACATCGTTTTTACGGCGGACATGGTATCGTTGGCGGACAAATTCCTTTAGGAGCCGGACTCGCATTCGCCGACAAATATAAAGGTATTGATGCAGCTACTCTGACATTTTTCGGGGACGGAGCCGCAAGACAAGGTTCGTTACACGAAGCATTTAATATGGCAATGCTATGGAAACTTCCGGTTATTTTTATCTGTGAAAATAATGGCTATGCAATGGGAACATCTGTAGAAAGAACAGCCAACCACGTCGATGTATGGAAATTAGGATTAGGGTATGAAATGCCGAGCTATGCTGTAGATGCCATGAATCCGGTTAAAGTAGCCGAAGCTGTCTATGACGCAATTGAAAGAGCGAGAAAAGGAGAAGGCCCGACATTTTTGGAAATGAAGACTTACCGATACAGAGGACACTCTATGTCAGACGCACAACATTATCGTACCAAAGCAGAGGTAGAAGAATATAAAAAAATTGACCCGATTACTCAAGTATTAGACACCATCAAAGAAAACAATTGGGCAAGCGACGAAGAAATTGAAGAAATCGACAACCGCGTACGCGATTTGGTTAAAGAATGTGAGCAATTTGCAGAAGAATCGCCATATCCGGACACAAGCGTGATGTACGACGTTGTTTACGAGCAAGAAGATTATCCGTTTTTACCACATAAATTATAAATTATGGCAGAAATCATCACAATGCCCCGCCTGAGCGACACAATGACCGAAGGGACGGTGGCAACATGGTTAAAAAAAGTTGGAGACAAAGTTTCAGAAGGAGATATTCTGGCTGAAATCGAAACAGACAAAGCAACAATGGAATTTGAATCGTTTCAATCCGGAACGTTGCTGTATATCGGTATTCAGGAAGGAGAAACCGCCCCTGTTGACAGTGTACTGGCAATTATAGGTAAAGAGGGAGAAGATTATAAACAATTATTAGAAAGCGGTAACGCCGATAAAGAAAAATCAGAAGAACCTGAAACTGCTGATTCTTCTGAGTCTCAAGAAGAAGAAAAAGCATCAGGAGAAATACCCGAAGGAGTAGAAATCATCACTATGCCTCGCCTGAGCGACACAATGACTGAAGGAACGGTGGCAACATGGTTAAAAAAAGTCGGAGATAACGTTTCGGAAGGAGATATTCTGGCAGAAATCGAAACGGACAAAGCGACAATGGAATTCGAATCGTTCTATTCCGGAACATTATTACATATCGGCATTCAGGAAGGGGAATCTGCTCCTGTTGACAGTGTACTGGCAATCGTTGGTCCGGAAGGAACCGATGTTTCCGGAGTCGTAGCAACCGGAGGAAAACCTGTAGCTAAAAAATCTGAGAAAAAAGAAACCCAATCCTCATCAGAGTCAACTAAAAAAGAGGAACCGGCTAAAGAAGAATCAGCCAAAAACAATACCGGACGTATTTTTGCTTCGCCTTTAGCCAAAAAGATTGCCGAAGAAAAAGGAATCGATTTGTCACAAGTAAAAGGTTCTGGTGAAAACGGTCGTATCGTGAAAAGTGATGTAGAAAACTTTACATCGTCTGAAAAAGCTGTTGAGTCAAAAACAGAAAAATCATCTGTGCAGACATTTGTTCCGGCTGGGGAAACTCACGCAGAGGAAGTGAAAAACTCTCAAATGCGTAAGACCATTGCACGAAGACTGTCTGAATCCAAATACACCGCACCGCACTATTACCTGACCATTGAAATTGATATGGACAACGCAATTGCGTCACGAAAAACAATCAACAGTTTGCCGGACACCAAAGTATCATTCAACGATATGGTAGTAAAAGCTTGTGCAATGGCATTGAAGAAACACCCGAAAGTGAATTCTAAATGGACAGAAAATGCTACTATCATCAATCATCATGTGAATATAGGTGTGGCAGTTGCCGTAGAAGACGGATTGGTAGTACCGGTAATAAACTATACGGATTTGCTGAGTCTGACACAAATCGGTTTGACAGTGAAAGATTTGGCAGGAAAAGCGAAAAACAAAAAATTACAACCTAAAGAAATGGAAGGTTCCACTTTCACAGTTTCCAACTTAGGTATGTTTGGTATCAAAGAATTTACTTCTATTATCAATCAGCCTAATTCGGCCATTTTGTCTGTGGGTGCTATCATTGAAAAACCGGTTGTAAAAAATGGACAAATCGTTATAGGCAACACGATGACTGTAACCTTAGCCTGTGACCACAGAACCGTGGACGGAGCTACCGGAGCAGAATTTTTACAAACTCTCCGCAGTTATATCGAAAATCCGGTAACGATGTTAGCCTAATAACACGATTATCATCAACGAAAAACACCTGTAATACTCTACATTACAGGTGTTTTTTGGTATTATTACTTGATTATTCTTTAATAATTTTCTTTGTGATTTCTGTTTTTTCCGTTTTTACTTTCAGTATGTAAGTTCCACTTGCCAAGCTACTGACATTTTGTTGTACTTCAAAACCGTTAACCAATTCTGTTTTTATCAATCTGCCTGCAATATCATAGAGTTCAATTGATTGAATGATATCTTCTGATATAATATTGAAATAATCTTTAGTGGGATTTGGATAAATATCGATTAATGCTGATGAATTTTCAAAATCTTCAACATCGGCTGTTGCATCTCCATGCAAACGCAAGATACCGTTTCGGTAATGAGTATTGTATTTAATAAATGCCCCTACAACTAAAATTTTTTCATCGGTTTGAATAGCTGTTCTGTAAACATTTCCAGATGCATTAAATCCTACATCTTCCAAAAAAGAACTATCAACACTTCCATCGCTGTTGAGGCGAGTGAAATTTCTTAAAACACCACCAAAAAAACCGCCTACAATGATTTTGCCGTCGGGTTGCACAGAAATTGTTTGTATGGAGCCACCACCAGCACTAATAGCTTCTTCAAATGATGTATCCAAACTACCGTCTGGATTGAGCCTAATGATTCTTTTATAATTTAAGTTCTCTCCATTAAAAACGTGAATAGGTGCTCCAACAAGAATTTTACCGTCTGGCTGCAATGCTATTGTCAATCGATTTGTATCATTTCCAATACCTGTTCCGACATCAAAAGACGTATCTAAACTGCCGTCCGGGTTCAAACGCATAATCCTGTTTTGTGGCTGTCCATTAAACTCAGTAAAATTTCCGCAGACCAACACCTTGCCATCTGGCTGTGTCACAATAGAGCTAACAGTTCCGTTAACTCCTGTACCAATATCAAAGGTATTGTCTATACTTCCGTCTGCATTGTATCTGTAAAGATAAGGAGCCCCCTCCTGCCTGCCCACTATAATTTTGCCATCAAGTTGTGAATCAAAAGTTCGGACTGCCCAGTTATATGACGGAAGATTAAATTTTTCAAATGTTGTATCCAATGTACCGTCAGCATTTAATCGAACCATTTTGAATGTACTTTGGTCATTATAAGCAATAAAATCTCCTCCTACCAGAATTTTTCCATCAGATTGTACTTTTATCTTATACACATTAGACCTAATTCCGCCTGAACGGATAAATCCTCCTCCAACCTGAAACGAATTGTCACGGCTTCCATCATCATTTACCCGAACAATGCCTCCGACAGGATAGTTATCGTAATGGGAAAAATCACCTGCTACCAGAATTTTTCCGTCAGGTTGTATGGTTACATCATAAGCGGTTGCAATGAATTGTTTCTGAATTCCTCCACCCACATCAAAAAGATTATCTATATTCCCATTAGTATTTAACCGAGTTACTTGTTCTCGCGGTTGTCCATTATATAGGGAAAACTGACCTCCGGCAACAATTTTCCCATCAGGCTGCAGCAGTAAATCCGAAAGTCTTGCATTAAATCCCATTCCGGAATCAAAAGTAGTATCCTGCGTTCCGTCCGAATTCAGTCTGGCAATGCGTTTTACAGATTGTCCGTTTAGGTTGGAAAAAGACCCTCCTATAATAATTTTACCATCGGATTGTATAACTAAGTCTTCGACAATAACAGCTTGGTTCTCATCTTCAAGTCCGGTTCCGATATCAAATGTGCTATCTAAACTGCCGTCTTCATTAAAACGTACAATGTTAATTTGCCCCCCTTCTCCAGGTATAAATTGTGTACCACCTGCCAATACTTTACTATCAGATTGCACACCAACTGAAAACACTATTGCGTTAACACCAACCCCTTCAGTGATACCGAAAGAATTATCTAAACTACCATCAGCATTTAAGCGAACAACATTACCTACTATATCTTCATCATTAAATTTATTAAAATTTCCGCCTATTATTATCTTACCATTATCCTGCAAATGAATATCGTAAACAAAAGCTTTCAGTTGTAATACGCTATAATATTTTATCCCTGCACCGATATCGAACGAAGTGTCAATGCTTCCGTTTGCATTCAGGCGAATCAGGCTTGCTGCAGGTTGACCATTATAGGAAATAAAATAGCCACCAATTATAATCTTACCGTCTGGCTGAACGACAATTGAGTGAACAGCATTGGCATAATCAGCAGCACTAAAACCTGTGCCTATGTCAAAAGAAGTATCTACATCTCCATTGGAATTCAATCTAACAATGAGATTTTTGGACTGTCCGTTATAAGAAGTGAAGCTTCCTCCTACTAAAATTTTGCCGTCTGGCTGCACGGTTATTGCGTATATACTTGAATATTCACTTAATCCGGAACCACTATTGAAAGAAGTATCTACGGTTCCGTCTGCATTTAGACGGACAATACTATTTCGGGCGTATCCATCGTAAGAAGTAAAATTTCCTCCTACCAAAATTTTGCCGTCCGACTGTAAGGCAAGACAACGTGTAAATGCTTCATTTACGGTTACCCCGTTTCCAACGTCAAAGGACAAGTCTATATTTCCGGGAGTTTGAGCGTAAAATCCGAAAGTCACAAAAAACAAAGAGACAACTGTCGCAATGATTCTAAATTGTATTGTAAGTAATGTTTTCATAAAGTAATCTTTAAAAGTTAAGTTATATTTATAGATATGTTTGTTTTCAACCAATAAATTAATTGTTAAATATACTAAAAAAATATTCTTTACTGGATTTTATAACAGACAAAAACATTTTATATATTTGCTAAAATAAAAAACCAAAATAAATGGCTTAAAGCATAGACAATTAATATACTAAAACAGCATTTCGCTTTAAAAATTCCTGCAACAGAAATACGACCATATTTTTTTCAAAGTAGAGCAGGAAGTAAAAGTGGAAATGCCCACTAAACGCGAGCATTCCTTTTTGCTTTGTTCTACAGCCTTTGGTCGGGCTTCTGTTGCAAACTAAAGGAATTAGCCCACGTTTTGCATCAAAAATCAAAAACTATGATTAACAACAGAAAAAAAATTAACGAAAACAGTATTAAAAAAACCACCGAATCAGGCAAAAGAAATCAACAAGAAGTATTTGCAAAAGAAAAAATGTTCGAAATAGATTATTCGGAACCACTATATTTTCTGCGGGAAAACAAAACGCAATTTCCCCAAACATCAACATTGATTTCTGTACTGGAGTCCTTACAATCTGTTTCTTATTATTACAATCTGTCAAAAAACACAGACAGAGAAAAGCAGCTTTTCAGCTACATACATGAGTTTAGTGCGACAAATCCTGAAAAAGCATTGCAGGAACTGAACCCTGTCATGAATCTGATTCCTTCGGGTGTATCGGTAAGCACGGCATTAAAATTCATCATCAGCATCAAGAAACCGGCAGAGTATAACTAAGAAAACAGGAAAGGCATTTAATTTTGTATATTTGTACAAATCATACAAACCAATGAAAACCATACTTATTACCGGAACCAGCAGAGGAATTGGGCTGGAGCTTTGTCAGATTTTAGCCAAAAACGCATCAAATCAAATAATTGCCTTGTCCAGAAAAATTTCCGGTAAATTACAGGATTTACCCAATGTAAGCTGTTATTCCGTAGATTTGACCCAACCCGAATCTGTTCGGGACGTTGCGGAAAAAATAGGGAAAAAACACCCGAAAATCGACATCGTTATCCACAATGCCGGTGCTATTGTCAATAAACCATTTGCGGAAATAACCGCTGAGGAATTTGATTATGTTTACAAAGTGAACGTTTTTGGTGTAGTAGCTTTGAATCAGGCGATTTTACCCTCAATGACCGAAGGCGGTCACGTAGTAACTATCAGCAGTATGGGAGGCATTCAGGGCAGCATGAAATTTCCAGGATTGTCGGCATATAGCTCAAGCAAAGGTGCGGTAATCACGTTGTCTGAATTGTTGGCGGAAGAATACAAAGAGCAAGGTATCGCTTTCAATGTATTGGCATTGGGAGCTGTGCAGACAGAAATGCTCGAAGAAGCTTTTCCGGGCTATCAGGCACCCCTCAATCCGGAAAATATGGCAGAATATATTGCAGATTTTGCCCTGAACGGAAACAGGTATTTCAACGGAAAAGTATTACAAGTATCTTCAACAACCCCATAGTTTGACCCAGGTTTTAACCAAATATCTTCCGGAAAACAGCGTTGAGTCCGTTTTTGAGCTCATCAAGGCATATCATGTGCATCTGAAAATCGTCAATGAACGTACAACCCGGCATGGTGATTACCGGAAAAATCCGGACGGAAGCCATCAGATTACCGTCAACGCCAGCCTGAATCAATACCGTTTTCTCATTACGCTGATTCACGAAATCGCCCATCTGGTTGCTTTTCAGAAATACGGCAGAAACATCAAACCGCATGGCGAAGAATGGAAACATACATTCAAACTGCTGATGGTTCCTTTTCTGAATACCTTGATTTTCCCGAAAGAAATTCTACCGGTAGTGGTTAACCATTTTAAAAATCCGTCGGCAAGCAGTGACACCGATGCTATGTTGTCGATGGTTTTACAACGATTTGAAGACAAAGACCAAAAAATATTTCTAAATGATGTACCTTTGGGAGGGTACTTTATGTTAAACAACCAACGGATATACCGCAAAGAAAGGTTAATCGTCAAGCGATTTGAATGTACAGAAGTACGTAGTGGCAGAAAATATGCCATCAAACCCAACGCGGTTGTATATCCGGTAAAAAGATAATTATGAACAAGAATTATTATGCCATTTTGATGGCTGGCGGAGTAGGTTCAAGGTTTTGGCCGGTCAGTACACCGGAATTTCCAAAGCAGTTTCACGATATGCTCGGAACAGGAAAAACATTGATTCAACAAACGTTTTCAAGGTTAAGCCAAATCATTCCGAAAGAAAATATTTTAATCCTTTCTCATCAGAAATACAAAGATTTGATTTTACAACAAATCCCCGACGTTCAAGAATCTCAAATTATCTTAGAACCGGAAATGCGGAACACCGCACCGTGCATTTTGTATGCTTCGATGAAAATCCGGAAAATGAATCCCAATGCACTGACTGTTATTGCCCCGAGCGACCATTGGATTGAAGACGAAGTGCAGTTTGTGGCTAATCTGCAAAGGGCTTTTGACATTTGCGAACACGACAAAGTGATGATGACTTTCGGGATTTTACCGACTTTCCCGAACACCGGTTACGGTTATATTGAATACAACAAATTAGACACCCGGCAGATAAAAAAAGTGGTACAATTTCGGGAAAAGCCGGATTATCAAACGGCGAGAAAATTTATCCAAAGCCGTAATTTCTTATGGAATTCAGGCATATTCATCTGGCAGAACAACACCATTCTGGAAGCGTTTCAGACTTTTCAACCTGAAATGTATGCATTATTTGCCCAAGGCGAATCTGCTTACGGTACGCCAGATGAGGAAAAATTTGTGACAGAAAATTACGGTAAAGCCCAAAACATCTCCATTGATTATGCCATTATGGAACAAGCGAAAAATGTTTTTGTGATGCAGGCAACTTTCGATTGGAACGATTTAGGTACGTGGGGTTCGTTATATGACAAACTACCTAAAGACGACAACGATAACGCGGTGGTCAATGCACAGGTTTTTACTGAAGACGGAACGAACAACATTATCCGTACCGATGGCAAAAAGCTCGTCGTTATTGACGGTCTCAGTGATTATATTATCGTAGAAAAAGAAGATGTACTGCTGATTTTTCCGAAAAGAAAAGAACAGGACATCAAAAAAGTTGTCGCACAGATTAATCCTTTATAAGACATGAAAAACTGGTTATATTTCATCGGAATAAGTCTATTGCTTGTCGCTTGTCAGGAAAAAAAAGAAATAGAAAAAAACAGCGAAATTCAAAAACATGAACTGAATCTGGAATCGGCACAAAAGATTTTTGAATTGCCCGCACATTGTCTGACTATTGAATATCCGAACAAACTCGGACAAACGCTGGGCAGTAGTGAAGATTTAAAAACGCCGAAACAACTCAGACCGGTTTTTTACGGGTGCTTTGACTGGCATTCATCTGTTCACGGTTATTGGTCGATAGTTAGTTTAATGAAACAGTTTCCCGAACTGGACGATTCTAACGAAGTCCGCAATTTGCTCAACCAACATCTTACCCCTGAGAATATTGCTGTGGAAATACATTTTTTTCAGGATAAAAATAACCGGAATTTCGAACGAACTTACGGCTGGGCATGGCTATTTAAATTACAAGAATCGCTAAATAAATGGCAGGACGATGATGCTCGAAAATGGGCAAGCACATTACAACCTTTGACCGATTTGTTGATAGAACGCTATGAAGAATATCTACCCAAATTATACTACCCGATTCGGACAGGAACACACGACAACACGGCATTTGGTTTGTCTTTGTCGTTAGATTATGCCCGAAGTTCAGGCAACAAATCCTTTGAAAGTTTAATCACGGAACACGCAAAAAGATTATATAATCAGGACGAAAACTGTGCTTTGTACTTCGAACCAAGCGGACACGATTTCTTGTCGCCATGTTTGGAAGAGGCTTATCTGATGAGCAAAGTTTTACCCCGGGACGATTACCGAAAATGGCTGAAAGGTTTTCTGCCGGATATTTTCGCTGAAGATTTCACAATGATTCCCGCCAAAGTGTCTGACCGAACCGATGGGCACCTGGTACATTTGGACGGATTGAATTTCAGTCGAGCAGCTTGTTTATTTGGCATTGCTGAACAATTGCCAGAACTCAACCACCTGAATGATTTGGCACGGGAACATTTCTCTACTTCTTTTGGTAATATTTCTGGCGATGATTATATGGGAAGCCACTGGCTCGGGACATTTACTTTATATGCATTGCAACATCAACCCTGACAACGTAAAAACTCAAAAGCTGCATAAATCAATGTGGCTTTTTCTTTGCTATATTCCTCTGTGATGATATCTATAGCCCGGGCAGTATCATCTACCGACAAATCGGCTTGGCGAGGAGTTTCAGGAAATTCTTTTTTGAAAATCTGGTATAAAAAATCAATGTCTGAGAGGGCTGGTTTTCCGGTGGTTTTGTAATCGTGATAAATTTTATTTTTGAGAAAATCAATGTCGTATTCCGGCAGTGTAATTTGACTTACATTCAGTGCCGGCAACACTTCGTTGTCGTCAAAAGTCTGTCTGACGGCTACATTTACATTATTTTTCCCTTCTTTTTTGTGTGCCACAGATTGGTAAAAATTGTCGAGAGCCTTTTGCCACTCCGCTTTGCTCAACTGATTGTTTCTGAGCTGTCTGCGATAGTTTTTCACTATCCAGTCATAGCCCAGTTCGATCAATTTTTTCTCTGTGGGATTTTTCCTGATGAAAAACATTTTACTTGTGTTCTAAATGAAATGCTCTGATTTCTTTCAGCAAATTCGATGAATAAACAAAATCTACAATATCCGGATTATCGGTTTTCAGGATTTCCTGACTGTTTCCACTCCAAACCAATTTCCCGTCTTTGAGAAACACGATATGTTCGCCGATTTCAAGCACAGAGTTCATATCGTGGGTGTTGATGACAGTTGTGATGCCGTATTCATGCGTAATTTCCTGAATCAGCGTATCGATAACAATGGCTGTTTTCGGGTCTAATCCGGAGTTCGGTTCGTCGCAAAACAGATATTTCGGATTGTTGACAATCGCTCTGGCAATAGCAACCCGTTTTTGCATACCACCCGAAATTTCCGAAGGCATTTTTTTGTTGGCATCGACCAAATTTACCCGTTCGATAACTTCCTGTACACGTTCAAAGATTTCTTTGTTGGATTTGTTGGTAAACATTCGCAATGGAAAGGCAATATTTTCTTCCACATTCATCGAATCAAACAAAGCACTCCCCTGAAAAACCATTCCGATTTTCGTCCGTAAATCTCTTTTTTCGTCCAGACTCAGACTGGCATATCGCTTTCCGTCGAATAAAATCTGTCCGCTGTCCTGCTGATGCACACCCAAAAGTGTTTTTAATAAAACGGTTTTTCCCGAGCCGGACTGTCCAATAATCAGATTGGTTTTCCCGGCTTCATATTGTGTAGTAATCCCTTTCAGCACCATTTTGCCGTCAAAAGATTTTACGATGTCTTTTACTTCAATCATCAGGTCAGCAATATTTGAGTTAGAACATAATTCGCTATAATAATGGCGACACTCGTCCAAACGAATGATTTCGTTGCCGCCTTACCTACTTCCAGAGCTCCTCCTTGCATATAATAGCCAAAATAGGACGGAATAGACGCTAAGAGAAAGCCGAATATGGTCGATTTAATGAATGCGTAAAATACGTGAAAGGGAACAAAAGTGTCTCGCAAACCGATAACAAACTCTTCAGCAGTCAGATAATGCCCTAATGTTCCGGCGATATATCCGCCAAAAATACCGATAAACATGCTGATGGTTATCAAAAACGGATAAACCAGCGTGGTCACAAGTTTCGGAAAAACCAGATAATTCAGCGAATTAATCCCCATAACCTCCAAAGCATCAATCTGTTCGGTTACTTTCATCGTTCCGATACTTGATGTGATATATGACCCCATACGTCCCGCCATAATAATTGAAACAAATGTTGGCGAAAACTCCAGAATGATAGACTGCCTGGCTGTAAAACCAATCAGATATTTGGGAATAATCGGGTTACTCAGGTTAAGAGCTGTTTGGATAGTGACTACTGCACCGATGAAGAACGACAAAAACATAACTATCCCTAACGAACCGATTATCAACTCATTAATCTCTTTAAAAATCAGGTTTCTCATCACACCCCACTTGGTAGGACGACGGAAAGCCGCACCCAGCATAATGAAATATCTACCTATATTGGTTAGCATTTTAATCATAAACCATATTTAAACCGCTAAATTATTAAATTTAATCCAAACCAAGGTTGTATTTATGTTATTGCTGTTTTCAGATAAACAAAAAAGTTAATTTTTTTAACGTTTTATTTGGATACGGAATATATTGCCTTTATATTTGGCAGCATTAACAATTACTTTTATTATGAAAAATCTATTTTTATTACTGTTGTTCTTTTTCACAACAACAGTATTTTCCCGCCCTTGCGTGATTCATTACACAGACGGCACGACAGAAAACGTTGAAATTTCTTTCCCACTAACTGTAGGAGTTAAAAAATTTAAAGTTAAAATCAATGGCGAGAAAAAAGAAATTGACCCTAAATTAATAGAATATCTTTCTATCGATTTAAATGACGGTGCCGACAAAGCTATCTTCATGCGAGGACAAGGATATTACTTTAACGATGGCGAACTGAATAAATCAGAGAAAGCCAGCTCTTGGTTGTTGGTTAATGGGGTAACAGACAGTGGATATGTCGTGACTAACATTGGTTGGGTTTATCACATTCAAAAAGTACGTGGCGTAGAAAAAATTGTTGTGACTTATCTAAAAGGAAACATAAACTTTGGCGTGAGCAAACTTGGCGATGACGGTTATTTCAAGTTTTTGTGGACTAAAAAGAGAAGACTAAAAAAGCAATTTGCGAGAGTGCAACCACACCTTTTCCCCGACTGCCCGAATTTACCAGAACTCATTGATAATGTTGACACTAAACGAGATGAGGATTTTGTTTATTCCATTATTGAGCAATACGAAAAATGTAAAAACAATTAAGAACCTGTTTAAAATTTATCTAATAATTTTACAATACAAATTTAAACAGGCTCCAATCAAAAACTATTTTCATGAAAAAAACTTTATTTTTAATTATTACTTTGTTTGGCTTATCATTTAATTCTCAGGCCCAGTTTGGCGGAAGTTCTATCCTTTGTTATGATTGCTATTGGAGCATCGAGGCTGGTGTAAACTCAGCCACTATTTCAGGCATGGAAGGAAGCGGGCAAAAAATCGGCTTTTATTTTGGCTCTTATCGCTTCTTTGTAATTAACGATGATTTTGCCATTCGCTCAGGAGCTTCTTATAACAACTTAGGTGCTAAAGTTAAAGGAGAAAAAAAGCCATATATTCTTCATTCAATAAATCCGTCGATGAGCCTACATTATTTTATGCAAGACCAAAAATTTCAGGTTTTTGGAGGAGGCGAATTAGGTCTTAATTTTGCAGGCAAGCTTCCTTCATCAGAGAGTAACGGTTTCCTTGACAACATACTAGGTTTCAATGATACATTTACTACCGTAGATTTTAGTGTTTTTGCCGGTGCAGGCTATATCATCAATAAAAGATTAGACATTAATCTCAAATATAATTTAGGACTTACGAATGTTAGTGTTGATGATGATTTCAACTGGAAAAAGAATTGGCTTACACTAAGTGTTGGTTACTCTTTCCGACATTAATCAGGTCTATACGTAAACAAAAAAGGTCAAAATCACCGAATGATTTTGGCCTTTTTTCTTATTACTGCTCCGGAGCAATCTGTATTTTTAATCCGTCTATTTCAGGTGTAATAGCAATCTGACAGCTCAATCGGCTGTTGTCTTCCACGTGGTAGGCTTCCCACAACATGGCTTCTTCGTCCGGATTTTTTTCAGGAAGTTCAGTTACTTCATTCTCGTTCAGTACATAGCACTGGCACGACGCACACATCGCCATTCCACCACAGATACCCAAAGTCCCTTCTTCTGCCAATTCGTAAGCACGAATCAGCTCCATAAGATTCATACCCATGTCAGTCGGAGCATCAATGATATGCGCTTGTCCGTCCCGGTCAATAATAGTTATTTTGATATCATTCATAACCATATTATTTATACATTTTCAGAAACGAAAGTAAGTTTTACCGTCGGAAATTTACTTTGTGTCATCTGGATAGAAAATTCCGAATCAGCCAAAAACACCAGTTGTCCGGATTTATCCCGAGCCAGAAATTTTTGCTTTACTCTTTTAAATTCAGCAAATTCCTCGTTTTTAGCATCTTCCGGGCGTACCCAGCACGCTTTGAAAGCCGAAAAGTTTTCGTATGTACATTTGGCTCCATATTCGTGTTCCAAACGATATTGGATTACTTCATATTGCAATGCCCCCACTGTTCCGATTACTTTTCGTCCGTTCATTTCGAGCGTAAACAACTGTGCCACACCTTCGTCCATGAGCTGGTCGATACCTTTTTCGAGTTGCTTGGACTTCATCGGGTCGGCATTATTGATGTACCGGAAATGCTCCGGCGAAAAACTCGGAATACCTTTGAACTGCATTTTTTCCCCTTCGGTAAGCGTATCGCCTATTTTAAAATTTCCGGTATCCGGCAAACCAACAATATCACCAGCATACGAAATATCTACGATTTCTTTTTTCTCTGCAAAAAAAGCATTCGGGCTGGAAAATTTGAGGTTTTTCCCCAAACGAACGTGCATATAAGCCTTGTTTTTCTCAAATGTTCCTGAAACGATTTTCACAAATGCCAAGCGGTTCCTGTGTTTCGGATCCATATTTGCATGGATTTTGAACACAAAGCCGGAAAAAGCATCTTCATTGGGATTAACCGTTCGGGTGTCCGAATCTTTTGGTCGTGGTGACGGTGCAATTTCAACAAAACAGTCCAACAGTTCGCGAACACCGAAGTTGTTCAGAGCCGAACCGAAAAAAACCGGTTGTAATTCGCCCGACAGATATGCTTCCCGATTAAATTCCGGATAAATTTCTTCAACCAATTCCAATTCGTCCCGAAGTTTGTCGGCACTTGAATTTCCAACAAGATTATCCAATTCGTCTGAAGACAAATCAGAAATGGTAATCAAATCATTGATGTTTTTTTTACTGTCGGAAGAAAACAAGTTGATGTTTTTTTCCCAGATATTGTATATGCCTTTGAAATCATAACCCATTCCAATCGGAAAAGAAAGCGGTGTCACTTTCAGGTCAAGCTTTTTCTCTACTTCGTCCAACAAATCGAAAGCATCTTTTCCTTCGCGATCTAATTTGTTGATGAAAACAATCATCGGGATATTCCTCATTCGGCACACTTCAACCAGTTTCTCGGTTTGTTCCTCTACCCCTTTTGCCACGTCCACCACCACAATAACGGAATCTACCGCTGTGAGGGTTCTGAATGTGTCTTCGGCAAAATCTTTGTGTCCGGGTGTGTCGAGAATGTTGATTTTTTTGTCTTTATAGTTGAATGCCAATACCGATGTAGCCACGGAAATTCCTCTTTGCCGTTCGATTTCCATAAAATCGGAAGTCGCTCCTTTTTTGATTTTATTGCTTTTTACGGCTCCTGCTTCCTGAATCGCCCCACCAAATAGTAATAATTTCTCGGTAAGTGTGGTTTTTCCGGCATCGGGGTGGGCAATTACGCCAAAAGTTCTTCGTTTTGCAATTTCATCGGTAAAGCTCATATTCAAAATCTTTTTTGGATTGCAAAATTACCATTTTATTGCGTGATTATCGTTATTTCTGCCGGGTTTTAGTACAGAAAAATATTTAAGTAAACCCCGTTGTGTGTATTTTAAATAATTAAAACTTTTAAATGATTAATATTTCTGTTGAAATAAATTTTGTTGATATACTGCACAACTGTTAAAGCTGTTATTTTAGTTAGTATTCTAGTTTTGAATCCTTCAAAAGTTTTGGCATAATTGCGTCTAACCATAAACTGGTCACACAGTTGTGAGAATAATGTCTCAATTCTCTTTCGCTGTTTTTTTTGAAGAAATAAAGTGGCATATTAAGAAATATATTCGGGAATAAATTTTACAACGACCTAGGTTTGACACAGTCAAACCTAGGTCGTTGCTATTAAATAAAAGTCATTTTTTTCAATTAGTTTTTTTGTATTTAACTTTTTTTTGTATTTTTGAGAAGTTAAATTTAACATAAACTACATTATGACTATTTCTTATCGTATTGTTTTTCTGCTGCTTACGCTTTTTTCTGTTCATGCTTCTGCTCAATATATTGATAGTGTAAAACCAGTACTTTGGTTGCAAAACTCTTCCGAATTTGTTTCTAAAGTAGATGAATTACCGCTTAATTTTAATAATTTCCCTTTAAAAAACACAAAAACAGAAACCTCTATCCGTAATTTTTCAGGCAGTAATCACATATTTATAGTCTATAAATCAGAGGTCGATGAGGCATTACTTTCTATTATCGGTAAGGGCAACGGGGTATTTGTAGGCAGCAATAAGGTATTTAGAAATGAAAATATTTCGATGGAAGGATACAGTCAGCCTTTTGGAGAACTTGTAGATGTCAAAGTGTCCAATATTGAAAAAGGTAAACTCTGGGTACACCCGACTAAAGAAACCAAAATGTATGAAATAATGGTTTTCGATACCTATCTCAGTCCGTTAAAAGCCAATGAAATCAGGACTTATCTGGCAATTAAATATGGATTGGATTTGTCGGATACCAAGCAATATGTATATGACAGTGAAAACTTATGGGATAAAACCGGCGAATACGACAATCATATTTTCGGAATAGGCTATTTCTCTGCTTATAATTTACTGCAAAAGAAAAGTATCCACAGCAAAGATAAAGATTTGATAATTTCTTATGCCTCCCGAAAAAACAATAAAGTAAAAAGAGGCGATTATATACTGCTTGGCAGTAATGGACAAAAATTTCATTTTGATGCGAAAAGCAATTATAACAAAAAGGAATGGTTGTGCCGCACTAATGTAGAGGAGTCATTTATTGACTTGTATATCCCTTCGGAAGAAACAACATCTGCCGGCTTAAACCGTTTTGTTGTGGAAATTCATTCTGATGGTCAAAAGCGGACTTATGTCGGAGCAGTTGAAAAAGAACATATTGTATTCCGTAATATCAGATTAAGCCAGGGAGATTATACCGTTAAGCTAAAAGGGGAAAAAGCAGCCGGTAAATTTGATTTCCGGACAGATTGCGAACGCACCTACCTTACCTTTTCTAACGAGTTCAAAGATAACTTTGACTTACAGGTATTTGATGATAACGGCAAACAAGTAATCCATACGCAGGAACATAAAAATAAGATAGCACTGGATAATAATCAGTCAAAATATTTTGATGTCCGCTTGCAATCTGAAGCAGGTAAAGTAACCAGAAGAATTCATACCCTAAGCAATACTTTGGCGTATGAAGAGCTGAAAGAAAGTTATTCTCTGAACGAATCCGGAGTATTGTCTGTTCATATCGCCAACAATTCAGAAGAAGTTTCCAGACGATGGGAAAAAGACGGCGAACTGATTGCAGAAGGAAACCATGTTCAAATTACAGAACCAGGTATTTATACACTGATTTCTACTTCAGGAGATTGCTCAATCAACCAATCTTTTACTGTTGCTCAATCCACAGATTTCCAACAATGGACAGTTTATCCGAACCCAGCAAAAGAATCAGACTTATTAACAGTTAGCTTTGATTTAGAAAAAGAGCAAAATGTTAAGGTTGATATTTACCATATAGACGGTAAAAGAATAAAGACACTTTCTTTTGAGAAGGTATTAACCGATACTTTTGAGATAGGAAGATTAACAAGCGGTCAGTATATCGTTGTTGCTTATATTGACGCTTTGCCACAAATCAAAAAAATCATCATACAATAACACATTAACTTACTATGTATCAAAAACGTCTTAGCCCGCTAAAAACTTTTTTATTTTACGTTTCGTTGTTTTCGCTGATATTTAATTTTGTGAGTTATCCGGCCTATGCTGCGATAAATCATAAATATTGGGAATCAGATATACCATATTTTTTGGTAGAAGATATACGCCAAGCAGTGGAATCAGCATCAATTACTGCTATTTCAGATATTGATAAGGAAGAAGATACAGTTCTTTCGGAAGAGAAAAAAACTGCTACTCAGCAAATAGTTAGTATTCCGGTAGAGCAGAAGAAAACAATAAAAATAGAAGAAGCCCATGAATCGAGCTCTTTCGAAATTCATTCAGCAGATAAAGAAGGAGTTATCGGCTATGATAGCAAAATTAATGCAGACGACCCGGCAGATAATATATTTTCCTTTCATATCGACAAAAATCAACTTGTTGGCAAAGAAGTTTATCTGACCTATGAAGTTTACGGGATAGAGAACGTTTCCGGAATAAGTAAAAGTATTAATTACGAAAACTCTACCGGAGGATATTTTATCAAAACCAACAACAAATGGAAAGTTTTTCAAGAAAGAATTTCCCCTGCACAGCTTAAAAACGGAGAAAACCACATTATGTTTACCATACCTGAAGGGAAAAATATCCGTTACTATATCCGTAATGCCAAATTGGTTATAGATGCCGATGCCACAGGAGGATTGATTACTTTTTCAGATAATAACAAACTATACACAAAAAATAACAGAGCCTATCTCAAAGGAACTTTGATGTCTTCCGACCTAGTGTTATTTATTGATGACGAACATATTCCTGTGGATAATGAAAGTTTTGAATATTTTACAGACACTAACGAGAAAATCAAAGAATTATCTGTTCGGATAGAAGATAAAGAAGGAACAGTAATTTCCCAATTTGCCTATCCGATAGATGTGGTTATAGAAGCCGATGAAACCATCGATTTTGCCTCGCCTTTTGTCCGTCATCAGATAAAAGCCGCAGAAGATGAGCTTTATCATTTTGGATTACCCGATGTAGATTTTTTCATTCACAGAACAGATTACGAACAAGCAGACAAAATTGCGGTACAGCGTTTGCGGCAAACAGATATAGCTCCTTTGGGTAGCAGCACGGTCAATGTTACACAGAACAAGCAAGCATTCCGGTTTACTCCTGACGGAGCAGTTTTTGCTAATCCGGCCCAGCTGGTACTCAGGTATGAGCGGGATTTACTTCCGGAGGGCTACACCGACAGCGATATCAGCGTGATGTATTTTGATACGGCAGAAAGAAAATGGAAAGCAGTACAAACAGACAGCATTCAGCCGGAAAAACAGTTGATATACGCCAAAACCACCCACTTCACGGATTATATAGCTGGTATTATACAAGCACCTGAATCACCGGAAACCACTTCGTTTACTCCCACTTCGATTAGTGATATCAAGATAGCCGACCCAACAGCCAATATTGTTCAAATACAACCGCCTTCCGCCAACCAAAAAGGAGACGGAACCATAGATTTTCCTATTATTGTTCCGCCGGGGCGACATGGATTACAGCCCAATTTATCACTCAGCTACAACAATAACGGTGGGAGCAGTTTTGTAGGTTATGGCTGGGATTTATCTATACCGTATATTACCGTAGATACAAAATTTGGTGTGCCGGAATACAACACAACCAAAGAGTCAGAAAGTTATTTGCTGAACGGCGAAGAACTGATGTTGAAGAATGGCAGTAATTATTATTTACCTCATAGAGAGTCGCAGATGATTGATAGGGTAGAAGAACCTGAGGCTATTTTCTACCCTAAGGTAGAAGGTTCTTTTTCCAAGATAGAAAGAAAAGGCTCCTCCCCTTCTAGTTATTACTGGATAGTGACAGATAAATCCGGTACAAAATATTATTACGGACAAAATACCAATTCCAGATTAACATCTCCACAGGGTAACATCGCCAAGTGGATGCTGGAGAGAGTGGAAGATAAAAATGGTAACTATATGACTTATGGTTATATAACAAAAACATATAGTGAAGGAAATTTAGAAGGGGGTAAAGAGATTTTAGTTGGAAGTATCAGATATACATTACACTCTCAGGCTAATAATTATGGTGAACATATTGTAGATTTTACATATGGTAATGGTTTGAGATCAGATAGAACAATTAATTATCGTTATGGTTTTAAAGAAGTCAATGCTGTGGCATTGGATAAGATATTGATAACAAGTCCAAGGTGGGCAAAAGGATCTCAGGTCCACTATTTAGAATATACTCTAAATCACACCCAAGGAAAATTCGGTAAATTGCTATTATCATCTATTGATACCAAGAATATTTCCTTGGCAACTCAAGGCTCGGATCCGACAGAAGAAACCTACAGCCATACATTTGAATATTATGATGATACTCAAGAAGGACTGTTTGGACCGGAGATAACAGTTAACGCACATGATGATATTGACGATGAGCCTTTGGCAACTTTAGGAGGATCGGTAGTGGAAAATAGTCCGTCTATTGGAGTTAGCGTTAATGCAGGAGTATACCTAGCTTTCATTCCAACTTCTTTGATACCTATATCTAATACACTAGCTGCGACTTTTGATTTTATGGTTCCTAATAGTGAAAAGACAGAGCAATCGTTGTCATTAATAGACATGGATGGCGATGGTCTGCCAGATAAATTGGTTAAAAAAGGGGATGACTTTAAATACCGAAAAAATGTTGGAGGAGTATTTTTTAGTAATCAATTGTATGAAATTGAGAATTTTCACCAAATTTCATCTGTAACTACCCGAACAACTAGTAAACCAAGTTTTTCTTTGTCGTTGTTGGCTTGGAAAAAATCGTTTTCCAATAATAAATCAGTTTCTGAGAGCAATATATTCATGACCGATGTCAATGCAGATGGTTTGATAGATTATGTAAAAGACAAAATTGTGTATTTTAATCGTATTGATCCTAATTCTGGAAATCCTACTTTTACTGACGATAGTAGTTTAACACCAAACCGAATTATCAAAGAAAATGATGTAGACAACAATGTTTTAGCTCCTTTACCTGATTTACGCCTTGAGAATGATTTAATGGATGTGGTAAAAGTTTGGGTAGCACCGAAAGAGGGAAGGGTAGATATTACCGGAACAATCAGCAAGCAGTTTGTATCTTCAGATGATGGTGTACGTTTTTCGGTGGAATCTTCACGAGCTATACTATCAGGTATGCCGTACCCATTTGGTTCTACAGAAAATGAAGCGAATAGTACCAATTCAAACAACAATTTGCCTATTCCTATTACCAACTATATCATTGAACCATCGTTATTGATAGTCAATTCAATGCCTACGAACGCTAATAATATATTTGTTAAAAAAGGAGACATGTTATTTTTCAGGGTAAACTCAAGTCAACTTCCTGGAGAAGAACCAATAAGCGTAAATTGGAATCCAAAAGTCACCTATACAAGTCAAGATTTTGATTCTCCAAACCAGTATAAACAATACTCTTCTCAGTATAGTGATAGTTTTGTATATGGAGATAGAATGGTGCAATCATTTGTTATTAAGAAGAATATGCCTTATTCACTGATATGGGATAATTTTACTATAAATAACTCAGGAACTACCCCTCAACTTTCTGACGATGTGTCTATCTTGGTAAAAGTGTACAAAATTGCTGAATATGAAGAAGGGGATAGTTCATACGATCCGGAAGATATTTTACAACAAAACTATTATTTTATAAAGAGAAATGTTAATAATTCAATAGTTAATCCAAATCTACCTATAGCTCTTCCTTTAATAGATGAAGATGACCCTGAAACATATGTTTATGTAAAAATAGAGGTGAAATCTGATTCCCAAATTAATTGGAAAACATTAGATTCTAAGTTTAAGCCAAGAATTTATAATGCTGCTGAACAGGAAACTACTTATTTAGTTCCAGAATATCAAACGCATTCTAATCAGTTAACCTCGTATTATAAGTCGACTTTCAACGATCCTACTCAAATACAAATTAATAATTATTTTGACATACAAGGATGTACTGCTGAAGCGAACTGTGAGGGAAATGAGATATACTTGGTAGTTAAGAATCAGATGGGTAAAATTCCGAATACCACTAATGGACACTCAGCAAAATTTAAATATACGATTAATACTGCAGGGATGGTTTCTGAGGTTCAACAATATACTAATACAGGAGCTGTAATTAGCATATCTCCTTCTACCCCGAGTTATATCGACGTTGCGAGTGGTACAAGCTTATATTTTGAATATTATTCAGAGAGTAAGTATGTTGCTCATAGGTTAAAAGTTTATCAAAATGAAAATAATGATTTACTTTCTGTAGTAGGAAGCACTATTCCGCCAAAATCAGATTATATTCAGGGAGAATCAAATGATGGTTTATATAAGGCTAATATTTTTTCGAATGAGAATGTATTAGGTATTGGTTCTCTATATAGAAACTGGGGCCAATTTGCTTATAAAGGGGCTATGCCAGGCGAGGCCTTTGACCCTATTAAAAAGAGCTATATAGGCGCTTTAGGTTTAGCAGGGCTATCTACTGATGAGGATGAGGATGAAGAAGTTACCGAAGAAGATATTGATAATCAAGCAGATGGCCTTATGGATATAGACCCTGAAGAACTTGACTATGATTCAGCTACTGGAGAAGTTACAGGTGCCGGAGAGGCAGGAACTGGACTCAGCTTGCAACAAATAGAAGCGATGAAGCACTTTACTACACTTACCCCTGACCGAGTAAACAGTCGCTGGAAAGCTCATAATAAGTTGTATGCCAAATCTAGTGAGATAGGTGTTTATTTTCGTTTCGATCAAGTAGGTGATTTGTTGCCATTTTATATTCCGGACCCTCAAGGAATATCTCCGAGCGGTGCTGTGTCAATTATTCGACAATCTGTATCAGAATCGGAAGGGAGCAACCAAACCATCGGAGTTATGGGGATAACTGTCGGCAAAGGAAAGAATAGTGGGTTTTCGAAGATATTGAATGATTATCAAGATGTAAATGGAGACGGTTATCCAGATATTATGGGGGAAAAAGTGCAGCTTACCTCTTTTAGAGGAGGACTTTCCAATAAGCAGCTTAATGAAAATTTACTTTTTGGTTCTACTTCTTCAGGAGAAGGAAGGGTGAATGGTGGTTCTGTCGCTTCTTTAGCCGTAAATCAATTACTTTCTACCGTTATAATTGGAGCAAACGATAGTTTTTCATTAAATTTAAATTCTGAAAATACGTTGAAGACTGTGACAACTTCTGAAGGAATGTTATTGGACATTAATGGAGATGGTTTAGCAGACAAAGTTTTAGGTAACGGAAGTGTTGCTTTTAATAATGGAGAGGGTTTTGCCTCCTCAACATTCTCAGGTTTTAATCAAGCAAATAGAGTTGTTACAAAGTTAGAAGGAACCTCTAGTAGCTTAGGTTATACCCCGGATTTCTCTGGCCTTTTTAGTATGGATGTTAGTGCAGGTATAGCAGGAAGTGATAGTAACTCTAAGGTGTCTCATGAATTTATGGACATCAACGGTGATGGCTTGGTGGATTATATAAGTGATGGACAAATTAAATTTAATACAGGTACTGGTTTTATTTCCAGTGAGTTTAATCTTCCTAGGCAATCAAATAATATTGTTACTCAAGTAGGTATAACAGCAAATATTAATTTTAATTATGCTATTCCTATTTTTCCTGGTATAGTTGGGATTAGAATTGGAGCTGGTGGTACGGGAAGTTTAACCAATATATATAGTAGAGACAACACTAAGTACATGGATTTTGACGGAGATGGCTATATTGATATGTTGTATTCGACTAATGAGAATAATCTGAAAGTCAGGTATTCCAAAATCGGCAGAACCAATATGCTGAAAAAGGTAAACAACCCGACCGGCTCACAGATGATAATGGATTATGATACGAAAAATCCGATAACTCAAACCACCGTGGGCAACAACTACAAAATGCCGTTCAAAAAGTGGGTGTTGACCAAAGTGCGTGTACACGATGGTTTTGAGTCTGACGGAGAAGACGTACAAACCTTTGCTTTTGAATATTTTAACGGACTAAAAGACCGCCGCGAGCGTAAGTTTCTTGGCTTTGGCGAAGTGCGTACCCACCAACTCCGGGCAGACGGAGCGGCTTACCGCACTTCTACGCAAGAATATATGCTGAATGATATGCAGCCACAAGAAGTCTATTTAGCAGGAATATCTTCCGATAGTCGTAAATACCAATACATTGCTAATTTGCTGGTCAGAGAGACGGTCAAAGACGGAGCGAACCGCTTGTTTAGTATTAATGAATATGATTATGCTATTTATTCTTTGGGTACGAATGCTAACAGTAGTTTTAACACAGCCTCATCTCCTTCAGTTACTTACAGCGATGTAATGCGTATATTACCATTGATCAAAGAAAACAAAGTAACACAAAGGCATTATCAAGGAACTTCCACCACCAGCTATATGGAAGAAGTAAGCAAATATCTGTTTACCAGATATGACAAATACGGCAACGTAACCCAATACAGAGACGACCGGGAAAATCTCGATGTGGAAATCACTTATCATGATATTAATAGTAGTGGACAATATATCGTAAATATTCCGAAAAGGCATGATGTGAAACAAGGTTCGACAATATTGCGTTCGAGTGCAACGGAATTGTCTCCACAGTTTAACGTTTCGAAAATCCACCGCATTAAAACATTGGAAAATGCCGGGCAAATGGCGACCACTGATTTCCAGCATGATGCATTTGGAAACCTGATGAGGGTGGTGTTCCCGAAACCAACGCCGTCTTCTTCGGAAAGCGAGCGGTTCTTTTACCGATATGAATATAGTCCTTACAATTACTTTCAATACGCCAATGAGATAATAGATGCGTATGGTTTTGAAAGTAAGGCTGATTATACGAACTTCGGAATGCCAACTTCTCAAATAGATCCTAATGGGATTGAATTTCATTATTTCTATGATCCGGTACGCCGACTCAAGCAATTCAAAGGACCATATAACGAAAAATGGACGATCCGCAACGAATATAAAACCGCACCAAACGGATTGCGGTATGCCGTGACTACCCATAACATTACCGACGAAATCGGTTTGGGTGGCAATGTGCCGGAGCAGGATTATCAATTGCTGCACACTTCTACTTTTGCCGATGGACTGGGACGCATTATCCAGACCAAAAAGCAGCTGGATGTGTATCAGGAATGTGAGAATGCCACAGCTACAACCGGTTACCGTTTTGCCGTATCGGGCAAAGTAGTGTATGACGAATTCGGGCGAACAGTGGAAAGCTACCTCGGGCAGGAACAACTGAGCTGTAATGGCGATTTCGTACCGGCATTAGAGAGCTACGAGCCATTGCAACATGTGGAACAGGAAAAAACGTCTAATTTCTACGACAGCCAGGACAGGGTGTTGCAAAACCACGTTCACGGACTGAACGCTACAACCGAATTTGAGTACGGTTATGGCAATGACGGAAGCGGAGGCAATAAGTATTATGAAAAAGTGATATTACCGGAAGGCAATATTACCCAAACTTTTAAAGATTACAAAGGACGAACCACAGCGACCCATCAGATTGGAGATTCTGAAACATTGGTTACCGCTTTCCGGTATGACCCGCTGAGCCAGCTGATGCAAGTGACCGATGCCGAAGGAAAAATTACCGCTTACCAATACGATAGCTTTGGGAACAAAATGGGAGTAAACCACCCCGATAACGGTATTTCACAATTCAAATACGACCTGACCGGTAAGCTAGTTGAATCACGAAACCAGAATTTGATTAATGCCGGGCAAAGTATCCAATACAAATACCATTTCAATCAGTTAACCGATATTACTTATCCTTCTCATACGGTACAATATAAATATGGAACAGGCACCACACCTTATGACAAAGGCAGGCTGATAGAGGTTAGAGACCTGACAGGAGTACGTAATTTTGAATATGGTGCTTTGGGTGAAGTGGTTAGTGACAAAAGAGCTTTGGTAGCACAAAACGGACTCTTTGAGTTTAACCAGACTTTCCGTTACGACTCGTGGGGGCGTATGATGGAGCAAACCTACCCCGACGGGGAGGAATTGGCTTATACCTACAACTCCGTAGGGCAGCTGAAGGCCATTGAAAATACCGACCCGCAGGAGTCTCAGGTTTACCTGAGAGACGTAAAATACAACTTCTTTGACCAGCCGACAGAGATACTCTATGGCAACGATGTGAAAACCACCAACGAGTACGATATTACCCAACGCATACGTGCCATGCAGCTCGACCGCCCGGATGAAACCACCTTTATGCGGAATGTGTACAGCTATGATGCTAACCAAAACATCACGCAAGTGCAAAACACCTCTTCGCAGCACAATGTGTTGCATATGGGTGGAGTGTATAATAAAAACTTCTATTACGATAGTTTTAACCGGTTGAATAAAGCCAGCATAGGTTGGTCGGGTTATCAGGAAAACCATGAATATAGCTTGAACATGAAGTACAACAAAACCCATGGTATTGTAATGAAAGACCAACAGCATGCAAGGAATGGAAATCATACGGTAAACTCCTATAATGCGGATTATAAATATGAAGACAACAACCACCCGCACGCTCCAAGCACTATAAGATATAGCATGAATGCCGGAGGCAGTGGCGGTTTGGATTTCGATTATGATGCCAACGGAAATATTGAACACCTTCATGCCGGTGGAGCAGCCCAAAACCTCTTCATGATGAAAGACCGCCGTATGTTCTGGGACGAGCAGAACCGTTTGCTGGCGGTGATAGACGACAGTAGCCGTGTGAGCCATTATGTATATGACCATGCCGGTGAGCGTACCTTTAAGGCTTATGGTGATGTGAATGAAATAAACATTGGCGGAAACAATATTTACCAGGTGCTGGACGTTCATAAATATACGATGTACCCATCGGGCAATATGGTAGTGAATATTGAACGAGGAGAAGCCACCAAGCATTATTATATTAATGAAAAACGCTTTGCAAGCCGTATTGTGCCGATTGATGCGTGGATAGAGCCGGGTAATATGACACAGGGAATGATGACACAGAGGGATGCTGATATGAGCATGATAGTGGACAACACCGATATAGATTCGGAAGAGGATATCGTGTACGCAGCGATGAGCATAGGCAACCCCGACAGCAATTGTACCGCACAGCTGCAAACGATGATAAATAATTATACCGGTATCCCTACCCGCGTGCATTGTGTGCAGTATATCCAAAACCTGATGAGCACTATGAGCCCATGTGACGCTTTGGTAGCAGCTAATGAATATGTGTGTGTGGACATTGACCCGGTAACTGGCGAGGTAATTGGAGATACCAACGAAGTTGATGACACCACCCCACCCGAATATACCGAAGAGGAACAGGAACAGTTTGACTGTGTTACAGCATTGAATAATCTGATGGCGGACTATGCCGCCGCCCAGGCAGAGTGGGAAGAAGAACAGTTTGGAGCAATGACTATTTATGCAAACAATGATTATTGTTGTGGTGTATATGAAAAATGTGTTATTGAGTATTGGGAAGAAATAGATAGATTACGGTATTTTTACTGTAATCTTGTAGGTGGAGAAGGAACATATTGCGAAGGTTTGCCTGAAGAGATGGTTGTGCCTGCATATATTGAAGAAATTTTTTATGCTCACCCAGTCTGTGTTAGACAATATTTTGAAAGTGGAGATTACGAGCAAGGATTAGAGCCGGAATGTTATCCTATGGACTGTAAAGACCACTCAGAGGGCTGTGATGGTACCGGGACAGGTGTTGGCGATGACGACAACGATACAGACACCGATTATGGAGACAGTTGCTATGGCGAAGTGTTGGAATACATAGACACGCATTTGCTGGCAGATTTCAGCAATGCCTGTGAGGTGTATGACTATGTGATAGAAAACTTTGACTGCCTTGATGAGTATGAAGAAGAAACGGTTGACGAGCATGAAGACACCGAAGACGAATGGGAAGACGACGGTGGTAACGATACACCACCTGTTGAAGAAGGGTATGACGAAAGCCAGCGTAAACCAATTTGGTGGTACCATAGTGACCATTTGGGAAGTTCTTCGTATATTACCGACAACTTTGGAAGACCGTCGCATTACTACGAATATTTACCATTTGGTGAGTTAATGACTGAACACAACCAAAGTAAGTACTATTTAGAGCCTTACCCTACCCAAAATATGGACAGTTACAACAACCCATATAAGTTTAACGGTAAGGAGATGGATAGAGAAACTGGTATGTATTACTATGGAGCAAGATACTACGACCCGAGAATTAGTATATTTGTAAGTGTTGACCCGCTGGCCGAGCAAGCACCTAATTGGACACCGTATAGATATGCATTTAACAACCCTGTGATGGTTACTGATCCAACTGGACTTTTTGAAACAAAATTAGGTGCATGGTGGCATAAACAATGGAATGGTAATGATAGTAGTAGTGATATAATGTATGATGATAAACGTGAAGAATATTATTATACAAATCATTATGGTTATACAGATGAGGATGGAAATGATGCAATGCATATGGACTTTATCTACAATAGTAAGAAAGGTGATGGAGGAAGATTTGTTTTTGAAATTGAAGCCAAAGCGAGCTTAGGAGTTCAAGTTGGAGCTTCATTGCCTATTGGTAATATAGAGGCTGGTATAATTACGGCTGATATAGGAAGTATAGGATATAGTAATCAAGCCCCAGATGCCCCTATTGCGAAATGGGGAGATGGAACAGGACATAATTTTATCGGAGGAGGATTGGGATATAAAGGGATAGGTTTGTTTGGAAAGGTAGATTATGTTACAAAAGATATGGTACCTCATGGAGATATACCTACTTATTATGCTAATAATGGTTATACAGATTACGAATTGGGTATTGGTCCTACAAGATCTTTGGGGTTATCCAAAAATCCTGAAAGTTTATCTAATGCATTAGGTGCTGGCTTAGGAATAAAAGGAGGCAAACCATCGGGTAGTAACAATAAGGTTATAGATATTAATATAGGGATTAAAGCTATATTAGGGATAGATTTATCAATCAAGACAGGTTTTACAGGTAAGGATAAATAATAAATATAATTATGTATAGTGCGATTAGTAAAAATGGTAATACACACTTTTATTTTAATGGACAATTAATTTTGAAGGCTGTAACATGGAAGTACTTCTGTTTCGATAAATTTTATATTGAGGATAGTAAAGGGTCGAAATTAATCGAAATATCTATTCTAAGTATGTTTGGGTTTTGGAAAAAATATTCTATTAAAAGTCAAAATTTAAAAAATTATGTAGAATTATTTAAATTTAAAGGGCAGCTGATTTTAAAAGCAGGAAATAAAGAGATATATATAAACAAAAAAAATAAATTACGTAAATTTGAAGGAGAGTTTTTTTTAAATAAAAAAAAATATGGTTACTTTGATAATAAACTAACAATGTTTAAGTCAACTTTTACATTCCATTTTCAAACTCAAGATGAGGATACTAATACCTATTGTATTATGTTATTTTCCATTATGGTTATAGATAAGTTTAATTTTGGACCGTCGTAGGTAATGTTGGTAATGTTCCAAATGGGTAATATTCCAAATGTTTTGATGCACTGCTCAGAAAGTGTTAAGTTATCAACAGTATATTTGAAAAACATAAACAACAAAAAAAGCTTTAATAACCACCAAACTCCCCTATTAATGGGGAGTTTTTTTAGTGGGGTAAAACATAACTGTAGTTGTAAAAAAAGTAATTCGACTATTCAAAGGACACAGTCGGTTTTACCGTTGGTAAATTACAGTAAAGAAAATCAAACTACCAACACTTTTAAAAAAGTACTTATAACTACCCCAAAACCCTACTTTTTACTACGGTATTTTTAATAGACCTTTTGTAATTTATTTTGTATAATAGTGTATGATGTTTGGTTGTACAATGTTTATTTAACGTACAACTGTTTTAAAATTACTTTTGGTGTAAGTGTTTGTAAAAAAAGTAAAAGTGGGTTGTACGTAAAAAAAACTACGTATATAATTCAAAAGGTTTATAAGTAGTAAAATAGAGACGAACGAATGTGAGTTGAGTATTTTGGTAGTTATAAACCAAAGAAACAAAGAAGAAAATAATGTTTGAAGTGAAACGGAAAACATTGTTTTGTTCAAAGGAGAAACAAACTCCACTTTATTATTTTTAGTTATAACAATTAATTTATTGTTAAATGTATATTTTATACATTTTGATATTAAAATGGATTATAACTAAAATAAACAATGTTGTATGAAGTATTAAGATGATTTAAAGTTCGTGGAACGACAACTTTAAATAACTTATGATTATTCAAAAGGATTTATCGTTTTGAATAATAAAATGAAAAGATGTTTATTTTTAAGTTGTACTTAGTTTTATTTGTTCAAATGGATATTTTATTGTTTTAATTGTAAAAATGTTTATAGGTTATTTTACCTCAGAACAAGGCAAATTTTCAAAGGATAGCAGAACTAAAAAAGGTTCTAAAATCAATCCTCTAACTTAACGATAATACAATCTCTAACTTTCTGTTTTAATACAGGTTTATCTTTTTGGGTCAAACCATCGGTCTGAAAAAGCAGGTGCATATATACTTCAACTTTGCCGGGTTTACCACCCCAAAAACGATAAGGGAAATGTTGTTTGAGTCCGACGAAAGTGTAAGCGACAACCGGTATTTGAAAATCAATAGCCAAGCGGAAAGCTCCGTCTTTAAACTCGTCCAGTATCACGCCTTCGTCTGGCACCTGTCCTTCCGGAAATATGCAAATGCTCATTCCATTGCTTAGTTTTTGCCGGGCTTTTTCGATAGATTCCTTTCGGCTTTTGGAACTACTTCTGTCCACCGTTATGCTCGCTTTTTTATAGAAAAATCCGAACAAAGGCATTTTTTCCAATTCTTTTTTTCCGATAAACACAAACGGGTTTTTGTTCAAAATAAGCATCAGCATGATGTCCATCATCGAGGTGTGGTTGGCAACAAACATATAGCTGCCGTGCTTATCCAGCGGTTGTGAATCGTGCAGCTGATAACGGAATCCCATACTGTAAAACAGAATATACGCCCACAATCTCGCTAGGCGGAAGAAAAATCCGTACCATCGTTCGTTGGACAAACTGATGATTAACAGCGGAGAAAGCAACAGAATAACAACTGCCATGAGCAGATAAAACCATACTTTCCAGAAAAACCATGCGATATATTTCAGTATTTGCATAAAAACAAGCTGTATCAAAACCACGAATTTACTGAATTATTACACCCGACTACTAATTTTAAACAAAAAACTGGCAGAGAAAAAACTAAATCAATAGCTTTGTAGCTCAAAGAAAAAAGGATTATGGCAAAAATATTAACAGGCGTACAAAGCACAGGAACTCCGCATTTAGGAAATTTGTTAGGGGCAATTCTGCCGGCAATAGATATGGCAAACAACAGCGAAGACGATTCATTTATTTTCATCGCAGATTTGCATTCGGCAACCCAAATCAAAGACGGAAAATTGCTGAGAGAAAACACCTACAGCGTGGCATCGGCTTGGTTGGCGTGCGGATTGGACATCAACAAAGTGACTTTCTACCGGCAGTCGGACGTAACCGAAACCACCGAACTAACCTGGTATTTGAGCTGTTTTTTTCCATACCAAAGGCTCACTTTGGCTCATTCGTTCAAGGATAAACAAGATTATCTGACCGATGTCAATGCCGGATTGTTTACCTATCCAATGCTGATGGCAGCCGACATATTGCTGTATGATGCCGAGCTGGTTCCGGTCGGAAAAGACCAGTTACAACATATAGAAATCACGCGTGACGTGGCTTCTCGTTTTAATCATCAAATGGGCGAAACTTTTGTTTTACCTGAGGCAAAAACCGATGAAAACGTGATGATAATTCCTGGTACTGACGGAAATAAAATGAGCAAATCGAGAAATAACTTTATTGATATTTTTCAATCTGATAAAGCGTTGAAAAAACAAATCATGGGTATCGTAACGGACAACACCCCGCTGGAGGAACCAAAAAATCCGGACAGTTGTAATGTTTTTGCTTTATATAAACTGCTGGCAACACTCGAACAGACCGCTCAGATGAAAGAGAATTATCTTGGCGGAAATTATGGATATGGTCATGCGAAAACTGCGTTGTTTGAATTGATTGTAGATAAATTCAAAGATGCCCGCGAAAAATATGATTATTTTATGTCACACCGTGAAGAAGTTGATAAACTGCTCGAAACCGGTGCTGAAAAAGCGAAGAAAACTGCTCAGGCAACCCTGAAAAGAGTGAGAACAAAACTCGGCTATGAGTAGAAATAACAAAAAAATCTGACTGGTTCCAGTCAGATTTTTTTGTTATTTCTTATTCGCTTTGGCAATGTACTTATCCAAAGCCATGGTCATGGAAGGTGTTTCGGGCGTAGGAGCCATAACATCAACTCTGAGATTCATGTCTTCCGCCTCTTTTTTGGTGGTATTACCAAACACACCGATACGGGTTTTTCCTTGTTCAAAATCAGGAAAATTATGGAACAAAGAGTTGATTCCGGTCGGACTGAAAAATACCAGAATATCATATTTTACTTCTCGTAAATCAGACAAATCTGCCATTTCGGTCCGGAAAAACACACCTTGTTTCCAGTTCAGTTTCAGGTCTTCCAAAGTCTTTACCACATCATCATTTAATTTATCAGACGAGGGCAAAAGAAATTTTTCCGAACTGTATTTTTTAAACATCGGCATCATATCGGAAAATTCTTTCTTACCGACATAAATCTTTCTTTTTCTGTAAACTACATATTTCTGCAAATAGTAAGCCACCGCCTCAGATTGGCAAAAATAACGCATGGTTTCCGGCACTTTGTACCGCATTTCCTCTGCCACTCTAAAATAGTGGTCAACTGCATTCCGGCTGGTCAGAATGATTGCCGAAAAATCATTCAGGTCAATTTTCTGCTGTCTGATTTCCTTTACAGGAACCCCATTCACTTCAATAAAAGGTCTAAAATCAATTTTGACTTTGTACTTCTGCTGAATATCAAAATACGGGGAATTCTCTGCCTTGGGCTCGGGCTGTGATATCAGTATTGATTTTACTTTCATCTTGTCACTTTTTTCACTTATAATTTTCAATCCACTTGTAGAGAATTAAATATGGTGCTATTTCAAGGGTGCAAAGATACAAAATAAAATAAAATAAATTGCCTGTAATGGTTTTTCTATTTGTCTGATATATTTTTACAAACAACAGAATATTGATAAAACCTACCATTGCCAACGCTATCCATAAACCGATATTCAACAAACGTGGCTGAAAAAACATCAACATCGAAAGTGGTAGTAACACCACGCCCAGATAGGTACGGTAATTTACTTTCATCAAATTGTATCTGTCGGCAAAAACCTGAATATCAAAAAGTTCTGATATAATTTTATCAATCAAATATTTAGCTAACACAAACAGTATCAGTACATTGATGACTTTGACGAAATCTATCCAGCTGTATTGGTTGAGATAATTTTTTGCACCGAGAAAAAGCAGAATCACAAAAGAAAAAGCAATTAACTGAACGGCAAACATCGAAATCGTGAAAGAGGATTTCAGGTTTGCCGGATCCCTGTATATTTTAACATATTTATCAGAAACAGGCAATTTAATAAACTCCTCAAAGCGAAAATGATACATCAATCTGTTTATTGCCAGCACGGTAAATGCCAGCACAAAAAGTCCGATTGCCCAATCGACAGACCACAATTCTCGGTTTTGGTATAAAATATCCATATCGCAAAGGTAAAAATTATTTGTACTTTTGCAGAAATTTTTAATCTGTGGGAAGTAAAAATAAACTCAAACGATTCAGAGAAAACGAAACATTCGGAAATGTTTATCAGCCCAGCCGGGAATTATTATTGGCAGGATATGAGCTGAAAGGCAACTGGCGGGAAAAAGTTTTTGGCAACAATAATCCGGTAGTACTGGAACTCGGTTGCGGTAAAGGTGAATATTCGGTCGGATTGGCAGAAAAATTTCCGGACAAAAATTTTATCGGAATTGATATCAAAGGAGCGAGATTCTGGCGTGGAGCCAAAACCGCTGCGGAAAACAACATATCGAATGTCGCTTTTCTACGTACCCAAATCGAATTGATTGAATATGCATTTGCCCAAGGCGAAGTGGACGAAATATGGATTACTTTTCCTGACCCGCAGATAAAATACAAACGCACCAAACACCGACTGACTAATCAGGAATTTCTGGACAGATATAAAAAAATTTTAAAACCCGCTGGTCTGGTTCATCTCAAAACTGACAGTGAGTTTATGCACGGTTACACACTTGGTCTGCTGCACGGTGCAGGACACGAGGTGTTGTATGCCAACCACCACATATACAGAAATGAAGGAGCACCGGAAGAAGTAACAAGTATCCAGACTTTCTATGAGCAGCAATACCTCGAACAAGGCAAACCAATAACCTATATTCAATTCATTATCAAATAGATGGGTTGGTTTTGGATTATATTTATCGGGATTTTTACCGGAACATTTGGCTCGGTGCTACCGGGTATTCTCAATACGTCTATATTGCAGATGACCGCTCAACAAGGCAAAGCTTCTGCACTGAAATTTATTGGCGGAGCTTTGTTAATTATCTTTTTTCAGACTTTTCTGTCGGTCTATTTTGCCCGTTTTATCAATAAAAACCCGTATGTTTCTGATATCATCAACGAAATAGGAATTGTAGTTTTTGTAGCTTTAGCTATTTACTTTTTCTGTAAAAAAAAGAAATCAACACAAACAGAAATCAGTCAGACAAAAATCCGAAAAATCATGTCACAACCGTTTTTTTATGGCGTTGTTCTGGCAATACTCAATATTTTCACGATACTGTTTTACGTATTTCTCAGTTTATCTTTACGAGAAAACAACCTGTTTGATTTCTCTCCATCAAGCATACTTTCGTTGAGCGTGGGCGTGACTACCGGGGCTTATTTTGCTTTCTCGTTATATCTATGGCTGGGTCAGCAAAAAAAGGTTAATGATTTATATGTCGTACAAAAAATTTATCCTATCTTAGGCTTTTTATCCCTCATTATTGCGGGGGTAAACGCTGTAAAAGTATTTCGATAATGTCAGACGAAAAATCATTTTTTGATAAAGTTTATGAGCAAGTCAGACGAATTCCGTTTGGCAGAGTCAGCACTTACGGGGCAATTGCCCGGAAAATCGGTTCGCCGCAATCTGCCCGAATGGTGGGTTATGCTTTGAACGCCTCTCACAATCTTGAAGACGTTCCGGCTCATCGGGTGGTTAACCGAAACGGAATGCTCACAGGCAAACAGCATTTTCAGGGAACCAATCTTATGCAGCAATTACTGGAAAATGAAGGCGTAATCGTAAAAAACAATCAAGTAACGGAATTTGACAAACTCTTTTGGCACCCCTAAATTTTACACGAATGATTACAAACAATACTTTGGAAATACTTGGTCAGAAAGTGATTCCGGGCGAAACCAAAACCATTCGGCTCAATATCGCAAAACTGCACACAATGACCGAAATGGATATCCCGATTATCATTTCGAGGTCAATTCACGAAGGAGCAACTGTATTGCTCACAGCCGGTTTGCATGGCGATGAGCTGACTGGTATTGAAATTGTTCGCCAGGTTGTTCGCCGCCGGATACATCTGCCACAAACCGGCACAATCATTTGCATTCCGGTAATTAATATTTTCGGATTTGTTAACCAATCCCGGCAATTTCCGGACGGACGGGATTTAAACCGTGTTTTTCCGGGCACACCCAACGGCTCGCTCGCAGGAAGGTTTGCCTTTCACCTCATGAACGATATTGTGCCGCATGTGGATTATGTCGTTGATTTTCACGCCGGAGGAATGAGTCGGTTCAACGCCTCTCAGATTCGGATTGCCCCCGGAAATCCTGAGTTGGAAAATCTGGCAAGAGCTTTTCAGCCGCCATTTATTTTATATTCCGACAATATTGACGGTTCATTCAGAAAATCATGTGACGAAATCGGTGTGAAATATTTACTGTTTGAAGGAGGAAAATCTATCGATATTAATCACGATATTGTAGAAGACGGTGTGGCAGGAATTATGCGGTTGCTCGACAATCTGAATATGCTCAACAAAGATTTTTCTGTTGATGATATCAGGACCGAACCAATATTTATAACGGAGTCAATCTGGGTGCGTGCCCCGTATTCCGGACTGTTTCACAGTCAGACCAAACATGGTGATTATGTGACGGAAGGCGAAGTGCTGGCTACTATTTCAGACCCTTACGGAGAAGTTGAAGAACAGGTTTTGGCACCGAATTCGGGCTATATCATTAACGAAAACCAAGCTCCTATTGTCTTTCAAGGCGATGCGGTCTATCATATTTCAACCCGGTTAAAAGATGAATAAAAAAGAAATCAGAACGAAGTACAAAACATTGCGTAAACAGCTTTCTGCCGACGAGGTGGAAGAAATGAGCCTCGCAATTGCTAATCAAACTCTGAAAAGCAATATCTGGAATCATCAGACTTATCATATTTTTCTGCCGATTGCCGAGCAAAAGGAAGTGAATACTGATTATCTGTTGCAGATTTTATTCGGCAAAGACAAAAATGTGGTTATTTCCCGCACCGATTTCAGCAACCTGAGTATGCACCACGTTTTGCTGACCGATACGACCACCATTCGGAAAAACGACTACAACATTCCCGAACCAATTGACGGATTTCCTGTAGATGACCAGCAAATTGACGTAATTTTCATTCCATTGTTGGCTTATGATAAATCGGGAAACAGAGTGGGTTACGGCAAAGGTTTTTACGATAATTTTTTACAGAAATGCCGTAAAGACGTTATAAAAATAGGTTTATCGTTCTATCCGCCGGAAGAAGAAATCACAGATATCCGTCCGGAAGATATCCCGTTGGATATGGCGGTTACGCCCAATGAAATTTTTGATTTTAACTAATTAGCCAAGAGTGAAGAACCAAAAGCCATTAGTTGTTAGAACTTGAAACAAAAAGAAAACCTACGGAGTTCGCACAACAACGCATACAAACCCCTCAGGTTTCTTCCGGCATCAAACACCCAACATAAAAACAACGTCAAACAACTTTAATACGATTTTTGATTAAACATTTCATTGTATCTTTGCATTAAAATTAAAGAAGAATGACAAAATCAGTTCGTGTAAGATTTGCCCCAAGTCCGACAGGTCCTCTGCACATTGGCGGAGTTCGGACGGCTCTTTTCAATTATTTGTTTGCCAAAAAAAACAACGGCGTTTTCTATATTCGTATTGAAGACACCGACCAAACCCGTTTTGTTCCGGGAGCCGAAGCCTATATTTTTGAATCGTTGAAATGGCTGGGGATAGAACCTGACGAAACCATCGGGAAGAACGAAAAATTTGGTCCGTACAAACAAAGTGAACGCAAACATTTGTATAAGCAATATGCCCAACAACTTATTGATTCTGGCAATGCTTACTATGCTTTTGACACAGCTGAAGAATTGGACACACTCAGAAAAGATGCTGAAAAAGAAGGAAATACGTTTATTTACAATCCTTCAACCCGCAATAAACTCAACAACAGTTTATGTTTGTCTGCAGAAGAAACACAACAGAAGTTGGATTCAGGCGAACCTTATGTAATCCGTTTTAAAACGCCTGCCGATGAAGAAATCATCGTGGAAGATTTGGTGCGTGAGCAAGTGAAATTCAACACGTCACTTCTGGACGACAAAGTGCTGTTCAAATCAGACGGAATGCCGACTTATCATCTGGCAAATATCGTAGATGACCACTTGCAGGAAACCACCCACGTTATCCGTGGCGAAGAATGGTTGCCATCTTTGCCGTTGCACGTGATGTTGTACAAAGCATTTGGCTGGGACGTTCCGCAGTTTGCTCATTTACCTTTAATTTTGAAACCGGTTGGCAACGGTAAATTATCCAAAAGAGATGGCGACAAATTAGGATTTCCTGTATTTCCGCTGGAATGGAAATCATCTGAAGGGGAACATTCATCAGGATACAGAGAAAGCGGATTTTTTCCGGAAGCAGTCATAAACTTTCTGGCTTTACTGGGCTGGAATGACGGTACTGATAAAGAAATTTACTCCTTGCCGGAACTCATCGAATCCTTTGATTTGAGTCGAGTAAATAAATCCGGAGCGAAATTTGACCCGGAGAAAAACAAATGGTTTAATCATCAATACCTGATTCAAAAGTCTGACAGAGAACTGGCAGAACTTTTTTTACCTATTTTAGAACAAAAAGGCATTCAAACCGATTTGATTTATACAGAAAAAGTAGTCGGATTGATTAAAGAAAGAGCTGATTTTGTTACTGATTTTTATGATTTGGCAGATTTTTTCTTCACAGCACCAACAATTTTAGACGACAAAGCCACCAAAAAATGGAATCAAGAAACTGCTCAGTATCTCGAAAACTTAAAAAAAGTTATGGCAACCGTTGAGGATTTTAACGCACCTGGTATCGAGAAAGCAGTTAAACAATATATTTCCGAGAACGAATTAGGTATGGGAAAAGTGATGCAGCCTCTGCGTGTGAGCCTTGTGGGCAGCATGAAAGGTCCTGACGTTTTTGAAATCGCTTCCTTATTAGGCAAAGAAGAAGTGTTGAAACGAATTGATTTTAGCTTATCTGCAATTCAATAACCTCATAAAGCACAGAATAATTCTGTGCTTTTTTTATATCTTACTACTTATGGAAATACCGTTTCAGCAACAAAACTAACCTCAAAAAATACCTCACTTTTTCATTTTTTTTATTATATTTGGTGCTAATCTTATTCATCAGTTATGAAAAAAATATTTTGGCTGCTTATGCTAACACCTTTAGTGTGGTCTTGCTCATCAGACGATGACAATAACTCCGATAAATCGGAATTGATCGATACAAAATGGTCTCCCGAAAAAGTAGTACCGGTACTACCTTTTATCGGTGAAAATGAGGATTATGCACAGTATTATCCACATCAGTCCGGTTGTGACAAAGACTATTTGTTTTTTCTCGACCAGGGCGAAATGAAAACTTATGTACACGAACCGAATTGCGAAGTAACCGAACAGGTACAAAGCTGGGAAGAATCTGGCTCGACTATTACAGTGGAATACATGGGCTACAACATTACCGGCGAAGTGTCGAGCTCAACCGGCAATCAGATGATTATTGAAAGTGACATTTCGGAATATGCCGAATTAATCAACATCTATTATCCCGGGATTCCAATTCCCGAAGGATCCAAAATGAAATTATATTTAAATAAATTAAACAACTAAATCATTTACTATGGTATATCTAATTCCTTTATTAATCCTCGGACTGATTATATTTTTCAGTTCATTTTTCGTAGTTAAACAACAATCATCAGTAATTGTTGAACGTTTCGGGCGATTTCACTCTATCAGAAATTCCGGACTTCAGCTGAAAATTCCGATTATCGACCGAATTGCTGGACGTGTAAACCTGAGAATCCAACAATTGGACGTTATCATCGAAACAAAAACCAAAGATAATGTATTCGTTAAGCTAAAAGTTTCGGTGCAATTCAAAGTGATTCAGGAAAAAGTTTACGAGGCTTTTTATAAACTGGAATATCCGCACGACCAAATCACTTCTTACGTTTTTGACGTTGTACGTGCCGAAGTACCAAAAATGAAGTTAGACGACGTTTTTGAAAGAAAAGACGATATCGCTATTGCGGTTAAAGCGGAATTAAACGAAGCGATGACGACTTACGGCTATGACATCATCAACACGTTGATTACAGATATTGACCCGGATATACAGGTAAAAAGTGCGATGAACCGTATCAACGCTGCCGACCGAGAAAAAACTGCGGCAGAATATGAGGCGGAAGCACAACGTATCAGAATTGTTGCCAAAGCAAAAGCCGAAGCTGAATCAAAACGCCTGCAAGGACAAGGTATTGCTGACCAACGGCGGGAAATTGCCCGTGGATTGGTGGAAAGTGTGGACGTGCTGAATGGCGTAGGAATCAACTCGCAGGAAGCCTCGGCGTTAATCGTAGTAACACAACACTATGACACATTGCAATCCATTGGTTCGGACACCAATTCCAATTTGATTTTATTACCAAACTCTCCACAAGCCGGTAGTGAAATGCTCAACAATATGGTGGCGGCATTCACGGCAAGCAACCAAGTAGGAGAAGCAATGAAACAATCAAATAGTAATAAAAATCTATCAGGAGGAAATCGTAAAAACGACGATTTTTCGACAAACGACGAGTAAATTAATCCCCAGATTTAGCCACGAATTACACGAACAGATTTATAAAAATTAGTGAATTCGTGGCTTATTCATTCACAACCGGATAAACAATAGAAAATACCGTTTCGCTGTAAGGTACCGACTGAATCACTTTTATCTTGCCTTTGTGGTAATCCTGTACAATTCTTTTCGTTAAAGACAACCCCAATCCCCAACCGCGTTTTTTGGTAGTAAACCCGGGTTCAAATATTTTTTTGAACTGGTTTTTAGCAATTCCCTTACCGTTATCAGTCACTTTTAGCGTCACATTATTTTTGTCTGCCGTAATATCTACGCAGATTTTCCCTTTTCCTTTGATAGCATCAATAGCATTTTTAACCAGATTTTCTATCGTCCAGTGATGCAGTGCCGGATTGAGATTAACCCAAATTTCAGCATCGTTGTTCGAAAAAGAAAAGTCTATTTGCTTGGAACTTCTGGCACTCAGGTATGTCAGCGAGCTTTGGGTTGCCTCTACGATATTGATTTTTTCCAGCACCGGCACAGAGCCTATTTTTGAAAAACGGTCGGCAATCACTTCCAATCGGTGAACATCTTTACCGACTTCATCTACAATTTGTTCATCCACTTTTTGTAATTTCATCAACTCAATCCAGCCCAAAAGCGAAGACAAAGGCGTTCCTATCTGATGAGCGGTTTCCTTTGCCATTCCTGCCCAAAGTCTGTTTTCGGCAGATATTCTGTTGGTTCTGAAATAGCTGTACACCAATCCGCCAAACAAAATCAAAATAGAAATCAATGCCAACGGATAATATTTCAGTTTATTGACTAATGATGAATTGCCATAATAAATGTAAAAAGTACCACTCGGGTGGCTAATCTCAATCGGTGGATTTTGTGCTTTCAGCTGGCTAACAAACCTCTTCTTTAACTTGGTATCTTCTGTTATTTTTTCATCAACATTTGCCATCTCTATTATTCCGTTAGGATTTATCATGGCGATAGGGATAGTTGTATTTTGAGTAATGACAAGATAATTTAAATCCAAATCAACATTATCGTTTTCTCCAACCATATTAACTCCTTTTTGAGCATTCGCCCAGATTTCCATTTTGAGCCTTTCCTCCTGCTTAAATGTTTGGAAAAGCTGATAAGTATTCCACAGGATAAGGCACAGGATTCCCAGTGAAAACAAGATGATAATATAACGTAATTTTATCCGGTTGGTCAATCTCATAAAAAGTAATTTCTGATTTGTAAATATAGAAACTGTATAAAATTATCTCAGATAAGTCTTTTAAGGCTCTTTTTGGCATAACTGCGTTAAATTTTAAAACGATAGTCTGCTATCCTTTGAAAATTTGCCTTGTTCTACCTCAAAAATAGCTCATAAAATTTCTTATAAGACAAATTTAAACAGTTTCATAGTTTTTATGAGGATAACGTACAATTATTTCATTATAATATGTCCGGAAATCTTTTTTGTGTATCATGCAAAAAATGTATGTTTGTAAAAAAACATTATGCAAAAAATATATTACCTGAAAACCTGCGACACCTGCAAACGCATCATGAAACAAATACCGGACATCGCCGATTACGAATTACAAAACATCAAAGACGAGCCTGTGACCGCTCAACAGCTCGACGAAATGAAAGCTCTGGCAGGTAGTTACGAAAAACTGTTCAGCCGGCGGGCAAAATTATATGCTGAAATGGGGCTGAAAAATGAAAAACTTTCCGAAGAAGATTACAAACACTATATTCTTCAGCATTACACTTTTCTGAAACGCCCCGTTATCATCAACGGCAAAAAAATTACTATTGGTAAAAGTCCCGAAAAGTGAAAAACCAATAATAAATTAGCCATGACAAAACTAATGGCTTAAATTCAACAGGCTATCGGTAGCTTGTTCAAACGGTTCTTTGCCGTGCCGGAATATTCGTGCAGAAAGGTTTCCTCTAAGCCAGATGTCACCTTCCGAAACTTCCAGCCAGCTGCCTTCTCTCAATCCGATTACAGGCTGCATGTTGAACTGATGAAACTCTTTGATTCGGGTTTCACGGGTTTCGCCCATGTGTTCACTGTTTGGTAGCGGGTCGAGATAATGCGGATTGATATTAAACGGCACACAACCCAGCGTTTGAAAACTTGGCGGATAGACAATCGGCATATCATTGGTCGTGCTCATCGTTAAACCAGTAATATTACTTCCTGCCGACGTACCGAGGTATGGCGTTCCGGATTCAATTTTCTGTTTGAGCAACTGCATGATATCCTGCTCATATAATTGCTGAACGAGCAAAAAAGTATTTCCGCCGCCGGTAAACAGTGCTTCAGCCTGTTCGATTCCTTCTCTGGCAGATTTATATTCATGCAGTCCTTTCACGCGGATATTTATTTTCCCGAAAGCCTCAGACACCTTGCTCGTATATTGCTCATGTGTGATTCCACCCGGTCTTGCATAAGGAATAAACGTAATTTCAGACACTTGTTCGAAAAAATTTTCCAATGTTGGTAGTAAATATTCCAGATATTCTTGTCCATACACCGTCGAAGTGCTGGCAATAATCATTTTTTTCATATTCAGATATTTCTGCAAAGTTAATCAGACCTCAGCATTAACACAAATTTGTGGAGACTTTGTAGTTTGTTTAATAAAACAGCCATTAGTTTTACAAAAAACTATGAACGATGTTTAAAAACTACTTTTTTGGATTGGTTTTATTGCTGTCTTATGCTGCATTCGGTCAACAAAATTTTATGCTGAAAGGCACGGTTTCGTCGCAGGAGGAAATACCAGAAAACGTTTTTGTACTGAACAGAAATACTGACGAAATCGTAAAACTCAATCCAAAAGGCGAGTTTGAAATTCGTGTAAACCAAGGCGACAAAGTAGTCGTATTTGACGCCAACGATTATTTTGTACCAAATGTTTTTAACATTGGTTCGGAAGATGAAAACAGAATCCGGCAAATTGAATTGACCCTGAAATCAGAGGAGCTGGAAGAATTAGTTATCGATTCACAACCTACATCTGAAAGTTTAGGGATTTCAGGTTTTAGTTATGAAAAACCTAACCCGGACCAAGCTGACCTCAAAGGCATATTTGAATTGATTATCGGATTGTTTGCAAAGAAAAACCAAGCTCCCGAGCCACCAAGTTTTCATCAGCGAAAAGTATGGTTTGAATCCACTATTCCGATGGAAGAACTGACAGAAAAATATAAAATTCCGACTGAAAAAGCGGATTTATTTTATCTTTTTTTAGCGGAAGATATCTCGTTATTCAATATCTTGCAGTCCAATCCAAAACAGACAGAATTAGAATTATATGAAAAATCTTTTCGATTTTTGAACACAGAAAATGAACAGCATGAAGAATAGTATCCTGACAAGTCTTTTGTTTTTGCTCACAATTACTGCCTATGCCCAACCCGGCAGACGACCTGTTTTGGGTAAAGTCGTTGCCCGTACTACTGAGCTTTCAGGAATTTATATACAGAATAAAAACACCAAAGAAACCGTCGAAAGTGAAAAAGGTGGTTATTTCCGAATGAAAGTCCAGCCCAATGACACATTGATTTTTTCGAGTATCGAATTTGTCGGGCGGGAAAAAGTGGTTTCGTATGAGGATATGAACAAAAAAATCATGTTTGTTCCTTTGGAATTTATCGAATATACTTTGGACGAACTCTATATCGACCGTAGAGTCACAAGCGAATCGCTGGGTTTTGGAAAACCAACGTACAGAACCCTTTCCGAACGCAACCTGCATCGGGCAACTTCTCATAACCCTAGTCCTGATGCACAAATTTCTATCGGATTGGACGGAATTATCAATGCTTTGTCCGGAAGAACGAAAATGCTGGAAAAAGCACTGGCATACGAACGTGAAATGCAGCTGGCAGAAAAACTCATCGCTGTTTTTCCGAAAGAATTTTATCTGGAAGATTTGCACATTCCGGAAGAATATATTCCGGCATTTGGCTTTCATCTTTTGCAATACAACGATGTTTTGTCGGCAAGTGTAACCGGAAACGGCGAAGATTACGTAAAACTGAAATACAGCGAAAAAGTGGAAGAGTTTTTAAAAAGCATTCCTGAAGAAGAATAGAATTTCGTAATTTTGTAAAATAAAATTTAAACGATATGTTTGGTATAGGAACCGGCGAACTTGTATTTATCATTTTGATGGTGCTGATGTTATTCGGCTCAGACAAAGTTCCTGAGCTGGCGAGAGGTTTTGCCAAAACAATGACTCAGATTAAACAAGCCACCAACCAGATTAAGCACGAAATTACCAAATCTGTTGATGAAACCGGGATTGTTAATGAAGTCAAAGAAGCTATTAATCCCAACAAAATCAAAGAATCTTTGGGTGTGGACGAAATAGAAAAAGACCTGAAAGAAGCCACCAACCTCAACCCTGCTGCTGATGTGGAAAAAGAAATCAGTAAGGTCAAAGAAGATTTTGAAAACCTTACCGGACCAATAAAACGTCAGAAATAATGTGGGAACAAATCATACAGTGGGACAAAGATTTGCTGGTTTTTCTCAACGGTCTGGGCAATGAAACTTGGGATTTTTTTTGGCTCTACATCACCAAACAACTTAACTGGTGGCCGTTATTTCTGGTCATTCTCTACCTGCTGTACAGAAAACTTCCGCTCAAACAACTCATCTTGTTACTACTCACACTGACTTTATTTTTTGTTTTTACCGACCAAATGACCAATCTGGTTAAAAACACCGTTCAACGCTACCGCCCTGTTAACGACCCGGAACTCACAGACGTTATCCGAAACGTCAAAGGAAGTGCTTCATGGAGCTATTTTTCCGGTCATGCGTCCAACAGTCTGGGAGCCATTTTCATCATTTTTATGGCCATGAAAAACTATTACAAAAAAGCCTGGCTGTTGTTTTTGTTTCCGTTGATTTTTGCTTACACCAGATTATATCTCGGATTACATTTTCCGTTGGATATTTTGTCCGGCTATCTGTTTGGATTGCTTTCCGGTTATCTGTTTTTCCGGTTGTATGTTTATGTTTGTAACAGGTATGTTTGATGTTGGGTGTTGTTTGCCAACATCTTCCTACTTTGAAGCAAACATCTGTACATCGCTTTCAGAAATTTCCTGATTACCAAGGATAATCAACCTTTCCACCACGTTGCGTAATTCCCGGATATTTCCTGTCCAGTCGTAATTCTGTAATAATTTTATGGCTTTGTCTGTGAATTTTTTCTCTGCCGTTCCGTTTTCTTCGGCTATTTGTCTGGCAAAATGATGAATCAACGTTGGAATATCTTCCCTCCGGTCGTTGAGTGCCGGCACTTTAATAAGAATTACTGCCAACCGATGGTATAAATCTTCCCGAAAACGCCCTTCTTCAATCTCTTTTTTCAAATCTTTATTAGTTGCTGCGATAACCCGGACATTCACTTTGATGTCTTTATCTGACCCAACCCGGCTGATAACATTTTCCTGTAATGCCCGAAGCACTTTTGCCTGTGCCGCCATACTCATATCGCCGATCTCGTCCAGAAAAAGTGTACCGTTGTGAGCAGCTTCAAACTTTCCGGCACGGTCTTTTACTGCCGAAGTAAATGCTCCTTTTACATGCCCAAACAATTCGCTCTCAATCAGTTCTGACGGAATAGCCGCACAATTCACTTCTACCAGTGGTTGTTTGGCACGTTCGCTTTTTTCGTGCAGGTTGTGAGCCACCAACTCTTTTCCGGTTCCGTTTGGTCCGGTTACAAGCACTCTCGCTTCGGTTGGTGCCACCTTGTCAATCATTTCTTTGATTTGCTGCATTGGCTCGCTGTCGCCAATCATTTCGTATTTTTTACTGACTTTTTTCTTTAAAAGTTTGTTTTCCACTTTCAAAGTTTTATGGTCTAAGGCATTGCGAACCGTTGTGAGCAATCTGTTTAAATCCGGCGGTTTGGATATATAATCAAAAGCTCCCAAACGCATAGTGTTTACAGCGGTTTCGAGGTCGCCATGCCCGGAAATCATCACGAAATTTATTTCGGGCTTGATGCTTTTTGCATAAGCCAAAACCTCTTCGCCGTCTTTTTTTGGCATTTTGATGTCGCAGATTACCAAATCAAAATCGTCTTCGGTAATCATCTGAATCGCTTTTTCACCGTCTTCCGCTTCAAATATCTGATAGCTTTCGTCTTCTTCGCTGAGTATTTTTGACAGCACCCGTCGGATTGCTGATTCGTCTTCTACAATTAAAATTTTTGACATAAGGTTAATATTTTAGCCATTTTAATAATTCTTTCCAGGTCGGTTTTCTTCCGTAAGTCAATATTCCGATGCGGTATATTTTTGAGGCAAACCAAACCATTCCGATAAAAGTACCGAACAAAATCAATATGGACAAAATAATCTGGTAAACAGGCACACCGAACGGAATCCGCATCAGCATCACGATTGGCGATGTGAACGGAATAAACGAAAAAATGGTTGCTACTGTTCCGTGTGGCTCATTGATTACTGTGAAAAAACCAACATAAACAGCAAGCATCAACGGCATGATAACCGGAAACATAAACTGTTGGGTGTCGGTTTCGTTATCGACTGCCGCTCCTATCGCCGCGTAAATGGAGCTATACAGAAAATACCCCCCAATGAAGTAAATGATAAAATACATCAGCATTGACAACAAAGGCAATGACATGATTTCCTGTACATACATTTTAATATTTGCCAAAAAATCAGGGGATTGCTGTGCAATTTCGGCAGTTTGCGATAATGTACTTGTATTGAGTCCTAAGAAACTTTGTGCCAGCACAAACAAGATTCCGCCTACGATTGCCCATATTGCGAATTGTAAAATTCCCGCCAGCGTTGTTCCTATGATTTTACCCATCATCAGCTGAAACGGTTTTACAGAAGAAATAATAATCTCTATAATTCTCGATGTTTTCTCCTCAATCACACTACGCATAACCATGTTGCCGTAAATGATAATAAACATCATAATCATATAACCAAATCCGGCTCCGAGGGCGATTTTGATTTCGTTCAATCCTTTTACGGTTTCTTCTCCGGAAGATTTAACCAGGTTGAGATCTACATTTATCCGTGAAGATTCTATTTTCAGTGTATCGATTCCCTGAACTGCCCAATTCATTTTAGTCAGCTGGGTACTCATCACACGTTCAACTTGCGAAACAAAGCCTAAACTCGGACTGTCTTCAGAAATATACTCTACGTCTGTTTCAAAATCTTTGAGATCGTCAAGTTTCGGGATATACAATACACCTTCCCACTGTTTTGCCAGCACACTGTCGTTAATAACATTTTTAGGAATATGCGTTATATCCTTATATTGATAGGATTCGGTGTTCTTGAATGAATTCACAAATAATCCGCTTTCGTCATGCACACCGATGTGTTTTACTTCTGACCGAATATTACTGAGATAACCGATGAGAAATGCAATTCCGACAAAGATAAGTGGACTAATGAAAGTCATGACAATGAAGGATTTATTGCGGACTTTGGCAATAAATTCTCGTTTTATGATAAGGTTTAATACACTCATTGACTAACAGCTTTAATGAAAATTTCGTTTACAGAAGGAATTTGCTCTGAGAAATGAGTAACTTCTCCGAAGGTTAATAAGGTTTGTAAAAGTTCAGACGGGGATTTTTCGCCCAGTTCAACCGAAAACTGCCAGTCGTTATCCAAACTTTTGAATGTTGTTTCATTGACTTGATAATTTTGCAAAGCCTGTTTCAACTCGTCTTCCCTATCGGTTTTTACGCCAACCCAATACACAAAAGTCCTGTATTGTTTTTTAACTTCCATCAACGAACCTTCGATAATTTTCTTTGACAGGTTAATCAGAGCGATTTCGTCACACATTTCTTCTACACTTTCCATGCGGTGTGTGGAAAATATAATGGTACTTCCCTGCTCTCTCAGTTTCAGAATTTCATCTTTAATCAAATTGGCATTGACCGGGTCGAAACCTGAAAAAGGTTCGTCGAAAATCAACAATTTCGGTTGGTGAAGCACGGTCACGATAAACTGAACTTTTTGTGCCATTCCTTTAGACAATTCCTGAATTTTTTTGTCCCACCAATCCATAATACCAAACTTCTCAAACCAGGCAGTCAGCTGTTTTTTAGCATCGGCTTTGCTCATTCCTTTGAGCTGTGCCAGATAAACCGCCTGTTCGCCGACTTTCATGCTTTTGTACAAGCCTCTTTCTTCAGGCATATAACCAATGTCTTTGATATGATGAGGTTGTAACGGCTGCCCGTCGAGGAATATTTGCCCTTTATCGGGATAGGAAATCTGGTTAATGATTCGTATCAGTGAAGTTTTTCCGGCTCCATTTGGCCCGAGAAGACCATATATGCTGCCTTTTGGGATACTCAGCGAAACATCTTGCAGAGCGGTTTTCTGCCCGTAAGTTTTTGTGATGTTTTCTACATGCAAAAGAGGTTTATCCATCAATTGTTTTATTTTTTTGTAAAGATAGTAATTTCAGAATGATGTTACGAAAAAACAAACCGCATAAAAAACCAGCCCCGCACAATGTGCAGGGCTGGAAAAATTGCTATGAAAAAGAAAATCCACCGTTTTATAAGTGTACCGCAAATATAATAGGTGTTTTTTTATTACGCAAACATTTCTTTGACTTTTTCAAAAAAAGATTTGTCATCTTTTTGAGGGTCGGGTTGGAAGTTAGGATCTTCCTTCATTTTTTCAAAGAAAGCTTTTTGTTCTTTGTTTAATTTTTTCGGTGTCCAGACGTTCACATGGATAAGAAAATCGCCGTTTCCATACCGTTGTATGCTTGGCAATCCTTTTCCTTTCAATCGCAAAATTTTTCCGGATTGGATACCTTCTTCCAGTTTGATTCGTACTTTTCCAGTAAGTGTGTCTATCTCTTTAGAACCACCTAAAGCCGCTTCGGCAAAACTTATATATAAATCGTAATGAATATTTTCACCTTCACGTTTTAAGGTAGCGTGTTCGGTTTCTTCGATAACAACAATCAGATCTCCGGGAATGCTGTTTGCTCCGGGAGCTTCATTTCCTTTTCCTGAAACTTTCAGCTGGATTCCGTCAGTCACTCCCGCCGGAATTTTGATAGAAACCACCTCTTCGGCAAATACCATTCCTTCGCTATCCGCTCCTGCAGGTTTATGGTTCAGAATCTGTCCGGAACCTTTACAAGTCGGACACGGAGCCGAAGTCTGCATTCGTCCCAAAATCGTATTTGAAATTTTGGTAATATGTCCTGTACCGTTACACTGGCTACATGATTTGTAGCTCACGCCATCGGCTTGTTTCTTGCGTTTTACTTTGATTTTTTTCTCTACGCCGGCAGCGATTTCTTCCAGCGTCAGCTTGACTTTTATGCGGAGGTTGCTACCTTTCAAGCGGGCAGTCCTTCCGCCGCCGAATCCGCCAAAACCACTGAATCCGCCACCAAAAGCACCACCAAAAATGTCACCGAACTGGGAGAAGATATCTTCCATGTTCATTCCGCCACCGCCAAATCCGCCAGCTCCTCCTTCAAATGCCGCATGACCGTACTGGTCATATTTTGCCCGTTTGTCAGGGTCGCCAAGCACCTCATAGGCTTCTGCCGCTAATTTGAATTTTTCTTCCGCTTCTTTATCGCCTGGATTTTTGTCCGGGTGGTATTCTATCGCCTTTTTGCGATAAGCCTTTTTGATTGCGGCAGCATCTGCACTTTTATCAATGCCTAATATTTCGTAATAATCTTTCTTCATGCTTATATTATTGTCCTATTACAACTTTGGGATATCTGATGATTTTTTCTCCCAGCTGATAACCTTTCTCAACGATATCAACTACTTTTCCTTTCATATCATCGCCGGCAGGAATTTGTGTAATCGCCTCAGATATATCAGCATTGAAGGTATCCCCTTGCTGAATTTCCACTTCTTTCAGCCCTTTTCCTGTCAATGTATCTTTGAATTTATTAGAAATCAAGATAAAACCTTCGGTATGCTGATTTTTATCTTCTTCTTTGATTTGTGCCAATGCCCGATCAAAGTCATCAATAACCGGCAATAATGCTGTGATTACGTCTTCTGACGCTGTAGCAAAAAGCTCTAATCTTTCTTTGGCTGTTCGTCTTTTATAATTTTCAAATTCGGCAAACAGTCGCAAAAATTTTTCTTTTTCTTTCTGTAATTCTTCCTGAATATTTTCTGCGGAATTGGTTTGCTCTTCCGCATTTTCTTCCTGATTTACAGTCTCCTGTATGGTTTCATCCTCTTTAATTTCTTCCAAGTTATCCTGATTATTTTCTTGTGCTTTCATAATTCATCATAAATAAATAGTCATCAACTCACTATCAAAAGTGTTGCCATAGCCATGATTAATGCCAACTTGTCATATTTTTGGCAGAGAATGGGGTTTTGTAAATATTTTTAACTTACAGGTTCGAGGAATTTTGTATATTTGAGTTTAAAATAAATTCGTGTTATGAATATTCAAGCCGAAAAAATAGAGCTGGTTAAAATGCTATTGGATACTGAAAATCCTAAAGTTATTGAAGCTATCAAAAAGATTTTCAAGAGAGAAAATACTTCTGATTTTTGAGACGAATTGACGCAACAACAGCAGGAAGAAATAGAAAAAGCCTCTGCCGAAATCGAAAACGAAGAAATAACAGATTATGAGTCTTTCATTCAAAAACACAGATAATTGGACAGAAAAGTTGTTATATCAAAAACTGCCGAGCGAAAATTAAACCTGCTTTTTGATTATCTGATTCAAAAATGGTCTGTTAGAATCAAAAATAAATTTATAGAAAGACTTGACTCGTCAATCGAAATCATTAAAAACCAGCCCGATATATTCCCTGAATCTAAAAAAAATGCCCCAACGAAAAAAAGCTGTATTTAACTGGAGCGGAGGAAAAGATTCGGCTTTGGCACTACAAAAAGTATTACAAAGCGACGAATTTGACGTAGTTGCCCTGCTAACCACTATCAACGAAGAAACATTGACATCTTCCGTACATTCAATTCCGATTGGAATTTTGTCTAAGCAAGCTGAAAGCATCGGGATTCCTTTACACACCACATCGTTTACCAAAGACCTTTCCGACTATAACGAAAAAATGCGTAAAACAGTAGAGCATTTAAAAAAACAAAAAGTTACACATTTCATTTTTGGGGATATTTTTCTGGCAGATGTAAAAAAACACCGTGAAAAGAATCTTAATCCGTTGGGAATAGAAGTTGTGGAACCACTTTGGAACAAATCATCTGCTGAAGTGATGAATGATTTTCTGAAATCAGGAATTAAAGCAAAAATTATTGTTACCCAAGCCGATAAGCTGGATAAAAATTTTATTGGTAAAGATTTAAATGCAGATACAGTAAGCTCTTTCCCTGACAACATAGATATTTGTGGCGAAAACGGCGAATACCACACGTTGGCTTATGCCGGAAGTCTGTTCAGAAAAGATATTGAGTTTGCCGTTTTAAACATAATTCAAACGACTTATGATATCGGTTTAAGTAGTGGACAAACTAAAAATTTCGCCTATTGGCAAGCAGAAACAGAACTTGTTACTTCGTAATTTCTTTAAGGTTAGCGATGGTAGCCGCAGGATTATCTGAAGAAAAAACAAAACTTCCTGCCACCAAGACATCTGCCCCGGCTTCAACCAGTTTTCGAGCGTTTTGGTCAGTTACTCCACCATCAATTTCTATCAGTGTACTGGCATTGTTGCGTTCGATAATCGCTTTGAGCTGTGTAATTTTTTTGTAGGTATTTTCAATAAATTTCTGTCCGCCAAAACCCGGATTTACACTCATCATGCACACCAAATCGGTGTCGTTAATCACATCTTCGAGTAAGGCGACATTGGTATGCGGGTTAATCGCTATACCAGCTTTCATTCCTTCAGCTTTAATTGCTTGAAGCGTGCGATGCAGATGCGTGCAAGCTTCGTAATGCACCGTCAGAATATCTGCTCCCAGTGATTTAAAAGTAGTAATATATCTGTCTGGCTCAACAATCATCAAATGCACATCGATAGTTTTTTTGGCGTATTGTGTAATCGCTTTCAGCACAGGCATACCAAATGAAATATTCGGCACAAAAACACCGTCCATAATATCTATATGAAACCAATCCGCCTGGCTTTCATTAATCATTTCGATATCTGGTCGTAAATTGGCAAAATCTGCCGATAAAACTGAAGGTGCGATGAGCGTATTTTTCATTTTTAATGGTATTTGCTGACAAAGATACGATGTTTTTTGTTTATGATATTAATCTTGTCTATCCTTTTCTCTGCTGTTTCATCTCCTTCATCGCCTTGAAATAAGCTGCCCTGCTCAAAGGTTCATATTGGTCGGTTTCGCCAAGCAAAATTAGATTTTCGTCCAACGATTTCCGGTAGCTGTAATGAGCCAGATTTCCGGTGCGGGTGCAAACGGCATGCACTTTCGTAACATATTCTGCCGTTGCCATCAGAGCAGGCATCGGACCAAAAGGCTTTCCTTGGAAATCCATATCGAGTCCGGCAACGATAACACGAACGCCGGCATTAGCCAAGTCATTACAAACCGTTACGATTTCATCATCAAAAAATTGTGCTTCGTCAATGCCAATCACATCGCAGCCATCTGCCAAAATCCGAATGTTTGCAGCAGCCGGAACAGGCGTGGACACAATCGAAGTGCCTTGATGGGAAACGACTTCCTCATTATCATAGCGGACGTCCACCGACGGTTTAAAAATCTCTACTTTCTGTTTGGCAAACTCAGCTCTTTTCAGTCTTCTGATCAATTCTTCCGTTTTGCCGGAAAACATCGAACCGCAGATAACTTCTATCCAGCCGAATTTTTCTTGATGATTAACAGGGTTTTCTAAAAACATTTTCGATTTTTCTTATGATAAACAAAGGTTTTTGTTTTACTTTGTATGAGACAAAAATACCAAAAAATAACCTCCTAATTTTATTCATTTGAAAAGATATGAAAAAGATTATTGAATCGGATTTGATTGCCATTGCTCATCGGATACTGAAATTGAGAGATAAATCGGACATTGATTCTTTGCATTCCGAAGCACAGAAACTCTATGAAAAACTAACGGTTTTAAAGTTCTACGAAGAGAATTTTAACCGTTTTGACCAAGCTCCGGAACAAGAAAAAATTGAGGAATTACTTGTGGATATTCCTACAGATTTTACTTCGGAACGGCAGCCTAATCCAATTATACAGGAAGAAAATGTCAATGAATTGCCGGAAAATGTTTCTGAAAACCAACCTTTAGAAGAGGAAATTTCTGCGGAAACAAAAGAAAAAGCTTCGTTTGAAGTTGATGCAGTTTTTAATGTGCCTTTTGAAAAAGTAGAATTTGCTCCTGCAACAGAGCAGCATAATATTCACAAAACGAATAATTCTACCACAAAAAGCAATAAAACTACCGTCAATGATACTTTTGCAAAATCAATTACGCTGACTTTAAACGACCGGATAGCTTTCGAAAAACATTTGTTTAACAACAATACAGAAGACTTAAACCGTGTGATTTCCCAACTAAATACTATGAGCGATTGGAACGAGGTTGAAACCTTTGTCAATCAAATGGTCAAGCCAGATTTTAACGATTGGCAAGGCAAAGAAGAATATGAAAACAGATTTATGGCATTTATTCAAAAAAGATTTCTTTAATGGGAAAATTATATTTGGTGCCGACGCCTGTGGGCAATCTCGACGATATGACTTTCAGAGCAATCAAGGTGTTACAGGAAGTCGATTTGATTATTGCCGAAGATACCCGAAACAGTGGAAAATTGCTCAAACACTTTGACATTTCCACCCCGATGCAAAGCCATCACATGCACAACGAGCACCAAACCGCAGAAAAATTTACCGAAATGATTAAATCGGGGCAAAGCATTGCTTTGATATCCGATGCGGGAACACCTGCGATTTCCGACCCCGGATTTTTGCTGACCCGCACTTGTATAGAAAACGGTGTTGAGGTGGAATGTCTTCCTGGGGCAACAGCTTTTGTACCGGCATTAGTCAATAGCGGATTACCCAATGACCGGTTTGTGTTTGAGGGATTTCTGCCAGACAAAAAAGGCAGGCAAACCCGCCTGATTACCTTGCAGGAAGAATCCCGAACGATGATATTTTACGTTTCGCCGCACAAACTGATTAAAACGTTGAACGATTTCATCAATTATTTCGGAAAGGACAGACGGATTTCCATTTCCAGAGAAATTTCCAAACTACACGAAGAAACCGTCAGAGGTACAACTGAAAAAGTATTACAGCACTACACCGAAAAGCCTGCCAAGGGAGAAATCGTGGCGGTAGTTGCCGGAAAAACTAAAGAGAAAAGAGCAGTTAGCTAATAGGAAATATTAGTTAATGTGGTAATTAGTTAATTTGATAGTTAGCGGATATTCTTAAAATAAACAAAATGAAACGTCTTTCATTACAACATCTCGATGAAAAAGCACAGCAATCGGTGCAAAACCTGCAAAAAGATTTGGGGGTAGATGCACTCATTGCCCAGCTTCTGGTACTGAGAGGCGTGACTGATTTCGATCAGGCCAAACGATTTTTTCGCCCTTCTTTGTCAGATTTGCACTCGCCTTTTTTGATGAAAGATATGGATATTGCCGTGGACAGAATTTTACAGGCTATCCAACAAGGTGAAAACATTATGGTTTACGGTGATTATGATGTGGACGGAACCACGGCTGTTTCTTTGGTGTACAGTTTTCTGAAAAATTACACCCCGAATTTAATTACCTATATTCCAGACCGCTATAAAGAGGGCTACGGAATTTCGTTGCAAGGGATTGATTTTGCTTCTGAAAAAAAAGTATCATTAATTATTGCACTCGATTGTGGAATCAAAGCTATCAAACAAGTGGAATATGCCCGGAAAAAGGGCATCGACTTTATCATTGCCGACCACCACATGCCCGGCGAACAAATTCCGGAAGCAACAGCGGTTCTCAATCCGAAACAAAAAGATTGTGCTTATCCATACAAAGAATTATGCGGCTGCGGCGTTGGATTCAAACTCATTCAGGCTTTGGCAGAAAAATTATCGACACCTCAACAGCAGATTTTCGCTTATCTGGATTTGGTTGTAGTTGCCATTGCTGCTGATATTGTACCGATTACCGGCGAAAACAGAATTCTCGCCTACCACGGATTGCAGATTTTTGACCAGACTCAGCGACCGGGTTTTCTGGCAATGAAAAGATTATTCAGTCTGCAACATTTTACGATTTCAGATATAGTATTTAAAATCGCTCCGAGAATCAATGCAGCCGGAAGAATAAAACACGGCAACTATGCCGTTGAGTTACTCACAGAGTTTAACTTTGAACAAGCTGTACAAGTGGCTCGGGAGATTGATGAATTCAACACATTCCGGAAAGAATTAGACCAGAACATTACCACTCAGGCATTACAGCAAATCATTGATAATCAAGAAGAAAAAAAATCAGCAACAGTAGTTTTCCAACCCGAATGGCACAAGGGTGTTATCGGCATTGTGGCTTCCAGACTGATTGAAACTTACTATCGCCCGACACTTGTTTTTACCCGAAGCGGTGAGGTTTTGGCAGCATCGGCAAGGTCGGTTAAGAATTTTGATGTGTATGAAGCTCTTGAAGCCTGTTCGGAACATATTCTGCAATTCGGTGGACATAAATATGCAGCCGGACTGACATTGCTCGAAAGTGAGTATGAAAATTTCAAACGGAAATTCAACGAAGTGGTTGAGCAAACTTTGGCAAAAGAACATCGGGAAGAAGAAATCGTGATTGATGCAGAAATCAACCTAAATGAACTGACACCTAAAAATCTTAGAATTTTAAAACAGTTTGAACCACACGGCCCCGGAAATATGCACCCTGTATTTTTGAGCAAAAATGTGTTTGATGTTGGCGGATTTGCCAAAGCTATCGGAAAAGAACAAGAACACCTGAAAATGTATCTGAAACAGGACAATTCAAAGGTTTTTGATGCTATTGCTTTCGGCGAAGGGCATCGGTTAAACGAAATCGGCAATGAGCAACGAATGCAAATCGTCTATTCATTAAATGAAAACAGCTGGCAAGAACAAACCAACTGGCAAATGCAGATTAAAAATTTTTGTGTGCTGTAAATTGTTTTTATCTTAAATTTGTCTGTCTAAATAATAAAAAAATGAAAGTAGCAGTAGTTGGTGCAACCGGAATGGTCGGCAAAGTGATGTTAGAAGTTTTAGCGGAAAGGAATTTTCCTGTAACAGAGTTGTTGCCGGTTGCTTCTGAAAAATCCATCGGAAAAACTGTTGAATTTCGCGGAAAAAGCTATGCTGTTATCGGTTTGGAAGAAGCCGTTGAGCAACAACCTGATATTGCTTTGTTTTCTGCCGGCGGGGGGACTTCTTTGAAATGGGCACCGAAATTTTCCGAAAAAGGCAGTGTGGTTATCGACAATTCTTCCGCATGGCGTATGCACCCGGAAATCAAACTAATTGTTCCGGAAATCAATGGAAATATATTAACCAAAGAAGATAAAATCATTGCGAACCCTAACTGTTCTACCTCACAGCTTGTCATGGTTCTTCAACCGTTGCATGATGCATACACAATTCACAGAGTAGTAGTTTCGACCTATCAATCCATTACGGGAACGGGCGTAAAGGCAGTTCAGCAATTAGAAAACGAAATGACAGGTCAATCGGGCGAAATGGCTTACCACTACCCTATTTTTCAGAATGCTATCCCGCATTGCGATGTTTTTCTGGAAAACGGCTATACCCGTGAAGAGATGAAACTGACCAACGAAACCAAGAAAATTCTTGGCGATGACAACGTTTTGCTTACCGCGACGGCCGTTCGCATACCAGTCGTTGGCGGACACAGCGAATCGGTAAACATCAGCTTTGAAAAGGATTTTGACATTACTGACATTAAACGTATGCTGAGCAAAACACCGGGTATCACGCTCAAAGATAATCCGGACACAAACACTTATCCGATGCCGATTTATGCTCAAGGAAAAGACGATGTGTTCGTGGGTAGAATCCGTAGAGATGAAACCGCCAAAAACTCACTAAACCTATGGATTGTGGCAGACAACCTTCGAAAAGGTGCCGCCACCAATACGGTTCAAATCGCGGAATATCTTATTCAGCATCAATTAGTCTGATTGCGGACGTCTTCCAGTTCGTCTTCAGAACGCAAACGTTCGTTGATGTCTTTCCAGGTTTCGGCATTTTTGATACCAAGGTTTTTCGCCACAAAAATAGGGTCTTCGTGACCTTCTTTTTTTTGTCGTTGGTAATCTTTCCAGACTTTAAATACAATCCGGCTCAACAACAGTATAGCAATGAAATTGACCCAAGCCATGAGTCCTACGCCAATATCGCCGATTGCCCATGCCATATCTGCCGTATGCACAGTACCTATATATACCATAACCAGAAATATCAGCTGTAAAATCCGTAAAAACAGTTTGTTGTTTCTCTTTCCGAGAATAAAATTCAAGTTGGTTTCTGCATAATAATAGTATGCCATAATGGTCGTAAAAGCAAAGAAAAACAGAGATACGGCAATAAAAGTTTCCCCAAAAGAAGAAAAATGCTGCGAAACTGCCAATTGGGTAAAAGCTGTATAATCGTATGAACCATCAATATGCTGTACTACATATTCATTTATCTGCGGATTTTCAGCGAAATCAGGGTTCCGCACATTGTACTGACCAGTGAATAATATCATCAAACCCGTCATAGTGCAAATGAACATCGTATCCACATATACCGAAAATGCCTGCACCAAACCTTGCTGAGCCGGGTGTTTTACCGCTGCTGCCGCCGCTGCATGCGGAGCTGTTCCCTGCCCTGCTTCGTTGGAATAAATTCCTCGTTTGACTCCCCAGGCAATTGCCATTCCGAACACACCGCTGAACATCGCCTCCTGATTGAATGCTGCTGAAAAAATCAATCCAAAGACATCGGGAATAGCCTGGTAATTAATTCCGCAGATGATTAAAGCCATCAAAATATATGCCCCTGCCATAAACGGGACGATGATTTCTGCTACTTTACTCAAACGTTTTACGCCGCCGAAAATAATCAACATGAGTAAAAAAACAATAAAAAGTCCGACGAGGTTTACCTCAAAACCAAGAATGGAATAAAACCCGATTCCGGACACATTGGTTATCGCATTGGAAATACTATTACTCTGAATACCAGGAAGAAGTAGCCACGTACTAACTAATGTAGTAATAGCAAAAACCATAGCATACCATTTAACGCCTAAACCTTTCATAATATAAAATGCAGGTCCACCGAGATATTGCCCGTCTTTTTCTTCCTTATAAATCTGTGCCAAAGTCGATTCGGCAAATGCAGAGGCAGCACCTAAAAAGGCTATCACCCACATCCAGAAAATCGCTCCCGGACCACCCAACGCAATCGCTGTTGCCACACCGATAATATTTCCAGTGCCAACACGACCGCTGATTGCCAAAGCAAATGCCTGAAAAGGCGATATTCCTCTGTCTGATGATTTCTTCCCGAACAGCAGACGAAGCATTTCTTTGATAGCCGTAATTTGCAGAAAACCGGTTCGCACCGAAAAGTATAATCCAGCAAGTAAACATAAGTATATAAAATAATCACTCCATACCCAGTCACTCAGTGTTTTGATGATTTCTTCCATAAAAAAACTTCTCATTTTGAACGCTCAAGGTATGAAAACATCGACAATCTGAAAAAAAATATCGCAGAAAATGTGACTTTTTGAAAAAACGTTGTCTAATATAACAGCTAGGGAAAAGAAAATATTCTTGAATATTATTTACAGAAGGTCGGATTTGTTCCGGCTTTTTGTTTTTTTAGTTTAAAGTTAGCTGTGACTGAAATCTGATAGCTAAAATCTGACCACTTTAAAAAAAAATGTGACTTTTTGAAAAAACGTTGTCTAATATAACAGCTAGGGAACTAGAAAATACTTGACAGTGTTATTCGTCGGGGCTCATTGATTTGAGTTCCGATTTTTTTATTTAACTTTGCAAAGTGCGAGTATTGAGTAAGAAATTTTCGGTATTTATAGCCATTGCGTTATGGTTTGCCATGAGCTTTCAGACAGTTCATGTGTACAGCCATTATGTCGAAAATCAAAAGCACGCTGCTCAGCAAGACAACCACCATCACGACAAATGTTACGTCTGTGATTTTCATTTTTCGCCTTATTTATTGTCCAGTCCGGTTGATTTTCAATCTTTGGAATGGCATTTTAACAAAGTCGAATATACTTTTTCAACCAGTGGTTATCATCATTTATCCGAATTTTATTTTTCGCTTCGCGGTCCTCCGGTTTTAGGTTAATTTCTTTTTTTATTAATCTAAAATATACAATCATGCACAAATATCTATGGATTTTAATAGGTATGTTGGGCGTAAGTGTGTATGCACAACACAATGTGCAGGGCAAGGTATCAGATGAATTTCTTGAGCCACTGCCAAACATTGCCGTTAGCATAAACGAACACACAACGCAAACAGACGAACAAGGCAATTTTTCCTTAAACAATCTGCCGGAAGGAAACCTTAAACTAACCGTTCATTCGGAACAGGTACTTATTTACCAAACAGAGGTAAAAATTCCGACGGTCACTTTTGTAAACATCGTTCTGCCTTCTGAATCGGAAGAGCTGGAGGAAATGATTATTCATACCACCCACGCGAAAACCTACAACGAAACCGTTGTCAGCAACCGGAATATCATTGAAAACTATGCCGGAAGTCTGGCTTCATCTCTGAAAAATGTGGCAGGCGTACAATCTTCAGACATCGGTTCAGGAAACTCCAAACCGATTATCCGCGGGCTGGGGCTCAACCGCGTGGCTGTTAGTGAAAACGGTATTAAGCAGGAAGGGCAGCAATGGGGTGCGGATCACGGACTGGAAATGGACGCTTTGCAAACCGAAAAAGTAGAAATCATTAAAGGTGTGGGTGCGATTGCTTATGGCGGCGATGCTATCGGCGGTGTAATCCAGATTCAGAATGATTCTATCCCTGCCAAAGATGGTTTTTCGGGTTCTGTACTGATGCACGGTCAAACCGTTAACGAAGGTTTCGGATTGTCTGCCACGTCGGCTTTCAGGAAAAATAATCATTTTTTGAAAGCTAAGTTTTCTGTACAGGATTATGCCGATTTCAAAATTCCGACTGACCAAATACGATATCTGAACACTTATATTCCGGTAGATAACAACCGACTGAAAAACACTGCCGGCAACGAAAAATCAGCTTATTTGCAGGGTGTTTTTTTTAATGATAATTTTAAAAACATTCTCAGTTTGAGTTTTGTAGGTTCAAAAATCGGATTTTTTCCGGGTGCCCACGGAATACCATCGGTGGATTCTGCCCGTCAGGACGGTAATTTCAGAGACGTTGATTTTCCGTTCCAAAAGGTCAATCACTTTAAAGTAATTAATCAATCTGAATGGAAAAAAGATGCTCACACCTGGTTTTTGAATATCGGTGTACAGCATAATCATCGGCAGGAATGGAGTGAGTTTCACACACATTACGGCAATCAGCCGAGACCAACGAATCAACCTGATTTGGAACTCGATTTCAGATTAACCACTGCCGATATCCAGGCGAAAGTAGCTATTGAGCAAGGAATCTATCATCAAACAGAAATCGGGTTGCAACACAATTATCAGGTTAATCGTGTGGGCGGATACAGCTTTCTACTGCCGGAATATGACCGGAGCAATGTCGGGATTTTTGCCCAGCACCATTGGGACGTTACTCAAAAATGGCAAATTGACGCCGGCTGGCGATTGGATTATACACAAATGGATATCGCTCCTTATTTCGACGAGGTTCTGTATGAATATTTTACGCAAAGAGGCTCGGCTGATGCCACTGATTTGGCTCAGCGAAGTACAGCAATTGACCAATCGTATCTGCAACAGAATTTCGCTTTGGGAACCCGCTACCGATTCGATGATGACTGGTCGGCAAGGGCTACTTTTTCGACCAATTTCAGAACACCGACAGCGATTGAATTATCTGCCAACGGTATCCATCACGGAGCATTCAGGCATGAGAAAGGCAATCCGAATCTGAGTCCGGAAAAAGGATTTTCGTCCGAAATCGGGATTTCGTTTGAGAAAAACGACTGGTCGATAGACTGGAATCCGTATGTTTACTATTTCCGGAATTATATCTATTTAAAACCGAGCGGACAGTTTTCGCCTTTGCCTCATGGCGGGCAGACTTATACCTATGACGAGTCGAAAGCTTTGCTCTATGGTTTTGAATTTGTGGCGAAAAAAAGATTTGACAACTGGCTTGTTCAAGGAACTTTTGAATACCTTAACAACAGGCAAATTGTCAACGGAAAGATTGATTATCCGCTACCGTTTACTCCGCCGATTAATGCTTATGGTTCGGTGGAATATGTATTCGGAGACTTAAAATCTTTCAGAAACACAACGGTACAAGCCTCTTTCCGTTGGGCAAATGAACAGTCACAAATCGCCCGGAACGAGGAAATCACACCGGGTTATACCACTTTTGGGTTATTGTTTAAAACCCGAATATCTTTAAAAAACTTCTGTCCTGATATTCAGCTTCGGGTAGATAACTTACTGAATACCAAATATTACAATCACGCAAGTTTTTACAGAGCCGTAGAAATCCCTGAACTGGGCAGAAACATTCAATTAATCATAAAAATACCTTTTAGTTAATCTTTAAAATAATAATAACATGAAAAAAATAGCAATTTTAAGTATCGCAGCATTATCGTTCATTGCTTGTAATAATGATGACAACAGTTCTTTGGACCAGGAAAAACCTACCGTAGAAATCATTACCCCTACCGACCATCAGGAATATGAGCCGGGAGATAACATCAACATTCAGGCATTGCTGACGGATAATGAATCTTTGGCAAGTTATAAGATAGAAATTCATAGTGCCGGAGACGGGCACACCCACTCTCATAGCGTTTCAAGTGCAGACGACCACGACTATGTGGAATTTCATTATGAAGCTGATTATGAAATTAATGGCACTACTTATGAAGTGAACCAAACTATTCCTATTCCGGAAAATGCGGAAGAAGAGCATTACCATGTAGGAATATTCGTATTGGACAGCTCTGGTAACCAAAACCAACAATTCATAGAAATTTTTATCGGTCATGAGCATGACCACCACGATTAATCATTTTTATGGTCATAAAAAACACGGATATGAAATTTCATATCCGTGTTTTTTTATGATTCCTTTTTTTCCACACGAAAGGATTGCTTTACCAATCGCCAGCTCAAGTCCTACGGAAATCGAAGATTCGACGAAGTCAATGACAATCGTCGTGTTTAAAGAGTTTTACTGAGTTTGAAAATATATAATTATCTGATGACCTCTAAAAAATAATTTTACAAATCTAATCTTTATCAAAACCACGACAATCTGGTTTAATATACATGACAAATCCCTAAAACTTTGTAAAAATAGTAAGTTTTAGGAATTTTGTGTATCTTTGCAACATGAAAACTATAATAAGAAAAAACTATTTAAACACGCTTTCTATATTGAAAGACAGGAACCTAATTAAAGTTGCCACAGGCGTTAGACGTTGTGGTAAATCAACTTTAATGTTACAATTTCAGGATTTATTACGTACTGAAAACCCTAATGTTTCAATTTTGGCTATCAATATGGACGTGCCTGATTTTCGTTTTCTTGCCGAAAAAAATTGGAAAGAAATTTACGATTATATCGTTCAAAACCTAAAAAAGGGCCAAACCAACTATGTTTTTATAGACGAAGTGCAGAATGTCCTCGAATTTGAAAAACTTTTGGAAGGTTTGTATGTTCATCCTGATATTGACTTGTATGTCACGGGTTCAAATGCGTTTTTGTTGTCTAGCGAATTAGCTACTTTACTTACAGGCAGGGCATACGAAATCAACGTGTTGCCTTTTTCCTTTGCCGATTATTTAGAATATACTGAAAAAACAGCAAACCCCGACAGAGCATTTTCTGAATATGTACAAACAGGTGGTTTCCCGGAAGCTGTGCGACTTTCAAACGCAGGAAACAACTTTGCAAACGAATATCTGCAAACCGTTTTCAAAAATATTTACGAAAATGATATTTCTAAACGATATACAATCTATGCAGAAGATTCCTATCAGGAAGTTGTTAATTTTTTGATTGACTCCATCGGGTCAAGTGTTTCAGCAGGAAATATTTCAAAAGTTTTAACCGCTAATAAAAAGAAAATTGACAACAAAACCGTCTCAAAATATATCAATACACTTGTAGAAGCCTATTTGTTTTACAAAGTAAACCGCTACGACATTAAAGGAAAACAACATTTGGCAACACAAGAAAAATACTATTTGGTTGATTTGGGCTTTCGTAATGCCTTACTTGGAAAAGAACTGGCTTCGGACGGGGGTCATTTGCTCGAAAATGTGATTTATCTTGAGTTAAAGCGAAGAAATTATCAGATTTGGATAGGAAAAACCGATAATTTAGAGGTTGATTTTGTAGTACGAAATAGTGAAGGCTACACGCAATATATTCAGGTTTCACAAACGGTGCAAAACGCTGCAACGCTCGCTCGTGAATTAGCACCATTTGACCGTATTCCCGACCATAATGAGAAAATTCTCATCACAATGGATTACGAAACAGGAACGCATAACGGCGTAAAACAATTAAACGCAATTGATTGGCTGCTAAACTCGTAAAATAAGGTTCACTTCTCTGCGTTTTTGTTTTACAAATAATCGTATTGAATTCATATTTATACCATTTCGGGTATAAAATAAAATTAAACCAAGTCATTATACCCTTAAAGGTATATTCAGATGTTGTCAGAATAAACGTCAGTTCGAGTAACGAAACGAAGTGTAGTGTATCGAGAACTTCTCGACACAATTTATCTTACAACTCGCCGTATTTTTCCTTATATCTCAGAAGTTCATTCTCGGTAACATGCAATAATCTCTCCAGTAAATTGATTTTGTCTTCGTATAGTTTCGTAATCAGTTCGGCATCTCCATTAATAACACTTCCATTATTACTTCCTTTTACATTATTAAAACTATTAAAATAACGTTGGCTATTGGATGAAAAATAATCAACCCGAAACAGCTATCAGTCAAATCATAGATTTCAATCTGGATGAAACAAAATTACTGTCCGAAAAGGGCATACGTAATATTAGGAATTAATTAAAAGACTTCTCCACCATCGGGTCTTGCTGTAATAACCAAAGATAATAATCCTCCGCTGTTTTTAACTGATTGATATATTCTGCAGTGAGGTAAAACAAGATGTTTTGTTTATGGCGGTCGAGGTTAAAGGTCAATCCGTTTTCTTTGAGATATATTTTTAGCTCATCAAAATACATCGGATTTTCACTCAACCTGTCAGCGATTTCCTGTGAAGAAAGCTTTTCTAACTGATTTCTTTCGGTATCTATCTGCTGAAAAACAAAATGACTAATCATGGCTGTTTTCATCAAAAGCTGAATGGCGTCTTCTCCGTGTTTGTTTTTAACCGGCACAAAAACATCTGGTACAATTCCACCACCACCATACACAATTCGTCCCTTCAAAGTACGGAACTGTAAACTATCTGCCAGGTGAATACTATCTCTTTCATACAGTTCTCCGGTTTCAAAACGATGTGCAATTTCGGTCTGATAGCTGTCAGATTCGTGATAAGGCTTTTGGATAGAACGCCCGGACGGTGTGTAATATCTGGCGGTCGTCAATCGTACTGCCGAGCCATCACCCAGATAAATTTCTCTTTGTACCAATCCTTTTCCATAAGAACGTCTGCCGATAATCGTTCCGCGGTCGTTGTCTTGTACTGCACCGGCGATAATTTCGCTCGACGAAGCTGTATTCTCATTAATCAAAACAAACAATTGCCCTTTTTCAAACATACCGCTTTCGGTAGCAATATGTTGAGATTCTTTACCTTTTTTGTTAATCACTTTGACGATTTTACGCCCCAAAGGCAAAAATTCATCTGCAATTTGAATAGCAGGTTCCATATATCCGCCTCCGTTATCCCGCAAATCGACAATCAATGTTTTGATGTTTCTTTTGATGAGCTTATCCAATCCGTCGGCAAATTCGGTATGCGTTGTTTCAGAAAACCTGTTTACTTTGATATAACCGATAGTATCACGGACAACAACTGCCACATCTACGCTTTTAATAGGTATGGCTTTCCGGGTAACTTTTGTATTGAATGTTGTGTTATTCTTTTTTCTGAAAATTTTCAAATCAATAGATGAATCTTGCTCTCCACGCAAAACTTCCGTAATAGAATCTGATGAAATATGGTTCCCGAATATTCTCTGATTACCGGCATACAATATTCTGTCGCCCGCCTCGATACCAGCTTCTTTCGCCGGGCCTTCCGGCAATGATTTAATCACGGCTAATGTATCATTAAAAATATTGAAAGTGATGCCGATACCAACAAAAGAGCCTTTCATGCTTTGCTCCACATACTCCAATTCGTCTTGGTTGATGTAAACCGAGTGCGGATCCAATTGCCCGAGTATATTATTAATAGCCAAATCGACAACAGCATCAGTATCAACATCATCTACATAGTCTGTTTCAATCAAATCCATCAGACGGTTGATTTTCACTCTCGCCTGATTGTCTGAAGAATAAGTAGGGTTGATTTTCTTCTGCAAAAAACTGCCCAACCACAGACCGACAATCAAGGCTATGGCAAGAAGTAGTGGTAATAAGTAGTTGTTTTTTTTCATTTAAATATCAGGATATTGTAGTACCTCCACACCGGCTTTTTTCAAAAAATCAATTCCGGAATTATCTTTGTAGTCATAGATGTAAACCACCCGGGTAATTCCAGCCTGATGAATCAGTTTGCTGCATTCTTTGCATGGCGACATTGTGATGTACAAAGTGGCTTTGTCACAGCTCTGGGTGGACTTGGCAACCTTGAGTATCGCGTTAGCTTCGGCATGCAAAACATACCATTTGGTTACTCCGGCATCATCTTCACAGCAATTTTCAAAACCGGAAGGCGTGCCATTGTATCCGTCCGAGATAATCATGCGGTCTTTGACGATAATCGCCCCGACTTTTTTTCGCTGACAATAAGACAACTGACCCCACTCCTTCGCAATCCGAAGGTAGGCAGTATCGTATCTTTTGGTCTTATCTGTTGATTGTGAACTCATCTTTTTATTATAGCATTCTTCCTTGTAATGAAATGGCAAAATTAATCAATGGTTTGATTAAAAAACATTTTATCCGAATTTATTTTTTAAAGACCTAACATTCTAAGTCAGAAAAAGTTTGACTCGCTAAAAATCTAACAATCATTCCATAAAAAAAGTGGCTTCAGCCACTTTTATCAAATATTTTTCAACCAGTTTCGCACGGCCACTTTTTTATTCAGTAAATCGGTCAAATTATCAATAGACACGCGTTCCTGCTGCATGGTATCTCTGTCTCTTATCGTTACTGTGCGGTCTTCTTTGGTCTGGTGGTCAACCGTAATGCAGAATGGCGTCCCCAAAGCATCTTGCCTGCGATAACGACGCCCGACAGCGTCTTTTTCATCATACGAAACGGCAAAATCCCATTTCAATTCATCAATGATTTCACGGGCAATTTCAGGCAAACCGTCTTTTTTTACTAATGGCAGAATCGCTGCTTTGTTTGGTGCTAAAACCGCCGGTAATTTTAATACGGTTCTTGTCGAACCATCTTCCAAGGTTTCTTCCTGCAATGATTTAGAAAACACTGCCAGAAACAAGCGGTCAAGCCCTACGGAAGTTTCTACCACATACGGCACATACGACGAATTGGTTTCCGGGTCAAAAAACTGTAATTTCTTGCCTGAATGTTCTTCGTGTGCTTTCAGGTCGAAATCGGTACGGGAATGAACTCCTTCCAACTCTTTAAATCCGAATGGGAAATTAAATTCAATATCGGTTGCTGCATTGGCATAATGGGCTAACTTTTCATGGTCATGGAAACGATAATTTTCTTTTCCTAATCCTAATGACAAATGCCATTTCAAACGAGTTTCTTTCCAATGTTCATACCATTTCAGCTCATCACCGGGTTTGACGAAAAACTGCATTTCCATCTGTTCAAATTCTCTCATTCTGAAAATGAACTGTCGAGCAACGATTTCGTTACGGAATGCTTTTCCGGTTTGGGCAATCCCGAAAGGGATTTTCATTCGTCCGGTTTTTTGCACATTCAAAAAGTTAACAAAAATTCCTTGTGCTGTTTCCGGACGTAGGTATAAATCCATCGCGGTATCTGCCGACGCACCTAATTTGGTACCAAACATCAAGTTGAATTGACGAACGTCTGTCCAGTTTTTGGAACCGGTTTCCGGATCGGCGATTTCCAACTCTTCAATCAAGGCTTTCACATCTGCCAAATCTTCATTTTCCAAGCCTTTTGCCATTCTTTCCAGAATTTCTTTTTTCTTCTGCAAATAGCCGACAACTCTTGGGTTGGTATTGACAAACTGTTCTTCGTCAAAATCATCACCAAAGCGATTTCTGGCTTTTTCGATTTCTTTCTGTGCTTTTTGGTAGATTTTTTCACAATAATCTTCGATAAGCACATCGGCTCTGTATCTTTTTTTGGAATCTTTGTTGTCGATTAACGGGTCATTGAATGCATCAACGTGACCAGAGGCTTTCCATGTGGTCGGATGCATAAAAATAGACGCATCAATACCTACAATGTTTTCGTGTAGCTGCACCATCGCTTTCCACCAGTATTCTCTGATGTTCTTTTTTAATTCTACACCATTTTGCCCATAATCATATACGGCTCCGAGTCCGTCGTAGATTTCGCTGGACGGAAATATATATCCGTACTCTTTCGCATGCGAAATCACATTCCTGAAATTATCTTCTTGTTTTGCCATGGTGCAAAAATAGCAAAAATCCGGAGATTTGAGGTAAAAAGCAATCAGATTTCAGCCATCAGCTACAGTTTTCAATCGCAGCTAACTTTAACCCTGAAACAAAAGAAAACTAAAACAATATCAAACACCCAACACAAATCATATCTCTTTAATGCGACTGAGTAAAATCCAGCCTTCGGTTGCGTCGGGAAGTTGGACCTTTACCCATTTTCCTTCTGTTTCTTCGATAAAAACTTTGGTTCCTTCATTGATGATTTTGATGGTCTTGGAAATGCTTCTGCCCTCCGCTTTGATGGCAGTTTCGTTGTTCATCACGATAGCATATCTTTGAGTTTGCTTAAATTTATTTTCCTGATAGGCAAATAAAATTCCCAGCAAGGCTACGAAAACAGCCAATGTCATTCCTGTAAAAAACAATCTTTTTCTGTTGCTGTTTTTAGCAAAATAAAACAACAGGAAAAAGATGGCTCCTATCCACAAAAAAGCAATAGCAAAAAAAGCCCATTCTTCTGTCGTGAAGAAACCTATCGTTTGATGCCAGATATCTGTAGATGTGTATATTTGCTGATTTTCAAATTCATCTAACCGTGTTTTTTCGGCAAACTTCAGGTTGTTTTTTGCCTCGGCAAAATCAGGGTCTGCCTTAATGGCTTTTTCGTAATAATAAATACTGTTTGCTGTATTTCGTTGCTGGTAATAAGCATTTGCCAGATTGAAATATACTTCTTTTGGTGTTTCTTCATTCAACAGAGATTCATATACCTCTATGGCTTTTTCATAATTTTTCTGTTGATAGAACTGATTGGCTTGATGAAACAAACTATCAGCCTGAGCAAACAAAACAGAACTATGGATTAGTGTCAGCAAAAATAATATCAGTTTTTTCATTTCACTAAGCTTTTATTTGTTTGTCTAAACTATCAATAATTTGTACGGCATGTTCAAAATCCTGTTGCATATTCTGAATATCAAACGGCGAATAACGTGCCATTTCACAGGTGTTTTTCAACGTAATAAACTGATTGATATCTTCTTCGCCAACTTCATTTTGCACTAACAATTCAGAAATATTATCCACACTCATTTCCGAGGTTTCTATGTGTAATTTTGCTTTTAGGAAATTATGCAGACATCTTTCCAGTGCTTCATAAAACGGTTCTTTGTCTCCCATTTTCTTACGAGCTTCGCTGAGATATTTTTTAGCTAAACGCTGATGCCTTTTGTTTTTGATTCCTTCTGTGTCTGACAGCATTTTGTTTCGCCATCGGGTAACGCCAACAACAGCCGGAGCCATGACTATCGGCAAAAACAACCAAACATAAAATCTGGTTGATTGCCAGAAATCATCACGTTGGATTTCGACCCAATCGGCCTCTTCAATAATGTCGATAAATTCATCAGCATTTTTCAGTGCATCTTCATCTGAAACGTTTGACGGCAAATCGGGTCCTTCCGGTACGTCAATCACAATTTCGTCGGTAGTAACGGTTTTGTATTGTTTGCTTTTCGGGTCAAAATAGCTGAAAGTCATCGGTTGAATAGTGTATTGCCCTTTGTATTGCGGAACAATCACATATTTTTCGGTTTTTGACCCGCTCATTCCCGACGAAAAGTTTTTATTAATGTTTTCAATCAGCTCAGGTTCATACATTTCCAAACTTGCGGGTGCAACAGGTTTAGGTAGAGAAAACAATTGCAAATTACCGTTTCCTTTTGCCGTAACCGTTAATTCGACAGGTTCGTTGGCATTAACAGTAGTTTGACTGACTGTTGCCGTAAAATCAAACTGCCCGACCGCTCCGGTGAAATCAGTCGGCTGATTGTCTAACGGCAAAGGTTTGACCTGTATTACTTGCGTGCCTGTTGAATATTTTTTCTTGTTTACAGTTACTTCCGGTCTGCCAAATCTATCATAATTTCCGGTAGCTTCTTCCACCAACATATCAAATTCCAGTGGGTCGATGGTCAATCGTCCATCTTTTTGTGGCATCAATACTGATTTTTGTATAGTTGCCACTCTAAATTCTTTGCCTTGATAAGTTGTTGTAGCAATATTTAATTCTTTCTCGCTTACCGTATGATTCCAAAAACCATCAAACTGTGGTGTAGTTAGCAATTCCATTCGTCTGATTCCGGCAAGGTGGCTTACATATAATTTATAAGTCACTACAATTGGCTCATTGACGTAGGGGCTATTGTTGGAAACCTCAGCCACCAAATGGATACCTTTCCCCCAGTTTTCCTGATTAACCGGAGGTTGTTGTTGTCCTCCAAAAAAATCGTCCCAAAGGCTTCGCGGTCTTTGTCTTTGCGGGCGTGGTGGCTCTTCCACAGCATCGCCAACTTCAATGGTAATTGGCTGAGATTGATATTTTTTACCTTCGTACTCTATGGTAGCTTTTCCAATGGTTAGTTTTCCTTTTTTCTTGGGTTTGAGATAAAAACTGTATGATTTTTCATAAGAATATCTGCCATTAATAATCGTTTGGCTGGAAGATTGCATCGGTCCGGCTACAATTTCAAAATCTTCCAAATCGGGTAAAGATAAATTATCGCCATCGGCATTCATTACCAGACGCAACTCAACCGCCTGATTAATCCCTATAGATTGACGACTCACTTCTGCCCGAAACTGAAACTGAGCCATCGAAGCAAAGCTGGTGCATAATGCTAAAAACGTATATATCAAATGTTTTGTGTGCATGGTTTACCAATCCTTATTATTCGGAACGCGAACAGGTTGTCCTTCTTCTTTTCTATCTTTTTCTCTTACTCTTTTTCTGACCTCTTTTTCGTGGTTGTCTAATGCCTGAAGCATATTATCCATCTGTTGTTTTTGCTGGTCTTGCTTTTGCTGTTCAGGGTCTTTGGGTTGATTATCTTCTTTCTTATCCTGTTTATCTTGCTGATTGTCTTTGTTATCTTTTTTATCCTGATTTTGGTCTTTTTTATCTTGATTTTTTTGGTCGTCTTGCTGGTCTTGATTCTGATTATCCTGTTGATTCTTATCGTCTTTGTTATCCTGATTTTGGTCTTGTTGGTTGTCGTTATTCTGCTGATTATCTTTCAACATTTGTTTTGCCAGAGCATAATTATACCTTGTTTCGTCGTCATACGGATTATTTCTGAGTGCATTTTTATATGCTTCAACTGCTTGCTGGTAGTTTTTTTGTTTCATCAAAGCATTACCCAGATTATGCAAAATCCGATGTTTTTCTTCCTTGGTTGTTGCCGATTTCAATGCTTGCTGATAGTGAACAATCGATTCGTCCGTTTGATATTGCCGATAAACAGCGTTGCCTGTATTATATGCTGATTGCGACTGTCTGTATTTTTGCTCAGCATTGGCATATTTTCTGGTGTTGTATAATTTATTTCCGTTAACCAAATCTTTTTGTCCGCTTTGTGCCAAAAGCGGTAACGAAAAGAACAACTGTACCATAACTACTAATAATACTCTCATCGCTTATGATTTATCGTTAAACAAATTTCGTTTTTGCACCCAAGCTGTTTTGCGTTCCGTCATAAAAAGCTGAACGATAATCAACAGCAATGCTATTGCCAAAAACCATTGAAAATATGACTGGAATTCGGCTATTTGTTGAGATTCAAAATCAGTTTTCTTGATATCCCGAATGTTGTTTTCCACCAAGCTGACTACTTCTTTGGTATGATTACCGAGAATAAAAGCTCCGCCTGTTTCTTCTGCAATTTCCTGCAAAGTTTCCGAATTCATTTTGGTAATAACCGTATTACCTTCTGCATCTTTTTTGTAATCTGCTATCCGCCCATTTTCACGAATCGGAATATTCCTTCCTTCTTCCGTACCAACAGCAATCGTGATGATACTGATATTTTTGTCTTTGGCGATATCCACTGCTTCGGCAATTCCTTCGCCGTGGTCTTCGCCGTCTGAAAAAAGTATAATGACTTTGCTTGTATTCGGGTCGTCAAAAAAACGACTGCTTACCTCAATCGCATCAGACAAAGCCGTCCCCATTGACGACACCATATCGGTATTCATCTCTCTCAGATACATTTTTGCCATATTGTAATCGGTGGTAATCGGCAACATCGGAAAAGCCTGCCCTGCATAACCCACAATGCCGATTCGGTCTGTACCCAGGTTATTGATAATCTGTGTTGCCAGCTGTTTGGTTTTCTCCAAACGATTGGGTGCGATGTCTTCTGCCAGCATACTTTTGGACACATCAATAGCAAAAACAATGTCTATTCCTTGTCGTTTTACGGTTTCTGTTTTGGTGCCTATTTTCGGATTGACTAATGCCAGAATTAGCATTAACAGTGTTATCAATGCAAATATTGTCTTCAGAACAACTTTGTGGCGGGATACTTCGGGAGCTAATTTGGTCAGATATCCGTCTGTTCCGAAAGTTTTTTGCTTTTTGTCCTGCCAGCGAAAATACCAAAATGCCAGTAATCCCAAAACGGGAATTACAAGCAAAAACAAAAGATAATATGTATTGTCTAACTGCCACATAACTATATAAAACCTTTAAAAAGCGTTCTTTTTAAAACGAAATTCATCGAGAGCATAATTAATGCAAAAATGACAAACGGACGATATAATTCATCTTTTTGCACATATTTCAATTCATCGATTTTTGTTTTTTCCAGCTGATTAATCTCATCATAAATTTCTTGCAACTTATTGCTGTCTGTCGCTCTGAAATATTTTCCACCTGTGATTTGAGCAATTTCTTTGAGCAAATCTTCATCAATAACCACTGGTGCAGGTCGATAACCTATTTGTCCGTTTGACATAAAATAAGGCGATTCAGCCACACCATTTGTTCCAATCCCGATTGTATAAACTTTAATACCGCGTTCTTTCGCAATATCTGTCGCCATCATCGGGTCGATTAACCCTGAATTGTTGACTCCGTCGGTAAGCAAAATAATCACTTTGCTTTTTGCCTGACTGTCTCTAAGCCTGTTTACTGCTGTGCCTAATCCCACACCGATGGCTGTTCCGTCCTGGATTACCTGGTCGTATTTGATGTCATTCAACGCACGAAGCAACGTGGTCTTGTCGCTGGTAACAGGTGTTTTAGTATATGCCTCAGCAGCGTAAACCACCACCCCGAAACGGTCACTGACACGTTCTTCAATGAAATTTCCGGCAACTTTTTTCAGTGCCTCTAAACGGTTTGGTTTCAAATCTTTGGCAAGCATCGACCCGGAAACGTCCATTGCCATGACGATGTCAATACCGTGTGTGGACAACACTTTTGTCTGATTGGTTATACTCTGCGGACGTGCCAATGCTATCACAATGGCGGTAATCGCTAAAGCATTCAACACACAGAACACAGGCATCAGTTGTTGTAATCTAGATTTCTTGTTGCCAAATCCTCGCAAGGAACTCATGGTCAAAGCTGGATTTTGCTTGTTTCTGTTTTTGAACCAAAACCAGATATATAGTGGCACGAGCAGTAATAACCACAGAAACAACGGACTGAAAAAGCTAATATTCTCTATCATTCTTGATTCGGGTTAAATTGAACTGACTCCAGGATTTTATCCGCTATCTTTTGCCCGTATTCATCGCCTTTTTTAAACATCACAGACAATTCCTGAATACCTTCTTTCTGAATAAAAATAAATAATTCAAATTCATAATCTTCTTCCGGGGAATCATTCGCCAATTTCCCATTAAAGCTGCCTTTAGCATGAATACCTTCGATTCCGTGAACCATTACCTTATCACTATCGACCTGCACATCTGTTGCAGAAAAAGCCGTATTCAGTGTACCTAATTTATTCTTTAGCAACCCATTAACATCTATTCCTTCAGTAGATTGAGTTATCGTAGTGCTAAGCACAACCGACAACTTTGTGGATAAGTTCTGATAAATAAAACTAGCGATTGGCGATTGCAAATTTTCGGTTTTTGTAGCAGAAGTTTCTACACGCAACAAAGCTTCTGGTGTCTGTATTTTTATGGGTGGATAGCCATAATTGCTTGTTACCCATTCCTGCTGATACAATTTTTTATTAGATGCAAACATGGAAAGATTGATGTTATCCATCAGCGAAGAATACGCATAAACGCTGCCCACCAAAAGCAACAATACTGCTGAAACGCCGACGGGAACCCATGTACGAATTTGCTTTCGTTTGCGATAGCGTTGTTCTCTTTTTTTTACCCTTTCAGATTGTTCTTCTGAAAATTTAGGAATAGCTTTATCTGTAATACTGGTAATATCTTCAATCACTTTACGGTCTTTTTCAACCTCGCTAATGGTTGGTTCTGATTTGGCAAATTTCACTAAATCAGCTGTTTGTAATACCGTTTGTAAATCTTTTATCGTTTGCGGACGAAGTTTTATTTTTTTATTCTTTACGGTTTGTTTCAGCAACCTGATTAAATCTGAAGAAGTAGATTCTTTTGCCGGAATTTCAAAAACTTCTTCGATATATTCTCTGGCTATATCGGTCAGTTCAGAATAGTAAGACTTGATATTTCCGTCTGTCACCCATCTTTTTTCATCTAATTGTTGCAGTTTGGCAGTCGCTCTTTCTAAAGGTGTGCGGAACAAATCATCTTCTGTCAGATTTTTATTCTGCTGTTTTCTGATAAGCCAAAACACCAGTAAACCAATTAGAATACACACAACAACGGCAATAATGTAGTATATGAGATAGGACGTATCCACCGACGAGCCAACAACGGTTTTTATATCATACATCGGTTGCTTGAGCGTATCAACCGCCACGGGTAAAACGTCGATTTTATGCAAATCGGTTTGGTAATTTTTTCCATCGATATATACCGATTGTCTGGAAATATGGTAGCTTCCCGAATCGAATTGAGTCAGTAAATATTTTTTGGTATAAGCGGTATGCTGTTCCTGAATCAGCGTGTCTGCCGGAAAAGATTCCAATACTTCAAAATCACCCATTTGTTCTCCTTCGGGGAAAGTGATTTTAGCATCATTTTTTCCTTGAGCCTCAATGGTGTAAGTAAAAGCAGAACCGATATGAATGGCTGTGGAATCCACCACTGAACTGACTGGTTTCTGGGCAAATAAACCAAAAGATATGAATAGAAAAATGTAGTTGATTATTTTGTTCATTCTTAACGTGATTTAAAATATGCCAAAAGCTTTTTCACATAACTTTCATTCACTTCACAGCTGATTATTTCTGCTCCTGATTTTCTGAAACTGCTTTGGAAACCTTGCTGCTGAGCAGAGAAATGCTCGTCGTATTGCTGCCGGATCTGCTTGTCGGAAGTATCTACGTAAAGTAATTCTCCGGTTTCCGCATCTTTCATCATCACCCAGCCGATGTCTTCCATATTTTTCTCTCTGTTATCGTAAACCTGTATACCTGTGATGTCGTGTTTTTTGGCAGCAATTTTGAGTTTCTGGTCAAAAGTAACATTTACAAAATCCGAAATCAAAAATGCGATTGTTTTCTTTTTCATCACTTGCAGAAAATATTCCAAAGCCGCATTGATATCGGTTTTATTACTTTTAGGCTGAAAGCTAATCAACTCACGGATAATCCGCAACACGTGTGATTTGCCTTTTTTTGGCGGAATAAAAAGCTCTACTTCATCACTGAATAAAATCAGTCCGACTTTATCATTATTATTGATAGCGGAAAAAGCCAGCGTCGCTGCGATTTCGGTAACCACATCGTTTTTGAACTGCTTGCTTGTTCCGAATTTTTGCGAGGCACTGATATCCACCAAGAGCATTAAAGTGAGTTCCCGTTCTTCTTCAAAAATCTTCACGTAAGGTTCCTGATGCCTTGCCGTCACATTCCAGTCGATAGATCGGATATCATCGCCATACTGGTATTGCCGGACTTCAGCAAACGACATTCCTTTTCCTTTAAAGGAAGTATTGTATTCCCCGGAAAAAATATGGTCACTAAGCCGCTTGGTTTTAATCTCGACTCGTCTTACCTTTTGTAAAATATCTTTTGTATCCATTTTCTTTTTGTTTCAGGTTTCAGGTTTTTCTTTGTTTCAGGCTCATATCTTAACTTGAAACACTAAACTTGAAACAAAAAATTAAGGCACCTCTACCTCATTGACGATTCTGCTGATTAAATCTTCGCTGGTTACATTTTCGGCTTCCGCTTCGTAGGTAATTCCGATACGATGACGCAACACGTCTGTGACAACAGCCCGCACATCTTCCGGAATAACATAGCCACGACGACGGATAAAAGCATAACATTTTGACGCCAATGCCAGATTGATACTACCCCGAGGTGATGCTCCATAACTGATTAGTGGTTTTAATTCAGATAGTTTAAATTGTTCCGGATATCGGGTAGCGAAAATAATATCCAGGATATATTTTTCTATTTTTTCGTCCATATAGACCTCTCTCACTGCCTGCTGGGCACGCATAATCTGGTCTAAACCAACAACGGGGCGAATCGGCGATGACTCTGCATTCAGATTTTGCCGAACGATTAATCTTTCTTCTTCTAATTTCGGATAATCAATTACTGTTTTGAGCATAAACCTGTCCATTTGTGCTTCAGGTAAAGGATAAGTTCCCTCCTGCTCTACCGGATTTTGGGTTGCCATGACCAAAAAAGGCTGTGGCAGCTTATGCGTGCTTTCGCCGATAGTCACTTGTCGCTCTTGCATCGCTTCCAGCAAGGCCGATTGTACTTTTGCCGGAGCACGGTTAATCTCATCAGCCAGAACAAAATTGGCAAAGACCGGTCCTCTTTTAATAGAAAAATCATTTTCTTTGACGTTGTAAATCATCGTACCGACAACATCTGCAGGAAGCAAATCGGGTGTAAACTGTATTCGGCTGAATGAACCATCTACTGCCTTTGACAAAGTATTTATCGCCAATGTTTTAGCCAATCCGGGAACACCTTCCAGCAGAATATGTCCCTGACCGAGTAACCCAATCAGCAATCTGTCAATCATGTGTCGTTGCCCAACGATTGACTTGTTCATCTCATTGACCAACAAATCAATAAAAGCGCTTTCTCTTTCTATTTTTTCATTAATCACTCTAATGTCTGAGGTGTGAGTGGCAGTTTCCATCATAGTTTTCTCTAATCTTTTTTGATTACCATGACAAATTGATAAATTAATTTTTATTATCCTTGTTAATGAATGGTTAAATGTAAATTGAGCACCACATTTTTAAGCACTGTTTAGGATTTTTATTATTTTTTTAAGGTTGTAAAAAAACAAATGACTATCTTTAGGATATGCAAAAAACGTATGTCATAGGAGATATTCATGGAGGATTCAAAGCTTTGATTCAGGTTTTGGAGCGAGCCGGTGTGTCATCGTCAGACACTTTGATTTTTCTGGGCGATTATGTTGATGGTTGGAGTCAGCCGGTGGAAGTCGTTGATTTTCTGATTAATCTGAGTAATAAACAACCTTGTTATTTTATTCAGGGAAACCATGAAGAACTCTTGCTGCAATGGCTCAAAAACCAAAAAGATAATCCGCTTTGGCGACAACATGGTGGCGAATCTTCTATTAAAGCATACCAAGATGCTAGCGATGCGACCAGACAGAAACATATTAAATTCTTCGAAAACCTACAACCTTATTATTTGGACGAACAAAAAAGGTTGTTTGTCCATGCGGGATTCTCCAATCTGAAGGGCGTCGATTATGAATATTTCACTAATTTTTTCTGGTGGGACAGAACGCTGTGGGAACTGGCTTTGGCAACAGATAAACAGTTATCAGTAAGTGAATCGGCATATCCGGCAAGACTGAAAATTTATCACGAAATTTTTATCGGTCACACTCCCACAACCCATTTTGGCGAAACTGTTCCGATGAATCGACAAAATGTCTGGAACATCGACACCGGGGCAGCTTTTGACGGCAAACTGACTATTATGGACGTGAACAGCAAGCAACTCTGGCAAAGTGATTGCTTGCAGGATTTGTATCCTGATGAAAAAGGAAGAAATACCGGATAAAGCAAAAATATGTATATTTGCAAAAAATTTTTATATGAAGAAAATACTATTTTCCGCAGCACTTTTGTTCGGAATGGCGTCAGCGAACGCACAGGCTCTCAATGAAGTAAAGCTAAATATTTTCAATACGATTGCTATTCAATCTGTTGAAGTCGGCTATGAACATTTTATTGACACCAACCAGTCTATTGGTTTTGAAGCACATATCAATGACAGATTTTCTTATTTTCCGGAAAGCAAAAAAGAAGGTAAAATCAAGAAATTCAATACCAACAGCCTCGTTGCCAATTACAATATGTATTTTGGCGGACGGGACGGCGAACACGCTTCCGGATTCATGGTTACACCTTTTTTGAAATATCGTTTCGGAAATTATGAAAGAGATCGCGAAATTGATGGAGAAATCCGACCGGTAAAAACAGACATGAACTCTTTCATTATCGGTATCGGAGGTGGTTATAAATTAGTAAAATTTGATTCGTTTACTGTAGCTCCGTTCGTAAGTATTGCCCGAAACTTTAGCGAGGAGGTAAGTAAGGAATTTATGGGAGTCGAAGTCAATGCGGGTGTAACTGTTGGTTACCGATTCTAATTAATTATAGTAGCTGTCTGAGAAATACTACGCTGTCAAACTGAATTGGCTTCAGTTTCTGTTAATCTAATAAATTCTGAAGCAATTTCAGCATAATGGAGCGTATTTCCCAGACAGTTTTCTTTTTCATTAAACCTAAAAACTATGCGTTATTTCTTGTTTTTATTCGGATTTGCATTTCTTGTTTCTTGCCAATCAGATGGGCTGTCTGTGAAACAGGCTCAGAATTTGGTGGCAGATTATATAGAGAATTATCCGGTGTATGAATCGGAAAATATCCGGATTGGAGAAGTAAAACTCAGCTATCGGAAAGATGCGGATAAAATCAGGTTAATACAACAACTCGCGGACGAAGGTTACCTGTCGGTGGAAGAATCCAAAAACAAGAAAAAATTTCTGTCTAAAGATTCGTTGTGGGTATCGACAATCGGTTTGGAACGCCCTGCGTCAAAATATGTAATCACACAAAAAAAGAACAAAGTTGAGTTACAAACCTATCGCTACGTTTTGCAGGAAGACAGTGAAGTGAGCCTGAAAATGAACCGAAAAAACAAGGCTACCGTAACTGCCAAACTCGTCAAAGAACCCACACCATTTGCCGGATTGGGCAAGGACAAAAACCCTAACACAACGTTTATTACGAGAGGTTTCGACCTGAAATATCATCAGGACAGAGGTTGGGAAGTGAAATAATTATTCAGAAGGCTGTGCCGGCAGATGAATATTTTCACGGATAAACTCCGGTTCTTCTTTGAACAGTGATTTGGACATAATCACGATACCGAAAACAATCAAAATCACACAACTGATTTTTTTGACTTTCAGAATATTTTTTGTGGTAAGTTTTTGCCTTAACTGCTTAGCTAATAATATTTTGAATATATCGGTAAGCACATAAGCTGAAATCACACTGCCAAAAAAAGTAAGCAAACGACTGTGTTCCATATCGAGCTGAGGGCCAATAGTAATGATGATTGCCAGCCAAAAACCCAGTACGCCTACATTAATAAAATTGAGCAAAAAACCTTTGGCTGCCAGAGAAAAGTAATTTTTCTTGTACACATCTGATTCTACATGTACCTCGGTGCGTTTGAGTTTGTTGAGCCGGACGAATGAAATCAGTCCATAAGCTGCCATCACACCTCCTCCGAAAATGTACAGAGCCGGGTCGTCTTTGATTTTTGCCACAAGGCTGAAACTACTGAAATAAGCAATGGCAATAAAGCAAATATCAGCCAGAACAACTCCCAAATCAAATGACAAAGCTGCCCGGAATCCTTTGGTAATGCTGGTTTCGATTAGTATAAAAAAAACCGGACCAATCATAAAACTCAGAAAAAAGCCGAAAGATGCACCTGTTAAAATATCGTCCATACTGATAGGTAATTTTCGATTTGTCCACCCCGACAAATACAGACTCGCAAGATACTACAATTTATCGGGAATGGAAAAAGGCGGACTGAAAATGTTAAAATTATTCTATTTTTTCACTTTCCCTACCAAGGAGAAATCTAAGTGTTTTTGAACCAAATCGGTGTTTTTTACTTTGACGATAACTTCATCGCCCAACTGATAAGTATTGCCGGTTGCTTCGCCTACCAAAGCATATTGTTTTTCGTCAAAAGTGTAATAATCATCTCTGATTTCTCTGGTTCTAATCATTCCTTCGCATTTGTTGTCGATGATTTCCACATAAATCCCCCATTCGGTAACCCCGGATATCACGCCCACAAATTCTTCCCCGATATGCTCCGACATGAATTTCACTTGCATATATTTGATACTGTCACGCTCGGCATTGGTCGCCATAACTTCACGGTTGGAGCAATGTCCGCATTTTTCCTCATATGTTTCTGCATTAACTGATTTCCCGCCGTCGAGATAGTGTTGTAAAAGTCGGTGCACCATCACGTCCGGATAACGGCGAATCGGCGAAGTAAAGTGCGAATAATAATCAAATGCCAAGCCATAATGCCCAATATTATCTGTAGAATACGCCGCTTTGCTCATACTTCGGATTGCAAGCGTGTCCACCATGTTCTGCTCGCCTTTTCCACGTACATCACTCAACAACTGATTCAGTGAATGACTGATGGTTTTTGGCGATTTGAAATTGAGTTTATAACCGAATTTACTGACAATTCCCTGCAGATTGAACAATTTTTCCTGGTCGGGTTCATCGTGGATTCGATACACAAAAGTTTTCTTTTGCTTACCGATAAATTCTGCTACCTTTCTGTTTGCCAGCAACATAAATTCCTCAATCAAATGGTTGGCATCTTTCGCCTCTTTGAAATATACCCCGACTGGGTTATTTTCTTCATCGAGGTTAAACTTCACTTCTACTTTATCAAAAGAAATCGCCCCATGTGCCATTCGCTTTGTTCTCAACTGCACCGCAAGATTATTTAATGTCAAGACAGCCTGGGCAACATTTGAATCAATTTGCTGAGTCTCGCCGGTAATAGAAATTTCCTCAGGAATGGTCGTGTCTTCCGTTTCGATAATATATTGTGCCTCTTCATACGCCAATCGTTGGTCAGACAAAGTTACTGTGCGACCGAACCATTGATTAATGATTTCCGCTTTATCATTGAGTTCAAAAACAGCCGAAAAAGTATATTTTTCTTCATTTGGACGCAATGAACAAGCAAAATTCGACAACACTTCGGGCAACATGGGCACCACTCTGTCCACCAGATAAACCGATGTACCCCGCTGATAAGCCTCGTTGTCGAGAATCGTTCCTTCTTCAAGATAATGAGAGACATCTGCGATATGCACACCAATTTCATAATTACCGTTATCTAACTGACGGAAAGACAAGGCATCATCAAAATCTTTGGCATCTTTCGGGTCTATCGTGAAGGTAAGCACATCACGCATATCTTTGCGTTTGCTGATTTCCTCTTTTGTGATAGACGTATCAATGTTCTGAGCATAACTTTCGACCTCAACCGGAAACTCAACCGGCAATCCGTATTCTGCCAATATCGCATGTATTTCGGTTTGGTGTTCTCCAGGTTTTCCCAACACTTTTTTTACAACGGCAAATGGGTTTTTGGATTTTTCCGACCAATCGGTCATTTCAATCAGCACCACTTCGCCGTCTTTGGCATCGCCCAATTTATCTTTCGGCACAAAGAAATCTACATATACTTTATTTTGCATCGGAACGACAAAAGCAAAATCTTTGTGCATCTGCACCACGCCGGCAAATTCTGTACGGTTACGTTCAATAATTTCCACGACTTCCGCCTCCGGTTTTTTAGATTTCCGGCGTTGATAAACATACGCCCGAACCAAATCGCCGTTAAATGCTTTGTTGAGATTATTGGTGGAAATATATACATCGTCTTCCAAATCTTCGCAAATCAGATAAGCAGACTTTTGCTGCGTCATATCAATGATTCCTTCGTAGTAATTGGTTTGTTCGTTGATGATATATTTTCCTCTTTCCACTTCCTCCAGCGTTTGTTGGGCAGCCAGTGTTTTCAGGTTTTTAATAATCGTATTCCGCCCGTTGGTATCTGTGATATCCAAAGCAGCGGCAATTTGTTTGTAGTTAAAACTTTTAGCTGTATTTTTTGATAAAAATTTCAGTATTTGATTGGAATAATCTTTCGATTTTTTATTCCGGTTTTTGGTTTTTTTTGTCATAATTTCAGATTAACCTTCACAGGTTTTATTTCCGCAAGGTACAAAAATTAAGCCAGTTACGGATATGCCAGTGAAATATTTGACATATCCGTAACAGGTAAAATTTATGAAAATTATTTTCTATCCCTCTTTTTGTTCCAATTTAGCCCAGGTATCTCTTAGTCCCACTGTTTTATTGAAAACTAATTTGTCTGCGGTAGAATCTTTGTCTGCGGTAAAATATCCCATGCGCTGGAACTGTAATTTATCTTCGGGCTGAACGGTTTTCAGGCTTGGCTCTACATAAGCCGTAATTACCTGAAGTGAATCTGGATTGATATATTCCTTAAAATCAATTTCTTTGTTTCCGTCAGGGTTTTCATGAGTAAACAATCTGTCGTACAAACGAACCTCAGCCTCCAAAGCATGAGCCGATGATACCCAATGAATCGTTCCTTTCACTTTTCGTTGCGATGCCTCAGTACCGCTACCAGATTTAGAATCGGGGTCGAAGGTAACATGAATTTCGGTAATGTTACCTTCTGCATCTTTCACAACGCTTTCGCCTTTAATGATATAGGCATTTTTCAGCCTTACCTCTTTACCAATGGTCAATCGGAAAAATTTTCTGCTTGCATTTTCCAGAAAATCTTCTCTTTCAATATATAATTCCTTGGAAAAAGGCACTTTGCGGTAAGTCATTTCTTCTTCCTCCGGATTATTTTCAGCATCTAACCATTCTTCTTCGCCTTCCGGATAATTATCGATAATGAGCTTAACTGGGTCAAGCACCGCCATTACCCGATTGGCTTTTTTGTTCAAATCTTCCCGAACGCAGTATTCCAGCAAAGAAACATCTATCAAGTTGGTTCTCTTGGCAATACCAATGGTTTCTGCAAAATTCTTAATGGCTTCCGGGGTATAGCCTCTGCGACGCATACCGGAAATGGTACTCATTCGTGGGTCGTCCCAAGCAGTCACATGACCCTCCGAAACGAGCTGAGATAATTTTCGTTTGGAAACCACTGTGTGTGAGAGATTCCTTCTGGCAAATTCCCGCTGTTTAGGTCTGGTTTTTCCTCCTTCATAAATCTGGTCTAAAAACCAATCATATAATTCACGATGAGGTAAAAACTCCAGCGTACACAACGAATGAGAGATTTGTTCGACGTAATCACTTTCGCCATGAGCCCAGTCATACATCGGATAAATATGCCACTGGTCGCCTGTGCGATGATGGTTAGCGTTGATAATCCGATACATAATCGGGTCACGCATCAGCATATTGGAAGAAGTCATATCAATTTTTGCTCTGAGAATATGCTCGCCTTCCTTGAATTCGCCGTTTTTCATTTTTTCAAACAAATCCAGATTTTCCTCCACCGAACGAGTTCTGTACGGCGAATCTACACCTGGCTGCGTCGGCGTTCCTTTCTGACGGGCAATTTCTTCAGAGGATTGGCTATCGACATAAGCCTTTCCTTTTTTAATCAATTCCACCGCCCAGTCATACAACTGCTGAAAATAATCGGACGCGTAGCACTCGGAAGCCCATTTGAATCCTAACCATTCCACGTCGCGTTTGATAGCATCAACATATTCCTGCTCCTCCTTGCTTGGATTGGTATCGTCAAAACGTAGATTTACCGGTGCTTCATACTTAAGCCCCAAACCGAAATTAAGGCAAATAGACGATGCATGTCCGATGTGAAGATATCCGTTTGGCTCAGGCGGAAAACGGAAACGCAAAGCATTTTTGTCCAAGCCTGCCTTGAGGTCGTCTTCGATGATTTGTTCTATAAAATTAAGCGATTTTTCTTTTACTGACATTATGCTTGATTTAGAAGGGCGAATTTACCATTTTTTTCTGAGAATCTGTTCACTTGCTCGCCAATTTCTTGTGTAAAAAACGAATTATTCAAAATGATTGGCTGTCAGTTGCTTTCAATTTATTATATTTGAAAAAATTAAGAAATATTTATCATGGCTATCGACAAAAAAAATCGTTCAATATTGGTTTTAGGCATGGCTATTTTTGCCATGCTCTTCGGTGCAGGCAATTTGCTGTTGCCGCCACACCTCGGATTTGTTGCCGGAAAAGATTGGTTTCTTTCTTATTCCGGATTTTCGATTATGGGTGTTTTTGCTCCGTTATTAGCCGTCTGGGCAGTTTTATATTCCGGAAGCTATTTTACCGACTTAGGAAAACGAGCCAACAAAACAGTGGGTTACATATTGGCAACAATCATTGTTTTGTGCATCGGTCCATTGATTGCCATTCCTCGAACCGGTGCTTTTGTTTATGAAACAGCGGTTTTACCGCTCAATCCTGAGGCACAAAATGTATGGGCATTGGTGTTGTTTTTTGCCGGTGTGCTTACGCTTTCTTTTTCTTACGATAAAACAATTAAAATAATCGGACGCTATATGGCTCCTGCATTAATTCTCTTGCTGGCTGTATTTATCGCATTAGGACTTTTTTCTTCTGGTGGTGGAAATCAGCAAAGTATGACAAATGCCTTTTCGACCGGTTTTATCGAAGGTTACAACACTTTGGACGTTCTCGGGGCGGTTATTTTTGCCGTTATATTAATCAGTGGGGCAAAAAACAGAGGTTACACCGACGAATTTTCCAAAAAAGAAGTTGTATTTAAATCAAGCATATTATCAGCTGTGCTAATGCTAATTTTCTATGGAGGTCTATTCCTGCTCGGAAGTTTGACAAATATGGAAAGTTCAGCCGGATTGAGTAATTTTCTGGTAAGTATCGCTCAAAACATGTTAAATGGAAACGGTATTTACCTGTTAACCATACTAGCGATTTTAACCGGATTAACCACCGCAATAGCACTTACGGCAGCAGTTGCTAACTTCTTTGACCGCTTGACCAACAAAAAGATGGGTTATGCCGAAGGAGTCATTATGTGTACGATGATTTCGGTCATTCTTGCTATCAACGGGGTGGAAGAAATTACTAATTATGCCGGACGGATACTCGCTTTTGTTTATCCGATTACACTCACTTTGGTATTGACTGTGTTACTATTCGGAAGAAATATTGTATCGAAAATACCTTATTTAACCGCGTTGATTATTACTACCGGTTTTTCCATAGTAAGATTGTGGGCAACAATAAGTTCTTCGACCGAAGTTTCTCATTCGCTCACAGAAACACTACCTCTGTATAAATATCAACTCGAATGGCTGATTCCTTCATTCATTGGATTCTGGATAAGTTTTTTTGTTACTCGAAGAAAATAAATTTCATTGAAAAACAGTAAAGATTTTTTTGCCGGTAGGTGGCATTTTACTCGGAAAATATATCATGCAGAAACGCTTTATGCCCAAGGCGAAGGTGAGGCTGTTTTCATGCCCAGCGAATCAGACAACAAATTGATTTACAACGAATCGGGATTTATTATTTTAGCAGAAAATCAAAAGCAACTACCTTTTCATCGCAGTTTTTTGTATGGGTTTGAGCAAGAAAAAATAACGGTTTTTTTCAACGATGGCATGGATAAAGGCAAACTGTATCAGCAGTATATCTATGATAAAGAAAAACAACTGATACAATCTGTTTGTGAGCATCTTTGTGTAGCAGATGGTTATGACGGGAAGTATTTTCTTACGGACGGTAACAGTTTTCGGTTAGAAACCCGTATTCAGGGGCCGAAAAAAGATATGTTTATTCATACATTTTTCCGCCGGATATAGAAATTATTTAACCAGCCCAAACATCATTACCAAACGATTTCCGTCGTAGAAATTTAAAGTTTGGTCAGCCAGGTCAAAACGCAGTTTTTTACCCGAAAGTACGTCCAGAAATGTTCTTTCTGTTTGGTTAGCTTCTTCGTCCAGACAAGCCATTAAAGTAGTTCTCATGTGGTCAAACGAAATGTGATTACCGTCGCTCTCGAACGTTCCGGAAAAACCATTGCAACCTGTGTGACCGGAAACTAATTTTTCTTTTACATTCAGCTTAATCGAGGCTCTTCCATAGTCTTTTCCTACATTGTTCAGCATAATCAGTTTCCAGTCGTTTTTTTCGATAAAGTTCCAAACGCTTTCATCAGTTTGTTGCTCAAATTCCATAATAGTTTTACCCCACCAGTTTTTGAACTGCACTTTGTTTCCTTTGGTTTTCACTTTGAATTTGCGTTCTCTAATTGTCTCTAAGAATTCGGCTTCCAACTTCATTGTTTCCTCATCACAAGCCATCATCGTTCCGATCGGCAAGCCTGTTTTGATGCAAGCGTCGTTGTTCTTTTTTGATTCAAAATCCAAACCAAAAGTGTTGCAACCACTTTTTCCGGAAATGGTTTTTTTTTCCTTGTCAATAGTCAGGTAAACATTGGTTGATTCTACATTGTTTCCGTTGAGTTTGGTCAATGTGAGTTTTGTTCCGAACGGAACATTGGCAACTCCTACAACTGCAATAAGCATGAAAAATATGCTAAAAAAAACTTTTTTCATTTTCTGTTTATTTTTGTTCTCTACCTATGTAGCAATCGGCGTGCCAAAGATTACAATAATTTTTCACATATAGCCTTTAGATATAAAAAAACGCCAATTCGAATAAATTGGCGTTTTTTGCTATTTGGTTTCAGCAGTTTTTGTTCCTGCTTTCTTTTTGCGAGGGCGTAACTTTCCGTAACTTCCACTGATAATTTTCCCTCTTTTTGTTTTCATGTCTCCTTTTCCCATTAGATAAAAATTTTGTGGTTATTGTGGTTAGCAGACAAATATACGAAATTTAAAGGCAGAAGGCAAAATCCAAACACTACAAGCCCATCAAAAATCTATTTTTTGTCTATTTTTAGGTTTGTTTTTACGCAAAAAGGGTTACTTTTGACTGTTTTCCAAACATTCTATGCAAAAACTCAGTATCATAACACCTGTTTTTAACGAAGAAAATACTGTTTCTATTTTCCACAAACATCTCTTGGTGTTTAAACAACAACTAAAAAATTACCAAACAGAATGGATTATTGTCGATGACGGAAGTAGAGATGCAACGCCCGAAATCATACAAAAACTGACAGAAGAAAATGATTTTATCTGCTCCGTGATTTTTTCTCGAAATTTCGGAAAAGAGTCCGCTCTGTTTGCCGGATTAGAACACAGTTCGGGCGATATCGTTATCCCGATGGATATTGATTTGCAAGACCCTTTTGAGGTAATTTTTCCGATGATTGAAAAATACGAACAAGGTGCCGATGTGGTTTTAGCAAAGCGAAGTAGCAGAAACAATGATTCTTTTTTCAAACGTTTTTCGGCTGAATGGTTTTATCGGCTAAACAATAAAGTATCTTCAATTCGCCTGGAAGAAAATGTAGGCGATTTCAGGCTGATGACCCGACAAGTGGTTGATGAAATTATTAAGCTCGAAGAAAACCAGCTGTTTATGAAGGGGGTGATGAGCTGGGTTGGTTTTAAAACAGCCATTGTCGCTTACGAACGTCCGAACAGAACGGAAGGAAAAACCAAGTTTAATTATCGTAAATTGTGGAATCTCGCCGTACAGGGCATTACTTCGTTCTCGACCGTTCCGCTGAAAGTATGGACTTATTTCGGTAGTTTTATCGCATTGATTTCTTTTCTTTACGGCATCAAAATCATTATTGAAAAAGTGTTTTTCGGGATTAATGCTTCCGGTTACGCCTCACTAATGGTAGCCATTTTGTTTTTTGGCGGTGTGCAACTTATCGGCATCGGTGTTTTGGGCGAATATCTGGGCAGAACTTATCTGGAAAGTAAACGCCGACCGAAATATATTGTTAAAAAGGTTTTGAAGAAAAATGATTTGCAAGAATAAAATCAAACTCTTCTATTTTTTCAATTCTACAATTTGTTCTGCATATCTGATTTTCCAGTCGGAAACTTCAAAATAACCAAAATTGATTTTTTTTATGTTTTGCGTTCTAAAATTCACATGGTTAATAATAAAGTATTTTCCATTGTACAAAATCGGTTCAATAGTTCCTATATCAAAATTGTGGTAATTATTACTTTTGTCAAAAACATGGAAAAACATTCTGTAATTCTCTTTTAAATTATCCACTTCTTTTTTTGATAACTCAACAGCAAAATGAGTTTTTTTGTGTGTACTGTACATATATAAATTTCTCAATCCGTTTTCGGTCATCAAATTTTTATTTTCAACCAAACTATTACTTTTTCCTAATTTGGAAATATCAAAATCAAACGAATAAAACGCTACCTTATCCAAACCGTAATATTCGGCATAAGCTGTTGGTTCTTCGTACCGGTCAAAAATGATACGGTCGGGATAATCTGAATCAAAATGAATACGAGGAATTTTCACATCTTTCAGATTTTCCTTTTTAAATTCTTCTACTATAGCCAGCTGTACTTTACTCTGCTGAAATGCACTATTATACAAAGGCAGAATATTCATAAAATATTCTTTTCCGAAAAGAAACAAGAAAAAGAGAGTAAAAGCGTAATATAGGTGCTTTACTTTCGCTTGTTTCCCAGCTAACTGAATAATGTGGCTTAGGGCAAAAGAAATAGCTATTAACAAAAAAATAAATGCTCCAGACATTGAACGAGGCGGATATTGCGGTGATAAAAACATCATGAAATCAGAGGCATAAGAACCTAAAGCAAATATTATAGAGATACTTAAAAATGATATTTTTTTGTCTTTCCTAAAAAACTCCACAGGCTGAAAAAGATAAATAATCAGATAAAATATAACTAAAAGTAATATAGGATATTTTAAAAACTCCCAGTAATTACTATCAAATTTGCTTATTTTTTCCATCAAAGACAAATCTCTCCATTTTAAACCTGTCAAGTCTTCGGTTCGCTGCAGCCTTACCTGATTTCCGGGAGACAAGATGAGTAATGCTCCGCCAATTGCATTGAAAACAAAAGTTACTCCCAACTTTAGGTCTATTTTTTTGTCTGTAAATGCTTTTGAAAGTAGCAACAAAAAGGTAAACCCAACAATAATAGGAGCTGTGTTTTCATTTGAACAACCGGCAATTAAAGCCAGGAAAAACAAGGCATAAGAAAATTTATCTTTGTAGTAGTAATTCAATAATGCTGCCAGATAAATACAAACAATAAGATTCGTCCACAAATAATTTGCCGAGCCTGCTATCCAGAATGTTGCGTGTCCCAAAGCTGGGTGAAAAAGCCAAAAAAGTGACGAAATCAGAATAAATTTTAAATACTTAGGGTATTTGGACTCAAATTTGGTTGCCATTTCTGGCAATTGTGACAAATAGTGAAACAATGCAATTAACCCCACAGACTGAACTACTGCAATGAGCACTTTGTTTTTAATCACTAAAATCAAAGGAGTAATGAAATTTGCTACAAGCCTTCCGCTCCACCCCAAATAATGCTCCCATTGTTTCTCCAAAGAAAGTCCTCTCATTTCATAGAAAAAATCATCAGAATGTAATGGTGTGAAAAAATGAATAATAAAGGCTAATATAGCAAAAATTGAACCTGTTAATATATACAACGCTTTCTTCTTTGACATAAACTGAATTTCTTGTTTCTGTTAATATTTCCAAAGATACTTCATTTTTCCTATTGGAAAAACATACCTTATTTATTATTGATTTCGACAAAGGCGAATAGTTTTTGCTTAAAAGAATCTTTTGTTTTTATACCTTTGCTGTGCAATTTTTTCAAGAAGATGGATAAAACTAAAGTCGTACATATTGTAGAAGCCCTTGGTGGAGGTGTGTACACCTATTTTAAAAATTTATCCCACTTTTTTGGCTCGGAAGAAATCGCTAAAGAAATTGAAACAACCATTATCTATAGCAGTAAACGCAAAGAAATTATTCCTGAAAACATCAAAAAGGAATTTTCTAAAAATGTCAATCTGGTTGAAATTGATATGGTTCGCGAGCTTTCGCCGATTAAAGACTTTCGCTCGGTTTTAGAGCTCAGAAAACTCTTGAAGAAACTGAATCCGGAAATCATTCATTTACATTCCTCCAAAGCAGGCGTACTTGGAAGATTTGCCAACAGCTTGCTCTTTGCCAATAAGAAAAAAGTGTTTTATACTCCGCATGGTTATTCATTTTTGCGTCAGGATATTTCAGCCTCAAAAAGAAGACTCTATAAATTTATTGAAAAATATTCTCAGCGATTTTTTGGCGGAACGACTATCGCTTGTGGCGACACGGAATATGAAATAGCCAAAAGCTTTGGTAAATCGGTTTTAGTAAGGAATGGGATTGATTTTCCTAAAGTTGCGGCAAAGTATCATTCGTATAATAACAATGTGCTTACATTTGGTATTGTCGGAAGAATAACAATGCAAAAAAACCCTGTACTATTTAACGAAATTGCTTTGCGTTTCCCTCAGTACAATTTTATTTGGATAGGCGACGGAGAGCTATATCAAGCACTAACAGCTCCAAATATCAGGATTACAGGGTGGTTTTACACCTCAGAGGAAGTTTACGAATGGGTCAATAAAATAGATGTTTTTTTACAAACATCGCTATGGGAAGGCTTGCCATTGGCGGTACTCGAAGCTATGGCTTTAAGGAAACCGGTAGTGGCTAAAAGAGTTATTGGCAATAAAGATATCGTTCATAGTGGTGAAAACGGCTTCTTGTTTGACAACATAAATGAACTCGACAGCATTTTTGAAATCATGCAACAAAGCCATCAAGAAATGGGTAAAACCAGCTATTTAACCTGCCAAAAATATTTCGATATGAATGAGAATTTTAAGGCTCTGGCTTCCCTGTTTAAAGAAAAATAATCATAATCACTCTTTTGGTTGTAACTTTCGATGGAACACAAAACAAAGTAAGAAAGCAATCAATATGCACCCCAATTGCCTGGTCAAAACATTTTCTACCAAAAGAAATAACAAGGCTGCCACAAGCAAACAAACAGAGAAAAAATCTTTCCGACCAATTATAAATAAATAGCAGAAAAACAACAAACTCAAACACAAAACAATTATTCCCTGGCTTAGATAAAAATCTAAAAACTGATTGTGTGTATTGAATTTACTGTCAATAAACCATTGTTTGTGTTCGGCATCTAAATAATTTTCTTTTTGTTGATAACACAACGCAAGGTCATTTTCGGTCTGATAATATCCTTTACCAAAAACAATTTCTTTCGGATTATCCGACATAATTGTATAAGCACAATCCCATATATAATATCTTGGTTCTGCCGTGATAAAATTTACCTTTTCATCGCCAATAAAAAACCGCTTGGACAAATTGTCAGATAAATTATACATCAACACTACAAAGAATAAAGGAACGAGCAGCCACCATTTTAGATTGAGCTTTATTTTCTTGGCAAAATAAAAAGCAGCAATTAAAGTAGAAATCAACACAGTAAGGGCAGACAAACGAGCGGCAATCAAAAATATAAAACTAATAAAAACAATACCCATAGTAACATATAAGATACGATAGTATTTTTTGATTGTAGTAGTCGCTAAGTAAAAAACAAAATAAGTGCTCATCAAATACATAAAGCCCAAATAAGGTCGATGACCGAAAAGCAAATCGTTAACCTGAGCACCATTTGCTAAAGCAAAACTACTGTCTTTTGAGATTTCTATTACAATCAAAGTTGTTGAAATTGACAGCAAAGAAAAACTTCCTAAAACGAATGCCAACAAACTACTTTTTATATTTTTTATAGGGGAAAATAGTATTAAAATCAAAGGAATATACAACAGCCTTTGTATCAAATTAAAATCCTCCCAACGTTGAAACACTAAACTATTTCCTGCTATAATTGCAATAAATAAAAATATGGCGATAAACTCTTTCTTGAGTTGTTGAATTGATTTTTTATAGTTTTGAAAAGGAAAAAGCAGAACAAGCACCACCAAAATAATATTAGGCAAAGCTCTTGCAGAATGCTCAAAAGGTATAATAAAGCAAAAAAGCAGAAAAATATAATTGTATATTTTATTGATGTTTTTCATTTTTATAATTTAGAAATCAGGTAACGTCTGATAAACTTTAAAAAGGAATAAGAGGAATAAAGAAACCATTGTCCAAATGAAATCATCTCTCGTTGATAAATAAATTTAAAGTTTGAGAGTTCTCCTTTTTCCATTTTCCACAAATTTGCCGAAAGACCCGATTCGCCAAATGGTCTTTTGTTGTTGATATTAAAGCTCAAAAGCTTATTGATATAAACCATTTTATGATTCTTGCCTATTTGTAACCAAACTCTGTAATCTTCCGAGTACTTTTGATGTTCATTAAACGGGTAGCGAGTTAGCACATCTTTTTTAACCAATACACAAGGTGTCTCAAAATAGTTTTTAGCACATAACATATTGAATGTTATCTCCTTATACAGAATTGTGTCTTTAAAAAATAATTTGTTGTAGCCTCCACTTACTAAAACTATATCTTGATTTTTTTGGAGAAAATCCAACTGAACCTGCATCTTATCCGCAACCCAATAATCATCTGTATCTAAAAACGCAATCCAGTTTCCCGAGGCAATTTCTATTCCTTTATTCCGGGCTGCAGAAGGTCCTTGATTTTCCTGAAAATAAGAGATAATATTAACTTTAGGATTTTGATCCTGCAGCTCTTTTATAATACTTCTTGAGTTGTCAGTGGAACCATCGTCAACAATAATAACCTCACCTACCTTTAGCGTTTGTACAATAACAGACTCAATACATTTGCGTAATGTATTTTCTGAGTTATAATTAGGCACAACCACCGATATGCTATATTCAGTATGTTCCAAATGTAGTGCTTTTATTTTTAAAGTCTATTAAGGCTTTTACGAGGAGAGCCAAACACAGCCAAAAACCATATTGTCTGAAAAAATCAATTTGTAACCAATTTACTGCAAAACCAATAAAAGAGAGCAATAAAATGACTCCAACGTATTTGTTTCGGAAAGAGGCTTTTGTCCATAATAAAAGGGAATAATAAATCGGTAATGCGACCAGAATAGTAAACAGTATGGTGCCGACAATGCCTGCTTCTGCCAATAACCGGGTGTACATATTATATTGTGGAGGAAAAGATTTATATTGTTGATTTTTATACATATAACTGTACTCCCAATTGTTCGCTGTCGCCCAATAAGGATAATGAGGTACCATGTGATAAGCACCTTGTCCAAAACCTACTCCACAAACAGGGTTTTCTTTAAAAACCTCCAAAGCAGCATATTGCATTCCAAACCTCGATTTATTGGAGATACTTTGTGTGAGATTTTTAGAGAAATTAATTCTATCAAGTTTTTCTTCTGCTGTATTTATAATAGCATTACCTTTAATCATGAGAATAGCAAAAACGGCCACCGCACCTATTTTTAATATATTGATAGTCTGCAACCTGAATCTTTCATCGTGCAATAAAACCAATAAGAATAAAAACAATTGCATTGAAATGACTATTAAAGCTGCTCTTGCATCTGAGAAAAAGGTAAGTATTAAAATGATTGTTATCGGAGCAAACCTCATCACTTTTTTTTCAGTAAAAATGTAGCTCAACATCCATGGTGTAACGAAAATCAGATAGTTACCCAAAGCTGGAATTTCGTAGGTTACCGATGAAATCCCGACCCGATGCCCCGTGTGAAGAGAGTTGTTCACAAAAGGAAAGAATTCAAACAAGCTCAAAACAGGTTTCAAAAATCCCATTCCGAAAAAGACAATAGCAATCTCTATAAAGCCATAAACCGAGACAAAAATGAAACTGTATAAGATTACTTTCCGAATCAGCCTGATACTTTTGACGATGCTTAAATCTTTGATTACATTCCAGAAAAGAAAAGTGAAACAACCTGCTGAAATCAACAAAGAAATGGTTTGCCTGATATATCGGTTAATTCCCGAAGTTTGCTTATAAAAACTGGTCGAAACTGTTCCATAATTTATCATTGTGGACAAAAATGTCCAGAGAATAAACAAAATTAATATGACAATCAACGGGTTTTTATAAGGGAAATAGATTTTCTTGGCAAGAACGTTTTCTGTTATGGCAACACCAAATCCCAGCAGAAAAAAGTATGATGCCGCTTCGTCTTTATATTCCCCCAGAAACGAAAGCCCGTCAAACTCGTTGAAGGGAATAAAGAATATCCCCAACAGAAACAATAGCGTGTATATTTGTTTTAGCGTAATCATTCTTCTGTTGTGTATTCTTTTATTTGCTTGATTAGCATATATCTGTAAATCATTGTACGGCTAAACCAAAGCAGTATAAATCCTGTAATTATACTGTTTAAGGTATGGAAAAAACCGATAAAAATTATCAGTAACACTACTGATATAATAATAACTAATATATTCGTTTTTTTTAATGTATGAATTGATGTTTTGGCTTCAAATGCTGATAAAATTGATGCAGAATACAACCGGATAACGCCAAGAATAATAAGCAAAACAATAGTCGTAATATAATCACGAAAACCAAAGTTGAGCAAATCAAATGCTGCGATAACATATATTGCCGCTACAATTCCTAAACTTAGCAAAATGCTAAAAAGGATTATTTGCTTATTGAATTTTTTAAATTTTTTCAATGAAAAATCATCTTTAAATTGTATCAACTGGCGAAAACCGACATAACTCTGCAACAGGGTGTATGGTGCCAAAACTAAATTACACAAGTAGAAATAATCTCCCAACATCACTACTCCCAACTGCTCTTCCACAATCAGCCTGTCACCGAAAAGCAACAAAGAAAGTGTCGATATGGAAATAAAAAAATGAAAAAAAGAGAGATTCGTTTCTTTTTTAGGCAACATTTCTTCAAAATCAAATTTGATTTTGTTGAAGACGACTATTCCTGTAAAAACCGTAATGATTATGATGGTTCCTAATAGCAACCCAATTAGCACATCAACATCTTTGTATTCCAATAACCAAAAAAACAACCCCAAAAACAGTAATATTATTTTCCATGAGTTGGCTAAAAGCTGTGCCTTCACAAATTCGTGGTTTAACCGGAACATATTAAACAAAAACAGCGAGTATATCGTCGCGGCAACAGCCAAAGCTACTATCCATATATTGTCGTAATATTGGGCATATTGCCGGATATAAACCAGCAAGGCAACGGCAGAAGCCACTATCACTATGGCGTAAATATATTTTAAAAAACTTTTCTGGGTGGCTATTCGGTTGATTTTAATGTAGCTGGAATACCTGAGAAAAACCTGCTCGAAACCTAACAAACCATATATATAAACTATCGAAATGAAAGTGACTATCAGTGAATATATACCGTATGCAGTTTCGTCCAATACTTCTTTTAACAACACATTTGCCGACAAAAAAGACAGCCCTCCTATTACAATAACAAGAAAAGACAGGTGTTCTTTTACAAACGATTTTATTTTTCCGGCAAACAATGAAACTGACATAAAAAACTATCTATTTTCCGGCTTCTTCATTTCTGAATTTCTTATATCTTTTAACAGTTTGTGCCACAAAAAAGAATATTAACAACAAAGCAATAGCCGGCAAAACTGGCTTGATGATACTTTTATTATGCAAATTTCGGTTACTGCTAACGTCATAAACCACTTTTTCTTCTTCAACAATCTGTACTTTTGTTTTGGTAATTTGTCGTAACAACTTGTTTTTTGTGAGCATCAGCTCATTGATTTGTGAATACAAATCTATTTTGATATCTCCGCTACCTCCAGACCTGTTTGCACCAATACTTTCAAAAACCGCATTGATATTCTCTACCGATTTTTCTAATTCTGCTAATCTATTCTGAGATTCTGCCACACCAATTTTCCGGACTTGAGCATAATACTCATCATTATTCAAATAATTAATCAAATCGGTGTAAATTCCATTATCAGTATCGGCAACATCAGTAAGATATTCAATTTTATGGTATCTGTATAGCTTCTCAACATTGTTGTCGTCTTTATACTTGCTGACCTCAATGGTGTTTTCACTCATATATTTAGCCATATCCAAATTATCTTTTTCATCAGACAGGAAACTATATATATCAATAATCGGCTCTATGTCAATCTTGGACACATGTTCTAATCCCGGAAAATTGTGCTGTTCAGATTTATTGAAATTATTGATTTTGTTATACGCATATTCCGTACTGCCGAAATTTGTCGCTACAACAACAACATTTCTATAAGCTCCTTTGTCGTTCTGGTGCATATAAACTCCTAAACCAACACCTATAATCAGCAGAATAATAGTGGCGATTATATTTTTCAGAAAAAAGGAAATAAACTTAAATATACCGTAAGCAATATTTTCAAAAAAGTTTTTGAATGATTTCCACAAATACGACAAATCAATCTCTTGGTTTTCTCTTGTAGTAGCTTTATTTTCTTCCATATAGTTTAGTTTAAAATCTGTTTCAAAATTTCGATAGTAATGGCGTATGTAGGCTTAACGCCCGTTGTTCCCAATCCGCCTGATGCCAGCGTGCTGCCGGTTTTCAGCGGATTATCTGATGCGTAATAAGCATATCTTATCTTCACATCAGGACAAATGCTTTTTCTTATTTTCGATGCCGATTGAATTGCTTTCTGGTAATGAGCACCTTCCATTTCCAGACCTACTGCTCCCCAGGTTGAATCCCGGAAAAATGCCAGCAAATCTTTGTTTTGCAAAGAGGTACCCAGCACAGTAATCATCGTGCCTGAAACCACCGGAATACCGTAATCTTCAAACATTTCCGACGACAACTCATTGTCAAACGGATAGTTATCACCTGTACCTTCATTGATGTGTGCAAAAGGAATCATGATGTCGCCCTTGTCGCCGTTCAGTATCCCTGCCTTACCCATAACCGAAATAGATTCAACGTTCAAATATATATCTTTTTTAAATGGTTTTAATAATTCGTCGATAGTTTCGTATGCCTGCTCGCCAAAAGCGTAATCCATCACGATAATTACCGGTTTTTGGTGGTCATCTTCCGGAATCTGATAATCTTTAAAAAGTGTTTCTCGAAAATCTATTTTGGCTGTATCGAAAATCTGCACATCAATATTAGTTCCTGTATTATCCGGAATAAAAATCATACCTTCCTTACCCGCCTGTTCTTTCACTTTTGCTCTCAACATCGAATTTTCGGACAGACTCAATGCTTCAAATATTTCCGTTCGCAAAGGGTTAATTTCATATTTTTTCAATGCTTTATGGGCAAAAATACTATTCATCACGCTGTGCATATTGGCACTGATAATATGTATCGGACGATGAATGATATTCAGCTTTTGTAAAACCGCTTTAATGTCTTCTGCCCAGGCATCTCCATGAATATGATGCCCGACACGCTCTCTCAAAATCGGACTGAAAGTGATGGTTCTTTTCTGCTCAAGCAACACCTCATCTAAAGCGAGCTGTCCGAGCCAGTATATCAAATGAATAAACCTATCCGGATTGTCTGGCGTGGCAAATGCCGGATAAACGAGGTTAATCTCTTCAAACGACCTGCCCAAAAGCCCCGACAAATGAGCCATGGCTTTTTCTCTTTCCACCGTATTCAATGCCTTTTTATGGGCAATCAATTCCTTAATTTTTGTCCAGTCGCGATTGGTAGAATCTTCTTCTTCGTCCAGAATCCGGTCTTTGATTTTGTGTGATTCGACAAAGATAAAAGTGAGATGCGTCAGAATATCATAAATATCCGAACGTCCGCGGGTAATCTCAATATTCATTTGTTCTTTGTCTATTCGGTAGCAATTTCTCCGTCTTTTTGGCGGAACAATCGGTTTGAAATGCGAATTGCGGTAACCTTCATCTGAAGTCAAATGAATGTAACGGCATTCTTCAATTCCTATCGGCAAGCGTTCAATCACATACAAAAGTCCGCTCAGTTCGACTTTTTCCTCGGCTATGCTCCCATAAATTTCGGGACGTAACAACAATAGTGCTTCCCGCAAAGTTTCGCCGGAAACGCCCATCGGCTTGTAAAATCCACGGTTAAACAAATGACGCATAGTGATGTAAATCCGTTCAACCGCCGCTGAAGATTCCTGAGCTCTGGAAAGTGCTATTTGTGTATTGGTTTTTGACATATAATCAGTTACTTAAAATTAATCCTATCGCCGGGTCGGCATAAGGTTTTTCTTTGTCCAAATCTTTTTCATCAACAAACTGCTCGTTACTGAACCAATAACCGTGTATGTATCGGTATGAATTGGATTTTTCTACGTGATTATTGACCATATCGGGTGCATAACGATAATCTTCAAACAAGGTTGTTTTTTTCACAAAGGTGTTCAACCTCGCCTGATTATTCTCCATCAGTATCCACTCGATAGCAACAAACACACCTTCTTCCGGCATTTTCAGATTGTGGTGCAATAATTCGATTTTGTTTTTTTTGTTTCCGCGTTTTATCGGTACAATAATCGGTTCGTCCAACAAATCATCACCCGGGCAACCGTTTTCGTCCGGCACGAGCAACCTCAGCTTAAAAGTTCCTTCCGCAACCATGCTTTTTGTATAAACGATAGCTTTGTCAATATATTGTACATGTCGAATTTCTTTTTCATTCGGAAAATAACGGGCAAAAATCCACGGCAGATTCCCCGGGTTGAAATAAAAATTTTCAAAATGTGCTTCGCCGATAGTGTGATGCAACGTTTTTTCAGGATAAACAATCAACTCATCAGGGTTCACTTCTTTTTGAATCTTTTGTAAAACGATGGTATCTGATGCTGTAATTTCTTTGAATTGCCGTTCATAGCCCGATGCCCAAAGTGCAATTTCTTCGCCTTCTTCTGCAAACGGAATAGAAAAACACCCGTTGTCGTCGGTAGTTGCTCCGGCAGAACTATCCATATTCCAGATATTTACATAAGGTATCGGCTCTTGTTCGGCATTCACAACCACGCCCGAAACCTGCTGTGCCTGTATCTGAAAAGTGATTAATCCTGTGATAAATAACAAAAACCTCATTGCAATTATATTTATGCCTTTTCTATATTATCGGCAATTTCCCTATCGTTTTTCAATCGTGGCAATTTATTTTGTCCGCCAAATTTCCCTTTGGATTTCATATATTCGTTAAATCCATCTTTTTTTACCGAAGTAATTACCACCGGACGCAGGATATTACCGCTTATTAAATCATCGTAATACACATTTTGCTTTCTCATTGCCTGGTCGATGATTTCGGCAAATTTTGCCTTGTCATTCGGTTCTTTTTCAAACTCGATTAGCCATTCGTGATACGGCAATCCTTCTTCCGGATTAATCTGCGGGGCAACGCTGAATTCCGTTACCAAAGTTCCTGTCGCTTCCGCAGCTTCCTGCAAAGCCGTTTCGACTTCTTTGGCAATCACATGTTCGCCAAATGCGGAAATATAATGCTTGATACGTCCGGTTACTACCACCCGATAAGGTTTTAGTGAGGTAAACATTACCGTGTCGCCGATATTATATGCCCACAAACCGGCGTTGGTCGAAATGATTAAAGCATAATTCACATCCAATTCTACTTCGTCTATGGTAAGTCTTTTCGGGTTTTCATCAAAAAATTCGTCTGCTTTAACAAATTCGTAGAAAATTCCGGCATCAAGCAACAACAACATTCCTTTTTCATTTTGCTTATCCTGAAAAGCAAAAAACCCTTCGGAAGCTGGAAACAGTTCAATCGAATCGACCCTTCTGCCTATCATCTGCTCAAATTTTGCCCGATAGGGTTCGTAATTTACCCCGCCGTAAATGAACAAATCAAACTTTTTGAACAATTCGCCCACCGGTTTGCCGGTTTTGGCAATCAACCGCTCAAAATACATCTGAATCCAAGATGGAATACCAGAAATTAACCGCATATCCTGTTTGGAAGTTTCTTCCACGATTGCATCTATTTTGGTTTCCCAATCTTCGATACAATTGGTTTCCCAGCCCGGCAAGCGGTTTTTCTGCAAATATTTTGGTACGTAATGAGCTACGATTCCGGACAATCTACCAAACTTCAATCCGTTTTTTTCTTCCAGAACCGGACTACCTTGCAGGAAAATCATCTTTCCATCTACCACTTTGGTATTATTAGTTTCCTGGATATAAAACAAAATCGCATTGCGTGCCGCTTTGATGTGAAACGGCATCGAATCTTTAGTCAGCGGAATAAATTTTGCCCCCGAAGTAGTTCCGGAAGTTTTTGCCAGATACAACGGTTTACCCGGCCACAAAACATTTGATTTTCCTTCAACAACCTTGTCCATATATGGGCGAAGTTCTTCATAATCACGTATCGGAACCCGACGAACAAAATCATCGTGATTTCGTATCGACATAAACAAATGATCTTTGCCAAAATCGGTATATTTTGCCTTACGGATAAGATGATTAAACCATTTTTCCTGTGTTTGTTGTGGTCTTATTATCCATTTTTGTGACTGCATGACCACGATATTGGCGAATATTCTGGCAAAAAATGCTTTGACTGACATATTTGATTTTTGGTATTTTTTCTGTAAAAACAAAGATATAAAATCTTTGGGTAGAAAGGCTGTTATTCTGCAATTGTTAAGCTTTTAATAAAAATACACAAGTGGCCGTAATCTGATAAATCTATTTGTCGTATCTTTGTACTACATAAATAAATATTATTATGAATTCATTTATAATTTTGGGCATGCCAAGCTGGACAAATATATTAATTATCCTCGTGGTGGTGCTGTTGCTTTTTGGTGGCAAAAAAATTCCTGAACTGATGAAGGGCTTAGGCTCAGGCATCAAGGAATTCAAAGACGCTACTAAAGAAGAGAATACAAAAAACAACTCACAAAATAATAATCCTGAATAAATCCGCAATATTATGGGCAGATTCGGTGCTACGGAAATTATACTTATCGCTGTCGTTTTACTATTATTATTCGGTGGCAAAAAAATCCCTGAACTGATGAAAGGATTAGGCTCAGGCATAAAGGAGTTCAAAGACGCTACTAAAGAAGAAAACAGCAAAAAGGATAATACAGAGAATAAATCCGAATAGTTTTCTTTCAGAGAAATAACTTTTATAAAAATTGTTTCGGAATTTCGATTCCTGAAAAGTCTTTCTATGTTTTTTGGAAAGACTTCTCTTTTTTTGTGCCTATATCAATACATTTTTTAAATTTGTAGTTTATTAATTTTACTTAAATATGTTACAGATAGCTTATATCAGAGAAAACAAAGAGCAAGTCATCACTGCATTGGCAAAGCGGAATATCGATGCCCGTGAGATGATTGAACACACCTTGCAACTCGACGAAAACCGTCGTAAAACACAGGTTGAACTGGATAATATCCTGGCTGAGTCCAATAAGCTATCGAAAGAAATCGGGAATTTGATGAAAAATGGCGAAAAAACCAAAGCCGACCTCGTCAAAGAGAAAACTTCCCGTCTTAAAGAAAAAAGCAAAGAATTATCGGACAGGCTTAACGATTTTACCGAGCAACTTTCACAGCAATTATATCAGATTCCAAACACACCAACAGATATCGTCCCGGCCGGAAAAAACGAGGAAGATAACGAAACTGTTTTTGAACACGGAGAAATTCCGAAATTGTCTGAGAATGCTTTGCCACATTGGGAGTTAGCCAAAAAATATGATATCATAGATTTTGATTTAGGAGCAAAAATCACTGGTGCTGGTTTTCCGGTTTACAAAGGCAAAGGTGCCCGATTACAGCGTGCGTTGATTTCCTATTTCTTAGACAAAAATACCGCTGCCGGTTATCAGGAATTTCAGGTACCACATTTGGTAAACGAGGCGTCTGGTTACGGAACCGGGCAATTACCTGACAAAGAAGGACAAATGTATCACGTAACCGCTGATGATTTATATCTGATTCCGACTGCCGAAGTGCCGGTAACCAATATGTACAGAGATGTGATTCTCAACGAAAATGATTTACCAGTCAAAGCAACGGGTTACACGCCGTGTTTTCGACGAGAAGCCGGTTCATACGGTGCACACGTACGTGGGCTAAATCGTTTGCACCAATTTGACAAGGTAGAAATCGTTCGCATAGAACACCCTGATAATTCCTACAAGGCATTAGACGGAATGGTTGATCACGTCAAAGACATTTTAAATGAACTCAAATTACCATACAGAATATTGAGATTATGTGGCGGAGACATGGGCTTTACCTCTGCCCTGACCTATGATTTTGAAGTGTTTTCCACAGCTCAGGATCGCTGGTTAGAAATTTCATCTGTGTCTAACTTTGAAACCTATCAGGCAAATCGTTTGAAATTGCGTTTCAGGAACAGCGAAGGCAAAACCCAGCTGGCTCATACCCTGAATGGTAGTTCGCTGGCTCTGCCCCGGGTGTTGGCAGGAATTTTAGAGAATTATCAAACCCCGGAAGGAATTGTTATTCCGGAAGTATTAAGACCATACACAGGATTTGATATCATCGACTAAAAAACACAAAACACCAATCCAAAATTGGTGTTTTTTATTCCTTTAATCATCAAAAAAATATTATGTATATATACAACGTTACAATAAACATTGACGAAAGCGTTCACAGCAAATGGCTGGAGTGGATGAAAACCAAGCACATCAACGATGTTTTGGCGACGAAAAAATTCACATCTGCCCGATTGGTCAGAGTATTGGTTGAAGAAGAAATGGGAGGTATGACCTATTCCGTGCAATATTTCGCACCAAGCAAACAGCACCTCGACGAATATTATCAGCAATATGCCGATGCACTGAGGCAAGAAGGCTTGCAACTGTTCGGCAACAAAATGCTGGCTTTTAGAACTGAATTAGAAATTATCAGCGAACATTAATCATGGAAAAAGTACGTGCCAAAAAACATCTCGGACAACATTTTCTGACCGATGAAAACATTGCCCAGAAAATAGCAGACAGCCTCACTTTTGACGGCTACAACCACATTCTGGAAATCGGACCGGGAATGGGCGTGCTTACCAAGTATCTATTGCAAAAACCTGTCGAAACTTTTGTCGTGGAAATCGATGGGGAATCAGTTCGTTATCTCGAAAAAAATTATCCGAAACTGCACGGACATATTATCGAAGAGGATTTTCTGCAATATAATTTCCAAAAAATATTTGGCAGGGACCATTTTGCCATAATCGGAAATTTCCCCTACAATATTTCTTCTCAAATTGTTTTCAAAGCGTTGGAAATGAGAGAACAGGTAATTGAATTTTCGGGAATGTTCCAGAAAGAAGTTGCCGAGCGAATCTGTGAAAAAGCAGGAAGCAAAACCTACGGGATTTTATCCGTTTTGTGCCAAGCATTTTATGAAGTCGAATATCTGTTTACAGTGTCGGAGCAGGTTTTTTCGCCTCCGCCCAAGGTAAAATCGGGAGTAATGCGAATGAAACGAAAAGCAGATTATCATTTACCATGTAATGAAAAACTTTTTTTCAGTGTGGTCAAATCGGCATTTAACCAAAGAAGAAAAACACTAAGAAACAGCCTGAAAAGCTATCTTACCGAGGAAATAAAATCTGATATTTTATTTGATAAAAGACCTGAACAGCTGGCAGTAGAAGAATTTATCAATATCACAAAAAAAATAGAAGTGTATGGAGTTTGCCATCAATAAAGAATATATTCAGCACATTGAATCGCTCATTGAAGAAAACAACAGCAATGAGCTGATGCGGTTGCTGCATGATGTTCACGGAGCGGATATTGCGGAATTGATGAATGAGTTGAAACCTCAGGACGCCAGCTATTTGTTTAAGCAATTTGATTCTGAAATCAGTTCGGAGATATTATTGGAACTCGACGAAGAGGTTCGGGAAGAAATTCTGAAAAACTTGTCTGCCAAAGAAATCGCGGAAGAGTTGGACGAACTCGATACCGATGATGCTGCCGATATTATCGGGGAACTAGACGAGCACATCAAAGACCACGTAATCGCTGAGCTGGAAGATTTTGAGCATGCCAAAGACATCGTCGAATTACTTCGCTATGACGAAGATACTGCCGGTGGTTTGATGGCGAAGGAATACATTCAGGCAAATGAAAACTGGAATGTTTTGACTTGTATTCAGGAAATCAGAAAACAGGCAGAACATGTTTCTCGCGTACATTCTATTTATGTGGTTGATGACGAAGACCGGCTGAAAGGACGACTTTCGCTCAAAGATTTGATTACATCTTCGACGACTACACAAATCAAAGATATTTATATCCCGAAAGTAGATTATGTAAAAGTAGATGACGAAGCCATTGATGTAGCTCACGTGATGCAGAAATACGATTTGGAAGCCATTCCTGTTGTGGACGAAACCGGGCGTTTGGTCGGACGGATTACGATTGATGACATTGTAGATGTTATCCGGGAAGAAGCCGACAAAGATTACCAGATGGCTGCCGGTATCTCACAAGACGTAGAGGCCGATGACAGCATCTGGGTACTGACAAAAGCACGGTTACCTTGGCTCTTATTGGCATTATTAGGAAGTTTTATTGCCGTAAATGTTTCCAGTGGATTTGATAGTGCATTAACCGAATATCCGATTTTATTTTTCTTTACACCGCTTATTGCTGCGATGGCAGGGAATGTCGGGGTGCAATCATCAGCGATTATCGTTCAGGGTCTTGCCAACAACTCGCTGAGCGGTTCGACCTTGAAAAGGCTTGGCAAAGAGATTTTGCTGAGTATGCTCAACAGCGTGGCATTGGCTATTCTATTATTATTTGCTACACATTTTATCCTGCAAACATCCTATGATGTATCAATTACTGTCGCGATTTCTTTGGTTACCGTTATGGTTATCGCCAGCGTAATCGGCACATTAATCCCAATTTTGTTGGACAAATATGGTATTGACCCCGCATTGGCAACTGGTCCATTTATTACTACATCTAACGATATTTTCGGGATTTTGATTTACTTTACTTTGGCTAAAATGATTTTAGGGTTTTAAGAGTCTGTTTAAAATTTATCTTGCAAAACAAATGAAAACACACCGATCTAAAATTGATAAATTTTATTGGTTTATCTTATTATTTTTTGTGGTCATGGCGGTATATGGAATAGTTATACAAGAATGGCTGATGACTACTATTGGCGTGTTAAGTTCTGCTTATTTTTGCCTTATATTTTTCACCATGCGTTATGTTATCGATGATGAGTATTTATCGATTCGAACCAAATTTTTTCCTAATCAAAAAGTTGCTTTGCAAAACATTCGGAAAATAGAAGAAAGCAATAGCATTCTTGCCGCACCTGCTTTTTCGTTTGACCGGTTAGAAATCCTTTATAATAAGTTTGATAGCATTCTTGTATCGCCCGAAAATAAAGAACAATTCATCGCTGATTTACTAAATATTAATCCAGATATTGAGGTGAGGTATAAGAAAAAGAGCTGAGTATTTTTCACTTCACAAACACTAAAACCAAAAACCTACTGCAAACCACGTATAATGATTTTTGGTTTCGGGTGACCAGCTGTGTTTAATTTCTATGGGGCCGATGACTGACTGATAACCGTAGCCTAAAGCATAGCCGCTGTATGCCGGTTTGTCAATCCAATCGGCATATTGAAAAATTCCATTGCCGACCTGTGCATAATTACCCGAAAAATTAACATGGTGTTTTTTCAACAATTCATAATCTATCCGGAAAGAACCTTTGATGTATGAGTCATTAAACAAGCTCAGGAAATCATAGCCATAAAAAGGCTGAATATTATATACCGAATTAAAGCCATATCCCCCAAGAAAGTAGTTGAGAAAAGTAGGTACATTCGCCCCGATAGTTATCCCAACATCACCTTTCACTTCAACACTCAGCCGATTGAAAAAAGTTTTAGTCATGCCGAGTTCTGCTGTAATCTGTGAGAAATTGCTAAAATCTTCATTGTAATCAGACGAGTGAAAATAATTTTTGTATTCGGCGGTAAAAATCACCCCTTTAGTCGGAAAATATTTGTCATCGTATGTATCAAGCGTAATATTACCGAACGCCGAAAAATAATGACTTTTGTCCAACCATGGTTTATCTAACCGGATATTTTTCAAATCTACCTGATTGAACTTATGCTCAACCCCCAACCCTATCCGGAACCGTTCCTTGTAATAAGTCTGGAAATACAACCGGTTGGTCAGGTCAATATATTTCGTAGTAAAAGCTTTCATCTGCGGAAAATCTTCAAACGCATAATCATGAAACTCCACCGTTCTGTTCAGCGTGTTTAGTTTGGATTGCACTCCTACACTCCACAAATAACCGTTATCGACATAATAATTGAAAAAATACCGGAAATTATCGCCAAACACTGCGTCCAGCGAAGCCACATCGTTTTTAAACAACAATTTTTTCTGTGTCAGATTGACCAATGCGGCACTTTTGTACAAGCCATCATAATGAATAGAAAATTTCGCAAACCGCCTGATTCGATTTTCCTTTAGCGTAATGTACAGATTATCACAATTATCATACAAACTATCAGACGCAAACTCATACGATATCGAACTGAAATTTTGTGTAGCATTGAGGTCATTCATTCCGGAAACGAGCTTTTTGAATGTCGTTTGCTGAAAAGGTCTTACCTTTATTTTACCATAAATATAGTTTCGGGTATAATTCTCAATTCCGCTAATATGAATTTCGTTTATATCTACAAAATCATCTCCTTTATCTACATAATTCGGAGGATTATTCACATATTCCGGCTGTCCTAACCGACTGAAATCTTCCTGATATTTCCGGGCTGCATCAACGCCTCTTTTAATAATTTCGATTCCGCTGTCAAACGAAACCACCGAAAATCCTCTGATATCTGGTTTGATATAATAATCGGTTTCCTCAATCTTTCTGGGCATTTCAGAAACCATAGAATAATTGGAAATCTGAAAGAGAATATCTGACATTCCTTTGAGGTCGTCCAGTTCTTTCAAACCGTCCTGCACATCTACACCAATAACTATATCCGCACCCATTTCTTTAACAATATCTATCGGATAATTATCTGCAATTCCTCCGTCAATCAGTGTTTTTCCGTCGATTTCAACTGGCGTATATAATGAAGGGAAAGCTCCGCTCGCCAAAATGCTCTGTGTCAGGTTACCTCCACGCAAAATTACTCCTTCGCCCGTGACTAAATTTGTAGCCACACAGGCAAACGGAATAGGCAGCTGGCTGAAATCGCGTTCATACCGCACGTGAGCCAATAATTCGGAAAGCAGATTATTGTTATACATTCCTTTGGATAATGCTTTGGGCATCGTGATTTTGAAATCTTCAAACGGCAACTGCAAAGCGTACACCTCGTTATTTCTTTTCTCGTAAAATGATTTGGATATCCTCGGGATATAATCCTGCACTAATGCCTCAGCATCTACTTGCCTGAAAATAGAATCCAGTTCGGTAGCTGTATAACCCGACGCATACAAGCCGCCGATAATCGCACCCATGCTTGTTCCGGCGATGTAATCAACCTTTACACCGTTTTCTTCCAGCACTTTCAAAACGCCGATATGAGCCAACCCTTTTGCCCCGCCGCCACTAAGAACCACTCCGACTTTCGGACGCAAAGTATCTTGTGCCTGAATTGTCAGACACGGGAGTAAAAACAGTAACATAAGTAGTTTTTTCATATCGAATCCTGATTGAGAAATGCAGTTATTTTTTCGGCTTTATCTTTTCCAACGACCTGAGCAATATCTTCCACCGGCGTATCTTTCAAGCGTTTAACCGATTTGAATTTTTCCATCAGCTTTTGCCTGGTCTTTTCGCCCACACCCGGAATATCGTCTAAGGCAGAATGTACTGCTTTTTTGCTTCGTGTATTCCTGTGAAACGTAATACCGAACCGATGGGCTTCATTCCGAGCGTTCTGAATCACTTTCAGCGTTTCGGATTTTTTATCCAGATACAACGGTGCAGAATCACCCGGGAAATAAATTTCTTCCAATCGTTTTGCGATTCCCAAGATAGCTATTTTTCCTCTCAATCCCAAAGCATCGATACTTTTTAACGCTGAAGACAATTGTCCTTTTCCTCCGTCGATAATAATCAGTTGCGGCAAAGGCTGGTTTTCGTCCAGCAAGCGTTTGTACCGCCGATAAACCACTTCTTCCATTGAAGCAAAATCATCAGGACCTTCTACCGTTTTGATGTGATAATGCCGGTAATCTTTCTTGCTTGGTTTTCCATCTTTGAACACCACACATGCCGACACCGGATTGGTTCCTTGTATATTGGAATTGTCAAAACATTCGATGTGGCGAGGTTCTTCCGGCAAGCGTAAATCTTTTTTCATCTGCTGCATGATGCGGGAAATATGCTGTTCGGGGTCAGTAAATTTTTCCTGCTTGATTTGATTCAGCCGGTAGTATTTTGCATTTCGTTCCGAAAGGTCGAGCAATCTTTTTTTGTCGCCCAGCTGCGGAATCATGCAAGTGATTTTATCGCCCAATTCTACCGGAAAAGGCACAATCACTTCTTTTGCCTGTAAATGAAACCGCTCTCGCAATTCCACAATACCCAATGTCAGCAAATCGTTGTCGGATTCGTCCATTTTCTTTTTCAATTCTAAAGTATGTGAACGGATAATCGCTCCGTTGATAATTTGCAGAAAATTGACGTATGCCATTGCTTCGTCCGAAATAATAGAGAAAACATCTACATTGGATATTTTGGTACTCACCACCGTTGATTTTGCCTGATAATTTTCCAGTGATTCGAGTTTTTCCTTGATTTCCTGTGCTTCTTCAAACCGCAAATCGGCGGCTAAATCCTGCATTTGTTGCCGGAAATCTTTCAAATTCTCTTTGAAATTACCTTTCAGGATATTTCTGACTGCATTGATTTTTTCCTGATAACGTTCGGGTGTTTCCAGTCCTTCACAAGGTCCTTCACAGTTTTTGATATGGTATTCCAAACACACCCGGTAATCATTATTTGCAATCGCCGACGGACTTAAATCGTATTTACAAGTTCTTAATTTGTACAATCCTCTGATTAAATCAAGAAGTGTATAAACCGTTTTGATATTGGTATATGGACCAAAATATTCCGAACCGTCTTTGATGACTCTTCTCGTTAGGAAAACTCTCGGAAAATCTTCTTTTTTAATGCAAATCCACGGATAAGATTTATCATCTTTGAGCAGCACATTGTAGCGGGGCTGTAACCGTTTGATAAGGTTATTTTCCAACAGCAAAGCGTCGGTTTCGGTTTCCACGACAGTATGTTCGATACGGGCAATTTTCCGTACCAGCAAACGCGTTTTGGCGTGGTCGTGCTGTTTAACGAAATAAGATTTTACCCTTTTGTTCAAATCCTTTGCCTTACCTACATAAAGAATCTTACCGTTTTTATCAAAATACTGATAAACACCCGGCAAGTGAGGAATGGCTTGTATCTGAACTTCTAATTCGGGGTTGATATCCATTATTGATTGCTGCGTTAAAGTAAAATGTAAAGATACGACTTCTGCCATAGATTCCGGAATTGTTGAAAATTAATTAACATGCTTTTTCAGAAAAAAATATGGAGAAAACCAACGACAAAAAACTATCATTTGTAGCTGATTTCGGCAAAAACATTTAACTTTGTAAAAAACAGTAATTTGATGATAACCTTAGACCCTAAAAAACTATCTTCGGTAGAAAAACAAGCCTATTTACAAGGAGCTGTCGGCCCACGTCCGATAGCTTTTGCGAGTACCATAGACAAAAACGGAAACGCTAATTTATCGCCATTCAGTTTTTTTAATCTGTTTAGTTCTAATCCGCCTATTTTGGTTTTTTCGCCCGCCAGAAGAGTCCGGAACAACACAGTAAAACACACGCTGATTAATGCCGAAGAAACCCGGGAAGTGGTCATTAACGTGGTCAATTATGATATTGTGCAACAAGCCTCACTATCCTCGACAGAATATGCCGACGGTGTAGATGAATTTGTAAAAGCCGGTTTTACCAAATTAAAATCGGAAGTAGTCAAACCTTATCGTGTGGCGGAAAGTCCGGTGCAGTTTGAATGTAAAATAAACGACATTATTGCTCTCGGCACGGAAGGCGGTGCCGGAAATTTGATTATCTGCGAAGTGGTTCGCATACACATCAGTGAAAACATCTTGGACGAAAACGGAAAAATCGACCAGCACAAAATAGATTTGGTGTCCAGAATGGGCGGAAACTGGTATTCCAGAGCCAATCTTGGCATGTTCGAGGTGGAAAAACCACTCAGCACGTTGGGTATTGGTGTGGATAATATACCGGAATATATCAGAAAAAAAACTATATTTGCAGGTAACGATTTCGGCATGTTGGGTAATGTGGAACAACTCCCCGGCGAAGGAGAAATCCGGAAGTTTATTACTGACAATCCGGAAGTTGCAAAAGATATTGAACAGAAAAATATTGAACAATTAGATAAAACCGCTAAACAGCTTTTGGCAGAAAACAAAGTGTTGGACGCGTGGAAAGTGTTGTTGGCACAACAATAAAAATTTTAGATTTATGGAAGTAATTGGAAGAATAAAAGTTATCGGACCAAATCAGGACATCAACCCTACTTTTAGAAAAAGAGAATTGGTTATTACGACAGAAGAGCAATATCCTCAAACATTAATGATTGAGTTTGTACAAGACAGAACCGACTTGTTAAACAATTTCCAAGTAGGACAACCAGTAAAAGTGGGTATTAACTTACGCGGACGCGAATGGGTAAATCCGGAAGGAGAAACGAGATATTTCAACTCTATCCAAGGTTGGAGGATCGAACCATGGCAAGCCCAGCAACCTCAGCCGGGTTACGGACAACCCGCTAATTATGGTGGATATCCGCCACAAGGACAACCCGCCCCCGGGCAACCTAACCAGCAGTTTGGTGGTGGACAACAATTTGCACAAAACACCCAGCAAAACATGCCGAATCCAAATAATCCTTTTCCACCGGCACCAAGCCAGACGAATGAGGAAGAACCAGACGATTTGCCGTTCTAAAAAGATTTTAAATAACAAGGCTGCCTGAAGAATTAAAAATCCGTTTTCAGGTAGTTTTTTCTTTTATGTATTTACTCAACCAAGAAATATATTTCCCGCCATTGCACACCACTCACCCATCAGGCATTATTGCCATTGGCGGAGATTTATCTGTTGAAAGACTGTTGCTGGCTTACCGAAGTGGTATTTTTCCTTGGTTTGAAGACGGAGAACCCATCACTTGGTGGAGTCCGCCAAAAAGAATGGTTTGTTATCCCGACAAATACAAGCCGTCCAAAAGTTTGCGGAATATCCTCAACAGAAATATTTTTGAAGTAAGCTTTAATACCTGTTTTGAACAAGTTATCAGAAACTGTCAAACCACCAAAAGAGAAGGACAAAACGGTACTTGGATTACTGATGATATGGCAGAAGCCTATATTCGGTTGCACAAAATAGGTCATGCCAAATCGGTAGAAGTGTGGCAGAATAATGAGCTAGTTGGCGGACTTTATGGGATTGATTTAGGGAATATTTTTTGTGGCGAAAGTATGTTTTCCAAAGTATCCAATGCCTCAAAAATCGCTTTTCACTACCTGGCTGAAAAAACCAAAAAGGAAAATTACTCCCTCATCGATGGACAGATATATAACGAATACCTGGAACAACTCGGTTTCACTGAAATTGACAGGGAAGATTTCGTCCGTTTTCTGCCAAAGAAAAACAGCAAATAATCCGTTCAACAAGCTGAATATCTACCAAAAATTTAAGGTATCGTTAACATTCGTTTGTGAAAAATGATTAATTTTGTACTAAATAAAAATGAAATAGCATATATCATGAAAAAAAGTGTTTTAACATTGTTCGCAGTAGCTGCTTTGACGCTGACTGCTTGTAACGACAAAAAAGCGGTTGATGCCAACGACGCTTTAGAAACTAACGAAGCAACAGAAACTGCGGTAAAATACAACGTAGATATCGAAAACTCACAAATTGATTGGGCTGGTGGTAAAGTTGCCGGAGGAGGACACACAGGTACAATTGCTTTGGAGCAAGGCGAAGTTTTCGTGGAAGATGGAAAAGTGACCATGGGTAAATTCGTTATCGACATGAAAACCATCACAGTTACTGATTTGACAGAAGATACAGGAAAAGCTGACTTAGAAGCCCACTTAAAAGGAGAATCTGAAGACAAAGCGGATCATTTCTTTAATGTGTCCAAATTTCCGACAGCTACTTTCGAACTGGTTAATGTGAAAGATTCAACAGTTGAAGGAAACCTAACGATGAAAGGTCAAACCAGCTCTATCGAATTCCCGGCTACTGTAACTGTAACGGATAACGACGTGACTATCGCTTCAGACGAATTTGAAATCGACAGAACAAAATGGGGTGTAAACTTCAATTCAGGTTCTGTTTTCCAAGATTTGGCTGGAGATAAAATCATCAAAGATAACATCAAAGTGAAATTCACAGTGAAAGCAACTAAATAAGCCTTTCTAAACAGCTGACTAACAAAACCTTCCTTTTTATTGAGGAAGGTTTTTCGTTTTATTCTCCGATTCGTTTTTAATGATTTTCTTCCAGTTGATATATCCGAATATGGCAACGATGAGTAAAAATGTATATAACACAGCATAGAGATAAAAGTCTTTGTGTATCATCAGCGGGATAGAAATAATATTACTGACCGCCAGAAAAATCCAGTTTTCTATTTTCCGTTTTGCCAAAAGCCACATTCCCGCCCAGGCAAAAGCTGCTACGGCAGAATCCCAAATCGGCACATCTGACTTAGTATAAACGGTAAGAAACAGATAAAACAAGATGAAAGTTCCGACGACAATTCCCCATGATTTAAATCTCTCAGAAGAATCGGAATAAGAAACCGGAACCTCAGCCTTTTGGTTGCCATATTTCCAGAAAATCCAACCATATACGCTCATTACAAGGTAGTATAGCTCTAACGTAAACTCGGCATATAAGTGTGCATTAAACTTCAGATATAAAGCAATCAGCACGCCGGCAATACCAAAAAGATAGTTGTTCACGTTGTTTTTCCGTGCCAGAAGTACCTGAACAGACGAAAACAATACACCCAGCCATTCCAGCCAAGTGATTTTACTTAAAATTTCCTGCATCATATAACATAAAATTAAATGATGAGATGATGCTAAAATCCCTACGCCGGTATTATCCGGATCAGGTGTGGGATTGCTCCCCGGGTATCATCTCAGCCTGTCCAACCAACAAGCACCCCATTTGCCCGACAAAGATAAGAATAAAGAAAAATTAAAAAGGTGAAAATTCACATTATTCTCAGCGAATTAATATCTTTGCGAATAATTACCCAAAATTATGCATACAACAATATTAATCATTGGTGCTTGTGGACAAATAGGTACTGAACTAACCATAAAACTCCGAGAAACATACGGTAACGACAGCGTAATTGCTTCGGATATTCGCAAGGGAACCCACCCGGCTTTTGAATCCGGACCTTTTGAATTGCTGGACGCTATGGACAAAAACGCCATAGAAAAAGTAATTGACCAATACCAGGTTGATGAAGTTTATCTGATGGCAGCTTTACTCTCGGCAACAGCAGAAAAAAATCCGGCATTTGCATGGGATTTGAATATGAATTCATTGTTTCACGTACTGAATCTCGCCAAAGAAGGAAAAATCAAGAAAGTGTTCTGGCCGTCCAGTATTGCGGTTTTTGGTCCGACAACACCGAAACACGATACTCCGCAATATACCGTAATGGAGCCATCGACAGTGTATGGAATTTCCAAACAGGCAGGCGAACGCTGGTGCGAATATTACCACAACAAATTTGGTGTTGATGTACGTTCTATCCGCTATCCGGGATTGATTTCATGGAAAACGCCACCGGGCGGCGGAACGACCGATTATGCCGTGGATATTTATTACAAAGCGGTGGAAAGCAATAAATACACTTGTTTTTTGAGTGAAAACACCGAACTTCCGATGATGTATATGGACGACGCGATTCGGGCAACCATCGGCATCATGCAGGCAGACAAGGAAGATATTAAAATTCGCTCTTCCTATAATCTGTCTGCGATGAACTTCACACCAAAAGACATCGCGGAATCTATCAAAAAAGTGAAACCGGGATTTGAAATTTCTTACGAGCCTGATTTCCGCCAGGAAATTGCAGATTCTTGGCCATCGAGCATTGATGATTCTGAAGCCAGAAAAGACTGGAGCTGGAAACATGAATATGATTTGGAAAAAATGACAAAAGTAATGTTGGAAAACTTGTCAAGATAATATAAACTTCAGCCACAGATTATGATAAATACTTTGTGGCTGATTTGTTTATCTCCTTTTTCTCAAATATTCTTCTTGCTCCAAAAGAATTAACAAACTGTCTTTAGAAATTCCTTTTTCAGCCTCAAATTTTAATACTACAACAGTTGAAGGTTTTGCTATATATTCTTTATTATCCGGACTGATAATTTCCAAAAGTTTGCCCATATTATATTGGTCAGATTCAATGAAATAAATCGTATCATCATCTGCTTTGTAAGAAATGGTTTTACTTCCCGACAAACTTTCAAACATTTTTTCTTTGATTTCCAGCTCGTAATCATCGGTTTTGATATGTGTATCTTCCGTGAAAAACATAAAAAAAGAGCTTATGATGAAAAATGCCGTAAAGTTCCACAAAGCGTGATACATATAGCCCAGCCAAAAATTGAAACGAACCCGAAGATAAGCTATAATAAACCCGCCTGTAAGCTGCGTCAGAATAATAAACGGAGCCAACGCAAAAAAAATCCATTGGGTGTTTGCATAATTACTAATGTGTACCAACCCAAAAACAATTGTGGAACTATACACGAAAAAAGGAAACCAACGTTGCCATTCCTGTTCGGAAAAAATAGATTTCAGCACATATTTTCTTCTCAAACCTAATCTGAAAAAAACTTCTTCAATAAACGGAATCAATAATACCATCAAGAAAAATGTACCTATCGCCGAGAAGGTTGTATCTAAACTTTGTTCCAACGGGACGTATTTATCCAACAGTATTACACAAGGATAATAAACAACCAGCAATAGCAATTCTAAAGCAAAAAGCGTGAAAAACATTTTCCATTTATAGCTTTTCTCGTTTCCGGAATATGGAATGTCTTTGGGTTTTCTGATGAAAGATATAAAATCGGTAACTATTTGTTTCATTAAGTGTAATTTCCGGCAAATATACAAAGTTCCAAACAAACACAATTATGCTGATTTTTACCGATTTTTAACTAACTTTACCCTTTCAAACAAATTTTAAGCAATGAACAACACACTTAAAGTTTCTGTAAACAAAGACCACAATTTTGAATTTACAGAAAAACAGATACTTAATGCAGATGCCGTGAGTCTGGATAAGCACAGTTTTCACGTATTGCATAACAACATTTCCTATCAAGCCAAGGTAGTAAATACCGATTTTATCAACAAAACTTATACGATAGAAATCAACAACAACCGTTACGAAGTGGCGATTACCAATGCTTTGGACGAGTTGATTAAAGAAATGGGATTTGAAGTTGGTAAAGGAAAAGTGGTCAATGAAATCAAAGCACCAATGCCCGGCTTGATTCTGGAAATCAGCGTTTCTGTTGGTCAGGAAGTTAATGAAGGCGATAATTTATTGATCTTAGAAGCTATGAAGATGGAGAATAGTTTCGACTCTCCTCGATCTGGAGTGATAAAATCTATCGCTGTTGAAAAAGGACAAGCAGTGGATAAAGGACAGCTTTTGATTGAGTTTGAGTAATTTTAGAAGAAAGAGAAAAAAAGCAAGAACAAAGATTGTCTCGTTTCTTTCTTCTTGACTCTTTCATCTTTCCTCTTAACCACAATAAATTTAAAATTAAATGAAAAAAATATTAGTTGCAAACCGTGGTGAAATTGCACTACGCGTAATGAAAACAGCAAAGAAAATGGGAATTAAAACCGTTGCTGTTTATTCGGTTGCCGACCGTCAATCGCCTCACGTAAAATTTGCCGATGAAGCAGTTTGTATCGGTGAGGCACCTTCTAATCAATCGTATTTATTAGGTGATAAAATTATTGAAGTATGTAAAGAATTAGGTGTTGATGGGATTCACCCAGGCTACGGATTCTTATCAGAAAATTCCAAATTTGCCGAATTAGCCGAGCAAAACGGTATTACATTCATCGGTCCAAAATCTCACGCTATTGAAGTGATGGGAGATAAATTAGCTGCTAAAGATACAGTTAAGGCTTACGATATTCCTATGGTGCCTGGTTTAGACCACGCCATTACAGATATCGATGAAGCAAAAAAAGTAGCGAAAGAAGTAGGATTTCCAATTTTAATTAAAGCATCTGCTGGTGGTGGTGGAAAAGGAATGCGTGTGGTTGAGAAAGAAGAAGATTTCGAATCTCAAATGCAACGTGCTATTTCTGAAGCGACTTCAGCTTTTGGAGACGGATCGGTTTTTATTGAAAAATTCGTTGCATCTCCACGTCACATCGAAATTCAAGTTATGGCAGATACGCACGGAAATGTAGTGTATTTATTCGAACGTGAATGTTCGGTTCAACGTCGTCACCAAAAAGTAGTAGAAGAAGCGCCTTCGGCTGTTTTAACTCCAGAAATCCGTAAAGCAATGGGTGAAGCGGCTGTAAAAGTGGCTAAATCTTGTGATTACATTGGTGCAGGTACTGTTGAATTCTTATTAGACGAAAATAAAAATTTCTATTTCTTAGAAATGAATACGCGTTTACAAGTAGAGCACCCTGTTACAGAATTAATTACAGGAATCGACTTGGTTGAAATGCAAATTCGCGTAGCTCGTGGCGAAGTGTTACCAATTACTCAAGACGATTTACAAATTAAAGGGCACGCGTTAGAATTACGTGTGTACGCTGAAGATCCATTAAACGATTTCTTGCCTTCGGTAGGTAATTTAGAAACGTACATTTTACCAACTGGTGAAGGTGTTCGTGTAGATAATGGTTTTGAACAAGGTATGGATGTGCCTATTTATTACGACCCAATGTTATCAAAATTGATTACGTATGGTAAAGATCGTAACGAGGCGATTCAATTGATGTTAAAAGCCATTCAAGAATACAAAGTTGAAGGTGTAAGCACTACGTTACCTTTTGGAACGTTTGTTTTTGAACACAATGCCTTTGTCTCAGGAAACTTTGATACCAATTTCGTTAAGAAATTCTATAGCGCAGATATCATCAAAGAAAACCAAGCAAAAGAAGCAGAAGTAGCTGCTTTAGTAGCTTTGAAAAAATATTTAGCAGACCAAAAAGTTTTGAGAGTGCCAACGGAGTTGTAGTTTAAGGTTTAAAGTTATATAAACTGATTACTGAAATCTGACTGCTGACGACTAAAAAACAAAACTATGAATACAAAATTCTTTTCTCAAATTGTTGATTTGCTACAATCGGCAAGGAGTAATGTTGTACGTACCATTAATCAAACAATGGTACTGACATACTTTGAGATTGGAAGAATGATTGTTGAGGAAGAACAAAACGGAAAAGATAGGGCAGTTTATGGGAAAAATCTTTTACAAGATTTATCAAAAGTGCTAACCAAAGAATTCGGACGAGGTTTTTCAGAAACAAACCTAAAACAAATGAGGCAGTTTTATTTAGCGTATTCAATATCCTCAACAGTGTTGAGGATTTCTGAAAAAGGTCAGACACTGTCTGACGAATTGCAAAACGAAAAATCGCAAACAGCGTCTGCGAAATTCAATTTAAGTTGGTCGCACTATTTAAAGTTGATGCGAATTGAAGACGAAAATGAACGCAAATTTTACGAAATAGAAGCAGCAAAGAATAATTGGAGCGTGCGGGAATTAGAACGTCAATATGATTCTGCATTGTACACTCGGTTAGTTTTGAGCAGAGATAAAGATAAAGTAAAGGAGCTTTCCGAAAAAGGTTTAATAATTGAAAAACCAAAAGACGCCATAAAAGATCCTTATATTTTGGAATTTATCGGTTTGCCTGAACAATCGGCATATTCTGAAAATCAATTAGAAGAAGAAATTATCAATAAATTAGAGCACTTTCTGTTAGAATTGGGCAATGGATTTACATTTGTAGCCCGACAAAAACGGATTTCATTCGATGATAAACATTTTTGGATTGATTTGGTTTTCTACAACCGCATATTGAAATCTTTTGTATTGATTGATTTGAAAATCGGCGAGCTGAAGCATCAGGACATTGGACAAATGCAAATGTATGTGAATTATTATGACCGGGAAGTCCGCCTGGAAGACGAAAACAAAACCATTGGCATTGTACTTTGTCAAAACAAAAGTGAAGCCGTTGTGGAATATACTTTGCCCGAAAATAACGAACACATCTTTGCGAGCAGATATAAAACTGTACTTCCAAGTAAGGAAGAATTAAAATCATTAATAAAAGAACAATAAAAACAATGAATACAAAATTCGAAATATTAAATAAAAAATTAGCCGAAGCCCAATTAGGCGGAGGACAAAAGCGTATCGATGCACAACACGGAAAAAAGAAATTAACGGCTCGTGAGCGTATTGAGTATTTCTTTGACGAAGGTTCTTTCGAAGAAATCGGGGCTTTTGTAACACACCGTACCAAAGATTTTGGTTTGGATAAAGAGCATTATTTAGGCGATGGTGTCATTACAGGTTACGGAACAGTAAACGGACGTTTAGTGTATGCTTTCGCTCAGGATTTTACTGTTTTTGGTGGAGCTTTATCTGAAACACACGCAGAAAAAATCTGTAAAGTAATGGATATGGCATTGAAAGTGGGTGCACCAATGATTGGATTAAATGATTCTGGTGGAGCTCGTATTCAAGAAGGCGTTCGTTCGTTAGGTGGATATGCAGACATCTTCTTCCGTAACGTTCAGGCATCGGGAGTTATTCCTCAAATTTCTGCGATTATGGGACCTTGTGCTGGTGGTGCGGTGTATTCGCCTGCGATGACCGATTTCACCATGATGGTTGAAGGTTCTTCTTATATGTTCGTAACAGGTCCAAACGTTGTAAAAACTGTTACAAACGAAACAGTTTCTGCTGAAGAATTAGGAGGAGCATCAACGCATTCTACAAAATCGGGCGTGGCTCATACCACTTCTGCAAACGATGTAGAATGTTTAGAAGACGTAAAACGTTTGTTGAGTTATATTCCGCAAAACAATCAAGAAGTTGTTGAAGATTTACCCTACGAATTACGTGACGAATTACGTGAGCAATTGAATACGATTGTTCCTGATAACGCGAACAAACCTTACGATATGCACGATGTTATCAACAATGTGATTGATGAGGATTCTTTCTATGAAATTCATAAAAACTACGCAGAAAACATCATTGTTGGATTTGCTCGTATCGGCGGAAAATCAGTAGGTATTGTAGCCAACAATCCAATGTTTTTAGCAGGTTGTTTAGATGTAAATTCATCGATAAAATCGGCTCGCTTTGTGCGTTTTTGCGATGCATTCAACATTCCGTTATTAGTATTGGTAGATGTGCCAGGTTTCTTACCAGGAACAGACCAGGAATGGAACGGAATTATTGTTCATGGAGCGAAATTATTGTATGCTTTATCAGAAGCTACGGTTCCAAAAGTTACCGTAATTACACGTAAAGCGTACGGTGGTGCTTACGACGTGATGAATTCAAAACACATTGGTGCCGATATGAACTTTGCTTGGCCTGGTGCGGAAATTGCAGTTATGGGAGCAAAAGGAGCATCAGAAATCATCTTTAAACGAGAAATTGCCGAAGCAGCTGATCCAGCGGCCAAATTAGCCGAGAAAGAAGCCGAATACGCGGAGAAATTCGCTAACCCATACCGTGCAGCTCAACGTGGATTTATTGACGAAGTCATCTTCCCACAAGATACACGCAGAAAATTAATCAAAGCATTCAAAATGTTAGAAAATAAAGAAGTAGCTATGCCTAACCGCAAACACGGAAACATTCCGTTGTAGTCTGTTATTAGAAGTTAGATACTAGATTTTAGATATTAGAACCTGCAAGGTCTGCTTGACCTTGTAGGTTTTTTTGCTTTTTGGGGCATAATACTGAAAAATAGTTGGTAAAAACCTTTGTAAGTCTTATGAATAAAGGGTTAAGTGAAAGTTTATGGAGTTCGTATATATAAAATCAACCGTTAATAAAATAAGAATTATCCGGTATTTATTATCAAATAGTCGATTTTCATTAATTTACACCGTTAATGAGAAAGAGACTGCTCTATTTTGGTTTGGTCAAATTCAGCTTTATTTAAAACACCTTCTATAATAGCTTTTGAATACATTTCGTTAAACTTTTTTTCTCCATAGACCTGCTCAAAGTAATCCTCCTTTTTTTCAATATCCTCCTGCTTATTTTTTATAGCTTTATAAGTAGAAACAAAGTTCTTATGAAGATTTATCCCCTCTTCTGTAGAAACAAAGGAAGTATTACTTAAATTCTCATCAATCCAAAGGGCAAAGGGTTCGTGAACTTTATAATTATATTCAACTTTCAACTTGTCAAAGAAATGTTTACGTGCCTTGACGTGTGACATATATTCTTTTGAAGAATAAAAATCAATAGCTTCTTTTTCAAAATCAGAATAAGTAGGCATTTTTGATTTTTTTTCCAGATCGTTCTTTTTCGGCGATTTTATTGGCTCATAATCCAACGGTAACATATCAGCCACTTTCAACTCGCCAAAATAGCCACTAAAAAAAACTGCTTTTGGGTCTTGCAGATTTCCTTTTGCATCTATATTGATTTTTTGTTGCTGAAAATACAACTGCGATTGTTCCTGCGTATCTTTATTCAGCACAACAAAAGGCACTTCTATTTCTTCATAATCGGTTACTAAATTAGGATCAAAAACTCCGTTGACAACTGATTTTTCTGAATAGACCGGTTTTTTTCGAGTCGGAATTTTCTTTAGATCCAATAAGTAATCCTCTCCTTTTTTCACATCAAAATATTCATCCGAATCAATCGCCAAACCGTTTACAGCAAGAATAAAACTCCCTGTTCCAATTTCATTATTTGCCAACTCGGTGAAAAAAGCCATTGAAGAATTATTATAGGTTTTTTGTCGATTTTTAAGACTTTTCTTGTTGCCGTCGGCTTTGTCACGATATTGCATATATCCAAAAAAATGACTGCTAAAATAGATGTCTGGGTCTAAACTAATCCGATTATATTGTACTTCAAAAGTATCTAAATGAAAAAGAATATCATAGGCTAATTTTTTGTTTTCCACTTTTATAGGTTGATCTGCATACGCATAAAAAGTATTAGAATTTTTATCGAAATAGAATGAAAGCACTTCTTCGTTTAGTATTTTGGTTCGTTTGGCATTTTTGGTGTTTCCGATGAAAAAGTAACGAAAGGCTCGAAGAAATTCTTTTCTCGAAAAGTCAGCCCGATTAATAACTAATTCTTCCAGTTCGTTATCCTCCAACTGTAAACTGATTTGTAAATTGTCTTGGGGTTTGGGATTTTCAACAATATAATATTTATATCCAAAACCGCTAAAAACCAGCAAATTTCTATTATTTTCCGGAATCAGAATAGAAAAACTTCCATCTGATTTTGTAACAGTTTCTATGGTAGAATTATCAAAAAACACAGAAACATCTGCAATAGGACTTCCTTTTTCGTCTGTTACTGTTCCCGATATAGTCTGTGATTGAACCGAAGATGACAATAAAACAACAAAAACAAAATATAAAAACTTCATACAAACCCTTTAAAAGATAATGTAAGTTATATAAAAATATCCAAACAAAAAAACGCTCCGAAATTCGGAGCGTTCTTAGAGCCTCTGGAGGGACTCGAACCCACGACCTGCTGATTACAAATCAGCTGCTCTAGCCAGCTGAGCTACAGAGGCAACAATTTAAAAACTTCAAAACCTTTGAGCCGATAGAGGGACTCGAACCCACGACCTGCTGATTACAAATCAGCTGCTCTAGCCAGCTGAGCTACATCGGCGTTTCAAAATATGGGTGCAAATATAACACAGTTTTTTATTATTGCAACATTTGCACCCAAAAAAATTGACTATGATAATCCGTTAATTCTGTCCACCAACGAATTGGCTGTCGCTTCCAAATCCTTATTGATTTGTTTGTAGTGTGATTTTTTATCATCTACATCTTTCTGATTCACTCTGCTAATCAAAGTGTCGAACTGATTAATCGCATCGTCGATGATTGCGTCAGATTCCGGAGTTGGTTTTCCTCCGTTGGCTATTTCCCAAAAATATACCGCATCAATCAAATCTCCGATTACGAAATTGATGTCTCTTTTTAAGTGTCTTACTTTTGCCATTTTTATAAAAATTTAAATATATACTTCTAATATTTTTGCTCGTCCTTCGAGCTGGTAATTCGTTAATTTTGCGGGAATTAAAATTGTTTCCCCTTGTTTTATATCCATCATTCCGCCTGAATAATGAATGTCGAAATTTCCTTCTGTGCAAATATAAATTCTAAAAGATTCTCCGTTATGTCTTACTGGAAATTCTTTGTCGAGTTCGATATAATTAGTAATGAAATAAGGTGTGTGAGCTACTTCAACCGATGTATCTTTTTGGGGTTCATACGGCAATCTTGGTTCTTTTTTGTTATAATCTATCGCCTCTAATGCCAAATCCACATGCAACTCGCGTTCATTTCCGTCCTTGTCTGTTCTGTCCCAATCATACACCCGATATGTGATATCTGAGGTTTGTTGGATTTCTGCCAGTAATATCCCGCCACCGATAGCGTGAATCGTTCCGGTTTCAATCAGATAGGTTTCCCCATTTTTTACCGGATATTCCTGCAAAATAGTAGGTAGTGTTTTTTTTTGCAGATGCTGCAGATATTCTTCCGCTGAACTATCTTCCTTAAATCCAAGAATTACTCTGGATTCAGGCTCGGCATCTACAATATACCACATTTCCGTTTTGCCGAAAGAATGGTGTCTTTTCTTTGCCAAATCATCATTTGGGTGCAGCTGAATAGACAAATCGGTTTTAGCGTCCAGAAATTTAATCAGTAAGGGAAATTCCTCTCCAAAATGCTGTAAACTTTTATCTCCGACAATATCTTCTGAGTATGTATTGACCAGCTTGTCAAGTTTTTTGCCCTGATAAATCCCGTTTCCGACCACGCTCACATCGCCTTCTACCGTAGATATCTCCCAGCTTTCGCCGATATTATCAGCAAAGATGTCTTTTCCGAGCGATTTCAATTTATTTCCGCCCCATATTCTTTCTTTGAAAATAGGGATAAACTTCATCGGATAGGCATGGAAATGCTTTGATATTTTCGGGTTCTCTGAACTCAAATTACTTTCAATTAAATAAGGGTGCAATTTACGAATTAATCTTTCAATTCAGCCTAATTTTTTACAATCCATTGTATTTTACAAAATTGCGGGCTGTTTCGTACAAAGTTACTTCCAGTTCCAAATCTTCCCGGATTGCTTTTCTGAGTTTGTGCCAGATAACATAAGCGATATGCTCGGCAGTCGGAATGAGGTTGGCAAACTCCGGCACGTCCAGATTAAGATTTTTATGATCAAACGGTTCTTCTACCTCTTTTTCAATAATATCACTCAGCACTTTCATATCCATGACATAACCGGTTTCGGCATCGACTTCGCCGGTTACGGCAACCGTCAATTCATAGTTGTGCCCGTGAAAATTCGGATTGTTGCACTTCCCGAAAACAGTTTCATTCTTTTCATCAGACCAGTCCTTCCGATAGAGCCGGTGTGCAGCGTTAAAATGTGCTTTTCTGCAAACAGTTATTTTCATTTCTTTTGAGCTTCTAAATGATGATAAAATCTGTCAAAAATAATCTTGAACCAAGCGGTATAAATTTCCGGATTTCGTTGTATATCCTCACGGATATCATCAAGATTTTCCCACTTCCAGTCTGCTACTTCATCAAGATTTATGCAGGGTTCGTCGTTGTAATATCCAATCATGACATGGTCAAATTCATGCTCGGTCAGTCCGTTATCAAAAGGTGCTTTGTAGATAAACGAAAAAAGCTCTTTTAGTTCGGTCACAAAACCCATTTCTTCTTCCAACCTTCGTTTTCCGGCAGAAAGGCTGGTTTCCCCCATTCGTTGATGACTGCAACAGGTGTTTGTCCACAACAATGGCGAATGGTATTTATGCCCTGCTCTTTGCTGCAACATCAATTCGTTATTGTCATTGAGAATAAAAACGGAAAAAGCCCGATGAAGCCTCGCCTCTTCGTGTGCCTGCAACTTGTCCATCTGCCCGATAGGTTCGTCATTTTCGTTTACTAAAATTACTTGTTCTTCTGTCACTTTATCTGGTTTAACCATTGTGTTAAACGAGTAAATTTAGTAATAATTTCTGGCATAAAAAAAGCCTTGTTAGTGCAAGGCTTTTTTTAGGTTTTATTTAACGAGTAACTTAAATGTATTGAGTTTTCCTCCGGCATATACCATAATGAGATAATTGCCGGCAGTCGTCACGCTGTGTTCAAAGGTTCGCTGCGTCACAGCATTGAGACGATTTTTTGAAATCAGCTTGCCATTTACCTGATAGATATACACATCAACATCTGTTGATTGATTGAAATTCAAATCGATATGGAATTTTCCGCCAGCTTCAACCGGATTCGGATAAATTTCCATTTTCTCAGAAACTACCCATTCCATTTCGTCAAAAGAGGCAGCATTGGTCACATTGGTCAGCGTGATTAGTCCGTAATCGTTCACAGTTACATTGTCAAAAATCAGATTTCCATCTGCGATTCTGCCTAAATAATCCTGTGATTTTTCAACATCAAGCTCGGTAGAACCGTGATTTATCCTTAAAGCATATATCTTGTTGGTATCAAAATCTTCTATTTGGGTATAATCAAATTTCAACACGATGTTTTTTTCTGAGCCATGATTTTGATAGACATATTGCCGGTCTAAAATCATTTCGTTTTCGTTCTCAACAAACGTCAATTTACCTGCATTATCGCCCAGCAACATATATTCTTCATCAGCAAAATCAGACAAAGAAGTTACTGTCAACACCGGCTGCAATGAGTTAACCGATTGTTTCTGTATCAAACCGAAATCATCAATTCTTGCCAAACCGAAAATGTGTTCATTATAATTTCGGTTCAAACCGATATTCCATACAGGCTCACCATAACGATTCACATAATTGTTTTTTTCCAGTAAAGATATTCCGTATTTTAACGACAAATACGTCTGCACCCGCTGGTGGTCGGCAGACTCAAAGGAAGTGTCGTAATACATCAGCTCATAAATCTGATTTTCAGCGTTTTCCTTTACCGTAAAAAAGCTTTTGCTATCTGTCGGATTGATGTAAGATGATGGCAAATTCAGGCTGTGTTTAAAAATCGCACCTGTTTGCAGTTTTCTCTGCATCAAATCTTTAGTAGGAATTCTCGGGTCGGTTATTCCCGTGTGTAAAGATGCATCGAAACACGCAAAATTGTAGTCCACCAAATCGGTTTTTTCACTGGAAAAAGAGCGGAAAACAACATAGAAATTCGCACTTTCGTCGGTAAAATTATACCATTGATTGGTATCGACTTTTGTCGGCATATAACCGTTCAACCCGGTTTGAGTAGTTCCGCCGGCTGGTTTCAGCCACACTTTCACATTATCCGGATTGTCGTTGTTCTGGGCAAACACCCCGAATGAAATTGCTGTAAAAGCCCCTAAAAAAAGTAATTGTTTTTTCATATCTCACAATTTTGATTTGCATAAAGATACAAAAAAATGTTAATCCTTCAATATTCGCTCCTAAAATTATCTGAAAACAATATCCGTAATCATTTCTTTGCCGAGGGCTTCGTTGAGCTTTTGGATAATCAACTGTTTGCCGTAGCTCAGCTCTTCTCGCAAGACTGCGGAAGTGAGTGACACAAAGAGTGTGTTTCGCCGGAATATTACTTCTCTGGTATAACTTTTCACGCCATTGCCCATTTCGCTGTACCACACATTTTTAACCTCAACAGCATCAACACCTTTATCTAGGTGGTAGCCTTTCAGAAATTTCCCGACAATTTCTTCTGCTGAAGATTCTTCTTTGATTCGCTCGTATGGATTAAATTTTTTACTCATTTACTTCCACATTGAGAGGTTCAAAACGTTTGTATTTATAGGTAATATTCTGGTCGTTTTTAATGGTCAGATTAGTGGAATCTATCGCAACGATTTCTTCCCGCCATTGGGCATATTCCGTACTGCAATCCAAATAAAATTTGTTTTCTTCCTCTACAATTTTAATGTTTTCTTTAAGGTCGTTGGTTAGGTATTTTCCGTCGAATTGTGGCATCATTTTTTGTCTGAATCCTTCGTTATTTTTTAGTTCGATATAATCCACAGAAGTGTTTTGCCCATATATTTTCGCTTGGCTATCAGGCGTTTTCACTTCTTCGATTTCCCAATATCCGTTGATATTTTTTAAATCTTCTGAAGAAATCGGTTGAGAACACGAAGCAATTAAGACTATAAAAATTAATAAGCCAAAAAACTTTTTCATTACTTAAAAAATGAATCTACAAATTCGTATTTATTAAACACTTGTAAATCTTCAATACCTTCTCCTACGCCGATATATTTTACCGGAATCTGGAACTGGTCTGAAATACCAATAACGACACCACCTTTAGCCGTTCCGTCTAATTTTGTCACTGCCAAGGAAGTAACTTCGGTTGCGGCAGTAAATTGTTTGGCTTGTTCAAAAGCATTCTGCCCGGTCGAACCATCGAGAACGAGCAACACATCATGCGGTGCGTCAGGAATTACCTTTTGCATTACCCTTTTGATTTTGGAAAGCTCGTTCATCAGATTGACTTTGTTGTGCAACCGTCCGGCTGTATCGATGATGACCACATCGGCATTTTGTGCCACAGCAGATTGCAAAGTATCAAACGCCACAGATGCGGGGTCGCTGCCCATATTTTGCCTAACGATTGGCACATCAACACGGTCTGCCCAAATCTGCAACTGGTCGATAGCTGCTGCCCGGAAGGTATCTGCCGCACCAAGCACGACTTTTTTCCCCGCTTTTTTAAACTGGTACGCCAGTTTTCCGATGGTTGTTGTTTTCCCAACTCCGTTCACACCTACAACCATAATTACATACGGTTTTTTATCCTGAGGCACAGAGAATTCCGTTTCTTCTCCAGAACTGGTTTCGGAAAGCAATGCCATGATTTCTTCTCGCAATATATCGTTGAGCTCGCTTGTGCCTGTATATTTGTCACGAGCAACTCTTTCTTCTATTTTTTCAATAATTTTCAAAGTGGTGTTTACGCCAACATCTGAGGTAATCAGCACATCTTCAAGGTCGTCCAACACCTCATCGTCCACTTTGGATTTTCCGGCAACAGCCTTTGTCAGCTTTGAAAAGAAAGAGCTTTTGGATTTTTCCAGTCCTTTATCTAAAGTTTCTTTTTTTTCTGATGAAAATAAACGTTTAAAAAAACTCATATTTCAACGGTATTAATTGAGTATAAAGATAATAACTTTTTGTATGATTTTGATAAATAAATAAAAAAAGCTACCACAAATGTGATAGCTTTGTATTTCTTGATTACAAAAGATTATTTTTTGCTCAAATATTCGTCAACTAATTCAGGTGCCATAACTGACTCAACGAAAGTATATGATCCTGTTTTTGGTGATTTTACCATTTTAATCGCTTTAGTCAAGCGTTTTGACCCTGTTTGTAATGATGCTACCGACTTCTTTGCCATGACTAATAATTATTTAATTTCTTTATGAACTGTTACTCTCTTTAGGATTGGGTTAAATTTTTTGATTTCCAATCTGTCCGGAGTATTTTTTTTGTTTTTGGTTGTAATGTATCGAGATGTCCCGGGAAGTCCTGACTCCTTGTGCTCAGTACATTCCAAAATTACCTGAATTCTGTTTCCTTTCTTGGCCATTGTTTATGATTTTTAATTGTTCGGGAAAAATTATTTCATCAATCCTTTAGCCTTAGCACTTTTCAGGGTTGCCTCAAGACCTTTTTTATTGATTGTTTTTAATGCAGATGTTGACACTTTCAAAGTCACCCATCTATCTTCCTCAGCAATGTAGAAACGTTTCTTGATTAAATTAACCGAAAATTTTCTTTTGGTTTTATTCATCGCGTGAGAAACGTTGTTGCCAACCATCGCTTTCTTTCCTGTAATTTGACAAACTCTAGACATTATTCCTTACGTTTTATTCGTTTAAATTTCAAATGAGTGTGCAAAGTAACGAAAACTTTTTCTGTTACACAAAATTTATTTGTTGTTTTTTTTAGATTGGTATCTGTTAGGTAGTTTTCAGTAAGCAAGCTAACTTTAAACCTGAAACTAAATTAGCTGTTAGCCTTTAGCGATTAGCTTTTAGCAGTCAGAACTTGAAACACACAATCCCTTCAGGTTTCTTCTATCAACCTACATCTAACATCTGACAACAAATTCAGCAATTAGCTTTTAGCATTCTGTAAAGCAAAAACCAAACTTGCTGCACCGCCGACTCGATTACCCGGCTTCGCGGTTGTGAAAACCGGAAAGTAAATGTTTCTGTTTTAGTCGCTGTGGCAATTCCGATACAAACCGTCCCGACTTCCTTGTCCGAATCACCTTTTAACGGTCCGGCATTGCCTGTTGTGGAAATTGCTATATCACTTTGATACAAAGCACGAACGCCTTCTGCCATTTCTTTTGCAACCTGTTCGCTCACCACACTATATTTATCAATCGTATGTTGTTGAACCTTCAAAACTTTCACTTTAGACTCGGTGGCATAAGTAACCGCACTTCCTTTATAATAAGCCGAAGAGCCTCCCAAAGAAGTCAATTGTTGTGCAATGCTTCCGCCTGTGCAACTTTCTGCTGTAGCAATAGTTAAATTCTGCTCCTTTAACAAGCGGGAGACTTCCTCCAGAAGTGATTCGGTATTGGAAATTCCGGCGTAAAAATCAGGAATCAGTGTTTCCAGCTCTTTTATCTTTTGGTGCATTTGGTCTTCTATCTGTTTTGAGTCATTGCCGGTTTTGCTCAAACGCAACCGAACCACGCCAAAATGTGGCAAATAGGACAATTTTATCCCTAATGTTTCCAAACTGTTTTCCCAATCTTCAATGGTTTCTGCCAGCAAGCTTTCGCCGATTCCATACGTTAGAACGGTGGTGTGCATGATAGCGTCCAACCGGAAAGTTTCTTTAATATAAGGTATTAATTCTTCGGTTATCAGGTATCGCATTTCAAACGGCACACCGGGCAATGACACAAAAGTCGTTTGCCCTTTTTGCATCAGCATTCCGGGTGCTGTACCGACTTTGTTAAAAAGAATCTGGCATTTTGAAGGCACAAACGCCTGTTGTCGATTGACTTCGGTAATCGGACGCTGATAATAATCTTCAATCAATTTTTTAACATGCACATACACTTCATCGTTCAACACCAATTCATCATCAAAGTACCGGGCAAAAGTTTTTTTGGTCACATCGTCTTTTGTCGGACCTAATCCACCAGTAAAAACAACCAAATCGGCTTTGTTTTGATAACGTTTCATGCTTTCCGAAATCGCCTCAACGGTATCTGCAATCGCTACTTTTTCCTTTACAGTACAACCAATTCGTTCGAGCTCTTTCCCAATAAAAACGCTGTTGGTATCCACCACCTGACCAATCAGCAATTCATCTCCAATGGTTATAATTACTGCTTTCATTACAATGCTTTTATGTCAAAAACTTTTTTGTCTTCCAGAAAACCTTCGAGTTTATCGCCAGAATTTATTTTTCCCACTCCGGCAGGCGTTCCGGTAAAAATCATGTCGCCGGTTTTCAACGTGAAATAGGTCGAAATATAAGCAATCAATTCGTCCGTTTTCCACAACATATCTTTGGTATTCCCAGATTGCACCACTTGCTGATTGCATTGTAATGTGAAAGATAAATTTTGCAAATCATAATTTTCTTTCGGGAAAAAATCACTTACCACCGCCGAATTATCAAAGGCTTTGGCTTTTTCCCAGGGCAATCCTTTTTCCTTCAGATATTGCTGGGTATCTCTTGCTGTAAAATCTATCCCTAAAGCGATTTTGTCATAATATTTGTGAGCGAACTCAGGCTGAATATGCTTACCTGTTTTATTGATTTTGACAACGATTTCAGCTTCATACTGCACATTATCAGAAAATTCAGGTATCGGAAAAGGCATTTCCGTATTCATCAAAGCCGTATCGGGCTTCATAAACAGCACCGGATTTTGAGGTTTTTCGTTATTGAGTTCATTGATATGGTCAGAATAATTTCTGCCTACACAGATTATTTTCATGGATTAGTTTTTTATCAGGCAATTATTTATTCTTCTTCGGGTTTTGTCTTGTATCAAAAACCCGAACAACATAAATGGCTTTATTTCCTTTTCGGTAGGTTATTTTATAGTATCCTTCCACAAGCTTACGGTATTCATATTTCAAATGAACAAAATCTTCATCTATAGAACCTATACTTGTAAAGTTTGTATCAGTATTTTCAAATATTTCTATCCGTTGAAAAATAGCAGAGATGATTTCTTTGGATTTACATTCGCCATAAAGCTGGTTATTAAACCGCTTTATTTTTTGCATGTCTTTTAAGGCTCTTGAAGTTAATTCAACTTTCATAAGCTCTTTTTATTTATCCATAATCTCTCTCGCCTCTTTCAAACTGTAGGTGTGACCCTTCTCTATATCTTCTTCAGCTTCGGCAATCATTTTGTCTTTCTGTTTTTGCGACATATATGCCTTTGCCATTTCATAAAACATTTTTATGAATTTATCATCGCCTTCATCAATATAATTATGCAACTCCTGTTTTAATTCAATAGTGCTCATAATTCCCTCTTTTTTAATTACTCAAAGATACAATTTTTCGACAATCAAAATTTATTATTCAATTTTCTTAACTTAATTCCAGTCAATACTTTTTTGGTATAAAGCGGAAAATCAGCGTTTTGTATCCAGCCGAAATAACCGGCATCTTGTTCCAATATTTCCTCTACGAGTTTTCCTTTGTATTTTCCGAAAGTGAAAACCTCTTGATTGTCTTTGTTCAGGGCGATGAATCCGGCAAAATCGGCAGTTTTTTTGCGGGTAGTGAATGCCGACAACGCTTTGATGTCATTTTCCAGATCCGGATAACGGTCGAGTTGAGCTTTCAACACTTCATAGGTTGCGGTAGTGTCGGCCTCGGCAGAGTGAGCATTTTCGAGTGATTTATCGCAATAAAAGCGATAAGCTGCCGACAGCGTTCTTTGTTCTTTTTTATGAAAAATCGTTTGCACATCAACCGATTCTTTGTTTTTCATATCAAAATCAATTCCTGCCCGAAGCATCTCTTCTGCCAGCAAAGGAATGTCGAATCGGTCGGAATTGTAGCCTGCCAAATCGGCATCTTTGATGATTTGATAAACTTGTGGTGCGAGTTCGGCAAAAGTAGGTTCGTTCGCCACTTTTTCGTCTGTAATCCCGTGAATGGCTGAGGTCGATACCGGAATCGGAATGGTTGGATTTACCAGCCATCTCCTGCTTTCTTCATTTCCGTTGGGATAAACTTTCAGGATGGCTATTTCTACAATTCTGTCTTTGGTTATGTCTGTCCCAGTGGTTTCTAAATCAAAAAAACAGATGGGACGGCTCAATTTTAATTCCATGTAACTAAATATTTTCTACAAAGATACAAGTTTGTTTTGGGATGAAAGACCGACTTTTGTGTTCTTATCCGTAAATTTGTCAAAAAAATAAATGGACGAATTAATCAAATTAATCTGGGATTTCAGAGGTCCTGTGGCTTTAAAAACTGCTGAGCACCACGAAATTCACCTGAAAGAATTTATTGCCATCGAGAAATTACCCATTAGTATTACGGGATTCGAAGCGCTTAATCCGCATCATGCCATTGCATATATGGTGGTTACACGACCGCAAATGATGCAGGTACGCGACCAATTGAAACCGCATCGGGGCGAGTTATATGAAAACACAAAGGACTAACATTTATCAGTTTCTCTCAGGAAACGTGATTCTTTTAAACGCTTGATCCAAAGCTGCCGGAAATGATTTGTTGCGATTTTTCAATCGGCTGTTTCCTTCTGATTGTGTAATTATTTGTCCGTGACAATCCTTTAACGCAAGGATAACCGTGGTGCTTAACCAGCCGCTGCCTTTGTCCAGTTCACAAATCACTGCCTTGCAAGGATTCTGCTTTACTTCATCCGGAATGCCATCTTCTAAGAAATAAACTTTGTAACCTCTTTTTTCAAGTCGGCTTTTGAGGGTTGAGTTGAGGCGGTACTCGTTTTCCTCGTCCTGAAATTCATACTTTTTATTTACTTGGATATAAGTTGCATCAGACAAAGTTTGTCCAAAAAAAGTCAATGAAAATAGTACTGTGAATAGGGTAAATATGGTTTTCATTACAATATGTTTTTAATTTGTTCCAAGTGGTAAATTTCGGTAAATTTCTTCGGATTGGCTTTCTTTTTTTCGTTAAAATATACTGCTGACAAACCTGCCTTGAGCGCACCCTCGATATCTGCCTCTGGATTATCTCCAATCATCACACTTTGGTCGGCTTGGGTATTAGCCGATTTTAAAGCAAATTCGAATATTTGCGGATAAGGTTTTTTCACGCCTGCCCGCTCCGATGTGGTCATGGTCTTGAAATAAGGCTTTAAGAGAGAAACCTCGAGCTTTTGTTGCTGAATCTCCTCAGGTCCATTGGTGATAAGATGCAAATTGTACTTAGGCTGTAAATACGTTAGCACTTCAAATGTACCAGGAAAAACTTGCCCTTTTTTACATAGATTTTCCATGAAAAAATCTGACACACCGTTTATGATTTCATCAGTAACACTAACGCCCAACACATCGAAAGATTCTTTGAGTCGGCCGTAACGCAAAGCTTCTCGACTTACTTTGTTGTGGGTGAGTTGTTGCCAATAACGGTCATTTATGGGCGAGAAAATCTCCATAAAATTGGCTTGTTCTGGCACATTAAACAAGCGAAACGCCTCATCAAAAGTTGCTTTGGCATTGGCATCAAAATCATATAGTGTATGATCTAAATCGAAAAATATATCGGTAATTTTTTTATTGTTGTTCATTTTGTCTTTTATAAAATACCTTCGTCGGCAAAGCTAAGATAACCATTTTGGCTGATAATTAAATGGTCGAGCAAAAGGATGTCTAATACTTTTCCGGCTTCTTTAATTTTGTTAGTAATATTTTTGTCTTCTCTGCTTGGCGTTAAATTCCCAGACGGATGATTGTGCACCAATATTACACCAGTGGCCAAGCAATCCAATGCAGTGTGAAATAGCATTCGCACATCGACAACTGTTGCGGTTAGCCCGCCTTTGCTGAGCTGTGTGGTTTTAATAATCTTGTTGCTGTTGTTTAAAAAAACGATCCAAAACTCTTCGTGAGGCAAATCTTCCATTGCGGAAGCCATGTGCTCATACACATCTCTGCTCGATTGGATTTTTGTGGGTTGGATGTTTTCGGCTTTTCGTCTTCGACCCAACTCCAATGCGGCAATGATGGTAATTGCCTTGGCGTCGCCGATTCCTTTAAACTGTTTGAGCTTGCTTAAGGAAAGTTTGCTCAATTCGTTCAAATTATGATTGACAGTTTGTAAAATTCTTTTGCACAAATCTACGGCTGATTCGTCTCTGGTACCCGACCCAATTAGGATAGCCAACAACTCTGCATCCGACAAGGCTGCTTGCCCCTTGAGCATCATTTTTTCACGAGGCTTATCGTCATCTGCCCACTCTTTGATAGAGATTTTCTTGTGTGGAAATTCTTGCATAGCTTTTTTGATGATGAACTTACGAAAATATTCGTAAAAAACACAAGAAACTTATTAATAGCATCCGTATTGCATTATTTATTTACACATAATCTCTTGAAAGTTATGTATTTATATTTCACCACAGATGTACAGATATATCCTAAATCAACCAATACTTAATTTTCACAGATATTGAATGCGATGCATTCAGTATTTCATGAAGTTTTTTATGTTTTACAAAGCATCAGTATTGAAATCTGTGCATCTGTGGCTATTTAATAATGCATTATAGGGTTAATAGCATTTGAAAACCTCAACAAAACGCATGACCACAATCCCGGCTACACCTAACAAAAAAAGAAATAAGGGCGGTTGTGACAGCGAAAACCGAACAACAAAACTTCTGTACAAAAAATACAAAGTGCTAATTGCTAAAAGTGGTATGCTCAACAAAACAAACATTTCATAAAACACGCCAAACAAAACAAACCGATGTAAGGCCTCCACTTTCGCTAAAAACCAGAATAATACACAAGCTATCAAAATGATACTAAATGTCTTGTCTAATGTAACCGAGGTGTTTTTTGTTGTCATCATCATGGTGTTTTTGATAAATGTAGGAAAAATCGCATATCTAACCTAATTTCAAAAACACAAAAGCCGTTTCTTTCTGAAACGGCTTTTGTTTATTTATGTTAAGAAGATTACATCATTCCCGGCATTCCGCCGCCCATTGGAGGCATTCCGCTTCCACCTTCTTCTTTAATATCTACTAAAGCACATTCGGTAGTAAGAATCATTCCGGCAACAGAAGCTGCGTTTTCTAAAGCTACACGAGTCACTTTTTTCGGGTCGATAATTCCGGCAGATAGCATATCTACGTATTCGTCTGTTTTAGCGTTGTAACCATAGTTTCCGGTTCCTTCGGCAACTTTTGCTACGATAACAGAACCTTCCAATCCTGCGTTTTCTACAATAGTTCTTAAAGGAGATTCAATAGCACGTGCAACAATTTGAATACCTGTTTTTTCATCTGCATTTAATGCCTCGATAGAGCTTAAAGTAGCTTTTGCTCTCAACAAAGCAACACCACCACCGGCAACAATACCTTCTTCAACAGCTGCACGGGTTGCGTGTAAAGCATCGTCCACACGGTCTTTTTTCTCTTTCATCTCTACTTCAGAAGCAGCACCCACGTAAAGAACAGCAACACCACCGGCTAATTTCGCCAAACGCTCCTGTAATTTCTCACGATCATAGTCAGAAGTAGTGGTTTCCATTTGTGCTTTAATCTGATTTACACGATTTTTAATCATGTCAGAATCTCCGGCACCGTTTACAATCGTTGTGTTGTCTTTGTCGATAGAAACGCGTTCTGCAGTTCCCAACATTTCCAACGTAGCGTTTTCCAAAGTGTATCCGCTTTCTTCAGCGATAACGGTTCCGCCAGTTAAGATAGCGATGTCTTCCAACATGGCTTTTCTTCTGTCGCCAAATCCTGGAGCTTTCACCGCAGCGATTTTCAATGCACCGCGTAATTTATTTACAACCAAAGTTGATAACGCTTCGCCATCCACATCTTCAGCGATGATTAATAAAGCTTTCCCTGATTGAGCTACCGGTTCTAAAACTGGTAATAATTCTTTTAATGAAGAAATCTTTTTATCGTATAATAAAATGTATGGATTTTCAAATTCCGTTTCCATTTTTTCAGGATTTGTAACGAAATACGGCGATAAATAACCTCTGTCAAACTGCATTCCTTCTACAACATCAACATAGGTATCTGTTCCTTTTGCCTCTTCAACAGTGATTACACCTTCTTTTCCTACTTTTCCAAAAGCTTCGGAGATTAACTCACCAATAACTTCATCGTTGTTGGCAGAAATCGAAGCCACTTGTTTGATTTTATCGGTAGTAGAACCAACCTCTTGTGTTTGAGATGCTAAATCTTTAACGATAGCCTCAACCGCTTTGTCGATTCCGCGTTTTAAATCCATTGGATTTGCTCCGGCAGCCACGTTTTTCAATCCTTCTTTAACGATAGCCTGAGCCAAAACAGTTGCAGTTGTAGTACCGTCACCAGCCAAATCGTTGGTTTTAGAAGCGACTTCTTTTACCATTTGTGCTCCCATATTTTCCAAAGTATCTTCCAGCTCTACTTCTTTAGCCACAGAAACACCGTCTTTGGTCACGTGAGGTGCGCCGAATGATTTGGAGATAATTACATTACGTCCTTTTGGACCTAAAGTTACTTTTACTGCATTTGCCAATGCATCTACACCGCGTTTTAATCCGTCGCGTGCTTCAATATCGAATTTTATATCTTTTGCCATTTTTAAATTGCTTTAGGCAGTAAGCTGAATACTTTATGCTTACCGCTGGGTTATTTTACTCTTTAAATTGTAAATTTTACTTTTGATTATATTGACTTTTTTCTCAAGATTCAAAAATACACTTTCATCTATATATTTTAAATCTTTTGAAAGGATAAGAAGATATTCCGTTTCTAAAGCTGAGCCTAATGCGATATTAAGAAACTGATTGAATTCTGCATCACTGTTTCTACCACAACCTTCGCTGATATTAGTTGAAATAGAAGAAGAAGCTCTGCGAATTTGACTTGTGATACCATACATTTCTTCTTTAGGAAATAGATTTGTAATTCTATAAATTTCTAAAGTTAATTCATGACTCAATTGCCAAATATCATATTTCTTAAAATCTCTCATTTGCTTAAAGCTTACAGCTTATTGCCTACGGCTTTATATAATTGCCAGAATATCGTCTTCTTTCATAATGAGATAATCTTTGCCTTCAAATTTTAATTCGGTTCCGGCGTATTTTCCGTATAAAACCGTGTCACCTGTTTTTACGGTTAAAGGTTCGTCTTTTTTACCATTACCAACGGCAACAACAGTTCCTTTTTGAGGTTTTTCTTTAGCCGTGTCCGGAATAATAATTCCCGATGCAGTTTGAGTCTCTGCCGCAGCCGGTTCAATAATCACGCGGTCTGCCAATGGTTTAATGTTTAATGCCATAATTTATAACGATTTTAAAGTTTAACAATTTCGTTTACCGATAGTCATAAATTGTGCCAATCCGGTTTTTGTCAGTTTCTGTGACAGGAAAATGTCAGGCTGTCAGTATTGGGAAAGCCGCAGGTAATTTTACCCTGAAAAAAAGTGTCAGAATATGCTGTTGGTTTCTTTTAGAGCCTGTTTAATTTATATTGTAAAAATGTTTATAGGTTATTTTTAATTACAGAACAAGGCAAATTTTCAAAGGATAGTAGAGCTATCGTTTGAAAATTTAACGCAGTTATGACCAAAAAAAAGCATAAACAAATTATTAGATAAATTTTAAACAGGCTCTTAATCACGAAAAAAAAGAAATAATCTGTTTATTATTAATAATTTATTTTATTTTTGTACCAATCAGATAATAATTTTCATGATGAAGAAAGCAATAATACTTCTCGGATTAGCCGTTGCATTTGTGTCTTGTGAGGACGAAGTGGTTTTTAACGAAACTTCTCTTCAGGCGAAAATCAATTACCAACATTTTCGTTTTGACCACCACGAAGCATTTGTGGAAAACGGTAATCTTTTGATAAAAGGCGGTACAGAAAGAGATACTTTAGAAATCAGTATTCCTAATTACTCATTCGGTACCCGATATGAGTTGAGTAATAATAATTTTTCTGCCAAATTTACCTCCGTTAGTGAAGAATCGGACACTTTGGTATTTTTGACCAATTCCGGGTTAGACGGTTATGTTTTTCTCAAACCGGCAGAAGAGCAAACTCCGGGTAGCATCAGCGGAAATTTTGCTTTTGATATGGAATTGCAAAACATAGGTGATATTTCTTTGGATATGGCTATCCGTTTTCATGACGGTGTGATGCTTAATGTTCCTATCAACACGACTCCTCCTGAAATTATTGAGGAAGATGAGGAAATTCCGGGTAACTAATTTTAAGCATAATACATAAAAAAGTCAGTTGAAATATTTCAACTGACTTTTTTGTTTCTTCTCTGTTGTCTTAATAAAAAGCTTTGGCGATAATCCGCAATGAATTCAAATCTGTCATGCCACTTTGTCGCCACACCATAGAGCCATCTTTGTATAGCATCAGCGTTGGAGTAACTCTCACTCTTAATGCCTCGATTAATGTTTCATTCTTGTCCACATTAATCTTTACAATACTCAGTTTTCCTTTGGTTTCTACCGCCAGTTCGTTAATGTTTTCTTCCATCCGAACATCATCATCTGTCGGTATATTCTCAGAAGTAAAAAACAGCATAACCGGAATATCTCCGCTAATAATTTCTCCAAATTTTGACATATAATGATTTTTTGTCTTATACAAATGTATATTATTTTGATTTATCTAAGCGGTTTTTTTATTTTTTTTCAACTCCAAAACAGTTATTTCCGGCATGATTCCAACACGTCCGGCATAGGCATGGAACCCAAATCCACGGTTTACATAAATATATCGTTTGCCTTTTTCGTATAATCCTGCCCATTGTTTGTAGATGTATTGGATAGGGCTCCATTTGACAACATCAGGAATTTCGATACCAAACTGCATGCCGTGCGTGTGTCCGGCAAGCATCAGATGATAGTTATTCGGGTGGGTGTTCACTTCAGCGTCCCAATGCGACGGGTCGTGGCTGAGCAATACTTTAAAATCTTTCCCGGACAAACCTTCCGATGCTTTTTGTAAATCTCCGGCTTTCTTGAAATTCAATCCCCAGTTTTCGACTCCGACCAAAGCGATTTGCTGTCCGTTTTTTTCTATCCGTACATTTTGGTTCAGCAATAAATTGAAATCAATATTTTGGTGCTGATTTTTAATGGCTACAAAATTAGCCTCTTTTTCTGCCTCGCTGTTAAATTTGATATATTCTCCGTAATCGTGATTGCCTAATATGGAATATTTTCCAAACTGCGGGGTTTTGATATTTTTGAGTTCTTCTGTCCACGGATTGACCTCTTCAGCAACGCTGTTGACCAAATCTCCGGTAAAAACAAACAAATCATAATCTTGCTGATTAATCAAATCAATGCCATAAGCGATTTTTTCTTTATCGTCGAAACTACCACAATGCAAATCGGAAATCTGCAATATTTTAAACCCATCAAAAGCATCGGGTAAATCATCAAAATATACCGGCTGTTTAATCACGTGAAAGTTGTATTTGCCTTTGACCATTCCGTACAGAATCGAAAAAAACGGAATTGCTGCCAGACCCAAAGCTACTTGTGTAACAAATTTTCTGCGTCCCGGAAGCTGTGTTTGCTGAGCAGGGCGCCTTATTTTATGCCACAATGCCTTTATTCCCCGGAAAACATCTTGTATCAGAAAAATAATCGTAATCAACAATTTCGGAAAAAAAACAAACATCAATACGCCCATAAGAAACATAGAATAATGCGTTTGTCCTGTGTGCCGGTCATAGTTCAGGAAAAAATAAGCAACGTAAATTATAAACGAGAAATTGATTATCAGATAAGTGATAACTGCTTTTTTATTACGCATTAATGTTTTCACAAAAACGTAAGTGTACCATTCCACGATTACCAATGAAATCAATAAAAGAATTACGCTCATAGACTTTTTTTGACAAAATTACTTGTTTTCCAACACAATGACTTGTTGATTTGTTTTATTTAACAGTTAGGTAAGAGTTAAAAAAAGCTATTGGCTAATCACTATGGTTTTGCGTAATTCACGATAATTTCCGTCTAATTTCGTTGAGTTTCATCAGGGCTTCGACCGGTGTCAGTGTGTTGATATCCAGACTCATCACATCTTCTTTGATTTCTTCCATCAACGGGTCGTCTAAAGTAAAAAAGCTGAGTTGAACGTCTTCTTCCGGAACTTTCGTATGGGTTTTACTGTCGTTATTTTTTTCTAAACTGTTTAATATTTTTTCTGCTTTTGACACGACAAGCTGCGGCATTCCTGCCATTTTTGCCACGTGAATTCCAAAGCTGTGAGCACTTCCGCCCGGTACGAGTTTACGAAGAAACAAAACCGTATCTTTCAGTTCCTTTACCGATACATTAAAATTTTTGATTCTTTCAAATCGAGATTGCATATCGTTGAGCTCATGATAATGCGTAGCAAAAAGTGTTTTCGGTCTGGACGGGTGTTCATGCAGATATTCTGCAATCGCCCAGGCAATCGAAATTCCGTCGTAAGTGGAAGTTCCGCGACCGATTTCGTCCAATAAAACCAAACTTCGGTCGGAAAGGTTATTCAAAATAGAAGCTGTTTCATTCATTTCGACCATAAAAGTTGATTCACCCATCGAGATATTATCCGAGGCTCCTACACGGGTAAAAATCTTATCCACAACACCCATTCTCACGCTTTTTGCCGGAACAAACGAACCCATCTGAGCCATTAGCACAATCAAAGCTGTCTGACGCAAAATAGCCGATTTACCCGACATATTGGGTCCGGTAATCATAATAATCTGCTGGCTTTCGTTATCCAGATACACATCGTTAGCAATAAACGGTGTATCGGCAGCGAGCTGTTTTTCAATTACAGGGTGGCGACCATCTTTGATATTAAGTCCAAAATCATCTTTGAATTCCGGTTTCACATATTGATTATCTATCGCTATTCGGGCAAATGATTGCAGGCAATCCAGCTGGGCAATAATCATCGCATTAAACTGTACCGGCTGAATATACTGGGCACTCCACATCAAAAACTGTTCATAAACCTCCTGTTCGATCTGCTGAATGCGTTCCTCGGCACCGAGAATTTTGGCTTCGTAAGCCTTGAGTTCTTCAGTAATATATCTCTCAGCATTAACGAGTGTCTGCTTCCGAATCCAGCCTTCAGGCACTTTGTCTTTGTGGGTATTTCGCACTTCGATATAATAACCGAAAACATTATTAAAAGAAATTTTTAACGACGGAATACCTGTTTTTTCGGATTCACGCTGAGCAAGTTCGTCCAAAAAGCCTTTTCCTTCCCGGGATATTTTCCGGAGTTCATCTAACTCTTCATGTACACCTGTGGCAATGGCATTTCCTTTTTGTACAGCAACCGGTGCATCGGTATGTATGGTTGTTGCAATTTTTTCACGTAGCAAATCACAGGAATGCAAACGGTCGCCCAGAGATTTCAATGCTTCATTGTCTGATTCCAAAGCCAGATTTTTTATCGGAATAATGGCATTCAGCGAATCTTTGAGATAAATGAATTCTCTCGGATTGATTTTTCCCGTTGCCAGCTTGGATATCAATCTTTCCAAATCGGAAATCTGTTTGATTTGGTATTGAATTTTGGTCAAAAGTTCATTATCATTCAGCAAATATGCCACAATATCCTGCCTTTGTTTGATTTGCTTAATATCTTTTAACGGCAGTGCCAGCCAACGTTTGAGCAATCGCCCTCCCATTGGCGAAAGCGTCTGGTCGATAATATCCAGTAATGTAATGGCGTTGTGATGCGGACTGTTATATAACTCCAGGTTCCGCACCGTGAATCTATCCATCCAAACATAGGCATCTTCGGCAATACGCTGGATATTGGAAATATGCTGAATGCGGCTGTGCTGTGTTTCCGACAAATAATGCAACACAGCTCCGGCAGCAATTACTCCTTCCGGCAAATCTTCTACACCAAAGCCTTTGAGTGATTTGGTTTCAAAATGTTGGGTAAGATTGTCATAGGCAAAATCCTGCTTGAACACCCAATCGTCTAACAAAAATAGATTATAGTCGCCTTTGAATGTGCTTAAAAAATCTTTCTTATGGTTTTTCTGCACGAGGATTTCACTCGGGTTGAAATTCTGCAAGAGTTTGTCAATATATTCCTCATCGCCTTGAGCCAGTAAAAACTCGCCCGTAGATACGTCTAAAAAAGAAATCCCGATTTGTTTTTTGCCAAAATGTAATGCAGATAAAAAGTTGTTGCTTTTCGATTGTAAAACTTCATCATTGAGTGCCACACCGGGCGTTACCAACTCTGTTACTCCCCTTTTTACAATAGTTTTTGTTTTTTTCGGGTCTTCCAGCTGGTCACAAATCGCTACCCGTAAGCCTGCTTTGACCAATTTCGGCAGATAAACATTCAATGCGTGGTGCGGAAAGCCTGCCAATTCGATTTCGCTTGAGCTTCCTGCTCCTCTTTTTGTCAATGTGATGTCCAGAATGTTAGCTGTACGCACGGCATCTTCACCAAATGTCTCGTAAAAATCACCTACCCGAAACAATAAACAAGCGTCTGGATATTTCGCTTTTATCTGGTTATATTGTTTCATCAAAGGGGTTTCCTTTGTTTCTGTTTTACTGGATTTAGCTTTTGCACACATAGACTTCAACTTGACCAACAAAGATAGAAAAAGTTTGGGTATATCAAGCCGTGAAGCATATTAACAGCCAATAAAAAAACCTGCAAAGTTTAGATACAACAATCGCAGGTTGACAATATTAGTTTCATTTAACCACCTATTTATCAAACAGTTTCTTCCAACTCGCTATAGTGTTGCGGCTCATATTAAAATGATTTGCCACTTCGGTGTTCTTGAGCTTATGTTTCTTCTGGTATTCTAATATTTCTAAAATTGTGGATTTATCATACGAACGATATTTTTGATCCATTTCTTTCATTTCTCTGGATTTTTTTTCAAAAATCAGCTCATCTAATTCTAATACATCAAAAAAAGTTAATTGATCTTTCTCTAATATTCTTTTGCATTTTTTTTTCTTATGTGGGTATTTTCTATTAATAATATCACTATAAATATTCTTATAATTAGGTGTCATATTTTTTTATGTTTTTTGACCCATTTATACAAAGTCGTTCTAGGAATATTATATTTTTTAGTGATTTCACTTATTGTCATTTCTTCTTTCTCAACAAGTTCCAAAATGAATTCAACTATTTCTGTTGTATAGAGGTTTTTCCTGAATTGCGGAATGGGTGATTTTTGAGTAGGTGATTTCTTTTCATTTGTTGAGGCCGATGGTGCATATAATAATAGATGCTGAGAATAAATTCTAAAAAAATCGTATTCCAAAAGTTTGCTCCAAAGCAAAAGTTGCTCAGAGTCAATACTCTTTTTGTGATAAACTTCATGTACTTTTTCAACAGAAATTTTCAAAAATTGAGTAATACGATCCATCTCTACCTGCCTGTCTTTTACTAGTTCTTCAATTAGTTTTCCTATATGAATGTTTTTATATCGAAATTCCACTTTCTGCTTTATTAATTCATTAAGAGAGAAAAGGAGGCTACTTCTTTAATAAATAGTTTTCTTTTCTCTCTTAAGATTACAACTCCACTACAATGAATTCAGATCTTCTGTTTGCTTGATGTGCTTCTTCACTACAGTTTACACCATCGGCACATTCATTGATTAGCTCGCGTTCGCCATAGCCTTTGGCTGTTAACCTGCTCGCATCAATGCCCTGGTCGATGAGCCATTGACGGGTCGATTTAGCACGACGCTCTGACAAACGGTCGTTGTATGCATGTGAGGCTCTGCTGTCGGTATGCGAACGAATATCAATCTTCATCGCTGGATATTCTTCCAGCACAGCTAGTATTTTGGTCAGCTCCTCTGCCGCGTCAGGGCGGATGTTAGACTTGTCTAAATCAAAATATATCGGGTTGAGATCAAACTTCTCGAACAAATCATCGCCTAACTCTACTTTTACTTTTGCTGGCTCCAGAGCAATTTCCAATTGTGTTACGCCACCGATTTCTTCTTGCAATGTTACACCGGCTTCGCTCGTCTGATAGTTCTCTGCCGAGGCTTGGACACGGTAGAAGATACCGCACTCCTCATCGGTCAGTATAGTCATGTAGTTGACTCCTGACTGGGTAGCTTCGTTGGTCAAATTGCGGTGACCGTCAAACAAGCTGATTAAGGACCCTTCAATTACTGCTCCTGTTTCGGCATCGACTACTTTCACTTCCAGATTTTGTAAACATTCCAACAATAAGGCACGGGTTTCCGTAAAACGGTAGATGTCGTCATTACCTTGACCTTCTGGGCGGTTGCTACTGAAAAAACCTTGCTGGGTGTCGGTATCAATCATATAAGCAAAATCGTCCCAGTTGGAGTTGACAGGCTCGCCTACATTCTGGATGTCTGTCCAGGTGCCGTCTGCTTTGATTTTTGTCGCAAAGACATCTAAGCCTCCCAAGCCCGGACGTCCGTCTGAGGAAAAATACAAGGTATTATCTGCCGACATGAATGGAAATGTTTCACGTCCTTCGGTGTTGATGTTGGCTCCAAGGTTTTGTGGCGTACCAAATCCATCTGCCGTGATGGCTACTTTCCACAAATCTGAACCGCCGAATCCGCCCGGACGGTCGCTGGCAAAATACAACTCCGTTTCTTCTGCATTGAGCATCGGGTGGGCTGTACTGAACTCATCACTGTTGATAGCCAACTCTTCTACATTTGTCCATTTGCCTTTGTCGTTTTTCGTGGCACGGTATATCTTCAGCAGGGTGCTGCGGTTTCTGTCATAGCCACGGCTACCGTCGTAGTTGTTACGCGTAAAGTACATCGTGTTACCGTCTTTGGTTAGCACAGGCGTGGATTCGTTGACCTTACTGTTTATCTTACTACTGAATTTCCTGGCATTGGACAGCGTACCATCTTCGTTGATGTCTGCCGCAAAGATGCTCGTGTGATAATCGCCTGTCCACGTATGGATTCGCTTGGCGAAGTTACCCGTATCTCTTGCTGTGGCAAACAACAACTGGTTATTGTAGATCGTACTGCCGTAATCCGAACTCTCGCTATTCACCTCTATAAGATTGACGTTATGGTAACGTCCGGAATTAGCCCGGATTTCCTCCATATAATCTTTCTGCTCTTTTATCAGCATAGTTCTTCTGCCGGATACTGTGCTGGCATAGCGATTGAAATATTCGTCTGATTTGCTGCTTTCGCCTACGTTTTTCAGCGTTTCCGCATAGCGGTAGTAATATTCCGCATCAATAGGCTCACTGCTGTGGTCTTCAAACAATCTGGTGTACCATTTATTCGCCTGATCATACTTCCCGTTGAAGTAATACGAATTGGCTAACTTACGGTAAATATCTGCATTGCCCTTGCCTTTCTCAGCTATGCGTTCGTATATTCTTATCGCATCGATATAGGCGTATTGCTCATAAGAATCTTCGGCGCTCTGCAACCCGCTTTGTGCTATCGATGACATGCCGGTCATGCAAAAAAACATAAGGGCTATTTGTGTAGTTATCTTTTTCATCTCTATCAGGTTTTTTTTAGAAGAAGCGTGGGGAGTTCATACGCTTGTGTCGGTTAAACAATTCAAATCGAACAAATAGCTCGTGGGATCCATGGTTGTAATGGCGTAGTGCCTGTACATCGTTGTCGTAGGCATAACCTATCATCAAACCATCGGTAATCTGGAAGGCTGCCAAAGCACTCCACGCTGCGTCCAGGCGGTAAGCTCCCCCAAGGGTCAGCTTGTCGAAAAGCAGGAAGTTACCTGTCAAATCTACCTGAACCGGAGCGCCTTCTACTGCCTTGATTAAAAATGCAGGTTTGAACTTCAGGTTAGGGTTTACATCAAAAACATAACCTCCGATTAAGTGAAAGTGCATTTTCTGACGCATCATACTATAACTCGTGTTACGCTCGTTGTCGTTGTACCTGTCTGTGGTTAGGAAATTCGGTATCGAAAAGCCTAAATAAGCCTTGTCGCTGTGGTAGTAAACACCCGCTCCGAAGTTTGGCGTAAACTGGTTGTTGATTTGTCCGGACAAATTCGGGTCGTCTTCGTTGAATCTTCTCAATAGCTCATAGTCCACACTGAGCAGGTTGGCTGACCCTTTGATTCCAAACGATAACTTGTGGTTGTTATCCCCACCAAAGTCTAACGTATAGGATACATCTACCGACAAGGTGTTTTCGTCCATAATCCCCAAACGGTCATTGATAAGGGATACGCCGAGTCCTAATTTAGAATTCTTTATCGGCGTATTCACCGACAAGGTGTTCGTAACCGGGGCCCTGTCCAAGCCAACCCATTGCGTACGGTGCAGACCGAAAATGCTCATCGCTCCGCGACTGCCCGCATAAGCCGGGTTGATATTTACCGTATTGTACATATAGTTCGTATATTGCGGGTCTTGCTGGGCATGCAACTGCATACTTCCCAACATGAATGCTCCCAGCAATAAATGTGTGATATTTAGTCTTATTTTCATCATTCCTGCGGATATTAGTTGTTTTCTAAATGTAGGGAGCCGGCTTTTCTGATTCTCCGTGCCTGGCCGCTATTGTTTTCATACGTGTACTCTACGATATAATAGTAGGTACCTGTCGGTAATTTCTCTCCGTTTTTGAACGTTTTTACACCTTCTGCATAACCGGAAAAGTGGTTGCCACGGCTGTCGTAGTTCGTCGTATGATAAACCTCACGGCCCCAACGGTTGAATATCGTTACAGTGTTATCAGGGTAATCTGTGATATTTTCGATATAGAAATAATCATTTTTACCGTCGCCGTCTGGAGAAACCCCGTCATAAATAACCACATCGCCCGGATTAACCCAGTCTCCTTTTACTTTTCCTAAAGTAAATACGCCATATTTGTCAATTTGTGTCGGGGTGGTAACCGTTTTCTCTACGGGGTTTACCGTTCCGCCTTCATTCAACCACATTTGCGTGTCTTCGTCCCAGCGAACGATACGTAACTCTCTCGGGTCGCCATACATGTTGAACGGTGTAGTCCGCTCGTCCCATGACAAGGTCAGAATTAATGTACCATCGGTGTTTTGAGAGGGATTAACAATCCAGTATTCCGCATCATCAATTAACTCTATTACGCCAGCTTTTTGGGCATGGTTATAGCTGTTGTTGCTATTTTCCAGAAAATATTCTCCCGTATAGTAGCTCTCTTGCACATTACCGCTAACTGCTGCCACTGAAGATATGCCCGCAAAACGGTAGTAACCGCCTTTGCCTATCGGGTAAATGAAGTTTTCTTCACCTTCCTTATCCACCTGACCCATGGCATGGCTATCATCAGAGGTGTTCTCGTGAACCGCTCCCCGAAGGAAGGTAAAAACACCACCTTCGTTCTTGTTCACGAACACAACGCCTTCGTAGAAATCTACCAGATTATTCACCAAGATCTCATTGGTCAGGTTGAAAGAATAATCTCCTCCTGCCTTGTTGAACAACACATTGGAAAAATCACTCGGCGCTGAACCCGATATGTTCTGAACACTATTACTTTTTCCTTCAAATATCACATAACCCGTAGCAGAATCAACACTGTGGGCAAAAATACCTTCATTGTTATAATCATCGTAAAAGTAAAAATCCCCATCGTTCAATACCCGACCTGTAGATCGGTTATCAAAATCAAAATAAGTCGATACTTCCGTGCTTGGACGTACTGAAAGGTTACCCGTATTTACCGTCTGGGAAGTCGTAATGATTGGAATCCCTAAAAATAGGTATAGTATCTTTTTTTTCATCTCTTTTTTGTTTTAGTGATTAGGTATTATCCAATTACCTATTGCTTGAATTGCTAATTATTTTTTATCCAGCCACCTTCAGTGATCCTGTTCCTGCACTGCTTGCATAGCCCTGAACTTCAATATTTGTCAGCTCAACACCAAGACAATTGGTTAGGAGGATATTCACGTCGACAAATTCGCCGTCGTTATTGTACACTCGGGTGACAGCATCGATCCAATCCTCGTAAAAAGGATATTTCCGGGAGAGCGGACATATAGTGTACCGCTACCACTGGCCTTCGCCGTGGGCGAGATCCAGATATTGCGGCTGTAGACATATACCTCCCCGTCGATCTCCCAATCTGCATCCGACCCCAGATACGGGCTCTCCGAGTAAACAAACTTATAGTGCCCGAACCAATATACTCTGAGCCGTTACTTGCCTCATAACTACCTGATCCGGTTCGTGACATAACACAGGATCCAGAAAAAAGTAGTGCTATTATCGCAATTAATTTCTTCATATATTTCATTATTCGAGTTCCCTGTAGCATCGCATGAATTTATACTAACTGCATCGAATTATTTACCCTTTCAGGTTCGGGTCATTGTTTTAAACGATATTAACAAACACACTCGTTTCAATCCGCTACTCCTCCATTCGATTTTTCAAGTCCAAAGAATATCGCTCCTTCCTATTGTTTACCACTCGGCAAAGATGGATTACTTATAGTATTACAAAATTTAACATCTACTTTTATAGTTGTGGTAGCAGATCTATAAATATCTTGACCAAAAGGTCCACCGTTTGTATTAAATCCTTTTATAGAATAATTCACAGAAGCAATCCCTGTATAGCCTTTTACAGGAGTAAAAACTACTTGCCCATTACTAGAATTATAAGTCCAAGTACCTACATTAGGTTGTGTGTAAGAAGTAGAGGTTCCTACTTGGTTTCCTAATTCATTTTCAAATCTAAAACTATTAAAATCAATGTATGTATTTGTATTTCCTCCTTCAGGAGTACCTGTTAATGCACCATTATAAACAATATCATTCACAAATGGTTGAATTGTCACAGAAGGATGATAATTTACACACATAGACATTTCATCATCTTCCATTTCGGGTAAATACGGAATACTTACTTCTAAATCACGTATTATATGGGTTTGTGAAGCACCACCTGTAGAAGCTGCAAATCCTATTTTAAAAGAGTCGGGAACAGAAGCATTTAAGGTATGAGTGCTTTCTGCATAAGGCCCCCCGCTTTGCTCTGTACTTCCTGAAGTATTTCCATTTGCATTTTCCGTATAGGTAAATGATGTTCTGTAATGATAGTTATCAATAACCGTAGTTATTGTTGTTCCGTGTTGTATACGCACGGTCACTCTAAAACCACCATCAATATGAGGCAATAACGTAATAAATGCTTTTCTATAGTTAGCGGCTCCTTCTGTAGTTGCCAAACTTCCTGGTCGTAAATCAAATGCATTTCCACTACCTATTGAAGTTAATGCAGAATATCCCCCACCTGTAGCATTTAACACAGCTCCCAAATTTCCACTAGAAGCATGTTTTGTAGATCGGGTAATCAAAACCGGGTATCCGGAAAAACCTACCCCTCTTATACCCCCTCCAGATAAACCTGTAGGATGCATGGCACCTCTTAATGTTATGTGACTATTTGTAGCCCACGACATATTGATACCGTTTACTCTGGAATCTCCTTGATATCTACGCCCTTTGAAATTTCCAAATTCATCTAACCCAATTCCTAAATACCCTCCTGATAAACCAGACGCCCTTGCTGAAGTTGGTGAATATGTCCGATTATAAGAATATCCTAAACCAGCACCTCTCGCTCCAATATTAAGTGGTACTGAAGCATCATACAAAAACACGGAAAGCCCATCTCCATAAGATCCATCAAATGTAGTACCCCCAAACATTGAATACTCAAACTCTATCTCTATACCATTAGTAGAATTAAATGATACCCCGTCTAATGCTACCGCACCAAATTGTGAAGTAGTGTTTGTTAATCGTAAACCATCGTTTGTAAACGCTGCACTATTCGTTCCTGCGTTAGGACGCACAATTCCTGTTGGCTGTATAGTGCTTCGGAAAGATATATTATATGGAAAACGGGTTATATCTTGTGCATATAATGATACACTGTTAAAAAGAAAGGCTATCAAAACTGCAAAAATTGTGTTGCAATACCCTTTCTTTACTATTTTAACCAGATTTTTCATTAGTCTCTTACTTTAAATACGATGTTCATAAATGTCTTCGGTGTCACGACGGCATCGGATTTTACGCTGTATGTTAATACTCCTTCAGTAGAAACTGCTACATTTTGAAAAACATCTGTATCAAAATAAGTTATGAAATAATCCAATTCATCTGCCGGTATCGTTGGTATAGTCGAAGCGTTGTTACTTCTAGCCTGACCTACCCCTCCTGTAAAACCAAACTGCTCGGTATATGATGCATACAAATCAATGGTCTGCGTGCCTGTAAGCAATATTCCTGTAGAAGTGTTATGTGTAGGTATTTCTACCGACGGCATATAGAAAAATTTAGGCATGGCTGCTTTGACTAAATCCGAAACATCTGCCCAAGAAAGCTGAGCTGTTTCCGCTGCCGGATTTACTCCGTTAGTTATTAACACCTGGCCAGGCTGACCATTGTCTCTTGGAAATATGTAATCTCCTACATTGTTTCCAACTGTGCTATTATCTCTATATCTGAACCTAACACCTGTCGTGCCTATATCCATCACAGTGTTCTCATTGCCTGCATCTCTTGTTTCAAACATCAAGTTTGAAGAACTACCAGCAATGGAGGAATAATTGACCCCGTTTCTTGATGCTATTAAAGAGAAGTCTGCCTCATTTGTGTCATCCGCTGCAGTTGAAATGGTTGAAGCATATTGACCAGATACAGAGCTCAATATTGACCCTCCGAAAGAAGAGACAGATAGTGCATCATATTCCGTTGCTGACAAAATATCATCATTATTGGATACATACATTAACGCTCCATTGAATCCATTTATATTAGTTTCCATTCCCACATATTCACCTCCATTTTCTATTTGTGTTTTGAAATCTCCTTTTACTTCTAATTGCTTTTCCGAAACGGCATCAGCATCCGTAAAGCCAACAGCTACTTTACCTTGTTGGTAGATGTCGTCGGTATTGTCGGTAGCTTCGTTTGAAGTGTTTTGGATTTTCCAAGGTTCAGTCACTGTTACCAATTCGCTCAGGTCTTTCCATTCCAAGTGTCTGCCGACAAAAGCTGTCCCTGTAGTAGCTCCACCCACTAAGACCTGACCTTCTGTTGGTGTATTTTTTGGAAATGTATAGCTTCCGTAACCTGTAACACCAGAATGGTTGAATATTATCCCTGTTTTTGGGCGGACATGCAAATTCATCTGTACATTATCTCCTTCTACTGTTTGCCTGGTCTGGATAGCCCCATCTACATCATCGGTCCAGGTAAGACCTCCAACATTAACGTATTTGCCATCAGAAGTTTCACTCGCTAGACCTACAACCCCCCCACTTCCACTTGGAATATTCGCCGCTGTTATTATCGCAGCCTTATCCTGGGCACCGGTTTTATCCATAGTTATGAAAGTGGCGTTGTTCTTGTTTACCCCAAGAAATGAAAAATGATTTGCCGCTGATAAATCTTCGTTATCCGTAACATACATCAAATTCTCTTTTGTAGAGGGATCTAAGCCCGACATTGCAGTCTGAAAACCGTAGATATAGTCATCGGTATCGACAAATTCGGTCTTTACGTCTCCTTTTACTTCAAACTGCTTATCAGAAACAGCATCTTCATCCGTAAAACCTACGGCGACTCTACCTTGCTGGTAGATATCGTCGGTATTGGCGGTGGCTTCGTTTGAAGTGTTTTGCACAAACCAAGGTTCGGTTTTAGCATCTGCACCAGTGGCTACGCGTACCCATTTGGTACCATCATTGTAATAATACCCTGGGGTTACGGCAGTTGCTCCTGTACCTGCTGTGGCAGTATTATAAATAGTCATACCCTCTACGTGGGCTGTAAGCGGTGCGAAATTATCTGTTGCCGTGAGCTCCAATCGTGGCAATAAAAGTCCTCTGTTAGTACTTTCGATTTCCAAGACCGCGTTTTGATTCATAATCAAATTGTTGTCGCCTACTTTTTGTTCAACGACCTGTGCTGTAGCTACGGTTGTACCTGCAACGGTAAGCACCATTAATGTTGCTATATTTCGAGTTATTTTTTTCATAACTTTAATCTTTTATTTATATTATTTCAGTAGAATTCTCTCCCGACCCTTCCTCTCCCCGGCCCTCTCCTTTGGAGAGGGAGCTCGTTCCGTTAGGGGTTGTAGGGGTTAGAAGTTGTTTTACAATTTTTTCAATAACTGTATTAGTTTATTCTATGCCAGTTTGTCCCGTCGCTTTGAATGGTTATCGTCGCTTGTGTATTAAACTGGGTAAAGCTCATAGCTCCGTCTTGAATCGTTTGTGAAAGCGTTACCATCTGACCGCCGCCATTTGTTTTACGCAAAACGATTATTCTACCGTCATTTGCTGCTGCTGCCGGAATTGTGATTGTAACCGGGTTCACAGCGGTATCGATGATTACCGTATTCACGCCATCTGCCAAAGTATGGTTGTTGTTAATTGACACCAAATCGTTGATGGCTTTTTTGTAATAAGCACCACCGTCTGCTCCTACTGTGATTTCGTTATCTGCATCGGTGCTAACTACATTAGCAGTACTTTCCTCGCCTTCTTCATCTGTGTATGTAATGACACCTGTAGTATTGTCCTGAACCAATGTAGTTACCGTTTCGTTGGTTTCAACGATATGTTGGATATATTCCTCAATAGTCGTATATTCCTCTCCTTCAATAGTAACTGGTCCGCCGTTTACAATCTCTTCAAACTGGTTGATTACACTTGCCGGTACATCTACAGTAGTAATTGTTCCGTCTTCTGACGTATAAGTATAAGTTCCGTCAGCGTTGTCAACTAAGGTGGTTACACTTTCGTTGGTTTCAACGATATGTTGGATGTACTCCTCAATAGTCGTGTATTCCTCTCCTTCAATAGTAACTGGTCCGCCGTTTACAATCTCTTCAAACTGGTTGATTACACTTGCCGGTACATCTACAGTAGTTACTGTTCCGTCTTCTGACGTATAAGTATAAGTTCCGTCAGCATTGTCAACCAAGGTGGTTACACTTTCGTTGGTTTCAACGATATGTTGGATATATTCCTCAATAGTTGTGTATTCCTCTCCTTCAATAGTAACTGGTCCGCCGTTTACAATCTCTTCAAACTGGTTGATTACACTTGCCGGTACATCTACAGTAGTNTTTCATTATTTGCAAAATCCGAACATTCCTAACACAACAAACGGTATTGAAGGGTACTTTAGTCATCTCAAAAACCACTTGGATTTACACAGGGGTTTAACCATTAAAAACAGGATAAATTTCATTAAATGGTATGTTTTCTTTTCTAACGAAAAGTGAGTTTTTTTAGCCATTCTGCTTACCAAAGAATGTAAAAAAGGACGACTTTGAAGGTCGTCCTCATTCTTAGTATAAGCATTAATCTTATTGCTGGTTGGTTGCTCTCCAGCAGCGCCAACTTCCTCTTCAGATTAACTGGCGGAATATAACAACTATTTTGATAAAATCCACCAACTATTTTTCAGTACATTACCATTTTTTTTATATATCAAACCCAATATTTACGCCCAATTTCATCGAAATCAGTTTTTGTAATTTCAGTTGTAAATCCGGAATGGCTACCGACGATATTACTTCATCTGTAAACGCATACATCAACAACGCTTTGGCTTCTTTTTTCGGGATTCCGCGTTGCTGCATATAAAACATTGCTGATTCGTCTAACTGACCAATGGTGCATCCGTGTGAACATTTCACATCATCAGCAAAAATTTCTAATTGCGGTTTGGTGTTTAATGTAGCTTTATCGGTTAACAAAATATTATTGTTCTGCTGGAAAGCATCAGTTTTTTGAGCAATTTTATTTACGTAAATCTTACCGTTGAAAACCCCGGTAGAGCGTTCGTCATAAATTCCTTTATAGTTCTGATGCGATTCGCAATTTGGTTCTTCATGATTAACCAACGTATAATGATCTACATGTTGCTTTTCGCCAATAATGGTGATTCCTTTTAACGTAGAATCGATGCGTTCACCTTTTTGATAGAAGTTCAAGTTGTTTCTCGTGATATTTCCACCAAAAGAAAAAGTATGAACCGATACTCTGCTTTCCTGTTTTTGTTCAATATAAGTGTTATCAACCAAATTGGTAGTCAGCAAATCGTTTTGTAATTTGTAATAATCAACAATGGCACGTTTTGCAGCATAAATTTCGGTTACACTGTTGGTAAACATTGCTGTATCTGTTAGCGACTGGTGACGCTCAATGATTTGAACGTGTGCGTTTTCGCCTACGATTACCAAGTTTCTCGGCTGAACAAAGTTTGATGACGTTCCGGTTGTAAAATACAAAATCTCGATTGGTTTTTGTACTACCGTTGATTTCGGAATGTTGATATACGCTCCTTCAAAAGCATATGCCGTATTTAAATTAGTTAAACTGTCTTCTTTGTTGGCTACCTGGTTAAAATAGGTGTCAATAACCATTTTGTATTTAGGTTTTGTTAATGCCGACGACATTAAACAAACATCAAGTCCATCGTGCGTGGTTGACGACAAATGTGATGAAAACACTCCGTTGATGAAAACCACTTTATAGGTATCTACATCGTTCAGGAAGTACTTTTGAACGTCTTTCCATTCTACGTCCGATTCGTTTTTAGGCAGAATGTTGTAGTCGGTTGCCAAAACAGCATTCAGCGAAGTATATTTCCATGCTTCTTCTTTTTTGGTCGGAAAACCTTTATTTTCAAACACTTTCAAGGCATCGGTACGTACATCGTGCAAAGCAGCGTTAATGTCTACTTTTTGTTCAAATGCCAAAAAAGATGATAGTAATTTTTCTTTTAATTCCATTGTTATTTGGTTTAAAGTCTAAAGTTTAAAGTTTAAAAGTTGAGAACTTTGAACGTTAAACCTGAAACTTTTCAAACTAATTTTATTTAACCCAATCGTATCCTTTTTCTTCTAATTCCAGAGCGAGCTCTTTACCGCCTGTTTTCACGATTTTTCCGTCGTGAAGTACGTGTACGAAATCAGGAACGATATAATCCAATAAACGCTGATAGTGTGTAATTACAATAACTGCGTTGTTTTCGTTTTTCAGCTTATTGACGCCGTTTGCCACAATACGCAACGCGTCGATATCCAAACCTGAATCGGTTTCGTCCAAGATAGCTACTTTTGGATTCAGCATTGCCATCTGGAAGATTTCGTTACGTTTTTTCTCTCCACCCGAAAAACCTTCGTTTAACGAACGGGACAAGAATTTGCGGTCAATTTCCAACAATTCAGATTTTTCTTTGATCAACTTCAGCATTTCGTTAGCAGGCATTTCTTCCTGTCCGTTAGCTTTGCGAGTTTCGTTAATAGCCGTTTTGATAAAATTGGTTACCGATACACCTGGAATTTCTACGGGATACTGAAACGACATGAAGATGCCTTTATGTGCTCGTTCTTCAGGTGCCAAATCGCCTAAATCTTCTCCCTCCAAAACGATTTCGCCTTCTGTAACTTCAAAGTTTTCGTTACCGGCAATAACCGATGACAAGGTAGATTTTCCGGCTCCGTTTGGTCCCATAATTGCGTGAACCTCTCCTGCTTTTACTTCAAGATTGATTCCTTTTAATATTTCTTTGTCCTCAACAGAGGCGTGTAGATTTTTTATGTTTAACATGTTTTGACAATTAGATGATTTGAAAATTTTTCAATTTGAAAATGTGTCTTAAATCTTAATTATTTTAGTAATTGGTTGAATTTGAGTTTTTAAATGAGAACAATCAGGGTAGCTTTTGCTAAAATGACATAAGTCTAACCAATAAATTGTCTCTTCAATTTCTTTTGCCGCAATTTTAAATTTATGAATGAAATCTTTTTTACTTTCTGCATTTTGGGCTTCGCGTACATTAGTTCCTATGGAGGTTCCTGATTTTAATAATTGATTCGCAATCACAAATCGTTTATTGGCTTCCAAAGTTTCGCAATAATTAATTATTTCTAATGCAAAATCAAAAGTTAGCTTAACAATTATATTTTCCGAACCCTTCATTTACAAATTTTCAAATTAAATCATTCTCAAATTAATTTACCCCACGCTTCCTTCCAATGAAATCTCTAACAATTTCTTGGCTTCTACGGCAAATTCCATTGGTAGTTTATCTAAAACTTCGCGTGAAAATCCGTTTACGATTAAGGCAATTGCCGTTTCTGTCGGAATTCCCCGTTGGTTGCAGTAGAAGATTTGATCTTCTCCGATTTTACTTGTCGTGGCTTCGTGTTCTAATTTCGCTGATGAATTTTTTGATTCGATGTATGGAAACGTGTGTGCTCCGCATTCATTACCCATCAACAAAGAATCACACTGTGAAAAGTTACGTGCATTTTCGGCTCTTGCACCAATCTGTACTAGTCCGCGGTAAGAATTCTGTGATTTTCCTGCTGAAATTCCTTTGGAAATAATGGTTGATTTGGTGTTTTTACCCAAATGAACCATTTTCGTTCCTGTATCGGCTTGCTGAAAATTATTGGTTACGGCAATCGAATAAAATTCGCCTACTGAATTGTCGCCTTTCAGGATACAAGATGGATATTTCCAGGTAACTGCCGAACCTGTTTCCACCTGTGTCCACGAGATTTTGGCATTTTTTTCTGCTAAACCACGCTTGGTTACAAAGTTAAAAACACCTCCTTTTCCTTCTTTATCGCCTGGAAACCAGTTTTGAACGGTCGAATATTTAATCTCGGCATCGTTCATCGCAATTAATTCCACCACAGCGGCGTGCAGTTGGTTTTCATCACGACTTGGTGCGGTACAGCCCTCTAAATAAGAAACATACGAACCTTCGTCGGCAATTAACAAAGTACGCTCAAATTGACCTGTACCTGCCTGATTGATGCGGAAATAGGTTGATAATTCCATTGGGCAGCGAACACCTTTTGGAATATAACAGAACGAACCGTCTGAAAAAACAGCCGAGTTTAATGCGGCGTAGAAATTATCCGTTCTCGGAACAACCGTTCCTATGTATTTTTTTACCAGTTCCGGGTGTTCTTTAATCGCTTCGGAAATCGAACAGAAAATGATGCCTTTTTCGTTCAGCGTTTCTTTAAAGGTGGTCGCAACGGAAATGGAATCCACCACAATATCCATTGCTACATTGTTCAAACGCTTTTGTTCTTCCACGGAAATCCCCAACTTTTTATACATTTCCAAAAGTTCCGGGTCAACATCGTCCAATGATTTTTTGGAATCCGCTTTTTTAGGTGCCGAATAATAGGATATTGCCTGAAAATCAGGTTTTTCATAATGTACGTTTGCCCATTCCGGCTCGGTCATTTCTTTCCAAACGCGAAAAGCCTCCAAACGCCATTCGGTCATCCATTCTGGCTCTCCTTTCTTTTGAGAAATCGCACGAACTATATCTTCATTCAGACCCACGGGAAATGTTTCAGATTCTAAATCAGTATAAAATCCGTATTCATATTCTTTATTTTCTAATTCGACTTTTAAGTCGTCTTCGGTGTATTTGCTCATATCTTTTCTATTTAAAAAATCTAAAAATCTAAAAAATCAAAAGTATGCCGTCACGACATTTTATTTTGCTTTTCCAAGTTTTTTAAATACTTAATATAACTTCCTAATTGTTTTGAAATCTCTAAAATATCATTTCTGTGATTATGAAAATTTTCTTCATTAATATAATCTATCTGTTGTAAAAAATTAAGCATATTTCTACATTCACCTGCGGAACCTTTGGAAAAATATAAAAATCTAATTAATTCTTTTTTTGTTTCTCTTTCAAATCCCTCTGCAATATTATTTGATATTGACAATGCAGCTCTTTGTAATTGATCTTTTAAGCCAAAGTCTTTAGCTATATGCTCATTTGTTAGTGTAAGATTGTACACTTTAATCCCAAATTGTAAGGCTTTTTGATAGACCTCCATTTCTTCAAATGAACTGTATTTTGCCATAATTTGTTTAATGAACAAAAAATTGATTTATTAACTTCATCACTTTTTTTGATTATTTAGATATTTCTTTTTTTAGATTAATTACAAAGAAAATGATTCCCCACAACCACAGGTTCTCGCAGCGTTTGGGTTGTTAAAAACGAACCCTTTTCCGTTTAATCCTCCGGAATATTCCAAAATTGTTCCTACTAAATAGAGAAAACTTTTTTTGTCCACAACGATTTTTACGCCGTTGTCTTCAAACATTTTATCGCTTTCGTTGGTCTGATTGTCAAATTTCAATTCGTATTCCAAACCGGAACATCCTCCGCTTTTCACGCCTACTCTGATAAAGTCTGTTTCAGGATTAAAACCGTCATCTTCCATCATCATTTGGGCTCTTTTAGCTGCTGATTCTGATACTTTTATCATGCTTATACAATTTACCCTGCAAAGGTACCAATAATTTATTAATTTTGAACTCTTGCAGGGTAAAGAAAGTAGGCTTTAACTTATGTATAACTTTTGAGATTAGTCGAGAAATTCGATATTGGAATCTACTAACTTTTTGATGGGTATCATAATCACAGTGCCATCTGTTTTTTTGATTTTGGCATTGATATTATCGATAGAAATGACGTTACCTTCGATGTTTTCGCTGGTAATTCGGACTTTTCTGTCGCTGCTGAGGTTTTTTCTCAGGTAATAAGCAAACATGATTTCTTTTACCACGTCTTTAGCACCAAGCCCGAATGCCAAGGCAATTGCTGCGACAAATCCACCGATGATTACGCTGATATTGCTTGTAATGAGTGTGGTGTCTATGCCTGCCTGATTGAGTCCCATCAGTACAAAAAAGAGAATCAATCCTGTTACAATGACGTTTATTAATATAGTTATTGCACTAGTGTTTTCAACAAATGACAGGGCGGTCGTCATTTTTTGTTTTATCCAGTTGGCGATGAACACGCCGGCAAGTATAATCAGCACGCCGCTTGCTAATTTTGGTAAATATGCCAATAATTCATTGACCATATTGGTCACGCCGTTCATACCGAACAAATCGGCACCGATGATAACAAAAATTAAAAATAAAAAGGCTTTGAATAGCACCAGTATGATGTTGCCGACTTTGATTTGTATATTGTTCTTCCTCAGAAAATCAATTTTTTCGTACATGTGGTCAAGTTTCTCAACCTTTGAAAGTTTGATGATTTTCTTGGCGAAAAGAACCAAAATTTTGAATAAGAAATAGCAAATTATCAGATACACGAGCAGCAACAGGCAGTCCCATGCGAAATCTTTGAGTTTGATGAGCCATTCGTTGATTGTTGATGTTGAATTGGCTAAATGTTCTTGGTAAAGTTCTTCCATAGCGTGTAATTATTTATTGTTTTTTTTATTTTCTTTCGGATTATCTCTGAAAAAACTGAGTGCTGAATCGGGAAGATTCACAAAGAATAGTTCCGAAAGGTCTAAAGTCAGTTTGATGATATTGATATCATCAAGCACCTTTTCCTTCAGATAAGCCGGCAACTCTTTTTCTTCAATTACTTTTTTGAATGGATTTTCCATAATTATCTTAGCTCTAAAACTCTTTTCTTTGCCCTTTGCAATCTCATTTTCACAGCACTTTCTTTGATGTCCAGCATCTCAGCAATATCTTTTACAGACATATCGTCTTTGTATTTCATGAGCAGAATAGCCTTGTCTTCAAGGGCTAATTTGTTCAGAATTTCCTGCAATTTGGCATAGTTAATCTCGAACAGTTCACTGTCGCTTATTTCTTCTTCTTCGAAAGATTGCCCGATATTCTCGACGTCTTCATATAAATCTTTGTTTTCTTCCGGTTTTCTTCTGTTTTGTTTGACGTGATTCAAGCAATAATGATAGACGACAGAATAAATCCATGTTGACAGTTTAGATTGATTTTTGAAGGTCTTCAGGTTCAGGTAGATTTTGATAAAAATATCATGTGTCAAATCCTGAGCTTCTTCTTCGGAGCCGACAAAAGCATAACTTTGGTTGTAAACAAAGGAAGCATACCTGTCGTACAAAATGGCAAAAAGCCGGTCGTCTTTGGTAGCTAAAATTCTCTCTACCAAATCATTATCAGACAAATCTTCCTCGATGTGATTGCTCATTGACTAACGTCGAATTTTTCTTTTGTGCAAATATATAAAAAATATATGGAACAGCTATAGGTTTGTAAATCAGTGTTTTTGCTTTTTTGTAATCAAAGACCAGATGATTGATACTACCAAAACGGAACCGATAATTGCCAGAGAAATTGTCGATTCAAAGTGGTAAAACGGCATGATAATCATTTTTATCCCAATGAATACCAGAATTACAGCCAGCCCGTAATGTAGTTTAGAGAATAAATCCATAGAATTTGCCAAAAGGAAATACATAGAACGTAATCCTAAAATCGCAAATATGTTGGAAGTATATAAAATAAAAGGGTCGTCCGGGGCAATGGCGAATATTGCCGGAATACTGTCCACGGCAAATACTAAATCAGTAATTTCGATTACTGCCAAAGCCACAAACATCGGTGTTACCATTTTCACACCGTTTTGTACCGTGAAAAATTTACTTCCGTCAAACGAATTGCTCACTTTGAAGAATTTATTGACCAACCGAACGCCAATATTTTTTGACATATCGACTTCTTCCTCTTTTTCAGGCATTCCGGATTTGACACCCGCAAATAAAAGAAAAATACCGAAAATGAATAAAACTACATTGAGCTGACGAGGGTCGCCGGCAGAATCAACACCCAGAAAAGGCAAAGTAACATAGGTGTGTTTAATCAATTCAACCCCGGCAAAAATAAATATTGCACGGAAAAACAAAGCTCCTAAAATTCCCCAAAACAGCACTTTATGCTGATAATCTTTCGGGATTTTGAAAAACTTAAAAACCAGAATAAACACGAAAAGGTTGTCGACCGAAAGTGCTTTTTCTATCCAGTAAGCTGCCTGATATTTCGAGAAATTATCTGTGATGCCATACGGTTTGTCCAGAATCCACCAGACCACGCCGCTGAATACCATCGACAAGGAAATCCAAACCAAAGTCCAGACGAGAGCTTCTTTGTTAGAAATTGTGTGGTTTTTTTTGTTGAAAACACCCAAATCCAGCAACAGCATAATGATTACTGCAATGCCAAATCCCCATATCAGCCAAGGGTGGTTAATCATGTGGTCTTCCGGAAGATTATTCATAGTTAGTTGAGTTTATCAGTCAGTTTTTTGAATACTTTTTTTGGTTCTTTGTTGTTGTACAAAATGTCGTAAACTGCATTAATAATCGGTGTTTTGGCTCCGAGTTTTTCATTCATCAGATAGGCACTTTTGGTGGCATAATATCCTTCGGCAACCATGTTCATTTCCATTTGTGCCGATTTAACGGTATATCCTTTACCGACCATATTTCCGAACATTCTGTTTCGTGAAAAAAGCGAATAGCCGGTAACGAGCAAATCGCCCAGGTATTCCGAACCGGTAATTGTTCTTTTCATTTTGTGTACTTTTTTGATGAATTTCTTCATCTCGCGAATGGCGTTGCTCATCAGCACGGCCTGAAAATTATCGCCATAGCCCAATCCGTGTGCCATTCCGCAAGCCACGGCATAAATATTTTTCAGCATAGAAGTGTATTCCACGCCCAATACATCATCGGTGGTTTTGACTTTGATGTAATGACTTTTCAAGCAATCGGCAATTTGTTGTGCGTTGGTTTCGCTGGCACTCGCAATAGTCAGATAAGAAAGTCTTTCCAATGCCACTTCTTCGGCATGACAAGGCCCGGCGATAACGGCTATTTGTTCTCTGTCCAGCTGATAAGTCTGGCAAAAGTGTTCCCCGACAATTAAACCGGTTTCGGGAATAATTCCTTTAACAGCCGACACAACTATTTTGTCGGAAATGTCTGCTGTCAGTTTGTCTAATTCTCTCGACAAAAACGCTGAAGGAATCGCGAATATCACAAAATCGGCATATTCGACGGCTTCGTTAATATTGTTGGTCAGGAATAGCTGTTCGACATCAAACTCTACTGAACTTAGATAATTCGGGTTATGTGCATTTTCTCTGATTTCTTCAAGGGCGACTTCATTACGCATATACCACGCTATCTGCTCTTGGTTTTCGCAAAGCATTTTTGCGATAGCCGTTGCCCAGCTTCCTCCTCCGATTACTGCAAATTTTGGTTTATTGTGGGTCATCTTTGTAATGATTAATAGACAAAAGTAACTATTTTAATACAGAATGATAAAAAAATATTTTTTATCGAGGATTCTTAACGGTAAAATAAGTTATGGTCAATGTATTCCCAAACCTTTTTGTTCAGCATCGGACGGATGTTTTTTCCTTCTTTGATGCTGTTGCGGATAAAGGTGGAAGAAATTTCTACAATCGGGGCATCAACTTTTCGGATATTCGGGTGACCGACCAGTTCTTCCGGAATAGTTGTTGAGGTTAATCTGGGATAAACAACTATTTGATAATCAGAAAGAATTGTCTGGTAATTTTTCCATTTGTTGAGTGTGTTCAGGTTGTCCTCGCCCATGATTAGGGTAAACTCGTGATTCGGAAATTTTTCCGATAAATGAATCAACGTACGTGTGGTGTAATTGGGTTGGGGCAGACTAAATTCGACATCTGACGGTTTGATTTTTTCATAAGACTCCGTTGCCAGAAAAGCCATTTCCAACCGATGATAATCGGGCAGTAAACTGCTTTTTTGCTTGTGTGGATTGTGCGGAGTAATAACCAGCCAGATTTCGTCCAAACCACCATATTCCGCTATGTGATTGGCTATAATCAAATGTCCGACGTGAATCGGGTTGAATGTGCCGAAAAACAAACCTATCTTTTTCATGATTTATGAATAAAGTCCAATACCAGCTGATAAACTTCTTGTTTGGTTTTTTCCAGATCATTGTTTTCTATAACCACATCGAATAATTTTGCTTTTGACAATTCTTCTTCGGCTTTTGCCAAACGCATTTGTATTTTTTCTTCCGATTCGGTTTTTCGGCTACGCAAACGTTGCTCCAATATCTCTTTGGACGGCGGTTTAACAAAAACAGCCAAAGTCTGTTCCGGAAATTGTCGTTTGATATTCAATCCGCCAATCACGTCGATGTCAAATATAACGTGCTTGCCTTGTTGCCAGATTCGATATAATTCCGATTTTAATGTACCGTAAAAATTATCTTTATATACTTCTTCATATTCCAGAAATTCTTCTTTATGAATATGATTCTTAAAGTCATCTATTGACAGAAAATAGTAATCTTTTCCGTGAACTTCTTCACCTCTCGCTTCGCGAGATGTCGCCGAAACAGAAAAATCCAGATTCAAATCGGGTTGATGCAAAAGATGCTTGACTAAAGTGGTTTTGCCTGAGCCCGATGGTGCCGAAAAAACGATTAATTTACCTGCGTTTTCCATTACAAAATATTAAGTACCTGTTCTTTGATTTTCTCGAGTTCTTCTTTCATTTGCACAACCAACTTTTGCATCGGGGCGTGGTTCGATTTGGAACCGATGGTGTTTATTTCGCGACCCATTTCTTGGGAAATAAAGCCTAATTTTCGTCCGTTTGACTGGTTGTCGTTAAGTGTTTCTGTGAAATAATCTAAGTGTTTGTTCAGGCGAACCTCTTCTTCGTTGATGTCTAATTTTTCGATATAAAAAACGATTTCCTGAGCAAATCGGGTTTCGTCTACGGTTTGTTTCAACTCTTCCAGTCCGTTCATTAAACGTTCTTTGACGGCTTTAGTCCGTTCGTCTTTGAGGGAAGAAATTTCGTTCAATTTTTGTCTGATTGTTCCTACATTGTTCGCCATGTCTTGCTGTAAATGAGCACCTTCTGAAGCTCTGAATTCATTGATGTGAACCAATGCTTCTGAAGTAGTTTTTATGATTTCCTGCCATTCGGTTTCGTCGATTTCTGCTTTTTCGGTTTTTAAAGCATCGGGCATTCTTACCGCCATTTTCATCAATTCGGTTTCGTCGGCATCGGGTAAGATGTCTTTCATCTGACGAATGTAATCTTTAACAATCGGAGGGTTGAGCGTAGTGTTGTTTTGCTCTATAACATTCTCGATATAAAGAGAATAGTCTATTTTTCCTCTTTGTAGGCTATCCGATAGTAATTTTCGTAATTCGAGCTCTTTTTCCCGATACACTTGCGGAAGTCTGACATTCAAATCCAACGATTTGCTGTTGAGTGATTTTATTTCGACAATAATTTTTTTGTTTGACAACTGGTTAACCGCCTTGCCAAAACCGGTCATGGAATAAATCATATAAAATTGTATATAAAAGGCAAATTTACGAAAATAACGGAAACGTATGATGAATTGATGAAAAGAGGTTTGTGTTTATGTATTTTTATTCAGCACAGGAAACAATAAGAAAGAAATTCCTCCGGCAATGACCAAAATGATGGTTTGTGATGTCCACAGAATCCAGCCAAATGTTGTTCCGGCAGTTTCCGCAATGCCATATAGTAGCAGAATTTCGGCAATCATCAAAGGAAAAGCACCCAGACCTCCGTTGGTAAATGAAACCGCCAGACTACCGACCACAAAAGTGACTAATATAACGCCTAGTGATAAATCGGCAGTGGCTTCAAGAGCTTTTGTGCCGAAATAAAAAGTCGCTACATAGGCTCCCCAAATAATCAGTGTGTGCAACAAAAACGGACCTCTGTTGGGCATTTTAAACAAGCTGAGTAAACCTTCTATCAGACCCTTTGCTTTTTGTTTTATGGTTACAAAAAACCGGGATTTGGAATAGTAAACCAAGCTAAAAAAACCAATCATGATAACGGCAAAAAGAGTCCCGGCTATCAATAATTTTTCAAAAGGAATAAGCTGTTCCAGAAAACCATACAACTGTTGAAATTGTAATAATAAAACCAACCCTACCATCAACAACAAACAAACCAAATCTACCAATCTTTCGGATATGATACTGCCGAAACCTTTGTCAAACGGTACTTTCTCATACTTTTGCAAAAGTACGGCACGTGATATTTCGCCTGAACGGGGAATGGTAAAATTCAGCAGATATGATACCGAAACAGCCATTAGTCGGTTATAGCCTTTCGGGTTATAGCCCATGTGGTTTAGTGGATATTTCCAGCGGTAAGCTCTTGAAAATAAAGAAACGATTGTGAACAACCCTGACAATGAAATGTATGTCCAGTCGGCTTGTTTGAGGTGATTTTTCATCTCGTCGAGTTGCTCAGGAGTAAATTTATTGTAGGCGTATATAACCAAAAAAACTCCCAGCAAAAGCGGGAGCAGGGTGGTAAATATTTTTTTTACCTTTTTCAATTATTTCAAAGAGTTATTTTCTTCATTCGGGAAAATAACCCATGGCTTGAATTCTTTTGCTGCTTCAAAATCCATCAAGGCATAGCTGATAATGATGATAACATCGTCTTTTTGCACGCGACGTGCGGCAGGCCCGTTTAGTGTGATTTCGCCACTATCTTTCGGCCCCGGAATAATGTATGTTTCAAAACGTTCGCCATTGTTGATGTTTACAATAGTTACTTTTTCGCCCTCAATCATATTGGCGGCTTCCATCAAAGCAATATCTATGGTAATACTGCCGATATAGTTCAAATCGGCACCTGTTACTTTAACCCGGTGGATTTTTGATTTTAAAACTTCTATTTGCATGGGGCAAAGGTATAAATTATTAAATTAATTAGTGACAAGGCAATAGCCAAAAGTTGGTTTGCACAATCTTTAATTCGCTAATTGCCTTAAACAAAAGCAAGATTATCAATCAACCTCACATTCTCAATATGAGCCACAATAAATCCGCGGTATTTTTTGCCGGATTGTTTTGTTTTGGCAGATTGCAACGTGTCTTCATCGGCAATTTCAAAATATTCCAATGTCAGACTCGGGTGGTTCTCAAACTGTTTTTCTACAAATGTTTTTATCTCGTCAATGCTTTTTCGTTCAAAATTTTCTTGTGCCTGCAATAATGTCTGATGGATAAAAGCAGCTTCATTTTTTGCTTTTTCAGACAACCGTTCGTTGCGTGAACTCATCGCCAAACCGTTTTCTTCACGGAAAATCGGACAGCCGACAATAATTACAGAAAACCCTTTCTTTTCGACCATTTTACGGATAATTTGCAGTTGCTGAAAATCCTTTTCGCCGAAATATGCCCGGTTTGGGTTAACGATTTCAAAGAGTTTGCCCACAATTGTCCCCACGCCATCAAAGTGTCCGGGGCGGTTGGCACCTTCCATTTCACTTTCCAATCCGTCAAATTCGTGATTTTCGGATTGAATGTTTTCGTCATAAATATCTTCGGCAGATGGGGTGTAAACAATTATTTTGTCTTCAAAAACTTTCAGCAGTTCCAAATCACGCTCCAATGTACGCGGATATTTTTTCAAATCTTCGGCATTGTCAAACTGCGTAGGGTTCACAAAAATACTGACCACCACATAATCATTTTCTTCAAAAGCGCGATGTATCAAAGACAGATGTCCGCGGTGCAAAGCCCCCATTGTAGGTACTAAACCAACCTGTAATGAGCTGTATTTTAGCTCATTGATTCGGGCAGATAATAATTTTTTTGTTTCAAAAATCTCCATGCAAAAATCCTTAATATCGGCAAAATTAGCATTTTAGACAAAAAAGTGGTTATTTTTTTGTATTTTTGCATGTTTTTATTTCAATAAATGAATATCGTATGATGATGAAAGATAAGAGGATATTATATGTATCGTCTGAAGTAGTACCCTATTTGCCGGAAAATGAAGTTTCCAAATCGTCTTTTGACTTACCCAAGATGATTAATGATATTGGCGGGCAGATACGGATTTTTATGCCACGCTATGGCAATGTTAATGAACGAAGACACCAGTTGCATGAAGTGATTCGTTTGTCTGGAATGAATCTGGTGGTCAACGACATGGATATGCCTTTGATTATCAAGGTGGCGTCTATTCCGAAAGAAAGAATTCAGGTGTATTTTATAGATAATGATGAATATTTCAAACGCAAATCAACTTTTGTTGATGAAGACAACAAGCTGTTTGACGACAATGACGAGCGGGCGATATTTTTTACGAAAGGCGTTATCGAAACGGTGAAAAAACTCAACTGGGTGCCCGATGTTATTCATGTTCATGGCTGGCTAGCTTCGTTGGTGCCGATGTACATGAAAAAATATTACAAAGACGAAAATATCTTTGAAGATACCAAGATCGTAACGTCGATTTATAACGATACGTTTGAAGGTGGATTGACAGAAAATATGTTTGACAAAGTAGCGTATGACGGTTTTGATAAAGCCGATTTGGATAAACTTAAAGAGCCGACTTTTGTCAACCTGATGAAAAATGCTATTGACTATTCAGATGCGGTGTTTGTAGGGTCGGAAAATATCGGTTCAGATTTAACAGAATATATAGAGAGTTCAAAGAAACCTTTTATACCTTTCCTCCCAAAAGAAAAACGGTCAGAGGGTTATCTGGAATTTTATAAAAAAGAGGTTTTATAAATAAATATGAGAAAAAAATCTTTATTTACAGCAATGACTGTCATGGCAGGTTTGTTGTTTGTTTCGTGCGAAAAAGACGCGGTTGAGTTGAATTCCAATGTTTTTGGGGACGACCCATTTGGATTTAAAAAATACGAATCTGAAACAGTAGATACAAAAATCGTATCTACACAGCAGGTAAGCACGCTTAATTTACCGGTCAATACTTTTGGTGTTTTTGACCACGCTGTTTTCGGCAAAACGAAAGCTCATTTTGTTTCTCAGGTTGAGTTGATGAGCGGTGCGTTGTCTGATATTGGCGAAAATCCGGTGTTGGATTCCGTATATGTATATCTGCCATATAACAGCAAGCTTGATGTGACCGATTCCAACGGAAATTCTTCCTATACACTTAATAATATATATGGGGAAGGTTCGTTTGATTTGGCGGTTTATGAAAACGGTTATTTCCTGAGAAACCAAAATCCGGGCAATGATTTTGAAGACCAGCAATATTATTCTGACCAGTTCAGTTTATTTACTCAGAATAAAAAAGGAGTGAACGGAACAGGAAGACTGAATGATGCCGCAGATACCGAACAAAATACCGAATTTGTGGTCAGCGATGACGAAATCAAACTTTACAAAGAAAATGAAGAAGGCGAACAAGTTGTTAGCGAAAGAAAAAAACCAGGTATCTGGCTGGACTTGAACAAAGAATATTTCCAACAAAGGTTTTTTGACAGTAACGAATACAAAACTATCAGCAATAACAACCGTTTGAAAGAATTTTTCAGAGGATTGTTGTTTACCGTCGAGAATGAAGGAACAGCTAATCTGATGATGCAACTGGATTTGTCGCAGGCAGAAATGGTTTTTGTATATCATCAGGATACTAATGACGGCGAGAGAGAACGAAAAACGATGGCTTTTGCTTTGGGTTACTCTACAGCGTCCGGAAATACAAGAAATAACAATACAGTTAATCTTTTTGAAAACACACCGACAACCGATTATACAAACGCATTGTCGGGAGCAAGCCAGCAACTTTGGCTGAAAGGTAATGAAGGTTCTCTGGCAGAAATCACTTTGCTCAGCCAATCAGAAATTGAACATATTAAATCACAGGATTGGTTGATTAACCAGGCAGTTTTGACGGTGTATGTTGACGGAGAGATTATGCAAAATCAGGAAGATTACAGTCCGAGTCGTTTATATTTATATGATTTGACCAACAATAAACCTTTGGTAGATTATACCAATGACCAAACGACTTTGCCTTATAAGAATATTTATAATGGATTTTTTGACTCATCTGAAGAACCGAATAAATACAGATTCAGAATTACCGACTATATCGTAGATTTAATCAGTAAAGATTCGACCAATTTTAAACTCGGGCTGGCAGTTGCCAACGACATCAGCAATTCGAGTTTCAAATTACTGAAAAACCCTGTTGCGGAAACGGAAAAAGTACCTGCATCTATGGTGTCTTTTCCTTTCGGAACAGTTTTGTATAATGGCGATGACAGCCATGGATCAAACAGAATGAAATTAGAAATTTTTTATACCCAAAAACAAAACTGATTATGTGTGGAATAGTTGGATATATAGGTACTCGAAAAGCCTATCCTGTTATATTGAAAGGCTTAAAGAGATTGGAGTACAGAGGCTACGACAGTGCAGGAATTGTACTGTATGACGGACACAATTTTATACATGAAAAAACAGCTGGAAAAGTAGCTGATTTAGAGACCAAATCTCAGGACGAGCTTAAAGACAGTAAGAGCACAATGGGTATCGGACATACGCGTTGGGCAACACACGGCGTGCCGAATGATGTGAACTCACACCCGCATTTTTCCAATTCAGGAAATTTAGTTATTGTCCATAACGGAATTATAGAAAACTACGAATCACTCAGAACAGAACTGACCACCAGAGGATATACTTTTCAGTCCGAAACCGATACTGAGGTTTTGGTCAATCTGATTGAAGATATTCAGAAAAGCAAAAACATTAAATTAGGTAAAGCAGTTCAGATTGCTTTGAATCAGGTTATTGGTGCGTATGCAATTTGTGTGATGGACCTCAAAAAACCCAACGAAATAGTTGCGGCTCGCTTAGGAAGTCCGTTAGCAGTAGGAATTGGCGATGGCGAATTTTTCATTGCTTCCGACGCAACACCTTTTATTGAATATACCAATAATGCGGTGTATCTGGAAGATGAAGAAATGGCGATTGTAAGATTGCACAAGCCGCTGAAAATAAGAAAAATAAGAGACGATAAAGAAGTAAGTCCGTATGTTCAGGAATTACAACTTAATCTCGAACAAATAGAAAAAGGAGGTTACGACCACTTTATGCTCAAAGAGATTTATGAACAACCACAAGCTATCAAAGATACTTTCAGAGGTCGTTTGCATAGTGATAAAGGAATGATTCGCATGGCGGGTATTGAGGATAATCTTAATCGGTTTCTGAATGCCAAACGTATTATTATTGCCGCATGCGGAACTTCATGGCACGCAGGTTTGGTTGCTGAATATATGATTGAAGAATTCGCTCGGATTCCGGTTGAGGTAGAATATGCCTCCGAATTCCGATACAGAAATCCTATCATCAACGCCGATGATGTGGTTATTTCCATCTCACAGTCCGGGGAAACAGCAGATACTTTGGCAGCGATTAAACTGGCAAAAGAAAAAGGAGCTTTCGTATTTGGCGTTTGTAATGTGGTGGGTTCGTCCATTGCCAGAGAAACTGATGCCGGAGCATATACCCATGCGGGACCGGAAATCGGAGTGGCATCGACCAAAGCGTTTACTACCCAAATAACCGTATTGTCGCTGATTGCATTACGATTGGCACATGCCAAAGGAACCATTTCCCAATCAGATTATCTCAGACATTTAGTTGAGCTGGAAGCTATTCCGGAAAAAGTGGAAGAAGCACTCAAAGAAGACCAGAAAATCATGGATATATCGACCATCTACAAAGACGCAAGCAATTGTTTGTTTCTTGGTAGAGGAGTGAATTTCCCGGTAGCTTTGGAAGGAGCATTGAAGCTGAAAGAAATATCTTACATTCATGCAGAAGGTTATCCGGCGGCAGAGATGAAGCACGGACCGATTGCTTTGATTGACGAAAATATGCCGGTGATTGTTGTGGCGCCACAACAGCAACACTATGAAAAAATTGTCAGCAATATTCAAGAAATAAAAGCCAGAAGCGGAAAGATAATCGCTATCGTAACCAAAGGCGACAAACAAGTTAAGGAAATGGCGGACCACGTCATTGAAATTCCGGACAGCGTTGAAGCGTTTACCTCAATTTTGGCAACAATTCCGTTACAGTTACTGTCCTATCACATCGCATTGATGCGAGGTGCGAATGTTGACCAGCCAAGAAACTTAGCGAAAGCAGTTACGGTGGAGTAAAGTAACCATTCAGACAGAATAAAAATTGTAAATTGCCTGAAAAATACTTTCAGGCAATTTTTGTTTTATGAAAAAATTAATGTAACCCGTAATGCATTATAAAAAGCCACAGATACACGGATTTTTCTTGTTTACTGATTATAGATGGTTACTAATCATCGAATGCTTTGCGTTCAATATCTGTAAAAATTATTTTCTTGCAGGTATTTACCTATCTGTGCATCTGTGGTGTAAAATAAATCATTAATTATCAATGAGTTATTTTTTTGATAGATAATGTACTACAGGTTAATGTAATTAGCGACTAATTTAATGTTGTAATTACTACCATGTTTATAAGGATTAATTTACCACAAAGACTACTCCGAAGAAATCAAAAATTCTTTTTTCACAGAAATTTTTAATAACGCTTTAAAATTCAGAGAAAAAAACTATCTTTGCACTCGGAAAAGCTATAGGCTGATTCACGAATAGATAATAAGCTGTTAATTAAATACATACGCAATGTCTAAAGTTACTGGAAAAGTTGCACAAGTTATCGGGCCGGTTGTGGACGTAGCATTCGATACGACACAAGCCGAGTTGCCAAAAATCTATGATTCATTAGAAATCACAAAAGCAGATGGTACTATTTTAGTACTTGAAGTTCAATCCCATATCGGTGAAGACACTGTGAGAACCATTTCGATGGATTCTACCGACGGTTTGAGCCGCGGGTATGAGGTGGTTTCTAAAGGGACACCAATTCAAATGCCTGTCGGTAAAGAGGTTTTCGGACGCTTGTTTAACGTAGTAGGCGAGCCGATTGACGGAATGGAAGCCCTTCCGAAAGACGGGAAAAACGGATTACCAATCCACCGTCCGGCACCAAAATTTGAAAACTTATCCACTTCAACAGAAGTTTTATATACTGGTATCAAAGTAATCGACTTGATTGAGCCTTATGCAAAAGGAGGTAAAATTGGTCTTTTCGGAGGTGCGGGTGTAGGAAAAACCGTATTGATTCAGGAATTGATTAACAACATCGCCAAAGGTCACGGAGGTTTGTCTGTATTTGCCGGAGTAGGAGAGCGTACTCGTGAGGGTAATGACTTGTTGAGAGAGATGTTGGAGTCAGGAATTATCAAATACGGAGATGATTTCATGCACTCTATGGAAGAAGGCGGCTGGGATTTGTCTAAAGTAGATAAAGAAGGAATGTTGGATTCCAAAGCGACTTTCGTATTCGGACAGATGAACGAACCACCAGGAGCACGTGCACGTGTAGCTTTGTCAGGGTTGACCATTGCTGAGTATTTCCGTGACGGAGCAGGCGACGGACAAGGTAAAGACGTACTTTTCTTCGTTGATAACATTTTCCGTTTTACACAAGCAGGTTCTGAGGTATCGGCATTGTTAGGGCGTATGCCTTCTGCGGTAGGGTATCAGCCTACGTTAGCAACCGAAATGGGTGCGATGCAAGAGCGTATTACATCAACCAAAACAGGTTCAATTACTTCCGTACAGGCGGTATATGTACCTGCAGATGACTTAACGGATCCGGCACCGGCAACAACATTTGCCCACTTGGACGCTACTACCGTATTGTCACGTAAAATTGCGGAGTTGGGTATCTATCCTGCAGTTGACCCGTTAGATTCAACTTCTCGTATTCTAACACCTGAAACTTTAGGAAAAGAGCATTATGCTTGTGCACAACGTGTAAAAGAAATCCTACAGAAATATAAAGAATTACAAGATATTATTGCGATTTTGGGTATGGAAGAATTATCTGAAGAAGATAAGCTGTCAGTATCCAGAGCTCGTCGTGTACAACGTTTCTTGTCACAACCGTTCCACGTAGCTGAACAATTTACCGGTATTCCTGGAGTATTGGTAGATATCAAAGAAACCATTAAAGGCTTCAATATGATTATGGACGGAGAGTTAGACCATTTGCCAGAGGCAGCGTTTAACTTGAAAGGAACTATCGAAGAGGTAATCGAAGCCGGAGAGAAAATGTTGGCTGAGGCTTAATCTAAAAACCAGTTATTATGTTATTAGAAATCGTTTCGCCCGAGGCAACATTATTCAAAGGACAGGTAGATGCCGTATCGGTACCCGGAGTGGACGGAGAGTTTCAAATGCTCAACAACCACGCAGCCATTGTTTCTATGTTGACAAAAGGAAACATCAGAATCGTAGGGAAAAACCTAAAGTTTGACGAAAAGTTTGCCAACCGGTTTGAAAAACTGTCAGACCAGGAATATTACCTGCCGATTGAAACCGGAACAATAGAGCTGAAAGATAACCGAATCAATATCTTAGCAAGCTAAGTTAAGTATAATCAATACAAAATCCGACTTATTATTAGGTCGGATTTTTTTGTGTTTGTTTCCGTATATCAATTAAAGTTTATTCCGACGAAAGAGAAATATCTGCTGTAACACTAAATCTTAAACAAAAAAATTAATCGACCTTCTTTATCCTCAGTCCCATAATCTGCGGCATTCCGGTAGGCGTAATAATATGGTGGAATTTGGCATTGGAATTAATATCAAAAGTGCCAAAATCTTTGGTAATGCAAAGGCAAATTTCATCATCTCTGCGGAGTGTTGCATTAAACGGACGGATAGGAAACCCTGCGGCTACATCAAAATTGCCATAACGGTACGTATAAGCCGTTTCAGAAAGGATTTTTTCCGAAGGAGTATTCAGGTTTTTAACCACCGAAAAACGGAGTTGTAAGCTATCATTTCTGGTAGCGTGTGACCCCAGATTAATATTCACAAACGCATTGATTTCGTATAATCCGTCTTGCTGAGTGAGAATTTTATGTTCGTCAAACCGGATAATTTTATTGTAAACAATATCCCGGTCGGTAAAAGAAACACATTGCCGGTTGGTTTCCGAAAAGCTGAGCGGCATACTTCGGTTGATTCGTGCATAGAAAACCGGTTCCTGAGCCGACATTTCGCCAAATATCATAAGTATCATCAAGCTAAAAAAAGTCCGTATTCCCATCTTCTACACTGATTAATCTGATTTTAAAAGAAAACGACACACAATCATCTGTTTTTTTAGGGCAGCCGATATGGGCATAAAATAAATGTGTGTTGATATATCCGCTGCTGATTGCCGGAGCAATAATATCTCCTTGTTCCAGATAAACGATAGTCGGCAGGATGTAAACAGCGGTGTATTCGCCCTGATTAGTTTTGTCGAAAGTATAGCGGGTTGCCGCCATATATTGTTGTTTGCCGTCACGGATATGCACCAATCCGAAATTAATTCCGCCCCGGTTATCTTTGATAGATGCTGTGTCGGGATTGAAATTAAAAAAAGCTTCCGTTTCATAATAACCGCTGAACGGAATGATAAAATGCCGGGTGTTTTCGTCAATATCAAAAAGGGAGTTGTGCTTAAAATCTGCCCGGTTTACCATCATGTACTGAAATTGAGTATGATGTCCCGGTCTGAGTTTGAAAGATTGCTTGTCGGAAGTTTCATAAACAAAAGACTGTGCGGTTGCGTTTATAATAAAGAAAAAGGAAAATAAAACAGGCAAAATCCTCATGACAAATCAAGATTTATTCGCCAGCTGACCGCAGGCGGCATCAATATCTTTTCCTCGCGAACGTCGCACTTTCACAACAATTCCGGCTTCTTCCAAAGCTCGGATATAATTCTCAATCGCTTGTTCATCGGCTTGCTGAAAATCGCCGTCGTCAATAGCGTTGTATTCAATCAGGTTTACTTTACACGGAACGTGCTTGCAGAATTTTACCAGGGCTTTGATAGATTTTTCATCATCATTAATCCCTTTCCAAACCACATATTCATAAGTGATTTTGTTTCGGGTTTTCTGATACCAGTATTGTAGTGCGTCCCGAAGTTCTGTAAGCGGAAAATTGGTGGTAAAAGGCATGATTTTGTTACGAATTTCTTCCACTGCCGAATGCAGCGACACTGCCAGCTTGAATTTTACACCGTCGTCAGCCATTTTTCGGACCATTTTAGATACGCCGGAAGTAGAGATAGTAATCCGTTTCGGGGACATGCCCAAACCTTCATCAGAAGTGATTTTTTCTACAGCTTGCAGCACATTATTATAATTCATCAGCGGTTCGCCCATACCCATAAATACGATATTTGAAAGTGGGCGGTCGTGATACAAACGGCTTTGTTTGTCGATGGTTACCACCTGGTCGTAGATTTCGTCCGGCGATAAATTCCGCATTCGTTTCAGCCGGGCTGTGGCACAAAACTCACAGTTCAGGCTGCACCCAACCTGGCTGGACACACAAGCCGTTGTCCGGGTTGCTGTCGGAATCAATACCGATTCAACAACTAAACCATCGTGTAATTTTACTGCGTTTTTTACCGTTCCGTCAGCACTTTGTTGCATATTATCCACCATGATGTGGTTAATCACAAAATGTTGATTGAGCATTTCTCGTGCAGACAGAGAAAGATTGGTCATGTCGTCAAAAGAATGTGCTCCTTTTTTCCACAACCATTCATACACCTGATTACCCCGGAATGCTTTGTCGCCGTTGGAAACAAAAAAATCACGAATATCATCTTTGCTCAGTTTACGTATGTCTTTCTTCTCAGCTATCATTTTGCAAAGTTATTAAATAAATGTGGAATGTTTCGGCTTTCTTTTATTGTAGGGAAATTGAATATTTAAACTTAATCAGAGACGAAACTAAAAACTTATCAAAAAACTAAAGGCTCTACGAAATTTCATAAAGCCTTAGTTTTTTTGAAAACAAATGTTGTTTTATCTTCTGCCCATATAAATCATAATATAGTAAAGCAATGTTCCGATAGAAGAAATTGCAGCGACTAAATAGGTTCTTGCTGCCCATTTGAGCGAATCTTTTGCTCCAGCAAATTCTTCCTGAGAAACCATATTTTTGGTTTGCAGCCATTTTAACGCTCTGTTGCTGGCATCATATTCAACCGGCAGAGTAACTACAGAAAACAAGGTAGTTAACCCGAAAAGAATGATTCCAATGAGTAATAACTGTGGAAATGTCTGCAATAACAAGATTCCTCCGATTAATACAAACGGCATAAATCTGGAAGAAACACTAACTATCGGTACTAATTTACTTCGCATTTGCAACCAGCTGTAGGCTGTGGCATGCTGCACAGCGTGTCCCACTTCGTGAGCGGCAACGGCTGCGGCTGCGGCATTTCGCTGATTGTAAACAGCTTCACTCAGATTTACCGTTTTGTTTGCCGGATTGTAATGGTCGGTAAGTCTCCCTGGTGTCGAAATTACTTTTACATCGTAAATACCGTGGTCGTGAAGCATTTTGGTTGCAATTTCTGCACCACTCATTCCGTTTCTTAAATGTACTTTAGAGTATTTTTCAAATTTGGTTTGCAGCCGGTGTCCAACAAACCAACTTGCTCCCATAATTATTACCATTAAAATAATATACATAATTTCTTTGTTTTTGAGTTTAGTTAGAATCTATCAAATTTAAGACCAAAAGTCATAAGTATGACAAAATTTCTTATCTGAGATAACTTTAAACAGTTTTTTAATAGTGACCAACGTGGCTTTTGACAAAAAACCTGCGAGAAAGTACATGGTACAACTCCCGCAGGTTTTTTTACGCTTTGCTATTTTTTACTTCCTGCTTAGAGTTTCTTTTTCACTTCCACTTCATGGAAAGCTTCTATCGTATCTCCAATCTGGATATCGTTATAATTTTTAATCTGCATACCGCAATCATATCCTTTCGCAACTTCTTTTACGTCGTCTTTGAAACGTTTCAATGCAGCGAGTTCTCCGGTGTAAATAACGATTCCTTCGCGGATTAACCTGATTCTGGAATTTCTGAAAATCTTTCCGTCCATAACCATACACCCGGCAATCGTACCCACTTTCGATATTTTGAAAGTTTCACGGATTTCAGCAGTACCGGTAACTTCTTCTTTGAGTTCCGGCGAAAGCATACCTTCCATGGCATCTTTTACATCGTCGATAGCGTCATAGATGATAGAATAGGTTTTGATATCGATTTCTTCCTTGTCTGCCAATGCTTTGGTACTTGCCATTGGTCTCACGTTGAAACCAATGATAATCGCGTCAGAGGCAGATGCTAGTAACACGTCCGATTCGGTAATTGCTCCCACGCCTTTGTGGATAATATTAACTTGTATCTCTTCTGTGGACAGTTTAGAGAATGAATCGGATAACGCCTCAACAGAACCGTCCACATCTCCTTTAAGGATAATGTTAAGTTCTTTGAAATCTCCCAATGCAATTCGACGACCGATTTCTGCCAAAGTAACGTGTTTCTGCGTTCGGACAGATTGTTCACGCAACAACTGCGTTCTTTTCGCCGCAATTTGTTTGGCTTCTCTTTCGTCTTCAAAAACATTGAATTTATCTCCGGCTGCCGGTGCCCCGTCCAATCCGAGAATAGAAATCGGGATTGACGGACCTGCTTCTTTCACGCTATTACCGCGTTCGTCGTGCATTGCCCGTACTTTACCGTGATTTTTACCGGCTAATATATAATCGCCGACACGCAAAGTTCCGCCTTGTACCAAAACAGTGGAAACATACCCGCGACCTTTGTCAAGATAAGCTTCTACTACTGTTCCGGAAGCAGATTTATCCGGGTTGGCTTTGAGCTCAAGCATTTCTGCTTCGAGCAATACTTTTTCTAATAATTCATTAACTCCCTGCCCGAATTTTGCTGAAATATCATGTGATTGGTAGGAACCTCCCCAACTTTCTACCAAGAAATTCATCGAAGCTAATTTTTCTTTGATTTTATCCGGGTTTGCTGTTGGTTTATCCACCTTGTTAATGGCAAATACAATCGGCACACCTGCTGCCTGAGCATGTGAAATTGCTTCTTTGGTTTGCGGCATGATGTCGTCGTCGGCAGCTACCACAATGATAGCGATATCAGTTACCTGAGTACCTCTGGCACGCATCGCAGTAAATGCCTCGTGACCTGGTGTATCTAAGAAAGTAATTCGTTGCCCGCCGTCCAGAACTACGCTATATGCACCGATGTGTTGCGTGATTCCTCCTGATTCGCCGGCAATTACGTTAGCCTTACGGATATAATCCAAAAGGGACGTTTTACCGTGGTCAACATGTCCCATTACTGTTACAATCGGAGCTCTCGGAACCAGACTTGCCGGGTCATCTTCTTCTTCAACCATAGCTTCCTCAATATCAGAAGTGGTAAATTCTACTTCGTAGCCGAATTCATCAGCAACGATTGTCAGCGTTTCTGCATCAAGTCGCTGGTTCATGGTTACCATGATTCCTAAAGACATACAAGCCGCAATTACCTGTGTGATAGGTACATTCATCATAGTAGCTACTTCACTTACAGTAACAAACTCGGTTACTTTCAGCACTTTGTTGTCTTCTTCTGCCCGGGCTTCTTCCTCTTTTTTACGATGAAGTTCTCGTTTATCTTTTCTGTATTTTGCCGCTTTGGATTTATTTTGCTTACCTTGAAGTCTTTCCAGCGTTTCTTTAATCTGGTTTTTAACTTCTTCTTCTGTAGGCTCTACTTTCGGAGCAGCTTTTTTCGGACGGGCGTTTTTACCCTTATTATTATTGTTGTTTCTCTTGTTATTGTTGTTGCCGGTTGCATTTTTGTCTGCAGGAGTATCTTTAACAATCCTCTTGCGTTTTTTGTTGCGTTTTTTGTCCGCACTGTCTGACGCCGAATTAGTTTCTTTTTTCTTTTTCGGTTTGTTGAATTGGGAAAGGTCTATGGTTTGCCCGGTAAATGTGGTACCGGACAGTTTTTGGTATTGCGTTTTGATAACAGCCGGCTCTTCCTCTGATTTTTCTTGTTTTTCAGTAGTTTGAGGTTTAGCATTTTCCTCTTTTTGAGGCTGTTTATCTTCTTTCGGTTTAGGTGCTGACTTAGGTTGAGGCGATTTTTTTTCCTCTTTTTGTACCGGTACAGATTTGGTGTTCTTCTCTGTTTTTTCGGTCTTTTTGCTTTCGGAAGTTTTCTTGTTTTCTTCGGCTTTTTCTTTGTTGTCACCCAAATCTATTTTACCAACAGGTTTGATGGTGTCAATTTTTGTTGCTTTGGCTTTAATAACCTCTTCTTCCTCACGCTTTTTGGCAGCAGCTTCCTCTTCGCGTTTTTTGGCTTCTTCTTTTTTACGTTTTTCCTCCAGCTCTTTTTCTCTTTCCAAACGTATGGCTTCTTTCTCTTTTTTCTTTTCTTCGCTCACTTCCAAAGAAGCTTCTTTTTTGTTTTTATCTGTAGAGAACTCCTTATTAAGAGCATCGAGTTCCTCTTGTGAAATCTTGGCGTTTGGAGACGCCTCGATTTCATGACCTTTGGATTTCAGAAAATCCACGGCCCTGTCAAGAGAAATATTAAGTTCTCTCAGCACTTTGTTAATTCTTATAGATCTTTTGTCAGACATATATCCTTTCCCTTTATTTTATTTTTGTTTTTAATCTTCGTCTTCAAACTCGGCTTTCAGAATTTCAACGATTTCACGAATGGTTTCTATTTCCAAATCGGTTCTTCTTTCTAATTCTTCTATCGAGTTTTTCAGTACGCTTTTGGCTGTATCCAACCCTATTTTTTCAAATTCTTCGATAATCCATGGTTCGATTTCGTCAGAGAATTCTTTCAATTCAACGTCGTCTTCCAAAACTTGTGAACCATCTCTGATTACGTCTATCTCATATCCGGTAAGCATGCTTGCCAGACGAATGTTTTGCCCGCCTCGTCCGATAGCTTTTGATACTTCATCTACATCAAGGAAAACTTCCGCTTTCTTCTCGTCTTCATATATCTTTACATTGTTTACTTTTGCTGGACTCAATGCTCTGGATATGTACAATGACTGATTGGTTGTGAAGTTAATCACATCGATATTCTCGTTGCCCAATTCTCTTACGATACCGTGAATCCGGCTTCCTTTCATTCCCACACATGCACCTACCGGGTCAATGTTGTCACTGTAACTATCTACGGCAACTTTGGCTTTTTCGCCCGGAATTCTCGCGGCTTTTTTGATGGTAATCAATCCGTCTGCAATTTCCGGAATTTCCTGCTCAAACAATCTTTCAAGGAACAATGTTGATGTTCTGCTCATGATAATCTGAGGTTTGTTGCCTTTAAGCTCAACCGATTCAATAATTCCACGAACCTGCTCGCCTTTTTTATAGAAATCGGAAGGAATTTGTTTGTCTTTCGGTAAAATGATTTCGTTGCCTTCGTCGTCCATCAGAATCACGGCTTTGTGTCGGATATGATGTACTTCGGCAGAATAAATTTCATCAATCAAATCTTTAAACTGTTTGTAAAGATTTGTGCTGTCATGCTCATGAATCTTCGTAATCAGGTTTTGTCGAAGTGCCAAAATCGCTCTTCGCCCTAAATCAGTAAGTTTAACTGGTTCAGATACTTCTTCTCCTACCTCAAAGTCAGGTTCAATTTTCTGAGCTTCTTTCAAAGCAATTTCCGAATTGTCATCTTCCACTTCTCCGTTTTCCACCACGATTCTGTTGCGCCAGATTTCCATATCTCCCTTGTCAGGATTGATGATAATGTCGAAGTTTTCGTCTGTCCCGAATCTCTTTTTCAGGGCGTTTCTGAAAACGTCTTCCATGATAGCCATCAGCGTAATTCTGTCGATGTGTTTAATCTCTTTAAATTCAGAGAAAGATTCTATTAGCTCTATATTTTCCATGACATGTTTTTTAAAATGATATTACCACAACTGCTTTTTCTATATCTTCAAAATTAAATTTTTCTGTTCGGTTTACGGTTGTTTTTCCTTTTCCGATTTCTTTTGGTTCTCTGGATTTCCATTCGATTTCGATGGTATTTTCCTGAACGTCAATTAATTTTCCTGCAAATTTACCATTCTGCGTTTGTATTTCCAGTGTTCTGCCTAAGTTTTTTTTGTATTGTCTTGGCAATTTTAACGGAGATAATGCCCCGGCAGAGGTTACTTCGAGCGAAAAATCGTGTTCTTCTCTATCAAGCTGATGCTCCACCGCACGGCTGATTGTGATGCAATCGTCGAGCGTAACACTGTTGTCTCCGTCGATGACAACGGTAATATTGTCTTCGGGAGTGATAGAAAGGTCTATTAAAAACAGCTCGGGAGACTTCTCAAAAGCCTCGTCCAGCAGTTCTTTTACTCTGTTTAATAAACTCATATTGCTATAAAAAGAGGGGACTCTTCCGTCCCCTCACATTTTAATTTTGGGCAAATATACGAATTTTTTATGCAAATCATTTAAAAATGACTATATTTATCGTCGTAATCATATATGAAACTTATTAAATACCGTATTTATGAAAAAAATATTAGTCCCAACAGATTTTTCTGAGCAAGCCGGCAGAGCACTAAAAACGGCAGCAAACATTGCAAAAAAGACAGGCAGCGAACTCATTTTGTTACATATTATCGACCTGCCTCAGGAGGCTATGGACGCTGTACAACCCGGATTTGATGTGCCTGAAATTATCTTTTTCAAAAACAGTGCCGAGGCAAGATTGTCTCAAACTTCGCTGTCTCCGGAACTAAACGGTTTGTCTGTTTCTCAGATATTGAGGCTCGGAAGAACATTTGATTTGGTCAATGAAGTGGCGATATCTAACGATGTAGATTTAATCGTGATGGGGTCGCACGGAGCCAGCGGTTTCAAGGAAGTGTTTATCGGGTCAAATACGGAAAAAGTGGTAAGAACATCTGAAATTCCTGTTTTGGTTATCAAAAATGAAGAAACCCATACATTTTTTGAAAATGTTGTTTTCGCTATTGATTTGGGTGCAGAAGTAAAAGAATCTACTAAAAAGATGATAAATTTCTTTACATCTAATGAGATAAAACCTAGCTTTTTGTATGTGAATACGCCGAATAACTTTAAATCTACACATGTGGCGAAGGAAATGGCGGAAGAATATATCCAGCAGCTCAATATTGCGAAATACGAATTTGCGATTTACAACGATACCGATATCGAAAAAGGAATTTTGAATTATGCCGACAGCATCAATGCGGATTTAATCGCTATGGGCACACACGGACGAACTGGTTTTGCCCGCTTGCTGAACGGAAGTATCAGTGAAGATTTGGTCAACCATTCTTCCAAGTCGGTATTGACTTTTAAATTATAATCTTTTTCTTTTCTGATGACTAAATAAAAGGTCTGAAAAGTAATATTTTGCGACAAAGTCACAAAGTTCACAAGTAAAATCTCTGTGTTCTCTGTGACTTTGTGTTATTTTACAAATTCGGCTTGTTTTTAATCTGCATACGCAAAACAATCTGCAACGTGGTCATTGACCAAACCGACTGCCTGCATATAAGCATAAACCGTTGTAGAGCCCATGAATTTGAAGCCTCTTTTTTTGAGGTCTTTCGCAATCTGGTCAGATAAAGTGGTTTTGGCGGGAATTTCGCTCAACGATTTGAATCTGTTTTTTATGGGAGTATGATTTACATATTTCCACAGATAATCAGAAAAGCTACCGAACTCATCTTGAATTTCGATGAATTTTTGGGCGTTGTTGATGGCAGCTTCAATTTTTCCACGATGACGAATAATGCCCGCATTGTTGACCAACTCTTCTGTTTTTGAATCATCATATTTTGCGATTTTTTTATAATCAAATTGGTCAAATGCTTTTCTGAAATTTTCTCGTTTTCGTAAAATTGTTATCCAACTCAATCCTGCTTGGAACGATTCCAGAACCATAAATTCAAACAATACATTATCGTCAAAAACAGGTTTTCCCCATTCGTTATCGTGATAGTCAGTATAAAGCTGATCGCTCGCCGGAGCCCAGCCACAACGTGTTTTTTTCATACAATTTTGTGGTTTAAAGAAAAAGCCGAATATCAATCCGGCTTATTATAAAAATTATTTTTGCTGTAATTTGGCTTCCATGCTCAAGGTTGCGTGCGGAACCAGTTTCAATCGTTCTTTTTCGATGAGTTTTCCAGTTACGCGACAAATACCATAGGTTTTATTTTCGATTCGGATTAAAGCATTTTTTAAATCACGAATGAATTTTTCCTGACGGATTGCCAAAGCTGAGTTGGCTTCTTTCGACATAGTTTCACTTCCTTCTTCAAAAGCTTTGAAGGTAGGAGAGGTGTCGTCTGTGCCGTTGTTGGAGTCGTTGGTGTAAGCACTTTTTATCAGCTCTAAATCTGTTTGTGCTTTCTCTATTTTTTGTAATATCAGCTCTTTAAATTCTGCCAAATCAGTATCTGAATAGCGTACTTTAGTGTTTTCTGTTTCTGTCATAATGATCAAATTTTTTGCACTGCAATCAGTGTAGTTAAATTATCAAATTCAATACTTGTACTGTTTTCTATCTCTGTAACAAACGAAATGTTTTCCGTTAGCGTTTCTGCTTTAATATATGTCTCATTTGCCTGTACGGCATCTTCTATTTCAGATTGTGAAACAAGGGTAACATTTACTTTGTCGGTCACTTCAAAACCGGAATCTTTCCTGATGTTCTGAATGCGATTTACCAACTCTCGGGCAATACCTTCTTTTTTCAAACTATCCGTTATGGTAATGTCTAAAGCTACGGTAATTCCGTTTGCATTAGCCACTAACCAACCTTCTATGTCCTGCGAAGAAATCTCTACGTCTTCGAGGTTTAATATAATACTTTTTCCTGAAACATCAACGGTTATTTCACCATTTTTTTCCAGCTCATTAATTTGTTCCTGTCCGAAAGACTGAATGGTTTTGGCTATCAATCCCATTTCTTTTCCGAAGCGAGGACCTAATGTTTTGAAATTAGGCTTGATTTGCTTAACCAAGATATCTGAGGCATCGTCGAGCAACTCTACTTCTTTGACGTTGACTTCTGCTTTGATTAAATCTTCAACCAGCTTAATTTCAGTTCGTTGCTTTTCATCTAATACCGGAATGATGATTTTTTGCAACGGCTGACGTACTTTAATCATTTCCCGTTTACGCAATGATAATACGAGCGAAGAAATGGTTTGTGCCTTTTGCATTCGGCTTTCCAAATCTTTATCTGCTCGGTTTTCATCGTAGGTTGGAAAATCGGCCAAATGTACAGATTCAAATTGTTCTTTCTGTGTTACTTGTGTTAAATCTTTATAAAGTTTGTCCATAAAAAACGGAGCAACCGGTGCTGATAATTTTGCTACGGTTTCCAGACAGGTGTAAAGTGTCTGATAGGCAGCGATTTTATCTTGTCCGTATTCGCCTTTCCAGAAACGTCTTCTGCATAGGCGAACGTACCAGTTCGACAGATTTTCCTGCACAAAATCAGAAATGGCTCTCGTTGCACGGGTTGGTTCGTAAGCAGCAAAACTTTCATCAACTTCTTTGGTCAATGTGTTGAGTTCAGACAATATCCAGCGGTCTATTTCCGGTCGGTCTGTCAACGGAATTTCTTCTTCACTGTACGTGAATCCGTCAATATTGGCATACAGGGCAAAGAAAGAATAAGTGTTGTACAAAGTGCCGAAAAACTTACGACGAACTTCTGTAATTCCTTCTAAATCAAATTTTAAGTTATCCCACGGATTGGCATTGCTAATCATATACCAGCGTGTTGCGTCCGGACCGTGTTCGCCTAACGTTTCAAACGGATCGATAGCGTTGCCCAAACGCTTGGACATTTTGTGTCCGTTTTTGTCCAGAACCAAACCGTTGGAAACCACATTTTTATATGCTTTCGTATCGAAAACCAAAGTGGCAATCGCATGAAGTGTATAGAACCAACCTCTGGTCTGGTCAACACCTTCGGCGATAAAATCTGCCGGATAAGCCAGGTTTTTATCTATAAGCTCTTTGTTTTCAAAAGGATAATGCCATTGTGCATAAGGCATCGAACCGGAATCAAACCATACGTCGATGAGATCCGTTTCTCTTTTCATCGGTTTGGCTGACGGAGAAACCAATATGATTTCATCTACCACATTTTTGTGTAAATCGATGCAGTCGTAGTTTTCTTCCGACATATCACCGATAACGAAATCAGCAAACGGATTGATTTTCTGATGACCTGCCCGGATAGATTTTTCGATTTCCTGAATCAATTCTTCTGCCGAACCGATGACGATTTCTTCGTTTTTATCTTCCGTACGCCAGATAGGTAGAGGGATTCCCCAATATCTCGAGCGGGACAAATTCCAGTCGTTCGCATTTTGCAGCCAGTTGCCGAAACGCCCTTCGCCGGTAGCTTTAGGTTTCCAGTTGATTTCCTGATTGAGTTCAAACATTCGTTCTTTAACTGCTGTAACTTTGATGAACCACGAATCCAGTGGATAATACAAAATTGGTTTGTCTGTCCGCCAGCAATGCGGATAGCTGTGTGTATATTTTTCTACTTTAAATGCCAATCCTTTTTCTTTCAGGCTGATAGCGATTTCAACATCTACCGATTTTTCCGGGGTATCGCTTTCGTCATAATATTCATTCTTGACATATTTGCCAGCTAAATCGCCCATTTGCGAAACGAACCTTCCTTGCAAATCTACTAACGGAACAGGGTTTCCTTCGTTGTTCAAAACAAGCATTGGCGGCACACCGGCATCTTTGGCAACCTTGGCATCGTCTGCCCCGAACGTAGGAGCGGTGTGTACAATACCAGTACCATCTTCGGTGGTTACGAAATCGCCCGGAATTACCTGAAAGGCATTTTCTGCATTTTCATACGGTTGTGCATAAGGTAGTAACTGTTCATATCTGGTGCCGATAAGCTCTGAACCGGTAAAGGTTTTCATTACCCAATATGGTATGGTTTTGTCGCCGACTTTGTAAGCGGAAATTCCGTCCAAATCTTTTACCTCTACATATTTTCCTGACAATTGTTTGCCGATAAGCGGTTTTGCCAGGATAATATTAATCGGTTCAAAAGTATATTGGTTGTAGGTTTTTACTAAAGCATATTCTATTTTTGGCCCGACAGTCAAAGCGGTATTGCTCGGCAGTGTCCACGGTGTTGTTGTCCATGCTATAAAATGAATGATTCCTAAACCTTGCAAAAATTTAGGTAGGGTGTTTTCGACAGCTCTGAACTGGGCAACAATCGAGGTGTCTGACACATCGCGGTAGGAGCCGGGTTGGTTGACCTCGTGTGAAGACAATCCGGTTCCTGCTTTGGGCGAATAAGGCTGAATTGTATAGCCTTTGTACATATAGCCTTTGTCATAAATTTGCTTGAGCAGCCACCAAACCGATTCCATATATTTTGGTTTGTAGGTAATATAGGGGTCGTTCATATCTACCCAATAACCCATTTTTTCGGTCAGGTCGTTCCACAAATCGGTATATCTCATCACGGTTTTTTTACAAGCCTCGTTGTATTCGGCGATGGAGATTTTCGTTCCGATATCTTCTTTGGTAATGCCAAGCTCTTTTTCTGTGCCAAGTTCTACGGGCAAACCGTGGGTGTCCCAGCCGGCTTTTCGTTTTACCTGAAAGCCTTTTTGGGTTTTATAACGACAAAAAATATCTTTAATTGCACGAGCCATTACGTGATGAATACCGGGCTTTCCGTTGGCAGATGGAGGTCCTTCGAAAAAGACAAAAGGCTGATTTCCTTCTTTTTCGCTGATGGATTTCTCGAATATATTGTTGTTTTTCCAGAATGCCAGTGTTTCCGAAGCTACTGCCGGCAAGTCTAATCCTTTGTATTCATTAAATTTCTGACTCATGATGATGATTTTCTAATCGAACTGCGAATTTACACAAAAAAGCAAAAAATTAATAATCAGAGCTTGTTTAAAATTTATCTAATAATTTGTTTATGCTTCTTTTTGGTCATAACTGCGTTAAATTTTAAAACGATAGCTCTGCTATCCTTTAAAAATTTGCCTTGTTCTGCCTCAAAAATAACCTATAAACATTTTTACAATACAAATTTAAACAGGCTCTCAATTTGATAGATTATGTTTTTTCAATAAAAAATCCCTGCCGGAATGCCGGCAGGGATTTGTATCTACAAGCTATTATTGCTTATTTACCTCCTTTGGCTACTTTGGCTGCTTCTTGAGCGGCTTTCATTGCAGCACGTGACATTCTTACCTGAGCAACAACAGTGTTGTCTGCGTGTAAAAGTTTGAAATTGTCGGCTTCTACTTCTGTAACATACAATTTGTTACCCATATCTAAATTGGATACGTTTACTTCAACAAAATCAGGAAGGTTAGAAGGTAATGCACGAACTTTCAGTTTACGTTGGTTTAATCTTAACACACCACCTGCCAATACACCTTTCGCTGTTCCGCTGATTTTTACAGGAACCTCCATAGTGATTTCTTTGTCTTGGTGCAATTGGAAGAAGTCGATGTGCAAGATACGGTCAGATACCGGGTGGAATTGAATGTCTTGCAAGACAGCATCAACAGTCTGACTTCCTAAATCAATAGCAACAGTGTGCACGTTTGGAGTGTAAACCAAATTTCTGAATGATTTTTCTTCAGCTGTAAAATGCACTGGCTTGTCTCCTCCGTATATCACGCAAGGTACCAATCCAGCATTACGTGCGGCTTTAGTCGCTGACTTACCTACGCTTTCTCTTTCTTGTCCTTTAATTGAAATTGATTTCATTTTAAAATATATAAAAATTAATAAAAAGTTACATAATAAATTTGTTGCTGATTGAGGTGTTGTTGTGTACCATGTGCATCACATCGGCAAACAATTCGGCACAGCTAATCACGCGAATTTTTTCGCTGGGTTGTTTCAACGGGATAGAATCGGTCACGATTAACTCCGTCAAAGCAGATTTTTCTATTTTCTCATAGGCATTGCCCGACAAAATAGCGTGAGTACAAATTGCCCGTACGCTCAACGCTCCGCGTTCCATCATCACATCGGCTGCTTTGGCTAATGTGCCTCCGGTGTCAATCATATCGTCCACTAATATGACGTGTCTTCCTTGTACATCGCCAATGAGTTCCATGGTGTCAATCACATTAGCTTTTTTGCGTTGTTTGTAACAAACTACTACTTCAGAACTCAAGTATTTGGAATAGGCATAAGCTCTTTTTGAGCCACCCATATCCGGCGAGGCAATCGTCAGATTTTCCAGATTCAATGACTGAACATACGGCAAGAAAATAGTAGATGCAAACAAATGATCTACTGGTTTCTCGAAAAATCCCTGGATTTGATCGGCGTGTAAATCCATGGTCATTACACGAGTTGCTCCGGCTGTTTCCAACATTTTAGCAACCAATTTAGCTCCTATCGGAACACGTGGTTTGTCTTTCCGGTCCTGTCTTGCCCACCCAAAATAAGGAATTACTGCGGTAATATGTCTGGCAGATGCTCTTTTGGCAGCGTCCAGCATCAACAACAATTCCATTAAATTGTCTGCACTCGGGAATGTAGAACATACAATAAATACCCTTAATCCCCTGATAGACTCCTCAAACGAAGGCTGAAATTCGCCGTCGCTGTAGTGTGACAAAGTCACTTCACCTAAAGGTACACCGTACTTTTTGGCAATTTCTTCTGCTAAACCTAAGCTGCCTGAACAGGCAAATATCTTGGCTTCTGGTTTACGTGGAGTCATGGTTGATTTTTGGTTTTTCTTGTTCGACAATTAACGTGGGGCAAATTTAGAAATATTTTTTTGTAATAAACTTCTTTTTTTAAAAAAAGTATTTATATTTGCACTCACAATTGCACACCGTATGCCTGAGTGGCGGAATTGGTAGACGCGCACGACTCAAACTCGTGTTCTTCGGAGTGCGGGTTCGATTCCCGCCTCAGGTACTAGACAGGAAAAGTGATTAAAATGATCATTTTTCCTGTTTTTATTTTTATGTAATTCGTTGTTTATTTGGAAGATACGGGCAAAGACAGAATTAATTCGAGCGGTTCGATATTGCGTTCCGTCAAATTCTAATTTTTCTGGAAATATCGAACCAATTAAAGTTCGTTTCTTCTCAATATCACCATTAGTATAGAGGCTTGATATGTTTTGAACAATATCTAAAGCCTTATTCAGTTTACGTTGAATATCTTGTTCGCTTGGATTAGATGTATTGTTTTTGGATAATTGTTCTTCTAATTTTTCAATCTTCTGTTTGTATTCCTTTTTTAGTTCTAAATATTCATCATCATCCATAATATTAGAAAGTAACTTCTCTCTTGCAACAGATAGTTTTTCGTTCAATTTATCTATTTCTTTAGCAATTCTCCTTTTATCCATTTGAGGATTTTCTTTTATGAATTGATTGTAGTTTAGAAGAACCATTTTTTTGAGAATATCTTTATTACCTTCATTTAAACCAAATTGAATAAGTCCTTCTTCAAAAATTTGGTTAGCTTTTTTGGCTCTTTGACGAAAACCGCAGGATGCAATACAATGATAATAGTAGTAACGGGTATTTCTCCCTTTAGATGCACTTCCTGTCAAATTGCGTCCACATTCGGGACAGACCAAGTAACCACGGAGCGGTAAATTTACATCCGAGAGAACTTTAGTATTATAGACACTTTGACGTTTATTTCCGTCCAATATCTGTTGAACTTTATCAAATAACTCTTCACTTATCAAGGCTTCGTGTTGTCCTTTAACAATGGTGGCTTCTTCATCGCCGTATTTAGGTATAAATACTTTCCCACAATATACGGGATTTCGTACCGCTACGTGAAACGCATTTCTACTTACTATTTTCTTTCCTGCACGTGAAATTTTCTGTCTGATTTGATCCGGAGCATATATACCTTTAGCTATTTCATCAAACGCCAAACGCATGGTTGATGCTTCCGGTTCTTTTATGGCAATGTATTTACTTCCATCTTCACGACTTCGATTAATATATCCAAATGGAGCATTTCCCATAACCCGCCCTTCTTTTTTTGCTCTACGCATACCATAGAAAGTGTTCAATGCTCTTCTATCGTTCTCTACTTCCGGTGCAGCTAGATAAATTGCCAGCATCATTTTATTTTCAGGAATCGAAAGGTCTAAAGGTTGTTCTACAGCTTGCGGATCAACTCCTAATTTTGTGAGGGTATTAATCATCTGATAGGCATCTCCTGCGTTACGGCTAAAGCGATCCCATTTAGTAAAAAGAACAAGATTTGTTTTGGAGCTTTTCTTTTTCAGTGAGGTAAGTAATTTTACCCATTCCGGTCGGTTAAATGATTTTGCTGAATGATCTTCATAAATTATTTGTCCCACCCTAATATTATGAGAGGAACAATACCTTCTTAGTCGTTCCTCCTGATCTCTTTGGGAATATCCTTTGTCTGCTTGCTCATCGGTAGAAACTCTGACGTATAAATCTGCTATTTTCATTGGTATAATATTGATTAGTTCGTGAATTTGAGAAGGATTAGCAATTTACAAATAATTCACTCGCCATCAAAACACTCTGACAAAATAAGTTCTGTTAAGAGATATAAAAAATCAAGAATCTTTTCGGTTTCCTCTTTGCTTACATTTATCCCATTATTATGCAGAATCTGCATAGCTTCATCAATCGGAATTTTCCTTATTTCTCGCCTCTCCATCATTTACTTCTTTTTGTTGTTCCAACTAAATTAGTGGAGTAAACGAGGAGGGCTACTGATGTTGCAGTCAAAGGTAGCATTTGGCGTTCAGATGCTAAATTGTATATTTAAAGTGTACAAAAAAAGAACAAAAACACAGCAAAGGTAAGGCGGAGACCCACCGCACCGCCCACCAAAAGCTTACGGCATAATGGCAGGGCAAAGAGCGGCTTCGCGGAGTTGTTGTGTTGCCCTGCCACCCTTCGGGACTTATTCCGTTTCCTTTCGGTTTTTCCACCTGTCCGCCTTGATGGAACGGCTTTCTTTTTTTTCTGTTTTGAAAACAATTTTAAGGAGAAGAAACGTACTTACTTAAATTCCTACGTATCTACATATATCACTTTTCTTTTTCTCATTTTAGATTTTCGTAGCCTTTAATTTTTTTCATCTACGTGTGGCTTCATTTGGCGTTCAAAGGTAGTATTTGGCGTGTTATCGTATGTCAATTATTTCATAAACAAGACTTTAATTTGTAAATAGAATTTCAGCAAACAAAATACAGCAACAATGAGAATATTTAAGGAACATACTAATGTTTTGAAAAAAGCAAGCGGGAGTTGGGCAGAGCCCTACTCGCTTGCCTCTTTACTGGCGTTGCAGAGGGTTTTAGTATACCACAGGTATACTTGTAGTCTTTCAGACTACATATAACAAGGAAAACGGTATACCGTAGGGTATATCAGTATTTAGAAGATAAGATATTATGAAGCAGCGAGATACCAACAGTATCCGTTATCCCAAAGAAACGGACGAAAAGATAGAGAAACTGGCTAAAAGTTTTAGACGTAGCAAAAAGGAACTTTTTTGCCAGATGGTGGATTATTTTTACCGTAGTAAAAAAGATCCAGCAGACCCTGATGATGAAATACTGAAACGAGAACTTTCTTCAGGCGTCAACCGTATTTTATCTTTTATTCGTCAACAGGAAAAAGACTTTCTTCTTCCATTGTTTACGGATTCCGGTATCTTGAAGAAAGCTTCTTTAAAACAAAAAGAACTTTTGGAAGGAATAGGCAGACATCTTTTAATAGAAAGTGAACAAACAGCCGTACTTACCAAAAGAAGTGAACAGGTTATAAACGGATTGAAACATCTGATTTCAAAACAAAAAGAGAAAGAACTGCTCAAAGAACAGTTTGGCAGATTACTGGATTATTATATTACCCAACGGGAAGATATGGGCTGGACTACATCCAATGTGAAAAAAGAAGAACTTATCGTTCACGTAAAACAATCACTCAAAAATCTGTAAGATTATGTACATTAATATAACGGATTCTGAAACAGGAAACAATAAAGGAAGTTCAGGACAACTGGTAAACTATCTGGAAAAAGAAAATCGTACAGCATTTGAAGAAAAAATAGAAAATGAATTATGGTTTAATAACGTGAACAGAGATATTACCCCGCAGGAAGTACGGGTAAAAATTGACAACAATGTAGCCAAATTAAGCAGAACCGATGCAAAGTTTTTTCTGATAAATCAGTCCCAGCCAAAAAGAAATTATTTATCTCAAAGAACAGTTTGGAGAAAAAGGTGCAGAGGAAGAATTAAAAAAATACGCTTCTTCTGTAATGGATACCTATGCCCGTAATTTTAAACGTCCCGGTATAGAAAGTGGTAAAGATTTGTTATGGTACGGCAAATTGGAACGTTATCGTTATCATCATCATACCGATGAAGAAGTAAAAAAAGGAATTGCTCAGGTGGGACAACCGAAAGAAGGAGAGCAAATGCACATACAGATTATTGTCAGCCGTAAGGATATTACAAACAAAATCAAGCTTAGCCCGATGAATAATTCACGAGGCAAAAATGAGAAACATTCTGCTAAATTAGGACAATTCAATCGCATAGCATTCAAAGAATCAGGCGAACTGCTTTTTGATCAAATGGTTGATTTTGACCGAATGTTAAAAGATTCTATGAATTATGCACTGACGATGAAAAACGGTAATGCAGAACAAAAAAGAGCTATTCATTTGTTGAATCAGCTTGAAAACAAACTGATTGATGCAGACCAGCAAAATGCTCTTGATACAGCAAAGGATATTTACCGAAATAACCATTCGGATTTGGAACAACTCATTGACAGCATTGGTAATTCTGCGGTAAGCATTTTGGGTGCTTTACTTAATTCTGAGCCATTGATGTACGAAAATTCAGAAGAACAGCTTCCTCATTATAAGAAGAAGAAAAAGAGAAAAAGACGTCCGCCGGGAATATAAATTCTTGGAGAGAAATCTTTTAAAAATAATTTAACTCATACATTACCTTGATTAAACTCGAAGTATCGGAAACATCAAACTCCAACTGCATTTTTGCAATCCGTTTTTGTATAGCACTTTTGGAAAGACCTATAATATCGGTAAGTTCATTGATTTTAAAGCCTTTTGAAAGGTACATTAAAATTTCGATATTGGTTTCACTTAATAAAGGTAATTTACTTGTTACAAATTTTATGGCTTGTTTAGCTCGTTCACTAAAATAAGTGCTACTATCGGAAGAATACACTATTGATTTAAAAATTTCTATTGTAAGATCCTCTTTAACAATTAAGGCAGAAGGATTAACTTTTTTGTACATAGAATAAAGCTCGATAAACTCAGTATGTGCAGTAATTAAAATGATTTTGCAGTTTGGATTTTCCTTTTTTAATAACAATGCACAATCAACTCCGGAATGCAATTTTTTTTCTGAGTAAGCTGGTAAGTTGTGGTCTATTATAGCCACATCGAAAACAAAGCCTTTATTAACTAAATTATAGACATCTTGACAAGTTTGAGCCTTATGAATAGTATTGTTGCTCTCGTTTAAGATCGAAGAATACCCTTTTAGAGTCATTATATGATCATCAACGAGTAAAATATTCATATCCATTTTATATGTTTTACTTAGAAGGCACAATTTATAAAAAAGATATTAAAGCACCTTGTGAAAATTAACATTTTTGCTACCTAAGGTGTTGTATGATGCTTTAAAAGCTTGTTAAGTTGCAACAAATTTTTTTGTGTGTATTATTCTTTTGTTATAGTTGGAGATCAATGCGTTAAGGGCATGGATGTGAAAAGAATTACCGAGTTTTTTCCTAATTATTTCTGTGCAGGTATTTTTCCTAACAATACAGATGCTTTAGAAGCTATTGTAAAAGTCAAGCCTCAGTTAGTTTTTTTTAATACTTCAGTAAAACCAAATAGTAATATTACTATTGAAGTGCTTGCAGAATCTTTTGAATACCTGCCTTTGATTCCTTATATAATTGTGTTAAGCCCAACAAATGTTTTTGCTCTCAATTCTATCCAAAATGGAATGTCGGATTATATTACAGAATCTAATTTCCATACGCTTGGTAAATGCTTATCAAAATTTGAAAAGTACATACCGACTATTCCGCAAAAATCAATATGTATTAAATCTTATAGTGATTATAGATTCTTGAACTATACTGATATCGTCTATGTTAAAGCTGATAACAATACCACCGATTTTAAATTAATAAATGGATCGATTGTTACAGCATATAAGACATTAAAATATTTTGAGCTGTCTCTTCCTCCTTATTTCATAAGAATCCATAAAAGTTATATTGTTAATATTTATTTTATTTCTAGGATACATTTTAGTAAATCTAGGTGTTACTTAAACTTTAACGAGGAACTTCCTTTTTCTAATAATTATCGCAATTCAGTAGAACATATTCTCTATTTAAACCTAATTGGTAACTGAAAATAAAAATAGCTGTTTCCAAAATGACTTATTTCACCCTTTACATTCCTTACAATCCTCACAGACTAGCCTCATTGACTAAACAGCTCCTTTAATATTTCTAAGAGCACTTGGTATTCAGTTACTTTGTCTTGTCTTTAAAGCAAAATTAAGAAAGAGATCTTTTTAGGAATGAGATATAAACAGTGTCTTTTTCCAAAGTAAAAAAACCTGCCGAAGCTGCAGATAGGCGGGCTATTCATTAACATTTAATTTATTAAAAAATGAAAAAGCAATTTTTTGTAATGGCATTACTATGTCTGTCTGCAACCACTTTTATTTCTTGTTCAAATGATGATGATACAGAAGAAATAAATAGGCAAGATCAGTATCAAACAAAATCAACATCTTCTACAGAAACCGGAATAGGCGAAACAAATCCTGGAAATGGAGATGATGACGATGATAATGATAAAGATTTAGGAGGAATCAAGTTTCCAAATCCTAAAAAATAAATTAAGAAAGCGGTTTCTTTACAAACCGCTTTTCTAATATTATATTTGTTGAAATTCTAGTTGGTCAATGAGTATAAATCAATATTTTTTGTTTGCTTTCTGTGTGCTTTTTTTCTCTTGTGAAAAACCACAGGCAGTCGGTAATTCTGCTTCCAAAAATTTAGGAATACAATACGTAGATAGTATTTACAATGTAAGGCTGCAAACACCTAATGATTCTTTAGGCAGAGAAAAACTTTTAGAAGTAGCCAGTGAATACGAAAATAGAGGGTTATTTATAGAATCAAAACAGGCGTTAGAAGAAATTTTTAAGAGAGCAACAAAAAAGAAAGATACCTTACATCAGGCAAAAGTTTATTGGTATTTGGGGAATGTTTATGATAACCAACAAAAATTAGATAGTGCATTTTTATGCTATACCAAAGCAGAAAAACTGTATAACCTTACAAAAAAAGATAGCTTAAACTGGGGGCGTATGATTTCGTATAAAGCAGGAATTTTGTATAATATGGGGATTTCCGCTGAGAGCGAAGTACAAACCATACGTGCTCTTAATATCTTAAATAAATCAAGAAATACCAGACTAATTTATGAAGCTACTTTAAGAATGGCATTAAACCTAAAGAATCTTAAAGAATATGACGAAGCTTTAAACTATTACGACAAAATACCCGGCTTATTGAATCGGCTTGAAAATGAAAAATATAATTCGAATAGAATAGAAAGATCATGGCTGTCTTATTATAATAACATGGGCAATTTTTATATTGAAACCAATAATTATTTAAAAGCAAAAGAGTATCTTGATATGGCACTCTCACAAGAATATGTAGAAAGTTATCCGAAGCTACATGCTATGCTACTTAATAACTATGCAAAAAACAGCATATACTCTTCAAGTCAGAACCAAGAAATTATCGATTCTTTACTGAGTACTTCGTTGAAGATACGAGAAGAAATAGATCACAAACAAGGAATAATTGGCAGTAAAATTATTATCGGCGAATATTTCCTAACTCAACAGGATACTTTACATGCTTTGAAAAATTTTAACGAAGCCTACATTTTGTCTATTAAATACCACAGTAATTATGATCTTTTACAAAGTTTAGAACTCTTGTCAGTAAATGATAAAGAAAACAAAATTCTATATACGGAAAAATATCATAAAGTAAAGGACAGTTTGTATGAGTTGGAAAAAGCTACCCGAAATAAATTTGCACGAATTGCTTACGAAACCGATGAAGTAGAAGAACAAAACACCATACTCAGTAAAAGAAATAGTTATTTATTTGCAGGTGTACTGTTTATTTCTCTTTTCACCATATTAATATTTATAGTGCTTCGACTTAAAATCAAGAATAAAGAATTGATGTATCAACAAAAAGAACAAAACAATATACAACAGATACAGGAACTTTTATTACAACAACAAACTATTACCGTAGAAACCAAAGCACGTGAACAGGATCGTATTGCAAAAGATTTACACGACGGTGTTTTAAACCGTCTTTTTACCACACGTATTAATCTGGAAGAGTTGAAAACAGATAATCCATTGAAAAAAAAACGACTGATTGAAGAATTGCAAAAAACAGAATCACAGATAAGAGAAGTCTCTCACAATTTACACAAGAACCTTTTCTCACAACAGCAGGACTTTTCATTAGTCTTAGAAAATCTGGTGCTAACTCAGAAAAACCCCTTTGGCACTGTTTTTAATTGCTCTATAAATAAAAAAATAAAATGGGAACGCTTTAATATCAAAGAAAAAACAAACATTTATCTGATTATTCAGGAACTGCTGCAAAACGTAAACAAACACAGTAAAGCACAAAAATGTTTTGTTTTTGTTTTAGAAAAAGAAAATTCATTACTTGTCCGTGTACACGATGACGGCATTGGCTTTAAAAAGAATCAAGAAAAAACAGGTTTAGGACTTAACAGTATAAAAGACCGTTTATCTGAGTTAAAGGGAAAAATAGAAATTAAAACTGAAAAAGGAACTACGGTAATTTCAGTACAAATACCTATTGTTTAGCCCTCAAAGATTGATTAAAATTATTTTATAAATCTTTTTACAAACGATCTAATGTGTTGTCTCTAAGTTGTTCTACTTCTTTTGCTTTAAAAGCTTTTCCAGAAAAGGTATATCTTACAGAAAGACCAACATTTCTTACATCATTATAAGTAATCGAACTGTAAGAATAGTTGTCTAATAACGTTTTTATTCCTTGTTTACTTGATTTAAAAATATCGTTTGCGTATAGTATAAAATTGAAATTATTTATTTTTTTCGAGAAACTTGTATTTACAATTTGAGATTGACGATGTTCTATTAAACCATCTTTATAAGAAGAATTAAAATTATAATATAATGTAAACATATAATTTTTACCTAAATCAACCACATTTTGAATTCCTAATGAAACTATTGGAGAGCTTTTTTTTATATCGTAAGCATCGTCGATTAATTTTGGTAATGTAAAATATAAAGTTGGGCGAATGTTCCATTTTCCATTCAACAAATGATTATTATATTCTACTCCTGTATTTAAAAAATAAACCTGATCAAAATTTTTGTATGTCGTAAGAATAATTCCATTTTCCTCTTCCATAAAAGAAGATATGAAATTATTAATATAGCTACCGGATAATGAAAAAACAAATTTATTTAGCATCAATTCATAATTCAGGCTATATTGTAGGGCAGGTACTATATCTTGGTCTCCAGCTGACTGTGTTATATCTTCGTTCAGACTGCGAAAAGGATTTATATAAGCATAGTTCGGACGAGATATTTGCTTTCTCACAGCAATCGATTGATAGGTATTTTCATTATTCCAGTAATAACCTGCATTAAATAATAAGTTGGTATAGTTTTGTTTATCCTCTAATCTTTTATCTAACATATTGTTTTCAAAGGCATAGTCCGAAAATGTACTTTCTGTTCTAATGCCAGCTATGATGGATTTTCTTTCACTAATCTGATAGGAGTGATTGATGTAAAGTGATAATACTTTCTCATTGTAATAAAAAGGAGCGTTTATATTTGTATCCTGTGTAAAAGCCTTATTTTTATTTTTTTGTTCAATTGAATGAAATCGTGTTCCAAAATCGGTAACACCTAATACAGATGTAAGGTTCAAATCTGCAAATCCGATAATAATAGGTGTTTTATTTTCCACTTGTTGTTGCTGATTAATTCCATATTCTGTAGCATAAAAATTGGTTTCGGATGTATTAATAATTTGGTAACTGCCCGTTTTCAAAATTAATTTATCTGATAGATTTGATTTCCAGATTTGAGAAAGTCTAAGAAAATCGGAATTTGTTTTGCCCCCTGAGTTTCGATGTGAAAAGTCGGCAACCATCGCCCCATCATTATCAATATTTCCGTTGGTGTATAAACTTGTAAAATAGAAATTGTTTTTTTTGTCTAATGCATAAACCAAATTCAACTGTAAATTATGGGAGCGTGAAATATAATCATTTTTTAATGTATACTTCTGAATTCCGTTGGCAGTAGTATATATTTCCGTATCTGCATTTGACGAAAGGGTACTATATCCAAAGTTGTAATTTGTGTAAAAGTATAATTTTTTGAAATTTTGAGAATAATTGATGTTAGTATACGAAAAAGGATTTGTTTTAAACCCTGCATTTTCATTAATACCAAAACGATATTGCTGTTCTCTATTTTTTAAAATAATATTAACCACTGCTCCCACAGCCGAATCATACATCGAGCCGGGATTTGTTGTTAATTCTATTTTACTAACCGTATCCGGATTTAGACTACGGAGGTAATTTTCGAGATCTTCACCATTGAGCTCTGTTCGGATACCATCTATTTCTACGATAGCTGTTTTCCCATTTATTTTTAATGACTGATTATCGAAAGTTTGTAATAGAGGGATGTTTTTCAGACCTTCCCACGTATCAGCGAACTGATTAAAATTTGTTCCTTCTAAATTAACTTCATATTTACCTGCTCTTTGTTTTAGCTGTATTTTTCGTTTGAACTCAATAACAAGCTCTTCTAGAATGTCTTCTTCCAAATTTTCTACAGCGGTTGATAGGCTGTCTTTCTCAGTTTTTGTAATAGAATTATTTTGAGCAAAAATATTAACAAAGAATAATAAGAATGGAAGTAATATAATTTTTTTCATTAATCTTGAATTTTGTTTTTATCTTCAAAATAAAAGTTGGTAATGTTCCAAACAATCATAATGGCAGAAAAGAAATATAGATTTAAAAATAGTGCAATGAAAAAATGCATAAGAATGGTCAAATATAACCATATTTTTCTCGTTTTCCTTAAATTAATAAAAAAAGGATACAGAAGCTCAATAATAATAATAATCCATCCTGAAATAACAAATATCCAAGGAAACTGCCCTAAATAATTAATGCTTTCTATAAAAGGATTTTCAAAACTGGGCAAGTGCAATGCTTTCCAAATAGATTCTCCGTTTCTCCAATTGTAACCAGAAAGTTTTTCAATACCAGAAACACCATATGCCCAACAGAGATGGATTTGCATTAATCTTCTAAAAGGGGTTAGGTTTCCCGCTTTATTGAAATTTTTAAATACTTTCCTTCTTAAAGAGTAATAGTCATCAGATGGAAGTAAAACAAGATAAAAAAGAGACATAGAGCAAAAGAAATCTACTCCATATGTATAAAAGTAACTGCTTTTTATCAATCCTATTTGAAGAAATAAAAGTAAAAAAGCACTAAGTCTTGAAAAGAATCCTACTATAATTAATATACAAAGAATACAGAATATACTGTAGTATAGTACTTCAGAAGAGGCTACTGATATATTTAAGATATTACTGAAGAAATAAACAATATTATCATAGTAAAAAACATTACTAGTTAGATTATAAGTTTGAATATCGGTTGGTAATGTTTTATCAATACCATATAAATTACTGAAATCTGAGCCTAAAGAGAGCAAGTGAATTAAAAGAATTATTCCGACAGAAATTCTCAGAAAAATTAGGAACTCTGGGTTTTGCACAGAATTTCCAAAGAAAAATTGGTAAATTTTTTTCATTTTGAGACAGTAGTGCTTTCTATTTCGTATAACTTGGGTTGAAGATCAGGGTAATTTTTTAAGAATGGATAATGATATAAAAACACCTTAGTATTGACAGAATCATATTTATTGGTTTTGTCATTGAGATAATGCCTATTCATTTGCTTAAGCACAACTTTAAAAAATTGAATTTTTAAAGAATCAATTTTATCACCATATTGATTTTGTGTGGGAGCTATATTTTCAAGTTTCTTTTCTTCTATTGTCAATTTATCCATAAAAATATCATTAACCCCTCTAAAACGAATTTTTCCTTCTCTGGTTTTTAGATAATCACTTGGCAATTTTGTTTTTCCTTTACCATCTTTATATAAAGAGTTTACTATTACAATATCACTCTTTACATTTGGTGAAAAAAAACCGTAGCCGGTGTCTAACCCCGTATATGTTAAGAAAGTTTCATAAATTCTCACACCATATACAGATGCAATTATAGAGTCAATCCAAAAGACACCTTTTTTTTCGTTAAAGGACAGATAGCTAGTGTATGCTGTAGAGAATGAAACAAAAATAAAAGAAAACATTATTACAAAAATTATAAATATTTGAATACATCTATTTATACTTATCAATAATATCTTGTATTTTTTTCTCATCATCTTTGGAAATTTTTTTACGTGAAGTAGTTGTCACGAAGGTTGTAAAACTACCCTTGCTTTTTTTCTTTTTAATAAATTTAAAACCTTTTGCATCTTTAACAGATATTTTTTTTATTTCGTCAATTTGTTTCTTATTTAATTTGCCGATAATATCATGTAATTCGATTTTTTTTTGGAGATTCGAAAAAGAGCAAAGAGTTAATAAAAAGAATAAACCTATTAATAGAAATAAATTCTTCATGTATATTTATAATTAGTAGTAAGTAGCCACTATGTAGCTACTTACTAATTATTTTACAATTACGAATATTTCTCAACTAAACTATTCAGTGAACTAAATACACCAGTTGGAGAAATAATAACATCATCTTTTTTGTCAGTAAAATCTTTAGAATCTTTAATAGAATCCCTTGTAAGCACATTTAAACTAGATGAATATATGCTTTTGTCGATTACTTGTTTCACTGAAGTAAAGGAAGTTGAACTATTTACTCCATGCACATCTGCCGCAACAATTGAGGCTTCATTGAAGTCTTTAACAAGAATTTCTAATTCTTGTACATTAGTTTTGTTTTGAAAAATTGATAAAGCTACCAAGGGAAGCACAATCAATGCTGGTAATAAAACTTTTTTCATGATATAAAATTTTAAATTAAAAATGTTAATGATATTTGTTTATTATGTTTTTAAGTGTAATATCAATAGAGAACTCTGGCTCTATTGTAGTGCTTGTTTGGTTTATATGAGTTGAAACTCTCTTTACTTCTTTCATGTGTATATAAGTCACTCTGTTTAAATTTACCGATATAACTTCTTTTTTCTCTATATATGAAATGAACTCTGAAGTGCCAATGACTGATAGTTTATGAAAATCAATCTTTCCTGCTTCTACAGAGGGACTATTTAAGTTACTCATCGCAAAGGTACTGTTGTAGCCCATTATCATTATGGTTAGTAATACAGATAAACCTATCTTTTCTTTGTGTTTTTTCATATCTTTATATTGTTTAATTTATTTCTTTACTCGGATTTAAAGCTTATATTTAAAGCAATATTTTAGCAACACCTTATTTATATCGCGTTATAAAGACAAAGGAACATATTTAATTTCAGCGAGAGGTGTACCTCAAGTATCGTTTCTGTTAAAGTTTGCGTGTTTTCGATAGATCTATTTTTAACAATTTCAACACTTTAAGTATCGTGTGTTTTCTTGTAAAAGTTTAAATTTTGCACTTAAATATGATATACAGAGAAAAAGAAATACACACCTAATACGTTTATGATTTTAACGATAACCAGATTCTATATTAAATCTGGTTATCATTTTTGTGATTTAGTATTGAAACGAGTAGATGTGTAATTGGGTAGAGACAAACAGTATTTAAAGAAGAAAAATTAAAAAAGCTAAGCATTAAAACCTTTCAATAATTATATATGGATTATCTACATTGGTTTTCATGTTCCTGATAGTAGTTGGCAAATTGTGGTTTCCATATCAAGAAAGTTGTTATTTCAAATATATTTGTAAATTTAGATTTCTTTTAATATAGATAAAGAACCCTTGATTTATGAAAATAAAATTTTTACAGGCCTTTAATGGAGACTCTATTTGGGTTTCATTTCTGGAAAATGAAACTCCACGAAATATAATCATAGATGGTGGTACTGGAGATACGTATGAAAATAAATTAAGAAGAAAAGGAGATTTATTTAATGCTATTGAATATATCCGAAATAATAAACAAAGTATAGACCTTTTAGTTCTTACTCATTTTGATGACGATCATATCGGCGGAATTTTGAGATGGCTGAATAAAGACAAAGAGTCTTCTAATCTTATTAAAAAGGTTTGGTTTAACTCAGGAAAGGAAATAGCTAAGAAGTTTGAAAGCGATGAAAACAAAGATTTGGATATTGAAATCGTTGACGGAGCCGACGATTTTCATACAAGTCCTAAACAAGGAATTAAATTTGAAAAATATCTTAGAGATAATAATTTATGGGAAGGGGAAATTATTGAACAAGGTTCAGAATATGATTTATTTGGCTTAAAATTCAAAATTTTGTCGCCAAACAACGAGAAGCTCGATAAGCTTTTAAAGCTGTATGAAAAACAAGAGGATTATTTTACAAGTGGTGATGAATATGATTTCGAGATTTCTTTGAAAGATTTTATTGATGAAGAAAGTCAACTCGGTTTTAGATTTAAGGAGGATACAAGTGTTGCAAATGGAAGTTCTATTGCTTTTATAATGGAATATGACAACAAAAGTTTTCTATTCTTAGCTGATGCTCATCCTTCAGTAATAATCGAAGGCTTGAACAAGTTCGGTTATAATAAGGATAATCCGTTACATGTAGAATTAATGAAGGTTTCTCATCACGGAAGTATGTACAATACTGACAAAGAGCTTTTGGAAATTGTAAAAACGGATAATTATCTAATAAGTTCAAATGCAACTAAACATGGATTACCAAATAAAAGAACAATAGCTAGAATTATCAATAATAATCCTAATGCTATAATACGCTTTAATTATGATTTAACAGATAGAGTTTTCTTAGAAGAAGATTGGAATGACTTCTCTATATTTAAAGCTAAAGCAACTAATGAATTTATTTATCAATGGACGAAAACGATTTAAAAAGATATACAGTCATTTTAGGCGGTGGTAGTGGTGTTTTGTTTCAACCTTTGGATGAAAACAAAACCTATATACTCACTGCTAAACATATTTTATATAAAGATATAAAAAACGAAAGAGGCCAAAAGACTGGTGAAGAGTTAATTGCAAAAATCAACTTTAGTTATTCCAATGATCAAAGTAATACAATAGAGTTTGAAATAAAGAAAGGAGAAAATTATTTTGAACACGATAATGCTGATGCTGCGATATTAGTTTTGGAAGAGGGTTTAGGTTTTGATCAAATTTTTATTGACGAAAGAACAACTGGTTTTGATGGTTTTAACTTAACAGGTTATCCTAACAGTAAACGCAACGCAGATGATAAATATGATAAACAAATAATAAGAGACTTAAACAGTTATACCGATAGTCTAATCGCATTAAGGCTAGTTGTTAATCATTTAGATCACGAGCAAATCACTGGGTTTTCAGGAGGAGGAATCATTAAAACTAATGGTGATAGTTTATTATTAGCAGGAATTCAAAGCAAAACACCAAATGATCCATGTAATGGAGAAATACAAGTTGTGCCAATAAAAAGATTTGAAGAAATAGTTGATGGTAATAATTTATCAAAATTACTACCTAGTTATTTATCAAATATTGAACTACTAATAAATTCAATAATCAGCTATAATGAAACTCTACCTGCTTTAAAACCCAAATTACAAGTTGCTATTAGAAAACAATTCGCACAAGTTAAATGCGAATTAAATAGTATTTATTCGAGTAATTATATAAAAAATTCATCAACGTCGATAGGAGGTATAAAAAGTAAACGTTTTTGGACTTCATTTCTCGAATATGCTTTAATAATTAGTCTTCTTGAAGTAAATGGTTTCGATGAAGATGTTTTAGCTAAAATGAATATAACTAAGAAATTTATATTTTCTGACTCTTCTAAAGATATATATGATTTGTATAGCGAGGTACTACTGTTTGCATCTGAAAATATTAGTGATAACTGTCAAGTTTTATTAGCGACTAATCAAACTCCAAATTCTCCAAATAGAAGAAGAATGCCAGCTAGTGAAGTTAATCTTAATGTGGGTAGTGTAGTAGATACCGAAACTATTGATAGGGTACAAACAAGCTCAAAAATAAAGGAGATAATACACTTAAAAGCGATTGAGTTTGATTGTATTAATTCAAATGAAAATGCTTTAAATAAATTCTCGATACAACAATTTGAAGATATTTTAACCGAAATTAAACGACTTGTATATGAATTTTTCAACAATTGAAATAAATAAACTAGACTTTGAAATTGAAAATTGTAAAGTCTATCACTATAGAAACGAGGATAACTTCAGAATAAATATTTTTTTTCTTGAAGCTAACAGCGATGTAATAAATGAAAATTGGAAACGATTTTCAAATATGGTCGCAGCCAATTATCAAACATCAGAATATATGTCAAATAGGGAGTTTGATAAATGGAATTTTTATATCATTTACATCTCAAAAGACGATGTTTCTAAAGAACTCAAAAACAAAATTGAGAATGATAAATTTTCAAGTAGAAAAATTGTTGAAGATTTATTTGATAAAGAATTTAATGATAAAGAGGCAAATCAATTAATCGTAAAACACATTACAAATACTGATTTAGAAGATATTTTAAGCCAAACTCAAAATAAGATTCAGGAAGAATATAAACCTGTTAATACTGGATTATGGAAACTGGTTCATAAAGACATTTCGTTTGGAAGAGACACAGAATTACAGAAACAAATCGTTGAACAAATAATTCGACTTAATGATGAAAATTAAAGAAGTTCAAATCTCAAATTTCAGAGCCTTTAATGATGTAAATTGCTCTACGTTTAATTTCGTTAATAACAAAAACGAAATATCAGATTTAATATCCATTTATGCTCCGAACGGATTTGGAAAAACATCTTTTTATGATGCAGTAGAATGGGGCGTTACAGGTAAAATAGAGCGATTTGATTTAGTAGGGGATTTTGATAAAACTAGAAAAGAAAACAAAAAGGGAGGAAACAAAAATATACTTCAACATATCGGATCTACTGAAAATGGATTTGTTAATGTAATTACTGAAAAAGATACGTTTGCAGAAAAAATTACAAATACAGAATATAATCACAAAAAAGAACCTAAAAACAAATTCTTCAGAGATGTTGTACTATCTCAGGAAATGATTGATAATTTTCTAAAAGAACAAACAGCAGAGGAACGATATAATAAATTCGTTGAATCTTATCCTGAGATTACAAAATATAACAATACGTATAAAAACCTTGGAACCCTATTGAATTATAGTATCCAAGAAATTAAAAGATTAGAAAAAGACATTAAGAAAAATAAAGATAGTCAACTTGAAATAGATTTTGAATTAGAATTTAAAAAATTTGACCAAATTAATGAAGCTATTCAATTTCTTAGGATAAATCAGGAAACAATAGATTTGATCGAAAAAGAAACTTTTGATAATACATTGTATGATATTTTAACCAGTCAGGTTAAGTCTAAATTAGTTTCATTACAGTTAGAATTAGAAGCCAAAAAGATAAGAATTGGAAATATCCAAATTGCTAGAAATGGAGACGAAAGCAATAATAATAACGGAGGTGTCCTTACCTATATAGAGAACAAAAAGAAATTAGCAAATTTTGATTTAAGAATCAAAGAGATAAAAAATATTATTTCTTTAATTGAGAATAAGGAGAAAATTCAAGCAGAAAATAATAGTTTAAAAGAAAAGTTGTCAAGAGAACAAAATACTCATATTGGCTTCCTCTCTATCGAAAAAAAGTTAGACACATATATTTTTCTTCACAAAGAAATAACCAAACACAAAAAACGAATTGCTGACTTAAATGAAAACAATTTAAAAGTTGAAACAGAAAGTACTACTTTTAGGGAAAGTATTAATCGTTCTCAAAATGAAATGGCTCAACAGCAAGAGTCTCTGAAACAGTACCAAAGCATAATAAATGAATTACCTAACCAAAAAAGCAAATTAGAATTAGCCAAGAAGAATGTAGAATCTTTCCGGAAAGGAGTTACAGAAGTGTCTAATTCTATCACTGTAAAACAGAATAAATTAAACGAATTACAACAAGTACAAAATCAATTCAATTACTATGAAAATTATATTGAAAATGATTTAGGACTTTTATTGGAACTAAATGAGTTTAAGGATCAAAAGACAGAAATAGAGGAGCAAATTAAATCAACAAACAAAATAAATATTCAAAAAAATGAACTGGTTAAAATTGAAAATAAAATAAATGCTCAAAATCAGTTTAATAATGAACTAAAAGAATATGTTAAACGTGGATTAGATATTATTTCACAAGATAACTCTACTGATTGTCCTTTGTGTAGTCAAAAATATGAATCATTTGAAGAGTTATCAAGCCGTATTGTTGGAAATAAAATTTTTGATGAACAGTTGAAAGAAAGTTTATCAAATAAAATCGGTATTGAAGACAAAATTACTAAATTAAATGAGGAAATACATTTAAGAAAAGAAAAACTAAAAAAGCACCTTGATGAACTAAAACGCCCCTTCAAAACAGAATTTACAAAGATTGAGAAAGAAATTCAAAATTTATCTTTACAAAAAGATGAAAAAATCAAGGAACTAAATAGTGTTCAGTCAAATTACAATGAAGCTATTTTATTCTTTAACAATGAATCTGATATTGATGTCTTTGAAAAAAAGATAAAAAAGCAAATTGAAAATTTAAAATTCCGTATCAATGAACTAAATAAAACAATTAGTGCAAGCACATCTAAAATAAATGAGAATAACGCTCAATTAAAAACTAATAATGAGAATACTGAAATTATAAAAGAAGCTGTAAACGAATTAAAATCTGCGAAGGAGTATAATGAAGTAATTGTTTTTTTTAGTCAGACATTAAACTCTAATGAAGTTAATAAAGTACTTTTTGAAACTGAAAAACAAAAATTAGAATGGGTAATTAATAACTTAAAAAACAATATAGAGGAAAAGCAAAAAAAATTAAATGAGTTTGAAAGTAAACTGTCAAGCTATACGCTTTCTAAAGAAGATTATCTCACTAAACTAAAAGAACTGGACGATCTTAAATTATTGACATCAAATATTTTTGAAAATTTCGAAAATTTCATCAGAACGGAATTCGGAATTAATTTAAAAGACAAAAATAAACAACAAATAGATGCTGACTTTGATGCACTAATTGAACAAGAAAAAAACAATCAAGATATTATTGAAAATAAGGTAAAGCAGTACAAAGTTATTGAAGCCTTGAAAGAAGATTGCTTAAAGGTTTCTGTTTCTAAGAAAATTGAAATCGAAATAGATAAATTAAAAAAGAGTTTAGAAGAGTTAAAAATTGCAAGTGAAAAATTAGACCAAGAAAAGAATAGTCTTGAAATATATTTAGAAAAAACTATTGATGAATTTTTTTATACAGATTTAATTAACACTATATATAAGAAAATAGACCCACATCCTGATTATGAATCTATTGAATTTAAATGTGAGTTTGGAGAAAGTAAGCCAAGATTACAAATTTTCACAATAAAAAAGAACAACAAAGGAAAAGAAATAAAGTCTATTCCAGCATTATATTTTAGCACGGCACAAATTAATATTTTGAGTCTGAGCATATTTCTAGCAAGAGCATTAAAAGCAAAAAATATAGAGACGGGAGAATCTGTTGACTGTATTTTCATAGATGATCCTATTCAATCTATGGACAGCATAAATATTTTATCATTCATTGACTTGTTTAGAGGGATAATGACTTCTTTAGGTAAACAATTGATTGTATCAACCCACGAGGAAAATTTCCATTTGTTGTTACAAAAGAAAATCCCTAAAGAATTATTTAAATCTAAATTCATAGAGTTTGAGACTTTTGGAAAATTAAAAGTTAGCAGTTAAAAGTTGTCAACATGGAAAGCTTTAACCTATATCGCGAAGCAAAAGATCAGTATGAGAAATTAATCCCGGAAAAAAATGACGGATTGATTCTCTTGTCTCTTTATACCAAGTATAAGGATAAAGATTTTTCGGAAGAAAACATTATTTCAATTATAAATAAGATCTTTAGAGATCAGGGTAATAATGAGCGTTCTCGCACAGAATACAACAGAAACAATACTATAATTTTAAGATTACAGGAATCTTTCTTGTGGCGTAATGAAACGAAAAGAACCTATCAATTTAAAAAGTACGGATTGGAGCTTTGTCAAAATATTGAAAAACGTCTCATAGAAAAATATAATCCTGCAAAAATAAAGAGGTTTTTTGACGAATTACATAAAAGCCTCACAGAATATATTGAAGGAGAAAAAGACTTCAACGAGTGGATTGAAGATCATTTTGATATACGAATGCCTGAGCTTATTTCTCAAATTGAAATATTAGATCAACAGGTAATCGAGTCTGTTACGGACTTCAAAATCAATATTAAATCAGAAGACCAAAGTATTCTTGATATTTTAAAAGAAATCGAAATTCGTCTTGAAGTAATAAAAGAACAAGCATCTGAACTCAAAAACGCATTTCAGATATCGTATGATATTGATGAATTACTGACTGATATTCTTCAAAAGGCTGATAGTTACAACTATATTGAGAATATTCAAAAGGTTCAAAAATTCCACGATAATTCCCGAAGTCAATTAGAGCAGGTAAGCAAGAGAATTGAAAAAATAAAACCTAGGATAAGAGAATTTATTTATGATTTTAATAAGCAAGATTTTGACAGAAAAACCAATAAATTTATTCACTATCTTTTGGAAAAATCTTTTGTCAAAAAAGAAAAAAGTACGAAAAAAATTCAATTTCCGAATGATCTTTCTGGATTAAAGGTAAAATCCATAGAGCATTCTCTCACATTCAATATTATTCCAATTAGAGAGATAAGTCCTAAATTACCTGTTGAAATTATTAAGAGGAGTATCGATATTCCTAAAAGAAAAGAGTTACTGGATAAGACGCTCAAATGGAAACAAGATAAAGAAAGAATAATGTATTGGACAAATTTGGCATTTCAGGAACTGGAAGAAAAAGGTTCGCTAGTTTTTACACCATTGTTTTTTAAAATTGTAGATACAGACCGATTGGCAATTGCTGTTAAAACAGCACATAGTGTTTTGAGGAAAAGTACAAAATCCAAACAGCGATACAAGGTAGAAATTAAACAAGAGCCCGTTAATTATACTGTAAATAAAAGAATATCATTATGGCAGATGACAATTCAGAAAAAGTAGAAAAATATGGTTTTCTTTATGAAAAGAAGGCATTGAGTGTTTTTGCTAAACTGGATTATACGCTCAGAAGTGGTATTCATATTCAACGAGAATATCCTTTGGATGCAAATTTATTTCGTTTCTTAAATGAGAATGCAAATTTTGAGTCTTTGAAAAATTATTATAAAGACTTTTTCAATCTTAACCTAAGAAAAGACGGAAATGAATTCAATCAGTATTATTACTTGGATCTAAATGAAGACGGAAAAAGTAATGTTCCTTCTGATAGCAGAGACTATTTGAAAAATGAATTTATTATTGTTGGTATGCTTTTTCTGAAAATGTACAAATTAGATGGTAATATTGAACTTGATAGTATATCTGAATTTATAAGTCTTCTTTATGAAGAATACGAAGAAGAGAAAAATGCTTTGAGAAAATTAATTAATGATAACTCTTCGGATAAAGGTTCTGATTTAAATGATCAACGATTTGAAGATGTAGTAAAAAAATCATTTATCAAGTTTGGAGAGTTAGGTTGGTTAATGTGGGATGATGAAAATGAAAAGTACAAATTTAAAATAATGCCCTCTTTTGAAAGGTTACGAGCAGCATATCAGCCTCAAATAGAAACAATAGATAACCTGATTAAAGAAGTGAAAGATGCAGAATAATTTTCCTCGTATATATAGTTTATCTACCATAGGTATTAAACAACATTTTAATGCTGATTACTTATTTCATCCTTACAGAACGGATTTTAGTGGAGAAAGTGGAAGTGGAAAAAGTATGATCGCAGATATGATTCAATTAATTTTAGTTAGTTCAAGTGAATTTAAATCTGCAACAGATGGTAATAAGGATAGAGATGTAAAAGGGATGCTTTTAGCTTCCACAGGAAAATTATCTTTAAGAGGTTATGTCTTTCTAAACGTTGAAATTAGGCCAAAAAAGTACATTGTAATTGGGGTATATATCGAAAGTACAAGTAACGTTGCCGAAATGTTTATCATACAAAACGGATATGATTGGGAAGAGCTAACACCTCTAAATATGCCGATTTTCACAAAAGATTTGATTATAAATGACAAAGTAGATACACTAAATAATCTTTGTGAAAAAATTGATTTTGCAAGGATGAAATCTTTCAAGAGAAGAAACTATCATCAAGTTCTTTATAATAATGAAATTCTCTCATTAGATTTAACAAAAGATGAAACATTAAAAACCTATGCTAATATATTGAGATCTTTCTCAAGAGGTAAAGGCTTTAAAACAGAGTCTGAAAATCTAAAAAAATTCCTTTTTGGTGATGATGAGCAAAATATCATTATGGAAAAATATAGAGAGGAAGTAGGTAATATTAGTAACGATTTTCACGAACATAAAAGATATCAGGAAGAGATTGATTTAATAAATAAAAAACAATCTTCTCTAAAAAATGCCCTCGATAAAAGTAAAATATACAAATCTACTTATTCTGAATTCCTATTCAAACGATATAATTATTGGAATACTTTAAAGAGAAAAACAGTAGTGGAACAACAAAAGGCAGTAGAGGAATTAGAAAATAAAAAGGTTGAACTTAAGTTTGTTGAAAATCAGATTAAAAAGTTCAAGATAAAAGACTTAGAGGAACTTTTAGACAAAAAGAAAACCATCGCAAATCTTGCTTATAAAGATAGTTATAAAGAGGAAATAGAAAGTAAGTACTTCAATATCAAACAATATCAAACATCTGTAGAAACAGTTGATAATTGGTTGACATTAAATGACAATCAATTAGAGAAAGTTAAAGAGTGGTATAGATTTCAAACCAAAGAAAATGAGAATAAAAGGAATTTATTAGCTTTTATAAATTACCTCAAAGACAATAGTCTTATTAATGATTTTGATACCTCAAATTGGCTGATTGACTTTGAGAAAGCGAATGAAAATTTCCCTATAGAAATTGAAAAACTTGAAAAAGAAATAATTGAGCTTGAATCATTATCAAAGTTTTCAGATTTAAATAATCCAGAATCTCTCGTAAGATGGGCTACTGAAAATTTGAACTTTCCTATATCCCACACAATAGAAAGTATCTTAATCTATTTTCAGAAATATGGTAAAGCAAAACCTTCGGAACAAAATGCTAATAGATATGTTCCGTTTCCGGAAAAATTATTTGAAAATATAGAATCTAAAGTAAAAGATAAAAAAGATCATCACGGATTTTGGTTAAATCTTGATGGAGTATATGAATACATAGAATATTCACCTAACCATTTTTTAAATGTAGCTAATGTAGAATCCCTCATAAAACCATTATCGGAAATCAAAGAAGGGGTCGGAAAGAAATTAAATGCATTAAATAAAGAAAAAAGCAGTAAAGAAAAGTATAAAGAAATATTATTCAAGTTTAATAATCTTCAGGAAAACATAGATTTATACAAAAGAAAAGAGGAACTTATTTCTTTTAATATTGAGGAAAGTTTAGATGTTTCCGAAAGTAAATTTGAGCAATTTATTCAATTATATCTTGATAAAGACAATATTTTAAATCAATTCAATTTGATTCAAAAAGAATATGAAGATTTTTTGAGTATAAAAACAGTCATAGAAGAATGTAATAAAAGAATCCAAAAACTGGAAACGGATTTATTTAGTAATAAAGAAAATATTGATATAGAGTCTATTGAAAAAGAAATCTTACTTCAGAATAAAGAACTAGCTACACAACAAAATGATTTACAAAAATTAATAAATAAATTTGTTTTTGATGAGACCTTGTTGCAGAAAAAATATTTGGGCAATCAGAGTTTATTAAAAGGCAAGTATGAATTAGAAAAAGAGTGCCGGGAAATCAGTGATGATATCCAACAAAAGGAAAACACAATAAGTATATCTAATCAGGAATTAACTGAAACAGAACAAACATTTGAACAACTGTTTAAACATCAACCGGAATACGATGAAAATACTGAAGAGTTTTCTAATCCTGAAAATGGAGGTTTCAACTCCTTAAAAAATAAAGCAGACCGTTCAAAAATTGATTATGAAGTTGTAGTTAGGAAAATACTTGAAGAGATGAATTTACCATATGATGAATCTATTTCTATTGGAAAGCTAGCGAATTTAATACTTCCGACTGTTTTTCCTACATCTGTAGTTGATGAGGACTTAATTTCATCTAATATTGCAGATAGGTTAAGTAAACTTACACAGGACATTCAGGAAATCGGTTCAAGAAAAATTGAAATATTAGGCAGTATTTTTAATGAGGTATATAAAGTTTACACCAGCTACCTCACAAAAATTAATGAAATTGATGCCTTTTTAAAAAAGAAAAATAAAATTATTACAGGAGGAAACAGAGCATCATTAACATCAAAAAAATCAATTTATTATCCTGATAGTTGGCTTGGAAATTTCAGAAAACAATTAAATACCCAAATAAATAATACAGGTTTATTCAGTGAGCTTCGGGAAGAAATAGACATAAATAAAATGATGATAAAAGCTTTTCAGCAACTTGGAGGAAGTACTAAAGTTGAACCTGAAGACTTAATGAATCCAAAATCGTATTTCGATTTAGAATTTGATTTAAAACTTGAAAATGACGAGATTAATTCAGGAAGTAACGGACAAACTTATGCTGCAAATGCTTTGTTATGCTTAGCCAGATTATCTCTGATTGAAGAAAAAGGAAAAAAAGGATTAAAAATAATGCCAATAGATGAAGCTGAGGGGCTAGGCAGCAATTATAATATGTTACACGAATTAGCAAAAAAAGAACAATACCAGGTAGTAACAATGGCAATAGAAACAGCAGGCGAAATTACTGATGATGGACAGTACATTTACATTATGAATGATAATAACTTGGCAAATATAGATACTTATGTCCCTCCGCTTGGAATCTTTTCAAATGAAGTTATTCAAGATATTGATGAATACATAAATACGAAGCCGGACAATGAATAAAAATATCACTTGGAAAGAGTTAAAGGCACTTGATGATTTGTATCATTTGAAAAAGACCAAAGCAAATATTCAAGATCATCCTTATATAAAGTATTTACTAGAAGAAAAATGTATTCTTGATAAAAAGCTGGACAATACTAAAGTTATTATTTCTACAGATGGTTTTGAGGAATTCTACGAAAAAACGTTTAAATTACCATACGATGAGGCTAAGAGTTTTCTAATCGAAAGTGACATTGAGCCTAGTGCCAAAAAGAGTTTTACACTTGAAGATATTAAAACCTTAATGCTTATTGCCGAAAATAAAACGGAGTTAAAAAATAATCCAACCAATATAGAAGATTTTTCCAATGAGTTTTTTGATACTTCAAAATACTTGAAGAATAAGACAAGTTTAAGAAATGCAGTATTCAAAGTTTTAGATATCACGGAGTTTCCATTAGATAAGAAAGAGAATCAATGGAGGCTAGTTGTTGACTATTCCCATCCTAAAGCAATTGTATTATGTGAAAACAGATCCTTTTTAAAACAACCTTGGATAGCTAAGAATGCTAAAGTTAAGTTGTGGCATGTTGGAGGAAACAATATCAAGATAATTGACGATATAGATGAAATGGAACTTTCCAAGCCAATTTATTACTCTTGTGATTGGGATTTAGCAGGACTACAAATTTATTCAAGAATAAAGGCAAAACTTAGGAATAGAAATAAAGACATTTCTCTGTTATACCCTAACGAACCCCATAAAAAAATAAGCACATATATAGATTATCATTATAGCCATTGGGATTTGTCAAAAAAACTATCAGGATTGTCGATAGATTTATTTTCAAAGAGAGAACTAGTTCTTATTAATGATCTAATTCAAAGCGAAAAGTGGATAGAAGAAGAATCATTTGATTTATTAGCAATGTTAAAATTAAGCTCTCTGTAATAAAATAGACAAAAATAAAACTATAGGTCACCCTTAAAAAGATGTACTAATCTATCCAAATCTTCAATAAAATATTTCGATATTTGGTCAGAATTGGGTACAAAAAAAACGTTTATGTTTCATAAACGTTTTTTCTTTTTAGAAATAAACTGAAATCATTTCTTATCCGTAATATATATTTCAGTTAGCTCATCGTCTGATTTGAAGCTAATATTGTAACCGGTTTGCTCTGTTATTTTTACCGGAGGCATACTTTGCACTTCAAAATCGGTGTTGTTGAGTTGTTCTTTAGGTTTGTATCCTCGATTCATTTCCGTTGATTTCGCGATATGATATTCATTATTTTCAACTTTGGCGACCTTAAACCAGCCAAAACGAATTTCTGCACCTAAAGGATTCCCTTTTTCCTTATATATCTCATACCTGCCAAAGTAGATGTCGCCTTTAGCTGGAGTTTTTTCCATAGCTACTGCCTGTTCGGATTTAGGTAGGGGAGGTTTCGTGCTGTCATAGATAATGAAGATAAATAACCCGATAAAAAACGCCAGAAAAATCCAACCGACAATAGTAAATTTGAAAATAAAAGGAGGTTTGGGGGCTTCTGCTACTTTTTGTTTTTCAAATACTTTCATTTCAGAAGTCCAATGACGACGTCCGATTTTCTTTTGTTCAGTATCGTCCCAAAATTCTCCACCGGCTTTTTTGGCGTAAATAGTAAAAAATGCGGTACGCACTTTGTTTCTAAAAACTCTCAATATCATCGGGTTATGCGGATTTTTTGGATTTCGCATTTTTTCCGGACGATGAACAGCTTGTTCTATCTGACTGATTGCATAAAACATATATTGTGTTGTTTGTGTTTTCGGAAGATAAAGAAAAATTAATCAATGGTTACTTTAAACTTACTTTCAGTCAAGGTAACAATGCTTAAGGTATTTTCGCCCTCAGATATAAGAAATACCAGCCCTAATAAAATATACTTTCCCATAATGGCACTTTTAGTTTAACACAATACTAAAATTATGCCAACAGGCAGGAACCTATATTTTACCGGGTTGATAGTTAATGTACGTTAATTTAGTTGTAGGTATTTTCAACATTATGTAGAGGCTACTCAATCACAGAAACCCGCACAGTATTAACCATTCCTTTTTCTCTGATAGGCATCGAAGCCAGATTAATGGAATAATCCCCTTCTTTTACGTAATTGTTTGCTTTGGCAATTTGATTAATATCTTCGATAGTTACGTCGGTACTTTCATATTTGTCATAATAAAAAGCCGTTACACCCCATAACAGATTCAGCTGAGTGAGCATATGTTTGTTGGAAGTGAAAGCCAGAATATGAGCATTCGGTCGCCATGCAGATATCTGAAAGGCTGTATAACCTGAATTCGTCAGGGTGTGGATTGTTTTTGCCTCAATATCATTTGCCATAATTGCCGCATGATAACAAACCGATTTGGTAATGAATCGTTTGGTTCTTACTTTTGGGTCGATTACCTCAAGGTTGATTAATTCAGAATCTTCCACACTCAGGATAATCTGGCTCATTTTTTCAATGACTTCCACCGGATAATTACCAACAGAGGTTTCTCCGGACAGCATCACTGCGTCGGCACCGTCCATGACAGAATTGGCGACATCGTTTACCTCGGCACGTGTCGGCGTGAGGCTCGTAATCATGGTTTCCATCATCTGCGTGGCGATGATAACCGGAATTCTCGCTGTTTTTGCCCTGCGAACCAAATGTTTCTGGATAAGTGGTACTTCTTGTGCGGGAATTTCCACTCCGAGGTCACCGCGTGCAACCATTAATCCGTCACAATGACGAATAAGTTCGTCGATGTTTTTTACTGCTTCGGGTTTTTCTATTTTGGCGATTACCGGAATTTTGTAATCAGAGTGTGTTTTGATAAGGTCATTTAAATCCTGTAAATCCTGCGGGGTGCGGACAAACGAGAGTGCAATCCAATCCACATTCAGTTGAATAGCGAACTGGGCGTCTTTGATGTCTTTTTCGGTAAGTGCCGGAAGTGAAACGTTCGTATTAGGTAGGTTTACGCCTTTTTTTGAACGTAGCGGGCCGCCTTGTATAACTTGTGCTCTCACTTCAGAAACTCCATCTGTTTCGATGATTTTAAAAATCAGTTTTCCGTCGTCCAAGAGGATATTTTCTCCTGCTTTTACGTCGTTGGCAAAAGTTTTGTAATTCATATAAACGCGTTCGGCCGTACCGAGAAATTCTTCCTCGGTTGAGGCAAAGGTAATTGTGTCGCCTTCTTTCAGCACCACTTCGTCTTTCATTACGCCGACTCTGAGTTTAGGGCCTTGCAAATCTGCCAGAATACTGGTGTTATAATGATATTTTTCATTGAGTTCCCGAATGATTTTTACTTTATCTTCGATGTCAAAATAATCGGCATGAGAAAAGTTTATCCGAAATACATCTACTCCGGTTTTAATCATTTTGTGAATAACTTCTTCAGAGCTGCATGCAGGTCCGAGTGTAGCAATTATTTTAGTTTTTTTTCGTAATTTCATAGTTCCTTATGGTCTTAAAAATATAATCTTTCAATATGTTCTTGTTTAAGATTTTCCCAGTCAGCAAGATAAACAGCCGAAACCTGAGGAATGTTTTCTATATGTGTAATCAGGTTTTCGGTATCAAAAAAATCATCGGTTTCTTCAATAACTAACAGGTAATCAAATCGTTTCAGTTCAGGAATTAAAAAAGAAGTCAGCTCTATGTTTTCTTCCATTTGCGAAAACAAATCGTTAGTTGATGTTGTTTCGGCTTTTTTTTCACTGCTTGTCGAGTGATTATCTATGAGTCGCCATGTCAGATAATTGTCTTCATCTTCGTATAAATAATGACCGAATCGGCTTTCTATTTGCTTGTTGTTCAGTGAAATATCTTTTTTCTCTTTGCAGAGTTGGAGGTGCAGATTGGTGTTGATGAAAAAGGCAAGGCGGTAATCTTCCAGATTGGATTGAATGGCCAATAATGTTTTTTCATCTGAATAACTGTCTGCTAAATTTAGCTTGATAATGTTTTTTGCTTTTTGACCTTCCATTTCTCTACAAATTTACGATATATATTACAGAGAGAAAATTTTTAGTAAGATTGATTACTTTTTGTTAACAGAGCTTTTGCTTTTTTGTAATGAATAGTAGGCTCTTTTTGCTGCCTGTTCTTCTGCTTTTTTCTTACTGGTAGCTCGACCTTTGGCGATTATTTTTTCGTCGTAATGTAACTTTACTACAAAATGCTTGTTTTCCTCTTTAGATTTTTCTTCCTGGACATCAAACAAAAAATACTTTTTTCTCTTTTGGCAATGCTCAATAAAAATGCTTTTGTAGCTGATTATTTTATTTTCCAAATCTTCCAAAGGTTCTATCGGCTGAATCAGTTTTTTATATACAAATTTCTTCGTGAAGTCAAACCCCTTTTCGGTGTACATGGCACCAATCAGCGATTCAAAAATATTCCCGTAAATATTTTCCCCGAAATCTTTTACATTCACATTACATTTCAGTAAGGATAACAAGTTCAGGTCTTTACCTATTTTATTCAGGTTGTTCCGGCTGACGATTTTAGATCGCATTTTGGTCAGATAACCTTCTGCCTGGTTAGGTGCGTTCTGATGTAAATAGGACGCAGCCACCAATCCGAGTACCGCATCGCCCAGATACTCCAGTCGTTCATAGTTGACGGTGTGCCCGTTTCCGTTGGTTTTTCCAGCAGAACTATGTGTGAAAGCCTCCTCATATATTTCGATACGAGTAGGTTTATAACCCACAATCCGGCTTAATTTTTCATAAAAAATCCCGTCTTTATGAGCACGGGATTTTTTTGGTAATATGTTTGGAAACCATTTCATAAGGATTCTACAAATCTACTTTTTTCATTAATACACAAGCATTGTGACCGCCAAATCCGAAAGTGTTGCTCATTACGACTTTCATATCGCGTTTTTGAGCCTTGTTGAATGTAAAATTCAGTTTCGGGTCGATGTTTTCATCATCTGTAAAGTGATTGATAGTCGGCGGAACAATTCCGTGTTTGATAGATAAAATACAGGAAATCGCCTCAATAGCACCTGTTGCACCCAGCAAATGTCCGGTCATTGATTTGGTAGAGTTGAGGTTCATTGTATAAGCGTGTTCTCCAAAAACCTCTAAAATAGCTTTGGATTCCGCAATATCTCCAAGCGGAGTTGATGTTCCGTGCATATTCACACCGTCCACGTCTGATGGTTTTAAACCAGCATCTCTTAAACAGTTTAGCATCACATTTTTCGCACCTAACCCTTCCGGATGTGGAGCTGTGATGTGATGTGCATCAGCAGACATACCGCCACCGCCGATTTCACAGTAGATTTTCGCTCCGCGTGCCACGGCGTGTTCGTACTCTTCCAGAACCAAAGCACCGGCACCTTCGCCCAGTACAAATCCGTCGCGGCCTTTGTCCATAGGTCTTGATGCGGTTTTCGGGTCATCGTTTCTTGTAGATAAAGCGTGCATGGCGTTGAAACCACCGATTCCGGCAATGGTAACTGCAGCTTCTGAACCACCGGTAACGATAACGTCTGCATGTCCTAAGCGGATATAGTTGAACGCATCGATAATGGCGTTGGTAGATGAAGCACAAGCGGAAACCGTAGTGAAATTAGGTCCTCGTAAACCGTATTTCATAGAGATTAATCCTCCAGCAATATCGGCAATCATTTTCGGAATAAAAAACGGATTGAATTTCGGTGTACCATCTCCCTGATTGAAGTTGGTTACTTCGTCCTGAAATGTTTGTAATCCGCCAATTCCCGAACCCCAAATTACACCGGCTTTATCTTTGTCTAATTTATCCAGATTAAAGTTTGCATCTTCCATGGCCTCAGTAGCTGTGACGACGGCATATTGCGTAAATTTGTCCATTTTTCGGGCTTCTTTACGGTCAATAAAATTCTGAGGGTCAAAATTTTTGACCTCACATGCGAACTGAGTTTTAAAGTTGGAGGCATCGAAATGAGTGATTGGAGCTGCTCCGCTCACGCCATTTATCAAACCATTCCAATATTCTTCCAGATTATTCCCTATTGGAGTTAGAGCTCCTAATCCAGTAACAACGACTCTCCTTAGCTTCATATAAATTCGGTATAATTTCAGATTTAAAAAACAAAACCCAGTGTTTCTCTTAACGAAAACATTGGGTTGCCAAACACAGCTCGTACTGTGTTGTAAATCAATTTTTTGGTCCGTTTCTTAGAATAAATAACACCACGTGGCTTTGATTCAAAAACCACGTGATGTTTGGTTTATTATTTCTTAGCCTCCTCGATGTAAGAGATAGCTTGACCAACTGTAGCAATGTTTTCAGCTTGATCGTCCGGAATTTGGATATCAAATTCTTTTTCGAACTCCATAATTAGCTCAACAGTGTCTAATGAATCAGCTCCCAAATCGTTAGTGAAGCTTGCTTCAGCTACAACTTCGCTTTCGTCAACACCTAACTTGTCAACGATAATCGCTTTTACTCTTGATGCAATGTCTGACATAATTTCTTTCTTTTTTTAAGTTTAATTGTTGTGGCAAAAATATAAAACTTTAGTTTAAAACCACAATTTTAATTGTTTTTGTATCTGCGAATTTAAAAAAATAATTTAGAAATAGATACTTTTGTGAAAAATATTTCCTCAAACAGGAGGTTATTTATAGATAGAAAACCCATGAAAGAAGTAGTTTTACTGGCTTCCGGCTCCGGAAGCAATGCTGAAAATATTGTTGACTATTTCCGAAAAAAAAATATTTCGGTTCAGTTTCATATTATCACAAATAAGAAGGACGCTTTTGTTCTGGAACGGGCAAAAAGGCTCAATGTTCCTGCCGAAGTGATTACCAAAAAGCAAAATGATGAGGGGATTTTACATGAAAGAATCCAAGAATTGAATCCTGATTTGATTGTTCTGGCAGGTTATCTTTTGTTGTTTCCGGCATCAATCATTAAGGAATTTCCGAATAAAATCATCAATATCCACCCGGCGTTACTACCAAAATATGGCGGAAAAGGTATGTACGGCGGTTTTGTGCACGAAGCGGTGGTTGCCAATAAAGAAACCAAAACGGGAATTACGATTCATTATGTAAGCGAGCATTATGATGAGGGGGCGACGATTTTTCAGGCAACGACGAATGTTGAAGAAAAAGATTCGCCGGAAGACGTGGCAAACAAAGTACACCAATTGGAATATGAACATTTTCCTAAAGTGATTGAACAACTTTTAGAGAAAATCAATTAATGCAGTCACCCGAAATCCTTTTATATACTGATGGTTCATCACGCGGAAATCCCGGCCCGGGCGGATACGGTGTTATTCTGCATCTGAACAACACGAACTATTACAAAGAATTGTCGCAGGGTTACCGGAAAACGACCAATAACCGTATGGAATTGCTGGCGGTTATCGTTGGGTTGGAAGCTTTGACCAAAGAAAATCTTTCTGTTCTGGTGGTTTCCGATTCCAAATATGTAGTAGATTCCGTTGACAAAGGCTGGGTTTTTGGCTGGGAAAAGAAAGGATTCGCCGGAAAGAAAAATCCTGATTTATGGAAACGGTTTCTGAAAATTTACCGCAAACACCAGGTTAAATTTCGATGGATAAAAGGACACAACAACCACCCGATGAACGAACGTTGTGATTTCCTGGCTGTGGAAGCCTCAAAAAAAAGTAAATTGCTGATTGATGAATGGTATGAAGAAAATGATGTTTGATTCAAGTTTCAGGTTAACTGCGACTGAAAACTATTGCCTTTTGCCTCTTTACTATTTCTCTTTACTCCAAATTATTGATAAACTCTGAAGGAGAGCAATCTTTTACTTTTTTAAACATTGCCGTGAACTTACTGTGAGATGAATAACCACCAATTTCTGCCAGATAACTGATTTTGTACTGGCGGTATTTTGGTTCTTCCTCTAGAAGCTGGGTAATGTGATTAATTCTTAATTCATTAATATAGGTAGTGAAATCTTTGCCATAAGTCTCTCTTAGTATGTGTGTTATATATTTGGTGTTGGTTTCAAACTGATTGGCGAGTAAAGTTGCCGATATTTTTGGGTTTAGATATTCCTGATTTTCCTCAAAAGTTTTGATATGTTCCAAAATCCGTTGTTGTGTGCTGTCAGATATTTGGAGAGTATTGTATTTAATGTTTGCAGATTCAGTATTTTGCCCGACTTCCGGGGTGGTCATTCTTTTCTTTTTAGTTCTTTTTTGATAAAAAACCCAACCTATTATAGACACAAGGGCAAGTGTAGAAATTAGATAATATATCAATGTATGGGATTGCTCTTGTTGGCTGTTGTCTAATTCTTTAGTAACGGAATTAATAGTCTTTGCATTACAAATTGATATAATTTGTGCAACGCTATCAACCTTTTTTTTATAATATCTTAGACTATCAACATTTCCAACCTCTATATAATAGTCGACCATATTTTTGTATAATTCACTATTAATAAGTGTTGTTCTGTATTCTGTCGGGCTATTCAGTGCAAGATAGTAATGTTTTTGGGTATCGGTATAATTTTTCTTTTTAAAATAAACTTCTCCTTTTAAGGTATAAATATAATTAAGCAATATCTTGGCATTAAGTTGCTTGCTGTCATTCACTAGATGGGATGCGCTATTTAGATAGTATAGGGCTGAATCAGGGTTGTTTAATTCGATGTAAAGAGATCCAATATATTGATAATTAGAAGCTATGGAATAAGTCTTTTGATCTATATCCTGTATTTTCTTAGCCCAATCGGTACTGGTTTGCATATAAGATATTGCTTCTAAATAATTGTTATTGGAGACAGCGTAGAGAGCCATTTCCTTATAAGCATTTTTATTAAAGCGAAAGAGTTCATCTGTTTTAGGGGCTTTTTGGGCAACCTCTATAGCTTTTGAGAGTTTAACATGACCTCGTTCGAGCATGTTTGACGTCTTATATTCTGATGAAAGAAAACTAAGAAATTTCGCTTGCCACAGATATAAATTTTCTTTTTCAGCTTCTTTTTGTGCGTTTTCCGCCGTTTCAATGGCCATAGAGCGTTCTCCGTTCAACTTATACAAGTTAGCGACAATTAATAAAGCTTGCATTCTTTGTGTTGGTACAAGTTCTTTATCTTCTAGTAAGGTGTTAACTTCAACTAAAATATTCTTTGTATCGGCGTTTTTATATTTTTCGGGAGTAGTCACCTCTAAATATAAATGATTAAGCCTTTCAGAAACCGATTGAGCATGGCTTGAAAGCGAAAAAAAAAGGATGATTGTAATTTTTAGCAATAGTTTCATTCCCTATCTGAGCATATATTGTTGTATAGATTAGACAACAAATCTGGAATAAGGTCACTTATTTTTTTAATTTTTTTTCAAAAAAAAACAACTTTTTTGGTTAGGATGTTTTTAGAAACTATTTTTTATTTTCGGAATATGAACATAATAATAGTGTAAGTCGCTGATTACCAACGTTTATTTTTTCGGAATATAAACAACGTTTACGTAAAACAAAACGATAAAAACTGGGTGGTACAATTAACTTTGTTGCAGGTTGTAAAGCTATAACTAAATAAGTGACAACCGGTTTTAACTAAAATTTTAAATTAATACAGTTGATTATGAAAAGAAGATTACTAGCCGCGGCTGTTCTCATGAGTGCATGGGGAGCTTACAGTCAGGTAGGGATAGGCACTTTAACGCCTGATTCATCCTCACAATTGGATGTTACTGCCAGTGACAAAGGGGTTTTGCTTCCTCGTGTTGCTTTAGAATCGACCACAGATGCTGTTACCATTGCCAATGGTAATGTTAATAGTTTATTGGTGTTTAATACCAACACACAAAACGATATTACGCCGGGCTATTATTATTGGTATGACAACAAATGGATGCGTATTGTAAATGAGGAGGATGTTGCTGGTTTAGATACCAATACTACCAACGTTTCCTTAACTGTTGTTGGAGGCGAATTGGTGTTGACAGATAGCGAAGGTAACGAAGTAACCATTCCTTTGTCTGAAATCAATATTCCAACAACTCTTGTTCAAAATCCTGATGGTACCTATACTTATACCAACGAAGAAGGCACCACGGTAACGATTGATGCGACTGAGAACATAATCAACAATATCGAAAACATCTTGAACAATACGGAAGTGTTGAACGAATTAATCGAAGTGTTAGGAGATACTTATGTGGGAGGAAATGTTTACTACGACGGTGACCAGTTCACATATATCGATGAGAGTGGAGAAACCCATACCATCAACTTCGAAGAAATTGTTCAGGCGAATGAAAGTGTAACCACATTAGTTGACAATGCTGACGGAACTTATACTTATACGTCAGAAGACGGCACAATTACTACTGTAGATGTACCGGCATCTGTGGTAAACCAATTTGAAGAGATTGTAAACGGCGGACCAGTTACTATTGAAGGAGAGGAATACACAACTATCGAGGAATATATCCAACATATCGTTGAAACCAACGAAAGTGTAACCACATTAGTTGACAACGCTGACGGAACTTATACTTATACGTCAGAAGATGGAACAGTAACTACGGTTGACGTTCCAGCATCTGTGGTAAACCAATTCGAAGAGATTGTAAACTCAGGACCAGTTACTATTGACGGCGAAGAGTACACAACTATCGAGGAATATATCCAACATATCGTTGAAACCAACGAAAGTGTAACCACATTAGTTGACAACGCTGACGGAACTTATACTTATACGTCAGAAGATGGAACAGTAACTACGGTTGACGTTCCAGCATCTGTGGTAAACCAATTCGAAGAGATTGTAAACTCAGGACCAGTTACTATTGACGGCGAAGAGTACACAACTATCGAGGAATATATCCAACATATCGTTGAAACCAACGAAAGTGTAACCACATTAGTTGACAACGCTGACGGAACTTATACTTATACGTCAGAAGACGGAACAGTAACTACGGTTGACGTTCCAGCCTCTGTGGTAAACCAGTTNATGTTAACAATATAAGCCATTAGTGAAAAGGCATAAGCCAATAGCTAATGGGGGGTAAAAAGCTAATGCCTTATGGCTAATGCCTCTTGCCTGAAAAGCTTAAGGTGGTTATAGCATCGGGGCTCACCTCTTCCCATTCCGAACAGAGAAGTTAAGCCCGATTGCGCAGATGGTACTGCAATACCATGCGGGAGAGTATGTCGCCGCCTTGTTTTAGTGAAGCCTGTCTTGAAAAAGACAGGCTTTCTTTTTTTATAAGAACGGCGTGTCCCTTCGGTCGATTGCTTCGCCAATTCGCAAGCTCGGGTCGCCGCCTTGTTTTAAAAGTCCTTTACAGAAATGTAAAGGACTTTTTGTTTATCTTTGAAATAGATAAATAACTATTTGTGATGATTACTTTGAAAATTATGCCAAATTCAACTAAATTTATACCCTTTAATATTTGGTTTGAAAACAGCGTTAAAAAATACTTTTGATTTCTATCTTGATGCAAGCATACACGTTGCTGTGGCTACTTCTGCATTAGTTTTAATGACTTATTATTTTATAGCAATAATGGTCGATTGGAATGTGTTATCATTGGTTTTTTTCGGAACAATTTTCAGCTATAATTTTATCAAATATTTTGCTTTGTACCGAAATAAATCAAAATATTCAAATAAGGAAAAAACAATAGTGTTGCTAACGATTGTAGCTGGAATTGTTCTAACAGTCAATTTTTTCCTATTGGAGTGGAAAACACAACTTGTTACGTTAGTTTTTGGGTTATTAAGTATTTTCTACGCCGTACCAATTAGTAAACGAAAACAGAATCTTAGAAATATATCAGGAATTAAAATTTATATCGTAGCATTGTGCTGGGCTGGGTGCACACTTTTACTGCCTTTGTATCAGGCTGGGATTTTGCTGTCTTCAGACATGTTTTTTAAATTTTTACAACGATTTTTGCTTACGCTCATATTAATTTTAATTTTTGAAATTAATGACTTGAAATATGATGATATTCGATTGAAAACCGTTCCTCAATCTATCGGTATTTTGCATACTAAATATTTGATTTATTTATTATTAATCCCATTTTATGTACTGGAGTTTTTCAAACAAGGAAATTACCCGAGTCAATGGATTATCAACTTGATATTAATAACGGTAATTACATTATTTACACATTATGCTTCTCCACATAAAAGTAAGTACTATACCTTGTTTTGGGTAGAAAGTGTACCGATTTTATGGTTGTTCTTAGTCAAATTATTAGGATAATAAAATACTTGTATCTTTGTGTATAGCATAAAATGGCACAGATGAAATGTTTTTATATTTATAATAATCCATAAATGAATCTAAATATGTAATCGCTCCCTCAATTTTTTCATTTTTTCTATTCCTTTTTCCATTGTTTTAAAATCATATATTAAAATAGAAACCAGAAGTATTATCGGAATCAGCAATACGTTTTCGTGATAATCAATTGTGACAAACGCACTTAACATCGCTCCTGAAATAAACGAGATAACTACAGCTAAATTGAGTAGTAAGGAGCGTAATACAAAAATTTTATTTCCTTTTCTCAAAAGCATTTTGCCAAATCCGATACCGATGTCTGTAACCATTCCTGTGAGATGCGTAGTGCGGACTACTTTTCCGCTTACTACTGAAACAATCCCGTTCTGAATTCCCATAGCATAAAGTAAGATGAGAATTTGTTTAGCTTGCTGGTTAAGATCCAGGTGAATTAAAAAACACCACAATAGCAGACCAATCTCAATAATAATTGGTAATGTATAAGAGAGTTTCGGTTTTCTTTCCTCAAAAAAGCCGGTAATAACCGAAGAGGTGAATGACCCAAGTCCGAAAGCAGCTATCCAAAGTGCTAATTTTAGTACAGCAGTCCATTTAGATTGCTCAAGCCAAAGAGCAAATTCCCCTACGTGACCCGTAATATTAGTCGTAAAAATGCCCAAGCTGAGAAAACCAAAAACATTGACAACTCCTGCCGCAAATGCAAATAATATGGCTAAAAATAAATTATGTTTAAAAGTTCGTCTAAAACCTTTAGATTGTAACATGATAAAAATTTTCTTTACAAAGATACGAAACCATCTATCTTGATTTATCGTTTAAACTTATAAATAGTAAAGCATTTTTGATATTGACCGAATAATCTTTACAACGTATTTACTTGTATAAAAACGCAACATTTTTCGTACTTTTGAAACTTCATAAAAAAACAAAACGATGTTACAATTAGTTCAAAACCTTACAGGAAAAGCCGTTGTTTATATTGTCAACGGACAAGCTGTTATTGATAATCAGTTACCAAATTATATTCAGGAAGCTTTTACCAGCTTTAAAAATTCAGACAAAAAAGAAGATTTTGTAAAAATTGGCGAAAGTGTTTATTTCTTTGTCAAGGAAGACGAAGATTTGGAAAAAATGCGTGTGTTCGGATTTAATATCCGTCAGAAATTAGACAAAAAAACCAATGCAATTACCATTGCAGGAAACGGCGAAACAACTCTCGCATTGGCAGAAGGACTGGCGTTGTCCAATTATCAGTTTTTGAAATACTATAAAGATGCCGACGAACGTGAATATGCTTTGGAACATATTTATCTGTTCGGAGACATTTCCGAAAGTCGAATCAGCCGAATGAATAATACCATCAAAGCCGTTTTCTGGGCACGTGATATGGTCAACGAACCGGTTAATTATTTAGATGCTATTCAGTTAGGGAAAGAAATTATCGAAATCGGTAACGAAGCTGGTTTTACCGTCGAAGTTTTTGACAAATCCACGATTGAAGCCCTAAAAATGGGTGGATTATTAGCAGTAAACAAAGGTTCACTTACTCCGCCGACATTTACCATTATGGAATACAAACCGGAAAATCCGACCAATCAAAAACCAATTGTCCTGGTAGGAAAAGGTGTGGTTTATGATACCGGTGGATTGTCACTAAAACCGACGCAAGGCTCGATGGACGTGATGAAATCGGATATGGGGGGAGCCGCGATGATGGCAGGAACGATTTATGCAGCGGCACTCAACAAACTCAATGTTCATATTATCGGATTGATTCCGGCAACGGATAACCGCCCTGGGCAGGAGGCATACACGCCCGGCGATGTGATTCGAATGTATGACGGAACGACGGTGGAAGTCCTGAACACCGATGCGGAAGGGCGTATGATTTTGGCAGATGCGATTGCTTATGCAGATAAATTTCAGCCCGAATTGATTATCAATGCGGCTACATTGACCGGTGCGGCTTTGGTTGCGGCCGGAACAAGAGCCGCTTGTTTGATGAGTAATGCTGATGAAAAAATCAACCAGAAATTACTTGTAGCAGGCGAAAAAGTTTACGAACGCATGGTACAGTTGCCGTTGTGGGAAGATTATAAAGAACAGTTGAAATCATCAGTAGCTGATTTGAAAAACATCGGCGGACGTTATGCCGGAACGATTACTGCCGGTAAATTCTTAGAGCATTTTGCCAAGCAACCTTTCGTGCATATCGATATTGCCGGACCGGCATTTACCGAATCCCCGGAAAATTACAAAGGTTTGGGCGGAACCGGAACAGGTATCCGTGCGTTAATCGAATTTTTTGAAAGTTAGGATTTTATAAGGATTAGAAATAAGCCACTAATTACACGAATGAATTTGTGTTGTTTGTGGCTTATTTTTTTGAAGAATTAATAAAAATCTATTCTCGTATTCTATAATCCTATTTAGTCTTTCCATTTGCCAACGGAAATAGTATCTTTGTATCACAAAACAGCAATAGTAATGAATTATTTTTCTTCTGATTTTAAATTAGGTATTTTAGGCGGAGGGCAGTTAGGCAAAATGATGCTGACCGAAACCCGAAAATTTGATATACAAACTTATGTGGTTGATCCAAGTGCCGAAGCACCTTGCCAGTTTGGTGCGACCAAGTTTTTTCAGGGTTCACTGACCGATTATCAAACAGTTATCGATTTGGGCAATCAGGTAGATGTTTTAACCATCGAAATTGAAAACGTAAATCTGGATGCTTTGGAAACCTTGGAAAACCAAGGTAAAAAAGTATATCCGTCACCCAAAACCTTACGCCTGATTAAAAACAAAGGAAAACAAAAACAGTTTTATAAGGATAATAATCTTCCGACTGCTGATTTTCAATTGTTTGAGAGTACTTCAAATCTCAAATCTCAAATCTCGAATCTTACAATGCCTTTCGTTTGGAAAGCAACCGAAGGCGGTTATGACGGAAATGGTGTAAAAGTTATTCGCAAAATTGAAGATTTAAACAATCTACCTGAAACTGAATGTATTGCCGAAATCATGATTCCGTTTAAAAATGAATTAGCGGTTATCGTAGCACGTTCGGCATCGGGCGAAATCAAAACCTATCCGGTGGTAGAAATGGAATTTCACCCCGAAGCCAATCAGGTGGAGTATGTAATTTGTCCGGCGAGAATTGATGAAGCTGTGTCAAATAAAGCACGAGAAATTGCCTTGAAAGTTTCCGAAAGTTTTAATCATGTGGGGCTGTTGGCTGTTGAAATGTTTCAAACCGAAGATGATGAAATTTTAGTTAATGAAGTAGCTCCGCGTCCGCACAACTCTGGTCATTATTCGATTGAAGCAAGTTACACTTCACAGTTTGAACAACACATTCGTGCCATTTTAGATTTACCTTTGGGAAATACCGACAGTAAAGTTGCCGGAATTATGGTAAATCTGGTGGGTGAAGAAGGCTTTTCGGGACAAGTAGTTTATGAAAATATCGAAAAAATTATGGCGATTGATGGCGTAACTCCACATATCTACGGAAAAAGAGAAACCCGCCCGTTCCGAAAAATGGGACACGTTACCATTGTAAATGCTGATATGACCGAAGCACGTAAAGTGGCACAAGAGGTTAAGGAAACGATTAGAGTGATTAGTAAATAATTCTTAATCACTTGTTTTTTTGTAACTTTGATATAAATAACTTTCACTATGAATACTTCTGAATTAAAACTCGACATCATTCAAAAAATAACCGAATTAAAAGAAGTTCGGGTTATTGAAGAAATTAAAAAGCTTTTGGACTTTGAGCTTAATGATATTTATGAGCTATCAGAAAGTCAAAAAAACAGAGTGGCGGAAGCCAGGGAAGAATATACTAATGGAAATTTTTTAAACGAAGAAGAAGCTGATAAGGAAATTGACCAATGGCTCAACGAAAAATAATTTGGACAAAATCGGCACAATCTGAAAGGAAAGAAATATTGATTTATTGGAACAATAAAAATCAATCCAAAGCATACAGCAAAAAGCTGAATAAATTATTTTCTGAACGGGTAAAGCTTCTTTCTGAGCATCCAAAAATCGGACGATTATCAAATAACGGAACCACCAGAATAACCATTGTACGAGATTATTTGATTTTTTACGAATTTACCACAACCGAATTAATAATTTTATCTGTTTGGGATACAAGAAGAGATGAAAAAAATATCGAATTTGATTACACCTCTTAATCACAAAAATATATAAACAAAAAAATGAAAGTAGCAGTAGTAATGGGCAGTATTTCGGATATGCCGGTAATGCAAAATGCCATAGACATATTAAACGAATTTGGTGTAGAAACACATATTGATATTGTATCTGCACACAGAACACCTGAAAAATTGGTTGATTTTTCTACCAACGCACATAAAAACGGTATCAATGTTATCATTGCCGGAGCGGGTGGTGCGGCACATTTACCGGGAATGGTAGCCTCTATGAGTCCGCTTCCTGTGATTGGTGTACCGGTAAAATCAAGCAATTCTATTGACGGCTGGGATTCTGTTTTGTCGATTCTGCAAATGCCAGGCGGTGTTCCTGTGGCAACGGTAGCATTAAACGGAGCGAAAAATGCCGGTTTGTTGGCTGTACAGATACTGGCAAGTCAAAACGCAGAACTTCTTGATAAAATGATTGCCTACAAACAAGGATTGAAAGAAACGGTTTTAAAAGCGGCAGAAGATTTGAAGAAATAGTAAAAGAGGAAAAATATTTTCCTCTTTTTTTTGTCAAAAAATTTGTTGTTCTTATAAATTCAAATAACTTTGTATTTCAAAGTATATAAAAATGAATACAAAAGCTTCTGAAGATTTAGCACACATAAAAGAGATGATGGAACGCTCGTCCCGATTTATTTCACTGAGTGGTTTGTCGGGAGTAGGTGCAGGAATTGTTGGTTTATTGACAGGAATTACTGCAATATATTTGACGAAAGATTACTTTTTGGGGTTTGAACCTAATCAAATAAAGATTTATAATTTTGATATGCTATCTAAACTAATAGGTTTAGGGATCTTAGCCTTGGTATTAGCACTTTTCTTCGGTTGTTTTTTTACCATTAGAAAAAGTCAAAAATTAGGCTTGCAGGTTTGGACTTCCACAACCAAAAAAGTATTAATCCAATTAGCCATTCCGCTTGCAGTGGGAGGTATCTTTGTTTTGGCATTACTGCAATATGGTTTATACGGATTAATTGCCGGAACTACTTTGATTTTCTACGGATTGGCTTTGATAAATGCAGAAAAATATACCTTTTCTGATATTAAATATCTGGGATTGTTGGAAATAGCATTAGGTTGCCTGTCTTTGTTCTGGATTGGAAAAGGATTGATTTTCTGGACGATAGGTTTTGGAGTTTTACATATAATTTACGGGGTTATTTTGCACCGAAAATACAAGTAAAATGAGTATTATCAGCGGATTAAATAAAGATTTTGAAAGCAGAGTCCGGTTGGGAATGATGTCTGTTTTGATGGTCAATGATTGGGTGGACTTTACCGAAATGAAAAGTCTTTTGCAGGTAACCGACGGTAATCTGGCAAGTCACTCTGCATCGCTGGAAAAGAATGAATATATTGAAGTAAAGAAAGAATTTGTTGGTAAAAAACCGAGAACTTCTTACCGGATTACAGAAAAAGGAAAAAAAGCTTTTCAGGAGCATCTTGTTTTTCTGGAAAAGATGATGAGGCAGTAAATGTCTTATTTTTTTACTAATTAACTTTGAATTACAAAGTACTTTAAATTTTATAAATATGAAAAAACAAGTTTTAATTTTTGTCAGCACATTTTTGTTTGTTGTATTGTTTTACAATCAGGGAATTGGGATAAACCTTTCTGTTTTTGCTTTGGCATTACTCGGGTTGAGTTTTGTTCAAAAACCAGAGTTACTTCAAGACCGCAAAGCTCTCATCTTGGCATTGTGCGTGGTGTTGAGCTGTTTGTCCAATGCGTGGTTGTTTACTTTTACGACTTTTTTGGCGGTTGTTTTGTCGTCCTTTGTTTTTCGATATTATACTGTTGAGCCTGAGCTAAGACTGCTTATTCAGGCGGTTGTGTATTGTACCAATTGGTTTGCATTTATTGTTCAGGTGTTTCAGATAGACGATTGGTTTCAGTACAATAAATCGAAACAGAAAAATACTTTTTCCAAAATATTTTCCTATTTAATTCTTCCGTTTTTGATTTTATCGGTCTTTTTCGCAATCTACCTGACTTCAAGCGATACTTTATTCGGTTGGTATCAACGGTATGAACTTGATATTGATGCAGTCATTATTCTGATTGCTCTGTTGGGATTTTATTTCAGCTTTGTGTTCTGGAATACAAAGATTTACGAACCTTTTAAAACGCTAAACCGCAGTCTTCAATTTCATTTCACGGCATCACAAAAAGAAAACTTAAAACCTACATTTGAATTTCTGGAAATCGGTTTTGAGAAAAGAAGCGGAATGATTACACTGGTTTGCCTCAACATAATGTTGTTTTTCTTTATCATTGTTTTTAATATTGAGCATTTTCAGACAATTCCGCAACATTTTTCGGAATACAGCTCGCGTATCCACGAACAGATTAATTCACTGATTGGTTCGATTGTTCTGGCAATGCTCGTTCTTTTGTTTTATTTCAAAGGAGCTTTGAACTTTATCAAAAACAATAAAACATTGGTGCTTTTATCCAAATTATGGTTGATACTAAACGGAATCTTAATTCTTTCTGCCATCATTCAAAACACCATTTATATAGATGCTTTAGGTTTGACGTATAAGCGATTGGGTGTCTATCTTTTTCTGATTTTATGTGGTTTTGGATTGTTTTATTCTTACCGGAAAATTCATTTTCAACAAACCAATTTTTATCTGGTGGATAAAATGTCGTGGATACTTTTTTATTCTTTGGTTGTCTGTTCGCTTTTTAATTGGGGAAATATCATCACAAAATACAACCTGACAAAAGAGAATGTGGATTTTTCTTATTTACTACACTTAAGAGGAAATGAAAAAACGCTGTTGAAATATTATCAGCCGGAAGAATTGGATTCGCAATGGTTGAAAGAACACATTGAACGAAAACAAAATGAAAAATTTCTCTCGTCTGAATTGTATTATAAAACGATTTCTTTAAAATAAGCTTTATGAAAAACAGACCAATTTCTAATATTATTGCAATTATATCAACATTGGGAATTTTGTGCTGGATAATAACCGATTTTTATGGGGGAATGTTGCTCTATTTCTTTTCGTACGGACTATTTATCCTTCCGATAGTCGTACTTTTTGTTATTTCTTTTATTGATACAATTGTTTCGGTAATAAAACGTGGAATAAAGAATAATAGGATAAAAGTGATTTTTCACGGAACTCTTTTGTTAATGATTGTTTTGTTTAATGTTTTTCAGTCTGATATTTTCAAATCTCCGAGAATACTAACCGCTACATTAAAAGACGATTTATTTCATTACACGTTGATATTCAGAGAAAATGGAACTGTTGAGAATGAAGTAAACGGAATATTTGGTTTTCAGGAAACATTTAAAGGAAAATATCACATCGAAGGCGATACGATTATTTTTCTTAAAGTGCCTTATGACAATGACTTTATTCCCGAGCAGCTTTTAATTGACAGAGAACAAAATGCAATCTTTATGTATAAAGATGAAAGCGGTAATTTCAGCAGAAAAAAAGAATGGCTTAATCATTTAGAAATCCATTAGAAATGTTTTTTCTACTCATCAATCCATTGTTTTGTAAAACTTATAATTCTTCTATTATCATTTTCATCATACACGGTTTCTGCAAATATATCATCTAACGGTTTGAGTTCCTGCAATGAAAAATCTACTCGAAAAAGTTCATAACGAATAGTATCTATTCCCTGAATATTTCTACCGTTGTATGATTTTGATAAGTAGTAAGTTTTTTCATCATTATAATAATACAATTCCATGTCGAAGCCTGTTCGAAACCTTCCAAAAACAAATGATTTCTTTGACTTTGTATGATATATTACCTGATAATTAACCCCGCAACCTAACCCTGTACAAGGATAAAAAAGAGCTTTAAATAGAATAAAATCATAATCTTTATAATATTGAATATCAGAAATCATATTTGAATAATCAGCTTGAATTTTTTCACTTTCAACGCAGTTTTGTGTAAACATATCTTGAACTGAAATAGTATCATTATTGATAAATATTTTTAGTGGTTCATCTAATGCAGAAAACGTAATCATAAATCCTTCAAAAGAAACAGTGTCACTTTCGACACGAATCCGATAAGTTGGTGTAATTATTTTACTGTTTACATCTTCTTCAAAAGTTGAAAAAGCAAAACTCAATTCTTCATCAGCATAATGTACAGTATCGGACACAACCTTCTCCGATTTATCCTTGTTACAACTCAAGCACAATAACAAGCTTATCAAAACCGGTAAAAAATAATTTTTCATATAACATATTTCTGATTAATGTAATCATTTGTTTTTAAAGTAGTAAGATTAATTCTTGTTTATGCAAGTCTTTTTAATCTCGTTATAATCTCTTGTAATTAAATCAATTACATCTCTATCATTTGTCAAATTCATTGCCATATTGCATAATGTTAATGCTTCTTCGCAGTTTCCTAAAAAATGATTTAGATTAGCTTGTTGCATGATATAAAAAACCTCTTCCATTTCTGTTTTTTCGATATTTGAGGCTCTCATTATGGTTTGATAAGCGAGTTCGTATTCTTTTTTGTTTACATATAATGTAGATAAATTTATATAACCATTAAAAAACAAAGAATCTACTGCAATAACTTTTTTAAAATATTCTTCAGACAAAGAAAAGTTATTAAGATATGAGTAGGTTATTCCTAACCCTTCTAATACAAGCTTATTCTCTGGCTCAGACTTTTCAAGCTCTAATAGAATTTCTAACCCTTTTTGATGTTTTTCTTGAAAATTTAGTTCTTTACTTTTCTCATATAATTGATAATTATCCATATTTCTAAATAGACTATCAGACGTACTTTGATATATAGTTCTGTCTTTTATTCCTATATCCGATATTTCTTTATTACTATTACAAGAAATAGCTGAAAATACCAATAAAATAATTATTATATTTCTTAATCGCATAAAAATACATTTAGAAAACAAATGTAGCTTTTATTTTTTTGTGCACCAAATACGACGAAACGGACAGGAGACCCTAATTTTCAAAACAATTCCAGCTCATATAATTTTTAACTTTTTATTTGCATTTGTAAAAAAATGTTGTACATTTGACTTATCAACTTAAAAGAAGACGCCTATAAAAGAACAATACTTTTAAAATTACATAACGACTAAAAGTATTGATTATGAAAAAAAATGAATCTACTGATGCAGTATTGGTCAGGCAATATGTGCATGGAGATGAGCAGGCGTTGGCACAACTCATAGACAGACATCAAGTTAAAATTTACAGTTTTATTTTTTCAAAAGTACGTGACAGAGACCTTACGGAAGATATTTTTCAGGACACTTTTATCAAGGTTATTCACACGCTGAAAAAAGGAAAATATAACGAAGAAGGGAAATTCGTTTCGTGGGTGGTTCGCATTGCTCACAATCTGATAATTGACTACTACAGGAAAAGCAACAAGATGCAGATGCAGCGTGAAAACGAGGAATTTTCTATATTCAGGTATATGGAAGACAATTCACCTTCGGTAGAGGACGCTCTGGCACAGTTGCAAGCCAAAAAAGAAATCTGCGGATTGCTGGAGTTATTACCCGACGACCAGCAGGAGGTGGTCAAACTACGGATATTTGAAGATTTAAGTTTTAAAGAAATCGCTGAGCAAACCGGCGTGAGTATCAACACGGCATTAGGCAGAATGCGGTATGCGGTCTTGAATATGCGAAAAATTTTAGAACAAAAAACAATAATTACAGAATAGCACACAATATTCTTTCTGTCAATGGCGTTATTATATAAATAACCCAAACTAAAATAATATGACAGAAAATTACACATTAAGAAAAGAGAAAGAATTAAAACCCAAAAAAGCGACCATTCAGATGATTCTCAATTATTCAAAATCATATAAAGTGGTCAAAAATAAAGGTTTTTGTTTCGGAATGAATGTAAACTGAAGAACGTCTTTGACGTTCTTTTTTTATTTACGAGCGTACCAAGCATCAATAACCGATTTTCTACCGACAGTTTTGGTAATGACATCATTGTCGAGATTCCAGCCGCGAGCAGGCGAAAACTCCCTGGCGTAATAGATAATTTGCAGATGCAGCTTGTTCCATAATTCTTTCGGAAACAGTCTTTTTGCATCTTTTTCGGTTTGTACAACGCTTTTTCCGTTGCTCAGATTCCAACGATACATCAGTCGATGAATATGTGTATCAACAGGAAATGCAGGAATGTCAAAAGCCTGTGACATCACTACGCTGGCGGTTTTATGCCCGACTGCAGGCAGTTCTTCCAATGCAGGAAAACTGTTCGGAACCTGTCCGTTGTATTTCTCAATCAGGATTTTACTCAACCCGTAAATTCCTTTGGATTTCATCGGCGAAAGTCCGCACGGGCGAATAATATCCGCAATTTCCTCCACAGACAATTTAACCATATCATAAGGGTTATCAGCAACAGAAAAAAGAGCTGGTGTGATTTTATTGACCCGTTCGTCGGTGCATTGGGCAGAAAGCAAAACTGCAATCAGCAGGGTGTAAGCATCTTTGTGATTAAGCGGAATAGGCGGATTCGGATATAATTCTTCCAGGGTGTCAATAATAAAATTGATGCGTTCAGATTTTTTCATGCCGATAATTAATAATAACTTTGATTGAGAATTCAAAAGTAGTAAATATTTATGACGACATTAAAAACAGGCGACAAAGCACCAGATTTTTCAGGAATAGACCAAAATGGAAAAGAAATTGCGTTGAAAGATTTCAAAGGCAAAAAAATAGTGTTATTCTTTTATCCGAAAGCCTCCACGCCGGGGTGTACGGCAGAAGCCTGTAATTTGCAGGACAATATACAACGATTTGAAAAACAAGGTTATCAGTTAATCGGTGTGAGTGCCGATTCACAAAAACGTCAGGCGAATTTTGCCGAAAAAAATAAACTCAGCTATCCGTTAATTGCCGATGAAGACAAGACGATTATTGAGGCATACGGTGTTTGGGGACCAAAGAAATTTATGGGCAGAGAATATGATGGTATCCACAGAACGACTTTTATTATTGACGAAAAAGGAATAATTGAGAACATCATAACCAAAGTCAAAACCAAAGATCATACGAATCAGATTTTGTAATGAAAAATCCGCTTTTTAAGCGGATTTTTTTAGATTTTAATGTAGTTCACTTCGTCTTCATACGAGCGAACTGCACCGTTTTCTAAAGTAACCAACAAACGACCTTCGTCGGTCCAACGGGCATTTCGTACTTCTTCACCGATGAAAATTTCTAATTCTCTGCCGTTCTCATCAATGATGTACAGCATTTGACCATCAATTCTGAAGTTATCCGATTTTCTAAAGTTTTCTGTAAATTCCATAATCTAATGTTTACGTAAAAATAGTAAACTTCGTTTAATAATTCATCAAGATGTAAATATTTTATTTGTGATGAATATAGTTTTTTTATGATATAATTTTCGATATAAATTAAAACTAATAAAAAGTTCCCTATTTGGGAATTATTATTTATCTTTGTATTCATAAATCAGAAAAGCATTGAGAGTAATTTCAAAAAAGATATTACGAGAATTTTGGGAAAAGCACAACGATTGCGAACAGCAGTTAAAATCCTGGTATCGAGAAGCAGAAAATGCAACTTGGCAAAATATAAATGAACTAAAATCAGATTATCCGAGTGCAAGTGTTCTGAAAAACAACAGAATATGTTTTGATATAAAAGGAAACAAATACAGGTTGATAGTCAGAATAAATTATGACTATCAAATGGTTTGGGTACGATTTGTAGGAACACACGGAGATTATGACAAAATTGATGCAAACACAATTTAAATCAGACAACAATGAAACTAAAACCTATAAAAACAGAAAACGATTATATTCAGGCTTTGGAAAGACTTGAACAAATTTTTGAAGCCAAAAAAGGAACAAAAGAGGGAGATGAATTGGAAATCTTGGGAATATTAATTGAAAAATACGAAAACGAAAATTTTCCTATTGAAATGCCCGACCCTATTGAGGCAATCAAATTCAGAATGGAACAATTAAATTATACCCAAAATGATTTGGCAGATTTAATCGGACTAAAAAGCAGAGCAAGTGAAATTCTGAACAGAAAAAGAAAATTATCTCTCGAAATGATTAGAAAATTGAGCTCAAAACTCGGAATTCCATCAGAAATATTGATACAATCGTATTAGTACTAAACTAATTCCTAAATCCTAATTCACTTAATCCTAAATAAAAATGTCAGACGATAAGAAAGTAATTTTTTCGATGTCGAAAGTAAGCAAGACTTATTCTTCGACCAATAAGCAGGTATTAAAAGATATTTATTTGAGCTTTTTTTACGGAGCTAAAATTGGAATTCTCGGGTTGAATGGCTCGGGAAAATCTTCCCTTTTGAAAATCATCGCAGGAGTTGATAAGAACTATCAGGGAGATGTGGTTTTTGCACCAAATTATACGGTTGGTTACTTGGAACAAGAGCCTCAACTGGACGAAAACAAAACCGTTATCGAAATCGTTCGTGAGGGAGTAGCTGAAACAATGGTTGTTCTGGACGAGTTCAACAAAATCAACGATATGTTCGGACTTCCGGAAGTCTATGAAGATGCAGACAAAATGCAAAAACTGATGGACAGACAAGCTGAACTTCAGGACAAAATCGATGCTTTGGGAGCTTGGGAAATTGACAATAAATTGGAAGTTGCGATGGACGCACTCCGTACTCCCGACCCTGACACGCCAATTAAGGTGCTTTCGGGAGGGGAAAGACGTAGGGTTGCTCTTTGTCGATTACTTTTGCAACAGCCTGATGTCTTGTTACTTGATGAGCCAACCAACCACCTTGATGCAGAAAGTGTACATTGGTTAGAGCAACATTTGAAAGAATATAAAGGAACTATCATTGCGGTAACTCACGATAGATATTTCCTGGATAACGTAGCAGGTTGGATTTTGGAATTAGACCGAGGAGAGGGAATTCCTTGGAAAGGGAACTATTCTTCATGGTTGGACCAAAAGTCAAAACGCTTGGAAATGGAAGAAAAAACGGCTTCTAAACGTAGAAAAACCTTAGAACGAGAGCTGGATTGGGTACGACAAGGGGCAAAAGGACGACAAACCAAACAAAAAGCTCGTTTACAAAACTATGACCGATTATTAAACGAAGACCAAAAACAATTAGAAGAAAAATTAGAGCTGTATATTCCGAATGGACCACGTTTGGGGACGAACGTAATCGAGGCAGTTGGAGTATCAAAAGGATATGGAGATAAATTGCTTTATGAAAATCTGAATTTCAAACTGCCACAGGCAGGAATTGTCGGAATTATCGGACCAAACGGAGCAGGAAAAACCACCATTTTCCGAATGATTATGGGAGAGGAAACTCCCGATAAAGGAGAGTTCCAAGTTGGAGATACTGTAAAAATCGCTTATGTTGACCAAACTCACAAAAACATTGACCCTGAAAAATCCATTTGGGAAAACTTCTCTGACGGACAGGAACTAATTATGATGGGAGGAAGACAAGTGAATTCGAGAGCTTATTTGAGTCGTTTTAACTTTGGAGGAAGCGACCAAAACAAAAAAGTTTCCACACTTTCGGGAGGAGAGCGAAACAGATTACATTTGGCAATGACTCTCAAAGAAGAAGGAAATGTGCTTTTACTCGATGAGCCTACCAACGATTTGGATATCAATACACTACGTGCATTAGAGGAAGGTTTGGAAAACTTTGCAGGTTGTGCTGTGGTAATTTCCCACGATAGATGGTTTTTGGACAGAATTTGTACGCATATTTTAGCTTTTGAGGGAAATTCTGAAGTGTATTTCTTTGAAGGAGGATTCTCTGATTATGAAGAAAACCGCAAAAAACGCTTGGGAGATTTGATACCAACAAGAATCAAATACAAAAAACTGATTCGATAATTCAGTAATCAGTGACCAGTTTACAGTTAGCAGTTTGACTCTTTAACCAATCTAATGGTAAAATTATGCCTGATAAGAACGAAATCGAAAGATGAAAACAAATCAAAAAAGAATTAAGAGAGAAAGCAAGACTTGAATTTGAGAAAAGCCTTCCTATTTCTCGTGAAATTTTTCAAGAATTATTTGATTTTATTGATGAAAGACTTTCAGAAAATGGTTGTGATGACACATTAAAAATCACTAAATAATTTTTGGAAGAACACAATATTCAAAATATTGAAGACATAGAAAAATGGCTTCAAAAAAATGGTAGCTATTGTGATTGCGAAGTCATCTATAATGTAGAAGAAATGTTTAAGGACGATTCAATCCTTTAAGTTTACACAAAACTTTAATTACAAAATAGGAAACCTGTCAAATTTATATTTTGACAGGTTTTTACTTTTAACTAATCACTTTTTCCTAATCAACCAAACTTCTAATACCACCTCTTTTTATTCTTTTTGGAATTATTTGATTTTCTTGAATTGTTGTTTTTGTTTTTATTCCGGAAATCTTTTTTCGGAGGATTTTGGTTTGGACGTTCCTCTTTTTGAACAGCATTATCCCAAGGAAACGGATTATCCTCAACCACCTTAATCTTTTTACGGATTAATTTTTCAATATCCTGTAAATAGATTTTTTCGTCTCTTCCACAAAACGAAATGGCTATTCCTTCGTTTCCTGCCCGCCCTGTTCTTCCAATTCTGTGAACGTAAGTTTCGGAAACATTCGGTAATTCATAATTGATGACATAAGGCAACAAATCAATATCAATACCTCGTGAAGCAACATCTGTTGCTACCAAAATGTCAACTTCCTTGTTTTTAAAATTATTTAATGCTCTTTGTCTTGCATTTTGCGATTTATCCCCGTGAATTGCCTCTGCCGAAATGTTATTTTTTTGGAGGAATTTCGCAACATTATTTGCACCTCCTTTGGTTCGGGTAAAAATCAGCACATTTTTCAGATTTTCGGTCTGAATAATATGAAGTAATAATTTGCGTTTGTTTTCTTTTTCGACCAAATATACTTTTTGCTTAACGATATCCGAAGCACTCGAAACGGGTGCGACCGAAACATATTTCGGGTTTTTCAGAAAAGTATCTGCCAACTCACGAATTGCCATGGGCATAGTAGCCGAAAATAAAAGTGTCTGTCTGTTTTCGGGAGTGAGTTTGATGACTTTTTTGACGTCATTGATGAATCCCATATCCAACATTTGGTCTGCTTCGTCCAAAACTAAATGGTGCAAATGGTTTAAATCAATAAATCCTTGTTTGTGTAAATCCAGCAATCGTCCGGGAGTAGCGACAAGCACGTCCATTCCTTGCTTTAATTTCTCTACTTGAGGAACTTGTGAAACCCCGCCGAAAATCACTAAAGTCTTGATTTTGGTATATTTTGCATAATTGTCAAAATTTTCGGCTATTTGAATAGCCAATTCGCGGGTAGGTGTCAAAACTAATGTCCGAATCCGTTTTGTCCGTTTGGAATTACTGACTAATCTATGCAGATAATTGATAATCGGAATGGCAAAAGCCGCCGTTTTCCCTGTTCCCGTTTGTGCTGTTCCTACTAAATCTTTTTCGTCTAAAATTATCGGAATAGCCTGTTGCTGAATGGGAGTTGGGTTTTTGTAACCAATATCGTTAATAGCTTCCTGTAAATTTCGTATTAGGTTGAAGTCTTTGAATTCCATATATCTTTTGTAAGGTGCAAAGATACGGATTTTATGTGTTTGCTATGGATTAAAAAAATAATTGTACATTTGCTGATACATACCTCTATAGGGTTTTAGCAAAAATTAATAGGGAATCAAGTTAAATTCTTGAGCTGTACCCGCAACTGTAAGCTATAAAACTCATTTATAATATAACCACTGGAGTAAAACCGGGAAGGGATAAATGAGATGCAAGCCAGGAGACCTGCCCATAGAGACAAGAATTAATCTTCGGGAATAAAGATTATGCGATAATTGGAAAAGACTATTTTGTTAGAAATAGTGTGTTTATATTATACGTAATCGCCACAGGAAGATTGTTCTTTTTGTGGTTTTTTTATGTAAAATTTTAAACACTATAATTATGAGAAAAAATTATTTTTTGGCTTTAGGCTTATTGTTTTCTGCGTTTACGATGCAGGCTCAAACCGAATATGTGGACGGCATATTGGTATTGAATGAAGGAGGTATGGGAACATCACAAGGTTCTGTATCATATATTAATGCAGGCGGACAAGTAACCAACAATATTTTTCAAGTTGCCAACGAAGTAAATGAGTTGGGCGATGTCGCTCAGGGAATGGTTTCTGACGGAGAGGTAACTTTGATTATGTTAAACGGTTCTAGTAAAGTAGAAGTTGTTGATGCAAAAACATTTGTTTCACTTGTTACGATAGATGAAGGCGTTATTTTACCTCGATATGCAGTCATTCACGAAGGAAAGGCTTATGTTACTTGCTGGGGAAATGATGATACAGGGGCTTATCTGGCAGTAATTGATATGGAAAGTTATGAGGTTGAAAACACAATTTCTCTGTCTTCGGGAGTAGAACAAATCTATGAAAAAGACAACAAATTGTATGTGCTTCACATGGGAGGTTTTAATACCAACAATATTATGTCTGTATATGATATAGCAACCGAAACCATTGAGGAAGTAGAAGTCGGGAACTCGCCCTCTGAATTGGTTTTTCATGGTAATTATGCATATATAATCAGTATGGGACAATCATGGGCAGAGCCGCCGTTGCTACCAGGATTTAACCGTGTCGATTTATCTACTTTGGTAGTAGAAAATGTTGAGGAACTAGATGGTAATGATTCCTATAAATTTATTGCTAAATACGAAGATACTTTCTACATCAAAGTATCAGCAGATGTTTACACATTTGATGCGACTATGCTCACATTAAGTGATGAACCGGTTATCGAAACAGATATTACGACCTGGGGTGGAGCTTACGGTATGTCGATAGTTGACGATAAACTCTATTTGGCAGATGCTAAAAATTATGTGTCAGACGGCGATGTATTGGTATATTCATTAGATGGTGTTCTGGAAAATACATTTACGGTAGGAAACCTTCCTAACAACATTTATGCTTCAGCATCATCTGCCACAAATAGCGAAAAATACGGCAAAGAATCGATTAAACTATATCCGAATCCGGCGACTAACCGGGTTTTTCTGACTACCGAAAACAATGCACACATTCAAATATTTGATTTGTTAGGCAAAGAATTAATCAATACGACTTATCAATCACACGGAATAGACATCAGCGGGTTGTCGGCTGGAACATATTTAATGAATATACAAAACGATAATCAATCCCAGACTATCAGATTCGTGAAGAAATAATGAAAAAAATTCTTTCGTTAATATTATTCGGAGGTTGTGTATGTTCCTATGCACAACCTTTTCCGCCTCAGGCAGGTGAGGAGGGAAGCACCGCCATTCATAAGGATAGTAGTTTGTTTGTAGCTTGGGCAACCGAAATTGAGTTACAGAGAGGTTACCAAAATATTAGCAATCCGGGCTTGGGCTATGCTTCTGCAGGCGAACCGGAATATGCTTTGGGCTATCCAGACGGAAAAGTAGTAAGTTTGGGCGACGGCGGCGAGGCTATCCTGATGTTTAATCCTCCGATAGCAGACAAGACTGGTTTTGACTTTGCAGTTTTTGAAAATAGCCCGGCAGGTTATTTGGAATTAGCTGTGGTAGAAATCAGTTCAGATGGAGTGAATTATTTCAGATTTCCAGCAATAAGCATGACACAAACCGATGTACAATTAGGGACATTTGAAACGCCTATAGCTACCGATTTACATAATCTTGCAGGAAAATACATCGGCGATTACGGCACACCGTTTGATATCAGTGATATAAACAATTCGTCTTTGCTGGACAAATCACAGATTCGTTACGTAAAGATTACAGATGTGGTCGGAAGTATAGATGAAAATTACGGCACGCCCGACTCTAATGGGAATATGATTAACGATTCTTATCCGACACCATTTATTTCCGGAGGTTTTGATTTACAGGGTGTTGGTGTCATCAGCCAAGGTGTGCCAAGCGGTTTGGAAAGTGATGTTTTAAACCATCTGAATATTTATCCGAATCCGTTTGATAATCAGATTTTTGTAGAAGGAACAGACAAAACAGATTTGCAGATTACGATTTATAATATGAGGGGAAAAATTTGTCTGCAAACTTCAAATAATAAGATAGATACCTCAGGATTACCGGCAGGGGTGTATATGTTACGATTAGAAGCAGAAGGAAAACAGTTGTTCCAAAAAATGATAAAGTAGAATATAGCTTTTTCCATTTTATATTTGCTAAATTTGTAGTAAGAATTTAAAAAGATATTACAATGAAATGGTTACAGAATTTTGCTATACTTTCCTTTTTGTCAGTAGGATTGATAGCTTGTGGGGAAAAAACAAATCAAGAAACGGACGCTGTTGCTGAAAACGATGCACCGAAAACTGAGCAAACAGAAGAAAAAAATGATGCTTTGCAAGGCGAGTTAGCCAAAGCCGATTTTGAAATCGAAGGAATGTCTTGTGCAATGGGTTGTGCGGCAACTATCGAGAAAAAATTAGCCGCATTGGACGGTGTGAAAGAAGCCAAAGTTGATTTTGAAACCAAAAAAGCTGAGGTTATTTACGACGATGCCAAGCAAAACGAAGAAACACTTCAGGCAACGGTAGAAAAAGTTGCCGGCGGAGAAACTTACAAAGTAAAAAATATCCATACTGAAAAAGCAGCGGAAGTTTAATAATTTGTTTAAAGTTTAAGGCTGAAAGTTTTAAGGTTAACTACCTGAATAAAAATATTTAAACGCAATATTTGTCATTGACTTCGATGAATCTTAAGATATTATTTTAATGTGTTAAGATTCTTTCAGAGTGAACAGCAAGCCATTAAAACTAATTGTGGATATTCTACAAATGAAAAAAAATATTCAGTCAAACAAAAACCTCGAAAGGATCAATCTTTCGAGGTTTTTTTATGATGAGTTTTTTTTTAATCTGAAAAAAATTAAACTTTCATAATTTCTTCTTCTTTACTGCTCAGAACTTCATCTACTTTTTGCACGTAAGAATCCGTTAATTTCTGAATATCATCTTCGGCAGCTTTGCAAATGTCTTCCGCAAGTCCGTTTTTTTCTTCTTTTTTGATGTCATTATTTGCATCTTTACGGGCATTCCGGATACTGATTTTAGCATCTTCAGCTTCAGATTTAGCCTGTTTTACCAGGTCTTTACGTCTTTCTTCAGTCAAAACAGGAATATTAATAATAACAGCCTCGCCGTTATTCATCGGGTTCAAACCTAAATTTGCCAACATAATTGCTTTTTCGATAGGTTGTAACATGTTTTTTTCCCAAGGTGTTACAGTTAATGTTCTAGCATCAGGTGCACTCACGTTTGCCACCTGCGAAAGCGGTGTAGCCGAACCGTAATAATCCACAAAAACACTGCCGAGCATTTGTGGCGATGCTTTTCCGGCTCTGATGTTCAACAATGATTTTTGCAAATGGTCAATAGCTCCCAGCATCGACTCTTTTGCTTGTTCTTTTATTAAATTAATTTCTTCTGTCATGATTTTATTTATTTAGTAAACTGTTGTACCAATTGTTTCTCCTTTACATACTTTGAGCAGATTTCCTTGTTTGTTCATGTCAAAAACAACAATAGGTAATTTGTTTTCCTGACTGAGCGTGAAAGCAGTAGTATCCATCACATTAAGTCCTTTTTTCAGCACTTCACTGAAGGTAATCAAATCAAATTTGGTTGCTGAACTGTCTTTTTCCGGGTCGGCGGTATAAACGCCATCAACTCTTGTTCCTTTCAGGATAACATCGGCATTCACTTCGATTCCTCTGAGCACGGCCGCCGTATCTGTAGTAAAATAAGGATTTCCTGTTCCTGCTCCGAATATGACGATACGACCTTTTTCCAGATGTCTTACTGCTCTTCTTTTGATATAAGGTTCGGCAACGGCTTCAATTTTCAAGGCAGTTTGCAAACGGGTAAGCAAACCGATGCTCTCTAATGCACCTTGCAAAGCCATACCGTTAATTACTGTTGCCAGCATACCCATATAATCGCCTTGTACGCGGTCCATGCCCTCACTGGCTCCGGCAACACCCCTGAAAATATTTCCTCCTCCGATAACAATAGCGATTTCTATGCCTTGTTCGTGTATTTTTCTAATTTCTTCGGCATATTCTGCCAAACGTTTCGGGTCGATACCATATTGATTTTCACCCATCAGGGCTTCGCCGCTTAATTTCAGAAGTATTCGTTTGTATTTCATCTTGAGGAAAAATTTATTTGCAAATATACCATTTTTGCGATTGTTTGAAAATAAATTAACCCCAAGCACAGCAATATTTTTCCTGATTTGCTCAAATGAGGAAAAAACTGTATTTTTGAGCAAGGATAACAGCGGTTTTGAGTGTTATCTCTGTTATTGCCTAAAACGAAAAAACAGACAGATGAAAAAAATAGGATTTATCCTGTTCATATTGCTTACAGTCAATATTGGTTTTGCCCAGTCAGATGAAGACGAGAATAAAGAAGAAAGAACCGTTTTGGTTGATGACCCTTTTTACCGGGAAGACCATTTTTATGTAGGCGTTTCACACAGTATTTTGCAGGATAAGCCCAAAGGGTTTGTCCAAAGGTCGTTTTCGCCCAATATCGTTTTTGGTTTTCTGAGAGATATTCCGGTTAATGAGCAACGCAATTGGGCAATCGCTCCGGGAGTAGGTCTTTCCTATCAGTCTATCCGGTCTAATTTTGCCACTCTTTCGCATGAAAACAATGACTATGAAATCGTGGAAGATTATGACAAAAACCGACTTAGTGCTTGGTATATCGATATTCCTTTAGAATTCAGGTGGCGGACTTCAACTATGTATTCACATAAATTCTGGCGGATATATCTCGGGGTAAAATATAGTTATTTGGTTTACAACCAGTCAAATTACAAAGGATATTACGGAAATATTGAAATTAAAAATAACCCTGATTTGAATAAATCTCTTTTCGGTGTGTATATTTCCGGCGGATTTAATACGTGGAATGCTTATGTTTATTACGGATTTTCGCCTGTTTATAAAGAAAATAACCATGCACAGCGATTGCGATATCTGAATGTGGGGCTGATGTTTTATATTTTGTAAACTACATCAGTTATTCTTTTTCTTTAATATCCACACCATAAATCTGAGCAAAAGCCTGAAAAACATCTTCCGCTTCTTGTAGCCTCACTGCAATGTGGAAAATGCAATTGAGTTCCATTTGCTGTTGAATAACATTGACATTTTTTTCTTTGATGACACGCATTACTTTGTTCAAATCTTTGTATTCACATTGAACGATATACTCGGCATCAATCGTTTTTTCTATGATTTCAGATGCTTCGAGAGCTAGTTGTGCTGAGGTTTTATATGATTGAATTAATCCGCCTACGCCTAATTTCACTCCGCCAAAATAACGAACTACAACTACTAAAATATCAGTTACGTCAAACGATTGAATTTGTCCGTAAATAGGCATTCCTGCACTGTTACTCGGTTCGCCGTCGTCGTTAGCTCTGAAATAAATGTTTTTTCCGGTTCCGGTCTGGAAGGCATAGCACCAATGGCGGGCAGAATAATGTTGTTTTTTGACTTGCTCCAAAATTGTTTTTACTTCATCTTCATTTTTGACTGGAAAAGCGTAGCCGAAAAACTTACTGTTTTTTTCTTTGAAAAGTGTTTCTTCGCCCGGATTATCTATAGTTTTGTAGGTATCTTTCATTTAACTTTTAAAGTTTTTTTGTTTAAGGTTGGGATTTTACGTCCAAAATTTCAAACTTCAAATAAAAAATTTCAAATTAGTCAATGTTTTCTGTTTTTCAAAGATTATGATATAAATTTAAACAGGCTCTTAATGATGTTCGTAAAAATGTAAACAATCTTTTTCAATTAAAACTGATTTTGTCTTTTGAAAATTGGTTAATACCGGGGCTAAAATTCCCTGTTCTACAATTACAGATGTTTCAAAAACTCGTGCCTCGTCCCAAATTCCGGCATCAATGAATGATTGTAAAGTCTGCCTGCCACCTTCAACAATAACCGATTGAATGTTGTTTTGATAGCAAAAATCACAGATTTCCTGAACGGTATTTTCAAACGGAATGAACTGGTCTTTTACCGTTTTCTTGATTTTCGTAAACCGATACGTTGGAGCTTCCTGATTTAAAATCTGATACGAATCGTCGATTTCATTTTGTGTATCGATAAACAATCGAATAGGTTTTTTTCCTTGCCAATCACGAGTTGTCAAACTTGGATTATCGTCTAAAACTGTTTGTTTTCCTACCAGAATTGTCATTTCTTCGCTACGCCATTTGTGCGTTAATTGGCGGGAATAAGCATTGGAAAGCCAAACCGGTTTGTTCTCATCTTTAGTGAGCGGAGCAATAAAACCGTCGGCAGATTGTGCCCATTTAAGCACAATATACGGACGTTTTTTCAGATGAAATGTAAAAAAACGTTGGTGCGATTGCTGACATTCTTTTTCCAAAACACCGGTAATGACTTCAATTCCGTTTTCTTTGAGCAACTGAATGCCTTTCCCGGAAACTTCCACAAAAGGGTCGATGCACCCGATAACCACTTTTGCTATTTTTTTCTCGATGATAAGATGGGCACACGGCGGTGTTTTTCCGAAATGACTGCAAGGTTCCAGCGTGACATACAGCGTACTTTCTTTTAGCAATTCTTGATTTTTTACAGAATTTATCGCATTTACCTCAGCATGCGAGCCACCATAAGGCGAAGTATATCCCTCACCGATTATTACATCATTGCAGACAATGACCGCACCCACCGACGGATTGGGCATAGCATTTACCCGACCGATTTTTGCCAGTTGAAGTGCCCGATACATATATAATTGATCAGATGACATATTCGTTTTTTACAAAAATACTAAGATTATTCCGGATAGGACTTTTTGCCGACTATTACAAAAAGAAAAACAGTACAAATATTACACTTGTACTGTTTTCTTATGAAGTTTCTTGTTACTATTCCTGGTAAGTAACGGAAATTGTTCCTTGTTCAGCACCTGATAGATTGATAGTTTTTGGGAATAAATTACCTTCAACAGCGTAGTTACTATAAGATAAATTTAATGTTTCACCATCTCCATCTGTAAGGGAGCTAATCAAATTTTGGCTTTTGCTCAATGGAAAAATATTGAAATAGGTATAAACCCAACCAGCTGTTTTTACATTTTTATTCATAGCTAAATCAGAATTGTATGTAATTTCAATACTACCTTCTGACTGTACAGTAATATTAACTAAATTACCGTTTTCATATTCGTAAAAAGAAGCAGTAGCACCTCCTACATTACTTAGATCTCCATTTGAAGTGATGTTCAAATTATCTATTTTTTCCGAATTATCTGAGTCGTCTTTTATTACTATTTTCACTGTTGTCGAAGTTGGATAACTAATGATATATTCAACTTTATCATTACTTCCTACAAATGATTCCACAGCTTTGGTTACACGTCCGCCACTATAAGTAAAATCATAAGTATAACCATCCAAATCGGTAAATTTGGTTAGGTAATTGTTATTGTCGTAAACAAAATATTCTTTACCATCGGCTCCGTGATCCATTATTGTTGGAACCATAGTATCAGCTGGGTTGCTTCCGCCTCCACCATTGTCATCGCTTGAACAAGATTGAAATGCCAAAGTACCTGCTGCCATTACAGCGATCAAAACTAATTTTTTCATAGATTTAATTTTTTATTAATGATTAATTAAAGAGCAAAAATAAGTAAAAATATCGTTCGCAGATATAAAATATTCATAAAGGTTTTTTTAACATGCACCATTACAAGCCAATCGATATGCTTTCTGATTGTTGTATATTTGCTGATAATTTGTCAATATTTACGAATGACACTAAACGATTATAAAAACTTTTTTGAGCAACAGTTAAACGGACTTTACGATGAGGAAGAACGTAAAGCTTTATTGGCTGTTGTTATGGACGAAGTTTTGAATTATTCCCGAGCCGATATGGTTCTGAAAAAAGATGAAGAACTGTTGCCGGAGATTCAGATACATCTGACAGAAGTTGTTACGCAATTGCAAAAGGAAATTCCTGTTCAATATATCTTTGGAAAAGCACATTTTTATGGGTATGAATTTAAGGTTAGTCCGGCGACATTGATTCCGAGAAGGGAAACCGAAGAATTGGTTGAATGGATTTTGGAAGCGATGAACCGCCAACCTCAAAAAAAATGGACAGTTTTGGACATTGGTACAGGTTCGGGCTGTATTCCGATAACGATAAAAAAAGAATTTTCTCTGGCAGAGGTTTCCGCTATAGATATTTCGCCCGAAGCCCTATCTATAGCTGAAGAAAATGCACATAATTTAAATGTAAAGATTCGTTTTATTCAACAAAATATCTTGGAAACAAAGACTTTGGATAAATACGACATCATTATTTCCAATCCGCCTTATGTTCGTCATTTGGAAAAAGCGGAAATGAAAAATAACGTATTACGACATGAACCGCATTTGGCATTGTTTGTAGAAAACGAAGACCCGTTGATTTTTTACCGTAAAATCATGCAGTTAGCCAAAGAAAGTCTGACCGAAAACGGCGTATTGTTTTTTGAAATCAACCAATATTTAGGAAATGAAATGACTGAATTGGTTTCGGAATATTTCGATAATGTAATTTTGAAAAAAGATTTGCAGGGAAATGACCGAATGATGAAAATATTCTGAGTAAAGCAAAAAAAGAGAAACCTTAAACTAAGACTTCTCTTTTATAAAATATGAAAAAACTAAAAACTATTCAACAGTAATATATTTGAATTCACCGTTTGTTACTAGCTGTGCAGTTGGATAAGGTACTCCTTGTTCCAACTCTAAACCATAAGGAGGAACTAATTCAAACTCGAAATTTCCTTCTATTTGTCGAGCATTTTCGTTGATTTCTGTGATGGTAATCGAACCGCGATTTAACTCAAAAATTTGGTCATCAGGAATATCCTGATTAGTATATTGTGTGCTATAATCCCAGTCCCATTCATCTCCCGCGTAGTTTAATCTGGCAGAAGAATATCCTGAATCCTCGGGAGAGAAATTACTGTAATAGGTACCATAATTTCCTTTTTCCGCTCCGCTGGCAATGATTCTAAAGCTAATGTTTCTGAAATCGTTATGCTCATCTTTGATGTTGACGTCAATAGTGAGAGAGCCATTACCAGACACAGAAGTGCTTATTTCATTGCCTTTGGCAACTCTCGTCACGCCATTTAAATCAAAACGAAGTATCTGCTCCCCCTGCTTGTAATCATTTTTTACTTCTTCGTCAATCGGCTCATTATCACAAGCAACAAACCCCGCTGACAGCAGGACAAAACTTAATATATATGAAATTTTTCTCATAGAAAGAGTGTTAATTTTTTCCAAATATAAAATTATTTTTTTGATTATTCCAAATCACTCGAATAATTTATGATTTTTTTATTTTAGATTGGGTTCTGTATAGTAAAATAACACCAACGATAAAAAACAGTACTAAAAATAATATGGCATTCTGCACTTTGCCAGTAATTTGTGTAATTAATCCGTAAATACTCATACCGATGATGATACCTATTTTTTCCGTAACATCATAAAAGCTGAAATAAGAAGTTGTATCGCCAGTCTCGGGGAGGAGTTTTGAGTAGGTCGAGCGGGATAGTGATTGAATACCTCCCATTACCAACCCGACCAATCCGGCAGCAATATAAAAATCGGTGGGCGTAACGACAAAATATGCGTCAATACATATTCCTACCCAAAGAATATTGATGATAATCAACGTGGGCATATTACCGATTTTTTGCGAAACTCTTGATGTGAGTAACGCTCCGGCAACAGCAATAATTTGTATAAGTAATATGCTGACAATTAATCCTATAACTCTTTCTGGATCTGAACCCCAGGCAACTTCTTTTTCGCCGAAATATGCTGCGATAATCATCACGGTTTGCACCGCCATACTATACACGAAGAAAGCTGTCAGATAAGATTTGATAATCGGCTGTTTGGCTACTTTTTTCATTACCCGTGAGATTTCTTTCAATCCAAGTAAGAAGACGCTACCTTTGAGTTTATTGCTGTTTCTGAAGTCAGGTAGCCGTCGATAAGAAATCTGGCTGAAACCAATCCACCATAAACCGACCATAACAAAGCTATATCGCATGGCTGTCAGCTCGTTATCAAAGCCAAACCATTCATGTTGAAGTATCATAACCAGATTGATAATAAGCAAGATAACACTACCGATATAGCCTAAAGCATAACCTTTGGCACTGATTCTGTCTTGTTGTTCTGCCAAAGCAATGTCCGGCAAATAAGAATTGTAAAAAACCAGACTTCCCCAAAAACCGATTAATGCCAATGAATAAAACAGCAATCCCAACCAAATATTTTCTAAACTAAAGAAATACAAAAGCATACAGGAAACCGCTCCGATATAACAGAACAGTTTCAGGAAAAACTTTTTATTTCCCAAATAATCTGCTACGCCCGAAAGTATAGGCGATAATAAAGCAACTACGGCAAAACTGAGAGCGGTAATATAACTAATAATGGATTCGCTCGGCACGTCTATGCCAAACATCAAGTAGCTATCTGTGTCTTTTAAGCGAAATAATGCACCATAAAAAAGTGGAAAAATAGATGAAGAAATGACCAAGGCATACACTGAATTTGCCCAATCGTAAAAAGCCCAGCCGTTGAGCACTTTGGTGTCTCCTTTTTGGAAATTTTTCATATTGTATAGATCGTAAAGTCTAAAGTCATAAAGGTAAACAGGCTCTTAACTTATTCATACTTTATGACTTTTTACTATCTTATTCCGAGTTTTTTTGCTTCACTTTTTGCTTCCGGAATAAATTTTTTGATATTGTTTATACGCGTATTGTGGCTCGGGTGTGTGCTCAAAAATTCCGGTGTTCCGCTACCGCCTGTCTGGCTACTCATTCTTTGCCAGAAATCAATTGCATCTCCCGGGTCGTATCCGGCAACTGCCATAAGGATTAATCCCAAACGATCGGCTTCTGACTCATGTGAACGACCGTAAGCTAACATTCCCATATTAGACGTTAGCCCGTAAGCCAAGGCGATACCTTGTTGTGTCAATGCGGAACTTTCAGAAGTGGCCATTCCAACAAGTACACCACCTGCAGATTGTGCCATTGCACCTTGCACGCGATGTTTTCCATGGCTTAGCAAGGCATGTGCTACTTCGTGTCCCATCACAGTTGCCAAGCCTGTTTCATTTTTGGTAATGGGCATAATTCCAGTAAAAACTGCAATTTGTCCGCCTGGCATACACCATGCGTTTGCTTGGTCATTTTGTATTAAATTATAATCCCATTTGTAATTTTTTAACCGGTCTTCCATACCCTTGGAACGCATCCATTTGATGGCAGCATTTTTAATCTTGCTTCCTACTCTGTCCACCATTTGGGCTTGGGCTGTCCCGGTTACCACTTTACTTTCTTTAAGAAAATCAGTGTATTGGGTGTAAGCCATCGGAATGAGGTAACTATCCTCGTCTATTACGCTAAATTGTTTTTTTCCGGTTAGCGGATTGGTAGCACAGGCAACCAATAATAATCCGGCTGATGCTAATAAAATGGTTTTAATTTTCATCTTTATTTTTATTTCAAAAATAATAGGTTTTCTGATGATTTCAAAATATAGGGAAATAAAAACCTGTCAATTTTTCAAAACTGACAGGTTTGGTAATGTTGTGTATATCGTTACAATTTACTGTAAGTGGCAACAACTTGCTGGTTTTCATTTAATAGTTCTATTTGTTTGCCGTCTGTGCGGAAACTTTTTACCGTACTGAAAGGAACGCTGAATAATTCCCATTCGCAGTACATTCTCGTTGCCCGGAATAAACCAAACTCCAATTGGTTGCCGGTTTGGGTGTATTCGCCCGACATTCCGTTGCAGCCGTCGGAAGTACCGGCATAGCCGTCATTGAATTTCAAAGCGATGTGTTCACTTTGCATTTGTTCAGGTTTCACGAACTTTCTGTCCCCGACAGATTCCAGCTTCCATTCTGAACCTTCCAGTGAAAAATCTTTAATCATCGTAGTTTCGTTTTTGTTTTTTCCGTTTAAGCATTTGCATGAGGTAAATCCTACGCTCATTAAGCCGATGAATGCTATTGTCAAAATTTTTTTAGTCATGGTGTGAGTAGTTTTTGTGATTAATTATTTTTTTAGGCTAAACCCATAGGCAACTCTCAGTCCTAATTGGTCTAAATCATTATTCAAATAGTTTTCATAGCGTATGCTCACGTCGATGTACCGGTTGGCGAAACCAATAGACGGTGACAACAAAGCACTCGTGTCAAAATTAGATGTGCCGACCGCCCCGCCAGCCTCTGCCATCAAATAGATGTTTTGGCTTACGAAAGCCTTGAAACCGGCTTTTACAGGAACAAACCCAGCATCTTTTTCATCTGCAAACAGATGAGAGTAACCGGAAGTGAACGTTAATGAAGTTTTTCTCGAAAGGTCATATTGCAGACGAATGTCGCCACCCAACCCGAAGTTATAATCAGAGTTGGTGTCAAACCCACCGCTCAGCCCGAGTCCTAACCGGAAACCCCTCGGATAATCTGATGATTTTGTTTGAGCAAATGAAGCTGTTACGAACAACGAAACCAATATGGATAACAATACTTTTTTCATATTTACTTTAGTTTTTTCATAAATAACTTCAATTTATATGCCAAAGGTATAAAAATGTTTTTAGCTGAGATAATCTGATGTATCTTTGCCGAAAATTTTTTACCTCATGAATCTGTCGGTATATTTTCGGGAATTCAGCTATAACATCAGATTGGCTTATCCTATCATCGTTGCGATGTTGGGGCATACGCTCGTTGGTGTAATCGATAATATCATGGTGGGCAGGATAGGGGCGACTGAGCTGGCTGCAGCATCGTTGGCGAATAGTTTTGTGTTTATTGCACTGGCAACAGGAGTAGGTTTTTCGACTGCGATAACGCCATTGATTGCCACCACCGATGCCGAACGAAACGACAAGGAAGGACAGCGTATTTTCTTGAATGGTCTGATAATGTGTGCATTTTTAGGAATAATTCTGTTCAGTGTATTATTCTCGCTTAAACCATTGATAAACGTTATGGAACAACCTGAAGAAGTGACCCGTATGGCAAAACCTTTTCTTGATATTGTCGGGTTTTCTTTGGTTCCGGCAATTGCTTTTCAGGGACTTAAACAATTTTCAGACGGTAAATCCTTTACCCGCTATTCGATGTATGCCACATTAATTGCGAATATTTTTAATGTGATTTTTAATTACTGCCTGATTTATGGTGTGTGGTTTTTCCCCGAAATGGGGTATATGGGCGTGGCATACGGCACGCTTCTCTCACGGATAATCATGTTGATTTATTTGTATTTTGCGTTGAAAAGCAATGTTGCTTTATCGCCGTTCATCAATCGTTTGACGCTGAAAGATTTTTCATGGGAAAAATGTAAAGATATATTTAAAATCGGTGTACCTTCCGGAATGCAATCACTTTTTGAAGTAGGTTTGTTTACAGGGGCGGTGTGGCTTACCGGAATGATTGGCACGGCAGCACAGGCAGCCAATCAAATTGCCTTGTCCATGGCATCGCTGGTGTTTATGTTCGTGTCGGGGCTCAGCGTGGCAGCTATGATTAGAGTTGGTAATCAAGTCGGGTTGAAAGATTATAAGAAGATGAAAATTGTCGCCGGGTCAATCATGCTGATGTCTGTTATCTTGAATGCATTTTTTGCTATATTGTTTTTTATTTTCCATAAGCAGATACCGCTATTATTCATTAATGCCGACCACGAATTGCAGGGCGATTTGAGTGCCGAAGTGATACATATTGCAGGAAAACTCATTATTATTGCAGGACTTTTCCAGATTTCTGATGGTATTCAGGTAACGATTTTAGGCTCACTAAGAGGCTTACGGGACGTAACCATACCGATGATTTTGACTTTCGTTTCTTATTGGCTGGTTGGTTACAGCATTTGTATTTATTTAGGTTTATATACTGATTTGGGAGCAATAGGTATCTGGTTAGGATTATTAGCTGGGTTAACTGTCGCTGCCATTGCACTCTATTACCGATTCCAATATATGTCTAACAGATTAATTCAAAACACATAAATATCATGAATTTACCACAATTTGTTTTAGCTGATAACAGCAATTTTCCAGATGCTATATTTGTTATTCATTTGGATTACCCCAGATTTATCATCAATCTTGAGGACGGCGATTTGACCTTTTTGGAACCGGTCGATGAAAGTGATGAAAATGAACTGGAAGAAGAAATGGAACATTTGATTGACCAGGCACAGGCTTTTTATGATAAAGAAATCAGTTTTTACGAAGAACAGGATATTTAGAGCCTGTTTAGAGTTGGAATAACTGAAAGTTTTAAATTAATCGCATAACTTGCATTCTGTAGGAATCTCTGTAAATACTACAGAGATTCCTATGGAATGATAAATATGATACTTCAATTTTTTAGCAGCTAAGCTAAGACAGAGAGTGGTTTCTACGCTAAGTATATTCTTTGAGCCTTTGTGACCAAATATTACTTTTTGGAATTGATTACTACAAAAACGATTTCGCATTTTTGACTTTTTGTTTGGTCAAAGCCAAATCTACTACTTCCCTCATGTTTTCTACATAATAGAAAGTCAATCCTTTCAGGTATTCTGGTTTGATTTCGCCAATATCGCGTTGGTTTTCTTTGCAAAGAATAATCTCTTTGATATTAGCACGTTTGGCAGCCAGAATTTTTTCTTTGATTCCGCCTACCGGTAATACTTTTCCTCTTAACGTGATTTCGCCTGTCATAGCGATATTTTTCTTTACTTTTCTTTGTGTAAATGTTGATAACATTGAGGTCAGCATAGCAATGCCGGCACTTGGTCCGTCTTTTGGTGTGGCACCTTCCGGCACGTGAACGTGAATTTTATATTTTTCAAATATCTCATCATCTAACCCGAGTTCGCCTGCATTGGCTTTGATATATTCCAAAGCAATGGTTGCAGATTCTTTCATTACATTACCCAGATTTCCGGTCATAGACAAGCCTCCTTTACCTTTTGAAAGTATCGATTCGATATACAGAATGTCGCCGCCTACTCTTGTCCATGCCAAGCCGGTAACTACTCCGGCTGTTTCATTATTTTCGTATAAATCATGATGAAATTTCGGTTTGCCCAGTATTTCGATGATTTCTTCGCTGCTCAGTTTATTTTTTACTTCTTCGCCCATAACAACCGATTTCGCAATACCCCGAACCAGATTAGCAATTTGTTTTTCCAACCTTCTCACACCGGATTCTCTGGTGTAGCGGGTAATGATAAACTCCAGTTCTTTTTTCGACAATGTGAGGGATTTTGCATCTAATCCGTGTTCTTTCAATTGTTTAGGTAGTAAATGTTTGCGAGCAATTTCGATTTTTTCTTCAATGGTGTAGCCATTCATTTCGATGATTTCCATACGGTCGAGCAAAGCAGGCTGAATGGTATTCAGGCTATTTGAAGTGGCGATAAACATCACTTTAGACAAATCGTATCCCATTTCGAGGAAATTGTCATAAAACTCATGATTTTGTTCAGGGTCCAACACTTCGAGCATCGCTGATGACGGGTCGCCGTGATTGGAGTGTGACAATTTGTCGATTTCATCTAATAAGAAAACAGGATTGGACGTTTTAGCTTTTTTAATCGATTGGATAATCCGTCCGGGCATCGCCCCGATATACGTTTTTCTGTGACCTCTGATTTCGGCTTCGTCACGCAATCCACCCAGTGAAATACGAACGTATTCTCTGCCTAAAGCCTTGGCTATAGATTTTCCGATAGACGTTTTTCCTACTCCCGGCGGACCATACAAGCACAATATCGGGGCTTTCATGTCATTTCTGAGTTTTAGCACAGCCATGTGTTCGATAACTCTTTTTTTGACATCTTCCAGTCCGTAGTGGTCTTTGTTTAATACTTTCTGAGCATTGTTCAGGTCAAATTTATCTTTGCTGTATTCATTCCAAGGCAATTCTAATAGCAATTCGAGATAATTCCGTTGGATAGCAAATTCAGCAACTTGTGGATTCATTCGTTGTAATTTCGATAATTCTTTGTCGAAATGCTCAGCGATTTTCTCGTCCCACTTTTTGGCTTTGGCTTTTTTTCGCATATCCTCAATTTCCTGCTCATGCGAAAATCCGCCCAATTCTTCCTGAATAGTTTTGATTTGCTGATGCAGAAAATATTCTTTTTGCTGCTGGTCTAAATCCATTCTTACCTTGGACTGAATGTCGTTTTTCAGATTGAGTTTTTGAAGCTCAAGATTGAGTTTCTGCAAAGTAATCAATGCTCTCTCTTTCAAATCGTCCATTTCCAGGATTTGCTGTTTTTCTTCGACGGGCAACTGAATGTTGGAAGAAACAAAATTGACAAGGAAAGAACTGCTTTCGATATTTTTAATAGCAAAAGACGCTTCGGTCGGAATGTTCGGATTTTCTGTAATGATTTCCAGTGAAGTATCTTTGATGCCGTCAATAATTGCTTTGAATTCAGCATCGTCAGCTATTGGACGACTTTCCGGCAAAGATTTTATTTTTGCTTTGAGAAAAGGTGTTTCCTGCGTGAGGTGGTCAATCTCAAAACGTTTTTTACCCTGTAAAATGATAGTTGTATTTCCGTCAGGTAATTTCAACGTTTTCAGAATCTGAGCGACTGTTCCGATTTTATGTATATCGTTAATTCCCGGGTCTTCCGTTTCTTCATTGATTTGAGCGACTACGCCCAAAACCTTATTTCCGGAATTGGCATATTTGATTAATTCGATAGATTTATCTCTTCCGGCTGTAATGGGAATAACCACGCCCGGAAACATGACCATATTTCTGAGTGGTAATATAGGAAGTTCGTCCGGCAATGTTTCTTTATTCATTTCTTCCTCGTCTTCGGGCGAAAGTAACGGAATAAATTCTGCATCGGGATCTAAATCCTGTAAAGATATTTCGGCTAATGATATTAATTTCTGTTTTGTCATATTTTTAATGTCAGTTTGTCAGTTTTTGTAATAGCTGTAATCAGTTTGTTTGCTGATAAATGTTTATATTGTTGATGTACAGTATTTTATGTTTTTACCTTGCTTCGGCGGTTTATAATAGGTCAATCATTATGCCAACTTTTAAACAGATTTCTTTATCATGATATTAACATCGATATATATCATAATGTATAATTTAGCGACCTGAGTTAATAAACTTGAAAAAATAGGTTGTAACATAATAAGATAAGTATTAAATTTGCATTTGCTTTTGTTGTGTAAATATGGCAAGGGCACAAAAAATCATTATATGAAGAAATACGCACTCGTAATTGGTTTCGCATGGGTTTTGGTTGGTTGTTCCACTTATCAGAAGGCGGTAAAGTCTGATGATGTTGAGCATCAGCTGGCTATTGCTAATCAATTGTTCGAAGAAGGAAATTTTAGCAAAGCTGCTAATTTGTACGAATTAATTGAGAAAAAAGAAGGCTGGAAACCTGAGCGGGAAGAGATGTTCGTGAATTATGTTACGGCACTCAATGAGCGAAAAAAATACGAACTGGTAGCTCCGGTAACGAACAAATTTAATATGCTTTTTCCAAGCAGTACCTTCAGAGAACAGATGTTGTATATGAATGCAATGGCTTTGTATAACCAATCTGAAAGCTATTCGACCGACCAGCATATTACGCACGAAGCCATAGAAAAATTTAATGAGTTTACCAGAAGTTTTCCGAATTCGTCCTTATATATGGACGCCCAGAAAATGAAGTATGAGCTCAATACCAGGCTGGAGAAAAAAGCCTATGAAAACGCCAAACTATACAATACTATCGGTGAATATACCAGAGATTACAACGCAGCCATCGTTGCTCTAGATAATTTTCTGAGAGATTATCCTTCAGGCGAATATAAAGAAGATGCCTTGTACTACAAATTTGATTCGGCATACAAACTGGCAATAAACAGTGTGTACGGAAAAATGCAGGAAAGGCTGAATAAGGCAGTTACTTATTATAACCAGCTGATTGCCTACGATGACAATACAAAATACAAAGAACAGGCTGACAGACAGCTACAAAGAATAGAAAAAGAACTGACTCAATTTACAAAATCAAAATAGAAAAATGGATTTAAAAAACACCAAAGCAGCAAACAATACAATCACGTATAACAAGGCTGAAATCGAGGCACCTGCGGGAAATATCTACAGAGCGATAAACATCATTTCTAAAAGAGCTACACAAATCGGTGTGGAAATCAAAAAAGAGCTGGTGGGAAAATTAGATGAATTTGCTACATACAACGATAGCTTAGAAGAAGTTTTTGAAAACAAAGAGCAAATCGAAGTATCTAAATTTTACGAAAGATTACCTAAACCTCAGGCATTAGCCATAGAAGAGTGGTTGCAAGGAAAAATTACCTACACCGAAGTAGATAACAAATAATCAATGAATTCTCTGAGCGGAAAACATATTGTACTTGGCGTTACTGCCGGAATCGCTGCCTACAAAACAGCGTATTTGGTCAGATTGTTGGTCAAGTCTGGTGCTGAAGTTCAGGTGGTTATGACCCCTGATGCCGCCGAGTTTGTCACTCCGCTCACGCTTTCAACTTTATCTAAAAAACCGGTGTATGTTGATTTGATTCATCGCTCAGCATCGACTGTAAGCTGGAACAACCATGTCGAAATCGCTCAATGGGCTGATTTACTGATTATCGCTCCGGCAACTGCCAACACTATGGCGAAAATGGTCAACGGACAATGTGATAATCTATTGATGGCTGTATATATGTCAGCAAAAACCCCGGTAATGTTTGCTCCGGCAATGGATTTGGATATGTATCAGCATCCGTCCACGAAAAACAATATTTCCCGGTTACAATCGTTCGGAAATATACTTATTCCTGCCGAATCAGGCGAACTGGCATCAGGTTTGACAGGCGAGGGCAGAATGGCTGAACCGGAAACGATATTCCGCCATATTGAAAACCATTTTTGTGCCGGTAAACCATTGAGCGGAAAAAAAATAACAATTACTGCCGGACCAACATACGAACCCATTGACCCCGTACGTTTTATAGGAAATCATTCGAGCGGAAAAATGGGATTTGAACTGGCTGAAGCAGCCGCAGAGAGAGGGGCAGAAGTAACCTTGGTTAGCGGACCGACAAATTTGCAACCCGAAAATACTTCTATTCATTGGGTAAGGGTGCAGACGGCTCAGGAAATGTTTGATGCCTGTGAAAAAACATTTGCTACAACAGATGTTTTTATTGCATCGGCAGCAGTTGCAGATTACAAACCAAAACATAAAGCCGAGCAGAAAATCAAAAAATCAGCTGGTACTATGCAGATTGAATTAGAAAAAAATCCGGATATACTGGCAACTTTAGGGCAGCAAAAAACACATCAGTTAGTGATTGGATTTGCACTGGAAACCGAGAATGAGTTGGAAAATGCCCAACAAAAATTACAGAAGAAAAATGCAGACTTAATCGTTTTAAATTCGCTGAATGATTCCGGAGCAGGTTTTGGCACAGATACCAACAAAGTAACTTTTGTTTTTAAAAATAAACAAGCCGAATCATTGCCATTGATGTCAAAAACGAAAGTAGCAGAAGCAATAATTGAACAAATAATTACTCATTATGAATAAGTTAGTGTACATTTTCCTGACATTTTTTTTAGCTGTTTACACCATGCAGGCACAAGAGTTGAATTGTACAGTAACCATTAATACCGAGAGTATTCAGACCAATGACCGCCGTATATTCAACACTTTGGAAAGTGCTGTTACCAATTTCATGAACAATACGCAGTGGACAAACCAAAACTACAACTTCAACGAAAAAATTAATTGCAGTATCATCATTTTTATTCAGGAACAGAATAACAATGATTTTAAAGCCATGTTGCAGGTTATTTCTTCACGACCTGTTTACAATTCTGATTACAATTCGCCAGTATTTAACTGGAAAGACGAAAGATTTAATTTTACTTACATCGAAAATGAACCGCTGAATTACAATCCGAACGCTTATCAATCGGAATTGGTATCAGTTTTGTCGTTTTATGCCAATATGATTGTCGGATTAGATGCCGACACATTTTCTTTAAATCGGGGAAATCAGTCTTATGCAGCAGCACAAAGCATTCTGAGTGCGGCTCAGCAGCAAGGCGGTTCGGGCTGGCAACAAGCCGACGGACGCAGTAGCCGTTATTTTCTGATTACCGAGTTGCTGAATAGTTCCTATTCGAATTACCGCAAAGCCTTGTATGAATATCATCGCGAAGGCATGGATCAAATGGCAGAAAACCCGCTTGCCGCCAAACAAGGTGTGCAAAAATCTATAGAAACATTGGCACAAATTCACAATATGCGTCCGAATGCTTTATTGACCAGAGTGTTTTTTGATGCCAAGGCAGACGAAATATTCTCTGTTTTTCTTGCAGGTCCCGATTATGACGTGCAATCGGTCAGAGAAACGCTCAATCGTATTTATCCGCAGGCGAATGCCAAATGGAATAGTTTCTAATTGATATGCTCACACATTTATCTATTCAGAATTTTACGTTGATTGAAAAATCGGAGGTAGATTTCGGTCAGGGTTTCTCAATAATTACAGGAGAAACCGGTGCCGGAAAATCTATTTTGCTCGATGCTTTACAGCTCGTTATGGGGCGGCGTGCCGATTTGGGAGTAATCCGTGATGTTGATAATAAATGTGTCATTGAAGCGGTTTTTCATATTCCGGAATATGATTTAAAACCTTTTTTCGAGCAAAATGAACTTGAATATGAGGAAGAAACTATTATCCGGAGAGAGATTTTGTCGTCCGGAAAATCGAGAGCATTTGTGAATGATTCGCCGGTAAAGCTACCGGTTTTGCAACTATTGGCGGAACAGCTGATTGATATTCATTCGCAACACCAGACAACGGCTTTGTATGAAGAAAGTTATTTGTTGGATTTGCTGGATATCTTCGGACAGATTTCCGAAGAAAAAGAAACTTACCAGGCAGATTTTACCACTTATAAATCTTTGGGCAAAGCGTTGAATCAAAAAACAGAAAAACTCAACAACTTGCTGCAAACCAAAGATTATAATACATTTTTGTTGCAAGAACTTCAGGAAGCTGACCTGAAAGATGGCGAGCAGGAAGAACTGGAAGAGCAATTGCAACAACTGCAAAATGTAGAACAGATTCAGGAATCGTTGGCGAAAACTTATGCGGTTTTAAATGAAGACGGATACGGCATTTTACAACGATTGAATGAAGCGAAACAAAGCTTGCAGAAACTGACCGGAATCAGTGAAAAATATCAACAGTTATTCGACCGTTTAAACAGTGTGGATATTGAGTTGAAAGATTTGTCTGATGAAGTGGAAAGTGAGGCTCAGCAAGTGCAGCACGAACCGGATACATTAGAATTTATTACCGGAAAGCTGCAACAAATTTACCGTTTGCAACAGAAACATCAGGTCAAAACCGTATCAGAACTTTTGGCTATTCGAGACCGATTGAATCAGGAGGTTTTTGAGGTAGAGGATATTGAATTTGAAATTAGTCAGCTGGAAGAACAACAGCAGTTGTTGAAACAAAAATTACGTAAGCAAGCCGACGAAATACACCAAAAACGAAAAAAAACGATTCCGCAATTAACCCGGAATATTGAAGAAACGCTCAGACCTTTGGGTATGCCGAATGCACATTTTGTTTTTAATCTGATTCCGTTGAAAGATTTTTCAGCTTCCGGAACTGATCAGCTTGAAGTGTTGTTTTCTGCTAATAAAGGAATTCAGGCTGCACCATTGAAAAAATCGGCTTCGGGTGGCGAAATGTCCAGAATTATGCTGGCACTGAAAGCTATTCTGGCTCAGTATGTGAGCTTACCGACTTTAATCTTTGACGAAATAGATACCGGAGTTTCCGGCGAAATAGCTGCCCGAATGGCAGAAATTATGCAAGAAATCGGTAAGAACCGACAGGTTATCAGCATTACCCATTTGCCGCAAGTGGCAGCTAAAGGAATGCAACATTACAAAGTCCGTAAGCAGCAAGACGGGGAAAAAGCGGTTTCGGATATCGTATTGCTCAACCAAGCGGAAAGGGTAGAGGAAATCGCTTCGATGCTTTCGGGTGGAGAAATTTCCAAATCGGCATTATCCCATGCAAAAAGTCTTTTGGGAGTGTAGTGTTTTTTTCGAAATTAATTTACTCTTGTATGAATAATATAGTCAAATAGCTATAATTTGACATAATTAAAGATTAGAATTCCGAAAAATTCCTCCTTGTAATGTATCCGTTAGAAATTCTATTCCTCAATATCGATCTCTTTAATATCTTCAATTCTGTGGTAAGTTCCGACGGGCGTCATTGTGGAATCCTGTTCGCAAAAATTCGGGAATGTTCCGGTCAGGTTGTCAAAAAACACATGAGCTTCTTCCATAGTAAACAGCACTTTGAGTTTGCCTGACAAGCTGTCTGAAAGTTTGGATAAATCTGTTTCCAGGGCTTTTTCTTTAGTGAAATGGCTGAGAATGTTTTTGTTACAAACGATGCTGTCGTTGGAGTCATACAGTGAAAATCCAAGTTGTAGAATATCTTCTTTAGATGTTTTGGTAATCAACAACTTGCGATGTTTTTGCAATGTATCGCCCAGAATGTATTCGCCCAAAAAGCTTTCGGCTGAAACGGGCGGTGTGATTTTGAATATATATTGTTCAGCTAATCGTCCTTTAACCTCTTTCAAATCAGAACCTACACGAAGTATCGTGTGACCGTTTTTCAGCTTATAAAACAATTTTTCCCGGTCAAATTCAGCTGTAAATATAGAATCATTTCTTGTCCACGTACCTATTTTCAACTCAGGCAGCCTGTTTTTGTTTTTATAATAAAAATATCGTGAAATTGTACTGTCTCTGTGAATTTTGATATACGTTTCTATCCCTTCACAATCCGGGCAGGGGAGAACACCGGCATAAATATTATTGTATATACTGTCCATCACTTCCGGTGCGATATGGACTTCCACCTGAGGTTTTTTCTCACATGAGGTTAGAAAAAACACACCTAAAAATGCGGTAAGAATAGCGTATCTCATTATAATCAGCAAATTAATATTACAGTTCCTCAAACAAATGTACATAAAGAATTGCGAATTTAAAAGCAACGAAATAACTTTACGCATTTTAAAATAAAAGTTATCTTTGCCCAATGCAACACAATGTACTTATTTTAGATTTCGGTTCGCAATATACACAGCTTATTGCCCGAAGAGTCAGAGAGTTAAATATTTTCTGCGAGATATTACCCTACAACCAGATTCCTGAAAGTTTAGACGAATTTCAGGCTGTGATTTTGTCCGGAAGTCCATATTCGGTACGTTCCGAAGACGCTTTGCACCCGGATTTGTCTCAAATAAAAGGAAAAAAACCTTTGCTGGCAGTTTGTTATGGAGCACAATATATCGCTCATAATTTTGGAGGAGAAGTTGCTCCGTCGAACACGCGTGAATATGGTCGGGCTAATCTTGCCTATATCGACAATTCCGATTCGCTGTTCAAAGATATTCCGACCGGAAGCCAGGTGTGGATGAGCCACAGCGACACGATAAAAACCTTGCCTCGGCATGCAATAAAACTGGCAAGTACCAAAGAAGTTGACAATGCTGCCTATAGAATTTCGGGAGAAGAAACTTATGCTATTCAGTTCCACCCGGAAGTATATCACTCCACAGATGGGGCGACTTTATTGAAAAACTTTTTGGTAGATATAGCCAAAGTAAACCAGGATTTTACACCGAATGCTTTTGTGGAAGATACCGTTAAGGAATTAAAAGAAAAACTGCAGGACGACAAAGTAGTCTTGGGGCTTTCCGGAGGAGTAGATTCTACGGTGGCAGCAGTATTGCTGCATCAGGCAATCGGGGAAAATCTGCATTGTATCTTTGTGAACAACGGATTGTTGCGGAAAAATGAATTTGCTAATGTGCTCGACCAGTACAAAGGAATGGGGTTAAATGTCAAAGGAGTAGATGCTTCCGACCGTTTTTTGGACGCATTGGCAGGAGTCGATGACCCGGAAGCCAAACGAAAAATAATCGGACGGGTTTTTGTGGAAGTTTTTGACGACGAATCCAAAAAGATAGAAAACGCCAAATGGCTGGGACAAGGAACTATTTATCCGGACGTGATAGAGTCTATCTCAGTAAAAGGACCTTCTGCAACGATAAAATCTCATCACAACGTGGGCGGATTACCTGATTTCATGAAATTGCAAGTTGTAGAACCTTTACGTATGCTTTTCAAAGACGAAGTGAGGAGAGTGGGAGCGTCGTTAGGGATTGATGCCGAACTGTTGGGCAGACACCCGTTTCCGGGACCTGGTTTGGCAATCCGTATTTTAGGCGACATCACACCCGAAAAAGTAAATATTCTTCAGGAAGTCGATGCTATTTTTATCAACGGACTGAAAGAAAAAGGTTTGTATGACGATGTGTGGCAGGCGGGAGCTATTCTTTTGCCGGTTAATTCGGTTGGTGTGATGGGCGATGAGCGTACATACGAAAAAGTTGTGGCATTGAGAGCTGTGCAATCAACTGACGGAATGACGGCTGATTGGGTACATTTGCCGTATGAATTTTTGATGGAAATTTCCAACCAAATCATCAATAAAGTGAAAGGAGTGAACAGAGTTGTGTATGATATCAGCTCTAAGCCGCCTGCAACGATTGAGTGGGAATAATAATATTTGAAAAGCTGTTTTTACAAAAAACAGCTTTTTTCATAGATACTCTAAAAGAAAAAGAGCTGAGAAAAAGATTTCCCAACTCTTTTAAAACAAACCCAAAACTATTTTCTTTTTTTCGTAGCTGTATAATTAGACAACGTTTTGAGAAAAAAGTCACTTTTTTTCTTCACTTTTTTTAAATAAAAATTTTTATCGAAGAAAAAATAAGGTGTAAATTATTGAAAATCAGCAGCTTTGTTTCTTTGTGTTCTTTTTTATTTTTTTGTGTTCATTTCAATTTTAGGAAAAGACCACGATTTGATTACAGCCATTAGTCGTATGGAGATAACCGTTCCTGCCGTAAGTAAGTATATAATATCTTGATTAACAGAAAAATGTCTTAGAATAAAAAATATGATTCCGCCCGAAATACAGGCTGTGGCATAAATTTCTTTTCGGAAAATAACCGGAATTTCATTACACAAAATATCTCGTAAAACCCCTCCGAAACAAGCCGAAACCGTTCCTAATGCAATACAAACAAACGGGTGCAGATGAAACATCAATCCTTTTTCTATACCGATAATGGTAAACAAACCGATTCCAATCGTATCAAACAAAAACAAAGATGTCCGCAAGATTTTTAATTTGTTGCGAAAAATAATGGCAGCCATCGCACTGAAAAATATGACGTATGATGAGGTTAAGCTACGTATCCACGTGACGGGTGTATCGCCGATAAGCAAATCACGGATAGTCCCGCCACCAACAGAAGTCACGAAAGCGATAATCAGTACACCGAAAAAATCCATGCGTTTGCGTATGGCTGCCAAAGCACCCGAAATAGCAAAGGCGATAGTGCCTAAAATATCGACTATTAAAAAAACGTCTATGTTGCTCATTGTTGTGTCAGGTATTGGTAATCGTTGATAATTGTGCTGATGAATTTCTGCCGGTTTTCATACGGATTTTTCAGTTTTAATACTTCTTCAATTTTTCCCACGAGCTTTTTCTCTAATTGAATATCGTTGTCTGTCAGTGCTTTGTGATAACTTTGGCTGATTATTCGCATATCGTTATCCGAAAATCGCAATACCTGCTGAAACTGAGGTTGATATTCCTGTAGATTACTCAAAAAGTTCAGATTCAAAACAAATTTATTTTTCAGGCTCACTACCGCCGTTCCGGAAACCGTATCGCCCAGACGTTGATTTTTACCACTGAAAATAATTGCCATTACAGCAATTACTCCTTGAAAAATAACGATTTCAACCACCCGGAACAGCCACCGAACCAGATAATCACCAAATGATGCCTGATAACCATCAATTTTAATTACCCTGATTTTCATGATTCTTTTGCCGATTGTTTGCCCGCTCATCAGGCTTTCACACACCAATGTATAAAAAATTATAGGCGAAAATATAATGAACGACACCGTCATGCTTTCCCACGAATCGAAATAATTGAATCGAATTCCTATCAATCCTATCACATAGGATATCGCCCAATAATAGGCAATTTTGATAATCATATCAATCACAAAAGCGACAATCCTTTCACCGAGCGAGGCTGTCACAAAATTAATATTCACATTTTGTGAGGTATTGATGGATAATTCATTCATAATTTTTAATTTAGCCGTCTATGAGAGAGGTCGCTTTTATCAAACAAAACAGAGATAAATGGGTTGAGTACGAAAAGGTTATTTCGGGCGGTGTGAAAAAAACACCCGACGAAATGGCCGATATGTATGTGCAACTTATCAATGATTTGTCTTTTGCACAAACGTACTACCCAAAAAGCAAACTCACAAAATACTTAAACTTTTTATCTGCACAAATTTATCAAAAGGTATATAAAACAAAGCGTTATGACCAAAATAAATTTGCCCGTTTTTTCAAATCCGATGTACCGCTGACGGTTTATGCTCATCGGAAGTATGTATATTTTGCTTTTGCGGTTTTCTTTATTTTCGTAGGTATAGGCGTGATTTCGGCTGCCTATGACGATACGTTTGTCCGGCTGATTATGGGCGACTATTACGTAAATACGACGCTCGAAAATATCAAAAACGGCGATCCGATGGCGGTGTATCAAAGCAGTTCAAACTGGGGCAGTGCGGGTGGAATCACGTTAAATAACTTATATGTCGGTTTGCGTTGTTATCTGTACGGAATTGCAGGTGGTATCGGCACGTTACTGTTTGTGATTTACAATGCGATTATGCTTGGTTCGTTCCAGTATTTCTTTTATGAAGAAGGAGTTTTTATGGAAAGTGTACGCGGAATCTGGCTACACGGTTCGATGGAAATTTTTGCCATCGTTATCGAATCGGCGGCGGGATTTATCCTCGGAGCGAGCATTCTTTTCCCGAAAACTTATTCGCGGTTGAATTCATTTAAAATCGGTTTCAAAAACAGTTTTAAAATATATATCAGCACTATTCCGTTTACGATTTTTGCCGGAATTATCGAAGGTTATATCACGCGTTATGCCCAGGCAATGCCCAATATATTGAATTATTTGATTATCTTCGGAACGCTGGGGCTGATTAGCTATTATTATCTTATTTATCCTAAAAAAGTATATCAAAAACTTAATAAACATGTTTGAATTATTTAAAAAGAGAGATTTCGGTGAATTGTTCAACGATACATTTGGTTTTTTTAAATTGAAATGGAAAAATTATTTTGGTAATTATCTGAAAATCAATTTTCTGATATTGGTTGTCTTTATGGTTCTTGGCTATATTCTGTCAAAGTTTTATATGGACGCTGTTTTCGGAAGTTTAAACAATCCGAACCAGTTCGGGAATCAGATTGGTGATTATTATATGGATAATATCGAATGGCTGATTTTTACCGGTTTAGGTATGCTCGTGGTAGCAATAATTCTTTCGGTAATTCAAATGGCATACCCGGTTTTTTATCTTCGCTTATTAGAAAAAAATACTGATTATAAACCGAAATCGGGCGAAATATCTTTGCTGATAAGACAAAATTTCGGCAGAGTGTTAATGTTTTGTTTCGCTACTTTTTTCGTGGTTGGGACGATGCTTGTAATTGCAGCTACCATTGCGACATTTCTAATAATTATTATCATCGGATTTTTACTTATTCTATTGTTGATACCCTATTTCAATGCGTTGATTTATTTGTCGTTATTTCATTATCTCGACAAAAAATTGGGCTATTTCGAGGCTTTGGGTTTTGCTTTTAATACCCTGCACAATAATTTCTGGAAAATTGTTGGCTGTAATTTGATTCTTTATTTTATCATTCAATTGATAAGTACTGTTATTGCTATGATTCCGTATATAATTATTTTTATCATTGGTTTTGTCGTTATGTCTGATTCCGGCTCGGCAGAAGATACGATGTGGGTTATTTATGCAGTCGGTGCTTTATATGCTGTGTCAATAGCGGTAAGTATGCTGCTTAGCAATGTGATTGTTGTTAATTTTGGTTTGATATATTATGGCGAAATGGAAAAAAGAGAAAGTGTTTTTGCTAAATCAGAAATAGACCGAATCGGCTTAGATGAATAACCATTGGTTTTACATATTGTTCTTCAGCGTATTTTCTGTTTATGCCCAAACACATTCAGACACCATCACTGATGGCGTAGAGCCGGTTGTGGAAATCGTGACACAAGGAGAAGCCTATTCCGAGAGCAAGTTTATCCCATTAGACTCACTGCAAAAAAACACTTTGCCGTTGGCTCAGAAAAAATTCAGTCCGGGTTATAAAGACCAATACACCGGTACGGATTTTATCTATTCCTACGAACGATTGTCTGAAAAATCAATATGGGACAGATTCCTGGATTTTCTTCGTAGCCTTTTCAATACCAATCCGTCGTGGGAATCGGTAGATTTTGTTACACAGATTCTTAAGATTTCGGCATACATTATTATTGTTGTGCTTATCGCATTTCTCGTTCGATATATTATTTTGAATGATATTCATCTGATATTCCGCAAAAAACCGAAAGAACTGGTGGAAGTTTATGACCTTGACAAAGACATTCACGAAATAGATTTTGACCAGCTCATCGAAGATGCTGTTTCCCGTGAGCAATATCGTTCCGCCGTACGGTATCATTTTTTGCGTTTGCTCAAAATCATGTCTGAAAAGCAAATTATCGAATGGAATCCGGATAAAACCAACCGGGAATATTTGCACGAAATTTCTAATCCGACACTTAAAAAAGAGTTCGATTATCTCGCTTATGTTTATGAAAATATCTGGTATGGCGAATTTGACATCGACCAAACCGGTTTTGAGAGAATCCGTCAGCAGTTTAATCACGCAATTCAACAACATCTGTCATGAAATCATCTGTAAAATATATCGTGTATTTTGTGATAGGTCTGGCACTTGTCCTGCTGGTTCAGGTGTTGATTCCCAAACCGATTGACTGGTCGAAAACATTCAAGACTTCAGATAAAATTCCGTACGGATTGTATATTCTGAACAAAGAAATATCATCAATTATCAGTCCGGCAGAAATTGAAAAATATGATAAAACGCCTTATGAATATTACAATCAGGAGCTGGATACGGTCAATTTCAGCAAAGAAACCTGGTTGCTGATTGAAGATAAAAATAGCGACCCGGAATCGTTTCAGAAAATCAGAAATGCCGTTGAACAAGGACACGATGTTTTTTTGCTCACCGATGAAAGTTTGAGTTATAGTTATTATATAGTTGATTCTTTAGGATTATCTATGGATTATGAAAGAATCAATACGGTAAAACTGGTTAATCCGCATCTGAATACTTCCAATTTTACATTGGAAACAATGGGAAATGTACTTCGCGTAAAAGATTCTGCCGGAATTGAAATTCTGGGTGTGGCGAATGACACCAAGCCGAATTTTATCCGAAAGAAAATCGGGAAAGGACATTTGTATATCGGCACAAACGCTTTGATGCTGACCAATTACCATTTGCTCGAAAGCAACAATCATCTTTATGCTGAAAGTATGTTGAGTTATATCGACAGCGAAAAAGTGATTTGGTTTGATAAAAATATCCAACTGAATGCCGAAAACACCAATATTCTGCGGTTTATCCTTGGCAACAAATCATTGCGTTGGGCTTGGTATTTTATGCTGATTGGCATACTTTTATTTATATTTTTCAACAGCAAACGAAAACAAAGGATTATTCCGATAATCAAACCAGAAGAAAATCACTCGGTGGAATTTGCCAAAACCATTGCCAATTTGTATTATCTGGAAAAAAATCACAGTGATTTGATTCATAAAATGATTATTTATCTGCTGGAATATGTACGAACGGAATTACGCATTGATACCCGGAAATTAGACGAACAGTTTATTAAAAATCTAAGTCAGAAAACAGGCAGCAAAACTGAAGATGTTGAACATTTGGTCACATTGATTGAGCAATACAAAACACAAAATAAAAAAGCAACCGAGCAGGACGTGATAAACTTACACGCCGCTATCGAAAAAATAACAGGAAAATGACAGAAAATCAAAACCCCGAAAACGAAAATCTATCTTTTGAAAACAGAATAGATTTATCCAATTTGAAAGAAAAAACGATTTTAATTAAACAGGAAATCGGTAAAGTCATCGTAGGGCAGGGGCAAATGATTGAGCTGCTTTTGGTCGGTCTATTATCCAAAGGTCACGTATTGATTGAAGGTGTGCCGGGCGTTGCCAAAACCATCACAGCAAAATTGCTGTCGAGAACGATTGACACCGGATTCAGTCGAATCCAGTTTACACCCGATTTGATGCCGTCCGATATTTTAGGAACATCGGTCTATAACAGCAAAATCAATGATTTTGAATTCAAATCCGGACCGATATTTTCCAATTTCGTACTGATTGACGAGATAAACCGAGCTCCGGCGAAAACACAAGCTGCCCTTTTTGAAGTCATGGAGGAACGACAAGTAACCATCGATGCACAGCGTTATCAAATGCAGGAGCCGTTTGTGGTTATCGCGACGCAAAACCCTATCGAACAGGAAGGAACATACCAGTTGCCCGAAGCCCAGCTCGACCGGTTTTTGTTTAAAATTACCGTTGATTATCCGACTCTGGAGCAGGAAATCAATATTTTGATGAAAGAACACGAACTGTTGGATAAGGACAAAATTGCTGATGTGAACGCGGTTATTTCCGCAGAAGAAATCATCGCATTCCAGAAAGTAGTCAAACATATTATTATCGAAAATCATTTGATTGAATACATCGCGAATATCGTGTATGCTACCCGAAACAATCCATTACTGTATATGGGAGCTTCGCCACGAGCGTCGATTGCGTTGCTCAATGCAGCCAAATCGTATGCAGCAATTTCAGGCAGAGATTTCGTTACGCCTGATGATATTCAATCGGTGGCTGTGCCAGTGTTGCAGCATCGTATCATCGTTTCGCCCGACAAAGAAATGGAAGGTGTGACTTCCAGAGAAATCATTAACCAGATTGTTCAATCTATCGAAATTCCAAGATAATTTTCTGTGAAAAATCTCTACACGACAAATCTGTTTTATTACTGCATCGGAGCAATTGCGGTGCTGTTTGTGCTGTCGTTTTTCTTCGCATGGCTGTATCCGGTTGTGTGGATTATCGCCGGACTTTTCTTCGTGCTTTGTTTCACAGATATTTTCCTGCTTTTCGGTCAGAAAAAAGGAATTACTGCCCGTCGTGAATTGGGCGATAAACTATCGAATGGCGATGAGAATTTTATTCAACTTCAGGTAGAGAGCAGATATAAATTTAAAACAAAAATAACGGTTATAGACGAAATACCTTTTCAGTTTCAGATGCGGAATTTTTCTGTTCAGTTTGATTTGGAAGCTCAGTCGGCGACCGAAAAAATATACAGTGTCCGCCCGACAGAAAGAGGCGTTTATACATTTGGTTTTCTGAATATTTATGTTTCGTCAAAGCTGCATTTATTCCAAAAAAGATACCGTTTTGATAACCAAAAAGAAGTACCGACTTATCCGTCTTTTATTCAGATGCGGAAATATGAGCTGATGGCAATTCACGATAAACTACATCTGCACGGATTGAAAAAAATCCGCCGAATCGGGCACACCACAGAATTTGAACATATCAAAGATTATGTGCAGGGCGACGATATTCGCACGATTAACTGGAAAGCTACTGCCAAACGAAGTCAGTTGATGGTTAATCAATATCAGGACGAAAAATCTCAGAATGTATATCTTGTTATTGACAAAGGCAGGGTAATGAAAATGCCATTTAACGGACTTACATTACTCGATTATGCCATTAATGCCAGTCTGGCGATGGGAAATGTCGTCATCAAGAAAGCGGATAAAGCCGGATTGTTTACTTTTTCCAAAAAAGTTGATACCAAACTCAAAGCTGATAGAAAACCGGTTCAGGTACAGCGTTTTATGGAATCGTTATATCAAGTTACAACTGATTTTAAAGAATCAGATTACGAAAAATTACTGATACAGGTTAAACAGCATGTCCGTCAACGAAGTTTGATTATTTTGTTTACCAATTTTGAAACCCTCGACGGGCTGAATCGTCAGTTGCCTTATCTGCGAAGTATTGCCAAATTGCATTTGCTGACGGTGGTGTTTTTTAAAAATTCGGAACTGGACGAACTGGTTTATTCCAAACCAAAAAACACACAGGAAATTTATGATAAAGTAATTGCTGAAAAGCTCAATGCCGACAAAGAGCTTATCGTTAAGGAGCTCAGAAAATACGGAATTTACTCTGTGTTAACACGACCAGAAAATCTGACTATCGACGTGATTAATAAATATCTGGAATTTAAAGCAAGAGGATTATTATAATGGAAAAGCATATCAGTAGTGTTCAGAATTCCTGGGTAAAAAAGCTCATTCAGATACAGGAAAAATCCAGAGAAAGAAAAAAGAGCGGTCTTTTTTTGGTAGAAGGCGTACGAGAAGTATCCATTGCCCTCAAAGCCGGGTATGAAATAGAAAGTCTGATTTATTGCCCTGAACTGACGGATAACCAAAGTACGGACATTATTTTTTCGCAAATTAATGACAATCAAAGGATTTCTGTGACTAAAGAGGTTTATCAAAAACTGGCTTATCGCGAAAAAACGGAAGGTATTATTGCGGTGGTTTATGCCAAGAAACATGATTTAAGCACATTGAATTTACCCGAAAATCCGCTTATCCTGGTAGCTGAATCCATAGAGAAACCCGGAAATATCGGAGCTTTGTTACGCACTGCCGATGCAGCTGCTGTCGATGCCGTGATACTTGCCGATCCCAAAACCGATTTGTATAACCCGAATGTTATCCGTTCGAGCGTCGGAGGTGTTTTTACCAATCAGATTGCTGCGGGAACATCAGAAGAGGTAATTGATTACCTGAAAGAAAAAAATATTCGGATATTCAGTGCCATTTTGCAGGAAGCCGTCGATTACAGCACACAAGATTACAAACAAGGCTCTGCAATTGTTGTCGGCACAGAAGCGACGGGGCTTTCAGACATTTGGCGAAAACATTCCACACAAAACATTATCGTACCGATGGAAGGTGTTATCGACTCAATGAATGTGTCGGTAGCAGCATCTGTTTTAATCTTTGAAGCAAAAAGACAACGAAGATAATTTTTTATTTTATTGAAAACTTTAATATATTTACACAAAACTCAGAGTAATATGAAGAAAATACACAAAACAGTACTGTCATTATTCCTATTGGCTTTTGCCGGTACATTACAGTCTAATGCTCAGATTATCACAGGAAAAGAGCGTTTTATAGGGAACTATCCATGGAAAGCCACTTTGAGCGTAAACATGATGGATTTGAACTTTAACGCCGACGAAAGTCCGGAAGGGGCGTCAATGGTGTCTATGTTTGTACCATCTAAGTTGGCTATTGCGAGAGAAATCGGAGCAAATTTCAGCGTGGAAATGTCTTTTTCAATGAATCAGGCAAAAATTGGCGATTATTCCAACGGCGAATTGCTTGATAATGATGTTGATGTCATTACCGGAGATGTATCAGCGATTTACAGCCTCGGAGGTGGATTCAAGATTCCTTATGTTGACCCATATCTGAAAGCCGGAGTCGGTTATTTGGGGTATGACAATCAAAACCTGACTGCAGTGAGCGGGGGTGCCGGATTGAATTTTTATCTGGTAGATTTTGGTATTGGTAAAGATTACAGATACCCTTCTGAAAAATGGTACAGCCGTTTCGGAATCAATGTAGAAGCAGTGTACCGAGAAAACATCACGAATGATAATGCAGGTACACACATGCAGTATTCGGCAGGTGTTTTCTATCTTTTTTAGTAGATAACGTATCTCAGAAAATACTTTCAGCCACTATAACACTGATAAATTGGTGGAATTAGTGGCTGATTCTCTTATTGCTTGAAAAACAATCTAATTTGACAATATTTCAATTATTCAAAAAAGTTGCTTCTTACGTAAAGCCCTACAAATGGCTGGTTATCGCAACGCTTGTGCTGACGGTAATCGGGTCGTTTATGGCTCAGGTAAACGCTCATATTCTGAGGTTTACCGTAGATGAAGTCAATATATTGGTAACCGAAGGCAAAACACTTTCGGACGGAAAAAACCTATTGATTCTGATTACTGTTATTCTTCTTTCCAAAGAATTAATTTATGCTCTGATTCAATTCGGACAGAAGTTTTTCGGAGAAAAATTACGTATATATATTTCAAGGGATTTTGCTCAAATGATAGTAGAAAAAATCCTGACTTATAAACTCGCTTTTTATACCTCTACTGAAAACGAAAGCGGGAAATTACAAACCCGGATTGATATGGGAATTTCAAGTCTGACAAGGCTTGTTCAGAATTTCTTTATCGATATTCTTCCGCTTTTTGCCAATTCAATTGTGGCTTTGATTTTTATGTTTTCGGCTAATTTCTATATCGGGTTAGTGAGTTTGTGTATTGTTCCGCTTTATTTTTTTGTGAGTCAGGCTCAGGCTAAAAAATTAGGTGGATTTCGCCGAAGAATGCGAACGTACAGAGAAACCAAAAGTGCAGGAATTATCGGGCTTATCGAATCCATAACCGTTATCAAATCATTCGTCAGAGAACCGCTCGAAGCTGAAAAACACAAGCAGATTCAGTACGATATGACCGAAAACCAAATGCAGACCCGAAAGCTGAGTTTTGTGTTCGAAAGTATCAAAAGTTTTCTGGAGCAAATCGGAATCGTTGTTATTATCATCTTAACAGCATATTTTGTTTTGGACGGATCGATGAGCATCGGGGCGATTATGTTTCACATTATGTTGTTCAACAATGTTTCTGCCCCTATCCGTCAGTTGCACAGAATTTATGATGAAGTCAATGACGCACTGATTTATTCGGAAGGATTTTTCGATATTTTAGATGCCGACCAGGAAAAAGAGCCGTCAGGAAATTATAAACCTGAAAAAATAACCGGACTTATCGAAGTCAAAAATGTAGATTTTGAATATCCGAACGGAACAAAAGCTTTGCATGATGTTTCACTTGTTGTACCGCCAAATAAAATCACTGCTTTGGTCGGATTGAGCGGAGCAGGAAAAAGTACGGTTATCAATCTTTTGGATAAATTCTACTATCCGAAATCGGGAACTATCACACTTGACGGTGTGGATTTACAGGAATACGACACCGAATATTTACGTAAAAACATTGGATTGGTTTTACAGAAAAACCATATTTTCAAAGGAACAATTTCGGAAAATATCCTTTACGGAAATCCTAATGCCACTCAAGAAGAAGTCGTTGAAGCGGCTAAAAAAGCCTACATTCACGAACAGATTATGGACTTGCCAAACGAATATGATTCTCAGGCAAATCTGCTTTCGGGCGGGCAGCAGCAACGAATTGCCATAGCAAGATTATTCCTTAAAAATCCGCCGATTATTTTCCTTGACGAACCGACCGCAAGTCTTGATGCAATTGCCACCGAGCAAATCAAAAAGAGCCTTGATGCTATCAAAAAAGACCGGACAGTAATCATTATTTCTCATAGTATTTCTCAGATTATTGATGCTGAAAACGTAGTGGTTCTCGAAAAAGGAAAAGTGATGGAACAAGGAACTCACAAAGAACTCTATGATAACAAATCTACCTACTACGAAATTTTTAATGCTATGGCAAACAGTTTGAACATCGACAAGATTTCTAAGACTATAGGAGAGGATTAAATTTTTTTTTTACTTCTTTTTAAGAGAGTACTTTTAGTATGATAAGAGGTTTATAAATACTATTTTAACTAAAAAAATAAATAGGAAAAAACTTTGAGTTGTAATATATTTGACAGAGTAAACAACTTATCAAAACTTTATCGACTTATGGATTATTATAAAGTAGAAAATCTGGAACAATATTTCAAAATGTATAACAAGTCTGTCCGCGAACCGAAAAAGTTTTGGGAACGCATTGCAGACGAGAATTTTACCTGGTACCAAAAGTGGGATAAAGTTCTGGAATATGATATGTCAAAAGCGGATATCAAATGGTTTAAAAACGCCAAACTAAATATAACCAAAAACTGTATTGACCGGCATCTGAACAAAAAAGGCGATAAAACAGCAATTATTTTTGAGCCGAACGACCCAAAGGAAAAAGCACAATATATCAGCTATAATGACTTGTATGAAAGAGTTTGCAAAATGGCAAACGTACTTAAAGAGCAAGGTGTTAAAAAAGGCGATAGAGTTTGTATTTATCTTCCGATGATTCCGGAATTAGCTATTTCATTGTTGGCCTGTGCCAGAATTGGAGCAGTTCATTCTGTAATTTTTGCTGGTTTTTCAGCTTCTGCAATCAGTTCAAGAATTAATGGTTGCGGTGCTAAGTTTTTGATTACTTCCGATGGTTCATACAGAGGAAATAAAAACATTGATTTGAAAGGGATTGTAGATGAAGCTTTGCAGGAAACACCCGATATAGAAACCGTTTTGGTAGTAAAAAGAACCCATGCCGACATTTCGATGACGGAAGGTCGAGATAAATGGTTGCAACCTTTGTTGGACAAAGCTTCTGCTAATAATGTTGCTGAAATTATGGATGCCGAAGATCCTTTGTTTATTCTTTACACTTCTGGTTCTACCGGAAATCCGAAAGGAATGGTGCACACGACTGCCGGATATATGGTCTATACAGCTTATACCTTCAAAAATGGTTTCCGTTACGAAGACAATGATGTTTATTGGTGTACTGCCGATATTGGTTGGATTACCGGGCATTCCTATATCGTTTACGGACCTTTGCTGAATGGAGCGACAACCGTTTTGTTTGAAGGAATTCCTAATTATCCGGATCCCGGACGTTTTTGGGAAACGATTGAAAAACATAAGGTTTCTCAATTTTACACAGCTCCAACGGCCATTCGTTCTTTATCAAAAGAAAGTATTGATTGGGTAAGCAAATACGATTTGTCCTCGCTAAAAGTTTTGGGATCGGTAGGTGAACCGATTAATGAAGAGGCTTGGCACTGGTACAATCACCACATAGGCAACAAACGTTGCCCGATTACAGATACCTGGTGGCAAACCGAAACAGGTGGAATCATGATTGCCCCATTACCTTTTGTAACACCGACAAAGCCTACCTATGCCACACTTCCGTTTCCTGGGATTCAACCGGTGTTGATGGACGAAAAACGAAACGAAATTGAAGGCAATCAGGCAGAAGGAAGTTTATGTATTAAGTTTCCCTGGCCGGGAATGGCAAGAACAATCTGGGGTGACCACCAAAGATTTGTTGATACTTATTTTTCGGCTTTTCCAGGGAAATATTTTACGGGCGATGGTGCTTTACGTGATGAAGTTGGGTATTACAGGATTACAGGGAGGGTTGATGATGTGGTTATCGTTTCCGGACACAATCTCGGGACAGCACCTATAGAAGATGCAATTAATGAACACCCAGCTGTGGCAGAATCAGCGATTGTTGGTTATCCGCACGATATTAAAGGAAATGCCCTATACGGATTTATCACTTTAAAAGAAACTGGAAAAACCAGAGATCAAACGAACTTGCGTAACGAGATTAATCAACATATTGCAACTCATATCGGACCAATCGCAAAACTCGACAAAATTCAGTTTGTGGCTGGATTACCAAAAACGCGTTCCGGAAAAATTATGCGTAGGATTCTACGTAAAATAGCAGAAGGCAATTTTTCTGACTTTGGTGACACTTCAACCTTACTGAATCCGGAAAGCATTGATTTGATTAAAGACGAAAGAATTGATTAATCGTATAATATGAACTTTATGACTGTATATTGTATTCGCGGTGATACAATATACAGTTTTTATTATAAAGAAAATGTAAATAAATGAATATCAAGTTATTGGTGGTAGGGAAAACAGATGATAAAAACCTGCAGGCACTTATTGAAGAATATGTAAAAAGGGTATCATTTTATGTAAAGTTTGATGTTGAGATTATTCCGGATATAAAAAATGCCAAAAACCTGAGTGTCATTCAGCAGAAAGAGAAGGAGGGAAGTTTGATTTTATCAAAGGTTTCGCCGAGCGATTGGCTGATTTTACTCGATGAAAAAGGTAAGAGTTTTTCCAGCACACAGTTTGCCGATTTTTTACAAAAACGAATGAACAGCGGAATTAAAAATTTGTTTTTTGTGATAGGTGGTCCTTATGGTTTTTCTGATGAAGTATATGCCAAAGCCAACGGAAAAATCTCATTGTCTTCTATGACATTTTCGCACCAGATGGTTCGGTTATTTTTTATAGAGCAACTCTACAGAGGCTATACGATTTTACGTAATGAACCTTATCATCATGAGTGATGTTGAGGTTTAGTTCAAAATCATATTTTTATGGGGCGGTGTTTATTGTATTTCTGCACTCAATCCGGCATCAAGTAATCCGGTACACATAGGTTCCAACTCATCAAACGAACCTGTTTTTACGCCACATTTTCCTTTGTAATGCACCAGCATGGCACATTGTTCTGCCTGAATGAGGTCATGTTGGCAAATGCGAATCAACGTGTCGATAACGTGGTCAAAAGTATTTACATCATCGTTGAAAAGAATCAGCTCTTTATGGTCGGTAAGCAATTCTTCTATGGCGACTTCTTCTCTTGTTTTTTCTATTGTGCTCATCTCTTTATTTTTTTTGAAAGTGTAAAGCAACCCAATTATTTTTCTCCATATTATCTACAAAAATCAAGCCATTGACTTCTGCTTCTGACTTTATAGCAGCAATATCTTCGGTATAAAATCCACTGAAAAGTATGTCTGAATTTGGTTTCATCGTTTGGACATATTTCTTCATATCTGCCAATAAAATATTCCGGTTGATATTCGCAATGACCAAATCATATTTCGGCTCGGTGGTTAATACACTGGCATCGCCTTCAAGTACAGTGATGTTCCGGATGTTGTTTTTCTGAATATTTTCTAATGAATTTTCATAGCACCAACGATCAATATCAACAGCGTCGGCTTCTTTTGCACCTCTCATCATCGCCAAAATTGCCAGAATAGCTGTTCCACAACCCATATCCAAAACGGATTTGTCTTTGATATTTAATTTCAGCAAGTACTTCATCATCAGATAAGTCGTTTCATGATGACCGGTGCCAAAGCTCATTTTAGGCTCAATAACAATCTCATATTCAGCATTTTTTGGGCTGTGAAAAGGAGCTCTCACATAACAGATTCCGTCCACGTCAATCGGCGAAAAGTTTTTTTCCCATTCCTCATTCCAGTTAACCTGAGTGATTGTTTCAGAAGTATAATCAATTTCAAATTCTGATGATTGCATAACCTGCACGTCATCTAAAATCTGAGCATGGTCAAATTGAGATTGGATATAAGCGATAAGACCTGTTTCAGTTTCTTCAAAACTTTCAAATTCTTTTTCGCTTAATTCTGCCAGCAATATATCTGTTCCAGGCTGTTTCGGACTGACGTTAAACCGGTAGGCGGTGTATTGATATTCCATTTACAATAGCTTAATGATTTGGTAACATTAAAAATGTATTGACATGCAAAGATAAGAATAGATTTGCGGCAAATATTAACTTAGTATGAAAAAAGTATTATTATTCGTGTTGTTATCATTACCTGCGTTGGTTTGGTCGCAGGAAAAAACAGGTAAAGAGTTGCAATATGATGAAGAGTTCAAATTATCTGCCCTGCCTTATTACAATTATGGTAAAGGATTGGGAATGACCTCGGCAGACAGCTTGTTTCAGCTGAATATTCGTTTTAGAATGCAAAACCGTATTACTTATTATGATTATGAAGATGACAATCAGGATTCAGAATATGAGGCACAAATCAGGAGATTGCGTTTGCGTTTGGACGGATATGTCGGAAACCCAAAATTTCAATACGCATTACAGCTATCTTTCAGTCCGGGCGATGTTGGTGGAGCCCTGAAAGATGGTCAGAATATCAATATTATCAGAGATGCAACAGTAGGGTATAGCCCAAACGAAAAATGGGCTTTCATTTTCGGGCAAACTAAGCTACCCGGCAACCGTCAGCGAGTTAACTCTTCAGGTGCTTTGCAAATGACCGATCGGTCAATTAATAATGCTCGATTTAACATAGATCGTGATTTTGGCGTTCAAGCGTATTATATGAATGAATTTCAGGATAAATTTTCATGGAACATAAAAACAGCTATTAGTAGCGGAAAAGGCAGAAACTGGAGCGGGAAAAACAACAATGTTGCTTTGACCGGAAAAGTAGAACTTTACCCATTTGGTGTTTTTACTAAAGGAGGAGAATATTTTGAAGGAGATGTTAAACGCGAAGCTACACCAAAACTGATGCTTTCGGGGGTGTATCACCAAAACAATAAAAGTATGAGTTCACAAGGAACTTTAGGAACAGCTTTGTACGAGCCAACTACACTGAAATCTATGATGTTTGATGCTATTCTGAAATATAACGGCTGGGCAGGAATGGTTGCTTATATGCAAAGAGATGCTTCGAATCCGATTACGGAAGGAATTGACGAAAGTGGTAATTATAGTCAGGCTATGGTTTATGCAGGTCATGGTATGGACTACCAGCTGAGTTATATTTTTCCAAAGGATTATGAAGTAATTGGTCGTTTCTCAACACAAAAAATGAAAGATGAATTGTTTCAGGCCAATATGCCAAACCAAAATCAATATAGCATTGGTTTAACTAAATATATTTGGGAGCACGCTTTCAAAATTCAAACAGAATTTACTTTAGATAAATTAAAATTCCAGGACGGAACTACCCAAAATAACTGGTATGTGCGTTTTCAGATAGAAATTGGAATATAATAATCGTATTATTAAAACAAAAAAACGAGCATTACGCTCGTTTTTTTTATACTGTTCTGTTCATTAGTTCAAGTGAGAAATCCCGGAGTTCTTTTTTGTAATTATCAGAGATAGCCAACTTGTCCAATATGTCGATAGCTTTGTCGGTATATTTTCTGATTTCAGTTTGTATGTCTTCTGTAGCTTTGGTGTTTTCGAAGATAAGCTTGACTTGCTTAATTTTTTCTTCGCCGTTGTTGGCTGTAGTTGAAAACCATTCTGTCAATTCTTTTTGTTCATCGTTGTTGCCTTTTTTCATCGCTTTCAGATACAAGAAAGTTTTTTTATTTTCCAAAATATCACCACCAACCTGCTTTCCGAAAGTTTCTGTATCACCAAAAGCGTCCAAATAATCATCTTGCAACTGAAAAGCGATACCTAAATATCTGCCAAAATCATAGATGTCTTGTCGGTTTTTGCTGGAAGCTTCCGCAACGATAGCACCCATTTCCAAAGCTGCACCAACCAATACCGCGGTTTTATAATCAATCATCTGAATATATTCATCAATCGAAACATCATTTCTGGTTTCAAAATTGATATCTAATTGCTGTCCTTCACAAACTTGTAAAGCGGTTTTGCTGAATAATTTTGCTAATTCCCTGAAAATGAAAGGTTCGTAGTTTTCAAAATATTGATAGGCCAAAATCAACATCGCATCGCCGGATAAAATCCCGGTATTGGTATCCCATCTGTGATGTACCGTTTCTTTTCCGCGTCTTAATGGAGCTTCGTCCATAATATCATCATGAATCAGTGAAAAATTGTGAAACAGTTCGATGGCTGTAGCGGCATAAATTGCCTTTTGATGTGCTGCACCGAATATTTCGGCAGCAAAAAGCGTAAGCACCGGTCTGATTTGTTTTCCGCCCAAACTTAATATATACCGAATTGGTTGATACAGCTCGTCGGGCTTTTTGTCAATTTCGATGGATTCAATATAATCGGCAATAATAGATTTGTAGTCTGAAATGGTATTCATAAATGGACACTTATTATTACTGCAAATGTAAACTAATTTTTAACAGTAAAATAATTTTTTAAAAAACTTTGGAAACTTTTTTGGTATTTAAAGTTTCCGTTGTAATTTTGCCTCGAAATTTTTTGAAGAAATGAAAGAGACAATATTAAAAAAATCAATTGAATTATTTATTGACAAAGGCTTTAAGGCAGTTACGATGGATGATATTGCGATGGAACTAGGGATTTCAAAAAAAACAATTTATCAGCATTTTCCATCAAAAAAAGAATTGATTAAATCGACTGTGGATTATGTTTATGATTCATCGATGAATAAAATGAAGTGTATTGTTGGTAAATGTGAAACACCGATTCACGAACATTTTGAAATGAAAAACTGTATCAAAGAATTGCTGGGGCATAATGTTAATCCGGCAACAATTTTCCAGTTTAAAAAATACTATCCAAGGCTGTCGGAACGCATAGAAAAACGACGATATGAAGATCTGGATTTTACGATTTTGAGAAATTTACGAGAAGGCGTGGAACAAGGGTTATACCGCAAAGAAATTGACATTGAATTTATCGCACAAGCGTTTTTCTCAGCAACGACTTCGTTTTTCAAAAATGAAGAATTTATAAACAAAAATACTCAGTCTATTGATGATTTGGAATTCAAATTTACCGAATATCATTTGCGGGGTATCGTAACCCCTAAGGGATTAAAAGTTTTAGAACAATTATTAAACAAAACCAAATAAATAAATCTAATCAATGAAAAAGTTCACTTATGTTTTGACAGTCGCTTTGTTTGCCATAACAATGCAGGCACAAAACACCTTGACTTTGAGCGAAGCAGTTAATTATGCTTTGCAAAATAAGAACGAAGCGGTCAAAGCCCGTCTGGACGTTGAAAACAGCGAGTACCAGATACAGGAAGTTCGTGCAAGTGCTTTACCACAAATCAATATTGATGGAGGGTTGACCTACAATGCTATTCTTCAGGAAACCGCAATGGATTTTATGGGAGAAAGCATGGTAATTGCAATGGGAAGACCTTGGCAATCAACAGCAGTAGTATCTCTTAACCAGCAATTGTTCAATCAGGCCGTGTTTACGGGATTGAAAGCAGCTAAGACAACACGTGAGTTTTATATGATAAATGCACAACTCACCGAAGAGCAGGTTGTTGAAAAGGTGGCGAATAGCTACTATGAAGTGTATAAAACCAAATCGCAGCTCAAAACCATTAACAGAACTATTGATAACACAACAAGAGTACGTGATGTTATTAGCAGCTTGTTTGATAATGGATTAGCCAAAAAAATAGATTTGGACAGAACCAATGTTACATTAAATAATTTGCATAGCTCTCGTCAGCAGTTGATTAATGCGTTGGAGTTACAAGAAAATGCATTGAAATATTTAATCGGAATGGACATCAGCACCCCGATTGCATTGCCAGAGAATACATTTGAAGTAACACATCATGTTTTGGTTGATGAAAATATCAATATCGAAAACAGAACCGAAATTCAATTGTTGGAAAAACAAAGCGAGTTATTGGCTTTGAATAAAAAAGCCACAGAAGCACAAGGACTACCAAGTTTAAGCCTGAATGCTAACTATGGTTACTTAGGAATCGGAGATGAATTTCCGTGGTTTCAATCCTATCCGGGAGCTTATTGGTCTGATTATGCTTCAGTTGGGGTTAGTCTTAGAATTCCGATTTTTAATGGTGGTGTGGTTCGTGCAAAAACACGACAAGCACAGATCCAAATTGACAAATTGGAAGCCGACAAACGTGATACCCGATTAGCATTAGATTTAGATTTACGCAATGCCGTTACTCAGTTAAATAATTCTTTAATTAGTCTTAACACGCAAAACGAGAATGTGAATTTAGCCAAAGAAGTATTGGACAATGTAGAAAACAATTATAAAGTCGGTCTGGCTTCATTAACCGATTTATTAGATGCAGAAACATCGTATGCCGACGCACAAAACAATCAGACCAATGCGTTATTAGACTATAAATTAGCGGAAATACAATTAATTAAAGCAAAAGGAGAATTACAAACATTAACCGAAGAATAAAAATCAAATTATGAAAAAAATAATTATATCAGGCATATTTATCGTGGCTGCATTAGCCGGAATTATGTATATGTTGAACAAACATAAAGCCGAAAACAAAGCACAAACTGACGTTGTAGCACAAAAAAACAGTTTTGTTGCTGTGCGTACCGCAACCGCTGACTTTAGAGAAATTAACGGTCAGTACATCGCCAACGGAACATTTGCCCCGAAACAGGAAGTGAAAATTTCTGCAGAAACTCCGGGATTGGTTACTCGTGTTTTGGTTGATGAAGGTTCACGCGTAAGTGCAGGTCAAACTTTGGCAGTTATCAAAGCCGACCAGCAAAACGTAAATGTTGCCAACGCTCAGGCGGTTTATAACAATGCAGAAGCAGAAGTTGCCCGTTTTGAAAGTGCTTATGCAACAGGTGGTGTAACCAAACAACAGTTAGACCAGGTTAAATTACAGATGGAAAACGCTAAAAACAATCTTCGCAGTGCACAAATTTCAGCAGGCGATGTCAATGTTAAAGCGTCTTTTTCCGGTATTGTAAACAAGAGAAATATTGAACCGGGATCGTATGTAAACCCGGGAATGGAATTATTTGAAGTGGTAAACGTTTCTACATTAAAATTAAAAGTTAATGTAGATGAAAAAAATGTAGGTACTTTGAAAATAGGACAATCTGTGATGGTAAAATCACCCGTTTTGGCTGAAACAGAATTTACCGGAAAAATATCTTTCATTGCACCAAAAGCTGATGCAAGTTTGAATTTCCCAGTTGAATTGGAAATTGCGAACACTTCATCTAATGAGCTGAAAGCCGGAATGTATGGAAATGCCTATTTTGGTGACAGCCAGATGACGAATGTTTTATTGGTTCCGCGTGCTGCGTTTGTAGGAAGTGTAAGTTCTAACCAAATTTTTGTCCACAAAGATGGTAAAGCAGTTTTAACTAAAGTAGTTTCCGGAAGAACATTCGGCGAGTATGTTGAGATTGTTTCCGGGCTTGAAAAAGGAGCTGAAGTAATTGTTTCCGGACAAATTAATCTTACCGACGGTGCTGCCGTAGAAATCATTAAATAAAAATTGCTTTAAGCTGTAAGCCATAAGTATTTAGCTTATCGCCTAAAGCTTATTGCCTAAAGCCAAATATCAATGAAAATATCAGAAATATCTATAAAAAGACCTAGTGTTATCATCGTAATGTTTGCGTTGATGCTCCTGGGAGGGATAGCGTCTTATTTCAGTTTGGGCTATGAACTTATACCTAAATTTGACATAAACGTGATTACTGTACAAACGGTTTATCCGGGAGCGGCCCCTTCTGAAGTAGAAACTTCAGTAACCAAAGTAATTGAGGATGCAGTTTCATCGCTTGAAAACGTGAAGAAAATCGAATCCAAATCAATGGAAAGTGTTTCGGTGGTAATGATTACGCTCAATACAGGTGCAGATGTCAATTTCCTGTTGACTGATGCCCAACGGAAAATCAATGCTGTCGTAAACGATTTGCCAGACGATGTAGAAACACCATCACTCGACAAATTCTCTTTGGACGATGTACCGATTATGAACCTTTCGGTAACATCAAACCTTACCGAAAAAGAATTATACGACTTATTAGACCAAAAAATCCAACCGATTTTCTCTCGAGTTAACGGAGTTGCAAAAGTGGATTTGATTGGTGGTGAGGAGCGAGAAATACAAGTGAGTGTTAATCCGGAAAGGTTAGCCGGTTATGGATTGACCATTAGCCAGGTTCAACAACTCATCGCAGCCTCCAATATGGATTTCCCTACAGGTAATATTAAAACACAGAATAACCAGACAACAATTCGCCTTTCGGGTAAATTCACCTCATTAGAACAAATGCGTAATTTACCGATTACAACACCAAGCGGAGCCCAGATTAGATTGAGCGATATTGCCGATGTGCAGGATGGAATCAAAGACATTGAAAAAATTGCCCGTATCGACCAGGAAAATACGATATTAATGCAGGTGTTTAAACAATCTGACGCCAATGCAGTATCAGTTTCTGATATGGTGAAAAAAACAATCGAGACCATTCAGAAAGATTACCAAGCACAGAATGTAAAAGTTACTATTGCGTCGGATTCTACTGATTATACAATTAGTTCAGCTAATCACGTAATGGTCGATTTAGGAATAGCCGTTGTATTGGTAGCCTTCATTATGCTGTTCTTCCTGCACAGCTTGCGTGACGCCGGTATTGCTACATTGGCTATTCCGTTGTCTCTAATTGGTACATTTATTGGGTTACTGCTATTTGGATATACCCTAAACTTAATGACTTTATTAGGCTTGTCATTAGTAGTTGGTATTTTGGTGGATGATGCCATTGTGGTAATTGAAAATATTCACCGTCATATGGAAATGGGCAAAAACAAAGTACGTGCTGCTTATGACGGAGCGAAAGAAATCGGGTTTACTGTAACAGCGATTACTTTAGTAATCGTAGTAGTGTTTTTACCTATTGCTATGTCTTCCGGATTGGTTTCCGATATTTTAAGACAATTCTGCATTACGGTAGTTGTAGCTACATTATTGTCTTTACTTGTGTCATTTACATTAGTCCCTTGGTTGTACTCTCGTTTTGGTAAGTTATCACATATCAGTAAACATTCACTTTTCGGAAGGATATTATACGGTTTCGAAGCTGGATTAACCAAACTTACCAACGGAATTTCCGGCATTTTAGAATGGTCGTTAAAAAGACGTAGAAATAAAGTTATTTCTTTGTTAGTGACATTAATTTTGTTTTTTGCTTCGATAGGATTGGCTGTTGGCGGATACATAGGAGGGAGTTTCTTTCCGGAAAATGATAAGGGCGAGTTTTATATTCAGTTTGAATTGGAAAAAGATGCATCTATCGAACAAACCAATATACTAACACAGAAAGCAGAGGCTTATCTGTCACAAAAACCGGAAATCGAAAAAACGATTACTACAGTAGGGCAGGCTTCTGATGGAATGATGAATGCCGGTGGAACAAAATATAAATCGGAAATTCAAATCTATCTTGATGAAGAGTTTACCAAAACAGAACCTACCAAGGTGTATGCAGCAAAATTAAAACGTGAAATGGAGAACGTTTTGATTGGTGCTAAAGTTAAAACCGTAAGCATAGGATTGATGGGAGCAGAGCAGGCACCATTGATGCTGACAGTAATCGCATCTTCACAGGAAGACGCCTTGGAATATGCAAGAAAAGCTGCTGATTTGCTGGAAAAAATTCCAGGCTCAAACGAAGTGCGGTTAACTTCGGAAGATGGTAATCCGGAAGTTGTTGTACAATTAGACCGTGATAAAATGAATACCTTAGGGCTGAACGTTGCTACCGTAGGTATGACAATGCAAACCGCTTTTGCTGGTAATACCGATGTGAAATACCGTGCAGGAGATACAGAATACGACATCAATATCCGTTATGACGAAATTGGACGCGGAACAATGGACGACGTAAAAAACCTGAAATTTATCAATTCACAAGGTCAGACGATTACTTTGGAGCAGTTTGCTGATATTTCTTACGGGTCAGGACCAACATTGTTGGAACGTCGTGATAAGTCACCAGCAGTTTCAGTGCAAGCACAGGTCGTGGGTAAATCAGAAGGAACTATTGCTGCTGAATGGGAAGCAGAGTTTTCTAAATTAGAGCTGAAACCAGGCGTTGCTTTCGTATGGGGAGGAAACAAAGAAAACCAAGACGAAGGTTTCGGTACTTTAGGAATCGCCTTGTTGGCATCTATTCTCTTGGTATATGCAGTAATGGTCATTCTCTATGATAGTTTTTCGAAACCGTTTATCATTTTGTTTTCTATTCCGTTGTCATTCATTGGGGCGTTGTTATTACTTGCATTAACAAACCAAACGTTGAATATCTTTACCATTTTAGGTATCATTATGTTGATTGGTTTGGTGGCGAAAAACGCAATTATGCTCGTGGATTTTGCCAATCATAGAATAGAATCCGGTCACAGCGTGTACGATGCATTGATAGCAGCGAACCATGCACGTTTTCGTCCGATTTTGATGACCACTATTGCAATGGTTATCGGAATGATTCCGATTGCAATGGCACAAGGAGACGGGGCAGATGTGAACCGAGGCTTGGCTATTGTAATTATCGGAGGGCTGATTTCATCACTATTCCTGACGCTAATTATTGTGCCGGTAGTTTACTCAATCTTTGATGGTATCGGACGCCGAATTAGAAGAGGTAAAGAGAAAGCTGACTATGCAGAATTAATGACTGCCGACTATGAAGAAAACGAAAATTTTGTAGATGAAATGGCGGTTGATAATAATGAAAATGATAAAGAATAAATTGCTATCTATTTAGGTTTAATCAGTTGTTAAAAAGCCGGCTTTTAAAGCCGGCTTTTTTGTCTTTGATAGTCCGTTATAAAAAGAAATAACCTGTATTGTAAATAAGAACAACCACGATATAAAGAAGAATAGAAAACAAATACTTTTTTGCTCTATATAATTTTAACTGAAATAAAAAAACACAGAAAATAATTATAACCTTGGCAATATCCTGAGAAATAATATTAATCATAAAATTCTCCGGAACAATTGGAATGTTCATATTCATTTTAGTTTGAATAGCTTTTATAATTTTTCCCAAAGCCAACAAAATGCTGAAAATCAAAAAAATAATATTTAATATTTTGAGATAGTTCATTTCCTGTAAGCAAAAAAAACTCGAGATGCACAACCTCTATATTGTACATTCCGAGCTTCTTATCTTTGTTGTTTTTTCTTATTTTTTTGGGACTAAGCCATATTATGAAAAACATTTTGGACATCATCGTCTTCTTCGATTTTTTCCAGAAGTTTTTCTACATCAGCTTGTTGTTCTTCGTTAAGTTCTTTGGTTACTTGTGCAATTCTGTCAAATCCTGAAGAAAGTATTTCTATGTTTCTTTCTTCCAGTTCTTTTTGTATTGCACCAAAACTGCCGAAAGGAGCATAGATGTGAATACCGTCTTCGTCTCTGAAAACTTCTTCTACACCTAAATCAATCAATTCTAACTCAAATTCTTCCAAATCAATACTGTCATCGGTAGGAATGGTAAAATTACAATTATGGTCAAACATAAATTCCACAGAACCTTGTGTGCCTAAAGTACCGTTACACTTGTTAAAATAAGAGCGAATGTTGGCAACTGTTCTGTTATTGTTGTCAGTCGCAGTTTCGATAAGCACTGCGATTCCGTGCGGAGCATAGCCTTCAAATAAGACCTCTTTATAGTTTGCTGTATCTTTGTCTGTGGCTCTTTTTATTGCACGTTCCACGTTGTCTTTCGGCATATTTGCCGCTTTGGCATTTTGTATTACGGCACGCAGACGGGCATTTGTTTCGGGACTAGGTCCACCTTCTTTAACCGCCATTACGATGTCTTTTCCGATTCTCGTAAACGTTTTCGCCATTGCCGACCAACGTTTCATCTTACGTGCTTTTCTGAATTCAAATGCTCTTCCCATAGTTTGATATATATTTTGTCGAGCAAAATTACTAACAATTTATTTTTTTTGAAAGCTTAGAGCCTGTTTAAATTTGTATTGTAAAAATGTTTATAATCTGATTTCGATTAATATTTTAAAAAAAAGATAGGATAAAACAAGAAATAGCTGTGTTTTAATAATCAAACTAAGGTTACATATAAAACTTCCTGATATGATTTAATTTAGATATCGTACCGGTATTGAATGTTGAGGCAAGAACTTTTCTGTACTTGAATAAAAACAGCAGCAATTTTATATTCATAGAACCACTAACCCGTTTTTCGACAAGGTCATATAATTCCTCAAAAAAAGCTCTGTGCTGAAGGTCCGGAACGGTTAAGAAATCTTTTATTTTGTTTTGTAACAATATTATTTTTTCAAGTTTTGTGTTACCTTCCCAATTTTTACTTGAATTATTATTGTGTTTACGAAATAGCGTTGTGACTTCTTCGAGTACACAAACACTTTTTTTGTTAGTAGCCACAAACCCCAGCCAGGCATCATAAGTGCTGTGCGGAGGTATCGGAAAAGCGATTTTAGCCAACTCTCGTTTGAATAACATAGAGTGTCCCAGGAATATATTAAATAAAGTCAGGATTCGCGGGTCGTCTTTATCATAATGACGTGAACGCTTATCAAAACTGGTTTGATTGAGGCTGTTCCCATTCTCGTCAATCTTTGAAGAGATAGATTGAACGAGCAAATCATCATTAATCCTTATTTTGTTTAAAAGTAATTCGAGCTTGTTTGGAAGCCAGATATCATCTTGGTCGGATATGGAAATATACTCGCCTTTACAAAGCGAAATGGCATATTCAAAATTTTTGCTGTACCCTTTGTTTTCGCTATTACGAAATACCTTGATATACGGAAATTTAAGTGCATATTCCTGCAAAATAGCCAAAGTATTATCAGAAGAACAATCATCTACCGCTATAATTTCTATATTTTCATAGGTTTGGTTAACAATTGAATCTAATTGTTCCGATAAATATTTTTCGCCATTGTAGGTACATAGTGCAATAGAAACCAATGGGTAATTCATCATTTTTCTTGCAAATATACATTAATATCAATAAGCAAAAATATATCTTTGCAAGGAAATAAACTGATTATGACAAAAATTTCGGGAGTAATTATTACTTTTAATGAAGAAAAATTCATTGAAAATTGCTTAAAATCTATTACGGGTGTAGTAGATGAAATTGTTGTTGTAGATTCGTTTTCGACCGACAGAACCAAAGAAATCTGCCTGCAATATGGAGTCCGTTTTATCGAAAACAAATTCATCGGATTTACAGACCAGAAGAATTTTGCCAACGACCAGGCTCAATATGACTATATTCTTTCATTAGATGCAGACGAAGCCCTTTCGGAAGAGCTGAAAAAATCAATTTTGGAAGCGAAAAACAATTTCGTTCACGACGGCTATTCATTCAACCGATTGAATAACTATTGCGGCAAATGGATAAAGCATTCCAATTGGTATCCGGATAATAAAATCAGGCTTTTCAACAGGCATAAAGCCCGGTGGAAAGGAGAAAATAACCTGCACGAAATTATCGTTTTAGACGAACCGAAAAGCAAAGAAAACCTTAATGGCGATTTGTTGCATTGGGCCTATGATTCTATCGATGAACATTATCAGAAAGTACGCAGTTATACGAATATTGCTGCCCAGAATTCATTCAAAAGAAAGCCGAATAAAAAAATCGGTTTTTCGAAAATAGTAATAAATCCGTTTTGGAAGTTTTTTAAAAACTATTTCATCAAAAAAGGCTTTCTGGACGGTTACCAAGGTTTTGTAATTTGCTGTTTTGCTTCGTTTGGTACATTTCTTAAATATGTAAAAATAAAAGAATTACAACAAAAAAATAACCGATGAAAATAGCTTTTTTTAATTCGATCGTATTTTGGGGAGGCGGCGAAAAATGGCATTATGAAACTGCAGTCAGTTTTGCTAAAATGAATCATCAGGTTTATTTTTTCGGAAACCCGAAAGGAAAAATTCACGAAAAGCTGCAATCTCATCATGATATTCGTTTTGTTCCGGTTAATCTGTCTAATTTAAGTTTTCTGAATCCGTTTAAAATCAATCGATTGGCGAAAATTCTAAAAAAAGAGCAAATAGAAGTTATCATCATCAATCATCCGGGCGATTTGAAAATTGCGGCAAACGCAGCACATAAAGCTGGCGTTAAACGCATTATTTATCGTCGGGGTTCAGCAATTCCTGTCAAAAATAAATTTTTGAACCGGTATATTTTCAAAAATTGGGTAACCGATATTTTAGCCAATTCTCAGGCAACAAAAGTAACTATCCTGCAAAACAATCCGGATTTATTTCCGAAAGAAAAAATAAAAGTAATATACAATCACATTGATGTTCAGGAGTTTTTAAGCAGGGAAAGTTCTCCGAAAATTACCAGAAATAACGACGAAATCATTATTGGTAATTTAGGTCGATTGTCCTATCAGAAAAATCAAAAATTTCTGATTGATTTGTCTAAAAAATTAAGCCAACAGCATATCAATCATAAAATTTATATCGGTGGAACAGGCGAGTTGGAAGCCGAACTCAAACAGTATAACAAAGAACAAAATACCGAAGAAAACGTGATTTTTACTGGTTTTGAAACCAACGTAAAAAATTTTCTATCAGGAATTGATGTGTTTTTTCTTTCTTCAATTTGGGAAGGATTTGGATATGTTCTGGCAGAAGCCAACCTGTGCGAAAAACCTTGTATTGCCTTTAATACCAACAGTATGCCTGAGCTGGTTATTGACAATAAAAACGGATTTTTGATTACGCCAAATGATTTGGACGAGGCGGTCGAAAAAATTAAATTATTTGCTCAAAATCCTCAACTTATTACTGAATATGGAGCCTACGGAAAAGAATTTGTTCTACATAATTTTTCTAAAGAAGTGATAATTCAACAGTTGAAGGAGTATATTTTAGAATCGCCGTCAACATAGTTTGTTTTTACCCGTCTTTTTCGTAGATTGCCTTAATTTTTAATCAGCAGATTTATGCACTTATTGTACCTTATTTTCGGAAATCATTACCACAATTATTTACAGGCTTATGCTTCAATCAGTTCATTTAAAACAAATTGTAAAGAGCTGAAAACCATAAATATAATCACAGACCACCCGGTTTGGTTTGAAGCCATAAAAAGCGATATTAACATCATTCCGCTTTCAGCCGAACAATTGCGGGAGTGGAAAGGCGAGCACAATTATTTCTGGCGGGCGAAAATAAAAGCAATCGAAACTTTGAGTAAAATGTATAAAAATGAACCTATTGTTTATTTAGATACCGACACTTTTTTGTATAATGATAAAAGTAAAATCGCCGATACGCTCTCACAAAATAAAGCATTGATGCACTTAAACGAAGGTGCGATAAAAAACGATTCGAGCAAAACAGTGAAAAAAATGCACCGGCAGATTACCGTTCTTTCCGGTTCGCCTGTGGAAAATCTGGCAGATTATGATATGTGGAATGCCGGAGTAGTCGCCAGTCCGAACACCAAAGATAGTCAGGAATTTGAGCTGGCTCTTTCCGTTTGTGATTTTCTGTGTGAAAATAAAGTTACCGATAGATTATTGGAGCAATTCAGTTTGTCGGTTGCTCTCAAACATACTTATGGACTGGAAGAAAGCTCAGATTGTATCGCTCATTACTGGTCAAATAAAGACGAATGGAATCAATATTGGAATGAATTGTTTTTGTCGAATATTTTCAGAGGATCTGATTTGACTCAATTTGTCAGTGAATTTGACAAACAGGATTTCTCTAAAATGCCACCAATTTTAAAGATTTCAAAAAACACTAAAAAACGGCTCATCAAATGGGTTGAAAAGAAATTTCCGGATAAAGAAGTAGTTTATTTGAAGGGATAATAATTTGTTTAAAGTTTTTTTGTTTAAGGTTCTGAGTTTTACTTTTAAACAAAAAAACTTTAAACTTTATATCTACCGACTCGATTTTCGTCGTTTTATTTCCTTTTCAATCAGGTCGAGTTCCCGGTTGGTTTGTCCGGCAACAGAAGTGTTTTCTTCAGCACGGCGAATCAGGTAAGGCATTACGTCAAACACCGGACCAAAAGGTAGATATTTAGCTACGTTGTAACCATTTTTAGCCAGATTATAGCTGATATTATCGCTCATTCCGTATAATTGCCCGAACCAAACACGGTCGTCATCAGGCGAAATACCGTTTTGCTGCATGATATTCATAATCATATAAGTGCTTTCCTCGTTGTGCGTACCGGCAAACAAAGCCATTTTGTTATGGATATTTTCCAGCATATAAGTCACACTGTTGTTGAAAGTTGCATCGGTTTGTGATTTGGTGGCACAAATCGGCGAAGGATAACCTTTCTCCGAAGCACGTTCACGCTCGATTTCCATATAAGCACCTCTAACCACTTTCATGCCAATGTGAAAACCTTCCTCAATCGCAATCTGATGAATTTTTTTGAGGTAATCCAAGCGGTCCCAGCGATAGGTTTGAGCCGTGTTATAAACAATTACTTTGTTTTTATTGTATTTACGCATCATGTCCAACACCAAATCATCGGCAGCATCTTGCATCCAGCTATGTTCGGCGTCAATCAGCAACTTTACATCATTTTCAAAAGCAATGCGACAGATGTTGTCAAAGCGTTGTATGACACGATTCCATTCTTTTTCTTCTTCGGCAGAAAGTGTTTGGTTTTCACCGACTTTTACATACAAATCAAAACGCCCTACACCAGTTGGTTTGAAAACAGCAAACGGAATCGCTTGTCGTTCTTTCGCAAAATAAATCGTTTTGATGGTCATTCTTTCGGCAGCATCAAATTGTTCTTCTGTTTCTTTGCCCTCCACAGAATAATCCAATACAGACGAAACGCCGCCTTTTACATACATTTTATCCACGACTTTCAAACAATCATCTTCGTTTTCGCCTCCACAAAAATGGTCAAAAACAGTAGAACGAATCAATCCTTTAACCGGAAGTTTGGTTTTGATGGCAAAATGAGTCAGTGACGTCCCGATTTTCACCATAGACGGATTACTAATCATTTTAAACAAAAACTGAGCTCTTCTGAGTTCTTTGTCTGATTTTAAGGCAAAAGCGACCTCGGTGTTATCAAAAAGCTTTTCCATTTTACGAATAATAAGAATTGCAAATATAGGTACTTCCTGATTTTTTAATTTATTTTTGTAGGAAAATATTTTTATGAAGATTAATTCGTTACAGAACAGTTCAATTATCTTTGGTGCTGATTTTTATGAATCGCTGTCGCAATATATTGAAAATCAAAACTATTCTTCGTTGTTTATTCTCACAGATACTAATACTTACGAATATTGTCTGCCTGATTTTTTGGGAAATTTAGCCACAGATAAACCTATCGAAATTATTCAAACGGAAGCGGGCGAGGAGCATAAAAATATTGAAACCTGTACCGGAATCTGGCAAACGATGACAGAGTTGGGTGCCGACCGGAAATCGTTATTGATTACGCTCGGAGGTGGTATGATTACTGATTTGGGCGGATTCGTAGCGGCAACTTTCAAGCGAGGCATTGATTGTGTGAACGTTCCGACTTCTTTGTTGGCGATGGTTGATGCGTCGGTTGGCGGAAAAACGGGTATTGATTTGAACGGTTACAAAAATGAAATCGGCGTTTTTTGCTTTCCGAAACTGGTCGGGATTGATACTGATTTTTTAGCTACTTTACCTCGTGAAGAATGGTTATCGGGCTGGGCAGAAATGCTCAAACACGGACTGATTGCCGATTATAATTATTGGCGACAATTGTCGGATTTGAGTAACGTCAGCGAAATGGATATCGGACAGCTGATTTATCGTTCTGTCGAAATAAAAAATCAGATAGTTATTGAAGACTTTAAAGAACAGCATATCCGGAAAACATTGAACTTCGGGCATACTGTCGGGCATGCTTTTGAAAGTTATTGCCTGAATCACAATCAAACGGTTAAACATGGCTTTGCCATTGCAGAAGGTATGATTGTTGAGGCTTATTTGTCGTGGAAAAAAAATCTCATCTCGGAAGAATATTTGCATGAAATTCACGCAAAAATAAGAGCGATTTATCCAAAAATAGATTTTACTATCACACAGAAAGAAGCTATTCTTGATTTGATGAAACACGATAAAAAAAATATTGATGGAAAAATGTATTTTGTTTTGCTAAACGGAAAATCGAAATCGGCTTATAATCAGTTGATTACTTATGATGAAGTTAATGAAGCTATAAATTTTTATATTCAAAGTCAATAAATCATCAGATTATGATTTTGAATAATAATATTTTATACATTTGCCTTTCGTAATGGTTTAATTAAAAATTAATTTTCGCCAGGTTGGCATGCAGCGTGCTGATGAAAAAATACATCAAATATATCAATATACTCGTGGATTTGATTCTGCGTATAAGTGTCAGAAAGACACAAAAACTCACTATTGCTTACGCAAATATCAGGGTTTGAATAATATTTCTACATACAGATTTTAGTCTAATTAGAAATTTATTATTTAAACTTTTGCATCATGAACGTAAAATATATCGATTTAATCAATCAAACTTTTTATTTTCCACAAGAGGAGTTCACTTTGGATAAAGACCGCTTGCTTTTTCACAATATTGATTTGATGAAACTGGTTGAGCAATATGGTACTCCGTTGAAATTCACATATTTGCCCCAAATTTCCAACAATATCAGCAAAGCCAAAACATGGTTTCGCAAAGCGATGGAAAAGCACAAATACGAAGGTAAATACCATTATTGCTATTGCACCAAAAGTTCACATTTCAAATACGTGATGGACGAAGCTTTCAAAAATGATATTCACGTCGAAACATCATCGGCTTTTGATATCAATATTGTTGAGCAGTTACTGAAAGAAAAAACCATCAGTAAAAAAACTTATGTGATTTGCAACGGGTTCAAACGTGATTTGTATATCGAAAATATCGCTCGGTTGATGAATAACGGTCACAAAAACACCATTCCGATTATTGATAATTATGAAGAGTTGGATTTGTTGTCAGCGGCTATTGACGGGGATTTTAACGTCGGGATTCGTATTGCATCGGAAGAAGAACCGAAATTTGAATTTTATACTTCGCGATTAGGTATCGGTTACAAAAATATAGTGCCTTTTTACCGTAAAAACATTCAGGAAAACCCGAAAGTGAAGCTCAAAATGCTGCACTTTTTCATCAATACCGGTATCCGTGACACAGCATATTACTGGAATGAATTACTCAAATGTCTTAAAGTATATATTGCTCTTAAAAAAGAATGTCCGACGCTCGACAGCCTGAATATCGGCGGCGGTTTTCCTATTAAAAATTCGTTGGCATTCAACTATGATTACGAATATATGGTAGATGAAATCATCAACCAAATCAAAATTGCCTGTGATGACGCCGAGGTTGATGTACCGGATATTTTTACGGAATTCGGTAGTTTTACTGTAGGCGAAAGCGGCGGAGCGATATACAAAGTGTTGCAGCAAAAACAGCAAAACGACCGGGAAAAATGGAATATGATAGATTCTTCCTTTATCACAACCTTGCCCGATACGTGGGCAATCAACAAAAGGTTTGTGATGCTGGCAGTAAATCGCTGGACCGAAACTTATGAACGGGTTTTATTAGGTGGATTAACTTGTGATTCTGATGATTACTACAATTCAGAGCAAAATCTGAATGCGATATATCTCCCAAAATATAATAAGGAAAAACCGTTGTATATCGGGTTTTTCAATACCGGAGCATATCAGGAAACCATCAGCGGGCAAGGAGGAATCCACCATTGTTTGATTCCGCAACCAAAACACATTTTGATTGACAGAGATAAAAACGGCATTGTGGCCACCGAAGTTTTTTCAGAGCAGCAAAGTGCCGACGACGTGATGAAAATTCTGGGATATAATAAGTAATTAGCAAATTCGCGGATTTGCAAAATAAACAATTAAACAAACTTTAAACAAAAAATATATGAAAGGACCAATTTCTCAGTTTATAGAAAAAAATTACCTGCACTTCAACGCAGCGGCTTTGGTTGATGCAGCAAAAGGATATGAAAAACATCTTAACGAAGGTGGCAAAATGCTGATTTCCTTGGCAGGAGCGATGAGTACTGCCGAATTAGGGATTTCGCTCGCAGAGATGATTCGTCAGGACAAAGTAGCGATTATTTCCTGTACCGGAGCTAACCTGGAAGAAGATATCATGAATCTGGTAGCACATTCTCACTACAAACGCGTACCGAATTACCGTGACTTATCGCCGAAGGAAGAATGGGAATTGCTGGAAAATCATTATAACAGAGTAACCGATACCTGTATTCCGGAAGAAGAGGCTTTCAGAAGATTGCAACAGCATATTTTCAAAATCTGGAAAGATGCCGAAAATGAAGGAAAAAGATATTTTCCGCACGAATATATGTATCAAATGCTAAAATCGGGTGTGTTGGAGCAATACTACGAAATTGACCCTAAAAACTCATGGATGCTGGCGGCAGCTGAAAAAAACATTCCGATTGTGGTTCCGGGTTGGGAAGATTCAACGATGGGTAACATTTTTGCCTCTTATGTGATTAAAGGAGAATTACAGGCATCAACAATGAAATCAGGAATTGAATATATGGCATTTTTGGCCGACTGGTACACTAAAAATTCAGATGGAAAAGGAATTGGATTTTTCCAGATAGGCGGAGGAATAGCCGGAGATTTCCCGATTTGCGTAGTGCCGATGCTGTATCAGGATTTGGAAATGGAAAATATTCCGTTCTGGAGTTATTTCTGTCAGATATCTGATTCGACTACTTCCTATGGTTCTTATTCCGGAGCAGTGCCGAATGAAAAAATCACTTGGGGAAAACTGGATATTGATACGCCAAAATTTATCGTAGAATCTGACGCAACGATTGTTGCACCGTTGATTTTTGCCTATGTTTTAGGACAGTAAAAAAAATGAAAAAAAATCCGAAATTCTACTTGGAAATTTAATCAAGCATAGTATTTTTGGGACACAACAAAAGTATCCAAATAATGAAACGAGTTATAGTTGATTACGCCAAATTGACCAATGAAATTTTAACACTGTTAGTGGAAAAATTCCCCGACGGATATGATGACACAGACATTATCCGGTTTAAAAATGCCAAAAACGAAACCGTTGAGGCAGTAGAAGTTAGGACCGAAGATACGATTTATCTGGTTAAAGTGAGTACCAAATTAGCCGACCGTATTGAGAATTATGATGAAGACGACGACGAATTGGTTGACGTGGACGATATCCCGAATGATGATTTGGAAATAGCAACAGGCGATAAGCAATCAAAGCCTAAGAAAACGAAGAATGAAGATGACGAAGACTTTGATGATGATGACTTTGATGATGAAGATGACGACTTCTAAACCCATAAAAAAACGGTTCTTTTTAGAACCGTTTTTTTATGGGTTAATCACAACTCACATTGTGATATTCAAACTCTACTTCATCTTTATCTTCGATATCAGCACAGTTTCCATCTCTGCTTCCTTGATAATCTATGGTGTAATTACCTTCGTTGTCATAAACTTTTTTGAAAATTTCGCAATGGCATTTGTCTTCTGATTCACAACCTACCAGAAAGAAAACACCCAATAATCCCATTGATAATACTATTTTTTTCATCTTTTATTTTTTTTGTTTAATGAGTTTGCATCATAAATCATACCAAATTCGCAACATCTTCCCGAAGTTTGCTTTTGGCTAATGTAATCAGAGCCTGAGAGTTATTTATTTTTAGTAAATTACTCTGCAAATCATAAGCACTGTTACTTTCTATGCTCAAAGTGGTTTTGAGAATATCTTGTATAACTGCGTTTTTGGCTGCATCAACTACCGACCAGGCTTCTTTGGATACATATAATTCCTGCGAGGCATTAAAATCAAATTCCTGCTCGATATTTTTAATCAGAAAATCGGCATAGTCTTTTTTCTCGGTAGATACAGGCTGCACACGGCTTACCAGTTTAGCAACAGCTATCCGGTCAATCAGAATCATCAATCGCTCATACGCCTGAAGCGTTTGCGGTGTAGCTTTTTTCTGAACTGTTGCATTTATCTGCTGACCCAGTTGTTGTTTGAGTTGTTTTCTTTTTGCTTCTTCGAGAGTAATATTCTTTCTGTTGATAAAATAGTACATCACGACTACTGCTATCAAGGCTGCAAGCGACCACAAAACCGTTGTTATATCCATTTTTACTTTTTGGTTTAAACAAAGATAAAGAAAAACCGCCTCTAAAAAGCAATTAATTTAAGAGCCTGTTTAAATTTGTATTGTAAAAATGTTTATAGGTTATTTTTGAGGCAGAACAAGGCAAATTTTCAAAGGATAGCAGAGCTATCGTTTTAAAATTTAACGCGGTTATGACCAAAAAGAAGCATAAACAAATTATTAGATAAATTTTAAACAGGCTCTTAATATAACAAACAAAAGCATCTGCGGGGTTTTTAAAACTTCACAGATGCTTTTTGGTTAATGTGATTTTAAACAGCTTTAGATCCCTATAGAAAAATGTGGAAAAATCTACTCGATTTATTTGTGCCTAATCATTGTGCCGGCTGTGACGGAACGCTGTTGGAGGGCGAACGCATTTTATGTATGTCATGTTACCATACTTTAGATTTTATTCCGGTTGGCGAATGCGGAAATCATGAACTTATTAGGCAACAATTTTTCGGGAAAGTTGCGGTTAAAGAGGCTTGCGGATTGTTGTATTACGACAAGGACAAAGGAATAACTCAAAATATAATTAAAAATCTCAAATACAGAGGAAGGGAAGATATTGGTGATTTTCTGGCAGAGCTTTCGTGGCAGAGCTTCAAAGATACGCCTTTGTTCAATGAAATTGATTTTTTGTGTTGTGTGCCGCTGCATCATCGGAAATTAAAACAACGAGGCTATAATCAGTTGCATCGGTTTGGAAAGAAAATCAGTCAATTATCAGGAATACCATTTCGGACAGATTTACTGAAGCGTAATTTTTATGAAAAATCGCAAACCCGAAAAAATATTTTCAGCAGGAGTATGGGCAAAAAAGATAAATTTATTCTTCGCCCCAACCTGATTAGTCCAGACGCCAATCTGTTACTGATAGATGATGTGATAACCACCGGTTCAACCATGGAGCAAGTGATAAAAGCCATTCGCCGGCACCAAACTGGTAATGTGAATGTGCTTTGTATGGCATCGACTTATAATACGTAGAGTTGTTTAAAAATTATCAGATGAATTTTTGCAGGTTTACAGCCAATCCGTTTTTATTCTTTAATTTTACGTCAAATTTTCCGGATATGAAACACAGTCGATTTGTTTTCCTTTTTGTTATTGTTGTGCTTTGCCTGTTTTCGGGCTGTGCCAAGCGTGGATATATTACCGGCGGTCCTATCGACAGTTTGCCTCCGGTGGTGTTGAAAAGCAATCCCAACAATTATTCTATCCATTTTGATGCCAAAGAAATTCAAATTTATTTTGATGAATATGTAAAGCTGGAAAACGTTAACCAAAACCTGATTATATCCCCGCCTTTAAACCAAACGCCTGAAATATTGCCGATGGGATTTGCTTCCAAAATGATTACAGTAAAAATTCATGATACATTAAAAACTAACACCACTTACAATTTCAATTTCGGACAAAGTATTGTGGATAATAACGAAGGCAATCCTCTGGGAGATTTTTCCTATGTTTTTTCAACCGGTGATTATATTGATTCATTGAAAATCAGCGGAAGTATTCAGGATGCTTACAGTAAAAACACAGAGAAAAATGTGAAAATCATGCTTTATCCGGCAGAGAATTTCAACGATTCGACGGTGTATAAAGAGAAACCTTTGTATGTGGGCAATACGCTGGAAAAAACCACTTTTGAACTGAAGAATCTTAAAGAAGGCGACTACCGGATTCTCGCTTTGCAGGATAAGAATAACAATTATCTGTTTGACCCGAAAACCGATAAAATAGGATTTGTTGAAGAAACGGTTTATCTCCCGCAGGAGGAAGAATTGTTGTATCAGCTGTCGTTGTTCAGGGAAGAAAAAGCGATGAATGCTTATCGACCTACAATGATTTCACAGAATAAATGGTTGGTGCCGTTTGAAGGTAATCCGAAAGATGTTGATTTGCAGGTTATTGCTGACGGAAACCCGATAGATGCCTATATCCAGAAAGTGAAAAATGCAGATTCACTGCACGTTTTTACGCCATTGGTAGCTTATGATTCGCTGCAATTTAATTTTAACGGAAAAGAAGATTATAATAAGGAATTTACCGTTAAGCCAAGAAAACTAAACGCCATTGATTCCCTGGCTGTGAATATGTCAAAGACTGGTACAATCGGGTTCAGAGACAGCATTCAGCTTACTGTGACCACACCGCTTGTGCAAATTGACTCGACCAAATTTATTTTGATAAACAAAGATTCGGCATCGATTCCGGTTACGCTCAATTACGATTCGCTGTACTTTAATTTGTATGTTGATTTTGCCAAAGCGGAAAATGAAAATTATCAGTTGGAGATTTTGCCGGGTGCAATGCGGGATATTTATGACAAAACGAACGATTCTTTGCTGTATAAATTCAAAACCACGGCACATGCCGACTACGGAAATATGACGCTTAATATCGTTAATCCAGAACAACGGTTTCCGTTGATTGTTCAGTTGCTTGATGACAAGGAAAATATTCTATATGTAAATTATCTTAGCGAAGGCAGCCAGACTAATTTTGCGTTACTTCCGCCAAAAATGTACTTTGTCCGTGTAATCATTGACGAAAATGAAAACGGAAAATGGGACACAGGAAATTATTTGCTCAAAAAACAGCCGGAAGAAGTTTTTTATGAAACCGAACCAATCGATGTGCGGGCAAACTGGGAACTAAACGAAACTTTTACATTGGAATAACCCTTGTGACTTTGTGGTTCAAAAAAACATTTAACCCAAGATTTCCCCATCTGTAATCACGATTTTCCGGTCTGCCATATTAGCTAAATCCTCGTTATGCGTGATAATCACGAAGGTTTGATTAAAATCTTTACGGAGTTTGAAGAACAGTTCATGCAAGTTTTCAGCACCTTTTGTATCCAGATTTCCGGAAGGTTCATCAGCAAAAATAATCGCCGGATTATTGATTAATGCTCTGGCAACGGCAACCCTTTGCTGTTCGCCGCCCGAAAGTTCTGACGGAAAATGATCGGCTCGATGCGATAATCCCAAATAATCCAACAATTCCAAAGCACGTTGCTGTGCCTGTTTATGACTTGTTTTGGCTATCATTGCCGGAATACAAATGTTTTCCAAAGCATTGAACTCGGGTAATAATTGATGAAACTGAAAGATAAAACCTAAGTTCAGATTTCTGAATTTGGATAAGTTTTTATCTTTTAATTTCAAAACATCTGTACCGTTGATGATTAAAGATGCAGAATTGTTGAGGTCAGGTTTGTCCAACGTTCCCAAAATCTGAAGCAGAGTCGTTTTGCCCGCACCCGATGCTCCGACAATAGATACGACTTCCCCTTTTTTGATATTCAGGTTGATATTGTTCAGCACACGCAAATCGTCAAAATGCTTGCTGATATTTCGAGCTTCAATAATCATGCTTTTCCGGATTTTGATACAAAATAACTAATTTTTTGTTATATTTACTGCATATCGCCCAAGAATAATTATCTTCGGGGCTTTAATTCAACGCTTACCAAATTAACATGAAAAATATTTATCGTCTGTTTTTGTTGCTCTGCCCGTTGTTGGCGACCGCACAAGTTAAACCGTCTCAGGAATATCTGACGCACCTCAAAGCAGCAAAATCACATGGAGTAGCTCACATCAAAACTAAAAAACAATTAGACCGGTTGGTTGCCAATAAAAAGCTGGTTCATGTCAAGCAGCGTGGCTATGGTTACAGAGTTGATAAATTAACGCACAGTTACAGTTATTTAATTCCAAAAGGCAAAAAAGTGCTGGACGATATTGCCAGAAGTTTTGTGCAGGAAACCGGACAAAATTTCTTTGTAGTAACCTCTCTTACTCGTACAGAGGAAAAGCAAAAACTGCTCAGGCGAAGTAATATCAACGCGTCGTCTAACGAAAGTGCCCACACATTCGGAGCATCTTTTGATATTTCTTATGTGAGGTTTAACCATAAAAGAGGAAGAAATACAAAGTTGGAAAACGCTTTGGAAAGAGTGTTGAAACAATACCAAAAACAAGGTAAAATTTACTTTGTGAAAGAGCGGAAGGTAAATTGTTTTCATATTGTAGTAAGATAGATTATAAAAATTATGAAAAAAACAATATTAATTACCGGAGGAGCCGGGTTTATCGGTTCGCATTTGGTTAAACATTTCGTACACAAATACCCGGATTATCTCATCATTAACCTGGATAAGCTGACGTATGCCGGAAATCTGGAAAACCTTCAGTCGGTGGAAAAATATCCGAATTATCGTTTTGTTCAGGCAGATATTGTTGATATGACACAGGTTCAGCAGGTTTTCAAAAAATATAATCCCGATACGGTTATTCATCTGGCAGCCGAATCACATGTGGACAGGTCGATTCATCAGCCTGCGGATTTTGCCCTGACGAACGTTATCGGAACAGTCAATTTACTTAATGCCGCTAGAGAAACATGGCAGAATGAATATCAGAATAAGCTGTTTTATCAGGTTTCCACAGATGAGGTTTATGGTACCTTGGGCGAAGAAGGGCTGTTTACAGAGCAAACGCCTTATCAGCCACATTCCCCATATTCGGCATCAAAAGCAGGAGCCGACCATTTTGTGAAGGCTTATCATGACACCTACGGAATGCCCGTCGTAATTAGTAATTGCTCAAATAATTACGGAACATATCAGTTTCCCGAAAAATTGATTCCGCTGTGTATTCTGAATATATTGAACCGAAAGGAAATTCCGGTTTATGGTAACGGAAAAAACGTCAGAGATTGGCTTTTTGTGGGCGACCACGCAGAGGCGATAGATTTGATTTGCCATCAGGGTAGAGTAGGAGAAACCTATAATGTCGGAGGAAATAATGAACAGACGAACCTCAATTTGGTTAAAGAAATAGCTGCATTGATGGACAAAAAAACAGGAAGAACACCCGGCGAAAGTGAAAGTTTGATTCGTTTTGTCAAAGACCGCCCCGGACACGATTTTCGTTATGCGATTGATTCTTCCAAGTTACAAAACGAACTGGGCTGGAAACCTACAATGAGTTTCCGAGAAGGTTTGAGCCAGACTATTGACTGGTATCTGGATAATGAAAACTGGGTAAAGCATGTAGTTTCCGGCGAATATCAACATTATTATCAAAAACAATATTTAACCAAATGAAACTAACCGAAACCGGATTGGACGGATGTTGGGTTATAGAGCCTAAAGTGTTTGAAGATAACCGCGGACATTTTTTTGAAAGTTTCAATGAAGATACTTTCCGGAAACTGACCCGAACATCAACTTGTTTTGTACAGGACAATCAGTCGTTATCTGCTTATGGCGTGATTCGCGGGTTGCATGCCCAACACGGAAAATATGCTCAGGCAAAACTGGTTCGCGTCGTTCGAGGAAGCGTTTTGGACGTGGCGGTTGATGTACGGGGAAATTCGCCCACTTTCGGACAGCATTTTTCGATAGAACTGAGCGAATCCAACCGAAAACAACTGTTTGTTCCTAAAGGTTTTTTGCATGGTTTTTCTGTATTGTCAGACGAGGCAGTTTTTTTGTATAAATGTGACGAATACTATCGTCCGGAGCAGGAATATGGCATTTGCTTTAACGATGCCGATTTGCAAATCGATTGGAAAATCCCGGTTGATAAGCAAATTGTCAGTGATAAAGACAAGCAATTACCGACTTTTAAAGAAGTTTTTACATCGTTATGAAAATATTGGTTATCGGAAAATTCGGTCAGTTGGCATCTTGTTTGCAGGAGGAGAGTGTGCAATACGCTCATAATCAGTTTTTTTTTCTCGACAGAAATGAATTTCCGCTGGACGATGTAAAAAGAATTCCGCAGCAATTAGATAAAATCTTTCCGGATATCATCATTAATACGGCGGCTTATACACAAGTAGATAAGGCTGAAACAGAACAGGAAACAGCCGATTTAATCAATCATCAGTCGGTAGCTGAAATAGCGAAATGGTGTGGGCAAAATCACAAAAAGCTGGTGCAAATATCTACCGATTATGTTTTTGACGGTACTTCCCGCAAACCCATAACAGAAAGTGAACAAACGCATGCAATCAATGTTTATGGAAAAACAAAACTGCTTGCTGAACAGGCTGTTATCGAGTCAGGAGCAGATTTTATGATTGTTCGCACGTCGTGGTTGTACAGTGCATTCGGACATAATTTTGTACAGACAATGTGCCGGTTAATGACAGAAAAATCAGAGATTAACGTGGTTAATGACCAATATGGTAGTCCGACTAACGCACACGATTTAGCTAAACATTTATTGCATATTTTATTAACGGAAAAATGGCAGTCAGGTATTTTTCATTACACCAATTCTGGTGTGGCTACCTGGTTTGATTTCGCCATGGAAATCAAGCGATTAATGAATGCTGATACAGCAGTTAATCCGGTCGATTCGAGTGCATTTCCGACTACGGCAATTCGTCCGGAATATTCGGTGTTGTGTAACCGGAAAATTCAGGAAACTTTTGGAATTGAAATTGAAGACTGGCGAAATAGTTTGCATCGCTTTTTCCAAAATAAAGTTAAAAAATAATCAGTCGGCTTTTTTTGCTTATTTTTGACTCAAAATAGCAGATTTTGAAATTATTACTTTCTATATTATTACTGGTTTTTGGCATTCAGCTGGGCTGGACGCAAAATGCAGGTCAGCAGTCAGGTACTTCCATTGAAATTATTCATGCCGATTATACCGAACGTAACGAAAGCACTTTGCCAGGGGCTTTGGTGTTGACCGGAAATGTTCAGGCGTTGCACGACAGCGTGTATATTTATTGTAACAAAGCTTATTTTTTTCAGGCAGATAATTACCTTAAACTGTTTGGCGACGTGAGAATGATACAGAATGACACTTTGCAGATGGACAGTAAGTATGCCGAATATAACGGCAAGGAGCAAATTGCTTATGCTTCCGGAAATGTCGTGATGCGTTCGCCCAATTCTCAACTGACTTCCGAGAAGGTGTATTACGACCGCAGAAACGGGGTGGCATATTATGATAATCATGCTAATATCATCAACCGCGACAACACGCTGACGAGTAAAGAAGGGAAATACATTATTGCTGAGGAAAAGTACGAGTTTCGTTCGCATGTGGTGCTGACCAATCCTGAGACGAAGATAGTTACTGAATATCTTGATTTTTATGAGGCACCGGGGCACGCTTATTTACTCGGACCGTCCACTATCGAAAATAAAGAGTCTTTCATTTACACCGAAAATGGTTTTTATGACACCCGGCTTGACATCGGTAAATTATTGGACAATTCTTATGTGTTGAGTGACAACAAACGCATTGACGGCGACGATATTTACTATGACAAAAACAACAATTACACCCGGGCAATCAACCATGTGAAAGTGACTGATACCATAAATAATATGATTGCTACCAGTCATTTTGCGGAAATTTATCAATTTTCGGACGGTCACGATTCGGTGTATATCACGAAAAAACCACTGATAAAAATGCTGGCAGAAGATGATTCTACCTATTTTCACGCCAAGGAAATATTTATTACCGGAAAAGAAAAAGAGCGGGTAATGTGGGGGTATTCCGATGCCAGAATGTTCAGAGATCCTGATATGAGTGCCAAGGCAGATTCAATTCATTTTCAGCAAAAACTGGGATTGACCAAACTTCTCGGAAAACCGGTTTTGTTCAGAGGAGAAAGTCAGATAACCGGACAGGTTATGCATTTGATTAATGACACGCTTACCGAAAAAATGGATTCTGTCAAAGTGCTCAAAGACGCTTTTCTGATTCAGCGAGATACTTTGGGAACTGGTTACAATCAGGCAAAAGGGATTAATTTGTACGGAAAATTTATTGATGACGAACTTCGGCAGATTGATTTAATCCAAAATGCGGAAATGATATATTATATTTATGACGAAGATGATATACTGACCGGAATAGATAAAGGAATTTGTTCACAAATACGGTTAGAACTCGAAGACAACCAGATTGTTACAGCAACACGAATGATTAACCCGAAAGGAGAAACGTATCCGCCAGAGGAATTCCCGAAAAACGCCCGGTTATTCCCCGGCTTCAAATGGAGAGGAGAGGAACGGATTATGAGTGTAGAAGATATTTTTCCGGAAGAGGAAAATATATTAGAAGAAACTTTGCCGGAAGAATCAGAGCAACCAAAGGAAATAAAACTACAGGAAGAAACAATTGATTATCAGAAGAATAATAAAGAAGAGCCTGTGAATAAAATTCGTACGGAATAATAGTGTTTTTCTCTGATAAATGCTTACTTTTGAATAAACTTAACAAATTAAACAGATGAAAATATTAAAAAAAATCATTATCGCATTGCTGATAATTATTGCAATTCCTTTGATTATTGCATTGTTTTTGCCGAAAGAATTTGAAAGCGAAGGTCAGATAGTTATTAACAAACCTAAACAGGAAGTGTTTGATTACATTAAATATGTGAAAAATCAGGATAATTTTGGTAAGTGGCAACTTTCAGACCCTGATATGCAAACGACTTCAGAAGGAACCGACGGAACGGTTGGTTTTAAATATAGCTGGAACAGTGAAAAACTTGGTAAAGGAGCACAGGTTATCACTAATATTGTTGAAGGAGAAAGAATGGAATCAGATATGTTCTTTTTAGACTTTAACGATGATGCCAATAAATCATATATTTCTGTTGAAGAAAAATCAAAAGACGAAACCCTTGTGAAATGGGGGATTAAAGGTAAAACGCCTTATCCGTGGAATTTAATGAGTCTTTTTTACAGCATGAATTCAGACTTTGAGGAAGGACTGAAAAACCTTAAAGAAATTTTGGAAAATCAGGAAAGCAAAACTGATGAAAAAGCGTTTGTATTGGATTATTATAGTAAAACGCTGGATAATCTTTATCAAAGTGTTGTCGGCTTGAACAAAGAACAGTTACATTTTCGACCTGCTGCGGAATCATGGAGCATCAGTCAGTGTTTAGAGCATATTATTATTACTGAAAATATGATTTTCGGCATGATAAAAGAAAATATGCAAAAACCTGTCAATCCGGAGTTGAGAGAGAAAATCCAGTTTTCTGATGAAGAAATCCTGAAAATGGTAACCGACAGAAGCGAGAAATATAAAGCTCCGGAAGCATTGGTTACTGAAGGAAAATTTGACGATGCAGAAACAGCTTTGAGAGAGTTGAAAGACCAAAGAAAAGAGATGCTTTCATTCATAAAAAGTGTTCCGATGGAAGAATTAAGAAATCGGGTAAACGAATCGCCGTCCGGGTTTAGTGATGCTTATCAATCACTTCTTTTCCTTGCCGGGCATACAGCAAGACATACTTTGCAAATTGAGGGAATAAAAGAAAGTTCAAATTTTCCTGAATGATACAGGATTTGATTTTTATGTTTTGGCACTAAAGTCAATGGGCGAATGCCGTGAACATAAACAATACTTGATATAAAATCATCTGATTCGTTGTTGAATTTTATACGAAAAGATACAACACAATCAAATAAAACTCAGTTGCACAATTTTTAAAATTTCTGTAACTGAGTTTTTGAATTTAACCGCTGTAAATATTTGATTAAATCAATCAAGCGTGACGAATAACCGATTTCGTTGTCGTACCAACCCACGACTTTAACCATTCTGCCAAGGACGGAAGTCAGCTGTGCGTCAAACAGGCAGGAATGTGTATTATTCACAATATCAATTGAAACAATGGGGTCTTCGGTGTATTCCAAAATACCTTTCAGCTTATTTTCCGAAGCCTTTTTAAAAGCAAAATTAATTTCCTCAACCGTTACTTCCCGGTTGACATAACAAGTGATGTCAGTCAGTGACCCGTCCGGAACCGGCACACGGATTCCGCCACCGCCGATTTTACCCTCATATTCCGGAAAAATTTTAGTCAGGGCTTTGGCAGCACCAGTAGTTGTGGGAATAATGGATTGTGCTGCCGCACGGGCACGTCGCAAATCTTTGTGCGGAGCATCATGCAGATTTTGGTCGGTTGTGTAGGAGTGAACCGTTGTGATAAAAGCATTATCCAAGCCACAAAGCTCTTTGATAACAGCAATCATCGGAGCGGCATTGTTGGTAGTACAGCTCGCATTGGAAACGATTTTATCGTCTTTGTCGATTATATTTTCGTTTACGCCGAGCACTACCGTTTTGATTTTGTTGTCTTCAGGAGGAACAGATAGAATTACTCTTTTTGCACCGTTGTTAATATGATTTTGAAGTAATTCAGTCGTTTTGTGTTTTCCGGTTGCTTCAATTACAAAATCAATTCCAAAAGGTTCCCAATTTAATTTTGTGATGTCTTTTTCGTGCAGAAACACAATTTTGGTGTTATTTACAGACAAATGATTTTCATCAAATGAAATATCTTCGTTTAATTTCCCATGAACGCTGTCGTATTTTAATAGATGTGCCATGGTAGCAGTATCTGTCAAATCATTAATAGCAACAACGTCGATTTGCGAATGATTAATCAGCAAACGGAAAAGATTCCGACCGATGCGTCCGAATCCGTTAATGGCGATTTTTATTTTGTTTTCAGGTTTCAAAGTTCCTGTTGTTTTATGAATTTAAAAAATCCTTGAATTTCTTATGCGTAAGCAATTTGTATAAAAACAATATTCCTCCAATAATTTCTACAAATGTTCCGATTGTTAAAAGGTTATTTCCATTAACCGGACCAATTTCCAAATGAGTTATTTTTAAAATTGCACCGAAAAATGTCAGCAATAAGCCAATGGCTAAAATAATTAAAGTATGTTTTGTTTTCATTAAATGTTTAATTTAGAACGTCATTAATTCTCGACTCCACTCGAACTGACATTTGGACATTAAGACCTTCGACTTTATGACCTTTTTGGACTTACAAAATATGCTTCTGTGCTTTGTACGACGAACGAACCAACGCACCGCTTTCCACATGGCGGAAACCTAAATCCAACCCGATTTCTTCATACTTTTTGAACTGGTCGGGAGTAATAAATTCTTTCACAGGCAAGTGTTTTTTACTTGGTTGTAAATATTGCCCGATAGTAATCACGTCCAACCCAACATTTCGCAGGTCGTGCATCGTTTCGATAACTTCCTCTTCGGTTTCGCCCAACCCTAACATGATTCCCGATTTGGTGCGGTTAGCCCCATTAGCTTTCAGATAACGCAACACTTCCAGGCTTCGGTCGTATTTTGCCTGAATACGAACTTCGCGGGTCAGTCGGCGAACGGTTTCCATATTGTGAGAAATCACTTCCGGAGCTACTTCCAGAATGCGGTCGATATTACGCTCTATTCCTTGAAAATCAGGAATTAATGTTTCCATAGTCGTTCCGGGACTCATTCTGCGAACGGCCTTGACGGTTTCTGCCCAGATGATTGAACCACCGTCTTTTAAATCATCACGGTCAACAGAAGTTAAAACTGCGTGTTTGATATTCATCAGTTTGATAGAACGAGCCACTTTTTCAGGTTCGTCCCATTCCACTGTTTCCGGACGCCCGGTTTTTACCCCGCAGAAACCACACGAACGTGTACAGATATTTCCGAGAATCATAAAGGTTGCTGTTCCTTCGCCCCAGCATTCACCCATATTTGGGCAGCTACCCGAAGTACAAATTGTGTTGAGTTTGTATTTATCAACCAACCCTCGCAATTCCGTATATTTTTTGCCGGTAGGAAGTTTAACCCGAATCCATTTCGGTTTGTTTCTCGTTGTGTTGTTTTGTTCTATGGTAGTGCTCATTTCCTTATCAAATCAGAGTACAAATATACGGATAATTTTGCGTTGCACGAGCATTAATTTCATGCAGAATTAAATCTGAATTTTTGTAAGGTTACTGTGAATATGTTACTTTTGCTACAAATTTTTTACCATGGAAAACATCAAAATGACGCCGGCAGAAAGGTATGTGATACAACCGGTAAGTCGGTTTATTAGTAAATCAACAACTGGTGGAATCGTTTTATTTGTAGCAGCTTTGATTGCCATATTTTTTGCTAATTCGCCCTGGGCGGAAGATTATGCACATTTTTGGCATCAGCATGTAGTGATTGCTTTCGGGGATTATAAGTTAGATATGACTTTGCATCACTGGATTAATGACGGATTGATGGCAATATTTTTCTTCGTGGTGGGGCTGGAACTGAAACGTGAACTGACCAATGGCGAGCTGGCATCGCCTAAAAAAGCTGCGTTACCGATTATTGCCGCAATAGGCGGAATGGCTTTTCCTGCAATTATTTATTTGTTTTTCGCTGGAGGTACTGATGCTGCACATGGATGGGGAATTCCGATGGCGACAGACATTGCTTTTGCATTGGGAGTGATGTATATGCTGGGCGACAAAGTACCGACGCCGCTCAAGGTTTTCCTTACGGCTCTGGCGATTGTTGATGATTTAGGGGCAGTGCTGGTCATTGCGTTATTCTATACTTCACAGTTGAACCTTACCTTTTTATTTATCGGAATTACGTTATTTATATTATTGCTTATTTTTAATCGTTTAGGATTTAAAAACCCATTATTTTATGCGATTATCGGGATAGCTGGCGTTTGGTTGGCTTTTCTGTTGTCGGGTGTACACGCTACGATTGCAGCAGTATTGGCAGCGTTTGCTATTCCTGCCAATGCCCGTGTGAACGAACGAACTTTTACCAAAGAACTCGTTCATTTGAAAGAGAAATTCTTGTCTATTGACCCTGATGACAAACAACCTGATTTAACCGATAAACAAATTCATATTGTAGAGGATATACGAGCCGTTGCCAAAGATGCTATTCCGCCGTCGCAGCGATTGGAACACGGAATGCACAATCTGGTTACTTTTTTCGTGATGCCGGTTTTTGCTCTTTGTAATGCTGCTATTCCTATTTCTTTTGCAGGCGGGTTGAGTGCCGTTACTCTTGGGGTTGCTTTCGGATTATTGATTGGAAAAGTGATAGGTGTTTCGGTGCTTTCTGCACTTTTAATCAAGCTAAAAGTAGTTACTGCTCCAAAAGGAACAACTATGCGAAAATTATTCGGAGTAGGTTTTCTGGCGGCTATTGGATTTACGATGTCTTTGTTTATTACCGAATTGGCTTTTGATGTAAAAATACACCCGGAATTCCCCGACCAGGCTAAAATGGGGATTATTCTCGCCTCGGTAGTTGGTGGAATTATCGGATATTTGCTGCTGAATACAAAGTCTAAGGATTAGAGGAAAGAGAAAAGGTTTGTTCTGTTCGCAAGCTCGAGTCCTACGGAAATCAAAGATTCGACGAAGTCAATGACAAACATAACGATAATTTTAAAATATTATTGATTTACAGTGCTTTGTTCGTATGAATTTAAGTAACGACTTCTGAATTTTTAACCATAAGTTTACAAAGAAAACTTTGTGTTCTCCGTGTCTTTGTGGTTCTTTATCTATTGATATTATAAAATCAAATTCCCGGAAGATGCACTACTTTTTTGGTATCAAAAAAATCTTCTTTAAAAAAATCTGACAAAGCAAATTCCTTTGCTTGCTTAAAAGGTTTTAATTCTTCAGACAAATCGCCGCCTTTGAGGTATAAAATTCCGTTAGCGAGCTCATGCCTGTTCTTCTTTTTGACTTTTCCTTTTACCCACGAAACAAAATCAGGCATATTGGTTACCGCCCGGCTTACAATAAAATCAAAAGATTGCCCGACTTGCTGAGCCCGACGTTGGTCTGCCTTAATGTTTTTTAGCTCTAAACTGTCAATGACTTCATTAACTACCTTGATTTTTTTGCCAATAGCATCAACAGCATAAAAAGAAGTTTCCGGAAACATAATAGCCAGCGGAATTGCCGGAAAACCGCCGCCTGTACCCACATCAAGCACACTGGATTGCGGCAAAAACGGCTGTATCTTGGCAATGCCCAGCGAATGCAATACGTGGCGGATATACAGCTCATCAATATCCTTACGCGAAATTACATTGATTTTGGCATTCCAATCTTCGTACAATTCCTGCAGCATTGAAAACTGCTTGATTTGCTGCTCATTCAAATCGGGGAAATAGGCTAAAATACGTTCCATGAATAAAATTTTGACAAAAGTAATCATTTTTAATGTTAATGTGTCAATTAGGAAAATTAGCGAATGATAATTGTAACAAAGTGATAAAGTGACGAGGTAACGAAGTGATGAAGTAACAAAGTAACGACTGAGACAGCTAATGGCTCTTGGCTATTGCCTCTTGGCTAATCATCAAGTTTCCATTACTAAAAGCTACAAGCTAATTGCTGAGAGTTAAGAATATTTATTACCTTTGGACGGTTAGAAACAACATTATGAATACAACTTATTTATCAGACAGAATTAATCAGCTGAGCGTGTCGCAAACTCTTGCGATGGCTGCCAAAGCGAGAGAATTAAAATCACAGGGAATTGACGTTATCAGTCTTAGTTTGGGCGAACCGGATTTTCAAACACCGGATTTCATCAAAGAAGCAGCCAAGCAAGCGATTGACGAAAACTGGACACACTATCCGCCCGTTGATGGTTATCCGGAACTCAAACAAGCCATTATCAATAAATTTCAACGTGATAACGGAATCAGCTATCAGTTAGATGAAATTGTTGTTTCGACAGGAGCAAAGCAGTCTTTGTATAATATTGCCCAAAGTATGATTAATCCCGGAGACGAAGTGATTTTACCTGCACCTTATTGGGTAAGTTATTACGAAATCATTAAGCTCTCGGGCGGAGTACCGATTGAAATTCCTACCGATATTTCTACCGATTTTAAAATAACGCCGGAACAGCTGGAAAAAGCGATTACGCCAAAAACGAAAATGCTGTGGTACAGTTCGCCATGTAATCCGTCAGGTTCGGTGTACAGCCGGCAAGAATTGGAAGCATTGGCGGAAGTGTTGAAGAAGCACTCCGGAGTTTTCGTGGTTTCTGACGAGATTTATGAGCATATCAATTTTACCGGAGATTATTGTAGTATGGCTGCGATTGACGGCATGAAAGACCGGACAGTTACCGTTAATGGTATTGCCAAAGCATTTGCTATGACCGGCTGGCGTATCGGTTACATCGGAGCACCGGCGTGGATAGCCAAAGCTTGTGTAAAATTGCAGGGACAAGTGACCAGCGGAGCCAATTCTATTACGCAGCGTGCGACTATTGCAGCGGTAGAGGCTAATCCGGAGGTGTTGCAGTATATGGTAACAGCTTTTAAGAAAAGACGCGATTTGGTCGTTGATTTAATTCGCAAAATACCACATTTTAATATTAATATTCCTGAAGGAGCATTTTATGTTTTTCCGGACGTTTCCTACTATTTTGGTAAAGAACTTAACGGTGTGATAATAAACAATGCTACTGACTTTTCGATGTATTTGCTGGAAAAAGCCCACGTGGCAGTAGTTACCGGCGAAGCATTCGGAAATCCGGATTGTATCCGGTTGTCTTATGCAACGAGTGAAGAACAACTCACAGAGGCATTTGAGCGTATCAGAAAGGTATTGGTAATTGGATAATTGTCGATTAGCTAATGAGAGTAATTGAGGTAATACTAAAGGCTAAAAGCCAATAGCTCTTAATTATAAAAAAATAAAGATGAACTGGATTTTATTGATTCTTGGCGGATTGTTTGAAGTACTTTTTACTTTTTGTATCGGTAAAGCCAAAGAAGCTTCGGGCATAGAAATGTGGTTGTGGTATCTTGGTTTTATCGTTAGCGTATCTGTGAGTATGGGGTTGCTGATAAAAGCCAGCCAAACCCTGCCGTTGGGTACAGCCTATGCCGTCTGGAGCGGTATTGGAGCTGTAGGAACAGTGCTGGTTGGGATTTTCTTTTTCAAAGAATCAGTAGATTTCTGGCGGTTGTTTTTTATTTTTACGCTGATTGCTTCCATCGTCGGACTGAAAGTGGTTTCGAATTAGTACAGAGCCAATAGCTAAAAGACAAAAGTTGTGGTTTTCTACGAACCGCAGTAAACCTTAAACAAAAAACTACCTCGCCGGTCTCAGATTATCGCTATATGTGATTTTATAGGGTTTGTCTTTGTCTGGATTGCCTTTCATTACATAAATAAACTTGTGTTTGCCCGCCATTTCCGGGCTGATGTAAATTGTTTTCCGAGAACCTTTATCGTAAATTTCGGTTTCTTTGGTGTTCAGAATACGCATGTTTTTAGCCAAACCGGTGTTTTTATCAGTAACCACCAGTCCTTTGAATAACACGCCGTCTTCGTTTTTAACAGTAATTTCTTCGCTGTTAAAACCTTGCGTGAAAAATAAAATAGAATATTTTTTGTCCGTAGCCCGGTAACCGTTTAGGAATTCATCTCTGGTTTTGTCCGAAACCGTCCTGAAATCATTGCGAACCTGTTCGGTATAGAAGATTTCTCTATCCGATTTTTCTTCCGTTTTGTCCACGGTTTCCGTCTTGCCGTCAGATTGTACAGCCACTTTTTTGCTTTTGCAACTTGCCAAAACAAATAACAACGAGGTAAATATTAAAATTTTTCTCATAAGTCAGGTTATTTATCTGTCATTCATACCATCAAAGGGTTGAATATTCTGTATTTTTGTTGCAATTTACGAAATTTATAACAATTGATAAAATAAATCAGCTTATCAAAAGAATATGATTGATTATGATGTGATTATTGTTGGGGGAGGAGCGTCCGGATTTTTTACGGCGATAAACATGGCAGAGCAAAATGCTGCGTTAAAAATACTTATTCTCGAAAAAAATAAGGAAGTTTTGTCTAAAGTAAAGATCTCCGGTGGCGGACGGTGCAATGTTACCCACGCGTGTTTTGTACCCGGAGTTTTGGTCAAATATTACCCGCGGGGCGAACGGGAACTTCGCGGACCTTTTCATGCCTTTTCTACAGGAGATATGATGGAGTGGCTGGAAAAAAAAGGCGTGGAGCTGAAAATTGAGGGCGACGGACGGGTTTTTCCGGTGTCGGATAATTCACAAACGATTATCAATTGTTTTTTGCGTGAAGCCGAAAATCTGGGAGTAGAAATTAAAACTTCTTGTGGAGTTAAATTAATAGAAAAATTTGATAATCAATGGATTGTTCAAACATCAGAAAAAGAATTAAAAACCAATAACCTGGTCGTTGCGTCGGGCAGTAGTCCGCAAATATGGAAAATGATGAAAGCCGTCGGGCATACGATTGTTCCGCCTGTGCCGTCATTGTTTACGTTTAATATTCCGGACAAAAAACTACATCAGCTGATGGGAAATTCTGTTTCGCCGGTCGTTTTAAAAATTAAAAACAGCAAACTGACTGCTGAGGGAGCTTTGCTAATCACACATTGGGGACTCAGCGGACCCGCGATTTTGCGGTTGTCGGCTTGGGGTGCCCGCGAATTGGCAACATGCGATTATCGGTTTACTTTGCAGGTTAATTGGCTGAACGGAAATCATTTTGATGAGGTTTTGACAGTTTTGCAAACATTTAAAAATCAGCACCCGAAAAAAGCTATCGGCACAAAGTCGCCATTTGATTTTACCCAAAGAGTCTGGAAATACCTGATTGAATCCGCAGAAATAAATCCGGAAAAAATTTGGACGGAAATCGCTAAAAAACAATTGGTTAATTTGACCAATCAACTGATTCAAACTGAATATGAAGTGAACGGAAAAAGTACTTTTAAAGACGAATTTGTAACTGCCGGAGGCATCGATTTAAAAGAAGTGAATTTTAAAACAATGGAGAGCAAATTGCATAATAATTTGTATTTTACGGGCGAAATTTTAAACATAGATGCCATTACAGGAGGCTTTAATTTTCAGAATGCTTGGACAACGGGCTATTTGGCGGCACAAGCCATTGCTGAGAAAAGATAAAAGCCGCACCGTCAGTTCGAGTGACATTTTGTAACGTAGTGAAAAAAATGTTGTATCGAGAACTATTGAGCTGGAGTTTTCGCCTTTATTGAGGCTTCTCGATACACTCCACTTCGTTCCGTTACTCGAAGTGACGAAGTTTGCGTGCCGTCAGTTCGAGTGACATTTTGTAACGCAGTGGAAAAATGTTATATCGAGAACTATTATTGTTTTTAATAAAGTAATTAAAATAATATGAAAACATCATTTGTTTATATGCTTTTATGTGCGGACGACACTTATTATACAGGTGTTACAGAAAATGTATATAAGCGTTTTGATGAACATCAAGAAGGTAAATATTTTGGTTCCTATACTTACAACCGCCGCCCTGTACAATTGGTTTATTTTTGTATGTTTACAGACATTGAACAAGCAATAATGTATGAGAAGAAGATAAAAAAGTGGTCAAAAGCTAAAAAAGAAGCTTTAATTGAAGGAAGGTATCAAGACTTACCGAATTTAGCAAAAAAGAATTTTAAAAAATAAGGAGATATGAAAAGAACTTCTCGATATACTCCACTTCGTTCCGTTACTCGAAGTGACGAAGTTTGCGTGCCGTCAGTTCGAGTGACATTTTGTAACGCAGTGGAAAAATGTTATATCGAGAACTATTGAACAGGATTTTTTCGCCTTAATTGAGGCTTCTCGATACACTCCACTTTGTTCCGTTACTCGAAGTGACGTTAAGAGGGTAAAAGATTATCAAGCATAAAGTTATATATTATGAACATGTTAAATAGCTATAAAATAAATAATTACAAGACATTAAACAAAAAAGGATCATTCACCTTTTCTGCACCGAGTAACATTGCCTTGGTTAAATATTGGGGAAAGAAAAACAACCAAATTCCGGCAAATCCGTCGTTGAGCTTTACGCTGAACCATTGCAAAACCATTACCACTTTGCATTTTGAACCTAAATCTGAAAAAGGTATTTCGTTTGATTTATTGTTTGAAGGGAAACCAAAAGAATCGTTCCGACCAAAAATTCAGAAATACTTTGAACGTATTCAGGATTTGTGTCCGTATGTTTTGGATTATCATTTTACGATTGATACGCAAAATACTTTTCCGCACAGCTCGGGAATTGCGTCGTCAGCTTCAGGAATGGCAGCGTTGTCGGCAAATATCATCGCTTTGGAGCGGTTGGTAAATCCGAATCAGTCTGAAGAATATTACGAACAGAAAACCTCGTTGCTGGCACGTTTAGGCTCGGGAAGTGCGTGCCGGAGCATCAAAGGAAACATAGTGGTTTGGGGCGAAACAGCAAGTATCGAAAACAGTTCTGACTTATTTGGTGTGGAATTTCCTTATGAAGTACACGATGTTTTTCAAAATTATCAAGACAGTATTTTGTTGGTCGATAAAGGCGAAAAACAAGTGTCGAGCACCGTTGGTCATGAACTGATGCACAACCACCCATTTGCAGAACAGCGTTTTGCACAGGCTCACGACAATATTGCTAAGTTGAAAACGATTTTAAAATCGGGTGATTTACAGCAGTTTATTGCTTTGGTGGAAAGTGAAGCTTTAACCTTACATGCCATGATGATGACCTCGATGCCGTATTTTATTTTAATGAAACCCAATACGTTGGAAATCATTAATCAAATCTGGAAGTTTAGAGAAACAACAAATATTCCGGTATGTTTTACCTTAGATGCCGGGGCAAATGTGCATGTACTTTATCCGAATAAATATAAAGAAGAAATTCAAAATTTTATTGAAAATGAATTAGCGAAACATTGCCAAAACAATCAGTTTATTCATGATGAAATGGGGTTTGGGGTGGAAAAGTTATAAAAACAGCTTCCTGTAAGGTCTTTTTTAAATCTTGTAGGTAGGGAATATTGAACCAAATTTGTTGGGTGAAATTAAAAACTGACTGAGTTCTCCGTCAGTTCGAGTGATTTTTCGTAGTTCCCGATGGTTTCTATCGTGACGGACGAAGAAAAATCGTATCGAGAACTAAATAAATGGCTTCTCGATACAAATTTTCCTCCACTGCGTTACAGAAATTTTACTCGAAGTGACGATTAAAGTGAGTAGTTAAAGCAACTAAAAAATAAAATTATGAAAACCGAAAAATGCACCCATTGCCACAAGCCGATTGTATGTAAGGTTGATGATATTTCAAACTGCGATTGCCAGAAAGTGGAATTACTGGACGAAACCGTTCAGTTTCTCTATGAAAAAACGCAGCACGATTGTTTGTGCAACGACTGTTTAAAAAAGTTTGACGAACTGACCAGATTTTCATTAGAAAACAAGTTTCCGAAACGACCTACAGAAATGGTTGAAGGACTGCATTTTTATATGGAAAATGGCTATTTTGTTTTTACCGAATTGTATCATTATTTAAAAGGACGTTGTTGTAAAAATGGTTGCCGCCATTGTGTTTACGGGATTCATAAAAATTCCTGAAAAGATTTCAATAAAAAAACACAGATTTAAAATCTGTGTTAATCTATATTTTATGGCTAAATCGTTTATTCTTTACTTTTTTGCTCTTTGTTGAAATAGACCAAATAGTAATACATCTGTTTTTCCTCGTCCCAGCCTTTTTCGATAAATTTTTCGGCAGTTTCCGGATTGATAAAATCAAGTTTAATCTGTACGTTTGTGTCTAACTGAATCACATTTTTTATCTTTTTTCGAACGTCACTCACAGCATGATTGGCAATCGGAAAATTAGACACGTCTTCGATGGAATATTTGTTTCCACGATCGGTTTTGTAACTTTTAAATTCAGCCTGTAAATCCGGATTTTCAATTACTTCATTCATGAAATTTGTTTCTTCAAACTCATCGTTTTTAGCAAAATAATTCACAGAACGATTCATGAACATCACTTCTTCTTTTTTGTCTTCGGCAGGTAAGACCACATCTTTGGCGAAATCTTGTACAAATTTGAGATATTTTTTCGTCATGAAATTCTCGTCCTGGAAAATATCTACATTCAAAAAGTTTTCCAACCAGTACCGTGCATCATATCTGTTTTGGTCCACTGATAAAATTTTGTAACCCTCTTCTTTCTGATGATTGAAAATAATACAGCCTTTGTCCAGTTTGCTGAGGTTTACACCTTGTTGCAAAAGCATTTCCAGGTTGTTTTCTTTTTCTTCAAATTGCAGAAAATCAGTTTTCAGCTCACTTTTGAAAATCGCAACAGCATCGGTTTTCTGGTTGTCAATATACAAGTTCGACAGATAGGTCACATACACCTCGCCGTTTTTAATATGCGGGTGGTTGGATTGTTCGTACAGGTGCTTGGTAATTTTTCTCGAAACTTCATGTGCCGAATCCGGATTATTGAAAATCTCACTAACGTAATTGTACATTTCGTTGTAATCCAAATCTACATCGTGGGCAAACTGATAGTAGTTTTCTTCTTTATCTCTGAACGGTTTAAAAAAATATTCCTTCAGTAAAGGTGTGATTTCATCGGTCAGTTTGTATGGATTTTCAGACAAAAATAATTCCTCATTTTTGCTTTTGTTTCCTACACGATGAATGGAAAGTGTTTCTATCTGGGTGTTGTATAAATTAATCATTGTATGAAAAAGTAAAATTAATATTCGTCATCGTATTCAAAATCATTGAATTCGTCATCGTCATCGAAAATGTCAAAATCTTCCTCGTCGTCATCAAAATTGTTATCGAATTCCAGATTTACTTCGTTGCCTGCCGGCACTTCCCCGAAAGAATACAAAAGAGCCGGAAGTTCTTTCTCGTCACTTTCGCCGATTTCTTCAATCTGAGCAAGTTCTACAAAGAAAGTCCACATATTAAACGGATCGTAGATGTGCAAAATCCGGGTTTGATTTTCGTCCAATAAATCTTTAATCTGAAAATCTGCCATAATTTTTTGTTGCCCGGGCTCTTCTCCCATATCAAACAAAGGAATTTCTTCATTTTGCGACCAATCGTCATCACTGGTATAGAACGAACCACCTTCCGAACCGTCAAACCCGAATGCGTTCACGATGGCGTTGTGCAAATCTTCAAGGCTGTCGGTACTCAATATGGCAATGTCTCTGAAAACATCTTTCTCGTTGTCTAATATAACTCTGAATTTGTAAACCATTTTGCTGTATATTTTTCTATGGCAAATTTAGAATTTAAAAACGATTTAGGGTAGTTTTTAATTTCGGTATTTTTTGTTATGGGAATGGTTGTTTCAAGTTGGAATTTCAGACCCAAAATTTCAAATGATTGATTGTTTTTGTGGAGCCGGAGGGAATCGAACCCTCGTCCAAACGAGCAATCAAAGAGCTTTCTACACGTTTAGTTTTTGTTTGAATTTTCGTCAGGGCAACTTGATCAAAAACAACCGCTGCCTGCTTAGCTTCTTAGAATTTCGATGTGTATCCGAAGCACTAACACATCTAGATTTACTTTTACGGTTCCCCTTGACAAAACGCCGCAAATCAGGGCTTTTTAGGAGAATTTAGCTTTCCTGTCTAACAGGACGAGGCTTGTTCCTACTATACTTCGGAAATTAAGCAGCTAAAGCGTAATTATCTTCGCCGTTTAAAAAAGTCGAAACATGATATTTACGAGCTGTGTATCAGCGCTCGACGTGCTTACTTTTTAATTCCACCCGCTGTCAAAACCGGTCGGCCCCAAAAGTAGAGTGCAAATTTACGAAAAAATCTATAATTTGTAAAATGATTTAGATAATTAGTTGATTGATGATTTTTGGAGAGAATTTCAAATTTCAAATTGATTCAATTAAGGTGCTAAACGTTCTATCTTCCAGTTCATATCTTCCAAAGTATATCGAATGCGGTCGTGCAAGCGGTTCGGACGACCTTGCCAAAACTCAATAACCATTGGTCGCACCAAAAAACCACCCCAATGCTCTGGTCGGGAAACCGGTTGATTTTGGTGTTTTCGTTCCAATTCGTTTAACTTTTGTTCGAGATATTCGTAATTAGGAATAACCTGACTTTGCGGCGAAACGACTGCTCCGAGCTTACTGCCTTCGGGTCGGGAATCAAAATAATTATCCGATTGAACCGCAGAAGTTTTTTCTGCAATTCCTTTTATGATTACCTGCCGCTCGGATGTCGGCCAGAAAAAAGAGATACAAACTTTGGGATTAGCGAGTAAAGCCTTACCTTTTTCGGAATCGTAATTGGTATAAAAAACAAATCCGTTTTCGTCGTAATGTTTGAGTAAAACTATTCTCGATTTCGGGAAACCGTCCAGCCCAATGGTGGAAACGGTCATGGCATTGACTTCTTCAATACCGCCCATTGCTTCCACTTCATAAAACCATTTCCGGAACTGCATCATCGGATTTTCGTCCACAGATGATTCGGTTAATTGGTTTTTTTCATAGGATTTCCGGTAGTTGCTTAAATCGTTATTCATCATTTAAAATTCAAATATTTTTCCGTCGTCTGCAAGTAAAACCTTATCGAAAACGGTTTTAGCTTCTTCTTCAAAAACACTGATGTCAGGATATCTGGTTGAATAATGCCCTAGAATCAATTTCTTTACATCGGACAACTTAGCTATAGTAGCAGCTTCTTTGGCAGTACTGTGTTTGGTGTATTCGGTCTTGGGTTTGTCGTGTTCTAAAAAAGTGCTTTCGTGATACAAAACATCAGCCTCTTTGATTATCGGAATGATAGATTCTTCATACATTGTGTCGGAACAGTAGGCATACCTGAATGGTTTTTTCGGTGGATAAGTCAGTTCTTCATTAGAAATAACAGTGCCGTCTTCGAGGGTATGGTCTTCGCCGTTTTTGATTTTGTTATAATAAACAACGTGAATGTCGAGTTCTTCCAGTCGTTGAATATTCAGTTTTTTCTGTGTGATTTTTTCCACGAACAAATATCCGTTAGTGTAAATCCGGTGGTTCAGCGGAATGGTATATACCTGTACTTTATTGTCCTCAAAAATCAGTTCGCTCGATTTTGAGGTCAATTCGTGAAAATACAGTTTATATTGTGTATATGAATTGGATAATTTAAGTTGTAAAAGCATAGCTTCTTTAATGCCTTTCGGACCATAAATATGCAAATCATTTTGCCTGCCCAATAAGCCAAAGCTTGAAATTAACCCGATTAATCCATAAAAATGGTCGCCGTGCAAATGCGAAATAAAAATTTGATTGATTCTCGAAAATTTGATTTTGTTTCTTCTGAGCTGAACTTGAGTGCCTTCCCCACAATCAATAAGATACATGGAATTGTTGAACTCTACTACCTGTGAGGTAGGGTTGGTGAAAGTTCTCGGTGTAGCGGCATAACAACCCAAAATAGTCAGCTTCATGGCAGTGTATTTAAAACCCCAAATCGCGTTCGATTTCTTCCATTTCAATCACATCATGAGCTTCCTGCAAGGTGGGAACAATAATAATATCGTCTTCCAAATCATCAATATCAGCATGGTTCATGACCAAAACAAAAGATTTTTTGTTGTTCCGGTGTTTTTCGCTTAACGAATCAAACAGCTGAACATCAGATGTATTTTCTCCTGATAAATCAATAATGAGGTTCTTGTCTTTAAACTGAGCATATTCCGCAGTTAATTTGTCTAAAAAATCAGTCACGGCTTCACTAGCTTGGGTAATGATAACGGTATGTCCTTTTTCTTTAACTTTCATGTTTTTTGTTTAAATATACGAAAATTATTGAATTTTCGATGCCAAAAGATAAATAACAGCCATTCTCACAGCCACGCCGTTTTCCACTTGTTCCAAAATCACTGATTGTTTGGAGTCGGCAACATCTGAAGTGATTTCCACACCCCGATTGATTGGTCCCGGGTGCATCACGATGATTTCTTTGTTCAGCGAGTCGAGCAAATCTTTATCCAAACCGTATTGTTGAGTATATTCTCTTGTGGACGGAAAATAGTTTACGTCTAAACGTTCATTTTGAATTCTCAGCATATTAGCAACATCGCACCATTCCAATGCTTTTCGTAGATTAGGTTCGTATTTGACACCTAAATTTTCGATGTGTTTAGGAATCAGTGTTTTCGGTCCGCAAACCCGGACTTCGGCACCTTGCTTTTGCAGAGCAAAAATATTAGACAAAGCTACTCTCGAATGTAGAATATCGCCAACAATCACGATTTTTTTACCTCCGATTTCGCCCAGTTTTTCCCGGATAGTAAAACTATCGAGCAAGGCTTGTGTAGGGTGTTCGTGTGCACCGTCGCCGGCATTGATGATTCTTGCATCTACATTTTGTGAAAGAAAATAAGCTGCACCGGGGTTGCTGTGCCGCATCACAACCATATCTACTTTCATAGACAGGATATTATTGACGGTGTCTATCAGCGTTTCTCCTTTTTTTACAGATGATTGTGCCGCCGAAAAACTGATAGTATCGGCAGATAATCTTTTCTCTGCCAGCTCAAAAGATAATTTTGTTCGTGTGCTGTTTTCGAAAAATATATTGGCAATGGTAATATCTCTCAGTGACGGAACTTTTTTTATCGGACGATTAATGACTTCTTTGAAGTGTTCAGCGGTTTCGAAAATCAATTCGATATCGTCTTTAGTGATATATTTGATGCCTAATAAGTGATTTACGCTTAGTGTTTTCATCAGGAAAAATTATGTCGGATTATCATCTACTAATAAAACTTGGTCGGTGTCGGCGTCAATGTCTTTCCATTGTACTTTCACTTTTTCGTTGGCAATAGCATCTACCTGGCGACCTCTGTAATCGGGTTGGATAGGTAAATGCCGGCTGAATCGTCGGTCGATTAAAACCAGCAGTTCTATGTCTGCCGGTCTGCCAAACGATTGTATAGCGGTTAATGCCGAGCGGATACTTCGTCCGGTGTATAAAACATCGTCGATAAAAATTACTTTTTTATCTTCTACCAAAAAGTTGATATGTGTTTTGTTGGCTTCAAGCGGTTTTTCGGTGCGACGGAAATCGTCACGAAAAAATGTAATGTCTAAAAAGCCTAATTCGATGTGGGAAATCTGATATTCTTTTTCCAGTATCTGAGCAATCCGTTCTGCCAGAAAACGACCTCTGGGCTGCAGCCCTATCAGGACGGTTTGCGAAAAATCCAAATGTTTTTCAACCAGCTGGCATGCCAGACGGTGAAGTATGATATCTACATCTTTAGCGGTAAGTAACACTTTCGAATGCATAGTAGAAATATGATTATGCCGTAAAATTACAATATTATCCGGATATCTGAGTTGAAGAACAGATAAAAACATAAAAAAACCGCTTCTCGTTTGAAGCGGTTGATTATAGAAATAAATAAATTATTGTCTGGTATAAGTAACTGTTATATCTGTTCCCCCCATCATGTAAACATAAGGATACTTCAACTTCAAGGTGTTTTCAGTAGATTCAACTACAATTCTAGGAACTTCTTCTCCTTCAATTATTACGGTTTCTTCATTCCACTCTCCGTTGATAAGATTTTCCTCGCAAATGTCTTCTTCGTTTTTAGTTTCAGTATTCAGGATAGCAGAATTATTTTCGCTAATAGTCAAAACATCTACTTCACATCCTCCTGTGATAGTTGAAAAATCATGTGTGTATTCTTGCTGGTTGTCTGGTCTAATGTAGGAATATTCTTTTGCTTCCCAAGTTCCAATCATTTGGTTTTGATCTCCTGAGTTATCGTCACTATCACAAGCAACAAAACCTAACCCTGCCATTACTAAAGCCGAAGCTAAAACTATTTTTCTCATTATTGAATTATGTTTTAATTGATGATGCAAACTTAGTAATTTAGATTGAATAAATATAAGGAAAAAGAATTAATTTTCGAGAAATGAAAAAAATGGGTATATTTGAGAACTTTATACCAAGATTTTAATATTTGTATGCCTATGAAATTTGGAATTATACGAGAAGGAAAAGTGCCTCCTGACAGACGGGTGGTATTTTCTCCACAGGAATTATTGAATTTTAAAACACAGTTTCCGCAAGCCGGTTTTAAGGTTGAACCCTCAGAAATAAGGGTTTTCAAAGACGAAGAGTATGCCGGTTTGGGGTTTGAAATTAACGATGATTTGTCTGACTGTGATGTGTTATTGGGCGTAAAAGAAGTGCCGATTGATAAGCTAATTCCGAATAAAACCTATTTTTTCTTTTCGCATACCATCAAAAAGCAACCTTATAATAAAAAGCTGCTACAAGCATGTTTACAGAAAAATATCCGTCTGATTGACCACGAAACTTTAGTCGATGAAAACGGAAACCGACTGATTGGTTTCGGGCGATATGCCGGAATTGTCGGTGCGTACAATACATTTCGCACTTTCGGGGAACAGTTTGATTTGTTTCACATTCAAAAAGCGGAAAACCTACATACGCAACAAGATTTGATTGACCGGCTTAAAAAGCTGAATTTACCACCAATTAAAGTTTTATTGACAGGAAAAGGAAAAGTTGGTCATGGTGCCAGAGAAATGCTGGACGGAATGAAAATGAAGGAAGTGTCGGAAGAAGATTTTCTTAGCAAAACGTATAGCCACCCGGTTTATACTCATGTCGATTATGATAAATATTATCGCCGTTCAGACGGGAACCCTGTTGTCAAACAAGAATTTAGAGAGCACCCTGAATGGTTTGAATCCGATTTTGAAAAATACAGCCAGGTTGCCGATATTTTCATTGCCGGGCATTTTTATAAAGAAGATTCACCTTATATATTAACGAGAGAAATGCTGAAATCGTCCAAAAATAAAATAAAGGTGGTGGGCGATATTTCCTGTGATATTGACGGTCCGGTTGCTTGCACAATTCGGCCATCGACCATTGCCGAACCTTTTTATGGTTACAATCCGAAAACGCATCAGGAGGTTGCTTTGTCGCACCCCGAGGCAATCGGCGTGATGGCGGTAGATAACCTGCCTTGCGAACTGCCTAAAGATGCGAGCGAAGGTTTTGGAAAAGTTTTTCTAGAACGCATTATTCCAGCGTTTTTTAACGATGATGCAGACGGCGTTTTACAACGAGCGACAATATGCCAAAACGGCCAGTTAACAGAAAGATTTAATTACTTAAAAGATTACGCAGCAGACTAACTATGAACAGAATTACGCAACTTCTCGGTATAAAATATCCCATTATTCAGGGCGGAATGATTTGGAATAGTGGCTATAAATTGGCTTCGGCAGTAAGTAATAATGGCGGTTTGGGATTAATCGGAGCAGGGTCGATGTATCCTGATGTATTCAGAGAACACGTCCAAAAATGTAAAAAAGCTACAGACAAACCTTTTGGGGTAAATGTACCTATGCTTTATCCGAATATTGAAGAAATCATGGACATTATTGTGGAAGAAGGTGTGAAAATCGTTTTTACTTCTGCCGGAAATCCTAAAACATGGACACCTTTTCTAAAAGAACATGGAATCACGGTTGTGCATGTGGTCAGTTCGTCCAAGTTTGCACTCAAGGCTCAGGAAGCCGGAGTGGACGCTGTTGTTGCAGAAGGTTTTGAAGCTGGTGGACACAATGGGCGAGAAGAAACAACTACGTTTACACTTATTCCGATGGTTAAATCCCGGATTGATATTCCGTTGATTGCTGCTGGAGGAATTGCTACCGGAAAAGGAATGCTCGCAGCAATGATTTTAGGTGCAGATGGCGTACAGATGGGAACCCGATTTGCCATGACCGAAGAAAGCTCGTCACACGAAAATTTCAAACAATTACTAACGCAGGTAGGAGAAGGCGACACCATAGTTACGCTAAAAGAGCTGGCACCGGTACGGTTAATCAAAAATGAATTTTATCAGCAAGTGCAGCAAGCCTATCAAAACTGTGCTTCGGCAGAAGAACTCAAAGAAGTTTTGGGCAGAGCGAGAGCCAAACGCGGAATGTTTGAAGGCGATTTGAAAGAAGGCGAATTGGAAATCGGGCAAATATCCGGATTAATTCACGAAATCAAACCCGTTGCAGAAGTGATGGAGGAAATTGTGAAGGAATTTAATGAGTCTGTTAATCAACGAATTGAACTTTAATTTGTATGAAACTACAACAAATCATTTCGGTTTTGGAGCAAATGTCTCCGATTGCTTATGCAGAAGATTTTGACAATGTCGGGTTATTAGTCGGTAATCCCAATCAGGATATAAACGGAATTCTCGTTTGCCACGATGCCCTTGAAAATGTAATTGACGAAGCTGTCAATAAAAAATGCAATTTGGTAGTCTGTTTTCACCCGATTTTGTTTTCAGGATTGAAGAAAATCACAGGAAAATCCTACGTTGAAAGAGCTGTTATCAAAGCCATTAAAAATGATATTGCGATTTATTCCGTTCATACGGCTTTGGACAATCACAAAAACGGAGTGAACAAAATTATGTGCGATGCCCTCGGAATTAAAAACCCGAAAATGCTTGTCGAAAAAGAGAATTTCATTTACAAGCTCGTAACCTATACTCCGATTGACAATGCCAATCAGGTGCGGAATGCTCTTTTTGAGGCAGGTGCGGGAAACATCGGGAATTACGATAATTGCAGTTTTAATTCCAACGGAAAAGGAACATATAGAGGAAATGAAGACAGCAATCCTGTAGTCGGAGAAAAACACGAATTTGTCGAGGCAGAAGAAATCAAAATCGAAGTTACATTTGAAAAACACCTGCAAAATAAAATCCTGAAAGCACTTTTTGAAAGTCATAAATACGAAGAAGTCGCTTACGAAATCTACAAAACAGAGAACAAACACCAAAATATCGGGCTCGGAATGATTGGAGAATTAGAAACCGAACAAAACGAAAAAGATTTCCTTTTATTCGTAAAACAAAAAATGGAAACGGGTATTGTCCGTCATTCGGAATTCCTGAATAAAAAAGTGAAAAAAGTCGCTGTTTTGGGAGGTTCGGGAGCTTTTTCTATTGGCTCGGCTGTTGCCAAAGGGGCAGACGTTTTGATTACTTCTGACCTGAAATACCACGATTTTTTCCAAGCCGAAAACAAGATTTTATTAGCCGATATCGGACATTTTGAAAGTGAGAGGTTTACAAAAAATTATATTTATGATTATCTTACAAAAAAAATGCCTACTTTTGCGGTAATTTTATCAGAAATAAATACCAATCCGGTTAACTACTTATAGACAAAGTATGGCGAAAAAAGCACAAACAGTAACTGTAGAGGATAAGTTGAGAGCCTTGTATGATTTACAACTCATTGATTCTAAAATAGATGAAATCAGAAATATGAGAGGCGAACTTCCTTTGGAAGTAGAGGACTTGAAAGACGAAATGATGGGACTAACAACTCGTTTAGAAAAATTGAACGAGGAGCTAAACTCTATCGAGGAGCAAATCAAGCAGAAAAAAAATGACATCGAAACGTACAAAGCAGCTATCAAGAAGTATAGCGAGCAACAAAAAGATGTCCGAAACAACAGAGAATTTAACTCTTTGGCGAAAGAAATTGAATTTCAGGAGTTAGAGATTGAACTGGCAGAGAAAAACATCAAAGAGTTTGGTGTCAGTGTTGAATTCAAGAAAAAATCTATTGAGGAAACAAGTGGGAAAATAGCTTTCAAAAAAGAACACTTGACCCACAAAGAAAGTGAACTTAACAATATCTTGGCTGAAACGGAAAAAGAGGAGGAATTCTTACTGAAAAAATCCGAAGAGTTTACCAAGAAAATTGATGATAGATTGCTACAAGCCTACCAGCGAATCCGAAAAGGAGTGAGAAACGGTATGGCTGTTGTATCTATTGAGCGAGGAGCTGCCAGCGGTTCTTTCTTCACTATTCCACCACAGGTTCAGGTGGAAATCGCAACCCGTAAAAAAATTATGGTTGACGAGCACAGCGGAAGAATATTAGTAGATGTTGCTTTGGCAGAGGAAGAAAAAGAGAAAATAGATAAGCTCATCAGCAAAATAAAATAATTGTTTAAGCCTCTGAAAAAGAGGCTTTTTTTTATGTTTAAAAAAATTCGTTACTTTTTACTGACCAAATCTGTAGGTTTTGGGTTGAATTTACTTTCATTGATTCAACCGAAAAAATCTGCACGGATTGCCTATCGCTTATTTTCGCATCCGCGTAAAGGAAAAAGGGAAGTATTACCTGATTTTCTGGCAGATGCACAACAAAATCCCATAAACATTGACGGAAAAAATGTTCAAATTTATGAATGGAAAAACGAAGGCGAAAAAGTGTTTCTTATTCACGGCTGGGAAAGTAATGCTTATCGTTGGATTGGTTTGATTCAGTTTTTGAGAAAGAAAAAATATCACATTATTACTATCGACGCTCCGGCACAGGGAATGAGTGATGGTTACGAACTGAACCCGATTATGTATAGCCAGGCGATTGACAAAGTTTGTCAGATTTATCAACCGAAATATCTCATTGGTCATTCATTTGGTGGGTTTACTTCGCTTTACTACCAAAGCATATATCAAAATGAGCAAATTGCCAAAATGGTTATTATGGGAAGTCCGAACAAATTTGAAGGATTGCTGAAAAACTATAAAAATCTGCTTGGGCTGAGCAATCGGTCATACCGAAAATTTCTCGAAGTTTTCAAAACAGATTTTGGTATCGACATAACTATCTATTCCGCCGAAGAATTTATTACGAAAATCCGGCAGCCGATTCTTTGGATTCATGATGAAACCGATACAGTTGTGACATATAGTAACGCAGTTGAAATCAATAAAATATATCCGGAAATACAGATGTTCACTACTAAAAACGTCGGGCATAGTTTGTATAATCAATCTGTTTATGTACAGATTTATCAATTTGTTTCTGTTTAGTATAGAATTTTAAAGCCTGTAAATTCTGAAAATCAACATCATTCGAAAATAATTTTCAGCAGTCAGAACGAAGTTGTGCCTTTACTTTTATGTGGTTAAATAATTAATATAGATTTACTTACTTTTAATACTAATGTCTCTTGGCTTTTGCCTCTTTACCTTACTTACTTTTATTGTAGTATATTGAGGATTTTTGTACTAAATTTACACCATGCAAGAAACAAAACGAATCAATAAATATTTGTCTGAAACAGGGTATTGCTCTCGCCGTCAAGCCGACACTTTGGTTAGTGAAAACCGAGTGACAATCAATGGAAAACCGGCAGAAATGGGTGCTCAGGTCAGCGACCAAGACGTTATCGAAGTGGACGGAAAACCAATCCGGAAACGGCAAAATGATTTTGTTTATCTCGCATTTAACAAACCTGTCGGCATTGAGTGTACGACCAACACAAAGGTCAAAGATAATGTGGTGGATTATATCAATTACCCGGAAAGAATTTTCCCTATCGGAAGACTGGACAAGGATTCGGAAGGATTATTGCTGCTGACCAACGACGGGGATATTGTGAATAAAATACTGAGAGCGAGGAATAATCACGAAAAAGAATATATCGTCAAGGTTGATAAACCTGTGAACGATCGTTTTATTACACGAATGAGTCTGGGTGTACCGATTCTTGACACGATGACCAAAAAGTGCAAAGTGGAAAAAATCAATGCTTACACATTCAAAATTGTATTGACGCAAGGGCTTAACCGCCAGATACGGCGAATGTGTGAGCACCTGGGTTATGAAGTTAAAGCACTTAAAAGAGTGAGAATTATTAATATAGCTTTAGATGTTCCGCTGGGTAAATACCGGAAATTATCAGACAAAGAAATGAATGAACTCAACCGACTGATTAGTGATTCCAGCAAAACGGAAGAGGTGAATTAGTCACCATTGTTTGATAAATTTTTAAAATAATGAGGTAAATGCGATATTATTATTACATTTGTCAGAATAAAATTTAAAATCTTATTATTATGAACATCAAACGCTTTTTTCTGGCGACTACATTAACACTTGGATTATCATTCGCTGCTCATGCTCAGTCTTCACATCTTCACGGAACAGATTTCTGGAGCCGCGTTTCATTAGAAGCTGGTTATGGTTTTAACACACCGTTATCGCCTAAACCAACAGGAGAAAAATCTTCTGATTATGGTAGCTTTGTGAGTTTTCACGCCGGTGCGAGATACCAATTAGATGATTTCTGGTCACTACGAGGAACTTATGAAATGAATAAATTTGAGCATAAAGATGACAGCGATTTAGGTTTGACGTTTCATAAACTGGCATTAGAGGCAGTATATGATATTTCTGCGGCAACAGGTTCGGTATCAGATTTCAGAGTAGATGCCCATGCCGGTTTAGGTTTGGGACTTGGAAAAAGCAATACGCTTAGCAATGATAAAGTGGGGTCTGTACAACTTGGTGTGATGCCTAAATATGTATTGACAGAGAACTGGTCGGTGTTTTTGGACGCGACATATATTCTTAACCTAAGTCAGGATTATGGTTTTAACGGAAAGCCGGTAAATGGTTCAGAAAATTCGGCAAGCATTATTACGACAAGAATTGGAGTAATGTATTCGTTCTAAGTGATAAATGAATAAACCCAAAAACCGGCTCAATTGAGCCGGTTTTTTTTATTAAAGGCTGTCCTTTTTTATACATTTTATCATTGTTTTCCTGTTACTCCTATTTTTAAAGATGCTTCTCTATTACCGCACGAATTCTTTCGTGTGGTATTTCTCTCCCATTATTTCCAACCACCTTTCATAAGGTATGGGGTTTTCCAATTTTAAAGAATCTGAATGTAACTCCCAGTCCCTTTTCCTTAAATGTTTTTCGCTTTCTTTGATAAACATCAAATCTACTTTTTTATCTCCGCGAGAAACCATAATGACTCCTTCATTAATCAATACAACCTTAAACTGAAAACGAAAGTTATAATAAAATATACTATCTTCAGTTACTTTCCATTTTTTTATTTCTGTAGTATCTTTTTCGTGTTTTTTACCATATCTGTCCCACTTAAAATTTTTATATGTTCCATCAGGCATAAACTTGACATAATTATAATATCAACTAATGTCACTTCGAGTGAGATTTCTGTAACGAAGTGGAAGAAATTTTGTATCGAGAAGTCTTTTTATTTAGTTCTCGATACAAAATCTTTCAGATTTTTACTCGAACTGACGAATTTTTGTCCAAATGCACAACAGGTTATATCTTAAAATATCTATGTGATTTATTTATTATTTCGTGGTTTTTGTTATCAATAAAGTTTAAACCACTTCTTTAAAAAAATAGAAACACAAAGTATAAACTAGTTCAAAATTAAGTTTGTACTATGTTATGATATTAATGTTTGAAATAATTGATTTTTTATTCTTATCTTTATGCTCGAAATACACGGGGTGCCGATTAAGGCTGAGATTATACCCGATAACCTGATTTGGATAATGCCAACGTAGGGATGTATGAAAGATTTTCATCTTCATTGCACGTATCTGATTAGTCCAAATCAATGATCTTAAAATCAATGATTATGAAAATTGAAAAAAGCAATTCCCAGCTTGTTCCTCAAAAAATGACCAATTGGCAAGGTCGTGAAGAGTGGTTTTTTAATAGAGAATACACTGATACTTACGAGGAATATTATGAAGGACCATACAAAAGAGCTGAAGTATGGCAGAAAAAAATCCTGGAAAACCTTATAGTAAAAGACCAAAGGGTCAAAACCCTGTTAGAATTTGGATGTGGCACTACACGCTTTACCCGTTGGTGGAAAGATATAGGTATAGAAGCTACTGGAGGCGATATTTCACCTTTTATGTTATCGCAGGCTTTGCACCGATTTGACGGAGACTTAGTTATGGCCGATTCACACTATTTGCCTTTCAAAAATAACAGTTTCGATGCCATGGCGTTTATTACCACCTTTGAGTATTACAAAAATCCGATTCAGGTCATACAAGAAGCGGCACGGGTCGCCCGATACGGAATTGTTTTTGGTATGATGAACAGAAATACTCCCAAGCTTATCCGAAGACGAACGCAACAGGCATTCGGTAGAAACAATTTCTATACAACGGCTACATTTTACACACCGAAAAAGTTAATTGAACTGATACATCAGGCGTTGCCAAACCATAAATTTACTATAGAGTGGCGGACTACAGGCTTACCTAAATGGTTTCCTGTACAAGAGTGGAATCTACCGTTAGGAGATTTCTTTGGGCTTTATGTAAAATTTGAAAACAAAGAATAATGAACCGACAAATAGGAAAAATAGATGATGATTTTTTTGCTCGGATTTTTCAAGATCAATTTGGGGAACAAAACAGAGAAGTATGCGTAATGCCTCAATTCGGAGTAGATGTTTCCATAATCAACTTATCAGAACAATGGGATTTAGCAGTAGCTAGTGATCCTTTATCTTTAATTTCACAATTAGGTTTACAGGAATCCGCATGGCTTTCTGTTCAGCTTACTGCTAATGATATTGCAACGACAGGTTTTGCTCCACAATTTGGACAATTCGTTCTTAACCTTCCACTTTATTTATCACATGATGATCTAACGACTTATTGGAAATATATACATTTGTATTGTAAGGATATTGGACTTACCATTACCGGTGGTCATACTGGTTTTACAGAAGGACAAAATTCTACTATTGCGGGCAGTTCTACTTTTTTTACTAAAGCATTAAAAGGCGATTTTTTAACTACTAAAAATGCAAAAAAAGGAGATAAGATTTTAGTCACCAAAAATTGTGCTCTTTCAACAACTGCAATTTTAGCTATGAGCTTTCCGGAAACAGTTAAAAATAAAATTGGTATAGAAAAACACGAAAAAGCCTGTCAATCTTTTTATCAAACATCTGTATTAAAAGATGCTCTTATAGCTGTTGATAATGGGAATAAAAAATATATCAACGCTATGCACGATGTTACTGAAGGAGGAGTTTTGGGAGCAATTTACGAATTAGCCAAAGCTTCAGGAAATGGAGCAATGATTGAAGATGATAAACTTCCTGTTACTTCCGTTCAAAAAGCTGTTTGTGAGTTGTTTTCGCTAAATCCTTCAGAATGTATTGGAGCGGGAGCAATGATTATAAGCTGTAAAGAAGAAGGAGTCGATAAGGTTATCAGTGATTTGAAAAAAGAGGGAATTCCCTGCACAGAAGTTGGAGAACTAACTGATAAATCTTCTGGTTTTTATTTAATAAAAAAACAAAAAAAAGTTTCTTGGAATTATCAAACAAATGACCCTTATTGGGTAGCCTTTTATAATGCCATAAAAGCAGGTTGGAAATGAATTCATCAGTAAATAACAAAAAACAGAAAAGTATCTATCTTGTCTTGAACCCGCAAATGCAGGAAGATTTATTGATAGAGAGATTAAACCTCATTATAGATAAAGGGATTTCATATATCCAAATCTGGGATAATTTTATGAAAGGACAGGATATTGGAAAAATGATTACAGAAATTCATTCAATAAGTAGTGCACATCAGGTTCCTTTGCTAATCAATAACCATTGGAAATATCTTCGTGATTTTCCATTAGATGGGGTACATTTTGATAGTTTACCAGTAAACTTAACCGAAATCAAGCAAAACATAAATAAAGACTTCATTATAGGTGTAACTTGTGGTAATGACTTATCTGTTATTGAGCAGGCAGTTGAACAAAATGTAGATTATATATCTTTTTGTTCTTTATTTCCTTCTCTTAGTGCGAGAAATTGCGAAATTGTAGAGTTGAAAAATATAAAAAAAGCACGTCAAATATTTAAAAAATCAATATTCTTAAGTGGTGGAATTGTACCTGAAAACATCTGCAAACTTGCCGATCTTGATTATGATGGAATTGCCCTTATCTCAGGGCTGATGAGTGTAGAAACTCCACAAACTATAATAGAAGAATATAAGAAACGATTAAACAAAATAAAATGAGATACGAAACGATTGAGAAATTATGCTGTCCTTTTGACAAGGCAGATTTAAACTTAAGAGCTATTACAGTTGCTGAAAAAAACGTTATAGAAGGATTGCTTATTTGCCAAAAATGTAATAGAGTTTATATTATTGTTTCGGGAATTCCTATTATGAATCCGGACGAATACAGAGATTTTAAGTTGGAACAAGCGATGATGGATAAGTGGAATACTTATCTTCAAGAAAAAGGAGAAGCTCCTTTGTTAATTATGGAAGATATAGAAAAATGTACTAATGAATTAGCTTAATATTATCTAACCCGTTGTGCATTATGAATTAAAAAAGAAAAAAGTTGTTCATTTGATTGAAAATCAGTAAATTGTTTTAACCGCAAAACATTTACAATGAACAACTTAAATGCAAGTTACGAAAGAATTTTGGAAGTATTGAGAAAAAAATCAAAAGATAATCTTGTGTCTTATCAAAGACGAGCACCTAAATTGAAGGATTTAGAGTTGATAAGTCTTGCATTAACTGCTGATTTTATGGGTATTGACAGTGAGAATCATCTTTTTCGCCAAAGAAATATTAATCATTTAAAAGTTTCAATCATTTAAAATGAAAGTTCCTTTCGTAAACCCTCCAAATCAAGAGGCTTAGTGTACATCACAATCGTTCCATCTGCATTATATTCCCACTGGTCTTGAGGTCTGTCCCAATACAATTCCACGCCGTTGCCGTCCGGGTCATTGAGGTATAATGCTTCTGATACACCATGGTCGCTAGCCCCGGTCATCGGATATTGGGCAAGACGCAAACGCTCAAAAATTGCAGCCAGATCTTTTCTTGTCGGGTACACCACAGCCGTATGATATAAACCAACGCTATTGACCGGAGCTGGTGGTAAATCTTTGCTGTGCCAGGTATTTAAACCAATATGATGATGATAACCTCCTGCAGATATAAATGCTGCCTGGTCGCCATACATCGTAGTTACTTCAAATCCTAACAAATCTCTGTAAAACCCCAGAGATTTGTTAAGATCGGCTACTTTAAGATGAACATGTCCTATGCATGTTTGAGCCGGTATTTTATAGTTTTCCATACGTTTTTTTAAGGTGTTTACTAATAATTTCAACGGATTAACTCACTTTTTTAAGCCTTATCGTTCGGCTCTTATACATTTTATTTCTCTTTGATATATTCTCCATCGACTTTTATAAGTACTTCATTGCTGATTAAAGCTTCTGGGAATTTCGTGCCGACTTCAAAATCTAAACGATTTAATTTTCCTGTAATCTGAAATCCTGCAATCTCATTACCGCTTTGAGCGTCTGTAATGGTACCACGATACCATAAATCCATTGTAACTGCTTTGGTCACACCACGCATGGTCAGGTTTCCTTTTAGTTTGTAACGATTTTTTACGTTTGTTTTTTCTACTGAAGTACTTTTAAAAGTCATCTTTGGAAAATTTTCAACATCGAAAAAATCGGCACTTCTCAAATGGTCATCACGCATTTTAATTTCTGTATCAATAGAATTTACATCTACAGACAGTTCAAAAACACCATCGCTGAAATCTGCTTTTGTAGCCGTTACACTGGATTCGAAAGCATTAAACAAACCTTCCACATCCGAAATAGTATTGTGCACAGTTGAGAAGGTTACTTTGGCGTGAGCCGGATCTACTTTCCAAGTAGTTTGAGCAAATATAGATGTGCTCATAAATAGAAAACCTATTAATAAGGTAAATAACTGGGTTGATTGTTTTAAATTTTTCATGGTTCTTGGTTTTAATTAGTATTAAATTTAATTGTTATTTACTAGATAGCAAATGTTTGTCTGTTAATATTTTTATTGGGGTACTTTATACTTTCTCTAATAATGCTAAATCTGTCAGACCTATTATTAAAATACGTTAATCCCATTGATTGTGAGTGGATAATGCATATTTTTCACCACCTGTAAAAATCAATCCTAAGCCTCCGAATAAGAATAAAGCGATGCCTTCGTGTAGCCAAGCACCTGATTTCCCGAGGGCAAATAATGGGTCTATATGTGCCATCAAAAAGGCAACTACCATTACACCTGTGTAGGCTACCGCTGCCAAACGCGTTCTGAAACCGACAATCAGCAACAGGGCAGCGAGGGTTTCGCCCAGATGTACTCCATAAGCCAGAAAGCCGGGAAGTCCTACTTCTGCCAGCATTCCTTTGATGCCATCTACTCCGTTAATCAATTTGTGAATGCCGTGTAGTAACATCAATATTCCTAATGTTAAGCGAAAAATCAATAATCCTACGTCTATATTTCTTTTCATTTTCTTGAATTTATAATTTTAATATGCTGCTGTAAAACGTTCTTGGTGGTGTTTTGGCTCTTGTACTTCGTCTAATAAAACCACGGCTACATCTTCCGGCGAAAGCTTAGAAATATTATTTTCATCAAAAACAGGATAATCTTTCCCTAAGCGATATTTACCGGTTCTTCCTTCGGTTATGCCGGGGTGCATTTCGATAGCCGGACTAAAAAACGCCCAATCCAAGGTTGTTTCTTCTTTCAAAGCATTCAGATAATCTCTTGCGGCTGTTGCTCCGGGTTTGATTTCTGCCGGGAAATCCGGAGAATCTACCAATTGCTGATTTTCATTGGCATACAAACTACCTGCACCACCCACTACAATCATTCTTTGCACACCGGCTTGTTTTGCCGCTTGCTGAATGGATTTTGCACCCGAGAGGAAATCATCGTATAGATTAGGGTTCGTCCAACCCGCATTGAACGCACTGATGACCACATCTTGATTTTTCAAGACTTCCGAAAGCTGGTTTACATTGTTCACGTCCACAGATACTTTGTTGACGTTTTCAGCCGAAATGTTTTCTGTTTTTCTGGCGATGGCTGTTACCTCCAAACCTCTGTTAAGGGCTTCATTTACTAATTTTGAACCTACAAATCCTGTGGCTCCGATAATGGCTACTTTCATACTTTTATTTATTTAATTTGTAATAACTTTTGTTACATTTATAGGTAAAAAAATTTATTTGAACTGCTCTATGAAATTTTTCAAAGATTTATTTTTCAAATGATTGACAACGATTTCATCTGTTTGGTTAAACAATTTTTCCAATTCTGTATTTATCTCTTTTCCGATCGGGCATTTAGTATTTGTACAAGTATTTTTCTTACCCAATACATTGGAATTTTTCACAGCATTAAAAATATCTGCCATTGAAATTTCACAACTCGATACTTGTAGCATCGTACCGCCTTCTTTTCCTTTTTTACTTTGCACCCAACCTTTTTTATGCAAAACAGCAAGCTCTTTCCGAACAATAACCGGATTGATGTTAATGCTTTCGGCAATCCATTCCGAACTCATCCATTGGTCGGGATATTTCGCTAATATTGTAAGGATATGAATGATGGTTGCAAATCTTGTGTTGTTCATAATGGCACAAAGGTAAGAACAATTTTTAAATGTAACAAATTTTATTACATTTATTTTTTAACTCATTATATTTTCTAAAATATACTGTCACTAACTTCGGAGTATTACCTAATGTCATAATATCATGAATACAATTTTTGAACGATTGTTTTACGTAAATGGTAAGCTCTTTTCCTCAAAAGTTGCCTGGCTAATATTTCTACTTCAGTTAATGTAATAATCCGATATCTGCAGATAATCAAAAACTAATGAAGCAAAAAGGCGGTATAATTAGTACTAATTGATTATTTTTGCAATAACTTTCTAAGATTGATAAAAAACAATAAAACAGTACGATTATGAATACATCTTTAGACATTAAAATCACGAAAACAGCTACCTCAAAAATAGAACAATGTGATTTTGATAATCTAAAATTCGGAGCTCAGTTTACAGATCATATGCTGGTTTGTGAATATGAGAATGGCAGGTGGAGCGAGCCTGAAATAAAACCTTATGCACCAGTTACTTTAGACCCGTCAGCGAGAATATTCCACTACGGACAGGCGATTTTTGAAGGAATGAAAGCTTATAAAGATGAACAAAACCAGGTATGGTTGTTCAGACCCGATGAAAATTTCCGACGGTTTAATAAATCTGCTGTTCGGCTGGCAATGCCCGAAATCAGTGAGGAAATATTTATCGGCGGACTCAAAGCTTTAGTCAGAACTGATGAACAATGGGTTAAAAAAGGGTTAGGCAATTCGTTGTATATCAGACCATTTATGATTGCTACTCAAAGTGGTGTTATCGCCAGTCCGTCTGAGAAATTTTTATTCTGCATCATTCTTTCGCCAGCAAAATCTTATTATTCCGGCAAAATCAAAGTAAAAATAGCTGATTATTACAGCCGTGCTGCCAATGGTGGAATCGGAGCGGCTAAGGCAGCGGGGAATTACGCCGCACAGTTTTATCCGACCCGATTGGCTCAGGAAGAAGGTTACAATCAGGTTATCTGGACTGATGACGCCACGCATACCAAACTGGAAGAAGCCGGTACAATGAATGTGTTTTTCCGTATAGATGACACTTTGCACACTGCCCCGGTTTCAGACAGAATTCTGGACGGTGTTACTCGGAAAAGTCTGATTGATTTGGCTAAGCATTTGGGTATCAATGTGAAAGTAGAACCGGTAGAAGTAGAGCGTATTCTAGAAGCTGCTAAAAATGGTAGTCTGAAAGAGATTTTCGGGGCAGGTACTGCCGCAGTAATTAATCAGGTAGAAGGATTTGCTTATAAAAATGATTATTATCAGTTACCCGAAATGGCAGATGAAGATGCTTTTGCCCTTCAGCTCAAAGAAGGTTTAACTCGAATCCAGAATAAATTGTCTGACGATGTATTCGGCTGGACAGTTCAAGTATAATTAATAAATCTGCCTGGCGATTTTGTCTTGTCGGGCAGTCTTTTTTCTATGTTTACAACGGGTAGAATTGTTTTTTCCTTATTGTTTGTGATTGTATTTATAGCGGTAGTTGCCTATATGTACCGTAAAGATTTGAAAATACATCAGATTTACTATAAAAATACCAAATGGATTTTAATAGCTATTTTTTCCTTTATCGGTATATTATTTTTGATAAAAATGTGGCTGAAACAATAAAAAATGTTACTTTTGGGATAAAAAGTTTATGAAAACCCTAAAGTATGTTTTATTATTGCTGCTTCTGACAGCAGTTTCTATTACCGTTTTTGTAGCTACACAAGACGGCAGGTTTTCCATTGAAAATGAAAGAGAAATAGAATTACCTAAAAGTACCGTTTTCAATTATATCGCCGATTTGAAGAATTGGGATACCTGGCATACCGATAATAAGCAGAAAAGCGTAGTCGATTCAGTATCCAGAGGAATAGGAGGGGTGTTGCAGTATGGCGATATAAAAGTTTATACCCGAAAATATTTTCCGAATGACAGCCTTACTTTTACCTTGGAAAATCACCCGGGAATAACCGAATATCAATTTAAATTTATAGATAATAATGACGGCGGAAGTAAAGTTAAACTACGAACTTCCGGCGAAATGGATTTTTTGACCAAACTGAAAGTGCTTTTCAGAGGCAAAGAAACTATTTTGGGTGAATACAACAGAAAAGCATTGAACGACATCAATTATTTTCTGACCAGAGAATTATCTACTTTTTCTGTGCAAAATGTTGGTTTGGTACATTTGCCTGAAACTTTTTATATCAAAAAATATGTTGAATCAGATTTGAATAATCTCGGAATGAGTATTTTCGGAGCTATCGAGAGTTTGCAAAAATTTGTGAAGGATAACCCGGATATCAAAGTCAAAGACAACCCGTTTTCGATTTTTTCGGAAGTAGATTTTATTTCCGGAAAATTGTCGTATGAAGTGTGTTTACCGATAACAGAAGAAATTTATACCTCAGACGGAAGTGATATCATTAGTGGAAAACAAGCAGCAACCTATGGGTATAAAACGATTATGGTGGGCGATTATTCACACAGCGACAAAGCCTGGGCAGAAAACGCACAAGCGGTGGAAGAATATGGTTTAACGCCACACCCGACAATCAAATCTATCTCGGTATATAACACGTCTATTTTGGACACACAAAAACCGTCGGAGTGGGTAACGGAAATCATCACGCCGGTTAACGAAACTGTTTTACCTGAAAAAGTGAACCGCGATACTGCTGTTATTCCTCAGTAACTTTTTCAATTTTGATTAATTCCTGATAATTTTTGTTCAGTCGTTTGAGCAGCCAACCGTACAAAAGTCGGTAGAATACCCAAATAATACCGGTAATTACTCCGATGAAAATCAACAGGAAGAAAATCATAATCGTGTTTACCAACCAGTTGACAGGAGTAAATCCAGCCTGATTTTGTATAGAAATACCGATAATTCCACCAACAATCATGTTGATGAGCACGAATATAATATTGAAAGCGATGTATCTTTTGACCAGTTTGTTGGTGGTAAGAATGCTTTCGGTCAGGTTTTTGGTATTGTCGGTTACGGAAACCGCCCGATACAATCGGAAAAAACGAACCATAAAATAAATAATTACCGGGTAGAAGACGAAGTAAGAAACGTATTCAACAGTATAAATTAACGCATGATTTTTTTCGCCAAAATCCTGTGCCAGCTTTTCGCTAAAATCGGAATAGCTGGACAGTATATTCAGTCCCAACCAAAATATAAATTCCAAAATGCTGATAATCAGAATCCATTTCAAGGTAGATGACGACCGTTTCTGAATCATTTCTCTCAATTCATCGGTCTTTATTTTCGGATATTCGGTTTTGTTCCAATATTTTCTTAGTAAATCTAACTCTTCCATCACATTGTCTATATTACGGATTTACAATCTTCTTTAATTTTGTTTTTACTCTGTTCATTTTCACGCGGGCATTAACCTCCGAAATACCAAGTGTTTCAGATATTTCGGCATAATCTTTTTCTTCCAGATACATATACACCAAAGCTTTTTCAATATCGTTCAACTGATGAATTGCCTGATACAGAATTTTGAGTTGCTGTTCTTCCTCATCGTTGTAATCATCATATTTCAGCTTAAAAGAATGCAATTCCAGTTCGGTAGTTTTTACCTCTTTTTTTGATTTTCTGAAAAGTGAAATGGCGGTGTTCAGTGCAACACGGTAAGCCCAAGTTGAAAACTTAGAATCGCCCCTGAAATTGGGATAAGCATGCCAAAGCTGGATAGAAATTTCCTGAAACAAATCTTTATGAGCATCTTCATCAGACGTATAAATCCGACAAATCTTATGGATAATATTCTGATTTTTATCCAACAATACCAAGAATTCTGCTTCGGTTTCCGGTGCCATATTGTATGAGTAACAAAATTGAGGTAAAAGTTACAGCTTTTGTCTCAAAAATAAAAAGTTTCCATATACCGGAAACTTTTTATTGATTTTATTTTTTGAACTACTACTCATTCAAAGTCATTAAAAACTCTTCGTTGGTAGTAGTTTTTCTTATTTTGTCATGGATAAGATTCATGGCTTCGAGAGGGTTCATGTCAGCAATATGATTGCGGATAATCCACATTCTCTGGGCAATAGCCGGGTCGAGCAAAATGTCGTCTCTTCGTGTGCTGGAAGATACCAAATCCACCGCCGGGAAGATGCGTTTGTTTGCCAATTTTCGGTCGAGTTGCAGCTCCATATTACCGGTTCCTTTAAACTCTTCAAAAATCACTTCGTCCATTTTTGAGCCGGTATCAATCAGAGCCGTGGCGATGATACTCAGTGAACCGCCATTTTCGATATTTCTTGCTGCACCAAAAAATCGTTTAGGTTTTTGCAAAGCATTGGCATCAACACCACCGGAAAGCACTTTTCCGGACGCGGGTTGAACGGTGTTATACGCACGAGCCAACCGTGTGATAGAATCGAGCAGAATAACCACATCATGACCACATTCTACCAATCTTTTGGCTTTTTCCAATACGATATTCGCCAGTTTAACGTGCTTGTCGGCAGGCTCGTCAAAAGTAGAAGCAACCACCTCGCCACGTACGCTACGTTGCATATCTGTTACTTCTTCCGGGCGTTCGTCAATCAACAAAACGATAAGATAAACCTCCGGGTGATTAGACGCGATTGTGTTAGCAATGTCTTTGAGTAACATGGTTTTACCTGTTTTAGGCTGAGCCACAATCATTCCGCGTTGTCCTTTTCCGATTGGAGCAAAAAGGTCGATAATCCGGGTAGAAACCGAAGATTTTCCTGAAGATAAATCAAACTTTTCCTGCGGGAATAATGGGGTCAGGTGCTCAAATGCAATTCGGTCTCTGACATCGCCGGGATTGTGTCCGTTGATTTTGGTAACCCGAATTAAAGGGAAAAACTTTTCGCCTTCTTTCGGCGGGCGGACGATTCCTTTTACGGTATCGCCTGTTTTAAGACCGAACAAACGGATTTGTGACTGAGAAAGATAAATATCGTCCGGAGAAGAAAAATAACCATAATCTGATGAACGCAAAAAACCGTATCCATCGGGCATGATTTCCAACACACCTTCGGTTTCTATGATGCCTTCAAATTCATAATCCGGCTCACGAAAATTCTTTTTATTATTATTGTTTTTGTGGTGTTTGTTGTTGTTTTGATTTTCGCCGTAGTGTTTTTCCTTTTTCTCAGGTTTATTGGCTTTTACAGGTGGGTTTTCTGTATTTTTGGAATTGTCGTTCTGGTCAGGCGTTTCGTTTTCTGTTTTCTTAGCTTTAGCAGAAGTATCTTCGTTTGTAGCGATTCTCTTTCTTTTTGATTTTCCCGAATTTTGATTTTCCGGTTCTGCCTCGGGGCTACTGTTTTGGCTGTCAAGAATGGCTTGAATTAAGTTGCCTTTTCTCATGTATTTGTACCCTTTGATAGCTAATTTATTAGCAATTTCTTGAAGCTCAACGAGTTTCTTTTGTTCTAATGATTCGAACATAATTATGTTTTAATGTAAAAAAGATATATTTATTTCTGAAATTCTGAAATGAAAGATTCGCAATCATGAAGTATCTCGCGACTTTTCACGTGCAATATTACAATAAATTTTCTTATATACAATAGCTTTGTTCTAAAAAGAAAGTTTAAATTTGCCCGACAAATAACACTTTTTTTATGATACAACGCATACAATCGGTTTATTTACTATTGGTTTTCGTGATTTCGGGCGTGCTTTCGCTGTTTATTCCGTTATGGAAAAACATGGACGGCGTGGATTTTTATGCGGCTCAAAATCAATGGTATGTTATTTTGTTCGGCTTGTCTGCCGCTTTAAGTATCTTTTCTCTATTAGGCTATAAGAAAAGACAAACTCAATTTGTATATAATAGAATAAATATATTATTAAACTTTATTTTAATAGGATTATTCGTGTATCAGACGCTAAATCTATCCGGAGAAACGACAGTTTCAGAGAAGGGTATTGGGATGTTCCTCCCGCTTGTTTCTATCATTTTGTTAGCCTTGGCCAACAAAGCCATCAAAAGGGACGAGAATCTCGTAAAATCTGCTGATAGAATACGATAAACCTATCATCTTAGTTAATTTAGTGCGTTAAAAAGCCGGCGATTTCAGCCGGCTTTTTGTTTTTTTATGCGATATGAATTTTCTTTCCGACTATTGTGCAAAATTACTACCTTTGCAGAGCAAAATATCAAATTAAATATGATTCACAAAAATATTAAACTCTTAGTTGTTGCTGTATTAGTAGGATTGGCAGTGTGGCAGTTTACCGAGCGACACATCGGAAACGGAATTTTTATCCTTATTCTTTCTCTGATTGTATTGCTGTTCTATTTTAAAAATGAAATTTTAATCATGACGCTGTTCAAATTGAGAAAACAAGACATGGACGGTGCTAAAAAAATGCTTGATAAAATCAAAAATCCGCAAGGAGCATTGTTGCAAAAACAAGAAGGTTATTACAACTATCTCAACGGAATTGTGGTATCGCAAACGAATCTGACACAAGCGGAAAAGTTCTTTAAAAGAGCTATTGAATTGGGCTTGAACCAGAGGGAAGATTTAGCCGTGGCAAAGTTGCAGCTCGCAGGTATTGCCATGACCAGAAGGAGAAAGGTGGAAGCGACCCGTTTGTTGAACGAAGCACAGAAATTAGACCGTAAAAATATGCTGAAAGACCAGGTCAAGATGATGAAACAACAGATGAAAAAGATTTAATAATTACGATAAATCAAAAACGGGTTTTTTACGAAACTCGTTTTTTTTATGATTAAAAAAATATATTTTGGGACAAATATCATTATTTTTGTAATAATGAATGATTAAAGTTTTTTAGTACACGACAAAAAACACAAATATCTCATTTATAAATTATTGTTAATCTACCACAGATGCACAGATGATTTTTTTTGTTTAAAATGGATTAAAATTCCACAGATTTTATTGAATGCACAGCATTCAATATTCGTGAAATTATTATTTGAAAAAAATTATTTTTGAAATTTATATCTGTGCATCTGTGGCTAACAATTAAATCTTTATCTTTCTGGTATTTATAAATTTTGTCGTGTACTAATTTAAATTTTGTAAAGTTCAAAGTTGGGCTGATTTCCGAAAGTTGAAAAACGATTGAATAATTTAAAATTTTGAACGTGAAATTTCAACTTTAGTGGTGCACACTTTAAACAAAAGAAACTTTAAACTTTAAATAAACTTATAAATAAAGTATATGAAATACCTTCATTTGATATTGGTTTTTACCTTGTTTGTTGCTTGCGAAAAAAGTAAAGATTTGGTAGGAGAAGTGCTTGATATTGAGAAAGAAACCCTTCCTTCGATAAAAGTTACTCAGCAAGAGCTACAATGGACGACACAAAACCTTGTTGATTTTTATAAAAATCAGGATAATAACACTTTATGGAATTCCCGCGATAAGCGGAGCGAACTGCTTGACGCATTGATGTCTGCTCAGAAGGACGGACTTAATCTAGAAAGTTATCCGATTACGGAATTATTTAATTTTAATTTAAGCTACAATCAGTTGGGAGCTGAAAAAAGAGCTGAGGCTGATTTGTTGTACACCAAAACGTTTTTAAAGCTCGCCAAACATTTGGCAGAAGGAAGAATTAATCCGAAGAAATTTTACGGCGATTGGGAAGCTTACAAGAAAAATATAAATTATGAGGAAGTTTTGCTTTCTGCAATTTCAGATAATACTGTAGAAGAAGCGCTGGAGCAAATCACGCCCAAAAACAGCTATTATAAAGGGTTGAAAGAGGCGTATGCGGAATATAACCAACTTATAAAAAAAGACACCATTCGTCCGATAAAATCATCAGAACAGTCAAAAATTGTCTATCAACTGGCGTTGTTTGGCGATTATCAATCAGATAATAAAGATGTTTCTTCAGAAGAATTAACTGAGGCTGTAAAGCAGTTTCAGCAAAGAAACGATCTTGCTCAAACAGGAAAAATTGATGAAAACACTTTAAAAAAATTAAACATTCCGGTTAAGGATTTGACTAAAAAGATATTGGTTAATCTGGAGCGGGCAAGATGGATTCCTGATGATTTGGGCGACAAATATGTGCTGGTAAATATTCCTGAAGCCCGGTTATATTTGATTAATGACGGAAAAATAACAGACAAGCACACCGTTGTTGTCGGTAAACCCGAACGCAGAACGCCGGTATTGTCATCGCAGTTCAGCCAGTTGGTTATCAACCCGACGTGGACAGTTCCGCCGACGATTCTTAAAAAAGATTTGACGCCAAATGCTTCGCAGGACAGCACTTATTTTTCGAGAAACAATATGATTATCTATGATAATAAAGGAAAAGAAGTCAGTCCGGAAGATTGGGACGCCGAAAATGCCAAGCAATACAGGTATGTGCAACAGCCCGGAGGAAGCAACTCTCTGGGATTGATTAAATTTGATTTTCCGAATAATCACATGGTATATCTGCATGATACCAATAGCAAATATTTGTTTGACCGAAAAAACAGAGCATTGAGTTCGGGTTGCGTGCGTGTACAAAACCCTTTTGACCTCGCTGATCATATTCTGAAGCTGGAAAATGACCCGAAAACCAAAGAAGATTTGTTAGAATTGGTGGAAAAAGAAAAAACGAAGTTTTTGCCGTTAAAAAAGCAGGTAGGCGTACATCAGTTATACTGGACGGCGTGGAAAGACCAAAACGGACAAATGCAATTCAGACAAGATGTTTATGACTTTGATGACGGTTTGTATGAGAAAATAAATTTGTGATTAGGCAAGAGGCAAAAGCCAAGAGTTTTCAGTCGTCACTTTGTTACTTCGTTACGGCTATCAAAACTTGAAACAAAAACGAGCAACATTCATCAACATATTGACTTATCTCGACAAAGGAGGAATCTCAAAAACCGGCATGAACCTGCGAACTGAACGCAGTAAAAAGACTTGTAAAGTTTTATCTTACAGGTCTTTTTTGTTTAAATCAACAATGTATAATTATAAATGTTAAATTTTTCCTCAACCATTTTGTATAATAAAATATAATTTCTATATTTGATACCATAAACTTTAAAAAAACAATATCATGATTAAAAATTTATTTTTTGCAGCAACAGCATTTGTTGCTATTTCGATGAGTGCTAATGCACAGTCGGTAACTTGGACTCAAGACCAGATTGCGGAAACAGCAGATGGAGTAACTTTAGCGGATGATGGTGCATATAATATTTATCCAGGCGGTATGTTAGAAGGGACTCTTACTGCTGTTGAAATTACAGCAACAAAAGTGTCAGGAACTACTCCGGCAGGTGAACTGGGTATTTATATAACTCCAGATAGTGGGTTTGCACTGGGAGGTTTATTATATGCAGGGGGTAGTAGTAATGCAGCTATACAAGCAGAACAATGGTATTCTTGGCCAAATGATGATGGAACTACTATTTCAGGTACAATTACTCTTGATACGCCTATTGAGTTTACAGCGACGACTTATGTTCGTTTAGTAAATTTATATCTTCAAGAAACTGAAGCTACATGGGATGATGTTACTGTAACTCTTTATGGAGTTTCTGAGTTTAGTGGAGATTATTGTCAAAGCTTTGCAGCCGGTCCTTGGACTGATTTTAATAATCCAGAGAATGACTGGGGTGGAGGAGCTCCTACAGAAGAGGGACAAACGCATGAAATTACAGAGTTTGAGGTTTTTGCTTCAGAATCTTATGTTATAGACGGATTTATTGCAGGTAACGAATATACTTTTAGTATTTGTAATGGAGCTGGAGCTGGAAGTTGGGATGTAGATTTTACTGTTTTCTCCCCAAGTGGAGAGGTGGTAGCTTATGGAGTAGATGATGATAGCCCTTGTTCTATAACATGGGTAGCTACAGAAGATGGAACTTATCGAATTGGAATTAGCGAAGCAGGAAATTGCGGAGTTCCAAATGCTATTGATAATGGATATCCGGCAATAACTAACAATGGTGTAGCATCTACCGAAAACTTCGCTAAGTTAGGCTTAAATGTATTCCCTAATCCGGTAAGTGATATTGTAAACATCACTTCACCAGAGGCAAACATTGAGGCAGTAACTATCACTGACCTAAACGGAAGAACTGTAAAATCAATCAACTTCAACAATGTGGCAGAAACTACTGTTGACGCATCTGATTTAGCAAGTGGTATTTACTTAATGAACATTACAGCTAACGGTACTGTGGCAACACAGAAAATCGTTAAAAAATAATAAAGGATTAAATTTACTCATAATAGATTTTAATTATTCATTATTTTATAAACCGCTCCGAAAGGAGCGGTTTTTTTCTTATTAATTGCTTATTCGCGAATTTGCAGATAAACAAATAAGCAAATTAGCATATAAGCGGATTAGCGAATAAGCAAATAAACGAATGCCCCTTACATAACAATTTCATCAAAAAAATAATTTTTATTTATTCTAAATAATAAATAAATTATTATATATTTGCAGGGAATTTATTAAGAATAAATCTAAATAATGAATTTCTGTAAAACGATATACATCAGCTCACTCTTTGGTTTGGTAACGTTTACTGCACGTGCCCAACAAGATTCTCTGGCTGTTGACTTAGATGAAGAATTGGAAGAATTAGTCATTACCGGTCAATATAACCCTCAGGCGGTTAACAAATCTATTTATGAAGTACGCGTAATTTCCCGTGAACAAATTGACCGTTTGGCGGGTAACAACTTAGCCGATGTGCTTAACCGCAGCCTGAATATCAATGTGACGCCAAGTGCCGGAACGGGTAAATCCCGAATGGGAATGTTTGGTTTCTCTTCGTCTTATTTCAAAATATTAGTCGATAATATCCCGTTGGTTAATGATGAAGATTTCGGAAGTAATGCCGATTTAACTCAAATCAATCTAGACGATATCGAGCGCATCGAAATTGTTGAAGGAGCAATGGGCGTTGATTACGGAGCCAATGCCTCGGCAGGAATCGTTAACATCATTACCAAAAAAAGAATGCTGCACCGTTGGGAAATCACACCGATGATTCAAGAAGAAACCATTGGCGATGAATATAACTTTAATACCAAAGGGCGACATATTCAGGCATTAAAAGTGGCTCATCAGCTTACGGATAAAATCTATATAGACGTTTCTTATAACCGTAATGATTTCAAAGGTCATTTTGACGGCAGAAAAGGAGAAAAACATATGCTCGACGACGGTTTGCGAGGTTATGAATGGTTGCCGAAACTCACACAAAACCTCAAAGGATTGATGTCATACCGGGGCGATAACGTAGATGTGTTCTTCAAATCAGAATACTTTAACGAAAACTTGAGTCGCCACAGAGAGAAGGTTTTTGAAAATTATGACCCGAGAACCGGAACTTTTCAACCATATTCTAATGACGAAAGATATATTACCGAACGTTTCTTTAACCATTTGAATGCGTCGGGCATGGCAAAAGACTGGTTCAGATATGATATCTCATTATCCTATCAGGAGCAAACCCGAAACCTCGAGAAATACCGCTATTACATCAAAAAGGACGAAGAGGCAAATATGGAAAAAACGGAATACGAAAGCCGAAAAGTATGGTACTCTAAAGGAACGTTTTCCAATATCATCAAGCGGGATAATTTTGATTTTCAGGTAGGCTATGAAATCAGTAACATTAAAGGTTACACTTCTCCTTTGGCGAAAGAATTAGACAATATGGCGGTGGAACGAAATACCGGGAGTTATGATTTTTTCGGTTCCGCAGAATGGCAGCTTAGCCATAGATTTTCTTTGCGTCCGGGTTACCGTTTGATGTCTTCCAATTATTTTAGCCCGGCACACGCCTATAGCCTGAGTGCAAGATATGAATTGCCAAAAGGCTTTGAACTTCGGGCTGTGCTTGGAAATTCACCACGAATACCGAGTTTTGACGAAATGTTTACCGAACTCAGGGATGTTAATCACGACGTGAGTGGAAACCCTGATTTGAAACCTGAAAACGGACAATCTGTGTCTTTGCATCTTAAAAAGAATTACGACATAGAAGATGGTTGGATTACTAATCGTTTGTCTGCTGGTTATAAGAAAGTTAGTGATAAAATAGACTTGATTATTTTCAAAAATGAGGAAAACAGGCTGGCATACCGTTTTGAAAATTTTGATATGTTCAAGGTGCTTAATTTGACTTATGAAAGTAGCATTGTCTGGAAAAACTGGGATGCTAATTTAGGAATCACTTTTTACGGTAATTCAGTGACCTTACAAGACGAGGAAAAATCCGGAGATTATCTCTATAAAACTGATGTTACTGCCAATATCGGTTATACCATTCCGAAAAGCCAAACTACATTTTATTTGTCTTATAAGCTCAACGGTAGAGAACAGCAATATGCTGAAAGATTTGATGAAAATATGAGTCTTTATTACGAAAAAGGAGAAAGAGAAGCCTTTCAGTTATTGGATTTTACCGTCAGACAAAAATTATTAGACAATAGGTTGGAAATCACAGCCGGAGCCAAAAACATTTTGAATGTTGGTCAAGTACGCTCCAGTGTGGAGGCTGCGGGGGCTCACACAGATGCAGGAACGACTATTCTGCTCGGATATGGTCGCCATTATTTCATGAAAGTATTGTATAAATTTAAATTCGATTAACGATGAAATTAACAAAGATAACCGGAATATTAGCCCTTTTCCTATTAATCTTAGGCTGCGAAAAAGAGGAAACTTTCGAACAGGAGCCTTTTGTGGTGGCTTTTCTCGAACAGTCTGTTGATTATTCATCAATTCCGGACACCAAAAATATTGAATTGGTTTTCTCAGAAGTACCGGCAACCGACGGCTCGGTTACTATTGAAATTAATGCGTCTAATGCAGAATATGGTGTTGATTTTGAAACTCTTCCGGAGGCTAATAATTCGCAGTTTGAATTACCTTTTCACGCAGGTGAACAACAGTTGTCATTTGTTTTTAAAAATTTGATTTATCCGTTTGATCGGGAAAATAAAAATATAGAATTCCGTATTTCATCTATACAATATGACGGATATACCAGCATACAAGGGTATTCCAACTGTTTAATTTCTTTTGATACATCTTTGGGTGGAATTCTTGAGCCAAACACAGGCGGACCAAATGAACAAAATGCTGTTTTTGTTGATTTAAGTACCGGAACAATGGCAGAAGTGCAAAGAGATATGTGGGATTTAAGTTTTTATTGTGGAGAGGAAAACCGCGTTGCAATTAACGGTACAGTTTATATGGCAGCCGGAATCATTGATGAAACCAACCTGAATGCGGTAAACAGCCAAACAGTTGCCGATTACCAGCAAGAAGTAGCCATCGGAACTTTTGACCCGGCAAACGAGAACTTTATCGACGCACCAAACGGACATATTAATCAGACAGCTATTGCCGAAATTTCTGAAAATGATGAAGATAACAAAGTGTATCTCGTTAATATGGGCTATGAAGTAGGTACAAATCAACCGCCGGTGGGCAGTGTGGAAGTAGTAGGAGATAGTCGTGGTTGGAAGAAAATCAGAATATTGAAAAAACCTCAGGGATATTTATTACAGTATGCCGACTTGGACGATACTTCTTTTCAGGAAGTTGAAATAACAAAAAGTCCGGAATATAATTTTGTACATTATAGTATGGTAACACATCAGGAAGTGAGTGTTGAACCTAAAAAAGACCAGTGGGATATTGCTTTTACAGTATATACTAATATCAACGAAGGAGCAGGTTCTTATGGTTTCTCAGATTTTGTGATTCACAACCTGAAAGCCGGCGTTCAGGCTTATGCTTTGAGCGGTAACGGAGATTTAAACTATCAGAATTTTCAGTTAGCCAATGTTGATGACAGCCAGTTCGTGAACGACCAGCGTGTGATTGGAGCCAGCTGGCGAGATGTCCTTTCAGGTGCCATGTTTGACACAATGTATTATATCCTCAAGGATTTAGACGGAAATTATTATAAAATAAAAATGTTAGCCTTTAAAAAAGACAGCGGAGAAAGAGGTTACCCTAAATTTGAGTATCAACTTTTAAATTAATTATATATCATGAGAAAATCAATACTTTCTTTAGCATCGCTAATGATGCTATCAGCAACAGTCTCAGCCCAGCAGGTTGAGGGAGAGGTAACTATGGGAGCGAATTATGTTAATAACGTATTCTACAACCTCGAAACACAAGATGAACATGTTGTTGCCAACAACGTTTGGGATTTGGCTTTTTACAGAGATAATGCCATGGACACGGGAATCAAAATTAATGAGGCAAAAGGTTGGGCTTTATATGAAGCCGGTCAGATTACTGATTACGCAACTATTGACGTTGCTGATGCAGCCAGTTGGTCACAACTTTTTAACCCTTCAACAGATTATACCAAAGGGGCTTTCGACCAAGGTTCGGCAGATTATGGTTGGGGAAATTACGAGCCTAATCATCACGTTTCCGGTGCAGTAGCTTTTGTAATGAAAAAAGGTGCTGAAGGAGAAGAAGAATATGTTAAAATTAAAGTAGAAGACTATTTCGGAGCTTATACATTCACTTATGCTGAATGGAACGGAACTACATGGGGTGAAGATGTGGAAGAAGTTGTAGAAAATGGAAGTGCCGACAGTTACTTCAATTTTTACGCATTTGACACACAAGATGTAGTAGCTGTTGAACCAAGTAAAGCAGAGTGGGATTTGTTGTTTACCAAATATACAGATACTTATGTTCATGGAGAGATGACAACACCAAACCAAGTTGTTACAGGAGTGTTGTCTAATCCAAACATAAAAATAGCTAAAACTACCGAAGCCGAAGCTAACGTTGCAGATTTGTCAGGAGATATGAACGTAATCGGAGCGGCCGACTGGAAATACCTTGATGGTTGGTCTTGGGCAGTAGATTCAGACATTAATTATTTCATCAAAAGAAATAATGCAGATGTAGTATATAAAGTTAATTTCACAGAGTTTGAAGGTCAAAGCACCGGTGTGGTTCGTTTTATGATTGACAACGAAGCAACATTATCTGTAGAGCAGGTAGCAGAAGGCGTTTCTTTCAACGTGTATCCGAACCCGACTACAGATAAAAGAGTTCAGGTTGTTTATGATATTACAGCAACCAACGCTGCACAAAATGAGATTACAATCTATGCGTTGAATGGGGCAGTAGTATATAGAGCCGGAGCAGAATCTCAAACCGGATTTTACACCCAAACATTGGATTTAAGACAATTGACAGCTGGAGTTTATATTCTTGAATTCAAATCAGGAAATCAAGCCAGCACTAAGAAAATAGTTCTGAAATAGGACTATCGTTTGTTTAGTAGTATTTTTGTTGTGAAAGCCTCCCGATAGCTCGGGAGGTTTTTTTTGTGAATTTTTTATAACCTTTTTACAGACCAGTGAAAAACTAATATGGTTGAACAATATTTTAAACTAACATTATAAACCTTATCTTTGTCTAAAGAAATCAGCAAACTTATGTCCGGAAATACTTTTGGTAAAAAATTTTCCCTGACCACTTTCGGGGAATCTCACGGGGAGGCAATCGGAGGTATCATTGACGGTTGTCCGTCAAATATCGAGTTGGATTTGAACGAGATACAGCACGAGCTAAATCGCCGTAAACCCGGACAATCCAATATTGTTACCCAACGGAAAGAATCAGATACCGTACAATTTTTATCCGGAATTTTTGAAGGCAAAACCACCGGAACGCCTATCGGTTTTATCATTCCGAATGAAAATCAAAAATCTAAAGATTATGGACATTTAGCTGACCATTTCCGCCCAAGTCATGCCGACTATACTTATCAGAAAAAATACGGCATAAGAGATTATCGGGGAGGAGGTAGGAGCTCGGCTCGCGAAACCGCTTGCAGGGTGGTTGCCGGAGCTATTGCCAAGCAAATTATTCAGCCGATCAAGATTACAGCATTTGTGTCATCTATCGGAAATATTTCGTTGAAAAAGACTTATAAAGAATTGGATTTTAACCAGATAGAAACCAATGCCGTGCGTTGTCCGGATGCTGAATTTGCCGTTCAAATGGAAGAATTGATTAAAACGACACGAAAACAAGGAGATACATTAGGGGGTATTATTACCTGTGTAGTACAAAACGTTCCGGCGGGACTGGGAAATCCTGTCTTTGACCGTCTGGAAGCCGATTTGGCAAAAGCCATGCTGTCAATTAATGCAACCAAAGGTTTTGAAATTGGTAGCGGATTTTCCGGTACGCAGATGAAAGGCAGTCAGCACAACGATTATTTTAATCCGGACGGAAGTACAAAAACAAATTTTTCCGGCGGTGTGCAAGGCGGTATTTCCAATGGTATGGATATTTATTTTAATGTCGCATTTAAACCGGTTGCCACATTGATGCAACCACAGGAAATGTTGTCGGAATCAGGTGAAATAATCACCGTTGATGGCAAAGGAAGGCACGATGTGTGCGTGGTGCCGAGAGCCGTCCCGATTGTTGAGGCTATGACGGCTTTGGTGCTGGCAGATTTTATACTTTAATAGCTTTAAAAATCTCAATCAAAACATTCCATTAATAATAAATCACCTTCCCGATAGCTGATTTCTACCATTCCGTCGGTGGCTACTTCATTGCTTGAACCGCTTCGGTAACCCAATGTCAAAGATTCGTCATGAAGTGAATAAACCAGATTTTTTGTGGTAATTCCGGAAACCGTACCAATAGGAATCAGTGAAATGGGTGTACCTTCCGGATACCATTTTTTGAAAATCGCCGGGCATAAAAACACTTTGGAATAATCATCAAGCAAAACTACCCGAAGTTTATTTTTGACCTGTACCATATTGGTCAGGTTGCTGAATGTGTGGTCGGTTCTTCTACCGGTTGCCCAAACCACGTTTACAGCCGGAAAATTATGGTCAATCAGGTATTGGTAAGCTTTGTCTAAATCAGTCGAATCCTGGTCATCAACTTTAATAACCTTTATTGGCGGATATTGCATATTTTCATACTTTTTATGGTCGAAATCACGGTCAAAATCACCAATTAAAACATCAATTTTAATTCCCAGTTCCAAAACACGCTCAACAGCACTATCCAAAACCACAATGTGAGGCGACCATTCCAGCAACTGATTGAGCAAATCCATGCTGCAGGCTTCGCCATTAGCAATAATTAAGGCAGGTTCCTGGTCGTCCCGAACAATATGATGTGATGACATAAAAAGGTATTGTTTGCCATCAAAATTAATAAAAACAACTAACTAATTAAGTAATTTTGGTTGATAAAATGCTAAAAAAATCTTATATTTATGGGTTCAGAGTAGTTATTTATTGCTGTATAAATAATATCTATTGAAGAAAGAATAATGATACTTAAAAACTATATAAATTTGACAAACCTTAAAATATAAAAAAGATGGAAGAAAAAAAATCAAAACTTACCAGACAAACAGGAGCTCCGGTTCCTGATAATCAAAATGTACAAACAGCAGGACCGAATGGACCTATGCTGATGCAGGATTTTTGGTTTTTGGAAAAAATGGCAAACTTCGATAGGGAAGTAATTCCGGAAAGAAGAATGCACGCAAAAGGTTCGGGGGCTTTCGGAACTTTTACCGTAACCCACGATATTACGCCATATACCAAAGCGGAAATTTTTAACGAAATCGGGAAGAAAACTGAAATGTTTGCTCGTTTTTCTACCGTTGCGGGAGAAAGAGGGGCTGCCGATGCCGAAAGGGATATTCGTGGTTTTGCCTTAAAATTTTATACCAATGAGGGAATCTGGGATTTGGTTGGAAATAATACACCTGTTTTCTTTTTCCGCGACCCGATGAAATTTCCCGACCTGAATCACGCAGTTAAACGCGATCCGAGAACCAATATGCGAAGTGCTAACAATAACTGGGATTTCTGGACGCTTTTGCCTGAAGCATTGCATCAAATTACAATTGTTATGAGTGACCGTGGTATTCCGAAAGGTTACCGGCACATGCACGGATTCGGAAGTCATACGTATAGTTTTATCAACAATGAAAATGTACGTCATTGGGTAAAATTTCATTTTGTGTCTCAACAAGGAATCGAAAATCTTTCTGATGAAGAAGCGGCAAAAGTAGTAGGACAAGACAGAGAGTCTTCTCAACGTGATTTATACGACGCGATTGAAAGAGGAGATTTTCCTAAATGGAAAATGTTCGTGCAGATTATGACCGAAGAACAAGCGAAAACCTATCGCTTTCACCCATTTGATTTGACAAAAGTATGGTCGAAAAAAGATTTTCCGTTAATTCCGGTAGGCGAATTTGAGCTCAACAGAAATCCGGATAATTATTTTCAGGACGTGGAACAAGCGGCATTCAATCCGACAAATATTGTTCCGGGAATTGGTTTCTCGCCAGATAAAATGTTGCAGGGAAGATTGTTCTCTTATGGCGATGCACAACGCTACCGATTGGGAGTGAATCACTATCAGATTCCGGTAAACAAACCAAAATGTCCGTATCACGCTTATCACAGAGATGGAGCAATGCGCGTGGACGGAAACTATGGTTCGGCGATTCACTATGAACCAAATAGTTTTGGAGAATGGCAGGAAAACCCATCGGCAAAAGAACCGCCGTTGGAAATGGAAGGAACGGCTTACGCTCACAATTTCAGAGATTATGACGAGGATTACTATACACAACCGGGCGATTTATTCCGAATTATCAAAGCGGACGGAAAAGCCGATTTGTTATTCCAAAATACTGCGGCTCAGGTAGGTGGTGCCGAGAAATTTATTCAGATACGGCATATCCGGAATTGTTACAAAGCCGATCCTGAATACGGTACAGGAGTGGCTAATGCTTTGGGCTTGACGATGGAAGAAGTCGATAATTTTGATATGACGCCTTACGACCGTTATGCGCCAAAACCGGGGAAGTAGTAATTTAATAAAAATAAAAAAAAGCCTGTAAATTGAATTTTACAGGCTTCTTAGTTCAAAATAGGAAATAATTAAAACTGTTCTCTTCCTGCAAAGTGGAAAGCAGCTTCAATTTCAGCATTTTCGTCTGAATCAGAACCATGAACAGCATTCTCTCCGATTGATTTTGCATATTTTTTTCTGATTGTTCCTTCAGCTGCTTCCGCTGGATTGGTTGCACCAATCAACGTACGGAAATCTTCTACAGCATTGTCTTTCTCCAGGATAGCGGCAACAATCGGTCCTCTTGACATGAATTCAACCAATTCTCCATAGAAAGGACGTTCGGCGTGAACGGCGTAGAATTTCTGTGCATCAGCAACCGTTAGTTGTGTTAATTTCATTGCCACGATTCTGAAACCACCTTCAGTAATCATATTTAAAATCCCGCCAATGTGACCTGCTTCAACAGCATCAGGCTTAATCATCGTAAATGTTCTGTTTCCTGCCATTTTAATTTGTTTAAATTTTTTGCAAAATTACTGCTTTTTGCTAAAACTTACGCATAATTATCACATTTAATTTTGATGATTCATTTCACAACAAATCTTTTATTTTGTTCATCAAATTGGATTTCGCTTGTATCAAAAAAGGAATCAAAAACTTTTTCCTGCATCAGTTTTTCTGCTGTATTATGAAAAACCTGACTCGCGGTAAGTACAATCAGTTCATCACTGAGTTGTATGGCTAAATCTAAATCGTGGGTGGAATAAATGATTGTTTTTCCTAATTCAGTAAATTTTTTTACCAGTTTCTGGAATTGGATTTTATTGTAAAAATCCAAATGTGTCGTTGGCTCGTCCATTAATATGAGCGGCGTGTCTTGGGCAATCGCTCTGGCAATAAAAACTTTCTGTTTTTGTCCGTCACTCAGTTCGTTAATATTTTTGTCTGCCCAATTCCGGATTCCGGTTACTTCCATGGCACTCCGGATTTTTTCTTCATCTTCTTTGTTCAATGCACCCAGCCAGTTGGTGTATGGCTGCCTGCCCAAACTGACCAATTCTTTGATAGTAATATTTTGGTAAACGGCGGTTTCCGTCAAAACTACAGCACAGATTTTTGCCCAATCGACCGGAGTAAATGCTGTTGTATTCTGGTTTTCGATTTTGAAATTTCCTGAAACAGGAGGGAGCAAACCGGAAAATGTTTTAAGCAAAGTCGATTTTCCGATACCGTTTGTGCCGACCAGAGCAATGAGTTTTCCATAACCAATTTGCAGATTAATATTACTCAGAATAGGCGAATAATCGTTGTTTTTTTTATATCCTATGGTTAGATTATTTGTTTCGATTAACATTTTTTGATGAAATAATTTGTGATATAAGATAATTTTATTATTTTTAACAAAACATTAAAACCAATATTATGAACAAATTAACTTGTAACGCAGGGTTCTTCTTAGCTTTGGTGTTTGTTGCATCTTCATTTTTATCTTCCTGTAAAGATAATCATTCTGAAAAAAAGGAAACGGTTTTAGCTGAAACTTCATCAGATTTTTCTCCGAAAGACGTGGAATTATTTATTTACCTCTACCAATTTACCAATTTTGATGCGAAAGCATTGCAGGTATGGACAGAAAAATCAGAAGACGATAGGCTGAAAACCTATGCACAAAAACAGTTGGAAATCACGCAAAAAAACAAAGCCCGATTGGAGGCAGTTGCTTCCGAAAACGGAATCAAGTTGCCTGCTGAATTTTCGCCGGAATATGAACGCGAAATCTACAAATATTCTACCGGAGGTCGGGGTGAATATGACAAGGTTTTTATCCGTAACTATTTAAGTGTGTGTGAGAAATTCAACGATTCGGTAAATAACATCATACTTCATTACCCAAATGAAGACATCAAACAACTGTCACAAGCGTCTTATAGCGATATGAGTGCCAGGATAATGGAAATAATTGAGATGAATAAAAAAGATTTGTAACTAAATAGACGAAATTAGTCTTTTGAATAATTTTTCCATTCCGGTAGTGGCTTTTTCAGCAATAGTTTCCACCGATATGGTCGTGAGGTGTATGTAGGCTGGTTTTGGGTCAATATAAAAAATATTTTCGGCTTTGGTTGCGTATTGTATCAACCCGGCTGCGGGATAAACCTGCATTGATGTTCCGATAACAATCACAATATCTGCCTGGCTGATGAGGTCTGTGGCACGGTCAAATTCCGGAACGGTTTCACCGAACCAAACGATGTGCGGACGCATCAAATAACCGTCCGGGCAAAGGTTATTCATATTGATATCTGAATGCCATTCGACAACATAATTTTCATTTTTACTGCTTCTGGCTTTTAGCAACTCGCCATGCAGATGCAGTACGTTTTTGTTTCCGGCTCTTTCGTGCAAATCGTCCACATTTTGCGTAATAATGTTGATAGGATAATATTGCTCCAAATCAGCAAGTAATTGGTGTGCCAAATTGGGTTGTACTTCCAATAACTGACGACGGCGAAGATTATAAAAATTCAAAACCAATTCCGGATTTTTGGTAAAGCCTTCCGGACTGGCGACTTCCGTAATATCGTGTCCTTCCCATAATCCATCGGCATCTCTGAATGTTTTTATACCACTTTCGGCACTGATACCAGCTCCTGACAAAACGACTATTTTTTTCATATTAACCGGACTTTGTATCTTTGGCATTATTTTTAAAATTATGATATATAATAATATGTTCCAAGATACGGAATATCTGGCTTATCTGGAAACTTTTTTGACGGCTAACCGAAAGGAGCGTTTTCTGGAAGTTTTGCAAAACCGAACGAGACATTTTACCATCGCGGTTGAAGATGTTTATCAGTTACATAATACCAGTGCGGTAATGCGTAGCTGCGAGGTTTTCGGTATTCAGGATTTACACGTTATCGAAGAGCGATTTGGTAAGAGAATAGATAAAGAAATAGCGATGGGAGCAGAAAAATGGGTAGATATTCATCGCTATCAGAACAATATTTCATGTATAGAGAAACTAAGGGAACAAGGTTTTCAGATTGTGGCAACTTCGCCACACATACAAGCCGGTTTTTTAGCAGATTTTGATATTACAAAACCGTCGGCTATCTTTTTTGGTACAGAAAAAACAGGGCTTTCGGAAGATATTTTGCAACAGGCAGATGCTTATATTAAAATACCAATGGTCGGATTTACCGAGAGTTTGAATATATCTGTTTCGGCAGCAATCGTGATTCAGGATATTACAGAAAGGTTGAGAAAATCAGGAATTAACTGGCAGTTGACAGAAAACGAAATTCTGGAAAAACGGATTGATTGGAGTCGGAAATCAATTAAAGATATTGATTTTATTACTGGGCGGTTTTATAATCAATAAAAAAGCTGTTTCTTCATTGTGAAGAAACAGCTTTTTTACTAAAAATTATTTTTATTCAAACGTGTTAAAAGTAACATTCAGCCTTCCTGAATTAAAAATTTGTCCGGCTTTGGTTTCGTTAGCAGGAATTGTTGTTCCCAGTACGTCTGTACCCACTATTCCTTTTGCAACGGCATTGTGAACGAAATCTTCTATTTCGCTTCCTCCGCCATAGAATGGTGTGCTGTTTTTCTGAGCGTATTCCAAGCCGTCTTCAACAATATAAACGATATATTTCAACTCTTCATTATAATCCTGATTAAACTTAAAAGATACATTTACGGTTCCTGTTCCTTCGGTTACATCTAAATCAGAATCAATTCTGATTCCGACAGGCGAAGATTCCTGTACCAAATCAAGAGCTTGTTGTACATCGTATGCCTGTCCGTCTCTTTTCCACATTTCCTGGCGGTTTAGCGGCGAAAAAGGGTAAGAGGCAAATTCAGGAGTTGGGTGCACTTTATCGGCTAATATCCCGTGTAATTGCTTTTCATAAGGTTTAAAAACAAAAGGGTCGCTACCTCCGTCATCATTGTGTAAAGCAACGGCTATAAATTTATCGTGATGCTCAGGTTCTAATTCTTCCTCAATCGTGTGAGTAACACGTGGGCAGTTCACACACCAGGCTCCTGTGAAATCTTCGATTAAAACACGGTGTTTGAAATTTTCACCAACCATTTCATAATCTTGCTCAACACCTGCCTCCGCTTGCTGTACGTTAATAACACTGCCCTCACCGTCGAAAACGGCTACAACTACCCGGGTAACCCTGTTTTCACCACCGATAGAAACGACAGAGTCATCTACCAGTTCATTACAGGAAGATAATAACGAAACCAAAGTTATTGATGCCAGTAAAAAAGTTTTTTTCATAATTTTAAAGCTATATTTGCTGTTCATAAATTTAATTCGACTAATTTATTATTTAATTTTTGAACTGAAAAATATTTTTTTTGAAATAAACTTCATAAGTTTGTTAAACTAAAATTAAAGAAATTATGATGAGAGTATTATCAATTATTGCATTTGTGTGTTTCAGTCTGTCTGTTTCGGCACAGAGTAAGTTACCGAATGTAACGTTGAAAGACCTTAAAGGAAAGTCTGTAAACATCGCACAATATGGAAAATCAGACAAGCCGGTTATCGTGAGTTTTTGGGCGACATGGTGTGGACCTTGTTTAAAAGAACTGGAAGCCATCAATAAAGTTTATGACAAATGGCAAAAAGAAACAGGCGTTGAGTTGGTGGCTGTTTCAATCGACGATTCAAGAACCCGCTCAAGAGTAAAACCGTTGGTTAACGGGAAAGCGTGGGATTACACCGTTTTATTAGATGAAAATCAGGAATTGAAAAGAGCAATGAATGTTATCAATCCACCTTATACAGTAGTTGTATATAAAGGTCAGATTGTTTATTCACATACCGGATACACACCAGGAACGGAAAACGAATTGTATAAAGAGTTAAAAAAAGCTATTGGAAAGTAAGCAATGAAAAATTACAATAAGTTTCTGATAGTCGCTTTATCTTTGATGGGATATACAGCGGCAGCCCAGATTAACGTAGGGATAGAATCCAATTCTCAATATTACATAGAGGATGCTCAGATAAAAATAAAAGACCAGGAAACGAAAGACAACCCGTTTCGTTCCAATAATTATGTAAAGATTGATTACTTCAAAGGAAAATTTGAAGCCGGTTTGCAAATGGAAGGCTATTTGCCGTATGCCATTCTTAATTATTCTCCAAATCTTGAAGGTGTCAATGTTGGTACCGTTTACGCCAGATATAATGATTATGAAAATGGTATCGATGTAACAGTCGGTCATTTTTATGAGCAGTTTGGTAGCGGATTGGTTCTACGTTCGTGGGAAGACAGAGCTTTGGGAATCAATAATGCTATTTTTGGTGGTCGCGTAAAATACAGCCCGCATTCTTCCACACAAATTACTTTGTTGGGCGGAAAGCAACGTATCGGTATGGGATTTGACCTGTCAGACGGAATGATTTACGGGGCTGATACTGAGGTTGATTTAGCCAATCTTATGGACAAAGATTATTCGTTGAAATTCGGTGCAAGTTTCGTCGGACGTCATCAGGAGCTGGACAATTACCCCGAAGTTGAACCCAACACCAACATGTTATCAACCCGTTTGGAATATGCCGGCGATAAATTCCTGATAGGAGGGGAGTATGTCTATAAAACTGAAGATATTGTTTCCACGCCAGAAGGATTGTATCCGCAATATAAAAAAGGCGGAAATGCCATTTTGTTGAATTTAGGTTATAACACATCTGGGTTTGGTGTAAATATCAATTTACGTCGAATGGAAAACATGGATTTTTATTCCGAACGACAGCTACAAGGAAATACATTCAATTACGGAATGATTAACTATGTACCCGCATTGACAAAACAATATGATTTTGCTTTACAAAACATTTATGTTTACCAGGCTCAAGGAAAATATGATATATTCAATTTGCAGAAATTAGGTGAGATAGGCGGACAGTTTGATGTTTTCTATGAAGCGAAAGAAGGTACATTTTTTGGCGGTAAATATGGAGCTAATTTCATTTTGAACGGTTCCTATTGGGCAGGTTTGGAAGCAGAAGAGCAAGACGACCGAAGTCTTAAATCAACAGGTTTCTTTAACGACGGACAGAAATATTATTCTGATTTAGGTTTGGAATACCGCAGAAAATGGTCTGAGCGTTTTACTTCCATTTTTATGTATGTTAACCAATATTACAATCAAGGTTATCTCGAAGAAAAAAATAACGGATTTGTAAAAGCAAATACTGCTGCGGTTGAAGGATTATATTTTCTTAAACCGACCAGTTCTATTCGGTTAGAACTGCAACATCAGTGGGCAGATGCCTATCACAAGAACTGGGCAGGTGCTACTCTGGAATATGCACCCAACAGCAACTGGTCGTTTTTTGCCTTTGATATTTACAACTACGGAAACGATAAGAACAGTAAGCGAATTCATTATTTTACTTACGGACTCAGCTACACTAAAGGTCGTACCCGAGTAGCGGGAAGTTATGGTCGTCAGCGAGGCGGATTGATATGCGTCGGTGGAGTTTGTAGAGAAGTTCCTGAGGCTAATGGATTTACCTTAAATATCACAACCAATTTTTAAAATCAAATCGGCCTCCAGGTCGATTTTTTTATGATGAAAAAATATAATTTTTGTGCAGGTCCGGCTCCTCTTAGCCCGGAAGTTTATCAAAAGGCTGCCGAAGCATTGGAAAACTTCAATGATACCGGTTTGTCTATTTTGGAAATCTCACACCGTAGTGATGCTTTTTTATCCATTTTAGCAGATTGTAACAAATGGGTGCTCGAACTGCTCTCGCTTGAAAATAAAGGTTACCAGGTGCTTTTTCTGCAAGGAAGTGCCAGTATGGAATTTGCTCGGGTACCTTTGAATCTTCTGAAAACCCAGGCAGGATATATAGACACCGGAGTATGGGCTCAAAAGGCAATTAATGAAGCCCGGAAAGTAGGTCAGGTAAAAATTGTAGCCTCAAGTGAAGATAAAAATTACAGTTATATTCCTCAAGGGTATCATTTGCCGGAACAAATAGATTATCTGCATTGTACTAGCAACAATACGATCTACGGCACACAAATGAATAATTTTCCTGACACGAATGCACCTTTGGTTTGCGATATGAGTTCCGATATCTTTTCCCGAAAGCTCGATTTCAGTCAGTTTGGATTGATTTATGCCGGAGCTCAGAAGAATATCAGCACTTCGGGGTTGTCGGTAGTGATTATTCATGAAAGTTTGTTGTCTGAAAACGTTAATATTCCTAATGTTCTTAGCTATAAACAGCATTTTCAGCACAATGGCTTGTATCACACTCCGCCGGTTTTTGCTGTATATCTTACATGGCTGAATCTGCAATGGTTAATACAGCAGGGCGGAGTAGAGGCAATGGAAAAAATTAACAGACAAAAAGCAGCCATGCTTTATCAGGAAATTGACAATAATTATCTGTTTTTTGGTACGGCTCAAAAGCAAGACCGCTCTTTAATGAATGTATGTTTTCGTTTAGTAGATGAAAATCTATCAACTCAGTTTGACCGGTTTATTGAAAGCAAAAACATTACCGGAATTCAAGGGCATCGTTATGTTGGTGGTTATCGAGTATCACTCTATAATGCAGTTACCTTATCTGATGTGGAATATTTGATAACGTGTTTGAAAGAATTTGCAACAGAGCAAAGTTAAATTCTAAAGAAAAACACCCCCGGAAGAATTTCTTTCGGGGGTGTTTTTTATATAAAAGGAGGAACAGGTTTATCCTAAGCTAACGCGTTTAAAACCTGTGATTTCCACGTTAAATTCTTTTACGTATTCGCCTACTTTTTTGCTTTCATCTTTGATGAAGTTTTGGTCAAGCAGTGCTTTTTCCTGGTCTAAAGTAGTATTGTCGGAGATAAACCGCTGAATTTTTCCGGGAATGATTTTATCCCATATTTGCTCAGGTTTACCTTCGGCTTTCAATTCTGCTTTAGCATCTTCTTCAGCTTGTTTGATTACTTCGTCAGTNATGTTTTCTTTTCTAACGAAAAGTGAGTTTTTTTAGCCATTCTGCTTACCAAAGAATGTAAAAAAGGACGACTTTGAAGGTCGTCCTCATTCTTAGTATAAGCATTAATCTTATTGCTGGTTGGTTGCTCTCCAGCAGCGCCAACTTCCTCTTCAGATTAACTGGCGGAATATAACAACTATTTTGATAAAATCCACCAACTATTTTTCAGTACATTACCTAAAATATATTTAAGGTTGTATTTTTTGTAAACAAAAAATGTAAATTTTTCTTCTGATAAAGTAATGAAGAATTATTTCAGCTAGAAGAAGATGATTAATTATTCTCTAACCCTCGTATATGTTGCACTGATGTAATCAATCGTTTCTTTCATCAGGTCTTTAAGGATGGGTTCGTCAATGTCTGCGAGTTTTTTGATGTAGATACAAGCTTTTCCTTTTGTGAACTTTCCCAATCCTTCCAACAAGTGTTCGTGTTCTGCCAAACCGGTAAAAGCATACAATGAAATGGCTGATTTCCTTGGCGAAAACCCCAGAATCGGGGCGCTGCCTTCGTGTCCGCTTGCGTATTTGTAATGATAATTTCCGAAACCGATAATGCTTGGTCCCCACATTCGTGCTGATTCGCCTGAAATCTCCTCCATTAGCTGAATCAATGCGTAACTGTCTTTTCGTTTTTGTTCGTTTTCTACGTTTTCGATAAAATCGGTAACACTTTCGTTGGTAAAATCTGTTTTGTTTTTTGCCATAATTAAAAAATTTATTGGTCATTCGAGGTACGAGGAATCTGTGAAATGAAATAAGATACCTCTTTCGGAATAACCGTTTTTATCGTTTGTTTTTCATTGCCGGTTTTTTATTAACAGACTGATTTTGTATCAGATTCTGATATTCGTCTGATGCGGAATCAATGAGTTTTATTTTGCCTTTGTCATCAAAATAAATACCCCAGCCATAGGTTTTTGCTAAGGGCGAAGTTCTCAAACAAGGCTGACCTTTTGAAAAGAATTTTATTTTTTCATCGTTCAGTTTAGAAGCAGAAATATCATTTCTCAGACTAAAAACTGTGAATAAAACTTCGTCTGAAGTATATTTCAAAGGTTTTTTTGTCAATAAATCAAACTGATAATTGGCAATCGTTTTTTTGTCTTTTTCGGGTGGTGTTGTACCGCAATCGACCTTACAATCTTCAGCAACTGTAATCAATGTATTGAAATAATTGGTAGTATGTGTTTTCATCATTCGTATTTTTTATTCCGGCAATGCCCGCCATTTTTTTATGACTGATGTATATATTAACAGAAATATAAATCCGGTTGTTAATAAAATCCAGCTTGTGGTTGTGCTATCTAACCATTGCAGTAAAATAAAGCAATCGGAAGAATAAATTTCACGGCAAGCATCTTTTTGGTGCATACTGATAATACTCAAAATCAAAAAAACGTAAGGTACAAAACCGAGAATACTCATATTAATTAAAATCCCCCGGAACAATTTTGAACCTGATTTAGGCATAAAAATCGGTATGCTTAAGATGCTAAACCCTAATGCTAAAATGAAATATGAAGTAAAATATTCCACATTGTAGGAAGAAACGCTGAGTGAATACATCAAAGATATCAATCCCACCAATAGGCTTAAAACACCTGTGGTAATTCCCGTAAAAATAACCGTTCGCAGATTGGTTACCCTGAAACTGAAAATAAGTGCAGAAAGGATAAACGACAGCCAGAGATAAATATGAATATTTTGTGATATAAAATCATAGTTTTTCATAGAATCAATATTTACCAAAGTGTTTTTCAGTGTACCCGTTTCATAGAAATAATTGGTGTGATTGTTCTTGAAAAAATAATAAGTGCTGTTTCTCGACACGGCTTCTTCCGCAATCACAGCCTCCGAAGCATTTGCGGTAGCTGCTTCTACGACAGCTTCTGCATCGTAAGAGTTTAAATCAAAATTAAAGTTGTTGTAAATGAACTGCTTCACTTCAAAATTATCGGGGTGATAAACAATTTTGAACCAGTCGTTTGTGTTGAGATTAGTTTTGATTTTCAGCTGTTTGGATATATGTAGGAAATCATCTAAAATCTGCTTGATTTCCTCAGGATTGCTCCGGTCCAAAAGCTCGATAATCTGTTGATTGAGCTGAGCATCATTTTGCGGAAGCGGATAATAAGGATCGTTATAATAATCATACCGGTTTGAAGATGTTCCTGAGGACAACGTATAAAACGGACGTGAAAAATTATAATAAGACAATTCCGCATTTTTTACATATTCCGAAACATCAACAACCTCTTTGCGGTAGAAATAAAAACATGTGTCGTTTCTTACCTGATAACGCACAAAATCGATATTTTTCTTTTGTTCTTCTTCAGGATACAGAAATTCGTTGTACTCATTTTTCTGTGTAACTGCTTTTTGATACAACGAATAAAACTGATACACTTCGTTGCGTATCGCATAATGATTTTTGGAATAATCGATATAATCCGAGTTGGTTTCGCAATGTAAATCTTCAAAAATCTGCGGGTATTTACGTTGTGATAATTGATAGGATTGATAATCAGTGCTTAAGAAAGCATTGGCTTTGTTGATAACCGCTACATTTTTAATCATTAAATCATCGGGATATTCTTTGGTTATGAACAGTTTAAACCCAAACATATAAGAGAAATAAAAACTGACCGAACAGAAAATAATGATGAAATAACACAAAAACTGTCCAAAAAGCTGTGTACGGCTTACTGGATAAAAATTCTTAAAAGCATTGTTTTTAAACATGGCGACCAGCCAGCCTGTAATCATCAACAGCGAAATGATGATGTGCACCAAAATCATTCCCGAATTGAAATAATCGCTTGCAGTATAACCATAATGAAATGTTTGCGGATTGGTGTGCGAAAAATAACCAATCAAAAAGAACAATCCGTGAATAGGTAAACAGATGAGAAGTATCCAAACAATTTTAGTATTCCAAATGGTTGGAAACCGTTCGATAAGATATTTGTTTATTTTATTGATAAAGTTCATAAAAGTAGTTTTTAGTTTACAAAAAATCTGCGGGTAGAGGCGGAAATGTCACGAATGTAAATCATCGGGATTTTATTTTGCCCCAAAGCGAGAATTACATCAGAAAACGTGGTTTCACCAGAAAAATACAGCATATAAATTCCGCCGTTGAACGTGATTTTTTCTATTGCAAGCTCCGAAAATACATTGGTCAGTTCCTCTCGTGTGCTGTTGCTGTCCAATTCCAAAATTAGTGTTGGTTTTTCAGTTTCAGTTTCCGGTTTTGGTTCGTTGTATTTACCGTTTTTAAGGAAAATAACTTTGTCAGAGATTTTCTCCACTTCATAAAGCTGTTGCGAACTCAATATCAAAGCAATCGGATTATTGACCGAATTGGCAATGGATTTCAAATCTTCCAGAATGATTTGCTGTGCCAAAACGTCCAGATTTGCCAAAGGTTCATCAAGCAATAATATTTCGGGTTTACGCAAAAGCGTTCTTGCCAGCTCAAAACGCATTTTGTAACCGGAAGATAATTCGTTCCATTTCAAGTGTTTGTAGTTCCATAAGCCTAAACGAGCGACCATCATCAACACGCGAAGTTCGATTTCTTCCGGTTTTTCACCGTAATTGGAAAGTACAAAACGCAGGTTGTCCATCAGACTTCCGTACCATTTTTCGGTGCGTTGCGGAATATAAACGAGTTTGGTTCTCAATTCGTAATCTGTCGGATTTTTTACAGCAAATGAATAATCCAGCGTTCCCGACGAATGAGCAAGTTCTTTTGCCAGAATCCTTAATAGCGTAGTTTTTCCGTTACCATTTTCTCCGACCAAACCAAAAACTTCGCCTTTTTTCAGCGTTAGTGATACCGGACCTAAAGTGAATTTGTGGTTTCCGTAGCTTTTGGTAATTTCTGTAGCTTTCAGCACATGCTCGTTGGTATGATGTTCTTTGACCTCAATATTTCCGATTTTTTCCAGTAAAGCAATGGTTCGATGAATAAGTGTTTCTTCTTCGTTCGGGTGTTTCTCTTTCCAGTCGGTCAGTTCCACCGCTTCTCTGTAGATGTCCATATTTTGTGTGTCCATAGCACAGTCCAACAGTTTCCGGAATCCTAAAAACACGTCTTTATTTTCGAAAAAAGTGATGACTTCTTGTACACGTTGCTGGTGTCTGCTCATAATTGAGTGATATTTTTTATAAAGATAAATATAGGGAATAAAAATATAATGTTTGTGTTCCATTAAAAAAAAACATCTAAACTAAATATATATTGAATTTATTTTTTTTTAACTTATATTTGGCAAAAACAAATATTAATCAAAACTATTTTTAGATGAAAATCTCAAAACTTTTCTTTTTATTAGCCCTAATTCCAGCGGTATCTTTCGCTCAAGAACATTGGTGTGGAACTGATGAGGTACACGAAAAAATGTTATTAGAAGACGAAAACTATGCACGGTTGATTGAGCATCAAAACAAAGAATGGGCAGAATTTGCCAAAAATAATCAGAGAGCTATTACTTCTACCACCGCATCGGAAGATGAAATTTATGAAATTCCAGTAGTGTTTCACATCATTCATACTGGTCAGCCAGTTGGCGATCCGGAAAACCCGAGTGAGCAAGTAATTGTTGATTTTGTTGAAGAACTTAATCAACAATTTTCGGCAACATGGCCGGCATTTCCTGGGGAAACAGAAGGTGGAGTGAGTGTGCCTATCCAATTTAAATTGGCACAACGCGATCCTGACTGCCAACCTACAAATGGCATTAATAGGGTAGATGGGAGTGATTTGCCGGAATATTTGGAATTTGGTGTTAGGCATTCAGGTAGTCAAGGTACTCAAGACGTAATTATGAAAAATATAAGTAGATGGCCAAACACGGAATATGTAAATGTATGGGTTGTGACAGGTATTAGTGGGACAGCACCAAATGGTGGAGGTGTGGCAGGGTATGCAACTTATCCGGGGACTTCATCAGCTACTGATGGCATTGTTTTAAGATTTGACCAAATCAGTGGGGCATTTACTCATGAAGCTGGGCATTTCTTAGGATTACGACATACTTTTCAAGGAGGAACAGCTACTGAATGTCCTCAAAACAATGACTGCACCATTGATGGCGATATGGTGTGTGATACTGATCCTCATTTATTGTTGCCAGGTTGTTATACAGATACTAATAGTTGCACTGGAAACTCATCGATCCCTGTTGTTTATAATATTATGAATTATAGTTCTTGTAAGAATAGATTTACAGATGGTCAAAGAGAAAGAATGCTGTATATGTTGTTAAACGAGAGGTCTAATTTATTGTTTTCTCATGGAGCAGTTCCGGCAGAAGATGAGATAGAGCAAATTGATTCACCTATTCCTGCTGTATGTACGCCATTAGGCATAGTGCATGAGTCGAATAACTATAATATTGGAATAATTAATGTTAAGTTAGAAGATTTGAGTTTTTCTTCAGGCGGATATACAGATGAAGGAGCATATTATATAGATAATACTGTAGCGAATTGTTTGAGTACAGTGCAGCATGCTAATTTGACCACAAATGAAGTCTATGAAATTTCGATTAAAACGAGTTATAATAAGGAAAACGTAAGAGCATGGATTGATTATAATAATGATGGCTTTTTTGATAGTAATGAATTGATAATGAGTAGTAACGGAACAGAATCTTATGAAACACACACAGCAACATTTCTTGTTCCCGAAACAGCTTCAACAGTTACAATAGACACTCCTTTGCGCATGCGTATCGCTTCAGATTTCTATTCTTCAAATATCCCTGAGCCTTGCGGAATGTTAACCTACGGACAAGTGGAGGATTTTACCGTATTCGTGACAGGAACACTTAGTACGGAAGATATTGAACAATCAACGCTAAAGGTTTACCCAAATCCAACAAGTGATATATTGAACTTATCTGAAAAGGTAAATAACATTGAAATATATGCTACTGATGGAAGAAAAGTAATGTCATTTGAATCTGCAGAACAAATTAATGTAAGTAGCCTACCAGCAGGAACTTATATGATCAAAGCAATAAATTCAGCTAATAAAAAAGCTCAGGGTACTTTTATCAAGAAATAATAATGATAACAAAACGGCTGTCCAAAACATTGGACAGCCGTTTTTGGTTAAGTATAAAATCAATTTAATTCCCTTTTAAATATTTATCCAAAAATTGCTCTTGCTCCCAAAGTAAATGCAGTATGTTTTCTTTAGCAACATAGCCGTGGCTTTCTTTAGGTAAAATTACCATACGCACTGGTGCTCCCAATCCTTTTAATGCCTGGAAGTAACGTTCCGTTTGCAGAGTAAAAGTTCCCGGGTTGTTATCAGCTTCTCCGTGAACCAGTAACATAGGCTTTTTCATTTTTTCGGCATTCATGAACGGTGACATCGTGTTGTACACATCAGATGCTTCCCAGTAATTTCGTTGTTCACGTTGAAAACCGAACGGAGTTAAAGTTCTGTTGTAAGCACCGCTTCGTGCAATTCCGCAAGCAAACAAATCAGAATGAGTAAGTAGGTTTGCTGTCATAAACGCTCCATAGCTGTGACCTCCCACACCGACTTTGGTTCTGTCGATATATCCCTTTTCGTCCAAAGCATCAATGGCGGCTTCGGCGTTCCAAATCAACTGTTCAATAAAAGTATCGTTAGGTTCTGTTTCTCCTTCTCCAATAATCGGAAAAGCAGCGTCGTCCAGCACAGCATATCCTTTGGCTACCCAGTACACGAATGAACCATAATACGGAAAAGTGAATTCATTCGGGTTGGCAGTGCTTTGTCCTGCACTGTTTTTGTCTTTATATTCGGTTGGATATGCCCAGATTAGTAAAGGTAATTTTTCTTTGTTTTCCCGTTCCATATAACCTTTTGGCAGATACAATGTTCCGGATAACTCAACACCGTCTTTTCTTTGGTATTTAATGACCTCTTTGTGAACATCATTCAGGCTTTCAAAAGGGTTTTGGTTGTCGGTAACTTTGGTTAAGCTATCGTCATCGTGGGTGGCAAAAATATTTCGGAAATAATAATTAGGGTAATCAGTTTTGGATTGAATATTTACCAGAATTTTACCACTGTCAATATCAATAATCGAGCTGATATCCTCCAACTTATCCGTTAAAGTAGATTGATATATGCGGGAGGATTGGTCGGTTGTCATATCATATTCGTCAATAAACGGAAATTTGCCATTGGCAGAATATCCGTCGCCAATCAGATACATTTTATGGTTGTTGATAAGCAAAGTTTGTTGTCCGAATTCATTTCTTTCTGTCTGGAAATCTCCCGGGTCAGCATATACATCTTGGTAATTTCGGTCATTAATCACTTTCATGTTTTTGGTGGAAGGATTAAGCAGGTATGTTCTGATGTTTCTCGTGTCATACCATTGGTCATATACAATGGCTGTCTGGTTATTCCCAAAAATAATTCCACCATAACGTTGTGAGGTTTTTGCCAGACTTTCCGGATTTTTATTGAACGGAGCGTCCCATGAAAATAATTCGTCCCGGAATTCTACTTCGTTGGCTTGGTCGCCTTCGTCCAATGCTTGTACATAAAATAGTGAAGAAGGGTTGTCTGAACGCCACCTGAGGCTTCTTTTCCCTTGCCGGACAGACATGAATCCTTTAGGCATCACTTCGTTTAACGGAAGTTCATTAACTACTTTTACACGATCGCCGTTTGCGGTATAAACAGTGGTTTTCATCGGAAAACGCTGAAAAGGAACGATATAAGAAAACGGTTTTTGTAAAGTAGTAATCATCAGGTATTTTCCGTCAGGTGAAAATGATTCCGAAATAAACATATCAGCCGATTTAAACAATTTTTTGTTTCCGCTGAGGTCGATTCGGTATAAATCAGTTGTGATGAGTTTTTCAAAATTCTCTTCATCTATTTTGTCTTTCAGCAAATCCTGATAAGTCCTGTTTTGAGATTCGACACCACCTTCAGACGCTGAAACAATCGGTCCCTCCGGGATAGCATTTGTTTTGTCTGTCAAATCATCGTAGCGATGGCGTTGCGTTTTCACGAGTAATTGCTGACTGTCTTTGAACCAGGTTATAGGATTTCCTGTGTTGGCATTCAGTTCAGCTTGGGTTAATTGATGTGCCAGGGCATTGTCTAAATCAATATACCACAATTCATTACCTTGATTGGTATTGTTGATGAAGGCTATTTTTTTCTCATCGGGTGACCATGTAAGATAAGTGATTTTTGCCGATTGGGGTAGGTTTTTTATCTCTGTTTCCGTTTGAGTAAGCAGATTTTTGACTTTGATTTTGGTATAAAAAGTCATCGTACTCGAAATAGATGTTTTCGGATTAATCCGAAGTCCGCCCAAACGCATTTCTTCCTGATTGAGGTCGTCTAGTGTTTTATAAGTATTTCGGTAAACCAAAATAGCTTGGTCTTTGGTGCTGTTCATCGAAATAGCAGGAGCCATTTCAAAATCAGCCAAAGTTAATATTTCTTCAGAAGGTTTTTGATAAGTAATGTTTTCCTGTGCATACATAGACATCGAGAATGTAATTAAAGCAGTAAATGATAGGATTTTTTTAAGCATATCCGTAGGATTTAAAAATAATATTTCTCAAAAATAGCTATAATTTTTGATTTTTGGATAAATAAATATGGAGCAGAGTTCAAGGTTAAGAATTGTTAATTGTTTTTTTGAACAAAACAAATGAATTAATTTAACCCGTTGGGTGTAATTAAATTGTTTGATTTTTAATATTATTAATTGGTCTGTCAAATATGAATTTATTGATATATTGAATCAATGTTAATGCTGTTATTTTTGCTAAAATTCTTGTTTTAAAACCTTCAAAAGTCTTAGCATAATTGTTTCTAATTTTGAATTGGTCACACAATTGTGAAAATAATGTTTCAATTCTTTTTCTTGATTTTCTAAATATATAAGGTTGTGGTTTATAGCCTTTTTGATTAGCTCTTTTAGGTGTTTCCAATTTAATATTGACAGTTTGAAATAAATCTAGTTGAATACTATGCGACAAGTAACCTCTGTCTCCAATTATCACACAATCAGACATTTGTTGTTTTATATTTTTTGGTAATGTACTGAAAAATAGTTGGTGGATTTTATCAAAATAGTTGTTATATTCCGCCAGTTAATCTGAAGAGGAAGTTGGCGCTGCTGGAGAGCAACCAACCAGCAATAAGATTAATGCTTATACTAAGAATGAGGACGACCTTCAAAGTCGTCCTTTTTTACATTCTTTGGTAAGCAGAATGGCTAAAAAAACTCACTTTTCGTTAGAAAAGAAAACANTAGTAAACAATAAACCACAATTTTTACACTTAAACCGTTGTTTATTATTCTGCTTTCCCCAGCCAATTACATCTAAACTTTTACAAGACCAACATCGCTTTTTTTGCCATTTTTAAGACAAAGAAAAAGTTTTATGAAACACGTTTCATAAAACTTTTACCCAGCCCTTTATTCATAAGACTTACAAAGGTTTTTACCAACTATTTTTCAGTATTATGCCAAAAAAATCCACTTCGTTTGAAGTGGATTTTTTGCTTATTCTTTGTTCCCGGACCAAGTACCCATTGGTCCCCAGCCACTAGACCAGTTTCCTGAAACGGTGGTTGCTGTCATTGTTCCGGTCAATTGCCCTGCTACATCATAATATTCTGCACTTACTTCGCCGTTTGCAGAAACCTGTCCTTCCAAATCGAAAGGAGCGAACGCAGTATTAGACTCCAACACCCCGGTGGCTACACCGTTTTCATCGATAGTAACTCTCCAGATACCTTCGTCATCACCAGAAAAAGTTCCACTCCAATTCCCTTGAAACTGTGCATACGGATTTACCGTTGTGTTATCATCAGAATCACAGGAAACAAACGAAAGAAATCCTGCGATTAGGAAGACCGTAATGAATGTTTGCTTTAACATAATTATATCTCTTGTTTATTAGTATAGACGTATAAAGATATAAAAAGGTTGGAAGTCCACCAAAATTATTTTCTCGGCAGGAATACTTCGGCAAGCATACATCTTGCACTGCCTCCGCCACAAGCTTCGATAATATCTAACGAACTGTGAACGATTCGAGCGTGTTTTTCCAGTGTTTTTATCTGATTTGGTGTAAGAATATTATAGGCCTGTGTACTCATAATCAGTAATTTTTCACCTTTATCATCGGTCAGTTCCAACATATTTCCGGCAAAATTATTAACCTGCTCTTCGGTTATTTCTATAATTTCTTTTCCGTCTTCTTTAAGCTGTTTTACCACGTTTTTCCGCTCGTTTTTGTCGTCTATCGAATCAAGGCAAATTACAGCAAAAGTTTCTCCCAGACACATCATCACATTGGTGTGATAAATCAGCTTGCGTTCGCCGTTTACTGTCTGGTAAGATTCAAAAATAACAGGTAGCATCTCGTTGTCTTCACAAAATTGAATAACAAGCTCTTCTTCGGCACGGGGCGACAAGGCACAATAAACTTTCTTATTTGCTCTGTCGAGAATCATACTGCCCGTTCCCTCCAGAAACATATTTTCTTCTTCTGCAGACGTATAATCCATTACATTTTCGATAACAAAGTCTTGTTCTTCGAGTATGTCCAAGACGTCCTCACGACGTTCCAAGCGACGGTTTTCGGCAAACATCGGGTACAAAACCACATCGCCGTTTTCGTGAAACGAAATCCAGTTGTTCGGAAAAATGCTATCGGGCGTGTCCGGCTCTTTGGTATCCTGCACAACGACAACATTTACCCCATTTTGTTTTAAAACATCTGCAAAATGGTCAAATTCTTCCTGAGCTTTAGCATTAACCGTTTCGGGTGTCAGTGCGTCCAACACTTTTTGATAGTAGTTATTCACTGCGGTTTGTTCGTTCATACGAAAAGCAATCGGACGAATCATTAATACGGTGTTAGTGATTTGTTTCATGTGGATAAGTTAGCAAAATTAATATCTAATCAACGGAAGTGTTGAACATCTCAACAGTCCTTCCTGTTTAGAAATTTCAGCATACGGGATTTCTTCTACGGTAAATCCGTTATCGCGTAACCAGTTGTTTAGTCTGGTAAAATTACGTTCGGAAACAACTACATCTGGTGCGATAGAGAAAATATTGGAATTCATGTGATACATTTCTTCACGGTCGATATGAAAGAGATTTTCCATACCGAAAAGATTAACGAGGTATTCGTAATCTCTCTCATCTCTGAAACCCGGCTTGTGGATAATCGCCTTGTTTGTACCGATCGGCTGAAAGCAACAATCCAGGTGCAAGGCGTTGTCTCTGGGTTCTGTTCTGGATTTGGTCAGGTCAAATTCCTTCACGATTTTGTTCGGAAAAAGATTTTTGATGTATTCCACGCCAGCCATATTGGTGCGGGCGGTTAAATATTCTTTGTAATCACTGCCTTTATACGTTCCGATAAAAATATATTCATTATAAAGCATTACATCCCCACCCTCGATATGTACTTCCTCGGGCGGGCGTACGACTTTTTTCGGGTCTATCTGGTCGATAACATATTGGATAGCGTCCAATTCTCTTTCCCGGTCTGGTAATATATTTGCCTTGACAAAAATATCATCAATTACAAAACCGATATCACGGCTGAAAATCTGGTTATAGTCTTCGATAATTTCCGGACGATAGACTTTTACATCATATTTCTTAAAAACCTCATTAAAAGCCTCCATCTCGGCAACCATATCTTTCTCGACAGGATATGTTCCTGCCAGGATATGTTCCAATGATTTCGGGTCATAGGCTTCCTCGGCAGTCGGCGTAGGACCGTTGCTTTGTGCAGTTCCCAACACCACTGCTCTTAATCTTGAAGTTTCGTTTTTTACGTTTAATGACATCATAATCAAAACTTTATTAAGAGCCTGTTTAAAATTTATCTAATAATTTATTTATGCTTCTTTTTGGCTATAACTGCGTTAAATTTTAAAACGACAGCTCTGCTATCCTTTTAAAATTTGCCTTGTTCTATCTCAAAAATAATCTATAAACATTTTTACAATACAAATTTAAACAGACCCTAAAAAAGCCGGAAAAAACCGGCTTTTTATCTATTATCTTTCATTCATCGGTTTATAAGAGCGTTCTGTTTCTCCTACATATACCTGACGTGGACGGCCGATTGGCTCTTTGTTCACACGCATTTCTTTCCATTGTGCTACCCAGCCCGGCAATCTTCCGATAGCAAACATCACGGTAAACATTTCGGTCGGGATTCCTAAAGCTCTGTATATAATTCCGGAATAGAAATCTACGTTTGGATACAAGTTTCTTGCTACGAAATAGTCATCTTCCAAAGCTTTTTTCTCTAATTGTTTAGCAATATCCAGAATTGGGTCATCAACGCCTAATTCTGCCAATACTTCATCGGCTGCTTTCTTAATGATTTTAGCCCGTGGGTCAAAGTTTTTATATACTCTGTGTCCAAAGCCCATCAATCGGAATGGGTCATTTTTATCTTTGGCTTTTGCGATATATTTTTCTACATCTCCGCCATCATTTTGTATTTCTTCCAACATTTCGAGAACAGCTTGATTAGCACCTCCGTGCAAAGGTCCCCACAAGGCAGAAACTCCTGAAGAAATAGAGGCAAATAATCCGGCATGAGCAGATCCAACCATTCTTACTGTGGACGTAGAACAGTTCTGCTCGTGGTCGGCGTGTAAGATGAACAATTTATCTAACGCATTACGAACTATCGGACTTACTTTATATTCGCCTGTCGGTAATTCAAACATTAATCTGATGAAATTCTCTACATACGATTTGGAATTGTCGTAGTAATTCATCGGATAACCTTTGATTTTACGGTATGTCCAAGTAGCAATAACCAAGAATTTAGCCATTATCTTACATACTGCCTCGTACAAATCATTTTCGTCTTCAACATTTACTCTTCTTGGGTTAAAAGCGGTCAAGGCACAAGTGAGTGAAGACAGAACTCCCATTGGGTGGGCATGTTTAGGAAACCCGTCTATGATGGTTTTCATCTCTTCGTGCACCAGACTATGTTTCTGAATAGTACGCTCGAATTTCTCTAACTCGGCTTTTGTTGGCAGTTCTCCGAAGACCACTAAATAAGCGACTTCCAAAAAAGAAGAATGTTCTGCAAGCTCCTCAATGCTGTAGCCTCTGTATCGTAAAATTCCTTTTTCCCCGTCCAGGAAAGTGATTGCACTTTCACAAGAACCGGTATTTTTGTATCCCGGGTCGATAGTAATTAATCCTGATTGGGCTCTTAGTTTTGCAATATCAATAGCAACTTCATTCTCTGTACCTCTTACTAATGGTAATTCTATTTTTTTTCCGTCTATTTCTATCGTAGCTGTTTTTGACATATATTTAATTTTTTGCTGAATGCGAATTTAATGATTTTCTTTGGTTTAAGAAAATTTATTCTGTAAAAAGATAACAACCGGTTAATACTTAACTATTAGCTAACAAAAAAAGCCTCCCGAATGGGAGGCTTTTTGGTTGTTATAAATCTAATACTAGTAACCAGGATTTTGTTGTTCTCTGATTACAGGGTTAGATTGTGTTTCAGATCTAGGAATTGGAAGAGTTAACTTGTATTCATCACTAGACGGAATCTCACAAACATTATACTCCTCACAATCTTTAGAATCTCTAGTAAAGAAAGAAGTCAGCCCCGCTTTACGTCCTAATCGTTTAACATCTAAGTATCTGTGACCTTCAAAAGCAAACTCAACTTGCCTTTCCTCTAAAATAGCCTTCCAAGCAGATTGTACATTTGTAATTGTCGGCAATACAACAGCAGAAAGATTAACAGACCTTGCTTCACGGATTTCTGTAATGATATCTTCAACCCCCTGAACATTGCCTTGCATTGCATATGCTTCTGCTTTTGCCAATAATATGTCTGCGTATCTCATCACCATAATATCATTTTGCAAAGGATCTTGATCATTACCTGTATATTTTCCTATATAAAGTAAATCTCTTGTTTTAAAAGTCTGATATGGTAAACTCGCATAATTTGGCTGTGGATCAGAATGTGAGCTAACATTTACGGCGTATCGCAAATCACTTGCTGAACCTAAAGCATCTAACCTATTAAACAACGTTCTCCCTATTTCCATATTAGCATACCCATCAACGGTAACATTTGTTGAACTTTCATACCAAGCAGCTGCTACACGATTTCCATCTCCGTATGTTCGATTTAATCTAAAAATTATTTCAGGATTCCCAATCAAATCTGATTTTGGTGTATTTCCATCGTACATCACCAAGTATTGAACGTTAGTAGCCAAAGATTTTCCGGTAATTTCATCTGCATAATGGAGTAATTCAACAGGTCTTTCAATCATTGCATATAATTTAACCAATACTGCACGAGCTAAATTCTGGCTAACATATGCATTATCCGTAACTCCTCTGAAAGTATCCATACCATTACCGATAGTTGTTAATGCCTCTTCAGCGTCTTCTTCAATAAATTCAACAATCTCCCCTACAGTAGCTCTTGCTTCGTGTCTGTTATAATCATCAGTATGATAAAAATTAAATTTAATGATTGATAAACCACTCATATCGGTATAGTCGGGAGTATAATAAGAAAACAATTTCAGATTGGAGTACGCTCTAATCGTCAGCAATCTTGCCCGATTTAAATCATATGCAGCCGATTCGGCTGAGTCTGTCGTTTCTGCTTTCAACTCATCTATTCGATGTAATAGCCTGTTTACTCTATTTATTACATTATAATAGCGAGACCATGCCGAAGAAGCAAAATCATTACCCGGATCCATAAAAAATCTCCATGAACCATCGTTAATTCCTTGCCCTCCGTTATCTACTCCAATACCTAATTCATCTGTAAAATAAGAAACAAATTCTATTTCTCCTTCTATAGACAAACTTGCGTGTAGTCCTAATATCCCTCTTTCGATGTCGGTATTATTTCTGAACACTTTTGTATCATCGGTTGAGTTATCATAACCCGGCTGCTCCACGTTGTGTGCATCTTCACAAGACGTAGTTGCGGTTATTAACGCAAGCCCTGATAATATTGCTATAAATTTATTTTTCATAATTTAATATTTTAAAATTGAACTTCAACTCCGAAAGAAACTGTTTTTGGGGTAGGATATTGTGCCATATCAACTCCTCTGTTACTTTCAGCATCCCATCCTTTCCACTTAGACCAAGTCATTAAGTTTTCTGCCTGAGCATAAACTCTCAATCCGGTTAGTCCGATAAACTCTAAACTCTTAGGGGCAAAACTATGTCCTAAAGTTAGATATCTTAATCTTACATAAGAGGCATCTCTTAAATAAAAACTACTTCCTGAAAAATAATCAAGGTTTGAAGCACTTGCTGACGGAATAGAAGCTACATCTCCTGGTTGTGTCCAAATGTCTTTTGCATCATTCGATTGATTAATAGATCCATTAAATCCTGGGAATGTCAAAAAGAAATAATCGTTGTCATATCTATATACATCTTGTGCATAAGTGAAGTTTGCCTGTAAGAACCATCCTTTGTGTTCAAAATCAAAACCAAAACTTCCTACATATTTAGGCATATATGATTTTCCCGTCAATCTTAAATCTTCATCTCGAGGAGCGGCCGTTTCATTCCCGTCTTTGTCTAAAAACAAAGCCTCTCCTGTACTAGGGTCAACTCTTGTAAACTCATGCATATAGAATTGCCCCAACATGTCTCCTTCTTGCATCGCAGTTAAACCAGAACCATCCCAAAAGAATCCACCTTCGTGAGGAATATCCAATATTGAGTTTTTATTGTATGCTCCATTAAAGTTTAATGTCAACCTTGTGTTTTCATTTCTAATCACATCGCCGGCAACAATAACCTCGATTCCTTCGTTACGAATAGCCCCGTAATTACTCATCAAACCTGTTGTTCCGTTAATTGCTGATAGAGGTACGTTCTGATACAAATCATCTGTTTGTTTTCTATACACATCAACACTACCTCTCAGTCTGTTTTCAAACACACCAAAATCTAATCCGATATTTGTTGTAGTAATAGATTCCCACTGTAGAGCTCTATTTGGTAATTGAGCAAGCACCAAGCTAGTATGATTATTATACCCAGAAGCTGAGCCGTAAACAGTTTCATACAAATAGGCTCCTCCAAAAATTCCTCCTCCGGTAATATCCTGGTTACCTGCTGTACCGTATGAAGCCCTCAATTTTAAATCATTAAAAACAGACCCAGACATAAAGTCTTCGTTAGAGATATTCCATCTACCAGATACAGACCAGAAAGTACCCCATTTATAATCATCTACAAATCGGAAAGACGCATCTCTACGAACAGTAGCTTCTAAACCATATCTTGAATCATAATCATAAGACGCAATACCAAAATAGGAGAACAATCCTGCATTAGCTACTGACATACCAGCTACAGGCACGTAGAAGTCATTATCTTCATTATCAGGTATAGATCCTGAATCTCCATCTCTTCTATCAAAGAAATACGGATCATACCCTTCTTTTGAGTAATATGAGTTTTTAAAATGTCCTTTCAAATATTCAACATAACCCGCAATCGACAAGCTACTTTTATCAGACAAATCTTTTTGCCAAGTTAAATTTGTCGTTGAATTAATCAACAATCTTCTTTCCTCTACACCAGCCGTTGAGCCTCTGTATATTTGTTCTGCAGGTGTCCCTGAGTTTGAAATGTATGATGATGGATCATTGAAAGAAAACTGACTAATAGTCTGATAATCAACCCCTATTCTAGAGCCAACATTAAATCCTGAGCCTAAATCATAATTGATATTTGCACCGGTAACCAATTTGAATTCGTCTTGAATTCTACCATAGTTTTTCATTCTGTCCATTAGCATAAAAGGAGACATAAGTACGTTCATTCTACCATTTGGTGAAACATTATCTCTTATATCTTCCCAATTTTCTCCATCCCACTGTTCCGGGCTAAAGAAAGGGAATGCAATGAATGAACCAAAGAAAAAGTTATCTGCAAATGTTGCACTTCCAGAAACAGGTTGTATGTCCGATTTAGAGTAGTTAGCACTTACCGTAGTACCAAACGTAAGTCTCCCGTTATCATTTTTCCCGTTCAAATTATTTACAAAAGAGAATCTTTTTAACCCCGTGTTTTTCAAGGCTCCTTCGTAGTCTGCATAGCCTACTGATGTATAAGTCGATAAATTTTTAGCTCCTGCAGTGAAAGACAAGGTATGGTCTTGCGAAATAGCATCTCTAAAGAATACATCTTGCCAATTTGTATCATAATTTGTTCCTCCTAAACCAAGCATTTGCCTCGTATAACCTGTGTATGCCAAAGCCTCCTCAGCATTCATCATGTTGTAATCATTCTTTTGCAAAGAACTTACTCCAGTAGTACCTACATATTTAATTTGTAATGCAGAATCAAAAGATCCTTTCTTCGTATTGATAACAATCACACCATTCGCCCCTCTATTACCATAAATAGCAGTAGCACCAGCATCTTTCAAAACTGTTACACTCTCAAAGTCATTTGGGTTCAAACTTCTAAATCTATCTGAAGAAACAGGAATACCATCAATAACATATAGTGGTTCAACAGCTCCATTAATAGACCCTAACCCTCTTAATATTACAGATGTATCATTACTTCCTGGCTGCCCTGAACCAGTAGAGATACTCAATCCCGGTATTTGCCCTTGTAATCTTTGAAGAATAGACGCATTTGGTCGCCCTTCAATCGTTTTGGCAGAAACCGTAGTTGACGCTGTACTTGATTTTTCTTTGGCTACATTTCTATAACCTTCTATTACCAGCTCCTCTAAAGCCTCATCAACAGACTCCACCATAACCACATTTAACATATCTGACTGTCCTACGGTCATATACATATCTGCAAAACCTGTAAATTTAAACACCAATCGCTGACCAGGTCTGGCATTGATTGAGTATTTACCATCCATATCGGTCTCAGTTCCATACTGAGTACCCTCTAACAAAACTGAAACTCCCGGTATAGGATCTCCAAAATCCGCATCAGTTACCGTACCTGTTACAGTTTTCTCCTGTGCAGACACGAGCTGCACAGCCAACACCATAAACAGTGTAAAAATCCAAGTAAACTTTGATTTCATATTAATTAATTTGAATTAGTTAAAACAAAATTAACATTATTTTTATACAAAGCAAACTTTTTGCTGTGTTAAAATTTATGCACAACAAAAAGTTTGCTCTCAAAACAACATTATCTCTTAATAATTTTATTTATTGACATTTGGTTATCTATATGAATTTTAACCATATACACTCCTGAAACCATATCTGACAAATCTATTTGATAAACATCTAATTGATTATATAAATTTATTTCTTTTACTGTTCTTCCGGAAATATCAAGTAGCTGAACACTAGCTCCATTCAAAGAAACCTGAATTGATTCGATATTTAAAATATCATTCACTGGATTAGGATAAACATTTAACCCTTCTATCTTATCATATTTGTTTGTACTCACAGGAGCACCCATACCAGACATTATCAAACTAAACTCTTGACTTCCACCAGTTAGATTTCCTTTGTGAGAAATAACAACCTTATAATTATTACCACCATCCACCATTCCAAGTTCCACTTTTTCGATGTTATCAACATCATTGTCTCCTTTTTCTGCTATGCCACTACCTGTCGTACTCCAATTAGAATCATACACTAATTTCCATGGCATATATTCTTCGCCAGTATCTTCATTGATAACTCTTAAATCCAAGTCGTTTACCAAAGATTTGATAGGCAAATCAGACCCACTATTTATCGCCGTACCCGGAACATCCACCCAAGCAATTGTTACTGTCAGAGGAGAATCAGAATCTTCTGCTCTTACAAAAGGAAGCTCAAAAACACCTCCATTATCAAGTATATACTCTCCAACCAAGCTATAACCTTCTCCATTCTGACCAATAACTTTCGCCCCTTCTTCAGCATTCAACAATCCCCATCCAAACATATAATCAGGTCCATTTGCAGGACCTGCCTCCAATGCTGTGTGTGCCATCAATGCTCTTACTGTAGAGGACCTCATCCATGTTCCCGGGTTCAACTGGTTATAATATTGTTGCCACAAACCAAAAACCCCTGCTGCCGATGGTGCAGCCATTGACGTACCGCTTTCTGTATTTGTATTAGCAGGACCTCCGGGCCAAGCAGATTTAACATTGTGTCCTTTGGTTGTAATATCTGGTTTTATTCTGAAATCATCTGTTGGACCCCAACTACTAAAGCTTGATAATTGCACATTACTTGGAGAGGCGTAATTTTCAATTCCATGCGCAGAAGCAACTACTACTGTATTTTTTGAAACACCTGCTTGAGTCAACAGATCCCTTCCTCCTTTAGAAGGAAATTTACTTGATAAACTAGGCACAGACACATATTCTCTATCATTTCCTGCCGCAAACACAATCGTATACAAGGGAGCCTCGTAAGCAATTTCATCATACTCTTTCGCATCGGTTCCATATCTTCCGAAGATTCCAATTCCATATGGATTACCATCAATAGCATCTAGTCCATAAGAATGGTTTGAAACCAACAACCCTTGAGTAGCCTGTGTTGGCATTTCAGAAACATCAAATCGCCAGTTATTTGCCCAAATATCTGCTTCTGGCATAAATCCTTTTATATCCGGAATATTGTTGTTAGCCGCTAATGTTCCAGCCACGTGAGTTGCATGAGACACACCTCGTCCTGCAGTCGGGGTAACCTCTTGACCATCATCTTTTGTGATTACTCTACCTAAAAAACTTACATGGGTTGCCACTGGAATTCCTCCATCCCATATTCCAATCTTCATTCCTTGCCCTTCAATACCCAATTCATGAAGATATTTAGCTTTAACTGTCGCTAAAGAGCTAGCCGTTGTTACATTGTTAAATACCTTATTATTACTGAATGTTCTATAATAAACCAGCCCACCATCTTCTGTGATTTTTTCTAGACTATACACATAACCTTCTTCTTCATTATAGCCAGAAATAGGCTTCCCTAATTGTTTGGCTCTCTCAACTGCTTTTTTATAATTAGCCTCTCGCTCTGCTCGGAATTGTTTTGACATAGATTCTAACTCACGAACATTCGAATTTTGAATTATATAATCCAAATCCTTCCCTTGCTGAGCATAAGAAACTCCCGAAACACTTAGCCCGAGAGCCAATGCCACAAAGAGCATTTTTGATATTTTACACTTCATTTTATTTGATTGTTTTTTATTAGTAACCTCCAAATTTAATGTTTTTTTTAGGAAATCAAAGTATTCGGTAGTAATTTTAGCATTTTAATTGACGTAAATGCTTAATTTCAAACATACTAATTTCTCCGTTGAAGCCGGTACAGATGAGGCTGGAAGGGGGTGTTTGGCTGGTCCGGTTACTGCGGCAGCTATTATTACTTCTGAAAATTTACATTCGGAATTGCTCAACGATTCCAAGCAAACATCTTTGAAGGTGCGGAATTTTCTCCGGAAATGGATTGAAGAAAATGAAAATGCATATGCCATTGCTCATATCTGGCCGGAGGAAATCGACCAAATTAATATACTGAATGCTTCCATCAAAGCGATGCACCATGCATTGGATAAACTATCACTTACTCCTGATTTTATTATCGTGGACGGAAATCGGTTCAAGTCTTATAAAAATATTCCTCACGAAACGATTATTAAAGGCGACGGAAAATATTTGAGTATTGCTGCGGCGTCTATTCTGGCGAAAACCTATCGCGATGAAATTATGTTGCAACTTCATGAAGAATATCCGATGTATCACTGGGATAAAAACAAAGGTTACCCCACCAAAGAACACCGTGATGCGATAATCAAATATGGTGCTTGTAAATATCACCGGAAATCATTCCGGTTGATTCCGGAACAATTGAAATTAGATTTATAAAAATCATTAAAATCTAATTCAGTTAGCTGTATTTTAATAATCGAGCTCAGGTTGCTCAGTAAATATTTTGAAGAGCTTGTTCGTACAAAAAAAACCGTATCATTTTCATGATACGGTCGAGTTTTATTTTTTTTCTATTAACCGGAATTATCCGTTCAATGCTTCTGCACCACCAACAATTTCTAAAATCTCGTTGGTAATTGCTGCCTGACGGGCTTTGTTATAGGTTAATTTCAATTGATTTTGCAAGTCTTTTGCATTATCGGTTGCTTTGTGCATCGCTGTCATTCTTGCTCCGTGCTCGGCAGCATTAGAGTCCAAAACTGCTTTGAACAACTGCGTTTTTAAAGAACTCGGAATCAAATTGTTGATGATTTCCTCTTTCGACGGTTCGAAGATATAATCAGCAACTGCATTGGCATTTCCTCCGCTTATTGGTTCCAATGGTAAAAACTGTTCAGTCATTACCACCTGCGAAGCTGCATTTTTAAACTGATTGTAAACAATTTCAATCTTGTCATACTTTTCATCTGCAAACGCATCCATCAGTACTTGAGCAACAACAGAAACATTTTCAAAAGTTAACGCATCAAAAAGTTGACTTTCGTTAGCAAATACTTTTTCTGTCTTGCTTAGCATATCGTGTGCTTTCTTTCCGATAGTCAGAACTTCAACATTTTTATCTGCATAAAACTGTGCACGTTCCTTGGCTTTTTTCAACACATTGGAATTAAATGCCCCGCACAAACCCCTGTTGGAAGTAACCACAACCAACAACACTTTGTTGATTGGTCTTTGCTCTGCATACACATTGCTTACGTTTTCCTCGAGCGTTGCACTGATATTCTGAATCAATTCAGTCAGTTTTTCGGCATAAGGCCGCATCGCCGTAATCGCATCTTGTGCTTTTTTGAGCTTTGCCGCCGAAACCATCTTCATGGCAGAAGTTATCTGCATAGTTGATGATACCGAGCTGATTCTGTTACGTATTTCTTTTAAGTTTGCCATTTCATTTCAAGTGATTAGTCCTTAATCGCCTAGCCCTTAGTCTGCTAAAAGCTAAGCAATTTATTAGTATTTTGCAGCCGTTTCTTTGGCTACTTTCTCTAATGTGGCTGTAGCTTCATCAGTTAATTTACCGGCTTTCAACTCTTCCATCACATTTTTGTGAGATAAGTTCAAAGTTTGCAAAAAGTCTTTTTCAAACTCTTTTACTTTGTTTACAGGAACATTTCTCAACAGGTTTTTGGTTCCTGCATAGATAATCGCTACCTGGTCTTCCACTTTGTATGGGTCGTTTACTGATTGTTTCAAGATTTCCACATTACGGCGTCCTTTTTCAATTACGTTTAATGTAGCTCCGTCCAAATCAGAACCGAATTTAGCAAATGCCTCTAATTCACGGAATTGAGCCTGATCCAACTTCAATGTTCCGGATACTTTTTTCATGGATTTAATCTGTGCATTACCTCCAACACGAGATACGGAAATACCTACGTTAATCGCCGGACGAACTCCAGAGTTAAATAAATCAGACTCTAAGAAAATCTGTCCGTCTGTAATCGAAATTACGTTAGTCGGGATATAGGCAGATACGTCACCTGCTTGTGTTTCGATGATTGGCAATGCTGTCAATGAGCCTCCTCCTTTAACGATAGGTTTCAAAGATTCAGGCAAATCGTTCATGTTTTTAGCGATTTCGTCGTCGCTGATAACTTTTGCCGCACGCTCTAACAAACGAGAGTGCAAGTAGAAAACGTCACCCGGATATGCCTCACGCCCTGGTGGACGACGCAAAATCAACGACATCTCACGGTAAGCAACCGCTTGTTTAGACAAATCATCATAAACAATCAATGCCGGACGACCTGTGTCACGGAAATATTCTCCGATTGCCGCTCCTGCCATTGGTGCATATACCTGCATTGGTGCAGGGTCAGATGCGTTGGCAGCTACGATTATCGTATAATCCAAAGCTCCTTTTTCTTCTAATGTTTTCGCAATTGCAGCTACTGTTGATGCTTTCTGACCAACAGCTACATATATACAATATACCGGTTGTCCTGCATCGTAAAATTCTTTTTGGTTAAGAATAGTATCGATACATACGGTAGTTTTACCTGTCTGACGGTCACCAATAACCAACTCACGTTGTCCTCTTCCAACCGGAATCATAGCATCAATCGCTTTTACTCCTGTTTGCAAAGGTTCTGTTACCGGCTGACGGAAGATAACTCCCGGTGCTTTACGCTCCAAAGGCATTTCGTACAAATCACCTTCGATGGTTCCTTTACCGTCGATAGGAAATCCTAATGTATTTACAACGCGACCAACCATTTGCTCGCCTACTTTTAGGGAAGCAATACGGTTTGTACGTTTTACAACATCTCCTTCTTTAATCAATGTGGACGAACCGAAAAGTACAATACCTACGTTGTCTTCTTCGAGGTTTTGCACCATCGCTTCCAAACCGTTTTCAAATTGTACCAACTCACCGTATTGTGCGTTTGATAATCCGTAAACACGGGCTATACCATCTCCTACTTCCAATACAGTTCCAACTTCTTCTACCGAAGCATCTGCTCCGAATCCTGATAATTGTTGTTTTAAAATTGCTGAAATTTCAGCTGGTTTGATTTCCGCCATCTTTTCTTTATTTATTGCTACACGCCGCAACGTGGTTATATTAATTATTGATTAGCTCTCTTTTTAATTGATTTAATTTATCGGCAATAGATGCGTTATATTGCATATCACCGATGCGAATGATAAATCCACCGATAATATCAGGGTTTACCTCGTTGATAATTTCAATTTGTGACTCTGAAGTGAGTTGTTTCACTTTGTCCAAAACTTTTGTTTTCAAATCGTCATTCAACGGTGTTGCCGTAGTCACATACGCTCTTGCGATGCCTTTTGAGCTTTCATACAAAGCGATGTACTCAGTAGCAATTTGTGGCAACAAGGCAAATCTGTGATTGCTGTTCAACAACCCGAACAACAACTTGCTGTCTGCAGAGAGAGAAGAGAAAATCTCGTCCAAAGCTTTTTTCTTTACATCTGCTTTCACAACCGGGTTGTCCAAAAATTGTTTTAGTTCCACGCTGTCGTTTATCGCTTGGTTTATCGTTTGCATATCGCTTGCCACTTGGTCAGAAACATTTTTTTCCTGAGCGGTTTCAATCAAAGCTTTTGCATAACGAACTGCTGCTCTTGAGGTTGCCATAGATTAGTTTAATTTAACGTCGTTCAACAACGATTCTACCAACTGGTTTTGCGCCTGGGTGTCAGCTAATTGATTTTTCATTAGCTTTTCAGCAATTTCAATAGATAATCCTGAAACGTGATTTTTGATATCTGCCATGGCTGCCGATTTCTCATTTTCGATAGCAGCTTTGGCTTGCTGAATCATTTTTTCTCCTTCGGCTTGTGCTTCGTTTTTGGCCTCAGCAACTATTTTCTCTTTCATTTCGCGAGCCTCTTTCAGCATAGCGTCGCGCTCGGCTCTTGCTTCTGCCAATAATTTTTCGTTGCTGGCTTTCAGGTTTTGCATTTCACGTTTTGCATTATCTGCCGCTGCCAAAGCGTCTGCGATACCTTCTTCACGAGCTTCCAAAGCATTGATAATCGGTTTCCATGCAAATTTACCCAGTAAGAAAATGATAACCAATAAGATGATTGCCATCCAAAAGAATAAACCAAAACTAAAATCGTGTATTAACTTGTCCATTGTATTTTAAATAAGTTTTGTACTTAAATTGTTTTTTGTTTAATCAAACAATATCTGTAACCAACCGTTACAGATATTGTTTTCATTTTTAGTTTTTACCTAAAATTAGTGCACCGAAAGCTAAACCTTCCAATAACGCACCAATAATAATCATTGCAGTTTGGATTTTCCCTGCTGCTTCTGGTTGACGAGCAATAGCGTCCATTGCTGAACCACCAATTTTACCCAAACCATAACCTGCTCCGATTACGATTAAACCTGCTCCTACTAAAGTTGGAATTGTCATAATAAATGATTTATATATAATTAAACAAAAAATTCTAAATTAATGATGGTCGTGTTCTTGAACTGCTGAGCCTATAAACAACGACGATAACATGGTAAAGATAAATGCTTGCAGGAACGCTACTAATATCTCCAATACAGTTAAAAATGTTGTCAAAAGGAACGAAACACCTACCGCACCCGGAGTTGTTAATGTTTCTTTCATCACAAATGCAACTGCAATCAATCCCATTACTACAGAGTGACCTGCCGTGATATTCGCAAATAAACGAATTAACAATGAAAATGGTTTGGTAAACATCCCTAAAACCTCAATCGGTGCCAAAATTATTTTCATTGGAACGGGAACTCCCGGCATCCAGAAAATATGTTTCCAGTAATCCTTATTCCCACTCAAATTCACATAGAAAAAAGTAAATAATGCTAAACAAACAGTAATTGATATATTCCCTGTAACGTTTAACCCAAGCGGAGTCAATCCTAATAAATTCAATAGGAAAATCAAAAAGAATACCGATAACAAATACGGCATATATTTTTTATACTTTTTATCTCCGATATTCGGACGTGCCATTTCATCACGCACATAAATCACCAATGGTTCCAATACCCGACCCATTCCTTTTGGCAAATTGTTGGGTGACGATTTATAGTTTTTCGCCAATGAAGTGAATCCCCAAAACAATAATACGGACGCCAAAATCAATCCAAACACATTTTTGGTAATAGAAAAATCTAATGGTTTTTCATTAGCCGGATGATGTTTGTCGTCATAAGTTATTGTTCCTTCCGCGTCTGTTTTATATATTTTTCCGTGGTAATATTTATAGTATTGCCCTCCATTCTCTACAACTTTTCCGTTATAAACAAAATCTTCTGATGACATAAAAACTTTTAACCCGTTGTCAATAAGAATTACCGGCAGCGGAAACCCATAATGTCTGTGTTTTTCAGCATCTCCATAGAAAGAATAAAAATGATCATCCATCAAATGGTGCTGTGTGTACTCCTGAACAAACTCAGGCGAAGCTGGATTTACCGCCGCATGTGAATCATGCTCAGAAGTTACCGGCTCTTCTGCTTTTGCAACTAAAGACACCAAAGCAAAGAAAGCTACCGTTAACAAGTGAAGTGATTTTTTAATAGTCACCATACCGTGTTTATATTTTTATTATGGTTCAAAAAATTTTGTGCAAATGTACAACTTTATTCTATATATAAAACACCTTAATTAAACTTTTTTGAAGGGGTTTCTTCTCCCTTGTTTAACAAGCTATAAGCCACGTATAAATCAAAAATCATATACATAAAAAACACCAGCAGAAAATTGTATTTAAAAAAATCTACATCGGGTTGTTCCAACACCGGACGGGCAAAAAAATAAGATGCTGCCACCTTAATAGTAAAAACACCCAGAAAAACAAATCCGAGAAAATTCGGCAATGGCTTTCTCGCCATATTCAGGGCAATAATCAACACCAGCGAAATGACTGCCTGCACAAAATATATCTGCAACAAGGAAATATCTATCTGCTCCCAAAGCGAATCAACCTCAAAAAGTTGCTGTGCAAAATATTGTATAGCGAAAGCCACAACAGACAATAATACTAGCTGATATATATATTTACCCATGTTATTCATCAGTATTTTGATTTCTCAATTGTGTTGACTGTTGTCGTTGTGACTCCTGCCTTCCTAATTGTTGGTTTTGCTGAAGCCTCTGCCTCTCTGTAGGTCGCTGAACAGATCGCGTTCGTTGCTGCGGCTGTTCTTCCTGTTGTGCCGATTGTGTTTGCTGGGTTTGAGCTTCTGTCTGCTGCTCTTCTTGCGGATAGCGTGCCTGCAGATATTCGTCCCAATTTTTCTTTATCAATACTACCACATAATCTTCGGTACTAATCAACACCGGGTCGCGGGTAATCTGGTAATTTTGTTCTATTTCGAGATACATTTGTGCCGATTGGGCAATATTTCCGGATTTGATTCCGTGCAACACCAAAAACACTTGATTATCAGAATATTGGTCAGCAGAGAATTTGATACCGGTATGAGCTCTGTCCTGTGCATAGCGTTCAAGCTTTTGTTTCAGCTCCAAATCTTCGCCCTGAATCGGATAACTGACTTCATAGATGAATTTAAGATTTTGTGACAAATCCATTTTGAAAGTCATATTTTCCAGCCGTGACAAATCTTCATTCAATATTCGCTCGGCTTCCTTACCTTCTGCCGAACTCGGATAAGTGAGTGCCACATGGTTGAGTGCCGCCTTGTATCCTGCCAATCCTTCGAGCTTTCCGACAGTAACTGCTCTGAGTAATTCATACTTCGGTAACATCTGGTCGTTGAGCATCATCGGAATTTTTTCATCCAGCTCATTCAATACTGCTGAGTAATCCCCTTGCGTATAGGTCTGGTAGATTTCTTCATAATCATTTACCGGCGAATCGTCTGCCGAGAGCGTTGCGTTCGGGTTCAGTATTACCTGAGTATATTGCGAATCGGGGTGGTTCAGTTTCATATCTTCCAGCAAAGCCGCTGCTTTTGTCGGGTCGATTACACCATATATTTTATACAAATGATATTTTGCCGGCTCAATCAACCGCTCGTCAGGATTGATAGTCAATAATTTTTCTAATCTTTCCGCCGCAAGTCCATGTTCGTGTAACCGCTCATAATAAATCACTCCCAGCTGATAATAAGCATTGTCCAAATCTTTTTTGAGTAATTTTATCTGAGCTTCATCAGTTGGTATCTGAGCAATATAGAAATCCGGATTGTAACGCTGGTCGGTTGTATTTTGTGTATTTTCAGCCACTTGCGTTTCTTCTTCCTCATCGGTATCCTGATATGCCGGCATTTCCACAGCCTCATTTTCCCAACGCCAGTTATCTACATTGGGTCTGCTGCCCCAGTTGGACGCAAACGATTGCTTACCGTTATTGACCGAATTCGGGGAATAGAAATAAAAATTCGACCCGCGACCTATACTGATTCCGCCCGCAGAAGACTGATTGGCAGCCGCTGCCAAAGCCCTCGCCCGTTCCTCGTCGGCTATCTTCAGCTTGTCGATATATTCATTAATCACAATCAGGCGGTCTTCGTCGCTCATCTGCACCAAGTTGAGGATACTGTCATTTTTGCGGACCAACTGTTCGAAATTAACCACATCAATCAAGCCGTTTCGCTTACGTTTTACCCGCAGGTATTCTCTCGTATTCGGATTCATCAAAACCATGGTACTGTCGTAGTACATTCCGGCTTTTTCATAATCTTTTCCGCTGTAATAAATCTCTGCTAAATGCTCGTAATTGGCTTGTTTCACATAATTATTATCTTTTGCTTTACGCAAAGAGTTATTGAAGTTTTTGACTGCTTTGCTGATATCATCATGGGTTTCATACATCAATCCCAACTGATGATAAATCATGTCCTGGTAGGCTCTGTTTTCTCTGTCGCGAAGTAATTTCCCATACTCTTTCACAAATATGGCGGTATCCATTTGTGATTTGTCCTGATTGGCAAATTTTTCGCCATAGGCATTAATCACATAAGCACGTGGAATACTATAGTTATAAGCGATTACTTCCTCAAATTTTTGTATTGCTTCCGCATTTTGCCCCAGTTTGCTGTTGAGTTGCCCTAATATGTAGGTGTATCGGGCTTTTTTCAGCTTTTCATTGGTCAGTTCATAGGCTTCTTCCAACACTACTTTCGCACTGTCATAAGCCTCCGTATTGATATATCCCTGTGCCAGAGTAGCCAACGCTTCCGCTCTCGTTTGCCCGGCAACTTCCGGATTAGACAACAGTTTTTTCAGATTTCGTATAGCGGTATTATCGTATTTTAACCGAAGATTGGTTTTTTCTACCCAAATGCTGGCATCGTAAAAAATGTCGCTATCCGGATATTTCATCACGATATAATTAAAGGCTTCTTGTGCCGGCACATACCGCAAATCGTGGTAACGGGCTTTGCCCAGCAAAAGATATGCATCGTCTATCTGTGGGTTGTTTTCGGTTCCGGCAATATAAATGGAGTGATTCTGAGCGGCTTTGATAGCTTTTTCCTCGGCCCGCTGAAAGTTTGGATTCTTCTGTGTATTGACAATTTCCTCTACCTCATCGGGTTGCATCATTTCCACCGGAAGTATTTTTGCAAAATTATCTGTTCGTTTTTCCTTGATTTCTTCTACGCCTTTGTCATAAGCCAACTGACCGTTATACAAAATATTGTACTTGGCAGTAGTAGCGTGATAACCCCTGGTCAGGGTTGTATTTTTGCTGGTTGAACAGGCAAAACACAGGGTTATAACCAGAACAATGCAACTGTATGTGAATATCTTTGACTTCAATGCAACTAAATCTTTACCTTATAAACTCTGAAATAAGGAATTTTATTATTTTAAATCGTATCTATTTCTGTTCGAATGGGTAAAAATATAAAAAACCCTTCACATAATCTTTAGAAACCTTTTAAATTTTATTTTCCGTTATGAAATCTACCTATATAAACTTCACTAAATCCATATAAAGGTTATCTGTTTCGGGTTTTGACAACAAAACCTCGCTTGCAGATTTCAGAAAACAATTGTACTCATAATACTATATACCTGAGTTCGATTAATAAAGTACTGATTATCAATTGTTATAAGATCAAAAAAAGACCTTGCAGGATATATACAAGTATCTATGGTTTGATTTTAGATTAATATTAATCGAACTTAGGTTATTAGATAAATTTTAAACAGGCTCTTAACTATCCATAAAAAAATCCGTCTTTCTGACGGATTTTTATGGGTTAAAGTTTGTTAAGCCTCACAACTTACACAACTTACTAAATTTGTAACAAACTCTTTGGAAACACTTTGACTTCGCTGGTAATACATAGTTTTTACACCCAATTTCCAAGCCTCAATCAACAGTTTGTTTACGTCTTTGATTGGTACATCAGACGGAATGTTGATGTTCAGACTTTGTGCCTGGTCGATATATTTTTGCCTGATTGATGCTTGTAAAATAATCTCATACTGGCTGATTTCCTTAAATGTTTTGAATACATCTTTTTCCTCTTGCGTGAGCTCTCCCAGATGTTGTACAGAGCCGTGGTTCAGCATAATGCTTCTCCATGTATCTTCATCGTCGATGCCTTTTTCCTGCAACAATTTTTTGAGGTATTTGTTTTTACGCATAAAGTTTCCTTTTGCCAAACCTGCTTTGTAATAGTTACTGCTATAAGGTTCAATTCCCGGCGAAGTTTGTCCTAAAATAGCTGAAGATGAGGTGGTTGGAGCAACCGCCATCACAGTGGTATTTCTCATACCGTAACCTTTCAGTAATTCGGGTTCGCCATAGATTTTTGCTAAATCCTGAGATGCTTTGACCGCTTTTTCTTCTATTTCGCTGAAAATTTTGTTGGTCAGCATTTTCGCGTCCAGACTTTCAAAGCCAATCATATTTTTCTGCAAATAAGAATGCCAGCCCATTACGCCTAAACCTAAGGCTCTGTGTCGTTTAGCAAAATTATTAGCAGATTGCAGGTAGTAATTTCCTTCTGTTTTTGCGATAAATTCCTGCAATACAGCATCAAGGAAATAAATCGCTAATTTTACCGCTTCGGTGTCTTTCCATTCGTCATACAGCTCCAGGTTCATTGACGATAGACAACAGATAAAAGACTCATCGGCAGACGATGGCAAAGCAATTTCGCTACAAAGATTTGAGGAATAAATTTGCCTATTCAAGTCTTTGTAAACCTGTGGTTTGTTTCGGTTAATGTTGTCGGTAAAGAAAATATAAGGTAATCCTTTTTGTTGTCTGCTTTCCAGGACTTTTGCCCAAATTTGTCTTTTTTCCACATCGCCGTCCACCATTTCCTGCATCCAGTAATCAGGCACGCAAACGCCGGTAAACAAGTTCTGAATCGGGCTTCCAATGTCTTTAATTTTCAGAAACTCTTTGATATCCGGGTGGTCGATATCCAGATAAGCCGCAAAAGCTCCGCGACGCACACCACCTTGCGAAATGGTATCCATTGCCGTATCGAACAATTTCATGAACGACACCGCACCGGAAGATTTTCCGTTGTCGGTTACTGCACTTCCGCGTCCTCTCAATTCGCCAAAATAGCCGGACGTTCCCCCACCGATTTTGGTTTGCATAATCACTTCGCCCAGCTTGTGCGTAATGCTCTCGATGTTATCTGGCACATATACATTGAAACACGAAATTGGCAAGCCTCTTTCGGTTCCCATATTTGCCCATATCGGACTCGACAAGCTCATCCAACCGTTTTCAATCATTTCGATAAATGCATCTGCCAGCTCGGGTTTGTACAATCTTTTTGCTGCGGCATTCGCCACGCGTTCTATCGCTTTTTGAGGAGTTTCTCCTTTCAGTAAATATCCTCTGTTTAATATCTGCTCGCTTTCTTCGTTAAGCCACCAAAGTCTTTCTGCCATAATGTTAAAATAAGTCGTCTGCGGTTATACTTTTATCGTGTTTTGTGTATGCTGTAGGTCTTTTTGCAAAGAAATCGTCCAGTTCGTTGGCGAAAACTTCTTCTTCAAACCATGCCATCGGCTGATAGTTTTTATCAGATACACTATATATTTTTTCCATTCCGATTTGTTTCAGACTTTCATCTACTCTGAATTTCATGAAATTAAGTAAATCTTCTTTGCTGATGGTATCCAACTCGCCGTTTTCAAATATCCAATCCAGGATTTCGCCTTCAATGTCAATGGATTCTTCAACGATTTTTCTGATATTGTCGATGGATTCCTGGTCGAAATAATCAGGGTATTCCTGCTTGATTTTATTGACAATATAAATTCCGGCATTGGCGTGAATTTGCTCATCAATAGATGTCCAGGCGATGATATTGCTGACATTTTTCATCGCTCCTTTGAATCGGGTAAAAGACAAAATAATGGCAAACTGGCTGAACAACGAAACGTTCTCAATCAAAATCGAAAACAATATCAATGAATTCAAATAGTCTTTCTGATTTTCTGCTTTGGCGTGTTTCAACGCGTTGGACAAATATTGTATTCTTTTGTTGATAGCCGGTATTTGCACTACGCCTTCAAACTCATTATTGTAGCCCAAAACTTCCAACAATCTGGAATATGCCTCTGAATGCCTGAATTCACATTCTGCAAAAGTGCTTCCCAGCCCGTTGAATTCCGGCTTAGGCAAATGTGCATATAAATCGCCCCAAAAAGTTTTTACGTTTACTTCGATTTGAGCAATCGCCAACAAACTTCTTTTGACAACTTCTCTTTCTTCTGCGGAAAGATGTGAGTGGAAATCCTGTACGTCTGCAGTAAAATCAACCTCCGAATGCACCCAGAAAGATTTGTTTATCGCATTGGTAAATTCCAATATCTCAGGATACTCGAATGGTTTGTAGTTAATTCTTTTGTCAAAAATACCCATAGCTTAAATGTTTTATTTTATTACTTTCGGATTCAAAATACAGCTGATTCCGTAAAATTATTATTTGATATTTGATTAGTTTTGCACAAGGTTTTTTTTAATTCTGCGTTATACAAACAGTTAGCATTTTTGCAGATAAAAAACCGACGGCTTTTTAGCGAAAATAAAATTACAACTTACTCCATGAATATACCCCGGGCAAAAAATAATGTTATCAACAAGATTTAAACATTTACAGAAAAACCCTCATATTTATTGAGTTATGCGTTATATTTGTAAAACAATTTTTTTTGTATGAAAAAATACATCTTATTTCTTTTGATTATGTTTCCGGCATTAATGTCGGCACAGAATGTACTGTGGAAAGACTATTTTTCCTATCGGGAAATCACGGATATTTTTGCTTCTGACCAACAGATTTTTGTTGCAACAAGAAATGCGGTTTTTGTTTTAAACAACGAGGAAGAACTCGTGGCAAAATACAATACGACAGACAATTTAAAAATCAGGGATATCCGGCATATATATTACAGTCCGGAACACCACAAAATCATCGTCGGAAGTCAAAACGGGAACCTAGCTTTGATTGACACCCGGAACGGAAGAATAACCCATCTCAATGATATTGCCAATAAAGCCACGCTGACCGTTGCGGAAAAAATAATTTATGATTTGGACATACATGGCAACACCTTATACATAGCCACTGGTTTTGGAATAGCTGAGGTTTTGCTTGATATAGACGCTTTCGGCGATTCCTATTTTTTTGAAGAAGACGGCATTTCGTCCGAAGTTTTGGACATAGCCATAGTCGGCAACACTTTTTATGCCAATACCAATAACGTGGGCATCAAAAAAATAAATATAGATGACAACATGCTCATTGACAGTAACTGGCAGGTTATCAATTATGAAAACTGGCTGAGCCTTGTAAACTTCAATGACCAGTTAGTAGGTGTAAAAGATGATTTGACACTCAATGTTTTTACCGGCAACGATCATGAACAAGTCGGCGAAGTTTACGGCGGATTTTTGTCATTAAATGTTCACAACGGAACAATGACCGCAGTAACAAAAGAAGTTGCCCGTTGTTACTACACGAATTTTACCTGGTCGTTTGAGCACATTATCCCACCAGGGCAATCCTACCTGACATCAGGAGTAACAATCGGCAATAAAATATATTGCGGTGCTGAAAGAGATGGTTTTTACAGCGTTTTAACCGAAAGCGACCATGCAGTGAACAACCTTACTCCGGAAGGGCCTTTGAGCAATAATGTCTTTGCACTTAAAATAGATAGTAACAATCAAATGTGGACTGTTTTTGGCGGATATAACAGTGAATTCAATCCTTATCTTCACACTGCCGGGCTTAGTGCATTCGGCATCAATCGGTTAAATTTGAATTCATCGGTTTGGCAAAGCATTCCTTATGAACAAATTGCTCCTTTCCGGGCAACAAGTCATATCGAGGAACACCCGCTTACCAAAGATATTTATATCAGCTCATTTCACGACGGATTGATGAAAATCACTCCCGACGCAAACAACCTGGAAGAAAGTACATGGATTGTATATAACCATCAAAATACCGGTTCAGACGGAATTGAAGCCTATGAACAAACCGCCGGAGATCCGGATTCGAGAACCATTCGGATTAACGGCCCAGCATTTGAACCCAACGGAAAAGGCTGGATTACAAACGGGTACGCCAATAAAACAATGAAAACTTTTACCGACAATCAATGGCGGTCATATAACATCACGAACCAAATTTCCAACTCGCAAAACAAGGCTTTCACAGCACCTGTCATCGACAAAAACGGTGTAAAATGGGTGGGCACTTATTTAAGCGGTGCATTCGCTTTCGGTGAGAATCCTCAAAAACTGATTAATATTTCCAATCTGCCAAGCAGCGTAGTTCATGCTATTGCCATTGATTACAGAAATCAGGTTTGGATTGGTACCAATAACGGTTTGCGTGTAGTATCTTCTGTCGATAATTTTTCCAATGGAAATACATTGAACGCCCAACCGGTTATTATCATAGACGAAGGTTTGGCTCAGGAATTATTTTACCAGCAAAACATTTTGAAAATCAAGGTAGATGGCTCCAACAACAAATGGGTAGCTGTTGCCAATGCGGGAGTTTTCCTGATTTCGGCAGACGGACAGGAAACAATTTATCATTTCGACAGTTCCAACTCACCTCTGCCGTCAGACGATATTGTTGATATTGAAATCGACAACAACACCGGCGAAGTATTTTTTGCTACTGCCGAAGGTTTGGTATCTTACCAGCATTACGCTACGGCTCCAAAAGAAGATTTAGAAAATGTGTACTTTTTCCCGAATCCGGTCAAGCCGGAGTTTGAAGGCGAAGTAAAAATTTCGGGACTGATGCAAAGTGCCAATATCAAAATTACGGATATAGCCGGCAATCTGGTATATGAAACCACTGCAACCGGAGGTTCTGCCTTATGGAATACCCGGAATTTTGCCGGAAGAAAAGTGGCATCGGGTGTATATATCGTCTTTGTTTCTTCCGATGACGGAAATGAAAAATCTGTTGGAAAAATTATGATTATCCGTTAAGTATGTACAGCACTACCGAAGCTCTCGTGTTAGGCAGCGTAAAATATCAGGACAAAAACCTGATTGTTAAATGCTACACGCGGGAGTTTGGGCTGGTGTCTTATTTTATCCGGAATGCTTTTAGCCATAAGAACAAGCTGGCGGTTTATTTTCAGCCGTTGAACTGGTTAAATATCACTGCCAAACACCGGCTGAACGGTAATCTGGAATATATTAAGGAGGTCGGCATACATTACAATTATCAATCCCTGCCCTTTAATTTTGACAAAAGCAGCGTAGCATTGTTTATTGCCGAAGCACTCGGATTAGCAATCAAGCAAACTGAACCCGATAAAGTTTTTTTTGACTTTATCGTTCATACCATACAAGTATTTGACCAGGAAAAAACGATTCCTGATTTTCATTTATATTTCTTGATAAATGCTTCTAAATATCTCGGATTTTATCCGTTAGACAGTGAAAACCACGATTATTTTAATCCGGTTGACGGCGTTTTTGAAGCATTTCCTTCCGAGTGCTGCTTACCTTTGCGAGAAAGTACTTTGATGAAACGACTTCTCGCTTTGGAAGATTTATCTGTTGCCCGTTTTTCCCAAAACGAACGACAAATTTTACTCAAAACACTGGTTCATTTCTTTTCTTTGCATATCCACGGATTCGAGCATTTGAAATCTTTAGACGTTTTGCATGAGTTGTATGTGTGATGGAAGATTTTACTCTTCCAAAATCTCAAAATTAGATATTTTCAAATCATACCAAGCTCCGCCAACGACATCGTCTTTGTAGGCAGTTGAAAATTTTATTTCTTCCGGAAAATGGTATTCATTATTATATGTTACATCAACAGATATTCCATAAATTGGCATAGTCTGATGATACTTTCCTTGGTTAAAATCATTTAAAACCTTGGTGTAAACATCTGAAATTGTTCCGATAAGTACCGGGTTGGATTCATCTGCATCAGAAGTAGCTATTCCGTTATGAACCACAATTGTTTCACTAACCGGCCCTGTTGCAGACGACATATAATGTTGTTCAAACCGATAACTTTGAATATGCTGCTCTTCCCAAAGTGACTGTTTGGTCAAGAAAGTAGATTCATCAAAACGGTAGTAAACATCGACATCTTCCTCACAGGAAACCATAGTAACTCCTAAAAATCCCGCTAATAACAATAGTTTTATTTTCATAATGTACAATTTCATTTATTTCTGCAATATACAAAAAGATTGAATGTCTGTTTCAATCCATTCAGAATAAACAAACCATAAATTATTACAAAAAATCACTACCTTAGTTTGTTTTAAAAAAATAATTAGTTTAATCTAAATTTATTATTTTTGCATAAAATAAAATACACAGCAATGTTATCCACATCTGAAGAAAATTACATCAAAACCATTTATCATCTGGCACAGCAGGATTCGCCGGACGTATCCACCAACAGCATCGCCGGACGATTGAATACCAAAGCCTCGTCTGTGACCGATATGATAAAAAAACTGGCAGACAAAGGTCTGGTTAATTACCAGAAATATCAGGGAGTTTCACTAACCGAAACCGGTATGCACATCGCCAAAATGATTGTCAGAAAACACCGTTTGTGGGAAGTTTTTCTGGTAGAAAAACTCAATTTTAACTGGGACGAAGTGCATGAAGTCGCTGAACAATTAGAGCATATCCAGTCAGAAAAACTTATCAAAAGACTCGACGCTTTTTTGGGTTATCCGAAAGAAGACCCCCATGGCGATCCTATCCCGGATGCTGACGGCGAAATTGTTTCGGTACAGAAAATTTTATTGTCCGAATTAGAAATTGGGCAAGAAGGCGTTTGCGTGGGTGTGAAAGATACATCACCGTCCTTTTTGCAATATCTGGACAAACAAAAAGTTTCGTTGGGTACCAAAATCAAAATTTTGAGCAAAGAGCTTTTCGACCAGTCCGTGACTGTAATTATCGGTAACCGTGAATTGGTTTTTTCTAAAATGGTCAGCAATAATATTTATATCAAAAACAATTAAAGTTATGTTTGAAGAAATAGTTGCTTATTTTGAAAGCATATCGCCCATAACCGCTGCTTTATACGCGTCTTTATTCACTTGGGGAATGACCGCTTTGGGTGCTGCTCTCGTTTATTTGTTCAGAAAACCAAGCCGAAAACTACTCGACGCCATGTTGGGCTTTACCGGCGGTGTGATGATTGCAGCGAGTTTTTGGAGTTTGCTCGCTCCCGCCATCGGGATGAGCGAGGGCGAGGGTTTTACCAAAGTGATGCCCGCTGCTGTGGGTTTTGCCTTAGGAGCTCTATTCCTTTTTGGGTTGGATAAATTGTTGCCACACCTGCACCGCGGACACGAACGCAATAAGCAGGAAGGAATCAAAACGCCGTGGCAAAAAACCACTTTGTTGGTTATGGCGATTACACTGCATAATATTCCGGAAGGTTTGGCAGTTGGCGTATTGTTTGGCGGCGTGGCTGCCGGAATACCCGAAGCGACAATTGCCGGAGCTTTAACACTTGCTATCGGAATCGGATTACAGAATTTTCCGGAAGGTCTGGCGGTTTCTTTTCCGCTGCACCGGGCAGGAATGAACCGGCATAAAAGCTTTATGTTTGGACAGGCTTCAGCGATTGTTGAACCGATTTCTGCTGTAATCGGAGCTGTTGCCGTTACTTTTTTCACACCAATATTACCTTACGCTTTGGCATTTGCTGCCGGAGCAATGATTTTCGTTGTAATTGAGGAAGTTATTCCTGAAGCACAACAAAGTGACAATACCGATTTGGCAACTTTGGGCGTTATCGGCGGTTTTATCGTAATGATGGTACTGGACGTGGCTTTGGGATAAAAAAAGAAGAACGGTTATCAGCCGTTCTTCTCAACAAGTAAGCAAATTTTAGTAATTAAAAACTAAACTTCGCAGAGAAATTCCATGTTCTGCCATATCCGAAATACACCTGATTGCTTGTATTGAGCCCTTTATATGTATTGCTAGGGTTATCTACTTGGTTAGCTGTATTTGATTGTGAGATATAAATGGTGTTAAACAAATTATTTACATTAAATCTGAAACTTAACACCTGAGTTTTGTTCAGAGGTAAATTGTATGATACGCCGGCATCTACAAGATTGTATGAAGGCAATTTCAGATTATCTTTTTCTTGTCTGTTAGCGTATAAATCTGAATAATAGCGGAAATTCGCATCGACAGACAGTCCGTTTACAATAATGTATTTTGCCCCTAACCCGAAAGTCGTTTGTGCAGCGTTTCCTACTTTTCCCCCGTCTAAATCATTACTTTCAGACGCAAGCAGATTGCGTTCTACATCTCTGGTTTCTTCGACAGAGCTTCCTACATATTTCCAGCTTCCAAGTGATGCGTAACCGTTAAGATATAATCCTGAGGTTGGTCTTGCCTGAAAATCTACCTCAACACCTTTGTGGTCTTGCTTTACCCCGCGGTTGATAAAGAAAATTTCATCTCCTGCTTCCAGTCCGAAGTTACCATTAGGGTCATAGTATTCTACATCGTCTTCAGTAGCGAAATTAGAACCGGATTCTACGCGGTTTTCCCAGGTTGTCTTATACGCATTCACATTCACAGTAAAGAAGTTACTTACATATTTATATCCTAATTCAAGACCTAAAATCTTTTCGTTTTCTGTAAACGGATTGACATCATTTCTATAATTCATATAAATATTATCGTGATATGGCTGACGGGAATAATATCCTGTGTTTCCGAAGAAATAATGTGTGTTATCAATATTATAACTCAAACCGCCTTTAACATTGTATCCGATATTATCCACTTTTTCAGACTCCTCATCTTCAGGCATATATTGGTAATAATCCCATCTTATGTGGCTCTGATTAGATAATGCTCCCTGGAAAAAGGCAGAAAATCTGTCTGTGGCATATTCCATTTGTGTGAATGCTCCGGCATAAGAAATTCTTTCTGAATAATCGTATCCGTATTTTTCATCAGGATTTTTAGCAAATCCTCCCAACGCTTTCCAAGGATTAGTAGAAAATGTTTTAGTAAGATGTGCATTTGGGTCTCTCAGGCGTGACCCGGTATCGTCCAACACATAATCTGCTCCCATAAGGTCAACGATTTGACGAAAATGGTCGCCTTTGTAGGTTCTTAAATCAATTCCTGCATTAAACGATAGCTCATCGGAAAACTGATGGCTGAAATTGGAAACCATACCAAACCACTGGTGGTTGTTTACAGAAGCACGGATAGCATACCCGGCTTGCCCTTCCGCTTGGTTTTGGGCATACACATCGTCGAATAATATCAATCCGGTTTCGTCATCTCTGACCGACCTTCCGATAGGTCCTGTTCCACCACCTCTACCCCAAGAAGCGTATAATACGGTTGATAAACTTGAGCGTTCATTGATAACCCAATCCCAGTTAAGGTTCATTACCGGTTTGTGGTAGTAATTTTTACGGTCATTGATGGCTTCTCCATTCAGGTATCCCCAGTTATTGTTATATTTTCTTCCGTATTGTAAATAACTGCTGATGGATTTTGCATAATTCTGGTTATGCCATTGAGGCGCACCGGTAATCAAAAAGTTCAGATTATGCTTTTCATTCACTTTATACCCCAAAGAGATGAAATAATTTTGCCCTTGCCCTTCTGTTGCATCATTATAACCGTCTCCCTGCCAATGCGTAAACATGGCTGTCACACCAAAACCGCTATCCAACAAGCCTGTGCTTCCGCCAACAGTTGTTTTGTAGTAAGCATCGTTACCAATCATTCCGCTAATAAAACCTCCCGGTTTCATTTCCGTGGCTTTGGTAATAAAGTTAATCGTTCCGCCCACAGAGGAAATCGCCAATTTTGAAGAACCTAACCCTCTCTGAATCTGAATAGTATTAGCGATATCTGCCATTCCGGACCAGTTTGACCAGTACATGTTGCCGTCTTCCATTCCGTTGATAGGCTGACCGTTTAGCAAAAAGGCTGTATTGGATTGGTCAAAACCCCGGGTAAACATCTGTGTGTCCCCGAATCCGGAAGATTCACTCGTTACATATACAGACGGCGTATTCAGCATGGCTGCGGTAATATCCCGTCCACCGGTTTTTTCTTCAATTTCATCTCTGTTGATAGTTGATACTGCAATCGGTGTTTTTCTGTCTTCTGCAACATCAATAACTCCTTTAGCGAAAATAACCAACTCTTCCAATGACTCCGTTTCGAGATAAATAATTCCCAAATCCAAAAACCCTGTTCCGTTGAATGAGAAATTTACTTGTTTGCTCGCATAACCTGCTCCAAGAAAATCTAACGTTCCTTCGTTTTGTTGTAGAATTAATTCAAATCGTCCTTGTGAATCTGTTTCTGTATCCGATTCAAAATTGCCCACTACAACCGCCTCAACAGGTTGTCGTGTTGATTGGTCATAGACCTTTCCGGTTATTTTGTTTTGACCGAGAGCAACCGTACTCAACAGTAAAAACAACATCAGTAACTTTGCATTCATAATTTTCATAGTTCAGTTTAAATTAGTCCTGCAAACTTAGATACATTTTGTTTCTGCGGAATTAAGCCAATATTATGTTAATGAAAATTGTATGATAACCCGAATTTATTTTGCTAACTTTAGAGCCTGTTTAAAATATCGATATGCTAATACCTCCTTCACTGAAACCGGGCGACAAAGTCGCAATTGTGTGCACCGCCAGAAAATTCGAACCCGAACAATGCCCGCCCGCCATAGAACTGATGAACAGCATAGGGCTGGAAGTTGTTTTGGGAAATACCATAGGCAAAGACAATTTTCAGCTAGGCGGAACCGATGAAGAGCGTGCCGACGATTTGCAGCAGATGATTAACCGCAACGACATCAAGGCAATCTGGATTGCACGGGGCGGTTACGGAACAGTCCGGATTATTGATAAAATAGATTTTACACCTCTACGAAATCAACCAAAATGGCTCATCGGATTCAGCGATATTACTGTTTTGCACAGCCATTTGCACCATCTCGGATTGGGTTCTTTACACGCCATCATGCCTTTCAGCGTTCCAAACGCCACCGACGAAGCCAAAACCAGTTTAAAAAAAGCATTGTTCGGAGAGGAATTAATATACCAAACCAATACACACTCAGCCAATATTCAGGGGCAGGCAACCGGACAGCTTATTGGAGGAAATCTGTCTATTTTATATAGTTTACTTGGCTCAGCATCATCAGTAGATACTAACGGAAAAATCCTTTTTATCGAAGATTTGGACGAATACCTATATCACATCGACCGTATGATGCAAAACCTCAGGCGAAATGGCTATTTTGAACAACTGAACGGACTCATAGTCGGCGGAATGACCGATATGCACGATAATCAGATTCCGTTCGGATATGACGCAATGCAAATCATTTCTGAAATTGTTAAACCATACAATATCCCGGTTTGTTTTGACTTTCCTGCCGGACATGTTCCGAATAATTTAGCCTTGCCGTTTGGCAGAGAAGTTTCGCTGAACGTCGATTTGAATGAAGTTACACTAAAATTTTTGTAATGGCAGAACACAACGAATTAGGCATACAAGGAGAAAAGATGGCGGTAAATCATCTGGAACAGAACGGCTACATGATTGTAGAAAAAAACTGGCGTTTCGGAAAAGCAGAAATCGACATCATCGCCCAAAAAGACGAAGTGCTGGCGATTGTAGAAGTAAAAACCCGAACCACCGACTGGTTTGGTAATCCGCAGGAATTTGTCACGCCGAAAAAGAGAAAATTACTCATCGGTGCCGCCAACGAATATGTGATTAAAAACGATTTGGACACAGAAACCCGCTTTGACATCATCGCTATTGTCATCAACAAACAAACTACTTCACTCGAACATATAGAAGATGCATTTTATCCTTTTTAAAACGCAATGTACACATCTGCAATCTGTTTAACAAATAATACAAAAATCTGTGTATATTTGTGGGTTAAAATCCTTGACTTAATTACAGGATATATTTGTATGAAGAGAATAAGAAATTTTTGCATCATTGCACATATCGACCACGGCAAAAGCACACTGGCTGACAGGCTGTTGGACGCTACACAAACCATTACGCAGCGTGAGGCTCAGGCTCAGCTTCTGGACAATATGGATTTGGAAAGAGAACGCGGGATTACGATTAAAAGCCACGCTATCCAGATGGAGTACAATTACAAAGGAGAAACCTATATTCTCAATTTGATTGACACTCCGGGACACGTAGATTTTTCCTACGAAGTCTCCCGTTCCATTGCTGCTTGCGAAGGAGCTTTGCTGATTGTTGATGCTGCACAAAGCATTCAGGCACAAACGATTTCAAACCTATATCTGGCATTAGAAAACGACCTGGAGATTATTCCGGTATTAAACAAAGTAGATTTACCGTCTGCCAACCCGGAGGAAGTTTCCGACGATATTGTTGATTTGCTCGGCTGTAAGTACGAAGATATTATTCATGCCTCCGGAAAAACAGGCTTTGGCGTGGATAAGATTTTGGAAGCCGTTGTTGAAAGGATTCCTGCCCCCGAAGGAAATCCTGAAGAACCACTACAAGCCTTGGTTTTCGATTCTGTTTACAATCCGTTCAGAGGAATTGAAGTTATTTTTCGTGTATTTAACGGGGAGATTAAAAAAAATCAGAAAATTAAATTTATGGCAACCGGCAAAGAATATTTTGCTGACGAAATAGGCACGTTGAAACTCAACCAGGTGCCGAAACAAACTATTTCTGCCGGCGATGTGGGTTACTTAATTTCCGGAATCAAAGAAGCGAAGGAAGTGAAAGTGGGCGATACAATTACCGATGCCAAAACACCTACTCAAAATATGATTACCGGTTTTGAAGATGTAAAACCGATGGTTTTTGCAGGAATTTATCCTGTGGATACAGAAGATTATGAAGAACTTCGTGCCTCAATGGAAAAATTACAGCTTAACGATGCGTCTTTGGTGTTTACCGCTGAGAGTTCCGCAGCATTAGGATTTGGTTTCCGATGTGGTTTCCTAGGAATGTTGCATATGGAAATCGTTCAGGAGCGTTTGGAAAGAGAATTTAATATGACTGTTATCACAACTGTTCCAAACGTTTCGTATTTGGCTTATACCAAAAAAGAACCTGATACGCCGTTTGTGGTAAATAATCCGTCAGATTTACCCGACCCCTCAAAATTAGACCGCGTAGAAGAACCTTTTATCAAAGCGACAATCATCACAAAAGCTGATTTTGTCGGAAACGTAATGAGTCTTTGTATCGAAAAAAGAGGACAGATTACCAACCAGACTTATCTGACTCCTGAACGGGTTGAACTTACTTTTGATATGCCTTTGGCTGAAATCGTATTTGACTTTTACGACCGGTTAAAAACCGTTTCCAAGGGATATGCCTCTTTCGATTACCACCCAATCGGAATGCGTTCGTCAAAACTGGTTCGCCTCGATGTGCTGCTCAACGGACAAAATGTTGACGCTTTGTCGGCTTTGATACATCAGGACAATGCCTATAACATAGGTAAAAAAATGTGTGAAAAACTAAAGGAACTGATTCCGAGACAGCAGTTTGACATTCCGATTCAGGCAGCGATAGGTGTGAAAGTAATCGCACGGGAAACCATCAAAGCCCTGCGAAAAGACGTTACCGCAAAGTGCTATGGCGGAGATATTTCCCGTAAACGTAAATTACTGGAAAAACAAAAAGCCGGAAAAAAACGTATGCGACAAGTCGGAAATGTAGAAATTCCACAATCGGCATTTATGGCTGTACTGAAACTGAATGATTAGATAATATTTACGTATAAACTCCCACAACCCCGAAAATGATTTCGGGGTATTTTTTGCCTTATTTTTTCTGTCATTTTTAAATAAACAAAAAAAACCAGCGTTAAAATTTTTGTAATTTGTTTTAAAAACAATAAATTAGCCTTTTAGTAATAAACTTAAAGTGTCTAATTATGTATAAAACTACGAATTATAGAGAGCGGGATTTCCTTTCGAATAAGCTCAAAAGCATAGCTATGCTTTTGATGTTATTTGTTGGTTTTGGAAGTTACGCACAATATTGCGAGGTTTCAGCAACCTATAGCAGCGATCATCTCTCATCAATATCAACTACTAATGCATTACAAAACGTAACTTATTCTGTAACCTCTCACCCTGAAGGATCGTATGATGACGAAACAGATCAGGTTATCATGCAAGCACAAGGACTGTCTTTTGACATTTCCACAACCTATGTAGGAGGAGCGAATGGTGTGAACATTTGGATTGACTTTGATGGTAATGAAGAATTTGACGATGAAGAAAAAGTGTTTTCATTAGCAAACAACGATGCTACTAAAACAGGAACTATTACAATCCCTTCTGTTGTAGCGATAGGAGAATACCGTATGCGTGTTAGAGGTCAATATGGCTCTTCTGCTGATCCTGATCCCTGTGGTAATATTTCTTGGGGCACTACTGTAGATTTTACTCTCAATGTAACAGAAGCACCCGACTGTATGCCACCAACTGCTCTTACCTCAGTTGAAGTAACTGCTGACACCATTGAAATCGAGTGGACAGCTGCTGATGGACAAGACTTATGGCATATATTAGTATTACCAGCAGGAACTGACGCACCTGATGAAGCTACGACAGGGTATGAAAATGTCAATGAAAACCCCTATACAATAGAAACTTTAGAATCATCGACAGAATATGATATATACGTAAGAGCCGATTGTGGTGATGGTGACGGCTTGAGTTTATGGGCAGGTCCAATAACTGCAACAACCACACAAATTCCGGCAGAATTGCCTTTTGAAGAAGATTTTGAAGGAAATATAGAATGGACTTTTAGCAACGGATCGCAAGTAAACCAATGGATAGTTGGTGACGCTACAGGCAACGACGGAAACTCTCTGTACATTTCTAATGACGAAGGAGATACAAATGCTTATACAAATACTTCATCCACAGTAGTGCATGCTTATAGAGATATTCAGATACCTGCCGACTCCGAAAGCATCTTGCTCTCTTTTGATTGGAAAGCACAAGCTGAATCATGTTGTGACTATATCAGAGTTTGGGTTGTTCCGACAGATTACATTCCTGTGCCGGGTACACAAATCACTACAGGAAATAGTAGTGGTGTACAATTTGGAGAAAATTACAACCAGCAAACTGACTGGACTAGCCAGTTTTTTGAAATTCCATCAACAGATTACGCTGGTCAAATAGTAAGACTTGTGTTTGAATGGAGAAACGATGGAAGTGTGGGAACACAACCTCCGGGAGCTATTGATAATGTTGAAGTTTCGGAGATAACTTGTCCAACTCCAACAGATCTTGGCGTTGATGGTATAACACTTGAGTCTGCCGATTTGTCTTGGGTAAGTGATGGAGATTTATTTGATATCGAGTGGGGAGAGGCCGGTTTTGAGCAAGGAGAAGCAGATGCAAATTTAGAAGAGGGTATCGAAAGCAACACTTATACTCTAGAAGGTTTAGAGGAAGAAACCAGTTATGAATTTTATGTACGTCGTGATTGTGGGACTGACGGTGTTAGTGCCTGGGCTGGTCCTTTTTATTTCTTTACCGGTTATTGCGAGGTTTCATCAACCAATACCGGAGATGTTATTTCTTCATTTTCCACTTCAGGAGCCATCTTAAACATTGATAATGAAACAGGTTCAACAATATCACCAGGAGGATATGGAGATTTCACGAGCATGGTAGTTGCCCATTTTGAAACAGGAGAAATAGAGTTTACCATCTCCAATAGTGCAGGAATGGGGGTTAATATCTGGGTAGATTGGGACAACAACCTCATATTTGATGAAAGTGAAAAAGTTTTTGCTTCAGGGGCCACGGGCAATGGTTTTTCAGGAACCTTTACAGTTCCTGCAGGAACACCTCTTGGGGATTACCAAATGAGAGTCAGAGCCCAATGGAACAACTCCAATCCAGAACCTTGTGGAACGATTTCTTGGGGTGAAGTAGAAGATTATACACTTACTGTGATTGAGGTACCGGATTGTATGCCTCCTTCTGGGCTCAACATTGTCCAAATAACTGATAGTACTGTAGAGATTGGGTGGACCGCTCCTGACAGCCAAGATACTTGGCATGTATTAGTTTTACCTGTAGGAAGCGATGCTCCTGATGAGGCCACTACAGGTTATGAAGAAGTTAATGAAAACCCTTATACTGTAGAAGGTCTTGATCCAACAACAGAGTATGTTTTTTATGTAAGAGCAGATTGCGGGGCAGATGACGGCTTGAGCTTATGGACAGGCATCTCATTCACAACCGGATGCACTACATTTAATATTCCTTTTTGGGAAGGCTTTAATTCGGATTCAACAACAGAACAGTGTTGGACCGTCCTTGATGAAAATGGTGATGGTGATGAGTGGGATATGAACTATACCTCAAATCCTTATGAGGGTAATCAAGTAGCTTCCCTAAATACTGATTTTAATAATGGCAATAATGACGATTGGTTAATTACTCCACATGTAGATTTAACAAACGATTTAGGAGCTGCTCTCCTGAAATTCCATTATAGAGTTCAATCTTCATCAGAGCCGAATGATTTCCGAGTAATGCTCTCTACTACAGGCATGAATCCTGATGATTTTACATTAGAATTAATGCCTTTGACTGTTGCAAGCAATACAACTTACGAAGAGAAAATAATTCACTTGTTAGATGAAGATGGTAACCCTATCCAGGGAGAGGTTTACATTGCGTTTCATGTCCCTTCAGGAGGATTAGACGGTTGGAGATTATATGTTGACAACGTATTTATCCAGCCATACAATGTTGATTGCCCTGACCCTACCGACATAGAAATAGATGTAACCTGTGACTCACCACCGACAGCAAATGTTACATGGACAGCAGGAGGCTCGGGAATATCATGGGAATACGCAGTTACTCTTGATGGAGAACCTGAACCAACCGAGGGCACAATAGTAGAGGACAATTTTGTACAAATACCAGATCTTGAACCGAACGAAGACTATATTTTTTGGATAAAGACAAACTGTGGTGAGGACGGAGAAACTATATGGATAAGTACTCCTTTTAGCTCTAACGCCAGCCCGGTATCTCAGGCACAACCTTTCTGTGCGGAAGAAGGAGGTGGAATCCTATTTGAAAATGTTAGTGGTGTGGGTAATTTGTATGGTTCATTATCATGTTTAGGAAGTACGCCAAATCCTGTTTGGTATTATTTACAAATAGACCAATCCGGAGATCTGGATTTTGAAATAATCCAAAACACAGCGTTTGATGCTGAAGGAAATCCTACAGGAACAGGGTTAGATGTCGATTATATCGCTTGGGGACCTTTCGATAGTATGCAAGATGCGTGTATGCAAATAGATTTAGACAATCCTACTCTTTATGAAGTTGATTGTAGTTATTCTGCCGCTCCTGTTGAAAATTTCAGCATAACAGGTGCACAAGAAGGACAAATCTATGTCTTATTAATTACTAATTTCAATGGTAGTCCCGGTTATATTAAGTTACATCAAACCAATATTGAAGATGAAGAAGCAGGTAATACAGATTGTTCTTTCTTGTGTGAAGTAGATTTGGGCGAAGACATTATCGTTTGTGCGGGAACAGAAGTAATTTTAGAAGGGGAGGTTGCATCAGCAGGCACAAGTACTGATGTTACCGAAACAAGATGGTATCACAATGATGAATTAATAGACCCAGATTCATATAGCGAAGATGGATTATCTATCACAGTTACTCAATCGGGCACATACAGACTGGAGGTAGAAAAAGAAATGTGTACGGAAGAGGTTGTTTTTGATGAAATTGATGTTATGTTCATCGCCTCATATGGTGAACAAATCCCAGAAACAATAGAATTGTGTGATGAATTAAATGATGGTGTTGAGGTATTTGACTTAGGTGCCTATAAAGACGAATTAAACTTAGGTGATTACGACATTGAATTATACGCTTCAATGGATGATCTTAATTCAGGAACCAATCCGTTACCTGATTTATATGAATCTGGCAATGCAACAATTTATGCTAAAATATCATCTACAATACTATCTTCTTGCTCAAGTGTTCAAGAGATAGAGCTGATATTAGTTCCTTTGGAGACACCCGTTGTGGAGTTTAGCTATGATGATATTCTATGCTACGACAATTTGGATTTTGCTTTGCCATATTATGCAGATGGGTTTACTTTCGGAGGAACATTTAGCTCTTCAGCAGGGTTATTTATAGACTCTGAAACGGGCGAAGTAGATGTAGAATCAAGTATACCCGGAACTTATGAAGTACTTTATGACTATAAAGTAGCTCCTGGAAATTGCGGTGAGGATGATAGCTATACAACAACAGTTACTATTAGCGAGCCAATATTATTTGAGATGGTTTCTTATTGTAATGGAGGAGAAACTATTATCGATGCAACCAACCTTCGGGTTTCTATCCCACTTGAAAGCTATGAGTTAATCTGGATAGGGGCAGAAAAAGTATCCGAAAACACGGCCGTAGTGAGAAATACTGGAACAGTAACACTTCGTGTAGAAGATGAATTTGGATGCTGGAAAGAATTCTATATTGAAATCGATAACACTTCTTGCCTGATAGCTAAGGGTATATCACCAAACGGGGATGGATTAAATGACCGTTTTGATTTGAGCAGTTACTGGGTATTAGACCTGAAGATTTATAATCGTGATGGTCGTGAAGTGTACTCCCATGGCATGGGTTATACTGATGAATGGGAAGGTCAGTCTAACAGTGGTAATTCATTGCCAGACGGAACATACTATTACCGAATTGTAACAAATGTTGAAGAATTTACAGGTTGGGTACAATTGGTAAGAGAAACGAAATAACTTTAGGTTTAGGGCAAGAAAAAACTTGCCCTAAACTTATTTTTTTGTAATTTTATTCCTGCACTGTTGTAGGATTTAATATTTTTTTAATATATTGGTCGAATAATTAGAGTTAATATGTTTTCTATGAAAAAAATTATACTAACCATGTTTGCAGGGTTACTGGGATTCTCTTATTCAGGATATGCACAGCAAGACCCTCATTACACGCAATACATGTACAATCAAAGCGTTGTTAACCCCGCCTATGCCGGGTCTAAAGAAACCCTTGCATTAGGTGCTTTGTACAGAAATCAATGGACAGGATTAGAAGGAGCCCCACAAACTATTACCTTGTTCGGTCACAGCCGGGTGGGTAAAAAAGTAGGTGTCGGGATTTCTGCTATTTCAGACCGATTAGGACCAACCGAGGAAAATAACGTTTATGCCGACTTTTCCTATACCTTGGAATTAGGTGGACGTCACAAACTTGCCTTGGGGGTTAAAGCCGGTATGACCATGCTACAGAACAACTTAAGGTCTAAAGTAAGTGATTTCGTACCTGACCCCAATGACCCGATGTTTGCCTTTGACGAAAGTTCTTCTTTCTTCAACGTGGGTGCAGGTGCATTTTACTACACCGACAATTATTATATAGGTTTAGGTATTCCTAACTTTCTGCAAAACACTTATATGACCAAAAACGACCGGAAGTTTGGTTCGGAAACTATGCACATGTTCTTAACCGGTGGTTACGTATTTGAGTTGGATTACCAATGGAAATTACGCCCCTCCACCATGTTAAAAATGGCAACCAATTCACCTTTGTCAGTTGATTTATCTGTGAATGCCATGTGGAACAACAAACTGGAATTCGGTGTGACATACAGATTAGAAGATTCTTTTGGAGGAATGGTTAATTACGCTGTAATGCCAAATCTCAGAATTGGTTATGCTTACGATTATGTTACTTCTGATATCAGATTAGCCGCATCAGGCTCACACGAGGTTATTCTGTTGTTTGACATCTTCTATAAAAGAAGAGTATCCAGTTCACCAAGATATTTCTAAAAATACAATTCTGACAGTATGAGAAAAATATACCTTAGCTTAATATTTATGTGTTGCTTCTTCATAGGGCACGCACAATTCGTTTATACCCCGGAAGAACAACTCAAAATGGCTGATACACATTTTGACAAATATGAGTATGCCGAAGCGGCTCAGTTATACCGGAAATTAGTCCGCGGAGATAAAACAGACAATTATATCAATATCCGTTTGGGAGATTGTTACTACAATATTTTCAATACGGTAGAATCTGCCAAATGGTACGGAAAGGCTTTAGCTGTAAATCCAAACCTCGAAGGAGACATTTACTATCGGTACGCACAAATGCTCAAAGCCAGTGGCCGTTACGAGGCATCTAACAAAGCATTCAAAAAATTTGCCGACCGTAACCCTGACGATTCCAGAGCTATTGAGTTTCTAAAAGAACCTAATTATATTCCGAGCCTTCGTTCGCAAGAAGCCTTGTTTACATTTGAAGACAGTGGAATGAATCACGCGAGATACTCGGATTTTGCTGGTGTTTTAACTGAAGACAACACCTTCTATTTTACTACTGCACGTAACGAACGCGGGAAAAAATATGGCTGGGACGAACAACCTTATTTAGATGTGTTTGCAGGAAAATATAATTTGGAAGACGGGAAATTTACCGAAATCGAGCCGGTAGAGGAAATCAACACTAAAAAATATCACGACGGTCCAGTTACTATCACAAAAGACGGGCAAACAATGTACTTTTCCAGTGAAAGTTTCCGTGATAAAAAATACGATTTAAACAAAGAAAAAAGACTGAAACTCGGAAAAGTAAATGTTTTCCGGGCTAAGTTCAACGGTAAAAAATGGGGAGATATCGAACCGGTTCCATTCAACGGAGCTGAATATTCCGTAAGTAATCCGAGCGTTTCTCTTGACGGAAAAACCTTATATTTCGCTTCTGATATGCCAGGTACATTCGGCGGAATGGATATCTGGAAGGTATCTGTTGATGAAGATGGTAGCTACGGCGAACCAGAAAATATGGGCCCTGCTATTAATACTGAAGGTAGAGAATCTTTTCCTTTTATTGCAGAAAATGGTAAGTTATACTATTCTTCTGATGCCTTACAAGGTTTTGGAGGTTTAGATGTTTATATGATTGACCTGGAAAGTCCGGGAGCAACTCCGGTTAACCTGGGAGACCCTGTAAACACACAAAAAGATGACTTTGCCATGTCTTTTTATCCTGAAAAAAATATTGGATTCTTGTCCACCAACCGCGTAGGACGTGATGATATTTACAAGGTATTCCCTGTTTGTGTGGAAGAATTTGTGATTACTGTAACCGATGCCAAAACAGGAAACATTCTGAAAGACTCTGAAGTAAGTATTTTAGACCACGACGGTAATATTATTGACACAAGATTTACTGATAGTTTCGGTATCGTGCGGTATGATGTCGATTGTCAGAGAAACTTCTCTTTGCAGGTTACCCGACCTGACTATGAAAATAAAACCATCGAATTGGAAAGAACAAAAGGCGGTAAAAAACCGGTAGATGTAAGTATCCGACCAATCGAAATGATTGTGTTACCGAAGAAAATCGAATTAGGTGATATTTATTTCGAATTCAACAAATCGAATATCACGCAACAAGGTGCTTTTGAATTGAACAAATTAGTTCAGATTATGCAGAACAACCCAACTATGCGAATCAAAATCGAAGCACATACAGACAACAGAGGTAGTGATGCATACAACCTGAACTTGTCACAACAAAGAGCTATGGCTACACGCCAATATCTGATTTCTCAGGCAATAAGCCCTGACCGATTGGAGGCACAAGGTTATGGAGAAAGTTCTCCGGCAATTGATTGTGGCGAGAATTGTACAGACGAACAACACGCCATGAACAGAAGATCAGAATTTATTATTCTAAGAAAATAATCAATCTTTAAATACAGTAAACAGAGCCGGGAAAATCCCGGCTCTGTTTGTTTTTAGGAAGATAAGCATCCCAAAAAAGTAGTTTGGCATGGTAGTTGATTTCTTACTAACAGAAAATGATTTATTAATTAAAAATATACAGACTATGAAAACTTTAAAATACATACTGCTCGGTCTTGCAACAGTTCTGTTTTCAGTGACTACCTACGCTCAACGGAACACCACCGCAGTAGTAACGGCTAACACCGCAGACATATCAGACAATTTAGACTTGCAGGCGGTGGCGTCAATTTTCGGAGATTCCAGAGATTTGGAAGATTTTGAACAAAGACTCAATGACCCGTCATTACAACTATCTAACCTTGACCTAAACGGAGACGGATATGTTGATTATCTGAGAGTAATTGAAGTCGCAGACGGAAACAAAAGAATCGTTGTGGTTCAATCAGTTTTAGGACAGGATTTATTCCAGGACGTGGCAACGATTGAAATAGAAAAACAACGTTCATCTGGTAAGGTTTATGTACAGATTGTAGGAGACCCTTTCATTTACGGTCCGAATTATATCTATGAGCCTTATTATTACAGAACACCTGTTTTCTTTGATTTCTTTTGGGCAACCCACTACAGACCATACTATTCGCCATGGTACTGGGGATATTACCCAACCTATTTCAGCTATTGGGCTCCAATGCCGATATATACCTATCACAGACATGTACACAGACATATTAATACAAGAAACAGATATGTATATACCGAAAACCGAAGAATATCACGAGCCAATAACATCTATTCATCTGTAAGCAGAAGAGCTTATGCTAACTCGAATCCGTCCAGAACATTTACCTCAAGAAACGCCTCTGTCAAAAACAGACATGCTTTAGAAAGCAGCCGAGGAATTTCCAGAAATGTGAACGGTGTAGTGAATCGCAGCGACAACAGCAGATTGAATAACAATAACCGGGCAACTACAAGAAGTAGTGTACGACAAAACGGCGAAGGTCGTTCAGCTGTAACCAGAGCAACAGGAAATACAATTTCCCGTGATAATACAGCGAGAACTTCAACCAGAGTTCGTTCAGACTTCAACAGCGAAGCCAATACAAGAGCAAGACAAAACAGAGTGTCCTCTACTATCGGAAATAGCGGAACGAGAGTAAACTCAAGCGGAAACAGAGCAACCGTGAGAAGTAACTCAACGTCAACTACTCCACAACGTCAACGCATACAAAGAAGTTCTACGACCACAAGCCGCTCATATCGGGCACCGGCTTCCAGCACAAGAAGCAATGCAAGACCTTCGTCTTCATCTTCTAACATCAGCAGAAGCTCATCGCCAAGTATTTCAAGAAGTTCTGCACCAAGCATGTCAAGAAGTTCAGGCAGCATGAGCAGATCAAGCGGAGCATCTTCATCAAGAGGTGGAGGCAGAAGCAGCAGATAACAAAAAACAACTAATATATCGAAAAAATCCCGGCACAATAAAGTGTCGGGATTTTTGCAGGTTAAAAAAGACCTCAGAGAGATCAAATGTTTATATGCTTTTTCACTTTAATGAGCCTCCAGCCAATTCGTTCCTTCGCCTAAATCAACAATCAAAGGAATATCTAACTGGAAAGCATTTTCCATTTCATGACGAATAAGTGATTTGGCCTCGTCAAGTTCTGTCTTAGGCACGTCAAAAACCAGCTCATCGTGTACCTGCAGCAACATTTTTGTCTGCATATTTTTTTCTCTGAGTTTTTGATAAATATTAATCATCGCAATTTTGATAATATCTGCCGCAGAACCTTGTATTGGAGCATTGACCGCGTTCCGCTCCGCTCCTCCTCTGACTACTGCATTTCTGGAATTAATATCTTTCAGGTAACGTCTTCTGCCCAAAACAGTTTGTACATAACCATGCTCACGGGCAAAATCAATCTGCTGCTGGATATATTTTCTCAACTGCGGATAAGTGTCATAATAGGCATTTATCAACTCCTGGCTTTCGGAACGGGACAGATTGGTTTGATTGCTCAACCCAAAAGCTGAAACACCATAAATAATCCCGAAATTCACTGTTTTGGCGTGGCTCCGCTGTTCGCGGGTAACTTCTTCCAACGGAACATTAAAAACTCTTGCCGCTGTCGCACGGTGGATATCTTCTCCGTTTTTAAACGACGCAATCATATTCGGTTCTTTGCTGAGTGCCGCGATAATTCTTAATTCTATCTGTGAATAATCGGCAGCGAGCAAAATGTGGTCATTGTCAGTCGCCACAAAAGATTTCCGCACACGCTGCCCCCTTTCTGTTCGGATTGGGATATTTTGCAAATTCGGATTATTCGAGCTCAACCGGCCGGTGGCAACAACCGTTTGTAAATACACCGTATGCACACGCCCGGTTTTATCTGCCTGACGAGGAAGTGCCTCCACATAAGTGTTCTGCAATTTCACAATCTGCCTCCATTCCAAAATATCTTGTACAATCGGATAATCTTTTGCCAGACCGCTCAATATTTCTTCACCGGTGGCGTATTGTCCGGTTTTGGTTTTCTTAGGTTTTACTCCACCTATTTTCAGTTTGTCAAACAGAATATCGCCTAATTGCTTCGGCGAGGCAAGGTTAAATTTTTCTCCGGCTTGTTCATAAATTTTTTGCTCCAGCTTTGCCGCCTCTTCTGAAAGCTCTTCGGCAAGATTTTTCAGATAATCGGTATCGAGTTTAATTCCGCTGATTTCCATATCGGTTAATACCGGAATCAGAGGGCTTTCTAACTGATAAAATAAATCTTCAGTATAGGTTTCTTTTAATCTTTTCTGGAAAATATTTTTGAGTTGCCAGGTAATATCTGCATCTTCGCCGGCATATTCTTTAATATCTTCCAATGGTACATTTCGCATACTTTTCTGTCCTTTGCCTTTTTTTCCGATAAGATTTTCTATCGGCTCGGGCGAATACCCCAGATAAGTTTCCGACAAAATATCCATATTGTGACGCATATCCGGATTAATCAGATGGTGGGCAATCATCGTATCGAAGAAAAGTCCTTTTACTTCAACACCGTACTTATGAAGAACTTTGAGGTCATATTTAATATTTTGGGCTACTTTACTAATGTTTTCATCTTCAAAAAACGGCTTAAACCGGTTAATCAAATGCTGGGTTTCATTTTTGTCTTCCGGAAAAGGCACATAAAACGCACTGCCTGCCTGCCAGGAAAAAGAAATTCCTACAAGTTCGGCTTCCAAAGCATTGATGCCCGTTGTTTCTGTGTCGAAACAAACCTCCGTTTGACGGCAAAGTGTTTGAATGAGTATATCAATCGACTTTTCCGTGTTGATGAGCTGATATAAATGCGGTGTATCATAAAGTGTTTTCTTACCCGTATGTTCGGTATTCGTGTTTTCTTCATCGCCGAGTTCAAACAAACTCGTTTGCATACCAGAGACAGTTTTGTTTGCGGTAGTTTTGTTTTCAACTATTTCAGCCGGTAAATCCGGATTATTTATGCTTTGAAACAAAACATCAAATTGCTGTTTGATTCTGCGAAATTCCAGTTCATCAAACAAGGCATCTGTTTTTTCGGTATCGGGTTGCTCCAATCTGAATTTCTCCGCCTCGAACTGTACAGGGCAATCTAATTGTATCCTTGCCAGTTCTTTAGAAAGCAACCCTAATTCTTTGCTCTCTTCGACTTTTTCTTTCATTTTGCCTTTCAGCTTGTCGGTATTTGCCAAAAGATTTTCCATCGAACCGAACTCTGCCAGAAACTTTTTAGCAGTTTTCTCTCCTACTCCCGGTAATCCGGGAATATTATCTATGGCATCTCCCATCATTCCTAAAAAATCAATGACTTGCTCGGGTTGTTCCACGCCAAATTTTTCCTGTACTTCAGGTATGCCCCAAATCTCTGGTCCGTTACCCATTCGGGAAGGGCGGTACATGAAAATATTTTCAGACACCAATTGAGCAAAATCTTTATCCGGCGTAACCATGTATACCGTATAGCCTTCTTTTTCAGCTTGTTTAGCAAGCGTTCCTATCAAGTCATCTGCCTCGATACCGGGTATTTCGATAATCGGAATATGCATTGCTTTGAGCAGTTCCTGTATATAAGGCACCGCAATTTTGATGGCTTCGGGTGTTGCGTCCCGATTGGCTTTGTATTCCGGAAAAAGTGCCGTTCTCGACTCACTTCCGGCTTTGTCGAAAGCAACTGCCAACAACGACGGCCGTTCTTTTTTGATTACATCAAGTAAAGAATTCATAAATCCCATTATCGCCGAAGTGTCCATTCCTTTGGAATTGATTCTCGGGTTTTTGATAAAGGCATAATATCCTCTGAAAATCAAGGCATAAGCATCTAAAAGAAAAAGGCGGTTTTCGGTCATAATATTAAGTTGTATTCGTTCAAAAATACGATAATTTATCAGTACAAAAAAACGAGGAAATTCCTCGTTTTTGATTATGTAGTTTTTATTCCTTTACGAACAGGCTATTTTGTTCACTCTGTTGGCGTGACGACCTCCTTCGAAATCCGTATCCAGAAAAGTTTCCACCATAGCCACAGCTTGCGGAATTGCGGTAAATCGTGCCGGAATAGAAATCACATTTGCATTATTATGCTGACGTGCCAGTTCGGCAATTTCTTTCGTCCAGCACAAGGCACACCGCACACCCTGATGCTTATTAGCCGTCATAGCGATGCCGTTTCCGCTTCCGCAAATCACAATGCCGAAATCAGCTTTTCCTTCTTCTACATCTTTTGCCACTTTGTGTCCGAAATCGGGATAATCTACCGAATCAAAAGAATCTGCCCCGTAATTAACCACCTCAACACCTCTTTGCTGTAACATTTGCACAATGGCGTTTTTGTAATCAGGTCCGGCGTGGTCGTTGCCAATAGCTATTTTCATTTGTTGTTGTTTTTATTGTTGTGCTAAACAAAGATAATAAAGATTCTAAAACAGCATCATTATTTTATCGCCATATCAATATCTGCAATTAAATCGTCAATATCTTCTACGCCAACACTAAGCCGGATTAAATCGTCGGTAATTCCGATTTCGGCTCTTTTTTCTGCCGGAATAGACGCGTGTGTCATCATTGCCGGGTGATTCGCCAAAGATTCCACACCGCCCAGCGACTCAGCGAGCGTAAACACTTTTAGCTTTTCCAGAAATGAAATTGCGTCTTGTTTTTCGCCGGATTTGAACGTGAACGAAACCATTCCGCCAAAACCTCCGACCATTTGTTTTTTTGCCAATTCATATTGCGGGTGGCTGGTTAAACCGGGATAAAATACTTTGTCCACTTTCGGGTGTTCCGTCAAATATTGAGCAACTTTTAACCCGTTTTCGCTATGTCTTTGCATACGCAAATGCAGCGTTTTTATACCACGAAGCACAAGAAAACTTTCCTGCGGACCTAAAGTAGCTCCGGTAGCGAATTGTGTGAAATGCAACTGTTCGCCCAATTTTTCATCTTTGATAACCAACGCTCCGGCAACTACATCTGAGTGTCCGCCCAAATATTTGGTAGCCGAATGCATCACGATATCCGCACCCAACTCAAGTGGTTTTTGCAGATAAGGCGTTGCGAAAGTATTATCTACAGCAAACAGCACATTTTTTTCTTTGGTTATTTGAGCAATCCTCTCAATATCTGCCAGTTTCATCAACGGATTGGTAGGTGTTTCTACCCAAATGAGTTTTGTGTTTTCGTTAATATATCTGCTGATTTCCTCCGGTTGGCTCATATCCACAAATGTAAATTTGATACCGATAGGTTCATAAAACTTAGTAAACAAACGGAAAGTTCCGCCATACAAATCGTCCATAGCCACCACCTCATCGCCGGGTTTCAGCAATCTCATCACGCAGTCGATAGCCGCTAATCCGGAGGAAAAAGCCAGTCCTCTCGCACCGCCTTCAATACTTTCCAACGCTTTTTCCAAGGCTGTACGAGTCGGATTGTCGGCACGGCTGTATTCGTATCCCGAATGCACACCGGGGCTTTTTTGTTTGAATGTAGAAGTATGATAAACCGGAGGCATTACAGCTCCGGTACATGGGTCGGCTTGTTGCTTGCCGTGTATGGTTAGCGTGTTAAATTTCATTTTTATATTTATTTAGAACTAAAAACTGTTGTTTTAGAACCTTGTTTATGATTCGTCGTTCATATTTTGGTCATATTCCGGATACAGAAAATGGTTGTACGGGAATCGGGTAATGTGTATTTCCCGAACCGCTTCATATACTTTTGCCCGGAATTCTTCAATATTTTCTTTTTCGACAGCCGAAATAAATATGGCATTATTTTCGCCTACTTTGTTCATCCATGTTTTTTTCCATTCGCCAATAGAGTAATGTTTAGACGTACGTTCCTGCATCAAATCTTCCTCATCATAATGTTCGGGCGAATAAGTATCTATTTTATTGAAAATCATTAACGTAGGTTTATCATCACTTTCGATTTCCTTTAAAATCTGATTAACCGCTTCGATATGGTCTTCAAAATCCGGGTGAGAAATATCAACCACATGTAACAGCAAATCGGCTTCGCGAACCTCGTCCAGAGTACTTTTGAATGATTCGACCAACTGAGTAGGTAACTTGCGGATAAACCCAACCGTGTCGGCAAGCAAAAAGGGTAAATTTTTTATAACTACCTTACGCACAGTGGTATCGAGTGTTGCAAAAAGTTTGTTTTCCACAAAAACCTCGCTCTTGCCCATCATGTTCATCAAGGTAGATTTGCCTACATTGGTATATCCGACCAAAGCCGCACGAACCATTGCACCTCTGTTGCTGCGTTGAACGGCCATTTGCCGGTCAATTTTTTTGAGTTTATCTTTCAGTAAGGCAATTCGGTCACGGACAATTCGTCTATCGGTTTCGATTTCTGTTTCTCCGGGACCTCTCATTCCGATACCTCCACGTTGACGTTCCAAATGCGTCCACATTCCGGTCAGTCTGGGTAAAAGATATTCAAACTGAGCCAGTTCTACCTGCGTACGGGCATAAGAAGTTTGTGCCCGCTGGGCAAAAATATCCAAAATCAGGTTGGTTCTATCCAGCACTTTGCAATCCAGCATTTTGGACAGATTGTTTTGCTGAGCCGGAGATAGTTCATCATCAAAAATAACGGTGCTAACATCATTCTCTTTAATAAACAATTCAATTTGTTCCAATTTTCCTGTTCCAACAAAAGTTTTCGGGTTTGGTTTTTCCAATTTTTGGGTAAATCTCTTAACGACTTCGCCACCTGCGGTATAGGTCAGGAATTCCAATTCGTCGAGATATTCTTGTAGCTTATCTTCGGATTGCTGCTGTGTAATCAGCCCGACGATAACTGTTTTTTCGTATATAATTTCTTCTTGTTCTAACATGAAAAGCTATGGTTTTGGGTTCAAAAAACAGATTATTTTTTGATAGAATCGTGTGAATGTGCCGGTAATCCGTTGTTCCATTGGGTTAATATTTCTGTGGCGACAAATGCTCCGCTGCCGGCAGCAATGCTTACCTGACTTGGCAATCCTGCCAAAGTTCCTGCCACAAAAAGGTTGTCATCGACCAAATGGTTGTCATTTTTTAATTGAACGCGATTTTTTGACGGAATAGATTTTTCGTGTGGAATAATATATTTGGTCAGCCCTTCGATGTTAAAAGCAGAAGTCGAATTCGTAGCGACAACTACCGTTTTTGCCAGATAAATATTTTCGTTTGTTTTGATTTGGAACCCAGCGTTTAGACGGATAACTTCAGTTACTTTTTCGTTATGGATAATTTCAACATGAGGATAGGTTTGCTGTAAATGACTGAGTGACTCATGGAGCAAATCTTTGCCTGAAGTTCCGGGCAGAATACCATAAACATTGTTCAGCAAAGCATCTTGCAGGTAAGAGGCTTTTTGATGAGCAAGCAAAGTTATTTTCCTGGCAGAGGCAAATTCTTTCCGGTAAGCCGACCCAAGCACCAAAGCACAGGAAACTGCTGCCGGACCTCCGCCAATGATGAAAACATCAGTCATACATTACTTCGTTTTTTCGTCTATGGATTTTGACATTCTGAAGATAGCGAAAAGGCACAATCCACAAAGCACGGCCACAATACTGATTAATGCGACTAAACTGTCTCCGTGAAAAATATCAGAAAAATCCAACTTCATGGTATTAACAACAATCAATACTATTCCCACAATAAATATGAGATACGTCACATACTTCATTCTACATAATATTTGTTACGAAAGTAATAATCATCTTTTAAACGAACAAGTCTTTAACATTGGACGCAAATAATTTAACAGCTATTGCCAGCAACACCACGCCAAAAACCTTACGGATAACACTCAACCCGGATTTTCCGAGTCGTTTTTCTATCCTGCTGGACATAATCAGCACAAAAAAGACCACAGTCACGTTGATAATAATTGCAAAAACAAGGTTAATCACCTCATATTCAGCCCGAAGTGCCAAGATGGTTGTCATCACACCGGGACCGGCAATCAGCGGAAATGCCAACGGCACGATTGAGGCTGTTTCAGGAGCTTCGTCTTTATAAATCGAAACGCCCAGAATCATCTCTAATGCCAGGAAAAACAACACAAACGCTCCGGCAACAGCAAATGAATTTACGTCAATTCCTATCAGATTCAAAATCCTTTCTCCGATAAACAAAAAAGCAATCATAATCACTGCCGAAACTATCGATGCTTTTCGGGATTGAATTTCGCCGACACGGTTTCTCAAATCTATAATAATCGGGATAGAACCCAAAATATCAATTACCGCAAAGATAATCATGCTTGCCGTAAATATTTCTTTTACATTTATGTTTACGTCCATTTTTTCAAAATTTTGGCAAAGGTATTAATGTATTTAGAACCGGCAAATAATGAAAAGATTATTTGTTGCGTTCAGTACTGAAAGGACAATTATGGATTATATTATAAACCCGTAGTTCATGATGAACTACGGGTTTAGCAAATTTATTTAGTACCCAAATAATTCTTCTAAGTTTACTTCCTGGACTTTACCCATCTTTTCGATAGCTTCCCAATCCAAGTTCTCTTTGTCTCCAATCAAACCAACATTGAATTTTTTTCCTTTGATTCGGCTGTTAAAAAAGCTTTCAAGGTCGTTTAAACTGATGTTTTGCGTTTGCGTGTAAATATCTTTATTGATGTCATAATCGATACCGCGGTCTTGCAAACTCAACCAATAAAAGAAAATGCTCGACTTGGTGTATCGGCTTGTTGCCATTTGTTTTAAAGCCGCATTTCTTGAATTTAAAAACTGATTTTCAGCTTTTGGCATTTCGGTCAATAAGTCCATCACAGCATCAACCGCTTCTGGCAATTTGTTTGCTTGCGTACCGATGTAGGCATAAATATAGTTGTACTCATCGGCTCTGCTTGCATTGGCATAAAATGTATAAGCAGAATACGCCAAAGATTTCGATTCGCGGATTTCCTGGAAGATAATCGAGGATAATCCTGAGCCAAAATACTGATTGAAAACTCCCGAAACTGTCAATAAATCTTTGTCAAACTTTTGTTCGCGAGCACGGAAAGAAATTTCAGCCTGAACCATGTCGTAAGGCGTAAAGTAAATTTTTCCGTCTGTTGCCGGTTGAGGATAAACTTTCGCTGCCGGAATTGCTTTTTGCTTGCCAAAATCATGGTAATTACTTAAAGCTGTTTTCGTAGTTTGCACATCATTTCCGTAATAGAAAATTTGATGCTTGTAAGCCAAAAAGTTTTTAATCAAATCTACCAGTTCTTGCGGGTTAATCGCTTTTAATTCCGCTTCGGTCAAAATATCTCTGAAACGGCTGTTTTCACCATAAGTAACATATTGATTTAAAGCAGATTGTATGCTATTTTTATTTACTTTAGCATCCGAACGACTTTTCAGAATTCTCTCGATATATCGTGCATAAGCGTCTTCATCTGCCTGGGCATCAGCCAATAAATGCTCCAACAACTGGACTCCCTCTTCTATGTTTTCTTGCAGCCCGTTCAGGTAAATAAACGAACGTTGCGTACCTGCACCCACGCCGTAATCAATCCCGATTTTGTAAAACTCCTTTTTCAATTCTTCTGGGGAATATTTTGAAGTTCCCAAATAATCTAAATAATTAATCGCCAAAGAAAGCTTTTTGTCATGATCTGAGCCCATTTCTGTAATGTAATACAAGCCCGAAATATCGTTGGTGTTATTTTCAATCCAAGAAAAATCAGTGTTTCTCAATTTTTCTCTGTGGATAGATTCGTCAAAATCAACAAAAACAGGCTGAATTTCGTCCACGGTCAGTTTCATGAAATCTTTATAGAAATCTGATTCATTTTCGCGGTTCAGGCTAATAGGCGTGATGCCTGGGTTTTCCACTCTTACCAAGTCTTTGTTTTCGCCTTGGCGTTTGTACACCACCACGTAGTTGTCTTTGTAATTTTCGTTGGCAAATTTCACAATATCAGCCTTAGTGATTTGCGAAAGTTTATCCAATTCGTTGATGTAATCCGCCCAACTTCTTTCTTTAATAAAATTTTGATACATATTGGTTGCCAATCCGTTGGTACTTTCGTACACACGTTGTTCTTGCTTTTTGAAGTCGTTGATAACAGCCTCAATCATCCAATCTTCAAAATCACCTTTTTTGATTTTATCGATTTCACCCAAAATCAAAGCTTTTACTTCCTCCAAGGTTTGTCCTTGCTTAGGCATTCCGGTAAAAACATGCGAAGAATAATCCTTCATAATTTGCGGACTAGCACCTACATATTGTGCCAATTGCTTTTGGTTGATGTTCAAATCGATTAAACCTGCCGTGCTATTTGACAACAGCATATCCATGATTTTCAGCAGCTGTGCATCTTTTGTGTGCACGCCACCAAGGCGGAAAGCCATTTGCATTCTTTCAGCAGACGGGCTAAAAACTTCGACTTCTTTAATCTTTGTCAATGGTTTTTCTTTGGCAACGTATCTTTCAGGTGTTTCCCCTTTTTTTAGTTTACCAAAATACTTGTCCACCAATTGAATCGTCGGTTCAAACTCCAAATCACCCACCAAAATCACTGCCATATTTGACGGCACATAATATTTATGAAAATAATTTTCGATAGCTACCAACGACGGATTTTTCAAATGCTCCGACTTTCCGATAGTGGTTTGCTGACCGTAATTACTTTCCGGAAAAAGATTTTCCAACATGGCATAATGCATCAAACGAAAATCGTTGTCTTGCGAACGGTTAAATTCCTCGTAAACCGCTTCTAACTCTGTATGAAACAACCTTAAAACCAGTTCAGAAAATCTTTCGGATTCGATAATCATCCATTTTTCCAGTTCATTCGACGGAATGTTGTTTTTATAAACCGTTTCTTCAAACCAAGTATGGGCATTGGTTCCTGAAGCACCGAGCGAAGAAATCATTTTATCGTATTCATTCGCAATCGCGTACTGAGAAGCGATGTTGGAAACAGAGTCAATTTCGCGGTAAATCGCTAATTTTTTGTCAGGATTCGTTTCGTTTTTGTGCTTTTCGTACAAATCTGAAATTTGTTTCAGATACATTTTTTCGGTTTCCCAATCGTGCGACCCGATTTTGGACGTTCCTTTAAAAAGCATGTGCTCTAAATAATGTGCCAAACCGGTGTATTCTGCTGGATCGTCATTAGAACCGGCTCGTACAGGAATATAAGTTTGGATACGTGGCTCGTCTTTATTTTGAGCCAGATACACTTTCATTCCGTTAGACAAAGTGTAAATCCGGGTGTTAGTCGGATCGTTTTCAACTATTTCATAAGCGTAGTTGTTGCGGTCTGTTTTTTGAATCGTTTCTTGTCCCCAAAAGGTGGTGGACAAAAGCATACAACCCAAAAAGGTCAACTTTTTTATCATCTGTTGTTAAATTAAATTTTATGTCAAATATAATAGAATGAATTGAGACTTGTACTACCCAAACGATAATATTTTTTGCTAAACGAATGAATCTAAAGTGGTTTTTTACAGATTAATAAGTGACTTTTCTGGTTTTTGTTGTCTAATAGGGTAAGCTCTCAAATTAGCACACATAGGCAATTGGTTAACGACGCAATGTATGATTTACATAATTTTAAATAAGTATAGTATAGGTTAAGCTATATTTTAGTTTATTAAACTCGTCAATTGTTTTGTAATTCAGCTTATGATGTCTTCTGCAAATAAGTTGTATTTTTGCAAAAAATATTTTGTATGTTCCAAATAGGAAACACGATTGTTTCAGATGAAGTTCTTGAGAAAGAATTTGTGTGCAACCTCTCGGCATGCCATGGTCAATGCTGTATTGACGGTGATGCCGGTGCCCCGATCGACAAGGAAGAAACCCAAATTCTGGACGATATTTACGACAAAGTAAAACCCTATCTGCGACCCGAAGGCATTGAAAGCATTGAGCAACAAGGCAAATGGGTTACCGGCGAAGATCAAGGCTATGAAACGCCATTGATTGACGGGAAGGAATGTGCCTATGTAATTTTCGACGGGAAAACAGCTCTCTGTGCCATTGAACAGGCATACAACAACAAGGAAATCGACTGGAAAAAACCGATTTCGTGTCATTTATATCCGATACGAATTAAGGAATATGCTCAATTTTCAGCAATAAACTACCACAAATGGTATATCTGTGATGATGCCTGCTCCTTAGGCAAAGAGCTTGGAGTTACTGTATATCAATTCCTTAAAGAACCTTTAATCAGAAAATTTGGAGAAGAATGGTATCAGGAGTTAGACAAAGTAGCTGAGGAATGGAAAAAACAATCATCGTAAATACAGTTTTTTCTGACCATAATCAATAACAGCCTGTCCTTCCAGGAGTACATCGGCACCAATAATACCATGAACAGGTTTGACATTTTGCATCGTCAGTGCCTGATTTACATGTGATAAATCCAAAATAATGAGTGAAAGTGATTTTATTTTCCAATGCCCCAATTTGAGTTCGTTGTTTTCGGACAAAGCCGTTTCCATATCGACTGCTCCGGCACCGGAAGCCTTGGTTTCAGACAGCTCGGAATGCAGGTTGAAATGTTCCACCTCATCTTTGCTCACACAAGTTGCCGAAGCTCCGGTATCAAGAATAAAATCTCCGGAAATTCCGTTAATACGTGCTTTTACTAATAAATGGTTGGTTTTGGAATATTTGAATCCGACCTTTTTATATCCGGCATTTTTAAATGCCTCACTCCAATCTTTCATGAATACCAATTTTAGCCGGTAAATTTAATCATTTTATGACACTGACAGACACCCACACCCATTTATACAGCAAAGAATTTCATCACGACCTTGATGATGTGATGTCCAAGGCCATTGAAGCCGGAGTGACAAATTTGTTTTTACCAGCCATCGACAGCGAAACTACCGAAGATATGTATGCTTTGGAAAAAAGGTTTCCGGAGAATGTCCGGTTGATGATGGGATTACACCCGTGTTCCGTAAAACCGGAAAATTATAAACATGAATTAGACTGGGTCAGGAAACAATTAGACGAAAGACCTTTTTGTGCCGTGGGTGAAATCGGCATTGATTTATATTGGGACAAAACCACTCTAGGGATTCAGCAAGAGGCTTTTCAAACGCAAATTCAATGGGCAAAATCAATGAATCTGCCGATTAACATTCACTGTCGTGATGCTTTTGACGAAATTTTTGAGGTGTTAGACAAGGAAAACGACGGTAATCTGTCCGGAATTTTTCATTGCTTTACCGGCGATTTGAATCAGGCTCATCAGGCAATTTCGTATGGGTTAAAACTCGGTATCGGCGGAGTAGTTACTTTCAAAAACGGTAAAATAGACCACTTTTTGTCTCAAATACCCATAGAAAACATTGTGTTGGAAACCGACGCACCATATCTGGCTCCCACGCCATACAGAGGCAAGAGAAACGAACCTGCTTATGTGGCTTTGGTTGCCGGAAAAATTGCAGAATTGTATCAATTAACTATTGAAGAAGTCGCAAAAATCACGACAAAAAATGCACAAAATGTGTATAAATTCTAAAACGATTGCGTGATTAAAAAAGTATTCGTTCATTTGTATTATAAATAGAAAAATAATGTCTTCTTACGACAACATAAAATATTATCCCGATTCGGAAGTGAACCAAGTGCTGATGTCACTGGCTTCACACCCGATGCTCAAAGCGTTGATGAGCTTTACTTATCCGGACAAAGACGAAAGTTATTTCTACGAATTGTTTCAGAATATCCACTCGATATATGATTTTCAAACGCAAATCATCTATTACACCATGCAACGGATTCTGGAAAAAACATCGGAAAATCTGACTGTGAATGGTTTTGAACAATTAGATGATAATCTGTCTTATTTTTTCATATCCAACCACCGGGATATTTTACTGGATACCAGCCTGCTGAATGTTAAACTACATGAATACAACAAAATCATGACTGCTTCTGCCGTTGGTGATAATCTAGTACAGAAATCTTTTCTTATGGTATTGGCAAAACTAAACAGGAATTTTATTGTACGTCGCGGACTTTCACCACGTGAATTATTACAAAGCTCCAAAGAAATTTCTGCCTATATCTATCATCTGCTGAAAGAAGAAAACCGCTCGGTTTGGATTGCCCAGCGCGAAGGACGGACCAAAGACGGCTGGGACGAAACCCATACCGGGGTACTCAAAATGATTAGCATGAACTCCGACGAGGACAACCTGATGGATTATTTCAAAAAATTACGGATTGTACCGGTTTCTATTTCCTACGAATATGACCCCACCGACAAGCTGAAAATGCCCCGATTGATGGCAGAACTCAGTGATGAAATTTATATCAAAGAAAAAAACGAAGATTTTATCAATCTGATGAGCGGTGTTTTGGGACAGAAAAAACGTATCCATATCGAAATGGGAAAACCATTGTGTGAGGAAATTGACGCTATAAAAAACGAACACCAAAATCCTGCCCGTCAAATTCAGGAACTGGCTAAAACACTCGATAAATTTATCGTCGGCAATTACAAATTGTGGCCAACGAATTATATTGCCCATGATTTGCTTAACCAAACCGATACTTTTAAAAACGAATACACCGAAGAAGAAAAACAACTGTTTTTAAGACGATTAGAGTTGCGTGTGGACAAAAACAACAAGGATATGGTCAACGGATTTTTGTCTATGTATGCCAATCCGGTCAGACATAAAATTCAGATAGAAAATGAGCAACAAGCCTGAAATATTATTGATTTACACCGGCGGAACTATCGGTATGGTTAAAGACTTCGAAACCGGAGCATTGAAAGCCTTTGATTTTGATCAACTGCTGGATAAAATCCCTGAGTTATATTTACTGGATTGCGGGATTTCAACATTTTCATTTGAGCAACCTATTGATTCTTCCGATATGAATCCCGAATACTGGGTGTATATCGCCGAAATTATCGAAAAAAACTACCATAACTACGATGGTTTTGTCATTCTGCATGGTTCAGACACGATGTCTTATACTGCTTCGGCTCTGAGCTTTATGCTCAGAAACCTCAGCAAACCGGTAATTTTGACCGGCTCTCAACTGCCTATCGGCGATTTAAGGACAGATGCTAAAGAAAACCTGATTACCGCCATACAAATTGCGTCGATCAGAAAAGATAACCAACCGGCTATCAACGAAGTATGTTTATATTTTGAATACAAACTTTATCGCGGAAACAGAACAACAAAAATCAGTGCCGAGCATTTTAACGCGTTTATTTCGCCAAATATCCGGCATCTGGCAGAGTCGGGCGTGCATCTTAAAATAAACAAAACCATGTTGTTGAAAAACAACCAAGATGCTTTTTACGTGCATAAAAAATTGAATCCGAATGTTTGCGTGCTAAAAATATTTCCGGGAATCAGTCGGCTGGTTCTGGAAAGCATTCTACGCATTCCCGGCTTGGGAGGAATCGTTTTGGAAACTTACGGTGCCGGAAACGCTCCAACCGAAAACTGGTTTATTCAATCTTTAGAAAACGCTATTGAACGTGGGGTAAAAATCGTCAATGTTACCCAATGTTGGGGAGGAAGTGTTGATATGAATAAATATGAAAACGGCATAGCTCTGAGAAAAATTGGTGTGGTTTCTGGTCACGACATCACTACCGAATCAGCCATTACGAAAATGATGGTTTTGCTTTCAGAGAATATATCCAAGGAAGAATTTTCACAGCAGTTTCAACAACCACATTGTGGCGAACTGACCGTATAATAATTAAATTTTATTTCCTAATTTTATTAATCATTTCATTTTTTTTGTATTTTTGATAATAAATTTTATTATAATTTATCCTTAAATACATCAGTACTATGAAAAAAATAATTTTCTTTTCACTAAGCATTTTGTTGTCAGGATTAGCACAGGCACAAGAAGAAGCCTCTGATTTGGAAAGGAAAAGCATGGTTAAGCTCAATGTTATTCCACTCACAATTGGCTCTTTTTCTGCAGATTATGAATATTTGATTTCCGCCAGAACAACTATCGGTGCCAATTTGACTTTTATGCCCAAAAGAAGCATTCCCATGCTTGGGTCTTTTGAAAGCACCATCGACGACGAAGCGGTCAGCAATCAGTTAGAAAATGCCAAAATAGGCACGTTTTCTATTAGTCCCCAGGCGAAATTTTATCTGGGAAAAGATACCTACCACGGGTTTTATATCGCTGCGTTTTTCCGGTACGCCTCTCACTCTATTCAACTTCCTGTAAATTATTATTATAATGGACAGGACGAAACCGTTGTAATTGATGGGAAAATCAACACTTTTTCGGGCGGAATCGCTTTCGGAGCACAATGGAAACTGTCTGAAAACTTTTATCTGGACTGGACAATTATCGGTCCGCTGTATGGAAGCCATAACGGGACTTTAAGCGGAAACAAAAATCTCAACCAGGAAGAAATTACCGAAATCGAAAATGCTTTGAATGATTTTGATGAAATTCCGTTTATCAAGCACAGCCACGAAGTAAACAGCCAAGGCGTAAAGGTAAAAACCAAAGGACCGTGGGCAGGATTAAGAATAGGCATTTCTGTTGGATACAGATTTTAAGATATGTTAAAAATAACTAAAATTATTGACTGATGGCTTAATTTTTGCTATCTTACCAATATACTAACACTAAAAAAAATTATTTTATGAAAAAAATGTTTATAATGGCAGGGTTGTTACTTGCCGGATTCAGTACAGTAAATGCACAGGACATAACAACTCCTAAACATTCAGAAAACGTTGGTAGTCAACCAATTCAAAAAGGAAATTGGATAGTCGGAGGTTCTATCGGTGCATTGGGTTACTCTTTTGAGAGCGAAAACTTTAATATCAACTTCATGCCGAGAGCCGGTTATTTTATCTCTGACGGAATCGCAATTGGTTTGGGAATTGATTTAGGATTCTCGACCGTGCAGAACGGCGACAACATTTGGGGATATGGCATCAAACCTTTCGCCAGATATTACTTTCCGGAAGGAGCCAGTGCCACCGGTCGCTTTTTCGGGCAGGTGGATTTAGGCGTTACCGGAGGTAGTGAAGGAACAGCAGACACTTCTTTTGCTTTTGGTATCAACGGTGGTTATGCTCACTTCATTTCAAGAAATGTGGCGTTGGAAGTAACCGCAGGGTACAACTATTCCAAGTCGCAGTCGGCTAATGCTACGGCACAAAACGGTTTAGGTGCCGCTTTAGGTTTCCAGATTTATCTGGAAGGAAATAAGTAAAATAATTTTAGAGCCTGTTTAAATTTGTATTGTAAAAATGTTTATAGGTTGTTTTTGAGGCAGAACAAGGCAAATTTTCAAAGGATAGCAGAGCTATCGTTTTAAAATTTAACGCAGTTATGACCAAAAAGAAACATAAACAAATTATTAGATAAATTTTAAACAGGCTCTTAATACAACAAAACAGCCAAACGATGTGTTTGGCTGTTTTTGTTTTTGTGGTCTCCAACAAATTAAAAATCAAACTTAATCCCTTGTGCCAACGGCAATTCTTTACCGTAGTTGATGGTGTTTGTTTGTCTTCTCATATACGCTTTCCAAGCGTCTGAGCCGGATTCACGTCCACCGCCGGTTTCTTTCTCTCCACCAAACGCCCCACCGATTTCCGCTCCAGACGTTCCGATATTCACATTGGCAATACCACAATCAGAACCAGCGTGAGATAAGAACAGTTCAGCTTCGCGCATATTTGTAGTAAACACAGAGGAAGACAAGCCTTGCGGAACATTGTTTTGCATATCAATAGCTTCTTCAATAGTGCTGTATTTCATTACGTATAAAACTGGTGCAAACGTTTCTGCCTGTACGATTTCATAACTGTTTTCAGCTTCGATAACGCAAGGTTTTACATAGCACCCGCTTTCATAACCTTCGCCTTCGAGTACACCGCCTTCAACGATTACTTTTCCGCCTTCTGATTTGGCTTTTTCAATCGCATTCAAATAATCCTGAACGGCTCCTTTGTCGATAAGCGGCCCGACGTGGTTAGACGCATCAAGTGGATTACCAATACTCAGCTGTGTATAAGCATTTTGCAATGCCTGAATGGTTTTATCGTAAATACTTTCGTGGATTATCAAGCGACGCGTCGAAGTACATCTTTGCCCGGCTGTACCCACTGCTCCAAAAACCGCTCCGACCAACACCATGTTGATATCAGCATGCTCTGAAACGATAATTGCATTGTTTCCGCCTAATTCCAAAATTGTTTTACCGAAACGTTCTGCTACGGTTTTAGACACGTGACGTCCGATGCGGGTAGAGCCTGTGAAAGATACTAACGGAATACGGTGGTCGTTGTTGATTAAATCTCCACAAGCATTTCCGGTTACGATACAGCTCACGCCTTCGTCAATATTATTTTTTCTAAAAACTTCTGTGATGATATTTTGACAAGCTACGGCACACAACGGTGTTTTTGAGCTCGGTTTCCATACGCAAACATCACCACAAACCCAAGCAATCGCAGCATTCCAAGACCATACGGCTACCGGAAAGTTAAAGGCAGAAATCGTCCCTACGACTCCTAACGGGTGGTATTGGTCATACATTCTGTGCATTGGTCTTTCGGAATGCATCGTGAATCCGTACAGCTGACGAGAAAGTCCGACAGCATAGTCACAAATGTCAATCATTTCCTGTACTTCTCCCAAGCCTTCCTGAAAGCTTTTTCCCATTTCGTAAGAAACTAATTTACCCAGAGCATCTTTTTTCTCTCTCAGAGCCTCTCCTACCTGACGAACGATTTCGCCTCTTTTCGGTGCAGGAACCAATCTCCATGATTTGAAAGCTTCTGTGGCTTTTTGCATTACTTTTTCATAATCATCTTTGGTGGAAGTTTTTACTTTACCAATCAATTCCCCGTTTACCGGCGAATAAGATTCGATGATGTCGCCATTAGCGAACCATTGACTTCCTGTTGATGTTCCTTCGTTGAGTTCTTTAATGCCCAGCTGATTCAAGGCATCTTTTATTCCAAAGTTGTCCATTAATTTATTGTTTAGTGTGTTTAATTTCTACAAATATAGCCTTTTCTATCCGAAGATTATTTTACAAATCGTTCGTCTGTTGGCATGATTGTCCCACATGAGGAACAAGTTCTTAATTCTTCCGAATGATAAAAATCTCTAAAATGGTTCAGGAAATCTTTTTCAATATCATGCAAAGTAAAATAAACCTCATGCAGTTTATGGTTACACTGGTCACAAAACCACAATAATCCGTCTTTTTTGCCTGGCTTGTTTTTGATTTCCACCACCAGTCCTACCGAACCGGCAGACCTCATCGGTGAATGTGGCGTGCCTGCGGGGACTAAGAAAACATCTCCTTCATGGAGTTCTACTATACGTTTTTTCCCATCTACCTGCAACGCGATTTGTATGTCGCCTTCCAACTGGTAGAAAAACTCGTCGGTTTCGTTATAGTGATAGTCCTTTCTGGCATTAGGTCCGCCGACAACCATCACGATGAAATCGTCAGATTCGTGTTTGTAAATGTTCTTGTTTCCGACAGGCGGTTTCAGTAAATCTCTGTTTTCGTCAATCCATTGCCGGAGATTAAAAGGGGCTTTTAATGTTTCCATAATTCATTTTATTTTCCGCTCAGCCAAGACTGCGGGTTTTGAAATTGATTATTTTGCGTCAGGTAAAATTTAAGTACAGACTGCCCCTCCCTGTTTTGGGCAACTGTACCAATGGTTTGTTTGGTGGACACCTTTTGCCCTTGTTTCACAGACACGCTGCTTAGGTTTTGATACACAGAAATATAATCTCCGTGACGAACGAAAACGACTCTCGTTCCTGCTAAAACCTGAATTTCGGTTACTTCGCCTTCAAATACTGCCCGAACAGTCGCCTGATTTTCGGTAGTGATGTCCACTCCATGATTTTCAATGGTAATATTTGGCACAGACGGGTGCGGCTGGCTTCCATAACGTCCGGAAATATACCCTCGTTCTACCGGCCACGGCAGTCGTCCGCGGTTATTGCTAAAACTTGCCGCCAAGGCTTTTTCTGCCGGTGTCATCGCAAATTTTCCTGAACTGACTTTTTCGGTCGAACTTCCGCCTTCTTTCTCGCGAGCTTTGCGGTTGGCTTCTTCGATTGCTTTTTGTATCAGCACCTTAATCTGCTGGTCGATTTTTCTGCTTTCTTGTTGTTTTTTATTGATTTGCGAGGTATATTTTTTCTGGTCTTTTCGCACCAGACTCATCAGTTCGTTTTGTTTGTTTTTTTCTTGTTGAAGAGCGGTAATTTCCTTTTGTTGCTCTGCCAGAGCGGCTTGTTGCTTTTGTTTCTGTACTTCGAGCTTTTGCATGATTTTCTCTAAATCTTCCGATTTCTTTCGGATTTCCTCGCCTTGCGATTTTCTGTATTTCGCATATTGTTTGATATACTGCATACGTTTATATGCCTGCAAAAAACTGTCTGAAGAAAGTACAAATAATATTTTGCTTTGCTCGGAACGGGTTTTGTATGAGGTGCGTATGGTTTTAGCGTAATCCTCTTTGAGTACAGCAAGTTCTCTTTTGAGTTTGTTGGATTCAAGTGTTTTGGTGTAAATATCATCAGCCAACACACGCAATTCTTTTTTATAGGTACTAATCAGCTGATTGGTCAGGCTGATTTTGCGGTTACTTTCGGTTATTTCGCTCAGAATATCACGTTCTTTCCTCTTTTCGGAGGAAAGCATTGATTGAAATTGTTTAATTTCTTTGAGTATCGATGCTTTCTGACTTTCTAATTTTTTCTGTTGAGCCTCATAATCTTGTTGGGCATACAGAGAAACCGAAAGCAGTAAGGTGATGAATAATATAATTCGTTGCATCAGAATGAATTTTGTTCAAAATTAATTAATTTTTACCAAATGGCTATTGACATATCATAAACTTTTTAATCGAAAAGGATTTATCCAAACGGGAATAATTTTAATTTAATATAAAATATTTCATACCTTTGAATGCCTGTTGGTAAGGCACAGAAAAACAAGCTTCAATGAAAAAAATAATTGGATTATTCGTTGTGATATTGCTGGCATCTTGCGGAGCAAGTCGTGATGCCAAAACCAAGCAAAAAATAGCAGAACATTACCCGAAAACCGTTCAGCAAACGGAACACGAATATCCCAGAGAAGAACTGAAAATCGTCGCCAAGGAAGAAACAGAAACGCTGGAGGCAACCTCCAAAGTAAATGTTTCCCGAAACTCAGTAGAAGAATATATCGACATGTACAAGGATTTGGCTATTGATAATATGCGAGAATACAAAATTCCGGCAAGTATCAAAATGGCTCAGGCAATTCTGGAGTCCGGTTCCGGAAACGGCAGGCTCGCACGCGAGGCACACAACCATTTTGGCATCAAATGTAAAAATACGTGGACAGGAAAATCGGTTCGCCACACCGACGACGCTCCTGATGAGTGCTTTAGAATGTACGATTCAACCGAAGATTCTTTCAAAGACCATTCTGAGTTTCTTGCCTACAGACCTTATTATAAAAAACTGTTCACATTAGATCCGTCAGATTATGTAGGTTGGGCAAAAGGACTGAAACAGGCTGGATATGCCACCGACCCGAAATATGCCGAAAAATTGATTTCGATTATTGAACGGTATGAATTATATGAGTTAGACAAAGAGGCTTTGGGCAGCGACTATAAAAAAATTCAACCCACAACAACAACGAAATTAATTACAGATTATTACACCGTCCAAAGAGGTGACACGCTGTATGGAATTTCACAAAAATATAATTCTACGGTTAATGAACTCAAAAGATTGAATAATTTGTCGGACAATACGATTTCGATTGGACAGAATTTGAGAGTGAAGTGATTTGAATTTGTCTTATGAAAAAATTATTTACAATAATTATGACTGTTTTTTCTGTAATGATTTATGGACAGACTAACAATATTCATCAAATTGATAAAGAGTTACAAGACTGCCTTAGTTTAAAAGAAAATTACACAACTAAAGGAATGGTAGATTGTGTAAATACTGCAACAACAAAGTGGGATATTGAATTAAACAAGACTTATAAAAAATTATTAAGCCTTTTGACAGTTGAGCAAAAAGAAAAATTGAAAATCGCTCAAAGAAAGTGGATTGAATACAGAGATAAGGAAATTGAATTTTCAATCCAGATTTATTCTGATATGCAAGGAACAATGTGGATTCCTGTTTTAGCCCAAACAAAGCTTGATTTAACAAGACAAAGAACTATTGATCTTGAAAGCTATATAGCTAATTTGACTATTGACAACTAAAAAAACAACGATTTACCAAAGAAGCAGCGAACTATTCGTTGAAGCACAAAATTATATACCGAGCTAATCCTCGGTTTTTCTTTTCTAAAAAATCATTAACTTTGTATAAAACACTTTAGCCGAAAAAAAACAAGCTATGGATACAACAGCCGACATAAAAAAAGATTTGATTAGCCGAATTGCAAAAATAACAGATGAATTCAGACTAAAAGAAATGTTGAGGTTTCTTGAATTTCAGTCTGACATTTCCGTATTTGAAACTTCAAATGAAGAAAAAGATGCGATTGCAGATGCTCAAAGTCAAATAGAAAAAGGAGCTTTTTTAACCCACGATGAAGCTGAAAATCAAATTGAGAAATGGTTAAAAAAATAATTTGGTCAGAACAAGCAATTAATGAACGTACAGAAATTTTACAATATTGGATTAATCGAAATAAATCAAAAATTTATAGCTTAAAACTGAACGCCTTGATAAAAGAAGAGGTAACTGTTTTGGGTAAATTTCCAATGATTGGTAAAGACACAGATGTAATCAATGTAAAAGTAAAAATCATAAAGGATTATCTGTTGTATTACGAAATAAAAAATAACGAACTACATATTTTAACCATTCGAGACGGAAGACAAAACCCTAAGTTACTTAAAATCAAATAAAATTCTTAAAACACCATATACAAACAATGATTTACCAAAGAAGCAGCGAACTGTTCGTTGAAACACAAAATTACATACCGGGCGGGGTTAATTCACCCGTTCGTGCATTTAAATCGGTGGGCGGAACGCCTATTTTCGTTAAAGAAGCCAAAGGAGCTTATTTGTATGACGAAGACGGAAGAAAATATATCGACTACATCAACTCGTGGGGACCGATGCTTTTAGGTCATGCTTTTCAACCAGTTGTTGATGCCGTTATCGAAAAAACCAAGAAGGGAACATCGTTTGGAACACCAACTGAAATTGAAACTGAAATTGCAAAATTAGCCGTTTCTATGGTGCCCAATATTGATAAAATCCGTTTTGTAAATTCAGGAACAGAGGCTTGTATGAGTGCCGTTCGTTTGGCAAGAGGGTTTACCGGTCGGGAGAAAATCATCAAATTCCGTGGTTGTTATCACGGACATTCCGATTCGTTTTTGATTGCTGCAGGTAGTGGATTATCTACTTTTGGCGTGCCTTCAAGTCCGGGTGTGACCAAAGGAACAGCTCAAGACACTTTGTTGGCAGATTTCAATAATATTGATTCGGTAAAAGCATTATTCGAAGCGAATAAAAATGAAATTGCCTGTATCATTATTGAGCCCGTTGCCGGAAATATGGGGTGTGTGCCTCCGGTAAATAATTTCTTACAAGAACTACGTGAATTGTGTGATGCGAATGGTGCTTTATTAATTTTTGATGAAGTAATGACTGGTTTCCGTTTGGCAAAAGGCGGTGCACAAGAACTGTTCGGAATAAAAGCCGATATCGTTTGTTTTGGGAAAGTAATTGGCGGCGGATTGCCGGTTGGTGCTTTTGCCGCACGCAACGAAATTATGGATTATTTAGCTCCGGTTGGTCCTGTTTACCAAGCTGGTACTTTGTCTGGAAATCCGTTGGCAATGGCAGCTGGTTTAGCAATGTTACAAGCAATCAACAACGATGTAGAACTATTTAATCGTTTAGAAGAAAAAACTGCCTATCTCGAAAAGGGAATGAGAGACGTTTTGACCAAAAATAATATTGATTTTACGATAAATCGAGTAGGATCGATGATTTCGGTTTTCTTTGACAATCGTGAGATTTACGATTTCAAAACTGCCGGTTACGGAGATACACAAAGATTCAAGGATTTCTTTCACGGATTACTGAAAGAAGGAATTTATATCGCTCCGTCTTCGTATGAAACGTGGTTTATAACCGATGCTCTTTCGTATGAAGATTTGGATTTTACGATTGCGAAAGTGGATAAGATAACTTCGGAATTTTAGATAATAGAAATGAAAAAACACACCCAATTTTGTGCTTTTTTGCGTGGTGTAAACGTAAAAGGAACAACAATGAAAATGGCAGAAGTTTGTGTCGTGTTTGAAAAAGCAGGAATGAAAGATGTATCGTTCGTTTTGGCATCGGGAAACATTCTTTTTTTGTCTGATAAAAATAAAGATGAATTAAAAACAGTGCTGGAAAAAGCCATGTCAGAACATTTTAATTATGAAGCTTTTCTTTTTCTGAAAGATAAAAATGAAATAGAGATAATCTGCAAAAACAATCCTTTTGAAGCACATTCCGAATTTCACATTTACGGCTTCGTTGGAATTTCCGGCATTGAAAAAACACTAATGACCGAGTTTGAAAAGGGGAAGAAAGCAAAAGATGAAGAAGCCAAAATAGTAGAAAATAATTTTTATTGGAAAGTTGCAAAAGGAAATACACTCGATTCCGAATTCGGAAAAATACTCAGTCGAAAAGCTCTGAAAGACACCTTTACTTCCCGCAACATGAATACCTTCGAAAAGGTTATGAAAAAACAATAATTACAAAAGAGAAAAAATCATTCGCCAGCAATCCCCGACTTCAAACCTTGTAAACCTCCGGTGTGAATGACCAGAATCTTGCTTTTTTCCGGAAAAAAACCGTTGTTTATTAAATCCATTATGCCGAAAAGCATTTTCCCGGTATAAATCGGTTCTAACGGTATGGAATATTTTTGTTCAAACAAATGCATAAACCGCTTCAACTCCTCATTTATTTTTGCATAACCTCCAAAATGATAATCAGTTATCAAATCCCAATGGTCGTTTTTTGTATATTTTTTAATGTCTTCCTTTAAAAAATCGCCTTTCAATGCAGGAAAGCCCAATGCTTTTTGATGTGGTTGCAAACTGTTGATAATCCCCGAAATGGTTCCGCCTGTTCCAACGGCACAACAAATAAAATCAAACATTTTGTCTTCTTCGGTCAGGATTTCTTCGCAGCCTTTTACAGCAAATTCATTGGTTCCGCCTTCGGGAATGAAGTAAAAATCGCCAAATTGCTGTTGCAAAAACGCTAAAAACTGCGGATTGTTTTTATCGCGGTATTGTGTTCGGGTCACAAATTCAAACTGCATTCCATTTTCAAAAGCTTTTTTTAAGGTAGGATTTTCCAAAAACTTATCCGCCAGTTCTTCCCCGCGAATAATGCCTATAGTTTCAAAGCCATAATCTCGTCCTGCAGCTGCAACTGCCGCAATGTGATTGGAATATGCACCACCAAAAGTCAGTAATTTGGTATATCCCAAGCGTTTGGCTTCTTCCAGATTATATTTGAGCTTGCGGAATTTATTGCCCGAAATTTCATCGTGCAACACATCTTCCCTTTTGATGTAAAGTTCGATTTTGTAAGGATTTTCAAAGTCAATCTGCTGATTAAACGATTCTTGTTGTGGAACAATCATAGGTATTTGATAAAAAAGAAAAAGCGGCGGTTGGTTAAATAAGTCAAATTACGTTCGTGCGTATAAGCCTCACGCTCAAACGAAATATTCCGGTATGCTTGTTTAACGTTCTTATATTGTATGCAACGAAACAAAAACTCCAAGCTGTACCAAATAAAAAAGAAAACAACCAATAATTCTAATTGCTGCCGAATATGGATTTTTTCGTGATTGATAAACGTTTCATTGCTTTTGCAGGATTTTTCGCGTGCAAAAATAAACGGAAAAACCGTAATTCCCGAAAAGCCTTTTGGTACCCAGAATTTTGAGATGATTAATAGCATAAGAGGAAAACTATCAACGTTCTATGCTTAAATCTGATAATTTATCAGGATTTTGCCGTGTATCGAAAACCGCAACTATGTCAATCGTTTTGTTTTTAAAATCGGCGATATAAAGAATTTTATAATTTCTTACTACAATTTTTCTACATTCATACGCATATTCATCAACACTATATTGCTTATCAAAAACAATCGTTTTTGGTGCGTTCCGAATATCTGTAACTACATTTTTCGCTCCTTGCACAGATTTTTGCTTTATAAAATCATAAACCCTTTTGACATCGGTTTTTGCCTCGTGAGACCATTTAATTTTGTACATAAAAGGTTACCAAGTTTCTATTTCGCGTGCGAAATCCTCGTCTAAAGTATAATTTCCGGATTTAATATCATTAATTCCTCTTTGTACTTTTTGTTGATAATCTTCTAACGTTAATGATTGACCATCTGTTGTATATCCTACAGTTTCTTCTTTGTTTGTATTTGACAAAAGTATTTTTTTCAATTCTTCAAGAACAGATTCCTTCTCTACCGATAAAAGACGCTTTATCAATTCTAATTTTGTAGCCTGAATATCCATATTCTAATATATTTAAAGTAAAAGTACAAAAAACAAACGGAAAAATCGTAATTCCCAAAAAGCCTTTTGGTACGCAAAATTTTGAAAATATCAGCTACATAGTTTTGCGGAGGATAAGGGTACAGCACATCAAACACCAATCACTTCCTCCCCAACCTCATCAACGACGGGGTAAAAAATGCTACCACGCCAACCAGAGAAACCATTATCCCAAGAAATATAAAAGTTTGTGTAATCCCGATATAATCTGCGATAAAACCGGTGCAGAGCAGCCCAATTACCGACGGAATAACCGAAAAACTGTAATACAAAGAAAATACCCGTCCAAGCATATCGTGTCTGATTTCTTCCTGAATGATAGTCGTGAAACTTGCATTATATAAAGACGCCGCCATTCCGCCAATGGCTGTTAAAACAACAAAAAACACAAACCTTTCCGGTGCCAGCAAGCCCGACCATGTAAAGGTAATTCCCACAATAATATCCATCAGATTAATGATAATTACTTTGTGGATTTTTGGTTTCCAAATTCCCAGAAGACCGCCGCCAACAAGCATTCCCACGCCCCAGATAATTTCGATAATGCTCATTTCAAATTTACCTCCCTGAAAATGGTCGATGGTCAGCAGAGGAAAAAGCACGGCAACAGGCATAATACAAAACATACCGATAACGGAGTACAAAAACAGGAAAGATAATCCTTTGTTTGCCAGAATTTCTTTAAAGCTGATTTTCATATCATTAATTACCTGACGCAAACTTGCTTTCGGCTTTTCCAACACTTTCGGGCTAGGGATATGAATAAACAATAAAGAAGTAATAGCCAAAATAGCTCCGGCAATATCCAGTAAAAGTACATTTCCAATAGAAAGCAGCCCGATAGCCAATGCTCCTAAAGCGGGCCCGGCAATGCTCGAAATCGACTGAATGATTTGATTAATTCCTGCAATACGCAATAATTCCGACCTTGGGGCAAGCATTGGAATGGCTGCCTGCATCGCTGGCATGTGAAACGCAGAACCGACCGACCGTAAACCCAGCATCACATAAATCAGCAAAAGGCTTTCATTGCCCATATAGAAACTCACGGACATAACCAAAGTACAAACAGCCACAAAGCTATCGGCAAAAATCATGGTTTTCTTCCTATCCCACCGGTCAATATAAACACCGGCAAATGGTCCGATAATTGCTTGTGGTAGCAATCCAGCAATGGCTGCATACGCCAACACTTCAGCGGAACCTGTTTCGAGGCTCAGCCAGATAATAATGGCAAAATTTACCGCCGAACTACTTATCAACGAAAAAAACTGTCCAATCCAAAGGACAATAAATTTTCTTTTCCAGTTTCCCTGCATAAAATAACAATTTATATAAAACAGTTAAACCCGGCAAACAATTTACCAAGCCTACAAAATTACAACAAAGAAGTTGTTTTTTCTTTATATTATTATCATCACTTTCTTGTAGAAAAATTATGGAAGTAACTTATACAACAGTACCGCAATATTAAACTAAAGTTTAAAATGAAATTCACGCCGTAAATTATTAAATTTGTACAATGAAGAAAGATTTAGTAGAGGGCGAAGATTTTTACCTGTCCGAAATGGGTTTCCGCATTTTCACGGAAAAGTACCTTTTGGAACGAGGTTTTTGTTGCATGAGTGGATGCAAACATTGCCCATACGGATTTAACAAATTAATCGGTCAAATAAGAAAAGTAAAAAACAAAAACAATGACGTTTAAAGAAGAAATTTTACAAGGAATTCCGGACGTTTTACCAACGCTCCCGGCTTATGATACTACAATTAACCACGCACCAAAGCGTAAAGAAATATTAACCGACGAAGAAAAAAAATTAGCTCTTCGCAATGCGTTGCGTTATTTTGAACCGCAACATCACGAAATACTTCTTCCCGAATTTAAGGAAGAATTAGAAAAATACGGACGGATTTATATGTATCGTTTTCGTCCAAAATACAGAATGTATGCCCGAGATATCAATGAATATCCGGGAAAATCATTGCAGGCAAAAGCCATTCAGATGATGATTCAAAACAATCTGGATTATGCCGTGGCACAACACCCACACGAATTGATTACTTATGGCGGAAACGGAGCGGTTTTCAGCAATTGGGCACAGTATTTATTAACCATGAAATATCTGGGTGAAATGACCGATGAACAAACTTTGGTGATGTATTCTGGTCACCCGATGGGTTTGTTTCCATCACATAAAAACGCTCCGAGAGTCGTGGTTACAAACGGTATGATGATTCCGAACTACTCCAAACCAGACGATTGGGAAAGATTCAACGCGTTGGGCGTAACCCAATACGGACAAATGACCGCCGGTTCGTATATGTACATCGGACCACAAGGAATTGTACACGGAACTACGATTACGGTTTTGAACGGATTTAGAAAAATCGGCAAAGAACCCAAAGGAAACTTGTTTGTAACTTCCGGTTTGGGCGGAATGTCAGGAGCTCAACCAAAAGCAGGAACAATCGCAGGTTGTGTAACAGTTTGTGCCGAAGTGAACCCGAAAATTACTAAAATTCGTCACAACCAAGGTTGGATTCACGAAGTGATTGAAAATTTAGACGATTTAGTAACTCGTGTTCGCAAAGCACAAGCGAATAAAGAAGTAGTTTCTATTGCTTATCTTGGAAATGTTGTGGATGTTTGGGAAAAATTTGATGCGGAAAATCTGCATATTGATTTAGGTTCAGATCAAACTTCGTTACACAATCCTTGGGCGGGCGGATATTATCCTGCAGGACAATCGTTTGAAGAATCGAACCGAATGATGGCGGAAGAACCGGAATTATTTAAAGAAAAAGTGCAAGAAACCTTACGTCGCCACGCAGCAGCCATCAATAAACATACGGCAAAAGGAACGTATTTCTTTGATTACGGAAATGCTTTTTTGTTAGAGGCTTCTCGTGCCGGAGCCGATGTAATGAATCCGAACCCAACTTTGGGTCGTGAGTTTAAATATCCATCGTATGTTCAGGATATTATGGGGCCAATGTGCTTTGATTACGGTTTTGGTCCGTTCCGTTGGGTGTGTGCATCAAACAATCCCGATGATTTGAAAAAAACCGATGATATTGCCTGTGAAGTTTTAGAGGAAATGATTAAAACATCGCCCGAAGAAATCCAACAACAAATGAAAGATAACATTCAATGGATTCGTGGTGCACAAGAAAATAAATTAGTAGTTGGTTCACAAGCTCGTATTTTATATGCAGATGCAGAAGGTAGAATGAACATTGCCAAAGCTTTTAATGATGCCATCAACGAAGGGAAAATCGGACCAGTAGTTTTAGGACGTGACCATCACGATGTTTCAGGAACCGATTCGCCTTATCGTGAAACCTCCAATATTTATGACGGCTCTCGATTTACAGCCGATATGGCGATTCACAACGTCATTGGCGACAGTTTCCGTGGAGCTACGTGGGTTTCAATTCACAACGGCGGCGGCGTTGGCTGGGGCGAAGTTATCAACGGAGGTTTTGGTATGCTTCTTGATGGAACTAATGAGGCGGAGCAACGTTTAAAATCAATGCTTTTCTGGGACGTAAACAACGGAATTTCACGCAGAAGCTGGGCAAGAAACGAAGGGGCTGTTTTCGCTATTAAACGTGCAATGGAAGCCGAACCAAATCTGAAAGTTACTTTGCCGAATTTTGTAGATGACAAACTTTTAAACACATAAAAACATGAAAAAGCTAATCTTATTTTTAGGAATCGGACTTACGCTGATGTTATCATCGTGCAGCAGCGTCCATGTAGCAACAGATTATGACAGAAACGTGAATTTCAGTCAGTTCAAAACTTTTGCTTATCTGAAAACCGGTTTGGACGGAATGGAAATTTCTGATTTAGACAAAAAAAGAATTATGCAAGCGATAGATTTTGAGCTGTCATCAAAAGGATTTATCAAAGGAGAAAATCCGGATTTACTGATTAATCTTTTTACCGATACACAGGAAAATGTGTATGTAAACCAATATTATGGTGGTTGGGGTTATGGTTTTTACCGTCCTTGGGGTTTTTGGGGCGGCGGATACCAAACAGTTAATACCCAAACACAAGGAATCCTTTACATCGATATTCTGAAAGCGGGTAATAAAGAATTAATCTGGCAAGGAAAAGTTTCCGGAGAATTACGGTTGAATCCAGAGAAAAAAGAAGAAAGAATCAAGGAAATGATTGCCAAAGTATTGGCAAATTTCCCACCTGAAAGTAAATAATCAAACCCAAATATATCATGAACAACAAAACTATTTCCATTGTATCCTACATAACCATCATAGGCTGGTTAGTAGCCTATTTAATCGGTAAAGACAATTTGGACGCTTTGTCCCGATATCATCTGCGTCAGTCTTTGGGCTTGGCGATTGTTGGTTTTATTTTGAATATTATCTCGATTAGCATACTTTTCCTGGGTATGGTCGTTAATATTATCGGCATATTATTGCTTATTTTGATGATTATCGGAATCATCAATGCTGCAAACGGGGAAATGAAACCATTACCGGTAATTGGAAAATGGCTGGAAGATAAGTTTGATTTTATCGGATAAATTTCAACGAGCTCTAAAAAAATAACCGCAGCTTTTGACAAGGCTTGCGGTTATTTTTTTTCGATGTATCTATTTATAGAACTAACATTTCATGCAATTTGTCCACCATATTTTTGCTTCCGGCATAAAAAGGTACACGTTGATGCAACGCCGTAGGTTCTATATCCAGAATATTATTTTTTCCGTCGGTAGCTTTACCACCCGCCTGCTCAATAACAAAAGCTAACGGATTGCATTCATACAAAAGGCGTAATTTCCCATTCGGATTTTTAGTTGTTCCCGGATACATATAAATTCCGCCTTTGAGAATATTTCTGTGTACATCTGCCACCAGGCTGCCGATATACCGGGCTGTGTAAGGTTTTTTATCTTCGTCTGAACGGCAATATTCAATATACTTTTGCACATTTTCTTCCAGCTGATTGTAATTTCCTTCGTTTATGGAATAAATCGCACCGCCTTCCGTAATTTTCATATTCGGGTGAGAAAGGTAAAATGTCCCGATTGCCGGGTCGAGCGTAAATCCGTTTACGCCGTTTCCGGTGGTATAAACCAGCATCGTTGACGAACCGTAAATCACGTAGCCGGCAGCAACCTGAAGTTTCCCTTTTTGCAGAAAATCTTCTTTCGTTACCGGCGTTCCTTCTGCAGAAACTCTGCGGTAAATGGAAAAAATCGTACCTACCGAAACATTCACATCGATATTTGACGAACCGTCCAGCGGATCCATCAGCAAAACATATTTGTTATTATGGCTACCGTTGCCGTCGCAGATAGCGATATAATCATCGTTTTCTTCGGAGGCGATTCCGCACAATATATCCCTGTCTATCAATGTCTGGATAAATATTTCATCTGCCAGTACATCGAGTTTTTGCTGGTCTTCGCCCTGCACATTTTGGCTGCCATACGCCCCGGTCACATCAACCAATCCGGCTTTATTTACTTTATTACTGATTCGTTTTGCAGCCAGTTTAATCGCATTCATCAACCGGGATAATTCTCCGGTGGAATAATCAAAATCCTGTTGTTTCTGAATGATAAACTCGCCTAAAGTGGTATATTTTTTATCCATAATTCAATAAGTCGCTTCAAAAAACAAATATCGTCAAAAATCTGCTTACAAAGAACTTTTTTAATTTGTTTGTTCTTTAACTTTGTGACTTACATTATTACACAAATGAGCAAAAGAGTTTTTAAATTTGGTGGTGCATCAATCAAAGACGCTGATTCTGTACGGAATATTCTTCATGTTTTGTCAGTCAGCAATTTTACCGACGGAATTATTGTTGCCTCGGCGATGGGCAAGATGACCAATGCGTTGGAAGAAGTTGTCCGGCAATATTTTGACCATAAGATATTTCCCGAAGATGCTTTCAGACAGGTAAAAGATTTCCATACTGATATTTGTACCGCACTTTTTCCTGACACAAATCATTCGGTTTTTGATAAAATTGAAACTGTTTTTGAGGATTTAAAAAACTTTATGCAATCCAACCAATCGCCAAATTACAATTTTGTTTATGACCAGATTGTCAGTTGTGGCGAGATGCTTTCCACGATTATCCTGAGTGAATTTTTACAGGAAAATGGTTTGGAAAACATTTGGGTTGATGCCAAAAACCTGATTAAAACCGACAATAATTACCGCGATGCGAATGTCGATTGGGCGTGGACGCAAAAGAATATAAAAGAAGTTATCTCTGAGGATAAAATTTACCTGACACAAGGCTTCATTGGGTCTGACCCGAATCATTTCAGTGTAACGCTCGGCAGAGAAGGGTCTGATTATTCAGCGGCAATTCTCGCTTACTGTCTGAATGCTGAAAGTGTGGCTATCTGGAAAGACGTTCCGGGTGTGTTGAATGCCGACCCGAGGCATTTTGAAGACACTACACTTCTTCAGCAAATTTCTTATAAAGAAGCCATTGAAATGGCTTTTTACGGGGCATCGGTTATCCACCCGAAAACCTTACAACCGTTGCAAAACAAGCGTATTCCGTTGTATGTAAAATCATTTGTCAATCCGGGATTACCGGGAACAAGCGTGTCGGGCGGAGCAGATTTGATTCCTAAAACACCTATATTCATTGTAAAACCCAATCAGATATTGCTGTCGGTTTCGTCGAGAGATTTTTCTTTTATCGTGGAAAAAAACATTTCACAATTGTTTGAATTATTTGAGCAATTCCGGATAAAAGTGAATGTGATTCAGAATTCTGCAATTAGTTTTTCGGTTTGTATCGAAGATAAATTCGGGCATTTCCACCAACTGCTCGACAAGCTCAACACCAAATATAAAACCACCTACAACGAAGGTTTGACACTATATACCATTCGCCATTTTAACGAGGAATCCATACAAAAAGTTTTACAAAACAAAACCATTTTTCTGCAACAAATCAATCGGGAAACGATGCAGGTTGTGGTAAAGTAAAAGGGGATGTTTTGTAACAGCCCCTTATACAATTCTAATACAATTAACGATCCTCCGACTTTCTTCTTTCTATATATCGAAAAAAAAGTAATGAGCCCGCAAGGATACCTAAATCGCTTAGGAAATCAACTTTTAAAAGCAGGTCTAAGAACGATCCTACTAATCCTCCAATAATTAGATAGATTACTAAATAAATATAATCTTCTATCCTTTTCATATCACCTAAAATGTTATTATACACGAAGATATAAACTTTTCCAGAAACAAAAAAAACCTCAGTCGGGTAACTGAGGTTTTGGCTTATTATATGAAAAAATCGTTTGTTATTTTACAGATGCTTTCAAATATTCTCTGTTCATACGGGCAATGTTTTCCAAGGAAATTCCTTTCGGGCATTCTACTTCACACGCTCCGGTGTTGGTACAGTTTCCGAAACCTTCCGCGTCCATAGCTTCAACCATGTTTCTCACGCGGTCTGCCGCCTCAATACGTCCTTGCGGCAACAAGGCAAACTGAGATACTTTTGCTGAAACAAACAACATCGCAGAAGCGTTTTTACATGATGCCACACAAGCTCCACACCCGATACAAGTCGCTGCATCAAACGCTTTGTCGGCATCGTGCTTGTTAACCGGAATGTTATTTGCATCCTGTGTGTTTCCGGAAGTGTTTACTGATACATACCCTCCGGCATGCTGGATTCTGTCCAGAGAAGTTCTGTCCACCACCAAATCTTTGATTACCGGAAAAGCCTTAGCACGGAACGGTTCGATATAAATTGTATCTCCATCTTTGAATTTACGCATGTGTAACTGACAAGTCGTTACGCCTCTGTCAGGTCCATGAGCTTCTCCGTTGATAAACAATGAACACATTCCGCAGATTCCCTCACGACAATCGTGGTCGAATGCAACCGGGTCGTCTCCTTTCTCAATCAACTCGTTGTTGAGCTTATCAAGCATTTCAAGAAAAGACATATCCGACGAAACTTCGTTGATTTGATAATCAACCATTTTTCCGTTATCTTTTGCGTTTTTCTGACGCCAAATTTTTAATTTAAGATTCATTTTTTTCAAGTTTATTAGCCAAAAGCCAGAAGCCAATAGAGATTACTCTGAATTATTTACTTAACGACTTTATGAAGGCATTTAACATTTTACTTTCTTCAGTTATTAATTCAATTATCTCATTAAATTTTGTTTCATCTATGAAATTCAATTCTCTTGCGATAATTATTTGCGTTTCCAGTTCAAATAATGAACCTCTTGAAATTCTTAAAAACTGAATATAGCTTTGTGTTGAATTTCGACCCCACCCTTCTGCTATATTAGAAGGAATAGATACTGCGGCTCTTTTTATCTGACTCTGTAATCCGAAGACTTCACTTTTAGGAAAATCTTCCACATTTTGGTAAACTAACTTAACTAAAGTCAATCCGTTTTGCCAAATCAGTAAATCTTTATATGTTTTCACTTTTATACTATTTACTATTGGCTCTTCACTAATGACTATTTATAACTACGCGTTACCATTTTAATGTTTTCATACACCAAATCTTCTTTGTGCAGTACCGATTCTCTCGGGTTATCTCTGTATTCCCAGGCAGCTACATAAGCGAAGTTTTCATCATCTCTTTTCGCTTCTCCTTCTTCGGTTTGGTGTTCTTCTCTGAAGTGCCCTCCACATGATTCTTCTCTGTGTAAAGCATCTTTGGCAAACAATTCTCCCAATTCAAGGAAATCAGCCACACGAAGTGCTTTTTCCAACTCTTGGTTGAAAGAATCTGCTGTTCCGGAAACTTTTACGTTTTTGTAAAAATCTTCTCTCAATGTAGCAATTTCGTTCATGGCTTCTGTCAAGCCTTGAGCGTTTCGTGCCATACCTACTTTGTCCCACATGATTTTTCCTAATTTCTTATGGAAATAATCTACAGAGTGAGAGCCTTTGTTATTTATAAAGTGGTCAATGGCATCTTTCACGCGTTTTTCTGCTTCATCAAATTCAGGTGTGTCTGTAGGAATTTTACCTGTTCGGATATCCTGCGACAAATAATCCCCGATAGTGTATGGCAACACGAAATAGCCGTCTGCCAACCCTTGCATCAGAGCCGAAGCTCCCAAACGGTTTGCACCATGGTCTGAGAAATTAGCCTCTCCTAAACAATAACATCCTTCGATGGTGGTCATCAGATTGTAATCTACCCAAAGTCCACCCATAGTATAATGTACCGCCGGATAGATCATCATTGGCGTGGTGTATGGATCCTGGTCAACAATCTTCTCATACATCTGGAACAAGTTACCGTATTTATTTTCAACGACTTCTTTTCCTAATTTATAAACTAATTTTGCATCGTTTTCATCTAAATGATGAATTCTTGCCTGTTCTTTTCCGTATCTATCAATCGCACTTGAGAAGTCCAGATAAACTGCCTCTCCTGTTGCATTTACTCCATATCCGGCATCACATCTTTCTTTGGCAGCTCTCGACGCCACATCACGCGGCACAAGGTTACCAAACGACGGATATCTTCTTTCGAGATAATAATCTCTGTCTTCTTCGGGAATTTGTGTTGGTTTTAATTTTCCTGCACGGATTGCCTGAGCGTCTTCTATTTTCTTCGGAACCCAGATACGCCCGTCATTACGCAAAGACTCTGACATCAAAGTCAGTTTTGATTGGTCTTCTCCGGAAACCGGAATACAAGTCGGGTGAATCTGCGTATAACAAGGATTTGCGAAATACGCTCCTCTTTTATGTGTTTTCCATGCTGCGGTAACGTTTGACCCCATTGCGTTGGTTGAAAGGAAAAATACATTTCCGTATCCTCCGGTAGCAATCACTACTGCGTGGGCCGAATGTCTTTCAATTTCGCCTGTAATCAGATTTCGGGCGATAATTCCACGTGCTTTGCCGTTTACTACGACCAAATCAAGCATTTCGTGGCGGTTATACATTTTGATTTTACCACGGTTAATCTGGCGGTTCATCGCTGAGTAAGCCCCCAGCAATAACTGCTGTCCGGTTTGTCCTTTGGCGTAGAATGTTCTTGAAACCTGTACTCCTCCAAACGAACGGTTGTCCAACAATCCGCCGTATTCTCTCGCAAACGGAACCCCCTGAGCCACACATTGGTCAATGATGTTCACGGAAACTTCTGCCAAACGATGTACGTTGGCCTCTCTGGAACGGTAATCGCCCCCTTTTACAGTATCATAAAATAACCGATATACGGAGTCACCGTCACCTTGATAATTTTTTGCTGCATTGATTCCGCCCTGAGCTGCAATCGAGTGTGCTCTACGAGGTGAATCCTGATAGCAGAAAGCCTTTACATTATATCCTTGTTCCGCCAAAGTGGCTGCTGCGGAACCTCCTGCCAAACCGGTACCTACTACAATAACGTCTATCAAACGTTTGTTTGCCGGGTTAACCAGTTTAATGTGGCTTTTATATTCTGTCCATTTTGTTGCTAATGAACCTGTTGGTATTTTGCTGTCTAAAGTTGTCATATCAAGCAATGATTTTGACTGTTATTTAAAAAAGTGAATGTACACAGGGATTATCGCAAATAATAAAGGTACTACGATAGCAAAACCTTGCCCGAAACCTTTGATAAATCCATTGTATTTTACATTATTAATCCCTATGGATTGGAAAGCACTGTTGAATCCGTGCAAAAGGTGGAATGCCAATACGAACATCGCCAACACATACCCAATTGTAGCGATTAAGCCAAATTTAGGGTCTTTGAAAAACTCCACTGTGATTTTGTATAAATCTTTGTAACCTTCTGCATATTTTACATCTGAATCCGGAATATAAAAATCTTTTCCGTTTTTAAGTTCAAATGCCCCAGTCAATAACTGGTCGTGGCTGATAAGCATTCCGTTGGTAGTGTTATACACCGTTGTTTCTCCCATCATTGGGTTAACAACTGTTTGCTGCTGCAAAGGCATCTCCGAGAAGTGCATTTTTGCCCAAAAATTGGTCATGTGCGTTACGATGAAAACCAAAATTAATGTTCCCAAAACCGCCATGTTTCTTGACTGCCATTTGCTGTTGGCTCCGGCATTGTTTTTCACATAACCTTTCGGTCGTGCTTTTTTGTTTTGGATTGTCAGGATAATTCCATCAATTGCATGAAACAAGATGGAAATGTACGTTAAATACGATAATACTTTTACCGCAGGATTAGTAGTCATGAAATGTGCGTACTGGTTGAACTGTAAATCGGTTCCGTAAATCAGTTGCAAATTTCCGATTAAGTGACCTACTAAAAACAAGCATAAAAATAATCCGGTAAGTGCCATCCAGTATTTTTTACCAAGTGACGACTTTAAAAGTGCAGATTTTGCCATAAATGTTATATTATAATTTCTCTTAAAAAAATTAAGACAAATTTACTGCTAAATCGAATAACAAGCAATCCATACCCTTTATTTATATTCAGTTTAAACAAACTCAGCCTGTGTTTGCTCCAAAAACAGCAATAAAACACTGAATTACAAAAATATACCAAACAAAAACGATATCATTTTCATGATATCGTTAAATAATATTTTTTGAATACTTTATTAATAACTCTTTGGAGCATCTGTCGGGAAAACAATAATGTAATCCGCTTTTTGCTTATGTTCGTCTTCCAGGCGAGAAATATCTTCCTGCTCAACGACGGTTATTGTTTTTATGTCCAATCCCGGTTTATATTGATTGAGATACCAATAAATCCCTTCATAATTATCGCTATGGTACGCCCCGTTGAAGTGGATAAATTGTTGTCCGGACCGCAGATTCTGCACAATAAAATAGCCCATTGTTGCATCTTTGATGGCTTGAGCTTTCGGGAAATTCTCATTGGCATGGTCGCTATCTTTAAACATTTCCATCATTTGGGCATACGCCGGCAACGTGGCATCATACGGAAAAGGTAGCGGTGCAATCCACACTTTCTCCTCTTCCGGCAAAGCGAATAAGGCTTCTTCTCCTTCTTTATACAATTTGCTGGCGTATCTTCGGGGAACATTTGTCGCAATAAAATCTACCTGGTTTTCTTTGGCAAACTCCACCAAAGGTTTGTAATCTGTCACATAATTATTCCAGAAACGCACCACGCTGTCAAAGGTTTTTCCGTCCAGGCTTCCGCTTACGTAATCGCTCAATGCCTGTGCATTATCTCGCTCAAACATTTCGGCACCCAACACAATTTGTCGCTGTTGGTGCATTTTTTTGGTCAGTTGTAACTGCAGCCAATGAGCAACGGCATTGTTGTGGTGTTCGCCAAATAATATCACATCAGCATCGCTGACTTTTTTTGTCATTTTGTCGAAATGTACTTTTTTTCCTTTGGCATTATAAATGCGATAAAGTTCTGTTTTCTGAGCTGTTACCAACTGTACGGAAAACAAGATAAGCAAGGTTGCTATTATTTTTTTCATATTGAATTATAAATAAAAAAGGAAGAAGTTAAAACTCCTTCCTGGTTAATTATTCTGTTTTTACACAAATAGACAATTCGTCTAACTGCTCTTTGCTAATCGCTGCCGGAGCTTCAATCATCACATCACGTCCGGAATTATTTTTCGGGAAAGCGATGAAATCCCTGATGGTTTCCTGCCCGCCCAAAATAGCCACCAAACGGTCTAATCCGAATGCGATTCCACCATGTGGCGGTGCTCCATAACGGAAAGCATTCATCAAAAATCCAAACTGGTTTTCGGCCTCTTCTTCCGTAAATCCTAAAAGACTAAACATTCGCTGTTGCATCGTTTTGTCAAAAATACGGATTGACCCTCCTCCGATTTCGTTTCCATTTAATACCAGGTCGTAGGCATTGGCACGAACTGCACCCGGGTCAGATTCCAATTTATCCATATCTTCCGGCTTTGGTGAAGTAAACGGGTGGTGCATCGCGTGGAAACGCTCAGATTCTTCGTCCCATTCCAACAACGGGAAATCAACTACCCAAAGCGGTGCAAATTCATCTGATTTTCTCAATCCTAAGTGATTGCCCAATTCCATTCGCAAAGCACTCAACTGTTCACGGGTTTTGTTGGCTTTTCCAGATAGTACCAAAATCAAATCGCCTGCGTTGGCTCCGGTAACTTCTGCCCACTTCGCCAAATCTTCTTGGTCGTAAAATTTATCTACCGATGATTTGAACGTGCCGTCGGATTCGCATTTGCAATATACCATTCCCAACGCTCCAACTTGCGGGCGTTTTACCCAATCAATCAGCTCATCAATTTGTTTTCTGGAATAAGACGCTGCATTTGGAACAGCCATTCCGACTACCAGTTCAGCTTCGTTAAATACTTTAAAATCTTTATGCTGAGTCACTTCATTCAGTTCGCCAAACTCCATTCCGAAACGAATATCCGGTTTGTCGTTACCATATTTCCGCATGGCCTCGTCATAAGTCATTCTCGGAAAATCTGTTACATCAACATTTCTTATCTTTTTTAATAAATGTTTGGTTAGTCCTTCAAATGTTTGCAAAATATCTTCTTGCTCTACAAAAGACATTTCACAGTCGATTTGGGTAAACTCCGGCTGGCGGTCGGCTCTCAAATCTTCGTCTCTGAAACATTTCACAATCTGAAAATATCTGTCCATTCCGCCCACCATCAGCAACTGTTTAAAAGTTTGTGGCGATTGCGGCAGAGCATAAAACTCGCCTGAATTCATGCGGGAAGGCACCACAAAATCTCTTGCTCCTTCCGGAGTAGATTTAATCAAGTAAGGCGTTTCGACTTCGCAGAAATCCTGAGCAGACAAATAGTTTCGCACTTCCTGAGCCACTTTGTGTCTGAACAATAATTTTTCTTTAACCGGATTTCTTCGGATATCCAGATAACGGTATTTCATTCGGATATCTTCGCCACCATCGGTTTCGTCTTCGATAGTGAACGGCGGCAGTTCAGAGGCATTTAATATCGTTAATTTCTGTACCAAAACTTCCACATCGCCGGTCGGTAGATTCGGGTTTTTCGACTCTCGTTCGATGACCTGTCCGGTAACCTGAACCACAAACTCACGCCCCAGAGATTTGGCTTGTTCCATAACCGTTTTATCGGTTCTGGATTCGTCAAAAATAAGCTGAGTTATGCCATATCTGTCGCGTAAATCAACCCAAATCATAAATCCTTTGTCACGGGTTTTCTGTACCCAGCCCGACAAAGTAATTTCCTGACCAATATTATCGTGACGAAGTTCGCCACAAGTGTGTGTTCTGTACATCTTTTTTCAAAATTTCAGCAAAGTTAAAAAGAAACTGTTTAATGTCTGTCCAAATCAGGAATATTTGATACCAAAAGACAAAGATTTCTTTTCCTCACTTTAAAAAAACCATAAAGGATTCTGCTATACAATGAATAAGTCGTAACTTTGGGTGTATAAAACCATTTTTCTATGAAATATCACACAATAAACCCTGATTTATTTATCAAAAACAGAAAAAAATTCGCAGCACAAATGGCTCCGCAAAGTTTGGCTGTTTTAAACTCCAACGATATTTATCCGGTCTCGGCAGACTCCACTTTACCATTTGCCCAGCATCGGGATATTTTTTACCTGTCGGGTGTTGACCAAGAAGAATCTATCCTGGTTATTTTTCCGGACGCTTTTGAAGCGAAACACCGCGAAGTGCTTTTTCTTCGGGAAACCAATGAGCATATCGCTATTTGGGAAGGCGAAAAACTGACCAAAGAGAAAGCTCGAGAAAACACCGGAATACAGACGATTTATTGGTTGTCCGACTTTCCGTCCATATTCAGGAAACTGATGGTGGAAGCCGAAAATGTTTATATCAACACCAATGAGCATTATCGTGCCGGCGTGGAAACAGAAACCCGGGAAGACCGATTCATCAAAAAAATGAAACAGGATTATCCGGGACACAATTATTTGCGGTCAAATCCTATTTTGCAACGTTTGCGTTCGGTAAAAGAGCAGGAAGAAATTGACCTGATTCAGCACGCTTGTAATATCACAGAAAAAGGATTCAGAAGAATTCTCGACTTCGTGAAACCGGGTGTTTGGGAATATGAAATTGAGGCGGAATTTGCCCATGAATTTCTGAGAAACCGCTCCAAAGGTTTTGCCTACACGCCGATTATCGCCTCTGGAAACAATGCGAATGTATTACATTATATTGAAAATAACCAGCAATGCAAAGATGGTGATTTGATTTTGTTTGACGTGGCTGCCGAATATGCGAATTATTCTTCTGACATGAGCCGTACAATTCCTGTTAACGGAAGATTCACTGCTCGCCAGCGTGAGGTGTACGAAGCGGTGCTGAGATGCAAAAAAGAGGCTGAAAAACTATTGGCTCCCGGCACAAACTGGTATGATTATCATAAGGAATTAGGCAAAATCTATACATCTGAACTATTAGGTTTGGGATTGCTGGACAAAGCCGATGTGCAAAACGAAGACCCGGACTGGCCGGCTTACAAAAAATATATGATGCACGGAACGTCCCACCATATGGGCTTAGACACACACGATTACGGTATTCTTACCGATGATTTTGTTCCGGGAATGGTATTTACTATCGAACCGGGATTCTATATTCCCGCAGAAGGTTTTGGTATTCGCCTGGAAGACAATTATGTTGTCACAAACAGCGGAACGCCATTAAATCTTATGAAAAACATTCCGTTGGAAGCTGATGAAATTGAAGATTTGATGAATTGATGGTTTTCCTTAGAGCCTGTTAAATTTGTATTGTAAAAATGTTTATAGGTTATTTTTTGTTTAGAACAAGGCAAATTTTAAACAGGCTCTTAGTGTAAGAAAAAAATCATCTCAAAAATATTTGTTACAAGACCGGCTTAAACAGTTCTAAAATCGAGGGGGTTTTTTATCTTTGCAAAAAAACAATGACAATAAAAACTCCTTCTGAGTCCATTACCATCATGACAGATATGGTATTGCCCGGAGAAACCAATCCGTTGAATAATCTGTTTGGCGGAGAACTTCTGGCAAGAATGGACAGAGCAGCCAGCATCACTGCCCGTAGGCACTCCCGAAGAATATGCGTTACCGCATCGGTCAATAATGTGGCGTTCAACAATGCCATTCCGTTGGGCAGTGTAGTCACTATCGAAGCCAAAGTTTCAAGAGCTTTCAGGAGCTCAATGGAGATATTTCTTGACGTTTGGATAGAGGATCGTGAATCCGGCAGTCGTCTTAAAGCCAATGAAGCGATTTACACCTTTGTTGCGGTGGACGAAATGGGAAAACCAGTCGAAATACCACAAATACAACCTGAAACCGATTTGGAAAAAGAACGCTTCGAAGCTGCTCTGAGACGCAAGCAACTCAGCTTGGTTTTGTCCGGAAAAATGAAAGCCAACGAAGCCACAGAGTTAAAGGCTCTTTTCGCAGAATAAGCTATACATTTCCACATATAAAGTAACCCCAGGCATATTCTGGGGTTATTTTGTAACTAATTTTCCTATAGATGCTACCTTGGTTTATTAGCATAACCGGCATATTTAAAAACGAGATGAACAATCACAGTAACAGTCATTGAACGTCCCCGTCAGTTTGGTTTCAATAAAAATATTGACAATATAAAAATTGATTATCCAGAGTAAATTACAAAAAATGTTTTAACATACGATTAATCACTTAGTCTTTTTTTAAGTAATTTAGTCCAATAATTTTTTGTCTATGGACTTTAATTCAATGGTCATATCATTTATCGTCGGAGGTTTGTTATTGTTATCTTTCCTGCATTTAACTCATGCTACTAACGTTAACAAGAAAGCAAATATTTACTTTGGCATCTTCCTCTTTTTATGGTCCACCTTTTGGTTAGACGAAATGATAATTCCTGAAGAATATGAGAAAAACAGTCCAATAATCATCACGTTAAGGATGTTGCAGTATTTAGTACCGCTCACTTTTTATATGAGCGTAAAGTTTTATACCAATCCGCGTTATAAATACTCGAAAAAAGACATTTGGTTTCTAATTGCACCATCTATATTCTTTATTTTACTATTATGCAAACCAAAGCTAAATAAAAGCATATTTAGCCTTTTATATGTTTGCTTTTTTATGAGTCATTCTTTGTTTTATACCGTATTAGCATATATAAAGGTCAAAAAACATCAAAAAAACATTGAGCTTTTTGCCTCAGATACAGAGTCAATCGACTTACGATGGATAAAGTATATTATCTATTCTTTTATTGCTTCAGCATTGTTAATACTAGGATATAACCTCTTTTTCACTGCCGATAAATTAAATATTTACATCAATATATATTTTCTTGTTGTTGTTTATTTAGTTGCCCACTATTCGATAAAACAAAAAGAGATTTACCCCAAAGGGTTGAATATAAATGAAACCGTTATTAATAAAGTTTCTCAGGAAGAAAGAAATGATGAAGAAAAAATAAAACGGGTTGATGATAGAGAACTTGAAACAATCCAAGCGGCTATTTTGACTTTGATGAAGGAAGAACAACCCTATTTAGATAATGAGTTGAATCTTCTAAAATTAGCAGAAAAGTTAAACATCACGAGTCATCAGCTTTCCTATGTTTTAAATACAGGATTTGGAGAAAACTTCTTTTATTTCATTAATAAATACAGAGTGAAAAAGGCTGAAGAATTACTTATAGATTCAAAATACGATCATTTGACTATGATTGCAATAGGTTATGAATCTGGGTTCAATTCAAAAACGGCATTTAATACCACATTTAAAAAAATGACTACATATACCCCGAGTGAATACAAAAAAAATCGTTCAAAATTATAAACAAGAACTTTTAAAGCACTGATAATATTACATTTACAACAATTTCCAAAAAGTTGTTCTGATGGATAAGTAAGAGCATTAATAACCTCCTTGCGTTCTAATTTTGCTGCAATCAACTTATTCTTATTATCAATGAGTAATTTATTTGCAGTAATCACAGGAGCAAGTCAAGGTTTGGGCAAATCATTTGCCAAAGAGTTTGCAAGACAAAGAAAAAATTTGATTTTAATCAGTTTACCTGATGAAAATTTATCCGGATTATGCCTCAATCTTGAAAAAGAATTTGGTATAAAAGCAATATATTATGAAACTGACCTGAGTATTAATAGCAACGTATTAAAGCTTGCTAAGTGGCTCAATGACCATTTTGAAATCAACTTTTTGATAAACAATGCCGGCGTGGGCGGTACCAAAAAGTTTGATGAGGTTTCATCAAATTATATCGAAAAAATCATACAAATAAATGTTATGGCCACATCGATGCTTACCCACCAGTTACTGCCCAATCTCAAACGACAACACCAATCTTATATTTTGAACGTTTCCAGCCTTGCTGCTTTTTCGCCAATTGGCTATAAAACGGTGTATCCGGCGTCTAAGGCTTTTGTACATTCCTTCTCTCGCGGACTTTATCAGGAGCTTAAAAACACAAATGTTTTTGTTAGCGTAGTTAATCCTGGTCCTATGAAAACCAATGATGAAGTAAAAAAAAGAATCAAGGAACAAGGTTTTTTTGCAGAAAAAACCTCTCTGAACCCGGACAAAGTTGCACGATATTGCATCCGTCAAATACAAAAACGAGATACCGTAATTATGGTAAATCACATGAGCTGGCTGTTTTTAAAAATTATGCCTATATGGATAAAACTACCCATGCTTACAAACAAAATAAAAAAGGAGTTAGAAATAAAACTATGAAAAAAATATTCATTACGGGAATTACCGGATTACTCGGCACTAATTTGGCCAATGAATTGTTGGAACAAGGACATCAGATAAAAGCCATCGTTCGAAATCCGGAGGGTTATGTCGGAAAGAGAAATCAAAACCTGGAGTTGATCCAAATGGATCTCTGGGGCAATTATGATGATTATCTGAACGATGCAGAAATCGTCGTGCATATTGCCGCAGAGACCGCAACGAACTTACTTCAATATTCAGATTATGATAAAATCAATTATCAGGCGACTAAAAGGTTGTTTGAAAAGTCGTTGGTAAATCATGTATCTCAATTTATTTTTATCAGTACGGCAAACACGATAGGTCATGGCTGTGCAAAACACTTAGGAACAGAGTCCCAAAGCATAAAAAAGCCTTTTAACCAACTTTACTATGCCCAAAGCAAGTTGAAAGCCGAGAAGTATTTACTCACTCAGGAGAGTGATACAAAGGTCAAGATTCTGAATCCGACCTTTATGATAGGAGCATTTGACAGCAAGCCCAGTTCAGGAAAAATCATATTGATGGGAATGAATAAAAAGTTTATTTTTTACCCTCCCGGAGGTAAAAATTTCGTTGCTGTAAAAGATGTAGTGAATGCGATTACCAAGAGTTTCGAAAACGGAACAGAAAAAGAAAAATACTTAATTGCCGGAGAAAATTTATCCTATAAAGATTTTTTCAGCAAGCTAACCCATATTACCCAACAAAAATCATTTTTGATACCCATACCTAAATTATTGCTGTTGGCGTTGGGTATAATAGGAAATGGCTTGCGAAAACTCAATATCCGGACGAGTTTAAGTTTTCCTAATATGCAAACACTTTGTCTAAAAAATTATTACAGCAATAAAAAGTCTATTTCTGATTTAAATATGAGGTATAGCTCTTTAGATACCGCAATTAAAGATAGTGTAACTTATTTTGACAAAATTAACCAACCGCCTAACAAGTTTTAATGAGCTAAATTCCGATTATAGCGTTATGCAATGTGCACAGAGAAAATCTGGCAGGAGATTAAGATTTTAGCTTAGAGAAAATTTAGTTTTTTTCTCAAAGAAATAACTAGAAAAATGCAGCCGGACGGTTTCTTACCCACAGCCACAATTTCCATTATCACAACCTCCTTTGCCTTTCTTCTTAAAGACAAACTTCCGCAATAGAAAAGCAACTGCGATAATTAATAAAACATATACAATTATGTCTTGCATTTCGTTATTTGTTAATGAGTTAGCTAATCATCATTTCAAAATCTGATAGGCTACCAACGATACAATATAAGCAAAACCTGTCATAAAAACAAGTTGAAAAACAGTCCATTTCCACGAATTGGTTTCTTTTTTCGTTATAGCCACGGTAGAGAGACATTGCATTGCAAATGCATAAAACAACAATAATGAAATTCCCATGGCAAAGCTGTAAACCGGTGTGCCATCTGCCCGTTTCTCCTTGGCGAGTGTATCAACGATTCTTCCGCCGTCTTCTTCCACATCAAGGTCTGCACCCAGATTATACAACACCGCCAGGTTTCCTACGAATACTTCTCGGGCAGCAAACGAAGTCAATACCGCGATACTCACTTTCCAATCATACCCTAATGGACGAAATACCGGCTCTACTGTACGTCCGATGATTCCGATATAGGAATGTTCCAGCTCATACTCTGCGATTGCATTCTCTAATTGCTCTGCCGAAGTTTCTTGCTGAACATGACGCTCTGTAACAATTTCTTCTGCATTTCCAAACGTATCCGAAGGTCCGTGTGATCCCAAAAACCAAAGCACTACCGATAATGCCAAAATAATTTTACCGGCACCAACGATATATGAAAGCACTTTTTCGTACATATTCAACAGCACGTTTTTCAGAATCGGTAGTTTATAGGTAGGCATTTCAATGATAAAATACGACTTGCGGTCGGCTTTGATAACTTTGCTCAAAACCCAGCCGGCTCCCAACGCTCCTATAAATCCCAACAGATACATTCCGGTCATTACCAATGCCTGCAACGGAATAAATCCTAACAGATAAGTTTGCGGGATAATTAGCGAAATAATGATGATATACACCGGAATCCGTGCCGAACAGGTCGTAAAAGGTGTAACCAACATCGTGATTAGTCGTTCTTTGGGGTTTTCGATATTACGTGCTGCCATAATTGCGGGAATAGCACAAGCGGTTCCCGACACCAACGGAACTACAGATTTACCATTTAGTCCAAACGGTCTCATCAATCTATCCATTAAGAACACGACCCTACTCATATAACCGGTTTCCTCCAGAATTGAAATCAGGAAAAACAAAATAGCTATTTGCGGAACAAACATCATCACGCCTCCCAAGCCTACAATGATTCCGTCTGCTATAAGTCCGGTTAATTTACCCTCAGGCAATACGCTACTTACCCATGCGGATAAATCAGAGAACAAACCGTCCACAAAATCCATCGGATAAGCCGCCAGCTCAAAAACCGAACCATAAATCAGCAACATTACTATCATAAAAATCACATAGCCCCAGAATTTATGCGTCAGAATGCGATCAAAACGCATGCGGAAATCTTTGGCTTTCGTCGTATCTATTACATAAGTTTCTTTCAGAATTTCATTGATAAACTGGTAGCGTTTAATCGTTTCTTTGTGTTGTAATCTTTTGATTTCACTATCATTTTTTTGTAACTCAGTATTACTGGAAACCAACGGATTAATTCCTTCAAACGCAAACACCTTAGTTTGTGTAAGCCATACTTTATAAGGATTCTGGTTAGGATAAAGCATTTCCAACGTTTGGAAATAACCTGCATCTATTGATTTTAAATCAAAAATCTTTTCGGTTACATTCTGGTCACAATCCAAAACAGCTTGTTTCAATATATCAATGCCTTCATTCTTTCGTGCCGAAATCATGACAATTTTGGTTTGCAATTTTTGTTCCAGCAACCCTACATTAACGGAAATTCCCTTTTTGTCCATTTGATCGGCCATGTTCAAAGCCAAAATCGTCGGAAAACCTAAATCTTTAATTTGTGTAAAAAGCAACAAGTTCCTTTTCAGGTTTTCAACCTCAACCACCACAACCACCACATCCGGATAATCTTTATTATTCGGGTCATACAAAGCTTTCAGAGCTATTTCCTCATCTTTCGAGCTTGGGTTTATAGAATAAGTTCCGGGCAAATCTACCACTGTGGCTTTAATATCTTTGGTCAGGTGCGTAGTGCCGGCTTTGCGTTCTATTGTTACTCCGGGGTAGTTACCTACGTGCTGATTTAGCCCCGTTAAAGCGTTGAATATGGAGGTTTTTCCAACGTTTGGATTTCCGACTAAAGCGATTTTTAAAGACTTCATAAGTGGTTTAAATAAGTTCTACTTCTATTTGTTCCGCCAAATCTCTTCTGATGCTCATAAAAGAATCGTTTACTTTAATATAAATCGGGTCGGCCAACGGAGCAACTTGCAACACCTCGACGATGTTTCCCGCCATGCACCCTATTTCGATGAGTTTTAATGGGACGTTTTCAGTATTTATTGCTTTAATCACTGAAGGCTGGCTCTTTGGCAATTGGTCAAGAGTCATAACTATTTTATTTAGATTGAATACAGATTGCGAAGATACGAATTATTCTTCTATATTTATTCTTACACACCCCTCCACCTTTATAAACACTAAAACAACAAAAAATCATCTGAAAACTTTATACTTTTAGCACACGTACTTTACAACTTTCTTGTTGTAAAAGTTCCCGATTCGTATTATCTTTGCATCTTCATTACATACCACTATATGAGCAAATTATTGATTGTTGGAACGGTAGCTTTTGACGAGATTGAAACCCCGTTTGGCAAAACCGATAAAATTCTGGGCGGAGCGGCGACGTATATCGGTTTGTCTGCATCTCATTTCAACAATGTAGATTCAGCGATTGTTTCGGTAATAGGAGGCGATTTTCCTCAGGAATATCTGGATTTATTGACCGACAGAAACATTGATATTTCCGGAATTGAAAAGGTTGAAAACGGAAAAACGTTTTTCTGGAGCGGACGTTATCACAACGACCTGAACTCACGCGACACATTGGATACGCAATTGAACGTTTTGGCAGATTTTAATCCGGTTGTTCCCCAACATTTCAAAAATGCAGAAGTGGTAATGTTAGGAAACCTGCATCCGAATATCCAAATCAGTGTTTTGGACCAGATGACCAAAAAACCAAAATTAGTTGTTTTAGACACAATGAATTTCTGGATGGATTGTGCCTTGGACGAATTAAAAGAAGTAATGAAACGCATTGATGTAATTACCATCAATGATGAAGAAGCACGCCAGCTTTCCGGAGAATATTCTTTAGTAAAATCGGCGGAAATCATTCATAAAATGGGACCGAAATACATAGTGATTAAAAAAGGTGAACACGGAGCATTGCTGTTTCACAATAATCAGGTGTTTTTTGCACCTGCATTGCCGCTGAAAGAAGTTTTTGACCCGACAGGAGCCGGAGATACCTTTGCCGGAGGTTTTGCCGGATATATGGCACAACAACAAACTGTTTCGTTCCACAATATGAAAAATGCGGTTATCTACGGTTCAAACCTGGCATCGTTTTGTGTAGAAAAATTTGGAACACAGCGTATGGAGCAATTATCAAAAGACGAAGTAGATACACGACTTCAGCAATTCAAAATGCTGACACAGTTTGACATAGAATTAGCAGAATAAAAATGCAAAGCCTCATCACGGGGCTTTTTTTGATTTATAAACAACACAACTATCATTACAATGAGCGACGCTTTAAAACACGAATGCGGTATTGCACTTTTAAGATTAAAGAAACCTTTGTCTTTCTACAAAGAAAAATATGGGACAAGCTTTTATGCAATCCAGAAAATGTATCTTTTGCTGGAAAAACAGCACAACCGCGGGCAGGACGGAGCCGGTTTGGCAAGCATCAAGCTGGATATGGAACCGGGCGAGCGATATATCAGCCGTGTGCGTTCCAACAAACCTTCGCCGATTCAGGATATTTTTTCGCAAATCAATTCACGGATTAATGCCGAACTGGAAGAACGTCCGGAACTGGCAAACGATATTGATGCACAGAAAAAAGAATTGCCTTATTTGGGCGAAGTTTACTTGGGGCACGTGCGTTACGGAACATTCGGAAAAAATAATATCGAAAGCGTACACCCGTTTTTGCGTCAGAACAATTGGATGCACCGCAATTTGATTGTTGCCGGAAACTTTAACCTGACCAACGTTAAAGAACTTTTTACTGACTTGGTACGTTTAGGACAACACCCGAAAGAAATGGCTGACACGGTTACCGTAATGGAAAAAATCGGACATTTTCTGGACGATGAAGTAGAAAATCTCTATTTTGAACTGCGTGATAAAGAAGGATTGACCAAAAAAGAAGCATCGCCGGTTATTGGCGAACGTTTGGATATCGGAAGAATCTTGCGTCGTGCGTCCAAAAATTGGGACGGAGGTTTTGCAATGGCAGGAATGCTTGGGCACGGCGATGCGTTTGTGTTGCGTGACCCGGCAGGAATTCGTCCGGCGTTTTATTATGAAGATGATGAAATTACAGTAATAGCGTCCGAACGTCCGGTTATCCAGACAGCATTCAATGTTCCTTTGGAAGAAATCAAGGAATTAGATCCCGGAAAGGCGATTATCATCAAAAAAGACGGACAAACTTCTTTTGAACAGATTTTGGAACCATTGGAACGCAAAGCTTGTTCGTTTGAACGCATTTATTTTTCACGCGGAAACGACGCGTCGATTTATCAGGAACGCAAGCAGTTGGGAAGAACAATGATGCCGATGATTCTTAAAGAAATCAACGAAGATGTGGAAAATGCAGTATTTTCATACATTCCAAATACCGCCGAAGTATCTTATTTCGGAATGGTTGAAGGAGCTCAGGAATTTCTGAATAAGAGAAAAATCCAAAGAATATTGGCAGAAGAAGGTAATCTGAGTACAGAAAAACTAAACGAAATACTTTCTAAAACCATTCGCACAGAAAAAATCACAATAAAAGATGCAAAACTGCGTACGTTTATAACTGACGACAGCAACCGGGACGATATGGTGGCACACGTTTATGATGTAACATACGGAGTCGTAAAACCCACTGACACCTTGATTGTGATTGACGACAGTATTGTTCGCGGAACGACTTTGAAACAGTCTATCGTGAAAATGCTCGACCGTTTGAACCCTAAGAAAATCATTGTGGTTTCTTCCGCTCCGCAAATCCGTTATCCGGACTGTTACGGAATTGATATGGCAAAAATGGAAACATTAATTGCCTTCAATGCCACACTGGAATTGCTGAAAGAACGCAATATGTACCACATCATTGATGAAATTTATGGCAAATGCAAAGCCGAAGAAAACCTGCCGGACGCTGAGGTAACAAATTATGTAAAAGAAATGTATGCTCCGTTTAGTGCCGAAGAAATTTCGGATAAAATCTCGGAAATGCTGCACCCTGATTCAGTAAAAGCCGATTTGAAAATTATGTTCCAAACAATAGAAAACCTGCATATTTCCTGTCCTGAAAATCTGGGCGACTGGTATTTTACAGGCGATTACCCGACACCGGGCGGAAACCGTGTTGTGAACCGTGCGTTTATGAATTTTTATGAAGGAAAAGACGACAGAGCTTATTAAGAGCCTGTTTAAAAATTGTTTTCAAGGCAATGCTTTCCGCATTGCCTTTTTTATGCCTATTTTTTTCTATATTTGTCAATCAAACAAAAAATTAAAATAATGAATAAAAAAACATTATTGGTTTCTGTTTTTGCGGTAGTCACTTTGGCTGGCTGTAAAAACACCAAGGAAGCTGAGGAAGCACACGGCATCAATTTGGAATATATGGACAAATCCGTTACACCCGGCGATGATTTTTTCCGATATGTAAACGGAGCCTGGTACGACAAAACCGAAATTCCTGATGACCGTACCCGTTGGGGAAGTTTTGACGAATTAAGACAAAACACGGATAAGGACGCTTTGGAAATTTTAAAAGAAGCTGCCGAAAATCAAGATTTAGACCCGAAATCTGACCAAGCAAAAGCTGTTGCTGTTTTTGAGACTTATCTTGATGAAACGAAGCGAAACGAATTGGGCGTAGAGCCGTTAAAACCCTATCTGGAAAAAATAAATGCCGTTCAGTCGCCGGAAGATGTTAATAATTTGATTAACGAGCTGGCCAATGAAGGCGGTTTAGGAATTTATTCCGTTTATGTATATGCCGATGCCAAAAGCTCAAACGAAAATGCGGTTTATATCGGCACAGGCAGCTTAGGGTTGCCCGACAGAGATTACTATGTGCTAGACGATGAGGATATGAAAGAAAAACGTGAGCAGTATGTGGCTCATGTTGCCCGTATGTTGGAAATGTCCGGAGAATCGAAAGAAAATGCTGCTGAAGATGCCAAACGTGTTTTAGCTATCGAAACCAAAATGGCAGAACCTCGATTGACAAGAGTTGAACGCAGAGATAGTCGCCTGACTTATAATCCGATGACTGTGGAAGAGCTTCAAAAGCTGACACCAAACGTAAACTGGCAGGCTTATCTGGATGCAACAGGATTGAAAAATGTAGATAAAGTAATCGTTTCTCAGCCTAAATACATGAAGGAACTGACAACTATCTTGTCTGCTCAGCATATTGATGATATCAAAGCCTATCTGAAATGGACTTTGGTAAACAGCAGTGCAAGCTACCTGTCAACAGAAATGGAGAAAGCCAATTGGGAGTTTTATTCCAAAACCCTTCAAGGAGCCAAAGAGCAACGCCCGGTAGAGGAAAGAGCCTTAGCCGTAGTGAACAGCACAGTTGGTGAAGCATTAGGACAATTATATGTAGCTAAAAAATTCCCGCCGGAAGCCAAAGAAAAAGCACAGGCAATGATTAAAAATGTACTGACTGCTTTTGGAGAGCGAATCAAAGCACTACCTTGGATGGACGAAGAAACCAAAAAAGGAGCATTGGAAAAATTAGCAACAACAACGGTTAAAATCGGTTATCCTGACAAATGGGAAGATTATTCGGCAATGACCATCAAATCGCCTGCCGAAGGAGGAAATCATTTTGAAAATATGAAAAATGCCGAGAAATGGAGTGTAGCTAAAAACATAGCTGATTACGGCAAACCGGTTGATAAAACCCGTTGGGGAATGTCTCCTCAAACAGTAAATGCTTATTTTAACCCGTTGTATAACGAAATCGTATTTCCGGCAGCTATTCTGCAACCGCCATTCTATGATTACAAAGCAGATGAGGCTATTAACTACGGCGGAATCGGAGCGGTAATCGGTCATGAAATTTCACATAGTTTTGATGATTCCGGAGCTCGTTATGACAAAGACGGAAACCTGAATAACTGGTGGACAGACGGTGATTTGGAACGTTTTACAGAGCTTGGAAACAAACTGGCAGACCAATACAGTGCTTTAGAACCACTTCCGGGCGTGTTTGTTGATGGTAAATTTACCTTAGGAGAAAATATCGGAGATTTAGGCGGAGTTAATGCGGCTTATGACGGACTGAAAATTTTCCTGAAAGAAAATGGAGACCCTGGTTTGATTGACGGCTATACACCTGAACAACGTTTCTTTATTTCATGGGGAACAATCTGGAGAACAAAAGCCAGAGACGAGGCCATTAAAAATCAGGTAAAAACCGACCCGCATGCACCAGGGCATTACAGAGCATATGTGCCGTTGCAAAATGTAGATGCGTGGTATGACGCGTTTGATATTAAAGAGGGAGATAAATTGTATATCAAACCGGAAGAAAGAGTTAAAATCTGGTAATTAATTTTTAAATCTGTCGGGGAAGTATTATCCATTGCATCGTCATTCCGAACTTGTTTCAGAATCTCGTAGAAGTTGAGGCAAGCTCAGTTTAACAATAGATATACTTCCCCGGCAGTTTGTTTTATCAACAAAAATATGGGAATTATCAAACTGCAAAACATTCGTGTTTTTACCAATCACGGTTGCCTGGAAGAAGAAGCTAAAATCGGGTCCGATTATCGGGTAGATTTAGAAATAGAAGCTGATTTAAGCACCTCTACCCATACCGACGATTTGCCTGACACAGTCGATTATGTACATCTGAACGCTATCGTAAAAGAAGAAATGGCAATTCGTTCAAAATTACTCGAGCATGTAGCTCAACGCATCATCAACCGGGTTTTCTCGGAAATAAAAATGGTTAATGTAATCCGGATAGAAGTATCCAAAATTAATCCGCCTATCGGAGGCGATGTGGAAATGGTTACTATTGCTTTGGAAGAGCATAGAACATAATTCGGCAAAAATATTTTTGAAATATAAATAAAAATAGTAGCTTTGCTGTCCGATTGAACCGGCATCTTGGCCGAGTGGCTAGGCAGAGGTCTGCAAAACCTCGTACAGCGGTTCGAATCCGCTAGATGCCTCCAAAAACCTTCTGAAAATTCAGAAGGTTTTTTTGTTATATTTACATTCTAAATTTTTTACAATGAAATACCTATACTCATTTTTAGTAGTATTTTTTATACAAATATCTTTTGCTCAGGACATTACTTTCAGGATTGCCTTTGAACCGAATTCAAAAGTTCGCCACCAAGTCGATGATTTACTGACCAATTACAATGCACAAACAACCTATTCTTTTGCCTTTACGGAAGAGCGATTGCAGGAAATGGAAAAGCAAGCCATTAAAATTAGTGGTAATGCGGAATCAATTCACAACATTCGAAACACTTTTGATATACAAATACACAACCTAACCTACGAGGAAGAAATCGAATTACTCCGGCAATTACAAAACTTTCCGAGCGTGAGATATTGTGAAAAAGTAAACCAAAAAATTATTCCGCCACCGTATGATATTGCTCCGGAGACACCTGATTACACCGACAGTCAGATTTATATTTACGAAAACCCGGGAGTGAACATGGAATATGCGTGGAATCTTGGATATACCGGGCAGAATATCAAAGTAAAAAATGTAGAACTCGGTTTTAATTCATCTCACGAAGAATTTAATGATTCACCACACATTCGGTTTGCTGAGGATTATACCCCGGTAAGTTATGAGGATTACTGGGAGCACGGAACCGGAACATTCGGCGTGATTGCCGGACACAACGGAGAATATGGCGTGACCGGATTGGCTCATGATATTGAAGAAGCAGTTTTGTTTTCGGAATACACGTATGAGTATGGCTACAACCGTGTGCAAGCTATTTCGCTGGCAATTCAAAACAGTGCTCCAGGCGAAATTATTATATACGAACTGCAAACCGGCGGTGCAGGCTGGACGGAAGACGACCCGAAATATGTCACAGCCGAATATGAATACAGCGTTTGGGATTTGACGAAAGCGGCCACCGATACCGGAATTGTCATCGTTGCCGCAGCCGGAAACGGAAACCAGAACCTGGACGCTCCTCAATATGATAATTATATGCAACGCGGACACAGCGGAGCGATTATTGTCGGGGCAGGAAGCCCGGATTTGCAACATTCGAGAGCTTATTTCAGCACCTATGGTTCCAGAGTTGATTTGCAAGGTTGGGGCTGGAATGTGCTCAGCACAGGATATGGCGATTTCGCCAAAATCGGAAATGATATGAATCAGGCTTATACGATGTTTAGCGGAACCAGTTCGGCAACACCTATTGTTGCGTCTTGTGCTGCGGTTTTGCAATCATACTATTACGACCATACTGGCGAATATCTTACAGGAATGCAGATTGCCGATATTCTCAAAGACTCAGGCATACCTCAATCTCCGGGTGATGACGGCAACATTGGTCCTTTGCCTAATATGGAAGCCGCTATGGCGATAGCATTAAGCAACGAAAACACACCTATTCAAAAAAGATTCCGCATATATCCGAACCCTTTTGAAAATCAGATTTATATTGAAACTGTTTCTTCTTCTAAACCTGCAGAAATGAGATTATTTGACATCAGCGGAAAATTAATAGATCAACGACATTTTACCGAAAAAACAGAACTGAACACCGCTCATTTATCTGCCGGAATTTACTTTATGGAAATAATCAGCCAAAACAAAACCGAAACTTTTAAGTTGGTGAAAAGTAATTAGTTGATTAGGCAATAGCCAAAAGCCATTAGCAGTCACAATCGTCACTCCGTCACTTCGTCACAGTTATAAACCTTGATGATTAGCTCTTTGACTTTTCATAAACAACCGAAGTTCGTCCCATGAAATGTTGTCGTCATTTACCGCATTTTTGAGGGCTGATAAGTCAGAAATTTCGTTTTGGTCATAGGCGATTTGCATTTTGCTAATCAAATCGGACGGTAACAAATCATTGATATCAACCTTTCCGGCTTCGACGAGTTTGGACAAATGTCCGTAAATCGTACCTTCTGTGAGCTTGCGTTCACGGGCGATTTCGGCAATGCTGAGTTTTTGCGACCATAGTTCAAACGTGATGTCTATCGTTGGTTTTTTGTCCTTTTTAGGCTTTTTCTTCGGCTGGTCTTCTTCATAAATATCATCTTCAAAATGCAAATAATTTTTAGTGATAATCTGCTTAATTTCAACCAGATGATTCAGCCTGATTTGAGCTTTATCCGCAGAATATAACGTAGTTTTATCAATCGTTTGATTTTCGGATAAAGCCTTCAACCATTGGTTAATTTTGTCCAGACGCAACATAATATCCAACATTTCGCTGTCCAGCTCACTCAAATCTTCTGCCAAGGCTTTCATTCCTTTTTGCCTTTTGCTGAGTTCGAGGTTGTGCAATAATTCAAAATACAAAGCGTCCCAACGCGGGAAAAAATATTCGTATGCCTTAAAAACCCGTTGCTGAAAATAATCCATCGCCTGCGGATTTTCGGCAAATTTAATTTTTAACTGCTTAACGAATTTAGCTCCGTTTGAAACCAAATCAGCGATAGACTCATATTGTTTCTGAGCCCAAACCGCATACTGTTTTTTTTTGTCTGACCCGCCACTGAACTGCAAATCGTCCATAAATTTTTTCCAGTGTAGCTGAAAATCTTTCCATGTGAATGAATTAAGCAAATTCTCATAAAGATATTGAGCTGCGGAATGATTAAAATATTGTTCAAGCTGTTGTTCATCAGGTTTGTTTTTGGCATAATCAGCCACTTCCCGGTTCGGAATCAGCAAAGAATTGTCGATGTTATCGAGTAAAATAAGTCCGTTTAACGAACGAAGCCGCGACAAAGCTACATAGAGCTGTCCGGAAGCAAAAACCTGCTTTAAATCAATCGCTGCACGGTCGAATGTAAGCCCTTGAGATTTGTGCACCGTGATTGCCCAAGCCAGCCTGAGCGGATATTGCGTGAAAGTTCCTAATATTTTTTCTTCAATCTCTTTGGTATTTTTGTTGACCGAATAACGGATATTCTGCCATTCATATTTATCCACTTCGATAATTTCATTGTCTTCCGGAAACCTCACTTTGATTTCGGAGGGGTTAATTTCATGAACGACACCGATTTTTCCGTTGTAATATTTCTTTTCAAACGAAATATCATTTTTGATAAACATCACTTTTGCTCCTTTTTTCAACCTCAACTGGTGTTCCATCGGGTATAATCTTTCCGGAAAATCCTCTACGGTTTCTGCCTCAAACACATATTCTTTTTCCTCAATAGCGGCTAATGCTTCGTTGTTAATTTTGTCGGCTTTGTGGTTATGCGTGGTCAGCACAAGTGTATCTTTGTTTTTGCGGATATCAAATTTCGGATTGACGTATTTTTGTAATATACTCAAATGCTTATTGTTAATCCTGTTTTCCCGAATGGCGTTCAAAATATCCAGAAATTCATGGTCGGTTTGCCGGAAAACCTTGTCCAATTCGATATAAACAGGTGGATAGTCTTGCAAAACTTTGGCATTGAAGAAATAAATTCCCTGATAAAATTGTTGCAGAACATTCCATTCTTCTGATTTGACAACCGGCGGAAGCTGTAATAAATCACCAATAAAAATCAGCTGTACACCACCAAAAGGCAGATTATTTCTGCGAATAACCCGTAACATGAAATCCATAGCGTCCAACACATCGGCACGCAACATACTCACTTCGTCCACAATCAATAATTCGAGTGATTGAATCAGCCGTTTTTTTTCACTCCGGAAGTGGAAATGTCTTCTTAATGAGCGTCTGTTTTCGGTACGAACATGCTCGGAAACAAAATCATCATCGGGCACAAAGGTGCCAAAAGGCAGTAAAAACAACGAATGAATGGTCACACCTTTGGCGTTGAGTGCAGCAATACCCGTCGGTGCAACAACTGCCACGTTTTTGTGTGTGGAAGCCACGAGCTCTCTGAGCAAAGTAGTTTTGCCCGTACCGGCTTTTCCGGTCAGGAATATCGATTGATTGGTTTGATTAGCGTATCGGAGTACCCAATCGGCTTCGGTGGAAATCTGATTCATGCCGTGAATTTAGCAAAAATTTCATAAAAAAACCTGTAAGATTCCAGGAAACTTACAGGTCAGAAATAGGTTTTCAAAAAAGGTTTTTTACTTTTTGGTTTCCTCTGTCTTTTCTTCAGATTTTGCTTCTTCAGCCGGTACTTCAGCCTTTTTACCATAAGCCTCGTTCATCAATTTGATGATTTCGTCGGTAATATCATATTCGTCTTTGGCAAACAATACTGTAGCCGCATCGCCTGTCCCGTAGATATAATCATAGCCTTTTTCAGCTCCGTAAGTTTTGATAAAATCTTTCATTTTAGTCACCAAACTATCGCGTTCAACAGCTCCTTCTTCTTGAAATTTCTTCATGTAGTTTTGCTCCTTTTGCAACAAAGTTTGCTGGCGACGGGTCAATTCAGCTTCTCTTTGTTGAGCCCACTGCATTCCTTTTGACTGGGCGTTTCTCTGCAAATCTTCCACATCACGCTGAAATTTTTTCATATCGCTTTCCAATTCGTTTTGCATACGCTCGGACATCGCCTGATATTTGGTTTCAAAATCTTTCGACTCTTCATACTCTTTCATCAAACGCTCGGTATCAATATAAGCGGTTTTTGCGTCAGCTTTTTTTTCTTGCTGAGGATTTTCTGAATTCGTATTGTTATTGTCACATGATACAAATGCCACACCCAAAGCGGCAACGATAAAAAATTGTCTTAATTTCATTCCTTTTTAATTTTGGTGTAAAAGTAATATTTTTTTTAAAACTTCTGAGTTTAACTTTAATTAGTGTTTGTTTAATGTTTCAGGTTAATTTTGTTTCAAGTTGGAATTTCATGTTTATAATTATTCCGTTTTTCAGTACTCAAGCTAACTTTTGAATTTTCCCATATAGACTTTAAACTATCACTTATAACATATATTTATACTTAATCTGTTTTTGATAAGAAATATTGATTAAAATCTGTTTTCATAAATTCGATTTAAGGCTTTAAAATAAATTTCGCTACCAAGAATACTTTTTTATGTCAGAAAAACGCTTAAATCTTTTTAATTTGATTTTTGCAGTAAATAAATGTGCGAAGAATACTGTTTTGTACGTTTTGCTTTCCAATTTGACAAAAAACCGATGCGAAAAGCATTCAAGATATTTTTATGACCGGTTTTGTATTCTTCCGACAGCAGTGACACATAATAACTGTCAAAATACATCGGATTCGTATGTATTAAATTGAACCCATAAGGCTGACTTAATTTTTGAATGCTCGTTTGACTAAAATGCCAAAGATGTCTGGGCACGTCCCAAGCTGCCCAATACTCTTTATAATAAGTTGCATCGTAAGATTTGAAATTCGGGACAGCAATCACAAGCAAACCGTCATCGTTCAATTTTTCTTTGAAGAAGGAAAAATAACAATCTAAATCGGGAACGTGTTCCAAAACATGCCAAAGTGTAATGACATCAAATTTTTCATTTTCCACTTGAGTTAAATCATCAACCACATTCAGATTTTTTTGCGTAGCTCTTTTTCGTGCCTCCAGATTCGGCTCTACTCCTACTCCATGACATCGGTTTTTTTCGATACCATATTTTAAAAAATCACCCGTTCCGCAACCGATATCCAAAACCGATAATTCTGATTTATGATGAAATTTTCGAATCAGATTCCACTTGGTTTTAATCGTATGTCGTTTTACTTTTTGATAGATTTTTTCAAACCAATTCCGTTTGCCGTCGGTATGTGAAATGTAATTTTCAGATTTATAATACGACCCAAGATGTTCCCAGTCAGAAAAACAAGTTTGATACAATTCATTTTCCGCATCAAATTTCAATTCGAAATCTTTGCGGGAAACGCTGTAATCTTTAATGATTTTGTTTCTCATATTTAGTATAGTTTCACGTGGAACATTTTTTAATTATCGGATTTCAGCTCACAGATTTAATCTATCCGTATTTTCTACAAGGTATTCGAAATCTTACAAATTAAACAACTTTAAACCTTAAACTAATAAACTTTAAACTAAAAATTATCTCCCCATATGAATCAGCAGAATCGAAATATCCGATGGAGAAACACCGCTGATTCTCGATGCCTGAGAAATAGTTGCCGGTCTGATTTTTTTAAATTTTTCTCTGGATTCATACGATAAGGATTTCACTTTGTCGTAATCAAAATTATCTGGAATTTTTACATCTTCCAAACGATTTAGTTTTTCCGCATTATTGATTTCTTTTTCAATATATCCGGAATATTTAAGTTGAATATATACCTGCTCGATTATCTCATCGTCGAGTTGATTTCCGTCCAAATATTGTTTAACATCTTTGAATTGTAATATATCATTTAAGTCTAATTGCGGGCGAGAAAAAACCTTAAACATTTTGTCTGCCTGTTTCATCGGCAGTGAATTTTTTTCTTCTAAAACAAGATTAGCTTCTTCTGGTTTAACCGATGTTTCTTTGAAAAAAGAAAGCATTTTTTCAGTTTCTTTTTTCTTCTCTTCCATTCTTCTCAGGCGATTTTCGGACGCCAATCCCATACGATGAGATTTTTCTGTTAACCTAAAGTCGGCATTATCCTGACGCAAAAGCGTTCTATATTCTGCCCGAGAAGTAAACATTCTATAAGGCTCTTCGGTTCCTTTGGTAATCAAATCGTCAATCAAAACACCGATATAAGCTTCGTTTCTGCGAAGGATAAGCGGTTGTTTTTCCTGCACTTTCAAAGCCGCATTAATCCCGGCCATTAACCCTTGTGCAGCTGCTTCTTCATAACCTGTTGTTCCGTTGATCTGCCCGGCAAAAAACAAGTTATCAATCAACTTTGTTTCCAACGTATGTTTCAATTGTGTAGGCGGAAAATAGTCATACTCTATAGCATAACCTGGACGGAAAAATTTAGCTTTTTCAAATCCGGCAATCTGTCGGATAGCTTTTGCCTGGACATCTTCTGGTAGCGAAGTTGAAAATCCGTTTACATACACTTCAACGGTATCCCAGCCTTCAGGCTCAACAAAAATCTGGTGACGTTGTTTGTCTGCAAAACGGTTAATTTTATCTTCGATTGACGGACAATATCTCGGTCCGACACTTTTGATTCTTCCTGTAAACATCGGTGAGCGGTCAAAGCCTTCACGTAACAAATCGTGAACCTCCGGTGAAGTATAAGTCATGAAACAAGAACGCTGTTTTTGTAACGGTTTTGTTTCGTCAGAATAAGAAAACTTTGCCGGATTTTCATCTCCGGGTTGTTCTTCCATTTTGGAATAATCCAAACTTCTTCCATCGATTCTCGGTGGTGTTCCGGTTTTCATTCTTCCTGCATCGAACCCTAAACGAACCAAATCTTCGGTAATACCAAAAGCCGCTTTTTCTCCTGCTCGCCCTCCACCAAATTGTTTTTCTCCGATATGAATTAATCCATTTAGAAAAGTGCCGTTGGTTAGAATTACGGTTTTAGAAAACACTTCTAATCCAAGTTGTGTTTTTACTCCGACAATTTGATTTCCTTCGATAATCAATCCAGAAACCATGTCTTGGTAAAAATCCAAATTAGGCGTTTGTTCCAACATCAACCGCCAAGTTTCAGCAAAACGCATTCTATCTGATTGTGCTCTTGGCGACCACATCGCTGGCCCTTTTGACATATTCAACATTCGGAATTGAATAGCAGTTTTGTCGGTTACAATTCCTGAATATCCTCCCATTGCATCAATTTCTCGAACGATTTGTCCTTTTGCTATTCCACCCATTGCCGGATTACAACTCATCTGTGCAATGTTCTGCAGGCTCATTGTAATCAGCAAGGTTTTCATGCCCATATTGGCCGCTGACGCTGCCGCTTCTGAACCAGCATGTCCTCCTCCTACCACCACCACATCATATCTATCTTGAAACATTTTTCCTAATTTTTAAAATAATAAAATCAATATATTGTTCCACGTGGAACATCGAAACTTAAATATAAAAACTTATATTGAAACTATAAATGTTCCACGTGGAACATTTTTATTTTCTCATCTTCTTTTTCTCTCATCAGTTTTTCATCAACATCAGATTTATCTTTGTAGCCACAATAATGTAAAACACCATGCGACATTACCCGAAGCAATTCCTGATGAAAATTTATACCTAATTCATCTGCATTTTCCCGCACTCTTTCAACAGAAATGAAAATATCGCCGGAAATAGTGTTACCATCGGTATAATCAAAGCTTATAATATCAGTTAATGTATTGTGATTCAAATAATTAATATTGATATTATACAGATAATCATCGTCGCAGAAGATATAATTAATCTCTCCAACTATTTTTCCTTCAGATTCAACCACAGAACGAATCCAATTGGCATAATTGGTTTCCGTTTTAAGGGCAAAATCAGTTTCATAATGAAATAAAATCATTGTTATTGGTTTTCGTTGCAAAAGTACAACCTTTCTGATAAATACGAATCTACATATTATTCAATAAAATAAATACTCAGTGGTTTTCTCAAATTATATTGTGAAGACATTACCTCGCCGTAAGCACCTGCAGTACGAACAGCAATGATATTACCTCTGCTCAGTTTTTGTAAAAAAATATCTTTGCCAAAACAATCGCTGCTTTCACAAATAGGACCAACAATATCATATTTATGTGTTTCGCCGGAACTATTATTTAAATTTTGTATAGTATGAGAAGCCTGATACAAAGCCGGGCGGATTAACTCTGTCATACCTGCATCAAGAATGGCGAAATTCTTACTGAGCCCGTTTTTAATATAAAGCACCCTCGATAAAAGACTTCCGCACTGAGCAACCAAAGATCTTCCTAATTCAAAATGTATTTTTTGATTAGATAATGGCTCCAAAAAACGATGGAAAATACCAAAGAATTCCTCAAAATTTTTTCCGGGAACACTGTCGGGTTGATTGTAATCAACACCTAATCCACCACCTAAATTCAATATTTCAGGTATAAATCCTCTTTCAGAAAACCAACGATTCCATTCATTAACTTTCAAACATAGATTTTTAAAAACGGTTAAATCAGTAATTTGAGAACCAACATGAAAATGAAGTCCGACAAATTTTAAATGTTCATTAGTTCTAATAATTTCTAAAGCAGTGCTGATTTCGTGTGAGAAAATACCAAACTTATTTTCTTGTAATCCCGTGGTAATGTAATGATGTGTTTGAGCATCGACATCAGGATTAATCCGCAAAGCAATTCTGGCGTTTTTATTCAATATTTTTGCCCATTCTCCTATTACTTGTAGTTCATGAACCGATTCAACGTTAAAAGCTAAAATATGGCTATTTAAAGCTAAAACTATTTCCTCGTCTGTTTTACCTACACCCGCAAAAAAAATTTCATCATTTGAAAATCCTGAAGAAATTGCCAGCTCTATTTCACGACCGCTTACACAATCTGCACCAAATCCAAAGGATTGAACAGTATCTAAGATACGATTATTATTATTTGCTTTAATAGCATAATGTATATGATAGCCATATCTATCAGCAGCCGATTTGGCTTTTATCAAAATTTCTCTCAAATTGGGCAAATCATAAATATATGCCGGTGTTTCAATATTGTTTTGTAAGACAAAGTTATTTAAATGCATAGTATTGAATAAAATTAAAACAGTCGATTATGTAAGGCTCTTAGTGCTTCTACTTTTTGATTATCAGGTATCAGCAAAGAAATATTGTAATTGCTGCCACCATACGAAATCATACGAATGGGCAAATGTTTAAGTGCATCTAAAACAATACAAACATGACCATGAGTATCTGAACGAAAATCTCCAACTACACAAACAATCGTTTGATTTACATTGATTGAGATATCTCCGTAATGACTAAGTTCTTTCGTTATTTCATCTAAATTGTTATTATTATCAATAGTTAATGAAACAGCTACTTCGGAAGTAGTAATCATATCAATCGGCGTTTTGTATCGTTCGAAAACTTCAAAAATTTTGCGTAAAAATCCGTAGGTCATTAACATTCTGGAAGATTTAATCCGGATAGCCGTAATACCGTCCTTCGCCGCTACAGCCACAATTACTTTTTCAGGAATTTCAGAATTGGTTATCAATGTGCCGTTAGCACCGGGATTTAAAGTATTGAGTAATCTGACCGGTATATTATTTTTTTGAGCCGGATATATGCTTTGAGGATGCAAAATTTTAGCTCCAAAATACGCTAACTCCGCCGCCTGATTAAAACTTAAAAAACGAATTGGTTTCGTTTCATTAACAAACCTTGGATCATTATTATGTAAACCATCTATGTCTGTCCAAATCTGAATTTCATCTGCGTTAACAGCAGCACCAATCAGAGAGGCTGAATAATCACTTCCTCCCCTTCTTAAATTATCTTCTTGTCCGAAAGCATTCCGGCAAATGTAGCCCTGCGTGATAAACAAAACCTCTTCTGCGTGAGCATTCAATAATGTATTTAGATTTGTTTTTATATAATCATATTCGGGTTCGCCGTCTTCATTAATTCTCATGAAATCAAACGCCGATAGTAAGACCGACTTCACTCCTATTTCTTGCAAATAAAGCTGAAATAAAAAAGTAGAAATCAATTCGCCCTGAGCCAAAATCACTTTTTCTTCTGCCGAAGTAAATAAGTCATTAGCAAAGCCCTTAAGTAAATCAAAGTGTTTTTTTACGACCTCTTGAGCAGATTGTTTTAGATTTTGTGCAGTAAAAAGTTGTTCGATAAAAGCATTATAAAACTGATGTAGCGAGTTAATTTGCCGTATGGCTTCTTCCTTTTCCTCGTTTTTAAAACTTTCTGCAATAGAAATCAGGCTATTTGTTGTGCCTGAAACTGCCGATAATACTATCATTTTTCTACCTGCCGATTGTGAGCTGATAATTTCATAAAGTTTTTTAATACGATTAGGATCTCCTACCGATGTTCCTCCAAATTTTAATACTTTCATATAAGTTATTTTAATTAAATATTAGCAAAAAAAAAGGCTTGTCGTGATTGACAAGCCTTTTTGTATATTGATTAAGTACAAAGAGATATTGCTCACGACCTATGGCGTAAGTAAGATTTCTTTTGCTTTTTTATGTTATAAATTTCTATCATCTGATATTAAAAATCGGGCAAATATAAGAATATAAATTTTTATGTTATAAAATTTATCTGTTTTTTTAAAACTTCTTCCGATGGGTAATTTTAATCATTGCTCAAGAAAACAATTTTTGGTAATCGTCTTTACCAATACTGATAAAGAGTCAATTCTGATTAGCCTATTTTTATTGGTCTCAAAATTAGCCACGAATTGCAGAAGATTATTGCAGAACAAAAAATCTATGTAATCTGTGGCAAAATCATAAAAGTAGAATTTTCATTCAAGAAAGATATCAACATCTATTTATTTAAATAAGAAAATTAATTTTTAAAAAATAAAATATTCTTCTACTATTATGCTTGTTGATTTGTGGTATATCTTTTTTTAAAAACAGTTTGTTTTTTCACTTTTTAATATTTATCAACCTTTAAGAATTTTCTAACAGGCTGAAAATTAAACAAAACTTTATACTTATTCACAATGTTGATGAATGCTTAAACTGTTTTTTGTCAATGAATACAAGTGTGAATAACTGTTAATAACCGGTTGAAATATCTTAATAATTACCTAACATATTTTTACAGATTTCACTTGCAGATTTCACTTCAATTCTTGTATTGAAAATTATTCTCAAATAAGCAAAATTACTTTTTCTGATTTGTTTTTATTTATCAACAATTTAATCAAATTGTTAAGTGATTGTAAACCAACACATGTCAAAATCTTATCAACAATTGTGTGTAAAACTCTTTATATAACAATGATTACAGCAGTTTAACTATCTTTTCGACGATAGTTTCGGGAGTAATAGTTCGCATAACGTATTCATAACCTGCTACTTGCTTTTTTCCGTAAACCGAAGTAGGTATCATCGGGTATTTTTCTCTGTCAGAAGTAATACAATTTGCTTGAGGTTGGTTAAATGGTGCAAAGCCGGTGTAAGGGTGCGTTTGCCCCCAAAGCGTAACAACCGGAACTCCATACATCGCTGCAATATGAGCATTTCCGGAATCCATAGAAAGCATAATATCCAAATGACGGATTAATAGCAGTTCATCGTTGAAAGACAATTTACCCGCAACTACAACAACGTTTTCTATATTTTGTTGTAGTTTCTTGAGTTTTTTCAGCTCTTCTCCTCCCCCACCGAAAAGGAAAATTTTATAAGTAGTATTCTGGCTGAGTTCCCGAATTACTTTAGCCATTAAATCCTGTGGATACACTTTGGTTTGATATTGGGCAAACGGAGCAATTCCAACCCATTTTTTATTTTCTTTTTTTCCGGTTATTGAGAAAATAGCAGCATTTAGTTCTTTTCGGAAACTTTCCGGTTGATTATTTAATTCGATGGGATAACCTAATTTTGCTAACGTATCGGCATGGCGTTCAAAAACTGTTTTAATAGGTTCAAAAATTTTATTTTCACTTCGTGTCAAAGCCTTTCGGGCTTCTCTGCCCTTGTCGGTATAAGCCGTTTTGATTCCGGATAAGCGGAAAAACGTACGAAGAATCTTTGAGCGTAAAACATTATGAAAATCAGCTACGGCATCGATATTCAGTTTTTTTAAATCCTGATATAACCGATAAATTCCGCCAAAACCCTTGTAAGTATTTTTTACATCGGCAGCAAAAAATTCAACACGAGGAATATCCTCAAAAAAAGGTTGAAAAAAAGGTCTGGAAACGACCGTGACTTTTACATCTGGATATTGATTAATCAACGCCCGGACAACCGGAACTGTCATCGCTACATCGCCCATAGCGGAAAGCCTGATAATTAGCAAATTTTTCATTGCTGTAAATAATTGAGTAGTGATACCGAAAAGGCGATGAATCTGTCGTAAGCCAGACCTAAAGTCAGTAACGGAATAATAATCAGAACCAGAATAAAATAGTAATACATTCTTGATTCAGATTGATTCGTTAATGAAACGAAACCATATATCAGCAAATAATACAGACTCAACATTCCCAACGGAATGAGCATTACACGGGCATACGGATTAAAAAATGACCATATCAATACGCCTACAATCAAAATAAGAATTGTAAACAGTAGTACGGCAAGTAATTTTTTGCTTTTTTGCATCAGCTAAATGTTTAACCTGCTACTTTTTCTGATTATACAACACCGGATTCAGCTCTTCATCGTTGTACATTTTCATTTGTTTATACACTTTCATGTATTTTTCTCCGGTTTCGATATCGTTCAGCAAATCATCAATAGACGTAGTCAAATCTTGCCGTTGTTCCAGCAAAATGTTTAGTTTTTTCTCACATGCCAGTTTGTGTTCTGGCGATGCGTCAATGCGTTCCACTTCTTCGTTCATGTGATATATTTTCAATGCGAGAATCGACAAACGGTCAATTGCCCAAGCCGGACTTTCGGTATTAATTTTCGCATGAGGTTTCACAGAAACACCTTTGTATTTATCTAAAAAATAACTGTCTATGTATTCCACCACATCAGTTCGATGTTGATTGGAAGCATCAATTTTTCTTTTCAGTTCCAGGGCAGAAACCGGATCGATATTCGGGTCTCTGATGATATCTTCATAATGCCATTGCACGGTATCAATCCAGTTTTTTAGGTATAAAAGATGCTCGATTTTATCTTTTTCAAACGGGTTATTAATCGGTTGGTTAACATCATCATACTGATGATAATCTTTGATGCTTTGCTCGAATATTTCGTAAGCTGATTTAGAAAACATAAAAAGTATTTTTTACAAATATATTTAAAATTTTACCTCCCTTGAAGAATTAAAGGAATTTGAAGTATAAAAATCACTAAACTGATGATTAAAATACCTACCAGCACAGTTTCTTTTATCCATATTTTAGGCAATCGTTCGACATAATTTGCTCCTAATACCGCCAACGGAAAAAAGCAAAATACCAACAAACCATTGTTTTTGTCGTCGCTCAACACATAAATTCCTGCTCCAATCAAAAAACACAGTAAAATCTTGTAATAATTATGATGTTCGCTCAACGGAATATTTCTGATAGTCATGATTTTAGCAAAAAAGAACAAGCAGGCTACCGAACTGAATACCGCCAAAGCAATATTCTGATAAGTATTTTCAAAATAAGAAAAATTAAAATCGGTCGTAAAATGTTCTTCCCAGAAACCGAAAAAAGAAAATCCGGCAAACAAGCTGTAGGTATAAAATATTGTAGATATCGCCGTCGCCGAAACTACCGGAATCAACCAGTTTTTGTAATCATTAGAACGATACCAGACAATACAGAAAAAGAGCAAAACCAGATACAAAATGCACCACGGTTCAAAAATAACAGCGATAAAAATCCATAACGAAGCATCAAAAATTTTCAGTTTCAGCTGAACCAGCGAACTCATCGAAAATACCCGGCGGATTGCCAGTAACGCAAAAAAATTACCCAAAATCGCTGAAGAATTATTAAAAAATGTCTGAAAAAGTATCAAAAAACAGGTATAGAAAAACAAAGCGTACATGTTTTGCTCTGATAATTTGTTTTTGTAGATGATAAATTGCACCAACAGCACAGATACCACCACCAACAGAGACAATGATACCATCTTTAGCCAACCTAAAAGCGTATGAGTAAAATCAGGTTCTACGCTCAAATCTATGGCATATACCACAAACAACAGCAAAGCTATAGCTACATAGCTGATAGGTTTGTTTTTTTCAAACAGTGCGTTTAATACCAAAAGTCAAATTAATTAGTTAACAAACAATTTTTTCAGTAAAATTATTTACTTTTGTAGCAAAGTTATATTTTTACTGTAAATAAAGAAGTATTTAAAACAACAATATTATGTGGAGATCATTTTTTGAAGCTATCGGAGATTTTTTTGCACATGTTCTAATGGCACCGATGAATTGGTTGGCTGATTTAGAATTGCTGAGTTGGTGGGGAGCTAACACAATTAACTGGATTTTTGTTATCATTTGTGCTATAGCATTTAGTTATTGGCTGAAACAATTGCGTATTTTCGCCAAAAATAATGAAGATGAACAAGACACAACTGCACATTCATTTTTGAAATAGCTTGTCAAAACCAGATTAAAAAACATATCCTGAAATTTTTCAGGATATGTTTTTGTTTTTAAGTTTCAGGACTAAAGATTTTTCTATAAATCAAAACCTAAATCGGTACGGTAATACTGTTTCTCAAACCGGATTTTTTCGATGGAATTATAAGATTTTTTCAAAGCCTCTTTGAAATCATTTCCATACGAAGTCACAGCGAGTACGCGTCCGCCACTGGTCACGACATTTCCGTCTTTGAGGGTTGTTCCGGCATGGAAAACAATAGAGTCACTTACCGAATCAATTCCGCTAATCACTTTGCCTTTTTCATAATCTTCCGGATATCCGCCAGAAACCATCATCACGGTTGTAGCTGTTCTTTCATCTGTTTCCAGCGTTTTTTTACTTAATTTTCCGTCAGCAATCGCCTCAAAAATTTCAACCAAATCAGATTTCAACCTTGGCAAAACTACCTCGGTTTCCGGGTCGCCCATACGCACGTTATATTCGATAACATAAGGCTCCTCTCCTACTTTCATCAGCCCGATAAACACAAAACCTTTGTAGGGTAAATTGTCCTTAGCAAAACCATCTATTGTAGGTTTCACAACTTTTTCTTCTACTTTATCCAAAAACTCTTGGGTGGCGAAAGGCACAGGAGAAATTGCTCCCATTCCGCCCGTATTCAAGCCTGTATCGCCCTCTCCTATTCGTTTGTAATCTTTGGCTGTTGGAAGGATTTTATACGATTTTCCGTCAGTCAGTACAAAGCAACTTAGCTCGATACCAGACAAAAATTCTTCAATAACCACTTTGTCTGACGCCTGCCCGAATTTGGCATTTAGCAGCATATTTCTCAGTTCGGTTTGGGCTTCTTCCAAATTGTCGATAATCAATACGCCTTTTCCGGCAGCCAAACCATCAGCTTTCAATACGTAAGGAGGTTGTAGTGATGTCAGAAACTCGCAGCCTTGCTCAGCGGTTTCAGCAGTAAAACTATCATATTTTGCGGTCGGAACACCATGTCGAATCATAAATTCTTTGGCAAATTCTTTGCTGCCTTCCAATTTTGCAGCAGCTTTGGAAGGTCCGATAACCGAGATGTTTTTAAGCACTTCATCTTGTTGGAAATAATCATAAATTCCCAAAACCAATGGGTCTTCCGGACCTACGACCACCATTTGGATATCGTTGCTCAAAACGGCTTTTTTGATGGCTTCAAAATCATTAACCGATATAGGCAGATTCTCTGCGATTTGTGCAGTTCCGGCATTGCCCGGAGCGACGAACAATTTGTCGCATTTAGCACTTTGTTTGATTTTCCATGCAAAGGTGTGCTCTCTTCCACCCGAGCCTAATACTAAAATATTCATAACGCTGGTTCAAAAATTTGATTACAAAAATACGTTTTTAAGTGGAAATATTTCAATTTCTGTTTACAAATGAAAGAACGTAAGATTTTTATAAATGATAAAATTTGTATAAATTTGGGAAATAACCTACGACGGCATGAAACACCTCTATATATTTTTAATCAGCTTGTTTCCCCTAACGGCTTTTGCCCAAACCACCGATTTTGAGTTTTATCGCAGCTGGGGTTCTTTGTTGTTGCAAGAAGATCCTGTGCATTATGGTTATTATGATTTGAACCCAGTTACAGAAGAAATATATGTAGCCCAAACAGAGGGAAATAAATCCAATATATATAAGGTTAACACCTCAGGTACGGCGGTGGATTGGATTAGTATGCCCGGAGAAGAAACAAATGTTTACCAAATCAAAATCAGTAATCAGGGTAATATGTATTTGACGGGGACGACTACTGAAACGGATAATTTTGCTACAGAAGGGGCTTATTTGGAAACACCGCCTACTTCAGAGGAAACACACTTTTTTTTGATGAAGATGACTGCCGATGGGGAAGAGGTTTGGGTAACTTATTTAGAAGACAATGTTGGATTAGGGTTTGTTAATAGATTTGATATTGACCAAGACGAAAATATTTATTTTGTAAGTAGCAGAAATAACATAGAACTGCCTTCTCCTTGTATTGAATGTACGCCTAATCCTCTAAGGTATGATAGTGCGTTCTATTACGCCACCCCTATTATCAGAAAATTTACTGCCGATGGCGAACATGCGTGGAGTACCTATTATGGTGTAGATCATAGTGATATATGGGGAATATATTGTGGAGAACAAGGACTTTATGTGTATGGGCAAGTAAATAGAGGTAATATAGAAGATGGAACCATTTCTCAACACAACTATTTTGGTACAGCAGGAGCTTATAGAGAAACGCCTAACTTTATAGAAGATAAGGAGCATTTATATCTCTCCAAGTTTTCCCATGAAGGGGAAAGACTATGGAGCACCTATTATTTTCCTATTCAGGGATCAGGAGGAAGCTCAGGGTCAATAACGCTTTCAGAGTATGATAATCGATTGTATGTAGCCAGTCATTTGGGCTTGGCTAATGTATCGGAACTACCTGAGGTAGATTTAGCTACCGAAGGGGCTTTTTTAACTACGCCTACACCATCTGAGGGTAATACCGGGCTAAGGCTACTCAGCGAATTTGACCAGGTAGGGCAACGAGTTTGGACTACTTATACCTATGAATCTTTATCAGACATACACGCTACCGAGCAGGGTATTTTTGCTTCGGGCAGCACAAGTAAAGAGGTTAATATAGCTACCGAAAATGCCTGGCAAAGTACCTTGGGAATGAATGGTATGCAAGAAACTGCTGATGCTACCTTTTCGGTGTATGCTTTGGACGGTACCGACAGGTATTACAGTAGTTATTATGGCTATGATGCAAATGAATTGGGTCGCCATATTTTTCCATTGTCAGATGGTGGGTTTTATCTGTTAGGGCAAATTTTATATAATGAAACAGCTTCGACCAATATGACCACATCAGGAGCATTCAAAGAGACTTTTGACACTTCAGAACAGATTGCAACGGGTTATCGTGGTATGTATGTTTCCCGGTTTGCTACTGAACCAGTTTCGGTTTCTGCTCCGAAATCTATTAAATGGAGTGTTTACCCTAATCCGGCAAATAATTACTTGAATATTTCTTTGGAAAATCTTCAGACAGATAAAATTGAATATATGATTTACGACACTTCGGGTAGGATACTGCAAAATAGTATTTTAAGCACTGAAAATGAACAAATTGATGTGTCTGGTCTATCCGCAGGAGTTTATATTTTGGAATTGTCATTAAACGGGCAAAAAGCAAAGAAACAGTTTATAAAACAAAAATAGAATGACAAAAAATTTTACCGATTTAGCCTTAGCGATTTTACGCATAGGCTTTTCCGGAATGATGCTCACGCACGGCATTCCGAAGTTAAATATGTTGGCAGACCCATCGGCTTTTCCTGACCCGCTTGGCGTTAGCCCGACTATTTCATTGATTCTGACACTGATAGCTGAGGTGTTGGCTCCGATATTCGTTATCATCGGATTCAAAACCAAATTAGCCGCAATTCCGGTGGCAATCACCATGTTTGTAGCAGCATTTATCATTCATGGTAGCGATCCATGGGCAAAAAAAGAAATGGCATTGTTGTATCTGATTGCATTTGTGGTAATTTTCCTGGCAGGACCAGGACGATATGCTATTGATGGCAGAAAAGGAAGATAGGAATTAAATTTGTTTATTATAAAAAATGTACGTATTTTTGTACAAATTATAATACAATATCATGTTAATTGCAAGTGTTTCTGACTTCAGAAAAGACATAAAAACATATTTAGACCGCGTTGCCAAAAATTTTGAAACGCTAATCATAAACCGTGGAAAAGGCTCTGGAATTGTTGTAATGTCACTAGAAGAGTATAATTCTTTAATGGCAACAAATCATGAGCTTTCTTCTCGGGCAAATGAAAAACGTCTTGATGCCGCCATAGAAAAATTGAATACCCCAAAATCATTCGAGAAAAAATTAATCGAAGAATAAGATGAAGTACATTTTTGTGGACGAATCTTGGGAGGATTATTTGTACTGGCAAAAAACGGATAAAAAGAAACTGAAAAGAATCAACGACTTGTTGAAAGATATTTCGAGAAACCCGTTTGACGGAATTGGAAAACCCGAACCGTTGAAACACAAATATTCGGGCTTTTGGTCACGCCGAATCGATGAAGAACATAGGCTGATTTACAAATATGAAGAAGGTCAGATTTTGATTGCCAAATGTAGATTTCATTATGATTAATAATTGTATTAGTGTAAAAAGGAATTGATATACGGAACATTTCATATTTCTCAACAATAATTTTCGGATTATCATTAACTTCGTCCGATAATTCAGCGATATGGACGTGACACAATATATCCAGAAGCAACTTCAGCTTCCGGAAAAAAGCATAAATAATACCTTACAACTTCTTAATGAGGACTGTACAATTCCGTTTATTGCCCGATACCGGAAAGATTTTACCGGGAATCTGGACGAAGTGGCGATCGAAAAGATTGCCCGGGCAAATGAACTGTATCTGCAAATTCAAAAAAGAAAAGAAAGCATTTTATCGTCAATAGATGAACAAAACGCCCTGACCGACGATTTAAAAAGTAAAATAGAACAGTCCTACGATTTGACGGAGATTGAGGATTTGTATCTGCCGTATAAGAAAAAACGAAAAACACGAGCTGATAAGGCCAGGGAAAATGGCTTGGAGCCGTTGGCAAAAATTATTATGGCTCAAAATACTGCTGATATTAACCAGTCTGCAGAAAGATTTGTCAATGAAAATATCTTCTCAACAGAAGATGCTTTGCAGGGAGCAAGGGATATCATCGCGGAATGGATAAACGAAAATGCTTATTTTCGTCAGGTACTTCGAAAAAAATTTCGTCAAGAGGCGGTTTTTACAGCCAAAGTAATTGCTACAAAAAAAGAAGAATCCGATGCCCAAAAGTACGCCCAATACTTTGATTGGCAGGAACCTTTGAGAAAAATGCCTGCTCATCGCTTGTTGGCAGCTTTGCGAGCTCATCAGGAAGGGTTTGTCCGCATTACTACCCAGATTGAGACCGACGATGCCATTGATTGGTTGTGTGAAAAACAAATCAAGCAATATCACACCGAAACAGCAGAACAAATCCGACAAGCAACGTCAGATGCATACAAACGCCTGCTTGCACCAAGTCTGGAAAACGAGGTGCTGGCAGAAGCAAAAGAAAGAGCCGACCGACAATCGATAGAAGTATTTTCGACCAATCTGAGTCAATTATTGTTGGCAGCTCCGTTGGGTGAAAAGCGCGTATTGGCGATTGACCCTGGATTCAAAACCGGTTGTAAAGTGGTGTGTCTGGACGAAAACGGACAACTGCTCTACAACGAAACGATTTTCCCGCATCCGCCACAACGAGAATCCTCGCAGGCGATGAAAAAAATACGCTCGATGGTTAATGCTTACAAAACAGAAGCCATTGCTATCGGAAATGGAACAGCATCACGAGAAACGGAGTCTTTCGTTAAAAAAATAGCTTTTGACCGTGATGTACAGGTATTTATTGTTAATGAAGCCGGAGCTTCGGTTTATTCTGCCTCCAAGATTGCCCGTGAAGAATTTCCGAATTATGATGTTACGGTTCGCGGAGCGGTTTCTATCGGACGGCGATTGCAAGACCCATTGGCAGAATTGGTAAAAATAGACCCGAAGTCGATAGGAGTGGGGCAGTACCAACACGATGTGGACCAGAAAATGCTGCAACAGGCTTTGGATAATGTGGTCGTGCATGCGGTTAATTCGGTGGGTGTTAACCTAAACACAGCAAGTAAATCACTACTGAGTTATGTTTCCGGAATAGGAGAGAAGTTGGCAGAGAATATCGTGGAATACCGCAAAGAAAACGGTACTTTCGATAGTCGAAAAACGTTGAAAGATGTGCCGCGACTGGGCGAAAAAGCATTTCAGCAAGCAGCAGCATTTGTACGTGTTCGCGGTGGCGTACAACCCTTGGATAATTCTGCCGTACACCCGGAAGCCTATTCGGTAGTGGAAAAAATGGCAAAATCGTTAAAAATTTCTGTTGATGAATTTATCGGTAACAAAACGCATATTGAATCTATTCGATTATCTGATTTTGTTAGCGAAACGATGGGCGAGTTGTATTTGCAAGATGTTTTACAAGAATTGCAAAAACCGGGCTTAGATCCAAGAAAATCAGCCAAAATTTTAGAATTTGACCCGAATATCAAAACGATTCATGATGTCACAGAAGGACAAACGCTGCCTGGTATCGTGAATAATATCACACATTTTGGCTGTTTTGTGGACATCGGCATTAAAGAAAGTGGTTTGGTGCATATCTCGCAACTCAAAGCCGGTTTTGTAAGCGATGTACACGAAGTGGTCAAATTGCATCAACACGTTCAGGTAAAGGTGCTGAGCGTGGACAAAGCAACTAAACGCATACAGTTGAGTATGGTTTTGTAGAGATTATTTCTTTTTGAGCTCTTCGAGCTCTCTTTCCAGCTTTTCGATGTACTTTCTTTGTGTTTCCAATAAATGCTCAGGAACGGTGTAAACGTTGTTTGTGCCGTTGTTTATACCAACTGATTGGTCTTTACATATAATAAAATATCCTTCATCTGGTTGATAGATGTCCTCTACCGATGTTTCGAGAATTTGAGCTATTTTTTCCCATTCTTCATACGAAATTTTGGCATTGCCTTTTTCTCGACGGTTATAATTAGACACATCTATACACAGATGGTTTGCCATAGTCTGCTGAGAAAATCCTTTCTGCTTGCGGACTGCAATTAGTTTTTCTTTTTCCATAGCGGTGGAAGTTTTATTGCGAAAATACGCAAAAAAATCGCAAGAGAATAATTTGTGTGTTAAAAAATTAACGTCTTACTTGCAAGCGTTTTTCTTTTGTAATCAGATAATAGGCAAAAGATTAATGTAAAAAGAAAAAAATTACTAATTTTAAAAACAGAAAAAGAATGGTAAAAATTAAAAAGGTTGTTATGAAGCTATTGGGCTTATGTTTGCTATTGCTGGCGGTAGTCAGTTGCCAGCAAGACGATTTGCGTGATTATGAACCGGGTACAAAAGAGCATGAAAATATATCTTCGGGTACGGTACAAACAAAAATTTATAATCAACAACAGGTAAACGAAAAATTTTCCACAGGCTTTTTTCAAGAAAGCCAAGGCGGAGACAAATCAGTTTTCAGTACATCGAATTACAGGATTATTGATGATTATATCGAGTCGGTCGAAGAAAGAGATTTACACACTTTGACCTATTTGGTGGAATACAATGATGACCCGGAACTTTTTGTGAATCTCGTTTTATATTCTTATGATTACAAAGAATATACACCGATGATTTTCAGGTATGATATCAAAAAGTCGGATTACAAAACCGGAATGAAAATGCCGAGTGATAAGATAAAAGCAATTCCGGTTAAGCAAGGACAAGACTATGGAGAGGTGTTGACCAATGTGAAAAGTTATGTTCCTGGTTTTACTACCGATGATTGTATTGAGGTAGAATACATTGCGCAGGGAAGTGATTGTGCATCGGGAGAGCATTCTTACGGGGAAGATTGTGCTTATTTAGGACAACCAGGAAAAGAAGCTACCTTTGTTTCTTATATGTTAGTTATAGATTTCTCTGATTGCTTTGACGGTGGAGGCGGCTCTGGCGGAGGTGGTGGAGGCGGTTCCACAGGTGGTAGTCCGGGAGGTAATCCGGGCGGAGGCGGAGGTCTGCCAGGTGGTGGAGTTGGTTCCGACCCAAAACCTACGAGACCTATATATCCGATAAAAACTACCCCGATAAAGTATATCCCGACTGGTCAAATGAATGTAAGCCTGTTTTTGTTTAACTTGCAATACGGAGGAAATGCCGATTTGTACCAATGGTGGCAAGATAATGCTGAAACAGAAGAATGGCAGGAAGTATATGATTATCTGTATGATGGAGGAAACAAGACGGTTGCTAAAAATTATATTGAACTATTGATAGAATTGGAAGAAGATCCAACGTTCTTAATAGATATTGATTGTAATGAATTAAATGATTGGAGTAGTCTTGTTATGCATCAAATACCGTCAAGTAGTTATACAAAAATTGCAGCAATGATAGCTAATAATCAGTTGAGTAATCTTAACGGAACGTATGCTATACAATATATAACAGGAGCGAAAGGGCCTGTAGTTAATTTAGATTATTTTTCTATAACCATAAATTCGTTACCTGCGAAACCAAACTCTATGTTTTTATATACGCCACAAGAATATTTAGAATATATTAGGTTGAATCTGAATGATTTTATTGATACTCAATATTCTCATTTTAGCCCATCTACTATTACAGGCATTGATGAATCTCAGATATGGAATTCAACAAATCCTTTAAATGCGGTGCTCCATATTAATATCCCTACGGCAGGAGATGGTTCTGTAATGTGTACGAAATATGCTAATAATACCTGGATTTTTACGACATTAGAAGTGCCGTGGGCTGCACCTCAAGGTTATGATGGAGTACACCCTGTATCAGGACACAGAGAGTTTGGCTTAAAACAAAATCCTAACGGCACCTATACTTTCTATACAAGGGGCACAGATAGAATTACCACTTTCTTAGATGATCTTTTTGGCTCGTCAGGAATTATGGGTGACCCTTTTCAAAATCCTGATGCTTTGTGGAACAGCTTGTTAGATGGGGTGGAAAATCATGTAAACAACAATGCGGGGCAGGCAGGTACGAAAAACATAACTATAAGTAGACCAGAATGGAATGATGTGAAAGATGTTTTATTAGGCAATAAACCAAAATCAACGTTAGGTTGTAAATAAAGTCATGAACTATATCATAAGATTCATAGGATATATACAGATATTTATTACTATAATAATTTTTTATTATTACATAGTTTCAGGATTTGTTATACCTAATTTTTGGGGACTTGCGTTGGCAGTAAAAATAACTATTGCACAATTTTTTATTACAATAGCAATTAACTTAGTGAATTATTTTTCATTTAAAAAAATTAGCTGGTTTTATATTATCCCTTTTATTCTTTCACTGATTCCTTTAATAATATTTTGGATATTTAAAGTTGATAATCTACGTAAATTTTTATTGAATTAACGAATGATGATAAAAAAGATTTTTATTTGTATACAAATTATATTTATTATTTGTATCTATATACAGTATATTCAGGATCAGGTAGTAAATGATTCTGAATATACATTTGAGAATGTTATATGGATTGTAATTGCTTTTTTCATATTTACATTAGCCGGATTTATGACTAAATACGATATTGATAAAAAATTAGAATGGAAAATGTTTATACCGTTTGGTATAGGATTAATTCCCATAATTCTTTTGCTATTGTGAAATTAAACAGGCTCTAAGATAAAAAAACCGCTCATTACGAGCGGTTTTTCATTATGTTATTCTTCGAATTAAAATGCCATATTAAACCCAACACCCAAAGTGTGGCGAGTTTGGAAACCTTTATAAGCATTATCGTCGTAAATCGCCTGGAAAGTAAGGTTGGTCGAAATATACTTGTTTACTTTCAACACAGCGTTCAGCTGATAGTCGATATCAACATTTTGTGGGTCTTCCAGATAGTTAGAATACAAGTTCAGGATATTCTCTACCGAGAAGTTTTCCATCACATCAAATTTGTAATAGGCATTGATTGCCATACCAAATTCATACCGCATCGTTTTTCCTTGCTCTACGCCAAATGATTCCCCGAATTCGGTAAAATGGTCGTGTACAAAGATAAATCTGGAAGTTGCCGGAGCGATATTCACTTTCAGGTTATCGTTCTTTTTCCACAACATACCCGGGCCTACTTGCAAATAAGCCGGCGAGAAAAAGTGAGAAATTCTTTCTTCCGGGTTATCAGGGTCCATTCCGGTGTCAAACTGTGTTTTGAAGTTCAGGAATAAAGAGTAGTACCAGTTCTCGGTAGCTTTTTTACCCAAAATAGAGTTGATTTCCAGACGGTCGTCAGTTTTTTGCTGGCTTTCCCCTTTGATTCTGTTGATACCATACGATGCCATAAGCTTGTTATCCCATGTCCAGTCGTCTTTTTTGTAGTTGATATCATAGTTAAATCCGAAATTTAAAGAAAGGTTGTTGGAACCACCGGCCTGCCATTGTGAAAAGCTCGATTGGCTTCCTAATAACGAAACATTTCCTTGTTTCAACCAGCCGTTGGGTCTTTCCTCAGCTTTTTGAGCTTCTTCGGTGGATTTGTAAATAGTTTCAGCGGTTTTTTGTGTCTCATTTTTCTCAGGTTCCTGAGCAAATGCCATTCCGGACACCAAAAGGGCACTGCATAAAACAAATACTTTTTTCATTGGTTCAAATTTTTGGCAAAGGTAAAAATTATATTAGCATTATCAAGGAATTACCCTTTTTTTCTCTTGTATATCGGCACGGCCGAACACGCTTCTCCAAACATAATCGAACGTGCATAATTCATCATTTTCTGCGTTGCCATTACATAGGCTTCTTCCGGAATAGGGTGATTGGAACAACCTTTGATAATGACCGGTTTATTTTCGTACTCCGAGAATTCTAAATTAGTAATTATATTTTGATAATATGCTATATCCAACTGATGCAAATTGCCCTGAACGACCATTTTGGCATAAGGCTGAAGATAGGAAGACACCAGCATAAACGCCCATGAAGGCAAAATGGCGTCTGTGGTACAGGTCAGTGCGACCAGTTGATTTTGATAAATGCTCCAGTCGGTGTCTTTTAAGGCAGTACGAAATTCTTTTTCCCGCAAGACAAATCCTTCGTAGAGCCATTGCGAAATATCCAAAAGCACACGTGATTCGGTCGGATAATAATCCTCCAAATCAAAAACCACCAGACTGCTTTGTGCAACTTTATTAATGATTTCTTCTTCCATTTTTACAACATTCCCAGTTCAAGTTTTGCTTCTTCGCTCATCATATCTTTGTCCCAGGGCGGGTCAAAAGTCAGTTCGATTTCCACATCTTTTACGCTGTCAATCGATTTGATTTTTTCCTGCACTTCCATTGGCAAAGTTTCTGCTACCGGGCAGTTGGGCGAAGTGAGCGTCATCAGGATTTTTACTTCGCGGTCTTCGTTTACGAATACGTCATAAATCAAACCTAATTCGTAAATATCTACGGGAATTTCGGGGTCAAAAATCGTTTTTAGCACCTTTACGATACTTTCCCCGAGTTCGTTCATATTGATTTGTTCTTCCATATCATTAGTTGGCTTGAAGGGCGATTGCATATAATTTTATTTGTTTTATCATTGACACTAATCCGTTGGCACGCGTAGGCGACAGATGTTCTTTCAGTCCGATTTCATCAATGAAAGATGTATCTGCGTTCATAATTTCTTCGGGATTTTGATTGGAAAATGCCCGAATCAGGACTGCGATAATTCCTTTGGTCAGAATAGCATCACTATCAGCAGTAAACACGATGTTGTCGTTTTCTTTATCTGCGTGAAGCCATACTCTCGACTGGCAGCCTTTTATCAGATTTTCGTCTTTTTTATATTGTTCATCTATGAGCGGAAGTGATTTTCCTAGTTCGATGATGTATTCATAACGTTGCATCCAATCGTCAAACATGGCAAATTCATCAACAATTTCTTCCTGTATTTCTTTTATTGTCATTGTTTTTAGTTCTTTTGTTTAAGGCTTGAAGTTCAATTTTTTAGAGCTTTTAACTTTCCAACTTTCAACTTATCTCAACATCATCAATGCTTTTTTCAATGCCTCAATCATTTGGTCGATTTCTTCTTTGGTGTTATAAAAAGCAAACGACGCACGAATGGTTCCCGGAATATTGAAATAATCCATTATCGGTTGTGCACAATGATGTCCTGTGCGAACAGCAATACCCAACTTGTCAATAATTGCACCTACATCATACGGGTGGATTCCTTTGAAATTAAACGAAATAACAGAGGCTTTTTCTTTTGCTGTTCCGTAAAATTCAATGTCTTCCAGTTCGGACAGACGTTTTGTGGCATATTCCAATAATTGATGCTCATAAGCAACAATGTTGTCAAAACCGATTCCGTTCAGATAATCAACCGCCGTCCCCAGAACGATTCCTCCGGCAATGTTGGGTGTTCCCGCTTCAAATTTATGAGGCAGACAAGCGTAAGTTGTTTTTTCAAATGTTACCTCCTTAATCATCTCGCCACCTCCTTGATACGGCGGAAGTTGATTCAGCCATTGCTCTTTCCCGTACAAAACGCCCGTTCCTGTCGGTCCGCACATTTTATGCCCAGAAAAAGCATAAAATTCACAATCCAAATCCTGTACATCAGGTTTCAAGTGCGGAACTGCCTGAGCTCCGTCAATCAAAACGGCCGCTCCGACCTCGTGGGCTTTTTCAATGATGAATTTTACCGGATTGATTGTTCCCAACGCATTGGAAATATGATTTACTGTGACAATTTTGGTTTTATCATTCAGTAAAGCAGTATAGGCTTCCATGTCCAGTGAACCGTCAGCAAGCATCGGAATAACTTTCAGTGTTGCTCCAGAACGTTCGCAGGCCAACTGCCACGGAACAATATTGGAGTGATGTTCCAGATGCGAAACAATAATTTCGTCTCCCGGTTGTAAAATCTGTCCGAAACCATTGGCAACCAGGTTGATTCCGAATGTAGTTCCTGCTGTAAACAATATCTCAAAGCTGTTTTTTGCGTTGAGGTGTTGCTGAATTTTTACGCGAGCTTCTTCATACGCATCGGTCGCCACCTGACTCAGATGATGCACCCCACGATGAATATTTGCGTTGATTTCATTATAATATCTGGCTTCAGCATCAATTACCACTTGCGGTTTTTGCGACGTTGCCCCATTGTCAAAATACACCAATGGCTTGTCGTTTACCCGCTGAGCAAGTATCGGAAAATCCTGACGTATTTTTTGTATATCAAAACTCATTATTTCTGTGCAAAAATTTTGATACAAAGGTACTAAATAATAAAGGAAAAATATTATTTAAATTTATTCTAAATTAATTTGATATAAAAACGGAAATCAATAGCTTTGCAAGCAAATATAAAATAATATAAAAAAATGAAAAAAATAGCCTTATTTTTTGCTATCGCTTTATTGTCAATAGCTTGTAACAATGAAAAGAAAACTGCCGAGGAACAAAATGAAGAACGAAGAATTGTTTCTTTGAGCGGAGCAGTTTCTGAGGTTTTGGTAAATCTTGGAGAGGAAGAAAACATTGTTGGGGTAGATGTAACCAGCACTTATCCGAAATCATTGAAAGAAAACGCGACTGATTTAGGACACGTAAGATCAATAACTATCGAGCCTTTATTGGCTTTGCAACCAACAGTTGTTTATGCAAGCGACAAAGACATTAATCCGGATTTGATGAAACAAATCAAAGATGCTAATATCACTTTACACTTAATCAATCAGGAATTTTCGGCAAAAGGAACGGCTAATCTGATTAAAGAAGTAGCCACATCTTTGAACAAAGAAAACTATCAGCCGATGATTGACGATGTGAATACTAAATTGGAAAAAGTAACTCCGTTTGAAACCCAACCAAAAGTATTGTTTATTTATGCCAGAGGAGCAGGAAACTTAATGGTTGCCGGACAAAAAACACCTTTAGACGCAGTTATCAACTTGGCTGGCGGAGTGAATGCAGCACAAGGATTTGATGATTTCAAACCACTTACGCCGGAAGCTCTTTTGGAAGCTAATCCTGATGTAATTTTGATGTTCGACAGCGGTTTGCAAAGTATCGGTGGAGTAGAAGGAATATTAAAAATCGAAGGAATTGCTCAAACCAATGCTGGTAAAAACAAAAAAGTAATTGCCATGGACGGACAGTATCTTTCCGGATTCAGCCCAAGATTAGGCGATGCTGTATTGGAGCTTAATCAGAAATTGAAATAATGACAAAAAAAGTTCGGATTACAAAGATTGCATTAATTGCCGCACTGATATTATTAGTGTTGGTGTCAATGTTTGTGGGTGCTTACCGATTCGAACACGGAATAATTGAAACATTAAAATCTTTACTGTTTGGAGGACAAATTGCCGATTCGGACAAATTTGTCCTTTTGCAGTTGAGGTTGCCACGAATAGCCATGGCATTACTCATCGGAAGTGCTTTGGCGGTTTCCGGAACCTGCTTGCAGGGAATGTTTAAAAACCCTCTGGCGTCGCCGGATTTAATCGGGATTACTTCCGGAGCGATGCTTTTTGCCGCAACAACCATTGTGTTGGGCGAACATTTCATACACTTATTTCCGGACGCACTAACTTATTCTTTTCTCAGCATTATGGCTTTTCTCGGGGCGATGCTCACGATGAGTTTCGTCTATAAAATGTCATCTTCTCAAGGGAAAACCAATGTGGTTATTTTATTGCTTTCCGGTGTCGCAATTACTGCATTGTCTGGTGCTGTAACCGGTTTGCTAACGTATCTTTCGACCGACGAACAGCTGAGAAACCTTACTTTTTGGACCTTAGGTAGCCTTAGTGGAGCCAACTGGATAAAAAACATTATTTTGTTTGTTGTCGTGGCAGTTAGTTTTTATTTTCTGATGCCCAAAGGCAAAAGTCTCAATGCAATGATGTTGGGCGAAAAAGATGCCGAACATATCGGGGTTCCGGTAGAAAAAACAAAAAAACAAATCGTAGTTTTATCGGCATTAATGGTCGGAGTATCAGTGGCATTTGCCGGAAATATCGGCTTTGTCGGCTTGATTGTCCCTTATATTCTGCGATTGCTGTTTCAGTCCAACTATGTGATTATATTGCCGTTATCTGCTTTGCTGGGAGCATTTATTCTGTTGTTTGCCGACACACTTAGCAGAAGTATCGTACAACCGTCTGAACTGCCTATCGGTATTCTTACCGCGATGATGGGAGCTCCGGTTTTCATTGCTATTTTGATGAAATATAAAAAATCTATGTGATGCTGAAGGTTCACGACATATCCTACCGACACAAAGAAATTTCTATTCTTCAGAATATCAGCTTTGATATTAAACAAGGCGAATTTATTGCTATTATCGGTCCGAATGGTGCCGGAAAATCGACCTTGCTCAGCTATATCAGCCATGAAATAAAAGCCATGAAAGACCGTGTTTTTTTCAAAGACAAAGCCATCGAAAAATGGTCGGTCAGGGAAATGCCTAAGCATAAATCTAAATTTTCACAACAACAGGCGGCAGATATTTCTCTGTCAGTCAAAGAAGTTGTTTTAATGGGAAGATATCCCTATTTCAACGGAGAACCGACTGAAAACGACCTCGAAATCATCGGTCAATGGATGAAAGCCACAGATATCTGGCATCTTCGGGAAAGATTGTATGAACATCTGTCCGGAGGTGAAAGACAGCGGGTGCACCTGGCTCGGGTATTGGCACAATTGGATAACGAAATTGAACAAAAAATTTTGATGATGGACGAACCGTTGAATAACCTTGACGTTGCCCATCAGTTCCGGATTTTAGAGCTTGTCAAAGAGCAAACCCGGCAGAAAAATACTGCAATTGTCGTTATGCACGATGTTAATCTGGCTGCCCAGTTTGCCGACAGGATTTTGTTATTAAAAAATGGTAACTTAGCAGCGTTTGACACAGTTGACGAAGTTTTGCAGGAGAAAATTATCAGCGATGCTTACGATTTTCCGTGTACGATAACCCAAAACCCAATCAATAACCAGCCATTAATATTATTTGGTATAAACAATAAAATATGAACTCAACATTAAGCTTAAAAGAACAGTGGGAAGAACTGAAAAAGGAAGAACCACGATTGAGAATACGCAATGCCGCCGATAAATTAGGCGTGAGCGAAGTAGAATTATTAGCCACGAAAGTAGGGGAGAATGTAACCCGTCTGAACCCTGAATTTCAAGCTATCTTAGCTGAAATAGAATCTTTGGGCAAAGTGATGGCACTCACAAGAAATGAAGAATGTGTGCATGAGCGGAAAGGAAATTACCTTAATGCAGATTTTTCCAATCCGCACGCAGGGTTGTTTGTGGGCGAAGACATCGACATGAGAATTTTCTGGGGACCATGGGCAACGGTATATGCCGTAACCGACGAAAGCCCGAGAGGAACGATGAGAAGCCTTCAGTTTTTTGCTAAAGATGGAGATGCTATCCATAAAATATACCTTACGAAAGACAGCAATGTGGAGGCTTATGAGGCATTAGTAGAAAAATATAAATCAGCTAATCAGTCTATCGGACAGAGCGTAGAATCTTCTTTTACGGACATCGACGAACGTCCGGATAATGAGATAGATACAGCAGGTTTCCAAAAAGCATGGCTGGAACTCAAAGATACCCACGATTTCTTTATGATGATGAAAAAATTCGGTGTTACCCGCACGCAGGCGTTGAGATTGGCACCGGATAATTATCATGCACATCGTATTGAAAAAGAAGGTATTGTAACCATGCTTGAAGAAGCTGCCAAAGCAGGATTACCGATTATGGTTTTTGTCGGAAATAAAGGTAATATCCAGATTCATACCGGCGAAATCAAAAGAACCTTGTGGCACGAAGGCTGGTTCAATATCATGGACCCAGACTTTAACATGCACCTCGATATGACCAAAATCGCTCAAACTTGGGTGGTAAGAAAGCCAACAGAAGACGGTATGGTAACATCTATTGAAGTGTTTAACGAAATGGGCGAAATTATTGTGCAGTTTTTCGGAAAAAGAAAACCGGGCATTCCTGAACTGGAAGAATGGAGAAAATTGGTTGAGCAAGTAGCTAATTAATTTTTTAACACGATACCCTTATCAAGGCTCATAGAGATTATTTTTTCTGTGAGTCTTTTTTAATGTTTACAATACAAAAATTTAAATAATACAATTTATCCTTTATTTCCTGCGTTGTCATTAATATAAAACTTATTACCTGGCGAAGTTGGTAATCTAAGAATGAAAATTTAAAAAAGGATTATGGAAAAATTGATTTTAATTATTACCCTATTTTTAGGAGTAACTGTTCATGCACAAACAGCGTCAGACATACGAAATGACGAGTCGTACAAAGAGATGTTAGAAAAACATATTGCTTTCAGCAATTCCGATGAATATTCCGAGCACATGGATATTTTTGGCAAGTTTGTTGAGAAAACTCCTGAGGAATTTGAGTTTTTCAATTTCAAAGAACCTGCTTCTGATTTTGAGGAATGGATTTCAGAAAGAATAGACGATTCTGGTTTTGAATCAGTTGAAGATGCTGTAACTCAATATAAAACTTTAGTAGAGAGCATTAACCGCATTAATGTCAAACAAGCGGAATTAGACGAAGAAATGCGTAAAGTCAGAAAAAATTCCAAGACCAAGAGTTGTTTAGAAAGGTTTTTATGGAGGATTCTATCTATGGATACAACAACTGTATAGAAACTTTTACAGAGAGCAGACGGTCCGCAAGCGATGCTTATGCAAGCAAAATTCATGCTTTAGTGGATTTGAAAAAAGAAGGAACACATTCTGAATCATATATAACAAGTGAAAGAAATAAAGCTATGGATACTTATATGAATGCTGTAAAATCTTGCATTGAACAATACCACAATTGTAACGAATGGTATTTTACGGAAGAATGAGAAAAGGAGAGTCAAAATGTCAAAGTATCTGCTAGAAAATTCGACTAACCATCAAGAAGAACCGCCCAAGAGGCGGTTTTTTTGTTTTTATAATATGATTTTTATCATTTGTAGAATATGTAAAAAACGTAACTTTGCATGAAATTTTAGATTATGTCCACATTCCATTCACTACAAGTTATTGATGTCAGAAGAGAAACACCCAAATCGGTTTCTGTTTCATTTGCCGTTCCGGATAACTTAAAGACTGATTACCAGTTTGTTTCCGGGCAATATATCAATATTAAATATATTCACGAAGGTGAAGAAATCAGACGGTCTTATTCCGTTTGTTCGTCCCCGAACAGTGATGAGCTGAGAATTGTAGTGAAAGAACTCGAAAACGGAATTTTTTCTAAATTTGCCAACACCCAGTTGAAAACAGGAGATGTACTCGAAGTAGGCACGCCCGAAGGTCGGTTTGTTTTCGAGCCGGATACCACCAAAGAAAGAAATATCCTGACGATTGCTGCCGGAAGCGGAATCACGCCTGTTATTTCTATCATTCAAAGTGTGCTGGAAAATGAACCCAAAAGCAAAGCGGTATTGATTTACGGTAACCGAAATGTGGAAGAAACCATTTTCCATCAGCAGATTTTGGCATTGCAGGAAAAATACCCGGATAATTTCTATCCATACTTTACCTTTACCAGAGCCCAGTCCGATGGTGCTCACTTTGGACGTATTGACAAACCCTTGATTAATTTTGTTGCTAAAAACAAGCACAAAGACCATGTTTTTGACGCTTATTATGTTTGTGGTCCCGAAGATTTGATTCACAAAACAAGCAGCATTTTGGAAGAAAACGGTGTGGATAAAGATCGGATAAAATTTGAATTGTTTACCCCGATGGACAATCAGGTGGAAGTGCAAACGGAAGGTCAGGCACAGCTAACCGTTACCGTTGATGGCGTGACAACAACTTTTTCTGTGGACAAAAAAACAGATATTCTGTCTGCGGCTTTGAAACAAGGCATTGATGCTCCATATTCTTGCCAGGGTGGAATTTGCAGCTCGTGTATGTGCCGCGTGGTCGAAGGCGGTGTAGAGATGATTAGCAACCATATCCTGACCGACGAAGAAATCGAAGATGGATTGATATTGTCCTGCCAATCCTATGCCATTACAGACGAAGTGGTTATTGATTATGATGATGTTTAACTTTCAGTGAAATTCCGAACACGCAAACTTGTCATTCCGTAGGAATCTGACAGTATATAAAGATACTTATAGCTATACAGCGACGACTTTTTATCCAGTTTTTTAATCAACTTAATCATTGAAATAGGGTTTAAGTTCATTATAAATATTTCGTTTTTACATTTTTTAAATTATCTTAGCCACTTAGATACCGAATTATAAATTAATTACGAAAACAAGACCTAAGATGAAAACCCTTTTTCTTTTCCTAATTGCCTTGTCCACATCTGTTTATGCTCAGCACAACAATCCCAATCCGGGTTATTGGCAGCAGTACGTTGATTACAAAATGGATGTACACATGAATGTGGAAAACTACACCTACACCGGTACACAAGCATTGACTTATACCAACAACTCGCCCGATACTTTGCAACGGGTTTTTTACCATTTATATTTTAATGCGTTCCAGCCCGGGAGCGAAATGGACGCCCGTTTGACAACCATTGAGGATCCGGACAAAAGAATGGTCAAAAAAATAAAAGATGAACATGGCGAAGAAGTGTCAATAAGCTCAATCGGCGAGCTGAAACCCAATGAAATCGGCTTTTTAAAAGTAAATAACCTAAAACAAGACGGAACAGTTTTGCAAACCAAAGTAATCGGAACAATTCTGGAAGTCGATTTAGCCAAGCCTTTATTGCCGGGAAAATCTACTTTGCTGACCATGGATTTTGAAGGGCAAGTGCCGGTAATGGTACGTCGTGCCGGACGAAACTCCAGTGAAGGCATTGCTTTGTCGATGACGCAATGGTATCCTAAAATGGCAGAATATGATTTTGAAGGCTGGCATGCCGACCCATATATCGCAAGGGAATTCCACGGCGTTTGGGGTGATTTTGATGTGAAAATTACGATTGATAAAAATTATACTATTGGTGCATCGGGCTATTTGCAAAACAAAAATGAAATCGGACACGGCTATGAAGACGAAGGAGTTAATGTAAAACACCCTCGGAAAACAAAAGAATTGACTTGGCATTTCGTGGCACCAAACGTACATGATTTTGCCTGGGGAGCTGACCCGGATTATATCCACGACATATTGATAACCGACAACGGTATCGAACTGCATTTTTTCTATAAAGACAATGAAAAAATCAAAGCAAACTGGAAAAAATTACAACCCAAAACCGCCGATTTGATGAAATATTTTGAAACAGTTGTCGGAGAATATCCTTATAAGCAATATTCCGTTATCCAAGGTGGCGACGGCGGTATGGAATACGCTATGTGTACACTGATTACAGGCGAACGAAACTTAGCGAGTTTGATTGGTGTGACGGCACATGAGCTGGCACACATGTGGTTTCAGCATATGTTGGCGACAAACGAGAGCAAACACCCTTGGATGGACGAGGGTTTTACGTCTTTTATTTCTGATTTGGCGGTTAATCAGATAATGGAAAAACACGAGCAGGAAGATGCCAACCCTTTCCAAACCATGTATGGCAATTATTACTATCTCGTGCAAACCGGGAAAGAAGAGCCGTTGACAACTCATGCCGACAGATATGCGTCTAACCTGAGTTATGGAATTGCAGCCTACACCAAAGGGGCAATATTCATTACACAGTTGGCATACGTTATCGGTTGGGAAAATACGATGCAATCGCTCAAAAGATTTTATTACGACTATCGTTTTTCACACCCGACACCTAATGATTTCAAACGCACCGCAGAAAAAGTCAGCGGGGCTCAGCTGGACTGGTATTTTATCGATTGGACACAAACCACCAAAACAGTAGATTATGCCATAAAATCGGTAGACAATTCCACAATAACGTTAGAAAGAATAGGCGAAATGCCTATGCCGATTGATTTGATGGTGGTGTATGAAGATGATAGCAACGAAAGTTTTTATATTCCGAATGATTTGCTGCGTTGGGAAAAACCAAACCCATATCCTGAAATACAAAGAACCGTTTTGTCGCCTTGGGGCTGGGCAAATCCGAATTATTCGTTTGAAATAAATACCGACAAAAAAATAAAAGCGGTTGTTATCGACCCGTCGATGCTCATGACCGATGTAGATTTGACCAACAATTCGTATGTGAATTAAAGCTTTTGGCATTAAGCAACTTATTGTTTAGTATCAGTAAACAAAAAACAACCTGCAAAGTGTAAATTTTGCAGGTTGTTGCTTATAGCCTAAGGCTTACTGCCTATAGCTTAAAGCTAATTGGCTTTAAAAAATTTCCGTCAGGAATTTATCTTTCGGCTGTCTTACTTTTTTCAAATCAACCAACCAGTCATTATCTGCATCACGATATCCCAAGGCAAGTAGCGTTGTTGATTTCAATCCTTTTTTGTCTAATCCGAGCAGTTTGTCTAATTCACTATTAACAAACCCTTCCATCGGAGTAGCATCAACTTGCAACATCGCCGCAGCTGCAATCGCCATTCCAAATCCTATATAAGCTTGTTTGGCGGCATGAGCAGCTTGTTGTTCTTCGGTCATGTTGGCAAACGTTGCTTTAAGCCCTTTTACATAATCATCCGTAGCTGATGATGACAATCCTCTTTCGGCATTCATGTGATTGAAAATGTTGTCAATACGCTCGTCAGAGTATTTATCCCAAGCGGCAAATACCAATACGTGAGAACCCTCCACGATTTGAGGTTGGTTATAAGCTACTTTTTGTATCTCTCTTTTCATCTCGGGATTGGACACCGAAATGATTTTAAATGGCTGTAAACCCGATGAGGTAGGAGCTAAGTGAGCAGCCTCGATAATTTCATCTACCAGTTGTTGAGGAACTTCTTTGCCGTTCATTCGTTTGGTGGCATATCTCCAGTGCAATGCTTCTATCAAATTCATAATAGTATTTTTAATATTTGAATGCAAAAGTACCATATACCGTAGAATTATTCATTGACATACATCAATAAATTCGTATTTGGATGTTAAATAAAGGTTGATGTATGATTAAGATTTTGTAAATTTGTTATGTAAAACAATTCTAAATAATTCCGCAAATGGAACAGTTGAACCTTAAGCCAATAGAAAGGGTTAGCACCATAAGTAAGAAAGATTTTATGAATAATTATATCAAGCCACAGATTCCGGTTGTTATTGAGCGATTGACGGAAGACTGGCCGGCGTATGATAAGTGGCATCTGGAATATATCAAACAAATTGCCGGAGACAAGATAGTGCCTTTGTATGACGACCGCCCAGTGCGGGCAGAAGATGGTTTCAATGAAGCTCATGCCGAGATGAAAATGAGCGATTATGTCGATTTGCTTGAAAAAGAACCAACAAACTACCGCATATTTCTGTATAATTTAATGAAAGAAGTGCCGCAGCTTCGGGAAGATTTCAAGTGGCCGGATATCGGTTTGCGATTGGTCAGACAACTGCCGATGCTTTTCTTCGGAGGCGAAAACTCAAAGGTTTTTATGCACTTTGATATTGATTATTCCAATATTTTGCATTTTCATTTCCATGGTGAAAAACAATGTATCATTTTTCCGCCGAGCGAAACACCTTATATGTATAAAGTTCCGCATTCGCTGATATCCAGAGAAGACATTGATTTTGACAACCCTGATTTTGATAAATTCCCGGCACTCAAACGAGCACAAGGCTATGTTTGTAACCTCAAGCACGGCGAAATGATGTATATGCCTGAGGGTTACTGGCATTATATGAAATATCTCACGCCGAGTTTCTCGATGAGTTTGAGAGCTTTTCCGAGAAATCCTAAATTTTTGCTGAAAGCGGCATACAATGTAGCCATAATGAGGCATTACGATAATTTTATGCGACGAAGAAAAGGGCAGGAATGGATAGACGAAAAAAATGAAAGAGCAATTGCTGAAACGCACCAAAAATTAGGCATTAAATAGTGAGTGATTATATAGATGTTGAAGCCGCCCGTAAGAAATTAGAGCAATATTGTGCCTATCAGGAGCGATGCCACAAAGAGGTTCATCAAAAGCTACGGTCGTTAGGAATGCAGCAAGAGGCGAGCGACCATATTATTGCTCATTTGATTGCGAATAATTACCTGAATGAAGAACGTTTTGCGGTTGCTTTTGCCCGCGGAAAACATCGCATAAAAAACTGGGGAAAAATCCGGATTGAGCAGGAGCTCAAGATGAGGGAAATTTCAAAATATAATATCAACAAGGCAATTAAACTGCTGGACGAAGAAGATTATTTGGAAAACTTTGAAAAAGCCGCAGTAAAAAAATGGATTGATATCCGGGAAAAAGATTTATCTAAAAAAAAGCAGAAATGGACGGCTTATTTCCTCAGAAAAGGCTTTGAATATAACCTTATTTACGATAAACTCAACGAATTACTTTTACATAAGAAATAGGCAAAATTTGCTCAAAAAGAATTAATTTAACCCTGATTTAACTAAATTTCGCCTGATTTTTGCCTATATTTGTAAGACATAAACCTTAAAAAAATAATATAGTTATGAGCAAAACAGGTAATACATTAGTAGCGATTTTGGCAGGAGCAGCAGTTGGAGCTGTTGCAGGAATTTTGATGGCACCTGAAAAAGGGGAGGAAACCAGAAAAAGAATCGGAAAAGGGTTCAAAGATGGTACCGATGAATTAAACAGAAAGTTTGATGATTTGAAAACTCAGGTAAAATCTGCGTTGAACACCAACAAAAGAGATTTTGAATCTACAATAAGTGCATTGGTGGACAGTGCCGAGGATAAATCGGAAGATATTATTAATGCCTTGGAAAATAAATTGAAAGATTTGAAAAAAAAGGCAAGTGATGCGGCCGCAGAAGTAAAGAAACAAACCAAATAATAAGAAATGCCTGTTAAGAAAGGACTTACCGAGCGTTTAGAGCTTATTAAGACAGAAACGGAAGGATATTTCGACAAAACAGCGGAATACTATAAGCTGTGGTCTTTAAAGACCGCAGCTAAGGTTTCCGGTACCGTAGCCAGACTGGTGCTGATTACCATTATGGTTGCATTTGCCCTTTTCTTTTTGTCGGTAGCGGCAGTAGTTGCCATTGGAAACGCTTTGGGTGGAATGGTTTACGGGCTGTTGGTTGTGGCGGGAATATACCTTTTGCTTGCAGTGCTTGTGCTTTACCTGAGCCGCAAGTTTGTTGACCCTGCAATCATCAGAGGATACACAAGGCTGTTCTATAAAAATGATGCTGATGAATAAAAACTACTCTTCATACCAAGAAATAGAAAGAGATTTGGAAATATTGAGTGTTGAAAGGGAAATCCACAAACAAAAAATATTTCAGACTTTTAATCAGACCAAAAGAGGTTTTTCTAATCTCTCGGTTGGTAATACGGTTAAATCTCTGCTTCCTTCCGTAACTAAAATCGGACTCGCATTAGGAAAAAGCAAAGGTCTAAAAAGTCTTATTTACACCTTTCTATTGCAGTTTGCTATTAAAAAAATTTTCAAACGATAAGAAGCAAGAAACAAGACTTTGACTATAATATTAAGGAAGGAATATGTTCAAATGATTCCTATTCCGGACTTGGTTCGGAATCTAAAAACAACACAGGTTCTTTAGTTCTCTGTGTTTTTCTTTTTTTGATTTTATGTAGTAAAATTAGCCTGATTTTGAGTGTTTTGACACAAATGTCGGGAAAATGTCGTGCTGTTGCCGTAAGGAGTTGTTGTTGCCGGAAATAGTTTTGCGGTATAAAATTTAATCGAAATTTATATGGAAACTATTGGAACAAAAATTACACAATTAAGAAAGCAAAAAGCTTTATCTCAGGAACAATTAGCCGATTCGGCAAAAGTAAATGTACGCACGATTCAGCGTATTGAAAACAACGAAACCACTCCGCGAGGAGCCACACTCAAACTGATTTGTGATGCACTGGGAGTAACCCCGGACGAAATTATCAACTTTGAAAAAATTGAAGATAACACCTTTCTGATTTGGCTACACCTGTCAGTAATGCTGGGGTATGTTTTACCTTTAGGAAATATTATTTTACCATTAATACTTTGGTTATCAAATAAAAACAAAATAAATCATGTGCACGAACAGGGAAAAAACATTCTGAATTTTCAAATTCTCTATTCGGTTATTGTTTATTCTTCCGTATTCGTAGATAAAATTATTCACAGCGAAATAATTTTTAATATGGGATTATCTTCGATTGTCATTTATATTCTTGGAACAGTTAATTTATGCTATGTGATTGCGAACATAATACGTATTTCCAAAGGGACGGTAAAAAACTTTTATCCTGTTATTGTTCGGTTTATTAAATAACCCGATTTTTAATTCGGTCCATCACAAAAATATACTTTAGTCACTTCGAGTAAAATTTATGAAACAAAGTGGAGGAAATTTTGTATTGAGAAGTTTTATTATTGAGTTCTCGATACAATTTTTCTTCGTCCTGATATTTCACAGGTATGGAACGAAGAAAAACCACTCGAACTGACGAGTAAACTGAGTTTTTTAGCACGAATATTGCATCTTTGCAAAATTACTCTCATTCGTCACTTCGAGTAAAATTTCTGTAACGAAGTGAAGGAAATTTGTATCGAGAAGCCTTTTGTTTTCGTAACAATGTTCCTTTTTTTTCACTACGAAAATTACTCGAAGTTGAAGTAAGAACTCAGTACATTTTTAATTTTTCCAACAGAGGTTAATACCCAACATAAGGCACTTCCATTTCTGAAAAATGAATGCCTTGCTGTTCTAATTCTGCTAAAACAGGTTCGTAAACTTCTTTACTAATCGGAAGTTGCACGCCCGGCGTTTTAATTTTTCCGGTCAAAATCTGCAAAGAAACAATTCCGACAGGCAAGCCCACGGTTTTTGCCATGGCAGTATAGGTTTGGTCTTCACCGATAGTCACCATTTTGGCGTCAATTTGTTTTTTCTCGCCGTTTAGTTCATAGCCAAATTTGTGATACATCACGATCATGTCTTTGTCTTCAGGGGCTAACTTCCAACTTTCGGCCAATATTTTTTCCAGGATTTGGGCTGGCGTTGCCTCTTTCAATCCAACAATTTTGTCAGGATTAAAAATGTCTAATTCAACCAACATGTCCCACTGCTCGTCATCTTGTTCAATACCAAGCATATATCTGGTTTTTAATTCCACGGTATCGGTATGGCTAAACGGTAAAAAAGAGTTGATAAATTCGCGGTAGCTCATATTTTCCGAATCTTCCATGATGTAGCTGTCGTCCGTCATTCCCAATTGCACAAACATATTCCAAGCTCTGGAAAAACCAACCCTTCGGATAGTTCCTCTGTACAAAGTAAGAATATCGTCTAAGCCATATATACTGCGGTAATTAAGCGAATCTCGGTTAGCATATCCCTCAAATTTCCCATAGCCTTCAACATGAAAAAACTCGGTGCGACGAAAGAGTTTATGGTACGGAATATATTTGTATTTGCCTTCTTGGATAAATTTGGCGGCTCCACCTTGCCCGGCTAACACTACATTTCTCGGATTCCAAGTGAATTTATAATTCCACAAATTGGTATCAGATTCTGGTGCTACCAATCCGCCACAAAAAGATTCAAACAAAAGCATTTTCCCGCCTTTTTCTCTGATTTCGTCAATAACTTTCATGGCGCTCATGTGGTCAATGCCTGGATCGAGTCCGCATTCGTTCATAAAAATAAGACCTTTTGCTTTAGCTTGTTCGTCCAAGGCTTTCATTTCCTTGCTGATGTATGATGCAGTAACCAAATGTTTGCCAAAAGCCAAACAATCCTCAGCAATGGTTGTGTGCATAAATGCCGGAAGCATCGATATTACAACGTCAGATTTTTGGATGAGTTGCTGACGCAATTCGGTTTGATCCAAAGACAAAGCAACGGCTTTACCATTTGCATGATTATTGATTTTTTGTTGTGCAATTTCTAAGGATTGGTCGGCAACAACAAGTTGGAAGTCATAGGTTAATGATTGTTCTAAAAGATATTTGATTAGGCTTGATGCAGATCTTCCTGCACCAATCAAAGTGATGTTTTTCATGGGGAAAATTAGTTGTTTTTTTCAAAACACTAAATTAAATAAATAGTTTTAAATGGAAAGAAATGAACAGCTAATATTCCGTAATTATTTTTTGATGAATCTCAACAATTCTGATTGCCCATTTAATTTTATAAAATACATGCCCGAAGTGAGTTTGTCTGTCTCAATCACTACGGTTGATTGGTTGCGAATTTCGATAGTTTGCACGATTTGCCCCAGAGTGTTGTATATAGTCAATTGATTGTTTGGATTTACCGTTGTATCAATGCCGAGGTGGATATTTGCATCAGTAATATTGGAAGATTCGAACCACATCAATGATTTTTTTCCATAAGAAACTGCCGCCAAAGGTTCGTTGATTTGAAATTGCATAACTACCGGTAAATGGTCGCTCATATTAAACAAATTGTTCCTAAGTGTTTGAGAGTAAATACCTGTGCAAGATGGATCTTTAACGTCTTTGTCCAAACAATCTCCATTATTTCCGTAGGCAGTGTAACTTTCATCTACATAAGAGAAACGTGTGCTACTGTTAAAGTTTTCGCTCATCATAATAAAATCAAAACGATCGTCTAATCCGCCACTTGCTCCTGCATTGGTACCGCCGCCAAATCCTGCATTAGACACACGAGTACTTTGTGTGTGCAAGTTGCTGAAAGATGCGTTGTCGTGCCAACTACCTGGAGCATCAGCTGGGTCAATCAGCTGGAAGGCATTCGTTGGGTCCAAAATCTTTTGGTAACCTGGTTCATTCGCTCTATAGAAATTAAAATCCCCGGCAAAAAGTACATGTGTATTAGGCTGATTAAGATTTTCCAACACATTAGTTACTTCCTCCACCATTTGTAAACGCATTTGCTGATTGGCGGTGCCGGTGCTCGATTTTAAATGTGCTACAAATACTTCCAAATAAATAGGATCGTCGCTTACTACATTTAATTTAAATGAATAATGGCTAATGTCGCGATAGGCTGTTAATATGGTTTGTTGATCCAGCAATATGAGTTTTCGTGTGTTGTAGAAAACCATGTTTTGTACCGGATCTGAGGGTTTGGTTAAATCAGCAACAAAAGCGGCACGAGCAAATGTGTCTGTTTGGTTTTGAAGAGAAGTGTTTAAAATAAGATCAGCACCTTGTTCTGAAACCAATTCACAAACCATAAACAAATCGGGTTGGTACTCGTCCAAGATATCTCTGAGAATCAGTTCTCTGTTTTGCGGAAGCGAGGTAGGAAACTTAAATACGTTGTAAAACATGGTGTTCAGCGTTTCTTGGGCATACGAAAATAAGGAAACACTTAGCAAAAGAATAGTAACAAATTTTTTCACAGCAGATAATTTTATCACAAGGTAACCAAAAAAGGGATAACTTGTTAATTATCATGGATAAAAAAGTTTTTCAAACAAGATAAACGATCCTATTCCCCCAAAAAGCAAGGAAACAAAAATTAAAATCCCATAAAAGTTAAATGCGTGTCGTTTTGAAATAATTGTTGTCATAAGTCTTTTTTATATTTCCGAAGTTACAAACTTATATAAAGAACCTTAAAATGAGTTATCAAAATACTTCTTTTGTAGAAATTAATGTACCTTTGATAAAATTTCGCAATTATGGATAAAACGATTATCGGAACAGCTACGATTCTTGGCTTACTGAGCATCATTCTGGGAGCATTCGGAGCACACGCCTTGAAAGAAGTGCTTACCGCAGAGCAATTAGTCAGTTTTGAAACAGGAGTGCGTTACCAAATGTATCACGCTTTGTTTTTGTTGTTTGTCGGAACGACGAGTTTTTTGTCTGCCAAACAAAAAAAGAATGTATTTTGGCTCACATTAATTGGTGCACTGTTCTTTTCCGGGTCTATCTATCTGTTGGCAACGCAATCCCTTAGCGGAATAAGTTTTAAATTCCTCGGACCGATTACACCAATCGGCGGTTTATTTTTAATCATTGCGTGGATAGTATTATTCCTTTCCATAATCAGACAAAAAACAGTGAATCATTAAATATCTTCAAATTTATTTTTAAGTTTGCATTCTCATAACACACATTTTTTATAAATCATGAGCGTATTAAAAGCTATTTCTTTAGAAAAATATGGTATTTCTGATGTAAAAGAAATCATCTATAACCCTTCTTATGACGAGTTGTTTACCGCAGAAACCGATCCGAACCTACAAGGATTTGAAAGAGGACAAATGTCGGAATTGGGTGCTATCAATGTAATGACCGGCGAATTTACCGGGCGTTCGCCTAAAGACAAATATATTGTTAAAGACGCTGTTACAGAAAACACCATTTGGTGGACTTCCGAAAAAGCAGTAAATGATAACAAACCAATTTCCCAAACAACTTGGGAAGCATTAAAACAAAATGCCACAGAACAATTATCGGGCAAAAAACTGTATGTTGTGGACGCGTTTTGTGGTGCCAACGAAGATACCCGTTTGAAAGTTCGTTTTATTATGGAGGTAGCGTGGCAAGCACATTTTGTAAAAAATATGTTTATTCGCCCTACGGAAGAAGAGTTGGCTAACTTTGGTGAGCCTGATTTTGTGGTAATTAATGCCTCAAAAGCGTCTTTCAAAGATTACAAAGCACACGGATTAAACTCTGAAGTTTATATTGCATTTAACCTAACTGAAAAAGTTCAATTGATTGGTGGAACCTGGTATGGCGGTGAGATGAAAAAAGGTATGTTTTCGATGATGAATTATTACCTTCCGCTAAAAGGTATTGCTTCAATGCACTGCTCGGCAAATAAAGGGAAAGAAGGAGATGTAGCTGTTTTTTTCGGTCTTTCGGGAACAGGAAAAACAACCTTATCAACCGATCCAAAACGTGAATTAATCGGCGATGACGAGCATGGCTGGGACAACGACGGTGTTTTCAATTTTGAAGGTGGTTGCTATGCGAAAACTATCGATTTATGTAAAGAAAATGAACCTGAAATTTACGGAGCTATCCGTCGTGATGCGTTGTTAGAAAACGTTACGGTAGATGCTGACGGAAAAATTGATTTTACTGACAGTTCGGTTACGCAAAATACTCGTGTTTCCTATCCGATTGAATTTATTGAAAATATTGTAAGACCGGTTTCAAAAGCAGGACATGCGAAAAAAGTTATCTTCCTTACGGCTGATGCTTTTGGCGTTATGCCTCCGGTTTCCAAACTAACTCCTGAACAGACAAAATACTTTTTCTTGTCCGGTTTCACGGCAAAATTGGCAGGAACAGAGCGTGGCGTAACACAACCTGAACCTACATTTTCAGCTTGTTTCGGAAAAGCATTCTTAAGTTTGCACCCTACAAAATACGGAGAAGAACTGGTTAAGAAAATGGAAGAGCACCAAGCGACAGCTTATATGGTAAATACAGGTTGGAACGGAACAGGAAAACGTATTTCGATTAAAGATACCCGTGCGATTATTGACCGTATTTTGGACGGATCTATTGAAAATGCGGAAACAACCCTTGTCCCGGTATTTAATTTGGCAGTTCCGACAGCTTTGGAAGGTGTTGATACCAACATTTTAGACCCAAGAAACACTTATGCAGACGCATCGGAATGGGAAACAAAAGCAAAAGATTTGGCAAAATTATTTATTAATAACTTTGTTCAATATACCGATAACGAAGAAGGAAAATCATTGATTGCAGCTGGTCCGCAATTGTAAGATTTTTTCTGAATGATAGATACAAAAAATCCCGACGTTTGTCGGGATTTTTTTGTGAAATGGAATAAACTCTACTTATTTTTTAATTCTTTCAAATTCAAAAGGAATTTCCACATTTTCATCAGAGATTTTAGCGGTCAGCATTCCGCCTTCACTCCGGTATTCAATTTTTTTAGGAAAATCGTTCGCCTCATTTACACAGACAAACTCATTGTCTTTCAATTCGGTTATTTTGAACTCGGTAGCTTCTTTTTCGCCCGGTATTTTTACGAACAAACTCCACTTTCCGTCCGATTCGAGTAAGGTCATTTTTTCCTGGCTTATTGTGTCTTTTTGCTGCATGGTGTACCCAAATCCGGAATATTCCCGCGGACTGATTTTAGTCCAACTTTCAAAAGTTTCTTGTTCCGGTCTGTCGTTTATTCTTTTCCAATCCCCAATCAGCCAATCCGTATTTTTGGTTATTTCTGTTGTGGTTTCAGGTTCCGTTTTCGAGTCTTCTGTCTGATTAGTTTTTGTCTTTTGGTTACAGGACAAAACTAAGGCTCCGGTTAATAAAATCAATATTTTTTTCATATGGATTTAATTTATATAATTCTGAAAATCAAATCTAAACATTATTTTCCTCTACATTCGCACTTTTCGATGGAAAGAAAAATTTCATCGGATTTTTTTTGAAATATGCCCAAACGGATATGAACAAAGCTTTTACTTCTCTGAGTGGGATATTTCTCGAACGCAGAGCCAAACTCAGTGAAAGCCCGAAGCTTACAATAAAGTTCATAAATCCTATTACCACAATTCCTAAGACGCACCAAAACCAGGTCATGGCACTTAATTCAAAATTAGCACCATAGGCACCCAAGGCAATATTCCCACTAACGAAAGTAATGTGTCTGATGTCGATATTCAGTCCAAGGAAAATACCGATAGGGTGGGCACTCCCCATAAACACACCAAACCAGAAGTTAGAAGCAATCCCCGGCCATTTTTTCTCGAGCCAGTGAGCCAGTTTTCCTGCCCGTCGGCTACCGATGGTTTGTTTCAAAATCGGATTTTCCTGTATGCGGTAATACACCTGATTATGTTTATTTTTGTTGGATACATTCCCCGAAATAATTCCCGACAAGAACAAAAATACGCCGGCAATACCCGCATGGAATATCGCTAAGGAATGCACCGGACTGGTATCGGTAATTAATGTGGGCCATTTGGTGTCGGTAATATTTATCCCGGTAATCAAATCAAAAATCCACACAACCACTAAAGCCACAGGAAATGCCATAACCACGTTTCCTACAAAAGCGATAAATTGCGACCGGAACAACCGGGCAAACAAATTGGCAAATGCAGAGTGTTTGTCGGCAGATTTGGTTTGGGTTTTGTTTCCTTCTTCGACCGCTTTGATAATGGTGGTTGCCGTCATTGCTGGTTGCTTGGTGGCAAGAGCAAAGCTGCAGAGATATATCAGAATGAACCCGAAAGCATAATTCATGCTGTACAGAAAGGCAAATCCGAAATCACTGGTGTGTATTTTTGAGAGAAGAATTTTGAAAACACACAAAAAACCGACCACAAGACCGGCTCCGAGAGCGGCCCGGAACATTTTAAAATATTCTTTGGCAGTTTGGGTAATATAATGTTCGCCGGTTTTGGCGTTATATTGAGTAATCTCGTATGAAATTAATTGCGTACTTTCATCTACAAGAGATTTTACATTGTTTTTATAACAGTTATACTCAATGAGTTGAACGGCAAGGTTAACAGATTTTTTCTTTCTCTCAAAAGAATTGTCAGCAACCAAAAGCGACAGAAGCAGTTTCATTCTTTCGAGCTGTTGCCGTATGCGTAAAAGACTTTGGTTTACCTTGATGGTAATTCCGTATTTGGCACTGTTCTTAAAAGCCCGTTCCACAAAATCTTCACACTGTTTGTGCAGAACCATAAGCTGTTTATAGCTGAGGTCGTCGGCATTCATCGCTTCGATTTCCCCTGCCCGGATTTTCCCCTCGATTTCCAGAAATTCCCGCTCAAACGCAGTAAAAGGACTTTCGAGATGATTGTATTCGGGAACCATTCGGATAATGTTACTCTCCATCGCTCTACCACTCATTCTTTGTGTGATAAGTCCCATAGCAAAAAGCGTTTCCGACAAGGGTGATATTCCGGAAATATCGCCTTCAAAAATATCTTTGAACTGCAGTAAATCAAATAGCTCGATAAACTCATGAAACTCGATTTTCTTTAACCAGATATAGTCTGTTTCTTTGAAAAATATTTGGTTAAGCACATATTCCAGCGTTTCTTTCTGTGGCTGAAAAGGCAAAATCTTTGCAGAAAGTCTTTTCCGTACTTCATACAAAAAATCAGAATCCTGAAGGATTCCTGTGTCAGAAATCATTCGTCTGAATTCTCGGTTTTTTAATATATTTTTGATGTAATTACCCAACAGAATGCGATGTTCATTATGCTCTATCAGATAAGTAATCAGCTCGGTAATGCTGACATGAGATATTTTTTTTGGTCTGTCGGGTCTGAAATACGAAACAATGTCGTACATAAAATACAACTCGTTTCCCAGTACAACTTCATTCCCGATGATATGTTTGTCAAAAATTTCCGACAGTTTAGTATTTTGATGTGTTTTTTTATTTAATTTCATTGTTTCAAAATAGTTGCTTAATTTTATGACTATGCTTCAAGAGATAGAAAGAAAATTTAGGGTTAAAAATACTACTTTTTTGCAGGATATAAAGTCAAAATCTAAAATAGTTCAGGGATACCTGAGTTCAAATCCGGATAGAACCGTGAGAATCAGGATTAAAAACGATAAAGGATTTATTACAATTAAAGGTCGAAGCAATGATTCCGGAACTACGCGTTTGGAATGGGAAAAAGAAATTGATTTTCAGGAAGCACATCAACTGATGAATCTTTGCGAAGATTTTATCATTGAAAAAACCAGATATGAAGTGATTTTCCAGAATCAGTTATTTGAGATAGACATTTTTGAAGGAAAAAACGACGGATTAATTATTGCCGAAATCGAATTAGAATCGGAAAATCAAAACCTGATTTTTCCCGATTGGCTGGGACAGGAAGTTACTGGCGACATAAGGTTTTATAACGCTTATTTGTCACAAAAACCTTATGACGGTTGGTAAATTATAATGAAAATTCTTTCAGCGTATTTTCAGTTTCTTTGAGTTGCTTCACAGTTTCCAGTTCTTCCAGGTCTGTAAGTAATTCTTCACGGGATTTTTCGTAACCGTCTGGCAACTTCTCGATTTTCACTTGCAGAATGCCTCTTTTCGTCGAGTTACTGTTCGTGATTTCTTTAAATGCCGCTTTGGACAAGTCTATTTTTCTGCCTTTTACGAAAGGACCTCTGTCGTTAATCGTTACAATAACCGATTTTCCGTTCGATAAATTGGTCACTTTTACTTGCGAACCGAAAGGAAGGGTCTTATGAGCAGCAGTAAATTTGTTATTGTCGAAAATTTCTCCGTTAGCTGTTTTTCTTTTGTTAAACTTATCGTGGTAGTAAGAAGCCTTTGTTGTTGAATGCAACAACTCAACATCTTCTTCCAACTCAAGCAGAGAACGGTTAATGTCCTCTATTTTCTCAGAAAGTTCAATTTCTTCCCTTTTTTCAGCAATCATTTCTAAGCTGTCTGCCATTGCCAGATAGCGTTCTTCTGAAACAGCAATAACTGCGTCGTTGTTTCCTTTTTCAAATTTTGCCGGCATAAAGCTATATATCACGACAAAACCCAAAAGCAAAGCGAAACTTCCGATAATATAATTTGTAATATTTCTCATGAGAATGTTTTTAGTTAAACAATCCAGGTAACCAGGTTTTCCAAGGAATTCTCGATAAAACAAGAATTAATCCTATCGTATAGTATATAGCAAAGGATTTGAATTTCCCTTTGTCAGTGGTTTGTTTTTTATGTTTTGACCAACCAATAGTAATCAATACAATAGCGATGATGTTAATTATCGGGTGCTCTAAAGCAGTCAGGCGTAATTCTGAATTACCCATTGCGTTCCCGCTTGTCAGCATAGAAAAGCCTTTTTGGGAAACAAAATAAAGAATTAATCCTGCTAATAACTGAATATGTGTAAAAATCAGACCAAACAGGCCAATTCTTTTATCCGAACTTTTAAAAGTACGCTTTGAAGCCAGTCCTAAAAAGGAATTAACAGCGGCAACAAACAAGGCTATTAAAGCCAGATAAGCTATCCCTGAGTGAGCCTCTAATATAATTTTGTACATAGTATATGTATTAAAATGATTGGCAAATATATAAATTTAATTTTTAATCAAAATTCCATTAACAAATTATTGTGTTTACTGTGTTGGTATTTAGAGTCTTAACTCAACAATCGTGCCAATTGATGAAGTTTCCCGCAAAAATCTTCTCATTTCACTTGCATTATTTGATAAAAGAGTTTTATATTTGCGTCCTCGTTTGGGATAGGAGATGGGGGTTTAGGATAAAGTACATTATAGATTTTTGGATAGGGAATAAGACTTTGAATTTTTTTCAAAAAAAAGTACAAAAAAGTTTTGTTGAATGAAAAAAGGTAATTACTTNCCTTGTATAATAAAATTAAATTGTATGATATAGAAGTTTAAGAGCCTGTTTAAATTTGTATTGTAAAAATGTTTATAGATTATTTTTGAGGTAGAACAAGGCAAATTTTCAAAGGATAGCAGAGCTATCGTTTTAAAATTTAACGCAGTTATGACCAAAAAGAAGCATAAACAAATTATTAGATAAATTTTAAACAGGCTCTAAATGTATTGGTTTTGAGACCAATCATTTTCGATGGATTTCAAACAATTGGTTACGATTTCAAAATAGCTATTAATCCGGATAGAATTTAATTTATCCGGATTTCTTTCTAATTCTTCCAATGCCTCAATCGGTTCATGGATATGCAACTGCCTGAACATAGGTAATATTCTGTGGGCAAGTTGAGATATTGTTTCATTATCTTGATTATCAATCGCTTTTTTCATGTCTTCCAAAGCAGTTTTGGTCGATGAAATAAAAGTTTGCAGGATAGGTTTAATCAAAGATAAATCACTGCCGGTTAACTTGATAATATCTGAAAAATCGTACATTTCCGAAGGTTGACTAAGGACAAAAGCACTTTCGTCGGGTTCGTTTATTGCTTTGAATGCCGTGCTGTTAATATTTAGTAGCCTGTATAATTGTTTCATCAATAAGGGCATATCGATAGGTTTTTTGACCACCGCACTGAAACCTAAATTAAGGTATTCCTGTTCTTCTAAATCCACTTTTCCGGTTAGGGCAATTACCGGAATATTTTTGTGTTCAGGGTTGTTTTTTATCAGCTTGATTACTTCGAAACCGGTCAGTTTCGGCATCTGAATATCAGTCAGAATAATATCGTATTTTTGGTTATTCAGGTAATTTTCTATTTGATTACCGTCAGAAAGTGTGGTAATCAACCGGACTCTGTTTTTGAAAATTTCCGTCATTAATTGCAACTGAAAAATATCATCATCAACCACCAGTAAACGGATTTCGCTGAGTGCTTCCTCATCGATGAGATAATTTTTGTCGGATAGTTCTTCTTTTACCTGAGAAGCATCGTCCAACGGAATGATTACTGTAAAAACAGTGCCTTTTTCCGGTTCGCTTTCAAAGCGGATATCGCCTGAAAATAAATTAATCAGCCTTTTGGTAATGTTCAATCCAAGACCCGTTCCCCCATAGGTTTTTTCGATTTCGTCATGGGCTTGCCTGAATTCCAGAAAAATGGTTTCATGATGTTTAGGGTCTATCCCGATGCCAGTGTCGATAACTTCAAAAACAAGGGAATGATTTTCGATATCGGCTTTCAGCGTTACGCCACCTTCGTGGGTAAATTTAATAGCATTGGTTAGTAAATTGAATAATATCTGCCTGATTCGCTGTTCGTCGGAATAGATATAAGTATCCGTATTTTCCCCAATTTCCGTCGCCAGCTCAATGTCTTTTTTGTCGGCTTCGGGCTGGAGAATGTTCACAGTTGAATCAATCAGTTGTTTCGGGTTGAAAAAATCTTTTTTCAGCTTGATTCTGTCGTGTTCGAGCTTGGAAAAATCAACCAAATCGCTAACCAGATTTTTGATGTATTTGGTAGAATATTGTATGTTCTGTAAATATTCTTTCTGTTGATTGGTTTGCAAAGTCTTGTCCAGCAAGTCAGAAAAACCGATAGTTGTGTTCAAAGGCGAAACCATATCGTGGGTAATCGACGCTAGAAAATAATTTTTTTGTTTGATTAATCGTTCCAGCTCCAGATTCAGTTTTTCCACTTGCTGTTTGTTGCGATAGCTGTTTCTTAAATCTCGTAAAACTGTGATTCCTAGTATAATTATGGATAAAAGTGCAATTGCTCCCAGCCAGGCAAGGTTTGTCGATGTTTGGCTGATAATATTCCGGGCATTTTCAATTCGCCGGTCAGAAGACTGCATTACACTGCTTTCGATGTCTTCAAATAATACCCTGATTTGCTGGGCGATTACCTTACTTTCTTCAATCAGCTGAGCCTCTTTGGCAAAATATCTTTGCTGGGCATTTCTGCTTTGCATAAAAGCCTGCTCAAGCATTTGTTCGGTAACTTTACTGATACTATCTGATTTTGCCTGATGAGCTTGATTGATTTTCTCTATTTTTTTCTGTTCCCGGTCTTTTTTTCTGCTACTGTTTACTGCATCGGCAACACCATCTGCAAGTCTGGAAAAGAAATTATCGGTGTTTTTTACTGAGTCAGCGGGTGTAGTGTTAGAATTAATTTCTTGCTTTGCCTGCTCAATGTCTTTTAAAGTTTGCGATATATCATTCGACCTGATGAGCTGATTTTTGTATAGGATAATTTCATCAAAACGCCGTTCTTTTTTGGTCAGTAATATCTGAATAGAGTCAAGTTTCTGGATAGTAGAAGGGGACGTGAAAGTTGTTTTAAGCGTATCGATGCGGTGTTGAATGCTGTCGATTAAACTATGATAACGGTTAATGTCTTTCCGTTGGGCAGATAATATAGCTGTTCGTGACAAAGATTCAGAAGTAAGCACATCGGTAATAATGGCACTCAAATTGAAAGTTTTGGCAGTTTCCGAAACAATTTCCTGATTAGGTGCCGAAATTTTATTTACCTGATTTAGAATGTACCACACCGATACCACGGCGGCAATTGCCAACACAATATATCCGGCAGTGATTTTTCTTCGAACAGATTTAAAGTTACTCATTTTGACTAATTACAACATATAAAAGTATAAAAAACCCGACAATTTGCCGGGTTTTGCGATTATTATTTTATTTGTAAAGTGAGAAGCTAATAGCTTACTTCGCAATTCCTCTTGAAATAACGATTTTCTGAATCTCAGAAGTTCCTTCGTAAATCTGAGTAATTTTCGCATCACGCATCATGCGTTCCACGTGATATTCACTTACATAACCATTTCCTCCGTGAATTTGAACTGCCTCAACGGTCGTATCCATTGCTGTTTGGGAGGCAAATAATTTTGCCATAGCACCGGAAATTGAAATATCTTCCCCGTTGTCTTTTTCTGCAGCAGCTTTGAAACACAACATACGTGCAGCCGTAATATTCACAGCCATATCAGCCAGCTTAAAAGCAATTGCCTGATGGTTAATGATTTCTGTTTTAAATGCTTTGCGTTCTTTTGCGTATTTTAATGCCAGTTCGTATGCACCTTGTGCAATACCTAATGCCTGTGAAGCAATACCGATACGTCCGCCGTTCAGTACGTTCATAGCAAAAGCAAAACCAAATCCGTCTTCTCCGATGCGATTTTCTTTCGGAACTTTCACGTCGGTAAACATCAAAGAATGCGTGTCAGAACCACGGATTCCCATTTTCTTTTCTTTCGGACCGATTTCAAAACCTTCCCAACCTTTTTCCACGATAAAAGCATTGATACCTTTATGTCCTTTTTCAGGGTGGGTATGAGCAATTACCAAATAAGTAGAAGCCGTACTACCGTTGGTAATCCAGTTTTTAGTTCCGTTCAGCAAATAATGGTCGCCCATATCTATTGCGGTTGTTTTCTGCGAAGTCGCGTCGGAACCGGCTTCAGGCTCAGACAAACAAAATGCCCCGATTACTTCGCCAGATGCCAATGGTACCAAATATTTTTGTTTTTGCTCTTCTGAACAATATTTTTCCATTCCTGCACATACCAATGAGTTGTTAACAGACATAACAACTGCAGCAGATGCATCAACCTTAGCAATCTCTTCCATTGCCAAAACGTAAGAAACGCTGTCCAATCCTGCACCACCATATTTTGGGTCAACCATCATTCCTAAAAATCCAAGTTCGCCCATTTTTTTTACTGCATCGGCAGGGAAAACAGAGTGTTCATCACGTTCAATAACTCCGGGTAACAATTCAGTCTGTGCAAAATCACGTGCAGCTTGCTGAATCATCAATTGCTCTTCAGTTAATTTAAAATCCATCGATTATCTTGTTTTTGAATACATTTAATTTCGTGCCCAAATATATCAAAAAATATATTATTTTTAATGAATGAAAAAAGAAAAATATAAAGTATTGGGTGTAATGTCGGGTACTTCATTAGATGGAATCGACTGTGCGGTTGTCGAATTTATACATCAAAACGACCAATGGACGTATGATTTTTTGCAAGGCACAACCATTTCTTATCCCGGTGAATGGACGGAAAAATTAAGAACTGCTATTACATTGAGTATATCCGATTTACATTTGCTAAATATCGAATATACGTGTTTTTTAAGCGAACTATTAAACGAGTTTATCATTGAAAATCAATTGACTGATTTAGATTTCATTGCTTCGCACGGACATACGGTTTTGCATCAGCCTGAAAAAGGATTTACACTTCAGATAGGCAATTTGCCGATTGTTGCTGATATGTTTTCCATTCCTTTTGTTTGTGATTTTCGTGTGCAGGACGTTGCTTTGGGTGGGCAGGGAGCACCATTGGTTCCGATTGGCGACCGTTTGCTTTTTGCTGATTTTGATTATTGCCTGAATTTGGGCGGATTTTCCAATATCTCGTTTGAAGACGAAAACAAACGCATTGCTTTTGATATTTGTCCGGTCAATACTTTGTTAAATTACTTTGCACAAAAAGAAGGTTTTTTGTTTGATGATAAAGGAAAAATAGCTCAGCAAGGTAAGATTAATATGGCTCTTTTTGATGCTTTAAACACATTGGGATTTTATCGACAGCCGGCACCCAAATCATTGGGAATGGAACAGGTCAATGAAATCTACCTGACGTTGATTCATAGCTATACACTTTCTAATTACGATATTTTGGCAACTATAACTGAACATATCGCTTTTCAGATTGCACAAGTCATTAAAAAGAAAAACGCCCGTTTATTGGTAACAGGTGGCGGGGCGTTTAATACTTTTTTAATTGAGCGAGTGAAATATTATTTACCAGACACGAAAGTAGAAGTTGGTTCTAGGGAACTGACAGATTTTAAAGAGGCCATTATTTTTGCTTTTCTCGGGGTGCTGCGTATGGAAAATATCAATAATGTGCTGAGCAGCGTAACCGGTGCGAAACATGACCATTGTTCTGGGATTGTGTATGGAATGTAAAAAAATAAATTTGTAAATAAACACAGTTCATACTGTAAACATCTATACAATACTGTTAAGAGATTGACTACTCAATAGCAACCACTAATTTAATACTTCTGTAAATGTAATTAACTGATAGCATCAATAATTTTAAGACAAAAAAACAACCCGCACATTGGCGGGTTGAATATTATTGCAAAAAAGCTTAAACTCCCTTACAAGCGTTTTCTTCAATAGGTAAATTTGTTTTTTTGATGGCTCCGAATCCGCCCCGGACATCAACATAATTGTGAAAACCTCTGGCTTTGAGTATTGAAGCAGCAATCATCGAGCGGTATCCTCCTGCACAATGAATATAAGTCGGTTCGGTACTTGGAAATTCCTCCATTTGCTGGTTAATAAAATCTAATGGAAGATTTGGAACTCCCGGCAGATGAGCGTTGCTATATTCTCCCGGTTTTCTCACGTCAATGATGGTCGCATTTTCATTTTTTGAACGTATTTCTGCCAGCTCCTCAGCGTCTATGCGGGGAACACTGTCTGTTTCAAGTTGAGTATCAATCCAGGCATCGATGCCTCCTTTGAGGTAACCTATAGTGTTGTCATAACCCACTCGTGACAATCGGGTAATCGTTTCTGTTTCTCTGCCTTGCGGAGCTACAATCAGTATCGGTTGATTGATGTCCGTGATTAAAGCACCTACCCATGGGGCGAATCCGCCATCAATACCAATAAAAATTGAACCCGGAATATGTTGTTTAGCAAAATTTTCGGCATCTCTCACGTCCAAAATCAATGCTTCCTGGGCAGCTTGTTTGAATTCGGAAGGACTAAAAGCTTTGTTTTTTTCTATGATTTTTTCCACGTCCTGATAACCTTCTTTGTTCAGTCGAACATTTTCCGGAAAATAAGCAGGTGGCGGCATCAATCCTTCAGTAAGTTCTTTGATAAATTCCTCCACAGTCATGTCTGTTTGAAGAGCATAATTGGTTTGCTTTTGCTCCCCTAAAGTCCCGACGGTTTCTTTGCTTAGATTTTTTCCGCAGGCGGAACCCGCTCCGTGTGCCGGATAAACGATAACATCGTCAGCCAAAGGCATGATTTTGTTTCTCAAGCTATGGTAAAGCATCTCGGCTAATTGTTCCTGCGTCATATTTGTCGCTTTCTGGGCCAAATCAGGTCGGCCTACATCGCCGAGAAACAAAGTATCTCCGGTAAATATGGCGTGGTCTCTGCCGTTTTCGTCTTTGAGCAGGTAAGTTGCACTTTCCATAGTATGCCCTGGTGTATGCAGCACAGTAATGCTGATTTTTCCTAATTGGAAAACCTCTCCGTCGGTGGCAATATGAGCCTCAAAATTGGGATTCGCCGTTGGTCCGAAAATGATAGGAGCTCCTGTTTTTTCAGAAAGTGTCAGGTGCCCGCTGACAAAATCGGCGTGGAAATGCGTTTCAAAAATATATTTGATTTTGGCATTGTCAGCCTTGGCTTTTTCTAAGTAAGGCGTAATTTCCCGTAACGGGTCAATAATTGCCACTTCTCCGTCAGATTCGATATAGTATGCACCCTGTGCCAGGCAGCCGGTGTAAATTTGTTCTATTTTCATGATTTAAAATTTTAGTAAAAATACGGAAATTGGCTTGTTTCTGAAAAAGTTAGACCGACAAATTGCTCAGGTTTACCTCTTTTAGCAAAATGAAAACAGCCATTGCCAGTACAAACCAGCCGAAAATCTGCCTGAGTAGTTTATCTGAAACTTTATTTGCCCAACGCATGCCGATAAATACACCGATGGTGGAAACCGCGGTAAAAATCAGCACAACACTCCATTGAATATCTTGCACAATCAAATCGCCTGCGAAACCAATTAGCGATTGTATAGCAATAATGGTAACCGATGTGCCTATGGCTGTTTTCATCGGCAGATGGGCAAAAAATACCAATGTCGGCACAATCAGAAATCCGCCACCCGCACCGACCAATCCGGCAATTAATCCGATTAAAATTCCCTGTATTGCCAACGGTACAAAACTGGTTACGATTTCTTGCTGAAATTCTATATTTTTTTTCCGGGGTTTAATCATTTTCGACGAAGCAGCCAGCATAACCAAAGCAAAAATAATCATGATAAAATTCGATTTGCTGATGACAGAATCGTTGGCAAGTTCAATGGTGTCCGGAATCAATGGTAACAGGTAAGTCCGCGTGAAAAACACTGATAATATGGAAGCCAAGCCAAAACCAAATACAATTTTGAAATTAACCTGTTTTTTCCGTATGTTCCGGATACTGCCCGTAGCCGCCGATGTACCTACAATAAACAAGGAATAAGCCGTTGCCAGAACCGGTTCGATGTGCATAATATACACCAAAATCGGAACAGTAAGGATAGAACCTCCGCTGCCCATCATACCGATAGAAATTCCGGCAAGCAACGCCAGCGAGTAGCCAATGATTTGATTAAAATCCATTTTACAAAGGTATTAATTTTCGTTTGCAGAAAAGAATGAATGGATTTATATTGTTCTGGAATAATATTTACCTTTGATAAAAATACAATTGAATGAATTTTTCTGTTGATATTCTGGCGAAACAAATGCAGGCTGAGTATTTTGGCAGTCAGGAAGTGATTGATATATCAGATGTTTCGGTGGACAGCCGTTCTCTGCAAAACAGGGCAGGAGTGCTTTTTTTCGCTTTGACGGGCGAAAACCACAACGGACACACTTTTATTCCGGCTTTGCTCAAACAAAATGTAAACTATTTTGTGGTAGAAAAACTACCTGAAAAACTACCTGAAAACAGTGTTTTTTTTCTGGTTAAAAATGCCAAAAAAGCCTTACAGAATTTTGCCGCTTATTACCGCGGATTGTATGATTTTCCAGTCATCGGCATTACCGGAAGCAACGGAAAAACCATCGTAAAAGAATGGTTGAGTTTTTTGCTAACGCCTTTTTATCAAGTTATCAAAAGTCCGAAAAGTTATAATTCGCAGGTTGGCGTTCCGTTGTCTGTTTTCGGGATAAACGACCGGCACAATCTCGGTATTTTTGAAGCTGGAATTTCCTTGCCTCATGAAATGGACAAACTCGAACGGATTATCCGCCCCAATATCGGCATACTAACTTCTATCGGGTCATCACATGATGAAGGTTTTCTGACTAGACAGCAAAAAATCAATGAGAAACTCAAGCTTTTTGTTCATTGTGAGGTAATTATCATGCCGTATATGGAGGAAGTCATTCCGTTGTTGCCCGCTCAGACAGAGGTTTGGTCTTATACTTTCGACGAATATGTTGAGGCGAAAATAAAATTTAAATTAACTGACAATCAGTTGTTTGTTTCGGTTGATAAAGAACGATTTGAAGTTGATATTCCGTTTACAGATAAAGCATCAGTACAGAATATGGCTACCTGCATCACAACTTTGCTGGCTTTGAATATGAGCAAAGATTATATCCAAACACATATTCCGAAGTTGTTTAAAGTGAATATGCGTTTGCAGGTCATTGACGGACAAAGAGGTTGTACGATTATTGATGATAGTTATAGTTCTGATTATCAGTCGCTAAAAATTGCGTTGGATTTTCTCGAACAACAACGGACAAACGAAAGCAAAACCGTGATTTTGTCGGATATCTACCAAAGTGGTTTTCCTGATGATGTACTGTATGAAAAAATCAGTCATTTGCTGGCACAAAATCAAATCAACAGAGTGATTGGTATTGGCGAAAGTATTTCAAGATATTTGATAAATACACCTAATTTTCAGCGTTTTCCGGATACAGCATCTTTTCTGAGAGATTATAATCTACAATCATTTCGCAACGAAACCATATTGATTAAAGGAGCGAGAAAATTTGCCTTTGAGCGAATCGTTACCGAACTGGAAGAAAAAACCCATGAAACGGTGCTGGAAATCAATCTGGACGCAATTCGTGACAACCTGAATTTTTATCGTTCCAAGATTTATCCCGAAACCAAAGTAATGGTCATGGTCAAGGCTTTTGGCTATGGGAACGGAAGTTACGAGATTGCCAAGCTGCTGGCTCATCAGAAAGTGGATTATCTCGGTGTGGCTTTTGCCGACGAAGGAGTCGAGCTTCGTAAATCCGGTATTCAGATTCCGATTGTGGTCATGAATCCCGAATCTTCTACTTTTTCGACCTTGATTACTTATGGTCTGGAACCGGAAATTTATAGCTTGAAAGAGTTGAAAGATTTTGTGAATGAAGTTAAAAAATCAGAAAACCATCATTATCCTGTTCATATCAAGTTAAATACGGGAATGAATCGGCTCGGGTTTAAACAAGCGAATTTACCCGAACTCATTACTTATCTCAAAGATACACATTGGGTTAAGGTCAAAAGTATATTTTCTCATTTGGCAGCGAGCGATGATAAAACCCAACAAGATTTTACATTACAGCAAATTCGTCAATTTGACGATTGGTCTGGGCAACTGATGAAAAGCTTGAATATACAGCCTATCCGGCATATTCTGAATACTTCCGGAATATATCATTTTGCTGAATACCAGTTTGATATGGTTCGGTTGGGGATTGGACTTTACGGCGTGGGGAATCATTCTGAAGAAAACCAAAAATTAAAAAATGTTGCTAAGCTAAAAACGGTTATTCTGCAAATTAATGAAATTGAAACCAGCGAAAGCGTAGGTTACGGCAGGAAATACCGGGCAGACAAACCGCAACGCATAGCTACAATTCCTATCGGATATGCCGACGGAATCCGACGTGCATACGGTAATGAGAAAGGCAGTGTGCTGGTTCACGGTCAGCGGGTGAAAATCATCGGAAGCATTTGTATGGATATGCTGATGATTGACATTACCAACATTCCGGCAACGGAAGGCGATGAAGTGGTTATATTTGATGAAAACCTCCGCATTACCGAAATCGCCGAAAAATGGGAAACCATACCGTATGAAGTAATGACATCAATTTCGCAACGGGTAAAACGGATTTTTTATAAGGAGTAGGTATAATCAAAAAGCCTGTTTGAATTTCAAACAGGCTTTTTGATATTGCACAATTTGTGATTTATTCAGCAACTGTGATATTATCTATTTGCATAGTTGTGGTCACAGTTTGACTTCCGGTATATTCAAAAACGAGATATCCGTTGCCTGTTACACTATTCGGAACGGTGTATTCGCCACTATTTGTAAAATTTGGTGCATAGCCGGTTGTTGTACCGGTAGCAATTGTGAAATTACTTGTAATATCCGTGAAGTTTTCTACCTGGATTAAATCTCCCGGCTGGTAATTGTCAGTTAGCGTATAATAAACTTTCAGTACCTCGCCGTTGTTGTGTCCGTCTTTGGTTTGGAAAGAAATGGTGTTGCTTCCCGTAAACTCTACCGGAACGATGAGGTAGGCTTTAACATCTGCATTGGCTCCGAAAGAAGTCATTTGTGCATATTTGTTGTTGCTGAAAGATTTGGTTTGCCAGTACCGTCCACCTGCGATATAATCGTTAATCAATTCAGGGAAAGCAGATTGGTCAACGTTGTATCCTTCAAAATCTACGACAAATGCCGATTGATAGTTGAGGTTTGTTCCTCCTTGATGCGTTGGCACGCGGTTGTAAGGTTCAGTCAGCATAATGTCATCAAAAGTACGGGCAAAAAACTGGAATGTAGAGCTGTATTTGGTTAAAACACCTCTCAGCTTTCCGCTGGCACTCGGTACAGTTTGGTTTGCAAATTTGGCAAATTCACTGGTTCTGAAAATCATTCTTCCGGAACTGTCTTCGATATAATGATTGGTGGCATTTCCGCCAAAATCGTTGTCTGGGTCATAGAAAGTTTTACCCAACGCTTCCTGAGCAAACTGCACTCCTTCTACCTGTACCAACAGATTGATATATTTGTTGTTTTTCAATGAAGAAATATCCACGATGCTCAACAAATTGTTTTCGTCTATTTTTTCTGCCGAAAGCTGTACGTGCTTTTTGAAATCCTGCGGACGCATACGCCCGACAGTTCCGTTATATTCTGCACCGATTACCACAGCACCGTCTTTGAGCGTATAGTACAAATCTTTCAATTTGATGTATATTTTCCGACCTGGTTCGGCTTCGGTGTAGATATTATACATATCCACAGAAATTGAAAACCCGCGTGTTTTTTCCGGATTCTGAATCGAAATCGTTTTGTAGAAAGTACCGCCGGCATCAGACGACGAAACGTAGCCTTCCACCACATCATCTTCGGTAAATTGTCTGAGCTGAGCGTCTGCCATCGCAAAGATTTCTTCAATAGATTTGGTCGCTGTCAGCTCTTCATACACGACTTCTGTGTTATCGTAATCGTCTGACTCGGCACATGCCGTGAACATTAATGAAATGCCCAGACATAGCAATAAATATGTGAATTTGAAATTTTTCATTTTATCAGGTTTTAAAATACTCTAACATTATCAATCATGTAAGCACCGGCATTCTGGGAAGCTGTTCCTCCGGTAACCTTAAACGCTACATAAATCGTTCCGGAATAATCACTCAAATCAATGATTCCGGATTTGATAAATTCGTAGTTCTGGATAGCCGGAGTAGGTTTGTTGAAACCAAATTCTGTCCATGTCGCTGCCAAAACATTTTCTCCGTCGAAATCGGTGGAAATATATGCCTGAATATAATTGTTTTCCGTATTGATTACGTGGTGGTGTGCTACCTCGAATGTAAGTCTTTTCAATGATGCCTCCTCGGTGTTGATGGAAGGCGAAACAAACCAACCGATATTAAGTTCATTTCCGCTTTGGAAAGGCGAAAATTCATAATAAACATTGCCGTTGTGTTCCTGCGGTCCCCAGCTTTTTGAACCTATTTCGGTCACATTTGTCCAATTTTCGTGTGTTGCTGTATCCTGAAAATCTTCAAAATATACTATTTTTCCGATTTCCGGCAGTACAACGTCGTCTTCAGAAACACACCCGACAAACCCTAATGTGGTTGCCAAAGTGGCTAATAAGCTGATTTTATATTTTTTCATGATAATTAGGATTAGAAATTAATGTATAGGTTTAAGAAATACGTTCTGCCGAATCCGTGGAAATATCTATTGCCGAAAGTGCGGGTTCCGCTGGCATGGTCCATGTTTAACTCACGGTAATTGGCATTACGCAACTGCTCGAATCCGCCGGTTTTGTATTCTAAATCAAGCAGGTTGTTTACCATCACAAAGAAACCAAATGTTTTTCCGTTAATTCTCCACGATTTACCTCCTTTTAGATTTAAAAGAAAAGCATCGTCCAATTTTTCTTGTCTTAATAGTTTTCTTGAAGTTTCTTCGTTAACTTCCGGGAAAGCTGCTCCCGATTGTCCTGGTTCGGCAAAAAAGTTGTTGGTACGCAGCAGTGGTGAAATATCTACATATCTTTCACTTAGTAAATTAGCATCAATAGCTACCCACCAGTAATCCGGGGCGCGGTATTCCAAGCCTAAGGAATAAGCTTTTTGCGGAATTCCTCCGAGATAATAGTTTTTGATAAACGCTTCGCCGAAATTCACTTTCGGATTTAAACCTAATTCCTGGCGACCATCTACGTTAAGAGCAACCTGTGCATTTTTGGAATAAGTCGATTGTCCTAATGCAACGGCAGCCGTTGCTTTAAGCGTTTGCGTAAGCTGATATTCGGCACCCAATTCCAAGCCGATGTTTTGTTTTTGAATACCGGTAGTGATTTCGGTAACAAATTCGTTGCTGTTATCAAAATCTTCAAAACCGATTCCTTCCACATAAGCAAACATTACTCGGCTGGCATCTTGTATCTGGTTAAAATATCCGGAGATTCTACCTTTGAATTTCGGTGTTCTGATGATATAAGATGCGTCGGCAGCCATGATGGTTTCGTTTTGCAAATCCCCGATTGTGGCATCGCTGATTCTGGAATTAGCATAAGAATTTCTGATGCTTGGTGCCTGCGTATAATAGCTTAGGTTAGCATCTAAGATGTGACGACCTGTGATAAGGTAAGTCAAACCTCCTTTTAAACCAAAGTTGGTAAAAGAATGTTTTTCGCCTTTTCCGAAAGAACTATCAGCATACAAACCGTTTCTGTATAAACCTTCTCGTTGGAAATCTCTGAAAGTAACAGATTGTGCCAAATAGAAATTTACCGGATTGTAGTTGAACTTAAATTGTGTGAAAGCGTTGACTACATTAGAATGCATGATAAAGTTGTAACCGTATTTATCGCCTTCGTAAATTTTTCGGTTCGGGTTATTCAAATCCGATTGAGCGAAATCATCATTATAGAACGAATCTACATCTTCCATGTATTCTCCTCCGAGCAAATCGTACATTTCCTGATAGTTTTCAGATTGCACGTTTCTGTATGAAACACCGGCATTAAAACCAATCCGGTCAGAGAATTGTGTAGAAAGTAACGAGCTCGCAGAGAATTGTTTGTCTTCCACTACGTCGGCATACAAAGCATAAACCGACCTGCCCAGACGTTGGTTGGTGGCATACATAGCGTCCCAATCAATCTGTGGGTTGGCAAGAAAATCAATTTTGTTTCTTTCCGCATTGTCATAGTCAGGTGTCCAGACAGGAATTGCAGAGTTGGTATCATGCAGATTCAAATAATAACTTGGTAATTTTTTGTAATAAGTCGGGTCGGGATTGTTGGCACCGTTATAATCCAACCGTGAATTGGCAATCGTACCGAATTGGTAGGATACGTTGGTGTTCAACCGGGTTTTATTGTTGATATTCCAATAATGGCTCAAAATGAAAATCGGTTCTTCTACGTCTTTTTCTCTCGAATTTCTTTTTTTGCCGTTTTGTGTTCCCCAGAACGAATTGTATTTATATCCCATTAAATCAATCAATTCCTGTGTGTTCGGCGAATTTTTTGCTCTGCTGTTTTGTGCATAAATAGCCGACAGGTTGATGGCGTGTTTGTCATTAATTTTTTTCTCTATGGCAAGAAAAAAAGATTTTGAATCATAGTCAGTTCCGTCAAAATGTGCTTCGTTGGCACCTCTGTATCCGGCAGAAGCAGCATAAGCCCAGCCATTTTTGTTGTATCCGGAACCGTGTGTGGCCATAGCCCGCCAGTTGTAGTTGGTGTTGGCACCAGCCAGTGAAAGCCGTGTTCCGGTACGGATAGCCGACGCTCTCATATTGATAGCCTGTGTACCTAAAATTCCGCCAAAACCATATTCAGAGGGTTGTGAACCAGAAATAAATTCCTGATTACGAGTGGCATCGTTCAATCCGCCCCAATTGGAAAACTGCGGACGACCGTCAAGCACTTTGTTCATAGATATTCCGTTGATGAACACATTTCCGTATTCATTGTCCAGACCTCTCAGCCTGTACCACGCCTGTCCCCAGCTGAATGCTGCCACTTGCTGAAAAGCATCTCGTGTAGCCTGAAGAATCCCGGAAGTTGCTTCCGAACCTGAATTGTCATCGCCCAAATCGTTATCTCCAAGTGTAATCAAGCCTAATTGAAGCTCTGCGGTCATATCCGGATTCAATACAATTGTACCTAAATCCAGAGATTGTCCTTCCTCGATTTCTACAGGAACATAAGCTACTTCATAATCTGTGTAACTGAATTTTAACACTTGATTGCCCAAAGGCGGAGTCTGAAATTCAAACTGTCCTTCTGTGTTGGTCAAAGTGCTTAAGGTAGTGTTTACCACAGCAACTTCCACATTTTCCAAAGAGTTCTGTGTTCTACCATCTACTACCTTACCGGTAATTTGGTAAGATGATTGTGCCAGCATTGCTGTTGAGAATAAGCAAAACGCAGCACCAAACAAATAGTTTTTCATACGTTAGTAATTAAATTTTTGTTTTGTTATTTTTCAGTTAAAGAAAACTTAACACCATGCAAAAGTAATTCTTTTCATCAGAATAATTAACTTTGTGTCGTTATTTGAAAAAGATATATATAAGCTTAATATATTGATAATGATAAGAAAATTATTTTTTAACCTGGTTTTCGGGTTAATCTTTACGGTTTCCTGGGGTCAGGAAAAACAGTATGCGGTGCATACCATCGCTTTTTACAATGTAGAAAATCTGTTTGACACGATTAAAAGTCCGAATACTTTTGATGCCGAGTTCACGCCTAACGGACAAAGAGGTTGGGGAACGCAGAAGTATAACAAAAAACTGGATTTGCTTGCTGAAGCAATTTCTCAAATCGGCACAGATGAAAATCCGAATATGCCGACAGTATTAGGCGTTTCAGAGATAGAAAACCGCTCGGTACTGGAAGATTTGGTTAAGCATGAAAAATTACAAAAATCCGATTACGGCATCGTGCATTTCGATTCGCCCGACCGACGAGGAATCGATGTAGGATTATTATATCAACCAAAGCATTTCAAACCGACAAGCTCAAAAAATATTCCGTTATATATTTATGAGCAATCCAAGTCTAAAAAAGACAGCCGGAATAACAAAGGAAAAAGAATTTATACCCGTGACCAGCTATTAGTAAGCGGTTTGCTGGACGGCGAAGAAGTTCATTTTATCGTTAATCACTGGCCATCAAGGTATGGTGGTGAGAAAAAAAGTAGCCCGAACCGGGAAGCTGCCGCTGCACTCAACAAGAAAATAATTGATTCACTTTATCATATTAATCCGAATGCGAAAGTAATTACAATGGGCGATTTGAACGATGGACCGTATAATAAAAGTGTGAAAGATGTTTTGGGTGCTGAGGGCAATAAGCAAAAAGTGAAAAAAGGCGGACTTTTCAACCCGATGTATGAAATGTATGAAAATGGTTTAGGAACATTAGCCTACCGCGATGCGTGGGACGTTTTTGACCAGATGATTGTGAGTGAACCGTTAATCAGAAATGATTATAGCGGCTGGCAGTTATGGAAAACCCGTATCTTTAGCAAATCATTTCTGATACAAAAAACCGGACAATATAAAGGATATCCACTAAGAAATCAATTCAACGGTGAGCCGGGTTACAGCGACCACTTTCCAGTGTATATGTACCTGATTAAAGAAGCGAATTAATATGAGCAAACAGTTAATATCTACCGAATTAGAGGAATATATTACCGGGCATTCTGCTGCTGAACCGGAATTATTGGCTCAGCTCAATAAAGAAACTTTACTGAAAATAATGAGCCCGAGAATGATTAGCGGTCATTATCAGGGCAGAATGCTGAGTATGATTGCCAAGCTCGTCAACCCGAAACACATTCTCGAAATCGGGACTTATACCGGATATGCGACATTATGCCTGGCAGAAGGATTGTCTGAAAACGGCACTATCGACACGATTGATATTAACGAAGAATTGGTTGTTATACAGAATAAATATTTTGAGCGTTCAGGATTTCGAGATAAAATACACCAGCATTTAGGCGAAGCCACAGAGATTATCCCGATGTTGGGTAAGCAATTTGATTTGGTTTTTATTGATGCCGACAAACCGAACTATGCAACTTATTTTGATTTGGTTTTGCCTAAAATGAGTCCGGGAGGTGTGATTTTGTCCGACAATGTATTATGGTCAGGTAAAGTGTTGGAAGAAGTGAAACCCAACGATAAATCTGCAGTGGCTATCAAAGCTTATAACAAAAAAATCAACAACGATTCACGAGTAGAAACAGTTTTGCTCCCCATCAGAGATGGTTTGACGATTACGCGAGTGAAAAGGTAATTGGTTGATTTAAGATAATTACCTTCACAAAATGAGTAAGTTGAAACTATACTGGAAAAATTATCTGGCTGCCTATCAAGGTTTGTCAAATGCCACCTGGTTGTTGGCTTTGGTTATGTTTATCAACCAAAGTGGCTCGATGGTTTTACCTTTTTTGGGTGTTTATATGACCACTGTTCTGGACTTTTCACTCAAAAATGCTGGTATTGTTCTAAGTGCTTTTGGTGTGGGGTCTATTCTTGGCTCGCTTGTGGGAGGCTGGTTGACAGATAAATTAGGCTCTTATAAAGTACAGACATTCAGCTTGTTTTTCAGTATTCCTTTTTATGTTATCATTCCGATTTTTCAGAGTTTTGAATCATTGTGTCTGGCGATTTTTTTTCTGAGTTTTATCAAAGAATTGTTTCGTCCGGCAAACAGTGCTTCGGTTTCTTACTATGCCAATCCAAAAAATATTACCCGGGCTTTTTCGCTCAACCGAATGGCGTTGAATCTTGGGTACTCTATAGGTCCGGCAATCGGCGGATTTCTGGCGGCGGTTTCCTATAATTTTTTGTTTTATACCAACGCGGTTATGTCATTTTTGGCGGGCTTATTATTTTTCTTTTACTTCCGAAATAAAAAAGGTAATGAGCCTAAACAAGTTGTTTCCGAAAAAGCACAACAGATGAATTCCAAAAGTGCCTACACCGACGGAAAATTTGTCTTATTCAGTATTTTTATAGCGATTTACGCATTTTGTTTTTTTCAAATACTAAATACTTTGCCTCTTTTTTATAAAAATGTAGCGATGATGAGCGAAAAAGAAGTTGGTCTGCTGATGGGATTTAACGGTATAGTTGTATTTATTCTGGAAATGGCATTGGTGCATTATGCCGAGAAAAAATTCACGCTTTCCCGTACTATGATTATCGGAAGTTTATTTTGTGGGTTGTCCTTTTTTATATTAATCCCGACGCATACAGTCTGGATTTTGTATATGTCCATTTTTCTTATTTCCATTTCAGAAATCCTGATTATGCCGTTTGCCTCGACGGTTGCTGTTAATCGTTCTAATATATTTAATCGGGGTTCGTATATGGGACTGAACGGAATTTCGTTTTCGATTGCTTTCATTACCTCGCCTCTTTTGGGAACAATGATTGCGGAAAATTTAGGATATACGGAACTTTGGATTTTTAATTGCGTGATGATTTTATTGGCAACAGCAGGGTTTTACTTTATCATGAAAAAGATGTGATGATTTTTAAATCACCGTTTTTTTTAATCCTTCCATGATACAATTCCAGAAATAATTCCAGAAAGATTTGGTAGGGTCTCGTTCTACTTTTTCTACTTCAACATCATTTTCTCTGGCTTTGTTTTCGCTTTTTACAAACAGGTTTGCGACAAAAGTAACCAGTTTATTCACGCTTTTCTCGTTATCGTTTTTTAAAACCTTAATTTTCAGGTCGTCATACACCATTTTAAAATTACCGTTTGCGGTGTATCGATTGCCGGAAAAGTTGAAATATAAATCTTTGATTCCGGTTCCTTCTGCTTGCATATTGAATGCCGGTTGGAGGAATTTATTGATAAATTCAGGCGGAATGTGATGGCTTTCGCCTGTGATACGAAATGTATCATCGGGATTGTTGATATGAAAAGACCATTCCACAGACAAAGGAGAAGCTCCCATAAATTGCGTTTGAATCTGAGCAATGGTTTTAGGGAAATCTTCCCTGTTCATATTTCGGTTGGTAATATCGGAAATAGTCGCTTCCATATTTTTGAAAAACACCAAACCGGTTTCGCCTGTTTTTTCCTGTACTTCCTCATAACTCAGGTTTACTTTTGACAGTTGCAAGGTGTCGATTTGCAAATCAAAGGGTAAATCTCTCAACATTTGGCTGTACATTTTCTTTTTGCTCAAATCATCACGAACCACTTTGTTGCGGTATATCTCAGCATTTACTGAGTCTATTTTCATATTCTTCGAAGAAAAAAACATTCGTTCTTGTGAATCAATTCGGTAATCGGATAGAGTAATTCGTTTAAAATTCACGTCCATCAAATCCATTTCGTACGGAATAAATTTAACATAATCCTTCCGGGAATATTTGGGTTTGACGGCGAGCTCATGAATATTTATGTCGTTTTTATCAATAATCAAACTGTCCAACTCCAGCGTTTGTATATTGCTCAACGAACAACTTAGTTTTCCGCCGTTTACGACGAGCGATGTATGATTAAACGGAATTTGATTTTTAATACTCGTCGTATCAACCGTAATACCTTGAATGTTAATATCATAGTTTTTCAATGCAATCATTTGCAGAGAATCGGTCTGATAGGTCAATCCGGCTTTTTGAATGGTTATTTGTCCTATCCGGATAGATTGTTCCAAATCATTATTTGCGGGAGGAACGGAATCTTTTTTCGTTTTAATTAAAGTAAGTTGAGGCTGACTGATGATAATTTCGTCAACAGACAATGTGTTCCGAAAGAGATAATCGGTATATTTTAAACCAGTTACAGTAATTTGGTTCACGGAAATATGATTGTTTCCTTTCCGGAAAACTACTGAATCTATACGAAATGAAGGGTTAATCCAATTATGAGAAAATCGCTGATAGGTCAGATTTCCTTTCTCGGTTTGGTCGTTTAATAGTGATTTTACTCGATATGAAACAAAAACATTCAGCCCTATGTAGCCCACGGTTAATATAATAACCAAAACAAAGAATATTTTTAAAAATTTCTTCATAGTACACTGTCTTTGTTTTCATTTCAACATGAAATTTAAAACTACTTCCGAGGATTAAAGCACATCTCTGATATCTTCCACCTTGTCAAACACACTTTTTGCGAACGGACATAGAGGAATAATTTTCAGGTTGTTTTCCCGTGCATATTCTACTGCAGCCAATACCATTTTTTTTCCGACCCCTTTTCCGCTAAACTCAGGGTTTACATCTGTATGGTCAATAATAAAGCGGTTTTCTCCAGCCCAAGAATAAGTCATGTTCCCGGCTTCTTTACCGTCTTCAATAGCTTTAAAAGCTCCTTTCGTTTCGTTGTTTATGTGTTGTATTTCCATTTTTTTTAAGATTAATTTTTCATTTTGGTAATGATTTCTATTCCTTTACTCAGCAATTTATGTACCGGACAGGCATTTGCAATAGTAAGTAAGCGTGATTTTTGTTGTTCATCTAAATTAGCTTTTATTTCGATAATACGCATCAAAATGGGATTGTTTTTATCCTCGTCATTCAAAGTTACCTTTACACTAATTTCCTCTACATTCCATTCTTTTCTGTCAGCATACATTCTTAAGGTAATTGAAGTGCATGAACCTAACGAAGCTGTCAGTAATTGACTAGGGTCGAACCCTAAATCTTTACCGTTCAAGTCAATCGGTTCGTCTGCGACAATTTCGTTGGTTGCCGAACGAATAATTGTTTTGTGTTTTTCTCGTCCTGTAATTGCTGTTGTTTCTTTCATTTCTTTTTTTGAGTAAATTTTCCAACCTTCAGACTTAATTATCTTTTGGGAAGTGAATAATCGGGTAGGGGTACGAACTCTGTTTCATTAGGAACTTTCGGAAACTTTTGTTCCAGCCAATCATATTTTGCTTTTTCTATCATTTCTTTATCTGAGCTTACAAAATTCCAATGAATATAGCGTTGCTCAGGGAAAGCCTCTCCTCCAAAAATATAGATTGTTGTGTTTTCTGCGAGTTCCATGGTACATAACTTTGTGTCTTTTGCAACGAGTATCTGCTTTGGTGTATATTCGTGACCATCATTTTTGATAGAACCTTCGAGAATGTATAGTGCACTTTCTCCGAAAAGATGTTCCCCGATATTAATTGAAACAGCATTTTTGCTCTTGATTTCAAGAAAATACAACGGACTGTGAACAGGAACGGGCGATTTTTTTCCAAATGCTTTCCCTGCAATTAATTTTATCTGAACGCCATCTTGTTCCCATTGTGGAATATCTTTTGCTTCAGTGTGATGAAAAGTAGGTTCTGTCTGTTCCAAATGCTTAGGTAATGCAACCCAAATCTGTAATCCGTGAAGACTTTTCTCAGAAGTTCGGAGGTATTCAGGAGTTCTTTCTGAATGAACCACACCTTTTCCGGCTGTCATCCAATTAACTGCACCTGGTTGAATTTCCATCTCTGTACCCAGACTATCTCTGTGAAAAATTGCTCCTTCAAACAGATACGTCAAGGTTGATAAACCAATATGAGGATGTGGGGGTACGTCCAGATTTTGGTAATTTTTTAATTGAGCAGGTCCCATATGGTCTATAAATACGAATGGTCCCACCGAACGTTTTTCCCGAAATGGGAGTAAGCGACCCACAAGGAAATTTCCGATGTCGGCAGCTCGCTCCTCTATAATTAATTGAATGTTTGACACTTCTTGAATATTTTTGTTAAATATAATAAATTGTGATTAATCTTCCAAATGACCAAACTTCCCCTGATTAAAATCGTTAAAGGCATCGATTAGTTCCTGTTGTGTGTTCATTACAAAAGGTCCGTGGGCAGCAATTGGTTCATTGATAGGTTCTCCGCTCAATACCAACACAATTGTATCTTCATCTGCTGTAATTGAGAATGTTTCTCCTTGGTTTTCAAACAAAACCAAATGGTCTGTTGGTACCTTTTCGGATTCATTGACTGTTATACTTCCCTCGATGACCAATAATAAAGTATTGTAATCTGCAGGAAAGGTGAAATCAGAAGTTGCTCCGGCTTTTAATTTTGCATTGAACATGTGTACGGGTGTAAATGTTGATGCGGCTCCCTTTATGCCCTTGTAGTCTCCTGCAATGATTTCGATTTCTCCATTATTGTTTTCAAGTTGATATCTCGGTATTTCCGCATTTTTTATTGCCTGATATTTTGGAGTACTCATTTTGTCTTTTGCAGGTAGGTTAACCCACAATTGTACCATCTGGAAAATTCCGCCTTCTTTGCTAAACGTTTCTTCGTGGTATTCTTTGTGTAATACTCCTGAAGCTGCCGTCATCCACTGCACATCTCCTTCTCCGATAATGCCACCGCCTCCGCTACTGTCGTGGTGTGCTACTCTGCCATGGTAAGCGATTGTAACCGTTTCAAAACCTTTGTGTGGGTGTACGCCTACTCCTTTTGGGTGGTCGCTTGGAGGGAAATGAAATTTGGCGTTATAATCTAACATAATAAACGGAGTCATTCGCTGCATATCCAATCGATAAGCACTTGGAATAAAGTTATGTACACGGAATCCGTCTCCTACGAAATGGGGCTCTCTTGGAGGAACCACTATCTCTATATTTTTTGTTGCCATCATATCTAATGTATTGATTAATAATACAAAATTAAGAAATTCGCCGGCAGTTATTATTGATGTAGGTTAAGAACGCAAGAATTAGTTTTTAGGGTAGAACTTTCGGTTTGCCATATCTTTTCTTACTCGACTGAGGCTTTCCGGAGTAATTCCTAAATAAGAAGCAATCATCCACTGCGGAACTCTTTGTGTCAAATCGGGATAAGTAGAAATGAAATCCATATATCGCTCTTCGGCAGTAGCAGAAAGCAATAAATGGATTCTCCTTTGTAATTGATGAATGTGTTTTTGTAAAATTTGCTCATTATAGGCTACAAATTCGGGATTGATAGCCAATAGTTTTGCAGAAAACAATGATTCATCAATCAGTGCCACTCTGCTTGGTTCGATAGCTTGGATGTAAAAAGTTGACGGTTGATTGAAACAAACGCCATTGCGGTCGCCTACAAACCAATTCTCAGGAGCAAATTGCAAAATATGTTCTTTGGCATTTTGATCGACAGAAAAATACCTGAGCAGCCCTTTTTCTACAAAAAATGTATGTGTACTGGTTTGCTCAGGTTGTATTAAATAGTCGCCTTTTTCTATATTGAGATAGTCTATGTATTCTCTGATTTTTTGCCAATCGGCAGCAGACAAATGCACTTTGTCGCTCAGGTATTGTTCGAGTGTAGAGAGATTAGACATTGGTTAATTTATTCGGATACAATGAATTCGTACGCTATTTCATCTGTTTTTAATAAATAATATACTTTTGAATCACTCTGTACAATCAAAGTATCGTTAGTTTCTCCAAATTTGTATGGCAAAAAAGCTTCATGAGCTTGACTGTGTGAGCCAGATGATGAATTGTCGCTTACCAATGTTTTGATAAACTTGTCGGTATTGTACCAGTACTGTTGATAGAATTTATTTGTATAGTATGCTGGTTCGTTTGATGAATCTTTTTTTAGTAGATAAAGATAATTGTTGTCCAGCAATAAAATTTCTCCTACCTCTATGGTTTCATTGTTAACCAATAAATCTTCGTCAGTAATATCATAACTAATCTTATATCCACCTTTATGTTCCCAGAAACCTATAAGTTCATCTGATTTATGTCCGTTGATATAATCCTGTTTGAGGTTGTCGATTTCGTCTTCATTACAACCAATGAGCAAAAACACAGGTAATAAAAGTAACCAAAATTTTTTCATATCTATTAATCAATTCGTTCTATTTTAGCCCCCAGTTGTCGCAATCGGATATCTACATTTTCATATCCACGATCTATCTGTTCGATATTTTGGATAGTACTTGTTCCTTTAGCAGATAAGGCGGCAATAAGCAAGGACATTCCTGCTCTGATATCTGGCGAAGTCATCTGTGTCGCTTTGAGTTGTGATTTGAATCCGTGTCCGATAATCACTGCCCGGTGAGGGTCACATAAAATGATTTTTGCTCCCATATCAATCAGTTTATCTACGAAGAACAAACGGCTTTCAAACATTTTTTGATGAATCAAAACCTCTCCTCTGGCTTGTGTGGCAACGACTAATAATACACTCAGTAAATCCGGGGTAAGTCCTGGCCATGGTGCATCTGCCAATGTGAGAATCGAACCATCGATATAATTTTGTATTTCATAACCGTCGGTCTGAACAGGAATGTGAATATCATCGCCACGGCGTTCGAGCTGAATTCCCAGTTTGGAAAAAGTCGTCGGGATAATTCCTAATTCGTCCCATGCTGCATCTTTGATAGTTATTTCGCTGCGGGTCATTGCTGCTAAGCCTATCCACGAACCGATTTCAATCATATCCGGTAAGATGCGGTGCTTGCAGCCTTTGAGTTCTTCAACGCCTTCAATTGTCAACAAATTAGAACCGATTCCGGTTATTTTTGCTCCCATGGCGTTGAGCATCTTGCAAAGTTGCTGGATATAAGGTTCGCAAGCAGCGTTATAGATAGTGGTCGTTCCTTTTGCCAATACCGCTGCCATAACAATGTTTGCCGTACCGGTAACAGAGGCTTCATCGAGCAGCATATACGTTCCGGTCAACCCGTTGGGTGCTTCCACACCGTAGAAATATTCTTCCCGGTTATAACGAAAATCTGCTCCGAGATTAATAAATCCTTCAAAATGGGTGTCTAATCGTCGTCGTCCAATCTTATCACCACCGGGTTTCGGGATATATCCTTTGCCAAACCGACCTAATAGCGGACCGACAATCATGATTGACCCTCGCAAAGCCCGTCCGGTTTGCCGGAAATCATCAGATTCGAGATAAGATAAATTTACTTCATCTGCCTGAAAAGTATAGCTGTTTTTGTTGAGTTTTTCTGTTTTTACCCCTAACTTTCCGAGCAATTCGATGAGTTTATTCACATCAAGAATATCCGGAATGTTGTTAATGGTAACTTTTTCGGAAGTAAGCAATACGGCACAAAGCACCTGCAATGCTTCGTTTTTGGCTCCCTGCGGAATCACATCGCCTTTCAGCTGATGACCTCCTTCAATTTTGAAAATACTCATAGTCAGGCTTTATTTTCGGTTTTTATTTTTGTGATGACGTGGCTTGTTGTTATTGTTATTTTGCGGATTTTTGTTTTGACTGAAACGATTGGTTTGTTTCTTGTTAATTCGCAACAGGTCAGAGCTGGTACTCAGTTCTTCATCTTTTTTCAGTAAATTGATTTTTCCGTCTGAGAGCTCTAATAAATGTTGGAAAATTACTTCATCAGTCACGGTTTCTTTGTTCCAGCTGAGGTAACTTTTTTTCATGTGGTTGGCGATAACTACAATCAGAGCGTCTTTCTTTTCGCCTTCTTCCCAGTTCATCGCCTCCTCAATCATTCGGGTAATGTTATTGCCATAAAAACGGTATTTCGGGAATCGCTGCGGATAAGCTAGTTTGACCGGCTGTATATATGCGGTTTCCTTTGTCGGAATAGGGTAGGGCGAATCAACATCTAAATCGAAATCGGCCATAAAAAACAGTTGATCCCAGAGCATATGCTGAAAATCAGGTACATCTCTCAGGTGCGGATTCATTTCGCCCATGATTTTAATAACCTGTTTGGTGGCTTTGTTGCGTTCGTCCCGGTTTTCAATAGCCTTCACATTGTTGATGAGTTTGTGAATATGTCGTCCGTATTCCGGAATTTTCAGATGAGTTCGTTCAGTATTGTACTCCAGTTCAAAAATGGCTGAATGTGTGTTTGCCTGCATAATTATAATGAGATAATGCCTTCAACAGAAGACACTTGTTTGTATTTGTCAATGATACTGTCAGCGTCGGGCATCATCACTCTGATAGATACGCTGATAAAATTTCCTTTGCCCGATTGCTTGGTAGTAAACTTCGCATCAGAACCGGCAAAAGCAGATTCTATTTGCTGAATTTTGTTTTCATCGTTCGGAACGATAAATTTATACAAGTAGTCCAAAGGCCACGATTCAGTAGATTTGTCTAATTCTTCCTTTAGTCTTTCGAAAAAATCTTCTTGTTGTTGATTCATAATATTATTTCTGTCATACAAAGATAATCTATTTTTTTAGAATGTTGGTTGTTTGATGTAGGAAGAAATCTGCTTGATGTAGGAAGAAATTTGCGGGGTTTGTATGCGTTGTGCTAACCCTATAGGTTTCATTTTGTTTCAGGTTTTGATAGCTGTGAAGAAGTAACATTGTAACGAAACGATGCCCACTGTGACTGACAACTAATCGCTAATAACCAAAAAAAACTCTTAGCTTTTGGCTATTAGCTAATCGCTAACAACCAAAAAAATAGTAAGTTTGCGAATAAAAAAAATCAGGCAAAACAAGTGGCACAAGAAATCGTTTTACTCATTGGCGGACCCGGTAGCGGGAAAACCACTTTGCTGAATCATCTGGCAACCTTGGGATATACTTGCTATGCGGAAATATCCAGGCAGGTTACGCTCGAAGCTCAGAAACAGGGTATTGAACAGTTTTTTCTGAAAGACCCGTTGCTCTTTAGTCAAAAATTGCTCGAAGGAAGGATTGAGCAACACATCAGCGCCCAAAAAGATTCTTCCAAAGTAGTGATTATAGACAGAGGCATTCCGGACGTGCTGGCGTATATGGATTTTATTGGCGACAATTACCCCGATTCATTTACCGAAGCCTGCCTGGTTCACAGATACACCAAAGTTTTTGCTTTGCCGGTTTGGGACGAAATTTATCAGAGTGATAACGAACGTTATGAAGATTTGCAGACGGCTCATCGCATTCAGGAACATCTTATCGCGTCCTATACCAAATACGGTTATCAACCCATATATGTGCCGAAAATGACCATAGGCGAACGGGCAGATTTTGTGATTAACCATTTGTGAAAATCACGGAATCGCATTATCTTTACACATAATTTGCTATTTTGTTTGAAGCTGAATATATCCTGAAAAAATATTGGGGATTCGATTCTTTCCGACCACCTCAGGAAGAAATCGTAAAATCTGTCGTTTCCGGGCAAGATGTATTGGCGGTTTTGCCGACCGGTGCCGGTAAAAGTGTCTGTTATCAGGTTCCGGCTATGATGAACGATGGAATAACTTTGGTTATTTCCCCGTTGGTTGCCCTTATTGAGGACCAGGTTGAAAGTCTAAAACAAAAAGGAATCAAAGCGGTCGGGCTAACTGGTGGATTGTCACAACAAGATGTTTTCCGGATTGTTGATAACTGTCAGTATGGGCATTATAAATTCTTGTATCTTTCCCCCGAACGGCTCAAACAACCCTTTTTTTTGGACAAATTAGCTCAACTTCCGGTTAATCTGGTGGCAGTTGATGAGGCTCATTGCGTGTCGCAGTGGGGGCATGATTTTCGACCGGCTTTTCTGGATATTATCCAGCTCAGGAATGTGTTACCCAATATTCCGTTTATTGCTTTGACGGGTTCTGCCAACGACCGTGTTCAGCAAGATATTAAGCAATTACTTGGATTGCATGAGCCGGAAATTTTTCTCAAAAGTTTTTACAGACCAGAAATCATTTTCAGCCTACACATTTTAGATAATGTGGAAGAAACATTAATCAAAATTTTGAACAAACACCCGCAACCGGCAATTGTGTACACCCGAAGCCGAAAATATACCGTTCAAATTGCTCAAAGACTGCAAAGTATGGGGTTTGCCTGTGATTATTTTCACGGAGGACTGACCAATGACGACAAAAAAAAGCGTTTGCAGGATTGGCTCAGCGAGAAAAAACCGATTATGGTGGCGACCAATGCTTTTGGAATGGGCATCGACAAACCGAACGTGAAAAATGTGGTGCATATACAAATTCCGGAAAGTATCGAAAACTACTATCAGGAAGCCGGACGAGCCGGACGAAACGGGCAATCATCGTTTGCGACAATGTTGATACACCCGGCTGAAATCGCTCATTTTGACAATCGGTTTGCACGAAATATATTGAGTAAAGAGGATTTGCTTACCGTTTATAAAAAGTTTGTCAATGACCAGCAAATTGCCTACGGAGAAGGGTTGGAGGGATTTTATTACCTCAATCTGACGACTTTTTGTGATAAATATGCACTGAATGCCACCCACACTTATCAAGCATTCAAATTTCTGGATAAAGAAAGTGTGCTGACGCTTTATGAACAAAATAACAGAAATACAACCATCAAATTTGTGCTTTCTACCGAAGAAACGCTCAATCATTTCAAAAATCGTCCGAAAGAAGAATTGTTGTTTGAACAAATTGTTCATCGATATGCCGGAACTTCCGTGATAGACACCAAAATTAATATAGGTACACTCGGCAAAGGAACAAATCTTGACAAACTGACGATTGTGAATATACTCAAACAATGGCATCAGGCAGGAATATGTGTGTTTAACGACGGTGATTTTGATTTGATGATTACCCTGAACGAACCGCGTGACGATGAACGAACCATCAATCGGGTGGCGAAAGATTTGAAAGTGCAAAATCAGATTAAGAAAGAGCAGCACCAGGCAATGTCTGGTTATATTGACAATTCAGACGAATGTTTGTACAGGAAAATACTGGATTATTTCGACGAAAAAAAAACCGAACGTTGCGGGAAATGTTCTGCGTGCAGAAGACAAGCTCAAAAAGATTACAGTAAAAATCACAGTAACGAAATTACTGAAAATATTTATGCTTTCCTGGCTGAAAACCGTTCGTTAGAAGAAATATCGGCTTATTGTCAGTTAGAAAAAGAGTTGATTATCGACTTGTTATCAAAAATGCTGGAAGAAGATAAAATAGTTTTTAACCCTCCATATTATCATCAAAAATGACAGAAAAACTGAACATAGTATTCATGGGAACCCCCGATTTTGCGGTGGGAATTTTAGACCATCTGGTAGAAAACGGAATGCATATCGTCGGTGTAGTTACCGCTCCGGACAAACCTGCAGGCAGAGGACGAAAAATCCATACTTCGGCTGTGAAAGATTACGCTTTGCAAAAAGGCTTAACGATTTTACAACCTGCCAATCTGAAATCGGAAGAATTTCTTCAGGAATTGCAATCTTTGCAGGCAGATTTGCAAATTGTAGTAGCATTCAGAATGCTGCCAAAAGTAGTTTGGGATATGCCGAAATACGGCACTTTCAATCTGCACGCCTCTTTGTTGCCTGAGTACAGAGGTGCCGCACCAATAAATTGGGCAATCATCAACGGCGAAAAAGAAACAGGTGTAACCACTTTTTTCCTCGACGACCAGATTGATACAGGAAAAATGATTTTGCAGAAGAAGACGAATATCGGCACCAATGAAACTGCGGGAGAATTACACGACAGATTGATGAATCTTGGGAAAGAAACCGTGTTGGAAACTGTCAGGTTAATTGCTGAAAACAAAGTTGATTTACAAACCCAGCCGAATGGTAACCATAAAACAGCTCACAAGCTCAATAAAGAAAACTGTCAGATTAACTGGAAACTTCCTGCCGGTGAAATCCATAATCATATTCGCGGATTGTCGCCCTATCCGGCTGCGTGGGCAACCTTAGTAAATGACGAGCAGGAAATTCCGGTAAAAATATATCAGTCTGCTTTTGAAAAAACGCACCATGATTATAATGTCGGAAAAGTTATCACAGATAATAAAAAGCATATTTCGGTAGCCGTTTCGGACGGATTTTTACATATTCTGGAATTGCAGTTTCCTGGTAAAAAAAGAATGGAAACAGTGGCGTTGCTCAATGGTGTGAAGCTCACTGAACAGGCATATTTTAAGTGATTTTACCCTTGAAAAAGCCTTTAAAACGGGCTGTTGGGCAAAAAAACGGGCTTTTTTTGAATTTTTTTATTCAAAAAACTTGCATTATAAAGGAATTCTTCTAAATTTGTGGTAGTTAATTGATTAACCTAAATAAAAAAATTATGAACAAAACACAATTAATTGATGCTATCGCAGCAGATGCGGGTATCACAAAAGCAGCTGCTAAATTAGCACTAGAATCATTTTTAGGAAACGTTTCAGGGTCTTTGAAAAAAGGAGATAAAGTTTCTTTAGTAGGATTTGGTTCATGGTCTGTTAGCGAAAGAGCTGCACGTGAAGGTAGAAATCCACAAACTGGAAAAACTATCAAAATCGCTGCTAAGAATGTTGTAAAATTCAAACCGGGTTCTGAATTAGACGAGTCTGTAAACAGCAAAAAGAAGAAAAAGTAATCATTGATTACGTATAGAAAAACCGACTTTTTGAGTCGGTTTTTTGTTTTATTGCCTGTTTGAATTTATATTGTAAAAATAACCTATAAACAAATTATTAGATAAATTTTAAACAGGCTCTTATAGTCCAAACCTGATTTTTGCATTTAATCTGCCCAGCAGTTGTGTGGAAATATTGGTTTGGAATTCTTTTTTCCGGTATTTCGTTATCGGTTGTATGCCCTGGATAGTATTTGTCAGAAATAATTCATCAGCTTTTTGCAGCTCAAAAGGTGAAATACTTCGTTCCTCGAATGTCAGGTTGTCCGATTTTTCAATAAGCTGGATAATTTGCTTCCGCATGATTCCGTTCAGGCAGCCGTCTTCTGATTTTGGTGTGGCTACCGTGTTTCCTTTTACCAAAAATATATTGGATTGCGTAGCTTCTACAATATTTTTGTCGTCGTTAATCAGCAAGCAGTTTTGATAACCGTTTTCTTCGGCAAAGATACCTGCTGTGATTGAAACCAGTTTATTGGTGGTTTTTAATGTAGAAAGCAAATGTTTGCTGATGTGAAAATCTTTGAAAATTTCTACTTCATAATGCCCATTGTTGATTGCATAAGCAGCGTTTGGTAAAGGTTCTGCTGTGATGATATAATCAATTCCTCTGTTTTCGGGCGTATATTTTCCGCCACTTTGCCGATAACACGTTATTCTGATACGGTAGGAAGAATGGTTTTCCTCAAAAGTATCAAGCAAAGAACTGATTTGCTGTTCGAGATATTCCTGCGTGAAAAATACCGGAATTTCCATTCTGAGAATTCTCATCGACGACATCAGCCGGAAATAGTGGTCTTCTGCAAAAAGCACCTTTCCGTCTAACGTTTTTAAAGTTTCAAACACGGCATCTCCGTAGAGAAAAGCCCGGTTTTGCTCAATAGAAATATTGGTTTGCGAGGTAATTTTTCCGTTATGATTAACCATAAAAAAGCCCTGTTTTTAATTAACAGGGCAAATATACAGTTTTAATTGGGGTTAATTAGAGCCCAATATTGTTTTCAAATCATGAATTTGACTTTCCCAAAGCAGTTTTTGGTCTTCCACCTCGTCTTCATCGGCAAAGTCAGTAACAACAAGGATTACGTCTTTAGTAATTTCGTCCCGGACAATTTTGAGTTCAAAGTAATTTTCAGATTCGTTTCCTTCCTCGTCAATCCATCTGAAACGAACTTTTTCGTCAGATTTTTTATTAGTTAATTTTGCTTTTTCTTCGGAATCTTCCCAAATAAAAGTATAAATCTCTCCTCTTGAATTTACATTATCGGCAAACCATTCCGAGAGTCCGGAAGGGCTTGATATATATTGAAAAAGTAATTGCGGTGACGAGTTAATCGGGAACTCAATTTCAAATTTTGTTTTCATACTCTGTTTTTTCGGGCAATATAGGGAAAAATATAGCATAAAAAAAGAAAGAAGAAATTATTTTGTTAAATAAAATTTAATAAGTTGTTAATCAGTAGGTTGTTGTGTTTTTGAATTATTTTGTAAAAATATTTTTGTGATAAATTGATTAATAGCTATATTTGCACTCGCAAAACCATTTGGCGAGGTAGCTCAGTTGGTTAGAGCGCAGGATTCATAACCCTGAGGTCACGGGTTCAACTCCCGTCTTCGCTACAAAAGCCCGATTTATTCGGGCTTTTTTTTATGGCTGAAATTGATTCCGGATAAAATAAAATAACTTTTTATCTTTGCGGTTATGAAACACATTTACATCATACTACTACTGTTATTGAGTTGCAACATTTACGCTCAGGAAAAAGAACTTGATTTGCAAAAACTGGCGGAGTTGGTCAATTCTGACGAAGAATTTAATCAGTATTTTGAAGATTTGGGTTGAGTGCAGTCAACAGATTCGCTTAATATATATTTTGAAACCGTTACGAGTAACGAATCAACCGTTTATGCTATAAAAAACATAGGAAACCCAAGTGTGTTTTTATTGACCAATAAATCTAAGGTGGCATCGCGTTGGGAAAAACAAATTAAAAAATTTGCTAAGTTTTCTATGACAGATGTTTCGCCCGGCAAACAGATTCACCAATATAAGTTTAACAATGCAACTTATGGCTGGATTTCAGAAAAAGATGCCGAAACCGGGTTGTATAGTATGTTTGTGATGAAACCTCAGCAACCTTCGGCAGTTCAAACACAAAATGCTTTTGCTTATCCTAAAGGTGGGATGGAAACTTTTCGCAGAAATTTTTCCCGTCGTTTTAGACTTGATAAAAAATTCGGAGGTTATAATGGGGAAATAAAATTTACAGTTACATCCGAAGGAGAAATCACTAATGTAGCTACTTTACCATACAATAAGTCTGTGCATGAACAAGCAAAGGAAATATTGAAGGATTCAGAATGGACTCCGGCTATTGAAAATGGAAAACCCGTAAAGTCTCAATATAGCTGGAAGATACAGATTCAACATATGAATAATTGAGGTAATATTTCCCGACTGAAAAATTCAATTTTAACATAATTTCAATTTAGCTTTTATATTTTTGCCATTATTGTATAAAACAACAAACAGCTTATGAGGAAATTAGCATTGCATTGGCAGATATTGATAGGAATGGTGTTAGGAGTGGTTTTCGCACTCGTTTTGAGTAACTTTTCTTGGGGCAGTCAGTTTATCAGAGATTGGGTCAAACCATTCGGGAATATATTTATCAATGTGCTGAAACTCATTGCTGTTCCTTTGATTTTAGCATCGCTCATCAAAGGAGTTTCCGACTTAAAAGATATTTCCAAACTTTCCAAAATGGGGCTACGAACTATCAGCCTATATATTGGAACAACTATCGTGGCGGTAAGTATCGGTTTGTTGATTGTGAATGTCATAAAACCGGGCGATTCTATCACCGACGAAACCCGTACAGAATTGGTGCAGAATTATAGTGCCGAAGCAGAATCCGCCCAAACTGAAGCCGAAAAACAAAAACAAACCGGACCCTTGCAAATGCTGGAAGATATCGTTCCTTCCAATATTATAGGTGCGGCAAGTGATAACGGTAATATGTTGCAAGTCATATTTTTTGCTGTCTTTTTCGGAATTGGACTAATCTTAATTCCTGCAGAAAAGGCCAAACCGGTCAAAGATTTTTTCGACGGATTTAATGAAGTAATTCTGAAACTCATTGACCTGATTATGTTGGCGGCTCCATACGGCGTTTTTGCTTTGCTGGCAGCCTTGGTCGTGGAAGCTCCAAGTGCAGATTTATTCAAAGCATTAGGCATGTATGCGATTACAGTAATCATTGGTTTACTGTTAGTGATAATGTTTTATCTGCTTATTGTCTGGGTGATTACCAAAAGAAAACCACGTTTTTTTATTAACGGAATTTCGCCCGCACAGCTATTAGCATTTTCAACCAGTTCGAGTGCGGCAACTTTGCCTGTTACAATGGAGCGGGTTGAAGAACATTTGGGGGTGGAAGAAGAAGTGTCCAGTTTTGTATTGCCGATTGGAGCAACGATTAATATGGACGGAACCAGCTTGTATCAGGCTGTAGCTGCAGTATTTATCGCCCAGGCATTCGGTATGGATTTGTCTTTTGCTGCACAAATAGGTATTATAGTTACGGCTACTTTAGCGTCGATTGGTTCGGCGGCAGTTCCGGGAGCAGGAATGGTTATGCTGGTTATCGTTCTTGCTCAGGCGGGAATTCCCGAAGCCGGATTAGCTTTGATTTTTGCTATCGACAGGCCGTTGGATATGTGCAGAACGACCGTAAATATTACTGGTGATGCAGCAGTATCTATGATCGTTGCAAAGTCTGTCGGAAAACTCAAAGATGAACCTGTCGAGAAAAATTGGGACGATGATTATCCTTCGTCCGAAAAGAAATAACCGTAAGGTATGCAGTTTTTTCTTCCGATTGATACACAGAAAATTTCTAATTCGATTGATTATTCTTCCGATATTCTTTTGGTCGGAAGTTGTTTTGCTGAAAATATGGCAGATAAACTGTCGTACTTTCAATTTCGGAATACACTCAATCCGTGGGGAATATTATTTCACCCATTGGCGATAGAAAAAATGTTTTACTCGGTAGTTAATCAAGTGCCTTTTTTAGAAAATGATGTTTTTTGTCATCAGGAAGTCTGGAGTTGTTTTGATGTACATTCGTCTTTAAATACCTTGACTAAAGAAGAATTACTTCATGCAATTCAGCAAAAAAATCAACACTTATATCAACGATTGCCAAAGTTCAGCCATGTTGTAATTACTTTGGGGACAGCTTGGGTATATCAACATAAATTTACCGGAAAATATGTGGCTAATTGCCATAAAATCCCACAAAAAGAATTCTCCAAAGAGTTGTTGACTGCCGAACAAATCGTACAATCATTACATAATATTGTCGATTTGGTAAGTAAAGTCAATCACGATTGTCAGTTTATTTTTACGGTTTCGCCGGTCAGACATATCAAAGATGGAGTGGTTGAAAATCAACGGAGTAAAGCTCATTTGATTTCAGCATTACATGAGTTTATACAACATGCTGATTCGGATAAACTGTATTATTTTCCGTCTTATGAAATCATGATGGACGAACTTCGCGATTATCGTTTTTATGCGGAAGATATGTTGCACCCGAATGAAACTGCCGTTGCATACATCTGGGAAAAATTTGTTGAGGTCTGCGTTGACAAAACTACTTCGGAAGATATGAAAAAAGTTGAAGAAATTCGAAAATCTTTGAATCACAGACCGTTTAATTCCAACACTTCAGCACATCAAAAATTTCTGGATAATCTGAACCAGAAAATAAATGCATTGCAACAAAAATTTCCTTTTATGGATTTTGATAAAAAATAAACCGTCTCAATTTGTAATACTGAGACGGCTTCCTTTGTTTTACACCGGTTGAAAATCTTTTTCGATTAATTCCAGACCGAAAGTGATAAGATGAGCAATTTCCGGTCTTTTTCGCTGTACTTTATCTAAATGGTCAAACACTTCATTTTTCAAATTGTCAGATTGTTCTTTTGTTGCCAGTTCAGCAATTTCTACACTTAACAACCAATCATTCGGATAGTCATTTTGTAACGTATGTAAAATCTGTGATAAATCAACCGCCGGATTTTTGCCCTCGCGATAATCTCTTACTTGCTGGTACATTTGTTCCAGTTTTTCTCGTCCGGGTGTTTTTTCTGCTTTAATCGTTTGGGTAGTCGGAATATTTGCCGATAGATTAAAACTATGAATATCAGCGGGTCCTGAAAATGCCGAAACAATTTTTTTCCCGACTGCCATATCATAAATTCCCCATTCCGGTGCAAACAGAACCTGGTCTTGATAAGTAACGGTACAGTTTTTAAAGCTAATCAGGATAATCTCGCCTTTCAGATTGCGTTTACCGGTAATGATTTCGCCCGAAACTTTTACACCGCCTTCAAACTCCAGATTGACGATTTCTCCTTCATATATATTGTATGCTTTCAAATCTCTCGGCGACATTTCTTCAATGGACAAATTGATTCCTTTTAACTTACCAACAGGACTTCCGAATCCTTCACTGTGATAATCAGTACCATGCCCGACCAATTCTTTTTCCCGATATGCCAAAGCTGTTTTTCCTGTCGATTGGATATATATTGGTTTACCTTCGTGTTCAATCACATTGGTAAAAACGCCTGAAACTTGTAATCCGGTTGAATATTCGACAGTACCGATAGCTTTTGACTCAATGAGTTTTTTTACGCTTTCCAGTCCGCCTTTGCGAAGTGCCATTTTGTTAGCAAACTCTTCCAAAACCAAACTCAAATGAGCAAAATCTGGTGTGACATATAGCTGAGGCTGAGGTTTAGTAATATCAAAACCTTGGTAAGCGGCTTCAATCGTATAAGGTAATTTTTTTACTTTGTCGGTCATGCACCATTCACTTTCGCCGATAGACGACAATAATCCTGCTCCGTAAATTTTTGGGTTTTCCGGTGTACCAATTAAACCATATTCGACTGTCCACCAATGCAAATTTCTGATTAACGCCATTTCTGAAGGCTCTACGCTCTTTTCCTGCAAATCATCTACACGTTGTCGGGCTTTGGTCAAAACGTCAGCGGGCGTGCCTTCTGCCTCTTCCAAAATAGACAATTCGCGAATAGCCTCATAGATTTCATAATCATGTGCTGAAGAAATTGCCTTGCAACCGATTTCGCCAAAACGTCTGAGATATTCTGAATATTCAGGGTTGGCAATAATGGGAGCATGACCAGCACCTTCGTGAATAATATCCGGAGCCGGTGTGTATTCAATATTTTCCAACTGTCGGATATCCGAAGCAATAACCAAAACATTATATGCCTGAAATTCCATAAAAGCATTCGGCGGAATAAAACCATCAACGGCAACGGCAGCCCAACCGATTTCTTTCAGAATGCGATTCATGCCGTACATACTCGGGATACTGTCCACAGAAATTCCGGTTTGTTTTAGACCGTTTGTATAGGATTCGTGGGCAACTCTTCCGAGGTAATCTACATTTTTTCGCATTACATACCGCCACACTGCCTGGTTAACAGATGTGTAATCGTCATAATTCTGCGGTTTGATAAATTGCTTCAGGTGCTGAGGTAATCGGTCAATCAGATGATTAGATTCATAAGTTTGGCTCATGACAGTTATGTTTTGATATCAGTCAAATATAGGTAATATTTCCCGTATTATCAAACAAGAAAAAAATAGATAATAGTGTTAATTTTTTTTGTGGGAAAAAAAATAGTTCTATATTAGCGGTCTAACTAATATTAAATTTAAATATCAATTATTATGAAAAAAGTATTTTTGTCGTTGGCAGCATTGGCGTTTGTTGCAACAGGAACAGTATCATGTAGTAGCGATGATGGAGGATCTAACAATGGTGGAGGAACAAATGACGATGTAGTTAATGATGATACTCCAGGAGGAGATGATACTCCAGGGGGAGAAACAGATAGTTTTGTTAACTTTCAAGATGTTTCCACTGATTTGACTGGTTCATTCTATGAAATTGAAGTTGCAGATGAGGAAGGTAATGTAAGTATTCTTCAGTTACAAAATAGAGAAGGGTATTATGTTAGATATTACACTACTTTTTGGGCTGGAGATATTGAAAATGCACAGCAAGTGTCTGATTTAGATGCATATGGTTATTTCGGTTATTTTATTGAATTACAAGATGTAGAACTTAATGAGGAAGGTCAAATAGTAGACTTTACTTTTGTTTACCCTAATGAAGGAGAAGCTTTGTTGGGTGGTGGTTCTCTATATGCTAATGGGGTTCAAGCTACAGGTTTATCAGCTGGAGGTTTTCAAGTAAATACTTTTGTGGTTGATCAAGGTGTTGGTACATCGAGCTATGTGGGGGCTTTGACTTTTGCTGAAGGAGAAGCTGAAGTTGAGTATGATGGAGATGTTGAATTCTTTACTTATCTTCCAGAGGAAACGACATCATCAAATTCAGTATTTACTGAGTTACGTAATGATCTTAACGAAAACCTTAATTCACAGTTTGGTGTAGAGAAAGTTGGCTCTTTGAAAGCAACAGATTTGCAGTTGAAACAATCAGTTAGATAATAAACTAGATCAAGAAAAAAAAGCTGTCATTTCTTTTTTGAAATGACAGCTTTTTTAATAAAATTATTAAGGCGCATATTTTTTACTTACCTAATGCCTCGTTAAGCTTTTTGTTTGAACTCTTAGCTTTGTTTTCTACTTTTGTTGCTTCTTGTATAACCTCTTCTCCTGTCTTTTTACTCGCTTTTTCAACTTCTTTCATCTTTTCCTCCGCTTTTTTAGCAGTTTCTTTGGCTTTGTTAGCGGCATTATTTGCAGCTTTAGTAGCCTCTTCCTTTACTTCATTAGCGGTTGAGATAGCCTCGCCTTTTAAGGTAGCCAAAGCAGCTTTCGCTTCGTTGAGTTTTTTGGTAGCCGCTTGTTTAGCATCAACTGTTTCAGCTTTTGCTAATTCTTCCTGAGCTTCTTTGATTTTAGCTTCCAGGCTTTCGATGCTGTCTTCTGCTTGCTCTTTTAATTCATCTAATTGCTCTTCAACTTGATCCTGAGCGTTTTCGATTTCGTCAGAAACTTCTTGTTTAGTTTCATTTTTACAAGCTGTAAATGCGATGGCAGATACTACTGCTGCCGACAATAAAATTTTTTTCATGATTTCTATTTTTTAAATTCAGTTTAGACTACAAAATTATACTTTTTATCGGATTATAGGAAGTTTTCGTCATAACTTTATGACTTTTTGCCTTTTAAACTTTCTGACTACGGTCTGTAACTAAAATTTCTTCCTTATTTTTGCCTGTGTAAAACATAATATAATGAACAATCCGAAAAGATATACAATTACGGCAGCTTTACCTTATACCAACGGACCTATTCATATCGGTCACATGGCGGGAGTATATATTCCTGCCGATATTTATACGAGATATTTAAGACAAAAAAATAAAGACGTAGTTTTTGTTTGTGGCAGTGACGAACACGGTGTGGCTATCTCTATGAAAGCAAAAAAAGAAGGTATTACACCACAGCAGGTTATTGATAAATATGATGCCATTATCCGACAGTCGTTTGACAGTTTCGGAATTTCTTTTGATAACTATTCGAGAACTTCCCGTGAAATTCATCATAATACAGCTTCTGATTTTTTTCGGAAATTGTATGATGAAGGAAAATTTATCGAGGAAGTAACCGAGCAGTTATACGACGAGAAGGCTCAGCAGTTTTTGGCAGACAGATATGTAACCGGAACCTGCCCGAAATGTGGCAATGAAGATGCATACGGCGACCAATGTGAAAAATGTGGTACTTCGTTGAATGCTACCGATTTAATCAATCCTGTTTCGACAATAACCGGAACCAAACCTGTATTGAAAGAAACCAAACATTGGTTTTTACCACTGAATGAATATGATGCTTTTTTGAGAGAATGGATTTTGGTCGGACATCAAAAAGATTGGAAATCAAATGTGTACGGACAAGTAAAATCATGGTTAGATGACGGATTGAAACCCCGTGCCGTTACTCGCGATTTGGATTGGGGGATTGATGTACCGGTTGAAGGTGCCGAGGGTAAAAAGTTATACGTTTGGTTCGATGCACCGATTGGTTATATTTCGTCCACCAAAGAATGGGCAGAAAAAACAGGCAAAGACTGGCAACCGTATTGGAAAGATAAAGATACCAAACTAGTCCATTTTATCGGTAAAGACAATATCGTTTTCCACTGTGTGATTTTCCCTGCGATGCTGAAAGCGGAAGGAAGTTACATTCTGCCAGACAACGTTCCTGCTAACGAATTTCTTAATCTGGAAGGACAAAAACTATCCACTTCCAAGAACTGGGCAGTATGGCTCAATGAATATCTCGAAGATTTTCCCGGACAGCAGGACGTGTTACGTTATGTATTGACCGCTAATGCACCGGAAACTAAAGATAACGATTTTACTTGGAAAGATTTTCAAGCAAAAAACAACAATGAGCTGGTGGCTGTTTTCGGAAATTTCATCAATCGTGTGGTTGTATTGACCAATAAATATTACGAAGGAATTGTACCTCAGTTAAATACATTGACTGATGTAGATGAAAAAACACTTACGGAACTCAAAACCTACCCAAGCGTTATCGAAAGTTCGTTGGCAAGATACCGTTTCCGGGAAGCTCTGAGCGAACTGATGAATGTTGCCCGCTTAGGAAATAAATATCTGGCAGATGAGGAACCTTGGAAATTAATTAAAACCGATCCGGATAGAGTCCAAACTCAAATGTATGTAGCATTGCAAATTGCGTCTTCTCTGGCGGTGTTGTCTGAGCCGTTTTTACCGCACACATCGGCTAAATTAAAAAAAATGTTGGCGATAAACGACGAACTTACTTGGGATAAATTGCCAGCAACTTATGATTATCTGTCAGCAGGACACCAAATTGGTCAGGCACAGCATTTGTTTGCAAAAATCGAAGACGAACAAATTCAAAAGCAAATAGATAAATTAGAAGCATCGAAAAAAATGAATAAGGCAGAAAAAAGTAGCGTTGAATCGCAAAAAGAGATTTGTCAGTTTGATGATTTTACCAAAATTGACCTTAGAGTAGGTACGATTGTCGAGGCTGAAAAAATGCCGAAAGCAGACAGATTGCTTATTCTGAAAGTGGATACAGGAATTGACGTCAGAACAATCGTTTCCGGGATTGCAGAGCATTTTACACCCGAAGAAGTTATCGGGAAAAGAGTTACCGTCTTGACAAATCTCGCACCGAGAAAACTTCGTGGAGTGGAAAGTGAGGGAATGTTATTACTCACTCAAAATAAAGATGGTAAATTAGTTTTTGTTAATCCTGATGAAGAAAATGTAGAAAACGGTGCTGTTATTGGATAGTAATATAGACACCTTAGGTGAGCTTTAAATCGTCACTTCGAGTAAAATTTCAGTAACGAAGTGGAAGAAATTTGTATCGAGAAGCTTTATGTTCGGTTCTCGATACATTTTTTTATTCCTTTTGTGGAATTACTTTAAATCGTCACTTCGAGTAAAATTTCAGTAACGAAGCGGAAGAAATTTGTATCGAGAAGCTTTATGTTCGGTTCTCGATACATTTTTTATACCTTGTCAAAAGCCAATGATAATTAATCATTTTTAGTTTTATCTAAAAATATAATTTCATTTATTTAAAAAATGTTGTCAAATTATTTTTTTAGATTAAACTAAATATTTATTTTTGCAGAACAAATTTAAATAAATAAAATGATGCGAAAACTTTTACTTATAACAACAACGATGATGTGTTTTTGTGTAAATCAACTCATTGCACAAACAACCTCGGTTGGTGGAACTGTTGCTGACAATGGATTGACAATAGAAAATGCTTCTGTTTATCTGGAAAATACCTCGTTTCATACCCAGTCGGATAGTTTGGGGTATTTTCAGCTTACAAATGTTCCGTTCGGAGAATATCTGTTGGTAATTGAAGCAAATTATTATGATGTTTATACAGAAAAAATATCTCTGAGTGAAGGAGAAAATAAAACCATCAATATTGATTTAAGTCGCACAGAAGATGGTTCAGAACTCGAGGAATTGGTTATTTCCGGAACGATGAAACCGGTTAATCGTCTGGAAAGCCCTGTTCCGGTTGAGGTTTATACACAAGAATTTTTTAAGAAAAATCCTACGCCCACTTTTTTCGACGCATTACAGAATATTAACGGCGTGCGACCGCAGCTGAACTGCAACGTTTGTGACACCGGCGACATTCACATTAACGGTTTGGAAGGTGCTTACACCATGGTTCTGATTGACGGAATGCCGATTGTCAGCTCGCTCGGTTCGGTGTACGGTTTGTCGGGTATTCCGAGCTCTTTGATAGAGCGAATCGAAGTAGTGAAAGGTCCTGCATCTTCGCTGTACGGAAGTGAAGCTGTCGGTGGAGTGATTAACATTATTACCAAAAATCCTAATAATGCACCGTTGTTCAGTGCAGATGTTTTTACCACTTCCTGGTTGGAACATAATGTGGATTTGGGACTTAAATTAAATGCCGGAAAAAAAGCCAGTGTACTGACGGGAATCAATTATTTCAATTATCAGAATAAAGTAGATAACAACAAAGATAATTTTACAGATGTTACTTTGCAAGACCGGTTTTCCGTATTTCAAAAATGGAATTTTTCCCGGAAAGACAACCGTTTGTTTAGCCTAGCCGGACGTTACCTTTATGAAGACAGATGGGGCGGAGATATGCGTTGGAACAAATCTCACCGTGGTGGAGATGAAATATATGGCGAAAGCATTTACACCAGCCGTGCTGAAATTATAGGTAATTATCAATTACCGGTAAGTGAAAAAATGTTTTTTAATTTTTCATTGATAAACCACGACCAGGATAGCCGGTATGGCTATGAATCGTATATCGCCAATCAGAAAATAGCTTTCGGGCAGCTTATATGGGATAAAAAAATCGGACGGCACGATTTGTTGACGGGTGCAGCACTTCGATATACCTATTATGATGACAATACACCGGCAACGGCAGGAATTGACGGCAGTAACGAAGCGGAAAAAACATGGTTGCCGGGCGTGTTTATTCAAGATGAAATTACACTCGAAGAAAAACATAAATTGTTGTTGGGTTTCAGATACGACCACAATAATCATCATGGAAATATTTTCACACCGAGAATGGCGTATAAATGGACACTCAACGATAACAGTATTTTGAGACTCAACGCCGGTACCGGATTTCGTGTAGTGAATCTGTTTACGGAAGACCACGCGGCATTGACCGGAGCGAGAGATGTGATTATTCTGAACGATTTAAAACCGGAAAAATCCTATAATGCCAACCTGAACTATGTGAAGAAATTTTACTTTGATTCCGGTGCTTTTCTCGGGTTTGACGCTACGGCATTTTACACGCATTTTACCAACAAAATCGCCCCTGATTATGAAACCAATTCTAATCAGATTATCTACGACAATCTTGACGGGTATGCTGTAAGTAAGGGAATTAGCCTTAATGTGGATTTAAATTTACCCAACGGATTAAAGTTTATACTTGGCGGAACACTGATGGAAAATACATTAACTGAAAACGGAATAACAGAACAACAGATGCTCACAGAAAAATTTACCGGTACATGGGCTGTTTCCTATAAAATTTTGCCTTGGGATTTAAGCATTGATTACACCGGAAATGTGTACAGTCCGATGCGTTTGCCTTTGTTGGGAGACCTCGACCCCCGACCGGAAAATTCGCCTTGGTGGAGTATTCAGAATATTCAGCTGACTTATGACGGATTTGACAGAATTGAAATTTATGGCGGAGTGAAAAATTTACTGAACTGGACGCCGGGAAAAGGATTGCCGTTCCTTATTGCCCGTTCACACGACCCGTTTGATAAAGATGTGGTTTTTGACGGCGACGGTCAGGCGGTTTCCACGCCAGGAAATCCGTATGCACTAACATTTGACCCTTCCTATGTGTATGCACCCAACCAAGGAATGAGAGGTTTTTTGGGTGTAAGATTTAAATTAGATTAAAAATGGTAATTCTAAGCATAATGTTTAGATGGGCAATAGTTCTGGGAGTTGTTTCAATTCCCGGACTTTGCTTTTCTCAGCCCCAAAGTAATCGACCGGAAGAAATTGTTGCTTTACAGAAGAGTGATGAACGTCCGGTGGTATTTTTTGTACATACAGATTGGTGCGGATATTGCCAAGCTATGAAAAATACAACTTTCAAAAACAAGGAAATAGAAAATATACTCAATCAGGATTTTTATTTTGTCGATTTCAATGCTGAAACCCAAGAGGAAATTTCATTTGCCGGGCAAATTTTCCGGTATAAACCCACCGGAGTTAAAATCGGAGTAAATGAATTAGCCGAATCATTGGCAGCAATAGACGGAAAAATAAGCTATCCGACTTTGGTAATCCTAAACCAAAACTATGAAATTATCTTCCAATATGCCGGTTTTTTATCAGCCAAAAACCTGACGAAAGCATTAAAAGAAATGAAATCATTGTAATTAATACAATATGAATATTTTAAATGAATGGTTTTGACAATTTATCAGTTGGTTATAAATTTTTCTGAAGTATTCTGATCAAACTACGAAAACTGTTTATACAGGCTATACATAAACGCATACCATACCGGAAATGTAGCAAATACTCCGATAAGCAAAAAGAAAATTCCGGCTACGGCAAACACGCTGTGAAACATAACCAAACTCAGTAACATAAAAGGACGTTGGTTAACAAGTTTTATGCTACTCGAGATGGCTTTTCTGATGCTGTATTTTTCAAAAACAATTAGCGGAATGACCAAAATAAAAAGCGTGTATGCCAAAATCATAATAAACCATGAAACTAAAAAGACGCTCAGCGAATCAAACACAAAAGTGATTGCCGACAGCAAAACCTGAAAAATAAAAGCAAAGAAAAATACTTGTATCCCTTGTTTTTGGGTAAAAACCTTAAAAACAACTTCCAGCGTGGGTAGCTGTTGTTTGTCCACACTTTCGCACAAACGCAACAATCCGGCAGAAACTACTCCGAAAAAGCCAAAAATCAATGCCTGAAAAAAACCGATTTGTATTAATTGCCGGTTAGACAAATGGTTGATATTAAACTGTTCTATTTGTTGCTCGGTCGGAAAAGGCGTTTCGAAATAGGAAAACAAACCAATGGCGTAAATCATAAACACAATTATTGCCACCAGAAACAATATCAATCCCGAGACCAACACCGATTTTTTGTAAATCTGTAATGTTTCCTGATAAAGTTTGGGCAAATCCAGTTGGTAACCGTTTTTGATTTTATCTTCGATATTATTCATGAGCCAAAGGTCTTAAAAATTGCCCGAAGATATGATATTTAGCTCATAAATATGTGTGTTTAGATGGGATTAACAGTTATGCAAATCACAATGATTATCCTGTGTTTCAATCTGAACGGTGGAGTGGTCGATATGGTGTTTTTTCATCAAACTGATGATATTGTTCATAATATCCTGCCCGAATTTTGATGTGGAGTTATTGACAACAGCGTGAACAGAACCTACATGATAACTACCGTCCAGACTCCAGACGTGTATATCGTGAATATTGCTAATGCCGTCAATTTGCAGCAATTCGGTTTGCAGCTGACTGATATTCACATTTTCAGGAACAGATTGCAACATCACTTTAATCGTGTTGATGAGGTTTTTTGAAGCGTTGAAACCAATAAACAAGGCAATACCAATGGTTAAAACACCGTCTATCCAATTCCAACCTGTGAAGTAAATGATTACTGCTCCAATGAGCACGGCAGCCCAGCCTAATACGTCCTCCAGCAAATGCAACATAATGGATTGGCTGTTGTGATTATGGCTTCCCTGGCTGTGGCTGTGATGATGTCCGCCACTGTTTTTTATTCTCAGAAAAGCAAAACCATTCACGGCAAGTCCCAGAATTGCCAAGCCCAACATTCCGATACTATGGACCTTTTTCGGGTTAATAAAAGAATTGTAGGCACTGATTATCATCGTTACCGAACCCGCCAGCAGAAATAAAGACAACCCCAACGCTGACAAGAGCGAAAAACGTTTGAAGCCATACGAAAATCTGCTTGTCCGCTTTCTGCCAGATATTTTTTCCATGAGGATAGCCAAACCAATCGCTCCGGCGTCCATGAAATCATGAAAAGCATCGGCGATAATGGCTGTAGAATTGGTTAATATCCCGCCAACGACTTCGATTATCGAAAATAAAAGGTTGAGCCAAAACGCCAGTGACAGAGCATTTTGTTTAGAATGATTGTGTCCGCTGCAATGTGTATGTTCGTGATGATTGTCCATTTTGTTTATTGTTTTGCTACAAAGATAATAGTTACCGTTGTGCAATACTATTGCAAAGTTTCATCAAGACAATTTTCGCAAATACCTTTAGCAAACAGGCGGACTTCATCAATTCTAAAATTCCCTTTGATGTTTTCCTGCAAAACGATATTTTCCCGGCACGTCGTTTGTTTACAGATTTTACAGTAAAAATGCAGATGCCAGTCTTTGTGTGTATGTTCGTTGCATTCGTCGCTGCACAATTTGTATTTGGTAGTTGTGTTTTCCTGAATACTGTGAACAATACCTTTTTCCTCAAAGGTTTTTAATGTACGGTAAATAGTAATTCTGTCCGCATAAGCGAGCTGTTCTTCAATTTCCGATAATGACAATGCCGTCTTTTGGGCGACAAGAAAGTCATAGACCAAAATCCGCATACTTGTCGGTTTGGTGTTTTTTTTTGTCAATCTATTTTCGGTATCCTTTTTCATTTCTACAATTACTTTTAATTCTGACTTCAATTTGTTAATAATTCAGCGAAAGCCCTACACCAAATCCCATATCACTGTCATAATGTGTTCTAATACCGATGTGTCGAGTAAGAATATATCTCAAATCTGCCATATACTCTTTATCGGTATTGACCATAAAACCTGCTCTTAATCGCGGTGAAACAGGAATGTCCTCACGCATCAATGATACTCGGAATATTCCATCGTGATAAACTTCTGCCTGTACATTGACTAACATTGGCAAAGTGTACATCACACCGATACTTACTGCTGCACGGTTGTCCTTTTTATTGACTTGTCCAAACAAGTTTTTTTCCTGTTCGTGCATTCCCATTTTGCGGTATCGCCAATCGAAACCGATAAAAGGCATCAGCCATTGCATTTTACCGATGTAACGCCCTAGATGGGTTTCTACTTCATAACCGTGCATGTCGTTGTAACCCAAACGCCATTCCGTACCCAAGCTGTACCGTGCATTCATCAACATAACTTCTCCGTCAATACCATGGGTAGCGAAATCACTTTGTGCCATAAAATGGGGCATATTATGCTCTCGTTGTAATTTACGATAAGCCTTTTTCTTATTCGGCAGATAAGGATTTTGATAATCATCAACCGCAAATACCCTGTTCATTCCCGCCATCATATGGTATAGGATATGGCAATGGAAAAACCAATCGCCCTCTGTATTGGCTAAAAATTCTATGGTGTTTGTTTCCATTGGCATAATGTCAATGATGTTCTTCATCGGGGCATTATCGCCGTGTTGGTTTAACAACCGGAAATCGAAACCGTGCAGGTGCATCGGGTGTCGCATCATTGAGTTATTGTAAATGGTAATGCGTAGTATTTCGCCTTTTTTTACAGGTATTTTATCCGTTTCGGCAAGTATGCGGTTGTCCATACTCCATACATAACGGTTCATATTCCCTGTTAGAGTAAAATTTAGTTCCTTTACAGGTGCATTTTTTGGCAATGTGGTATTGTGGGGTGATTTGAGCATTCCGTAGTTTAAGGTAACTATATTGCTCAATGCATTGGCATCATAACGATTAGGGTCTTCGTCCATATTCATATCGTGTCCTGCATGATTATCGTGTGTTTCCCTTTTGTCTTTTGTCTTTTCTTCACCTGTGATTTCGGGGTACATTACTATGTTCATATCCATTTGTTGCAGGCTCATATTCATACCCATATCGTCAAGATCGCCGTTCATCTTCATCATATCGTTCATCATTTTCATTCCCTCAAAATATTTTAAGGTAGGAAGCTCGTCCAAATATTGCTTTTCTCCATTACCTATAAAATAGCTTGCGGATTGAGTACGGTCTTCGGTGGTCGCCATAAATTCGAAGGCTTTACCGTCTTCGGGAATGGTAACAACCACATCGTAAGTTTCGGATACGGCTATAATTAACCTGTCCACCTCAACGGGTTCAATATCATTGCCATCACTCGCAACAACGCTCATTTTACCGCCTGCATAGCGAAGCCAAAAATAAGACGATGCTCCACCATTGGAAATGCGTAAACGGACTTTATCGCCTGCTTTGAGTGGTTTGCCGTCAATGCTTTTCAAATCGGTAAAGTGGTTTCCGTTCATCAGCACCCTTTCATAATACACATCGCTCACGTCCATTGCCAACATTCGTTTCCACTCGTTTGTGAGCTTGGTTTTAAAATGCCCACTTCGGATAGCTTCGGCATAGCTTTGCGTTGCTCCCTTTTTAATGGCAAACCAATCATTGGCGTTTGCGAGCATACGGTGTACACTTTCGGGTTTGAGGTTTGTCCATTCGCTTAACACAATGGGAACGGACGGCAAATCGTCTATTCCTTTGCGGAAGGTCTTATCATCAGCTTTTTTGTACATAACGAAATTGCCGTACATACCAATCTGCTCCTGTAATCCTGCGTGTGAATGATACCAATGTGTACCGTTCTGAGTAATAGGAAAGCGATAAGTGAATGTTTCACCAGGCTTAATAGGCATTTGCGTTAAATGTGGTATACCGTCTTCCTTATTAGGCAGGAACAATCCGTGCCAATGGATAGCCGTACTTTCCTTTAACTGATTATACACTACGATTTCTGCCGTATCGCCCTCTGTAAATTCAAGCGTTGGCATAGGTATTTGTCCGTTTGCTGAAATGGCTCTTTTCTCTTTACCCGCAAAGTTTACAAGGGTATCTTTGAGTACCAACTCGTAACGCACTACTTTTTGAGCAAAGGCAAGCGGTGTTGTTGCAAGCAAGACAAAAATTGCAATCAATCTCTTAAAGGAATAATTTCGCATATCCATATTATAATACTATGTTTATTGTGAATTAACAAGGTATTGTCTGCAAGACAATGCCCTTGTTTTTAAATTATTTTTTAGTTTCCGCTACTTTACCACAGGTAAGCATTGACGAACCGTAATAAGGATTTTTGATTTCCTTTTCGTTGCTCAACCAATAAGATTTTTTCATCGGGCAGTATTGATAGTACACTACGTGATTTACCTTGTCAGAATTTTTTACCAATTTCCACATTATAGTAGAAACTTCGTTGAATGCGGCTCTCTGCTTTTCGAGGTCATTACTTGCTTTGGTAAGTTTCTCGGCAGCTTTTTGCAACTGTGCCTTTTGGGTAAAATTATCATCGTTCTTTATAGCTTCATAAAAAGTACTGATAGCTTTTTCTGCTGTTTTGTTATCGCTGTTTACCAATGCCGTTTTTGCGTTGATATAATTGTCGTAGTGCAATTTTGTGTTTTGGGCAAATGTTGAAAATCCAGACAACATTATCCATATAAAAACTAATTTTTTCATCGTTCTGATTTTTTAACTATTAAATAAACAAAGAACCCCGAAGCAGAACCCCGGAGAGTTCTTTAGATTAAGCATTTAAAGGCTCTATTTTGAAGCCTTTGCTTTTGATAATGGCTACTACTTCATCTTCTGTAATCCCCTTTGAATTTACGGTAAGGATTTTGTCCGAACTGTCCGTATCTACATTCCAATGGCAGACACCTTCAGCATTATCCAAATCAGACTGAACTTTTGATACACAACCTCCGCAATTAAGGTTTGTCTTAAATTGAAATTCTTTATTTTCCATTTTTTTAAAATTTAATTGTTATTTGATATTACAAATTTCGAGTAATTGCCCGGAACCTTAGTTATAATATTCCGTGTAAGATTTGTGATATTTACTGATTTACCTCTTCCACTTCAACCGCAAACTGTTGCTTACCACACTCACGCTGCTCAACGCCATTGCTGCACCTGCAATCATCGGGTTGAGCAGGAAACCGTTGATTGGGTAAAGAATACCTGCGGCAACGGGAATGCCAATAAGGTTGTAGATGAACGCCCAAAACAGGTTTTGCTTGATAGTGGCAACGGTCTGTTTCGACAATTTTATGGCTTTCGGGATTTTTGTCAAATCTGATGAAATAATGGTCATTTTCGCCACGTCCATTGCGATGTCTGAACCTTTGCCCATTGCAATACTTACATCGGCAGTTGCCAAAGCTGTACTGTCATTGATGCCGTCCCCAACCATTGCTACCACTTTGCCCTGTGCTTGCAGTTCTTTCACAAAATCGGCTTTGTGCTGTGGCAATACTTCGGCTTTGTAGTGCTTAATAGCTGTCTGCGAGGCAATAGCTTTGGCGGTTGCTTCGTTGTCGCCCGTGAGCATATACAGGTCGATGCCCATATCCTGCATTTCTTTGATAGCCTGTACCGATGTTTCTTTGATTTTATCGGAAATAGCCACTACAGAAAGTGCCTGTTGGCTGTTGGCAAACCAAATCACGGTTTTGGACTGTTTGCCCCATTCATCGGCTTGGTTTTGCAGTTGTTCGGCAATGCTGATGTTATTTTCTGCCAGCAGTTTTATGTTTCCTACAAAATAGGTTTCGTTGTTGTGGTCGGCTTTCGCTCCTTTGCCTGTGATGCTGTCGAAGTTTTCGACTTTGGTAAAGTTCGAAATCTTGCCAAAGTGATTGACAACCGCTTCTGCCAATGGATGTTCGGATTGCTTTTCGATGCTCAATAAAATATCTTTGGTCGTATCGTCATTGTTCAGCCATTCGATACCTGTTACCTGCGGTCTTCCCTCTGTAATCGTTCCTGTTTTGTCCAAAATAATAGCATCCACTTTTTTGGCTAATTCCAAACTTTCGGCATCTTTTATCAAAATACCTTGTTCCGCACCTTTGCCAACGCCAACCATAATCGCCGTAGGTGTAGCCAATCCCAATGCACACGGACAAGCGATAACCAATACCGTAACGGCGGCTAACAATCCCTGCACAACGCCGTTTTCGCCACCTAAAAAGAACCATAAAACGAATGTCAAGACGGCAATTCCCATTACCACAGGAACGAAAATTCCCGCGATTTTATCCACCAATTTCTGAACGGGTGCTTTACTGCCTTGTGCGTCCTGCACCATTTTGATGATTTGAGCAAGCATTGTTTCTTTCCCAACTTTAACGGCTTTGAATTGGAAGCTTCCTTTTTGGTTAATTGTTCCTGCAAACACTTTTTCGTTTTCTTTTTTCAGCACAGGAACAGGTTCGCCACTCAACATACTTTCGTCCACATACGAATTGCCCGAAACAACCATTCCGTCCACTGCGATTTTTTCGCCAGGCTTTACCAAAATAATATCGCCTGCGTTTACGTCTTCAATCGGCTTTTGTCTTTCCGTGCCGTCGGCTTCTATCACGATAACGGTTTTCGGCTGTAAACCCATCAGTTTTTTAATCGCTGATGAAGTATTGCCTTTGGCTCTTTCTTCCAACAATTTACCCAAAAGAATGAATGTGATAATTACGGCAGCTGCTTCAAAATAAACGTGTGCGTGTAAACCTCTTTGATGCCAAAAATCGGCAAATAACATATTGAAAACACTGAACAGATAAGCAATTCCTGTGCTTAACGCTACTAAAGTGTCCATATTGGCGGAACGGTGTTTGGCCTGTTTCCACGCATTGACGAAAAAATCACGACCTAACCAAATAACTACGGGCGTTGAGAACAACCACATTATTTCATTGGCATAAGGCATATTCATAAAAAACATTCCGATAACGACCACAGGTAAGGACAAAAGAACTGCCCAAATGGTTTTGGTTTTCAGCTTTTGGAATTTTTCGGCGTGAATGGTTTCTAATGTTTCCTGTTGCTTGCTTTCGTCTTCAAGTAAAAGGTCGTAACCGGCGGATTGCACGGCTTTTTGCAGTTGGGTTGCATCGGTCATGTCGGGTAAATATTCCACCGTGAGATTGCCCGTTGCGAAGTTCACGGAAGAACTCACTACGCCTTCCTGATGCTTTACAATACTTTCGGCACTGCTCGCACAGGAAGCACAGGTCATTCCCAAAACAGGGAAAGTCTGCGTGATTGTATTTTGATTTTTTGTTGCCATAATGCTGGTGTTTTGTTTTACACTGCAAAATTGGCAAATCTTTTAGCGTAGATTGTTATAGAATTTTGAGAAAGATTTGTAATATTTTGGAGGGAATTAAGTGTAATAACGAACCATTGGACGATTTTTTGAAGTTCGGTCAACGATTTCAAAACCTGCTCTTTCAAAGGATTTGTATAAACCAATCCAAGCAAAAGCGTCAGGCAATTTTTCTTGTGTCGGAATTGTTGGGTATGCTTCAATGATTTTAATTTTCTGAGCTTTGGCATAGTTGATAAGCCCTTTCAGAAGCTCAACGGAAACACCTTGCCGCCTAAAATCTTTTGCGATAAACATGCAGGGAACAGACCAAACCTGTTTGTCGTCAATCGGTTTGTGTACTCTCGATTTTTGAAGTTTAGAAAAATTTTCTCTCGGTGCAAATGCACACCACGCAATCGGAACATCTTCATAAAAGCAGAGCAATCCTAATGGCTCATTATTCCAAACCAATTCTTTCATTGCGTTTTTGTTTCCGTCATTTATTTTGCCCTCGTCAAAATCGGTTTTTGAAAGCCGAAATGACATACACCAGCAATTTCCACAAGCTCCTTTCGTGCCAAAGAGTTGCACAAATTTGTTCCAATTGTTTTTTGTCAGTGGTTCAAATCGCAGTAATGATAAAAATTCTGTTTCTATATGTTCTCTTGTCATATTTTATGCCTGCGGTTTTGTATTATTTACATTCTACAAAATTAAACAAACCTTAACTGATTTGCCGTTGGGTTATCATATGCTGCCCTTTCAGGGCGTTCTTACGTTACTCCTCGTTTTTCCAGAGCGATGCTCTGGGTTAACATATATTTCCCTTTCAGGGAAACCCTGCTTTATTTCGCAAAAGGCTGAAAGCCTTTTATACAATTAGCCCAATGGCAACGCCTTGGGCAACATATTACGTCCACAAATAATTTTCATCAAAATCAATTCCGTATTCGGACAGGAATTGTACATATTCGTCCCGAAACGAAACCTTTTTATGGTGTTCCTTTTGGTTTTCTATGTATTTCTTTACCCGTTCCACCACCGATTGGCTAACCGAATATCCCGCATATCCACCTTGCCACGCAAAATGCTGATATTCCTCGCCTTTGGTTTTTATCCAACGACTGCTGTTGCGTTTGATTTCTTCTACAAATTTTGCCAAAGCAATGTTTTTCGACATTGTTGCCAAAATATGAATATGGTCTTCCGTTCCGTTGATTTTTATCGGGACAGAACCGTTTTCCTTTATTATACCTCCGATATACGCATACAATTCCGCCTCAACTTCGGGTCTGATTAAAGGTTCATTATATTTCGTGTGAAAGATAATGTGTACATGTAATTGTGATAGAGATTGTGACATATTTTTGTTTTATCGACCTTGTAAAGTTAAACAAAAACCTTAGCTATTTTGTTGCTGTGTTATTTCAGGACGTTACATTTTGGGGAATGAAAAAGCCTCGAAAAAATTCGGGGCTAAACTATTTTTAAAACACTTCTTTTGAAGCTCCAACATAATTTAGAAATTCAATTTTTGGGTCGGAAGCAAGGTTTTTATCTCGTTGCTCTTGGAAACGAAGAAAACTCTGTGTGTTTAATAAAATTTGCTGTATCTCTTTGTTTTTGTATTGCGAAATATGGATAAATGTTTTTCCGTCTTCACTTTGAAGAATAGAATACAAAAATTGTGTGCCGTCTAATTTTTTGAAATCTGTTAGAAACGCTTGTATCATTTCTTTGTTCATATTTACATACTCATCGTTTACGGTGTACGTTACTTTTACTACAATCATTTTTTTGAATTTTTAAGTTATAAATTAAACAAAATCTTAACTGTTTTGTTGCAGTGTGGCATTTACACCTCATCTAACGGCTTCCTTTTATCTTCCTTTATTTGTTTGAAATGACTTGGTGTAAGCCCTGTAACTTTTTTGAATTGATTGCTTAAATAGGCTACGCTCGAATAGTTCAACCGGAAAGCAATTTCGCTTAAAGACAATTCATCGTAAACCAACAATTCTTTTACCTTTTCTACCTTTTGGGCAATAAAATATTTTTCAATAGTTGTGCCTTCGACTTCGGAAAACAGGTTGGACAGATAGTTATAATCGTGGTTTAGCTTTTCACTTAGCACCTCTGAAAGATTAGTTTTGCTGTCGTTGTCCTGATGATGAACCAAATCAATAATTACATTTTTTATCTGTTCAATGATACGACTTTTTTTATCATCAATGATTTCAAAACCTAATGGAATCAGGGCTTTCTCTAATTTCTTTATTTCTTCGGGTGTGGGTTCTTTGTCCAATATTACTTCGCCCAATTTGATGTTTTTTACATCGAAACCGAGTTTGTCCAATTCATTCTGTACTACCATAATACAACGGTTACAGACCATATTTTTTATATTGATTTTAGCGTTTTGCATCATTAATCCAATTTGTCTTTTATTTGTTCAAAATTGGCTTTTGCGGTTTGGTAGCCAATATCAAAAATTTCGTCCATGCGTTTTTTTGAGGTTTCAAAAGTTTTGTAATCCGCCAACGCTTCGGGTTGGATATGCCAGTCACACAGTTCGTTTTGCGGAAAAGTGTTTTGCCTCATCATAATTTCAAATGCCCGGAAAGCCACCGATTTTATTGAAGAAAAATGTGGCGGATTTTGTATCAGCACAGGATTGACATTACTGCCAATCAAAAAATCGCAACGTCCCTGAATGGTATTGACCGGATAATTGTTCAGAATGCCACCGTCACTGTAAATCCGTCCGTTGATAGAAATCGGCGAAAAAACACCCGGAAAAGCACTCGACGCCAGAATTGCCGGAACAACCGGTGTGTTTTTGTGGAAAATTTTTAGTTTTCCATGCTCAATTTCGGTAGCAGAAATGTATAATTCTGCATTCAAATCGCCGATTTTTTTATCTTCGAATTCTTTGGAAAGATACTTGGCAAACTGGTCTGCATCGAAGAAACCGGCTTTCCGGAACGACAAATGTGACCATCTGAACAAACTAACCGATTTAAAAAAATCAAGTATTTCTTTTGGTTTTTTCCCGTTCGCATACAGTCCGCCCACAATAGCACCGGCACTGGTTCCGGAAATAATTTCCGGGAAAATATCCTGTTCGTTCAGGAATTCCAATACGCCTGCATGGGCGATTCCTTTGTATCCGCCGCCAGACAAAGCAAGTCCGAATATCGTTGATTTATTGTTCATAAGAGGTTAAACCAAGTATAAATTTATATTTTTGCCTAAAATTACAAATAATGAAAACGATATACCAAACTGCGTGGGAAAATTCGATGTCTTATAACGATTATTTAAGATTAATCGACGAAATGATTGCTCAAAACCGTTCTACCGGACACGAACAAAACGATATGCTGACTGATTTTACCAAACTCAACCGAACCAGAATGAACCGTTTGGACAAAACCCAAAAACTGTTTCCGGAAGTGACCGAAGCGGTAAAAAAAGTCAGCGAAAAACAGATTTGGCTGATATTGACGGAAAGTTGGTGTGGCGATGCAGCACAGAATATCCCGGTTTTGAAAAAGATAGCTGACGAAAATCCGTTGATTGATTTTCGGCTGGTTTTGCGTGACGACAACGACGATTTGATGCAAAAATACCTGACCAACGGAGGACGTTCGATTCCTAAACTAATCGCTGTTTCTGAAGGTATGGAAAAAGAATTGTTTGTCTGGGGACCAAGACCGCAGGAAGCGATTGAATTGATACATGGTCTGAAAGAACAATATGGCGGAATCACCGATGAAGTAAAAACGGCTTTACAGGTTTGGTATAACAAAGACAAAGGCGTTTCTGTGCAGAAAGAAATGATAGAATTGCTATCAAGGTTATAATTGCTTATTTTTGTGGTTGGAAAAGAAATCCGGAGAATATGAATAATTGTTATAGAAAAAGTTTCGTTGCGATTCTGTTTTTGTGTTTGTTTGGTTTGAAATCATACGCCCAGCAAAAGAACATGAGGTACTTCGATGAAACCAATAAAGAAATTTCACAAGAGGAGTTTGAAAAAAAGAGAATGTCAATTCGGCAACTTTTGACTATTCAGGGCGATTCATTGAATCACAAGAGGTTAATCAACCGTTTGGACGCTGGCGAAGTTTCAGACAGAGCAATGCTCGTAAAAATGTTGAAATCGAGTGTGGAAGATGATGAAGGAGTTGACTGGGAAAAACCACTGGTAATTATTTATTATCCAGGGCAAGACCCTTGTAATGCCTCTGCATTGTCGAATAGAAGAGATAGAAAGAAATGGTATCGGGAGTTAGAAAAAAAGGTTAGGGAAATAGCTCAAACCAAACCGATATACATTTACAAAGAATCAACCGGACTTGAAAAGTATGAAGGAATATTAAAATGGTACAAAGACCCCGACGGTATTATTGAAAAGCTCTTTTTTAAACATCATTATCCTTGTGGAAGTTTTGCAATTATTAACGAAAAAGGGCAGTATGCCTGTTATTTTGGCGAATATGGAAAAGATCATGTTTGGGATATTTTAAAAGCTTTGTCAGAATAAAAAAACAAAACAACACTTAAATATTTAGGGAACGAAATATTAAATTCCACTTTCAAATTATAAACGAAGAAAATGAAATACAATCCGAATGAAATCGAGCCGAAATGGCAAAAATATTGGGCAGATAATCAAATTTTTAAAGCAGAAAACCATACTGATAAAGAAAAGTTTTACGTTTTGGACATGTTTCCTTATCCGAGTGGGGCAGGGCTTCACGTTGGGCACCCTTTGGGTTATATTGCTTCGGATATTGTAGCGAGATACAAAAGACATAAAGGCTTTAATGTGTTGCACCCGCAGGGTTACGATTCTTTCGGATTACCTGCCGAGCAGTATGCCATTCAGACGGGACAACATCCTGCCATTACTACGGAAACCAATATTAAGAGGTATCGTGAGCAGTTGGACAAAATCGGTTTTTCGTTTGATTGGAGCAGGGAAGTAAGAACTTCTGAACCTGAATATTACAAGTGGACACAATGGATTTTTATTCAGTTGTTCAATTCGTATTACTGCAAAGATACCGACCAAGCCCGACCAATTGACGAGCTGATTCAGGTTTTTGAAGTTGAGGGAAATCACAGAATAAATGCAGTTTGTGATGATGATATTACGATTTTTTCGGCTGATGAATGGAAAAACTTTTCCGACGAAGAAAAACAACGTATTTTACTGAAATACAGACTAACTTATTTAGCTGAAACCGAAGTAAATTGGTGTCCTGCTTTGGGAACGGTTTTAGCCAATGACGAAATCGTAAACGGAGTTTCTGAAAGAGGAGGACACCCTGTTATCCGTAAGAAAATGACCCAATGGAGTATGCGTATTTCGGCTTATGCAGAACGCTTGCTGCAAGGTTTGGAAACCATTGATTGGACAGAAAGCCTCAAGGAATCCCAAAGAAATTGGATTGGAAAATCGGTTGGGGCAGAAGTGGAGTTCAAAATCCTCCCCCTAACCCCCTCCAAAGGAGGGGGAACTGAAACCGTTCCTAATTATATGACAGGAGGAAATAACTCTCATTTGCTTATCAATGAAGCAAAAAGAATGAGAAAAGAACCTACTGAAACTGAAGATATTTTGTGGCAGGAGTTACGAAATAATAGCTTGGGAGATAAATTCAGAAGACAGCATTTGATAGATGATTTTATTGTTGATTTTGTGTGTTTATCTAAAAAAATAGTTGTTGAAGTTGACGGAGGTTATCACTCAACCCCTGAACAAAAAGAGTATGATGAGCAAAGAACAATTATCCTAAACAAAAGAGGTTTTAAAGTTATTCGCTTTACAAACGAAGAAGTTTCCAACAACTTACAAAGCGTTCTTCAAAAGATAAAATCAGAATTAAAGGCTATCCCTGCCCCCCTCTCCTTTGGAGAGGGGTTGGGGGTGAGGGTTTTCACAACCCGTCCCGACACCATTTTCGGAGTTTCGTTTATGACGTTAGCCCCCGAACACGAATTAGTGAAAAGCATTACAACCCCCGAACAAAAACAAGCAGTTGAGGCTTATATTGAGGCAACTGCAAAGCGTTCGGAAAGGGAACGTATGGCAGATGTAAAAACCATTTCGGGAGTATTTACGGGAGCTTATGCAGAGCACCCTTTTACGAAAGAGCCGATTCCGATTTGGATAGGTGATTATGTTTTGGCAGGTTACGGAACGGGAGCGGTTATGGCTGTTCCGTGCGGCGATGAACGTGATTATGCGTTTGCCAAACATTTCGGAATCGAAATAAAAAACATCTTTAACCAAGATATTTCTGAGCAGGCTTTTACGGAAAAAGGAGGTTTTGAATTTATAAACTCCGACTTTCTGAACGGATTGGATTATAAAGCAGGAACAGCAAAAATCATCGAAGAATTAGAGAAAATAGGAGCAGGAAAAGCCAAAGTAAACTATCGTTTACGTGATGCGGTTTTTTCAAGACAGAGATATTGGGGAGAACCGTTTCCTGTTTATTATGTGAATGGAATGCCTCAAATGATTGATGAAAAATATTTGCCAATTCGACTGCCCGAAGTAGAAAAATATCTTCCAACTGAAGACGGACAACCACCACTCGGAAATGCAAAAGAATGGTATTGGAACACAAAAACGAATAGCGTTTGTTCCCCTCCTTCGGAGGGGTTAGGGGAGGATATTTTTCCGTTGGAATTGAACACAATGCCCGGTTGGGCAGGAAGTTCTTGGTATTGGTTGCGTTATATGGACGCTCAAAACGAAAGTGAATTTGCAAGTGAGGAGGCTATCAACTATTGGCAGAATGTCGATTTATATATCGGAGGTAGCGAACACGCAACAGGACATTTGTTGTATTCTCGTTTTTGGAATAAATTTTTAAAAGACAGAGGACTTGTTCCAACCGAAGAGCCATTCCAAAAACTAATCAATCAGGGAATGATTTTGGGGAATAGTGCTTTTGTTTATAGAACGGAAGATTCTAAAACATTGATTTCTAAAAATCAAATTGGAAATACGGTTGTACACCCAATCCACGTAGATTTATCAGTTATCAATGATGTAACCAACGAATTGGATATTGACAAATTCAAAGCACACCCGTTATATCAGGATTATAAAGATGCAGAGTTTATTTTAGACGAAAACAGAAAATACATTGTAGGACGTGAAGTCGAAAAAATGTCCAAATCGAAATACAATGTCGTAAATCCTGATGATATTTGTGAGGAATACGGAGCAGATACATTGCGTTTGTACGAGATGTTTTTAGGTCCGTTGGAACAGGCAAAACCTTGGAATACAGCAGGAATTACAGGAGTTTTCGGTTTCCTGAAAAAACTATGGAGGTTATATTTTGATGATAATGGTTTGAACATCACAGACGAAGAGCCGACCAAAGAAATGTACAAATCCCTACACAAAACCATCAAAAAAGCAACAGAAGATATTGAGAACTTCTCGTTTAATACTTCAGTTTCGCAGTTTATGATTTGTGTGAATGAATTGTCACAACAAAAATGTCATCACAGAGCGATTTTAGAGCCTTTGGCTGTTTTGATTTCGCCTTATGCACCACATATTGCAGAAGAATTATGGAGCTCGTTAGGACATGAAGGTTCAATATCGAAAGTACCGTTCCCGAAATTTGAAGAGAAATATTTGGTAGAAAGTTCTAAAGAATATCCTGTTTCGTTCAATGGAAAAATGCGTTTTACCATCAATCTTCCCTTGGATTTATCGGTTGAGGAAATTGAAAAAATCATTTTGGCAGACAACAGAACGCAAGAGCAATTACAAGGACGTGAGCCGAAAAAAGTAATTATTGTTCCGGGGAAAATTATTAATTTGGTAGGATAATTGAATTCTATTGAAAATTTTAAAGAAAGACATATTATCAAAAATTCAAAAACGAAGAAAAGACTCTTTGTGGAGGCATTTTTTAACTTCTTTTGAAGCATTGGGAATAATTTGTGCAGATGTAGAAAAGAATAAAATAAGTGTTTGGAATAGAAATTTCATGATAGGCTGTTTTTACCCTGTTTTTATATTTGAGTTTAATGTAAACAATGAACTAATAAAGGTTTCAGATAAGTTAAATATATTTGGGAGATTACTTTATGTATTTGCTTTATCTCTAATTTCTTTAGTTTTTGGATGTTTAATTTTTAATGATTTCAACATAAATAAATTGATTTTTATAGGAGGAATTTATATAGTCTTTATTACTGTTTTTTTATTGATAAGTCGGACTGTTTACAAGTTTGAGAAAAAAGAGTCAAAAGATTTCTATTTTAGACTTTTTGATATTGAATACCTGAAATTTTGATTGTAGCGATAACAACTTTAAACTAAAAAAAACTTTAAACCAAAAAAATATGAAAAGATTTGAATATAAAACGGTAGAAATCAAACTAAAAGGAACTTGGAATCCAAAGTTTGACATTGCTGATATTGATAAGGAACTAAACAAAATGGGAAGTCAAGGTTGGGAATTAGTTTCAGTAGAAAGTCGGGATATGGGCGGAACTCCTTATGGTTATTTCTATACCTTCAAAAGAGAAATCTAAAAACGATTCTATAAAAAAATGTTTATTGTGCTATCTGTAAAAAAGGTAGTACATTTTTTATGATTTTAGTTATAAAAAACTTCGACTTTCAATCATTACCTTTATACCGTAAAACCAAATTTAATAACATGAAAAATATTTTTATTTGAGTCATAAGAGGCCAAAAATACACGGAGTGATTTGAAATAAGAATTTGGATTGTTTTATACAGCTATTATTTTGGTCTGTTTTTTGTGGTAGGGTAAAAAAAATACTTACCATGGTAAAGAAGCTCTTAGTATTAATCGGGATATTATTTTCAACGGTCAGCTTTGCACAGTCCACCCAGGACTATTTGTCTATCGGATTGTCATTCAAAAGTGTGCCGTTTCAGTCGGACAGGTTACCGGCTTTAATGCTCGAGAGTCATTATTATGTGACCGACCGCTGGGCAACCGGTGGTAATTTGGCCTATACCCGTCAAAAGTACGGGCATGCTTTTGGTTTAGACGCACGACGTACATATTTCTATTATTTTTCGATGAACTGGTCGAACCGATTCGGGTTGTTACAAACATCAAAATTACATATTGACGCCAACCTGGATATGGGAATTATAGTAGCGACTCTTCGCGACCGGGAAAATTACGAATGGGTGGATTCCGAATATTATAACGGATATTATTACGTAAGCACTCAAAGTAAAGTGTATGATAAATTGAACAGAGATGCTTATTTCGCTGCTTACCCGAATATTGGAATGAGCTACAAGCTGTTTGATTTGTCGAAAGAAGAAGACCTTGCTCTGCACTTTACCGCCAATGCCGGTTATCAGCTTGCGGTTGGCGGCGGAGATTTTACCAGCCCTCAGGATTTTAATGGTTTTACGTGGCTTTTGGGTTTTAAAATCATAGGACCGACTAAATAATAAAATTTCAGCACAATATTTTGCTGTTGTGCACTATTCCTTGATTTCTATTCTATGTCACAGTGAATTATCCTTTCAGTCGAACGACAAACGATTTCGGAAAAGCATCTTTGGTTTCTTTAAGAAATTTTTCTGCCTGGATACGATATTTAAAATTCCCGACGATTACCTTATAGTTAGGAGCAGAATAAATAATTGTCGCATCTGTTTTCGGATACAGGTCTTTAAACCGTTTATAATTTTCCTCTGCCTCTTTTCTTTCCCCGTAAAATATCTGAACAGAATAATTCTTATATACCGAAAAAGTGTTGTTAATGCTCATTTTATGCTCTAACAACTCTTCAAACCGATTATCTTGAATTAATCTAAATTTCTTTTCCTGTGCCTGAGTAAAATTCGAAACAAAAAGAAAAAAGCCGATTGTTAAAAAAATATTCTGTCTTCTTAAAATATTCATAATGAATGTGATTTGATACAAAAGTAATAAAATTCAGCAAAATGAAACGTTTTTGAATTATTTAGAATAAATATAAATTGTGTTTTTATGGTTGACAGAGGTTTTTTGAGTGATTCTTATGTTGTATTTTTGTCGGAGTTTTAATGGAATTGCAGGGTCGGTTATTTATAGACCCGCATGACTGATAGAAAATTTAGTTGATAAATTTTTAACTATGAAAAAAAGGAGTAATTATAACTCGATTTCGAAGATTCTTTTCATGTGTTTTGCATTTTTACTATGCTTCTCAACACATGCTTTGGCACAAGATGTAGCTAAAGGTAAGCAATTGTTTAATTCACAATGTGCGGCTTGTCACAAGTTGGACAGAGATATGACCGGGCCAGCGTTACGTCACGTAACAGGCCGTCATTCTACGGAATGGTTGCATAAATGGATTAAAAACAGTGCTGAGTTGATTAAATCAGGCGATGCGGAAGCGGTTAAGTTGTTTAACGATTGGAACAAAGTTCCGATGAATGCGTTCCCGAATCTTTCCGATGAAGATATTGACAATATCTTGGCATATACTTCTGAAGAAAAAGCGGCGCCACCTGCGGCGTCACCCGATGGAGGGAGTTCTTCAGGTTCTGCTGATAACTCATCGTTAAATCTGTTGATATTCGGAGCTTTGGCTTTGGTGTTGGTGGTTTTGATTGTGTTATTGGTATATGTAAGAAAAGTATTGACCAAAATCGCTGAAAACAACGGGTTTGATGTAGAGACTGAAAAATCAATGCCGATTTGGAAATCTTTTGCTAAAAATCAGTTTGCAGTATTTATGTCTGTAGTAGTGATGTTTTTACTTGGGTCGTATTTCGCATTCGGATATATGATGCAGATAGGGGTTGACCAAGGCTATGAACCAATTCAACCAATTCACTTCTCGCATAAAATTCATGCCGGAGAAAATGGTATAGATTGTAAATACTGTCACTCATCGGCGAGAACTTCAAAAACCTCAGGTATTCCTTCAGTGAGTATTTGTATGAACTGTCATAAAAATATTAATGAATTTACCGGTAGTGCAGATTCGACTTATGTTGATTACAGTAAGGAGTTTTACACTGCTGAAATCCAGAAGATTTATGACGCAGTAGGTTGGGATCCGGCTACACAATCATATACTGGAGAAGAAAAACCTGTAAAATGGGTTAGAATCCATAATTTACCAGACTTTGTTTACTTTAACCACTCTCAGCACGTTTCAGTTGCGGGATTAGAGTGTCAGACATGTCACGGTCCGGTAGAAGAAATGGAAGTGATGAGACAACATTCTCCATTGACAATGGGTTGGTGTGTGGAATGTCACCGTGAAACTGAAGTAGATTTGAGTAATGAATACTACAAAGAAATTCACGAAGAGCTGGCTAAAAAGTATGGTGTGGAGAAATTGACAATTGGTCAGTTAGGAGGATTAGAGTGTGCTAAATGTCACTATTAATTAATTATTAAAGAAGCTAATTTATCTATATACAATGGCATCAAACAAAAAATACTGGAAAAGTGTTGAGGAGCTGAACGAGAACAGTTCGATTGTTGAGAATTTAAGAAGCAACGAGTTTGTTCAAGAAATTCCTACAGATGAGTTCTTGTCGGATAAGGAGTCGTTAAGCTCATCTTCAACAACCCGAAGAGATTTTTTGAAATATGTTGGGTTTACCACCGCGGCAGCTTCATTGGCTGCCTGTGATGGACCTGTGCGAAAAGCAATTCCTTATGTTTTTCAGCCGGAGGAAATTATTCCCGGAATCGCTGATTACTATGCGACCACTATCGCAGACGGATTTGATTTCACAAACATATTAATCAAAACCAGAGAAGGTCGTCCTATTTCTGTTTTAAACAATAATATGGAAGGAGCGAGTACAGGAGCTAATGCTCGTGTCCATGCCTCAGTTTTGTCTTTATATGATAGTTTAAGGCTAAAACAACCGAAAATAGAAGGGAAAGCAAGTTCTTGGTCTGAGGTGGAAAGCAGAATCCAGTCAAGTCTGGAAGAAGCAAAAAACACAGGCAAGCAAATTGTTTTATTAACTAATTCTATGGCTTCGCCTTCTACAGACAAGCTTATAGAGGAATTTAAGCAGGCTTATCCGACTGCAAAACAAGTAGTTTACGATGCAGTGTCTCATGACGCAGCGTTAGATGCTTACGAGCAGGCTTACGGACAACGTGCATTGCCTGATTATGATTTTGACAAAGCAGATGTAATTGTTTCTGTAGGGGCTGATTTTATCGGAGACTGGAACGGAGGAGGTTATGAAGGTAATTATGCTAAAGGACGTATTCCTAAAAACGGAAAAATGTCTAAGCATATTCAGTTTGAGGCAAACATGTCTTTGACCGGAGCTAATGCCGACAGACGTGTGCCGATGACGGTTGCCGAACAAAAATTAGCTTTAGTTAAATTGTATAATCTGATTACCGGTTCGGGCGTTTCTGTGTCATCTACTTCTGCCGATGCAGAGGTGGTTAAAGCTGCACAGCAATTGAAATCTGCCGGTTCTCGCGGAGTATTGGTTTCGGGATTAGATGATGTAGATGCTCAGTTGTTGGTTTTTGCTATCAACAATGCATTGGCATCTGAAGTTTTTGTTCCGCAACGACCAAAATATGTTCGTCAGGGAAATACTGCCGAAGTAGCACAATTAGTGAAAGATATGAATGCCGGAAATGTGCATACATTGATTATGAACGGTGTTAATCCGCTTTATACTTTTGCTGATGCTAAATTATTTGAAGAAGGTCTGAAAAAAGTTAAACTTTCAGTTACTTATACACAACGTGAAGATGAAACAGCTTTGGCGACTACAATTGCTGCTGCTGTACCTCATTATCTTGAGTCTTGGGGAGATGTTGCTATCAAAAGCGGAAGCTATTCGATAACTCAACCTACTATCAGACCATTGTTTAGCACGAAACAATTCCAGGAAAGTTTATTAAGTCTTTTGGGTAAAACCGAAAGCTATTACGATTATATCAAAAATGTAGCAGCGACAGTCGCAGCGGGGGTGACATGGAATACTTTGGTTCATAACGGTTTTTATAGCTATGAGTCTGATTCTGTTGCTCATGTAGGGGCTGATTATCAAGGAGCTGCAAGCCGATTGGCATCTGCTAAAAAAGGAGCTGATTTTGATTTGGTGCTTTATACCAAGATTGGTATGGGAGATGGTCAGCAGGCTAATAACCCATGGTTGCAGGAGTTCCCTGACCCGATAACAAGAGTTTCGTGGGATAACTATGTGACAGTTTCCAGAAAAGATGCGGAGTCTCTTGGAATTAAAAATTACCACGTAGCTAACGGAGGATTGAATGGAAGTTATGTAAATATAAAAGTAGGAGACAAGACATTGGAAAATGTACCTGCTATTATTCAGCCGGGACAAGCACCGGGTACAATCGGATTAGCATTCGGGTATGGTCGTAAAGCTTCGATGAAAGAAGAGATGCAGACAGGAGTGAATGCTTATGCCTTATATCTGAATGGTAAAAACAACCAGTCAGCTCAAATAGAATTGGCTTCTGGAGACCACGAATTTGCTTGTGTTCAGTTGCACAATACATTGATGGGTAGGGGAGATATTCTGAAAGAAACTACCTTGAATGTTTATAATACAGAAGATGCAGAAAAATGGAACGAAGTGCCAATGGTTTCTTTAGACCACCAGGCTGTTCCTGCAAAAACTGTTGATATCTGGGAATCTTTCGACCGTAGTATAGGACATCATTTTAATCTGTCGATAGATTTAAATGCTTGTACAGGTTGCGGTGCTTGTGTGATTGCTTGTCATGCAGAAAATAACGTGCCGGTTGTAGGAAAAGACGAAGTGAGACGATCACGTGATATGCACTGGTTGCGAATCGATAGATATTATTCTTCACAAGACACATTTGATGAGGATATAGATAAGAAAGTTAATGCCAAAGGTTTCTCTGAGAACTTTAATATGTATAAAGAATTGGAAGACCCGGCAGACAATCCGCAAGTGGCATTCCAGCCGGTAATGTGTCAGCATTGTAACCACGCACCTTGTGAAACAGTTTGTCCGGTAGCGGCAACATCACACGGGCGTCAGGGGCAAAATGCTATGGCTTATAACCGTTGTGTAGGAACACGTTACTGTGCAAACAACTGTCCTTATAAAGTGCGTCGTTTCAACTGGTTCAAATATGCTGAAAATGATAGATTTGATTACCACATGAATGATGATTTGGGTAGAATGGTACTTAATCCTGATGTAGTGGTAAGGTCACGCGGAGTTATGGAAAAATGTTCTTTCTGTATCCAATCCACACAGGCAGTAATTCTTCAGGCTAAGAAAGAAGGAAGAAAAGTACGAGCCAATGAATTTAATGACGCTTGTGCTTGTTCGGCAGCTTGTGATTCCGGAGCAATGGTATTTGGAGATGTAAACAATCCGGAAGATCCGATTGTAGAGCTTACAAAAGACCAGAGAGCATACCATTTGTTAGAGCATTTGAACGTAAAACCAAATGTGGTATATCAAGTAAAAGTAAGAAACGTATAATTATTAATTTACAAATATTATCATAGGATTATGTCGTCACATTACGAAGCACCCATCAGAAAGCCATTAGTTCTCGGTAACAAAACATATCATGATGTTACCGTTGATGTGGCACGCCCTGTAGAAGGCCGAGCGAACAAACAGTGGTGGATAGTTTTCTCTATAGCTTTAGCCGCATTCCTTTGGGGAGTAGGGTGTATGGTATATACAGTATCCACAGGTATTGGTACATGGGGATTAAATAAAACAGTAGGTTGGGCATGGGATATTACCAACTTCGTATGGTGGGTAGGTATCGGACACGCCGGAACCTTGATTTCTGCCGTACTCTTATTGTTCAGACAAAAATGGAGAATGGCGATTAACCGTTCTGCAGAGGCAATGACCATTTTCTCGGTAGTGCAGGCAGGTTTATTCCCGATTTTGCACATGGGACGCCCGTGGTTGGCATATTGGGTATTACCGATGCCAAACCAATTCGGCTCGTTATGGGTGAACTTTAACTCGCCGTTGCTATGGGATGTATTCGCTATTTCAACTTATTTATCAGTATCATTAGTGTTCTGGTGGACTGGGTTATTACCTGACTTTGCAATGCTAAGAGACAGAGCTGTGAGGCCTTTCGCCAAAAAAATATATTCTTTATTATCATTCGGGTGGAGTGGTAGAGCCAAAGATTGGCAGCGTTTTGAGGAAGTATCTTTAGTATTGGCAGGATTGGCAACGCCGTTGGTATTGTCTGTTCACACTATTGTATCTATGGACTTTGCTACCTCTGTAATTCCTGGCTGGCATACAACTATTTTCCCGCCATATTTCGTTGCAGGTGCGGTTTTCTCTGGATTTGCTATGGTAAACACTTTGTTGATTATCATGAGAAAAGTGGTAAACCTGGAAGATTATATCACGGTACAACACATCGAATTGATGAATATCATTATTATGATTACAGGTTCGATTGTTGGGGTAGCTTATATCACAGAGTTGTGGGTAGCATGGTATTCAGGAGTAGAATATGAGCAATATGCATTCCTGAATCGTGCAACAGGACCATACTGGTGGTCATATTTACTGATGATGACTTGTAATGTAGTTTCTCCACAGGTAATGTGGTTCAAAAAAATCAGAACAAGTATTATGGCATCTTTTATCATATCCATAGTTGTAAATATAGGAATGTGGTTTGAGCGTTTTGTGATTATTGTTACTTCATTACACAGAGATTATTTGCCATCGTCTTGGACAATGTTCCAACCAACTTTTGTTGACATAGGTGTTTATGTAGGAACAATAGGATTCTTTTTCGTGTTATTCTTACTATATTCGAGAAGTTTCCCGGTTATTGCCCAGGCGGAGGTTAAGACGATTCTTAAATCTTCAGGAGATAACCATAAGCGAGAAAGAGAGAATAATAGTCAATCTGTAAATCATTAATAAGCTATGAGTACAAAAGTTTTACATGTATTATACAATGATGACGACGTTTTGTTAGATGCGGTTAAATCTACAAAATCTGCTCATCATCACATTGAAGAGGTTTATACACCATTCCCTGTTCACGGTTTAGATAAAGCAATGGGATTGGCACCAACCAGATTGGCAATATGTTCATTCATTTATGGTTTGATAGGCTTGTCTTTCGCTACTTATATGATGAATTATATCATGATAGTTGACTGGCCGCAGGATATTGGTGGTAAGCCAAGTTTTAGCTACTATCAGAATATGCCTTCGTTTGTGCCTATTATGTTTGAGATGACTGTGTTCTTTGCGGCTCACTTAATGGTAATTACCTTTTATTTGAGAAGTAAACTATGGCCTTTCAAAAAAGCAGAAAACCCTGATGTGAGAACTACCGACGACCACTTTTTGATGGAAGTGTCATTGTCAGGAAACGAAGATGAAGCAATTGAATTTTTTAAAAATACAGGTGCTGTAGAAGTAAAAGTTGTAGAGAAATAAATATATAAAGATGAAAAATCTGCATAAAATATTAATTTTGACAGGTGTTGTAGTATTGGCAACCTCTTGCTCTGATAAGAGTAGCCCTAATTACGAATTTTTTCCAGATATGTACAGACCTGTGTCATATGAAACCTATCAGGAAACTGACGCATTTAAAAACGGGCAACAAGCACAATTGCCGGCTGAAGGTACTATTCCGAGAGGATTTACACCAGAAGAATACCCTGATACAACAGAAGGGTTGGAAATGGCAAAAGCTAATCTGAAATCTCCACTTACTGAAATTTCTGAAGCTGATGCTACTGAAGCCAAACAACTTTATACTATTTATTGTGCAATCTGTCACGGAGATAAAGGAGACGGGCAAGGTAATTTGGTAAAACGCGAAAAATTTCTGGGTGTACCGAATTACGCAGAAAGAGAATTAACAGAAGGAGGCATATATCATGTAATTACCTATGGGTTGAACGCCATGGGGTCGCATAAAAACCAGCTTACACAACACGAGAGATGGTTAGTTACAGATTATGTTTTGAAACTAAAATCTGAGTTATAATTGTAAACCGTATTTGAAAGTTTAGATATGTACACATTTTCAAACAAATTAAAGACTTTTTCTTTCGTCTTGATGTTATTAGGAGCGATAAGTATTGCTTATGGATTTCTTACTATGCCCAAAACGACTGAAGAAGTAGAGCAAATATTAGCTGAACAACATCATGATGCTCATCATAGAGCAGTTGCTCATGCCGATTCGCATGACACACACGATGAATTGGCAGCAGCAGAACATCAGCACCATTTAGAGCATGTTTTACACCAGTTACAAAATAAGCCATGGGTGGCAGTTTATGTAGCTTGTATATTTTTTATGTTCATCGCTTTAGGTGTTTTTACCTTTAATAAATTACAATATGCAGGGTCGGCTGGATGGTCACCTGTGTTATATCGCGTAATGGAAGGAATTTCGGCTTATTTGTTGCCGGGGTCAATCATATTTTTCTTATTGCTGATAGCGAGCGTCTTACATTTGAACCATATGTTCATTTGGATGGATGACTCAATCGTTGCGGAAGATTCTATTATCCAGGCCAAAACAGATTTTTTGAATATCCCTTTCTTCCTAATCAGAGCAGTGATTTTCTTAGGAGGCTGGAATTTATTCAGATACCTGAGCAGAAAAAACTCTTTGAAATTAGATGAAACAGGAGACTTGGTTTATCATAAAAAGAATTTCAAACTGGCTGCTATTTACTTAGTGTTTTTTATTGTGACAGAATCTATCGCATCATGGGATTGGATTATGTCGATTGATACACACTGGTATTCTACCTTGTTTGGTTGGTATGTATTTGCAAGTTTTATCGTGACTTCGATTACAGTAATTGCATTAGTAACAGTATATCTGAAATCAAGAGGTTATTTAGAGTTTGTGAATACGAGCCATGTTCATGATTTGGCTAAATATATGTTCGGGTTCTCAATTTTCTGGACTTACTTATGGTTCTCTCAGTTTATGTTACAATGGTATTCCAACATTCCGGAAGAAGTAACCTATTACGTATTCAGAATAGAAGAATATAATGCACCGTTCTTCCTGATGTTAGTATTTAATTTCGTGTTACCTATATTATTACTCATGAATACTGATTTCAAACGATTGAGCTGGATTATCGTAATGGCAGGTATCTCGATTTTGGTAGGACATTATTTGGATTTCTTTAATATGATTGCACCAGGTACTGTTGGAGGAAGTTGGTCAATCGGAATAGCAGAAATAGGTTCGATATTGTTCTTTGGCGGATTGTTTATCTACGTTGGATTTAATGCCATCGCTAAAGCACCACTATTGGCTAAAAATGACCCTTATATTGAGGAGAGTAAACATTTTCATTATTAATATTTAAACTAATAAACACAAATGACAAGTTTATTAATCATTGGAGTAGTTGTCCTGTTAGGTATTGCCATTTGGCAGCTGACTAAAATCTTTCACTTGACGCAGACTATCAAGCAAAAGCCTGCACATGAAAGTGAATCAGAAATAGCCAGCGAGAGAGACAATAATGTGAACGGATATTTATTATTTGGATTCTTAGGGTTTATCTATGCCTTGATGATATATTCATGTGCAAAGTGGGGGTATATGCCTTTGATGTCAGACGCGGCATCTGAGCATGGTAAAGATGTAGATAACCTGATGTGGATATCTATGATTCTTATCTTCACAGTACAGATAATCACACAATTCTTATTGCACTATTTCTCTTTCAAAGCAAGAGGGATTAAAGGACGTAAAGCCACATTCTATGCCGATAATGACAAATTGGAAATGATTTGGACGATTATTCCGGTAATTGTATTGTCAGGATTGATTCTTTACGGACTATTCGCTTGGAACAACATTATGTATTATGACCAGGACGAAGAAGTAATGTATGTGGAAGTATATGCAAAACAATTCGGTTGGGACGTTCGTTATTCCGGAGAAGATAATACATTAGGTAAAGCCAACGTAAGATTTATTCAAGGAGTGAATGCCACTGGCGCGGATATGTCTGACCCGAACTCTCACGATGATATATTAGCATCAGAATTGCACTTGCCGTTAGGTAAAAAGGTAGTATTTAAAATTCGTTCACAAGACGTTTTGCACTCTGCTTATTTTCCTCACTTCAGAGCACAGATGAATGCAGTTCCGGGAATGGTTACTCAGTTTGCTATGGTTCCGTCTATCACAACAAGCGAGATGAGACAACTGCCTGAAACAATTAAAAAAGTTGATAAAATCAATAAATTAAGATCACAACGCAGTCAGGAGTTAATAGCTAAAGGAGAAGAAGCTCTTACACCATACGAGTTTGATTACATATTACTTTGTAACAAAATTTGCGGACGTTCTCATTATAATATGCAGATGAAAGTTATTGTAGAGTCTGAGCAGGATTTCAAAAAATGGTTAGGAGAACAAAAAACACTCGGGCAACGTATTGCTGAAGAACAGGCAGGAAACGAGCCTCAGCCGGCAGTGGAGGAGGAGGCAGTGAGTCAGGAAGAAGAAGCGGTATCAGAAGATAACACTGCAGAGTCTGAAGAAGAAGCAATTGAGATAGAAAATATTAGAGGTTAATTTTAATCGGTTAGAAGAAAAATAGATTATTATGTCAGCAGCATTAGAGCATAATTTAGAACATGGTCATGAGCACGACCACCACCATAATCAAACATTTATAACGAAGTACATATTTAGTACCGACCATAAAATGATTGCCAAGCAATTTTTGATTACTGGTATTATTATGGGGATTATCGGGGTAACAATGTCCGTATTATTCCGTATGCAGATTGCATGGCCGGAAGAATCATTCAAAATATTCTCATGGTTATTAGGCGATGATTTCGCTCCGGGTGGAGTAATGAGAAACGATATTTACCTGGCGTTGGTTACGATGCATGGTACTATTATGGTATTCTTCGTTTTGACAGCCGGATTGTCAGGTACCTTTTCTAACTTGCTGATTCCATTACAAATCGGTGCAAGAGATATGGCTTCCGGATTTATGAATATGTTGTCATTCTGGATATTTGCTTTGTCTTGTATCATAATGTTATCATCGTTGTTTGTAGAATCAGGACCCGCTTCTGCAGGGTGGACAATTTATCCGCCGTTATCAGCAGTTGAACAGGCTATTCCAGGTTCAGGAACCGGAATGACATTATGGTTGATTTCAATGGCATTGTTTATTGCACAATCTTTGATGGGGTCGCTCAACTACATTGTAACAGTTATCAACCTAAGAACAGAAGGAATGTCTATGACTAGACTTCCGCTTACAGTTTGGGCATTGTTTATCACAGCCATTGTTGGGGTAGTTTCGTTCCCGGTTTTACTTTCAGCCGCTTTATTATTAATCATGGACAGAAGTTTCGGAACTTCATTTTTCTTGTCAGATATTTATTTAGCCGGAGAAGTATTGCATTATCAGGGAGGTTCGCCTGTATTATTCGAGCACCTTTTCTGGTTCTTGGGTCACCCGGAAGTATATTTGGTAATCCTGCCTGCGATGGGTATCGCCTCTGAGGTTATCGCTTGTAACGCAAGAAAACCAATCTTCGGATACCGGGCAATGATTGTGTCTTTGTTAGCTATTGCTTTCTTATCAACAATCGTTTGGGGGCACCACATGTTCGTGTCAGGTATGAATCCTTTCCTTGGTTCGGTATTTACCTTTACCACGTTATTGATTGCGATTCCGTCTGCAGTAAAAGCTTTTAACTATATCACCACCTTATGGAGAGGTAATATTCAGATGAATCCGGGAATGTTATTCAGTATTGCTTTCGTTTCTACATTCATTAGTGGGGGGTTAACAGGTATTATCCTTGGGGATTCTACTTTGGATATTCAGGTTCACGATACTTATTTTATAATTGCTCACTTCCACTTAGTAATGGGTGTATCGGCAATATATGGTATGTTTTCCGGAATTTATCACTGGTTCCCTAAAATGTTTGGTAGAATGATGAACAAGAATTTAGGTTATATCCATTTCTGGATTACTGCAATTTGTGCTTACGGAGTGTTCTTTCCAATGCACTTCTTAGGATTGGCAGGTTTACCAAGACGTTATTATTCTAACTCGGCTTTCCCAATGTTTGACGATATGGTTGATGTAAATATTCTGATTACTGTTTTCGCAATCGTAGGTGCATTAATTCAAATTGTATTCTTGTATAACTTCTTTTCAAGTATTTTCTATGGTAAGAGAGCTTCTCAAAACCCATGGAAAGGAAATTCGTTGGAGTGGACAACACCGGTAGAGCATATCCATGGAAACTGGCCAGGCGATTTACCAGTAGTTTACAGATGGGCTTACGATTACAGCAAGCCGGGATATGAAGAGGATTATGTTCCTCAGAATGTACCTTTGAGAGAAGGGGAAAAAGACGGAGGAGCACATTAATCGAAAAATAAGATTCTTATATACAAAAAGGCGAACAAATATTTGTTCGCCTTTTTTTGTGGCGTTCGGCTACATAATGTTTTCTTAATTCCACACTCCATTTCTTAAGGAATTCTTTATTTATTGGGTTTATAGCGGTGGTACAAAATTTGCACTTGTTCAGACAGCTAAAAATAAGCTTACTATGGACGGTATATTAAGAAAACAAGAAACGAAATTAGAACGCATCAAAGATACTTTTAGAAGAAAATTTAAAACTTATACAAAAATTATTTCCCGTTCTTTCCACCAGCAAAAATGGACACCAAATGAGTATCTCATAATATCAGGTACGTTATTTCTGTTATTAAGCGTAGTAATCGGTTATATTTATTATATGCCCTATTTTGAAACCATTAATTTACATAGAAAAAGCACACTTTTTGGTAGTTTTTCTTTTCTTGTTTTCGGAGGATTACTTGTTTTATATTTAGCTTTTTTAGGTTACTTGTTCTGGTTGTATAAAAAATATAAAGAAATACAATCAGTACCAGATGAAAACCTGCCTTTTGTGACGATTATCGTTCCCGCATATAACGAAGGAAAACTTGTTTATCACACCCTGATGAGTTTGGCAAATAGTAATTATCCGGCAGACAAAATGCAAATTATTTCCATAGACGATGGGAGCAAAGATGATACATGGCAGTGGATGTTGAAGGCTAAATACGAGCTTTTGGGTAGAGTGCATATTTATCAGCAACCGAAAAACAAAGGAAAGCGTCATGCTTTGTACAGAGGCTTTCATTTGGCAGAGGGAGAAATTTTTGTAACTGTTGATAGTGATTCTTTAGTTGAAGCTGATACGTTGAGAAATCTGGTAAGTCCATTTGTAGTCAATGAAAATTGTGGAGCTGTTGCCGGTAACGTCAAAGTTTTGAACAACCAAAGTAGTATGATTCCGCGTATGTTGAATGTCAGTTTTGTGTTTAGTTTTGAGTTTATCCGCTGTGCCCAAAGCGTATTGAAAACTGTTTTGTGTACGCCGGGTGCGTTGGCTGCCTACAAAAAAGATGCGGTGATGACTGCACTTCCCGATTGGATTAATCAAACATTTATGGGCAAGCCGTCAGATATCGGCGAAGACAGAGCAATGACCAATATGATTCTCAAACAGGGATACGATGTGCTGTTCCAACGCAACGCATCTGTACTGACGAATACACCTGAAAAATTTGAGAGCTTATATAAAATGTTTATCAGGTGGGAGCGAAGTAACGTACGGGAAAATATCATGATGAGCAGGTTTGCATTTACCGATTTCCGGAAAGGGGATAAAACCGGTACGCGTATATTATTGTTGAATCAGTGGTTACGGGTAATTATGGCTTATCCATTAATGATTTCCATGCTGATTTTTATTCTAAATTATCCTCTGATGTTTGTGACGACCACTTTGTTCGGGATTGCTCTTTTTTCGAGTATTCAGGTATTCTTTTATGCTCGGAAATACAATCTGCTTGAATCTTTTTGGGCATATCCATATAGTATTTTTTATACTTTTTCTCTCTTTTGGATAACACCTTATGCAATTGCTACCGCTGCTCGACGAGGTTGGTTAACAAGAGGTTGATATATGATAAAACAAAAAAAGCTGTTCATTGGAACAGCTTTTAATTTTTAAGTCGATAGTAATTATGCTTCAAAAGGCATAATTGATACGTAAGACTTATTGTCTCTTTTCTTAGTGAATTTAACGATACCATCTACTTTTGCATGTAGTGTATGGTCTTTCCCCATATATACGTTTTCACCAGGATTGTGTTTAGAACCTCTTTGTCTTACAAGGATATTTCCGGCAACAGCTGCCTGTCCTCCATAAATCTTAACACCTAAGCGTTTCGATTCTGATTCTCTACCATTCTTCGAACTACCGACACCTTTTTTGTGAGCCATAATTTCTGGTTTTTATATTGTTAATACTTAAATTTTCTGAACAATTACAAGCTAATTCCCTCAATTTGGATTTGAGTCAATGCCTGTCTGTGTCCGTTTTTCTTTTTGTAACCTTTTCTTCTTTTCTTTTTGAAAACGATTACTTTGTCACCTTTAAGGTGTTTCAAAACTTTTGCTCCTACAGAAGCTCCTGTTATAGCCGGGGCGCCAACAGTGATTTTTCCTTCGTTATCAACCAAAAGAACTTTGTCGAAAGTAACACTTTCTCCTTCTTCAGTTGCCAAACGGTGAACATACACTTTTTGGTCTTTGCTAACTTTAAATTGTTGCCCTGCTATCTCTACGATTGCGTACATAACAATAAAATTTAATTATTTTTCAGTTGGCAAATATAATATTATTTTCTGAAATAACAGGATTTTCAGGCTTAATTTTTTACTGTAAAAATTGATATCCAAAAATAATAAAAAATTAGGTATAAGAATGTAACAATTTCCCGAAATTGCGTCCTATAAACAGAAAACAAGTTTAATATTTAAAATTATGAGAAAAACTTTATTGGCTTTAGCAGCAGTAGTATCTTTCGGAAGTACACTGTTTGCTCAGAAAGTTGACTTTGAAGAGTACACCCTCGATAACGGGTTGCACGTTGTATTACATCAGGATAAGTCAGCTCCGGTAGTGGTAACTTCAGTGATGTACCACGTTGGAGCAAAAGATGAAAATCCGGACAGAACGGGATTTGCTCACTTTTTTGAACACCTTCTGTTTGAAGGAACAGAAAATATAGAAAGAGGAGAATGGTTCAAAATGGTAACTTCCAACGGAGGGCACAACAATGCGAACACATCTGACGACAGAACTTATTACTATGAAGTATTCCCGTCAAACAATCTGGAATTGGCTTTGTGGATGGAATCTGACCGTATGATTCAACCGGTAATCAATCAAATCGGAGTAGATACACAAAACGAAGTTGTGAAAGAAGAAAAACGTTTGAGAGTTGATAATCAACCTTATGGTAATTTAATTACAGAAGTGAAGAAAAACATGTTCTTCAACCACCCATACCGTTGGGCACCGATTGGTTCTATGGAGCATTTAGATGCAGCTACTTTAGAAGAGTTTAGAGCATTTCACAAGAAATTTTATGTGCCAAATAACGCAGTTTTAGTCGTTGCCGGAGATATTGATTTTGACCAGACAAAAGAGTGGATTGAAAAATATTTCGGAATTGCCGAAAGAGGAGCTGAAGTGCCAAGAGTAAATGCGAAAGAAGCGCCGATTACGAAAACACTTCATGCTACGGCTTACGACGCAAATATCCAGTTGCCAATGCACTTGCTGGCATACAGAACACCATCGATGAAAACCAGAGATGCTCGTGTTTTGGATATGATTTCATCATATCTTTCAGGAGGAAAATCAACCATATTATACAAAAAAATTGTTGATGAGAAAAAAATGGCTTTGGAAATTTTTGCCAGCAATTTCGCACAGGAAGATTACGGCATTTATTTCATAGGATATCTGCCAATGCAAGGTATATCTAAAGAAGATATCCGAAAAGAAATCGACGAAGAACTGGTAAAATTACAAACCGAATTGATTTCAGAAAGAGATTACCAAAAGTTACAGAATGATTTCGAGAATATGTATGTAAACAGTAATTCAGACTTGGAAAGCCTGGCTGAAAACTTAGCTTCATATTATATGCTTTATGGCGACATCAACCTGATTAACGAAGAAATTGACATCTACCGTTCTATTACCAGAGAAGAAATCAGAGACGTGGCAAATAGATACTTAAAACCTAATCAAAGATTAGAATTAGATTATTTGCCTGAAACAGAACAAGAATAAATTAAGTAGAAAACAATGAGAAAAATATTTTTATTAGCATCAGCTTTAGTTTTAACTCTTAGTGCCGGTGCACAGATTAAAAGAGAGCAGCCAAAGTCTGGGCCAACGCCTCAGGTTCAGGTAAAAAAACCTACCGAATTTAAGTTAGACAACGGACTTACCGTAATGGTGGTTGAAGACCATAAACTGCCAAGAGTGAGCTATACGCTTACCATAGACACGCCACCTTATGCCGAAGGTGATAAAGTAGGTGTGTCTGGAATGACCAGTTCTGTTATCGGAAATGGAACTACAAAAACCCCGAAAGATAAATTTCTGGAAGAAGCTGATTTTATGGGAGCCAGTATCGGTTTCTGGAATACCGGAGCTTCTGGTAGCGGATTGTCAAAATATGCAGACAGAATCCTCGAAATGATGGCAGAGGGAGCATTGTACCCGTTGTTTGAACAGGAAGAATTCGACAAAGTAAAAGCTCAGACTATCGAAGGATTAAAAGCTTCTGAAAAAAGTACATCAGCGATTGCATCAAGAGTTCGAAGTGCATTATTGTTTGGAAAAAACCACCCGAACGGAGAATTTGAAACAGAAGAAAGCATCAATAATATCACGCTTGACGACGTGAAGAAAAATTACAAAGATTACTTTGTTCCGGAAAATGCTTATTTGGTAGTTATCGGCGATGTAGATGCTAACCATGTCAAAAAACAAGTAGAAAAACTGTTTAAAGACTGGAAAAAAGCATCTGCACCAAAAGCCAATTATCCAAAACCAAGCAATGTGGCAAAAACACAAATTGATTTTGTAGATGTGCCTAACGCTGTACAGTCAGAAATCGGTATCCAAAATTTGGTTGATTTGAAAATGACTGACAAAGATTATTTTGCAGCTTTGATGGCAAACCAGATTTTAGGCGGTGGCGGCGAAGGGCGTTTGTTCCTTAATCTGCGTGAAGCACACGGTTGGACTTACGGAGCATATTCTTCAATCGGTTCGGGTAAATATACCACCCGTTTCGTAGCAAGCTCATCTGTGAGAAATACCGTAACAGACAGTGCTGTGGTAGAATTCATGAACGAATTGACTCGAATCAGAGATACCAAAGTTTCTCAGGAAGAACTGGATTTGGCTAAAGCGAAATACGTTGGAAACTTTGTAATGGAAACACAAAAACCAGGAACTATTGCGAATTTTGCTCTACGTACAAAAACACAAAATCTGCCGGGAGATTTCTACGAAAATTATATTAAAAATATCAATGCAGTAACTGCAGATGACGTACAACGTGCCGCTAAGAAATACTTTTTAGCAGATAATTTCAGAATTGTCATTGCCGGAAAAGCATCAGAAGTGCTGGAAGGTTTGGAAAGATTAGGTTATCCGGTTAATTTCTACGACAGATACGCCAATCCTACCGACAAACCAGAAGTAAAAACAGTTGATGCAAGTGTTACACCACAAACGGTTTTGGAAAACTATATCAAAGCCATTGGAGGAAGAGAAAATATCGACAAAATAACTTCTTTGTCTATTGTGTATGAAGGTTCATTGCAAGGAGCACCAGTTTCTATGACCAGAAAACAAACCAATAGTGGACACATGTTGGTATCAATGATTGCCATGGGGCAAGAAATGATGAAACAAGTTGTTACGCCAGAAAGCGCTTATGTGATGCAGCAAGGGCAAAGATTTGACATGGAAGGTGAAGACCTGAAAGAAATGCAAGAAAGTGCCGTATTGTTTACTGAGCTTAAAGAGGTTGAAAACGCTAATCAATATACTTTGACAGGTATAGAGAACTTTAATGACGAGGATGCTTATGTGTTAAAACAAGACGATACAGCTTACTATTATAGTGTAGCAACTGGTTTAAAACTTGGTGAAGTAACTACAATCGAACAAGGTGGGCAAACCATGTCTATGGCACAAACAGTAGGTGATTACAAAGAAATAAAAGGAGTGAAAATACCTCAGTTTATGTCAATTCCATTAGGACCGGGAATGAACATCGACCTGCAAGCAAAAGAAATCAAGGTGAACGAAGGCGTTTCTGACGCAGACTTCAACTAATCACAGATTTTTTAGAATAAATAAAAACGGCAATCTTCGGATTGCCGTTTTTTTTATGAAATGATATTGATTGAATACTTCAATGTAAAAACTTCGTATATTTGTGCTTATGAACGAGCATCTTAATCCGAATAAAAATCCCGAAGAGTTTGAAGTGGAAAAAAAACTTCGTCCACTTTCTTTTGACGATTTTGCAGGACAGGAACAAGTATTGGAAAACCTGAAAATATTTGTAAAAGCAGCTAATCTTCGTGACGAAGCATTAGACCATACCTTGTTTCACGGTCCGCCAGGATTGGGAAAAACCACCCTGGCACACATCTTGGCAAGCGAACTCAATGTCGGTATCAAGATTACTTCGGGACCTGTTTTGGACAAGCCCGGGGATTTAGCCGGATTACTGACTAACTTGGAGGAGAGAGATGTACTTTTCATAGACGAAATTCATCGTTTGAGTCCGGTTGTGGAAGAATATCTGTATTCTGCCATGGAGGACTTTAAGATTGACATCATGATTGAATCCGGGCCAAATGCCAGAACGGTGCAAATCAACCTTAATCCGTTTACGCTGGTCGGTGCCACTACCCGTTCCGGTTTACTGACCGCCCCGATGCGGGCGAGGTTTGGTATCCAAAGCCGTTTACAATATTACAACACCGAACTCTTATCAACAATTATCGAGCGAAGTGCCGAAATCCTGCACGTGCCGATTCACTACGAAGCTGCTGTCGAAATTGCCGGTCGCAGCCGTGGAACCCCGCGTATTGCGAATGCTTTGTTACGTCGCGTGCGAGATTATGCACAAATCAAAGGTAACGGAACTATCGATGTTGAAATTGCCCGATATGGATTGAATGCATTGAATGTAGATAAATACGGATTGGACGAAATGGATAACAAAATCCTTTTGACTATCATTGACAAATTCAAAGGAGGGCCGGTCGGAATTTCGACTTTGGCGACTGCCGTATCCGAAAATGCAGAAACCATTGAGGAGGTTTATGAACCTTTTTTAATACAGGAAGGATTTATTTACCGCACACCAAGAGGACGGGAAGTGACCGAGAAAGCCTATCAGCATTTAGGGAAAATCAATAAAAAACTGCAAGGAGGTTTGTTTGATGAATGAAACGATTAAACAGCAGCATACCAATTGGATAAAAGCTGAAGCCAAGCGTTTGGGATTTATGTCTTGCGGTGTGTCCAAAGCCGGTTTTCTCGAAGAAGAAGCTCCTCGTTTAGAGCGTTGGCTCAACCAGAATATGCACGGCGAAATGCACTATATGGCAAATCATTTCGATAAACGCTTAGACCCGACATTGCTGGTTGATGGTGCAAAATCTGTGATTTCTCTATTGCTAAATTATTATCCCGAAAAAATACAAAATCAATCAGATAATTATAAAATATCCAAATATGCCTATGGCGAAGATTATCACTTCGTTATCAAGGATAAACTCAAGTCATTACTGGCATTTATCCAGGAAAAAATAGGCAAAGTCAACGGGCGGGTTTTTGTGGATTCAGCACCTGTTCTGGACAAAGCCTGGGCAAAACGTGGAGGCTTGGGGTGGGTTGGAAAACACAGTAATCTCATTGCTAAGCAAACTGGTTCATTTTTCTTTATTGCTGAATTAATTTGTGATTTGGAATTAGAATATGATTTGCCCGTTGCCGACCATTGCGGCACTTGTACCGCTTGTATCGATGCCTGCCCGACTGATGCAATTGAGCAGCCTTATGTGGTAAATGGAAGTAAATGTATTTCTTATTTTACCATTGAACTCAAGGACCAGATTCCGGCAGGTATGAGCGAAAAGTTTCAGGACTGGGTTTTCGGTTGTGATATTTGTCAGGACGTTTGCCCATGGAACCGATTTGCTCAACCACACAACGAATCGGCTTTTCTGCCTAATGAAAAACTGTTGAATTTTTCCAAAAAAGAATGGGCAGAACTTACGCAGGAAACTTTTAGCGAGGTTTTTAAAAAATCAGCAGTAAAACGAGCTAAATATACAGGACTGGTAAGGAACATTCGTTATTTAGGAGGAGAAAATAATTAACAAACTATACCTTAACACGTTGTATAAAACCTTAATTTGTTGTTTCACAATGTTTTTGACACAGTTTTTATTGGTTAAAAGTTTGAAAACTGTTCTCGACTCCCAACTTTCCATTGTGGAAATTTATTTCAATCTTTCTAATTTTCCTTTCCGCTTTACGATATTTTTATAATCCCATTGGATTTCTTTTGATTTTTTGAGCCAACGCTTTAAGTCTTCGGTATTGATTTCTTCTGCTGAATTATAAAAAACCGAAGCATCTTTAAATTTTCCACCCAACACATTTAGATTTTCTTCTTCAAAATCGGCACCGCTCCAAAACATCAACCGTATTCCAGCTTTTTGTTTGCTGTAACCAACAATCGGATTTTCGTCCAAAAACCAGACAGGGTGTCTGTGCCAAATTTTGGCTTGTACTGAGCCTGTCGAAGTATCTGATTCAGGAAGATTTTTGTTGATTTCTTTACAAAGAAAATCACAAATTTTCTTATCATCTTCCGATTGGCTGTCGTTGTAAGTTTGAATGTCTTGGTTCATATTTTTCAACTTTCAAGTATCGATTTTAGTTTACTCAATGCTTTCGGATAGGTTTCATTGAAATAACCGACAAAATCATCTGTCATATCAACGTCCACAGTAACTGCTGTGATCCCGTTGTTTTCTTCAAAGGTGTAATTTTCCAGTCCGCCTGCCCATTTTTCGATTTCTTCTCCTTCGGTAATTTCCGTATCCCCTTTTAAAATTCCGTAAGAACGAATGGAAACAAATTTGTTGGGAATGTTCTCTGCAATTTCGCTAACCATTCCGCCTTTTTCTCCATTTTCATCTACACCGATAAAAAGGATTTTTGAGCCTTTTTCCCAATTTCCTTCATAAGTGGAAGTCGGGTTAAATTCGGCTGTCCACGCTTCATAGGTTGCTTTGTCGTCCAATCCGAGCATCGTATTGTAAACCTTTGCAATCGGAGCGTTGATGTCTGTTTTGAATTGTAATTTTTTCATAGTTAATTGTTTTCTGTGTATCTTTTAAAATTATTCAGGATAGCCTGCCAGCCTGTTTTTTGCATATCGACAGGATTTTGATTTTCAGCTTCAAAAATAGTAGTAACTTTTGTTTTATCGTTTAAACTTTCAAAAACTGTAATAACTTTTCTGCCGTCTTCTATGGTATAAACAATCTTCTCGAAAGGAATGATTTCATCATAAACCGCTTTGAAATCAAACCCGAAACTTCCGTCTTTGGCTTCCATTCGGGCAGAATATATACCTCCGATTTTCATATCGTTTTCCGCTTTGGGACAATGCCAGTCGTCAGAAGCGAAATTCCATTTCGTAATGTGTTCGGGTTGAGTATAAGAATCCCAAACTTTGTTTGTACTTGCATTGATTGTTGTTTCAATCGTTATTGTTTGATGTATCATCATCTTTTTATTTTCTCATATAATCAAATGCTCCTTTTCTCAGGTTTATCCCGTATTCCAGATAAGCTTTCATACAATCAAGGAAATTTCCCCAACCGAATGAATTGCTTGTAAGCCATTCGGTATTTTCTTCGTTTAATTCTTTTTCGCCTTCAGTAACTTTTACTACCGTACTTTTGTCGGGTTGTTCTTCCAATATAATGTTTACAACGGTTTCTTCGTCCCAAATAAACGAAACGGATTTATCGGGCTGAACTTCTATTATTTTTACAGGAAACTTACCCGGAAAATCGCCAAATTCCCAAGTAAGCTCTTTTCCTGTTTCCATTCGCCCCGAGCTTTCCGAAATAAAATATTTCGTCATTTTTTCAGGATTTACAATAGCCTCAAAAACTTCTGCAATCGGTTTTTGAATTTGTAGTGTTGCTTTTGCTGTGAGTTTCATATCTTTCTATTTAAACATTGGTCGGTATTTCTCTCTGTTTTCATAAATTATCCAAAGCAGAATTGCCCAAATTACTAAAGCAATAAGCAGTCCGCTGGTATCGACAAAAATATGGGTTAATAAAATTCCTACCATTACAGGAAAAAGAACCACTGCACCCAAGGCTCTTGTTTTTGGAAAAATAATCAGCAATCCTCCAATAATTTCAGCAATAGCAATGAGAGGCATCAGCCACGATATTTCCATTATAGCACCAAAATCTTTCATCATTTCCTCTGCCATATCTTCGGGAACAGGCATGTAGTTAAAAAACTTGTTCAGCCCTCCGTTGATTAGCAAAAGTCCGAACAATACGGACAGTACGGTTAAAATCTTCTGTTTCATAATTTTTTTATTAAATGTTATTACTTTTTTTGCTTATTTTCAATTACTCTAAACCGAACAATTCTTTCAATTAAATTAACAGGTAAAGGCTCATCAAGCGGAAACTGAACAGAACCTTTTCCCTGCTTATATTTTAAGAGTTCCTCTGCAAATTCCAAATGCCCTGTGGGTGTGGCATATAACCCGATATGGTTTTTATATCCTGCAAAATACACCAAAGGTTTTTTGTTCAGCTTGTAGGCAGGCATTCCGTAAGCAATGCTCTCTTCCGCTTCGGGTGCATTCTCCTTTATTACCTTACGGATCAAATGAAGCCTTCTCTGGATTTTTCCCGAAAAACCGGCAATATACTCCTCAACATTCTTAGGCTTTGGCATGCCCGTAGTTTTATCTTTGGACTTTTCCAAAAGTTTAAATGATAAACCCTGTTCTTCCAATACTGATTTTAATATGGGTAAAGAGGCTTTTCCGATTCCGTGCAATTTCAGGATATCCTTTTCACTATAAGCCGAAAGTTTTTGAACACTATCAATACCGTGATGTAATAAGGCATTTCTCGCAGGACTGCTAAAAAGTGCTAAAAATCCTGTCGTAGGTTCTTTTAATTTTTCACAAACAGGACAGGTTGGACAGTCGCTACTTTTATAATAAACGTGCCCAACCTTACAAATCCTTTTTGTCTTTAGCCCTGCCATATAAAACTGTCTTAAAACGTAAATATTCGTTTCGTCATTTTAAAGAAAACCATCTGAATATTAACTCATTTTTTTATTCCCTTCAAAGTGAATCATCCAAAAAATACCAAATTGATCCTGAAACGATGCATAAAGTTCCGCCCAAAATTGTTCGCCCAACGGCATCTCGATATCTAATGCATTTTCAGACAATGCTTCGTACAGTTCTTTAGCTTCTTCAGCTGTATCCGTATCAAGCATGATATACGTTGCATTTCCAGTGGTGGCTTTGTGTCCAAAATTCTCTACACAGTCTGATCCCATCAACATCGTATCTTTGTTGATCATAATCCCTGTATTCATAATTTTGTTTTTGTCTTCTTCTGCCATCGGAAAATTGGGGTCTGCCGGTAAATCTCCAAAACGATGGGTACCGATATTTTCTGTTTTAAACACTTTTTCGTAAAACTTAAATGCAGTTTCACAGTTTCCGTTAAAATTTAAATAAGCGTGAATCTTTGCCATACTTTTTATTATTTAGTTCTAAACAAAAGTACACATACAGACCCAAAAAAAACTTGTCTTATGACAAGAAATGAAATCTTTACGAAATTTCCTTTCGTATCCTGCTGAGCGATGTATCGGTAATTCCGAGATAACTTGCAATGTATTTAAGCGGAGATTGCAGGACTACCTGTGGTTGTTCTTTGATAAGTTGCAGGTATCTCTCTTTTGCCGAAATGGTTACCATTTCTACTGAACGCTGTTTGAAATGGAACAAGCGTCCTGTCATCCATAAACGTCCCCATTCGGGAAACCCTCCGATAGAATGGAATAGCTCCTGAAAAACGTCAAAATCTATTTTCCAGCAAATGCAATCGGTCAAAGCCTGAATATTTTCTTTGGCAGGTATCCGTTGGAACAGCGAAAGCACCTCAATAACCACCTCATAATTGCAGAAAAAATCGGTTGTAATGTCGTTTCCGTTATAATCATAAGCAAAAGAACGTAGTAATCCGTTTTCCAGAATCAGGTAGCTGTTGGCAATTTCTCCTTCTTTCAGAATGAAATCTCCCTTTTTGAGGGTTATTTTTTGGTGTGCCTCAATAATACTCTCAAGCTCTTGAGAATTTATCAAAGGGTGTTGATATACTTGAGAAAGTAACTCTTTTTTCATGTTGAAATAGATAAAATTGCCGGAAGGTTTTTATTTTTCGATGATTTTTAATTGTTTTTTTATCAGCTGACTGATTTCTGCGGAGGGTATTTTTTGGTCAAACTTAATTTGAATGGTATTTTTTCCTGTTTTATATCCTTTTTCTTTCAGTGTTTCTCTGTCTTCTTCTTCGAGCGAATCTATTCCGAAACTCACATGATGTTTTGCCACGCTAAAGCCGGCAAGAATTCCATTAAGTTTATAGATAGGCACGTTCCAGCTTATTACTCCTTCTGCATTCGGAGCTGTTGTTTCTATAATTCTTTTAAGCTCCTCCATGATTTTTTGAGATTCTGCTGGCGAATGTCTGATGTATTCATCAATTGTTTCGGGTTTTGCGTTCTTCATTCTTTCTCAGGTTTTCCTTGATAACAAATATACTGAATTACCTTATTTGTTTGAATAGGATACCTTAAATTAAAAATTTATTAAAAACAAAAAATGCCGACAACTTTCATCATCGGCATTTCATTATTATGAGATGCTTAAAGTTTATAAAGTTTGAAAGTTCAAAAACCTATTCCGGATTTATTTCGTCAAGAATTTCCTGTGTGGCTTCTTCCGTATTCAGTTTCTTTTCTGCGTTCTTTTTACAAGTCAGGCAAAGTTCAGAATCTCCGATTTTTCTTTCTTCCCAAGCCTGTTTAACCGTTCCGTTGTGTTTATCCCGGTTTCTGATGTGCTGGCAATCAGCATCTAGATGATATTTGTTGCCCTGATTTGTCCAATACACTAAATCCACACCGTTGTTCAACTCTCTGATAAGGTCGGTCTGAGCATTGATTTGCTCGGTATATTTTTCGACCGACGGTGGATTGAAATCAGCACTACCGATTCCGGCAATAACTAAGGCAACTCCGGCGATACTGCCGAGAATAGCTTTTTGTTTTCCGTCGATGTTTTTATTGGTCAGCACCAGTATAATTAGCGGTAAGAATGCCACGATAGCAGCAATTACACCCAATTGACTTTGTAAAACAAATAAAAACTTGTTTTTCTCTGACGGTGGGTCAAGCCTGCCGGATTTTTTCCAAAGCATTGAACCGATAAGTACCAGAATCAAATCAAGAATGATTAACCCGATAGTCCACATATTAATAATGCTTTCTTCGGCACGGACAGCTTGTAATATAAAGCGTATGGCAAATATCTGAGCCACAATCGCCCCAATCCACAACAAAGCGGCAAAAATACGTAACTGAGTTGCTTTTCCTTTTGCCTCGTCTGTGGCAACAAATTGTTTTTCTTTGTTCATAGTTCTTATGTGTAAATTAATATTGAAACTCAATACAAAAATACACATTTTTGTTAATTAATCCATAAAAAATATGCTTTCTGGCTAAAAATAAATGGAAAGTTATAGATTTATTACTATGTTTATCAGAGTTTTTGACGGATTATTTTTTATTCCGGTATTTTTTGTTTATATTCCTCGCAGACCAAATTATTAAAAAAATAATTCAATGATTCAAATCAAAAAATGGGACGACAAAAGCCCGATGACAACACAAAATTTTGAAGAAGTTAATCAATTTTTATACGAATATTTGCAAGAATATGGCGACCCGAAAGAGGATATTGCCAAGGCGATGCGTTATTCTTTGAACCAGACAGACCGCGAAACCGGCGGTTTTGTACTCACAGCTTACAATAATGACGAACTGGTCGGAGCTACGGTCATCAACGAAACAGGAATGCAGGATTACATTCCGGAAAATATTCTGGTTTATATCGCAACGCACCCGCAGCAGAGAGGAAAAGGTATAGGCAAATCGCTGATGCAGGAGGCTATTGAACAATGTAAAGGAGGTATCGCATTACATGTTGAACCCGATAATCCGGCGAAGAAATTGTACGAAAAATTAGGATTTACGAATAAGTATCTCGAAATGAGGTATGTAAAATAATGCCATGGCTTATATCACTTTAAATAAATCAAAACTTAAATATAACTACGATAAACTATCCGGATTTTTTTCTGAGAAAAACATAGAATGGTCGGCTGTGACTAAGATTCTGTGTGGAAACAAACTGTTTCTTGAAGAAGTTATCAAATTGGGAATAACGAATTGTTCGGATTCGCGAATTTCCAACCTGAAAAAAATCAAAGAAATTTGTCCCGAAGCCCAGACTTTGTATATCAAACCACCAGCAAAAGGCGTGATTGAAGATGTGGTTAAATATGCCGACATCAGCCTGAATACGTCGATTTATACCATTAAAAAACTTTCTGAGGAAGCTCAGAAACAGAATAAGGTACACAAAATTATCATTATGATTGATTTAGGCGAACTCCGGGAAGGTGTGATGCGAGAAGATTTTATCAAATTCTACGAATCAATTTTCCAGCTGAAAAACATAGAAGTAATTGGTTTGGGAACGAATTTATCTTGTCTGTATGGCGTTTTACCTAATTCTGACAAGCTCATACAGTTATGTTTGTATAAACAGCTGGTGGAGTATAAATTTAACCGGAATATCAAATTTATATCCGGTGGCTCGTCGGTAACCATACCGTTGGTCGAGCAGGATATTCTGCCCAAAGGCGTGAACCATTTTCGGGTTGGAGAAACTTTGTTTATGGGTACGAACGCTTATGACGGTTCGCCGTATAAAACATTGGAAAAGAACGTTTTTAAGCTATATGCCGAGATTATAGAATTGTACGAAAAACCGATTGTGCCAAGTGGCGAAATGGGAACAAATCTTGAAGGCGACACGGTCGATTTTAACGATGACGACATCGGCAAAACGTCCAATCGGGCATTGATAGATATCGGAATTCTGGATATTGACGCCAATCATCTCGAAACTACCGACAAAACTATCAAAATTGCCGGAGCAACCTCCGATATGATTGTTCTGGATTTAGGCAGCAATGAAAATCGTTATAAAGTGGGGGATACCGTCGAATTTACAATGGATTATATGGGAATTGTCCGGATAATGAACTCAAAATATATTGAGAAAAAAATAGTTTGACTTTTTAGGGAAATAAATTTACCAAAACAGCTTGTGAATTCAATCACAAGCTGTTGTTTTAGTTTTTAAATCAAAAACAATTATGTCATATCTTTGCATAAAATGTTTTTATGGAGAAAAAAGTACAACTGAATATTGATTACTTTGAAATGAGTCCGTTTTATTCGGTTATTTCGTTTCATAAAGTCATTGATGCATTAAAGGAAATCGCTGAAAACGACGATGCACCTTATCGGGTCAATTATGCGGAATCTCTATTGAAAGAAGTGGCAAAAGTCCCGGAGCTTTATACGGGAATTACCTCCAAAACCACGATCTATGAAAATATAGACCTGATTCACAACCTGCTGGCAGACCTGTTTCCTACTGCTTTGACCCACAATGAAATCAAAGCGGTAAGCTTGCCTTTCCAAAACTTCAACTTTAATTTTACCAAGCGTTTTCAAAAAATTATTATTGATGCAGGTGAAGAATTTGAAATAAATATCCGTGATTTTGGCAATGAACAATACTATATTTTCAGTTGTTGTTTGATTTTAAATACCTGTTATGGCGAAAATTTTGATATGTCGAGTCCTTTGTTTTACGATATCCCGGACAGCAAAGGAATTTTACGCCATTACCGCATCATTTACAACGGCGATTTCACAGAATTAATTCCAACCGATAAAGCAAAAAAACTGAGCAAAAATGATATCGAATTACTTAAACGAAGTTATGATGATATTGAAGTCTGGAAAAAAATGTTTCCACCTCATAGCTGGATTTTAAAAGGATTTGGTATTATTACTTTATTTGATGCGACCATCGAGAATACGATTTCAAACATAAAGACAAGCTTGCTTAAGGCAGGGCAGGATAGCATCGAAATTTCTATTGGGCAAAATACGATCCGTTCTATTTTCAAAATCAAAAATCTGGATTACGGAGCGTGTTTTGTTGATGATGAAACCAATGATTTTATTGATCTGGCGATGCGTACCGATTTTGTTAGTATGTTTAGCCTCAACGGAAAAGATGTGTCTAAAGAAGTAATAAGAGCTGCGCAAAACTTTTTTGGATTTGTGCGGAATTCCGAAAGATATTTTTGTGTAACGGACATATTGGAGCTTTATGAACATCAGGAATGGATTCCTTATTTAGAATTTTTAAAAGGCAATAATATCCGTAGTTTTATTCTGGCTCCGATTAAAAAAACAGACGCATTTCAGGCATACCTCGAATTGGTATGTGCAACGCCTTACACACTCAATACCATTAATGCCAATAAGCTAAACGATCTGATGCCGTTGATCAATGATACGTTTGAACGTTATCATTACGAAGTTAAAAATGAGATTGATGCCATTATTCAGCGGGAATACACCACCATTCATCCGAGTGTAAACTGGAAATTTGAAAACGAAGCAAAAAGATATTTCTTTGCCAAAAACAGTGCTGAAAATATCCCTTCGGAAGAAATTTTAAAAGAAATTGTATTTGAAAACGTATTTCCTCTTTACGGAGAAACCGATATTAAAGGTTCAACGGCATTCAGAAACAAAGCTACGATGGCGGATTTAAAAAGCCAGTTAAAAGAGATTCTAATCATTCTGGAAAACACAAAAACCGAAGATCAGAGTCTGCTTTTTGACCAACGCATCAATGAGATTAAGTATTGGCAGAAACAATTAAAAAAGCACCATTTTGTTGCAGAAGTACAAATTCATCATTATATCACAACGACCATTCATCCGTTATTTCAACAGCTTGGTGACAAAAAGTCTTTCAAAAAGCAAATTGAAAAATACTATGGTCTGATTGATGATAAAACGCAGCGGTTTTGTATACAGCGTAAAAAATACGATACTGCCATCCAAACAATCAATAAAAATATAACAGATATTATTGATACCGAACAGATTGCTGTTCAGCAAGTATATCCGCATTATTTTGAACGTTTCAGAACTGATGGGGTAGAACATAGTTTGTTTATAGGAAACAGCATCACGCCGCATCATATTTTTGATCCCATTTACCTGTATAATCTGCGGTTGTGGCAGATTCAGGTAATGTGCAAAATAATTATGTCGAATCACAAGCTTCAGACAAAATTAAAATTTGACATCCAACTTACCAGCTTGATTTTGGCATATAGTGAGGTCATTTCCATACGGTTCCGGATGGATGAAAAGCGTTTTGATGTGGAAGGAAATACCGATATCCGTTTTGAGATAATGAAAAAACGCCTGGCAAAAGCGATGCTGAAAGATTCCAAAGAACGCTTAGTTCAGGAAGATAAACTGGCAATTGTTTATGTAAACGACACTGAAAAACAGAATTATATCAATTATCTTAATTTTCTCAAGAAAAAGAATTATTTCGTCGGTGAAATTGAACAGGTAACCATAGAAAACCTTCAGGACATCAACGATCTTGAAGCATTGCGTATGAGCATCAATACTGAATTTAATCCTGATGATTTTGTGATTTATTCTTATAGTGATTTTATGAAATTTATTGCGAAGTTTTGATAAAATTGAAAAAAACTAAAAATCACTTTTCAAAGTAATTTTGCTCAATAAACTCAACTGTTTCTTGGATCAACTCATCAAGTTGATCCTTTGAAATGTTGTTGAATCCATGATCTCCTTTTTTTACTTTAACAAATTTGTTATCCACATTGTTTTGATCTAACGCTTTTTTTAATTTTTTAGATTCTTTAAAAGGAACGACAAAATCTTTTGTTCCGTGCATAATAAGTGTAGGGACGGCATTTGATGTAACAAATTCGATAGGAGAATAAGCTTTTGCAACTTCTATTGCTTTTTTCTTATCTGTTTTAATATCATAGGAAGTCATCGCAATAATCAATTTTTCTCTTATATCGTATAATTGTCGAAAAAAACATTTGTAGATTAATTTGGTCAAAGGACTTGCTTTAGTCTTCAGTACCTTGTTTAAATCTGTAGGTCCGAAATTGTCCACAATATAATTTACTTTGGTGGAGTATGCTTGTAATTCCTGGCTTCCCAATGCAAAATCATCACCGGTATATCCAATCAAGAGTGCAAGATGTGCTCCGGCAGAACCTCCCCATAAGCCAATGTTTTCTGTATCAAAGTTATAATCGCCTGCGTGTGCACGAATCCATCGAACAGCATCTTTACAGTCGATGACAGGAGCAGGAAGATGCGTGTTTTTGTTGACCAAACGATAATTGATACTTGCTATTGCATAACCTCTTGTTCGCAAGGTATCTCTTAGGGAACGCATATAGTAGATGGATTCATGATCTTTATTGCCTTCAACCCAGGCACCCCCGTGAATAAAAACTACAAGAGGCGTTTTTTGAAACAAGTGGTTTGTAGGGAAATAAAGATCCAGTTTGACCGAGTCGTTTTCGGGGGTGATTTTATAGGTAATATCTTTTATAACGGTTTGTTGAGCAAACACACTCGGCTGTAAAAAGAAACAAAATACTAATAAAACGGACTTTAGAATTTTCATGAATGGATGTTTTTTCTGTGCAAGATATAATAAACTCTTTTTGCTTAGTGCTGTTGTTTAAATATTTAAATGATACTCATGTAACTTATTGAATTAGTCGGATTCTACAATCCATTTTTAGAAATTCGCCAATAGTTAAACCAACAATCAAACCCTGATAAACGCAATACAGAAAGCCGTTACCGAAACAATAATTCCAATCATAAACACGGTATATGAAATACCTAAAAGTTTGTATTTTTTGTTGAGTACCACACCCAGGGAATATAAATCTTTTATCAGCGTATCATACAGATAATCACGGTCTTCCATCAAATCGTTCATGGCTTCGTTAAAATCTGTCAAAGCCAGCTGATGGAAATTTCCGAAAAACAAAATATTTACTTTACGCGATTGAATGTCTGCTTTGGTAATAGGGGTGGAACTGACCTTTGGCTTGGTAGCCATAATCGTAATAACGATGGTTGCAACACTAAAAATCAGTAGGGTAAATGTCGGAATGATTAAATGTGAATTACTCGGACTATCCAACTTAGGAATAATCGCTGTCAAAATAATGGAGATAATAATCGAATTGACCGAAAGCAGAATGTTGGCTTTGCTGTCGGCAATGGAACTCAGTTGTGTGTGATTTCGTAACGTAACCCGAAAAAGCGTTTCAATGCCTCGTTCGGGACGTTCCAGTTTTTTGAGTTTTTTTTCTTTTATTTCTTGATTTCTGCCTTTCTTGCCAGAGGTTAGTTTCTTTAAATTTTCACGAAGCTTAAAAATGGTCTGCTCTTTTTTTGATTGCCAGTGTTCTTTTGCGTAATCTGTATAAAAATAGTGGTTTTTGGTAAGCATTATGATGTTTTCACGACACCATTCCACTTCAGTAATACCGGTGTTTTTAACACCCTCTATTTCCTCTTTTAATAAACTGCAATGTTCCGGATAATTATCTAAAGTAAAATGAAAAAAATCAGCATCCTTCATACACATTTCCAGTAAATTTTCAGGAACGTGGTTAAATTTTGTTGCTAAGATCAAACGGCAAACTTCTTCATTATTGACCGTTTCCAATGGATAATCGTTCATGAAAGCAACAAAGAGTTCACAACTTTTTTCTTCGTGATTTTCACCACCGTAAATATAACCGGCGTCGTGAAACCAGCCTGCAAGTCGTAAATGCAATGCCTCCTTTTGTGAGATATTTTTACCTTTGATCAGTTCATTCAAAGCCGTAACAACACGCAAAGTATGTAAATAATCGTGATATAAATATTCACAAGAAAGCTTATCTTTGAATAAATTAAATATGTAGGCTTCGGCTCGGTTTAAAAGTTCCATAGATCTATTTTACACTCTAAAATTATGAAATTAAAATTACATATAACAAAAATAGTTTTTTTTATCTCTGTTTCTACTTTGATAATATCTTGTGCCACTTATCAAGAACAAATGGGGCGCGATTTTTCTCATGATATGATTAATAACGACAATCAGGGCAATTTATTGCATGAAGTAGTTGTTGTTGGTGATGCAGGAAATGCGAACGAACCAAAGGGAAAACAACTCTTGCAAACCGTAGAAGGTTATTTGAAAGAACAAAACAATGAAAAAACGTTGCTGTTTATCGGAGATAATATATATCCGTTGGGAATGCCGAAGAAGACAGGCAAACAACGGAAATTAGCAGAAGAAAAAATCGATGCACAAATAGCTTTGGCTCAATATGTAAATGGAGCTACTATTTTTCTTGCAGGTAATCACGATTGGTATCACGGATTGAGCGGATTGATCCGGCAAAAAAAATACATAGAAGCAAAATTGGGTAAAAAATCATTTATGCCCCGCAAATACAGAGCTATTGAAGCTGTTGAAATAAACGATGAAATTACCATTATCACGATTGACAGTGAATGGTTTATTCAGAATTGGGATCGGCATCCGGACATCAACGAAGAAAGTTTCATTAAAACCAGAGAGGATTTTTTTGAAGAATTCAGGAGCTTGATCAACAAAAATCAGAATAAAATTACCTTGGTTGCCATTCATCATCCTATGTTGACCAATGGTTCGCATGGTGGTTATTTTTCGTTTAGAAATCATATCTATCCTTATAAAAATGTCCCACTGCCGGTTTTGGGTTCTATCGGAAATTATTTGAGGAAAACTACAGGCGCAAGTCCTGCCGATATACAACATACCTATTATCGAATGCTTGTGAACAGATTAACAACCATAACAAAAAATCAGGAACAGGTGGTTTTTGTTTCCGGACACGAACACAATCTGCAGTACATTGAAGACGAAGGAATCAAACAATTGATCAGCGGTGCAGGTTCCAAAACAGAAGAAGCGAGAAGTGTACAGCCTACAAGTTATTCACTAGGGAGTTTAGGATTTGCAACCATAAAAATTTACGACAACAATCAGGTCGATGTTGCCATTCACAAAATGTTGGATAACGGAAATGAAATCACTTTTCAAAAAACAATCATTGAACCAGTTATTGCAAACACCGATTTTCCGGCTGTTACAGCCACAGAAACCACAGCTTCTGTTTATCCGAAAGAAGCTACACAAAAATCAGGCTTTTACCGCTTTTTGTTTGGTGATCACTACCGTAGTGTTTTCGGAACAAAAGTTACTGTTCCTGTTGCCGATTTATCCATGCTTCACGGCGGTTTAACACCGATTATTTCGGGTGGAGGAAACCAGTCGTTGTCTTTGCGTTTGAAGGATTCCGATGGCAGACAATACGTAATGCGGGGCTTGCGGAAAAGCTCTAAACAGTTTTTGCAGACGGCTATTTTTAAAGATACGCACATCAAAGACAAGCTTGACGATACTTTTGTATTGGATTTCATCGACGATCATTACACCACGTCGCACCCGTATGTGCCTTTTATTATTGGCAAGTTATCAGACGCGGTTCAATTGTACCACACCAACCCTCAATTGTATTTTGTACCCCGGCAGAATGTGTTGGGAAGGTATAATGAAACTTATGGTAATGAATTGTATATGATTGAAGAACGTCCGCATAAATCTCAAAAAGAGGTCGCTTCTTTCGGGAATGGCGAGGACATCATCAGTACGCAGGATTTATTGGTGAATTTGGAAAAAGATGAAAAATACCGCATTGATAGCGAAATGTATTTGCGAGCACGAATTTTTGATTTCTTAATTGGCGATTGGGACCGGCACGCAGATCAATGGCGATGGACCGAAAAAACGGTGGGCGATGAGGTGGTTTATCAACCCATTCCAAGAGATCGCGATCAAGCATTTGCTAAACTGGACGGAAATTTATTGCGTTTGTTGAATAAACTTCCGGCATTGCGTCATATGCAAAATTATACTGAAGATTTTGCCAACCCTCGTTGGATTAACAAAACGGCTTTTCCCTTAGACAAAGTGTTTCTGCAAAATACCACTTTAGAAGATTGGCAAAACACTGCAAAGCAAGTTGTGGAGTCTATAAACGATGAGGTCATTGCGGAAACATTTGATTTATTGCCGAAAGAAGTTCAGGAGCAATATACCGGAGATATCATCAAAATTTTAAAAGCACGTCGCAGTAAACTGGTTGATTTTGTGGAAGATTATTACAAAGAATTGTTCAAATATGCGGCTGTGGTGGGCACCAATAAAAAAGATACTTTTGTTGTGAAAACCGCTGCGGATAAGGTAGAAATAGAACACATTCGTAATAAAAAAACGGGCGATGTTTCTATGGGGTCTTATACTTACCATCCTGAAACGACTAAAGAAATTTGGATTTACGGTTTGGATGATGACGATCATATTACGGTTTCTGGCGAAAAATCACCCATAAAATTAAAGTTGATTGGCGGTCGAAATAATGATGTTTACGATGTTCAAACGACGACATCGACGACCATTTTCGATTATAAATCAAAAAATAATACGTTTGTCAACACTCAAAATACCAAAACGATTTTGCGGGATCAGTATCAGTTGAATCAGTATGATTACCGAAAAACACCCATTACTGTTTTTTCATTGTTGCCCGATGTGGGTTACAACAAAGACAATGGTGTAATGCTGGGAGTCAACGGAACACTCACCATTAATAAATTCAATCAAAATCCTTATACGCAAAAACATCAGTTTGGTGCAAAGTATGATTTTGCTACTTCCGGATTACTGGCAACTTACAAAGGAAGTTTTAAGGATTATTCGCGTTCCGGTTTTTGGACGGTTGAAGGATTGATGACTTCTTCGAATTTTTCGCAAAACTTTTTCGCAAAAGAAAATTTGGAAACCTATGATCAGGATAAATACAACGATAATTATTATCGTGTACGGACATCACAGTTTGAAATAAAACCATCGTATGAATGGAAAGGCAGAAACGGAAGTTCGTTTTTAGTGGGTGCAACGTATGAATCTACAAAAGTTATAAATACGCACAATCGACTGATTGACGAGCAATTGGTTACAGAACTCAACGATAGCTACAATCGTACCGATTATTGGGGTGCACGTTTGTATTATCATTTTGAAAATTATGATAATACCTATGAGCCTAAGACCGGACTAGCATTCTCTTTTTTATACGGAACACGTTTTTTGACTGACGATTTCGAGCAAAACAATCAATATCTGCATTCCAAATTAAACTTTGTAATTCCATTGACAAGCAATCAAAAATTAACATGGTCGTCATCGTACTTGGTAGAAAAGGTTTTTGGATCTTATCATTTCTATCAGGCAGCGTCTATCGGACAAAACAATGGATTGAGAGGTTATCGGCAACAGCGTTTTATCGGAGACGGTTCATTTGTTAGCAGTCAGGACATTCGCTTTAAAATGCAACAGATTACCAATTCGGTACTACCGCTTTCCTACGGAATTTATGCCGGATACGATGCTGGTAAAATATGGAGTGATTTCGATGCAAATAACAAATGGTACCACAGTTATGGTGGAGGTTTTTGGCTGAACGCATTAGACTCTTTTACAGTATATATTGGTGCATTTAGCAGTAAAGAAGAATCTGTTTTAATCAGTTTTGGGTTAGGGTTTGGGTTTTAATTTAAGTCCAGGACATACACCTTTCCACCGATTTTTCCTTTTTCTTTTTCATCGGCAATCCATAATTCCTGGTTATTTTTAAAAGTGATAGATTCTTTTTGAGAATGGTGTCCGAGTTCTTTTACTTGAATGTTTTCTTGAATAAAAGAAGCATCATTTTTAAAAGGAATTAAAAACACTTTATCGTGAGCAATTAAAGCAATTTGGTTGTTTTCGGTATTTAAAGAAGCACCTGTAATAGCACAACTTTTATATTGTCCGCAACTTTTTAAAGTGGCAATTTTTTCTGCTTTAAAATGTCCTTCCCGGTTCGGGATTTTATATACGTAAAAATCGCCATCAAAACCTTTGGACCTGTTTTTTGTGAATAAATAAAAAGAACTATCTGTGGCGATAAACGCTTCGCAATCATATATCAAATTACTTTTTTTGGGAGGAAAACTTTGTTGGTCTTCGTAATAAAAAGTAGTTGCTTGGGAAACATCAATCGAAGTATTGTTGAGAGTTTCGTGATGAAGTTTTAAAATGCGTAAATCTTTACGTTCATTTTTGTTGTTTCCAAAATCGCCAATGTAAATATTTCCCTGTGTGTCCTGAGATAAATCTTCCCAATCAGTATTTTTCTGATTGTTGATGGTAATGGTCTTTTCAAAAGTTCCTTCAGCCGAATACACATACAATTCCGAAGGATTTCCTTTGTCCTGAAGCATCCATAATTTTTGTGTTGGTTGATGAAAAATCATACCCGAAACTTCGTTGTGGTCTTTATCTAAACTAAATAGCTCTCTAAAATTAGGTTGTTGCGATTCGGAAGAACAAGCACTCAACAATGCTAGCTTGAGAAAAAGGACATAGATTTTCATTTTCATTTATTTTTACGTTTGGTGCTATATGAAATCTCAATAACCACCCGTTGTGCATTTCGGAATTAAAAAGGTTGTCTATTTGATTAAATAGCTGTATATTTGATTGATTGTCAAATATATGGATAATATTATGCAAAACTACGAAATAATTTTAAATGAATTGAGCAAAACGTGTTCTCATATCGAAAAAAACTCAAATTAGCAGAGCTAATCGTTCAAATATATGTTCAACAGATGTAATAAACCTTTTCGGTGTAATCCTGACAAAGTTATGGGGAAAAGATGATTTTTTCATTGGGAGAAGCATGGATGTGTTCATAACAAAACTTCGCAAGAAATTAGCTATGGATGATGCAGTGCAAATCATGAATATTCGTGGAAGGGGGTATAAGATTATACAAAAAGATTAAGGAAGGCTTTAAGCCTTCCTACTCAAATTTTGATTATACATATACTTTTGTATTAAAAATTATCTTGCGATATTTACAGCTCTGGTTTCACGGATAACGGTAACTTTTACCTGTCCCGGATAAGTCATTTCTGTTTGGATTTTATGCGAAATCTCAAATGATAGACTGGACGCCATCTCATCAGAAATTTTATCACAATCAACGATAACTCTCAGTTCTCTACCGGCCTGGATAGCGTAGGCATTTTTCACACCATTGAATCCGTAAGCGATTTTTTCTAAATCATTCAAACGTTGGATATAAGAATCAAGAACTTGTCTTCTTGCTCCCGGACGAGCTCCCGAAATCGCATCGCAAACCTGAATAACAGGCGATATCAATGAAGTCATCTCAATTTCGTCGTGGTGGGCACCGATAGCATTACATACTTCCGGTTTTTCACCATATTTCTCAGCCCATTGCATACCCAACAATGCGTGAGGAAGCTCGCTTTCGCTTTCCGGTACTTTTCCGATATCGTGCAGCAATCCGGCACGTTTAGCTAACTTTACGTTAAGTCCCAGTTCGGCCGCCATAATTCCACATAGCGAAGCAACTTCTTTAGAGTGTTGCAAAAGATTTTGTCCGTAAGAAGAACGATATTTCATTCGTCCGACTACTTTAATCAATTCAGGGTGCAAACCGTGAATACCTAAGTCAATTACAGTTCTTTTACCTATGTCAATAATTTCTTCTTCGATTTGTTTCTGCGTTTTAGCCACCACTTCTTCGATACGTGCCGGGTGAATACGCCCGTCGGTAACCAATCGGTGTAAAGATAATCTGGCGATTTCTCTGCGGACAGGGTCAAAACAGGAAAGAATGATAGCTTCTGGTGTATCGTCCACGATGATTTCCACGCCGGTTGCGGCTTCCAAAGCACGGATATTCCGTCCTTCACGCCCGATAATGCGTCCTTTTACATCGTCCGATTCGATATTGAATACCGATACACAGTTTTCGATAGCTTCTTCTGTTCCGACTCTTTGTATGGTGTTGATAATGATTTTTTTAGCTTCTTTTTGAGCAGTTAGTTTAGCCTCCTCAATAGTGTCCTGAATCACAGACATGGCAGAAGTTCTCGCCTCTTCTTTCAGGCTTTCTATCAGCTGGTTTTTAGCTTCTTCGGCTGATAATCCGGCAATATTTTCTAACTTTTCAACTTGCTCTCGGTGTGATTTTTCAACTTCCTGCTGTCTTTTTTCCAGGATTTCTAATTTGTTTTGGTAATCTTCAGCCAGTTGCTCGCTTTGCTCATTAGCCTTTTTGGTTCTCGATAACTCTTGTGATAGCTGAGATTCTTTGTCTTTAACCCGTTTTTCTGCTTCGCTGATTTTTTTGTTTTTTGAAAGGATTACCTTCTCGTGTTCAGCTTTTAGTTCAATAAATTTCTCTTTGGCTTGAAGGATTTTTTCCTTTTTGATAGCTTCCGCTTCGCTTTGAGCCTCTTTTATAATTGTTTTGACCTCTCCTTTTGCGTTTTTCAGGATAGATGATGCGTTGTTTTTTTCCAGATATTTGGCAATCGCAAATCCGATTCCTGTACCAACGATGATACTTGCAATAATAAATATAATTGTTCCAGTGTCCATAAATTAATTAATGTTTAATATAAATAAAAAGCCCACATTAGTTTGGTTGTATAAACTCTGTAAAAACAGGTTTTGAGTTATCTTGCTGCTCAAGGATCCATACGAAATGGCGTGCTTTTACAACAAAGTTTCACTCATTTTAATTGATTTGTGTTGAGTTTATCAAACGATATCTAATGTGAGCAGTAACCTTCCGAATCAGGATATAGAGTCCTGATTTTATTTATTTTCTTGAAAAAAACGTTCTAAATTTTCATTCAATCGTTCCAGCCGTTCTATGTTTCCCTCTACTTCCTGATTCTCTGCAATCTGCGTATGGATTGATTGGGTGGCAAATTGAAGAGCACACATCGCCAAAACATCTTGTTTGTCTCTGACGGCATAGTTTTCTTCATATTGCTTAATCATTGTATCGATTCTCTTAGCAGCATCTCTCAGGCTTTCTTCCTGAGTTTCGCTGGTAACAGTAAGCGGATATACTCTATCTGCAATCGAAATTTTTATTCTTAATTTTTCTTCCATAGCCTCTTGTTAATCAGAAAGCTGAGCGATACAATGGTCAATTTCTCTAACGAGTGAATTTATTTTTAGTTTCGTTTCTCTTTTGTATTCGTCACTACCCAACAAAGCGTTTGAGGCTTTTAAGCTTTCAATCTGACGGTTCAGCTCATTTTGCTTTTCCGCTAACACATTGGTTGCTTTTTTTTCGGCTTCGAGCATTTCGCTCAACGCTTCTTTTTCGCCTTTCAGTTGCTTTATATCGTGCAAAAGTCGTTCAAATTTCACTTCCAGTTCAGCCGTTATGTCTGTCAATTTACTCATTATTCTGCGGACTTATTGCTAACACAAATTTAAAACAAAAATCCTGAATATGAAATAAAAAATGTTTTAAAATTAGGAAAACGCCATTTCCGAAAAAAATGAGTATATTTCTGCTTCCAAATAAATTGTTATAAAAATGAAAAAATTAGTGTGTTTTTTGACTGCGTTATTACCATTTTATTTTGTCTATTCACAAACCGATTTTTCTTCTCATTTTTCGGATAAATTATTTCTGAATGGTACTTTTGGCGAACTGCGTTACAACCATTTTCATGCCGGTCTGGATATTTCCACCAATCGAAAAACGGGACAACCTATTTATGCCCCTGCTGACGGAACAGTTAACCGGATTAAAGTGAGTCCGTTTGGTTACGGAAAGGCTTTGTATATTAAGCATAATGACGGTTACACAACGGTTTACGGACATTTGGAAAATTATGCCGGAGCAATCGAAAAATATGTAAAAACCCATCAGTACGATAAAGAATCTTATGAAATTGAACTTTTTCCGTTATTAAACGAATTGCCGGTCAAAAAAGGCGATTTGATTGCTTATTCCGGAAATACCGGAGGTTCAGGTGGGCCGCATCTGCATTTTGAAGTACGTGATACATCTACCGAAGATATTTTGAATCCGTTGGATTTTGGTTTGGATTCATTGGTTGATGATTCGCAAAACCCGAAACTCAACGGTGTGCGGGTCTATCCGATAGGCGACGAAGCGGTAGTAAATGGCATAGCCCAACCTTTTGAACTGACAATCAAACGGACTGCTGACGGAAGTTATCTCGCTCAGCCTGTTTATGCCAACGGAAAAGTTGGTTTTGCGATAGATTCTTACGATACTGCCGAAAACAGCTATGCCAAATATGGGTTGTACAGCCTGGAGCAAAAAGTGAATGGAAAAACTAACTTTCTGATGGTTTTCGACCGTTTTGCGTTTAACGAATCACATTTTATCAATCAGTTTATTGATTATACGTTTTATAACGAAACCTCGAGAAAATATCAGAAGACTTTCTTTCAGGGTGATTTTAATTTACAACTACTGAAAAAACATACTAATCAAGGAATTATCGAACCGGAACCGGGCAGAACCTACAATGTGAATATCGCTATGAAAGATTATTCCGGTAATACGACCGAGTTAAATATTCCGCTGATTTATAAAGAACAAAAAGAAGTTTTAGCTGAAAATAAAGGTAAATATATCGACTATCTTCGTGATTATATTCTGGAAGAAAATAACGTCACAATAAGCTGGGACGCCAATACCTTTTATGATGATGCTTATCTCGATTTGCATTTTGAAAAGGACAAAGTAAAACTACATCGGGATAATATTCCGTTACAAAAAAACATAACTATTCGTTTTGATATGTCGGATAATTCTGAAATTAACAAAGAAAAAGCTTTTATCGGTCGCGTGGATAACGGCAAAGTTAAATTTTATAAAACATGGAAATCCAACAAAAATGTGTTTCAAATCAGAACCAAAAATTTAGGCACATACGAAATTGTAGAAGATTTGATTCCTCCAACGATTGAATGGGTGTCTGAAAATAAAGAATTTGAAAAAAAAGGAAAGCTTGTAGTGAAAATAGATGATGATTTGTCTGGTATTGACACTTATGAAGGGTTTATCAACGACAAATGGGCATTGTTCGAGTACGATTACAAAACCAAAGAGTTGATTCATCATTTGGCAGCCGGCGTTGCACATGAGGGAACGAATAATCTTCTGATAAAAGTTGCCGATAATGTTGGAAATAATACTATTTTTGAAACAGAATTTTTTGTCAAATAAAAACACGATAGTTTGAAAAAAATATTTTTAATCCTCGTATATACGTTTATCTGCCAAACTGCCATGGCTCAAACCGCAAGAGTTAAAGGATTGGTGCTCAATGAAGAAGACCGGGTTCTGTCGGAGGTTTTGGTTAGAGCTAATCAAAACAGTACCGTTACCAATGAGAATGGTTTTTATTTGCTGAATGTACCGGCAGAACAGGAAATTACGCTGGAATTCAGTCATTCATTTTACCAGAAAATTGAAATTAAGCTGAATTTAAAAAGAAATGAAGACTATGAGCTCAATATCCGAATGGGAGAGATTTCTGAGCAGCTGGAAGAATTAGTTATTGACAACAGCAATAACAACGCAGCAGACGGAAAAACCATTATCAATCCTGATGTTATCCGTAGAATTCCGGGAGCCAATGAAGGTGTGGAAAATCTTTTGAAAACCTTGCCGGGAGTTAATTCCAATAATGAGTTATCGACAGGATACAATGTTCGTGGCGGAAATTTTGACGAAAATCTGGTGTATGTTAATGAAATTGAAGTGTATCGTCCGTTTTTGATTCGTTCGGGGCAGCAGGAAGGATTGAGTTTTACCAACACTTCGATGATTAGTAATGTGAATTTTTATGCTGGTGGTTTTCAGGCAAAATATGGAGACAAAATGTCTTCTGTATTGGACGTAACTTACCGCACGCCCAAACAATTTGCTCTGGCGGCAGAAGCTAGTTTTTTGGGAGGTAGTCTTACCGCAGATTTGGTCTCTAAAAACAGAAAATGGTCAGCTATTACCGGAATCAGATATAGAAATAATGCCTTGTTGGTGAAAACACAAGAGGTTGACGTAGATTACAACCCGCAGTTTCTTGATTTTCAAACCATGATTAATTATCACGCATCTGCCAAATGGGAGTGGAGTTTTCTCGGAAATATTTCCAGAAATGTGTATGATTACAACCCGAATTATGCCCAAGTGAACATCGGTACTATCGACAAGCCTCTGGCTGTTTTGATTAATTATGACGGGCAGGAGCAGGATACTTACCAAACGTTTTTTGGTGCGATAAAATCGACTTACAAAGCGAGTGATAAAAATACTTATAAGTTGATTGCGTCAACCTATCACACCAAAGAGCAGGAATATTACGACATTATGGGAAGATACAGCATCGGTGAGATAGATACCGACCCGAATTCGAGTACTTATCAGCAGGTTTTGTATCCGACAGGATTGGCAACGCAACTGAATCACGGGCGTAATGATTACGATGCGTTGATTGCCAATCTGAATATCAAAGGACAACACGATATTAACGGTCACGAAATCGAATGGGGCGTAAAATATACCGCAGAAGATATTCGGGACAGACTGGTAGAGTGGGAAATGGTCGATTCAGCCGGATTTTCTATTCGTCCACCTTTTGAACAAATTATAAATAATCAGCCTTACGACCCGTTTGTTGGCGAAATTGCTCCGTATCAAAGCGTGCGTGCGACCAATTTTGTAAAAATTAACCGTTTGAGCGGATTCGCTCAATGGAGTTACCGTACTGCGTTGGGCAACCATGAGTTGTGGCTGAATGCCGGAGCCAGAGTGCATCACTGGCAGGTCGATGTGCAGAATGGCGGAACTTCTTCGCAAACTGTAGTTAGTCCAAGGGCACAAATCGCCCTAAAACCCGATTGGGAAAACACCGATATGTTGTTCCGTTTGTCGGGTGGAATTTACTATCAACCTCCTGGGTATCGAGAGTTGAGACGATTTGACGGAAGTATTAACGAATCGGTAAAGGCACAGCAATCGGCACAAATCGTATTGAGCAACGATTATAGTTTTACCGTTGGCGAAACACCGTTTAAATTGGTTAGCGAGATATATTACAAAAACCTTACAGACGTGAATACCTACACATTGGAAAATGTCCGTATCAGATATATGGCAGATAATCTGGCAACAGCCTATGTGTACGGGGCTGATTTTCGGTTGAATGCTGAGGTGGTTCCCGATACCGAATCATGGATTTCATTCGGTTACCTAAAATCGGAAGAAAACTATGACGGCAGAGGAAATATTGCCCGACCGACCGACCAGCGATTGAAATTCGGGTTGATGTTCCAGGATTATATGCCGGCAATTCCGAATCTGAAAATGTATTTGAATTTAGTTTACAATACCGGTTTACCTGGTGGCTCGCCGTCCTATGCCGACCCTTATCTGTATCAGCATAGGTTGAATGATTACCGCAGAGCCGATGTCGGATTTTCCTATGTTTTCAAAGATGACAAATTTGGTACAGACAAAGCGTGGTTGGACAATTTTAAAGAGCTGACACTTGGTTTTGAAATATTTAATTTGTTTAATAACACCAATGCGATTACCAACACATGGGTAAGAGATGTATATTCCAAATCAATGTATGGCATTCCGAACCGTATGACGATGCGTATGTTTAACCTAAAAGTATCAGCAAGGTTATAAACGCCTTGTTTGTTATGCTGACGAAGGAAGCATCTATAAATAGATTGCTACGGAATGACAGAATTGCATGTAATGTTTTGTGGTAAAGCAGTACAGAAAAATATGTGTTAATTTGCGTAATCCGTGGCAAAAAATAAATTTTAAACAGATTCTTCGTATATTTGAGAACCTGTTTAATTTGTATTGTAAAAATGTTTATAGGTTATTTTTGAGATAGAACAAGGCAAATTTTCAAAGGATAGCAGGGCTATCGTTTTAAAATTTAATGCGGTTATGACCAAAAAGAAGCATAAACAAATTATTAGATAAATTTTAAACAGGCTCTGAATAGACATAAATTTGATTTTTATGAATGTAAGTAAAGTTTTAGCGGTTTTATGTTTGATGCTGGCGTTTACGTCGTGCAATAAAGAAGAAGAGAAACCCAAAGTAAGCTACGAGAACCAGCCGGAAGAAGAAGCGATTTATCAAAAGATAGATTCCACCGATGTAAAAATTGCCGATTTACCCGTTCATTTGCCGGGAACAGATTTTTTATTGCACCCCGTTGGCGATGTGCGTGTGTATTCGAGCAACAGCACGAGATACGGCAGTTCGAAATCCGGGAAATCTTATAGTTTTGCAGTGTCTAATTACAGCTACCCGGAAATCACGGGTTATATGTCCAATTTGTTGATACAACACAAAGATTCTGCAAATTTGCATTTGCTGTCAGGCAATCGAATGCTGATAAAATCGATTGTTTATCTGGATAAATTGACGGAAAAAACAAATAAAAAAATATTGGTATATCAGGTGGTGGACAGAGACACCAACAGAGACGGAAACTATGATTCCAACGATATTCTCGCCTTGTATATTTCGACTATTGACGGTAAAAACTTTACCAAACTGACCGACGAATACCAGGAATTAATTGATTTTAATGTTATCGAAACCCAGAAAAGGCTTTATTTCAGGTCGGTGGAAGACAAAAACAAAAACGGAGCTTTTGACAATAACGACAAACTGAATTATTACTATGTCGATTTGCTCAGCGAAGATTGGAAGAAAACACCTTATCAACCAGTAGATTAACGTTTTTGTTAAAAATAGTTTGCCGAACCAAAAAAGCTCTTTATCTTTGTAAAAGAATTAAGTAAACAACAAAGTTCTTAATAATTCTTACCAAAAAATAAAACAGATGTAGAAAGGCATATTTCTTTGCCGGACTACAATAATGATAGTTGTGTTGTTAAGGTATGCAAATGCCTTACAGGTTTAGTAGTTAAACCAATGAAAAGCTTTCCTTTGGGGGGCTTTTTTGATTTTATACTTTTTAGCGGTATCTTTACTTAGCTCAAATTAACAATTCACATAGCATGAAAAATATTTTATTTATTGTTTTTGCTCTTTTCGCAAGTTTGCAGTTAATGGCACAAGACCCGAATATTACGCAAAAAGCGGAACCTAAGGAAGGAGTAGATAAGTTTAGAGAGGAATTTAGTAATAAATTAGATACATCTTCAGTACCGCCAGGTGTTGTAGAAATATCATTTAAGTTAAAATTTGTAGTAGAAAAAGACGGTTCTTTGACACAGATAGAAGCGTCAAACAACGAGTACGGTATAGGTGATGAAGCAATCCGTTTATTGAAAACAATGCCTAAATGGAAACCAGCCAAAATGGGTGAGAAGGTAGTGCGGTCGAGGCTTACATTTCCTATTCATATTATGTTGTCTGATGATGTAGAAGGTTATTCTGCAAATTTGACCGACAGTGAGTTGAAGGAATATATGCAGTTGTTACAAAGTAAACTTATTGAAACGCCTGTTTTTGAAGTGAATTGCTACCAATGTGAACTTTTAGGGAAAAGAAAAAATAATTTTATGATTTCTGGTCAGGATAATTATGCAAAATATGCGATAGTTTTTCTGGATGAAAATGAGCAGGTAAATAAAGAAATGAAAGAAACGATTATCAGTGAAGGAGCAACTGATCCAAACATAACATCTTATGAAACTACAATTTTAGGAAAAAAAGCATTAGGATTTATGTCTTTTGAAAACAACGATAAAGGCGTATTACAAGAACGTGCAGAGTATATAAATATCGATGGTTATTTTATAATAATATTTGTTAATACCTCAGATGAAAACGTAAGTGATGTACTGATCAAACATCTAAAGTCATCATTGAAGCTTAAAAATAACTAAAACCAAATCTCAGAATTTGTCCACACCACATGAATAAAAATCCCCAATAAAACCATACAAAACACAAATTTGACAAAAGTTGATGCCAAAAATCCAATAAATGACCCCGTTGCTGCTTTCCACGCCCGCTTGGAATCACTACTGTCGTAAATCAGCTCGCCAATCAATGCACCCACAAACGGTCCGATGATAAAACCCAGCGGAATCGGAGCGAAAATTCCGACAACCAACCCGATATTGGTTCCCCAAATGCCATATTTACTGCCGCCAAAGCGTTTTGTTCCTTGTGCCGGAATCACATAATCGAGAATAACAATAATCAGCGTAAGCACAAATGTAATGCCCAGAATCCAATAGTTAAAATCAATGCCAGCGGTGGTGTACAAAATCAACAGACCAATCCAGCTGAGAGGCGGTCCGGGCAATCCCGGCAGAAGACTTCCGGCAATTCCTGCCAGAATGAATAATAAACTTATAATCAGGATAAAATATTCCATTTTTATTTTTCGTATTTTTGACGAATAAATATAAGTAATTTTATGAAGCAAATTTTACTTTTAGTTTTTTTATCGCTGTTTTTGACAGGTTGCAAAGACCATTCAAAGACTATTCCGGACGAACAGGAACTGCTTCGTAAAGAATTGCATACCATTAACTGGAACGAAGTGGACGTTTATCCAACATACGAAAACTGTGATACCATCATAGATACACAGAAAAATCTGGCATGCTTTTTTTATATTTTTAATGAAGATATCAGCAGTTTGCTGAAACAGGATTCGCTTTTGCAAACCCGGAAATTTCATTCAGTGGACAGTCTGCCAATTGAAGTAACGGTTTATCCGAATGCCGCTGTCGAATTGAAACTATACAGAGAAAACAGCAAATTTGAACCGGAAACAGTCGGAACAATCGATAGTCTCTTGTTTATCAAATCGGCACAGTTGCAGCCGGTGCAGCCTGCTATCAAAAGAGATGTTCCGGTAAAAACAAAATTTTTAGTCAAAGTCGGCATTCATTAAATAATATGACTACACCTACAGAAAAAATCATTTTGGGTATCGACCCCGGGACAACAATTATGGGTTTTGGACTCATTAAAGTGGTCAAAAAAGAAATGGAATTTATCCAGCTCAACGAATTGAATTTGTCTAAGCTGGGCGACCATTACGTGAAACTCAAGAAGATTTTTGAACGGACGATTGAACTTATTGATACCCACCACCCTGACGAAATCGCAATTGAAGCCCCTTTTTTTGGTAAAAATGTACAATCTATGTTGAAGTTGGGTAGGGCACAGGGCGTGGCGATGGCGGCAGGATTATCTCGTCAGATTCCGATTACGGAATATGAACCCAAGAAAATAAAAATGGCGATTACCGGCAACGGGAATGCCAGCAAGGAACAGGTTGCCAAAATGTTGCAACAACTTCTCAATTTGAAAGAATTACCCAAAAACCTCGATTCTACCGACGGATTAGCGGCAGCGGTGTGTCATTTTTTTAATCAGGGAAAACCCGGCAAAGAGAAAAATTATTCAGGTTGGGCAGCTTTTGTAAATCAAAATCCAAAACGAGTGAAGTAATGGCAGGAATTTATATCCACATTCCGTTTTGCCGGCAGGCGTGCCATTATTGTGATTTTCATTTTTCCACGTCGTTCAAGTACAAAGATGATATGATTGATGCTTTGGTAAAGGAATTCGAGTTGAGAAAATCAGAGCTGGGCAGTGAAAACATCGAAACTGTTTATTTCGGCGGTGGAACACCAAGCGTTTTATCGGTAGAAGAAATCAATAAAATATTAGATGCCGTCGGGCGGAATTTTACGATGATTGCTAATCCGGAAATTACTCTCGAAGCTAACCCGGACGATTTGTCTAAAGAAAAAATAAAAGAACTATCGCAAACACCGATTAACCGACTAAGCATCGGTGTACAATCATTTTTTGATGACGATTTACAGATGATGAATCGTTCGCACAATGCACAAAATGCGTATGAAAGTGTGGCGGAAGCCCGGAATTTTTTCGATAATATTACCCTCGATTTGATTTACGGTATTCCGAATATGTCGATAGATAAATGGGAAGCCAACATCAGCAAGGCATTAGAGCTGAAAGTTCCGCATATTTCGAGTTATGCTTTGACGGTAGAACCGAAAACTGCTTTGCAACATTTGATTCAACAAGGCAAAATCTCGTCGCCGGACGATGGTTTGGCTCATGAACATTTTTTGCATTTGGTAAAAACTTTAGAAGCCAATGGCTTTGTACATTATGAATTGTCTAATTTTGGTTTACCTGACTATTTTTCGCGGAATAATTCTGCTTATTGGCAAGGGGAAAAATACTTGGGCATAGGACCTTCTGCACACAGTTTTGACGGAACATCGCGTTCGTGGAATGTAGCGAATAATGTTCGTTATATCCAACAAACCCAGGAAGGAGTTTTGCCGTCCGAAAAAGAATATTTGAGTTTACCCGACCGATACAACGAATATGTAATGACTGGATTAAGAACAATTTGGGGCGTTTCATTGAAAAAAATCCAAACCGATTTCGGGCAGGAATATGAAATTTATCTGCTCAAAAATGCTCAGAAATATATCCAATCCAATCAATTAATTATAGCAAACGGCTGCCTGAAAACCACTTTACAAGCTAAGTTTTTTACTGACGGTATTGCCAGTGATTTGTTTTGGTTAGCATAAATTTTTAGGTAAAATGTCTTTATATTTGACTAAACAAAAAAATGAAAATATGCCGGTAATCAGAGAAGTAAACGGAAAGTTCCCACAAATACCTGACGATTGTTTTGTGGCGGAAAATGCCACTATTGTCGGAGAAGTTGAAATGGGCGAGGAGTGCAGCGTATGGTTTAATGCGGTTATTCGCGGCGATGTACATTACATCAAAATTGGCAATCGGGTAAACATCCAGGACGGGGCGGTTATTCATTGCACTTACCAAAAGCACCCTACCGTTATTGGTAACAATGTGTCTGTCGGGCACAATGCGATTGTGCACGGTTGTACGATTGAAGATAACGTACTTATCGGAATGGGAGCGATTGTTATGGACAATTGTGTAGTGAAAAGCAATGTAATCATTGGTGCCGGAGCGGTGGTTACGCAAAACAGCGTATTGGAATCATATGCGATTTATGCCGGAATACCTGCCAAAAAAGTAAAAGATTTGGACGCATCAGATTTTTCAGGAGAAATAGAGCGGATTAGTCAAAATTATGTGCTGTATTCGAGTTGGTTTAAGTAGTTAAAAATCCAGAAACGAAACATTTTTTGCCTGTTCGGGTAATAGATTCCGAAGCAGGCTTGTATCTTTGTTGGTATAAAAAAGTTGCTGATGAACAGAAGTTGTATTCATCATTTTGTTTTCTTCCAGAACAGTTTTTATCCGTTTGGCGATAGCTTCTCCAGAATCAATGATTTGAACATGTTGAGGTACGATTTTCTTAATTTGATTTTTAAGTAAAGGATAGTGCGTGCAACCCAATACCAGATAATCGATATTCTGAGCAATCATAGGAGTAAGGTAGCTTTGAAGAAGCCCGGTCATCTCAGGGCTGTGTATTTGCCCTGATTCAATTAAACTGACCAAGCCATTGCCTTCTTGTTCAATAATTGTCGTGTTTTTGTATGTTTTGACTACCTGATGAAATGATTGACTGTCAAGCGTGCCTTGTGTGGCAAGAACGCCGATAACGCCGGATTTTGATTGCAGAGCAGCAGGTTTAACTGCCGGTTCTACACCGATAAACGGAATGTTATAATTGGCACGGAGATAAGCAATCGCATTGGTGGTTGCGGTATTACAAGCAACTACAATCATTTTGACCGGATAATTTCTAATCAGAAATTCGGTGTTTTTGACAGAAAGTTCGATAATTTCCTGCTGAGACTTTATGCCATAAGGTGCATTTTTACTATCTGCCAGATATACGGTGGATTCATTTGGCAAAAGCCGATGGACTTCCTGCCAAACAGTTGTGCCTCCTACACCGGAGTCAAAAAAAACAATAAAATGATTGTTTCGCATAATGTTTTGGGGCTTTGCATTTGGGTGGGCTTGAATTGAGCAGAAGTTATTGTTGATTTATAAGTTGTTTACTTGGGTCAATAATCATTTGTGAAGGTTGTTCAATTGGTTCAATATTTAATCTGAACAATTCAGGTTCTTCTTGGTCCATATCATAAATTAAAACAAATCTCAAGCTATCACATTTTAGGAAATATTCATAAATATATGCGGTACTGTTTTTTCCATTGTTATTCATTGTAAAGAAGTCAACAAACTTCCCTTCTTTATTTTCCCAGTCGCAGTTCGTTTTAATATCTTCAAATAGTTGTTCTGTTTGGTCTTTTGGAAAATATTTTTCAGGAAATCTATTTAATATTTCTGAACTAGTCAGATTTTCCATTATGTAGTCAGATTCCTTTTGTGCCTTATTATGTTTCTCCATTTTTCCTTTTATATTACAGGAGGTAAAAAGGAGTGTCAAGCCGATGATTGCTAAAATATTTTTTTTCATACTATTTCGTTATAATTGGTACTAATATAACACAAAAATAAAAAAAACTGCTCTGTACTGAGAGCAGTTTAAAAGAATATTTTTTTATGATTAGTTGATACCTAATTCTTTTTTCACGTCAGCCATTAAGTCCGGACCGTCAGCCATAAGAATACCGCTTCCCATTGTAGAATCCAAAACGAATTTATACCCTTTGGCTCTGGCAACCTTTTGAATAGCTGTAGTAGCTTTTTCCAATACAGGTTTTAGGAGTTCTTCTTGTTTTTTACCCAATTCACTGTCTGCATTAAGTTCTAATTGTTGTACTCTGTTTTGTAAATCCTGTAATTCCTGCATACGGGTTTGATTAACAGCGTCGCCGGCAGTTTGTTCTTCCTGCTGAAATTTAGTTGCTTTGGTTTGGAATTCTTCTACCATTTGTTGGTAATCCTTAGCAAAACTTTCTCTCATTTTAAGAAGTTGGTCATTAGCAGTTTTGTATTCAGGCATCTGAGCTACTAACTCTTGTGCATTGATGTGTGCTATTTCTTGTGCTTGCGATACAAAAGATACAGAAAGTGCTAAAAATGCGGTAAATAATAATTTTCTAAACGTTTTCATTTTCTTTGATTTATTGATATAATTAAGTTTCAAAATTAATTCTTTTTTTCGTTACAAAAAATTTAATTCTTGTTAAGGTTTTCTTTAGCCTCCTCAATGGCTTTCAGGCGTTCTTCTTTGTCTTTTTCTCGTTTTTCCTGTGCTTCTTTTCTCTTTTCGAGTATTTCGTTGATTTTGTCCTGAGCACTATTTTCTTTACTATCGTTGTTGCTAGTTTGTTGTGCGGCGTTTATTTTTTTCTTCTGTTCTTCTTGTCGTTGCTGACGCTTTTTTTGTGCTTCTTCCCGGGCTTTGTTTTTTTTGTCAATCAGTTCTTGCCGTCTTTTTTGGGCTTCTTCTTTTCTTTTTTGGATTGCTTCTTTGCGTTTTCTGATTTGTTCTTCTCTTTTTTGTTGGGCTTCTCTTTTTCTCTTTTCGGCTTCTTGTTGCCGTTTAGAAATAGGGTCGTCAGCTACTTTTTTAGTATCTTCGCCTTCTTTTTGATTAAACAATTCCTGCATGCGTTCTTCCTGCAAATCCCTTTTGCTGCGTTGTCGCAGATAGGCATCTTCTGCTTCGTCCTGTGCTTCGAGTTGGGCGATTTCTTTTTTGGTTAAACGTTCTTTTCTTAGCGAGCGTTCAATTTCTCTAACAATCCGGTCACTGATGTCCACACCTTTTTTGGTATAAAGCAATCCGTTGGTATCATCACTTTTGTCCAACACCATATCGAATTTTCTTTTCTGGGCATAATCGTTGATAATAGCATATATTTTTTCCTGTATCGGTTTTGCCAGATTTATCTTTTGGATAAAATAATCGCCGTCCAGTCCAAAATGCTGATGCTGATAATCAAGTAATTCTTTTTCGAGCAAAGCGATTTCCTCCTCTTTTTCCTCAATAATCTGGGAAGTAAGCAAAGGTCTTTCTAAAGCCAGTTGGTCTTTTTGTTTCTTAATTTCGTTTTTCCTCTTTTGGATTTCAATATCCCATTCTTTGGCTCTTTTTCTCAGTTCCCGGTTTTGCTCCTGGTATTCAGGTACTTTTTTAAGAATATATTCCAAGTCCACTACAGCAATTTTCTCTTTTTGCTGAGCATATATATTTCCTGCCAACAGGATTGATATGAATAAAAAAATACCTTTCATGCTTTTGTTATCTGTCAAATAGTGTGCCATTAATGTTTTACAGCTCTCTACCCAAAATGAAGTGCGTCTGCCAGCCGCCTATCTGGTTTGTTCCCGGTGTTTTGTCGAAACCATAACCGAAGTCGATTCCTAACAGACCGAGCATTGGCATACTTACTCTGACACCTGCTCCCACAGAACGCTGTACCTTAAACGGATTGTAATTTTTGAAATCCGTATAAGCTGCACCTGCATCAGCAAAAGCCAAAACATAAGCCTTCATCTGAGATTCTAAACTGATAGGATAACGTAATTCAAGTGAGAATTTATTGTACACAGTACCACCTAATCTTCCGTCTGGGGTCAAAGCACTTTCGTCATAACCTCTCAAGGCCACGATATCCCGCCCGTCGAGTGAGTAGTTAATCATACCGCTTCCGCCGAGATAATATCTCTCAAAAGGGATTACCCCTCTGTCTTGATTATAAGCACCTAAGAAACCAAATTGTGCAGTCGTTTTCAATACTAATTTATCAAAAATAATCGTGTTGTACCAATCGGCTCTGAAATTAACTTTATAATATTCTAACCAATTGAATCTTTTTTTATCCAGTTTTGCCTGGTCCACCGCTGCATTTCTGTAATCACTAACCGGAAGTCCGTTTTCGTCAAGATAGCTTCCGATAGGAATGTCTGCACCGGTTACCGGATTGGTTTGTATTTCGGTTGTTTTGATTTTGTATTCTTCCTGATTAGGCAAATCGGCATAATTGATACCGTTAAATAACGAGTACGGCGGACTGAATTTGGCTCCAAGACTGATGCGTGCCCCGGTTGACGGATAAATAAACGGGTCAATACCACCCACGTTGTCTCTGGTTAAATCTATACCATAAGTAAGATTTCTTGCTGTTCCGTTATTAAATGATATAGAGCCGATTCCGTAATTGTCCAAATCATAATGCTGATAGCTCAATGTGTGGGACAATACAAATTTATCGTCCGGAACTGAAAGTCTTTTTGCTATACCTAAACTCACACTCATAATTCCTAATCCCTGGCTGCGGTCAACTCTTCTGGAGCGGTAATCATAGAAATTCTGACGGCTGTATGACACGCTTCCGAAAAGCTGAGTTGGTTTTTTTCTACCAAACCAAGGCTCCTGAAAACTCAAACTATATACCTGAAAATAGGAACTTGCTTGCAAACGCAATGACATTTTTTGAGCATCTCCCATTGGTAAAGGTTTGTAAGCATCTTTATTAAAAATATTTCTCAAAGAGAAGTTATTCAAAGACACAGCAAGTGTACCGATAAAAGTGTTTCCGCCATATCCGCCTTGTACTTCAATCTGGCTTTGCCCGCTTTCGAGTACATTCCAGTTAACATCTACTGTACCGTTGCTCATGTCCTGATTGATTACGTCGGGTTGTATTGCCTGAGCGTCGAAAATACCCATTGCACCTAACCGTCTCATACTTTCGATGATTTCTCCACGATTCCACAATTGACCAGGACGCGTAGTTACTTCACGCAAAATAACATAGTCGTGCGTTTTGTCATTACCGGATACTGTGATGTTGTTATATTTTGCCTGAGGACCTTCAAAGATTCTGAAATCAATATTGATGGTGTCGTTATCGATGCGTTCTACCGGTGTGATTCTTGACCAAAGGTAGCCGTCATTTTGATAAACACTCGTTAGGTTAAAACCTTCGCTGTACATCGGGTCGTCGATTCGTTTTTCGAGCAATACGCCATTATATGTATCACCTTTTTTGATACCAAAAACTCTGCGAAGATATTGTTCTGTATAGGCTGCATTACCAATAAATCGAATATCGCCAAAATAATATTTTTTACCTTCTTCAATAGCGATGTCAATTTTCATCGTATTTGATTTCGGCTGATACACGAAAGTATCTTTAAGGATACGGGCATCACGGTATCCTTCTTGCTTATATTTGGTAATGATGTTGGCTAAATCTTCCTCGTATCGGTCTTCGATGAATTTGGACGGTGTGAAAATACGAACCGGGTTAAGCGGACTTTTCTGCTTGGTCTTCTTCATGCTTTTACGCAGTTTTCTGTCAGATAATTGTTCGTTTCCGGTAAAGTTAATTGCTGAAATCCGAACTTTTTTACCTTTGTCAAAGCGAATCGTCAAGTCGCGTTTTCCCTCGTCGGCCGTTTCTGTGATGTCAATATCAACTTTGGTTTGATAAAAACCGTTTTCCTGGTATTTATGTTTGATATGATTTTCTATATTTTTGAGTAAGTTATTGGTAATTGTTTTACCCTGGCGGCGTTCCTCGTCCAGTTTCATCTCTTTGAGTAACTCCTTGGTTTTGTTTTTACCCAGTCCTTCCAATGTTACGTTATTGATTTTCGGCAACTCTTTCAGGCGAAGTTCAAGGTTAATTACATCGCCTTCCACAGATTGTTCGAAAAAATCTATTTCGCTGAACGTACCGATATTCCATAATTTATGGATAGCATTGGAAAGTTGCTCTCCCGGAATGCTGATTTCCTGTCCTTTAACTAATCCCGTGATAGCTTGAATCGTCATTTCGTTGTATTTGACGTTACCGCTGACCGTGATTTTCCCGAGCTTATATTTTTTGATATTATCCGCAATTTCTTTCGGAATACCGTTAGATTCTTCTATAACTGCAAGCGTGTCCTGAGGCTGAGTGATTACCTGTGCGTGTGTCGCTGTCGTAAGTGTTGCAAAAATGAGTAGTAGTTGCGAAAATGATATACGGAACATAGTTTGTTTTTAATTAATACCTCTCGTTGTTTATTTTAATTGTTCACTGGTTTTACCGAAACGTCTTTCTCTGTTTTGGTAGCTTTCCAGGGCTTCCATCAGATGCTCTGCCGAAAAATCAGGCCACAGAACATCGGTAAAATAAAGTTCTGCATAGGCAATTTGCCACAGCAGAAAATTACTGATTCTTTGCTCGCCGCTGGTTCGTATAACTAAATCTACGTCAGGCAAATTGCGGGTGTAAAGATGATTATTAATTACCGATTCGTCAATATCTTCAACTGAAATTATATTATTTTTAACTTTGTCAGCAATAAGTTTTGTCGCTCTTGTGATTTCCTCTCTACTACCATAGTTAAGTGCCAGAGTGAGGGTCATTCGCTGATTTTCTTTGGTCGATTCAACTACTTCAATCAGGTTTTTAGCCACAGATTTGGGTAAAGATTCGGTATCGCCGATGGTATTGAGTCTGATGTCGTTTTTAGTTAAAGTATTTAACTCTTTTTTCAAAGCTTTGCTCAATAATTTCATTAAAGTATCTACTTCCAGCTTCGGTCTGTTCCAGTTTTCGGTGGAAAATGCAAACAAAGTCAGGTTTTTTATACCTAATCTCGCACAGGTTTCTACCGTTTGTCTTACGGCTTTAGCACCGTTTTCGTGCCCGATTGTACGCAGCAGTCCTTGTTTTTTAGCCCAACGACCGTTGCCGTCCATAATGATGGCTAAATGTTTGGGCAATGCTTCAGGGTTGATATTATTGTTTTGATTCATAATTTTCTACTGGGGTTCACAATAGCAAGGATTGCTTCCGAAGGTGTAAGTGATGCTCAATCCGCTGAAAAAATACCAGTCATTGGTGTTTTGGTTACCAAATCTGTATGCAGAATAATTGTTGGAAATCGGATTGCTTCCGTCCAGATTATCTGTGAAAGTATAGCGAAAACCAACTTCGGCACTGATGACGAATTGTTTGTTTATCAATGCTTTTGCACCAAATGACAAAGGAATGGCAAGATTGGTTTTATCTTCTGTTTTAACAGAATTGCCGAAACCGTTAATATATTTTTCTTCATACTGGAAACCGGTAATTCCGGTGTACAGATATGGGGTAAATGTAAACCAGTCGTTGTGCAGGTCAAATTCCAGAAAATTAAATTCCAGTCCCACAGACAATTCGTGTATAGTATTGTCAAAATTCAGTCCTCGTGCTTGTCGCAACGCACTATCAGCTTTGGTGTCGTCGCCTGAAATTTTCAGAAAGTTATAATTCACTCTCCATGCGTGTCTTGGGCTTCTGTTCCAGCGGTAAATGATTCCGTAACCCATATCTTGCGGGTCGATAAAGTTGGTTTTACCCACATCGCCCACATAGTTTGTTCCGCCTACGGTAACCCCGATTTCGTGGATTTGTGCTGATGAATAACCGGCAGTTAAAACCGCTAATGTTAAAATAATATGTCTGATATAAATTCTCATGAACTTGCAAATATAATAATGTTATCTACAAAATGTATGCTCTTTTTGTCAAAATATGCAATTCAGAATCTGTTTAAGCTTTCTTGGTTGCTCCCGAAAGCTTGGTTTTCCAGAACTTTATTGCTACATAAATAAACGTAAAATCAATCTGTTTATTGTTAATTCCTTTTATCTTCGCCCCAAAGCAGTTTTTTTCTCAGTGTTTTGAGGAAGCTCACATTCGGGAATTCTACCATATTAACGGTGTATGGTGCCAGTGAAATCTCAATCATCGTATCGTTGTTTAATGCCTGAGTTTCAGAATCCAGCGAAATCAAAAACTGTGGTTCTCGCCCGTCTATTTTCATTTTTATTTTACTTCGGTCGTTGATAATTAACGGTCGGGTAGTGAGATTGTGCGGTGCGATTGGTGTGATAACCAAACAATTGGAGTCTGGTGTGATGATTGGGCCGCCGCAACTCAGCGAATACCCTGTTGAACCAGTTGGTGTGGAAATAATAATTCCGTCCGACCAATAAGTTGCCAGAAATTCGTCGTTAATATAGGTTTCGATAGAAATCATCGAAGTGGTGTTTTTTCTGGAAATCGTAATCTCATTCAGGGCAAAATTGATTTCAAAAGGCGAAATTTTTTCGTCCGGCGAATCCAGCTGCAGCAATGTTCTTCGGGATAATGTATATTGATTTTTGAACAGCAACGGAATCACCTCGTCGATTTCGTTTTGCTGCACATTTGCGAGAAAACCTAATCTGCCGGCGTTAATCCCGACTACTGGTGTGTTTTTGCTTTTGATAAAATTTGCTGCACGCAACATCGTTCCGTCGCCACCGATACTCACAAAAAAACTGAGGTCTTCCGGTAAATCATTATGTCCGGTAAATGTTTCGTAAGATTTCGTAATAACATTTTCCTTAATAAGCATATCGAAATAATTTTTTTCAAAAATCACTTCCCCGTTGCGTTGCTCGATGGCAAACAGCAAATTGCTGATAATCTCTTTGTTAGATGCTTTATATTTTTGTGCGTACAGAGCAAATTTCATAGCTTAAATATTTAGGTATTTATCCAGATATTCCGACCGGTCTTTAAGTTCATTCAGGAATTTATCTTCCCGGTGTTCCGAAATCACGTCATAATTATATCTTCGGAAAGTTTGAATAATTTCATTAATCTGAAAACCAACTATTTTTAGTGTAATCCGGATATTGTTTCCTGAGATTTGCGTAGCAATAATTCCCAGAATTTTACCGCCGTTGGATTCCACAATTTGTGAAATCTGGCTGAAACTGTAATCATAGATGTCTTTTTCGATGACCAGCATAGAGCCTTCTTCCCGAACAAAAGGCATTTCGGTAAGTTGTTCCAACACATCATTGCGAGTGGTGTAACCGAGGTATCGCTGGTTCTGGTCAATGATTGCGCTGATGTCTGATTCATTTTTCAGCATCATTTCGATAGCTTCCAGCAAAGTGAAATTTTCATCGAGATGAAAAGGACTGAGAATATCCAGATGATTTTCAATCAAATCATCATCGGCAAGACAATGAATATCTTCCGCCGAAAAATTTCCGACAAAATACTGGTTATTTATTACAGGTAAATAACTCCATTTGTACTTGCGAATCATAGCTTTAGCCGAGCGTAAAGATGTTTTTAAGCCTGGCATTTCGATGTCGTTTTTGATATCAGATAGTGTCTTTTGCATCAGATTGTTTACAATTACTTATGCAAAATAACCAAAATAATACCAAAAACACTCTACATGTTTGTATTTTTGTACGATAAATTATTTGTTATGACGAAATTATCCGTAAATATCAACAAAATTGCGACCCTGAGAAACGCTCGTGGCGGCGATTATCCGAATGTGGTGCAGGTAGCCAAAGATGCGCAACGTTTTGGTGCCGAAGGGATAACTATCCACCCCAGACCCGACGAACGACACATTCGTTATCAGGACGCCCGTGACTTAAAAGAAGTTGTTTATACCGAATTTAATATCGAAGGTAATCCAATTCCGTCATTTATTGATTTGGTATTGGATTGTAAGCCTGCTCAGGTAACTTTGGTTCCTGATGCGGTAGATGCGATTACTTCTAATGCTGGCTGGGACACGATTACACACCGTTCCTTTTTAAAGGAAGTAATTGACGAATTCAAACGAAATGGCATACGCACGTCCATTTTTGTTGACCCAGACAAGAAAATGATTGAAGGGGCTTTGGCAACCGGCACCGACAGAATTGAATTATACACCGAAGAATTTGCTCGACAGTTTGGTTTGGGAAATAAAGAGGCAGTTCAGCCTTATGCTGCGTGTGCTACGTTGGCAGGCGAGTTGGGCTTAGGTGTAAATGCCGGACACGATTTAAGTTTGGATAACATTGAATATTTCAAGCAAAATATTCCGAATTTGCTGGAAGTTTCGATTGGTCACGCGTTAATCGGCGAATCGATTTATTTAGGCTTAGAGAATGTAATTAATATGTATAAAAGAAAACTGAGCTGATATGGATTTATTATATTCAAAAATAAACGGAGAGGGCAGACCAATGGTTATTCTGCATGGTTATCTGGGTATGTCAGACAATTGGAAAACTCTGGGGAATGATTTTGCTGAAGCTGGTTTTCAGGTGCATTTGCTGGATTTGAGAAACCACGGACGCAGTTTTCACAGCATGGATTTCAGTTATACATATATGATGCGGGACGTGGTAGATTATTGCACTTATCATCAACTGAAAAATATTGTGTTAATCGGGCATTCAATGGGCGGAAAAGTAGCGATGCTCACCGCTTGTGAATATCCGGATTTGGTAGAAAAGCTGATTGTAGCTGATATTTCGCCGAGAGAATACGAGCCGCATCACCAGGAAATCATGCAGGCTCTGAATGCAGTTGATTTCAGCCGGATTTCTTCCCGCAAAGAAGTAGAAAATACCATGAGTCTATATATTAAGGAGTTTGGTGTATTACAGTTTTTGATGAAAAACGTACATCGGATTACGCCCGAGCAGTTGGGATTCCGTTTTAACCTCAATGCCTTTAACCAAGACGATACTACTATTGGCGAAGCCTTACCTGACACTGCGGTTTTTGAAAAAAATACTTTGTTCCTGAAAGGGGAAAAGTCAAAATATATCCAACCGGAAGATGAAATTCTGATCAAAAAACATTTTCCGAAAGCTGAAATAAAAACGGTAAGCGGGGCAGGACATTGGTTGCATGCCGACAATCCTAAAGATTTTTATGATAAAACGATAGATTTTGTAGAAAAGTAAATGGTGTTTTTCTTAGAGTTTGTTTTTTTAATGAGATAAAAGGTTTTGAGCTTTAATATTGAAAAATACAACATAGAAAAGAAATGAGAAATAGTAGTATTAATTGAGTTTTGAAATTTTCGGGAGAATAAAATCAGATTTATCTGTTTGTAATTCAAAATTAAACCTTACATTTGCAACCTAAATTTAACGAAAGGGGGTGTAAAATATGCTAATCATACCAGTAAAAGACGGAGAAAACATTGACAGAGCGCTGAAGCGTTACAAAAGAAAATTTGATAGAACAGGTACATTGCGTAAGCTAAGAGATCGCAAGCAATTTACGAAACCTTCTGTTAGAAAAAGAGGTCAATTACAAAAAGCTCAATATGTTCAGGGATTAAGAGATGCCGAGCAACAATAATTTTTGAGCAAAAATTTTATAAACCGTTAATCAAGTTGTATCTTTGATTAACGGTTTTTTTATGCAGGAAAGTTTACAAAAATATCAGGACTATCTCATTAAGGAGAAAAATTATTCGCTACATACCGTCGGTGCTTATCTGAAAGATGTCGAATCTTTTTGGTTGTTTTTTACTGAAAGAGACAGCGACTGGCGGTGGCACGACACGGATTATTCTCATATTCGTAGCTGGATAGTGGATTTGTCTGACAGAGGAATGTCTAACCGGACAATCAACCGGAAAACCGCTTCGTTGAAAAGCTTTTTTAAATTCTTGTATCAAACCAAAACGATGTCTGTCTATCCGCTGTCGGGGCACAAATCTTTACGCATAGAAAAAAAAGAGCAGTTGCCTTTTTCTGAAAAAGAAGTAAACGAAGTTTTGCAGCAAGATATTGATGAAGATGATGCGGAGCAACTGCGTGATTACCTTATATTAATGTTTTTTTATGTATTAGGTTTGCGAAGAGCAGAGCTGATTAATCTCAGAAATACTGACATCGACGTTCTGAGTAAAACGGTCAGGGTTTTAGGAAAAAGAAACAAAGAACGAATTGTTCCGTTGATGGATAATGTGTGCCCGTTGATAAATACCTATTTAACATTGAAAAAACAATCCGGATTAAATGGCGAATTTTTCTTTTTTGCTAAAAAAAACAAAAAAATGAACGAAACATTTGTGTATCGTTTAATAAAGAATTATTTTAGAGGTGTGACAACAAAGCAAAAAGTAAGTCCGCATATGCTCAGGCACACATTTGCTACGCATATGCTGAATAACGGCTCAGATTTGAATGCGATAAAAGAGTTGTTGGGGCATGCGAGTTTGTCGTCCACACAGGTGTATGTGCATGCTAATCTGAGCGAGTTGAAAAAAAATTTCAATAAAGCACACCCAAGGCAAAGTAATATTAACCATAAAATATAGAAGGATATGAAAGTAAACATTCAAGCAGTAAATTTCAACGTTGATAGAAAGTTGGTTGATTTTGTGAATAAAAAGACCGAAAAGCTGGAAAAGTTTTATGACAAAATCGTGGGTATAGATGTATTTCTTAAAGTTGAAAACACCAGCGAAAAAGAAAATAAAACAGCTGATGTGCTGGTTAAGATTCCGGGAGATGATTTGGTGGTAAAAAAGACCTGTAAGACTTTTGAAGAATCTGTAGATTCAGCAGCAGATGCTTTAGAAAGATTGTTGGTAAAGAGAAAAGAAAAGACAAAATCTTATTTATGATAAAAAATAATTTAAAAAAGATTTTGTATAAATAAATTATTGTTTACATTTGCAGTCCGTTAGAAATAGCGGACTTTTTAAATTGCCTCTGTAGCTCAGCTGGCTAGAGCAGCTGATTTGTAATCAGCAGGTCGTGGGTTCGAGTCCCTCCAGAGGCTCTGAAAGTACAGTGAAATAAGGTTAGGGAAGATACTCAAGCGGCCAACGAGGACGGACTGTAAATCCGTTGGGAAACCTTCGCAGGTTCGAATCCTGCTCTTCCCACAAAGAGCAATTTAAGGGTTCAGGCTACGGAGAGTGAGGTCCTTAAATATAGAAAAATATTGCCGATGTAGCTCAGGGGTAGAGTGCTTCCTTGGTAAGGAAGAGGTCACGGGTTCAAATCCCGTCATTGGCTCTGGATTAGTATAAATTTGAACACTAATTATATAACTAAGATTAAAATTATTAAATCATGGCAAAAGAAACTTTTGATCGTTCGAAACCGCACTTGAATATCGGTACTATCGGACACGTGGATCACGGTAAAACAACAACGACTGCTGCTATTACTAAAGTATTGGCTGATGCAGGTTTGTCTGAAATTCGTTCATTCGATTCAATTGACAACGCTCCTGAAGAAAAAGAACGTGGTATTACTATCAATACTTCACACGTTGAGTACCAAACAGCTAACCGTCACTATGCACACGTTGACTGTCCAGGTCACGCGGATTACGTGAAAAACATGGTTACTGGTGCTGCTCAGATGGATGGTGCTATCTTGGTGGTTGCCGCTACAGATGGTCCGATGCCGCAAACTCGTGAGCACATCTTGTTAGGACGTCAGGTTGGTATTCCAAGAATTGTTGTGTTCTTGAATAAAGTTGACTTGGTTGATGACGAAGAGTTGTTAGAGCTAGTAGAAATGGAAGTTCGTGACTTGTTGTCATTCTATGAATATGACGGAGATAACGGACCAGTTATTCAAGGATCTGCTTTAGGAGCTTTGAATGGTGAAGCGAAATGGGTTGACTCTATTATGCAGTTGATGGCAGCTGTTGATGAGTGGATTGAAGAGCCAGTTCGTGATAACGAAAAACCATTCTTGATGCCTATCGAAGATGTATTTACAATTACAGGTCGTGGTACTGTTGCTACAGGACGTATCGAAACTGGTGTTGCTAATACGGGAGATCCGGTAGAAATCATCGGTATGGGAGCTGATAAATTGACTTCTACAATTACAGGAGTTGAGATGTTCCGTAAAATCCTTGACAGAGGTGAAGCTGGAGATAACGTAGGTTTGTTGTTGAGAGGTATTGAGAAAACCGATATCCGTCGTGGTATGGTAATCTGTAAGCCAGGATCAGTTAAGCCACACGCTAAATTCAAAGCTGAGGTTTATATCTTGAAAAAAGAAGAAGGTGGACGTCACACTCCATTCCATAACAACTACCGTCCACAGTTCTACGTACGTACAACTGACGTAACAGGTACTATTTCATTGCCTGACGGAGTAGAAATGGTAATGCCTGGAGATAACTTAACTATCACTGTTGAGTTGTTGAACCCAATCGCTCTTTCTGTTGGATTACGTTTCGCTATCCGTGAAGGTGGTCGTACAGTAGGTGCTGGTCAGGTAACTGAAATTCTAGACTAATTATAGTCAATAAATAAATTCAAAAAGTCAGTAGTTTCATACTGCTGGCTTTTTCACAAACGGGTGTAGTTCAAGGGTAGAATAGCGGTCTCCAAAACCGTTGATGGGGGTTCGAATCCCTCCACCCGTGCAAAAAAAAGTCTTACAAATGGCAAAAGTTGGAAATTATATATCATCATCTTTTAAAGAGCTGAAAGACAATGTTACATGGCCAGAGTGGTCAGAAGCACAACGATATACTATTGTTGTGACTATCTTTTCTGTAATATTTGCTTTGGTTACTTGGGGGATTGATTCTGTTTTCGAGAAAGTAATCACAGGATTCTTTCAATTTTTTCATAATTAAATAATATAACTATCTCATGGCTGATAATAACCTAAAAAAATGGTATGTAGTAAGGGCTGTTAGTGGTCAGGAAAATAAGGTTAAAGCATATATCGAGGCAGAAGTTTCGAGAGCAGGTCTTGATGATTATTTATCACAGGTATTAGTTCCGACAGAGAAAGTTGTGCACCAGAAAGACGGCAAGAAAGTCTCTAAAGAACGGGTGTATTTTCCAGGATATGTGATGATTGAAGCAAATCTGACAGGAGAGTTGCCACATATTATCAAATCTATTTCGGGAGTAGTCGGTTTTTTAGGCGAAACCAAAGGAGGAGACCCATTGCCGATGCGTCTGTCTGAAGTGAACAGAATGTTGGGTAAGGTAGATGAATTGGCTGTTGCGGCTGATACAGCAATCATTCCGTTCGAAAACGGAGAAACCATCAAGGTAACCGACGGACCTTTTAGTGGCTTTAATGGTGTGGTAGAACACATCAACGAAGATAAAAGAAAACTTGAGGTAATGGTGAAAATATTCGGAAGAAAAACACCATTGGAATTGAGTTTTAATCAAGTAGAAAAAATATAATAATTGTTACATAAATCACATCGAGCTTCCAATTGAGATGTGGCTAAATTTTTTTAAAAATGGCAAAAGAAGTAAGTAAAGTAGTTAAACTACAAGTTAAGGGAGGTGCTGCGAATCCATCGCCACCGGTTGGACCTGCTTTGGGGGCTGCTGGAGTTAACATCATGGAGTTCTGTAAGCAATTTAATGCGAGAACTCAGGATAAACCCGGCAAAGTGTTACCGGTACAAATTACCGTGTACAAAGACAAATCGTTCGATTTTGTTGTTAAAACACCTCCTGCTGCGATACAATTATTAGAAGCATCAAAAGCGAAAAAAGGTTCAGGAGAACCTAACCGTAAAAAAGTTGCTTCAGTATCGTGGGATCAAGTAAAAGCAATCGCTGAAGACAAAATGCAGGATTTGAATGCATTTACTGTTGAAAGTGCAATGTCTATGGTTGCAGGTACCGCAAGATCTATGGGAATCACAGTAACAGGAGATGCTCCTTTTTAATCTTTAAAAAAGAAGAAAAATGGCAAAATTGACAAAAAAACAAAAAGAGGCTGCTTCAAAAATAGAAAAGTCTAAATTATACGGCATCAAAGAAGCTTCTGCGTTATTGAAAGAAGTTGCTTCAGCAAAATTTGATGAATCTGTAGATGTAGCAGTTCGTTTAGGAGTAGATCCTCGTAAAGCTAACCAAATGGTTAGGGGAGTGGTAACATTACCTCACGGTACAGGAAAAGATGTGAAAGTATTAGCTTTGGTTACTCCAGACAGAGAAGAAGAAGCTAAAGCAGCCGGAGCAGATTATGTAGGATTAGATGACTACCTGCAAAAAATCAAAGACGGTTGGACAGATGTTGATGTAATCATCACTATGCCTGCAGTTATGGGGAAATTAGGACCGTTGGGTAGAATCTTAGGACCAAGAGGCTTGATGCCTAACCCGAAAACCGGTACTGTAACCATGGAAGTAGGAAAAGCTGTACAAGAAGTAAAAGCTGGTAAAATCGACTTTAAAGTAGATAAAACCGGAATCGTGCATGCTGCTGTAGGAAAAGTTTCTTTCGAAGCTGATAAAATAGCAGATAATGTTATCGAAATCGTTCAAACATTAATCAAAATGAAGCCAACTGCGGCAAAAGGTACATATATTAAATCAATTTATATATCCAGTACAATGAGTCCCGCTATCGCTTTAGACCCTAAGGCAATATAATTGGCAGTTAAAAATTATTTATAGTTATGACTAGAGAAGAAAAAGCAACAGCGATAAAAGATTTAACTGCACAATTAGCGGAGAACAATATTGTTTACCTTGCAGATATATCTGAACTTAATGCTGATACTACTTCTAAACTACGTAGAGCCTGCTTCAAAGGCGGGATTAAATTGGCTGTGGTTAAAAACACTTTCCTTGCAAAAGCAATGGAAGCCTCTGACAAAGAATTTGGAGAATTACCTTCTGTATTGAAAGGAAATACTTCTATTATGTTTGCAGAAGTGGCTAACGCACCAGCTAAAATTATCAAAGAGTTTAGAAAAAAATCTGATAAGCCTGTTCTCAAAGGAGCTTATATCAACGAAGAAATTTATGTCGGAGATAAAGAATTAGACGGATTAGCCGCTCTTAAATCTAAAGAAGAAGTTATCGGAGAAATCATTTCGTTGCTTAAATCTCCTGCACAAAGAGTTATTGCTGCTCTACAAAATCGTGAAGAAACAGCAGAGGCAGAAGAAACAGCAACACAAGAATAATTACCAAAGCGAGAACGCACAATTAACAAATTATAAATCAAATTAAAAGATAGAAAAATGGCAGATTTGAAACAATTCGCAGAACAATTAGTTAGCTTAACAGTAAAAGAAGTTAATGAACTAGCAGATATCTTAAAAGACGAGTATGGTATTGAGCCAGCAGCTGCAGCAGTTGTAGTAGCAGGTGGAGGTGCTGAAGGTGGTGCTGAAGAGCAAACAGAATTCACTGTTGTGTTGAAAGAAGCAGGAGCTTCTAAATTAGCAGTAGTTAAAGCTGTTAAAGAATTAACAGGTCTTGGATTGAAAGAATCTAAAGAAATGGTTGATTCTACACCAGCAAACATCAAAGAAGGCGTAAGCAAAGAAGAGGCAGAAGGATTGAAAAATGCCCTTGAAGAAGCCGGAGCTACTGTTGAATTGAAGTAGTCAACATACTTTTAAACTCTACGGTTTAGACCTTGAGAAGAGCTCTCAAAGGTCTAAACCATTTTGCGTATTAAGACATTAGTACGACTATATAACAAACTATTAACAAAATTTTTTCCATTGATGATTACAAATCAGACTGAAAGATTAAATTTTGCCTCGACAAAAAACATTCCGCCATTCCCGGACTTTTTGGACATTCAAGTAAAATCGTTTAGAGATTTTTTCCAATTAGAAACCAAATCGGCAGAAAGAGGCAATGAAGGATTATACAAAACCTTCATGGAAAACTTCCCAATTACAGATACACGTAATCAATTTGTATTGGAGTTTTTGGATTATTTCGTTGATCCACCACGCTATCCTATCGAAGAATGTATCGATAGAGGGCTTACTTACAGTGTGCCGCTCAAAGCGAGACTGAAACTGTATTGTACCGACCCCGAGCATGAGGATTTCGAAACTATCGTTCAGGATGTATATCTCGGTACCATACCATATATGACACCAAGCGGTACCTTTGTAATCAATGGAGCGGAGCGAGTTGTTGTGTCACAATTGCATCGTTCACCTGGTGTATTCTTCGGACAATCTTTCCATGCCAACGGTACCAAATTATATTCAGCCCGTGTAATCCCTTTCAAAGGTTCATGGATTGAATTTGCTACCGACATCAACAGCGTAATGTATGCTTACATCGACCGTAAGAAAAAATTACCTGTAACCACATTGTTCCGTGCTATCGGATTTGAACGCGATAAGGATATTCTCGAAATTTTTGATTTAGCAGAAGAAATTAAAGTAACTAAAGCTGGATTGAAAAAACATATCGGAAGAAGCCTTGCCGCTCGTGTTTTGAATACATGGCATGAGGATTTCGTGGACGAGGATACCGGAGAAGTAGTATCTATCGAGAGAAATGAAATTATCTTAGACCGCGACACAATTTTGGATAAAGATAATATCGAAGAAATCTTAGATGCTAATGTAAAATCTATCCTTCTTCATAAGGAAGACAACAATCAGGCTGATTATACTATCATCCACAACACCCTACAAAAAGATCCTACCAACTCTGAAAAAGAAGCAGTAGAGCACATCTATCGTCAGTTGCGTAATGCAGAACCACCTGATGAGGAAACCGCACGCGGTATTATCGACAAATTGTTCTTCTCTGACCAGCGTTACAACTTAGGCGAAGTTGGTCGTTACAGAATGAACAAAAAATTAGGGTTAGATACTTCGATGGACAAGCAGGTTTTGACCAAAGAAGACATCATTACCATTGTAAAATATCTGATTGAATTAATCAACTCCAAAGCAGAGATTGATGATATCGACCACCTTTCTAACCGTCGTGTGAGAACAGTGGGCGAGCAGCTTTCTGCCCAATTCGGAGTAGGGTTGGCTCGTATGGCGAGAACAATCCGTGAACGAATGAACGTTCGTGACAACGAAGTGTTCACACCGATTGATTTGATTAATGCAAAAACATTATCATCTGTCATCAACTCATTCTTCGGAACGAATCAGTTATCTCAGTTCATGGATCAAACCAATCCGTTGGCAGAGATTACACACAAACGTCGTTTGTCTGCATTAGGACCAGGCGGATTATCCAGAGAAAGAGCAGGTTTCGAGGTGCGTGACGTTCACTATACGCATTACGGACGTCTATGTCCGATTGAAACGCCGGAAGGACCAAACATTGGTTTGATTTCCTCTTTGGCAGTTTATGCAAAAGTAAACGGCATGGGATTCATCGAAACACCATACCGACCTGTTAAAAACGGTAAAGTGGATCTTGTTGGAGAACCAGTTTATTTATCTGCCGAAGAAGAAGAAGAGAAACTGATTGCACAGGCAAACGTTGAAATGGACGACAAAGGAAAAATCACTGCAGAGCGTGTAGTGGCTAAGCAAGATGCTGATTTCCCTGTTGTTGAGCCGGTAGAGTTGAACTATACCGACGTAGCCCCTAATCAGATTGCTTCTATCTCAGCTTCGTTAATCCCGTTCTTGGAACACGATGATGCGAACCGTGCATTGATGGGGTCAAACATGATGCGACAAGCTGTGCCGTTATTAAGACCAGATTCACCAATCGTAGGTACAGGGCTTGAAAAGCAAGTAGCTATCGACTCTCGTGTGTTGATTAACGCAGAAGGCGAAGGCGAAGTGGTTTATGTAGATGCACAGAAAATTACGATTAAATATGAACGTACAGACGAAGACAGATTAGTGAGCTTCGATTCGGACGAAAAAACATATAACTTAATTAAATTCCGTAAAACCAACCAAAGTACCAGTATCAACCTGAAACCTATCGTAAGAAAAGGTGACAGAGTGAGCAAAGGGCAGGTTTTATGTGAAGGATATGCCACTCAAAACGGAGAGTTGGCTCTTGGAAGAAACCTTTTGGTGGCGTTTATGCCTTGGAAAGGATACAACTTCGAAGATGCGATTGTGATTTCAGAAAAAGTGGTAAGAGATGATATTTTCACGTCTATCCACATTGATGATTACACGCTTGAAGTGAGAGATACCAAATTAGGTAACGAAGAGTTAACCAACGACATACCAAACGTATCGGAAGAAGCTACCAAAGATTTGGACGAAAACGGTATGATTCGTATCGGAGCAGAAGTGAAGCCGGGAGATATTCTTATCGGAAAAATCACACCGAAAGGAGAATCTGACCCGACACCGGAGGAAAAACTCTTAAGAGCTATATTTGGAGACAAAGCCGGAGATGTAAAAGACGCATCTTTGAAAGCATCACCTTCATTGAACGGAGTTGTTCTGGACAAAAAATTATTTGCCAGAGCGGTAAAAGACAAACGAAAAAGAGCTCAGGACAAAGAAGATATAGCTGCTCTTGAAAACAAGTTCGAAGTTAAGTTTACCGAGCTCAAAGACCGCCTGATTGAAAAATTATTCCAGTTGGTAAACGGAAAAACTTCACAAGGTGTGATGAACGATTTAGGAGAAGAAGTATTGCCGAAAGGGAAGAAATTCACTCTTAAAATGTTAAACGCCGTAGAAGATTTTGCCCACTTGACCAAAGGACAATGGACAACTGATGAACATACCAACCAGCTGATATCAGAATTGGTTCACAACTACAAAATCAAACTGAACGACTTGCAGGGAGCATTGCGTCGCGAGAAATTCATGATTACCGTAGGAGATGAATTACCATCAGGTATCCTGAAATTAGCTAAGGTTTATATCGCCAAAAAACGAAAATTAAGAGTAGGGGATAAAATGGCAGGTCGTCACGGAAACAAAGGTATTGTTGCCAAAATCGTAAGAGACGAAGATATGCCATTCCTCGAAGATGGAACACCGGTTGATATCGTGTTGAACCCACTTGGGGTACCATCACGTATGAACATTGGTCAGATTTATGAAACTGTTTTGGGCTGGGCCGGACAAAGATTAGGCAAAAAATTTGCTACACCGATTTTTGACGGAGCGACCATCAACGAAATAGACAGACTGACCGAAGAAGCAGGCGTTCCGCAATACGGACATACTTATTTGTATGACGGTGGTACAGGTGAGCGTTTTGACCAGAAAGCCACAGTCGGAGTTATCTATATGTTGAAACTCGGACACATGGTTGATGATAAAATGCACGCACGTTCTATCGGACCTTACTCATTGATTACGCAACAACCGCTCGGAGGTAAAGCTCAGTTCGGAGGTCAGCGTTTCGGAGAAATGGAGGTATGGGCATTGGAGGCTTACGGAGCTTCCAGCACATTACGTGAAATATTGACGGTTAAATCTGATGACGTTATCGGAAGAGCCAAAACTTACGAGGCAATCGTGAAAGGTGAGGCTATGCCTGAACCTGGATTACCGGAATCATTCAATGTATTGATGCATGAATTGAAAGGATTGGCATTAGATATCAGATTAGAAGAATAATTCTATTGTTTGAAGTTTAAAGTTTGAGACATTGTGTCTTGAACTTTAAACCTTGAACATCAAAACCAACAAGTTGATATGACAACAAACAGAAATAAAGACAAAAACACCATTAAGAGATTTAATAAAATCACTATTGGATTAGCTTCACCGGAGTCTATATTAGCAGAGTCCAGAGGGGAAGTGCTTAAGCCAGAAACCATTAATTACCGTACGCACAAACCCGAAAGAGACGGCTTGTTCTGTGAGCGGATTTTTGGACCGGTTAAAGATTATGAATGTGCTTGTGGTAAATATAAAAGAATCAGATATAAAGGAATCGTCTGCGACCGTTGTGGGGTAGAAGTAACCGAGAAAAAGGTACGGAGAGACCGTGTCGGGCATATCAATCTGGTTGTTCCGATTGCACATATCTGGTATTTCCGTTCTTTACCTAACAAAATAGGTTACCTTTTAGGATTACCTTCCAAAAAACTGGATATGATTATCTATTACGAAAGATATGTTGTTATCCAGCCGGGTATTGCTAAAACACCTGAGGGCGAACCTGTCAAAGAAATGGATTTCCTTACCGAAGAAGAATATCTGGATATACTGGAAACTCTGCCGATAGAAAATCAATATTTGGAAGAAACCGACCCAAATAAATTTATCGCGAAAATGGGGGCCGAGTGCATCATGGACTTATTGCAACGTATTGATTTAGATGCACTATCGTATCAATTGCGTCATGCGGCTAACCATGAAACCTCTAAACAAAGAAAGACAGAGGCTTTGAAAAGACTTCAGGTTGTGGAGGCTTTCAGAGAATCTAACATTGATAAAGAGAACAAGCCAGAGTGGATGATTTTGAAAGTTATCCCGGTTATCCCGCCAGAATTGCGTCCGTTGGTGCCATTAGACGGAGGTCGTTTTGCTACATCTGATTTGAACGACTTATACCGTCGTGTAATCATTCGTAACAATCGTTTGAAACGTTTGATGGAAATCAAAGCTCCGGAAGTAATTCTACGTAATGAAAAACGTATGTTGCAGGAAGCGGTGGACTCTTTGTTCGATAATACAAGAAAAGCAACCGCAGTAAAAACTGAGTCACAAAGACCTTTGAAATCTTTGTCTGATTCATTAAAAGGAAAACAAGGGCGTTTCCGTCAAAACTTGTTGGGTAAACGTGTAGATTACTCCGCTCGTTCGGTAATTGTCGTTGGACCTGAATTGAAATTATATGAATGCGGTTTGCCGAAAAATATGGCGGCAGAACTGTACAAACCTTTTGTAATCAGGAAATTGATTGAAAGAGGAATTGTAAAAACAGTGAAATCAGCCAAGAAAATCATCGACAGAAAAGAACCTGTTGTTTGGGATATTCTGGAAAACGTGATTAAAGGACATCCGGTATTGTTAAACCGTGCTCCTACGCTTCACAGATTAGGTATCCAGGCATTCCAGCCAACCCTGATTGAAGGTAAAGCGATTCGCTTGCACCCATTGGTGTGTACGGCGTTTAATGCGGATTTCGATGGTGACCAGATGGCGGTACACTTGCCATTAGGGCCTGAAGCGATATTAGAGTCACAATTGTTAATGTTGGCATCACACAATATCCTGAACCCTGCCAACGGAGCTCCGATTACCGTACCATCTCAGGATATGGTTTTGGGGTTATATTATATGACCAAAGGAAAAAAATCTACTCCGGAAGAACCAATCAAAGGAGAAGGATTGACTTTCTACTCTGCTGAAGAAGTAAACATCGCTATGAATGAAGGACGATTGGTACTGAACGCAGAAATTAAGGTAAAAACCAAAGTGCTGGACGAATCCGGAGAGTTGAAAAATGCGGTAGTGGAAACTACGGCAGGTAGAGTATTGTTCAATGAAGTAGTGCCTGAAAAAGTAGGATATATCAACGAAGTATTGACCAAAAAATCATTGAGAGATATTATCGGTAGAGTATTGGCGGTAACCGATGTGCCGACTACGGCTAAATTCCTTGATGATATCAAATCAATGGGGTATAACTACGCATTCAAAGGCGGGTTGTCTTTCTCACTTGGCGATATCATGATTCCAGAGCAAAAACAAGCCTTGATTGACGATGCTAATCAACAGGTTGATGGAATTACCATGAACTATAACATGGGATTAATTACCAACAATGAGCGTTACAATCAGGTAATTGACGTTTGGACATCTACAAATGCATTGCTTACTGAGCTTGCTTTGAAAAATATCCGTGAGGATAAGCAAGGATTCAACTCAGTATATATGATGTTGGATTCCGGAGCAAGGGGTTCAAAAGAGCAGATTCGTCAGCTAACCGGTATGCGTGGATTGATGGCTAAGCCGAAAAAATCCAACTCTGCAGGTGGAGATATTATCGAAAACCCGATTTTGGCAAACTTTAAAGAAGGATTGTCGATTTTGGAATACTTTATCTCTACGCATGGTGCACGTAAAGGTTTGGCGGATACCGCTTTGAAAACAGCCGATGCCGGATATTTAACTCGTCGTTTGCATGATGTAGCACAAGATGTGGTTGTTAATACCGAAGATTGTGGAACATTGAGAGGTGTTGAATTTGAAGCATTGAAGAAAAACGAAGAGATTGTAGAATCTCTTGGAGAAAGAGTATTAGGACGTGTAGCATTGAACGATGTGATTAATCCGTTAAATAACGAAGTTATCGTTGCTGCCGGAGAAGAAATTTTAGAATCACACGCCAAATCAATCAACGAATCACCTATTGAGCAAATCGAAGTGAGGTCAGCATTAACCTGTGAAGCCGAACGCGGAATATGTGCAAAATGTTACGGTCGAAATTTAGCGACAGGTAAGATGGCACAAAGAGGTGAGGCAGTTGGTGTTATCGCGGCACAATCTATTGGTGAGCCGGGTACTCAGCTGACGTTGCGTACATTCCACGTGGGAGGTACAGCGGGTAACATCTCTGAGGTATCTACTATTAAAACAAAATTTGCCGGTAGGTTAGAAATCGATGACCTTAAAGTGGTAAAAGGTGAAGACAACGAAGGAAACAAAGTGGACATCGTTATTTCTCGTTCTGCCGAATTAAAATTGGCAGATGTGAATACCGGAAACGTATTAAATACACATCATATCCCTTATGGTTCGACTATTTTTGTAAAAGATGGCGACGTTGTAGAAAAAGATACTGTGATATGTAAATGGGACCCTTATAATGGGGTAATCGTATCAGAATATGCAGGTAAAGTAACCTATGAAGACATTGAGCAGGGACAAACTTACTTGGTTGAAATCGATGAGCAAACCGGATTCCAGGAAAAGGTAATCAGCGAATCAAGAAACAAAAAGTTAGTTCCGACACTTCATATTTACGACAAAAATGATGAGTTGATACGTTCGTATAACCTTCCGGTAGGGGCACACCTTATGGTTGAAGACGGAGATAAAGTGAAAGCAGGAAAAGTATTGGTGAAAATTCCGAGAAGGTCTTCTAAAGCGGGGGATATTACCGGAGGTTTACCAAGAATTACCGAGTTGCTTGAAGCTCGTAACCCGTCTAATCCTGCAGTAGTAGCGGAGATTGATGGTGTGGTGTCTTTTGGTAAAATCAAAAGAGGTAACCGTGAGATTATTATCGAATCAAGAACCGGAGATATCAGAAAATATCTGGTAAAATTATCAAATCAGATTCTGGTTCAGGAAAATGACTTCGTTAAAGCAGGAATGTCATTGTCTGACGGGGCTATTACTCCAGATGATATTTTGTCTATCCAGGGGCCGTCAGCGGTACAACAATATCTCGTGAACGAAATTCAGGAAGTATATCGTCTGCAAGGTGTGAAAATCAATGACAAACACTTTGAAGTGGTTATCCGCCAGATGATGCAGAAGGTACAGATTCAAGATCCGGGAGATACATTGTTCCTTGAAAATCAGTTAGCACACAAATCTGATTTTATCCGTGAAAACGACCGGCTATTCGGTATGAAAGTGGTAGAAAATGCAGGTGATTCAACGACGTTGAAAGAAGGTCAAATCATTTCTGTCAGAGAATTGAGAGATGAAAATTCTATTCTCAAAAGAGAGGATAAAAACCTTGTTGATGCTCGTGATGTGGTTTTGGCTACGGCGACACCAGTGTTGCAGGGTATTACCAGAGCATCGTTGCAAACCAAGTCGTTCATATCGGCAGCTTCATTCCAGGAAACAACAAAAGTGCTTAACGAAGCAGCTGTTGCCGGAAAAGAAGACCATTTGCTTGGATTGAAAGAAAATGTAATTGTAGGACACAGAATTCCTGCAGGAACTGGTATGAGAGTATATGATAATATTATTGTAGGCTCTAAAGAAACGGAACCGGCGGAAATAAAACTGTAAGGCATGGCAGAAGAAAAGAAAATACAAATTAATATTGAGCTTGATGAACAAACAGCACAAGGCGTGTACGCCAATCTGGCTATTATCAATCATTCAGCATCAGAGTTTGTTTTAGATTTTGTCAATGTGATGCCCGGCTTACAAAAGTCTAAGGTTCGTTCGCGGATTATTTTAACTCCGCAGCATGCAAAAAGACTTTTGAGAGCGTTACAGGAAAACGTGGCGAGATTTGAATCTCAGTACGGTTCTGTTTCTGATGATGTTCCGAATATTACTTTTGGACCGACAGGACAAGCATAATCAAAAGATTATATAAATAAAGACCTCAAAGCTTGCTTTGAGGTCTTTTGTTATTTCTTCATATCAATCATTGCTTCCTTATACCACCTGTGTTTTTTAAGCAATTTTATGGTCGGACTGAGGAATATCAAAAAGAAAATCGAAGTCAATGTATTCGAAATCGTAAAAGCCAAAGCTACCTGAACCGTAGGATTTGAGGTTATACTTTCGACAAAACGTTCTAAAGTACTCAGGAAAGGCAGTAACAACAACACGCCAATCAGGTTGAATGTAGAGGCAGAAAGTGCTGTTAATCTCGACAAAGGCGAAAGTTTAAAGCTTACTAACAAAGCTGTTGAGGTTGTTCCGATATTAGCTCCAACCACAATCGGAATGGCAGAATCAAGTGTAATAACTCCCTGCGAAATCAACACAATTACCAATCCGACTACTACCGAACTCGACTGAATAATTACAGTAATTACAATTCCGTACAGAATTCCCAACAACGGATTAGAGGCTTTGGATAATATTTCGACAAGCAAAGGGTCGTTTCGCAAAGGCTCCATTGCCTGACTGATAAATGTAAGCGAGAAAAATATAAATCCGAAGTAAAAAATTGACTTTCCTAATGTGGCAATTCGTGTCGGAATCATACTGATAAGCGTTCCCAATACAATAAAAATCGGTCCTAACAAATTCGACTGAAAAGTAACAATCCAACCCGTTGCAGTTGTTCCGACATTCGTTCCGAGAAGAATAAGCAAACTGTCCTTAAATGATAAAACACCCGAACTTACTAACGAAACCGTAAGCGACGAAACCATTGTACTCGACTGAACAACAGCGGTTATGATTCCTCCAAGCAGAAACCCACCCAACGGGATTTTTGTTATTTTACCAATCCATTTCTGAAGCCTTTCCACTCCGAAATTCTCGATTTCGTGGCTGAAACTCTACAATCCGTAAATGAACAACGAAATGGCAGCAATAATAATGATGATGGTTTGGAATGTTTCGAATGACATAATTATAAACTATATTTCCCCTGTCATTCTGAACGAAACGAAATGAAAAATCTATATCTATTGATTCAGATTCCTCGTCGCTCGTGTCTTGCTTTGTCGGAATGGCATGGTGTTTTACTTTTCAATTTCCCGAAGGTTTTCCATTTTCTTAAGAGCAAGGAACCCTTTGATGTCTTCGAAATGTTCTTTTACCCTTTTATTTCCAAACTCAAAAACTTTGGTAACTAATCCGTCCAGGAAATCCCTGTCGTGGGAAACCAAGATAAGCGTTCCGTCAAAATCCCTCAACGCATCTTTAATAATGTCTTTGGTTTTCATGTCTAAATGATTGGTCGGCTCATCGAGAATTAGCACATTGACAGGCTCTAAAAGCAATTTAATCATTGCCAACCTCGTCTTTTCTCCTCCCGAAAGCACTTTTACTTTTTTAGTCGTATCATCTCCCGAAAACATAAAAGCTCCCAACAAATCTTTGATTTTAGAACGGATATCTCCTACTGCAATTCTGTCAATTGTGTCGAAAACCGTAAGTTCTCCGTCCAGCAAAGATGCTTGATTTTGTGCAAAATATCCAACCTGAACATTGTGTCCGACTTCGAGTTTTCCCTCAAAATCAATTTCTTTCATTATCGCCTTAATCATCGTGGATTTTCCTTCTCCGTTCTTCCCGACAAAAGCCACTTTTTGCCCTCGCTCGATAACCATATTTGCATTTTGAAATACCACGTGATTATCATACGATTTCGACAAATCCTCAACAACTACGGGATATTGACCACTTCTCGGAGACGGAGGAAATTTCAGTCGCAAAGCTGAATTATCCACTTCATCAACTTCCACTAAAACTAATTTTTCCAACATACGTACACGCGACTGCACCTGTTCGGTTTTAGAAAAAGTACCTCGGAAACGTTCTATAAAAGCCTGATTTTCTGCAATGAATTTCTGTTGCTCATCATATGCCTTTTGTTGATGTATTCTTCTATCCTTACGAAGTTCCAGATAGTGAGAATATTTAGCTTTGTAATCGTAAATACGTCCCATTGTAACCTCGATTGTTCGGTTGGTAATATTGTCCACAAAAGCCCTGTCGTGGGAAATTACAATAACAGCTTTTGCTGAATTTATCAGGAAATCTTCCAACCATTCGATACTTTCAATATCCATGTGGTTAGTAGGCTCATCAAGCAAAATCAAATCGGGTTTTTGGAGAAGAATTTTGGCTAATTCAATTCTCATTCTCCAACCTCCTGAAAATTCTGAAGTCGGACGAATGAAATCTTCTCTTGTAAAACCTAACCCTTTTAAGACTTTTTCAACTTCAGCTTCATAATTTACCTCTTCAATCGAATAAAATTTTTCAGATAATTCTGATACCTTTTCGATAAGTTTCATATACTCATCGCTTTCGTAATCTGTACGGATAGTGAGCTGGTTATTGATATTTTCAATCTCATCACGCATTTTGAAAATATCTGAAAAAGCCTTTGAAGTTTCCTCAAAAACAGTCGCATTATCTTTAGTTAGTAAATGCTGAGGAAGATAAGCAATAACCGTTTCTTTCGGTGCAGAAATATTTCCTGTACTCGGTTTGTTCGCCCCTGCTATGATTTTGAGCAAAGTAGATTTACCCGCTCCGTTTTTTCCCATTAAAGCTATTTTGTCGGTTTCGTTTATCGAAAAAGAGACATCACTAAACAAAGTTGTGCCTCCAAACTGTACGGAAATATCATTGACTGTAATCATCTTATTGCTAAAGTTTTTGAAACAGCAAAGATAACGGTAAATTTATGATTTTTACAGGATTTTGTTTTTAAACGACATACTTTGTCCATCACTCTGATTATCTTTGATCAAAATAGATAATTATGGCAAAACAAGATTCTATAAAAAGACAATTTTTAATTGTTGAATTTCTACGAAACAAACCCGCAAATTTTCAACAAATAAATGATTTCCTATTAGATAAAGAGCGTGAAATAGAATACAATTTAACGATAAGTCATCGCACTTTTCAAAGAGATTGTGATGAGATTGCTACATTGTGGGGCATTGAAATTGGATACAACAAACGCGAAAATGTGTACGAAATAACAGATGAATCTGAGGACTCGCATCTCGACCGACTTATGGAAGCATTTGATACCGTGGCACTTTTACAACAATCCAAAACAGTAGGCAATTACATTTATTTGGAAAAACGCAAATCAAAAGGTACCGAGTTTTTCAATGGAATTGTACACGCTATTCAAAACCAATTGGTGGTTACTTTTCAGCTCAATAGCTATTGGAAACCAGCATCACAAAGACGTTGTGTGCCCGTCGCCATTAAAGAATCGCAAAATCGCTATTATTTGATAGGTTATGATTTGGACAAAAAAGCCTTTAGAAATTATGGTTTAGACCGATTGACAAATTTTACCGTTACCCGACAAAAAAAGCAAGCGCCAGCTGCAAATATTGAAAAAATGTACCGCTATGCTTTTGGTATCGAATGTTATAACGAGCCCGTAAAAATTATTTTGAAATTCGATAACGGTCAAAAAGAATACGTGAAATCCTTACCGTTTCACGCATCGCAAAAAATTGTAAATGAAACCGAAGATACTTTTATTGTTGAACTTTTTATGCATCCCACCAACGATTTTGTGATGGAAATTATGCGTCACGGTACTATTTGTGAAGTGTTGGAACCACAATCGTTACGAGAAAATGTACGTGAACAAGTGAATGAACTGTATGAAAAATACAAAAGTTGATTTTGATTTAAAAAGGATGTATCCAAAATAGTAGGAGAAAAAATTACTAATAGCTCCGACAGAGTTCAAAACTCTGTCGGAGTTATTTTTTCATCTAAAGTCCACTTATCTTTTTCTTTAACCGCTACAGAAATTTCACTCGAAGTAACGTGTTAAATTAGATAATCAAACGAACGTAAAATAGTTTTTATGATGGACGTGGTTTGTCTGTTACTCAAACTAATTTTGAAGATATAATAAAAGTTATGGAAGAATTTAATAAGTATATGGATTTAAGTATTGAAGAATTAGACAAGCTAATTATTGAACTTTTTAAAAAAAGACGTTTTGATGATGAGGAAATTGAAGATTTGCTTGACATTAGAAAAAGAAAGCTTGATGCTGAATTTAAATGGACATCTGAAACAAAGGAAAAATTTCTTAAGTTAAACGATTTAATTTGGAACTGTTTCAAAAAGTTATCCAAAGAAGCTAACGATTTACGAGAAGTCTTGCAAAAAAGAGTTGGCGGAAAAGATACTTTTTTACACGATTTTGAGATTGAAGCAATCGTAACTCCCTTTTTCTATGAAGATGTTGGCGGAGAAAAGTACGAAATAGATCATGGAATTGAAGAAGTTTTGATGATGTATTGGAAAGAGCATTTGTTACGATGTTTAGAAACTACGGAAGATAATGATGCTTTTGGCGTTGATAAAGAGATAAATTATAATGACTATTCACTTTATCGTGAGCATTTCTCCAATGATTTTGTATCGCGTCCTATGCATTATTTGTGGGATTTGAGTAATTGGAGTCATCAAGATGTTTTAAAGATCAATCATTTATGGGCAGAATTAGAAGTGAAATACCAACATTTTATGGATGTTTAATGTAAATGTTAATTATCATTTTAAAATATGCTATCTTTAAAAAGAAAAAAACGGGAATGCTGAAAACCGAATAGAGTAGGCAAATTATAAAATGTAATATTATGGCTGAGATTAAAGGCAAAAAATACGGAAAAACTCTATTTTACATTGATGGAAATGAAATAAAAGATAAAAAATATGGTACAACCCTATTCTATATTGATGGATCAGAAGTTAAGGAAAAATCAAAATATGGTTCCGTTAAATTTTATATCAACGGAAACGAGATAAAAGAAAAAAGTAGATATGGGAATGTAAAATACTTTATTGACCGTGATGAGGTTAAAGAAAAATCAAAATATGGGTCATTACGTTATTACATAGATGGTTCTGAGATTAAAGATAAAAATTATGGAAATGTAAAATATTATATAGACGGTTCGTTAACTAAAAATCAATTATACGGATTTTTATCAATTATTTAAGTTTGAATTCATTTAATCTACAAGTAGAAAGTACATTTGTAATTTAGAGTTCTATTTACTATTTTAAAGTTTGTGAAAAATAAAGTGGAAGTTTAATAAGAATAATATAATGAATATATCAGATCAAATTCACAACATCATCAAATCAGATGATTTTGAAAACGTGTTAGAAAAAATAAACACCAATTATTCAAATTTAAAACAAGAAGGAATCATACGGAACGCAATTTTAGAGTTATACAATGAAAAATATGCAAATGAACAATTCAGAGCTTTTGCCGAACATCCAAGAGTACAGAAAAATAATGGAGAAGATAAAAGAAAGAGTAGCAATAGAGTTGATTTATCTATAACAGACCTACATTTATTAGTTGAATGTAAGAAAGAATTAAAGCCAAAAACATACAATATTGAATTAAAATATCACTTTCCAAAACATCGGAATAATTTTTCTGATTATAAGCAGAGCATTTTGTCTGAATTTAAAGACAGAAAAAGTGATATGTTTATTTTAATAGTGGCAGACTGGAATTCAAAAGAAAAAAAAGAGTTTGATGATAAATGGAATATTAAAACTAATTTATCGAAACACCTTTCAAATGATAATAATTGGCAACAGAATTTGAAAGATTCTTTTAACAAAGTAATATGTGATTTAAAAGATTACGAATGTGATTTAATGGAAATAGTGAAAGTTCAGGTTAAAGAACCTTATCTCACCGACTATTATTTTTATTTACTTAGAACAAAATAAATGTTAAAAAATCTGTTCACTGAACAGATTTTTTATTCCCTAAACTCAACACCCACAAACTCAATCTTACATTCTTCATAACCTTTAACGGTTAGGTAATTTCCAAAAGGAGTCATTTCTATTTTAATTTCGGTACCAGAAAAAGTTTCGTTATCCAGATCAGTTTTTCCGTTGTGATTAATTGTTTTTTTAATCATCTGGTATTCCTCTTCGGTTAAATCAATGATGATTTTAGGCATTTTTATATGTTTAAAAATAAGTAACAATAACTTCTTTTTGTAAAATTTCAGTTTTAGTAATAGAATCTTTTGTTCCAGGCGATTTTCCATCCCAAAAGGCAAAAACCAAATCTGCAAATTCAACGATTTCAGTGTTTCGGGCAGAACAAGCATTTCTTCCTAAAAGCTCCCAATTGGGATGAAATATTTTCATTTCCAAAGTGTTTTCTTCGGCAAAACGTTCTGCCAAAGTATCAGCACCTTTTGCGCCACCTGAAACAACTGTTTTAATAAATATGTCATTTGCATCGCAATAAGATGTTACGGTGTTTGAAAGTAGTTCATAATTATTAAAAGTTCTACTTCCTACAATTGCTATTTTCATACAGAAATATTTTGTTTGTAAATTTTTATTTTTGTTCGTTTATTCAATGCAATAGCTTTCATTATTGCATCTTTGGTACCGCTGGAATTCCCGTCCCAAAATGCTATAACAACATCAGCATTTTCAATAATTGTTGTGTTTCTAATAAAGCCCGCACGTTTACCATATTGTTTCCAATCAGGTTTAAAAACAATCATTTCTAATTGATGTTCCATTGCATATTGAGAAGCAAGCGTATCAGCTCCTTTCGCACCACCCGAAACAATATGAGTGCAAACCAGTGAATTACGTTTTAAAAAATCGGACACACTTTTCTTTAAAAAATCATAATCGGTAAATCCCCGACTACCAATAATTGCTAATTTCATAAATTAAATATTTTTGACAAAGCTAATGGGAGGGGTAGCCAAACGGTGTCCTTCAAAAAAATAAAAATATTTATACGACACATTCTGTCCGCCCATCGTTATACATTTGTCAAAAACAACAATGATGAGAACAATAACAGAAGAGCAAAAAACAGCTTTAATAGCTATGAACGAAAAAATAGCTTTGGAAGAAACAAAAGCTGTTGAGAGGTATGAAATCTTACAAAAAGAGTTAAAGCAAATGGTAGCAAACAAAACAATTTGGGATTACAATATAGACCTGAAATTGTGCTGTTTTACGTTTAACGAAGCTTTAAACAAAAAATACAACACCGAAGAAGGCGACCCTGTTTTTGAATGGAATGGAGCAATTTATGAACTTCTTACCGACAGAAAAGAGCATCCAAGTTGGAGCGAAGTAGATTATTTTCGGGGAACAAATTTAGATGGCTTTCAGTTTTGTTATACTTTTTATTGTATTTTGTGCTACTCAAAACTTTCCATAGAAGAAATCCTTTTGATACAGTCAGTTTGGATTGAAATTCCGGTAGATTACCAATGGGAAGCAGAATTAATTAAAATTACCGAATGAAAACCTTTGCAGCTTTAGACTTTGAAACCGCCAATCAGCACCGCAGCAGTGTGTGCAGCATCGGGTTGGTATTTGTAGAAAACGGCATCGTGGTAGATAAATATTACCAACTTATAAAACCTGTTCCCAATTTTTACAGTTATTGGAACACCCAGGTACACGGATTGGTTTTTAACGATACCGAAAACGCACAAGATTTTTCAAGTTTATGGACAGATATTTCCAAACGCATTATAAATATGCCTTTGGTAGCACACAACAGTATGTTTGATGAAGGTTGTTTAAAAGCAGTTTTGTCAGCATACGATTTGCCAATTCATCAAAATAAGTTTTTGTGTACTTACAGAGCAGCAAAAAAAATGTTTCCAAATTTACCCAATCACAAACTGCCCACTGTTTCAAAGTATTTGGGTTTTAATTTAGATAGTCACCACAACGCTTTAGCCGATTCCGAAGCCTGTGCGCATATTGCTTTGCGGGTGTTTTAATATATTTGTAAACCACAAAATAAAGATCATTATGAGCAACAACATATCAACAAAACCAATTAGCAAATTATTAGGAATGAATTTCTTTATTCCTGCATATCAACGAGGGTATCGGTGGACAGAACAGCAAGTAAGGGATTTATTGAATGATATTTGGGGTTTTATAGAATCCGACCCAACAAAAGAAGAATGGTATTGCTTACAACCTATTGTTGTTAAAGCAAGAAATGAGCAATGGGAAGTTATTGATGGACAACAGCGACTTACAACTATTTTTCTTGTTTTGAAGTATTTAGAAAAATTTGTGGAGAGTGAAAGAAAAACTTTTGAGTTAGAATATGAAACAAGAAATACAGAAAAATCAAACAGCAAAGACTTTTTAAATAATGTAGATCAAAAAGCTGAAAATGAAGCATTGGATAATATTGATTATTTCCATATCTACAAGGCATTTGAAGTAATTAAAGAGTGGTTTAAAAAGAAAGCAGAAGCTCACAGTTCAGTTAGTTCAAATTTTATTAAACCCTTTTTGGAAAAAACCAAAGTAATTTGGTACGAAACAAACGAAGATGATGCCGTGCAAATTTTCACTCGCATCAATATGGGTAAAATTGCTTTGACCAATGCTGAACTCATCAAAGCCTTGTTTCTCAATAGTTCAAATTTTAAAACAAATAACATTGTTGATAAAGAAAAAATCCGCTTGAAACAACTGGAAATAGCAAACGAGTGGGATTTTATTGAATATTCATTACATAATGAAGAGTTTTGGCTGTTTATCAACAAAGACGAGAATGAACAAGATACCCGTATTGAATTTCTGTTTGAACTAATTGTCGGAAAGCCTACAAGCAAAGAAGATGACACTTATACTTTCAGAAAATATGCCGAAAAATTTCAAAATAAATCGGAAAAAGAAATCAAAGAAAACTGGAAACAGGTAAAACGCTGTTTTCAAACACTGCAAGATTGGTTTAATGACAGAGAATTGTATCATAAAATCGGATTTTTGGTTACGTTCGGAGAAAACATTAAGACACTTATTGAAAAATCTCAAAGTGAAAGCAAAACAGAGTTTATTGAGTTTGTTGACGGAAAAATCAATGGAAAATTCACAAATGTTCAACTTGCTAAAATTGAATATGGCAATGGAATAATCAGACCCATTTTATTGTTACACAACATTCAAACAATGTTGAAAAACACAAAAGAAAATTCTCGTTTTCCGTTCAATCGTTACAAAAAAGAAAAATGGGATATTGAGCATATTCACGCAAAGGCATCAGAAGCAAAAGTAAAAGACGAATTGGAAGAACAAAGGAATTGGTTAATTGAAAATTTTGAAAAAGACGAATCCGTACACAATAATTATGATTTGAATAAAAGAATCAAAAGTTTAATTGATAATGAATTGGAAAAGAAAGACGAAAATTTTCAAGAAATAATTGAGTATGTCTTGGGAGAAGAAGACGACTTTTTGAGAAACTTATGCCTTTTAGATAGAGGAACTAATCGTTCCTACAAAAATGATGCTTTCAAAATGAAAAGAAAGAAAATTATTGAGCAAGAGAAATTTGGCACTTTTATTCCAATATGCACAAGAAATGTTTTTATGAAGTATTATTCTAACGAACTTAAACAATTGGGGCATTGGTCGGAAACTGATAGAACAGCATATTTTGAGAATATCAAAGAAGTATTGAAACCTTATTTACCAACACAAAATGATTAAGACAATGAGCGAATATAAATTTGAAAAATTAAGTTTTTGGCAGTTATTGGAAAATCGCAGTGTTGAAATTCCTATAATTCAGCGAGATTATGCACAAGGTAGAGCAAAAAAAGAAAAAGTACGAAATGATTTTTTAGATGCACTGAAAAATGCTTTAACAGGAGATCCTGTTGAATTGGATTTTGTCTATGGTAGTGAAGTGAACAATTTTTTGCAACCATTAGACGGACAGCAACGGCTCACAACTTTATTCCTTTTACATTGGTTTATTGCCAACAAAGAAGGAAAATTAGATGAGGTAAAAGAACGCTTGTTGAAATTTACTTATGAAACCCGGACAAGTTCCCGTGAGTTTTGTCAAGAATTGGTTTCTAAAAGTATCGCCTATGAAAACCTGTTGCCAATAAATGAAGGAAAAGAAATAACTACCGAAAATCAATTATCTGAAACCATAAAAAACGCTTCTTGGTTTGTTATTTCGTGGAAAAATGACCCAACTATTTCCGCAATGCTGATCATGCTCGATGCGATTCAAGCAAAATTCAAAGAAAGTTCAGATTGGTGGCAAAAATTGACAGAAACAGAAGAAGATGAATGTCCGATTACTTTTCTTTATATCAAATTGGAAAACTTTGGACTTTCCGATGACTTGTATATCAAAATGAATGCTCGAGGAAAAGCGTTGACACCATTTGAGAATTTTAAATCTCGTTTTGAAAAACATATTAAAGAAAATGGTTGGGAAAAAGAAATTACCAATCCACAAGAAACTTTTGCTCACAAAATAGATACTGTTTGGACAGATTTGTTTTGGAAATATAAAGAAAAAATTGAACGAATAGATGATAATGGAGAAGTATCTATTGAATACAAAATAGACGATAGGCTAACTAATTTTATTACTGGAATAGCAATCAATTATTACGCTCAACGTCTGGAAATACAGCCAGATAAAGATGATGAAGAGAAAACAAGAAAGGAACTTGAACAAAAAAGTAGAACAAAAAATATTACGGAAAACGCTGTAAAACGAGAAAGAATTGAACGAAGAATGATTACTTTGTTCAATAATCCCGACGAAATAATCCCGTCTGATTTCCCAACAAAAGAATCATTTGAATATTTGGTGCAATGCATAGATATATATACAAAAAGTAGTTACACAGAATTAAAGCCTGATATTGATTTATGGAAGTATTGTGAAGAAACGTTATTTAAAGACATTATCCAAAATAAAAAAGCAGAATGGCAAAATAGAGCTATCTTCTATGCTCAAACAATATATTTGTTAAATGCTGATTTTGACGAAAGATCATTCAATGATTGGATACGTGTTGTACGAAACATTGTAGAAAATTCAACTATTGATAGTTCTGCAACATTCGTTTCGGCAGTAAATTTAATTCACGAACTTTCTAATGGTTGCTCCAATATTCACGAATATCTTTCAACAAATACAGTTAATGCTGGACACGCAGAATATCAAGTAAAAGAGGAAATCGAAAAAGCAAAAATAATTATTGAAAACCCTGATGCAAAACAAGTTATTCACGATACAGAAGATACAAGTTTCTGTAAAGGAAAAATTGATTTTGCTTTGTATTGTACGGATTATGATGTTGAAAACCCAAATTCAACAGCATTTAATAAGGGTAAGTCGGAAAAAATACTATTGATAATTACTGACAATTTTGTAGATATGGAAACCAAACTTTCTGATGATTTTAAACGAGCATTTTTAACGATTGGAAGTAATGATTATTATGAAGTCTGGGGAACTTGGTCGTGGAGTTTTGATAGTCATAAAAGATGGTTGTTAGGGAAAAATAATGATTTAAAAGAATTTTTGTTAAGTAAAGATTGGAAAAGAGATTATTTAAAAGAATTATTTACCCAATTAGTTGATAAAAATACTTTTAAGCAAATTATTGATGATTATATTGTTCCTTCTAATATGCCAAATTGGAAACAACGACTAATTAAAGAAGAAAACTTGTTAAACAGTGCAACATTTATTCTTATCCCAAATGATAATTCATATTGCAAATTGGCTTGGCAGCAAAGACCAAGTAGGGAAGACCAAGTAAATAAAATTAAATAAAGTTCATTTTTTTATTTTTATCGGACATATTTTGTCCATAACTACAATTAAATTTGTTAAAAAATCAAACAAAATGGAAAAACAACAATGGTATTACAGCGATTTTAACCGCCAATTACATTATATGCAATTTTGCGAAGAACCCGAATTTTGCAAAGCTTTGGCATATTTACTTACATTTAAAAAGCACGAAAATTTAAAAGTAACGCCACATACATTTTCAATCGAAATAAGCAATGAAAATATCCATATTTTCATCATTCACACGGTATTTTTCCAACAAAAAGAATATGAAAAAGTAAAAGAATTTAAGAACGTTCATTTTGTGTCTTTTGGCAAAGAACTTGCCGAAATGAATGAATTCAGCGAAATGAAAAACGAAATAAAATACATCAGTAAAACTATGTTAATGGCGACCGTAACTACCTTAACAGAGAATGAATTGGTAAATGCAATGGCACGATTTGTAGAAACAGATAATATCTAAACTCGTCTGTTCGAGTAGCGCAGCGTATCGAGAACTTGAAAAATTAACCCAATGAAAAACCTCTATTTAGACGATTTACGTTCTGTTCCCCAAGGTTTTATCGGCGTGCGTTCGTATGCCGAATTTGTAACTTATATTGAAACCAATGGTTTGCCCAATTTTATTTCGTTTGACCACGATTTAGGTTTGCAAGAAAGCGGTTTTGACTGTGCCAAATGGTTGGTAAATTATTGTTTGGATCATAAAGTAAAATTATCTGATTTTACGGTTCATAGTCAAAATCCGGTAGGAAAGAAAAACATTGAGAGTTTATTGAATAATTTTAGAAAACAGTTTTAGAATTGATCATCAATTATAATAACAGACAAATTGCCGTATTTGCCGACACACACGGAATGCACAGGAAGCTTCCTATTAAAGAAGTCGATATTGTCATTCATTTAGGCGATGCGTGTACCTTTGGAAACAACGTACAGTTTACTGATTTCTTAGATTGGTTTAGTAATTATCCCGCAAAATACAAATTGTTTGTAGCCGGAAATCACGAATTACAATGGGAGTTGGAACCAGACGGATTTTTGGAACTGTTTCCACAAAACATTATTTTTTTAGGCATAATACTGAAAAATAGTTGGTAAAAACCTTTGTAAGTCTTATGAATAAAGGGCTGGGTAAAAGTTTTATGAAACGTGTTTCATAAAACTTTTTCTTTGTCTTAAAAATGGCAAAAAAAGCGATGTTGGTCTTGTAAAAGTTTAGATGTAATTGGCTGGGGAAAGCAGAATAATAAACAACGGTTTAAGTGTAAAAATTGTGGTTTATTGTTTACTNAATGGTGTGATGAAGCATTTGGAACGGTTGAAAAAACTCGTTAATATGGCTATTACAATGGATTGGCTGGAAAAAGATCCGTTTGCCAAATACAGACTGCATTTTGACAAAGTAGAAAGAGGGCATTTGTCAAAAGAAGAATTGGCTGTTCTTGAAAAGAAAAATTTTTCTATTGAGCGGCTACAATCGGTGTTGGATATGTTTCTGTTTAGCTGTTACACGGGGCTTGCCTATATTGATATTTCAAAACTCTCCCGTAAACATATTTGTAAAGGTATTGACGGAAAAGATTGGCTGATGACCAAAAGAGAAAAAACAAATACTTTAGTGAAAGTTCCTTTGCTACCACACGCTGTCCAACTTATTTCCAAATACAAAAACCATCCTGTGGCTGTGGCAAACGAAACACTGTTTCCAGTCATAACCAACCAGCGGATGAACGGTTATCTGAAAGAAATAGCGGACCTTTGTAAGATTAAGAAAAACCTTACCTTTCATCTAGCACGGCATACCTTTGCGACCACAGTAACTTTAAGCAATGGCGTTCCGATTGAGTCTGTGAGTAAAATGCTGGGACATACTTCTATTAGAACAACACAAATCTATGCCAAAGTAGTAGAACAAAAGTTGAGTGAAGATATGCAGAACCTAAAGTTAAAAATAGCATCTTCTCAAAGATAATTTTTTACAAACCTACCTTTGAACGCCAAATAATACCTCTGAGTGCCAATTTCATTGTGGCTGTATTCATTTTGCTTTCATTTGTATCAGTATTTAACAATCTAAAACGAATGCAAATGAAAGTAGAGCTAATCACAAAAGCTGATTTGGAAAGTTTTAAAAAGGAACTTTTTGAAGAAATCAGAAGAAACAGATTCCATTTCAAAAAAACAGACGAAGCCCAAAAGGAATGGCTGAAAAGTTATGAAGTAAGAAAGCTTTTGGGAATTTCAGCAGGTACGCTTCAAAACTTACGACTGAACGGAACGTTGCCTTACACTAAAGTCGGCGGATTAATGTATTATCGTTACGATGATATTCGAAAACTAATGGATGGTGTGTAAAATATCATTCATACTTTTAATTCGTGTTCGGGACAATCAATTCGCAGATCTGCAATGTGCAAATCCTGGTTAAGCAATGTGCAAAAATGTTTTTGCCCTTTGTCTGATGATTGATAATAAGAGCAAGACATGCACATTCTTTGAATGGTAATTACTTCCGATTGGTTTAAATGCCGTATAATATTGAGCAAACTCAACAGTAAATTTTCTTTGTCGTCCTGATGTAATTTGTCAATAGGTGTGTGGATTTCTTTGGTGAAAAACGATGTTTTATCCGCTATGTCTTTGCCTTTCTTTGTCAGGTTAATGATATAACTTCTTGTGTCGTGCTGCTCGTATTCTTTGCTTATCAGCTCTTTTTGTTCCAGTGTTTTAATTGTATCGCTGATGGTGGCTTTGGTCATATTAAATTCGTTTGCCAGATAGCTTACTTTTCTTTTTTCTTCGCTGTGATGAAGCAAAAAGATCAGTACCTGAACCTGAATAGGACTTAAGGAAAATTCCTTGCTTTCCTGCCAGAGCAACACACGGAAAGCCTGTGCAATCCGTTCAAGTGAAGCCACAATTTTACTTTCGGTGCTTTGGTTTTGGTGAACTAAGTCAAAGTCTGATTTCATACAGATTAAATTTTATTTGCAGTTTTCCATTTCATAAATGAAATATCCTTTTTGCCTGATCTCACTTTCCCATTGTGGTTTTACCGTTTCAATGTGGCAAAACCGACATTCTTTTGAAGTCAGCGGTTGACCTTGCTGTCCTTTTGTCTTAAGGTATTCTTTGCCGTAATTGTATATTATAGTTGTGTCGCTTATTTCTGTTGGTACAATAATATCAAAGTGCATTATTGTTCCGTCTTTTTTCGTTACATAGGTGTCCCAGACTGCTACTTGCATTTTTATTTATTTTAATTGTTTGTAATGATAAAAATGCCCCGCAAAGGTAGTTGTCCTAACAATGTGGGGCAAATTTTTTAACCTTTTACATCAGCGATAGAAGCACCAAAGTTGATGTGGAGCACATTTCCGTTTGGTGTAACCAAAGCGGGAACAGATTTTACACCTGCTTTTTCTGCTTCGTCAATTCTGTTTCGCACTTCACCAAGGTGAACTACCTCTACATTGTCAGCACCAATAAGGTTAATGATGTCGTGTTCTGCACTTATGCAAACGGGACAACCTGCGTGATAAAAAACTGATTTTTCCATTTTGTTAAGTATTAAATCGTTTTGCAGCAACATTGCTACTGCAAATATAGTTAGTTGTCCTAACTATATAAAATAAAAAGCAAAAAAATTATATACAGGGTGTCCATGATTATTTTTTAGAATACAAGAAGTGGTTTTTCTTTTAAGTCGAAAAGCAAAAATATAAGTAAAATTACTTATTGACTTTTATGCTCGGATCAGAGAACTTTGTTTGCTTAACTATTAAAAATTTTAATTATGACAATTGACAACAACACCGGAGAAGTAATTACATTGGACGAAGCAATTAATTACACGCACACTTTTCAGGAAAACAACCCCGATGCAATTAAATCCTTCTTTGCGGGGATTAACAAAATTAATCGTATCTTGGGGCAGGATGATTGCATCGGCATCCGTTTTTATAATGGAGAAGATCTGGTAACAGGAAAAAACAACCTTGTATTGGTGGGTGTGGATAAAAACGGCGAGGACATAACAACAGGTGTAATTTTAGAAGATTTAGTAACTTGCCCTAATTATTGCCCAAAAAACAGTGTTTTGATAAAACCTTGATTTTGTATTCTATTTTATTATATACGGCTCTTTTTACAGGGATACTCCCTTTGTTAGTGTTGTTTCCAAAAAAAAGAGCCTTTATTTTCAATGAACCTATTGTCCCTTTTATTTGGCTCACAACTATAGCCTCCTTATATGAGTTAGTAGGGTCAATTATTCTAAAAATAAATGTAGATTATTGGTTTCAAATATACTCTTTATTAGAACTTTTGACCATTTTATATTTCTATTTTAAACTGTTTCAACCTCGATTCAAAACGGCTTTACTTTTAGTTTTTACCTTATTGACAGTTACTTATTGTATTTCATTTTATTATTGGGCTGAATATTCTTCGTTTATAGCAAAAGCTATTAATAAAACTCCTTTAACATTCCTTGTGTTGTTGGGGTCTTTCTGGTGGGTAAGGGATTTGTTTAGAAGTGATGAAATACAAAATCTCTGGCAAAATCCGACCTTTTATTTCGTATCGGCTTTTTACATCTATTATTTGGTCACTATGCCTTTGTTTTTAATGGGGAGTTTTATTTTCAACAGCAATTTGTATTTTTATGATTTTGCTATTGTCAATATAATGGCAACACTTATTTTACGAATACTTTTAACTATCGGCGTATGGAAAATGAAACCGGCTTAAAGATTTTCTTCTGGATTGTAACTGCCATTATGTTGTTTAGTGTCTTCACCGTTTTATTGGTAGTTACACTTCATAACAGAAGAACATACAGAATGAAGCAAAAAGAATCAAGAACTCTTATGAGTGCTACCTTCGAAGCTGAAAGAATGGAACGAAAACGTATTGCAGCGGATTTGCACGATGAGGTAAGTGGGGATTTAAATGCATTACAATACCACGTAATCCGGTTAACAGAACAAAATGAAGGTTCAATTAAAAAAGAAGAGTTAGAGAAAATTAGTATCATGCTATCTAAAACATTGAACCATGTAGAGAATATAAGCTACAATTTAATGCCACCAATGTTGCAAGACTATGGACTTATATTAACATTACAGAGCTACTTTGGGCGTATAAGCCAAATATACGCAATGGAGATTACACAAGAGTATCTTGTTAAAAAATTAGACCTTCCAACGGCTCAATCGCATGAACTGTTCCGTGCGATTCAAGAACTGACTACAAACATGATAAAGCACGGTAATGCCAATAAAATCTCTTTCTCGATCTCAATGCAAGAAGATTCAGTTTTTTTCGACGTTTGCGATAATGGAGCTTCTTTTGATTTTTACCAATCATCAAAAAACTCAAAAGGAATGGGAATAAAAAATATTATCTCAAGATTATCAAATATTGATGCCAAACTTGTACAATTTCCGGTAGATCACGGGAACAAGTTTAGAATTACTTTAAAAAACCAGAAATAAATGACAGAAAATACACTAAAAATAGCGATAGCGGATGACCATACCTTATTTAGAGAAAATTTAGCACTATGGATTAATGCCTCTGAAGAACTTGAAGTGGTAATTGAAGCATCAAACGGGAAAGATTTATTAGATAAATTAGAGCATACTAAAGTTGATATTCTCTTATTGGATATACAAATGCCGGTAATGGATGGCTTTGAAGCTGCAAAAATAATAAAGAGAAAATATCGTAAGGTAAAAATACTTATATTAACGCTTATGGATGATATTAGCATGATATCCAAGGTCATTGAAATGGATCTTCATGGTGTTTTTACTAAAAACACATCACCTAAAGAATTGAAAAAAGCTATTTTAGGCTTAAAAGAAGATGGTTTTTATTCAGAAAAAAGTCTCTATTCTCAAATAAAAAACATCAAATCCAACTCCACTTTTGTACTTCCGGAATCAGAACACCCGAATTTTACCGAATCAGAACTTAATATTATTGAGCATTTTGCACAGGGGCTGAAAGCAAAAGAAATAGCAGACATCTTAAATATCAGTAGTCGTACAGTAGAGGTACATAAACAAAACATTTTAGGAAAAAGCGATTTTGATTCAATGATTACAGTGGTTGCCTACTGTTACCATCACAAAATCATAAAAACAGAAGATATATTGTCAAAAATAAATAAACACTGATTGACTTACACATTCAAAACCATACTACTACTAAAATATTTACTCAATACAAATGTAGCAACATATAATTTCTGTATGTTTCTATTCTGATTTTGGTCTCCATTTCAGCAAAATTAACTTTTCAATCAAAAAAACACCCTAAAATATAAGTAAAAACACTTATTGACTGCTATAAAAAGCTATTGTAATTTTGAGGAGTCATCATAGAGAACTACCTAAATTCAATTTTGATTTTAAAAATAAAATTATACGTAATCAATAAAAATTTTATATTATGAAAAACAAATTTAATTTATTAATAGGATTATTATTCCTATCATTTATGGTGTTTTCTTGTAGTGAGGACTACACAGGAAATTCAGATGGCAGCTCGGATAATTCCGAGTATAACAGTTTGAAAAATGTTAATACACCTGTTACGGATTATGCATTTGAAGACATGAGAATTGATATTGGTATTGAACTTTTAAAAGTTCCTAAACGAATTAGGGCAATGACAAACACCTCCGATTTGACCAATAAAGCTTTAGATTGTAGTTTCGGGTTTGGTTTTTGTATAACCATATCAATTGATTGGGATGCGATACAGGCTCCTCACTTAGGAGGAGTAGATCCAATAACAACTGGTGAAAATCAGGTGATAGCAGTGTATAAACCAGATGAAATTACAGAAACAGTGACATTTTACTTTCCAAATGATTTAACTTCATTAGATCAGTTTTCGGAAGAAGATATTCAAGAATTTACAGTTTTTGAAGATTTAGAAATTGCAGAAGGGATGGTATTGAAACCTGGGGACTATCCGTTACAATATGACAGTCTCGGAAATTTAGCATACGTTGTAGATATGTATTGAAAAATCTATTTGAAATACACAGTAATTTCATCATAAATCAGGCAAAAAGAAGCGAACACGTTTCTTTTTGTCGTTAATCCTAAATGTCTTAAATTGCATTACAAGCGTCTGTAACTTAAAATCACTAAATATTTAATCATATGAATCTATTTTTTAAAATTATTATGTTATTATTTCCTGCCATCTTATTAGGACAAGGTGCAGAGATTAAGGAAACTCCTGAGGAATACCTGAATCATATTGTAGAAACATGGAACGTGGACAGCAACAAAATTGTTTACATTTCTAATGAAACCTCAATGGTCGATTTAGCTCAGAACCTGCATAATTCCGTCTTATCCTTTACAAAAGGAGAGCTTTCTACAAGTGCTGAAATTTTAGACGGAAGAAGAGAAGTTGATGAATCGGTTTGTGGTTTGGCTTTAAATAACCTGAATGTAGAAAATGTAGAAGAAAATCTGAAAGACGGAAAAGATTATACTAAATTCCATTTGAAAAAGTTGGCAGATAATACCGATTTTAATTTAACTGACAGCACTACTGCTATCTTGATTTATTCAAAGAAAATGGATTATGTTATACAGGATTATTTTAAAGTTTTAGAAGAGTTTGCCGGACAAGGCGTGGATTATGTTATCATTACTTTCGATAATGAAATTACCAGTCAGATTCCGGGAGCATTAAATAACGGTTAAAATTATTGAGCTAAATAACAATTGGAATCAAAATGTAGTTTTTAATTTTAAACACCTCAACATTATCAAAAACAGAGTTTGACTATTTGTAGTTGAACTCTGTTTTTCTGTTTAAAAAGATTTACAAATCTTCCTGTTAACTAAAATTTAACTTTTAAAACAGTGAAAACACCTAAATATAAGTAAAAACACTTATTGACTGGCTTGTTAAAGGTTTCTAAATTGCACACATCATTTTATCTGTTAAAAAACTGATTGCAAAAATTATAACACCCGCCAGCCTTTTTTGAAGGATTCCGTAAAGATGATTGAAGTAGTAAAGTCCATATTATAATTTTTGTCATTATCGTATTTAAACAATTTTTAGCCGCACCATTAATCAGGTGCCTTAAAGTTAGTAACTGAATATTAACCTTTAAATAATTTAATTATTACGTATGAGTACTAACAAAAATTTTAGCAATTATGGCAAAAATTACCAGTCTGCCCGTCATACGGGCATTGGGCATCATGCTGATTGTCCTGTGGTCTTTAGGTATAAAGGCCCAAACAGCACACAACCCCGTCCTGACATGGGATCAGGAAGTAGGGTGTATTGACTACGATGACAAGGGAGAACGTGACTTCTATGATCTGATCGAACAAATTAAAGCAGGCGTTTGTCTTCGCGTTTGTGAACACAGCACTGTAAACTACAGCTTTTCCGCCGACGGTCTTGTCAGCGTTGATTGGCAGGTTACCGGAGGTAACTTGCAAAGCAGCAGCAATACCGGAGCCACTGTCGAATGGGGCAGTAACGGCAACGGAAGTTTAACACTGACCATTACCTACGACGACGATACCGTCGATGTACTGACCATTTGTATAGAAAAAATTATCAGCCCGAAAGCCTATTTTGAAATAGACGGGCCTGAACCACAGCAAAGCGAGTTCTGTACATTTGTCCCTATTTCATTTAATAACCTTTCCGATAACAACGGCGGATCTGCCATTGTCAATTACCTTTGGGATTTTGGCGACGGTACTACGTCCAGCCTTTTTGAACCAACCCATGCTTATGATAATCCGGGAGGTTATACTGTTGTTCTTACCGTAACAAACAGTTGTAACTGTAGTTCGGTTTACAAATGGGATGTAAATATTATGGATGCCAGGGAATTTGAAATTTCCTGTCCGAGTGTGGTTTGTGAAGGGGCTCACGAAACCTATACTGTAAATGACGGGTGTGACGGTGGCGAATGGAAAGTAATTGGCGGCGATATTGTTGCTGATTACGGAACATCTATTGAAGTAGTCTGGAATCAGGTTGATCCAGCCGACGGTTTTGGCTATGTAAGTTATCTTTCACATTGCTCTTGTCCGGTCTGGACGACGGTTAAAGTTCCCGTAATATTAAGAAGAGGACTGATACAGGGACCAACCATTATCTGTCAGGGCGAACAGGGACGCTTTACGCTTCCACAATGGCCCGCAACAGAGTTTGAGTGGATGATAAACGGCGATCCGTACCACCCGATGCTTGTTCATACCGACCAACGCAACGAGATTGTAGTGGACGGGGCAGCTCCTGGCGATTATATGTTGTCTGTACAATATAGAAATACGTTGATAGACGACGGAAACTGTACAGGCTCTGCAGAAATTATGTTCTCGGTTACTGAAAAACCGGTTATTTTAACCGATGATGAACTTACTAATTGTCAGGGTACGGACTTAAACTTCCATATTCAAAGTGGTATCACGGTAGATTGGGAAATCCAGTTAAACGGAAATGTTGTACATACCCACACGGGTTCTACAATGAGCTATAGCTTTCCGGATGCCGGCACACACGTGATTACAGCAGGTTCTACGGGTTGTTGGTCAGACCCTGTAACTGTGGAAATAGTGGAAACACCTGTTATAACAGGTACAATCAGCGGAGAAAATAATGTGTGTCTTGATACACCTTATACTTATACGCTGAGCGAAGAAGAACCCGGCTTTATCTATGTATGGAGCGTGGATAACGGGGACATTATCGGAGATAATACCGGAGCACAGGCAGACATACAGTTTACCAGTTCCCCGGCAACGGTAAGCGTGGTAAAACAAGTGGCAAGCAACGGCATTATTTGTGAATCCGAGGCGGTAGAATTTGACGTTACCGAAATGGTTATTAATCCGGTTATCATCAATGACAGCGGGTTGGCGGAGTTTTGCCCGAGTAGTACAGCTGAGTTTACGGTTGATTTAGGAGGTGTAATTGCTGACCATATCACGTGGAGCATCCGAAGCAGCACCAACGACACCAATTTCGGAAGTATCATCAATGGAATTAACAGCACAACGGCAACCGTTGGTTTTAACGAAATAAGTACCTCGGCAAACGGAATCTTGCAGGTAGATGTGGTTAAGTGTGGTCAGACTTTTACCGATACATACGATATTAAACTGATAGAAAATCCGGTATTGACTATCGGCACAATAGATGATATTTGTCCGTTAGACACAAATCTGATTCCTGTACCGATAACCGTAACACCAATGCCAACAACCGGTCCGATAGAAATTGAGGTATTGATAGACGGAGTCTATCAGGAAACTATTACCTATTCAGGTGGGGCAACGTTGGATATTACTAACAATTTCGGCAACAACTCCAACAGTAATATTTCCAGAACGGTTACCCTTCAGTTGGAACTGTGCAGTTACAGTACATCGGTTTCTCAGGACGTAATTGTATATCCGGAAACGGAGCTGTACATTTCGCCGGACTACAGTTATATAGTGTGCCCTACCAGCTATGGTTCCATTGATTTAACAGCAACGGTATCAACGGGGATTACAGCTTCTACCGAATTTTATTGGTATGAAATATCAGATCCTAATAATCCAATACAAGGACCGCCGGGGGTGAATAGTGAACATTTCTCCATTACCGGACCAAACCCGGGCGGAACTTATTACTTAGTAGTAATCGACCAAAACGGTTGTGAAGTTCGTTCAGATAACATCTACGTAATAGAAGACTGTGGCGACGATCCCGGACCTGGAGGTTGTACGATTTCGCCTGATCCAAATCCAATTATTCTATCGGCTGAGTGGACAGACTGTAATACTATTTATACCGACTTGGATCCCGGCTATTTGCCTACCTCAATTACCTGGACAGGCAGTACACATCTTACTTTAGTGAGTGGGCAAGGAACAGAGAATGCCACCTTCACAACAACAGTACCGGGAGCACACGTGGTAACGGCATACCTGAATTACAGTGGCTGTACTATTGTAAAATCGTACACGGTTGAGAAAAACTACGAAGCCAAAATGTCCACGGAAATAACCTGTAACGGCGACGGTACTTATAATGTGACCCTGCACAACCATTCACTGACCTATAATGCAGGCAGTGTGGGACCTTTGGAATTTACTTATTCCGGACCGGGTGTGCCGACAGGATCTTCAGGCGACAGCGTGTTACTGACCGGCGTATTACCGGGTACTTATACCTATACCATGTATGTAAACGGAGCCCCGTCAAGCGGTACGCCTGAGTGCGAAGTTTCGGTAACAGTAACCTTAGACCCTGAGCCGAATCCGAACTTCTCACTTACACAATTAGAGTATTGTTCTGAAGAAGTGATTACTTTAAGCATACCGGGTGGCTATGTTGCAGGTAACACCTATGAGTGGAGCTTTAATGATACCTCATTTTTTGCCAGCGGAACGGATACAGATATTCAGCTTCCTGCAGGATTGAACCAACCAATTACATTGATTGTAACGACGCCTTATGGCTGTACTTATACCTCTGATCCTGTTTTAGTAGATATTTATGAAGCTGATTTTGAGGTAGGAACTATTGATCCTGATGATGGCGACTTTTGTGATAATAGTAGTGTTATACCATTAACTTATTTACCCGCGGATCCTCTTAACCCGCCTGCCGATGTTATCTGGATGAAAGGCAATGTGCAGGTAGGTACAGGCTTGAGCTATCAGCCTACCGAAAGCGGCAGCTATTGGGTAATATTGGTTGATACCGACGGTTGTAAAAGTTACATAATGGCTGAACATGCTGTGAATTATATGTTGCGTCAGCCACCGTTTGCCAGCATCAGTGGCAGTACCAACATGTGCCAGGGCGAAAGCACCACGTTAATCGGTATTACTACCGACGATGCGGTAGAACACCGTTGGGTTGGACCGTCACTGCCTTCGGGCTACGGAACATGGGTGTCAGGCGATACCAACAAAGTGTTGGATTTAAGCGGACTGAGCTCGGGCACATATACCTATACGTTTGAAACCCGTGCCGGAACCGATCCAAATTGTACCAACAGCTTTACGGCAACGGTGGAAGTACACCCGCAGGTAACCACACCGGTGATCAGTTACAATGTGGTGCTTTGTGATCCGTACACCATACAGCTCACTGCTTCCGGACCAAGTACAGGTACGTATAACTGGAGCAACGGCATGACCGGACAAACGATAGAAGTAACCCACGGCGGGGCGTATAGCGTAACCTATACCGAAACCACAGGTTGTAGTGCTACCGGATATTTGCAAACACCGCACAATCCGGAGCGTGCCTTGTGGGTGGTTCCTTCGGGCTGTTACACGGTTTGTGATGCTTATCTGATCGGACCATTGGGTATGTATGATAACTACAAATGGGAAGTAAACACTATGGTTACCCAAACAGGCAGTAACACGTTTATTCCAAGCCAGCCGGTTAATACCGGAGGTTCTTACCAGTTGTTTATTGCTCAGGACGGTTGTGTTTATGGCAGCAATATTCCGGATATCACGATTGATATTGAAAGATGCCCGCAGCAACCTTGTAATTTTAAACCGCTGTTCAGATTAATGGAAATTATTCCTGGTGGATTTATGTATTACGTGGAACTGACAAACCCAACGGGCAGTCCGATTGCGGTGCATCTGAGCAGCTTTAACGGTTACGGAACATTTGTACCGTCTGTGCTGGTGCTTAATCCGGGATTCAACTCTTTTGTAGTGGAATTTTACGTGAACGGTACTTATATGCCGGGAGCACCGGATATGTTTGTGATAAGCGGACCGGATTGCCAGGACGTCGTAGATGTAAGATTACCGGAAACGCACGGTTTAACATTGGTAGAGCCGGCATCTTTGGTGCTCTCGCCAAACCCATCGCACGATACCACTGTGGTAACGTACAGTACGGGTACAGAATATGATAATGCCCAAAGCATTAAGGTATATGACGTAATGGGCTTGCAGCGATACAATGAAAAAGTAAGCGGAACAGGCGGAAACATTACGCTGGACGTAAGCCGTTTTGTACCGGGCACTTATATCATTACGCTGGAAGCAGACGGCAAACGCATTGCGACCGAAAAATTGATTAAGAAATAAACTGTTTAATTTACAAACGGTGCTAAGAGCTTGGCTCTTAGCACCGTTTTTATTAATTTTATAAGCCAGGAACTAAAACAAACAATTCAAAACTTAAAAATATGAAACAAAAAATACACATACCACATTCGCTAATTGACAAATTACCTCATTGGCTAATTTTCTTTTTTCTTTGCTCTTTCTTCTCAAACGCCCAGCAAACCCAACAACCTTACGAATGGGAATGGGCAATGAATGGAGGATCGAGTTTAGGTGGTTTAAGTGACGAAGCTATTCACGATATAAAAGTAGGAACAGACAGCAATTATTATTTTATCGCTTCAATTTTTGGAACGGGACAGCATAACAATGCACAACTTGACGGATTAACCGTACCAACAAACAATACACCTTCCGGTCCAGAGGATATTTTTTTGTTCTCTACCGATTGTGAAGGACAAGTACGCTGGAGCCAGGCAATAGGTGGTGGGTCGCAAGATATGGCTTTCAATTTAGTATTGGACAGCGAGGACAATGTATATATTGGAGGACGTTTTAACCAGGGCGTTACTAATGCTTCGGGTACTTTTCCTGTTCGTTTTAGCCCTACAGATTCGTTACCCTCTTCCGGTAGTAGTAATGTTGTAAGTGATTACCACAAAAGGATTTTTTTAGTAAAATATGACAAAGATGGTAATTATCAGGGGAAAAAAGCCTTACAAGGCGATGTAGATAGTTCTAACCGTGCTGCACAAATATTAGACCTTGCCATTAGTAACGATACTATCCATTTTATCGTAGGACTACAAAATGGTACTCATTTAGATAATCACGTAACTGTACCAAATACCGTGAGTGCTCATCAGTATTATTTGGCAAAATATGACACTGATTTGAACTATGTTAGCAGTATGCCCTTGCCTATTCCTGATGGTACAGGTTTTTCTATGAGAGATACCCGCTTTATTTATGATGATAATATTAATACTTATTATATAGCCGGAGAAAGAATAGGTTCACCACTTGTACCATTAACTTATGATGGGCAGGCTATTGTAAACCGATCATTTATTATTGCTTTTAAAGGGAATGATGGCAGTAAAAAATGGATTAGAGAGATTTACTCAGACCCTGGTACAAGTAGCAATCTCTCTGGTAACAAAATTAGCTCTGTAGCAATTGATGATAATTCAAACGTTTATGTTGCAGGAAGTAGATTCAGACACCCTACATATCTTGATTTAAAAATTTATGATCCGGCGAATCCATCTGTTACAACCTATAATATTACTACAGGAGCTGATTTTACGGTTCCGATGGCTGTAAAATTTAACAGTGATGGCGATGTACAATGGGTACAGGCAACAGCAGCTTTTAGCACAGGTGTTGTAGCACCTGGTTTACGCCATGGAATAGGAATAGCTATAAATAATAATGAAGTAGCCCTTGGAGCACAGGCAAGTGCAGAGTTTTGGGATAATATAGAAATAGTACGCCCAACCACCAACTACCAACCCGATCCAATATTAGTACGTATAGACAAGCAGACTGGAAATGTGATAGATGTTCACGGGATTGAAGGAGAGGCTATGGGGAGTAAAAGAATGACGGCAGTAGCAGCGGATAATGACGGCAACTATATTACCGCTGGGACTTTCAATGTGGAAATATTTAAAAATAACAATTTAGTAGGTCCGCTATATACCACTGGAGAAGCCGACTTTTTTGTTGCCAAACTGGCAAACAGCGAGTGCGGTTCGGGGTTAAGTACCGATGATTTTAATGCATTGTCGTTTAACGTATATCCAAACCCTACTACGGGTATCATCAATGTGGAAACCACAGAACAGCTGTCAGCATATACAATCTATGATGCCACTGGTAGAAAGGTACGGGAACGTATGTTTGACGGCAGTAACCAGATAAACCTGGAAAACACCAGTAACGGTGTGTATTTTATAAGAATCGTTACCGTAGAGGGCAATGCAGGAACGGTTAAGGTGGTTAAGAGGTAGGTATTTTGCTTTAAGCAGTAAGCTATAAGCAAAATACGTTGATTAGTAGCAACTTTTTTTTACAATATTATATTTTCTAAATAATATATTAAAAAGCTTAAACTATCACTTAATATTATCTTAAGACGCTCTAAAGATAGTTAATGTCTTGAAAGGCTAAATGCTATTGATAAATCTTAAACGCAGAATTTCAGCAATACTAAAACTAACTCAAAAAAAGGAGTAATACAACAATTGATTACGGCAAAAACAATAATAAGATAAACTAATTAACTAGAACTATAAATCATGGCAAAAAGTAGATCCTTTTCTATTTATTTACTTAAAGAAGGTTTCTCTCCAGAAAACGCTTTAAAAGAAGGACATACATTAGAATTAATACAAGAAGACAATACAAGTCTTCCTGAAAATGCAATTATGTACATTTCCAATAAACAAGCTAACCCGCCCTGGTGGAAATCTTATTGGGGAATTAATAAAAATTTAAGTCAATCTCAAAAAGGAGCTTTGGTGTTTCTAAAAGTAAATGAGAATTGGATAGTTCTTACATTCGGTTCAACCTATCACCAATTAAAAGATGAAGCCTATGCTTACGACTTTGGAATAAGGACAACATTAAATGCTTTAGATCCAACCAAGATAAGATCGACAGACATTCTTCAACCAGAAAATGCAAAAAGGCAACGCATTCAGAGTCCTATAGCCTCCGAATTAAATTTCTTCTCTTTTAATAGTGATGAAACTATTTTAAAGAAAATGACAGGTGCTGTAAAAAATGAATATATAGATTTATTTAAAAACATTACTGGTGGTAATAGTTTACGGATATCCTCAAATTTACAATCGGATAAAATATCTGGACTTTGTGAAGAACTTATAGAAATATATGGAAAAGAAGATTATAAGACTAGTTTTCCCGAATTACAAAATATAGTGCCTGTTAAAGACCCGATACTTTTATCTCATTTAAAGAGTAAACTCGTAGAAGCTTTTAATGAAGATCCCGCACCATTGGAATTAGTATTAGCAATACCTGAAATATTTGATTATTCCATTGACTATAAAATTAAATATTCAGGAGAAGGATCATCTAGATTAGAATTTTCGGATGTATATATTAAGGGGTATAGAGAGTATTTACAAGATAGAGGTGTTGAGGAAATTAAAACCACTGAAAAGTTTTCCAAACATAAGTTACGAATCCTTGATGACAATGAAACTTTAATAAAAGAATATTCTATTTATAAGAGCTTATTATTTGACTGTGAATATAATGATAATGTTTATCATTTATGTGAAGGAGAATGGTATCTGATTGAGAAGGATTTTATTCAAAAACTTGCAGAAGAACTGGACCCTATTTTTATTGAAAAGCATGACTTCCTTCATCAATGTGAGAAAAAAAGAGAAGACCATTATAATGGTTCTATTAGTGATGTCAATCAAGATGTAATTTGTTTAGACAAGAAGAATATATCTCCAAATGGTCAATACCAAGTGGAGCCATGTGATCTGATTTACATAAAAGATGATTATTTGGAATTAGCCCATATAAAAATCTCAACTCGATCTTCAAGTTTAAGTCACTTATTTAATCAAGGGGTTAATTCAGTTGAGTTATTACGAAGAAATGATGAGGCAAAAAAGAAATTATTGGAATTAGTACAAGCCAATGCAAATATGGAAACTTTTATTAATGATGGTAAATACCGTATTACTTATGGTATTATTTCAAAAAAAGTAGATAAAAAGTCTATTGGCTTACCCATTTTTTCACGCATAAGCTTGTTACGAATAGTGAATACATTAAAAACGATGAATATACCTGTTCAAATTCTATATATTTATGATAACGTAGATAGAAAGAATTTGGCTGAGGAAGAGAATGAATAAACAAAATCAATATTAAAAGTGTAAAAAATTAAATCATTTGTTAAAATACCGCAAAAGCATGATTCACAAAATATTTTTACTATGCTATACTGAATTAGTCAATACTTAATCTGACAATTATTTTTACACCCAAACTGTCAGATTAAGTTGTGGCTATTACAGCTATACCTATGAAGAAGTAATAAAAATTGCCTGAGAATATCTTACTATTTGTTCTTTCTTGATGGATAATCAATGCTTTTTGTTTTTACTTCATTAAGGACTGAATATAATTGTTTATATTGTAGGCGGACGTCTTTTTCTCTTTTTCTTCTTCTTATAATGAGGAAGCTGTTCTTCTGAATTTTCGTACATCAACGGTTCAGAAGAAAATAAAGCACCCAAAATGCTTACCGCAGAATCGCCAATTGTGTCTATGAGTTGGTCTAAGTCTGGACTGTTATTTTGGTAAATCTCCTTTGCTGTATCAAGAATGTTTTGCCTGTCTGTACCGCTTCTTTTGCTTTCAAGCTGATCCAGCAAATGGACAGCTCTTTTTTGTTCTGCATTGCCATTTTTCATTGTGAGTGCATAGGTCATTGAATCTTTTAATATACGGTTGTAATTGAACATTTGGTCAAAAAGCAGTTCGCCTGATTCTTTGAATGCTATGCGATTGAATTGTCCTAATTTAGCAGAATGTTGTTTGTTGCGACCTCGGGAGTTGTTCATCGGACTGAGTTTGATTTTATTTGTAATATCTTTACGACTGACAATAATCTGTACGTGCATTTGTTCTCCTGCTTTGGGCTGTCCCAACTGAGCAATTCCTTCTTTTACTTCTTCATCTGTATGATGATAATAACGATAATGTTCGAGTTTTCCGTACCACAATAAATCATTGCTACTTTCAATTCCGGGACGTTTAAAATTACGTGCATAGGTGTCCATTACACCAACTGCATATTTTTTTAATTGTTCTTCTGCCCCTTTCTCGCCAAACTTTTCTTTGAGATAAATAATTTCTTTTTCACTCGGACTAATGTTGATCAGAAAAAACTTCGCATCGTTCCTGCTTAATTTGGCTACATTGTTGTCGATGTTTACCCGTACTTCCTGTGGGGAAATATCGCTGTTCAGGCTATTGAACCATAATTCATTTTCTATTTTTTCTTCAAACGCTGTACGGTTTTCTTTTTCCAGATAATTGACCAATTGCCCTGAACTTCCTTTGTTATCGCCAGTCTCGGAATCTGTAATATTTATGTACATAGCCTACAAATTTTTGAGAGATTGCTTTACGTGAGCGATAAGCTCTTCTTTCTTAGTTCCGGATGTAGTCCAGCCCATTTCCTCTCGTTGGTTTATATAATAATCCAACAATTGACTGAATTGCTCTTTCAAAATTTCTTTCTCTTTCTGTTTTGAAATAAGATATTTGAGACCGTTTATAATCTGTTCACTTCTTTTAGAAAGTATTATTGTTTGCTCACTTTCGGTTAAAAGATGTTTGCCTATTCCTTCCAAAACCTCCTTTTGCCTTAAAGAAACACTTTTTAAAACACCGCTATCGGTAAATAGTGGTAACAGAAAATCTTTTTCCTGCTGACGGATAAAAGATAAAATGCGGCTGATGCCGGAAGACAGATCTTTTTTCAATAGCTCATCTCCAAAATCTGAAGGATCTTTTTTGCTCCGGTAAAAATAATCCACCATCTGACAGAAAAGTTCCTTTTTGCTACGTCCAAGACTTTTAGCCAGCTTCTCTATCTTATCGTCCGTTTCTTTGGGATAACGGATACTGTTGGTATCTCTTTGTTTCATAATATCTTATATTCTAAATACTGATATACCCTACGGTATATCGTTTTCCTTGTTATATGTAGCCTGAAAGACTACAAGTATACCTTTGGTATACTAAAATCCTCTGCAACGTCAGTAAAGAGGCAAGCGAGTAGGGCTCTGCCCAACTCCCGCTTGCTTTTTTCAAAACATCTGTATGCTCCTTAAATATTCTCATTGCTGTTGTATTTTGTTTTCAAAAAAAATTATGGAATAATTTATTTTCATTAATAGTACCTTGCTCTGAATAGAAGTCTTAAATTCGTTTCTGGAACGGATTGGGGTTTGCCAAAAACAGTTCCGTAACACTCTTTATTCCATACGTAAATACTTTGTTTTTAGCACGTTAATATTCCTTTGCAAAGTAAAGGAATAATCAACATTTTTAACTTGGACAAATAGTGCCCCTGAACGCCAAATGCTGCCACACGTAAATAAAAGGCTGAGAAAAGTCAAATCGGGAAAAAGCAGGCAGGAAAAAAGGAAAGCATTGGTATTGGATTTATACCTTTGCAGTTGAAGAAAATGATCTATGGAAATATTTGTAATTGGAGCTATTTTATTTTTTTGTATTGGAATTGTTTTAAGCTTAATTGGGAGTGGTGGGGCAATTTTAACAATCCCCGTTTTAGTTTATGTATTTGATGTTAATCCCTATTGGGCAACTTCATATTCGATGTTTATTATGGGGATTTCTAACTGGATAGCTACAATTGACAATATTAAAAGGCAACATATTTTGTATAGGCTGGGATTATACTTTGCAGTACCCGGATTAATTGTCACTTACATCATACGGAGATTTATTCTGCCGGTCATTCCCGATATTATATTTGAAAACAGCTTAATTATAATTTCAAAGGGAAATGTAATTATGCTTGTTTTTTCATTACTTATACTTACGGCTGCAATCAAAACCTTAAAAAGTAAAGAGATTGAAACAAAGCTCTTTGTATCACGTAATTATACCAAAAACATTTTGCAAGGAGCCGGAATTGGCTTAGTTACGGGATTTGTAGGGGCTGGCGGCGGCTTTTTAATTGTACCTGCTCTCATTTTCACAACAGGAATCCAACTGACAAACGCAATAGCAACGTCGTTATTTGTAATATCTATCACAACGACTTTGGGTTTTTTAGGCGATTTTAATTCGTCTGTTGAAATAAACTGGAAACTTTTGTTTTTTTGCACAGTTTGCTCTGCCTTAGGAGTTATTACTGCCAACTCCATAAAGGATAAGTTGAGCAATAAAGGGTTGAAATTCTTTTTTGGGTATTTTATTCTGGCATTAGGTATTCTTGTGTTTATTATCGAAATAAACAAATTAGAAATTAAAATCTAATAAAGTATCGATTTGTTGTTTGACAGCTCTTCAATAGTTCGAGAAATTGAAGGAAATCTATGACGAGAAATACAAACCGTTGTTTTGACAGCAATGAGTAAGTGGTGTGTTTCTCCCTCTTAAAATTACTTTCAAAAAGAAAAAAACAGAAAAAAAAGAAAGCCGTTCAATCAAGACGGACACGAAGAAAAACCAAAAGGAAACGGAATAAGTCCCGAAGGGTGGCAGGGCAAACACAACAACTCGGCGAAGCCACCATTTGCCCTGCCATTATGCCGTAAGCTTTTGGTTGGATGGTGCGGTGGGTGTCCGCCTTACCTTTGCGGTGTTTTTATTTGTTTTTTAGATAATTTCTTTCAGCAACTGAAACTTGGAAAGGGTGCAAAAAATATAGGTTGGGAGAAGTAGGGATTTTTTTTGCACTGTTTCTCAATTCCAATCAAAACTCTTTAATCATCAAGAGAGCAGAGAGGGAAGATTAAAGGGGTTTGAGGGCTGTATAAACGATAAAAGACAAATTATTAGTTTTTTAAGAATAATATTTCATTCCTAAATTCAAATAATAGTCTAGCAATCTCCACACGATTTTCAATGTCCTTTTTTAAGAGTGTTTCATTTATTTTTTGATTTATGTAAAACTCTATCAAGATTGGGAGTTCATTAAATTGATAAGCACCTCTATTATAATTTTGTAATGCATTAATTATTGCATAGCAGTAAGCGGAATTAAAAAAGTTTATATCATTTTCTAATAAATTTCTATAAATTCCAGTTTCGTTCTCGGCTTCTATGCTAACCTCTTTCATTGAACTCAAAATATTACCAAATCCGACTATATACTCAAAACTATTTAATCGCCGTATATACTGATTAGAATTACAGCTTAAAAGCAACACTCTTTGTCTAGTGAAAATCTGATTTCCAATATCTGAATTAATAAATATCTCTTTAGAAAATTCTTCTGATTCAGGTGTGTATAATCCTGTTGAATGACCGTGCCCCAAAAATATAATAGTACTATTTTCGGGAATTTCTTGTACATACTTTATCGAATTCTTTACAGAAGTCTCATTGGGTTCTATTGTATAGAAACTTTCTTCAAAATGTTCCCTGAAAACAGTTAAAAAAGAAGTCGTTTTGTCTAAAGCGTGTATAAAATATAACTTACTCATTTAGTTTAGAATAATGGGCTATTGAAAGCTCAATAATTTCACGAATAAATTTTAACCCTTTTAAATCAATTTCGTTATCATTTAATAAATCAGAAATTCGTTTACCATCAAAATCCCTATTTCCAGTATTAATAACCATATTTTTATCAAAAGTAGATACAGAATTGAGTACAACACTTGAAATCGTATTTGATTCCTTAAGTAAGGTAATAATTTCATTAAATTGAGTACCATCCCTTTTCCAAAACTTGACTCTTAATTGTAGAATATTTGCTATGAAATTATTCAGCGATAAATCATCAACTTTTTCTTTTTCACTACAAACTTCTTGAGCAATTTTGGAAAGAATATAGTTTGAAGCGTTTTTTATATCTGAAGAATAAATTAAAAACGGCTTATTCTTTAATTTATCCTTTGCTTTAATAACGTATTGAACTATGTCCCAACCAACAATTCCTGAAAACCCTTCATTTTTATCTATGATATTCCAATCGGATACAATTAAATTGACATTAATTCCTGATATTTTGTCTGTAATGGCTTGTAAAAAGGCATCTTCGTTAAATTCGTTTTTGTCTGCATCATAAAAATCGCTGGGATTTATAAAAAATGGAACACAATCATAGCCTTGTGCTTGTATATTTTTTATGTATTGATTTTCCGCTTCATCATCATCATCGAATACGAGATAATTTGCTGTAATTTTATTTGTAGATGCCATAATTTATAGTGTTATCTGAAAAGCCACTCCTTTAAGCTTTAAATTATTTCCCAAAAATTTAATATCTCCTTTTAAGCTATCAATCCTTTTTTGAACATCAAACATTCCAATGCCAGAACCTCTTTCTATAGATTCTCTAACTCCCAATTGAAATATTGATTCAGGATTATTTACTAGTTTATTATCCATTCCAATACCATCATCATAATAATTGATAACTGTCTTATTTTCCAATTTTTCAAAAACAATCAATACCTTTTTTGCTTTTGCTTTTGTAGAATTAGATACAAGATTGTCTAAGATAATATCTATTTCAATTGGATTTATATGATAGAATTTGTCAAAAACACCTTCAACAGAAAAGTTAATTTTAGGTCTTGAAACACCTAAATCCTCAATATATTCGTTTATATATACTGGTAAGTTTATTCGTTGTTTAGTATGTTTATAATCAAAACTTGATTTAATAATAATCTGTGATATTTTAATTGCTTTGTCAATATTGTTTTTTATTGAGTAAATCTTATTTTTAGTATCATTATCGAGAGAAGACCCCAAAAGTTCGTTCACATATGTTGAAGCATTTCCTACATACAAATCAATTGAATGAACAAGTTGCTCAGCATCATCACTCAGAGTCTTTCTAGTGGCATTTAGGTACTGATTTTTCTTTGTCTCAATACTCAACTTATCTGTAAGATCTTTGTTTTTCTCTTCCTCAAATTTAGCCTTTTGTTCTGCTTTAATTTTAGCAAGCTCAGCTTCCGCTCTTTCTTTTTCTTTCCTTACGGTTTGAAGTTCTGCTTGTCTCCTCTTTTCTCCTTCTTCTCTTTGCTTTTTTTCAGCTTCTTCTCTTTTTTTACTCTCCTCTTCAGCTTTTTTCTCTGCTTCAATACGTCGTTTACGTTCCTGCTCTTCTCTTAATTCCGCTTCCTCTTTTTCTTTTAGAATTTTATTAAAATTATCTTCCGTCAATTTAACTTGATTGAGTAACTCTTTATCATTAGTTTTCTCTGCAATTTTTTCTAAATCTGCAATGAATTTCGGTTGTACAATATCCAATTGCTCATTGACAAGATTAACTAAATCTTTATTGTACTCGACTATTTTAATGTGTTTATCATCACTCAAAGTTTTAATAAGGTTAACAAAATCAATTTTACTTCCTAAGTTACTTAACGCATCTTCGTAAGTATCTTTATCCTTATCTTGCTTCAAGCCTTCTCGTTGTAAATCAGCAATGTCTTCATTTAAGAAATACTTCTTTCTTTTGAATGCCTCTCCCCACAAAACACCTGCAACATATCTTTCAAGTCTTAAAAATGCTTTTTCTTTAAAAATATCAAATAGTACTTTTTTTCCAATAGTTTCAACCAACCCACCGTCACGACTAGAAACCTCCTTGAATTCATTAAAGTTTTCAGTTATTAATTCTACTGAACCAAATAAATCCCTAGTTCCCAAAAACCGATTGTAGCCTTGCTGTTTTCTATTATCTAACTCCCAACTATCATCCCCAACATTTCCATATGGTTGAACTCTAAAACCATTCTTAAATAAAAATACGTTTCCATAATTGACAGGTTCAATATCCATTAACTTGCCAAAGTTAATTTTAGCACTTCGATTTAAAAAATAAAGGTTAATTTCTAGATTGTCAATGACTGTTGCATACTTATTTTTTTCTTCAATTTTATAAATAAGAGTTCCCCTATCTGTAATTGTTGTTGTAATTAAATTCCCCTTGACCATTAAAACTATTTGGGTTGTTTTTAAATCAAGAACTTTTAAAATAGTATTATCAATAACACCATTTATTCTTAGATTAGAATCTTCAAATAAGGTATCATCTAATATTTCTGAAGCATCAATTTCAATTGAAAAATCATTTTGCTTAGAAAAAGGGTTTATTAGCTTTTCTAATGATCTTCTTAACTCTGATAGTTTTTCTTTATCCCAAATTGAATTAAGGCTTTTAATTTTTAGGATAGTACCGTTTGCAGATGATTTAGGGAAAATATTTTCTTTTTTTATTTCTTCAAAAGGAATCTCTATTGAACCGAAACTTTGTTGAGCGTCTTTTTCAAACGCTCCCCAATCCACATCAACCCTAAAAGATTGGCTAGTATTAATCTTTGAGGTAATTAGCTCTAATTCACCTCCTAATCTATCACACGAAAACCGACCAACTCCTTTAGCTCCCGCATAGAATCTTCTAGATTTCAAATTATTAAGATGAGAATCTCTTTTTAAGTCATCATCTTCTGTATTATCCTTTTTTGCAGAATAAGCAACAGCAAACCATTTCTTTATTAAATCATCCTTTGACATTCCTTTTCCATTGTCAGCTATAATGATTTCATCTTTTTTAAAAATGATTTTTACATAATCCGCATACGCATCATAAGAATTTTTTACAAGCTCATAAATAGCAATAAAATCATCGGTAATTAAGTCTCTGCCGATGATATTTTTCATTCCTGTTTTTATATCGAAATTTAGTACTCCTTTATCTCGTGTTTTTTTACCCATCTAATAAGTTTCTTAAAATTAAACCTGCTTGTTCAGCAAATAGGGGAGGAATAGCATTTCCAACTTGTGTATAACGTGGAACTTCTTTGACACGGAGTTTGCCACCAGTAGTATATTTACCTTTAAATTCATACCAATCTGGAAAACTTTGAATCCGGGCATATTCTCTCACAGTTAAAATACGAGGTTCATTATAATGAATATAATCATCAGGCAAAGTGGTTATCGTAGGACTTTTACTCTCAGCACATAACGGTATTATAGTGTGTTTTTTCAAACTATAAACGTCTTTTATCTGTTGATTCAAATCAAGATTTCTTCTATTTGCTGATAAATCTAAAATAATTTGAAAACGATTAGAAGTTTCAGTAAAATGTTTAGCATAACGGTGACTATCAGGAACTGTTCTTTTAATGTTTTTTCTCATCAATTTTTGATAACCGCTTTCTTTTTTACCATAAATTCCGGCTTTATAGCTTGGAGTATCAGGTGAAGATTCTGTACCATGTGCTCTAAGTAAATCTGAAATTGCCTCTTGCAAATTTGTGTCTTTAGAAAGTCCTTTGTCTTTTAAAAACGAAAATGATTCTTTTTCTAATTGTATAAAAAATGATTCTATTTTTTCTTGCGAAGCATTCGGAAGATCATTTTTCATACCTACTAATATGAATCGTGTTCTTTTTTGAGGCACACCATATTCACCAAAATTCACTAATTGCCCTTTAACAAAGTAACCTAACTCTCTTAGTTTTTGAGTTACAAGAGAAGAATAAGCAATTCCTTTCTCTTTATTTTTTTTAAACTCCATAGTAAAACCTTTCACATTCTCAAAGAATATTAAATCAGGTTTGACGTACTCTACAAATTTAATATAAGAATTGACCAGATCATTTCTCAGGTCTGTTTCATTTCTTCTTCCAGCCATAGAAAATCCTTGACAAGGAGGTCCTCCTGCAATTAAGTTTACTGTACCTCTAAGTTTTTTTAATTCTTCTCTATAATTTTTTAAAACTTCATTAATATCATGCGAGGATCGTGGTAACCAGAAAGGCCATTCAAAATGTAATTTTTTGTTTATTAAATTGTATTCTAATGTTTTAAAAGCATCTGAATTTTTTTCTATAGCAAATATTCCTTTCCAATTAGAATTATGTAATCCCAATGAAAGCCCTCCGCAACCAGAGAATAAATCTATATACTTCAAGGTATTCATACACATAATAATATAAGAAACATGTATTTGCAATTTTAGAAAATTAAACTTAGCAATCGTTTTTTAGATCTCTAAAGTTTTCTTATAACTGCGTCAATAATTTAGGCTGTTTCAAATATAGCTTATACAAAATTATTTATCAATTAAATAATTGATAAATAATCATTTGTTTTTACATAAGTTATTTTTGAATTCTATCTAAATCTAATATTACTTTAACCCAATTCTTTTTGCAATGAAATCATTGATAAATAACGCAAAAATATACAAAAAATCATAAACAGCACTTTATTTTGTTATAATAAAACTACAATAAAGATCATTTAATCAATTTACTGTTTTAAAAAACAAGGTTTTAAGGTTCAGTTATAATACTCATTGTAAAAAATATAAATAAATTTCTTAAATTCGGATTTCTTATAAATATTCAAATTTATAATATAAACTCAAGAATCATCCAAGACACACTTGTATATCCAACTAAAATAACTAAATTTACACCATTCAATCACAAATTGTATGTGAGTAATTAAGTGAACAGTTCTTTACGAAGAAGTCTAATGAATTGATATAAAGATATTTGTGGGTAGGGAGTGAAATCCTGCCACCCCGACAACACTTACACTAAGTGAGGTCGAAAACCCGCAAATTCTATAGATTTGCGGGTTTTTTGTTTTTTTTCGTATCAAAATATCCCAATTTATATCAATGTATCCGTGAGCAATTAAGTGAGTAAATTTTATGTTTTAAATTTGCTCACGGAAAATCGTGTAAGTAAATGTATATTAAAATGTTGAACCATTTATTTTAATACTTTTTATTGCCGTTTGATTTATTTTTTATGAGCAACTAACGATTGGAATTAGTGAACTGTATTTATTTATTGTTAATAATAATTTTTCTGTCTGTTGGTCTGAAATACCACGATAAAATAATGGCTACCAATAAAACTAACGATGGTATTGTTTCAACAAATGGTTGTCCGACCGCCAAATGTGAAATCGCTGCACCTGTCATTACAAAGAAAAATCCTGCATAAGCCCATTCTTTTAGTAATGGAAATTTCGGAAGGAGAATTGCAACAACACCCAAGATTTTCCAAGTGCCAATTATACTTAAAAGATAAAGCGGATAACCAAGTCTGGTAACAATTTCGTTGTAACCGCCAATTTGTAGCATTTGTTGTATGCCTCCTGCTAACATTCCTAACGAAAGGAATATTGTTGCTGTCCAATAAATGATTTTGTTTCTTTTTGTCATATTTCGTTATTTTAGTTTGTTTACGATTTCTTGTAGTTTGTTATGTGCCATATTGATGCCTTGTGCAAATGGCATTTGTAAAAGTTGGTTTCTGAACTCAATGGATTTAAAGACGATGTGCATTATCAGTTTGCTTGTGTCGTCTGTTAATTTTTCAAATTCTAGATATTCAAGTTGAACAGGAAATGGTGTGTTTTCCATTTTAAAAGTCCGTGTGATTTTTTGGTTCGGAACAAATTCGTGTATGGTTCCGTTTGCCCTAAAAACAACATTTCCGTTTCGTGATGTTTCAAATGAGTATGAACCGTGTTTTTTATTTTCCATTTTCAGGACTTTTGTTTCCATCCATTGCTCAAAAAGTTCAGGTTCTTGGTATGCCTTAAAAAGTAACTCCAAAGGCAAATCAAATTCCCTTGTAATTACAATTTCCTGTTTGCCGTCTTCGGCATTGATTTTTGTTAGTTGTTCCATTTTATTTTTTGTTTCTTGATTTATAATTTTTACACACTTAATAATTATTTGTTTTTGTGTTCGTGAATCTTCGATTTCATTACAGCTTCCAACTTGTTAAACCTGTCGTCCCACATTTTGCGGAACGGCTCAATAAAATCTGCTACTTCTTTCATTTTTTTTGCATTGATGTGATAATGCATTTCTCTACCATTTTGCTCCTGTGTAAGCAATTCACATTCGGTAAGAATTTGCAAGTGCTTTGAAATTGTCGGTCGTGCTGTGTCAAAGTTTGCTGCAATTGCACCTGCTGTCATTGATTGCGTAGCGACTAACAGCAATATTGCCCGTCTTGAAGGGTCGGCAATGGCTTGAAAAACATCTCGTCTTAAATTCATTATGTCGTTATTTGACTACAAATATAAATGTAGTTATTTAGCTACGCAAATTTTTTACAAAAAAGAATGTCAGTCGTTAAAATTTTGGGGTGGTGGGTGGGCTTGGTCTGTTCGTTTTGTCTGGCGGTTGATGTTAGTATGGTGGTCGTTAAGCCTTGCTGGTAACGTTTTGAGGTTTTGCGAAGTGGTGGAAAATCGAAGCGAAAAATTTCAATTTAGCGACACGTAGCCAAAGCTAATTTCTATTTGCTAATTTAAACAAAAGCCAATTTTATTGGCTTTTGGCGAATAGTTCAACTTGGCACTTAACCCCACATTTAGCTTCGCTGAACCATTTCGTTAGGTTTCGCCAAGGCTTTGTTGGTGGCAGTTCTTATTTTTGCTCATAAAATTCCTTGGGATATTCAACAACTCCAGTTACGTCTTTCAAAGTATTTTCTGTTAACTCTATTAGCATACAATTTTCATCAGGAACATCAAACGGTAATTTTATTCCATATTTTTTTGTCATTTCGTAACCAAACTTTGGATAATATTTTTCGTGTCCTAATAAGATTACTGAACCGAATTTTAATTCTTTAGCTACTTGGTGTGCTTTTCGTATCAAGCTTCCACCAACTCCCTTTCCTTGATACTCTTTCAAAACTGCGACAGGTGCTAACGCCAAAGACGTTACTTGTTTAGATTTGTTTTCTATAATTTTAATTTCCGTCAATAATATATAACCAACAATTTGATTGTCGATTTCTGCAACTAAAGATAGTTCAGGAATAAAATATTCAGACTTTCTTAACCTTTCTACTAAAAATTGTTCCTTGTGGTCAGTATATTGTTCATCTTTAAAAGCATTTTCAATGAGTTTAAATACCTCATTATAATCTTTAATTCCTTCTTTTCGAATTTTCACCTTGATATAATTACGTTAAATTTAGAGTGGTCACTCAATAGAATTGCCGCCAACACACAAATATACAAAACTTCCCTAAGTTACTAATAATTATTCGTATATCTAACTAAAAAAGTACATTTTACGACTATTTACTAAAACATGTTTTATGTGAATTTCTAAAACTATTATAAACTAAAAAAACCGAACATTTCTGTCCGGTTTTCTACATGTAAATTTTCTTTATTCTTTAAAATCTCCCATAGCTTCATATTTTGCCATACGTTCGGCGAGTAGTTCATCGGTTTCTTTTTTGGCTAATAGTTTATAAGTTTTTACGATGGTTTTTTTCACTGTTTCAAACGTGGTTTCCCGGTCATAGTGTGCACCGCCAAGAGGTTCAGGAATAATCTCGTCGATGAGTTTATTCCTTTTCATGTCCTGTGCAGTCAGTTTCAGTGAGTCGGCGGCTTGTTCTTTGAAATCCCAACTTCTCCATAAGATAGAAGAACAAGATTCTGGCGAAATTACTGAATACCAGGTGTTTTCAAGCATAAAAACTTTGTCGCCCACACCAATACCCAAGGCTCCTCCAGAAGCACCTTCTCCGATAATTACCACAATAATAGGTACTTTAACCTGAAACATATCCATAATATTTCGGGCAATTGCCTCGCCTTGTCCGCGTTCTTCGGCTTCGAGTCCCGGATAAGCTCCCGGTGTATCTATCAAGGTTACTATTGGAATATTAAATTTTTCTGCCATTCGCATTAATCGTAATGCTTTTCGGTACCCTTCGGGATTAGCCATACCAAAATTTCTATATTGTCTGGTCTTGGTATTGTGCCCTTTTTGTTGTCCGATAAACATAAAAGACTGGTTACCGATTTTTCCTAAACCGCCTACCATTGCTTTGTCGTCACGCACATTGCGATCGCCGTGCAACTCCATGAATGTATCGCCACATATAGCGTTGATATAATCCATCGTATAGGGTCTGTTCGGGTGTCTTGACAACTGTACTCGTTGCCATGGCGTAAGGTTTTCGTATATTTCTTTCTTTTTCCCGAGTAGTTTTTCTTCAATGTTTTTACAAGTTTCAGTAACGTCCACATCAGATTCTTTTCCAATGATTTGGCACTTGTCTAACTGTTCCGTTAACTCTTTTATTGGAAGTTCAAAATCCAGATATTCCATTGTTCTTTCTGTTTGTTTTATGAATACAAATATAAAATATTATTAAATCTTTTGTCTTCTTTTAGCCGTATTTTTAAAATAGCCGTTCGCCAAGACAGTCAAAAGTATAATTAATCCGCCTAAATAAAACTGTGGTGTCATGCTTTCTTTTTCTCCGAAAACCATGACTGCCAGCAGAATACCGTATATCGGCTCGAGATTTATCGTGAGCATAACGGTATATGGCGATAAATATCTCATAATGTTGAGAGAAGCGATAAAAGGATAAGCCGTGCAAACCGAACCGAGCAGGAACAGCCACAGCCAGTCAGAACCCGAAAGGACGTAGGCCGATAAACTGAAACTACCGCCGATTAATAAAACGGCTAATAGAAATAACACTCCGCCAAGGATTTCATAAAAGCTGATTATCACGCTGTCGTTGGGATATTTATGTATCAGCTTGGCATTGATAATAGAAAAAGATGCTGAAAGCAGGGCAGAGGTCAGGGCGGTAAGAATCCCATAAAAATATTGGGTTTCAAAGCTGAAAATCAGTGCCAAACCGAGAATAACCAATCCACCGAGAAATACTTCGTATTTAATTACGGGGCGTTTGAAAAAATAAGGTTCAAGCAACGAAGTGAAGAACGCACCGGTTGATAAACAAGCTAGTGTAACCGATACGTTAGCTATTTTAATCGCATGAAAAAAGGTAAACCAATGCAGGGCAATGACTATTCCTGCACCGAAAAACAAAGCGATTTCTTTTAGGCTGAATGAACGGTATTTTTTGGTAAAAATAAGATAAATACCAACAATAGCCAGGGCAATAACCATACGAATGAATACCAAAGGCAAAGCTCCGATACTGATTAAAGCTCCTAAAACAGCAGTAAAACCCCAGATGAATACAACCAAATGAAGCTGAAGTTGATTCTTGATGTTATCGTTTAGCATTGTTCAACAGGTAAATGGCTAGTAGGGCAAACAGAATGTTAGGTGTCCAGACGGCAATGAACGGATCCATGCTGGAAGATTGCCCTAACGTACCAAAAATTTTATCAAAGAAAATATAAATAAACGCTAAAGCCATGCCTAAAGCGAGGTTGATACCGATGCCGCCCCGGCGTTTCATCGATGATACCGAAACGGCAATAATCGTGAGAATAAAGGCTGAAACCGGAACGCTGTATTTGCGGTATTTTACCACAAGATAGGTGTCGATATTAGACGAACCTCTCATTTTTTCCCGTTCGATAAAATGATTTAACTCTCTCAAAGTCATTGTTTCAGCTGCGTAAATTGTAGGTGTTAAATCTTCCAAATCAAAATCGAACTGCATGTTTTTTTTACTTTCTTTTTCGATGATGTCGTCGTTTTCGCCTACAATGCGTTTTTCGTAATTTGTTAGTGTATAGTCTTGACTTTCTGTGTTGTATGTTATTCTCGAGGCTTTGATTTTGTAATTGAGGTTATTGCCGTCAAAACTTTCGTAAGTAAAGTTATAACCAGTTTGATTAGGCAGATTAAAATTACTCACATAAATAAAATCAGTTTCGTTAATCTGTCGGTAAACGTTGTATGTTTCTCTTATTTCCTTGCGTTTCATGTATTTATAACGAAATTCATTATAGCCCAAACTAGATTTTGGCACGATAAAGAATCCCATAATTAAAGCAAATACTGAAATGAGTGTAGCCCCGATAAAATAAGGGCGTAAAAATCGGAAAAAAGAAATTCCGGAACTCAGTATAGCGATGATTTCGGTGTTGTTCGCCAGTTTGGAAGTAAACCAGATAATAGAAATAAACAGAAAAATCGGAAACAGCATGTTGGCAAAATAAACTGTAAAATCGATGTAATACATGATGATTTCATTCAACGGAGCATTATTCTCAAGGATACGGTTGATTTTTTCGGTAATGTCAATGATAATTCCAATCGGAATAAACAGCAAAATCATTACCGAAAATGTGCCTAAATATCTTTTGAGTATGTACCAGTCAATGATTTTCATTTACAATCTGATTGCTAATTTTTTAACCATTTGTTGTTTCCAGTCATAAAAGGTTCCTGCCAATATCTGCCGGCGTGCTTCTCTCACGAGCCACATATAAAAACCTAAATTGTGAATTGTTGCAATTTGTTTGCCCAGATATTCGTCAGATACAAACAAATGTCTGAGGTAGGCTTTGGAATAATCGGTGTCCACCCAGGTGTGTCCCATCGGGTCGATAGGCGAAAAATCGTCTGCCCATTTCTTGTTTTTAATATTGATTGTTCCTTCGGCGGTAAACAACATACCATTTCGGGCATTGCGCGTAGGCATCACGCAATCAAACATATCGATTCCTAAAGCGATATTTTCCAGAATATTCACAGGCGTGCCGACACCCATTAAATACCTTGGCTTTTCTTTAGGTAAAATATTGGTTACCACCTCGCACATTTCGTACATTTCTTCTGCCGGTTCGCCAACCGACAATCCGCCGATAGCATTTCCGAACGCTCCGGCATTGGCGATATATTCCGCAGATTGTGCTCTCAAATCTTTGTAGGTCGAACCCTGAACAATCGGAAAAAGTGCTTGTTCGTAGCCATATTTCGGTTCGGTTTCGTTAAAACGATTAATGCAGCGGTCGAGCCAGCGATGGGTCATGTGCATTGAGCGTTTCGCGTAGTTGTAATCGCAAGGGTGGGGCGTACATTCGTCAAATGCCATGATGATATCGGCACCGATTGTACGTTGTGTGTCCATTACATTTTCCGGCGAAAAAAAATGGTAAGAACCATCAATATGTGATTTGAATTTTACGCCTTCTTCCTTAATTTTTCTTCTTCCAGCTAATGAATATACCTGAAATCCGCCGGAATCGGTCAGGATATTTCTGTCCCAATTCATAAAACGGTGCAGTCCACCTGCTTTTTCCAGTATTTCCAACTGCGGACGAAGGTATAAATGATAAGTATTTCCTAAAATAATATCCGGATTGATATCTTGTTTCAGCTCACGCTGGTGCACGCCTTTGACGCTGGCAACCGTTCCGACCGGCATAAAAATCGGTGTTTCGATAACACCGTGGTCTGTCGTGATGGCTCCTGCACGGGCTTTTGACAGTGAGTCTGTTTGTAATAGTTCAAATTTCATCAGAAAAGTTTACAAGCTACAAATATACAATCATTTTTTGTAATAAAATCTGAATGAAATGTTACCGGCGATGTAAAATAAAGATGCAGGGTCTTTTGTGTAAATCTATTTTGTGTTTTTTCCAGAAACTTATGGGTTTGGTTAGCATAATCTCGGTAGGTAAGGTCAGGTCGCAGGCTACACACAGCGAGGTGTTTGGGTGCAAAACCTGTGTCATTTCCTCTATTAGCTGATTGTTGCGATAAGGTGTTTCAATGAAAATCTGTGACTGATTTCGTTCAAACGACCATTTTTCCAGATTTTTCAGCATCGTCTTTTTTTCTGATTTATCAATGGGAAGATATCCGTTAAATGTAAACGACTGCCCGTTCATTCCCGAACCCATTAATGAAAGTAAAATCGAAGATGGACCTACCATCGGAACTACTTTAATTCCTTTTTCGTGTGCCAATGCTACGATTACAGCACCCGGGTCGGCTACTCCGGGACAACCGGCATCACTCATCAAGCCCATATTTCTACCTTCGAGCATAGGTTGTATAAACGACTGAATGTCCTTTTCGTCTGTATGTTTGTTGAGCTCAAACAGATTGAGAATGGATTGCTTTTTTTCCGGACATATCGCTTTGATGAATTTGCGTGCAGTTTTGCTGTTCTCAACAACATAATCATCAATTAACGAAACAGCTCGCAATACACCTGCGGGTAATACTTCGTCTGCAGGATTGTCGCCCAACATAACCGGAATCAAATATAAAGTACCAAAGGTTGTCATATTGTAATTATTGAACGCTGATGACACAGATTGTAGAATTTTGCTGATAAAATCGTATTATCTGCGTGCTGTTTTGTGGGTGTTTGTCAAGCATTTTCAATTTTCAGTTTTATTTTTTCGCAAGCTTCATCTAACATTTTATACACATCGTCAAAACCGGAATCGCCACCGTAATACGGGTCGGGAACTTCCATGTTTTTGTCAGGATAGCTTTCGTTTAAAATCAACTGAACCTTGTTGATGGCTTCATGGTTTGGTGCCAGTCTACATACGTTTTTGTAATTGCTATGGTCCATCACGTAAATATGGTCGAACCTGTCAAAATCTTCCGGAAGAAACACACGTGCACGTTGGTCGGTTAAATCAATACCGTATTTTCGGGCAACAGCAACCGAACGTTTGTCGGGCTGACTTCCGGAATGCCACGCACCTGTTCCGGCTGAATCCACAAAAACTTTTTTAGCATTTACTTTTGATTTCAGGATACCTTCCGCCAAAGGCGAACGGCAGATATTCCCCAAACAAACCATCAAAATTTTCATTATGAAGACAACTTAGTGTTAATGTCGTTGAAATAGGCTTTGAATTGTTTATCGGTTTCCAATAGGTTATCGACTGTTTTGCAGGCGTGTAGCACTGTTGCGTGGTCTCTGTCGCCAATTTGCGAACCGATACTTGCCAATGATGCTTTAGTATATTTTTTAGCAAAAAACATCGCAAGTTGTCTTGCCTGCACAATATTTCTTTTTCTGGATTTGGAACAAAGTGTATCCACGTCCATATCGAAATATTTCGCAATGACTTCCTGTATCTGGTCAATAGACACTTCTTTGTGGACTTGTTTTACAAATTTTTCCACAACATTTTTTGCCAAATCAATAGTTACATCTTTTTTATTGAATGAAGATTGAGCAATTAATGAAATAACAGCTCCTTCGAGTTCGCGGACGTTGTTTTTGATGTTTTTGGCTATATAATTTATTACTTCCTCAGGCATTTCCACCCCGTCTCTGTATAAGAGATTATTGATAATATTCACACGGGTTTCAAAATCCGGATTGGATATTTCGGCAGAAAGTCCCCATTTGAATCTCGATAAAAGCCGTTGCTCAATATCCTGAATATCTACTGGTGCTCTGTCGGAAGTGAGAATAACTTGTTTACCATTTTGATGTAAATGGTTGAAAATGTGGAAAAATACATCTTGCGTACCTGATTTTCCGGATAAAAACTGAATGTCATCTACAATCAACACATCAATAAGTTGGTAAAAATAGATAAAATCGTGCCGGGTTTGCCGTCTGACCGCGTCTCCGTATTGCTGTATAAATACTTCGGCAGAAATATATAAAACGGTTTTGTCCGGGTATTTTTCTTTGATTTCCACGCCAATGGCATGAGCGAGGTGGGTTTTTCCTAAGCCTACACCTCCGTAAATCAATAGCGGATTGAATGCTGTTCCGCCCGGTTTGTTTGCTACAGCCATACCGGCATTTCGTGCTAATCTGTTTGAATCGCCTTCTAAAAAATTATCAAAACTGTAATTAGAATTTAGTTGAGAATCAACATGAACATTCCTGATGCCCGGAATAACAAACGGGTTTTTTAACTCAGGATTTTTAGTCTGAACCGGAACATCTAATTCCTGCGTTTTAACTGGGGCTCTGTTTGAACTTGGTAATTGCTCGGTAAAAGGCTGCTTGGCTCCGGAAGAATTTTCCATATTGATTTTGTAAATCAACTTAGCGTTGCTTCCTAAAACTTTGTTTAAAGCAGATTTTAAAACGGTTACATAATGCTCTTCCAGCCATTCATAAAAAAACTTGCTTGGCACTTGGATATACAAGGCTTTTTCCTCTAATTCTATCGCAGAAATGGGTTCAAACCAAGTTGTAAATGCTTGTGAATCAACATTGTCTTTGATGTAGGTTAAGCATTTGTTCCAAATGTCGTTTGCAGTTTTTTTTGTATGTTCAAGCATTTTTTATGAAATAATTTTTAAAGAATCCGAAAAATAACAGAGAAATTTTTTATTCCTAATCCAACAGCAAATATGTGAACAATTTTCGTGAAAAAAAAATGAAAACCCACTTTGAATTTTAAAAATAAAGTTGTAAGTACGAAAAATAAATTTGATAAACTAAGGATAATAAAACGGTCATCTTGCTGGATTACAGTGATGACCGCTTTTGTAAAATATTTACCAAATTATTTTACATCTTCAGTGGGTTGTTGGTCAGCTTTGTGAATTTCTATACTTAATTCGCTGTTTCCGTTTTTATAATCCAGAATAATACGGCTGTTTTCTGTCAGCGAACCTTTGACGATTTCTTCTGCCAGAGCATCTTCGATATATTTCTGGATAGCCCTTTTTAGCGGTCTGGCACCATATTGCTTGTCATAACCTTTGTCGGAAATGAAATCCAAAGCCTTGTCGGTTAACGAAAGCTGATAGCCTAAATCCTCCACACGTTTATATACTTTCTCAATTTCGATATGAATAATTTTTCTGATATCGTCTTTTTCTAATGAGTTGAATACAATTACATCATCAATTCTGTTCAGGAATTCAGGAGCAAAGGCTTTTTTCAAAGCATTCTCGATGATTGATTTGGAATTATCTTCCACCTGATTTTGCTTAGCCGATGTACCAAAACCTACGCCTTGTCCGAAATCTTTCAGTTGTCTTGCTCCTACATTGGAAGTCATGATAATAATCGTATTTCTGAAATCAACTTTTCGACCTAAACTGTCGGTTAAATGTCCGTCGTCCAAAACTTGCAACAGCATATTAAACACGTCCGGGTGGGCTTTTTCGACCTCGTCAAGCAATACGACCGAATAAGGTTTTCTGCGAACTTTCTCGGTCAACTGACCACCTTCTTCATAACCAACATATCCCGGAGGAGCACCGATTAACCTGGAGATGGCAAATTTTTCCATATATTCACTCATATCTATTCTAATCAAAGCATCTTCCGAATCAAAGATTTCCTTAGCGATTACTTTCGCCAGCTGAGTTTTACCGACGCCGGTTTGCCCTAAGAATATAAATGAACCAATCGGCCTGTTCGGGTCTTTCAGTCCGGCTCTGTTTCTTTGGATAGATTTAGCGATTTTGCTCACGGCTTCGTCTTGTCCGATTACTTTTCCTTTGATGGTTTCAGGTAATTCCGCCAGTTTTTTGCCTTCGGTTTGAGCAATTTTATTAACCGGAATGCCAGTCATCATAGAAACCACATCAGCAACCTGTTGTTCTGTAACGACAATTTTGTTGTTCTTAGAATCTTCCTCCCATTTTTCCTGGGCAATTGCCAATCCTTTTTCTATTTTCTTTTCTTCATCTCTGCATGCCGCAGCTTCTTCATATTTTTGTCGTTTAACGGCACTGCTTTTCTTATCTCTGATTTTTTCCAGTTGTTTTTCCAGTTCAAGAATTTCTTCCGGCACCTCGATATTGGTAATATGCACGCGTGAACCGGCCTCGTCAAGAGCGTCAATGGCTTTGTCCGGCAAGAATCTGTCTGTCATATATCTGTTGGTCAGTTTTACGCAGGCTTCAATAGCTTCGGGTGTATAAATCACATTGTGGTGGTCTTCATACTTATCTTTGATGTTGTTGAGTATGGTAATGGTTTCCTCAATATTTGTTGGTTCGACCATTACTTTCTGGAACCGTCTTTCCAATGCACCGTCTTTTTCGATATGCTGACGATATTCATCGAGCGTTGTTGCTCCGATACATTGTATTTCGCCTCGTGCCAATGCAGGTTTGAACATATTAGATGCGTCCAGCGAACCCGTAGCCCCGCCAGCACCGATGATAGTGTGGATTTCGTCGATAAATAAAATGATGTCCGGATTTTTTTCCAGCTCATTCATCAAGGCTTTCATGCGTTCTTCAAACTGTCCGCGGTATTTTGTTCCGGCAACCAAACTCGCTAAGTCCAAAGTAACGACACGTTTATTAAAGAGAATTCGAGATACTTTTTTCTGTACAATTCTTAGTGCCAATCCTTCTGCAATTGCGGATTTACCTACGCCCGGCTCGCCGATTAACATCGGATTGTTTTTCTTGCGCCGGCTCAGAATCTGGGAAACACGCTCAATTTCCTTTTCGCGTCCAACCACAGGGTCGAGGTTTCCTTCGGTAGCCATTTCTGTCAAATCACGCCCGAAATTATCCAGCACAGGTGTGCGGGTTGTTTTTTTCTGCGAAGTTCCTACAGAACCTGGTTTGTCTGCCATATTGTCACCTTCTTCGCTTTCAAAAGCCTGGTTTCTGGTTTCGAAATCGATAGATTCTGAACCTTCTTCCTGGGCGATAAGCTGCATGAACTCTTCCTTAGAATTGTTATAATCTACATTCATTCGGTTGAGTAATATCGTGGTTGGGTCATCTGTATTTCTCAGGATAGATAGTAAGATGTGACCAGTATTGATTAATTCCGTTTTGTATATTTTTTTTTCTAAAAAAGCTCTTTTCAAAGCATGCTCTGCTTGTTTGGTCAGATGCACATTTTTCTTTTGTGTATCGAGCATTTTATTAGGATTTTCGGGGATTAGAGCCTCAAACCGGTTGCGTAGAAAGTCTAAATCCACGTCCAGATTGTTCAATATAGTGACAGCCTCTCCGTTGTTCTTGCGAAGAATGCCAAGCATAATATGTTCTGTTCCTATATAATCGTGACCTAATCGAAGTGCTTCATCTCGACTGAACGTGATGACTTCACGCACTCTTGGTGAAAAATTATCGTCCATTTTTTAGTGATTTTTAGGGTTAGTACCAGTCATATCGCAAATACCGTTCCTTTTATGCTGATATGGCAGATTGTCTTTTCAAAAATAAAAGTAAGAATCTATTTTGTAGTATGAAAGTTTTTTTGCTGAAAACAGGAAAAAAGTTTTTTATAAGCTATGGTAAACCTTCATTAGGTGGTCGGCAATCCGCTCATCGTTAAATTTTTGGGCATATTGCCACCCGTTTTCAGCCATGGAAAACTGTAATTTGTCATCTGAAAGTAGTTTTTCCAAGGCAACTTGCATTTCTTCCACATTTTCCGGATTGATGTACATACTATTCGGCCCGCCGGCTTCAGGAAAAACGCCTGAATTAGTGGTGATAACCGGTGTTTTGGAATACAGTGCCTCAATGATAGGAATACCGAAACCTTCAAAAACGGAAGGATATGCCATCACGGTTGCCAGTTGATAAATAATGGCTAGATCATGTTGAGAAATATTGGATAAGTGTTTGATTTTGTGTGTAATGTTTTTTTCTTTGGCATATTTTTCAATTTCTTTCCAATAATCAGTTTTTCGGCCGATTACAACCAAAGTTGTGTCAATATTTGTAATGGCTTTGACAATTTGCAACGCATTTTTCCGGGGTTCAATAGTGCCAACATTCAGGACGAATTTTTCCGGAAGATTGTATTGTTGTTGCATCCGGTTTAATTCATCTGAAGAATAGTTTTCTTTAAAAGTATGAGAACAACCTTGGTAAACTACATCGATTTTTTCCGGATTGATTTTCAGAAAATCTACAATATCCCGCTTCGTTTGTTCGCTGATAGCAATGATTTTATGGGCATTCTCACAGGCATATTTGAATTTTTTGTGATGAATTTTTACATCAAACCAGGAATATAATTCGGGATATCTCAAAAAAATCAAATCGTGAATAGTGACAACCGTTTTAGCTTTTTTGTTGATGCCAACAGGGATTTCGCCGGATAAACCGTGATAAACTGAGATATTTCTTTTTGTACATTCTTTGGTAATACCGTAGCTCCGCCAGAAACTTTTTAGCTTTTTCTGCCAGCTTGTTGTCGGATTGATTTCTTTGATATTATCGTGTTGTTTGATATATTCCTGATATTTTTCAGTTGGTTTCGGATTGAAAAGAATATATTCATTCTCAGGGTAATATGTGTTTAAAACCCTGATTAAATCCCGGCTGTAATTGCCCAGCCCGGTTTGGTTATGAAAGTATCTTTTCGCGTCAAAACCTATTTTCATTGGTCTTTAATTTATGTTTAGCTACGGGATTACACGAATAGTTAAAATTATACGGAAACGTTGTATTCTCTCAAAGCATCGTTGAGCGAAGTTTTCAGGTCGGTTGATGGTTTTCTCTGTCCGATAATCAACGCACAAGGCACCTGAAATTCGCCTGCAGGAAATTTTTTGGTATAGGAACCCGGAATTACTACCGAACGTTCCGGAATGTAGCCTTTGATTTCTTTGGCGTTTTCGCCAGTTACGTCAATGATTTTTGTGGAAGCGGTCAGTACAACATTGGCACCGAGAACAGCTTCTTTGGCGACTCTTACGCCTTCAACCACAATGCAACGAGAACCGATAAAAGCATTATCTTCAATAATTACCGGTGAGGCTTGTAAAGGTTCTAAAACCCCGCCGATTCCGACACCGCCGCTCAAATGTACATTTTTTCCGATTTGTGCACAGCTACCTACCGTCGCCCACGTATCGACCATTGTGCCTTCATCGACGTATGCACCAATGTTTACATAAGATGGCATCATGATTACGCCTTTGGATACATAACTACCGTATCGGGCAATGGCATGCGGTACAACTCTCACACCTTTCTGCTCATAACCGGTTTTTAATGGGATTTTATCGTGAAACTCAAACGGACCCACTTCAATACTTTGCATTTCCTGAATAGGGAAGTAGAGCACTACCGCTTTTTTTACCCATTCATTAACCTGCCAGCCAGCAGAAGTGGGTTCGGCGGTACGCAATTTGCCATTGTCAATGAGGTCAATAACTTCGCGAATAGCTTTTTTTGTTTCTTCGTGTTGTAATAAATCCCGGTTTTCCCAGGCATTTTCAATAATATTTTTAAGTGCTTGCATTTTTTCAATCTGTTTAGTAGCAAAAATAATCTTTCAGTCAACGATGAACAAGGAATACTTGAAATAAGTTTTCTTGCTTTGAATTATTACACCAACAAAAAAGCCACCTAAACCGGTGGCTTTTCTATATTTTTTAATAAGATTCTGAATTATACAAAAGATTTATTTTACTTGCTCAACGATAGCTTTGAAAGCTTCCGGGTGGTTCATTGCCAAATCGGCTAAAACCTTACGGTTCAATTCGATGTTGTTGGCTTTGATTTTACCCATGAATTGTGAGTAAGACATTCCGTTCAAACGAGCTCCTGCGTTGATACGCATAATCCACAATGAGCGGAAGTTTCTTTTCTTTTGTTTTCTGTCACGGTAAGAGTAAAGCATTGCTTTTTCTACCGCGTTTTTAGCTACTGTCCAAACGTTTTTACGTCTTCCGAAGTAACCTTTTGCTTGCTTAATAATCTTTTTTCTGCGTGCTCTTGAAGCAACTGAGTTTACTGATCTTGGCATAATTTTAATTTTTTTTGTAGTAAGGCGGAGCTACTGCTCACTTTCGATATTTCGCCCACTCCAGGGTTAATGAATATGGTTTAACCGGTTTAAGAACTTATACTAAACGTAATTGTTCTTTAACGCTTTTCTCATCTGCTTGGTGAACCAATCCAGAGTGAGTTAGTTTTAATTTACGCTTTTTAGATTTTTTAGTCAGAATGTGACTTTTGAAAGCGTGTTTTCTTTTAATTTTTCCTGTACCCGTTAGTTTAAAACGTTTCTTGGCACCGGATTTGGTTTTCATTTTAGGCATAATATTCCTACTTTTTTAGAATCTAATTAAAAATAATTTTGCAAATGTATTACTTTTTCTTTTTAGGAGCAATAAACATGGTCATTCTTTTTCCTTCCATTACCGGCATGGATTCGACTGTTCCATATTCTTCTACTTCCTGAGCTAATTTCAATAACAAAATTTGACCTTTGTCTTTGTAAACAATAGTTCTTCCTTTGAAAAATACATAAGCCTTTACTTTTGAACCGTCTTTCAAAAACTTAATCGCGTTCTTTTTCTTAAATTCATAATCGTGGTCGTCTGTGTTCGGACCGAAACGAATTTCTTTGACAGTTACCTGACTGGCTTTTGCTTTTAGCGTTTTTTCGCGTTTTTTCTGTTCGTACAAAAATTTCTTGTAATCGATAATTTTACACACAGGAGGAACTGCATTCGGGGAAATTTCCACCAAATCCAAACCTAATTCCACAGCCATTTCTTTGGCTCTGGAGGTTTTGTACACTCCCGGCTCTACATTATCGCCAACAAGGCGAACTTCCGGTATTCTGATCGCATCATTGATTCGATGCAAATCTTTCTTTTCTTCACGAGGATTTCTTTTTCCTCTTCTACTGTATATTGCTATGGTTATTCAATTTTGTGCTTGATATACAAGCGGTTAAACTTAAAATGGTATCTCTGTTTTTTTTATTTCTTCTCGGATAACTTGAGCAAATTCCTCGATACGCATGGTTTCGTTTGATTTGCCGGCGACCCCTTGTTTTCTTACAGAAACTGTGCCGTTTTTTTCTTCTTCCTCCCCGATAATGAGCATATAAGGAAATTTATTCAGCTCTGCTTCCCGTATTTTTTTACCGATTGTTTCATTTCGGTTATCTAATACGGTGCGAATTTCGTTATTTTCGAGAAAATTTAAAACTTTTTCGGCATATTTTTCATATTTCTCACTCAAAGACAGTACAATAACTTGCTCCGGCATGAGCCAAAGCGGAAAATGTCCTGCAGTATGCTCGAGTAAAATCGCAATAAATCTTTCCATTGAACCAAACGGTGCTCTGTGAATCATAACTGGTCGATGCAGTTTGTCATCGGCTCCTTTATAATTCAAATCAAATCTTTCCGGAAGGTTGTAATCGACCTGGATAGTTCCCAACTGCCAGCTTCTGCCTAAAGCATCTTTAACCATGAAATCTAGTTTGGGACCATAAAAAGCGGCTTCGCCTTCTTCGATAACATAGTTCAATCCTTTGTCTTTGGCGGCGTTGATGATGGCTTGCTCTGCTTTTTCCCAATTTTCGGTGCTACCTATATATTTGTCCGGGTCTTTCGGATCACGAACGGAAACCTGTGCGGTGAAATTTTCGAATCCTAATGAACCGAATACATACAATACAAGGTCAATTACTTTTTTGAATTCTTCGTCTAACTGATTCGGCATACAGAAAATATGGGCATCGTCTTGCGTAAATCCACGTACTCTGGTTAAACCATGCAATTCGCCGGACTGTTCATAGCGATAAACCGTACCAAATTCGGCATAGCGTTTTGGTAAGTCTTTATATGACCAAGGTTTGGCGTTGTATATCTCACAGTGATGCGGACAATTCATCGGTTTGAGCAAAAATTCTTCGCCTTCTGCCGGTGTATGAATCGGTTGGAAAGAATCTTTACCGTATTTGGCATAATGTCCAGATGTTTCGTATAGTTCTTTTTGTCCGATATGTGGAGTGACCACTTGCTCGTAACCTGCTTTTTTTTGAGCTTTTCTCAGGAATTGTTCCAAACGGTCTCTCAATGCAGCTCCTTTTGGCAGCCACAAAGGTAATCCTTGTCCTACACGCGGCGAAAAGTGGAATAATTCGAGTTCTTTTCCTAATTTACGGTGGTCTCTTTTTTTAGCTTCTTCCAGTAATTCGAGGTATTCCTTCAATTCTTTTTGCTTCGGAAATGAAATTCCGTAAACTCTTGTGAGCTGTTTGTTTTTCTCATCGCCTCTCCAGTAAGCCCCGGCAACATTCAATATCTTAACGGCTTTGATGATTCCTGTATCCGGAATATGCCCTCCACGGCACAAATCGGTAAAATTATCATGGTCGCAAAAAGTGATAGTACCATCTTCGAGATTCTCGATTAATTCGGTTTTGTACTCGTTGTCTTTGTACATAGCCAAAGCCTCAGCTTTCGTTACTGAACGCATTTTGAACAAATGTTTTTCACGGGCAATTTCGAGCATTCGGTCTTCGATTTTTTTGAAATCGTGCTCACTTATTTTCTGATCGCCGAAATCTACATCATAATAAAAACCGTTGTCTATAGCCGGACCAATAGTCAACTTAATGCCCGGATACAAATCCTGCAATGCCTGAGCAAGAACGTGGGCAGACGAATGCCAGAAGGCTTTTTTTCCGTCTTGGTCGTTCCATGTATATAAAATTAAATTACCGTCGGTGGTAAGAGGCGTTACCGTTTCAATCGTTTGGTTGTTGAATTTTGCCGAAATTACATTCCGGGCTAAACCTTCGCTGATGTTTTTGGCAACTTCAATAGCAGTAATGCCTGAATCGTATGCTCTTACTGAACCGTCTGGTAAAGTTATGTTTATCATTTTTTACGCATTTATTTAATGGTGCAAATATAAATTATTTTTCTACTTAATGTAGTCAAATGTAGTAGATATGTAGTTGGATTTTTATAATCAACATTTTATGGCTTTTCGGGAATTTCTATTTCGTAGGTTTTGCCCATTGTTACCTCAAGTTTATCTGATTGCAGCCAAGGGTTGTGCAGTTTTAATAATTTATAATTAATTCCCTGGTCTTTTGCAAACTGATAAAGATTGTCAATATTTTCAGTAGCTCTGATTTTTTTTGTTTTGATGATAGGATATCTGGCATCTTTCGGAATGTTAAATCCGTATTTGGCAGGGTCGCTCATGATTTCTTTCAGAGCGAGAATCCGGAATACATAGCGGGAAGTTTCCTGATTGATGAACAAATCGTAGTAATTATTTACCATTTGTAAATCGAGCTGGCGTTGAATGCCCGTTGTTCCGCGGTTAAATGCTGCAGCGACCAATGTCCAATTTCCGAAACGTTCGTAGGCTTTATTAAAGTAAACACAAGCTGCTTCGGTGGCTTTAATCAGGTGGTAACGCTCATCTACAGTATCTGATACTTCGAGTCCGTATTCGGTAGCAGTCGCTGGCATAAACTGCCAGAAACCCTTGGCACCGGCAGGCGAAGTGACGTTGCTGAGCGAGCTTTCAATTACGCATAAATATTTAAAATCGTCCGGAATACCATTTTTTTTCAAAATCGGCTCAATAACCGGAAAATAGCGATTGGCTCTTTTGATAACTAAAGTAGTGTTGGAATGAAAGTTAATATTCACAATCATTTCTCTGTCCAACCGTTCTTTCACGTCGGTAATATGCACCGGAACGGTTTCATTGCTGAAATGAAGGTTTTTGTTGAGAAAAACATGGTTTTTTACGTCCACGCCCCGGTTGTTATCGGTGCTAGCGAATTGCGAAAATAAAATACCGATTCCGATGAGTGAAACGGCATAAACAGATTTTTTAATGATGTTCTTTTTCATTGGTCTAAAATAATTTGGTGTAATCGCTGGTTTAGCCAGGTTGCTTTGGTCAAAACCAAGGCATGGTCGGCATTTTCTACAATAATAGCGTTTTTTATTAAATCATACGGAAAAATATGGTCTTTTTTTCCATGTATATGTACAATATTCTCAATTTCGGTTTCATTTTGCCATTGGGCAAGCGTTTTCAAACACCACCGCAGGTAATTATTCGAGCGGACAGTCAGGTATTTGTCATAGGCTTTGATTCTGTTTTTTAGCTTTTTATCGGGGGTTATGCGAGCATACAGGTCGAGTGCTTTCCATGTGAGCTGATTCGGGAAAATTTTATATAAATGCGTCCTGTTTACCCACTTAAAATAAGCCGGTAGCTCGTGGCTGTTTTTTATGCTCGATATGATAATAACCTGTTTAACAGTAATCATTCTGGCGATTTCCTGAGCGACAATTCCGCCAAAAGACACGCCGACCAAAACCGGATTTTCAGCTGTGATTTCCCGGCTTATTCTTTGACTGTATTCGTGAAGTGATTCATTTTTAATCGGTTCCAGCCATTCGATATAATGAATTTGATATAAGTCTTCATCGAGGTGTATGCGTTCAAAAATCCGGGTGTTGGCAGCCATTCCAGGGATAAAATAAACGGAGGTTTTATTTTGATTTTTAGTGTTTTGTGATGTCATATTTGATTTGTGCCAAAAAATGTTGTAATTTAGTGGTCTGATTTTCTTCAGAGAAAGGTAAGGTTTTTTAATTAAAAATTCAATCATGGAGCTAATAAATAACGAACTTTTAAGACAGTTTGAGTATCGGTGTGACGATGATGTGCTGGTGGCAGAGTATTCATTTCAGGAAAGAAAAATATTTTTGACCAAGCTGATTACCGACAAATGCCAGAACAAGGAAAAAGTGGAAGAATTTTTAAAAGAAATCATGAATATTGCTGAAGAAAACCGTTGGCGAGTAGTGCCGATTAACCCCGACGTGGTTAGTTTTTTTAAGAAAAATCCGGCTTATAAAGATGTGTTGGCAATAGGGTTGAGGATATAATTTTCTTTTACTGTAAATCGGATATTTTTTGGTAAACAAAGAAATTTTTTATCTTTCAATTTTGTAAATTACTGCCTCTTTTCCTTCAAAATCAACATTTTGTTCGTACTTGAGTCCAATTTTTTCGAGAACTTTTATAGAGCCAGTATTCTCTTTCATTGCTCGTCCGACTATTCGCTTTAAATTCAATTTCTCAAAACCATAATTTATACAAGCTATTGCACTTTCTGTTGCGTAGCCTTTATTCCATTCTTCTCCAAAAAAACGGAATCCAATATCTGTTTCGTTTCCGATTTCTCCGAATTTCAATCCGTACCAACCGATAAATTTGTTTGTGTCTTTCTTTATTACAGCCCGTCTCCCGTAACCGTTCTGTGCATAGTCCTGATAATTTTTTAGAAACTCTCTTGCTTCTTCAACATTTTTAAAAGCCGAATTTCCTGTATATTTTATGACGTTAGGGTTTAAGTTTAAATTGTAGAAATTTGCTGCATCGTCAGGGATTAGTTCTCTTAATGATAGTCGATTAGTTTCTAAAATTTGTTTCATTTGCTTTGTCTTCTTTATTTATTATTATCATTCCCCAACACCAATTGTAATACAATAGCCAGTAAAATAACCATCAGTGCTCCGACAAGATTGAGCCATAAGTAGCTGACTATGTCTAAGTTGTAGATGATGATAACCGAGATTTGCGTAATTAATGCCGACCAAAAAGCGGCTTTACCTTTAACAAATTTAATAAAGAACGCAATCAGGAATACACCTAAAACTGTTCCGTAAAATATTGACCCTATGATGTTTACCAGCTGAATTAGATTTTCAAACAAACTGATGAAACAAGCTGTGATAATACAAACGATTCCCCAGAAAACAACCGACAGTTTAGTAGCTTTCAGGTAATGACTTTCCGATTTTCCTTTCACATGTGATTGGTATAAATCAATGGCAGAAGTTGATGCTACTGCATATAAACCCGATGCAGATGATGACATGGCAGCCGAGAAAATCACTGCCAGCAACAAGCCGATTAATCCTTTAGGTAAATAATTTAAAATGAAATAGATAAAAACATAATCTTTGTCGTTCACGTCGCTGTTTGGCGACGCTTGTTTGATTAAATTTCCGGCTTGTTGCCGTAAGTCTTTTTCCTGTTCGTTCAGCGAAATCATTTTTTCTTCCAGAATGAGGTTATCGTAACCCTGATTAAGTTGCCCGGTATAAAGCAATGTAATCTCTTTTTTCTCATCTAAAAGGTAATCCAACTCTTTTTCCAGTTGGTGGTATTCTTCTTTGTATTCGGAGTTTTCAACTTGTGAAACATTAACCGGATTAAAATGTAGCGGAGCTTTGTTGGTTTGAAAAAAGATAAAAACCATCACACCTACCAGCAAAATAAAAAACTGCATCGGCACTTTGAGCAATCCGTTCATGATAAGTCCCATTTGGGTTTCCCGAATACTTTTTCCAGACAAATAGCGTCCTACCTGAGATTGGTCGGTGCCAAAATAAGCCAACATCAGGAAAAATCCGCCCGTTAATCCGTTCCAAATCGTATATCTTTCTGCCGGGTCAGTCGAAAAATTCAGTAGGTTCATTTTGTCGTTCGCTCCCGCCACGCCTAAGGCGTTGTTGAAAGTCATTTCGTCCGGAAATTTGTATATAATCAAACAAAAAGTAATGAACATTCCCATCATGATGATAAAAGCCTGTTGTGTTTGGGTCACATTCAGGGCTTTGGTTCCGCCGAAATAAGTGTAAAAAATAATAAGCACGCCAATAACAATGGTAATCCATGTCAAATCCCAGTTGAGGATAGATGAAAGGATAATCGCCGGTGCATAAATCGTCAAACCCGTACCGACACTGCGTTGAACGAGAAAAATTACTGCTGTTAATGTTCTGGTTTTCATGTCAAAACGCTTTTCCAGAAACTCATAGGCCGTGTAAACCTTCAGTCGATGATAAACCGGAATAAAAACCATACAAATCACAATCATTGCTAATGGCAGTCCGAAATAAAACTGCACAAATCCCATTCCGTCGTGATAGGCTTGCCCCGGTGTGGACAAGAACGTAATCGCACTTGCCTGCGTTGCCATGACCGACAACCCGACCGTCCACCAATTCGTTTGTTTGTTGGCAAGCACATATTCTTCCACATTTTTGCTTCCTTTGGTTTTCATTGTGCCGTAAATCACAATAAAAAGTAAGGTGCAACAAAGTATAATCCAGTCAATTACAGCCATAATTTATGCGTAAAAAATCATTAAAAAATAAAAGAAAGCAATGTATAACACATTCATCAGCAAGACAAGGCTGTATATTTTTTTCCACTTTCTGCGTTTAAAATCAGTCATTTTTCAGCTCGATTAAATTGATGAAAAGCTCCAGAGCTCCTGCGTTTCCGGCAGGTAATTGTCTGAAAAAGCTCAATCCGGTATAAATATAGTAACCTTTTCCGTACGATGCAATCAATAAACCTCCGTTGGTTGGTTTTTCATCGAAATCGCGTGAGGAAAAAACAGGTATAAAATCATCAGAAAACTCGTCGGCATAATACAAACCTTGTTCCTGAACCCAGTTTTTAAAATTTTCCTGTGTGATTTTAAAAGGTTGGTTTAACACCTTCATATCAGGATTGATAAAACGAACTTTAGCATTTTCGTCGGTTATTCTTGTTCTTCCCAATTTCAGTTTATAAGGTGCGATTTTGTCGGTTTTTAAATTCATATTCGTTTGATATTGAACGATAACCGTTCCGCCATTTTTAGCATAATCAAACAATAATTGATTTTTAACTTTTAGTTCTTCTTCGGTATTAAACGCACGAATGCCGACGATAATGGTTTCATATTGAGCCAAATCGTTTGTTTTAAGCGTTTTTAAATCAATTAAATCAACCTGATAACCAACGTTTTGTAACACTTGCGGAATTTCGTCGCCGGCTCCCATAATATAGCCAATATGTTTCTTTTTTAAATTTGAGTTATCGAAATTTATGATTTTAGTAGTTGAAGGTTTTATATAATAATTTAATGGAATGTGTTCGTAATCAATCCATTTTGTTTCATTTGAAGATAAGGTTTGATTTGAGTTATTAACTAATCTCACAGAATAATTATAGCTGTCGTCATCAAAATTTATTTCTTTATTTTTCTCTTTTTTGTTTAAACTAAAAGCAATTTCTTTTTGAGGTTTAGCAGCGTGGAGTCCCATATAACTTGGAGTTGTCACTATTTTTCCATTAACATCTTCATCAGAATAATTACTTAATACAACCGAAATGTTTTGCTGTTTATCATTATTAGATAAATAAACCGGTTGTTTAAATTGTACCGAAACTTTTGGAACAACGTGAAACGGTTTGTAAACTTCGCCTTTTACTTCGTCTTTATATTTATATTGAATTTCGACAGGAAACGAGACATAAACACTACTATTGATTTCCAAGCCAATTTCGTGTTTACTGATAGGATTGAATTGATTTTTGAAATCGTTAAACGAATTGATGAATTTAAAATTAGTTAAGTCTTTATTTGTAAATACCACATCAAAATCGCCATAAAACACTTCTTGGTTGGTCAATGATTTATTTACGGTTGTTTTTTGATTGTTGAGTGTAACATCTTTGATTTTTAAAGAAATATCAGCACGATTAGCAACTTCAACTTTTACAGAAATATTTTTATCGGGAACAGTATAAGGCTCGTTTGTGGTAATATCCAGAAATAATCCGGTACAATCTTTAATCAATTCTTTGACTTCATTTTGTTTACGGGTTTTCCAGATTGTTTCAGGCAATTTATCAATCTCAGCATAAATTTTTGTCAGTAAATCAACAGATTTAGAAGGGTTTTTAAAATCATATTGATTTAAAAGTTGGGTAACCAAAGGTTGGATTTTTTGTCCGCCTTCTATACGGTTCCAGCTCGTGTCAATACCTTCAAACAAATTCGATGAGTTGAGAGGTTTACCGTCAATCAATTCCACATAATCAATTTCTTCGCCTCGTGAAGACAAATCACCAAATCCTTGCGATTGGTGCTGGCTCCGGCTCAATGATGCAATTTCCTGATTATTTTTACCCAATTGATTGTAAAAAACACCAATATTCAATGGGATATATCTGGATTTATCGGCTTTTTCAAACGCTTGTTTACTTCCGAAAAAGAACCACGAAACATTGAAAAACAATCGGGACGGTTTCCAGATTTCTGAAGGTATTGTCGGAAGTTCAAAAGATGCATCTTGTGCCAACGCAAAAGCCTCTTTTGATAATTGAGCCGATGCTGTATGGTGTCCGTGCGTATTGCCCTCAGTTCGGTGGTCAAAACGATTGATGATGATGTCGGGTTGCTCTTTGCGAATCATATAAACCATTTGTTGCAACAGCGATTCTTTGTTCCATTTTTGAAAGGTCTCTTGTGGAGTTTTGGAAAAACCAAAATCATCTGCAGTAGAAAAAAATTGTTTTCCTCCGTCGATTTTCCGTGCATTCCAAAGCTCGTTGGTTCGGATAACACCCAGGTCCGTTCCCAATTCATCGCTGATTAAATTCTGCCCACCGTTTCCGCGTGTTAGCGACAGATAATTGGTGTATGCTTTTTCGTGATGTGTCAAATAGGTAATCAAACGGGTGTTCTCATCATCGGGGTGTGCAGCGACATACATCGCACTTGCCAGAACATTCAGCTGTTCCATTTTGAAATAAATTTCTGAAGGAGTTGGAGTCTGTGGTTTTTGGGCGAAACCAAGGTGTAAAAATGCAAGGCTGAAAATATATAAAAAGGTGTTTTTCATTGTTATGTTTTTTTTAAGCTGTTGTAATAACCGTAAAATTGTTCATTTGCTAATCCGCTAATTGTCTCATTGACACATTTTTATTCTTCCTGGTCTAAAATAACTACCGATTTTTGCAAAAACAAACTGTTAGGATACGAAATATATTCGCCATCTGTGGTAAGCAACATGGTATGAAAAGCTCTGATATCTTCAATTCTGGCTTCGATAGGAAAATCTTTGTCCTGAATCCGGATTTTATCCCCGATTTTGTACGGAAACGAAAAAAACATAACTACACCTGCAGTTACATTACTCAAAATAGACCATTGGGCAAATAATGCAACACCGATAAAAGCAGTCAGGGCGGTCAGATAGCCGAATATACTTTTAGAATCCACACCCCAAACCAGCGGAATAAAAATAATGAGGAATGTGCTCAGGAATATATCCACATATTTTTTGATGAGATTGCTTCGCCGTTCAGTTTTTTTAGACAAAGAAGCAAAACGTTTTATTAGCCTGTGTGTGATAAAACGCAGCAGCCAGAAGATGACAAACGCAATAACAGTCAGCCAGATTTGAGCTTCATAATGGCTAAAATTAAAGTTCATAAATTCCGATGTTTTTTAATTCGCAAATCAGTTTTTCGGTCGGTAATCCGACCACATTATTATATGAGCCGATGATTTTTTCGATACCGACAGCACCAATCCATTCCTGAATGCCGTATGCACCGGCTTTATCAAACGGTTGATAATTGCTGATGTAATAATCGATTTCTTTGTCGGAAAGTTTACGGAAAAATACTTGGGTAATGTCGCTGAATACAAGATAGTCAGTGTTGCTTTTCAGGCATACGGAAGTAATCACTTCATGCGATTTTCCGGATAATGACTGCAACATATTTCGGGCTTCGCCGGCATTTTTGGGTTTGCCCAAAGCTTGGTTTTGATACCAGACGATGGTGTCGGCAGTAAGGATAATTTCATCAGCATGAATATCGGTAAATGCTTCAGCTTTCAACTTTGCCAGGTATTCACTGATTTTTTCCCGGGCTAAATCACTTGGGAAAATTTCCTCGACCGGGCGGGTTTCGACCTCAAACGTAATTCCGGTTTGTGCAAGTAATTCCTGCCGCCTCGGCGATTGCGATGCCAAAATAATCTTTTTGTTGTGTATCAAGATAACTATCCATTTAAATCAAGGCTTAAAATTACGATAGAAAAAATACTTAGCCAAATGATTATCGACAGGATATTGGAGGAAAAATTAAAATCTTTAGCGTCTTTGGCATTCCATAGAATATATAGAAAATATAACATTGGTAAGGTAGCGGCAATGAGCAGATAATAAGGTGTATAGCTATATTCTGACAGATTTACCACAATAAAAATGACCAATAGTGCAAGCGGAATCAAGGACAGAAATGTAGTTCGCTTGGCACCTTTTTCCCGCCCGTGCAGGGTTGCCAATGTTTTTTTGTTCCGGCGGATATCGTATTGCATAAACTGTAAATCCTGTAAAATGGTTTGAATAAAAAACAAAATCCAAAGAAAAATCCCTAACGACAGCGAGAACCACAACACAGGTTCATTTGCAAAGAAATGCTCTTCAGAATCTTGCGAAGTAGGTAAATCGGTGAAAATTTCCAAAAAAATCGGGAAAGTAACCACAAAAGCAAACACGATGTTGTCCACAAGCAACACCTTCCGCCATTGAGTAATATACAGATAAAGTATAGCTGCAAGAGCCAGCGTATAGCCGAAATATACCGTTTTTTCGATAGCATTGGATACCATAAAACTGACAGCAATGGCAACCATATTTAACCCCAGATACTGATAATAAGCACGGTCGATATTTTTGAAGATAACCCGATGTGGATTTTCTTCCTGACGGACAATCCGGTAGAGGTACAATCCGGCAAAAGCCACGATAACAGTCGATAGGAAATAGCCCAGAAAGTAGATATCGGTCAGTACCAAGCCTTCTGCATGATGCCTGAATAGAAGAAAACGCAACAGCATTACGGCGACAAATATCTGTAAAATACTTTGCCATTGTTTGTTTTTAAAAATTTTCATAATGTATAGGTTTTGAATTAATTCAATATGAATTACTGTAAAAATACATATTTTTTTAATACAAACTTTGTTAAAACTATGATTGTTGAAAATTGTTTAAAACGTTTTTGGGGCAGCAAAGAAAAACCCGCCGAAAATAGGCGGGTTAATGGATTTTTTTTCAAGACATGTTTAAATTGCATTCTGGCAATAACGTAAGCATACAGGTATGAATTTTAAAACAGGACTTACTTATTTAAAAAATCAGAGCGTAGCATCATAAGTTCTCAGCCATTTATTCTGTACTTTCAGTACTTGTTCAATCACATCTCTGACTGCACCGTTTCCACCATTTTTGTGTGAAATATACCGGCAAATAGTCTTGATTTCAGGCACGGCATCTTGAGGACAAGTGGGCAGACCAACTTCTTTCATTACCCAATAATCAGGAATGTCGTCGCCCATATACAAAATGTGTTGAGAATCAATGTTATGCTTATTTATGTATTCCTTAAAAATGTCCATTTTGTGTGGTATGCCAAGATAAATATCGGTAATACCAAGGTTTTTCAGCCGTTCTCTCACACCGTCATTTTTCCCGCCCGAAATGATACAAACTCTAAAGTTTTTATCTATTGCAGCTTTGAGTGCGTAACCGTCTTTCACGTGCATCTGCCGGAGTAATTCGCCGTCGTTGGAAATGTGTAATTTTCCGTCTGTGAGTACGCCGTCCACATCAAAAATAAAAGTATTGATATTGTTCATAATTTCTTTATAACTCTCTGCCATGGTATTCCTGAATTGATTGGGTTAAAAGTTGATATATTTTTTTTGTTAATTCGTTTGTAATAAAGCGGATATGAGTGTCAATGGTTTTTTGGTCGTGTCGCACAGCCGGTCCGGTTTGTGCTTCCATCGGTGATAAATTGGTCAGTTTGTCAATCGTTTCCCGTAGCAAAGGTTGTAAAATTTTGCCCGGAATTTGATTTTTTTGACAAATATCTTCGGCAATCGTACATAAATGATTGGTAAAATTATTGACAAGAACCGCTGCAACGTGCATAGCTTTTCTTTGTTCTGAGTCGATAAAATGTACTTCTCTACTTAATATTTTTGCCAGTTGTTGGACCAAAATCAAATCATTTTCGTTTTCCGCCTCAATACAAATCGGGATTTGTGTAAAATCCACTTTTTTGTGTTTAGAGAAAGTTTGTAGCGGATAAAAAACGCCTCTGCGGTTTTTCGGATTAACCATTTCCATTGCGGTCGTCCCGGAAGTATGTACCACCAGATTGTTGTCAAAAGACAACGCTGATGACACTTCACTAATAGCGGAATCACTCACGCTTATCAACGTGATATCAGCCGGTTTGAGGTTTTTTATATCGTGGCAAATGTTTGTGCTTTCGGGAATATCATTCGGTAGATTTTTAATATTTCGGGCATAAATTTGTTGCAGATACAAATCATCATGAGATAGTATTTCCTGAATCAGATGATGGGCTACATTTCCTGAACCGATGATATTGAGCGTAATCATATTTAATGAATTAGACCAACAAATATAGAGATAAAAAGACGAAAAATAATTACCTTTATCATAGAATAAAATTGAATAAATGGTGTCAAAATGTCATTTTTTATAAATTGAATAATAAAAACAAGACAAAACGTCAGTTTTTGATAAATGGAATAGCTTTTGACTTTAGATGAGCATAATCAAAAAAATAAAACAATGAATTTGAATAATTTTACCATAAAATCACAGGAAGCGTTGCAACAAGCACAAGTTATTGTGCAAGGTTTAGGGCAACAGCAAATAGAGAATGAACATATTTTCAAAGCGATTATGGAAGTCGATGAAAATGTGACGCCGTTCATTTTGAAAAAAGTAGGCATAAACATTCCGGTTTTCACGCAGGCACTCGATGCGATTGTAGAAAACTTTCCAAAAGTAGAAGGCGGGCAAATGGGGTTGTCCCGGCAAGCTGGTTCGATGCTGACGAGTGCTCAGTCGATTGCCAAAAAAATGAATGATGAATTTGTGTCGATTGAACATCTTGTTCTGGCGATATTTAAATCGGGAGGCAAAGTCTCTCAAATGTTGAAAGACCAGGGCGTAACGGAAAAAGATTTACAATCGGCTATTCAGGAAGTGCGAAAAGGTGAACGAGTTACATCAGCATCGGCGGAAGAAACCTATAACTCGTTGAATAAATACGCAAATAACCTCAATCAGTTAGCCAACGAAGGAAAATTGGATCCGGTAATTGGTCGTGACGAAGAAATCCGTCGTGTATTACAGATTTTATCACGCCGTACCAAAAACAACCCGATTTTGGTCGGCGAGCCCGGCGTAGGTAAAACCGCCATTGCTGAAGGAATTGCTCATCGTATTATACAAGGTGATGTACCGGAAAATCTGAAAGATAAGCATTTGTATTCTTTGGATATGGGAGCTTTGATTGCCGGAGCTAAATACAAAGGAGAATTTGAAGAACGCTTGAAAGCAGTGGTCAAAGAAGTAACTTCTTCCGAAGGACAGATTATTTTGTTTATTGACGAAATTCATACATTGGTGGGTGCCGGTGGTGGCGAAGGGGCAATGGACGCGGCGAATATTCTGAAACCAGCATTGGCTCGCGGCGAACTCAGAGCAATCGGGGCAACCACTTTGGACGAATACCAGAAATATTTCGAGAAAGACAAAGCACTCGAACGTCGTTTCCAGAAAGTAATGGTAGACGAACCTGATACCGAAAGTGCCGTGTCGATTCTGCGAGGTATTAAGGAAAAATATGAAGCACATCACAAGGTGCGTATCAAAGACGAAGCGATTATTGGTGCGGTGGAGTTGTCGCAAAGATATATTACTAGTCGTTATTTGCCGGATAAAGCGATTGATTTGATTGACGAAGCAGCAGCGAAATTGCGCATGGAAATCAATTCCAAACCGGAAGAATTAGATGTTCTCGATCGTAAAATCATGCAGCTGGAAATCGAAATTGAAGCGATTAAACGGGAAAATGACGAAGCGAAATTAAAAGCTTTAGGTATTGATCTGGCAAATCTCAAAGAGGAACGAAATGAGATATACACCCGATGGAAATCGGAGAAAGATGTAGTGGACCATATTCAAAATGAGAAAGCCAATATTGAAAACCTGAAACTGGAAGCTGACAGAGCTGAGCGGGAAGGCGATTACGGAAAAGTAGCCGAAATCCGTTACGGAAAAATAAAAGAGGCAGAGGAAAATCTGGCTAAGTTACAAACCGAATTAGCGGAAACACAAAAAGGTAATTCGTTGATTAAAGAAGAAGTTACTTACGACGATATTGCTGAGGTTGTGGCAAAATGGACTGGCGTTCCGGTAACCAAAATGCTACAGTCTGAACGGGAAAAATTACTCCATCTCGAAGCCGAACTTCACCAGCGTGTAGTAGGGCAGGAAGAGGCTATTCAGGCAGTGAGTGATGCGGTGAGACGAAGTCGTGCCGGCTTGCAGGATCCGAAAAAACCGATTGGTTCGTTCTTGTTTCTCGGGACGACAGGTGTGGGTAAAACCGAGTTGGCGAAAGCCTTGGCGGAATATCTGTTTGATGATGAAAATTCAATGACACGAATCGATATGAGTGAATATTCTGAGCGTCACAGCGTGAGCAGATTGGTCGGAGCACCTCCGGGATATGTGGGTTATGATGAAGGCGGACAGCTGACAGAAGCGGTCAGAAGAAAACCTTATTCGGTTATTCTTTTGGACGAAATAGAGAAAGCTCACCCCGATACGTTTAATATTTTACTGCAAGTATTGGACGAAGGACGGTTGACTGATAATAAAGGACGGTTGGCTGATTTCAAAAACACGATTATCATCATGACTTCCAATATGGGAAGTGATATTATTCAGGAAAGTTTCGACAGCAATCCGACACCACAAGAAGTTGAACAAACCAAGCAAGATGTATTGAATTTGCTGAAACAAACGGTACGTCCGGAGTTTATCAACCGGATTGATGAAATCACGATGTTTACACCGTTAAGCGAAGATAATATCAAGCAAATTGTAAATATTCAGTTGCAATCTGTGTTCAGAATGCTGGCAGAGCAACACATTACAATGGACGCCACGCCGGAAGCGGTGGATTATCTGGCACGTAAAGGTTATGACCCGCATTTTGGAGCAAGACCGGTAAAACGGGTTATCCAAAAAGAAGTGCTGAATGAATTATCTAAACAAATATTGTCCGGCGAAGTAAAAACAGACAGTATCATTTTGCTTGATTCCTTTAACGGAGAAGGATTGGTTTTTCGTAACCAAGATTAATCAACAAATTTATATCTGAAAAACGCTACTCAATCGAGTGGCGTTTTTTGTATATAGGTTTAAATTAATTTTTGTACCTTTATAGTATAATCAAATAAAAAGCAGGTTATGGAAAATCATAAAAAAATATTCTCAGGGAGTGAAATTACAGCTTTGGCAGTAAAAAATATTCTGGAAGAGAATCATGTCGAATATCTCGAACGCAACGATGTGCAGTCGGCAGTCCGTGCGGGTTTTGGTACGTCGATTCAGGCAGTACATATTTTTGTGTTTGAAGAGGACGTTCCAAAAGTTCGCGAACTTTTGACTGGTTTTGAACTGGCAGATGAAGATTGAGTCGCGTAAAATATGGATTATATCAATCAAACCATTCGATATGTAAAGCAAGAATTGGCAGGTGCGGAAGCTGGTCATGATTGGTTTCATATCGAAAGAGTGTATAAAAATGCTTTACAGATTTTACAAGATGAACCGGCAAATCAAGAAGTAGTAATTTTAGGGGCGTTATTGCATGATATTGCAGATAGTAAGTTTCACAACGGAAATGAAGACATCGGACCAGAAAAGGCTGATGCGTTTATGACTTCAATCGGTATTGATGAAGAAGTAAAAAATCATGTAGTGAAGATTATTCAAAATATTTCATTCAAAGGAGGCAATTTTCAACAGCAGTTTTCATCTTTGGAGCTAAATATTGTGCAGGACGCCGATCGGTTAGACGCTTTGGGAGCCATCGGTGTTGCCAGAGCTTTTCATTTTGGGGGCTTTCACAACAGGATTATATATGACCCGATGGAAAAACCCAGAATGAATATGAGTAAGGAAGAATATAAAAAACATATCGGAACGACAATTAATCATTTTGATGAAAAGTTATTGCGGTTGAAAGATATGATGAATACCCTGGCAGGTAAGAAAATTGCAGAGCACAGACATCAATTTATGAAACAGTTTCTCGAACAGTTTTATGCAGAATGGAACGGAGAACGATAAGGTAAGAATGAACGAAAACGAAAAACAAAAGCAACTCCGAAGATATAAAGCCATTGCCACAGGGTTATTTGTGCTGATGGCGGTGGTGTATTTTGTATTGGCTTACCTGACCAAATATTATCCGCAAAACTGGATGTTTTATGTCAAAGCCTTTGCCGAAGCCGGAATGGTAGGTGCTTTGGCAGATTGGTTTGCCGTGACGGCATTGTTCCGTTATCCTTTCGGACTGAAAATCCCGCATACCAATCTCATTGAAAAAAGTAAAGATGCTATTGGCGAAAATCTGGGCAATTTCGTAACCGATAATTTTTTAACTCCATCAACGATTCGACCATATATCGAAAAATTAGACGTGATGAAATTTGCGTTAAACTGGCTGGAAAAACCTAAAAATCAACAAATTGTTTCTGAGCAGATAGTCGGTTTGTCACATTATATTATTGCCAATCTTGATGATGAAACAGTCGTCGATGCCATAGCAAAAAAAGGGAGTAATTTGCTCGATGATTTGCCTTATCATATATGGCTGTCAGACGGATTACAGTATATGATAGAAAACGCTGAACACAATCGTTTGCTCGATATTTTGTTGCCAAAAGCCAAAGATTATGTAGAAGATAACCGATTATTGATTTATAACAAAGTAGTCGAAAAACAACCTTTACTCAAACTGGTTGGAGGTAAAGCGGTTACCAATCAGCTCATATCCGGAATTACTTCTTTTCTGGACGATGTAAAGGAAAATGCCACACACCCGATTCGTGCCGAAATTGAGGATAAACTCAAAGAAACCGCTGGTCGTATCAAAACCGAACCAAGCTGGCGAGAAAAAATAGAAAATATTAAAAATCAGTTTATTACTTATGAAAAAATCAGGCAATATGCCGAAGATGTCTGGCTGAAACTGAAAGAAGAAGCCTTGCATAATCTCGAAGATAAAGATTCCAAAATCTGGACGTATATTACCAATGAAATGTCAAAATGGGTAGATAATATCCGTGAAGACAAGGATTGGCAGCAGAAAATTAACGGTTGGGTAAGACAAATGCTTTACAAACAGGCTTTAAAGAACAGTAGCGAAGTTGGCGGAATTATTACGCGAACGGTTGCCGATTGGGACGGTAAAGAATTAAGCGAAAAACTAGAGCTCGAAGTAGGTAAAGATTTACAGTATATCCGCGTGAACGGAACGCTTGTCGGTGGACTTGTTGGTGTGATTATCTACACTTTGACTCATTTTCTGATATAAGATGTTCCGTAGCCGTAGTACGCCATAGAACTCATAGAAGTTTGTATTTATGCTAAAAAAACATATCTATGCATCTGTGGCAAAAAAGAGCTAAATATCAATAATTTTTTTGCTTATAATTTTAAATTACCCGCTATATTCTATAGCTAAAAGCAAATTTTAAAAATATTCTAAGAAAATTATCTGGTAAAAAACTTACATTTGTGAGCTAATCCATAGAGTGAATGCACAAAAAAATAGTTGTCATACCAACCTATAACGAAATTCTGAATATCAAAAACATTATCGAGGCAGTTATGAAATTGCCAGAAGAGTTTGACGTTTTGGTAGTAGATGACGATTCTCCCGATGGTACAGCAACGGCGGTCACGGCTTTGTTCGAGCAATTTCCTCAACGTATATTTTTAGAAAAAAGAAAAGAAAAATCAGGTTTAGGAACGGCTTATGTTCACGGATTCAAATGGGCGTTGGCAAACGGCTATGATTATATTTTTGAGATGGACGCCGATTTTTCCCACAATCCGGAAGATTTGAGCCGTTTGTATCAAACTTGCTTAGAAGGTGCCGATATGGCTATCGGTTCTCGTTATGTAAAAGGTGTTAATGTAGTTAACTGGCCGTTAAACAGGGTTTTACTGTCATATTTCGCTTCTATTTACGTTCGGGTAATAACCGGAATGAAAATCCATGATACCACGGCAGGCTTTATTGGATACAAAAGAAATGTTCTGGAAAGTATTCCGCTGGGCGAGATTAAGTTCGTCGGTTATGCTTTTCAAATAGAAATGAAATACAGGGCTTTTTGCAAAGGTTTTCAAATTCGCGAAATACCTATTATCTTTACAGATAGAATCCACGGTGAATCTAAAATGTCCGGTGGCATTATCAAAGAAGCGGTCTTTGGCGTGTTGGATTTACGAATCAAAAAATTATTCAATCGACTCAAATGAAACCGATATGTTTAAAATCATCATTAAACACACAGCGGAATGATTGTTTTAAACATCAAAGGTTACATGTGACCATTGAAAAACAATAAAAATAACACATGAAACGAATCCTTATAAAAAACGGTACAGTTGTCAATGAAGGCAAAATTTTTCAAGCAGATTTATTGATAAACGGCGAAAAAATTGAACGTATAGACAGCGATATCAGCTGTGATAATGCCGAAATTATCGACGCTTTCGGATTACATATTTTACCCGGAATCATTGACGACCAAGTGCATTTCAGAGAACCCGGACTCACGCACAAAGGTAATATCGCTTCGGAATCCAAAGCAGCACTTGCCGGTGGGGTAACGTCTTTTATTGACCAACCCAATACCATTCCGAATGCGGTTACACAGGAAATTCTGGAAGAAAAATATAAAACTGCGGCTCAAAGTGCGTTCGTGAATTACTCGTTTATGATGGGCGGCACGAATGATAATCTGGAAGAAGTGCTGAAAACCAATCCAAGAAATGTGGCAGGAATCAAATTATTTTTGGGTTCATCAACCGGAAATATGCTGGTGGACAATGAGCAAACGCTGGAAAAAATATTTTCTTCTACCGATTTGTTAATCGCCACGCATTGCGAAGATGAAGGCACTATCCGCAGAAATCTCGAAAAGGCAAAAGCTCAGTTTGGCGAAGATATTCCGCCTTATATGCATCCGGTTATTCGAAGTGAAGAAGCCTGTTATATTTCTTCTTCCAAAGCGATTGAACTGGCAAAAAAAACAGGAGCGAAATTACACGTTTTTCACATCAGCACAGGCAAAGAGACAAATTTGTTTGATAATAATATTCCGTTGAAAGACAAAAAGATAACCGCTGAGGTTTGCATGCATCATTTGTTTTTTTCAGACAAAGATTATGAAGAAAAAGGCAATTTTATCAAATGGAATCCGGCGGTAAAAACGGCACAGGACAGGGAGCAGATTTGGGAAGCATTGCTTGATGACCGTATTGATGTTATCGCAACAGACCACGCACCGCATACTTTTGAAGAAAAATCACAGAAATATCTGCAAGCTCCGTCAGGCGGACCAATGGTTCAGCATTCGCTGCCCATGATGCTTACTTTCGTAAAACAAGGAAAAATCACACTGGAAAAAGTGGTAGAAAAAATGGCTCATAATCCGGCGATTTTGTTTCAAATCGAGAACAGAGGTTTTTTGAGAGAAGGCTACCAGGCTGATATTGTTTTAGTCAATTTGAATCAACCTCAAACTGTTCATAAAGATAATATTTTATACCATTGCGGTTGGTCGCCGATTGAAGGAGAAGAACTTTCGGCAACGGTGGTGTCCACCTTCGTAAACGGAAATCTGGCGATGAACCAAGGTGAAATTACCGAAGAAAAATTCGGTCAACGGTTACTTTTTAACAGATAACACGATGAGAAAGATAATTTTATTCGTTGTTTTGATGATAACTTTTTGTGCTTGTGCAGACAAGAAACCAAAGAATTTACTGTCTCAGTCCGACATGACCGATTTATTGTATGAGTTGGTTTTGATTGGAGCGATAGAGTCTTCTTCGTACCAGCAAGATACCATTTACATTACACAAACCCCCGAAGATTTATTAAAAAAATACGAATTAGATAGTCTTGGTTTTGTAGAGCAACATCGGTATTATCTGCAACACGAACCTCAGGTGTATGTAGAAATGCTTGATACTATCCAAAGCAAATTCCGACAAAAAGCAGAAGAATTAGGTGGTACTAAACCAGACATTAAAAAGACAAAAAAAATATTGAAATCGACAATCAATAGGGATAGTTTAACGTCGAAAGTGGGGGAGTAGTATATTTTTTAAAATACTAAAAACGTAAATGAAATTTTTACGATAATAGGGAGTGCATGGTAGAAGAATCAAAAAATACACTACATTTTTATATTAATCGAAAGAAGGAGATAAGAGACCTGGTGGTATCTACAATATTTGTATTTGTGCTGTTATTTCTTCGAGATAAATTAATGAATTTTGAACTAAATCCGATTAGAGGTAGCATTATTGCTATAACCATAGTGTTTTTGTTTTTCGTAATAATTCACTCTATTATTTTGTTGTTACGAAATAAACCTTCTATTACCGTTACAGAAACAGAAATAATTCTTTACAAACTATTTGGAAAATTGATTATCGTTAAATTTTCAGATATAGAATCGTTTAATATTTTAACAACCTATCACAAAGGAATACCAAGTTCAAACCAAATTGTAATCGAATTAAAAAAAACATCTGAAAAATATAATAGAATATGGTTTTATAAATTTTTAAAATTATTTGGGTCAAAAGTCGCTAATTCTCAATATGGAATATTAACAAATAATCTGGATATAAAAAGCGAGGAATTGTTTAAGATTTTAAAAAGAAGACTGAAAAAACATAATTAAATAGCTTAAATTTTAGTGTTTGTCTTGATTTGAGTTTAAAAACAACAAAAACTATATACTAACAGATACCAAAAATCCAGATTAAATCTCGCAAACAGATTCTAAATATTTATATTTGCATAAAAATTATAAACATGCAAAATATAATAGAAGAACTAAGCTGGCGAGGTTTAGTACACAATATAATTGACGGAACTGAAGAACAACTTTTGAAAGAGCCTACAACTGCTTATATCGGGTTTGACCCCACTTCAGATTCTTTACATATCGGTAGTCTGGTGCCGATTATTTTGTTGGTACATCTGAAAAACTTCGGACACAAACCAATTGCACTCGTTGGAGGTGCAACGGGTATGATTGGCGATCCTTCGGGAAAATCGGACGAAAGAAATCTTTTGACAGAAGATGCCTTAAACCATAATGTGGCAGGAATAAAACGAGTGTTGTCACGCTTTCTAAATTTCGATTCAAAAGAAGAAAACGCTCCGATTTTGGTAAATAACTACGATTGGATGAAAACCTTTTCGTTCATTGCATTTGCCCGCGACGTAGGGAAACGAATCACTGTAAATTATATGATGGCGAAAGATTCTGTAAAAAAACGTTTCGCTGCAGACGGTGCCGGAATGTCTTTTACGGAATTTACCTACCAGCTGATTCAAGGTTACGATTTTTACCATTTGTATAAAAACTACAACTGTTTGCTACAGATGGGAGGGTCTGACCAATGGGGAAATATCACGACCGGAACCGAATTAATCCGCAGAATGACCGACGAAGATTCCAAGGCTTATGCTATGACTTGCCCGCTGATTACCAAGGCAGATGGTTCTAAATTCGGCAAATCCGAAGGCGGAAATGTTTGGTTGGATTCAGACAAAACATCGGTATATAAATTCTACCAGTTTTGGCTGAATACTTCTGATGAAGATGCAGAAAAATATATCAAAATATTTACCTTTCTGCCCAAAGAAGAGATCGAAAATCTGATTGATGAACATCGGGAAACACCGCATTTGAGAGTGTTGCAACGAAAACTGGCAGAGGAGGTTACTGCTTTTGTTCATTCGCAGGAAGAATTGGAAAAAGCAGTCAAAGCATCTGAAATTTTGTTCAGCAAAAACACTAAAGCATCGGACTTAAAGGAATTGGACGCACAAACTTTTCTGGATATTTTTGATGGTGTTCCACAGGCAACTATCGCCAAAGAAAAACTGACAGAAGGCATTGATATCGTTGATGCATTAAATGCCGAATCCGGATTTTTAAAATCCAACGGTGAGGCGAGACGAGCCTTGAGTGAAAACTCTATTTCCGTGAACAGAGAAAAGGTAACGGAAGAATTTAAAATAACCAATAACGATTTGATAAATAATCAGTTCGTTTTGTTGCAAAGAGGTAAGAAAAACTATTTTATTTTAAGTTTTGAATAAAACCAGAGTGACTGTTTCAAATAAAAAAAGAGTGTTTTTTGTCATTCCGACGAAGGAGGAATCTCTTTTTGAATAAAATTTCAACAGTTTCTGACTTAAAATTTATATCTTTACCTAAGATTTATTAACTAAAAACACAACAACGCAAGTTGTTTCGAGATATATGGGATGTACTAATTGTTCGTCTAAAACAGACGCTACAGGTACACCAAGAGGATGTGGAAACAAAGGAAATTGCGGAACAGACAGCTGTAACAAGCTCTCTGTTTTCGATTGGTTATCCAATATGCAATATCCGTCAGATCACACCCCTTTTGATGTAGTTGAAATCCGTTTTAAAAACGGAAGAAAAGATTTTTTCAAAAATACGGAAAAGTTAAGTTTAAGTATTGGCGACGTTGTCGCTACGGAAGCAAGTCCGGGGCACGATGTCGGTATTATAACCCTTACCGGTCAGCTGGTTAAGGTACAGATGAAAAAGAAAAAAGCAGATTGGAACGGTCTGTTGCCAAAGGTTTACCGAAAAGCCTCTCAGCGGGATATTGATGTGTGGACGGCAGCGAGAAACCGGGAAGATGTCATTCAGAAAAGAGCCAGAGAAATTGCTATTCAGCTCAATCTGGAAATGAAAATATCCGATGTGGAATTTCAGGGTGACGGTTCTAAAGCCACATTTTATTATACGGCACAGGAAAGGGTAGATTTCCGCCAGTTGATTAAGGAATATGCACATGAATTTGGTATTCGTGTGGAAATGAAGCAGATAGGTTTTCGTCAGGAGGCCTCTCGTTTGGGCGGAATCGGTTCATGCGGACGGGAATTGTGCTGTTCTTCGTGGCTCACAGATTTCCGAAGTGTGAATACTGCTGCGGCAAGATACCAGCAATTATCACTCAATCCGCAAAAACTGGCAGGACAATGTGGTAAACTTAAATGCTGTCTGAACTTTGAGCTTGATTCTTATCTTGATGCATTAAAGGATATGCCGCGTTCTGACGCAAAAATCAAAACAACCAAAGGCGAGGCGATTTGTCAGAAGATAGACATATTCAAACAGCTTATGTGGTTTTCTTATACCGAAAATCACAGTAACTGGATAAAAATGAAAGCTGAGCATGTCAGGGAACTGATTGAAAAAAATAAAAAAGGCGAAGTAATTGCTTCTCTCGAAGACTTTGCGGTAGAAGATACAGTACCGGAAGGGCATAAGGAATCTGAAAAAACAACCGATGTGTTACTGGCAGAGGACAGCCTGAACAGATTTGACAGAAAGAAACCTAACAATAGAAGAAAACAGAAGGCGAAGCCAAAAGAAACGGTAACCAGAAATCAGGATAAACAGACAGCTAAAAAAAGAAACCCTAATAATTCCAGACGAAATGGCAACAAACGTAGAAACGACAAGCCAAACAACAACAATAATCAAGAGAAGTAAACGTATCTTTTCGGTTGCATTATTAGCTTTGGTAACTACATTTTGCAGCAGAACTGACGGTGCACTTTTTTCTGAATTTCAATCGACAAATGGCGATTGGCAGGTTTCAGATGTGAAAAAGTTTACTTTTGAGCAAAAGGATAGTCTGGAAAAATACAATGTTTATTTACAGCTTCAGGCAAATAATAATTATCCTTTCAGCAATATATTTCTGATTGCAAAAATTCATACGCCGGATAGCAAAACTTATACCGATACGTTGCAGTATGTGATGACCGATGAAACAGGAAAGCTGCTGGGCGATGGGTTCACAGATACTAAAACGAGCAAACTCTTGTATAAAGAAAATTACTCCTTTGCACAAAACGGTATATATACCATCGAAGTGGAACAGGCTGTACGAAAGGCAGAAGATGTTGAAGGTATCACAGAACTGGAAGGAATTACCGGCGTGGGTTTAACCATTGAAAAACAATAAAAGAATGGCAGAAAAACAAAAAAAGACCAAAGGTTCAAATAAGTATCTCAAGTGGTTTTGGATGCTGTTTTTAGCAGGGATATTCGGAATTATTTCCATTTTTGCTTTGGCAAACTGGGGCGTTTTTGGTGAAATGCCAACTTTCGAGGAACTGGAAAATCCTTCTTCGAGCGTGGCTACCGAAATTATTTCGGCAGATGGAAAAACGTTGGGTAAATTTTACCTCGAAAACCGTGTGCCTGTAAAATACGAAGATTTACCACCGCATCTGGTTCAGGCTTTAATCGCAACGGAAGATGAAAGGTTTCATTCCCATTCAGGTATTGATGCAAAAGGAACACTGAGAGCGGTAACCTCGCTGGGTTCTTCCGGAGGGGCGAGTACCATTACACAACAGTTGGCAAAAAACCTGTTTCACGGCAGTTCGGGCTCAAATAATATCGTTAAGCGGATTACCCAAAAGATTAAAGAATGGATAATCGCGACAAGGCTCGAAAGACAATATACCAAAGAGGAAATTATTGCTTATTACCTGAATACAGTGGATTTTGTAAGTAATGCTTACGGAATTCGTTCGGCTTCAAATGTTTATTTTGGTAAAGAACCTAAAGATTTAACGGTAGATGAAGCCGCAGTTTTGGTCGGAATGTTACAGGCACCATCAAGATTCAACCCTCGTTTTCACCCCGAGCGTTCTCAAAGCCGTCGTAATGTTGTGTTGCACCAAATGGAACGCAACGGTTATCTGACGGAAGAGGAGAAGAAACAATATCAGGCTTTACCGATAAAGATTAATTATTCACCCGAATCTCACGTATCTGGTCAGGCTACTTATTTCAGGGAATATTTGCGGGAATATATGCGCACCTGGGTAAAGGAAAATCCGAAGAAAGATGGCGGAACCTATGATATTTATCGTGACGGATTAAGAATATATACCACCATAGATTCTCGTATGCAAAAATATGCTGAAGAAGCAGTGACAGAACATTTGACTACTTTGCAGGCAGAATTTTTCAGACAGCAAAAAAGCAATAAAAATGCTCCGTTTATTCATATTTCGAATGATGAAACCGAAAAGATTATCCGAAGAGCTATGAAAAACTCTGAAAGATGGCGGTTGATGAAAGATGAAGGAAAATCAGACGACGAAATCCTGAAATCATTTGATGTAAAAACCAAAATGAGCGTTTTCAGCTGGAAAGGGGAAATTGATACCCTGATGACACCGAGAGATTCCATTATCTACTATAAACATTTTCTGCAAACCGGAATGATGTCTATGGAGCCGATGAGCGGAAATATCAAAGCCTGGGTAGGCGGAATAGATTATAAACACTTCCAGTACGACCACGTGGCACAAGGAGCAAGACAAGTAGGTTCGACTTTCAAACCATTTGTTTATGCAACAGTTATCGACCAGCTCGGCATGTCGCCTTGTGATATCGTTCACGATTCGCCGTTTACAATGCCTAAAGGGCGTTATGGTATATCAAAACCCTGGTCGCCTAGAAATTCGGGCGGAAACTATCACGGTTTGGTTAATCTGAAATATGCTTTGGCTCAATCACTGAATACAGTTACGGCAAAACTAATGGATAGAGTAGGACCAAAAGCAGTTATTGATATGTGCAGACAGTTGGGAGTAAATTCAGACATACCTGAATCACCGGCAATAGCACTCGGAGCTGTAGAAATTACCGTAAGCGATATGGTAGGAGCTTACAGTACTTTTGTGAATCAGGGAGTGTATATCAAGCCGAGATTCGTGTCAAGAATTACCGACAGAAACGGTGTAATTCTTTATCAATCCAGAGCAGAAACCAAAGACGTATTGAGCAAAGATGTTGCCTATGCCATAGTTAATTTGATGGAGGGAGTTACAGAAAGTGGCTCAGGAGCAAGGTTGAGATATACAGGTCGAGGAAGTGCAGCCTATAGCGTGATGACCGGCTATCCATATGCTTTTAGAAATCCTATTGCCGGAAAAACCGGAACAACACAGAATAACAGTGACGGCTGGTTTATCGGTATGGTACCAAATCTGGCTACCGGAGTTTGGGTTGGTAATGAAGACCGGGCAGCTCACTTCCGGACTACGGCTTACGGACAGGGTGCAACAACCGCCTTGCCGATATGGGCATTATTCATGAAAAAATGTTATGCCGATGAAACTTTATCTGTTTCAAAAGATAACTTTGAACGACCACAAAATCCTCAGATAGAGGTAGATTGTTCAAAATATGTTCAGCCGGTAGATTCTTTAGGGAATTTTATTGATGAAAATGGTAATATTATAAGAGATTCACTTTCGCCACCACCACAAAGTGTGATAGATGAATTTGATTTCTAAAATTAAGAGCCTGTTTAAATTTGTATTGTAAAAATGTTTATAGGTTATTTTTGAGGCAGAACAAGGCAAATTTTCAAAGGATAGCAGGGCTATCGTTTTAAAATTTAACGCGGTTATGACCAAAAAGAAGCATAAACAAATTATTAGATAAATTTTAAACAGGCTCTAAAAACGGCTTTATTTATTATTGAAATAAAGCCGTTTTTTTAGTATATTTACCCGACTACAAAATCAAGTATTATGATAAACAAAAAAGTTGCAAACGCCCAAGAAGCGTTACACGACGTAAAAGATAACCAAACCATTATGTTTGGCGGATTTGGCTTATGCGGCATTCCAGAAAATGTCATTAACGAGCTGGTAAAAAAAGAAACCAAAGGATTAACCTGTATTTCCAATAATGCCGGTGTAGATGATTTTGGTTTAGGATTATTGTTGCAGAAACGCCAAATCAAGAAAATGATTGCTTCGTATGTAGGCGAAAATGCTGAGTTTGAAAGGCAAATGCTTAGCGGAGAGTTGGAAGTAGAACTGACACCACAAGGCACACTGGCAGAAAAATGCAGAGCCGCACAAGCAGGGATTCCGGCATTTTTCACACCGGCAGGCTACGGGACAGAAGTAGCCGAAGGGAAAGAAACCAGAGAATTTAACGGTAAAATGTATGTGCTGGAAGAAGCTTTTAAAGCTGATTTTGCTATCGTAAAAGCATGGAAAGGCGACGAAGCCGGAAATCTGATTTTTAAAGGAACAGCCCGAAACTTTAATGCGTGTATGGCAGGAGCCGGAAAAATCACTATCGCTGAAGTAGAAGAATTAGTGCCGGCAGGAGAATTAGACCCAAATCAGATTCACGTTCCGGGAATATTTGTTAAACGAATTTTCCAGGGCGAGAACTACGAAAAAAGAATTGAACAACGAACCGTAAGAAAAAGATAATTAGTTGATTAGCATATTGTCTTATTAACTAATTAATACATTATCAAATTGACACATTAAAATTATGGCTTTAGATAAAACAGGAATTGCAAAACGAATTGCAAAAGAACTCAAAGACGGATATTACGTAAACCTTGGAATCGGTATTCCGACTTTAGTGGCAAACTATGTGCCGGGAGGAATGAACGTAGAGTTCCAGAGTGAAAACGGCGTATTAGGCATGGGACCTTTTCCGTATGAAGGAGAAGAAGATCCCGATTTGATTAATGCCGGAAAACAAACCATTACTACCTTGCCCGGAGCGGTGTTTTTTGACTCAGCAACCAGCTTTGGTATGATTCGTTCCCAGCATGTTGATTTGACCATATTAGGTGCGATGGAAGTAGCCGAAAACGGAGATATTGCCAATTGGAAAATTCCCGGAAAAATGGTTAAAGGAATGGGCGGAGCTATGGATTTGGTAGCATCGGCTGAAAATATTATCGTGGCGATGATGCATGTGAATAAGCACGGCGAATCAAAAATCCTGAAACAATGTACACTGCCCTTAACAGGTGTCGGGTGTGTGAAAAAAGTAGTTACAGAATTGGCTGTCATGGAAGTTACACCAAACGGATTCAAGCTATTGGAAAGAGCACCGGGAGTCAGCGTTGAAGATGTTGTAAAGGCAACAGAAGCCGATTTGATTATCGAAGGCGATATTCCTGAGATGCAGATAGATTAATCAGTTTCAAATTCATTATTGATATGAAATGTCTATGAAAAAAGCTGTTACATTACCTTTTTATGCCAAATTAACATTGGTGTTATTGGGAATAATTCTCTCGGTATATATAGGAATAATCGGGAAAGGAATCATCATTCCGATGTTTATTGCATTTCTTATTTCTATGTTATTGCTGCCCGTAACCAGATTTCAGGAAAACAAACTACGGTTTCCGAGGATTGTTGCCTGTTTGGTTTCGCCGATATTATTTCTTGGTATGGTACTTGGCGTCGGATATTTTCTCGGTACGCAGGTTGTACAGTTCAAAGATGACATTCCGGAATTCAGAGACCAGATTGTCGGATTGTTCAACGATGCACAAATCTATATTGCCGAGCATTTTGACGTGACAGAACAAGAACAGGTAGATTATTTGAGCAAAAATGTAGAGAAAACATTCAAAACCGGCTCGTCTTTGGTTAGCGGAGCGATTCTTTCTATTACTTCGGTGTTGCTGAATGGTGGGTTTATTTTCCTTTACACTTTCTTTTTCCTTTTGTATCGCGACCATCTTATCAAATTTTTGATATGGTGTTTCGGCCCTCAGCAGCAAGACAAGGTTATTACTGTGAGTTCGTCTGTTCAGGGAATTATCAAGCAATATCTGGTCGGACTGATGATACAGGTAGCATTGATTACCGGAATGTTATATCTCGCTTTTTCGATAATTGGCATTAAGTATGCTTTTCTGTTTGCGATGCTTTGCGGTATTCTGAATCTGATTCCGTATATCGGTATTTTTTCTGCGACTGTAGTTGCTTCATTAGTCACTTTGGCGACCGGAGAACCTATTCAGGTGTTATATTTGATAATTGCTATTATTGTAGTCAATTCGATTGACGGTAATATTATCATGCCAAAAGTTATCGGTTCAAAAGTTCAGGTTAATTCATTCATGGTCTTTGTCGGGTTGATTGTAGCAGAGTCTATATGGGGAATTGCCGGTATGTTTCTGGCTATTCCTATTTTGGCTATTGTGAAGATAATCTGTGATGAAGTAAAAGACCTCAAACCAGTTGGTTTTCTGCTTGGCGAGGAGGAAGAAGTACGCCCGATGTTCGAGAAATATTACAAAAAATATTTTTATAATCAACAAGAGGAAAACCAAACGAATGAGGAAGATTTGACTGACTCAGAACATTCAGACGAAGAACCGGACGAGGATAATAACCAAGAAGAAAACAAACCGTAATGAAGAAATTTTACTTTTTATATTTTCCGGTAATTTTAGCTTTGGCTGGTTGTAAAAATGAAGAATCCGGCAACGACGAACAGCATTTACAGAAACAGGAATCAGTAGTTCAGTTTAAGGTACACGATTCAACTATCTATAAAATAACACAGTTACCTGTACCGGAATTACGTGATTCGGTTAATTATGTGTTTCTGAAAAATTACAAAGCATTTACAGGAGATTATTTGCGTGCCATGCAAAAAAACGACAGTCAAAAAATCAAAGCATTGCGTGCGGAATCAGAAGAGTGGGCAGAAAAAAACAAAGTTTTTGTCAATAAACTGAATAGTGAAGATTTGAGAAAAGTAGATATATTCATGCAACAATTATCCGAAGCATTAAGTGAAGTAAAACAGTTGTAATCTTAACCGTAATAATAAAAAAACCGATGAATAACTCATCGGTTTTTGCTTATAAAAACTGTACTTGATTAATATCTTGCAGCTTCTTTTCTTGCGTCGTAAATCATATCTTCGTTAGCCACGATAGAAAACTCTACACGTCTGTTTTTTGCTCTGCCAGCATCGGTGTCATTAGAAGCAACCGGGTCTGCAGGTCCCATACCTTCAGTAGTAATACGTTTTGTACCGATTCCTTTACTCACTAAGTAAGATTTTACCGCGTTTGCTCTGGTTCTTGACAATTTCATGTTATATTGCTCTCTACCAACGCTGTCGGTATAACCGAAAATACTGATTTGTGTTTTAGGGTTGTCGATAAACACTTTTGCCAATTTGTCCAGATTAGATTTTGCAGTAGAAGTCAAATCAGAACTGTCGAAAGCGAAGTTAACAGTAGATTCGTTCATAATCAAACGAATACCTTCTCCGACACGTTCTACTTCCGCACCCGGGATAGACTGCTCGATTTCCTGAGCTTGCTTGTCCATGTTTTTACCGATAACGGCCCCGGCTGTACCACCGATAACACCACCTAATACAGCACCCAAAGCACTATTGTTTTTGCTGCCGACATTGTTACCCAACACACCACCGATTACTGCTCCTGCAGCAGCTCCTGCAGCAGCTCCTTTTTGGGTGTTATTTGCATTTTTAACAGAATCACAACCTGTGAAAACAGAACCTAAAGCAAAGGTTCCTGCTATGAAGTAAAGATTAAATTTTTTCATGATTAATTATTTTTTTTAAATTAATTATTTTTTTTAAAATGATATTCAATTTGAATTTCGGTAGAATTATCTACCAGTTTAAAACTCTCTTTGGTTTGGTTTTGAATGCTGAAAACATAACCTTCTCTTACGTTTTTCGGTTTATCATCACCGACAAATTTCAGTGTAAAATCGTTATTCGGAGTTATTGTCCAAACGATATTGGCATCAAACACCGGGCAATCTTTTCCACCGTTTACAGAAACTACACCTTTATTGTTATTAGGTACAAATTTCCAATGGCTGTTTTCAAAACATTTTGCATCAGCCACACCAAAAGGTTTCACATTGTACCCTTTCGGATAGGTAACCAATGTCAAAGTCCAATCGCCTTTCAGCCCTACCTGAGCTTGCGGATTGGTTGTTGGCTTACAGGCAACAAAGCCCAACGCCAAAACACTAAGTCCGATAAATTTTTTCATAATGATTATTTTTTGTTAAACAAATTTACAAACATTGTGCCACAAAATCAAAAGTGGAGGCGATTTTTTTTAAGAAAGCTGACTTTTTGTCACAAATAACAGCTTGGTACTTTTTTTGAGAATTTATTTCCGACTAACTCAAAAATGAATTTAAAAATATGGAAAATAGCACAACAGGAAAAATTAATGTAACAGTGGAAAACATTTTTCCGCTGATTAAAAAGTTTTTGTACAGCGACCACGAAATCTTTCTGAGAGAGTTGGTGTCCAATGCAACCGATGCCACATTAAAGCTGAAACATTTAATTTCGCTGGGCGAAGCCAATGTTAATCAGGATAATCCGGTTATTGAGATAAAAACAGATAAAGAAAACAAAACGCTTCATATCATTGATCAGGGTATTGGAATGACTGCCGATGAGGTCGAAAAATACATTAACCAAGTGGCTTTTTCCGGAGCGGAAGAATTTTTGGAAAAATATAAAGACACTGCCAAAGATGCCGGAATCATCGGGCATTTCGGATTAGGTTTTTATTCCGCTTTCATGGTTGCCGACAAAGTGGAAATCATCACGAAGTCCTACAAAGATGAGCCGGCAGTACATTGGACGTGTGACGGTTCGCCAGAATTTACATTGACAGCATCAGACAAAAAAGATTTCGGAACAGAAATTATCTTGCATATTGCTGATGATTCCACAGAATTTTTGGAAGACGGGCGTATCCGGGAATTATTGTTAAAATACAATAAATTTATGCCGGTTCCGATTCAGTTCGGAACGCATACTGAAGGTGAAGGCGACGACAAAAAAGAAGTACCAACGATTATCAACAACCCGAATCCGGCATGGACAAAACAACCGACGGATTTGACTGACGAAGATTACAACAACTTTTATCGAGAGTTGTATCCGATGCAATTTGCCGAACCTTTGTTTCATATTCATCTGAATGTCGATTATCCGTTTAACCTGACCGGAATATTGTATTTCCCGAAATTACAAGGAGATATGCAGGTGCAGAAAGATAAAATACAACTCTATCAAAATCAGGTTTTTATCACAGATAATGTGGAGGGAATCGTGCCGGAATTCTTAACGATGCTTCGCGGTGTGATTGATTCGCCGGATATTCCGCTCAATGTGTCGCGTTCCTATTTGCAAGCCGACGGAAATGTGAAGAAAATAGCCAATTACATTACCAGAAAAGTAGCTGACAAACTCAAATCATTGTTCAAAAATAACCGGGAAGATTTTGAGCAAAAATGGAATGACATCAAAGTGGTTTTGGAATACGGAATGCTCACTGAACCAAAATTCTATGAAAAAGCCAGTGAATTTACACTCTATCCGACTGTGGACGGAAAATATTATACTTTAGATGAGCTGAAAGAGAAAATCAAAGGTTCACAAACCGATAAAGACGATAATTTGATTGTGTTGTACGCATCTGACAAAGAAGGGCAACACAGTTATATCGCTGAAGCAAAAGAACGCGGGTACAAAGTGTTGCTACTCGATTCGCCAATCGTTTCGCATCTTATCCAAAAACTGGAAGCAGATAATGAAAAATTGCGTTTTGCCCGTGTTGATGCTGATTCCATTGACAAACTGATTAAAAAATCTGATGATGAGGTATCGAAATTATCTGAGGAAGAGCAAAAACAACTCAAAGAAACTGTTGAAAGCGTAATTGATAGTAAATCTTATACTGTGCAAACGGAGGCTTTGGACAGCAATGCCGCACCTTTTCTGATTACACAGCCGGAATTTATGCGACGAATGAAAGACATGCAAATGAGCGGTGGCGGCGGAATGACAATGTTTGGCGATATGCCCGATATGTACAATCTTGTGGTAAATACCAATTCGCCATTGGTTGGAAAAATCTTGGAAACCAAAGAGGAAACCAAGCAAAAAGAACTGGTTAACCAAGCTTTGGATTTGGCAAAACTGTCGCAAGGCTTACTCAAAGGAGAGGAATTGACCAAGTTTGTGAAAACCAATTTCGCGAAGTTGATATAAACAGGCTGAAATGAGAAATTACAGCGTCCGTGAATATTTTTTACGGGCGTTTTTTTGTGATTAGTATTTATTAGTACGCGACAAAATTTATAAATACCAGAAAGATAAAAATTTAATTGTTAGCCACAGATACACAGATATAAATTTCAAAAATAAATCTTGTTCAGATAATAATTCCACCGATTTTAATCAGAAAAAATTATCTGTGCATCTGTGGTAGATTAACAATAGTTTGTAAATGAAACATTTGCGTTTTTTGTCGTGTACTAAATATATTTTAATGCGAATTCGCGTTATTTTGGTATATTTGCCCTTTCGCAATAAAACGTAATATGAAAGCAGGAATTGTAGGACTACCCAATGTAGGAAAATCAACATTATTTAACTGTTTGTCAAACGCTAAAGCCCAGAGTGCAAACTTTCCGTTTTGTACTATCGAGCCTAATATCGGGGTGGTTAATGTACCCGATCCGCGATTGGAAAAATTGGAAGAATTGGTGCAACCCGAAAGAGTTTTACCGGCAACAGTAGAGATTGTCGATATCGCCGGTTTGGTCAAAGGAGCCAGCAAAGGCGAAGGTTTGGGAAATCAGTTTTTGGGTAACATCAGAGAGTGTAATGCCATTATCCATGTGTTGAGATGCTTTGATAACGATAATATTGTTCACGTTGACGGAAACGTGAATCCGGTCAGAGATAAAGAAACTATTGATATAGAATTGCAGTTAAAAGACCTCGAAACTGTTGAAAAAAGATTAGAAAAAGTAAAAAAAGCAGCCAAAACAGGTAATAAAGAAGCACAGACAGAAGCTGATTTGCTGGAAAGAATCAGAGGGATTTTGCTCGAAGGAAAATCAGCAAGAGTCGTACAACCGGCAAATGAAGACGAGCAGGAACTGATGGATAATTTTCAGTTGATTACCAACAAACCGGTGTTGTATGTGTGCAATGTAGATGAAAATTCGGCAGCCGGAGGTAATCAATATGTAGAACAGGTTAAAGAGTTGGTCAAGGACGAAAACGCTGAGGTTTTGGTGCTTGCCGTTGCCACAGAAGCAGATATTACTGAGCTGGAATCTTACGAAGAACGCCAGATGTTTCTCGAAGATATGGGCTTGGACGAGCCGGGAGTTTCCAAACTGATTCGTTCGGCTTACAAACTACTGAATTTACAAACTTATTTTACCGCTGGTGTAAAAGAAGTTCGGGCATGGACGATTAATGTTGGCGATACTGCACCACAGGCGGCCGGCGTGATTCATACTGATTTTGAAAAAGGATTTATCCGTGCCGAAGTAATGGCGTATGCCGATTTTGTGGCATTTGGCTCGGAAGCAAAAGTAAAAGAAGCCGGAAAACTCAGGGTAGAAGGGAAGGAATATGTCGTGAAAGACGGTGATATTATGCACTTCAGATTTAATGTGTAAACCTGAATACCATCGGAATAATTTTCACAGAAACACTTTTTGCGTTTTTGATGTGGTAGAAAAGGAATTTGATCAGTTTCACTATATCAGCCGAAAAGGCAGTACTTATTACTTCACTTCAGAAGGAATTTTTCGAAAATCAAACCATTGGGGTAGGGTAGGAAACTGTCGATGGAAATTGGCTGGGAATAACAAGATGCAAAATCAGCATATCGGTTATGCATCTTGGGATTCCTTTTACCCGAACAGTGAAAACGAGGCTGTTTTTTATATTCAGAAATCAGTAAACGGTTATGACTATAACCATTACTTATCGCCGCAATATGATGGAAAAGCTGTATTGAGAACAGCCAAAGAAATCCGGATAGCACTAAAGAAAATCAAAGACCTCGACGCACCGGACTGGATAAAATATTATCCGCAATTAATTCTTAGTCAGGAATTAAAAACGGATATCATTCAGCAGGTTATTTATACCCCAAAAACTTTCCGGGATATCTTAAAAACTTTTCTAAAACCACATCTTTAGAAAACTCTACGCATTACTTTTTCCCATACAAATCATTAATTGCACTATCAAAATCAGGGTATTTGAATTCAAAACCTTTGGAAATAATTTTGTCTGCACATACTTTCTGACTATCGGTAATGAGTTTGTATTTTCCTCCCATAGCGAGTATCAATAGAAAAGAAGGAATAGGTGGTCTTGTGATTGGGCGTTTAAGTTTTTTAGCGATTTTTCGGATAAACTGACGTTGTTTGATTGGTGTCGGGGCAACGGCATTGTAGGTACCGGTTAGGCTGTTTTCGATACAAAAATCAATCATTCGTACGACATCATCAATGTGTATCCACGAGTACCATTGACTACCTGAACCCAAACTTCCGGCAAAGAAATATTTGCACATTGTGACGAATGGTTTCAGTACACCTTGTCCTTTGTTGCACACCAATCCTAATCGTAACACGGTTGTTGGTATTCCGATGGATTCGAATTGGTTGTTATACAATTCCCATGTTGTGCAAACCCGCCCTAAAAAGCTGTTGCTTAATATTTGCGTATCTTCTTTATAATATCTGTTTTTGTTTGAACGGTATATGGCAATGGCAGATGCACTAATGATTTGTTTTACCTGATGCGGATTGTCTTTCAGGTAATTATATAAAGCGTCAGAAGGTTTCATACGGCTTCTGAAAATGTCTTTTCTACCTTCTTTGTTCCATGATGAATTGATTGATTTTCCGGCAAGGTTAATAATAATATCTACTCCGTCGAAAGCCTCATTGTCTATTTCCTTATTATACGGGTCCCAAAAGAAACCGCTTAATTTTCCATCGTTTTTTACTTTTGTTTTACTTGTCGTCAGGTAGTTAACCTCATGCCCTTTATCAAGCAAGTGTTGTGTTAATTTCGTACCGATTAATCCGGTGGCTCCGGCAATTAATATTTTCATAATCATTTAAGTTTAATGGTCCATTCAAAATTAAAAACGGCTACCTGATTTCCTTTTTCATCTTTTCCAATAGATTGTGCCCAGAATTTCTGTCCTTCCCCGGTTCCTATGGCTTGGTTAACGGCTTCCCGGATTTTATTTCCGTCTTCACAGACAAATGTAATTTTTCCAGTAGCTTTTTTAGTAAACTCTGCGTTATTTTTTGCCACAAGCATCGAAATCTTCCGACCGCTTTCCTGAATGGCAGTCATTACCAACGCTCCGGTACTTAATTCTGCTGCCATTGCTTGTACGGCAAAATACATCGAACGAAACGGATTTTGATTAATCCATCGGTGCCTGACGGTTACACAACAGGCTCTCTCGCTTATTGATAAAACCCGAACACCGCACCAAAAGGCGGACGGCAACTTGAAAAACAAATAGCTGTTTAACTTTTTCGGGCTTATTTTCATCAGTGTTCTTAATTGGATTCTAAAATTAGGAATAATATTTTAAGATTGCAAATTTTTAGTAAAGTTAATTTATTGTTAAAATAAACTACTTTGTATTGCATAGTACAAAATATAATATATATCTTTGCAGTGTAAATAACTAATCAAAGCCAAGTTCTATGAATATTGAAAACACAAAAGCACAAATGCGGAAAGGCATTTTGGAATTTTGTATTCTTTCTTTGCTCAAAGAGAAAGATTACTATACTTCCGAAATACTGGAGGAGCTCAAAGGTGCGAAATTGCTGGTGGTGGAAGGAACAGTTTATCCTTTGCTGAATCGGTTGAAAAACGGCGAATTTTTGAGCTATCGTTGGGAAGAATCTAACGCAGGACCACCACGGAAATACTATAAACTCACAGAAAAGGGAGGAGTATTTTTAGAAGAATTAGCCCTGACATGGCAGGAATTATCAGAAGCAGTTAAACAAATCACAGAAAAAACGAAATCATGAACAAAACATTGACCATTAATATAGCCGGATTGTCTTTTCACATTGATGAAGACGCCTACCAAAGACTTAATGATTATCTGGAGTCTGTTAGAAATTCTTTGAACGATGAGGGTAGAGAAGAAATTATGGCAGATATCGAAGCTAGAATTGCCGAGATATTCGCAGGAAATGTGAATAATCAAAAAGAAGTCATTGGAATGAAAGATGTTAATCAGGTAATTGATTTATTAGGTCAGCCTGAAGATTATATGTTGGGAGAGGAAGAAGACAATAATCATAAAGAAACCTATTACAGTGGTGAGAATTATTCCCGCAGGAATAAGAAACTGTATCGTGACGGCGAACGCCGGTTATTGGGAGGGGTGTTGTCCGGTTTAGGACGTTATCTGAACATTGACGTGGTTTGGCTTCGCTTGCTGTTTATTCTGTTGCTTTTCGCTTACGGGGCAAGTGCTATTGTGTATATTGTTTTATGGATTATCGTTCCGAAAGCACGCACTACTTCCGAGATATTGGAAATGTATGGCGAACCCGTGACTATAGATAGTATCGAAAAAAGAAATCTGAAATATGCACAAAATAAAAAAGAGTATTATGACAGAGTCGATAACAATTCCAAACGCTTGGTCAATGCTATTCAAAAAACATTTGGAATCTTTTTGCTTGTGTTGGGAATTCTCGGAATGATAGGAGCTGTAATTGCTACTTTTGCCATCAGTATGGGGTCTAATTCTAATATTTTTGGTGAGAATATTATAGATTTCGTATCCTTAGGATATCCAAAATGGGCAGTATTGTCTGCATTTTTCGGATTGATATTCCTTCCTTGTATCGCCATACTTCTTTTTGGATTATCATTGCTATATTCTAACATAAGATATTTAGGTTTATCATTGATTGGTATTGGGATTCTGTGGGGAATTAGTTTAGTGTATTTTTCCATTGTCGGTATCGATTTAGGCATGCAGAAAAAGAAATTCTTTCAAGACCATTTCAACAGTTACAAAACAGAAATTTCTAAAGAGATAATTCAGACAGAAAAGGACACATTGTTGATAGATTTCGTACGAGACAGCAGAATGTATTCGGTTAATGATTCGATTACAAACGGTAATTTTTATAAAGAATATCGCCGTGTGAATCTGGAAATATTATCGACACCTTTTGATACGACCTATATGGAAGTAAAGTCCAAAACATTTTATGATAAAAAAACGAGAGTATCTATCAGCAAAAACAATAGTTATGTAGAAACTATTCATACACCTAAAGTTTTACCTTATCAGTATAATACGGAAGATAACCGAATTTTATTGTCAGATGCCTTGCTGGCGACAGACTCGTCTTGGCGTATTGATAATCAGGTAACTGTTTATCTTTACTTACCAAAAGGTAAAACTATCCGACTCAATGAAAAGTATGAAAATTACATAAACAATGATGATATTGAAGATGGAATTCAGTATTATCAGTTTGAAAACGGGATACTCAAATGTGTGAGTTGCCTACCAGAACATGATGATAACCTTTAAAAATATAGATTATGATTCCATTTGTATGTTTTTTAGTCCAGAAAGTAATGCAATTACTACTGTAAAGTTTTTGAATTAATTTGAATATTACTTGTTTACGCAGAAAACCACCTTGTGAAGAGGTGGTTTTTGTTTATTGTCACACTGACGTAGGAAGTGCCTTATAAACTAATCACAGACAAAGCCTCCTGGTAAATTTTTTCATATATCGGGACGATATTATCTACGCTAAATGTCTTGGAATGATTTAAAGCGTTGGATTTAAATTGATTGAGTGTTTTTTCATCTTTCAGGATATGTATCGCATTACGAGCCATGTCGTCCACATTGCCGATGTCACTCATAAACCCGGTTACGCCCTGTACGTTTACTTCAGGCAAACCTCCGGCATTGGTAGAAATAACCGGAACGCCGCACGCCATCGCCTCCAAAGCAGCCAAACCAAAACTTTCCGTTTCGGACGGAAGCATAAACAAATCTGAATATTTCAGAATACTATCCACTTCGTTGCTGTTTCCGAAAAATATTACCTTATCTCTTATACCTAACGATTTGACCAGTTCTTCAGCCGGAGTACGTTCCGGACCATCGCCGACCATCATCAGTTTTGCAGGCATTTTTTGCTGAACGCGGTAAAAAGTTTCTACAACATCATTGATTCTTTTTACTTTTCTGAAATTGCTCACGTGGGTAATTATCCGCTCATTCGGCTCAGCCAGTTGCTGTCGCTGGCAATGCACATAAGCAAAATCATTCATTTTTTCTTCAATGAAATTCGGAATTACTTTAATGTCTTTGTTTACATCAAACAAATCGTAGGTGGATTTTTTCAAATCGTCCGAAACTGCCGTTACCACATCAGATTGATTGATACTAAATGTGACTGCGGTTTTGTAATTTGGCAGATTACCCACCAAAGTAATATCTGTACCATGCAGAGTAGTTACCATAGGTAGTTTTATACCAGATTCTTCCAACATTTTCTTCGCCATATAACCGGCAAACGCATGCGGAATGGCATAATGCACATGCAAAATATCAATGTTGTATTTCTTGACCGAATCTACGATTTTACTAGCCAGAGCCAACTCATAAGGCTGATAATGAAACAGCGGATAATCGGGAACATTCACTTCGTGAAAAAACACATTCGGGTTCAGTAAAGCCAAACGCACCGGTTGTCTGTAAGTAATAAAATGCACTTCATGACCACGTTGTGCTAATGATAGTCCAAGCTCGGTAGCAACCACGCCGCTACCACCAAATGTTGGATAACATACAATAGCTATTTTCATTTTGTTAGAAATTGTTTGTACAAAAATAGCGGTTTATATCCTAAACCGCTATTTTTTATGATAAAGATAAGATTGTAAATCAATGGTGTTTTGAACTCAACGTCGTGTTCATGCTTAAGCATCTTTACAGATACTGATAAGAAATTAACTTCGTTCTGTTCGCAAGCTCGAGTCCTGCGGAAATCGAAGATTCGACGCAGTCAATGACAACCGTTGTGTTTAAAGGCTTTTACAAAGTCTAAAAATATGTAATTATCTGATTACCTCTAAAAAGATATATTAATCTTGAAGGGCATCATAAATAATCTGTTGAATATCTTCACGGGTTCCAGCTTTTGAAAGTCTGTTTTCATCAGCATGAGGGTAGGTGCGATTGGACAAGAAAATATATACCAAATCATAATCGGGGTCTGCCCAGGCAATGGTTCCGGTAAAACCGGTGTGTCCGAAACTTTTCGGCGATGCACACCCGCAAGTCGGTCCTTTGTCGCCCGGTAGCTGAGGTTTATCAAAACCTGCACCACGCCGGCTCCCTTTTTGGCAGGAATAACAATGGTTGAAATCCTGTAAAGTTTTTGCAGAAAGTATTTGTTTGCCATTAGCTTTTCCTCCGTCCAGATAAAACTGCATCATTTTAAAAACGTCCTCAGCATTTCCGAATAATCCGGCGTGTCCGGCAACTCCGCCCATCATAGCGGCTCCCATATCGTGTACATAACCGTGTACTTCGGTATGTCGGAAATAATTGTCTTTTTCGGAAGGAGCAATATAATGTATATCGGCTTTACGCAACGGATTGAATGTTAGTCGTGTACCTATCGGTTCATAAAAATATTGTTCAACCAATTGATTGATGGGTTTGCGATAATGCTTTTCTACTATTTCTTTAAGCAAAATAAAATTCAAGTCACTATATCTGTATTTCTTGGTACCAAGTGAGGATTCTACGATTTGTTTCATCATTTCTTTGCGGTAATTTTTACTCAAATATAAATGCTCCGCCACTTGTACCGGAAAATCCGGGCTGTATTGCGAATGGTACAGTTTTTCGTCGGGTTGTCCGTCAACTAAAGTATGTTTGTAAAACGGAATCCATGCCGCCAAACCAGATTCGTGCAACAGCATTTGCTTAATTGTAATATTAGCTTTGTCAGTGTTTTTAAATTCCGGAAGCCATTGCCCCAAAGTCTGGTCAAATTTCAGTACGCCGTCGTTATACATTTTCATAACCATCGGTAATGTACTCAGGATTTTAGTCAGGCTCGCCAAGTCATAAATCGTTTCGTTGGTTATGTCGATAGACGGATAATCGTCGGTTTGTTCGCCAAAAGCTTTCTGATACACAATTTTTCCGTTTCGGGCAACCAAAACCTGGCAACCCGGCGTGTAGCCGTAATCGACCGCTCGTTGGGCAACCTGGTCTATTTCCTGAAGTTTTACTCTGTTCAAACCTTCTTTTTCTGGGGTAGAATAAGACAGGTTTTGTAGCTTTTTGGGCGATAAATCGTGTAATTCTGCAATGTAAGGTTCGTCTTTATCCTTTTTTTTTGTCTGTTTTTTTATTTCGGTTTTATCGTTGCTCCATGCTGCCAGTTTCGGAATGGTTACCGGAATTTTTCCTTTGGCTTCGATTTCTCCGAACAAGATTTCGGCAGCTGCTTCGTGGGCATATTTGTTGTTTTGGTAAGCTAATAAAACTCCGTCAAGATGAGAAAAATTATCAATCGAAAGCAGGGAATAAGGTTTGGTAAACGCAACCAAAGTGGTTGGTTTGACTATAGCAATTTGCTGAATAAACTTTAATTCGTTGGCTGTGAAATCATGATTTTTCCAGGCATTATCAGCCTTATGAAATCCTAAAACTATTTTGTCATATTCTTTAAGCTGTTGCGGATTATCTATGCTTGACAGGTAAAATGAGGTAACATTTGCCCGTTGTTCCAAAGCATATACAAAATTAGTATTCACGTCATCGCCCAATTTCACATAGGCGATTTTCTCTGATTCGTTTAAAAATGAAGATGGTTTTTTGCCCCAACTCAATGCTGACTGGAACAGCGTTTTGTTTAAATCTTCATAGGTTTGTTTATTTAAATCCTGATTCAGGTTTTTCAGATTGATGGCTGTTGAGTTTTGAGCAGCAATCGGGTATTTATAATTTAAAATTCTTTTTACAGATTCTTCCAATCGTTGTTCGGAAATAGCTCCGGATTCAACTTCTTCTTTGATTTTTTGAATCGCCAATGATACATTTTCAGAAAAAAGCAATATGTCATTACCAGCTTTGAATGCCTTCAAATCCGCTTCGCCCGGTGATTTGTATTGTGTTACGCCTTTCATATTTAAGGCATCGGTAAAAATTAATCCGTCGAAATTCAGTTCGTTGCGAAGTAATTCTGTGATTGTTTTGTAGGAAAGGGAAGTAGGTAACCCTTTTTTTGGTTCAAGGGCTTTCACTTCCAAATGAGCGACCATCACACTTGATAAGCCCGATTTAATCAATTCTCGATAGGGATAAAGTTCCATCTCGTTTAATCGTTCACGTGAAAAACTGAGATAGGGTAGGGTGTGATGCGAATCGGCAGAGGTATCGCCATGTCCGGGGAAATGCTTGGCTGTTGCCAGTACGCCTTTTTGCTGCAAACCGTTTTTGAACGCAATAGCGTGCATCGCCACTTGTTCTTTATCTTCGCTATACGAACGCACGCCGATAATCGGATTTTTTGGGTTGGTGTTGATATCCACTACCGGACCAAATATAAAATTAATGTGCATACGATTTGCCTGTTCGCCTATTTGTTCGCCCACTTGATGAATTAGTTTGTAATCCTGAATGGCACCCAAGGTCATATTAAACGGATAGGTGTGGGTAGAATCGAGCCGCATACTCAGCCCCCATTCAGCATCAATGCCGACAAATAACGGAATGTGAGATTTTGCTTGCAAACGATTGGTTATTTCCGCTTGCCGGTGCGGACCGCCCTGAAAAAATATTACACCACCGATTTTCTGCTGCTCTACTAATTGCTCCAACTCCTGAATATGCTTTTCATTTTTGTTGGAATAAGCGGCAACCATAAACAACTGCCCGATTTTTTCGTCCAGCGTCATTGCTTCGTATTGCTGGTTAACCCATTCTGTTTGAGATTGGGCATTCATCAAGGTTGCGGTTATCAGCAGGGAGAATAATATCAAATATTTTTTCATAATAGCGGTAAAAACAAAATCAACTCCAAAAATACAATTTAAAGAGGCAAGATGCAAGAGAAAAGTTTTGCTGTTACTTTTTGCCTAATTTTCTTAATTGACTTTTTTGAAGAGATAATTTGACCTTATTTGAATGTAAAATAGCAAGTAGTTAAGCTAGCTTTGCAGAGGAAATTTATAGCATAACATAATCAAAGTGTGAGTTCATATATTGAATTTATTTAAAATTTTTATCGTTACAACCAAAGTTGAAATTTCACATTCAAAATTTCAGAAACTATTTAAAATTTATCTAATAATTTGTTTATGCTCTAAATGAAAAAAAGGGTGCATTGGTTGGTTTTTTATATGAAATGAGTGTAATAATAATGTTATTTATGGATAAAAAATTTCTTATTTTGTTTTAAGTAAAGGTAAATAATGAAAAAAACAAAAAAGTTATTAACATAAATAAGTCTTATTGATGGTTTATTGTTTGTAGTGGTTAATATGGTTAATTTCAGCTTTTTATGGTCAATATTCGATTTAACATAAAAAAGTTATTAACAAAGAATAATGTTAAATTGTGCAAAACAAAAGACTTTAAAAAATGCTCAGGTAGGGAATGGGAGTTAAAAAATTTGTAATTTTACTGCAAGATTTAGTAAAAAAATGATTTGTTGTTTTTATAAAATATGACAATTATCTGTTTTTATAAAATATGACAATTATCATGTTTTGAAAAACAACGAAAAAAAAATATACATCTTTAATTAAAAAGAAAAAAATATAGTAAGATGTGATAATTCTAAAGAGAGCAAACATTAAAATTTATAGATATGAAAAAAATTACTATTATGGCTGCCCTTTTGGGTTCAGTTTACTTTGCAAATGCACAGGTAGGGATTGGCATTTCTACACCGGCAACTTCAGCACAATTAGACATTGTGGCAGAGAATAAAGGTATTTTAATACCACGAGTTGAACTTACTGACGTGAATACTTTTGCTCCGATAACAGGCACACAGGAAGAAAGTTTATTGGTGTATAATACGATAGACCGTAACGATGTAACGTCGGGTTATTATTATTGGGCAGATAACCAATGGAACCGCGTGATTAACCAAGCTGATTTGGACGATGTTTCCGGCTACAAAGAAGGAGATGTCATCTATAAGGAAGTAAGCGGCGACTGGGTTTTCCAATACTATGATGAAAATGGCGACTGGCAAACCATTGATTTTTCAGATTTGGTTGCAGCCAACGAAACCAAAACATTTTTTAAGAAAGTAAACGAAACGGGGACTGATAACGCTCAGTATCTATATTTCTCTGAAGAAGCAATTCAAAACTGGCTGGCAGCAGATCCGGCAAATACAGTTGCAAATATTCCCGATTCAGCAGCCTCAACAACTATTGATGCGGTGGGCGATGTGGTTAATAATTTTGAGAGTATCTTAAATCAAACCACAGAGTATGACGGCGATACTATTACTATTGAACAAATAATTCAGGAAATCGCTTCTCAGGTTGAAGGAAATGTAATTTACAAAAACATCGCAGCAGCGGGAGATCCTGCTGAGTGGGTATTCCAATATTGGAACGGAACACAATACTTAACCATTCCATTAAACGACTTGGTAGCAGAGGCAGAGTCCAAAACTACAATTGTAGAATATAACGGGAACCAATACTATTTGTCTGAAACATATATTGCAGGTGGAGGAGAAACGGATACTGATGAGTGGACAGCTGTTCCTGCCGGTGCAATTTTAATTGATGTAGTAGCTGGTGTTGTAAACAACTTTGAAACAATTTTACAAGAAGAAACTACGATTTTAGTTGATGGTTCTACTACAGATTATTATACTGTTGAGGAATATATTGAGTACATATCTCAAAACGCTATGCAGAGTGGCGTTACCAAAATCGTTTTAGACGGAAGCGGACAGGCTTCTTTCGAGATGTGGAATGCAACTACAGAAGCATGGGACACTGTTGAAAATACAGCTTTTCAGACGGTTGTAAGAGCTAATGAAACGAGAACTACTATTGCAAGAAGTGCAGATAATGCAGCTTATGCACCAGTAACGACAGACCCAAGTGCAAGTGATATTGTAGCTTATGAATACAATGCAGAGAACAGTGTGAAAAATTATATCAACGTAACAGCAGATATGATTTGGTCTATTACAAACAATACAGATGTCCAAAACGCAATCACTAATATCCTGAATGCCGGCGGAAATGTATATTATGGAGACCACGACGATGATGCAAATACACCAGATGTTCTGTACACGATTGATACCAACGGAGATAAAACTCCGATTGATATTTCAGAAGTTGTAACAAATGCTATCACTAACGCGTCGACAACCCAAATACAGGAAATCAAAAATGCATTAGGGGATAACTTCAATACTACCAATATTGTAAACACAGGTGACACCTGGATTGACGGAAACCCGATTTACAGAGGTGTATTTGACGCAACCATTACAGGAGGTACAGCAAACCTTGACGCACCATTTTCTATTGCTCCAACAAGCGGAACAGTAGGGCAAATAGTCAGTATCAAGATTTTAGATGTGAATAATGCCATTATTACTACAGCTACTACCGATGTGTCAGTAGCAGCAGGAGCGTTGAATTTCAAAATCGGTACAGGAAGTATGTATCAGGTATTAAGTGCAACTGATTTGGCTATCAAAGTAATTGTTGAATACTCAGTAGAAGAATAATTAATTATAAACAACCAACCTGCAAGACCAATGAGGTTTTGCAGGTTCTATTAAAAATCAGAGTTATGAACAAAAAATATTTTTTATTAGCAGCAGTTTTATTTAGCGCAGTAGTTTCTGCACAAGTAAAAATAGGCGGAACCGACGGTACGCCAAACGCTAACGCTATGTTGGAAGTGGAAGCAACCGACAAGGGAGTTTTGTTACCGCGTGTTGAGCTAACTACTTTAACCGACGAAGCCCCACTAGAGGCTCATGTTCAAGGAATGGTTGTTTATAATACTACCGTTAACCCAGCGGAAAATCTTGATCTCGGATTGTATCAAAATGATGGTACACAATGGAGACGATTGATAACAAGTGGTGATGAATCTTTAGGTGGTGTAAAATTCTTTTACATGCCGTCTATTATGATTAATACTTCTAGTAATGGAACAGGGTTAAAACGAAACCTACATGCAGAATACATTTCACAATTTACCAATAAAGAGTTTATTCCTGACACGACAACTGGTGGAGAGGTTGGAACCGATGCTCGCCCAACTTTTGTAAAAAGTACCGACGCTCCAGACGAAGTGCCAAATACACCAGCAGCTACTGACTTATGGTACTATGTAACCGACTACGACGATACTGCTTTGGATAATTTAAGTATAGACGAAAACGGTATTTTAACCTACGATGTTATTGGATCAGGAACCGATTATTCTTTTGTGAACATTGTTTTCGTAGTGAAATAGTTGTTGAACTTTTAAACTTAGAAAATGATGAAAAATAAATATATATTAAAAAGCTTGTTACTATTGTCGTTTTTGGCATTAGGAACAAATGCGATCGGACAAACCACGAAGAAAAGAGCGGATGTAGCATTAGGAGAAAGAAGAAATCATATTGCTTTAGGTATCAAAGGTAGTTGGGGCAATAGATCAGACATGAATGCTGACAACGCAAGAGATACAGACGAAAGTACTTTTGCTCGTGTAAGAGGAAATTCAGGATTAGCATTGGGAGTAGGAGGTCTTGATGAAAGACTTCGATTGGATCATACCGCTACCATTCCTGCCGGGACAAAATACTATTCAAAAGTGGGTCTCGATGGAGGTAATGAGCTTTTAGGAGCTTTATTGGGAGGTAGTTTAGGGAATGTATTAAGTGACGTCCTTAGTCTTGTGTTATTAGGTAATGCAGATGCAGATTTTAGTCTTCAAAATGGAACAACTACAGTTCTTAGTGGAAATATTTACAGCAGTGATTTTGCAGGTCGTTCAGATATGTTTATCGGGCTTTCAGGAGCTAATGAATATTATATGGTAATGACTCCGGATCAAGACTATAATCGTTTCCAGCTTCAGGTCGAAGTAGGGGGAACATTGTTAGGGTTAGGTAACAATGCACAGGTAAATATTTATGATGCTTTTTATTATGAAAATTTGAATACTTGTGATGTTCCAATACTTACTTCATATACAGCTACAGGGGGGCTATTGAGTTTAGTAAACAGTGCTCCTGTTACTGATTCTCATTATGCGATTGATAATGACCTTGATACCTATTCAACGATCGGAATAACGTCTTTACTAAATGTTACAACTGCTAGTACAGTAGAACAGTTTTTTTATCTACCAACCGAGGTTGATGATAAATCTGTAAGAATCACTATGCAATTACCGGCAAGTTTATTAAACCTTGCTGTTGCACAACAGTCGTCGGTTGTGTTTTATAATGATGGGGCAGAAGTTGCTACAGTAAATATAGACGAAGAGGTACTTGGACTTGATGTTTTAGGGCTAATCAATTCAGATGATGTAGCTTTTAGTTTTGCCGCAGCACCAAAAGATCCTATTACTGGAGATATCATTCCGTTTGATAAGGTAGGTATTCGTATCAATATACCAGTAGGACTTGATTTGTTAGGAGGTAGCAATATTCGAGTGTATGATTTCACTTTAATCAACGACGAACCTATCACACAAAAAGTTTGCACCAAAGAGTTTATCAGAACAGTAGGAGGTGTTGATATTCGCGAAACAAAATTCAATATTACAGATATCATTCCTAATTACAATGCTGTTAACACTTATACGATTAGCGATGCAAACGGTAATGCTGTAGATTTATCTATTGAGGGTAATGAATGGCAACCATTAGGTTCTTATGTAATTAGAGGAATTACAGGTTCTGACGAATATTGTCCAGACGAAAATGTTAGTATTATGGCAATTCAAGATACACAATATCGTATCAATGGTAAAATTGCAATCAGTATGCCATTGGATGCCAACGATGATGAAACGCCAGATGCACAACATACATTCAATTTAGCTGATTATAATGTCATTGATAGAGAAGATGAAAATGCAGATGTAACTGCAGATTATAATACAATACAAATTTTTGCCGAAGACAACCCTACAGTTGATTTGATGGGACAAACTATCGAATATGACCAAATAGGTAGTTATAACTATTATGTCAAAACAACAAATATAGCTAACCCTGATTGTGATTTAGTACGTCGAGTTACGGTATATGTATATGACAAAGCAGAATGTGAATACCGTTTCGAACAATTAATGGCAGACCAAGAAAGTGCAAGTACTGTTAGTTTATTAGGAATTCCACTAGGAGGAACTTCGGAAAGTGCTCGTGCAATTGACGGGGATTTATCCACACACGGCTCGGTATTCAATGTGGTGTCATTACTAGGTATTGGTACTACATCACAAAAATTAATGTTTACAGAAGGAGGAGGCAACAAAGTGATTGAGGCTGGCACACCTGTAACAGTGAAAATCGGCCAAGACTATAGTTTACTTCAGGTAATCGGAGGATTAACTATTCAGGCAGTAAATACAAATGGAGATGCTGTAGGATCTTTATTAAGTGTTGATGAAATTGATCTAGCCAATGTATTAGTAGGAGACAATATTTTTGAGTTTACTTTTATTCCGGAAATTGACGGTGTTCCAATTGATTATAGTGGCGTTCAGGTAAACCTTGGTTCTGTCTTAGGGTTAGGGAATACCATGAGGGTATATGGAGCCTTTATCGACGAACGTACTCCTGTTGCTGATGCCACTTGTAACCCTAATATTACTGTAGATGGAGCAGAAATACCTGGAAATCTTGATGCGACCTTATTATTAAATACTTCAACAAGAGATGTTTTGTGGGGAACTCAAGATATTGGTTTAGGAGTAGCTACTTTGTTAAGCTCTACTCTATACGGTTATCAGGCTGCAGATGCAATCAATGACCCTGGAAATCCGCTGCATGGCACACCTGATTTTGATACCTATGCTGAATTCAATGCAGCAGCAGGAGTACTTAATCAAATGTCTTTAACTGTTAAGTTTAAGGAAATTGCCCGACCGGGAGATAAAGTTCGTTTTGTTTTTGGTCGAGAAGGCGGCTCTATATTAGATGCAAATGTATTAGGTAATGCACTAACAATTCAAAGATATATGGGGACAATCGCTATCGGCGAACCTGTAGTTGTTGATGCTAATGCTTTGATTCAGTTAGACCTATTAGGGCTAATCAACCCTCAGGCTACAGGAAAATATGCTTATATGTTAGAAGGAATTGGGGCACCGTTCGATCGAGTTGAAGTCAGATCAGGAAACATTGCTACTTTAGAATTACTATCAACTAGTTTAAGAATTTATGATGTCTCTCTATTGCCATATTTTGCTTTCGATTCGGATGATGAGACCACTACATTGTGTACATCAGCACCTTTTGAGATAGAAAAAATGGATCCTTGTACCAGCTACGAGATTTCTTATGCCTATCCGACGCTTGATGTTGATGGTAATATTACAGCATGGAATGATATTGTTGGTTCAGAAGTTGTTATCGCTAACGAAACTGAAGACAGGGTTCAGTACCGTTTACAAATGAAAGAACTATTGAGAGAGTACAACGAAGCAGGAACACTTTATATGAAAGTAATTACTACTCGTCAAGAATGCCTGTATGGTGATGCACAATATCTAAAGGTTAAAATTGCTGCTTGTGGGGCAATTGTCAACCCTATGATACGAACCAGATTAAATACTAATTAATCCTAAACTTTAAAGTCATGAAAAAAAGAACTATAAATAAAATTGGTTTGCTGACAGTAACTTTAATGTTAGGAGGTGCTGCTTTCGCCCAAACCACCGAAACAATAACCATCAATAAAGGCGAATTGTACATTCTGCCAAACAGTTTGGTTTCCACTCATTTTGACTTTGTCAATACAGCCGATGGTGTGTTGATAAATGATGGAACGTTGGAGGTTAATCAGGATTATGAAAACCTTGGTATGGTGGGTTTTACACCCGGCAGATCATCTGGGCTAACCATTTTCAAAGGCGTAAACCATTTGGCAGCAGGCGATTCACCGTCATTATTTCAAAACATTGAGTTTAATACTACCAGCACGGCTAATGCGGTAAGACTTCAGAACGATTTTGTTATCAGAGGAAATTCCTATTTCAAACACGGTATCGTAGCTATTGACTCGCTAAGTGGCGGGGCGATGCTTTTTGGAGATCAAGCTATGGCATTGGAAGCTTCCGACGACAGTTTTGTTATCGGTAGTGTGGAAAAAGAAGGACGTAATCAGTTTACTTTTCCTATTGGTAAAGACGATTATTATCGACCGCTTGGCATAGCACAGTCAGCCGCTACGCAAAATTATTTTGTATCTAGATACAAGCTGGAAAACCCAACCGTGAGATTTCCACAGGAAAACAAAATGGGCGTGTTGCGGGTAATCGACAATCAGGAGTATTGGGAATTGAGTAATACGGGCGGACAAGAAACGGTTATCGTTACTTTGTCATGGCACGACGAAACTACTCCGGCAGAACTTTTGAGAGAAACGGAAAACTTGCGGGTAGTTCGTTGGGATTCCGATAAAAACCTTTGGGTAGATGAAGGCGGAATCGTTGATAACGGTAACCAAACCGTAACGACTTCTGTACCTGCCGAAGGTTATGGTGTTTTTACCTTAGGATTAGCGAAACCAAATGTAATCCTGCCCGACGATGTAGTGGTGTACAACTATGTTTCATCAAACGGTAATGACAAAAATGATTATTTACTGATCGACAATATTGATCGATATCCGAATAATCAGCTGGAGGTTTTTAACCGCTATGGGGTAAAGGTGTATGAAACTACCAATTATGGAAGCAATGGCAATGTCTTCAAAGGCTATTCTGAAGGCAGAGCAACAGTTTCCGGAAGCAACAAGTTGCCATCAGGTACATATTACTACATTCTGGTATATGAAAAAACCGATAACGACGGTGTTTCTCAGAGAATTAAGAAGGTAGGTTATATTCACTTAGAAAACGATTAGACTATGATTTTAAAAGCGATAAAAAAAGTAACTCTGTGTGTGTTTATGATGAGCTCCGGTTATATGATGGCTCAGCAAGAACCGCAGTTTACACAGTATATGTACAACCCAATAAGTGTGAATCCGGCGTATGCCGGGGCAAGAGATGCGTTGTCTGTTTTCGGACATTACCGCACCCAATGGGTTGGTGTGGAAGGTGCTCCGCAAACTATCAATTTCTCGGCACACACGCCTTTGTATAATTCGAGAATAGGGTTGGGGGTTTCATTTCAGAATGATGCTTTGGGTGCTATGGACGAAAATACGCTCGCAGTAGATTTCTCCTACACCATTGATGTTTCCCGCGATTTCCGGTTGGCATTCGGATTGAAAGGGTCAGCCAATTTACTGAATGTAGATTATAATAAGCTAATTATTGCCGACCCGACAGAAGTTGGCGACAATATCGAAAATAAGTTTACGCCCAATGTCGGAGCCGGGTTGTTTTTGTATTCCGACAAAACCTATGTGGGCGTTTCTGCACCTTTGTTGCTGAGTTCAACCAGATATGATGATAATATCAAATCTACCATGAGCCAGAAAGCACATATTTATGCCACAGCGGGGCATGTTTTTGATATTTCGAGAGAAGTCAAGTTTAAGCCGGCAGTGATTGCCAAAATTATTTCCGGTGCACCTTTGCAGCTCGATGCAACAGCCAATTTTCTGCTGTACGACAAGCTCACTATCGGAGTGGCATACAGATGGGACGCGGCATTCAGCGGTTTAGTAGGCTTCCAGTTGACGGATCAGGTTTTTATCGGTTATTCTTACGATGCTGATACCAAACCTTTGGCTAATTACAGCTCAGGCTCGCATGAGTTTTTGGTAAGATTTGAATTGTTTAACAGACACAACCGAGTTGTTTCACCAAGATTCTTTTAGATTATGAACAAAAAAATACTTGTAATACTCATGTCTGCCTTTTGCTTTACGGCTTTTGGGCAGGAAATGAAAGAAAAGAAAGCGGATACCAAATATGAAAACTCCGCTTACATCGATGCGATAAGTATATATACCAAACTCGCAGACAAAGGATATGCTTCCGAAGAGCTGCTGACCAAATTAGGTAACGCTCATTATTTTACCGCCAACTACGAAGAATCGGCAAAATGGTATGGGCAACTGTTTGAAATGGCAGAGGAAGAAGTGGATACTGAAATTTATTTCAGATATGCCCAATCGCTCAAATCCATTGGCGAATATGATAAGGCAGACAAATACCTGAAAAAATTCCATGAATTAAAAAAGGAAGACAGCCGGGGAAAGATGTTCAATGAAAATCAGTCTTACCTGAATGAAATTGAAGAATTACCTCAACGTTTTTTTTATCAATTGGCAGATTTTAACACAAGCTACTCGGATTTTGGAGTAGCTTTTTACAACCAAAACGTTGTGTTTAGTTCTGCCAAGCCGGTAAGAGGACCTTTTAAAGATGAAAATACCTGGGACGGACAACCTTTTTTTAATTTGTTTATGGTCGATGAAAACGGCAAAACCAATTATTTTGAATTGACAAGAAGTCGTTATCATACGTCCAATGCGATATTCACTAAAGATGGTCGGTTTGCCTATTTCACACAAAGTTTTAAGGTAAAAGCTGAAGAGCGTGATGGAGTGGTTTACAAAGACCAAACAATCCTGAAGATTTTCAGAGCCGAAAATGTTGAAGGGAAATGGACTAATGTAGAAGAGTTGCCATTCAACAGCAACGAATATAGCTGTACGCACCCGACAATGAGTCCTGACGAACGTGAATTATATTTTTCCTCCAATATGCCCGGAACCATTGGTCAGTCAGATATATACAAAGTTGCCATTATGGCAAATCATGCCAGTTACGGTCAGCCGGTAAATCTGGGAAAGCCGGTTAATACCGAAGGCAGGGAAAGTTTTCCGTTTGTATCGGCAGATAACCGCTTGTATTTTTCATCAGACGGTCATTTAGGTTTGGGCGGACTGGATTTTTTTCAGTTGGATTTGTCAGACGAACAAGCAAAAGTTGAAAATCTCGGAAAAGGAATTAATTCGCCTTACGATGATTTCAGCATTTATATCAACAACGATTTAAAAACAGGTTTCTTCAGTTCCAATCGACCAGATGGAACAGGACGAGATGATATTTATGAAATAACCGATATTATTTCAGATGAAGAACCATATTATCAGATTTTTGAAGGATTGGTGAAGGATGAAGAAAGTTTGGAGCATATTCCGAATGCTAAAATATCCATATTCAATGATAATTTTGATCTACTTACATCAGGTAATACTTCGTTTGACGGTTCGTTTAGCAATTTAAACATAGAAGGAGTTAATCCGGGTGATATTGTATTTATCAGAGCTGAACACGACGATTATAACACCGAAGAAGAATCTGTGATTTTACCGGAAGAATCTGGAGTGCAATATCGAACAATATTTATGGAGAAAAAAGTAGTAGAGGTTAAAGAAGGAGATGATTTAGCGAAAATATTTGAAATTGAAAATGTCATTTATTTTGATTTTGACAAATCTGAAATCAATACAAAAGCTGAGGTAGAACTGGCTAAAGTATTAGAAGTATTGAATCTTTATCCGACAATGAAAATAGATGTGCGTTCACATACCGACAGCAGAGGTACACATCAATATAACCAAAACTTGTCTGACCACAGGGCCAAAGCTACTATTGATTGGCTGGTAGCACATGGCGTTGAAAGAGATAGACTTACAGGCAAAGGTTATGGGGAAACCAGCTTGATTAATAACTGTACCGATGAGGTGGAGTGTACGGAAGAGCAACATCAGGAAAACAGAAGAAGTGAATTTATTATTACAGAATTGTAATAGCATATGAATAATTTTAAAAAGGCGGGAAGGGTTTTGAAAAAGACTCCTCCCGTTTTACTTAAAAAACGAATACTAAAATCTATTCAGCAAATTAATAAATCAACAGATAAGCGAATTGGTTGATTGGCAAATATGCGAATTAGCGAATATGCAAATTAGCAAATATGCGAATATGCAAATTAGCGAATAAACTAAATACTACTTCTCTAATTCCATCAATAATTTCTGGTCTTTATACAGCAGTAATTTATTACCTGACAATTCATACCGGCTAATTTGATTTAACGCATCTATAAAAAGCTTTTCGCCTTTGTTTTCGCAGTAAATTTCGGTGCTGATAACATTGGAAAAACGCATTTCATTAGCATGAATCAAAACTTTTCCCTGAATGACATTACAAGCAGTATGCCCGTTGAATTCCAAAGAGTTAATATTGATTTGTATAAAAGGTTTTCTGTACGGAAACAATTCCGCAACGGTCGGTTTAGTGTTGTATAACTTGCTTAATGTCCATTTGCCGTTGAGTGCGATTCTGAAAAAACGCAATTCTGCCGACTCACTTTTTAATGTCAGATAATTTCCGTCAATTGAATAACTTTCGGCTGATAAAACCGCTTGTTTAAAGCTTTCGTCAGCTACATTGTCACAATTCATAAAAGTACTTACCCATTGTTCTGCATCAAACTGAATAGTACCGCTTTTTCGCACTTTTACGGCAGTACGGATTTGGTTACAACCGTCATAACCATAAATCATGATTTTGTTTCCTCTTTCTTCAAAAGACAAAACCGGCAATCCTTCCGGATAAGATTTTCCCGGATTTTTTATATTGGTTTGTTCCACAAGCTCCCATCTGCCAATGATTTCGTCAGGTTGGGTGTTACTCTTATTGCTTGATTGGTTGTTTCCTGATTTACAGGCCGTCAGAGATAATGCAATAATAGGAATCCAGAAAAAAATCTTCATTTTTTTTAATTATTCGTTGTGTAGAAATGCTTGTCTTTCCAATAAAATTTCCTCAGATTCCACCCGATCTTCGTCCGGAACACAGCAATCGACCGGGCAAACCGCAGCACACTGTGGCTCTTCGTGAAAACCTTTACATTCGGTACATTTGCTTGGAACAATAAAATAAATATCGTCAGAGATAGGTTCCTGAGCTTCCTCAGCGTCCACTTCGGTGCCGTCAGGTAAAGTCACTTTGCCTCTGAGGGCAGTACCGTCTTTGTATCGCCAATCGTCGGCACCCTCATAAATCGCCGTATTTGGGCATTCCGGTTCGCAAGCCCCGCAGTTGATACAATCGTCTGTTATAATGATAGCCATAGCGGTTTTTTTTAAATTAATTAATTAACTTTACCACAAATTTACGGCAATAAGTATTCTCAACCAAACAACTATGTTAGCAGAAACAAAAATAAATGCATTCGTCACACTCGGCAAATTTTTAAGACAGTTTCAAAACACAGATTTTGAGCAAAATAATGCAGATTTTAATGATATTTTCTTCGATGATTTTGTTCAAATTTTAAATGATTCTAAATATCACAATGGTTGGTTTACTTTAGAGCAGGTTACACACGCCTGTAAGAGTTGGGCAGATGCTTTGCAGGAAGAAAATATCCGGCGATGGATTTCGGCTTATGATTTGAGCCGTGAACCGTTGAAAAAAGTAGGGTTGATTTTGGCAGGAAATATTCCGATGGTTGGCTTTCACGATGTGTTATCGGTGCTGATGTCGGGCAATATTGCTTTGATAAAATTATCGTCAAACGACCAGAAAATGATTCCTTTTTTGCTGGAATACCTGAAAAAAATTGAACCTGAATTTGCGGATAGAATCGAGATTACAAAAGAACAGTTTACCGATTTCGATGCCGTTATTGCCACCGGAAGCAACAATACCGCAAGATATTTCGATTATTATTTCGGAAAATATCCCAATATCATCAGACAAAACCGAAATTCGGTTGCGGTTTTAACCGGAAAAGAATCAGCGGAGGAATTAACACAATTGGGCGAAGATATTTTCAGATATTATGGATTGGGCTGCCGTAATGTGTCCAAATTGCTCGTGCCGAAAGACTATGATTTCAAAGATTTTTTTGAAGCGGTTTTTACCTATGCAGATTTGATTAATTACGAGAAATACGCCAATAATTACGATTACAACAAAGCCGTTTTTCTGATGAGCGAATACAAGATTTTAGATAACGGTTTTCTGACGCTGCGGGAAAGTGAAGCGATGGTTTCGCCGATTTCTACAATTTTTTATGAGCGATATGAAAAAGAAAAAGAAATTTTTACTACCTTGGAAGCTCGAAAAAATCAAATCCAATGTGTAGTTTCATCTGGGTGGATTGATGGGAGTATTCCGTTCGGAACAACCCAGTCTCCACAGCTTTGGGACTATGCAGACGGAGTGGATACAATGAATTTTTTAACCAAATTATAAATAAATTGTTATGAATGAATTAATGCAAATGGTGGAGCAATTCACTAAACAGAACCTGAACCAAACCAGTGAATCTAAAGTAGCTGAAGTGGCAAAAGAAACCGGAAACTCATTAGTGGAAGGATTCAAAAGCGGTAACCTGACCGATTTACTAAACCTTGGGGAAAATACCAATGTGAATGCTTTGGCTTCCAACCCGATGATTGGTAGTATTATTGAAAATCTGAGTGGTAACCTGACCAAAAAAGTTGGTTTGGACAGTACAACGTCTAACCAATTTGCCGGTTCAGTTATTCCGCAGTTAATCAGCGCTGTTATCGCGGGAGTGAAAGATGGAAAATTTGAACTTTCGGATTTGATGAGCATGGCAGGTGCTGCCGGACTTGACCAGAACGGCGACGGAAAACTGGATTTAAAAGATGCTATGGCAGCTGTAACCAATGGAAAATTAGGCGATATGCTTGGCGGATTTTTTAAAAAATAAACTGTCTTTAGAGCCTGTTTAAATTTGTATTGTAAAAATGTTTATAGGTTATTTTTGAGGCAGAACAAGGCAAATTTTCAAAGGATAGCAGAGCTATCGTTTTAAAATTTAACGCGGTTATGACCAAAAAGAAGCATAAACAAATTATTAGATAAATTTTAAACAGGCTCTAACACAAAATTGATTACCTTTGTCGGGATTTTTAAGATTTGTTAAATTTATACTATTATGACAGATACAGCAACTTTCGATGTGTTTATCGAAATACCTGCAGGAAGCAGAAATAAATACGAGTTCGATTTTGATTTGAAAATGATGCGTTTTGACCGTTTGTTATTCTCATCAATGAAATACCCAGCTGATTACGGTTTCATTCCTGAAACTTTGGCGTTGGACAACGACCCTTTAGACGTTTTGCTTTTGGCAACTGAGCCAACTATTCCTGGATTATTGGTGGAAGTAAAACCTATCGGTGTATTTTATATGTCGGACGATAAAGGAAACGACGAAAAAATTATCTGTGTGCCTATGGGCGACCCGTTAATGCGGGAATTAAACGATTTGAGCGACATCAACAAACACCTTATCAAAGAAATCGAGCATTTCTTTAAAGTGTATAAGGATTTGGAAAACAAAAAAGTAGAAACCAACGGTTTTGGAGACAAAGCGGCAGCCATCGCAATGATTAAAGAATGTCAGGAACGTTTTGCTCAATTACCGGAAGATAAACAGAAATCTTTTAGTATCAGATAAATTTAAACCGCCAATAGGCGGTTTTTTAATTATTGATAAAAGATGTATTCATAAAAATCGTTTTACTTTCGCTTATTGTTTGTCCGGCAGTTTCGTGTATATGTCCAAACAAATGATAGCTTGGTTTTAATTTGTTTACGAACTTTTTCAAAATAGTACAACCAAAACCATTGTCTAAAATATCTTTTGGAGGTGCGTGCGTCAGCAAAAAATCAGTTTTTTCAGGAAGTTTTATCTTAGGATAGTAATGCAATGCCATTCTTGCAGGAACCGATAGAAAATTAATTCCTGCCAAACAAATGCTTCTATTTTCTAAAAAATGGTAATGTACTGAAAAATAGTTGGTGGATTTTATCAAAATAGTTGTTATATTCCGCCAGTTAATCTGAAGAGGAAGT